>OZ245946.1:0-1735000 GCA_965230095.1 Balneola sp.
ATTTACAATTGCGTCTGCAACCGAACCGGAATAGAAACCGTCTCTGCCATATCTTGCTACTTGTTCAAGAACATCAGCCAGATCTTTTTGGATGAACAGATCGCCCTCTGCAAAAGGGGTACCGTTTTTTTTGGTAAAATATTTTTTTGAGCCTTCGTATTTGCTAAAAGTTTCAAACCGGCTGTTCAATGAGCGGGCTTGAACATAAGATAAATAGTATCCGTTTTTAGCAAGATCTATTGCGGGTTGAATGACCATCTCTAAGGGCATTCTGCCATATCTTTCCAAAGCGGTTACCATTCCGTCAACTGTCCCGGGTACACCAACGGCAAGAATGCCTTCCCAGCTTAACTCGGCATTAAATTCGCCATTTTGCACATACATATTTCTGGAGGCACCTTGGGGTGCTTTCTCTCTGAAATCTAAGGTTGTTGATGTACCGTCTGCTAACTGAATTACCATAAAACCACCGCCTCCAATATTTCCGGCTCTTGGAAGTGTTACTGCTAATGCAAACTGTACAGCTACGGCAGCGTCCACAGCATTACCACCTTGCTGAAGAATTTGTTTTCCAACTTCTGAAGCATAGACTTCTGCTGAAACAACAAGTCCGTTTTCATAAATCTGAGTAGAACGGGATTGTGCTTGTAGTGAGTGGAAAGTAATTACAAATAGAAAAAATGTTACGATATGTTTCATAATAATTAGGCTCTGGGGTGAAATTCTTTGTGTACCTGATGCAAAAATGAACGATCAATGTGAGTATAAATTTCCGTTGTTAAAATAGAAGCGTGTCCCAACATTTCCTGCACTGCTCTCAGGTCAGCTCCGCCTTCTAGTAAATGTGTGGCAAAAGAATGCCGGAAAATATGCGGATAAACCGGTTTTTTAATATCTGCTTTTTTTGCGGCTTTTTGAACAATATTCCAGATGCTCATTCTGGTTAATGCTCCTCCTCTCTGATTCAGGAATACTTTATTTTTTGCTTTATCTGCATTCTTAGGTTTAAAGAATAAAGGACGAATATGTTCCACATAATGTTCAATAGCTTCCTGAGCAACTTCACCAACCGGAACCAACCGTTCTTTATTCCCTTTTCCAATAACGCGGATAAATCCAATTTCAAAAAAAAGACGATCCATTTCTAATCCGGTAAGTTCGCTTACACGCATTCCGGTTCCATACAAACACTCCAGAATAGCTTTATCTCTGATGCCTGCAGCTTTTTCTGTATTGGGAGCCGAAAGCAGAGCTTCAATTTCTACAACATCGAGAACTTCCGGTAATTTCTTAGCTTGTTTGGGAAGTTCAATCAGCTCAGCAGGATTTGTTTTTGAAAATCCTTCAACGGTTGCAAATTCATGAAAGCTTCTGATACTGGAAATATTACGTGCAAGAGAGCTTGATGACAGACATTCAGAATCAATCAGGTAATTCAGAAAATCTTCTATATGATTAAGCGTAACACCGCTTAAATCAGAAATTTTTTTATTGAAAATCAGAAAATCCAGATATCTGTTTATATCATTTTTGTACGAAATAATGGAATTTTTAGAAAGACCTTTTTCGAGTTTGATAAACTGAATATAAAGGTCGACTTCCTGCTTGAATTTTTCCATCAATCCTGTTTTGGTAGCTCCATTTTTTGTTCAGAAGCATTATCTGTGTTAGCATTCAAATTTTCCTGTTTTGTAGTCTCTTTGTCCTTCTTTTCTTCCGGATATTCAATTCGTCCGTGGTAAACACCAACCAGAATATTGATAAAAGTTTCTTTGATCACACTAAGGTCACGGAAAGTTAGTGGGCATTTGCTTAATTGATCTTCAGCTACCCGCTCATCAACCATTTTATTAACCAGATTCTCAAGCTTATTATAATTAGGGTTTTTCATTGCTCTGGAAGCTGCTTCAATTCCATCAGCAAGTAATAAAATGCCGGTTTCCTTTGTAGATGGGAGAGGTCCTTCATATCTGAACTGCTCTTCATTAAGCATTTCTTTCAGATTATCATCTTCCTTGGCTTTTTCGTAAAAATATCTGATCACTGAAGTTCCATGATGAGATTCAATAAAGTTAATTATGGTTTTAGGAAGGCCTGCTTCTTCGGCCATTTTCACTCCTTCACTAACATGAGCTTTTATGATCATTGCACTCATTTGAGGTTTCAGCTTATCATGTTCATTAGTTCCGCCACCCTGATTCTCCACGAAGTAAGAAGGCTTTATCATTTTTCCAATATCATGGTATAAAGCACCTACGCGGCACAATAATGAGTTTGCTTTTATGGCTGCTGCAGCTGCTTCTGACAAGTTCGCGACCTGAAGACTATGATGGAAAGTACCCGGAGCTTTATTCATGAGTTCCTTTAAGAGCGGGCGATTGGTGTCGCTCATTTCGAGAAGTGTGAAATCTGTTGTAATGCCAAAAAGTTTTTCGAATAATAAAATAATGGGATATGTAAACAGAATGAACAACGAGTTAATGGCGATAAATAAAATCTGACTAAAAAATGATTCCCAGCCACTTAATTTAGTAAGAGAAAAAGCCCCGATAACCACGATATAAGAAATGAAAACAACACCGGGTGTGGTAAAAAAGAACTGAGAGCGATCTTTGATATCCCTGACTGAAAATACACCCATACTACAGGCACAAATTGTTGCTATAGTAAATTCGAAATCATTTCCGTTTACCATTCCAATTAGTGCTGCCAAAGTTACTGATGCTATTATCCCAACTCTGGAATCAAAAATAATAGTGAGTATAATAGGAGCTATAGCTACTGGAATTACATAAATACTGGATACATCATAACGCAGCAAAATCGCACTAGCCAAACCAATTAAGCCCATGGTAAGAAAAACAAGAAAGAATAAACCATTATGTGTGCTTATGGGTCTTCGGTATAAGAACAAGTACATAAAAAATACCATTGAGATCATACAAATGGCGATTACACCACCCGAAAAGCGAAGCCATTTTTCAACTACTGAAGCATTCTGAGACCTGGTATCAGATAAACTCTCCAGAATATTAGCACTTTCTTGAGTGACAATATCTCCCTTTCGAATGATCATCTGTCCCTGTGCAATAGCACCTTTTGTAGTGGAAATTTCTGACAACTGATCTTCAATCCTGGTTTGGGTATCACCCTGGCTGAATATCAGGTTAGACTGAATAACTTTATTGTAGAGTTCCATACCCAATTGGGCTATGCTCTGTTCAAAGCTTCTGTTTAAACGGAATTGAGCAAACTCATTAGCTTCCCTCAGGTCCCTAACCCTTGCCTTTGTTGCCAAACGTTCTGTACTGTTAACTACATCCCTAATCACAATTTCATTTTGGGTAATACTTGCTTTGGTTCTGTTAATTATGCCATCATTCATCAAAATTTCAATTACAGATTCCAGCTGTTGCTTTACCTGTACACCTATAAAAGAGTTAACTGGTAAGTTATTTGATAAGGCTAAGTAATAACTATCGAACAAAACCGTCCATGAGCCTTCGGTAAGTTGTATTTCTGAATTTGCGTATTCCTGAGCAAAACGGATGCTGTCATCAAATACACTAGTCAGGTTTTGTTGTTTACTTTCTTGCCAGTTATAGTAACTTTCAATTACAGGCTGAATATTTCTGTATAAAGAGTCTACTTTAGTTTGAACTCCGATTTCTACATTCGGATCGATATTAAAAACAGGAGAGACAGTATTTCGGATTTGCTCCTCTTCTTCTTCTATTTCATCAGCGGTTTTATTAATGGCAAATGTATAAGGGGCAACCAGGTCATCAGCTCTCCATGGTTGTCCTACGCTATAATTGAGTCCTGAATTGATAGTTGCATTAGGCAGTGAGAGAATAGAAATACCGATAAAGCAGATGAATATAAAAGCACGCAGGTAAGGATTTCTTTTCAAAGAATATTTTTCCTGTTCCTTTTTAAGCTTTTCGCCTACAAGAGGAGCTATATCATTCTTTTTTCTTCCTAAACCGATTTTATCAAGTAAACTCATAAATAAATATTAGTTTCGCTTACAAGTATAGCAAGCGTTCGTTAATTTACAGATAATAGTTTCCAGATTTAAAACTTCTGACAAATTTAATTCCGCCTGCAAACATAACATGCAAAGTATCTAATGTCATTTAAAACAAAAAAAAGTCTGGGGCAACATTTTCTGAACGATAATAACATCATTTATAAAATTGTTGATGCTATTAAGGCAGAAAAAACAGATCGTATTATTGAGATCGGGCCCGGAACCGGAGCACTAACAAAAGGGCTGGTTCAAAAGTATGACGACGTTCATGTAATAGAAGTTGACCAGCGAGCCATCAATGTTTTAGAAGCAGAAGTTGAGGGAATCACTATTCATCAACAAGATGTTTTGAAAGTAGATTGGAAAGAATTGGTTTCCAAAGAAGGGAAGACTTATGTAGTGGGTAATCTTCCTTATTATATCACTAGTCCGATTCTTTTTTCATTACTTGAACACAGGAATTTATTTGAGGATGCTATTTTAATGATGCAAAAAGAGGTTGCTGAACGTTTAGCTGCTGATATTTCAACAAAGGCTTACGGAATTTTGTCTGTTCAAACACAATTAATGAGTTCGGTTGAGTTATTATTTGATGTATCACCAAACTCTTTTAGCCCACCTCCAAAAGTACAGAGTTCAGTTCTTAGATTGACTTTCGATCAACCAAAAATGGATTGTTCTGACAAAAATTTGAAGACGGTAGTGAGAACAGCATTTAATCAAAGAAGAAAAAAGATCAGTAATTCTTTAAAGCCGGTTCTGGGAGATGTGCAACCCGAAGGATATAACTTCAACTTACGACCTGAAAACTGGACGCCCGAAACTTATGCAAAATTGACAGCCCATTTAGAGAGCATCGGAATGATGGAATGATTTGGTACGGTAGTTGCTTTAATATTTGTGAATAACAAAAAAGAGCATTTGCTCGATTAAACTACTAACACAAAATAAAGAGGAGTCATACACATGGCTAGTATTAAACCTTTAGGCGATCGCGTGCTTGTACAAGCGGACGCAGCTGAAGAAAAAACCAGCTCTGGTCTATACATTCCGGATACAGCTAAAGAAAAACCACAGCAGGGAACAGTAATAGCTGTAGGTGCAGGGAAAGTAGAAAACGGAAATAAAATTGATATGACTGTAAAGAAAGGCGATAAAGTTCTTTACGGAAAATACGCAGGTACTGAAGTTAGTTTTGACGGAGAAGAGTACCTGATTATGCGCGAGTCTGATATTGTTGGAATCCTATCGTAAGTAGTTCAGACCAAATACAGAAAATTTTAAAATCAAAAATTAAAAGATAAAGAATACTATGTCTAAGTTAATTCACTATGATGTGGAAGCACGTGACGCTCTAAAAAAAGGTGTCGACAAACTTGCCGACGCTGTAAAAGTTACGTTGGGACCACGCGGAAGAAATGTTGTAATTGAAAAATCATTTGGTGCGCCTAAGATCACTAAAGATGGTGTTACTGTTGCTAAAGAAATCGAGCTTTCTGACAAGATCGAAAATATGGGAGCTCAGATGGTTAAAGAAGTAGCTTCCAAAACCAATGACAATGCCGGTGACGGAACTACTACTGCAACGGTACTTGCACAAGCAATTATTGCAGCAGGTTTGAAGAACGTTACTGCGGGTGCAAACCCAATGGATCTTAAAACAGGAATCGACAAAGCAGTTGCTGCTATCGTTGAAGGCTTGAAAGATGTTAAGATTGACATCGACAAAGACATCGACAAATTGAAGCAGATCGCAACTATTTCTGCAAACGGTGATGATGAGATCGGATCTCTGATCGCTGATGCATATGAAAAAGTTGGAAAGTCTGACGACGGTACCTTCAACAATACAGGTGTTATCACTGTTGAGGAAGCAAAAGGAATTGAAACTACTCTGGAAACTGTAGAAGGTATGCAGTTCGATCGTGGTTACCTTTCTCCATACTTCGTGACTGATTCTGAAAAAATGGTAACTGATCTTGAAGATCCATACATCCTTATTTTCGATAAGAAAATTTCTGCGATGAAAGATCTACTTCCAATTTTGGAAAAAGTTGTTCAATCAGGAAAACCATTATTGATCATTGCTGAAGATATTGAAGGCGAAGCATTAGCTACATTAGTAGTTAACAAACTTCGTGGTTCATTGAAAATCGCTGCTGTTAAAGCTCCGGGCTTTGGTGACAGAAGAAAAGCAATGCTTGAAGATATCGCTATCCTAACAGGTGGTACTGTGATCTCTGAAGAGCGTGGATACAAATTAGAAAACGCCACTCTTGATTTCTTAGGTCAGGCAAGTAACGTAACTATCGACAAAGACAATACTACTATTGTTGGTGGAAGCGGTAAAGCTGACGACATCAAAGCAAGAGTAAATCAGATCAAAGGTCAGATCGAAAATACAACTTCTGATTATGATCGCGAAAAACTTCAGGAACGTTTAGCTAAGCTAAGCGGTGGAGTTGCAGTATTGTATATCGGTGCAGCTTCTGAAGTTGAGATGAAAGAGAAAAAAGACAGAGTTGAAGATGCATTACATGCAACACGTGCTGCTGTGGAAGAAGGAATTGTTCCCGGTGGTGGAGTAGCTCTACTTAGAACTCTAAACACTCTTGATAAGCTTAAAGGCGATAACGAAGACGAAGCTGTAGGTTTCCAAATTGTTCGCAGAGCGTTAGAATCTCCATTGAGAACTATCGCAAACAATGCAGGCGTTGAAGGCGCAATTGTAGTTCAGAAAGTTCTTGAAGGAAAAGGTGCTTTCGGATACAACGCACGTACCGAGGTATATGAAGACTTAATTAAAGCCGGTGTAATCGATCCGACTAAAGTAACTCGTGCAGCGCTTCAAAACGCAGCATCTGTTGCCGGATTATTACTAACCACTGAAGCTGTAATTTCTGACAAACCATCAGACGATGACAATGATGGTGGAGGCGGAATGCCAGGCGGTATGGGTGGCGGAATGCCGGGAATGGGAGGCATGGGCGGAATGATGTAATTCATCCCTCGTGAATTCCTCGTGCCGATGGTCACCGTCGGTACAATCGTTACGACGCAGAGCGTAGTAACGAGTAAGTAAAATATTAACCCTTGTTCATTAATTTGAGCAAGGGTTTTTTGTGTTCGGTTAAATCTAATCTAAAGGTCAGAAAATATCAGGGATGTTAATATTTGCAGGAAAAAGCCACATGAGGTTATTAGGGAATAGAAAAAATCAACTTTAAAGTGTATTATTAAAATATATTCAAGGTTTCAGAAAAGTATCGTTTTATTTGCGGATGGATTTTAAAACAAGGGTGGTATTTATTTTTGTGCTTGTATTTTTAGCGAATACAACCAAACTATATTCTCAAAAGAGCACTGTTCCTCCTTACGAATACCTGACACCAGATTGGTTTACTCCTTTCTCCGGAATGATGGAGCTCTCAAATAAACAACTCCTGATTACAGGGACAGGTTATACACGAATTTATGATGGCGGGATGTGGAGTAAAGTCGATAATCTGATCGGAAAAAATGTTCTCACCTACACTGAATACCAAGATAAATTATGGCTTGGCATGGATAACGATTTCGGTGTAATTGAAGAATCAAGCAGAGGTATATGGGAATTCGTTTCGATGAAGAAAATATTCGGCGATTCTGTCAAGATCCAGAATCAGATAATCGGATTGTTCAATATTGATGAAAAACTTGTGTTGAGTACATTTCATGACAAGTATATTTGGGATGGAACGTCTGTAAAGGCAATAAATGAAAGAGAGATACTTGCTGAAGTATTGGGGAAAAGCGTTTCAGAGATAAGTTCGGAATATCCGCGTTTGTTGCTAAATATGACCCATATTGTGGATGGTAAAATGTACCTGGAAGTTGAACCTTTTGGGTATGTAGTATTTGATGGAACATCATTCATTAAAGACCCCGGTTTTATTGATGGATTAAATGGCTTGATCTTACAAATAGAAAAATTTAAAGATTCAACTTATTGGGCGGTTACTTTAGATGGTATTTTCATAAAACAAGGAGTGAATGAAAAATGGGAGAAATGGGATGTCTCTCTTCCCGAATATGATAACTCACGTTTTTATATGTCTGTTGAAGAGATGAAAGACGGAAATAAACTACTACTATCAGAGAATTATGCTTATGTATTGAACGGGAGTGACGAGATACTTTACAGTTCAAAAGAGATAAAAGAACTTCAACTAAAGGAAAGTTATATAGGTAGTACAATCACTTCTGATGGAACTGTGTGGTTAATTGATGATACAGGTATTCTAAAATTGTATCCTGAAATGCCATTTCAAACACATGAGTTTCCGGCTTACACGCAATCCGGCTTAGGGCAGATGTTTGTTTGGGATGAGAATGACTTGGTATTAAGCGGGTTTAGAGGTCCTATAAAAATAACCGATCAGGATACTATTTATTACGAGCCCGGAATAGGAGCAGCTATAGGAGTATATAGCCATAAAGGGCAACTGTATTTTCCTTTTGAGTATCAGTTGTTGGAATATGATGGCGAAGAAAAAAAATCTGATTCAGAGCTTCCTTTTAGAATAAATAATTTTATTCCGGTTGATGATTTGGGTGATACATTCTTTATTGGAATGGAAGGGGGCTTTGGAAGATTGCAAAGAAATGAAAATGGTGAATGGGTTCAGGAGCTAATAGTAAAAGATGAAAGCTATGCTGTGGTAGTAAATCTCCTTTCTAGTCAAAATAAAAAATGGATAGGAGCTACATCAGGTGGTATTATTTTTGAAATCACACAAAAAGAGAACTCCTTTTCAGCTGTTGAGATTGCAAATTTGAATCAATTATTCGGGGTATCAGAGGTAATAGGTTTTGAAATAGTTGATAATAGGTATACTGTTTTAACGAGTAATGAAGCTTTTTCATCCTCGATTGATAACCCAAGCTTTTGGAGTAGAGATAAAAGATTCGAAAACGTGTTTTCCAATATAATAGTGGAAGGAATTCAGGTTATTAATGACCGTGTTTACATGTTTGGGTTCGATTCATGGTCAGGTAAAATTTGGGAATACAAGGACAAAAATTTTTCAAGAATTCCTGTAAATGCGGGTAGCTTTTTTTATGAGGTAGCTTCATCTCCAAGTAATGAATTAATGATTGCCGGATCTAAAAATTTAATGCAGTCTGAGACAGTTGAGGAATTAAAGCAATGGTACCAGAAACAAAATATAGAGTTAATTCGGTGGATTAAAGGTTCACCTGAATCTGATTCCAATGGAAAAATCAGTTTTTCTTCCTCAGAATCTAATATCCAATTCCGTCTGGGTTTTACTTCTAATTTTTATACTCAACAAGATCAGTTTCGAATTAAAGTTAATAACGATGAATGGAGTGACTGGCAATCTGATCCGGAATTCAGTTTTACAAATTTAAAATCAGGTACATATTCGATTAAAGCTGAAGGAATAGATGGAATGGGAATGCTTAAGAAAGCAACTCCCTTAACATTTCGGATAGCACCTCCTTGGTATCTGAGTAAAGTGAGTATAATTTTTTATGGTATACTGATTTTACTGATGATTTGGTGGTTAGCTAATCAAATTGCTTCGTACAGAAACCGACAATTAGAATTGAGATTGAAGGCGGAGCAATTGGAAGAATTAAACAAAATTGACCAAATGAAAACTAATTTACTCATGAATATATCTCATGAGTTAAAAACCCCACTAACACTAACACTTGGACCATTAGAACTATTAAAAGAAAAAATTGATCAAGCAGAAGAGAAATGGCAAAAGCCATATGCAATGGCTCGAAGAAATGGGAGAAGACTACAGGAATTAGTTCAACAGATTTTGGATCTGGTAAGATTAGATACAAATGCTTTGAGTTTAAATCCGGAAGTTCTTGAGATTTCACAGTTCTTAAGGCTTATTGTTGAATCCTTTGAAAGTCTGACGCTTCAAAAGAAAATAAAGCTGACATTTGAATACAATGGTGATTATTTCAACGCAAAAATAGATAGAGATAAAATTCAAAAAGTAGTTACAAATCTTGTTTCTAATGCGGTAAAGTTCACACCTGAAGGTGGCCATATTAAGGTTCAATTAAAGCGAGATAACAAATATTTTATTCTTTCAGTACAGGATAACGGAACCGGGATAGAAGAAAATCGTTTAGATCTAATTTTTGACCGCTTTCATACAAATCATACTAAAGTTATTGGTAGTGGAGAGGGTATCGGAATTGGGTTAAGTATTACCAAAGAGTTTGTTGATTTACACAATGGTACAATACATGTAGAAAGTGAAATTGGTTCGGGTACTTTATTTAAAGTTTCTATTCCGGTTAATACAGAAGATGAACAAATAACGAAGTTTGTAAATAAGTCTGAAGTTTCTGCTGTAAAATTGAACGAAGAAAGTAATGAGCAAAAATTAACCACAGATAAATCACACAGCTATACAAAGCAAGATATTCTGGTTTTAGAGGATAATAGAGATATGCAAGATTACATTATTTCTATTCTGGAGGATGAAGGATATAAAGTGACTTTAGCACAAAATGGGATAGAGGGGAAGAAGAAACTGGCATTGCTAAAACCGAATTTGATACTATCTGATGTAATGATGCCACAAATGGATGGGTTCGAATTTGCTAAATATGTCCGGACTGTACCGGAGTTCAGATCCATTCCTCTGATAATGCTAACGGCGCTTTCGGGGGAAAATAACAGGATGCATGCGTTCAGAATTGGTGTCAGTGACTATGTACAAAAGCCTTTCAATAAAAACGAATTGTTAGTTCGGATTAAAAATTTGCTAATTCTTACTGAAGAAAGAAATCAGGCAAGAGAAGAAAAAGTAGAAACCCCTGATGAGATGAGTGCAGCTGTGGGTTATGTAGAAGTTTTAAAGCAATACGTGATAGAAAATATAAAAAACTTAGACATAACAGTTGAAATGCTTGCCTCAGAGGTTAATCAAAGTAGAAGTTCATTGTATAGATTTTTGAAAATATCTACCGGATTTACACCGGCCGGATTTGTAAAAGAAATAAGACTTCAGCAAGCCCGAACTATAATAGAAGAAGGAAAGCTAAAATCAATTTCAGAAGTAGGAAATAGTGTTGGATTTAAAACAACATCGTATTTTTCTAAAATCTATAAAGAAAGATTTGGAATCTCTCCTAAAGAAAAGATGATTTAAGTTCTATCAAGCTTACCAGTGACTATCATCAGGTTGCAATCTTCAACCGAATCTCATCTTATACGGTTTAAAAGGCTTAAATAAATAATTATTGAAACGTTTATTTAGGTTTTTGACACGTCTGTTCATCCTTGTCGGATTATTATTCCTTTGAAAAATTCAAATACAATAATTCACAAAGGATAATACAATGAACAGAACTTTAAGTAGGATAATAAAACTTGCACTATGGGTTTTTGTGTTGTTAGTATCAACTCAATCCACATCTGCTCAATTGGTTTTTAAGATTACTGCGGAATCATCCTCTTCAACAACTATAACCATATCAGGGTCGGGAACGGTAACTACAAACTCAAATGGAACTGCTTGGAGTAGTAGCAATGCTGTCAATCAGATATTCGGAAACTCCTCCTTTAATTATGTTAATTCCAATTTGAATTTCAAAACATTCAGCCTGAATGGTGATCTTCAGCTTTCTGATGGTGTTACTCCTATTTCGTTTAATGGAGTTGTGTTAGATGACGATACCGGTAGCGACTACGATGATTTTGCTCTTAATGTATCTACACAAACTTCTATGTCGCCCAATACCAGCTACACATTGTCGGGTAGAGCTACCTTCAATATAGCCGGTACGGCTACGTTTGCTGATTTAATTGAAGGTACCTATGCAGGCACGTTTGATGGAAGTCAGGCTGGTTTTAGCAATTTCAGTACATCAGATATAACTATTATTGTTCAACAAAGTACGTTACCAGATGCTTCGAGTGTGACTTTCTCGGGCGATATGGAGGTGGGTGAAACATTAACAGGTTCTTATGTTTATTCTGATCCTCAAAGTGATCCCGAAAGTGGAACCACCTACAAGTGGTACCGCTCGGATGATGCCATTGGAACTAATAAAACGGCCATATCAGGAGCAACGGATACACTCTACACCATTACGAGCACTGACGAAAAGAAGTATCTAAGTTTTGAAGTTACTCCAAGCGATGGTACTGATGTCGGAGCTGCAACAGAAAGTACCCGAAAATTGGTTAAACCTCATTTGTTTGGCGAGGGAACTCAAGAAAACCCGTATCATATATCAAGTGCAGATGAATTAAATAATGTTAGGTACTTGATTACCGCTCACTTTATTCAGACTAAAGATATTGATTTAGATACTACCGGATTTAATACAGGTTTTGGCTGGGAACCAATTGGAACAAATACCAGCGGTAAGGAATTTAGTGGAACTTTTAATGGAAATGGATTTACAATTTCAAACCTGTTTATTGACCGAAACTCTACAAATTTTAACGGGTTATTTGGTGCAACAAAAAATGCTGTTCTTAAGAACATTGCACTTGAAAATGTTAATATAACCGGAGATGAATATACAGGAGCACTTGTAGGTATTAACTATTCAGAAATAAGAAATAGCTATAGTACAGGGTCTGTATCAGGCTATAATCATACCGGAGGTTTGGCAGGAGCAGTGGAAACCTGGGACGGTTCTACAGGGCTTGTAACAAATTCTTATTCTCATGCTACTGTATCGGGTAGCAATTATGGGGCGTCTAGTCTGATTGGTAGGCTAATAAGCGGTACTATTGAATATAGTTTTGGAACGGGTTCTGTTTCAGCTTCTTCAGGAAATGGTGGGCTTATCGGAGAGAAAAATTCCGGGACAGTTACTAATTCTTATTGGGATACTCAGACAACAGGTCAATCTACTTCGGATGGAGGAACTGGTCTGACAACAGCACAAATGCGACAATCCACAAATTTTGTTGACTTTGATTTTGATGAAGATTGGTTTATTGACGAAGGAAATGGTTATCCATTTCTACAAGAACACAAAGAAAATAACTTAATAATTACTGGTAACGAAGGTTGGCGAATGCTAAGTATTCCTGTTGTTTCCACTTCATACGGAACAATGTTAGACGCTTTGTGGATTCAAGGATTTACAGGAGCCGATTATACCGGAGGAACTTCTAACGTATATACATGGAATGAATCCAATCGAGTATTTGAATCTATCAGTAATGCTACTGATGTGCCTGCTACCGGTAAAGGTTTTATTACATATGTATTCAGTGATGATAATGACCCGGATGTTGCGGGAGACGCAGGTTTTCCAAAAGTATTAACAAATTCCGGAACTCAATTTTCCGGGAACGCAAATCCCGCAATTACTTTTACTGACTCAGGGACATTAGCAGATGACGGCTGGAATTTACTTGGTAATCCATATGGTACTTCTATTAATTGGGATGCATCAAATGGATGGAGCAGAACTAATATAGATGGTACATTTTATGTATGGAGCGATTCTGCAAGTGAAGGAGCTGGGGCTTATTTAAGTTGGAATGGAACCACCGGAACTTTAGAAGATGGAAAAATCGCTCCATGGCAGGGCTTTTGGGTTAAAGCGAATGCTGCAAGCCCAAGTATTTCGATGAATGATTCGGTGCGAAGCACGGGTGGTACGCTTTTCAAAAAAGCACCTGCTCCAAAAATCAGGTTTACCCTGCATGGAGATGAGAAATCTAATCAAGCCATCGTGATGTTTCACGAGCAAGCGGAGGCAGGTAAAGATGGATTCGACGCGTATAAACTCAATTCCCTGAACTCCGGTTACCTGCTGTTAAGCACCGTAATGCTCGGTCTGGAACCGATGGACATACAAGCGCTTCCGGTCTCTGGTGGAACGTATGAGTTGGATTTGGATATGAATGGAAGCAATCTAAACGGAGAATTCGAACTAAGTTGGAATCAACAGGCTATTCCAGGCGATTGGGAGATTACGCTCATTGACCGCAAAGAAGGAGCTCAGGTAAACCTCAGCGAAGCTTCATCGTTAACCTTCGAGATGCTATCGGAGCCGAATGCGAAACAAGCCGAAATAGTAAGTGTTCCTGCTTCTCCGATTCAGGTGATAAGTAAATCGAAACAAGAATCATCTCGGTTTGCATTGCGAATTGCACAAAGCTCGTCAGTAAGTAATGAACCCGGCATTGATTTACCTCAAACCGTAGAATTGAAGCAAAATTATCCAAATCCATTTAATCCAAGTACAACCATTGCCTATGGAGTGCCTGAAACCGGAGCAGTTACGTTGGAAGTGTATGATATTCTCGGACGAAAAGTGGCAACGCTGTTGAACGGGGAACGCAAAAGTGCAGGTCGTCACACCGTGAATTTTGATGCTTCGAGTCTTGCGAGCGGGATGTATATGTATCGCCTGCAAGCGGGGAATACAGTAGTTACCAAAAAACTGACTTTAATTAAATAGGAATCAGCTGTTAGTGTTCAGCCATTAGCTTTTTGTATCAAACAGAAAACTAAAAGCTAATGGCTAACCACTAATATCCCTTAAAAAAACCATTATGAAATTTTTACCCATTACCTTCATCACACTCATATTCATATTAACTGCAACAGCTGTTGTTTTTGCTCAACCCGGACTTCCCAGCGATCCTGCTCAGGCTCCCATTGACGGCGGCCTTGGACTCCTTGCAGCTGCAGGAGGGGCGTATGCTTGGAAGAAACTTCGGAATAGATCAGATTTTTGAACTACTAAAAGTCCACCGAAACATTTTGTACAGGTGGGCTTGCAGCAGCAGGTGGATCGTATGTTACAAAAAGTTGAGAAGTTGTAGAAAATAAAGCAGAGATTGAATAAAGAATGATGCAATTCATTGGCTTAAATTTTTAGCATTGGAGTAAATATAAAACGAACCTCAAATATTGATTGTGTTCGTTTTCAGACTGTTCAGTTAAGAATAACCCCATTTTACCGAGTCTTAAAGAATCAATCCGCTAATTATTGAAACGTTTGTTAAGGTATTTGACACATCTGTTCAAAAGAAAAAAGTGAATTTTGAGGAACTAAAATAGTAGGACAAATTTAAACTTTTGATGATGAGAACTATGGATAAATATAATGCAGGTTTAAAGATACAATTGTTTGTATTTCTGATGATGGTTGGCTTTAGCCAAATAGTAAATGCTCAATTCTCGGGAGGGGATGGTAGCTCAGGTAATCCTTATCAAATTGCCACTGCATCAGATTTAAACAATATCAGAAATTATTTAAGCAGTTCATTTATTCTTACTGCAGATATTGACTTGAATGTTTCTCCATATAATTCAGGTTCGGGATGGGAACAGATTGGTGGGTTCGATCCGGGATATCGGTTTGAAGGGTCTATTGATGGAGACGGGCACACTATAAGTAATTTGTATATAAGCAGATCCGGGACAGATAATATTGGTTTGATTGGAGCAACAGATAGAGGGAGCAGTATTACAAATCTTAATCTTACTAATATAAACGTTACTGGAAGTGCAAATGTAGGCGGCCTAATTGGTTTTAACGGAGGTACAAATATTAGTTTTGTAAGTATTTCAGGATCAGTAACTGCATCATCCGGTGCATCAGGAGGAGTTACGGGGCAATCATGGGAAGCTACATTAACCAACATATCCTCTGCAGTATCAGTTACAAGTAGTTCTGATCATTCCGGAGGAATTACCGGAAACCTCTATATTTCACATATATCAGATTCGTATTCATCAGGAACAATAAACGGTTACAGAAGAGTTGGTGGTATGGTTGGAACAATGTCGAGCAATGCTTCAATTACAAGTACTGTAAACAGGAGTTATTCAACAGGATCTGTAAGTGGAAGTGTAAACACAGGTGGACTAATTGGCTACTCGTACGCAAGTACAACATCGAATAGTTTTTGGGATACCCAAACCAGCGGGCAATCTTCCAGTGCCGGAGGTACGGGAAAAACAACCTCTGAAATGAAAAATCAAAGTACGTTTACAAATGCAGGCTGGAATTTTGGAGTTGTCTGGACAATTAATTCCGGCTCTTATCCTACGTTGCTCCCACCACCTGTATTTGATGGAGGGTTAGGTACTTCATCTGATCCATTTCATGTAGGTTCAGCAGATCAGCTGAATGAAGTACGAAATTATCTGACTGCTTATTTCATCCAAACAGAACATATAGATTTGTCTTCGGTAAGTAACTGGGATCCTATTGAGAATTTTGAGGGTTCTTATGATGGAAACGGTCGGATTATTTCAAATCTGACTATTAACCGATCATCAGAAGATAATGTCGGTCTTTTTGAAATTGTAGAAGAAGGAGCAATTATGAACCGGATTGCTATTGAAAATGCTAACGTAACAGGAAGAAACTATGTGGGAACTATTGCCGGTACTATTTATGACGATGTAACCAATAGTTACAGTACAGGTTCCGTGAACGCAGTAAATCATGCCGGTGGGTTGGTAGGAAGAATTGAGCAAACAGAGGCAAGTAGCATTGGTTTAGAGCGATCTTATTCTGTAGCTACTGTTTCAGCGTCAAGTTATAGTGCAGGTGGACTTGCAGGACGTTTTTATGACGGACATATTAAAGAAAGTTATGCAGCAGGAACTGTATCAGCGCCAAACGGCGCAGGAGGATTAGTGGGCGAATACAACCCGTCTACGAATTATATTACAAATTCTTATTGGGATAGAGAAACAACGGGACAATCAGGTAATAATGGAGGCGGTTCTTCAAGATCTACACTTGAAATGTTACAAAAAGAGAACTATTCAGGATGGAATTTTTCAAGTAGTTGGGATATAAAAGAAAGAGATGAACATGGAAGTCTGTCATATCCATTTTTGCGTGATCCGGTTCCAAATACGGTTCCCGGACTAACCACTAATACAGCTCCATTTGCTACCAATGTTTATATCAATGGGATCCATCAAGCCGGAGCTTCTCTTGTTGGTGAATATGATTATTACGATACAGACGGAGACGAAGAAACAGGAACAACATTCAGGTGGTACCGATTTGATGATGCTGAAGGAAATGGAAAAACTACAATATCAGGTGTTTCAGGTAGGGTTTATGTAGTAAATCAATTTGATGATAACGGAAAATATATAAGTTTTGAAGTTACCGTCGGAGATCAATTCGGTCAGGGTAATATCTACGAAAGTAGCTTAATTGGTCCTGAACCTGAAGAACCAATTTATGGAGTTTTCGATGCAGGGGCGGGAACAGAAGCAAACCCCTATCAAATTGCAACAGCCGAACAATTAAATGAAATTCGAAACTATCCGTCGTTTCACTTTATTCTTACCGCAAATATTAACCTGGATGTGACTCCTTACAATTCGGGTTCAGGTTGGGATCCTATCGGTACACAAAGTAATCCATTTACAGGTACTTTTTACGGCGACGGATACATTATCGATGGTTTATTTATTGACACTGATGAAACTTACGTTGGGCTTTTCGGAAATACAGAGAACGCAAACATTTATAACATAGGTTTGACTAATGTTGATATAACAGGAGAAGATTTTGTTGGTGCGTTAATTGGATTCCAATATGCAGGCCCTTCCAGGGAAAGTATCATTGAAAACAGTTACGCTACCGGAGTTGTGAACAGTACCTATTCTGAAGGAGGTGGGTTAATCGGACGAATGCAAGCATCCGGTGGAACCAATACTATTCGTAACAGTTATGCAAGAGTTCAGGTTATTGGTAAATACGGTGCCGGAGGTTTTATAGGAAAAATGTCCGCTAGTAGTTCATCAAGTACAAATAGAATTTATAACAGTTATTCAACCGGCGCAGTAAGTGGTAATACAAATGTTGGGGGATTTGTAGGACAGCGGTTGGGTAGCGGGCAGAACTCTACATTTACAAGCTTTTGGGATACACAAACCAGCGGTCGGTCATCAAGTGATGGCGGAATTGGAGAAACCTCTTCCAATATGAAAAGCCAGTCAACTTATACAGCATACAATTGGGATTTTACTAATGAATGGGCAATATCCGGTTCTGCAAACAATGGATATCCAACCGTAAAGATACAATCACCGATTGCGGTATTTCCCGGTTCAGGCACCATTGAAGATCCATATCAAATTTCAAATGCTAATCAATTAAATGCAGTCAGGAACTATCTTTCAGCTAACTTTATATTGGTGGATAATGTTGATTTAGATGTCTCACCATTTAATTCGGGCAATGGATGGGAACCAATCGGAACTCAAACTGAACCTTTCAGAGGTAGATTTGATGGAAATGATTATACGATTGATGGTTTGTTTATAAACAGATCAACTGATTATACCGGGTTATTTGGAAGAACAAGTTCAGCTCAAATCACTAATGTTCGGCTTACAAATATTGATGTAACCGGAAATGTATATACAGGCGGACTTATAGGGCAACAGCATGCATCTTCGAGAACTTCAACTTTGTCAAATAGTTATGTAACCGGAACTGTAGATGGAAATACTTATGTGGGTTTACTTGTAGGAGGACAATTCGGAGAAGCAGGTGCAAATTACATACAAAATAGTTTCACGAAAGGTACAGTTGAGACATCAGTAAGATCAGGAGGTTTGGTAGGTGCACAAATTGTAACGGCAGGCGGGCTAAATGACATTTCTGTAAGTTATGCTGCGACAGATGTTCAGGGATCCATAGAATCTGGTGGCTTGGTTGGGTATGTTGAAGTTAATTCATCGGGTACAAACTCAGTAAATAATAGTCTTTGGGATGAAGATGTAAGTGGTCAAAATCAAAGTCAGGGTGGTGCAGGAGTTTCTACCTCTCAAATGAAAACCGAATCTACATTTACAAACTTGGGATGGGATTTTTCTTCCAGATGGTCGATTTCATCCGGAGTTAATTCAGGATATCCGAATTTACAGAAAGATCCCGTATTTGCAGGCGGTGATGGAACTTCCGGTAATCCGTATCAAATTTCTACCGCAACTCATCTCAATGAAGTAAGAAACTTTTTAACCAGTCATTTTAAACTCACAAATGATATTGATGTGGGAAATTTTGGGTACAACTATCCTCAGGGATGGGATCCGATTGGAGAAAATTCTTCCGGCGCTGAATTCAGAGGTGTTTTTGACGGAAACGGATATGTCATTGAAAACCTAAGAATCCGTCGATCAACTGAAAATGTGGTAGGTTTGTTCGGAGCAATTTTTGATGGTGAAGTGAAAAATGTAGGATTGGTTGATGTCGATATTGAAGGAAAAGATATAGTAGGTGCTTTGGTGGGTATTAGTTATTCAGACGTCAAAAGCACATTTGCAACAGGGCAGATTGAAGGAAGTAATCATGTAGGTGGTTTAGTTGGAATTCTCGAAAACTATAACGGCTCAACGGGAGATATTTCTGAGTCGTATGCGCTTGTTGATGTTGAGGCTGCCGGCTCTAATGCAGGTGGGCTAGTAGGCAGATTGATAAGTGGTACGATCGACGAAACCTATTCCGCTGGAGAAGTAAGAGGCAGTGGCTCAAACATCGGTGGACTAGTCGGGATTAACTCTTCCGGATCAGTTTCTGATTCTTATTGGGATATTGAGACATCAAAACAACCCGGTTCGGCTCTTGGAACCGGGAAGACATCCGAGGAAATGAAGACGCAGGCAACTTTTTCAGGTTGGAATTTCAGCTCAATCTGGACAATCCAGAGTGGACCAAAACTTAGTTATCCATACCTTCGTGAATTAGATCCTGTGTCTAACCCAGGAGAAGAAAAAACATATGAAAATGGGTCAGGATCAACTGGCGATCCTTATCAGATTTCATCAGCAAAAGAATTAAACCGGGTGCGATTAAATAGAGATAGTGCATTCGTTCAAAGTGCGGATATTGATTTGTCTGTTTTCGATAATTGGGTGCCAATTGCAGATTTTGGAGGAAATTACAACGGAAGCGGATATTCTATAAAAGGGTTAACAATTAACAGGCCCGGAACTTCAAATATTGGATTATTCGGAAGTTCATCAGGTACTATACATCGAGTTGGTTTAGATTCGGTATCTATTATCGGGGCGGGAAGTACAGGAGGTTTGGTAGGTTTTATGTATGGCGGCTCAGTATCAGAAAGTTACACAACGGGCTCAATTACAGGTGGAAGTTATGCCGGTGGTATGGTAGGACAGTTACTATCATCAACAATCAGCAATTCTTACTCTCTGGCTTCTGTAGATGGTGAATCTAACACACATATTGGCGGGTTTGTAGGGATAAGAAATAATGGAACAATTATTAATTCCTATTCAGCAGGTAAAGTAACCGGAAGCGGGGTCAGAACATTAGGTTTTGTCGGGTACCGAACCGGAAGTGGAACTGTTTCTGGTAACTATTGGGATGAAGAAACTTCAGGCTATGATGATAGTTATGATGCCACAGAAATGACTACACAGGAAATGAAAACACAAAGCACTTTCGGCGGGTGGAATTTTAGTTCTGTTTGGGCTATTAAGTCCGGCTATGAAGAAAGCTATCCGTATCTAAGATTTAATGAGCCCGGTGAACTTCCCGGTTATGTAGATTTGATTGGTTATGAAGGGGAAGGCACCATAGCAAATCCTTTTAAGATAAAAACCCCACTTCAGTTACATGCTATTCGATTCAATCTGAACGGGCATTATGAACTTGCCTCAGATATTGATTTAGACGTTGAACCTTATAATGCGGGTAGCGGTTGGGAACCAATTGGGATTAATTCCAGGGGTTCGGAATTTCAGGGAGTTTTAGATGGTAAGGGATATACAATAAAAAACCTCTACATTAGCCGATCTAATTCAGATTTTGTGGGTTTCTTTGGTGCGACATATGGTGCTATAGTTCGAAATATTGCTTTTGAACAAGTTGATGTTAACGGAAGAGATTATACCGGTGTCATAACAGGGATAAATTATTCTGATATCTTTAATTCTTACTCAACAGGAAGTGTGAATGCCAGAAATCATGTAGGAGGTTTAGTTGGGGCTTTGGAAAATTATGGCAATGATGGAAGAATTTATCATTCATATTCTTTAGCAAAAGTAACAGCAACGGGTGATAACTTCGGAGGATTAGTAGGACGAATGATAAGCGGTTATTTGGAGACCTCATTTTCAGCCGGAGAAGTCTCCGGATCGGGTGATGACGGAGGAGGCTTGATCGGAGTTTACCAAACAGGTACGGTCAGTAATTCCTATTGGGATGTTGAAGTATCCCGTCAAACAGTATCCGGTCAAGGAACTGGACTTACAACAACTCAAATGTGGAGAAGCTCTAATTTTTCAGGCTTTGATTGGGGAAACCATTGGTCAAAATCAGATTCGATAGGTTATCCTTATCTGAAAGAGTTTGGACACAAAAAAGTAGTTCTAAGTGGTGATGAAGGCTGGCGGTTGATGGCTGCACCATCGGGTAAACACACGGTTTCTTCGGTGTTAGGTTCGCTATGGACTCAGGGATTTACCGGATCAAATGCTCCATCAGGAGCTCCGAATGTATTATTTTGGAATGAAGCAACAAGAAGCTGGGAACTACCAACCAATATATCAGATAGTGTTTCCGTTGGTTCCGGTTTTGTCGCATACATTTTTAGTGATGATAACGGATCTGAAACTCCGGGAGATGCAGGTTTTCCAAAATTATTGACTAATAGTAATGCTCAATATCGGGGAGAAGTTTCAAAAGTACTTTCATTTACAGATACCGGTAATTCTGCGAATGATGGCTGGAATTTAATTGGGAACCCTTATGGAAAGTCCATTGACTGGGATGCCGCGAACGGGTGGAACAGAACAAATTTAGATGCTACATTTTATGCATGGAGTTCGAAAGATGGTTCTTATAAATCTTGGAATGGAGTTACTGGAACTTTACAAGATGGAAAAATTGCTCCATGGCAGTCGGTTTGGGTAAAAGCTAATGGTGAATCACCTGTTCTGTCTTTATCTGATTCGGTGAGAAGTTCCGGAGGGGTTTTTGAAAAAAAGGTATCGAAGCCACAGATAAGACTAAGATTATCAAAAGGAGATAGTTTTTCCGAATCGGTAATATTTTTTGATGAACAAGCTAAGGTTGGTAAAGACAATCTGGATGCTTTTAAATTACAGCCGTTAACAAACGAATTCCTGTCTCTTGGAACAAGCTCAGATAATGACCCAACAATGGATATTCAGGCACTTCCTTTTGGAGATAGTGAGTTTGAGCTGAACTTGGATATACATGGTAATAATTTATCAGGAGAACATAAGCTTGATTGGAAAACAGTCAGTATTCCTGAAGACTGGCATGTCATTCTTATTGATGAAAAGAATGAGAGCACTTACGAAATAACCAGTGCTGATACTCTTAATTTCGAACTCTTTGAGTATTCAAAAGAAAGTGTAAAACCCTCTCAAGAACAACCTGCTTCTCCAATTCAAATATTCAGGAAAAAGAAGGGTGAAACTTCAAGGTTTAAACTTCTGATAAAGCAAAGCCAGACGGTAACCAACGAACCCGAATCCGATTTACCATTAACTGTTGAGCTTCAACAAAACTATCCAAATCCATTCAATCCAAGTACAACCATTGAATTTGGAGTTCCCCAAACCGGAGAAGTCACCTTGGAAGTTTTCGATATTCTGGGAAGAAAAGTAGCCACGCTATTGAATGCACAACGCAAAACAGCCGGGCGGCATACCGTAATTTTTAATGCTTCTAATCTGGCAAGTGGCATGTACATTTATCGCCTTCGGGCTGGGAATGTAGTCAAGATCAAGAAATTCACTTTAATTAAATAACCAGCTTTTAGCGTTTAGCTATTAGCTTTTGAGGTAAGTCCCAAAAGCTAATAGCTGATAGCTAACGGCTAAAGCATAATTATGAAAGTACTACTTACCATCCTTTACACACTCATTATCTTAATAATGGCAACAGCCGTTATACACGCTCAACCAGGTCTGCCCAGCGATCCTGCTCAAGCTCCAATTGACGGAGGACTTGGATTGCTCGCAGCAGCGGGTGGAGCTTATGCTTACAAAAAGCTAAAAGATCAGAAAAAAGAAGAAGACACATCTGATCTGTAAATATAAAGATTATCCACTAAACCCTGTTCATTGATATTGATCAGGGTTTTTTATTTGTATTTGTTTATCGCTTAACTATTTTCAGAAAAATTATTTTCGGTGAGCGTACAATATCTAAAGCTTTATTTTTTTATTCTGATTTCATGTTTATTTGTGAACATGAGTGTAGCCCAATCTATCGAAAACCAAAACTTTGTTGTAAAAGAATTCGGACTGGCTGAAGGACTTCCTCAAAGTACCGTAAATGATATTATTCAAACCAAAGATGGTTATATTTGGCTCGCCACTTTTGGAGGACTTGTCCGATTCGATGGATACCGGTTTCGTACTTTTAACCGATCTAATACAGAAGGAATGGATTACGATCGTGTGGTAAGTATTTTCGAAGACAGCAAAAATAATATTTGGGCGGCGTCCGAGCAGGGAGTGGTAAAATTAGCGAAAAATAAAGCGATCTCATATTCAATCGATAAAAGAACATCATCTACTTCTTCTGGATGGATTAATGAGGATAAGGAGGGGAGAATTTGGGGGGCATTAGATGGAAGCTTTTATTTATTAAAAAATAATCAATTTGAGCGTCAAACGCTTTTGGATCCAGATGAAAAAAACTTACAAAAAGTTCTATCAGATACAACTGGTACACTGCTTCATATGAACAAAATTGTTGCAAAGAGCTACAACGATTCACTTTACAAAGTCTTGGACCTTAGTGTAAAAATAGAATTAGAATCCAGTATTATTAGCTTAATTGAATATCCCAAAAATTCAGGAGTAATTTTTATCGGAACATCCGGAGATGGGATTTTAAAATTCGAAGACAATAAAGTTGCTTTTCTGGGAAAAAGTCTTGGTTTAGAATACGAGGATATCTTAGGATTTTATCAAGATCGGAAAAAAAGATTATGGGGGTATTCTTATGAAGGTGCATTAATCATAGATGGATCGCAATTCCAAAAGTTCAAGATAAGCGAAACGAACAGAAATCTTGATATACTAATTAGATCCATGTTGGAGGATAATGAAGGTAATTTGTGGTTAGGTTCTGTTGCTGAAGGTTTATTTCAGCTGAAAGTCACCCCTATATCAATGATAGACGCCAATGACGGTTTGTCCAGTGAACGAATGTTATCGATATCAACATTGGACGATGGAAGTTTTATTTTTGGCACAATTTGTAACGGAGTATTTGTTTTAAAAAACGGAGTAATTGAGTCCCCATCAATTAATGAACATTTCCCAAACAAATGCATTTGGTCTATATTTCAGGACTCAAAAGAAAGAATCTGGTTTAGTGCAGATAGCTTATATGTGAGCAATTCACTTCAGGAAAAGGGTAGAAGTTTCAGTATCAGTGATGGTTTTGAAGGGGATAATATTTTCGCAATTACAGAAGATAAACTTGGCAATATTTGGATAGGTTGCAGCAACGGAATTTTTAAGTATAATGATGAATCCGGATTTACCACTTATAAAACAGAAGAAGGTATGAATTACTCCGAAACACGAGTTTTTTATGAAGATATTAATGGGAATATGTGGGCGGGAACCATTGCCGGGGTATATAAAATAACTGGTGAACGTATAGAGAAAATAAACTTATCTCTGTCAAAAAATTATTCCGATAAAAAAAATCAGCCTTACATTCGTGCTATCTATGAAGATGAAGATGGAATATACTGGTTCGGTTCTTATGGGAATGGAATTTTCAGAATGGAAGGAGAGCAGATTACCAACATAACAAGTAAACATGGAATGTTCGATGATGTCGTATCTCATATTGTTGAAGATAGGTACGGAAATTTTTGGATGGGTAGTAATCGTGGAATATCGAGAGTATCACGAAATGATTTGAACGATTTTTCTAAGGGAATAATAGACGAGGTTTTATCATACTCTTACGGAACGGGAGATGGTATGAATTCTGCGGAAACTAATGGAGGATTTCACCCAAGTTTCATTCAGGATTCTGATGGTAATATTTATTTTCCAACTGTAAAGGGAGTTGTAGTAGTTTCTACAAATAACATATTAGAAAACAATCAAATACCATCAGTTTATATTGAGCAAATTCGTGGTAATACAACAGATTATTCTAGAAGTAATGAAATAGAAATGAGTTATGATGATTCATTTCTTGAAATAAATTATACCGGAATTAATTTTTCAAATCCTGAACGGTTACAATTCCGATACAAATTAGAAGGGTTTAACAATAACTGGATTAATGTTGGGAACCAGCGTACAGCAATATATTCAAAAATACCACCCGGTGATTACATATTCACGGTAACTTCAGCTGCTAAAAACGGAGTTTGGAATGATCAGGGAGCCTCATTCAGTTTGGTTATTACTCCGCCTTTTTGGCAAACAGCATGGTTTATCGGAATAGTGCTTGGATTATTTATAGGTACCGGATACTTGTTTTATTTGTATCGAACTAATTTGCTTAAGGAAGAAAACGAGCGGCAGAAAAAGTTTACAGAACAATTAATCGAATCACAGGAAAATGAAAGAAGAAGAATAGCTGCTGAATTACATGATGGTTTGGGGCAGCAAATTCTGGTAATCAAAAACAGAGTTGAACTTGCCCAATTGCAATTAAAACAAAATCCGGGAATTGCTGAACAGTTAGACGAAATTCACCACAGTGCAAAAAGTTCAATTGAAGATGTTAGGAATATATCTCATGCATTACGACCTGTTTTTTTAGAAAAATTTGGATTAACTGATGCGATGATTGAGTTATGTAAACAAATGCAGGAGTCATCAAGTATAGAGTGGAGTTATCACATAGATGACATTAATAGTGCTGTTCCAAAAACCAGACAAATTAATTTCTACAGGATAATACAGGAGTCGATACAGAATATTTTGAAGCATTCAAATGCAACCGAAGCTTCAGTTATAGTTCGAAAAAAAGCTAAAGAAATAACCGCTGTAATCTGGGATAACGGAAAAGGATTCGATCAGCCTTCCAGGCAAATAAAGAAAGGACTTGGGTTCTTAGGGATGACAGAAAGATCAGAGATTTTAGGGGGTAATATATCTTTTGAGTCGGCGCCTTCTGAAGGAGTGAAAATTGAAATAAACATACCTGTTGGCTAATTCATGAAGCATTTACTAATAGCGGATGATCACAGTTTAATTCGAAAAGGTCTAAGGCAGATCCTGGAAAAGAAGTCCGACTTTCATATAACTGAAGCTGAAAACGGGAAAAAAGCTCTTCAGCTAATCAGAGATAAAAGACCGGAAATTGCAATTTTGGATGTTGAGATGCCTGAAATGACCGGGTTCGAAGTTGCACAAAAAGTACATAAAGAATCCATTGCTATCGACTTGGTATTTCTGACAATGTATAAGGAGGAATCCATGTTTAACAAGGCCATGGATATTGGGGTAAAAGGGTATGTATTAAAAGAAAATACTGTTTCTGAAATCTCTGAGTGTATTAATACCGTGTTTTCAGGAAAATATTACCTGAGCCCCGCCATTTCTCATTATCTGATTCGCAGAAATAGTGGATTGGTTAGCAAGGCATCTGATAAAAAAGGGCTGAACCTGCTCACCGATTCAGAAAAAATGATCCTGAGGTTAGTATCAGATATGAAAACCAATCAGGAGATTGCAAAAGTACTTGGAATTAGCAGCAAAACGGTAAAAAATCACCGGAACAATATTTGCAATAAATTAGATTTATCCGGAACACATGCACTTCTGAAATTCGCAATTCAAAATGAAGGGAAGTTGTAAGGGCAATGAACCCAGCTAATTTACAACTCAAGTTGCCCTACTTTCACTGTATTCACCGACCTGGCTATGTCATGAGGGGTGTAAATGATATCAGCATGTTCTCGCCAGTCATGGTCTTTTTTAGATTTTGATAGTACTGGAAATTCAGATTTGTCTAAATGATCAAAAAATGTTTTCCAATTGGTTTCTGAATCTGAGAGTTTTATAACAGTGGTTTGTTGGTGAGTTTTACTATTCAGCTTTTCAGAGGTAAGCGGTTTTTCGATGTTGTATTTACCCTTCGGTTCTGCCTGATTAAAAATAGCTGCAACTGTTTCCGAACAGACTAATCCGTTATCATTTCTGAAAGAGACAATCTGACGAATCATTTCATCGGCCATCCATTCAAAAAATTCGATCAGTTTATCATGATTTGCCTTGAATAAAAAGTCGATAAGTTGCGGATTAACAGACCGCAGATGAGACTTTAAAAAATTCATCATAGCTTCAATCCAGGAATTTCGTTCCCATCGTGTAATACATAAAAAGATCATTAGTATGGCAGTATTGTAAGAGTAAGCCAGTTCCTCTTTTACTATTTTATCAGCAAGTTGAAGTAGTGGTTCAGCAGGATATTCATCCGATCCAAGTACTTCTTGATCATCTTTCACAAACCGGTACACATCAGTCGCGGTTCCTTTATAATGTTTCAAAGGATTTCTTTTTACCCCGCTGCTTCCGGCTTCTACTATACCTTTTCCATCCCAAAATGCTGCATGAGTATAAATATCCTGATCAAAAGTGATTATTAACCCACGCAGAATAGTAAAAGCAGCCGTCATGAATTTCTTCTGATCTTCGTCTGTTTTGGCATTTCTGAATTTCAGCAAAGTAAGCAATGCCTCTGCATATCCGTCAAAACCAGGATGTTTAAATTCACACAAAAAGATATCTCCCGGTTTCAGTTGGTTGGGAGTGATTTCTTTGTTATCCATAATCGTCGATTGAATTAAAATTTAGCTCAAGTACTCCTTTGGAGCTTTCCCAAACCTTTTTTTATACAGTTTGCTGAAATAAGCAGGAGTAGAAAACCCGACAGCTCCGGCAATTTCGTTTAGTGTTCTTACAGAATTATTCTCTAACCTTTGACGAGCTTTCTGCAAACGTATTTCTTTAACAAAAGCACCTGCAGAGAGTCCTGTAACTCTTTTAATTTCTCTGTACATAGAGCTACGGCTCATAGCTACTTCAGCTGATAATTCTTCCATATTAAATTGAGAATTACTTAAACTATTTTCGACAAGTATGGTGAGTTTTTGAATAAATTCGTCATCCAGATCAGGGTTTTTATCTTCAGAAACAGCAATACTGAATTTTTCACGTACTTTTCTGAATTCAATGAAATTATGAATTCGGCAAATAAGTTCTTCGGGATTAAAGGGTTTCACCAGATAATCATTTACTCCAAGCCGTAAGCCCTCCAGTTGGGTTTCCATGCCTGAAAGAGCGGAAAGGAATATGGTAGGTGTATGAGCAAAATCAGGTAATTGTCTGAGATTCTTTAAAAAGCTCATACCGTCCATTTCCGGCATCATAATATCGCTGATAATTAAGTCGGGCTTTAAATCTTTAAGCTTTTGCAACCCTTGCTTACCGTTAAATGCGTGTTCTACTTTATATGACTTATCTTCCAATACAGATGTTATATAATCTGCCATGTCATTATTGTCTTCCAGAAGTAGAATAGTCCCCAAATGAGCATCTATTAGAATTTCACCGGACTGCTTTGATGAATCGGTCTTATTCGTTTCAGGCTCAATACCTGTTTCCGAAAGTTCTGATTTATTTACACCAACAGGCTCTGAAATTTGAGGAAACGTAAGAGTAAAAGTACTTCCTTTTCCAAGTTCGCTTTGCGCATTAATTGATCCATTTTGAAGTTCTACATATTCCTTCGTTAAAGCCAAACCAACTCCAAGTCCCTCTTTATAATCAACATTAGTTTTTGATGCACTTTTAAAACGATCAAAGATGTACGGGATTTCATTATCAGGAATTCCAATTCCGGAATCCTGAATTTGAATCGAGAAAAAATCTGATTCTGAACTTAAACTAACATTGATAACACCATTTTCGGGAGTAAATTTGACAGCATTTGAAATCAGATTATTTATAATTTTTTCAAATTTATCTTCATCCAGTTTTGCAAAAATTTTAACCTCAGGAATATCTGAAGTAAATTTGATTCCTTTTTCTCCGATAAGACTCTCAAAAGATGCAACCAGAACCCGAATCTGTTCAGTTACATTAATAGTGTTTGCATGAAGTGTCATCTGATCAGATTCTAACCGGTTTAGCTCAATGATTTGTTCAACCAGTTTTTTTAGTCTCTCTGAGTTTCGAAATGAGAGTCGAAGTTGTTTGACGGTATGTTCGTCAAGCGATTTTTCAGAACCAAGTAATTGTTGAAGCGGTCCTGAGATCAGCGTTATGGGCGTTCTTAATTCGTGGGAGATATCCTGAAATAGTTTTGAGCGTAAATCCTGAAGTCGTTCCAGTTCCTTGGTTTGCTTCTGAAGTGATTCCGTACGTTCCTGTACTTTCCGTTCCAGTCCTTCGGTGTATTCTTTAAGTTCGGCATTGGCTTTTTCAAGATTTCCGGACATTTTATTCAAATGTTCTCCCACCACACCCAGTTCATCGCTGCTTGAGGTGGGAATTTTATGTCCCAAATTTCCTTCATTTACTTTATCAATTCCATTGATGATTGATTTCAGTGGTTCAAGTACACTCCGATTATAAAAAACTGGAAAAATGGTTAATACGGCTAAGCAGGAAGAAATTAAAAACCACGCATAAGGAACCAAAGTTCTATGAATCTGTTCAGGATTTAATTCAGGATTACTTCGTACTTCTTCCGGGATAATGAGGTATCCCTGTATGCCTATCAACGCAAGAAAAAGAACAAGCGATATTCCAACCAGCTTTATAAGGATGGAAGAATATTCAGCTACATACCTGAAAAAAGCAGCCGTTAGTACAGCAAAAATGATCAGATTCGTTACAAAAAACACAAGTGCAAATGTAGTTTGATCTATGATCTCTAAAGCATCTAAAGCCGGAGTAAACGAAAGTAAAACAGCAGCTGAAGCCAACCAAACAAATATCTGATAGCCTCTGTAATATTTTTCTTGTCCATTTTTTCTTTTCTCTGATTGGTGTTTTCTGAGAAAAACAATTGCCGCCCAGGTAATCATTAGCAAGGGGTATGGGACCAGAATTTGAATGCCTTCATAATCCCCATAGCCTATGGTGAACATTTTTATAAAGAGAAAAATAACTCCTGCACTTCCAATTACACCTGATATCCATAAAACTCTGTTTCTTTCTTTTGGAAAAGTATCTTCATGTAATTGATAGGCAAACTGTACATAGCAAAAAGTGAAACCTATACTTGCCAAATATTGAAGTGGGAGAGAAAGTACAGACCAGTCTGAAGTGACTGCGGTACCAGAGAGCGCAAAAAAATCAAGAAGTGTATAACCGATAATATATCCCAAAAACCATTTTATGGAAATGGTTTTTGGTTTGTAGAAAAAAACATATCCGGTAACAATAACAGCCAGCAGAAATTTAGCCAGCAATGGAATAGAATCCGGAGTTAATAAAAAGCCGTTCATACCCTGAGGAAAACTCTGTCCTTAATTTTGGAAAGAGTATAAGGCTTTGTTGGAAAAAGTCCATCCTAATCCTGAAATAACTTATTTCAAAATATCTAATGAATAACCTTTAATAATTCAAAACAAGGTTCATGACACCATAAAATGGATAAATTGACACGTTTGTTCAGGTTTTTGAGACACCTGTTTTAGGTGTTGTCAATAGCTTTGTGAAGAAAATTGAGTCACAGAACTTTTAATAATTCATAAGGCTGAAATGAAAAAAGAATACGTTTTACAGTTAAAAGGAAAAGATAGATTACTACAAAAGTTTAGTAAGGCTGTCAGGTACATCATGTTAATCTTAATTCTGATCTTAATTCAGAAAGAAGTTTTTGCTCAATTTGCAGGAGGCGATGGCTCCTCAGGAAATCCCTATCAGATAACAAATCTTACGGAATTAAATGAGATAAGAAACCATGGTACATCAGGAACTCATTTTGTACTAATGAATGATATTGATGCTCGAGATACTAAAAACTGGAATAACGGACAGGGTTGGGAGCCTATAGGAACTCCTGATTACCCAACGTGGTACAGAGCTAGTTTTGACGGAAATGGTTATGTTATTTACGGATTATATATCAACAGATCAGGGACAGATTATGTAGGATTATTTGGTCATATCAGCGGAGGCAGCAATGTAATTAGTGTAAAAAACCTTGGTTTGGTTGATGTAGATATTACAGGAGATGAATATGTAGGTGCTCTTGCAGGATATCTTAACGGTACAGTTGAGTATATATTCTCAACAGGAGAGCTTAATGGCAGAAATCATACCGGTGGTTTACTCGGAACTATGTTGGGTGGAATTGGCGCTAATCTAAAATATTCATACTCCCATGCTAAAACTAATTCTTCCAATTATGGAGCTTCCGGATTAGTTGCACGATTACAAGGAGGTACAATTTTGAATAGTTTTTCTACAGGAGAGGCTTCTGCTCCAAACGGAGGTTCAGGTGGTTTAGTGGGAGAACGAAACTCCGGAACCGTTACCAATAGTTTTTGGGATACAGAGAGTAGTGGGTTGGCAACCAGTGCAGACGGTGAAGCTACGGGCAAAACCACTTCAGAAATGCGTATGCAATCCACCTTTTCCGGAGCAGGATGGGATTTTAGTTCTAAATGGGAAGTTACAGATGTATACAACTTCGGATATCCAATGCATCAAATAACAAAAAAATACGGTGGTGGTTCAGGAACCTCCGGTGATCCGTATTTAATTAAGAATACTTTCCATTTAAGGAATATATATGACAGCAATACATATGAATACAAACTGATTCATGATATTGACTTAAATGTTTATCCATTCAATTCAGGGAAAGGATGGGAGCCGATTGGCACAAACTCATCAGGGCAGGAATTTCACGGACGTTTTGATGGAAATGGGAAAAAGATTAAAAACCTTTATATAAATCGACCTACTGAAAATTTTGTTGGTTTATTCGGGGCATCCAGATACGGATATATCAAGAAAGTTGGCTTTGAAAACGTTAATGTAACCGGAAAAAATTACGTTGGTGCTGTCACCGGAATAAATTATACCCATCTTTCAGAAAGCTATAGTACCGGTTCGGTTACAGCTGAAAATCATGCCGGTGGGCTTACAGGATTGTTAGAAACCTACACCAGTGCCGGCGAAATTAGTAATTCATATTCTTTTGTATCAGTTACGGCCACTTCTTCAAGCGCCGGGGGGCTTATCGGTAGATTTATTTCCGGTGATATTGCCAGATCCTATGCAGCCGGATCAGTTTCAGCTCCTGCCGATGCAGGCGGACTAGTAGGATTGTATGGTTCAGGAACCGTAGCAAATGATGTGTTCTGGGATTCAACTGCAACAAGTCAATTAAGTAGTTCGGGAGGAGGAATGCCAAAAACACACAACCAGCTTAAAACAAAAAGTACATTTATAACCGCAGGATGGGATTTCAACTCAATTTGGGAAATGGTGGAAGGAGATTCAACCAGTTATCCTTATCTGATTAGCACTGAGCAGTCTACACCACCGGGGAAACAGTATAAATTAATTGATTATGCCGGAGGATCTGGTGCGGCGTCTGATCCTTTTCTAATTAGTACTCCTCAAGAATTGGATAGTATTAGATATTATAGGGATGCTCATTTTAAGTTGACACAAAATATAAATCTGAACATAGCTCCATTTAATTCTGAAGAAGGTTGGATGCCCATCGGTACAAATTCTTCCGGGCAAGAATTTACCGGTTCTTTTGATGGAAGCGGATATAAGATTCAAAATCTCTATATAAACCGTCCTACTACAGATTTTGTGGGACTTTTCGGGGCGACAAAAAATGCTGTAATAAAAAATGTTGGAGTTGAAAATGCAGATCTGACAGGTAAAAACTATGTAGGAGTATTAGCCGGGATAAATTTTTCGGAAGTAAGAACCAGTTATTCAACCGGTTCTGTGAAAGGCGCTAACCATACGGGAGGACTACTCGGAGCTTTAGAAACCTGGGATGGCTCAACTGCTTTGCTTTCTAATTCATATTCAACAGCTTCTGCATACAGTTCGGTGTACGGTTCCGGTGGGTTGGTAGGTCGACAAATAAGTGGAACTATTGAACAAAGTTTTGCCTCCGGAGAAGGTCTTTCTCCATACCGTTCGGGAGGTTTAGTAGGAGTACAAAATGCCGGAACTGTTACGAATAGTTATTGGAGTAAAGAATATACTTGCCATGAATCAAGTGGGGAAGGTACGGGATTAACCATTAATCAACTCAAACAACAGGTTTCTTTTTCAGGGTGGAATTTCACCACAATTTGGGATATCGATGAAAATAATTCTTTTCCTTATTTAAGAAATAATGAACAAGCTAATCATCCATCTACTGGTACATCTGTAGGTTTAACTTTCTTTAGCGGAGGTTGTGGAACAGATACCAAACCTTTTCAAATTGGTACAGTTGCGCAACTTGACAGTGTTCGGTATTTCGAAGACGCTCATTTTATCCAAACTGCAGATATAGATTTGGGTGTCGCTCCATATAACACAGGTTCAGGATGGGAACCCATCGGGGCAGAATCAAATAGCACTTTTGTTGGTACATATAATGGAAATGGATTTAGAATTCTAAATCTGTTCATCAATCGGTCCGGAAATGATCTAGTTGGTTTGTTTCGTAGGGTATCTACAAATGCAATAGTAAGGAATATAAGAATTGACAGTGCTGATGTTACCGGTAGGAATTATAGCGGAATATTATCAGGACAAGTTTTTGATTCTGAGATAAAAAATGTAGGTGTAACTGGTACAATAACCGGGATTCATGACACAGGAGGAATGATAGGGCTTAGCGCGAGAAGCGAACTGGACAGTGTATTTAGCAAAACAAGTGTTATTTCTAATGGATATCGGGTCGGTGGATTAATTGGAAGAGATGACAGAGGTACAATTACAAATAGCTTTTCTTCGGGGGCAATTACCGGAAGAAATGAGAGCGGAGGGTTTATTGGACAGGCAGTTTTCACAAATATAAATAAATCCTATTCAGAATCCGGAGTATCAGCCCCAAATGGGCATTATGTTGGAGGTTTTATCGGGTTCGCTAACAGGGCAACTATCAGCAATAGTTATGCAACAGGTTCAGTTACATCAAATTATAATCATATTGCGGGTTTTGCAGGTAGAACATATGCGGGTAGCGTATCAAATAGCTATTCTTCCGGTAAAGTTACCGGAGTAAATAGTTCAGCGAGAGGTTTTATCAGCCATAGATATATCACATCAGTAACTAACAGCTATTGGGACACTGAATCATCCACGATTACATATTCTAACGGTGGTACAGGTTTAACAACCTCTGAGATGAAACAACAATTATCATTCTCAGGATGGAATTTTTCAACTATTTGGGCAATTGACGAACTTTCTTCTTACCCCTATCAACAATCGAACAAACCAGATTCACTCCCGGGATATAAGAAATTTAAAGAAATTTTTGGCGGCGGTGTTGGAATCCAATCAAACCCGTTCAAAGTAGCTACAGCCGTTCATTTAGATAGTGTACGTCATTTTATGAATGCACATTTTATCCAGGTCGCAGATATAGATCTTGATATAGCTCCATTTAATACCGGTGATGGCTGGCAACCAATAGGTACAAATGGTTCTGGAAATGAGTTTTCAGGTTCTTTTGAAGGAAATGGGTTTAGAATATCAAATCTATTCATTGACAGATCTGATACTGATTTTAACGGGTTGTTCGGTGCTGCACATGATGCAACTCTGAAAAACATAATTCTGGAAAATGTTGATATAACCGGAAATCAATATAACGGAGCCCTGGTTGGAATCAATTATGCAGAAGTAAGCAGTAGCTATTCAACAGGAAGTGTTTCCGGGTATAATCATACCGGAGGATTGATCGGGGCAAATGAAAACTACAATGGATCGAATGGAATAGTTTCTAATTCATACTCGACAGCATCTGCATCAAGTTCAAACTACGGAGCATCTGCATTAGTTGGTAGATTGATAAGCGGAACCATTGAAAATAGTTATGGCGCAGGAACGGTAACAGCTCCTTCCGGAAATGGAGGGTTGATCGGAGAAAAAAATTCCGGGTCAGTAACTAACAGCTATTGGGACACAGAGACTACAGGTCAGACAACTTCAGCTGACGGAACCGGATTAACTACCGTCCAAATGAAACAAAGAAGTGCTTTTACAGGTTTCGATTTTTCAAATACATGGTTTATTGAAGAAGGAGCAGGATATCCTGAACTTCAGGAAATAAAGTATAACGAACTTATAATTACCGGAGCTGAAGGGTGGAGAATGCTTAGTTCTCCGGTTGGTGGAGCATCTTTTGGTATTTTGTTAGATTCTCTTTGGACTCAAGGTTTTACAGGAGCCGATGCTTCTCAAGGGGCTTCAAATGTTTATACATGGAATGAATCAGCCAAAACATTTCAACCAATAACTAATGCTAATGCGGTTCCTGCTTCAGGTACAGGTTTTTTAACTTTCGTTTATTCTGATGATGATAATGACGGAAACCCGGATGGTTTTCCTAAAAAGCTTGTTAACAATGAAACCAGATTTAACGGTCAGGCTTCTCCAACAATATCATTTACTGATACCGGAGTAATGGCAAATGACGGCTGGAATCTGGTAGGTAATCCTTACGGCACTTCTATTATCTGGGGATCTCAGGGTGGATGGAATAAAAAGAATATAGATGCTACATATTATGTCTGGAGCGACTCAGCCAATAATGGTAGTGGTTCTTATCTGAGTTGGAATGGCATTACAGGAACTTTAAAAAATGGAATAATAGCTCCCTGGCAAGGTTTTTGGGTAAAAGCGAACGCATCATCACCGGAATTTTCGATCAACGATTCAACCAAAAATTCGGGCGGAACTCTGATGAAGGTGTCAGAAGCATCAACTATAAAACTCAAGGCTAAAAGTGAGTCTATGAGTTCACAAGCGGTGATGCTATTTTACAAAGACGCCATTCCTGAAAAAGATCAATTTGATGCTTACAAACTTAAACCTCTTTCCAACGAGTATTTAAGCCTTTATAGTTTATTTCCACTTGGAGTTAGTGAAGATAATGCACAACTGGATATAAATGCTTTACCGGATCAACTTTCCGGAATGCTGGAAATACCTGTTGATCTGGACCTGAGTATTACTGACACCTCAATAACAAAAACAGAAATCACCCTCTCATGGGAATTGAGTAATCTTCCGACAAACTGGAGCTTTACACTGCTTGATCAAAGAAATGATCAACAATATAATCTGAATGATGTTTCAGAGATTACATTTGATGTAGATCATGAAAAAAGTACTAAAGCCACTGATGTAAGAAACTTGAGTCTTTTTCAAAAAGAAGGACCAAAGGTTCTAAAATCCAGGTCAAACAATGAAAGTAGATTTATACTACAGATTAGCGCAGGAGAAGCAGTTTCCGTAAAAGAGGAAACGCAACTTCCTGTTACAGTAGAGCTTGCTCAAAACTATCCGAATCCATTTAATCCGATTACAACTATTGAGTACGGAGTACCTGAAAATAGTGAAGTAACTTTGGAAGTTTTTGATGTTATAGGTAGAAAAGTAGCAACACTGTTGAGTGGAGAACGCAGAAATGCAGGTCGACACACTATAAGTTTTGATGCTTCCAATCTGGCAAGTGGCATGTACATTTACCGCCTTCGTGCAGGGAATGTAGTCATGATCAAGAAATTAACTTTAATCAACTAATCAGCTTTTAGCGTTTAGCTATTAGCTTTTGAGGTAAGTCCCAAAAGCTAATAGCTGATAGCTAACGGCTAAAAGCCTTAAATTATGAAAACACTGGAAAGTATACTGAAGTCCATCTCAATTGAAAACGATCGTTGTAATAGTTGTAAGGTCCGGGAAGGAGCTGAACATCCTATTAAAGGTTTGTTGGTTAAGCTTGAGCCTGTTCCGGGTGATCCTGATTATATAAAATACTGTCAGATATGTCGGATAGATCATTCCAAAAAAACTAATAAAGAAAAGAAAAAAGATATGATTCAATTAGTACAAAAATTCGGACTTGGTTGCTTAGTCCTCATAACTAATATAGCATTATTAAGTACCGAGATTTTATCTCAACCCGGACTTCCCGGCGATCCAGCGCAAGCTCCAATTGATGGTGGGCTTGGTTTACTTGCAGCAGCAGGGGGTGCTTATGCGTACAAAAAACTCCGAGGCAAAAACAAAGAAAACGATTTGGAATGAGGGGCTTTATTCCTCATAAATCTACTCCTGATACCATCGACCTTACTCAGTACCATTGTTACGGTGTATAGTATCTTAAAAAATTATTCTAAAATTCTAAGGCTTGTTCAATAAGTTGGGATAGGGTTTTTAATCGTGTAAAAAGCAGATATTAAAAATCCAGCATTCCACTATTTTGAAACTAGTTTTTTATTAATTGTAGGTTTACAACTATATTCGTTTTGCTTTCGGTTATAAAAGGGGTATTCAGTGAAGAAGGTACAGTTGGTTGTAATTTTGCTTATTAGCATAGTTTCCTGGAGGCAGGCAACGGCTCAGATATTGGAAAGGCCGCTTAACACGGGGATCCCGTATTTTGAGGTATTCACACCAGCCGATTATCCCGGAGAACAACAAAACCGATGGATTACCCAATGGAATGACGGAAGTATGCTTATAGCCAATTCAGGTGGAATGCTCCAACATTCTGATAGTAAATGGAGAGTATTTGGTTCTGAAGAAATAACATTTATTTCTAGATTGAAACACAGTTCTGCAGACAGCTCCATCATTTGGTCTGGGAGCTTTTCAAATATCGGTTATTTTGAACATTCCGGAACAGCTTTGTTTTCTTACCGATCATTAACAGAACTACTTCCTGATTCTCTCAGGGATTTCAGCAATATCATGGCAATAGAAGAATTTAAGGGAAATGTATTTTTCCTGAACGATTTATATTTGTTCAAGTACGATCCTCAGACTAAGAAAATGGGACTGGCTGAAGAAATCTATGATAAAATTCAGGATCAGTCTGAGCAAATTACCCATATAAGTAATTGGCAAAATTCTTTATACGTTTTTTTAGATTCAGGGAGAGTACTAAGATTAACTAATAACGGAAATTCTTCATTTATCTCAATTGATGGTGAACAAGTTTACAACAGCGTTAACACTTCCGCTCCCTGGATGCAGTATTTACTCCTTTCCGACAAAAAACTTGGACTTCTATTGTTTGATGGTGTTTCATTTCAGAAATTCGACAACAGGGTAAATAATTATATAGTCAAACATATCCCACTTGATTTAGCTGTATTCGAAGATGGCAAAATTGCTGTTTCAACGGATGATGGCGGATCGGTAGTTATTAACCGGAGAGGTGAGTTTGAGTATCTTTTATCAACTAAAACCGGTTTAAAGGAGAATATTCACAACTCATTATACATTGATCATAATCAGGACCTGTGGATTGCAGGAAATGAGAGCATTAGTAAAATCCATACAGGCGTACCGGTACAACATTTGAGTGGAGAAACATTTGGTTTTGGTGATGCACTTCAGGTTACTCACTTTGACAATTCATTTTATATCGGTTCCATAGATGGATTATATGTTCAGGAATCACCGATAGAGGATATTCTCGAACTTTCTCCTGAAGAATTGTTTACGAAAATAAGTCCTCCATCTCCATTTTGGGATTTTGAAATAATTGATGAAGAGTTATGGACAAGCTCAAATTCGGGTATATATAAAGTTGAGGGAAAACTTCTAACCAAGTTATTTGATATAGAAACTTATTTCTTACGTCCGTTTGGTGATGATAAAATACTAGTGGTGTCAGGCAATGGAGTAGAACTGCTAACCAAACTGAATGGAGAGTGGGTCCATGAAGGTGCATTAGATGTAGCAGCTTTTTATGTGTACTCATTAGTAGTAACCAATGAAAATACATTTTGGGCCGGAGGAGTACAGGGACAGCTTATAAAGGTTACCTATGATTCAGATACAAATAGCTTTCACCAAAAACAATATCAAAAGGAAGATGGTTTACTAGCCAGTGATACCTATGAACCTACCATTCAGAATGGAGAGTTGATCATTAATTCAAATACTGGTTATATGAAGTATGACGATCAGTTTGATCGCTTGGTCGTTTTTAAAGAACTGAATGAGCAAATGGGTAGTTGGGGAGAATATTTGGCAGTAGATGAACTTGGAAATTATTGGGCGAATTATATTACAAGCAATTCCCGTGGTATTGTGAAATTTGAGAAGACATCCGAAAATGAATGGGAAAAAAGGGATACAGAGTTTGAGATATCACCCGACCATTTTGGAGATTTTATTGAAATAAATGGGTCGCATTTGTGGGTTGGTTCTACCGAGTCGGTGATGTATCGTGATTTGAGCGTTCATTTTGAACAACACCCACCTGAGGTATATATTTGGCAAATTCAGTCTTTATTTGATCAGGAAATACTGAGCCTTTCAGGGAAAGCAGAAGAAATATCTTATGATCAGCGGGAAATAGGGATTACCCTTGCTTCAAATTCATATCGTTTTCAGGAGAAGAACAATTTTCGATATAAAATTGATAACGGTGATTGGTCGGGATGGCGAGCAGAACCTGAAGTTACTATGAATAAATTTTTACCGGGTTCTTATTCATTGACGGTTCAAACCAGGAATTATATACAGCAAATTTCCGAGCCGTTTACGTATTCTATTACTATCGCTGCTCCGTGGTATTTATCAAATTTTGCATATGGCATTTATTTTTTCTCCTTGTTAGGTGGAATAGGGTTGGTTGTGCGTGGTTTATCCAATTACAACGTACGTCGTGAAATGGAAAAACTTAAACTTCAGGAAGCAGACAAAATATTTGAACTGGATGCCATGAAAGACCGACTGTTTGCTAATATTTCTCATGAGTTCAGGACTCCGTTAACTATTAGTCATGGGTTGGTGAAGAAAGCTTTACAAGAATTCTCTAATGGCGGTAGTAAAGAAATTAAAAAACAGGATTTATTAGTAATGAACCGGAATATGATCCGGTTAAAAGATATGGTTGACCAGATTATTGATCTTACCAAATCAGATCAGAATTACCTGACCTTAAAGCAAAAACATTACCGGGCCAAAAAGTTGGTATCATTGTCGGTAGAATCTTTTCGTTCATTAGCCGAATTTCACGGGCATCACTTTGAATTTAAGGATGAGACCCAAGAATGTGTTCTTTTCGTTGATCGTGCTAAGGTTGAAATTATGATCAATAATCTGATTTCAAACGCCATCAAATTCACCCCAAAAGGGGGAAAGATTGTAATTAAATCTGAAGTGAAGGACCAGCAATTTGTACTAACGGTTTCAGATACTGGAAGAGGAGTTCCTGCAGGGGATGAGGAAGCTATTTTCGAACGGTTTCATAGAATAGAACAAGGTGATGACGAATATGTGGAAGGCATGGGAGTGGGTTTAGAGTTGAGCCGTACACTGGCGAGGTTGCACAATGGGGATGTTATAGCTCAATCAGGTATAGCTCAGGGAGCAAAGTTTGTACTAACATTACCTATCCCTGAAACAGACGATACTACACCGGTAATTGAGCTGAAGGATTTCGAGCATAAAGATTTGAGTCTTGAAGAAAAAATCGCTGAACAAAGTAAATTGGTGAGGCTTGAGCGAGCCACTCAACAAATTTTATTGGTGGAAGACAATCCGGACATGAGAAGTTATGTGGAAGGAATTTTATCTGACCTTGGAGAAGTAACCACAGCTACAAATGGACAGGAAGCGATATCCATTATCCCCAAACTGCGTCCGGATCTGATAATTACGGATTTAATGATGCCTAAAATGGATGGTAAGAGTTTGATCCAAAAATTGGCAGCACATGATTTGTGGAAGGAAATTCCGGTTGTGGTGTTAACTGCAAAATCTTTTGAACAGGATAAAACTGAGCTTCTTCGCATTGGGGTAGTGGATTACATCACCAAACCCTTTGAGCCTGAACAACTGATGCTAAAATCACGCAACCTGCTTACTTTTTATCAACGAAGGTTGAGTGCTATGGCAGAAGTTTCCATAGAAGAGAAAGAAAACTCGCTCACAAAGCAACTTATTTCATATATCAGGAAGCATATTTCAGATTCATCACTTTCGGTGGATATTCTTGTAGGGAAGTTTCCGCAAAGCCGGCGCTCTTTGTATCGTAATATTCAAAAAGAGACGGGAATGACTCCGTCCGAATTGATACTTGAAGTGAGGCTTACAACGGCCAGATCAATAGCTGCTGAAAATAAAAGCGTGAGATTGGAAGAGTTAGCCAATGCTGTTGGATATAAGAGTGCAACAAGCTTCCGTAAAAAATACCAAGAACGATTCGGGGTTCATCCTCTTAGTTAAAAACGATGAATTAAGACGTAGGGTTTTGCAAGATCTTAAAAACAGGCAACATCCATCGGAATAAATCCCAGTACATTACTCAAGCGTCTGGTACTTGTTGCTGAAAAGTTTAAAGAAAAGGATTAGAAATCGCTTATCAATAGTGGTGGAAAAGCCTGACCTGTAGCCTTCATAATAACGCACTCAAAACCTTTATTAAAGAGCAATCAACACATTTTGGCACGTTTACACAGAAAGTTGGCACGCCTGCACAAGTAAAAAAAAGTAGATTCAAATCGTGACAATTTATGTTCAAACCATTTATTCATTTCATTCTTGAAAATTATGAAACCAATACGTTCGCTTTTTCTCGGGGTAATTTTTTTAACTGTAATCACTATTCCTATAGTTGCCCAAACCATTACACCAAAAGTTGCAGTAGGGACTGGCCAAAGTTTGGTGTTAACAGACGATGGCAAAGTATATACATTTGGGAATGGTACATATGGCACTTTAGGACAAGGGAGTGCTGATCGAATTGATATTGCGATTCCTATTTCTGACACAAACCTTGGTGGAAAAAAAATAATTGCTTCATCAACCAGCTATAAATCGGGCGATGCATTTACTTTACTACTTGCTGAAGATAGTACGGTGTATAGTTTTGGGCAAAATGGAGAAGGGCAATTAGGCCTTGGAGATCAAATCTCGATAAAAGAACCAACGCTAATTACCCATGCAAATATCAGCGGAAAGAAATTTGTTGCAGTTTCTGCAGGAGAGGAACGATCGTTCTTATTAACAAGTGATGGTCTTGTTTATGGGATGGGTAGTAACAACAATGGATATTTAGGAATCGGTGCCACCACTCCAGATAATGTTTTAGTTCCAACATTAGTAGATACCACAAATCTGAGTGGCCATAAAATTACTAAAATTTCAACGGGTTTAGATCATGTTTTAATGCTTTCCGATAGTAACTATGTATTCGCATTCGGTGATAATTCTAATGGACAGTATGGTAACGGTAGCACAATAGGTTCCTCTTCACCTATTCAGATTGCAAAATCAAACTTCGACAATAAGACCATTATTGATATGCAAGCAAGCGCAAAAAGTAATTTGGTATTGACGGATGACGGTACAGTATATAGCTGGGGAAATTTTAGGTCCGGGTTAGGTCTAGGCACTCAAAGCAGCGATGTACGTTCTCCTACTGTCCTCACACATGCAAATCTTGCTGGTAAAACTATTGTCAAGATATCTAAACATTATGAAAGCGGGCTTTTACTTGCTTCAGATAGTTCATTGTTTATTTTTGGTGATGATTTCGGATTCGATATTGAAGACTATCCCGTTGAATACACGAGTTCATCAGCCTTAGGAAAAAACATCGAGGATATTTCTATTGGTGAACTTCATGGCTTAATTCTTGCCAATGATGGTACGGTATATGGATTTGGAAAGGGTGAACTTGGTAGGAATGGTGTTGGTACTGCGGATACAATTTCAACCCCTCGCTTAATTGATGATACCTATCTAAGTGGTAAGTTTATTTCCCAACTATCTGCAGGATCGCTACACAGCATTCTTATAGATAGTGCCGGAGTTGCATATAGTTTTGGGGGATATCCGGATGCAATTGATGATAATAACAACACCCTAAACTATCATTTAGGCAGAAGTTATTATAGAATAAAGGATACTCCAACAAAATTGACTCATTCCAATATTTCAGCAGAAACAATCAAAAATGTAAAAGCAGGCGGAAATCAATCATTCCTGCTTACCGAGGATGGAGAAGTCTATGCCATGGGTTTAAATTTACATGGCCAATTAGGAATTAACGACAGTACCGATATATATGAACCAACACTCATTGATCATACCAATTTGCCTGGAAAGAAAGTGATTGATGTCGCTACTTCTACAAGTGAAGTTTCGAATAGTAATGAAGCTCATACACTCTTTTTAACCGAAGACGGCAAGATTTTTAGTGTGGGCAGTAACAGCTCAGGTCAATTAGGGTTAGGAGATTTCACTTCACGAAGAATTCCAACAGAAATTACCCATTCCAATTTATCCGGTAAAACTATTGTTGATATCTCCGCGAATGCAAGAAATAGTATGGCCATAGCATCCGATGGCACTGTTTTTTTGTGGGGTGATGGTGGAAGTGGCGAAATGGGATTTGGAAATACCAATACTCTGAACGTGCCTACCAGTGCTACTCATCTTAACTCATTAGGAAAAACGTTCATTGATGGAGCAATTGGGCAATCCTCAGCTTCAAACGGGAATCCTCACTTTATTGTGATTGCCAGTGACTCAACGGTATATAGCGTGGGCGAAGGAAGTGATGGCCAACTTGGGCAAGGTAGTAAAAGTGATAATAACACGATTACCCAAATTACGAGCTCTAACATATCCGGTAAAAAGCCTATTCAGGTTGTTGCAGGGCTGAAATCTTCAATGTTGCTGATGGATGATGGGTCGGTATATAGTTTTGGGAATACGCATAGAGTGGGGATTGAAGGGAGCTCATTCTCTGATAAATCTGAACCCACTTTGTTAGATAATGAAGAAATCTTTGGCAAACGCATTACTACTATTGCTGCAAATGATGAACACGGTTTGGCCATCATGGATGATGGAAGGATTTTCAGTTTTGGGAGTGATGGAACTACAAATAATCGTTTAGGAGCACTCGGAAATGGTTTGCCTGAATCGGGGATTGAAACCCCGCAACCCATAAACAATTTTAAATGGCTGACTTCTCCCATCCCCACCACAAATCTCAAAATGCACCTAGATGCTGGGCGTGGTCTCACTACTTTTGGAGATTCGGTAAATACCTGGACTGACTTAAGTTCTGAAAATCATGATGCTACTCAAACAAATTTAGCAAGAAGAGCAGTGGTGGCAGACAGCGCCATCAATAACTTACGGGCACTTAGGTTTAATGGCAGCAATTCATACATCACCCTACCTACGGCGAGTGATCTGGGCATCCAGAACTCAAATTATGAACTATTCATCGTAGCTAAATCGCGCACGTCTAACACCAATATCAATTTTTTGATGGGTGGGAATACTGCTGAACAATATGAATTGCACCTAAACGGAGCATCAGGGGCACGGTTTATTCCCAATGCAGGAAACTATATCGACCGTGGAACAGTGGGCGATTTCTCTGATACAACTGCACAGCTTTACAATGTCCGTGCAACTGATGCACAAGGAGTACTAAGTGTAAACCGAAAGCAAACAGTGGAAGCAGGTAGTGCAAGAAGTTCAGATTCAGGTAACATCTATCTTGGAGTGCGTACCGACAATTCTTACACATTCGATGGAGACATAGCCGAGGTGATTATATACACCAATGTTTTAGGAGATAACGACCGTCGGAAAGTAGAATCGTATCTGTTTAAGAAGTACAAAATCCAAAACTACAAAGAATCTTCCCAACAACTTACCGGAACCGAAGGGTGGAGAGTTTTAACCAGCCCGGTAGCAGATTCTTCTTTTGCTCCATTATTAGGAAGCTTTTGGACCCAAGGATTTACCGGTGCAAATCATTCAGGAGGAACTTCCAACGTATATCGATGGCCAAATACTTCAACAAATCTGTCTAATTCCAATTGGACTTCAATAAGCAACATGTCTGATTCTCTGCATCCTGGAGAAGGTGTATTGGTGTACGTATACAGTGACGATAATGGACCGGGTGTAGCAGGAAATGCAGGTTTCCCGAAAACATTAAAGCTTGAAGGTCGTGAGCCGAAAGGGACACAATCATTAACTCCGCTTTTAAATTCTAATGTAAATGGTTGGGCATTAGTAGGTAATCCATTCCGAAATGATGTTGATTGGGACGGATTTACACGTTCGGGATTGTCTAATTCGGTGTATGTGTACGATATCAATTCTGCATCGTGGAAAAGCTGGAATGGAAGTCTGGGAAGTTTAACGGATGGTGAAGTGGGACCTTTTAATGCCTTTTTTGTACAAACAAAAGAAGCTAGCCCAAGTCTAGATATTCCCGTATCAGCAAAAACCGATTCCGCTAAACGGTTTCTTGGTAAACAGTTGATTAAATCGGAACCGGCTTATTTTTCTCTGGAATTTAAAAGCGATTCAGGATTTATCAACAAAGCGTGGTTTCAGTTTTCTGAAGATGGACAGTTTGGGTTAGACGCCTCCGATGCGCACCAACTCAATCCACTTTCTTCAAATTATGTTACAATGGCTTCCATCCTAAATGATACAACTCATCTGGATATTAACAGTTTGCCATTGATCACGGAACCCGTTGAGATATCGCTGGCACTCCAAACTTCTGCAAGTGGTGCAACACATCACATTTCAAAAGGCGATTTGAATATTCCGGATGGATGGGAACTTTCTTTGCATGATTCCGAACTCGATGTTACTACAAATCTTGATGAAGAGTATGTATTTACAATGAACGCAGCTAAGGCAAAGATGCAAGATCTTGCGTCTCCATATGGTCAAGATGTCAACTCTCTACCAGATCTGGGATCTGTTTTCCAAGTAGCTAAACAAAAACAATCGGGTCCACGATTTATGCTTACGGTTTCACCATCACAAGCGGTAAGCAATGAACCGGTTATCGAGCTACCGACAGAAGTGGAACTCGGTCAAAATTATCCAAACCCATTTAACCCAAGCACTACGATTACTTACGGAGTTCCAAACACAGGAAAAGTAACACTGGAAGTGTTTGATATACTGGGAAGAAAAGTAGCCACATTATTGAATGGCGAAAATAAAACAGCCGGTCGTTATGCGCTAAACTTTAATGCTTCTAACCTTGCAAGTGGCATGTACATATATCGCCTTCGGGCAGGGAATGTAGTCAAGATCAAGAAACTCACTTTAATCAAGTAATCAGCTTTTAGCGTTTAGCTATTAGCTTTTGAGGTAAATCCCAAAAGCTAATAGCTGATAGCTAACGGCTAAAAGCCTTAAATTATGAAAACACTACTTATCATCCTATACACACTCATTATCATATTAATTGCCACAGCCGTAGTCTTTTCACAACCCGGACTTCCCGGCGATCCTGCGCAAGCTCCAATCGATGGAGGGCTTGGCTTACTCGCTGCTGCAGGGGGAGCGTATGCATATAAAAAATTAAAGAGCAGAAGTGATGATGGTTTAGATTGAGATAATCATATTCAAATTATGATGAATACTGTTTTTCAGTAAAACATTATTATAATTTTTCAATCAATTGACCCTGATCAAATTTATTGAACGGGGTTTTTATTTGTATTTGGTTTTCCCTTAATTATCTTCCGAAAATTTTTCTATGATGCGAAAGGGGTTAATACTTTTCTTACTTGTTCTGTTTATCCAAGGGCTTTCGCAGGTCTCGTTGTTTTCACAGATTCCTAATTCTGAAGACTACGTAGTTACACAATTTAGCATGGAAGACGGGCTACCTCAGAATTCAATCAATGCAATTGAACAATCAAATGATGGATACATTTGGTTGGCCACTTTCTCAGGGTTGGTAAAGTTTGATGGTAAAAATTTTAAAACATTCAATCTTATAAATACACCTTGTCTGATCTCTGATGAATTTTATGATATATTCATTTCATCTGATAACAGTATTTGGCTGTTACCTTCAACCATGAATTTAATAGTTACAAGGTTTAAAGATGGTAAATGTAAAAATTTCAAGATCGCTGATGGAATTGGTGGGCCTTTAAATTTTATTGAAAATCATGATGGCTCAATTTGGATTAATACCTTGGATCAGTCGTTTAAGTTTAACGGTGATGAGCTGGAAGAAGTTCTTCCTGTAACGGAAGGAGAAATTGTTAAAAGTGCACTCAGTAGTTCTGAGGATAATTGGTATAGCTTAAATAAAAACCTGTACAGAATTCATAATGGATTGCCCGTATTAGTGTACAATAATATACCTAATGAAACTTCAGCTCATACTTATGTCAGAAAACATCCCACCAAAGAGCATACAATTTTAATTGGTACACTCAATACAATCATTGAGTACGAATACAATGATAAGTTTAATCAAAAACAGATATATCCTCTCCCTTATAACCATTTTTTAGATTTAAAAATTGACAATTTTAACAATCAGTTTGCTATCACCGCAGATGGAATAGCAGTGAAAGAAGAGAATAACTTTATTCCGTTCCAGCCATTCGGTGATCAATCAAATATTCGAATGAAATCCATTCTTCATGACAATGAAGGAAATTACTGGATCGGTACAGATGGAGATGGGTTATTCAGGTTCCGAAAGAAGTTTATTTCGATGATTGATAAAAAAGTTGGTCTGGATAATGAAAAGATGTTATCAATTACGCGTATTAATAATGGAAAAATGTTGTTTTCCACTAATTGCACAGGCATCTATGAGTGGGATAATAAACAAGCTGCATTATCTAAAGTACACGATTATCTCCCTATGGGTTGTTATTGGTCAGTATTTCAGGATTCCCGGGGCAGAATGTGGTTTGGATCAGGCGAACCTTATATGGCTGAAGGTTACGGAGAACGTGTAACTAAATTCGGGTTAGAGCAAGGATTTGATGGTTATGCTGTATTTGCTATCACAGAAGATAGAAATGGACTTATCTGGGTTGCTTCTTCTCAGGGAATTTATATTTATGACGGAACTGAACTAATCAGGAAAATTACCGAAGCCGATGGTTTATATTACAGCGATTCAAGGGTAATGTTTGAGGACGATGATGGAACCATGTGGGTTGGCACAAATGGAGGGCTACACACAATTAGAGATTATAAAGTTACAAGAATACCCTTGGTTAACGAATTAGAATCAGAATTTGTTGATCAGCCTAATATTCGAACCATACATAAAGATATTGATGGTACCTATTGGATTGGAACCTATGGAGATGGTTTATTCAGAATAAAAAATGATGAAATATTTCGTTTTACCACCGAACAAGGATTATTTGATAATACATCCTCACATATTATAGAAGATGATAAAGCTAATTTTTGGATGGGCAGCAACAGGGGAATCCATAGAGTGAGCCGAGAGAGCCTGAATAAAGTAGCCGATGGAGAAATGAATGAGGTTATTTCGTATTCATATGGAAGTATTGATGGAATGAACTCACCCGAAACCAACGGCGGTTTTCAGCCTAGCTATATAGTAGAAAAAAACGGGGATTTTTTGTTACCAACTGTAGCAGGTGTTGCCAGAGTCTCTGTAAAAGAGGTGGAAGAAAATAAGGTACCACCTCCTGTATATATTGGAAGCATAAGGACAAGTGAAGGCGAATTAAAAGAAAATAAGAATATTGAATTATCCCATAATGATGCCTTTCTGGAAATTCAATATAGTGCAATCAACTTTACAGATCCTGATAAGGTTAAATTCCGTTATCGCTTAGAAGGGTTAAATGATAATTGGATTGAAGTTGGAAACAGAAGAGAAGCTTTGTACACTAAAATTCCTCCCGGGGAATATAAATTCAGAGTAATAGCTAGCAATAACGATGGGGTTTGGAATGATGAAGGAGCAACACTGGCAGTAACTGTAGTACCCCCTTTTTGGCAGAAAAACTGGTTTTTTATAATGCTCATTCTGTTGGTTTCAGGTACAGGGTATTTTTTGTTTAAAAGAAGAGAGGAAAAATTTAAACAAGAGAATGACCGGCAAAAAAAGTTCACAGAACAATTAATAGAATCACAGGAAAATGAGAGACGAAGAATTGCTTCCGAACTTCATGACGGCCTAGGCCAACAAATACTTGTCATCAAAAACAGAGTAGAGTTGGCGAAACAAAAAAACGGGAATGAAATTGAATTAGAAAAAGAACTTGATGAAATTATGCAAAGTGCTGTAATTTCAATAAGAGATGTCCGTAGTATTTCACACGGACTTAGACCGGTACATCTAGAAAAGTTTGGCTTAACCGAAGCTTTGGTAAATCTTTGTGAAGAGCTTCAGGATACCAATTCAATTGAATGGAGTTATCATATTAACGATATTGACATTTTAATAGATAAAGATAAAGAAATTCATTTTTACAGGGTAATTCAGGAAGGCGTCAAAAATATCATAAGGCACTCTTCAGCCAAAGAGGCTTCAGTTTTGATAAACGAGACAAACAAGACGATCTCTGTTACAATATGGGATGATGGAAAAGGCTTTGATAAAAATAATATTAGTTCACCTGAAGGGCTCGGGTTTCTTGGTATGAATGAGCGTATTAAGTCACTTGGAGGAACTATACACATAGATTCTATACTAAAAAAAGGAACTACAATTAAGATCGAAATCCCTACTGATGAATACAGAAAATAAAATATCAATAGTTATTGCAGATGATCACGCTCTTATTCGTAAAGGATTAAGGCAAGTATTAGATCAGGAGCCCGGTATTGAAATTTACGAAGCGCAAGATGGAGAGGAGGCACTTAAATTCATTCGAGAAAAAAAACCTCAGATTGCTATACTTGATATTGAAATGCCAAATATTTCAGGTTTCGATGTTGCAAAAAAGATTCAAAATGAATCAATTAACATTGATGTCATTTTTCTAACCATGTTTAAGGATGAGTCTATTTTTAATAAATCAATGGATATCGGTGTAAAAGGATATGTACTGAAAGAGAATACAGTGTCAGAAATTATGAACTGCATACACACTGTTCTGAAAGGAAATTACTACCTAAGTCCCGAAATTTCTGCTTTTTTAATAAAGCGAAATAACAGAATGGCAAATTCAGCAACTGATAAATCAGGAATTAGTTTACTTACTCCTTCAGAAATAAATATGTTAAGGATGGTGGCTAAGATGAAAACAAATCAGGAAATCGCCGAGGATTTGGGTATTAGCATCAAAACTGTACAAAACCACCGGAGTAATATTTGTAATAAGCTTGATTTAAGCGGGGCTCATGCACTTTTGAAATTTGCAGTTGAGCATAGTTCCGGATTCTGAGCTTTTAGATATATTACTATCACTAGTAGTGAGGGTTTTAACCCTAATACATTTTTTCTGCGATTAAATCTGAATTAATTCAGGATTTTATTGAGATGATATCAGTACACGCACAATCTTTATTCTATGGATTTTTCTTACTCCTGATTATATGGGTTCCCAAAAATCTGCTTTCTCAGGAACTATCTGGTGATAATTATGTGATCACCAAGTTCAGTTTAAAAGAGGGATTACCACAAAGCTCTGTAAACGACATCATTCAAACAAAAGATGGATATATCTGGCTGGCTACGTTTGGCGGCCTTGTTCGTTTTGACGGATATTCATTTACTACATTCAATCGTTCAAATTCTGAGGATTTTGGATCTGACCGAATATTACATATTCATGAAGATAAGACCGGTGTTATTTGGTTAAGCACTGAAAGAGGTTTTACTACATACAAAGACGGAAAGTTTAAGACCTTTCCGATGAATGATGTGGGTGCAATAAATGCACCTCAAAGAGTGACGGAAGACCTGGAAGGAAGAATATGGGGATTAGTGGATGGAATCCCATTTTACTTTGACGGAGATACGCTAAAAGAACAAAAAGTTCTGAAAAGCGAAGACCTGGTCGCGAAGTCACTTAGTTATAAAACAGGGGTTTTTTTAGCATATCAGAAAAAAGTTCTTCGAAGTTTGGGAGACTCTTTGGTACTAATCAAGGATTTTAGTGAGGTCTTTGACAGTGAAATTGCGGATGTTAAAGAATTTCCTGAAAATTCAGGTGTACTTTATATTGCCACCTCAAGGCATGGTTTGTATAGATACAAGGATGCTAAGTTATCTTCATTTACAGATAGTTCAGATCTCACTTCAGACTTTATAAAAAGGCTTTATGTAGACAGGGATAGTACATTTTGGGTAACTACTTACAATGGTATAAGTAGGTTTGACGGGGAACAATTTGAGGTCTTTGATCCGATTAAAGCTGATTATGAGATCAATTACACCAAGATATTTAAAGATAATGAAGATAATTACTGGTTAGGAACACTGGGAGAAGGGATGTTTTCAGCACGTTCTTCCATCATTAATATCATAGGTAAAGATCAGGGGTTTGAAAATGATATTATGCTTTCTTTAAATCAATTAAAAGATGGTAGAAAATTGTTTTCTACAAATTGTGGAGGAATTTATGAATGGTACCAGGGCAAACTTTCTTATTCAGCAGTAAATACTCACCTGCCCAATCTTTGTGTGTGGTCAATTTTTCAGGACTCCAAAGACCGGATATGGTTTGGAGCCGAGGAGTTATATCGAATCAACTCGTCAGTATTATCTTTAAAAGGAGAAATACTTGACTCTGATGATGGATTTGAGGGAAATGGTATTTTTTCAATTACAGAAGACTCAAAAGGAAATATTTGGATTGGGGCTCTGGATGGGTTATTCAGATATCATGATGAAAAATTTACGCGCCTTTCATCAAAAGACGGTCTTTCTTCAAGCAATGTAAGGATAATTTATGAAGACAGGTCTGAAGTTTTGTGGGTAGGTACAATTTCAGGCTTAAATAAAATTGAAAACGGTAATATTACGCAGGTAAGATTACTGGAAAAAGCAGACTCTGAATTAGGTAATGAGCCTTATATCAGGGCAGTTTATGAAGGAACAGAAGAAGACATATGGTTGGGGAGTTATGGTAATGGACTATTCAGATTAAAAGAGGGTAAGGTTTGTAATATTTCTTCTGAAGAGGGCCTTTTTGATGATATAGTCTCCCATTTGGTGAAAGATCAAAACGGTAATTTTTGGATGGGAAGCAATCGTGGAATTTTCAGATTATCAGTTTCTTCAGCAGAAGCTTTTTGCGATGGCAGATCGGAAAACGTCCAATCATTTTCCTACGGTGAACAAGACGGAATGACTTCCGTTGAAACGAATGGTGGTTTTCAACCCAGTATTATTCAGGATTCATTGGGCAATATTTATTTTCCAACAGTTGAAGGGGTTGCGGTTGTATCTGCAAATGATGTAGAAGAAAATAATATAAAGCCTGTTGTATATATCGAAAAAATAAGAGGCAATAATTTTGAATTTCCTTTTAAAAACTCAATTGAATTACAATACGATGATTCGTTTCTGGAAATTGATTATACCGGTATTAATTTCACAAAACCGGAAAAAGTACGGTTTAAATATAAAATGGAAGGGCTAAATGAGAATTGGATAGAGGTCGGAAACAGAAGACAGGCCTTATATTCTAAAATCCCTCCGGGAGACTATACATTTAAAGTGGTAGCAAGCAATGCAAATGGATCATGGAATGAAGAGGGCGCAACAATGGGAATTACTGTGAAACCACCTTTTTGGCAAACCAGCTGGTTTTATGGTATGATAGGAATATTATTCCTTACCTCAGGTCCTGCGGTATATTATTACAGAGTATCTCAATTGAAAAAGGAGAACGAAATACAGAAGAAATTTTCTGAGCAATTAATTGATTTTCAGGAAACGGAAAGAAGGCGAATTGCTTCTGAATTACATGATGGTTTGGGGCAACAAATTTTGGTGATTAAAAACAGAGCGGAACTTGCCCGCAAACAGAAACATGATGCGAATATTCTAAATGAGCAACTTGATGAAATTATAAGTAGTGCAGTTAGTTCTATAGATGATGTAAGAAATATTTCACATGCACTAAGGCCTATACATTTAGAAAAATTTGGGCTAACGGATGCAATTTCCAATTTGTGTGAACAACTAAAAGAGGTTTCCTCTATAGAATGGAGTTATTACATAGATGGGATAGATCATGCTTTTCCGAAACAGAAAGAAATTAGTTTTTACAGAGTTGTACAGGAAGCCATCAATAATATTTTGAAGCACTCTTCTGCTAGTGAAGCTTCTGTGATGATCAGGCTAAATGATAATTTTATTAATGTATTGATTTGGGATAATGGAGAAGGACTTAATATAAAGTCAGATAAATATACAAAAGGGCTTGGGTTTTTAGGAATGCAGGAAAGAATGAAATCACTGGGTGGTACAATGGAAATAGAATCAAAGGTCAGCCAAGGCACATCAATTAGAATAAGAGTGCCTTTCAATATTTGAAAAATATATCTTTTAAGTTCTTAAAACACTGAGTAGAAATGAAGGAATACTAAGTTTCAAGCTATTGATTACAACTTAAAAAAGAATTGAAGGATCAGAGAACAAAAGGTTATGTAAGTTAATTTTTATTTTCATGTCTGATCTAGGTAGAAGTGCCTATACAATTGAGTACTAACTCCTATTGTTAATTGTGAAGATCTAATCGAACTTCCATTTAAATTATAGGGATTGTTAAAGAAAGGTTAGGTAAATCATAATGAAAATAATGATAGTAGATGATCATGAAGCAACTAGAATAATATTAAGAAGCATAATCCTACTATCTGTTATAGATCCTGTTGAATTTATTGAATATGATAACGGAGAAGACGCTGTATATAACTATGCAGCTGACAAGCCCGAATATGTATTAATGGATGTTGAAATGAAGAAAATGGATGGTTTTGAAGCCACAGAGTGCATATTGAAACTGGACCCGTATGCTAAAATAATAATAGTAACCAGTAACAATACTAAGATCTTTCGTGAAAAAGCGAAAGCTATAAAAGCTATAGGTTTTGTTGCGAAAGATGACCTTTCAGATATCAACCGATATTTGAGTTTTGAGGGGTGATGGGGCAAAGAGGCACTTTTGAATTAAGTGTCTCTTTTTTTTAAAATATGGGTAGAAGTCTCTATAAGATTGAGGAATACTTCCTATTGCTATTATACTATCAAATTAAAATTTTAAGACAGCTTACGGTACATAAGCTTCGGGTAGAAATAAAGTTAAAAATTGATCAATGGAAATTCTGGTAAGACATTGTTCGTATTGCGGCTCAGTAGAAGGGACTAAAAGACCTATTGGGAATTATATAGTGAAACTAAGAAAGCTGGATGATCTTGATCAGGAAAAACTTGCCTGCCAGAGTTGCTATATAAACAGAAAAAGAGAATTACAGAAGCAAAGTGAAAGTGATTCTGTGTTGAAAAGAAAACTAATTGACCGCCTTAAGAATATTTTTTTGTTCTGAAGCAGAATTGAAATTTTTTATATTTGAATTTTAATACTTCTCTGCTTTCACTTCTACTCAAATAGGATACTTAATTTCGGTATCCCATTAGCAGCTGATTTAAGCTGCATCGTATAATTTCATTAATGTAAAGAAGAAATAGTGAGCACTTCCGAGAAAAGGCATAGTTGAAGACTAAGTTTTATATAGACCTGATTTGCAGAACTACTTAAGGGTGATTTATGAAGAATAGAAAGTTCTTTTTAATCATAAAATACCCTCTTTGCAGTGAACTGTAGGTATTAATACCCATGTAATTGAGCACTTCTTCCTATTGTTAAATGATTACGGTTATTTGATATTAATATAAATCGTATGGTGAATTTGAGATTACACTCTGTTCGGTCAGACTTTTTAAAAACTAATAATAAATAGGTACATCATGGGGAAAACTAAAATTCATAATATAAAAACACTGCTCAGTCTGATGCTGTTTTCAGGACTTCTTTTTATGTCCTGTAAAGAATCTTCGGTTTCAAGTATCGACGAGAAGGAAGTAACGAAGAATAAAATACCGTTAGTTCAAAGTTCGGTAAGTCAAAGCTCTACTCAGAGCGTGAGTTCTGGAAATATCGTAATTGATGATTTTAATGGGCCGACAGGTAGTTGGTCGGGTGATTTTCCTGGCTTGTACACATATCTGGAAGATGAGACAGTTGTGGGTGGTGCCCGGGAACTCAGAAGTTACAGGTCTGGTGTAACAAGAATTAATGGATCTGATGGGACACTGGAGTGGGGAGGAACAAATACGTCCACTGAATACGCACTTTATTACGGGAATTTTATTGGGTCACACGGAACACCTACTAAAGGTTCCAGTCCACATGCAGATAAGAAAGTTTTCTTGAACTTAGATATCGGACTGGAAGGAGCTCTGGTTCTTGAAATTTTAAACGTTAGCGAATCTAACAATCAAATCACCGTTTATCTTTCTTCTACAGACGCTGGTTGGTTTTATTATACTAATGTGACCATCACCCAGGGAGTAGTTGAGATTCCGCTATCCAGTTTTAATGCATTTGAATATAACACACCAATGCCGGCAGAAGCAGCCACTGATATTGATGGATTAAGGTTAGACGGATTTGCGCATAACGACCAAGGTTCAGCAGGAACAGGAACAGTTTTTGGACAGATTGCTTATAGATCCGGAACTACAAGCAATGTTTACATAAGTAATTCCATGGTTCAGACTTATGATCCTATCTTTCCCGCATTTGCAGACCGCGGTTGGACTTCCACAGTATGTTATCAGGGAAATACTTTTGGAATTGACGCAAATTGGTCAAACCCACATACTGCTTTTGAAGTAACTCAGGATAACGGCCAGCCCCATCCATGGGAAGACAATGCCGGTTATAGCTGGGATGCAAAATGGATCAATTCTGCTAATACAATGAATAGCACCACTACATCTGATATTAATGGAAATACGGGGCCGGGAGGTCATAACTGGAGTAAATATGAAATACCCGTTTCCGGTAATGGTGAGTTTGTTGTTCAATTGTTGGCAGATAACTGCTCATGGATTTATCTAGGCGACCAAAATGGTCAAAATCCGCAGTTGATCGGATATCAGGGAACGGGTGACGAAAACGATTCTGCTAAGGGCAAATATGGTGTTACTCTTGATGGCGATCACTTACTTACTTTTGTAATCTTTGATGGAGGGGGTTTAGGAGGAGGTAAATTCCGGTTAGAAACAACAGAATCTTTTGGTGGTACACCACCACCACCAATCGAACCGGACAATGAGGCACCAATAGCTGATGCAGGGGTTGACCAAACTATTAATGCTACCGGGCAAACAACCACAATTACACTTGATGGTTCAGGATCTTCCGATCCGGATGGTGACGCATTATCATATTCATGGTCATTAAACGGAAATGAAGTTGCTGCTGTTTCTTCTTTTAGTTCAGATCTGGAGGCTGGAACTTATATATATACACTCACTGTATCGGATGGAGAACTTACCAGTTCGGACGATGTAACTGTTACAATAGTAAATTCTGCTCCTGTGGCAGATGCAGGTACAGATCAGTCAATAACGGCAACCGGATCAACAACTTCAGTAACACTTGATGGTTCGGCCTCATCCGATGCCGATGGTGATGTTTTAAGTTATTCATGGACACTCAATGGTTCTGAAGTATCGAATAATGCTTCACCCACATTTCAGCTGGCTGTAGGCAGCTATACTTATACTCTTACTGTAACAGATGGTAGCGGGGCTTCAAGTTCTGATGATGTCACAGTTGAAGTGAGAAATGTAGCGCCTGAAGCTGATATACAAGCAGGAAGTGCTGTGTTGGGAAGTAGCGTAAGCTTTAGCGGAGCGGGATCAACTGATGCTAACGGAGATGCTTTAACTTATGCATGGGATTTTGGTGATGGGAATACGGCTTCCGGGGAAAACGTAACACATGATTTTTCAATGAGTGGCCATATTACCGTATCTCTGACTGTAACCGATCCATATGGAGCATCCGATGTTGCAACAATATCTGTTTCAATTTCCGGTCGCCCATTCAAAGATTTCAATAATGATGGCTTATTCAATCCCGGAGATGAGTTAATTCCATTAGCAGAGTTTGAAGATGGTAAATATGATGCGAAATACGTAGCCATTGTTATTCCCACAAACACTCCAGTTATCTCCGCAGAGAAACTAGACATCAAAGCAGAAGGTATAACTGTAGCCAGCCGTCTTGTAGCTGTTAAAGACATAAAGCTTGACGCTAAGAAAGGAGTGATCAATGCTCAGAACAGTGTGTTGGAAGCAGGCAAGAAAGTGTACGTAAAAGCGAAAGAATCTATTAACATCTCCGGAGCTACCATAACAGCCAAGGATGTTAAAGTGTATGCCAAGACAGATCTTACAGCAGTGCAGGCAACAATTACTGCAGAAAAAGAGATCAAGCTGAAAGGCAAGGGTTCCATGGATCTGAGTTATTCCGTATTGACATCTGATAAGATCAAAATCGATTCCAAAACGTCGTTGAACATCACTGGAACAGTTTTCAACGCCGATAAAGTGGATTATAAAAGCTTTGACGATGACGATGATGATGATGAGGATGACGATGATGATGACAAAAGTAGTAAAGGAAACAAAAAGGGTAAGGGGTAAAGGTAGTTTCATACCTTGAATTGAATTTACTAATCCAGGAAAAGCATCTTGACAGGGTGCTTTTCTATTTATCATAACATTACCGACGGGTATTTATAAGTTCCGCTCTTTAACATTATTAATTAGTTGTTAGAATTTTTTTTTGAATTGCTTTCAGTTCAGATAAAGTGAATCTTTGAGGTTTAATTTTATTTTAAGCGAATCCATGAAAAAACTGCTCATTCTTCTATTTATTCCATTTTTAGCTTGTACTCAAAAGCAAACCACAGAGCTGGATACTGCCCAACTAATTGAAGACCTTCGCTTTATTTCTTCTGATGCTACCGAAGGCAGAAGAACGGGTACGGATGGAAACAGAATTGCTCGTGAATATTTAATAACCCGTTTTCAGGAAGAAGGAACTGAACCTTTCCAGAATTCATATACCCACAAATTTACTTTTGAAGATCGCAGAACAGAAGTTGAAATGATCGGTATTAATGTAATTGCAAAAGTGACTGGGAAAACTGATTCTATGATTGTAATAACCGCCCATTATGATCATTTGGGGAGAAATGATTCTCTGATTTTTAACGGTGCAGATGATGATGCTTCCGGAACTGCTGCATTACTGGCTATGGCAGATTATTTCGTAAAGAATCAACCCGAACATACACTTGTCTTTGCCGCTTTTGATGCTGAAGAAATGGGATTGCAGGGTGCCAGAGCTTTTGTGGAAGACTCAGTTCTTCTGAGCAAAGTAAAACTTAATATCAATATGGATATGATCAGCCAAAACGATAGCAGTGAAATTTATGCTGCCGGCACGTATCACTATCCCAACACCAAACCCGTTCTGGAATCTATTGATACCGCAGGATTAAAATTGTTATTCGGACATGATACTCCGGATCTGGGCTATAATGACTGGACGTTTTCATCCGACCACGGACCATTTCACAGCAAAGGAGTTCCATTTGTGTATTTCGGAGTGGAAGACCATGAAAACTATCACAAAGCAACCGATGAGTTTGATACCATTCCTCTGGATTTCTATACAGCTTCCGTACAACTGATTTTGAATGCGGTTCTTGCTTTTGATAAACAGTAAAAGATAAACATTGATGGTGCTTGAGTTGTTTATAAAGCTGTAACCCTGAGCCTCGATTTCATTTGAGATCCTTCGGTGTATTTCACTCAAAAACTTATCTATCAATTTGGAACACTCAGGATGTCAACTCAATCTTTGTCAATGAATTACTTGACATTTACAATGTTCACGCGAATGCAATATTCGTATTCCAATTCTACTTTCATTCACTCATCTCATCTAAAATCTATTAACCTCATTCAAAGTGTCAATGACTATTTTGAATGGGTTATGGTTACATTTGGTTGTTCAAAATCAGATACCATCAAAGCGAATTTTTGAAAAGCTTACAACCATATTTTCAACTTATAAAAGAAAACCGAAATTATCGGTTATTGTGGATCAGCCAAGCGGTTTCCAATTTCGGTGATTGGTTTGGGCTTCTAGCGCTATACGCACTAATAGCTAAATATTCTGATTCTGAATTACTGCTTGGGCTAATTATTGTAGTGAAGATGTTGAGCTTGGCTTTATTCTCTCCATTTGCAGGCTACTTGGCAGATCGTTTTAACCGACGACGATTAATGATCTTCTGTGACTTTGCCAGAGCAGCTGCGTTGCTTGGTATTTTGTTGGTTAGATCACCCGAAACTCTGTGGATAGCCTTTGCTCTGACTTCCATTCAGATGATGCTATCTGCTCTTTTTGAACCGGCAAAAACATCTTCCATACCAAATGTGACTACACCGGAACAATTAGTTGATGCAAATGTAATCTCGACAGCTACGTGGAGTATTATATTCACATCGGGTATGGCTTTGGGCGGTTTTGCAACAGAATGGTTGGGTACAGATTTAGTATTTATACTGGATGCAGTCAGTTACATCATTTCAGCCTGGTTTTTATACAGAGCAGTAATACCGCAAGTGGAACAATCAGCAGAAGAAAAGTTAAGAACCCGCAACCCGTTTGTGGGAATAAAAGAGGGGGCTCAATATCTGATTTCTAATAAACACATATTGCGGCCAAGTATTGCAAAAGGAACATCTACTATGTTTCTTGGAGGTTTGGTGTACTTACTGATCATTGTTAGTGAAGATGTGTTAAAAATGGGTAGTATCGGGTTAGGATTACTTTATGCCGCAAGAGGAATAGGTACGGGAGTAGGACCAGTAATTGGTCGCAGATTATTCAGAGATCAGAAAGATTGGATCATGGTGATGGGCTTCAGCATCCTAACCACAGGTTTGATGTATATGGTCGTTGGCTGGAGCACAAGCATTATTGTGATGATCCTTTTTGTATTTCTGGCACATTCAGCTTCGGGCGCCAATTGGGTAATGAGTACTATTCTCCTTCAAAAAAGAACAACTGATACTTTTAGAGGCAGGATATTCAGTACAGAATGGCTGTTATTTACTATAGCAAATTCCTTTTCCGTGGTGGTGGCTGCGGCTTGTTTAGAACTAGATCTGATCGGCGTAAAGTCACTTATCATGATTTATGGAGGAATCATGATTGCTGCCGGTTTTGTTTGGTCTGTATCAATTACCAGGCAAGAGCGTTCTTTTCAGCACACACATATCTCCTCAACAAATCAATAGCAGGTAAAGGCAGCTGGATTGCAGTTAATCTGGCATCAAATCAAAATGATTTAATAAAGAAAGCTTATAAGCGTATTAAAGTATCATAATATGCTTTTAGGAACACGAAGAGCTTAAAATTCATTTATTAAAGTAGAATTAAAGAAAATTTTAATAGATACAGAAAAACTAAAAAATGAATTATTTCGAGAACTTTTCGTTCAGAAAATTCACGGCAATATTAATTGGATTTGCATTCTTAATAGTCTCTTGCGGTGATTTCGGGAGCAAGAAAGTGGATAATAGTGACCAAGAGGTAATCGTCAATAATGATGAAGACGATTTGAATGAGAGGATGACAAAAGCGAATGATCCGGTGGAAATACAGCCGATGCAATCAAATAAAGTTACAAGCAGCAGATCGGATTTTAAATTCAGTTTGTACACAATAGCGGAAGTTTTTCCTCCCATTGTACAGGGAGAATCTGTTCAGGCTACAATGGCTAATATTGATCTTCGAAACGCTCGTATTTCAACAAGTTATAATAAGCAAGGAGTAACTTATTTAGGAGCTATTGATTTGATGGAAATTGTAAAGCAGTCTGAAGGCAATTTCTCATTCAGATTACGCTCCGGAGCGGAGTTCACAAGCTCAGACGTAAATGCAGTATATGCTGAAAATGATAAAATTTGGACAGCCTTGGCAACTTCGGATCCTGATTTAAGCTCCGGTTCAGACAGAGCAGCATTAAGAATGTTTGAACTACAAAATGACCAACTTCAAATCGGCGAAGGAAATAAAACTTCACTATCTGGTTTTGCAGCATTAAGTGTGCAAAATTTTGATAATAAAATTTTAGCAACCAGTGGCGATAATGCCGGATTAACAGTCTTGAACGAAAATCTAAGTGAAGAAAAAAACTTTATTCCTGTAGAAGATGCACGATGGGTAGATAAGAATGATCAATTTATTGCAGTGCTATCAGGTGATAAAGACAATGACGGATTTGGAGAAGTAGTCGTTCTAAATCCTAACACGATGGAAGAGCAATCAAGGTTTCCATTTTCCGGTGCTTCGATTGATGGTGGTAAAAGTACTATCCAGGTTTTGGGTAGTCTCGCAATAATTTCTGCAGGAAATGAAGGAGTTAAATTAATGGATCTGAATAATGGTACTATTGTAGATGAACTTCAGATTCCGGCAAATAATAATGGTAAGACATTCCCGACAAATGCTGTAGCTGCCGATCATGATCTGATGTTTATCAGTAATGGTGGAGGCGGTGTCTATGTTGCTGAAGCAAATACTAATTTTGTAGACTATACTGCCGGTACAGATTTAGATTTACAGTTGGTAGGTAAATTGGATTTCGGAGAAATTGCATCGACAAATCACATCGACTTTGTAGGTAACTTACTTGTGGTTGCAACCGGTGAGGGTGGAACTAAAGTAGTTATTCTTAAAGAAAACGATAAGGATGATGACGAAGACGATGAAGATGACGATTAGAGCCTAATTTTTAAAAAGAAAAAAAGAGTACTGAAAAGTGCTCTTTTTTTTTTTTTTTATGATAATTAATTTTCAATCCTCGATAAATTAAAGACTAATTTCCCCTCTAGCCACTTAAGAGGTGATCAAGTTAATAATTTGTAATTTATTTACTGTATTAATATACTAATACAGTAAATCAACCAAAGATTATTATGATATCAATTCAAGACGTTACTTTCGGATACAAAAAGAAAGCTGAGCTACTTTTAAATTTAGATCTGGAATTAAACAAAGGTAAAATTTACGGTCTTTTTGGGCTCAATGGTTCGGGCAAAACCACCTTGCTGAATAATATTTCCGGAACCTTATTTCCTGAATCAGGCTCGTGTCGGTTGGATGGTAGAGAAACGAAATACAGACAACCGAATGTAATGAACAGATTATTCGTAGTGCCGGAACAATTTGAACTGCCTAAAATTACCGGAAAAAAATACATCGAGCTGCACTCCTTTTTCTACCCTAAGTTTAATTATGATTTGATGGATGAAATCTTAATAGAATTCGAAATTGACACGTCTCTGAAACTACCCGCTTTATCATACGGCCAACGTAAAAAGTTTTTGATCAGCTTTGCCATCGCATCACAAACCGAACTCCTCCTTTTTGATGAACCCACGAATGGGTTGGATATCCCATCTAAAAGTCAGTTCCGAAAAATTGTAGCATCCCTGGATCTAGAATCCAGATGTATACTGATATCCACGCATCAGGTTAGGGATTTAGGCTATATGATCGACCATGTGCTAGTCTTAAAAGACGGGAATATTGTCTTTAATTATGATTCAGATAAGATTTTCAACACTATTTCTATTCAAAAGATAGATGAAGAATCAGATACAAATATAATTTACGGAGAAGAAATACTGGGAGGTATTCATGCAATAGTGCCTGCTACTGATAAAGCTGAAAAAAACTTTGATCTTGAACTTTTATTTAATGGTGTTATTCAAAAAACGGAAGAAATGAATCAGACATTTAACGGAGTAGAAAAATGAATTCTCATACTATGAATCGAACATTTTCTTTAGAAAGAATCCTTCAGTTATCTAAAAGATATCTCATTCTCAGGAAAAAGATGATACTACTAGGAGGATGCATTGTAGCAGGATTAATATTGCTTCAATATGTTACTATAATTGCGTTGTCTCCATCTCCGGCTTTCGAAAAGAATGGAACTTTCAGCACTATGGCAGTTGCTTATACTCTATTTACCTGGACAGGATACGCACTTACAAGCACAATGTTTAATGAAATGAATTCGACAGGAAGCGCAACCCATTTTATTACCTTGCCAGCAAGCTCAATCGAAAAACTTCTAGCAGCCTGGATCGTTTCGTTTCTATGCTATACAATTTTTGGCATGCTTGCTTTGTACATTTTGGGTTTGGTTATAGATGCGGATTTCAGCCTCTATTTAAGAGTTGAGTATATAATTAAGTTCTTCTCATATGTTGCATTACAATCCGTCTTTTTATTCGGGGCGGCGTATTTCAAAGCTAATAATTTTTTAAGCACCATTGTAGTAATGATGGTTGTTGGAATTCTGACAGCATTGCTTATTTCTCTACTCAATTACTTAGGAATTTGGGCGGAAGATTGGTCACTTACTGCATTTCTTGGAATAGATACCTCTGATACCGGAAGTATATTGTTTAAAAACCTGATTTTAACCATTGTAGCATCCGGCTTTTTTATATGGATGGCTTTAAATCGCCTCAAAAAAAGACAAATAGCCTAATGGATTTTTCAGAGAATAAACCGATTTACAAGCAGATTGTAGAACATTTCTACAATCAAATTCTGAATCAGAAATGGGCAGAAGAAGAACGGGTTCCATCTGTCAGAGAAGTTGCGGTGTTAATGGAAGTCAATCCAAATACAGCACATCGTGCGTTTCAAGAATTGCAGGATACCGAAATTCTATTCAACAAAAGGGGAGTAGGGTATTTTGTATGTGAAGGAGCTGTTTCTAAAGTACAGATTATAAAGAGAAAGGAATTTATCGATGTAAAACTCCCTGCCGTTTTTAAAGATATGAATTTGCTTGGGATCTCATTTTTGGAGTTAAAAAAGATTTATGAATCTAGAATCAAGGTATGATCTAAGTAAAGCTCAAAAATTGAATTTAAGGACTTAATTAATGGAAAATAAAACAGTTACAAACGATAGAAAAGTTATCTTGTCAACGCTATGGGTATTTTATGTGCTAAATATTCTTTATGCAGATATTATAAGTTTGATGGAAGCAACATTCTCTGGTTATGAGAAATCGACTGCAGAGAATGGTGAGCTAATTAGTACAATCGTATCCCCGGAGATGTTACTGGGTATAAGCGTAATTTTAGAATTAGGAATAGCTATGATTATACTTTCAAGGGTATTAAAGTATGGCGTTAACCGCTGGGCTAATATCATAATCGCCATCATACAAGCGCTAGTTCTTTTAGCTTCTTTATTCGTTGGAACTCCAAAAATATACTACATATTTTTTGCGACTATTGAAGTAATCACTTTGCTTTTTATAGTTTGGTATGCCTGGACTTGGAAAAAAGCAAAGACGCAAAATCTTGCGTCTTTATGAACTTAAAACCAAAATCTATTAATTCTCATCCTTCGGTAAATTAAACTCAACATTCGTTCGGTAATCCCCGAGTAAATGCTCCGCAAAATAGTACCAAGTCATACGATCAAAATAGGGCTGCATAGGTCCGAACCCGTGTCGGCGCCCCGGTAACATCATCATATCAAAACGTTTGCCTTCTTTAATAAGTGCATTCACAAGTCTGGTTGTATTAGCGGGATGTACATTGTTATCCATATCGCCGTGCACGAGTAACAATTTACCTTTCAGGTTTTTGGCTAGCTCTATATTAGTTTCAACGGGTGCATCAAATGTGATGATTTCTTCCTTTGTTTTAGTGCTGTCATCATTCATTTTGGTAACGGTTTTCTTCTTTTCTTTTACTCCGTTATGAACCTCGCCCCACCAAATGTTATAAATGTTGTTGTCATGGTTTCCGGCTGAAGAAACGGCAACATCATAGAAGTCGGGATAAGTAAGCAAAAGAGCCGTACTCATAAATCCACCACCGGAATGACCGTAAGTTCCCACTTTGTTTGCGTCAATAAAAGAATGTCTTCCAGCCAGCTGTTCAATTCCATATTTGTTATCAGCTAATGGATAATCACGCATGTCGCCGTATCCGTAATTATGATAGTATTTAGAACGAATCGGACTTCCGCCACGATTACCCATCGCAACAACGATAAACCCAACCTGAGCTAAGGTTGAAGTTCTGGCTCTGGAACCGCCAATGGTAAAGTTGGCCGGAAATGGCTCCGTTTGTGGTCCGGGATATACATAAGAGATTACCGGATATTTTTTTGTAGAATCGAAATCGAAGGGTTTCCACATTACCCCATAAATATCGGTAGCTCCATCGGCTGCTTTCACTTTAAATGACTCAGGAGCTTTCCATCCTTGCTCAACCATTTGGGAAATATCGGCTTCTTCCAGAGTGGTAATAACTTTACCGGAACCATCTCTCAATACTGATTTTGTGGGCAGATCTACTCTGGAATAATTATCTACAAAGTAGTTCCCTTCATCAGAAGCATTGATGGAATGAGTGGCATCCTCAGGAGTGAGGTGAGAAAATCCTGACCCATCAAATTTTACACTGTACAGATTAGAGTAATAAGGATTTTGACCCTTCTCTCTGCCAAATCCCTGAAAGAAAATTCTGGATGCAGTCGTGTCTATTTTCATAACATTTCCAACTACCCATGGACCGGAAGTAATCTTGTTTTTCAGGTTTCCATTGCTGTCATAGCGGTATAACTGCCCCCAGCCTGTACGTTCACTCCACCATATATATTCTTCCCCTTCATTGATGATAGCAAGTCGTGCGTATCTGGTGTTGAAGTACGGCTTACTTTCTTCTGAAAATAAAACGTCAACTTCGCCTGTTGATGTGTTTGCTTTCAGAACATCAATTTTACTCCAGGTTCTGTCACGGCGAAGGATGTAAAGGAAATCCGATTTGTCCGTTTCAAAAATACCACCTTGATTAAAGTAAGCACCACCTAAAGACTGATCTTCCCATTTATCAGTGTCGAGGGTTACACTTTCCTGAGTTACAGGATCGAATACCTGAATTTCATCCACATAAATATCTTCTTCTCCGGGCATGGGGTATTTGTACGTTTCCAACTCAGGGCGTTTTTTCAGAGAGTTGATTACCCAAAGATCATCTACTTTTCGTTTATCCTGCCGCTTTACCCAAAACTTCTTACCATCTTCAAACCAATTTATACGTGGTCGGTGTTTTTCAGTCGTAGAAGTATCACCATCACTCCATTGGTAGCTGAACCAGCGCTCACCGTTTTCAGTGATTTGTGTGGCAGTGCTGTCATGGTCGTCTTTTCCCATTATAAAGAGATTGTGATGCTTCGCAAAAACTACATAGGAGCTATCCGGGGAAAACACTTTCCAATTATCTCTGTCTGCTTTTTCTAAAGAGTCACCTCTTACCAGTCTGTTGCCATTCAGGTTGTATGTAAACTCTATGCTGTCTACATGAAAGGTGAACAGCTCTTTATCGGTGTCATACTCAAAGTCTTTCAGGTCCAGATCTTTGGAATTGAAGGTTCTGCTGAAACTTTCAGAAAGTTGAGCTGCCATTTCTTCCTGATCAAAAAGAAGACGCTTGTTTCCTCTTTCGGCGTTTACGTAATACCAGTTTTTGCCTTGAGAGTTTTCGTAGGTGTACCAGAAGTTATTGGTGTCTTCGATCCAGCGAGGGAATACCGAAGTACTACCCACCATTTTTTGCATATTTTGGGTGGTAAACCGCTCTGCAAGTTCAAAGTTAGCTTTTTGAGTTTGTGCTGAAGATAAACTGTTGAAAGAAAAACTGATCAGCAGAATTAGAAAAGAGAAAGAAGTTAGTTTGTTCATTATGCTCCGTAATTATTGTACGGAGATAAGAAACGGTTTCTTTTTGTAAAAGGGATTTAAAAGAACTAGGAAAACTTCTTTCGTTCATGATCATAATCTTCATCGCTGATCAATCCCTGCTGCCAAAGTCCGGTTAGATAATCGAGCTTTTCAAGGGTGCCCGGATCATGAGAAGGTTTTCGAGGTTTTGCCTTTTCAGAAGCTTTAAGCTTTTCTTTTTGATAGGCAATGGCGGTATCAATTTTTTCAAGAAAGCTTTCGGGTTTTTCAATTCCTTCAAGGATAAGTTCGCTTACATTAGCCTTAAGTTTGATATTACCTATTCCCAGAAGCTTATGAACACCGGTTTGGATAACAGAAGTTTCGAGTATGTTGACGAGTTCTAATTCAGTTTTATCTTCTTTTTCAGTTTTTGAAATAGACGTATCTGTGATTCGATATTGAATGCTGTTTTTTTTCCTGTTGATGAACCAGATCATAACAATTCCTATCAAAAGAGGAATCAATAACACTCCGATCAGATACGCCCAAAAATATTTTTTACTGGAAGGGGTGAGGATGATAGATTTTTCAGGATTGGACATCAGATTATTCAGATATATTTTTGATCACTAAAATAACAAAGGAAAGGAAGAACATCGAGAAGAAGAACAAGTGAATATTGAGTAATGAACAAGGAATGATGAATATTGAATATCGAATAAAGAAAAGAGCTAATAGCTATCAGCTAACTGCTAATAGCTTTTTCTTTATTCATTCGAAAACATTGGTAAAAAATCCTCATCAAAGCTCTCATCTTCGTATATTTAAAACTCAGAAAATTAAATCAGAAAAGAGTACTCATCTTGAAGATCTGGAAATACATAGTTGCATTTGGAATGACAGGAGTTGTGATTGCAGGAATCCTGATTAATATTCCAAAAATTGCCATTCTGGAACAAACTGCGCGGAATATTTTTTTCCATGTACCTATGTGGATGGCCATGTTTGCTATGTTTGCAATCAGCGTGTATTACAGTGTAAGATATTTAAATGCCCCAAATATTAGTTTTGATATCAAGGCGGAGTCTGCAGCTAAAGTAGGAGTGGTATTTGGAATTTGTGGTCTGCTCACCGGTTCATTATGGGCTCGTTTTACCTGGGGAACTTGGTGGACGTTTGCAGAACCAAAAATGAATTTAGCCGCATTAGCTGTGATGATCTATTATGCTTATTTTGTTCTCCGGTCTGCGTTCGATGATGAACAAAAGCGGGCAAAGCTTTCTGCTGTGTATAATATCTTTGCAGTAACTACTATTCCATTTTTACTCTACATCGTTCCAAGGCAATTAGAAAGCTTACATCCGGGCGCAGACGGAAATCCGGCATTCAGTGAAATTACAGCTCCTGAATTACGGTTTGTTTTATATCCGGCGTTTATAGGATTTATTGCACTGGCGTTTTGGATATATGATGTAGTTCATCGATATAAAACGGTACAATATCACACAGAAAATTCGTAGTTTTAAGAAATGAATATTCGCATACAAGATGCACCTCAAGCTACCGTTGATACCCTTACTTCTACTTACGGAGATAAGTGGAGCGGAGCGGAGCAAACAGAGCAAACAAACGCATTCATTCAATTTATGTATTCAAACGATCTCATTTTTGTAGTACTCGGAGTTACACTGATCATTTGGCTGGTACTCCTGTTCTTTCTTATTAAAGTGGATAGAAATGTGAGCAAGCTCGAATCAACAATAAACACCCCTGAAGAACATGAAGCCTAAGTTAATTTTTGGAATCATTGCCATAATCGGTTTTACCTCTCTGTTGATGTATAACTTCGGAGAGAGTATTAGCACATACACAAATTTTGAAAAAGCATCCGAAATGAAAACGGCTCATGTTGCCGGAGTACTTGATGAATCAAAGGATTACGGGTTTTCTATGGAAACCAAAATCTTTTCTTTTTATATGAAAGATGAAGACGGTACAAGTAAAAGAGTGGTGTATTCAAAGCCTAAACCCAATAATTTTGAACAGGCCGATCGATTGGTGGTTATAGGAGAGATGAGAGGTGATACATTCTATGCCAATGAAATGCTAATGAAATGCCCTTCTAAATACAATGATGCACCTGAATTTGAAAAAGCATCACAGAGCTGATCATGATCGGAATTGTTGGTAAACTTTTAATAACTCTGTCGTTCATTTCAGGGTTAGGTTCACTTTTTTATTACTTTAAAAGTTCCTCTCAGGGAAACGAGCAAAAGCTGAAGATAGGGAACTGGTTTTTCGGATTTCAGGGCTTATTCATGATCGCCGCATCAGCCTTGCTGGTGTACCTGCTCTTTACTCATCAGTTCAAATATTACTACGTTTACAACTATACCAGTTTAGATCTATCGGCTAAATATATCTGGTCAGCCTTTTATGGCGGGCAGGAGGGTAGTTTTATGTTGTGGATCTTCTTTTCCTGGCTATTTGGATTGGGGCTGATTAGATGGACACGCCCTCCTTATCGGGCTCCGGTAATGTTTTTCTTAACACTTACTCAATTATTTTTGATATCAATGATCGTTGGATGGCAATTTGGAGATCTGACCATTGGAGCTTCGCCATTCAGAACATTTGCAGAGCAGTTTCCGGACATCCCGGTAGTTCAGAATAACCCTGATTTTGCCCCACCTGATGGGAGTGGTTTGAATGATTTGCTGAAGAGCCCGTGGATGATGATTCATCCTCCGCTTTTATTTGTTGGTTTTGCAATGATGACCATTCCCTATTGTTTTGCAATGGCAGCGCTTTGGAAACGAAAATATAATGAATGGGTCGGGCCGGCATTGCCATGGACATTAAGTTCAAATGTAGCTTTGCTTACAGCAATTTTTCTGGGAGGTTATTGGGCATATGTTACGCTTTCCTTTGGTGGTTTCTGGGCTTGGGATCCGGTTGAAAATGCTTCCCTTGTTCCCTGGCTGATCGGTACGGCAGGTATTCACACCATGATTATTCAACGAAAAAGTTCAGTTGCTCAAAAGTCATCACTGATCTTTGCCATACTTGCCTACGTTGCCATTGTTTACGAAACTTTCTTAACCCGCTCCGGAATTTTAGCAGATTCTTCTGTCCATAGTTTTGTAGATCTGGGTCTTTACAATCAGCTTTTGATCTTTATGCTTGTAATAACAGGGCTTGGGTTAGGCATGTTTTTGTGGAGATATAAAGAACTTCCATCTCAGGAAAAGGAATCACAAATACTGACCCGCGAGTTCATGACTTTTACCGGGGCGATTCTGCTATTTATACTTGGGCTTGTCATCATTTTAGGAACCAGTTCTCCTATAATAGGATTGTTATTCAACGAAAACCCAACTCCGCCTGAAATCAGCTTCTATAACCAATGGAGTATGCCAATTGCAATGTTGATGGCAGTTTTCACTGTATTGGGGCAATATCTTTTTTGGAAAAAATATTCTTTTGAGACGTTATCATCAGCAATGATAAATCCATTGCTCATTACTTCTGCACTGACTATCGCTACGGTTTTCTTTGGTGAAGTTCGGGAGCCATACTACATTTTATATATGTTTACTGCTTTCTTTGCAGTTGTAGGAAATGCTTTTGTGATCGTACAATTATGCATAAAAAAGCCAAAATTGATTGGTGGCTCAGTAACACACGTCGGTTTTGGGATATTATTAATTGGAATTCTGGCTTCATCTGTTTACAACAAACCGATGCTGGATGAAAGAATCACCAACTATAATAAGCAGGTTGAACAGGGTGTGATAAAAGATGAAATGGGATTCACCGTTACTGAACCTGTACTTTTTCTGGAGTTAAAGCTGGAAGAACCAAAAATTGTAAATGATAAGTACATTGTAACCTACACAGGGTTTGATTTGCAGGACCAGAATCGTCCGGGACAACAAACATATAAACTTCTTTTTGAGCCATTACCTTTGGGAAGTGGAGATCCTTTTTACATGTACCCCGAAGTGTATCCGATGCTGGCAACTTCAACACAGGATAATGTGCAATGGTCGGTTGATCCTGATGTTCGATCGGGGCTACTAAGCGACATTTATCTTTATGTAGCAGGAAGTTCATTTATCAAGCAGAGAAATGATATGATAGCTCGACGGGCTAATGTAGATCCTGTGGGTGTTAATGACGGGGAAGTTCCGGAAAGTCAAACCATCCAATTCGAAAAAGGGGAACGCATTTCTGTGGGAGGTTTTGAAATGAATTTCATCAACTACGCAATGGAAGACACTACAAATTTACCGCCAAATACTAATATTGGGGTCAGAGCTCAAATTCAATTAACACATCTCGCAAGTGGACAACAATATTTAATAGAGCCTTTATTTGCATTGTATAATGATGAAGAAGGCAAGACCTTTGTATTTGCTCCGCCGGTAGAACTGCCGGGTCATGATCTCACCTTTAGTTTCTCAAAAGTGTATCCTGAAAGTGGAGAAATTGATCTTACAATCAACGGGCTGGATGAAGAATATGAAAGCGAGTGGATTCTGGTTGTAGCAGAACAAAAGCCTTTTATTTCCGTTGTGTGGCTGGGTACTTTTTTACTGATGATTGGATTTAGCGTTTCTATTTTCCGACATTGGGGAAGAGAACGAAAAAAGAATAATAAATAACGAATACAGAAAATTGATTAGAAGAATAAGTCTTAGAGGCATAATTTTAAAATTAAGCTATACGTCGTTATTCATTTTTACGTGTTCAATATTCATTATTCATACTGTTTCCGCCCAATCGGTAGGATTTGAAAATGGAGGGCAACAAAGTAAATTTGAAGAGCTTCCAAGTCCCCGAAAAGCTTTACTACTTTCTTTTGTAGTTCCTGGATTGGGTCATAATTATGTTGATAATGAAAACTGGACCAGAGGAAAGATTCATCTGGGATCGGAAATTGCATTGCTTGCAGGATATTTCGGTCTTAGTGCAAGGGCAAACAGATTGGAAGGAAATCTCAATATTCTGGCACGGTCCAAGGCAGGAGTTTCATTATCAAACAGGAACAGAGAGTTTGAATTAGCGGTAGCAAATTTCAATAGTCTTGATGAGTATAATGATTTCCAGTTGAGAACCCGAAGATGGCAAAATGTGTTGCCTGATACACCTGAAAACAGATGGAATTGGGAATCTGATGAAGCCAGATTTGAGTTTCGGGATACAAGAGACCGGATTGCGAATTCTGAGAATCAATTACCAACGTTGCTTACGTTGATGGTGGCTAACCGCATTTTTAGTGGGATTAATGCTTTTACCCGAGCCAGAGAAGCCGAGTCTAAAATGCCGGAAGCAAGCGTAAGCTATATCAATGAGTTTGGTGAAAGAGGAATAACAGCACGTCTTAAATTTAATTTTTAACTAGTAGCAGGAAGGTCCGTATTCCTGTCCTCTTCCAATAGTATATTTATAATCGTTCAGATATAAATAGCCTTTATTATAATACATTGAATACTTTTCTACAGAACCGTTATGGTATGTAAGTATAAGCATTGGTTTCTTATCATCAGTTTCTTCAATAACCCATAGTCCATTTCCTTTTTTTGATGAGTTGCTGCTACCAAGAACTCCTAACCCTCCTGAACTCATACTGGTATTTGAAGACCCTGAATAATTAAAGTGCCCATCATTACAAAGCTCAATTGCTTCAGAAGAACTGGAATAGCCACTTATACTTCCGGAGGTATAACTATTTGAAGAATAACTGGTTCTGTATTCCAATCGAGTATTCTTTAATTTCTCAATCCATTCTATAATTTCAGAGCTCATGGTTATTTCTTCCAGCTCAATGCCTTGATTTATTTCAATTACATTACTCCGGATAATCTCCTTATCTAAACTTTGATCGATCGTAAGGCCAATAACGGAAACCCCTTCCCCAAAAGGGTTTAGTCTTGCCAGTATAAAAGCGGTTGCTTTATTATTGCCAACCGTACCACTAAAGTAAGCTGCTATTGCGTTATCATTAATTACTTCAAGTTCTCCGGATTTAGCTAATTTTAACCCTACGCTGGCATCTTCGTAAGGTTCAGTTGCAACTGATTTAAGTTCTTCAATATGCTTGTATTCATGTTGAGTAAGTATAAAATAAGTATCAGGATAACGATTGGTGTACAGCACTAATCCTTCTTCATTTTCCTCATACCCAAAGCCAAAGGGTACAGTTACAGTTATTCCCAGAGTTGGATATTCCAGTTTTTCCTGAGCCTGAATTGTACCCGCAAAAAAAGTCGTAAGAGCTAAAAACAAAAAACCGGAAAGTTGAAGCTGTACCAAGTTTGAATAGCCCTGATTTAGGTCGATCTTGAGTGTCCCCATAGTTACTCCATCAATTAGTTACTCCTTATCTAATAAATGATTTTCGAAGAAAAATGAAAGTTGAACTTCAAATTCTAATGTTCGGGGATTTGTGCTTCTGATATCATCAAATTTTAAGTACTAATGAACTTAAAAATTCGTATATTGGTTATTGCTTTCATCAGGAGCGAAGACTTTCGAAGCTTAGAAAAAAGGTTGCAACCATTCAGCTTAATTAATTATGTCTCGCCCTTTGTAGCTTTAGTACTAATTTTCACAAAATATTTTTACCGTGGCAAAAAGTTCCGGAATCTCAACTCGTGAGTCAGAATCCTTAGATCGTTATCTTCACGAGATTGGAAAAGAGAAACTTATTACTCCAGATGATGAAGTACGTCTGGCAAAAGAAATCCAAAAAGGTAGCCAAAGAGCACTCGAAGATCTTACGAAAGCCAATCTTCGTTTTGTGGTTTCTGTAGCAAAACAATATCAGAATCAGGGTTTATCTTTAGGTGATTTAATTAACGAAGGAAACTTAGGTCTTATTAAAGCAGCCAAACGTTTCGATGAAACACGTGGATTTAAGTTTATTTCTTATGCAGTTTGGTGGATTCGTCAGTCTATTCTTCAGGCTCTTGCTGAGCAATCCAGAATTGTCCGACTCCCGCTTAACCGTGTAGGTGCACTCAACAAAATTGGTAAAGAACTTTCTAAACTCGAGCAAGAATATGAACGAGTTCCATCAGCTCATGAGCTTGCGGAAAGTCTGGAAATGACTGTAGGTGAAGTTGCTGATACACTTAAGATTTCAGGTCGTCATCTTTCAATGGATGCACCTTTTGCACAAGGGGAAGATAACAGGCTACTGGATGTTCTTGAAAACGAAGAGATTCCTAATCCTGATTTTGAATTGATGGGAGAGTCTCTGAAAGTGGAGATTGAAAGAGCACTTTCTAAACTTACAAAAAGAGAAGCGGAAGTTATCAGATTGTATTTTGGAATAGGTCGTGAGCACTCATTAACACTTGAAGAGATTGGAGAACGTTTTGATCTTACTCGTGAGCGTGTACGTCAGATCAAAGAAAAAGCACTCAGAAAACTTCGTCACCATAACAGAAGTGCTGCTCTAAGAGCATATTTAGGGTAAACAACTCTAAAAGAATTTTAAGCCTCACCAATTAATTTTGAGTGAGGTTTTTTTGTTACTAAAAAGAGAATAATTCAGTAGGAATTAAGAGCTTGACCCACCTGGTTTCTCTGGTTCGCAAGTACAGTTAGCAGTAACTTTTACACAGCAGGCATAATAACCTGAGCCACAACTTACACTACAAGATCCAGATGGAGAACCTGCCACGCTGCAAGAAGTTGCCCCTTTACCTCCGGAATCACAATCACCATCAGTCATCGTTTTTAATGGAACATTTCTAAGCTCGGCCAAACTTTGTAAAAATGACTTATCTTTTTCAATATTAAGATCGATTATTTCATCTTTTGTAAAATTGTATGTTGCAAGACCGGCTACATACTTTATTTCAATTCCTCCGGAATAGAGTTGTGTAAATCTTTCGAGAGTAGGTTGCGAAAGTTCAAAATTTCCTGCAAAAGATAACGCTTTACCTGAGCCTTCAGGCACAATAAAAATGATGTCTTTAAAGTATATAACCTGACCCAGCTTATTAAGCTCTTGTGTATGCTCTGAGTCTTTAAATTTTTGGAGGTGGAATACTTTTTGATCCTCTTTTCCATTTACACTTATAATAGTTTCATTTTCTATATTGTTAAGGATATCAATTTTTCCTGTTATAGATTTTCCATTGTTAAAAGACGTGATCTCATTAGTAAAATGGAGTTCTTTGATTATTTCTTCGGTATTTTCTCTATTTGTAGTACAATTAACAAGCAGAATACAAAGTGCCAAGTATGATACAAACTTTATAACTTTCATAAGTTTACTTGTTAGTTATGAATTGCACTTTAAAAAAATAAAAAATAAACCAGTTTTCAAAATGTTTTTATTGCGCTTAACTATAAACAATATGAAAAATATATAGGATTTTAATCCTGATCAGGTTTTAAAAGTGCTTTTTAGAAGAGATAAATGAAGTGTAAGATTGATGAGTTGATACAAAGAAGTTAAATAGCTTAACAATCACAAAATTCGTTTTTTAAATACTCTTTGGTTTGATGCTTTTCAGGATTTTGAAATAACTTATTTACAGAACCTTGCTCTATTACCTTTCCATCACATAGAAATATAAGTTGATCTGCAATTCTTTCAGCTTGCTGAATATTATGAGTAACAAATACGATGGTATAGTTTTGCTTTAATTTCAGAATGGTCTGTTCAACCGCTCTTGCAGAAACAGGATCTAACGAGGATGTTGGTTCATCCATTAATATAACTTCAGGTTTTACAGCAAGACATCTTGCAACACAAAGTCTTTGTTGTTGTCCGATAGAAAGAGAGAAAGCTGAATTTTTCAACCGGTGTGAAACTTCTTTCCAAAGCGACACAGCTTTTAAATTTTCTTCTACAATCTGTAATTTTTCAATTGAGGTTAGCTTCTTTTGTCTTTTGATTCCAAAAAGAACATTTTCAGAAATAGATTTAGGAAACACACAAGGTTTTTGAAATACCATTCCGACCTTGCTTCTCAGCAAAGCCGGGTCAGTTTGTTCATCGTAAATATCTTTGCCATTAAACATAATTTGTCCTTCAAAACAAAAGCCATCAACATTATCATTAATTCTGTTAAAGCTTCTCACCAGAGTGGATTTTCCACTACCTGAAGGCCCTATTATACAAGTGATTCTGTTTTTGGGGATCTTTACAGAGAGGTTATCTAAGATATGAGTGTCATTAATCCAGACATTCAACCCATCAGCTTGAAGTGCTGAATCAGATGCGGCTAAAGACTGAGGCGGGACTATTTTTAGTTGAGAATGGTTTTTCATATCTGAGATAATTTAAGTTGTCTTCTTCTTATAAATAAAGCGGAAAGACTAAAAAGCATAACTAACAAAATTAATGTAAAACTAGCACCCCATGCATTTTCCAGAGCTTGGGGATTAGTGGCTTGTTGAGCTAGTGCTAAAATATGTGTTGGCAATGTGGCCACAGGTTCTTTAATTCCGGAAGGTATGTCAACACCTGAAAAAGCAGTGGCTATAAACATGATTGGAGCCGTTTCACCTATTGCACGGGCTAACCCAAGCAGTAGCCCCGTAATTGCTCCTGAAAAACTCTGAGGTAATAACACCTTGATAATGGTTTCCCATTTATTCAGACCTAATGCCAGAGAGCTCTCTCGGTATAAAGTGGGCACGCTGTATATCGATTGAAAAGTTGTAAGTGTGATCGTTGGCAACATCATAATCCCAAGAATGATTGAACCCACAAACCATGAAATTCCAAAACCAAGAATATTTACAAAAAGAATGAGCCCAAAAATGCCAAAAACAACAGATGGAATACCATTTAAGCCAAAAATTAAAACATTACTGAATTTCTTCCATTTGGGATCATTGATATACTCGCTCTTAAATATGGCAGTACCAACAGCTATGGGAAAGCTCATGATTGCAGCTGTAATGACTATGAGAATACTGCCTGATATTTGATATAAAATTCCGCCTTCAGCTCCGAAACCGGAGGACCTGCTACTTAGAAAATCAAAACTTAATGCAGGTAACCCATTCCATAAAATTACACCAAACAGAAAAAAAAGGATGCATAAACATAACCCTAAGGTAGAGCTGCAAAGAACTTTAAAAAGGGTATTTTTGAAAGCTCTAGTCATAAAGCCTCTGGGATTTATTTGAATAATATTCCGCGAGTAAAGTAAAAACGAGCACTATTGACAATAGTATAAATCCTAAAAAGATAAGAGCGCTGAAATGAACCGACCCAAAAGCAGTTTCAGCAATTTCTCTTCCTAGTTTTGATGTAACTGTTTGCCCCGGAACCAACCAGTTAAAAAAAGGAGAAGCAATTTGGTCAATACTTCCTATCACTAACATAACTGCCATAGTTTCACCAAGAGCACGACCTAATGCTAAAAGTACTGCTCCGATAATACTTGGTTTTGCAATTGGTATTAAAGTGTGTCTTATCGTTTCATACTTATATAAACCAAGACCTTTTGATGCTTCTCTGTATTTATTCGGTATACTTCTAAATGCGTCGTCAGTTAAAGTAATTATAGTTGGTAAAATCATAATGGAGAGTAATATACCCGCGGTAAGAAGAGTTCGTCCTGTTTGAAGTTGAAAAAGATCCTGAACCCAAATGCTGAAAAAAGCAATACCGATGAGCCCATAAATGATTGACGGAATTCCTGCAAGTAGTTCCAATAAGGATTTGAAAATATATCTAAAGCGCTTTGGCAACATTTCTGATATATATACAGAAGTAAAAATTCCCAATGGAACAGCAAAGATTAGGGCAATAAAAGTAACAACTGTGGTTCCAAACAACATTGGTAAAATTCCAAAGCTATGTTGGTTAGGAGCCCAATTATTGGAAAAAAGATTGGCAGATGGATATGAAATTACATCCCAACTCTGAATCATTAAAACAATAAGGATCAAAAATACAATAGAGGTGCTCAGAATCGTAGACAGTACAACATATTTTTTTCCAAAACTTCTATTTAATACGAACATATCCTGTTTTTTCTACTATCCCTTGGCCTTCGTTACTGAGTATAAAGTCTATGAAGTCTTTAGTTTTTCCGGTTGGTTCACCATTGGTAACAATTAAAAGATCTCTTGTTATCGGAAAGGATCCATTAATTATATTAGAAAGCGTTGGATCAATTTTATCCCCGTTATTCATCAGGATAGTTAATCCTTTTACGTCATTATTTAACCATGCAATGGAAAGCATGCCAATAGCAGCATCACTTTGCGTTAGGGCAGTTTGTTCTTCATTGTTAGATCCAAGAACAAGATCAGCACCGGGAGCCGGTGCCTCTTTATCTCCGAGTACCGCAGACATAAAAACGTGCCTGGTACCTCGGGATGTTTCTTTGTCAACGCAAAGAATTTCTTTATCAGGACCTCCTAATTCATTCCAGTTGGTAATCTTACCTGAATAAATATCTCCAATCTGTTGTAAAGTTAATGAGGTAACCCCTGCGGCGTAAATCTCAGAAGAAACTACCGGAACAACCGCATCTTTTCCTATTGAAATGGTTTTGAAATCAACATCAGGATATTTGGATTTTTCTTCATCGGTGATTGACCGGGAAGTCATTCCGATGTCTAGTTTATTTTCACCTACCTGATTTATACCAACACCCGAACCTCCGGCATTAACAATAATTCTTATATCGGAATTACTTTGTCTGTATGAATCTGCTGCATTAGAGACTACAGGTAAAACTGTTGTAGATCCTCCAATACTAATACTTTCTTTTTGGGTGCAATTTAAAAGTAAAACTGAAAGTGTGGCTAAAGCTATAAATCTCATTGATAAATTTAATTTTGTATTCCGATACAAATACGGAACTTTTAAAGTTTCAGATTTGGTAAGACTAGTTTTATGATACTATTAATGATTAAAGGTAGGTGAAGATCGGAGAATAGATTATAAAAGTCCTAACAATCTGATAACATTACTAAATCATATCAATACTAGAAACAAAAGCAGGAGAATTTTTTAATTTTGAGAAATCTTGTTGATTCATATTGATGTCCCTTACCATTAGATCGGCTGATACTACTCCATTTATTTTGTGAAGTAATCCAAGTCTGTTTTTTGACAACAGTACGTCGCTGGTAGTGGATTCCTGATCTGCCCAAATCATTCCCATATAAAACCCTAGTTCTGAGCAAGCGTGCTCCATAAGTTTTTGTACTTTATCTGCATCTCCTTTACGATGCCAAAGTGAGTCAAAAGCTAAAAATCTAAGTTTGTCTGGTTTAAAAATTCTGTTCAGGAATGGAATTTTAGGCAGGACTTTAAGCATTAAAAAGCCTTTGAGCCCCGGCATATCAACAATTTCCCACTGTACTGGAATTGCTCTTATCCCTGCCACATCTTCACCCTTTTCTTCTAGTATAAAACAAGTCCCTAAATCCTCCAATGAATCAGTAAATACAAAATTATGATCTTTATGGAAGTGACGTAAAGAACCTCTGTATTGCCCATATTTTTTGGTATCTATTTTTGAAGCACTTTTTTGCTTTTTTGGGAAAAAGCGACTGAAAAGAAATGTGTGGATCACTCTGATTTCCTTGAAACCAAAAGAGTGACAAAGTTTTTTGGAAAGTAAATTATCAGATTCTACATATGCATAATAAATACCCTTTTTTTCAGAATCCGAAAATGGTTTTTCAAGTTCTTGAATGAAAACCCTTTCAATATCGTCTTTTAGTGAGTTTGTCTTATTTTTAAAGCCTGTTTTTGAAGTTGTCTTTTTGGGGCGCTTAAAAGGATTATAAACGGAGAGGTATCTAACATAGAGAGATTTTATAGTTGAAGAACCAATTGTGATATCTCGTTCAATAAAACCGGCCGTTCCTAACACCCTAGTTCTCTTTTTTATTTGAATGAAATTGAGACCGGATATTCTTTCTGCGATATTTTCAGTTTCAGTATGTTTGTATCTGAGTTTACCTGGGGTGCCTAGTATAGTCTTTTTTAAAAGGGAAAGAATACTTTCTGATACTCCTTTATGAGTAGTAACTGTTAAGTTTGAATCAATTTTATTTTGTTTTTTGGTCATTTATGAAATAATGAAATTAAATTCTTAGTTACTATTCCGTCACTTTATACGTTACATTCAGCATATGAAAAATACACTTTCCTTCATATTAATCTTAACATTTTGTAGCCTTTCGGCTTTTGGACAATTATATCCTTTCAGAACATATTCAATAGAGGATGGTTTAAGTGAGTCTGTAGTGAATGACTTGATTCAGGATAGTGAGGGATTTCTCTGGATGGCAACAGGGTATGGTTTAAATCGATTTGACGGAATTACAATTCAAAATTTTTTCGAAGATCAGGGGCTTAAAAGCAGTAAAGTACACTCACTGTTCGAGGACAGCAAAGGCCGGATTTGGATAGGTACTGAATTTGGAGTGAATTACTGGCAGGAAGATAGCATATATACGTTACCAAGGTTGTCTGCACTGGATAACCAAAGAGTGATTAGTATATTTGAAGACTCTAATGGGGAAATCTGGTTTGGAACAGATGGGGCAGGAGCCTGGCTTTTTGAACAGGATGAGCAATTGATTCAGTATTCTACAGCTCAGGGATTTCTGAATAACAGAGTTAGAAAAATAAAAGAATCTGATGACGGATCCATTTGGTTTGCAACAAGGGGAGGACTTTCTGTTTTAAGTAATGGAAATATAAGAACATTTACTACTTCTGAAGGGCTTCCTGAAAATCGTATCCGGGACATTGTGTTTGATAAAAATAATGACCTTTGGATAGCAACAAGAGAAGGATTGGTACAGTATAAAAATGGTAAGTTCATTGTCTATGACGGTGATGAAGGTTTAAATAATGTCAGGGTTCAAACACTTGTTTTTGACAATAATCAAAGATTATGGTTAGGCACTGAAGGTGGGGTAAGTGTTTTTCAGGATGAAAGATTCAAAAATTTTACGGTTGACAATGGACTTTCTAACAATATCATTTATTCATCAATTTTAGACAGAGAGGGCAATTTATGGTTTGGTACCTTTGGTGGAGGCGCTAATCTTTTTCTGGGTGATTACTTTGAAAACCATACCACCATTGATGGTCTTGCAAATGATGTGGTTACATCTATAACGGAAGGAGAAAATGAAGAGATCTGGCTTGCACCCTACGGAGGAGGATTAAGTGTATTAAAGAAAGGGAAATTTACAACAATGAGCCTTACAGAAGGGTTGTTAGATGATAAAGTATTCTCCTTGGATAAAGATTCAAGTGGCAGAATCTGGATTGGGATGCGAAATGGTCTGGCTTATATTAAAGATGGTAAACTAGTTGTATTGGATGAAAAACAATTTCCATACAGAAAAGTACGCCAGGTTTATGAAGATACCAGAGGAATTATCTGGATCAGCACATATGAAGACGGATTAGTAAGGTACGATGGTAATCAGTTTTCTTTAATTTCCAGAGATGATGGCTTGGCTGATAATACAATACTAGGAACCGTTGAGGGTGATGATGGAAGTATGTGGATTGCCACCTATGGTGGGGTTAGCAGATATTTTGATGGGGAAGTAGAAAATTTTACGATACAGGAAGGACTACCAAATAACGCAGTTATGATGGTGATAAAAGATGACGTGGGAAGAATATGGGCGTCTACCTTTGGAGGAATTGCTTGGTTCGACGGATTGAAATTTCAAAGTATAACTACAGAAGACGGACTTCCAAACCGTGTATGTTATTTTATTCACCAAAGTAAGGACGGATCTTTTTGGATCGGTACAAATAATGGGGTAGTAAAATTTGATGCTGACCGATATTTTAGTGAAAATCCTAATGAAAGAGAGCAATCATTTCAATTAATTACTAAAGAACAAGGATTGGTATCAGATGAAATGAATCTTGGTGCGGTATACGAAGATAGTAGAGGGCATCTCTGGTTCGGAACAGTAGAAGGAGTAAGCCACTTTTTCCCGGAAAATTATAAAGGAAATCCATTATCACCTAAGGTTAAAATTGATGAGGTGGTTACATCAGGCAGGTCAAATAAAAGTAAAGATCATTTTAACATTGATTATAGTCAAAATTATGTGGAAATAGCCTATTCAGGTATAAATTTTACTGCACCAAACCAAGTTGTTTATGAGTATAAAATGCAAGGAGTTGATCCCACTTGGCAAAGAACTATGAACAGGGTTGTAAAATATCCCTCCTTACCTAATGGTGAATATACTTTTGCCATTCATGCGCGAAATACAAACGGAACCTGGAGTGATGAAAAAACGGAAATAACTTTCTTAGTAAATGCACCGTTTTGGATGCAGTGGTGGTTTATTGTTCTTGTAGTAGGTGTAATAGTAGGAATTATCTGGTTATTCTATAATTATTATAAAGCGAGAAAGCTAGTTGATATTGAAAGAATAAGAGTTAGGATTGCCAGTGATTTGCATGACGATGTTGGCGCCAGCTTAACGGAAGTTGCGCTACAATCCGATTTTTTGCAAGCAAGTAAAATAGATCCCGAATTCAAACAATCACTGGAGCAGATTGGAAAACAGTGTCGGAAAATAGTGACAAGCCTGGATGATATTGTTTGGTCAATTGATGCAAGAAATGATACTGTAGGAGATCTTACAGACCGGATGCAGGATTATATCCTGAATGTTCTGGAGCCTAAAAATTTTCAGGTGAACTACAATTTTGATGAACTGAAAATGGAGAACAAACTTGAAGTACCAGTAAAAGAAAATCTATATCTGATCTTTAAAGAAGCAGTAAATAATATTTCTAAATATTCAAACGGAGATAAAGTTGATATCTCGATGAGAGCAGAAAACGGAGAATTCAAATTTCAAATCCACGACAACGGTACTTCAGGAGCCGGAACAAAGAAAACAGGACATGGACTGCGTAACATGGTTATGCGAGCAAAAAGAATTGGTTCAGATATTGATGTTTCAACGAAAAATGGCTTTACTGTTTTAGTATCCGGAAAATTAAACAGCAATTAAAAAGCAGCAACTATGGCTATCATCGGAATAGTAGAAGACAATATAAAAATCAGAGATTTAATACAACGTTATCTGGATATGCAGGAGGATATGGATTGTCCGGTTGCGAAAGACAGTGTGGAAGAAATGCTTGAATATCTGGAAAAACATCAAGCTCCTGATGTTTTGTTAATGGATATCCAGCTTCCGGGTATGACGGGAATAAAGGGAATGGAGATTATTAAATCGAAATATCCTGATATTGATATTATTATGTTAACAGTATATCACGATTCCCATAAAATATTTGATTCATTAAAAGCCGGAGCTTCTGGATATTTATTAAAACACACTTCTTTACCTGAAATAAAAGAATCAATAGATAATTTATTGAAGGGTGGGGCACCTATGTCTCCTCAAATAGCTAGAAAAGTAATAACACATTTTAATGATCAGACACCTCAGAAAAATCCGGATAGTATGCTTACTGACAGGGAACAGGACATAGTAAATGGGTTAGTAGATGGTCTTAGCTATAAACTGATTGCAGATCGGTTCGATATTTCTATTGATACTGTAAGAGCACATATAAGAAATATTTATAAAAAACTGCATGTGAATTCTAAAGCTGAGGTGATCGCAAAATCGTTACGCGGAGAAATTTGATATGAATAACATTATCATGTGATTTAATATGTTTACTGGCATCGGCATTTTCGTATTGAAACCTGAATATTCCAACAAGGATGTCCTATGAAACGCTCAAATATTTTATCACTTTCCCTATTAGTAACCATTTCTATGTTCATATCAGGATGCTACACACAGTTTAGTAGCATTGACAGATATTCTTCTGATTCTAACCGTAATTCCAAATATTATTCATGGAATGATAGTGAGCTTTCAGAAGCAGGCTATTATTGGGATGATGAAGAGCAGACAGCAAAGCCATATAGTTATTCTTCACAATCTCAGAGTGAAGCAGATGTTATAGCTGAAGAAGCAGGACTTTACTACAAAGATTACGATGCTGAGCAATGGTATAAGGATAATCAGTTTGAAGGTGTTTATTGGGATGGTTATGATGAAGGTTTCGAAGATGGTTATCAGGAAGGATACTATGATGGCTACGACGATGGTAGTTGGAGACATGGAAGGTATTATACAAATTTAGGATATGGTTGGTACAAACCTTACAGACACCATATTAGCTATAATTGGTATTATGATTACTATCCTAGACATTCTTCTTTCTTTACTATAGGTTATGGTTGGGATGGATATTTTTTAGGATTCGGTTATGGCTATGGTCACTACTATGACCCCTTTTACTATGGATGGGGGTATGGTCATCATTATAGCGGATTTTATGCTAACCATTACTATAACGGATATGCTAATAATTACTACTATTACAACAGCCGAAGAAACAGTAGAAGTTATTCATACGGAGCCCGAAGTAGTGGTTTAACACAAAAATATGACAATAGAGGCTCTAGAACTAGGTATACAAACCGAAGGTCAGGATCTTCTTCCATATCCAAAAGAAGTTCAGGTAATGTAAACAGAACTCGAAGTTCGTCCAGAGTTAGAAGTAGCGGAAGATCATCCAATGTTACAAAAAGAGGAAGATCTGGTAATTCTAGAGTTCGCTCAAGTGGGTCAACCACAAAGAGAGGGCGGTCCGGAAATATAAGATCTAATAACTCAGGTAAAAGATCATCGGGCTCAGTATCTCGGAGTTCGGGATCAAAAAGAAATAGGGGATCAAGTGTTAAAAGGTCTTCCGGGTCTTCTAAAAGAAGCTCAGGTGTTAAACGATCTTCCTCTTCATCAAGTAAAAGAGGGAATGTTTCTAAATCAAGATCCTCTTCCCGAGTCAAGTCTTCAGGAAGTAAATCTAGAAGTTCCTCAAAGGTGAAGCGGTCTTCAGGAAACTCCAGTAAATCAAGATCATCAAGCAGTCGCAAAAAAAGCAGCTCTAAAAAGAAAAAAAGAGGCAACTAAGCCCCCCATTTAAACATTTTAGGTATTATTCATGAAGAGATTAACACTCTTACTATGCGGGATTATATTGTCTGTTTCCGCTACAGCTCAGGATGGAGAATCGCCCATAAGCTATAAAAGCTTAGCTATTCAAATGAGTACTTTGAATACAAACGGAGATGCATTATCTGCGGCTACAACATCAGTATCTTCATTTAACGGATATGGAAGTTTTACTGATAATCCTGCCTCTATGGCTTTGGCAGAAGGAAGTTTTTATAGTATTGGTTGGCTAAATCAAAATAATTCTCAAGCAAATGTATATATGGGAAGTTCGAATAAGACTGAATTCTCAAATACAGCATTAGGAAATTTGGGATTAGTTTACAAAGTACCCACTGAACAAGGGAGTTTTGTAATAGGCGGCGGGTTTAATATGATTTCAAATGAAACTGATGAGACTTTTTTAGATGCATTTAACCAAACAAACTCTATTACTGATCTATTCAAAGAATCAGGGAGTGACTATAACGGAATAGCATTTGAAGCATTTGCAGTAGATTTCAGAAATGATATGAGTAATGAAATAGAATCCATATTCAGAGTAGATGATCGCCCAGCTGGTTTTGAAGGAATAAGTCAATTTGCAGAAATTACAAACAAGCGAAACATTAGTGAAATTTCGATATTTACATCTACTGAATTTCAAAAAAACTTGTTTGCAGGTATTTCACTCGGCTTCTTAAATGGGTCGATAAACTATGATAGAAACTTTCAGGAGGTAGATGAAAACAATTTTTATAATGATGGAGTAATTCCTCCAAGCGGTTCAGACCCAGCAACAGATATTTTCTCAATTACATTAACCGATGAAATTAATACCGATTTTTATGGTTTCACGGCCAGAGGAGGCATAATATATAAACCCTTATCCTTCTTAAATTTAGGAGTGAGTATATTTGCACCTTCCAGAATTTTTGTAACAGAGAATTTTTTTTCAAATATCAGAACCGAATTTGATGATGATACTTTTACTGATGGTGATGAAACAACTTTTTCCGGTGAATTTGAATACGCAGTGATCAGACCTGCTGAATTTAAAGTGGGGGCAACAATTCAGGATATTGGTAATCTTACAGTTTCTGCTTCTGCTGAATATATAGATTATAGTTCAACAAAAATTGACTTTACTGTTAATACAAATGAACTTGATCCAAGTGATGTAGCAATTTTAAAAGAAGATGAGGAGGCTACGAACGAGTCAATAAGCAGGACCTATAATGCTGTGGTAAACTTTAAAGTCGGAGCTTCATATTTCTTTAATAACGATGTGAGAATTACAACCGGTTATGCAATGTTACCGGGAAAAGAGAATTTGTACCAATTTGACGAAGTGGTGTATTCGGGTGGTATTTCTTTCCCAATTGCAGAGAATATTAACTTAGATCTATCAGGACAATATCTTAGCAGAGATGACCGTTCTACTGTATATGAATTTGAAAACAATGTTCAAGCTGTGACAAAACAAAAAGAACGGCTGAATATTTTAGCTGGAGTAAAATTCAGATTTTAAGAATTTACCCAAATACCTCCGTAGTTAGTTAGAGCCTTAAGTTTGAACGACTTAAGGCTCTTTTTTTACATCCATTTTTTCCGTTTAAAATACACTATCATTCCAATTGTAACCAGAATCATAACTCCCCAGGCAATTGGGTAACTATATCGCCAGCTTAATTCCGGCATATGTTCAAAATTCATCCCGTAAATTCCGGCAATAAAGGTCAGTGGTATAAAAATAGTGGCAATGATAGTTAGAACTTTCATCACCTCATTCATTTTATTACTTATGTTAGTTTGATACATATCATGTAAGCTCGAAATCATTTCCCGGTTATTATCTAAACTATCTACTATTTGGAAAGTATGATCTGACACATCCCTTAAAAATAATTTAGTTTCATCTTTAACCAACAGTGATTCATCCCGAATAAGTGAATTTATACTATCCCTTAATGGCCATATATTTTTTCGGAATTGTAAAAGCTGTCTCCGAACTCTGTGAATTGAAGATAAAGCGTTTATATCCTCGCCGGACCAAAGTTCCTCTTCTATAATCTCAATTTCTTCATTTAGATCTTCAAGAATCGCAAAGTAATAATCGATAATAATATCCATCAATGCATAAGACATATAATCAGGTCCGCCCTTACGCATACGTGTATTTTCAACAGCTAGCCGCTCTTTTATAGGTAAAAATATCTTTCGCTCAGATTCCTGAAAAGAAAAAATAAATTTATCTGTAAAAACAACACTCACTTGTTCTTGTTGTAACACTCCTTCTTCTATATAAAGCATTTTCAATACCATGAAGATTTGCTCGCCATAATCTTCAATTTTCGGACGTTGAGTAGTATTAAGTATGTCTTCCTGTATAAGAGGGTGAAAATTAAATTCATCCCAAAGTTGCTTGAGAAGAGCTATATCATGTAACCCTTTAACTTGTATCCATGTTGGATTAGGAGTATCAACATATGGTTTACATTGTTCAATAGAGGCGATCTTTTTTATATCCAGATGAGTATTACTGTAATCATGTATCTCAATGATAATATCTTCAAGTTTTTTCTCACCAATGTGGGTCAGAGTTCCTGGAGCGCTTCCAATCTCTTTATCGAAAAACTTATTTTTAATACGGATAGGAGATAATTTTTTTCTGATACTCATATACATCTGTTTAGTTTTGAAGAATGTAAGCAAAAAAAATCCCCACACATAAAAATGTGCAGGGTTGAGTTACGAAAAGTTATATCTGTTACTCGATCTCGCCTTCTTCGGCTGCTTCTTTGAGCTTTTCATTTGCCCAGATGCCAATTTCTACACGACGATTTTGCTGACGTCCGGTAGCGGTACTATTATCAGCAACAGGATCAGATTCTCCGTAACCAATTATGGTCATTCTTTCAGCATCAACCCCTGTAAATGCAGCATATTCAGCTACTGCTTTAGCCCTGTCTTCAGAAAGTTTCTGATTGTATTCTTCACTTCCTGTATTGTCTGTATAGCCGGAAAACATAATATTAGTGTCTTCATATTTTTGAAGAATTTCGGATAATTCAGCTATGTTTTCTTTTGATACTTCTTTTAACTGATAAGAATTCACGTCAAATAAAATCCCGGAATCGAAAGTAATTTTTATTCCTTCACCTATTCTTTCAACTTTAGCTCCTTCAAGGTCTTCTTCTAGTTCTCTGGACTGTCTGTCCATGTAGTTACCAATAGCAGCTCCTGATGCTCCGCCAACAGCTGCACCAATGATTGCTCCGTTAGTTGTATTACCTGCTGCTTTACCAATTACTGCGCCGGCTAAAGCTCCTGCAGCTGCACCAATTGCGGTACCTTTAGCTGTTTTACTTATACTTTCACAACCCAAAAAAGGCAATGATAGTAGCAATGCAAAAATACTTATTCTGGATAATATCTTCATTTCAATAGTTTTGTTAGTGTTATTTATACAATGGAACTCATTATAAACTCATGAGTTCCATTTATTAACGTCATTAACGGAATGAAGAATTATTAAGCAGCTTGGTCACGCAGAATCTCTAAAGGAGGGCGGGTATGAATACCTTTGGTATTCATTAATCCTATAATAAGTACTAAACTTATGAGAATAAGAGATTCAATTCCCAGAATTGTGAAGTTGGGAACAAAGTTGATATCAAAATAAAAATAACCTAAGAGAGCGCTTGCGCCAACCGAAAGAGTGAGTCCGGTAAGTGCGGCCATAATTCCAAGAAATACATATTCAATGACCTGAATTTTGATAACCTGCTTTTGTTTGGCTCCCAATGTCCTCAGTAAAACGGCTTCTCGTATTCTTTGATATCTGCTTGTAGCTGCTGAACCAGCCAGTACAATAAGCCCGGTAATAATGCTGAAAAGTCCGATGAACTGTATTACAAATGTAATTTTATCAATGAAACTACGAACAGTTTCGAGTACTTGCCCTATATCGATAGCAGAAACATTCGGATAAGCCTGTACAATTTTTTGCTGAAGTTCGAGGGAAGCTTCTCTGCCGGGGGTATTTAAAGTTGTTGCAAAAAACTGAGGGGCGGGTTCTAATACTCCTGTAGGAAAAACCACAAAGAAATTAGGTTGAGGAGTTTGCCAATCTACTGTTCTGGTACTGGAGATGTAACTTGAAATAGGAATACCCTGAACATCCCAAATTATAGTGTCTCCAATCTGTGCATTCAGGTCGCCCATCAGATCATTGGAAACAGAAATAGGGATAAACTCTTCAGTATTATCAACAGAACCTATAAAAGTACCGGAATCAATGGTCTCAGTAGGAACCAGAGAATCTCTGTAAGTAGAGCGGTATTCCCGGTTTAAAGCCCAGCTTCTTGGTTTACGACTTGAATCAGCCATAAACTCTGCAACAGTTGTATCGTTGATAGACTGTAAGCGCATTGTGACAATAGGTACGTTTTGTCGTAGCTCCATTCCACTTTCCAAGATGATCTTGTTAACACCTTCATTTTGATCGTATTGAATATCATATAAGGCAAGGTTAGGAAGATTCTGATCACTGTCAAAATTGATGGTTCCCAGTAACATATCCTGAGTTAAGTAAAGTGAACTTATCAATGTTACTCCCAGTCCAAAAGTAAGGAGCAGAGTTGAAGTTTGGTTATTTGGCCGGTATAAATTTGCTAACCCTTGTCTGAACTCATATCCAAATGCTTTTGGATTTAGTTTTTTTGCTCCTTTCATTATTAATAAAGCAATTCCGGCCAACAACAAAAGGCAGAAAACAAGGCCGAGGGTAAAAAATAAAGCAGCTAAAATATCATTGAGCATTAACCAGGCATATCCGATCACAGAAACTGCAATCAACCCAAATAAAGATATTCTTGTTACCCAGTTTAGGAGTTTGGATAGATTGATATCCACAGAACGAAGAGTAAAAAGAGGGGATATCTTTCTAACAGCCAGTAACGGGAAAAGTGCAAAGATCAAAGAAATAGTAACACCCGTAACCAACCCAATTGAAATTGAACTCCATGAAATTGCTAATTCTATATCAACGGGTACAAAATCCTGAACTAAAACAGGAAGATAGAGTTGTATTAAAGAACCAATTAAAGCCCCAATAGATGAGCCAATAAAACCCATAAAAACAGCCTGAATTAAATATATACTCATCGCTTGGTTTGATGATGCTCCAACACATCTGAGAACTGCAACTGTGCTTATTTTTTGTTTGATGTATACAAATATGGAGCTCGCAACTCCTAAACCACCCAAAAGCAATGCTATAAATCCAATAAGATTCAGAAAATTAGAAAGGTAAAGTATAGCTTCACCAACTTCTTCTTTACGTTCAGCCACATCATCATACCCAAAACGTACAGAATCGTTCATGGCATCCAGAGTCGCCTCTACAAAAATAGGATCTGTGCCTTCCGGATATTTGATATATGAAATATACTCAAGTTGACTTCCACGTTGTAGCAGTCCGGTTGCTTCGATGTTTTCTTTCGGGATATAGATCCTTGGGCCGAAAAAAGAAGCGGCTACAGGTTGTCCCGGAATTTCCTGCAGTGCTCCCGCAATTTCATATGTTATTAATCCGATCTTAACTGAGTCACCGGGTTCTAATCCAAACTGAAGTAAAATTGGTTCATCAACTAAAGCACCTTCAGTTTTTTGAAAGCTATCAGAAGCTGATTGAGGATCGGTTTTTAGCACTCCATAATAAGGGAAATCGCCTTCCAGAGCAGTTATCTGAGAAAGTCTCGTAGTTCCGGATTTAGGGAAGTAAGCCATTGAGGTAAAACTCAACGCATCAGAGCGTTCTCCTCCAAGAGAATCCAGATATATTTCTAACTCATCATGAAATGGTGCGTTTTTTTCTACTTCAAGATCGGCACCAAGCAGTTCTTTAGATTGTTCGTTTATGCTGTCATTAAGATTTTCTCTGAAAGAACTGATTGCAACCTGAGCCGCTACTCCAACAATAATTGCAGCCAGATAAAGAAATAATTTTTTTCTGTTAGAGCGTGAATCTCTCCACGCCATTTTGAAGGCCCAAGATAATTTATTCACGCTACGGCTTCCTCGGATGGTTTAAAGATATCAGAATCAATCTCTCCGCTTTTTAATTTAATTACACGATCACATTTCTCAGCCAAATCAAGATCATGTGTAACCAAAACCAAAGTAGTTCCTTCTTTTTTGTTCAGATTAAAAATCAGGTTTTCTATATGTTCACCTGTTTCAGAATCGAGATTTCCAGTGGGTTCATCCGCAAAGAGAATTTTTGGATTATTGATAAAAGCACGTGCTACGGCAACTCTTTGTTGTTCCCCGCCAGAGAGCTGAGTAGGATAATGATGGGATCGATCTCCTAATCCTACAGCCTCCAAAAGTTCAAGGGCTCGTTTGCGGACCCCGGAAGAAGCTTCGCCTCTCAATTCCAGAGGTACCATCACATTTTCAACAGCAGTTAAAGTAGGTACTAACTGGAATGTTTGAAATATAAAACCAACATGCTGATTACGAACTTCTGCTCTTTGGTCTTCATTAAGAGGATTTAAATTTATCCCGTTCAGTGTTACTTCTCCGGATGTAGGTTGATCAAGTCCTGCAGATAATCCCAAAAGAGTTGTCTTTCCACTTCCTGAGGGCCCGACAATTGCACAAGAGATACCTTCCTCAATTTCGAAAGTTATATTATCTACAACAGTAAGTATTTTGTCACCGCTTTTAAATTGGCGGGTTAATTCATTGAGTTTAAGTATATGATTCACAGTCTGTAATTTTTTTAAATGCAACAACTAGTTAAATACTATTCATTCCGTCAATTAAGTAAATTTAATGTCACTAAACATCCAAAACAGGAACAAATTCGTATTTAATTGTATAAAGGTAGTAGGTTAACTACATTTTTAGAATACGATTACGTAATGTTGGCGAAGAAGTTAAAAATAAAAAATCCAAAAAATGACAAGTCGGGCAGTTTCAGTATAGTTCTTATAGATCAGAACGAGATGCTACTGAATTTGTTAGATTTTGAGCTTGCTGAACGCAAGGGTTTTTCAGTAACGCGCATTACTAATGGGGTTGAATTGTTAAACTCTGAGCAAGCGAATCCTGACCTCATCATAATGGATATGATTATGGAAGGTATTAATGGAATAGAGTTTATAAAGGAACTAAGAAATTCGAACAAATTTAACAGCACTAAAGTTATAGTGTTGTCGGAAAAGCTTAACGATGACGATATAAAGCAATTGGACTTGCTTAAAGTTGATGATATTATCAAAAAACCTGTAAATATCAGTGAACTGCTTTTCAGAGTAGAAAAAGTTAGAGAATAAAATAGCCAATAAGGGGTAGTTATTAGTTATTCTGAACCGGAAGTCTTTTTAATATTAATCTTTATTACTGCTGTTATTGCGTCAATAAGCTTATATCTGGCATCGCTTATTTTGGTGTCCAGGTTTTTAACTTTGAAAGATAAAAGAACTTTGAAAGGCCTTAGGAAGGAATATTCAAAGCTTGTATTTGAAGCAATGCATAAGGAAAGTAAAAGCATTTTCTTGTTCGATAAACTGAATAAAAATCCGGACCATGTACCCATAATTAATGAGATTTGTAAAGACCTATTAGAAGATGTTGAAGGGGAAGCCGAGGAGAAAGTAAAAGCTGTACTTAAACATCCTGAAATTAGAAAACATTACTTATCCTATCTTAAAAGTTTTAGTAACAGAAAAAAAGTTAAGGGGTTACTTTATCTGAAAAATATTCAAACTTTACCTGACAATGAAGAAGATAAAGTATTTAAATTACTCAGTCACAGGCTTCATTATCTATCTCATGCTGGAGCTATGGTAATATTGGCTTCTCCGAAAAAACATCTTCATGAGAAAACACTGATATTCAGTTGCAAAAGATCTGAGGATTGTAAATACACGTTTGTTGAACTTCTTTGGGAATACTGGAAAAACGACTCAGTATCAAGACAGACAAAAATTAAATGTTTTCAGAGTTTACTGGGAACAGAAGAAATATCTCTTGATATGAAAGCTCTTTTAGTTCGGGTTATATCGACATTCGATGAGCATCATTTTTCAATATACTTTCATGAAATTTTGAAATTTATTTTAAGATCAGATTCTGATATAAGAAATTATAGTTTTATCGCAGCTCTTATCAATGCTTTGGGAAAATCGGGCTACGTGAAGGCGGAAAAAGAAGTGTTAAAATCGTTTTCTATAAAAAATAAAAAGATCAGAACAGCAGCTGTAAAGGCTTTAGTGAAGTTCAAGACAAACACTGCTATCAGGGAATTGACTGAAATATATAGCAATTCTACAGAATACCTGAAAAAAGAGATCAGCTTTATTATTGAGCATGATGAAGAGCTTTCTAAAAAAATAATTCCATCAAAAGCTACATTAAGCTTTTTAAAGGAACATCGATGAACTGAAAAATTATGTTTTTAGAAAAGGATTTCTTTCCGAATTTTATAGAATCATTCAGCGATTTTGTTTTAATCTATTTCGCACTCATTAACGGTGTTTATCTTACACTGGTACTAATTTCTTTTTTTTATCTGAAATTATTCAACCGTCAGAGAATAGCTTATGAAAGTAAAGGTTTACTAAGATCAGAACTTTACAAATCAGTTAGTATTATAGTGCCGGCTTACAATGAAGAACAAAATATTATTGAAAATGTACGCTCACTGATGCAGGTTGATTTTAGTGATTTCGAAGTAATTGTTTCAAATGATGGTAGTACTGACCGTACTCTTGAAATGTTGATGGATGAATATGAGCTGGAGGAGTCAGGTCTGTATATTCCTGATAGGTTACCTTCAAAAAGAATTAAAAAAGTCTACAGATCAAAAATACATGAAAATCTGATCGTTCTGGATAAAGAAAACGGAAAAAGAGCAGATGCTGTAAATGCAGCTATTAATGCGGCTCATAAAGATCTGATTTGCACAATAGATGCAGATTCGTGGTTAGAACAGAATGTGCTCAGGAAGATGTTGAGGGCTTTTATTGAAGATGATAAGACAATTGGAGTTGGCGGTATTATAAGAGTATCAAATGGATGTAGGTTTGAAAATAATACCATGTCAGAAATAAAGTTACCCAAAAAACTGGTACCAAAAATACAAGTTCTGGAATATATCAGGTCTTTTTTATTCGGAAGGATTGGTTGGGATAAGCTCAACAGCTTATTAATAATTTCAGGAGCTTTTGGTGTTTTTGATCGTGAAGCTGTTTTGAAGGTAGGTGGCTATGATGTCGAATCAATTGGAGAGGATTTTGAACTTACCCTAAAACTTCACAGATATCATAAAGAAGAAGAAATTGACTATAACATCCGGTTTTTCCCTGAACCTGTATGTTGGACTGAAGTCCCTTCTACATGGAATGCTCTTTCCAGTCAACGAAACAGATGGCAAAGAGGTCTTTTTGAAACGTTGGTAAAGCATAAAAAAATGCTCTTCAATCCAAAGTACGGGTCAGTTGGATTAATTGGTCTGCCATTTTATCTCTTGTTTGAATTGTTATCACCGGTTGTAGAGTTTCTGGGTTATGCACTGATCGTATTTCTTTTGATTACAGGAACATTGAATTCAACTTTTGCACTACTGTTCTTTATTGCAGCCGTATTATTAGGAGCTGTACTTTCATTGAGTTCGGTGTTTACTGATGAGTTTACCTACAAACAGTACCCCAGAGTAAAAGACGCTTTATTGCTGATTTTTTTGGCGATATTTGAAAACTTTGGTTACCGCCAGATACATACCTGGTGGAGATTAAAAGGCTTGATTTTTTATTTACGTGGAGATCAAAGTTGGGACCTTAAGGAAAGTGGCTTGTGGAGAAAAATAACAGAGGTTTCCCATTGGGTATGGTTAGTTATCATAAATATAATCATAGCATTTTTATTCTGGTTTGGAATAAATGGAGTGGCTTTATGAAAAAACTTCTTTTAGTTTTCATTTTAGGTTTATTGGGTATTTCTTTAAAAGCTCAATCAGATAAAGAGCTAAAAAACTCTGTATCCGTATCAGATGAGTATGTATTTGTAGAGAGAATTGATAACTGGAATATAATCGGACTAGCTTATGAGAGGAGACTGAAATCCTTTACACTGATTTCCAGATTACAGCATGCTGACAGACTGGGATTAAAAGGATCTTTTTTATCTTTTATCGGTTATCCCGAATTTTCTGAATCAGCATACGGATATGTTAACCTTGGTTTTTCACCTGATAATTCTAATCTCTTTCCTGAGTTGAGATTTACTTCCGCTTTTTACCACTCAGTTACTGAGCAGCTTGTTGGCGGAGCCGGTTTTCAATACACAAAAGTACCGGGTGAAGATGCTTTCGTGGCAAACGTATATGCTAATTATTATTTCGGAAGTTACCTGCTCCTGATCAGACCTTCTTATTTAATTGATGACTCCAACAGTTCATTTTCAGGTGCGTTATCACTAAGAAAATATTACAATGCTGCTGAAAGTTATGGAGAGATATTATTTGGAGCAGGTAGAAGTATAGAAAACTCTACAGTTGACGATGCATTTCAGCAAACATACCTAAACCGAATAGTAGCAGTTAAGTTAGACCATTCATTTTCAGAAGAATGGTCACTTCAAAGTTCATTAACTTTTAGCAGAAATGATTTTTCCAGTGGAACGGAAAGAAATCAGTTTGGAGTTCGTTTAGGGATTACCAGAAATTTTTAATAGTTGAAAGTGTGAGAATGAAATCAGTAGTGCTTACAATAGTTTTGTCTGTTTTAATGTGTGTCAATTCAGAAGGTCAGCAGAAAAAGTCTATCCTGTTTTTTGGCGATAGTATCTCGGCAGGATATGGTATTCAGCCTCAGCAAGCATTCCCGGCTGTCATTCAGGATAAGATAGATTCTTTGGGTTTGAATTATGAAGTGATCAACGGTGGATTGAGTGGTGAAACTTCAGCCGGTGGGTTAAGAAGAATCAGTTGGGTACTTCAAAGAGATATTGACATTATGATCCTTGAATTAGGGGGCAATGACGGCCTCAGAGGAATAGATCTTTCATCAACGAAAGAAAACCTACAGCAAATTATAGATCAGGCTAAAGCTAAGAACCCGGATATGAAAATCATTATTGCCGGAATGCAGGTTCCACCAAATTTAGGAACTGATTACACCAAAGAATTTCAGAATTTATATCCAGAGCTAGCCGAAGAAAATGATCTTGTTTTAATTCCTTTAATTCTGGATAAAGTAGGAGGGAGAGATGAATTTATGCAACCAGATCAGATTCATCCGAATGTGCAAGGTCACAAAGTTGTTGCAAAAACCGTTTGGGAAGTTCTTTATCCAATTCTTTAATATATATTCATCAGAAAATTCATCATTATGAAGAAAATTGTGGTTCTTTTAGCCCTGTTTGTAACCGGAAGTGTTTTTGCTCAGGACTCAACACTCAGTTATCAGCCAAAAATTTTGTTGATAACAGCTCACCCTGATGACGATGCACTTTTCTCAGCTACTGTTTGGAAAACAACTAAATTGCTTGATGGAACTGTAGATCTTGCACTAATGACCAATGGTGAGGGTGGATATAAATATTCTACGCTCGGAAACTATGTATACGATAAAGATCTGGATGAAGAAGAAGTTGGAAGAGATTATTTGCCGGGAATCAGAAAAAAGGAGCTGATGGCAGGTGGCGATGTGGTTGGAATCAGAAACTATTTCTTTTTTGATCAACAGGACTTTTATTACACCCAGGATATAGAAGAAACATTGGAAAAGTGGGATACTGATGCAGTAGAAAAGAGACTAGCAGATATTATGAGTAAAGAAGATTACGATTTTATATTCATGATGCTGCCTTTTGATGGTAACCACGGGCATCATAAAGCAGCTACCTTACTTGGATTAAGAGCGATTAAATCTCTTCCTGAAGCTGAACGGCCTATAGCTTTACCATCTTTTGTTAGAAGAACAACTGAAGGAGAAAGTATGAAGTTTGATATGATGGCAGGCTATCCTATCACTAAAGTTAAGCCGAATACTTTATTCGAATTTGACAGAAACCAAAAATTCGGATTTAATAACCGACTTGATTACAACATCATCGCGAACTGGGTGATCGCTGAACATAAAAGTCAGGGAACCATGCAACTATTGATGAGAAACGGAGTAATTGAACAATATTGGTTTGCTGAATTAAATAGTGATGATGACCTTGACAAAACCCGTAAGTTTTTCGAGGTCATAAATACAATTCAACCTGACTGAGAAGTATCTTTAATTAAGTCGTTTACTCCACAATTTCAATATTGATGGAGATATTTGCGGTAACAGAAACAGTCTGCGCAAAATCCATCATTGTAGGGGCTTCAGATTTAAATCGTCCCATATTTGCTTCCATAGCCATTGGCGGATAATTTACTTGGTGTTCTGAATAGTTGATGGTAGTAATCTCACCTAACTTCACATCTGATTGTTCAGCGATGAAGGCAGCTCTTTCTTTAGCTTTTTGAATTGCTGAAACCAATGCCTTTTCTTTTCCTTCGCCCATCTTTGTTGAAGAAAAGCTCCCGTTAAAAGAATCAAAACTATTTTCGATTAAGGTTACCTGAATCTTTTCATAGATATCAAAGTCGGAGAAACTGACTGAAACCTGCTGGCTAGTGTTAACAGTAGCTTCTTCTTGTCGGTTATTATAATTGGTTCTCTTATTCATTCTGATCGGCTCAAAATTGATATTCTCTTCTTTGATGTCAAATTCTTTTAATAAAGAAGCCAGGACTGCTTCACGTTTTTTATGGGTTTCAAAAGCTGCTTCAGGGGTTTTTTCTTCGGCGTTAATATTGATAGAGAAAATGATCAGGTCAGCAGGAATCAATTCAGTCGCTGACATATTTATTGAAATAGTCCTTTGAGAGTTTTCAACAACAGATTGGGCAGTTGCACTACAATTCACTAAAAAAATTAGGCAAAAACACGAAAAAACAAATTTGAAAGATCTACCAGCTAATTCCATATTCTTGTTTAATTTTTTGAATTTCTTCATAGTTTTTTCCTTGATTTATCTTGAATGTTTTTTGCCCAACACTATTTGATTCATTGATATTTAGTCCTTGCCTGTACCAACTATCTAAATAATCGAGATATTGCTTTTCCTGCGACTTGTTTTTAATAACAAACCCAAAGTTCGAGAACTCACCCTGCTTATCTTTCAGCACGCATTGAATAATGTGATAGGCTGACACCAAACGCAATGAATATACATAGTGAAACTGAATTTCAGTCATTTCTGATAGTTTAACAGGAGAAGAAGGTAACTGATTGTCAGATCTTTTAGGTTCTAAACGGAATCCACTGTGCTCGAAAATAACAGCCCCAAAATTCTTTGTCATTGAATAGGGAACGATTGTAATAAGTAATGAAGCAATTGCAATTATTAATCCCGGACCTTCAAACCACCCAAAACCAAGGTCGTCTGAGAGAGTTGCTAAAAGATAAAATACACCATAACAAACCCATCCGATTTTGTATTCTCTTGATGCAGTAAAAGTAAGCCGGCTTGAAAAAGAGTCATTATGCCATGGCTTAATTTCTGTTAGTTGTAAAGTCATAAGCGTCTCATTTAGCGTTTAGCATCAATTTAACTTCCGGAAGAATCAGATCAACCCATTCTTTGTATTGCTTTCCCGAAGGATGCAATTGATCCGAAGCTATATATGTTGAGTCCTCTTTTGCTTTTTCAGAAACTGGAGTGATATTTATAAACCGAATACCAATTTCTGTTGAAATAGAATCAGCAATCGCGTCATAAACCAATAATTCTTGCCTTATTTTCTCTTCACCTTTTTCCATACCGAAAGGAGTAACACCATAATTAGGTATTGAAACTACAAATACTTTGGTGGTATCTCCATCAGCGAATTTAACAGCCTGAAGCAATAACTCTTTAAATTCCTTTTTGTATTGATCAATCGGATAGCCACGGTATTGATTATTTACACCAATAAGCAATGAAACAAGGTCATAATCGGTTTCCGGGTTTTTCTCCGCAATTGCTTCTTGCAACTCATTGGTAGTCCAGCCGGTTTTGGCGATAATTAAAGGGTCGCTGACACTGAGCCCGCTTTCGTTAAGTTTTTGTGTGAGTAGTACCGGCCAGCGCTGGTCTTCTGAAACTGCTTCTCCGATCGTATAAGAGTCTCCTAATGCCAGGTAAGAAATACCCTTATTCTGAGCACATGAAAGTGTCAGGAAACAAAATAGAAAACAGAAAGATAAACGAGCTTTTTTAAACATGAGATTTTTTTAATTATTTAGGCAGATAATAATCATTTAAAATGAATTAAATCATGGATAAAAGTATAGCTTACTTTTGTTTTTTTTATTTATGAAAGCGCTTGCATTATCCGACAAACCGACGTTTCTTTGCTAGAGTGTGTCATTTAATTAAATCATCGATGACGCTAAAAAGTTTTAAAAACTACAACATTAATAAATCAGGATTAGAACTATGAATAAATTGATACGATGTATGCTTGGGTTAAGCATGGTTCTCGTATTTTCGTTTGTTTCTACGGCTAATAATATTTTATTGCCAGGGGAAGCAGTTACAGAAGTATCAGGACAGGTACTGGATGTTGACGGAGAGCCACTTGCGGGTGTAAATATCCGCGTAAAAGATAAATTGATAGGAACTACCACAGATGGAAACGGAATGTTCTCACTTTCCATTAAACAAGACCCGCCGCTTATTCTGGTTTTTTCAATTGTGGGTTTCCAGACTGAAGAAGTTGACATTACCAATGCCAATACCAGTGGATTAGAGATCATAATGCAAGAGCAGACGTTTTTAGGAGAAGAAGTTGTAGTTTCTGCTTCAAGGGTTGAACAAAGTATTTTGAAATCTCCTGTTTCTATCGAGAAAATGGATGTCATTGAAATCCAAACCTCAGCTTCTCCAAGCTTTTATGATGCTATTGCAAACCTGAAAGGGGTTGATTTCAGTACTCAGAGTTTAACTTTCAAGTCTATAAACACTCGTGGGTTTGGTTCAAACGGAAATACAAGATTTGTACAATTAATTGATGGAATTGATAATCAGGCACCAGGACTTAACTTTGCAGTTGGTAATATTGTTGGTATTTCAGAATTAGATCTGGAAAGTGCAGAATTAATTCCGGGTGCAGCTTCTGCATTGTATGGTCCTAATGCTTTGAATGGTATTCTGCTTATGAATAGTAAGAGCCCATTTGAGTATAAAGGACTTTCTTTTAATACAAAATTGGGAGTAAACCATCTGGATAGTAATGTTGAAGACGGCCCTCAGGTGTACCAATCTTATGATCTGAGATATGCCGATGCATTCAATGATAAATTCGCATTCAAGTTTACCGCTTCTTATCTGAAAGCTCAGGATTTTGTAGCTCAGGATACCAGAGATCAAAGCTTTTTGACAGGAGGAGTTGTAGAGAGAGGAGTTACTGAAAGAGGAAATGCACGTATTTATAACGGAGTGAATGTTTATGGAGATGATGTATTTACATTAGGAGCTATTGCGGATGCAACCATTGCAGGTGGTGGAGCTGATGGAGCTCAGGTTGCTGCTCTTCGATCATTGATACCTGACGGAAGAGAAGGTGCTTTTTCTGCATTTGGTTTTGAAGAAAACTCGTTCGTAGATAATACCACTGAAAGTTTGAAATTAGGAGCAGCTCTCCATTATAGGATAACCGATAATTACGAGATTTTGGGTCAGTACAATACCGGTTTTGGTAGTACAGTATATACAGCTAATGATCGTTTTGTACTGGATGATTTCAATATCTGGACAGCTAAATTAGAACTTAGAAACCCTAATTTTTTCCTAAGAGCCTATACTACTCAGGAAGATGCCGGCGATTCTTACGCTGCAAATACAGTTGCTACCAGAATAAATCAGACTGCCTATCTGACCCCGTATTTCCAAACCTTTTTAGGAGCAAGAACTCAAGGTGCTTCAGTAGAACAAGCCCATACTCAGGCTCAGGCAGCCGCATTGCAAAATCAGCAAGACTTTTTACCGGGTACACAGAATTTCAAAGATATGGAAGCTGATCTCCGGTCTACTCCGATTTCACAAGGAGGTGCCAGGTTTCTGGATAAGTCTGATATGTATCACTTTGAAGGATTATACAATTTTTCAAATTTGATAGACCCGTCTACAGTAGAGTTGATAGGCGGTGTAAACTATCGTATTTATGCTCTTAATTCAGAAGGTACATTGTTTGCACTAGATGACAATAACGATGAATATTCAATAAACGAGTGGGGGGCATACCTTCAGGGTTCTAAAAATTTCCTGGAAGATGATCTTAATTTATCAGCTTCGGTAAGATATGATAAGAATGAATACTTCGATGGTCAGCTTTCTCCAAGAGTTTCCGCTCTTTATACTCTTGCAGATCGCCATAATTTCAGAGCTTCTTATCAAAATGGATTTAGAATGCCCACAACTCAGGATCAATTCATAAAACTTGATGTTGTTACCAGATTGTTAATTGGTAGTAACCAGGATTTGGTTGATCGATACCGTTTTGAGACTAACAAAGTTTACAGCGCTCAAAATGTGGCAGCAGCACAGGCAGAGTTTAATGCTAGTGGTGATGATGCAGCAGCCAGAGCTCTTTTAGGCTCTCCGGTTGAATTCGAAGACTTTAAAACTGAGAAGATCAGTACCTATGAAGTAGGTTATAAAGGCTTTGTAACAGATCGCTTATTAGTTGATGCATATTACTATTACAGCCAGTACACTGATTTTATCGCAGAGATTCAATTTGTACAAGGTGTACCTAACGGTCTTACAGAAGATCCGGGTACATTTGACTCAACCAGCGATGAAGGAAAAGACGACATTATTCAGGGTGGAGTTGTAACTCAGGAATTTGGCTTTGATATAAACGCAGACGGTACAGTAGAATCTCAAGGATTTGGAGTCAGTATGGACTACTCTCTTGACGGAGGTTATAAAATTGGAGGTAACGTGGCGTATAATGAGCTAATTAGTGAAGATGATCTAAAAGCTCAGGGTTTCAGATCCAGTTATAATACTCCAAAGTGGAGGTATAACGTACGCATTGAAAACAGAAACTTTATTGAGAATGCAGGTTTTAATTTAGTGTACAGATGGCAGGATGCTTATTTCTGGGATTCTTCTTTTGGTGACGGAGTTGTTCCGGCTTATGGTACGCTTGACGCTCAGATAAGCTATAAGCTTCCATCATACAACACTATTTTAAAAATTGGTGGTAGCAATATCATGAACGAGAGATACGAAACATCTTTCGGTAATCCTACTCTGGGAGCTATCTACTATTTCTCTCTAACTTTCGATCAATTCTTGAACTAAGAAAAGGACAAAACAATGAACAAATTTTATAAATTATTCCTATTACTTCTTGTTGCAGGAATTGTCACATATTCTTGTGATGGGATTGAAGACTCATTAATAGATGACCAGTTGGAGGAAAATCCTCTTCCAACACCAGCCGAATATACTTCGGGAAGTGCAGATTTTTCGAATTATGTAGCAGTAGGAAATTCGCTTACTGCCGGTTTTATGGACGGCGCATTATATACGGGGGGGCAGAATAATTCTATTCCGGCAATACTTTCTGCTCAATTCACACTAGCCGGAGGAGCGGAAGCAAATCAGCCAAATGTAAATTCAGCTAACGGATTTAACTCTGCGCTTTCCGATGTTGGAAATGGGGTCATCCTTGGCAGAACAGAATTGGATGTTAGTATTCCGGGACCAACTCCTACTCAAGGCGAATTTCCGATTCCTGCTTTTAATGGTAATAAGGCAGAGCTCAATAATTTCGGGGTACCGGGAATCAGAGTGGCTGATCTGTTCAATGCTGATATACAGAATAATGCAGCATTAGGATTATATTACTCTCGGTTTGCGTCAAATCCCGGTTCATCTACAATCATTGCAGATGCTACTGCAGCCAATCCCTCATTTTTCAGTCTTTGGATTGGAAATAACGACGTATTACAATACGCATTAAGTGGAGGAATCAGTGAGGCATTAATTACAAGCCAAGGTGATTTCCAAACTGATTTTGGTAATGCTTTAGGAGCGATGGTTCAAACTGGCTCACAGGGAGTAGTTATGAATATACCTCCGGTTGTAATTTTGCCGTTTTTCCAGGCAGTTCAATGGGATGTAATAGCAGTTGATCAAACTCTTGCTGATCAATTGAACGCAGGTTTACAATCAGTTAATGGAGCAATTCAAGCTTGCTCTAACTTCGGTGTTGAACAAAGTGATATTGACAGACGACTTGTTAGTTATAGTGCCGGTAATAATCCGATTCTTGTTATTGATGAAGAATTAGATGACTTGGAAAATTGTTTTAATATGCTCCAAACTTTAGGTCAAATTGACGCTCAACAAAGAGCAGCTTTGGTTCCTTATGAGCAATCAAGGCCACTAGTTTCAAGTGAGTTAGTATTGTTAACTGCAGGTGCTGTTCTTAACACTCCGTTTCAGGATGATCCTACTAAACCAATCGGAGTAGTAATCCCTCTCGGTTTTAATGCTGACGGTAGCTTGTCAGGAGATAAATTTTATCTTACCGGAGAAGAACAGGTAAATATTGTTACTGCCAGAGCTACATTTAATGCCGTAATTGATGGAGTTATAGCAGCAACTAACAATAGTGTGGGCTCTGAAGTTGTAACTTTGGTTGATCTTCACCCAACTCTTGCTGACTTATTTGGTTTAGACGTAGCTACTGCAACTCAATTAGCACTATCCGAAGATGCCAGAGATCCGGTAGCAGCGGATGGAGAATTTGGATTAACTGTGGATGGATTTACCCTACTTCCGGATTTTAGTCCTGATGGTATATTTTCTACCGATGCTGTACATCCAAACCCAAGAGGAAATGCTTTGGTTGTTAACGAAATTATTAAGACTATTGAGGCAAGTTTTGGTGCTACATTGCCAAGAGCTAATGTGCTTAGTTATCCTAGCGTAATTATTGCACAATAGATTTATTATAAGTCAAATTTTAACCCATCGGCTTTAAGCTGATGGGTTTTTTTGTGTCCACAAATCTGCGAAAGATTGACAAATAAAAAGAATTAAACCTTAGTGGCATTATATTTGCTATTATATTTGAAAACAAAAACATCCATTAATTACATCAATGAGTAAGAAAGATCAGGAAGAAATTTTAGAGAATTCTGAGAACGAAATAACTGAAGAAGAACAAGTAGAAGGCAGTGAAAATGAATCTCATGAGGTTTCAGAAGAAGTGAAGGATGAGCAAGAACTTCGAATAGAAGAACTGGAAGCAGAATTGGCTGTTGCAAAAGATTCCATGCTTCGCAAAGCCGCTGAGCTTGAAAATGTTAGAAAAAGAGTCCACAAAGAACGTTTTCAGTTACGAGAGCAAGTTAAAGCAGAAGCAATGCAAGACTTTTTACCTCTTAATGATGATCTGTTAAGAACTCTGGATGCCAGCAAAGACTCTGCTGTTGACGAGAATTTTTTGGCAGGTGTTGAAATGGTATCCAATAAGTTTGCAGAAATTTTAGCAAAACACGGAATTGAAAAAATCGACGATACTGATGTGCCATTTGATGTGAATCTTCATGATGCACTTTTACGTCAACCTGCACCGGATGAAAAAACGCCAAGCGATACTGTACTTCAAGTTTTGGAAAGAGGCTATAGAATGGGAGAAAAAGTAATTAAGCATGCAAAAGTAATTGTGAGCCAATAAGAAATGACCAATAGAGATTATTACGAAATATTAGAAGTAGAAAAAGGCGCATCAGAAGCGGAGCTTAAGAAAGCTTATCGCAAAAAAGCTATGAAATATCATCCGGATAGAAATAAGGGTGATGCAGATGCTGAAAAGAAGTTTAAAGAAGCCTCAGAAGCATATGATGTACTCAGAGATCCACAAAAGAGAGCTCGTTACGACCAATACGGACATGCCGGAGTAAATGGTAACCAAGGTGGTTTTGGTGGCGGAGGTGTCGATTTTGATGGAATGGGCTTCGAAGATATTTTCAGCCGCTTCGGTGATATTTTCGGTAGCGGATTTTTCGGAGAACAAAGTTTTGGTGGCCAATCCAGAGGAAGAGGTGGAAGACGTCAGCCGGGAACTCCGGGCTCTGATATGAAGATCAGAATGCCGCTTGAGCTAAACGAAGTCGCTTTTGGAACAGAAAAGAAGTTAAAGATCAAGAAGCAACTGGTATGTGATAAATGTACCGGTACCGGTGCTGAGACTGATTCAGACTTTGAAACCTGCGGAACTTGTAATGGAATGGGAGAAGTTCGTCAGGTAACACGAACAATGCTTGGACAAATGGTAAATGTACAACCATGTCCGACTTGTAGTGGTGATGGAAGAATCATTAAGAATAAATGTTCTAAATGTGCAGGAGAAGGAAGAATCAAAGGAGAAGAAACCGTTAAGATCAATATTCCTTCAGGTGTTTCAAACGGAAATTATATTACGCTTCGTGGTCAGGGAAATGCCGGAAGGAGAGGTGGACCTGCCGGAGATCTTATTGTTTTGATTGAAGAAAAAGAACATGATGTATTTGAGCGTGATGGAAATAACATTTATTACAATTTAAATTTAAGTATTCCTGATGCTGTACTGGGAACAGAAGTTCAGGTTCCTACGCTTAAAGGAAAAGCCAAGCTTAAGATTGAAGAAGGAACCCAGCCCGGTAAACTTTTGCGTATGAGAGGCAAAGGAATAGTTGGTCTCAATAATTCAGGAACCGGTGATCAATTGCTCCGGGTAAATGTATATATGCCTAGTGAACTTACTTCGGATCAACGAAAAGCGATGGAAAGCTTCAGAGAATCAGAGAACTTTGATGCCGTAAATATGAAACAGCAGGAGAAAGGATTCTTCTCAAAAATGAAAGATGTTTTCGGGTAATCGATAAACCACAGAGGTCACAGAGAATGTCAAACTCAGTGTTCTCTGTGGTTTAATTCCTATTCTGCTAAAACGGCTGTTCCGCTTACTGACACCATCAGCATGCTTCCGTTTGCTCCAATTGTTTCGTAGTCAATATCAATACCGATAATTGCAGTTGCGCCAACTCTGGAGGCTTTATCTTCCATTTCTCCGAATGCTAATCTTCTGGCTTCCTGAAGTTCACGCTCGTACGCAGCTGACCGCCCGCCAACAATGTCTCTGATTCCGGCAAAGAAATCTTTAAAGATATTAGCTCCCAAGATAGCTTCTCCGGTTACCACTCCCAGGTATTTCTTTACTTCTCTTCCGTCCAGGTTATTTGTTGTTGACATGATCATGATTCTGCTCCGTTGATTTAAGTTTTTATTATGGTTGAGTGATACTGAATCAAAGAAAAAATGTTACCAAAAATCAGGCATAAAAAAACCCGATCTATTTCCAGATCGGGTTAAAGTCATTTTAAAGAGAAAAAGCTTATTATTTTTTGTCTTCTCTTGGGCGAGCCTCGTTTACACGAACTGCACGTCCGTCGATTTCCGCACCGTCTAATTGATCAATAGCTGCTTGTGCTTCTGAATCATTATCCATCTCAACAAACCCAAAGCCCTTTGAACGGCCGGAATATTTGTCTGTGATTACTTTGCAAGAGCTTACTTCTCCATAAGCCTCAAATACTTCCCGTAAATTGTCTTCAGAAACTCCGTAACTAAGGTTTCCTACATAAATGTTCATGTGTATATATATCTTGTTAAAACTAAATTTCGGAATGATCAGATCAACCCTAAACCCAAGTAGTTCAATACCGTAGTCGAGATATCAGAACCAATCCGTGCTTAAAGTACGCTTAAATTATCGTATCGCCAATTATTTTTGTGGATGAGTTGATTTCGAAAAAATCTTCATTTTATATTTCACAATCATCATTTGGATCGTCGTTGTAGTAGCTATCTATATAGATAAGTCTTATTGAATTGTCAGAAGTTAAAATCGGATGATACATTCCAACAGAATTTATTTTACTTCTGCTTTCCTGTACAGCAGGTAAATCATCTAATGTAATAGTTTGAGTAACTTCTTTATCAGAAATTGAAAATATATGCAGCCGCGTATTACTCTCAGTAATCAAAATAATGTCATCATAGGGATTGGAGGATGTGATATTATTCACATATAAGGATAAGTCTATAATATTTTGTGTTTCAATATTGTAGTAATAGTTACCGCTGAAATAAGTGAAGCTGTTGATGTTAGAATAAGCTTTTGGGTACCTACCCGCTTCTATCGTCATAAGTTCTCCATCTAAATTATAAATATAGATAGAGTCTTTCGATACTAAAAGGTAATCATTTGTTGTTTGAATAGATCTCAGGTAAGAATTATCATTATGAAATGAGGGATTATACTTTACTAAAGTATCAATTTGATTTTGTATGTTTAGTCTGAGAATTGAAAGTTGATTCATGCCTTGTTTCCAATCATCAGGAGCTTGTTCTTGAAATTCTAAAAAGTATTTTTCTTCTCTTAAACCAATAATAATTGATTCATTAATTGGATCATGCCAAATTCTTTCTATTTGCTTTTCTATAAATATAGAATCATCTATTTCACTAATGAAATCCATAACAACAGTTTGATTCAGAGTCTCTGGGTTAAGCAGGGCTAACGAACTTATCTTGATTTTATAGTATGTACTTTGTCCTTCAAGTAATTCATTGCTTCTTTTCAATATATGTTTATCAGAAGTGCGATAATCGAAGAAATTTAGAGCAATCAAACTACGTTCTGACAAAGTTATAATATCTGATTCGGTAAAGGGAGCTACTCCTCTATTATTTGGGGATAGGTTTATCAAGCTGATATCAAATCCATTTTCTGAAATGAGTGTGCTTTGATCTGAAGTCAACTGAGTAGAACGATACACCTCTATATTTTTATGTAAACCGGGAAATTTTTTTAGTTTGTTTATTTTAGATGAAGATATAATTTCAAAATGATCATAAGGAGGGGCTGCCTCCAAAATCATGATATCTAAATAATATCTGGTGTTCTGTTTTGTTTCTAAACAATCAAGATCAAAGTCAAAATCACAATCAGACATCCCGAGAATGATGATAAGGAGAAAAGGAATGATTTTTAGCGACAGTTTCAACTATTAAAGCATTATTTATTAATACTTTAAATATAAAAAAGTAGATCTAAAATGCTACTAAAAAATCAATTATGTAAGATTCTTAGTCTTTTCTCTACTCTCATCAGCGAGATTGGCATGGTAATCAGCCAGTTTATCAGCAATACCGGAATTGTTTATACTTAACATCCTTAAAGCCAGTAAACCTGCATTTTGCGCTTTACCGATTGCTACTGTAGCAACAGGGATTCCGTTCGGCATTTGAACAATAGAATAAAGACTATCCAACCCACCCAATGCCGAAGTTTGAATAGGAACTCCGATTACAGGTAAAGTTGTATGACTTGCCAACATTCCGGGAAGGTGAGCAGCTCCTCCCGCTCCGGCTATTATGATCTGTAGACCACGTTCACGAGCTGTTTCTCCATAATCTGCCATGTCATTTGGAGTGCGATGAGCAGAAACTACTTTTTTTTCGTAACTGACACCAAATTCATCAAGAATATCTGTTGCCTGTTTCATAGTAGACCAGTCGCTGTCGCTGCCCATTACTACGCCGATGATTGGATTGATCATTTTTGGTATGCTTATTTTCGTTTTATTGTAAGATAGTGTTCAGAATTCAGAATTCAGAATTCATAAGTTGGAATTTTATATTTCTATATTCGAAGTGGCTTCTTTAGCTTTATCATAAACAGCTTTTAAATCATCACCAAGCAAAGTATAATGCGCCATCTTTCTTCCGACTTTACTTTGCACTTTTCCATAAACATGGAGATGTCCGTTTTCGATGTCTAGACTATTTAAGATGTTATCAGCTTCAGCGGGGCGATTATGTGTTCCCAGTAAATTGATCATCGCAACAGCAGGAGCGTTCATTTTTGTAGAGCCAAGCGGAAGTCCAAGCACGGCACGGACATGATTTTCAAATTGGGAAGCAATGCATCCCTCAATAGTATAATGTCCGGAGTTGTGTGGTCTTGGAGCAGATTCATTTAAAAGAATATTTCCATCTTCTGTCAGAAAAAACTCGAATGCATAGATTCCTTTTCCGTCAATGGCTTCGACTGCTTTTACAGCAAGTTTCTGAGCTTTTTTCTGATACTGTTCCTCAATCGGAGCGGGAGAAAGTACAGCTACACAAATGTGATTTTCCTGAACGGTTTCACAACAAGGATAAACCACTGTTCCTGTTTCGTTGCGAGCAACCTGAACGGCAATTTCTTTAGTAAACGGTACAAATGCTTCAGCTAAAATATCACGACCTTTGTTTCCACCGAGCTTTTCAAACGATTCTTTTGCAGATTCGAGATCCCGTACGGTTTCATTTCCATAGCCATCGTAACCGCCTTTTGACGATTTTAGTAAATAAGGCCAGCCATGTATATTTCCGAATTCTTTCAGATCAGTTTCTGAGCTAACCAGTTTATAAGGAGTCACAGGAATCCCGGCATTTTCAAAGGTTTGCTTTTCGATCAGTTTATTTTCGATTAGTGAAAAACTTTTTGGGGATGGAAAGATCGGAGTACCGCTTTTATCCTGAACTTCCTGAAGAATTTCGGAACTGATGAACTCATTTTCTAAAGTGATAACATCACAACCTTTAGCAAATTCAACCATATCGTTCACAGAATCAAAAGAGCCTGAAGTTGAGAAAGGGGTCATAAACTGAACAGGTTCATTTTCAGCTCTATCGGAGAAAACAGAAACTTGAATTCCTAATTTAAAAGCTTCAAGAGCGCTCATTCTGGCAAGTTGTCCGGCACCTAAAAAACCGAGTTTCAAATTTGCAGGGAGTGAAGTTCGGGACATAGATTTTTCTTTTAAAAATACGAATTAAGAATTAAGAATTAGGAATAGTTTTAACTGATTATCGAAATTCTTAATTCTACATTCTAACTTCTATATTCTTTACCTTAAAATAAAAGTAGCCGAAAGATAGTACATGGATATAGAAGAAAAATTAAAGCAGATAAAATCAAGGTTTGAAGAAGTGAACGCAGCAATGAGCGATCCTTCGGTTTTTGATGATCCTGATAAGTATACTGAGCTTACAAAAGAGAGAAGCGATCTTGAAGAATTGGTACAAGATTACGATAGTTGGAAAGATCTGCATGATCGACAGGAAGGCAACAAAGAACTCATCGAAATGGATGAGGATGCTGAGATCACCGAAATGGCTAAGGAAGAAAACAAAGAGATCAAGGAGCAACTAGCCAAGCTTGAAGATGACATTAAGATGAAGCTGGTTCCTAAAGATCCTGAAGATTCGAAAAATGCAATTATTGAAGTCAGAGCCGGTACAGGCGGAGATGAAGCGGCTATTTTTGCCGGAGATCTGTTTGATATGTACCGACGCTATGCTGATTCTCAAAATTGGAAAATGAGTTTATTGAGTATTACAGAATCTGATAAAGGCGGCTACAAAGAAATTGTATTTTCACTGGAAGGAAATGAAGTATTCGGGAAGATGAAATATGAATCCGGAGTACACCGAGTGCAAAGAGTTCCTGCAACCGAAAGTCAGGGAAGAGTGCACACATCAGCTGCAACGGTAGCGGTTCTTCCGGAAGTTGAAGATGTAGATGTAGATATCAATACAGCTGATTTGAGAATTGATACTTTCCGTGCAAGTGGAGCCGGTGGGCAGCATGTAAACAAAACAGATTCGGCAATTCGGATCACTCACGAGCCAACAGGAATTGTGGTTGAATGTCAGGAAGAGCGATCTCAGCATCAGAATAAAGAGAAAGCAATGACGATGCTTCGCTCTAAAATGTACGATATTGAACTGGAAAAGAAAGAAAAGGAGAGAGCGGCCGAAAGAAAAAGCCAGGTTTCAACAGGTGATCGTTCTGCTAAGATCAGGACCTATAATTTTCCACAAGGTCGGTTTACCGATCATCGAATTAATCTGACGCTGTACAATTTAGATAATATCATGAAAGGTGATCTTCACGAAGCCATTGATGCACTCCGTGTTCAGGATAATCTTGATAAACTGAATGAGTTGGTAGAGGACTAGATCAAAGTTGCTAAATACTGAGTCGGATTAAGCACAGGTATTTCAGATAGTTTAAAGTCTTTGATGTTTCTCGTGATTATAACGTCTATGGAGTTTTCTATCGCAGTAAAATATTGAAATGCATCTTCCAAGTCAGCAAATTCAGAATTTAAAGCTTGTTCAATTGCAAGATTTGAACTGGGACAGATTTCGAACAGTGGCTTTATGAAGTTGAGGTTTTTTCTAGCAGCTTCTTTTCCAACTAAATTGCTGCAAATATAATACGTGTTAGATATGCAAATGGAGGAAGTGAAAAGTTTGAAACTATTTCTTGTAGATAAGTCAAATATCTTAGAAGACTGATTTACGAATTCTTTTCTATCAAGTAGTACGTCGAGAAAGATATCGGAGTCTATAAATAGTTTTTTCATCCGTATTTTTTTAACAAGAATTCTAACCTTTCATTACCAGTAAGTTCGTGGCTTCCCATCAATCCACGCATTTTTTTTACTAAAGGAGTGTTTTCTGATTTGTAACTGGTAGATTTTTCAGAAACTTGCAATATTTCATTTTCTTCTTTTTTTGAAGACGTAATTGCCTTCAGATAATTCTCAACGAGACTAGAAACCGAGGTTTCCTGATCCTTTGCATAAGCTTTCGCTTGTTCTATAACATCTTCATCGAGACTTAATGTAAGTTTTGTTTTCATACGTATGATTTTTATGAAAAAGTACGTAATTGTTTATTAAAATAAAAAAAGCCCATCCTGAATAGAATGGGCTTTGAAGACTTCAGACTGAAATTAAATAAACTTAGTCTCCTTTTGGAGCTGCTGCCAATAATGCATCACTGGCTTCAGACTCAAACTTCTTAAAGTTGTCTACAAACATTTTGGCAAGCTTTTTCGCTTTGATGTCATATTCGTCAGCACTTTCCCATGTATTTCTTGGTATCAGAACTTCAGAAGGAACTCCGTCCACTGCGGTTGGAACTTCAACCCCAAAAATCGGATCCTTTGTATATACTGCATTTTCAAGATTGCCTGCTATGGCCTCGCTTAACATTCTGCGGGTATGGGAAAGCTTCATTCTGGAGCCTTCACCGTAAGCACCACCGGTCCAGCCTGTGTTTACCAACCAAACCTGAGAGTCATGCTTTCTGATCTTTTCAGCAAGTAACTCAGCATATTCAGTTGGATGCAAAGGCATAAACGGAGAACCAAAGCAAGCTGAAAAAGTAGCTTGGGGTTCGGTAACGCCACGTTCTGTTCCGGCAACTTTGGCTGTGTAACCACTAATAAAGTGATACATAGCTTGTTCCGGAGTTAATTTAGAAATTGGAGGAAGCACTCCGAAAGCATCAGCTGTTAAGAAAATAATATTTTCCGGATGTCCACCTGTACCGGTTTCGCTTGCGTTAGGAATAAAATCGATGGGGTAAGAACATCTGGTATTTTGAGTAAGACTTACATCATCGAAATCCGGTTCGCGGTTATCATCCAGAATAACGTTCTCTAAAATAGTACCCGGCATTTTGGTGGTTGCGTAGATCATCGGCTCGCCTTCTTCAGAAAGATTGATCGTTTTTGCATAACAACCACCTTCGAAATTGAAAACACCATCATCGCTCCAGCCATGCTCATCATCACCAATAAGAGTTTTTTCCGGATCAGCAGAAAGAGTGGTTTTACCGGTTCCGGATAGTCCAAAGAATACAGCGGTCTTACCGTTTTCATCATGGTTTGCTGAACAGTGCATTGCCATAATTCCTTTTTTAGGAAGCAGGTAATTCATTACACCGAAAATCCCTTTTTTAACTTCACCGGAGTATAAGGTTCCTCCTATTAGGATGATCTTTTTCTCAAAATTACAGATTATGAATGTGCTGGATTTTGTTCCGTCTTCAGCCGGGTCTGCTTCCAGAAATGGTGCTGCCATAACTGTAAACTCAGGCTCATGATTTGCAAGTTCATCGTTAGTTGGGCGACGAAACATGTTGTGTGCAAATAACCCGTGATAAGCAACTTCACTAACTACTCTTACTTGTAACTGAGTTTCTTTGTCAGCACCACAGTATAAATCTTTAACAAAAAGTTCTTTGTCAGAAAGATAACCCTGAGCCTTCTTGAATAATTTATCAAATACTTCTTCAGAAATTGGTTGATTGATATCACCCCAATCTATGTCATCATGAATGGAAGGTTGGTCAACAATAAATTTGTCTTTAGGCGAGCGGCCGGTAAATTTCCCGGTGTGTACTACCAGTGCATGGTCTTTAGTAAGAAAAGCTTCTCCTCGTGCAATAGCTCTTTCATACAATTCTGCCGGAGATAAGTTCCAGTGTACATTTTTATTGCTCTCCAGACCTAAATAGTCTAATCCGATCTTGCTTTTAGGGTGCTTGTCGTAGTTAGGTGTCATTTTTAATAATGAAGTTTAAAGTGAAGCCTTAAAGTTAAGGATTTACTTATCTAATTTTAAGTAAAAAACCATTTAAACCTTAATTTCTTAGGCATTAAAGAAAGTTTATGGAAGCGCTTTTTTAATTAAGGGAAGGATGATTAATTACCTAAATATTCATAGTGGTTTTAAAGATTGAATGAAAAATAAAATCCTTAAAAAGCGGATAATTTGTAACTTTAGGTATGGAAAATGAAAAACGAGTAATAAAGCTGGGTTTGGTACAAACTTATTGTGAAATAGACCCATCGCAAAATGTAGAAAGAGCTAAAGTATTGATAAGATCTGCTGCTGAAGAAGGCGCTAATATTATTTGTCTGCAGGAGCTTTTTAATACTGTTTATTTCTGCAATCAGCATGAAGAAGAAAACTTTGATTGGGCAGAACCAATTGACGGAAAGCTGGTTCAGGAGCTTAGTGATTTATCTATAGAATTAGGTGTTGTGCTTATAGCCCCATTTTTTGAGAAAAGGACTCAGGGAATTTATCATAACTCACTGGTAGTAATTGATGCAGATGGCAGCGTTTTAGGGAACTATCGGAAGATTCATATTCCGGACGACCCCGGATTTCACGAGAAATATTATTTCACTCCGGGCGACAAAGAAACTGGATTTCAGGTTTTTGACACAGCTTTCGGAAGGATCGGAGCAATGATATGTTGGGATCAGTGGTATCCCGAAGCCGCTCGAATCACAGCTCTGAAAGGTGCTGAAATCATTTTTTATCCAACAGCTATTGGAATGCTGAAGAAAGAAACCCGAAAGCAGAAAAAAATATTTATGGATGCTTGGATAACTATTCAGAGAAGTCATGCTATTGCAAACGGTTGTTTTGTAGCGGTTACAAACCGAGTTGGAAAAGAAAAGGGAAACAAGTTCTGGGGCAACTCTTTTGTCGCAGGTCCATTTGGAGAAATCATTAAACAAGGAGGAGAAAAAGAAGAGATCGTTATTGCTGAGATCGATCTTAACTCCATAGAAAGTCAGCGAAGAGAATGGCCGTTCTTCAGAGATCGCAGAATTGATGTTTATGATGGACTTATGAAAAGGTTGATTGACTGATTTTCAGTATCGAATAGTAAACAAAGTATCATGAATATCGAACTGAATTCGAATAATCTTTTAATGCCCGCGGAATGGGAGAAACATTCTGCTACTCAGCTTCATTGGCCATCAAATAAAGAGACTTGGCCTAACGAGAGACTACAAAGAGTTGAAAGTGTATATCTGAATATTATAAAAAGCCTTTCTGAGTTTGAACAAATTCTACTTTTAGTTGAAAATAACGAAGTGCTAAGCAGGGTTTTAAAGCTTTTTAAAGTTGAAGGAATTGATGCTAAAAAAGTTCTTATTAAAGTGTTTCCAATAAATGATGTTTGGGCAAGAGATTGCGGACCGATCTTAGTGAGATCAAAGGATAAGTTTATTATTACAGATTGGGAATACAATGCATGGGGAGAGAAATATCCGCCATGGGATTCTGACAATAATATTCCAAAGTTCATTTCAGAGATTTTTGGGATTAAAAGCATATCCACAAATATGGTTTTAGAGGGAGGTTCTATTGATGTAAACGGTGTAGGGGATTTGTTGACTACAGAGTCTGTACTTCTGAATCCGAATAGAAATCCTGAAATGAGTAAAGGTGAAATTGAACAAAACCTGAAGACTTATTTAGGAGTTGAAAATATTATCTGGCTTAAATCAGGACTGGCAGGAGATGATACCGATGGACACATTGACGATCTTACTCGATTTCTGAATGAGGAAACTGTGTTAACGATGGTTTGTGAAGATGAAAATGATATTAATTTTAAAGCTCTTCAGGAAAATCTGGAGATTATTCAATCTGCTGCATTAAAGAGTGGCGGCAAATTGAATATTGAAACATTACCTCTCCCCAAAACCAAAATTGAAGGAACCACGGTAGATGGCTCAGAATTTGTACCGGCAAGCTATGCTAATTTTTATGTGGCAAACGGATGTGTGTTAGTTCCGCTTTATGATGAACGGTATGACCAGCAAGCGTTGGGCCTGTTTGAAAAGTATTTTCCTGACAGAGAAATTGTCGGTATTGAATGTGCAGATCTGGTTTGGGGACAGGGGAGTATTCACTGTATTACGCAGCAGATATATCAATTTCCAAAACCCAATATCCAACAACCAAAATTAAGTCAATAGGGTTAGACTACTTTATAAGCATTAATCTTTTAGTTTGAACCACCCCATCAGCTTCTAATCTGTACAGATACACTCCGCTGGCCAAGTTTGTAGCATTGAACTTGATAATATTAGTTCCCGCAGGGCGGATTTCATTCACTAATTCCTGAACTTTTCTTCCCAGTACATCATATACGGTTAGTTTAGTAAAGGTAGATTTATCCAATTCAAATTCAATAGTGGTAGTTGGATTAAAGGGATTGGGATAGTTTTGTTTTAAAGAAACAGTATTCGGTATTTCAGGAGTTTCTTCGTTACTCACCGGAACTTGTTTGATGGAAGTTGGTTGACCGTTTTCGACCTTGTACAGATCAGTTCGTGTCAACACATACAAAATATCTGAGTTTGGTTTTTTGTAGAGACCGGTTACTTCTTCTTCAAATTCCAGAATTTCCTGCAAGGTATCACCGTAATTTTCCGAGAAGAAAACTTTTGTGGTATCTGAAAGGTATAGTTGTCCGGATTGAAGGGGAGATATGGAAATGCTTTTGGAATTAGATTGCGGCAAGAGCTCTTTGAATGACCAGGAAGTTCCGTTTCTCTGTGCTAAAAAAATGTCAGACTTTGAACTATAGGTCCGGTTATCAGTCATCAAATAAGTAGAAGTGGAATCTGCATCAATTAAATAGTCTCCAAATGAGTTCAAATAACCATTTCCGGATGTATAGATCAGTTCTTTATTTCCTTCAAAATAGTAGAACAAACTATCAGCATTTGCAATAATAAAGGATTTCTTAAAAGAATTAAAGCCAACGAATGAGAATGGAATAGCATCCGAATTGAAATCATCCTCGGTATATTGATCTTTTGCCCAAACAGAATCTTCTTTCAAAAGTTTATGAGTAACTTCTCCATTACCCTTCCAATCCAGAAAATTGAAATAAAGTGTACTTGTAGAATCATCAAAGTCCAGTGCAGCACCAAAATCCAGAAAAGAGTTTAACACTAAACGTTGCTTATCAGGGTTTACTAAGAGTATTGTTCCTTCAACCGAACCAAAATTTTCCTTATTGAACTGATAAAACTCAGCCGGATTTCTGTTTACGAAATCAATGTCCTCAAGAAACGAGAGTTTAGGCTCACAAAATCCTTGTAAGAAATAATAATCTTTAACTAAGATGCTATCTGAAAAATTATTCATGTTCAGATGATACATGTGATTATTATACCAACTTTCTTCATAGTTTATGTAATCTCCGTTGTCATCCTGATATGTACAGATTGCAGTTTTAGGCTCATACAATCTGTAAAACAATTGAGTTGTTCCTGTGGAATCCTCAAAACCACTTAGATCGTGGAAGTAATTAGGGTTGATCCCTTGCCCCATCATTGGAAAGCTCAAAAATACAAATGATATGGTGAAGAGAAACTTTCTCATTTTATCAATGTAAGTCTTTTAGTCTGAACAACTCCATTTGCTTCTAATCGGTATAGATAAATTCCACTGGCTAAACTAGTGGCGTTGAATTCAATGGTGTTGGTTCCTGCCGGACGAATTTCATTTACGAGCTCCTGAACTTTTCTGCCAAGTACATCATACACCGTTAGTTTGGTAAAAACAGATTTTTCCAATTCAAACTCAATAGTGGTGGTTGGGTTAAAGGGATTGGGATAATTTTGTTTTAGAGACACCGCACTCGGAATTTCGGGAGCTTCTTCGTTATTGACCGGAACTTGTTTGATGGATGTTGGTTGACCGTTTTCTACTTCGTACAAATCGGTTCTTGTCAGCACATACAAAATATCAGAGTTTGGTTTTTTGTAGAGTCCGGTTACTTCTTCGTCAAACTCCAGAATTTCCTGCAAGTTTTCTCCGTAATATTCCGAGAAGAAAACTTTGGTAGAGTCGGATAAATATAAATGTCTTGAGTTTGAGCGATCAATTGAAATTCTTTTACTGGTAGAATTCTTCAGTAATTCATCATCTTCCCATCGAACACCTCCAAAATCTCCAAAACTACGTACTCTTATGATATCTGAAGTAATTCCATTCCATCTATAATTGGCTTTATTTCTCAGATAAAAAACAGGAGAGGCAGGGTCAAAGATAATTGGCTCAAATGAAGCATTAAGCATGGAATATTTTTCAAAAAAATTATCAACAATTACCTCGGAAGTATCTCCTGAATCATAAGACAGTACCAGACTGGAATCTTTAAATCCAATGAATATATCATCATCATAACCAACAACCCCGAGAACAGAAAAATCAATTAAGAGTGAATCAGGATAATCATCATAGTAACTTTTTTGATTCCATAAACTGTCTTGGTCTATCGGAAATCGGTACGTTTTTTTGAGAGTAGCATCATATCCAGAAACAGCTTTTATTACTATTTCATGAATAGGAGATGTAACAATCACACTGTTTGTACTTTTTTGATAATTTAAACCAAGTGGGTTGGCAATTCCAATTCCGAAAATATTTTCGTTATAAGTTTCTAAAGTAGCACTTCCATTCAATCCATAAACAGATTCAAACATTACCACAGGTTTTGTAACATCATTATCTAAAAGAATATATGTTTCAATGTTGTAAGGTATTTCTTGACAAAAGGCAGAAAGTTGTACATAGTCTCTTAGAATAACCGAATCTGAATTAAGCTCGGTATCAAAATGATAAATGTGATTTTTGTATGGATTTATCTTTGTAGTATAAGTTTGACCGTCTTCCTGATAAGAACACGTCCTGTTTTTAGGCTCATACAATCGATATAATAAGTGAGTTGTTCCTGTAGAATCTTCAAAACCACTTAGATCATGGAAGTAATTGGGATTCGAATCCTGCGCAATTAAAATATTCCAGAAGAATAAGAAAGATATGAGTAACAGAACCTGTTTCATTTGATCAGTGTAAGTTTTTTAGTTTGCACTACTCCATTCGTTTCCAATCTGTACAGATAGATTCCGCTGGCTAAATTGGTGGCGTTAAATTCAATGGTGTTGGTTCCGGCCGGACGAATTTCATTTACCAATTCTCGAACTTTTCTTCCAAGTACATCAAACACTGTTAATTTGGTGAAAGTGGATTTATCCAATTCAAACTCAATAGTGGTGCTTGGATTAAAGGGATTGGGATAATTTTGTTTTAGAGAAACAGCATTCGGGATTTCAGGAGTTTCTTCGTTGCTGACCGGAACTTGTTTGATGGATGTGGGCTGACCGTTTTCTACTTCGTACAAATCGGTTCTTGTCAATACATACAAAATATCTGAGTTTGGTTTTTTGTAAAGCCCGGTAATTTGAGAATCGAATTCCAGGAGCTTTTCGAAGCTGGTACCATAATCAGAAGAGTGGTAGACGGAAGAGGAATCGGAAATGAAAAGTTTGCCCGAGATTGAATTATCCAGAGTTAAATTATCAGGACTTGAAATTGAATCCGGTATTTGAAGCTCCAACCAGGATTGTGGTTCGCCGAAGTTATTTGATCTTATAAGTTTATTATTAGTCAATACAAAAATATGTACCGAATCAGGATCAAAAAGGAGTCTGTTTTCTGTTTTTGAAAAGTCAAAGTTAGCAAACCCGTCGTATTCTAAAGTCTGAAAACTTTGATTAAGGTTCTCTGATTTCAAAAAAACTCCATCTTTAACGGAAAAACTTACACTATCCTGAAAAGGACTGAAATCTACAATATGAAATGGATCCGCATCTTCAGAGAAATAAGAATAGACATCTTTACTTTGAAAGAAAGATTCCTGAATTGCTTTGCCGGAATCAAGTGGGACCGGAGCAGTTCCGGAATATGAAGAAACATACATAGTATCCAAAGAGGATTCAGTATAATTTATATTAGTTAACGAAAGAAACTGAAAACCTATTGATGATCCATTTTTTGTATCAGAAACTGCAATTCCTATATAGTCTTCATCTGCAAAAGAGGATTGCAAAAAAACTTGTTTTGAAGACACAGGCATAAATCCTTGTAGTCTATCTATTGAAACAACACCGGTAGCATATATGTTGTAGGAAAAACGAGCCAACAAAGAGTCTTTTTGTTGTGAAGCATTATATCTGTACAGAAAGTCAGTGTAAAGCTTTCCATGAGTCTGATAATCATCCATTTGAGTCATCTGGTAGAACAAGATAGAGTTTCCGTTCTCCTCCAACCCTTTTAATTTATGAAAATAGCGTTCCTGACCGTACAAAGATGAACTAAATAAAACGATCAGTAAAATTGTAAGGAGATAATTCATGGCAAATCATTAATCTAAAAGAACATACTAAAACCGCAGAAGTAATGCATATTAAGTTTACTATCTAAGTATTTACTTTAATATCTTTACCCTTCATAAATCACGATTCTGAAACAGGACTAAATGAGCACAATTGCCCATGAACGGTTTGAGGCAGTAATTGGCCTTGAGGTACACGCACAGTTATTAACAAAAAGTAAAGCTTTTGCTCCGGTTGCAGCGCAGTATGGAGAAGCTCCTAATACACAGGTTTCACCACTTTGTCTGGGGCACCCCGGAACATTGCCGGTTATTAATGAGAACTTAGTTCGATACATTATTAAAATGGGATTGGCAACAGATTGTAGCGTTGCTCCGAAATCCATTTTTGCACGGAAAAATTACTTCTATCCGGATCTTCCAAAAGGATATCAGATCTCTCAGTTCGACACTCCGATTTGTTTTGATGGATTTATAAATATTGAACTGGATGAGTATGATAAAAGAATCGGGATTACCCGCATTCACATGGAAGAAGATGCAGGGAAGTCAATACATGATCAGGATCCTTATAACACATTAGTGGATCTGAATCGTGCAGGTACTCCGCTGATAGAAATTGTTTCAGAACCGGATTTAAGAACTCCGCAGGAAGCCTATGCTTATTTGACGAAGATCAAGCAAATTGTGCAGTATCTGGAGATCTGTGATGGAAACATGGAAGAAGGAAGTTTGCGCTGCGATGCTAATGTGTCTGTTCGTCCACGAGGTAGAGAAAAATTTGGTACCAGAACTGAGCTAAAGAACATGAACTCTTTCCGGAATGTGGAAAAAGCCATTGAGTTTGAAATTTACAGACAAATCGAATTGATTGAAGAAGGTGGTGAAGTAGTTCAGCAAACTAGATTATGGGATACTACTAAAAATCAGACCAGAGTGATGCGCTCAAAAGAAGAAGCTCATGACTATCGGTATTTCCCGGAACCGGATCTGCCACCCGTAATTGTAACTGACGAATTACTCGCTGATATAAAAGAAGAACTTCCGGAACTGGCTGATGTACGACAAAAGCGATTCATGGAAGAATATGAAATGAGCGAAAATGATGCTGTTACTTTAACAGAGAGCAGGTATCTGGCTGATTATTTCGAGGAAGTTGTTTCATATACAAAATCTCCTAAATCGGCATCTAATGTGGTTTTGAGTGAAGTTCTCAGAGTTTTGAACGAACAGAGTATCGATATTAAAGAGTTTCCTGTTACTCCTGAACGCTTATCTGTATTGATAAAGCTTAAAGAAGGGGATAAGATCAATTCATCGGCGATGCAGGAAGTTTTCAATGCAATGTTGAGTTCAGAAAAATCTGCGGAAGAACTGGCAAAAGAGATGAATTTAATACAAGTTTCAGACACAGGATTTTTAGAACCTATTGTTGATGAGATAATCGCAAATAATCCGGATGAGGTTCAGCGATTTAAGGACGGGAAAAAACAATTGATGGGATTTTTTGTGGGACAAGCAATGAAGGCTTCAAAGGGCAAAGCCAACCCTAAATTGGTCACCCAAATGGTTACAAAAAAATTACAAAACTGATTCATACTGAATCAAACTATTATGAACATTAGAAAAACATTTTATCTGGTACTTTTTGCTGTGGTCATCACAAATTGCAGTAAAACACCGGAGATGAAAAAAGCGTTTTTAGAAGGTACAATTACTGTTGCTGACTCTATTGACAACTCAAAGGATTACTCAGGAATTCAGCTTATTATCACTTATCAGGAGAGCGCTGATATTCCAATTGATACTATTTTCAATAAAAGTTCCAATAAGAACGGGCTCATAAAAGGAAAAGTTGAATTTCCTCAAAAGGGTGTATACCCTGTTTTCGTTAAAAGAAATGGAAATGAACTGGCCAGTACACAGTTTATTTTAGCCGATAATGATACTCTTAAGTTTTCAGGCGAATTACCTGGTTTGGATCAAAACTTTGAGCTGGATTCGAGAGAGCAAAGAGCTATGAATACCTTTAACAGAATTGACCGTGGCTTTAAACGTGTAGCAGCTTACATAAATGCCGGAGCAATAGCAGATTCTCTTATATATGATGAAATATTAAAGTGGAGTGACCTTTTTTGGGAAGTAAATCAAAAAAATAAAAATACTATTGCGGCAAGTTTATCGGCTTCAGAATCAATCCGATTACTTGATATCATTGATAAAGAGAAAATGATGAACAGAATTGACGAGGCACTTCAGGATGATGAAATGATTTTTGCAGCCGTCAATTACGGATTTCCATATATATCAGATCAAAACGGATTAGATACAGGTCTTTCATATCTGGATTCATTGGTAAATATCACTCAAAATGAAGAGCTTATTTTAGGCTTAGAGCAAAAGAAAATTGAAGTGCTTTACGATAGTTCAAGAGTTGAAGAAGCAAAATCAGCTTTGGAAGAATTTGAAAGAACATACAAGAATAAAATTAACGCCATGCAATGGGCAAAAAATATAGGCTATGATCTTGCCTATCTGGCTCCCGGGTTCAGAGTGCCTGATTTTTCTTTTGTTACTCAGGAAGGAGATTCTGTTAATTCAACCAGGTTGATTGGCAAGCCATATATTATAGAAATTACACCGGTTGCAAGCCGTTTATATCAGGATCAATATGAAAGGACTGTTGTTTTACATCAGATTTATCAAAATTATGATCTTGAAATATTTACCATTCCTTTAGACAGAAGTGAAATAACAGTAAATGCTTTTTTTGAGGAACGTGTCAGGCATTGGGGAGTTGCTTCATTTGGTTCATTCGATATCCAAAAACTTTTAGAGACTTTTAATGTCACCGATGTGCCAACAAGAATATTGGTAGATCAGAATGGAAATATTGTTCGTAAATATGTTACTACTGAATTTACAGATGTTATTCAGGGAATGAACTCAGTTATTAATCAAATTAAAAAAGAGAATTAAATGAGCAAGAGACAGTTTTTAATTGCCGGAAACTGGAAAATGAATGGAGGTCCTTTTGAAGCAGCAGAGTTGCTTGAAGGATTGAGGTCTGCTAAAAGTGAGGTGTCAGAAGAAGTGGATGTGCTGGTTTGTCCACCGTTTGTTTCTCTTGGGATGGCTGTAAAATATCTTCATGACTCAGAAATCCAGGTTGGGGCTCAGAATCTTCATTTTGAAGATAACGGAGCATATACCGGAGAAATAAGTGCAACTATGCTTGCTGAAAGTGGGTGTAATTTTGTGCTTATCGGACACTCTGAACGTCGGCAGTATTTTGGTGAAACTGATAAAGGGGTTAATAAAAAAGCCCTTAAAGCTCTTTCACATAAAATAGCTCCCGTTATTTGTGTGGGAGAGTCTCTGGATCAACGAAAAAAAGATGTACACTTTGATATAGTTTCAGATCAAGTAAAAAAAGCACTTGAAGGTATATCAGATAGCGAAATACTTGATGTAGTAATTGCTTATGAACCAATTTGGGCTATTGGTACAGGAGAAACAGCTTCGCCCGAACAAGCTCAGGAAATGCATGCTTTTATCCGAAAGGAGATTTCAGGATTATATACGGATGAAACTGCTTCAGCCATAAGGGTTTTGTATGGAGGTAGTATGAAACCCGGAAATGCCGAAGAACTACTGAGCCAAAATGACGTAGACGGAGGCTTGATAGGAGGAGCAAGTTTAAAAGCCGACAGTTTTTCTGAAATTATTTCTATTGCTGAAAAACTTTCCTGAATCATGAAATACAATGTGCTCTTATTGGGAAGCGGAGGGAGAGAACATGCACTGGCCTGGGGATTAGCAAAATCTCCTAAGCTGGAACAACTCTATATTGCCCCGGGAAATCCGGGAACTGACTCATTGGGAAAAAATGTGCAACTTAATGCCTCAGATTTTGATGAAGTTTGGGAATTTATACAAACCAATGCTATTCATGTAACGGTTGTAGGACCTGAACAGCCTCTTGTGGAAGGAATTGCTGACTTTCTGGAAGAAAAATGTCATGCCGTGTTTGGTCCCAAACAACAAGCTGCAATGCTGGAAGGAAGTAAAGAATTTGCTAAGGATTTTATGAAAAGGCATGATATTCCAACTGCAGGATATGAAGTATTCAGTCAGGATGAATTTGACCGTGCTGCAGAATATATCATCGAGAAAGGTAATTATCCGGTAGTTTTAAAAGCGGATGGATTAGCAGGAGGAAAAGGTGTTCTTATTCCAGAGAATGAGGCAGATGCTATTTCGGCATTAGAAGAACTTCAGGAAGGATCGCTTAGCAATGCAGCTTCTCGTTTAGTTATCGAAGAGTTTATGGAAGGAGAAGAAGCTTCGGTTTTTGCTATTTGCGATGGAGACAGCTATAAAGTGATCGGCAATGCTCAGGATCATAAACGTATTGGAGAAGGAGATACAGGTTTAAATACAGGTGGAATGGGAGCTTACTCACCGGCACCTATCGTTACAAAAGAACTTCTTAAAAGAGTTGAGTCAGAAATTATTCAGCCTACTGTAGCCGGAATGAAATCCGAAGGAAATCCATACCAGGGAATTCTTTATGTGGGCTTGATGATCACAAAAGAAGGCCCCAAAGTTGTAGAGTATAATTGTCGGTTTGGAGATCCTGAATGTCAGGTGATTGTCCCCGCAATGAAATCAGATCTGCTGGATGTGATCATTTCCTGTACGGAAGGAAGATTATCAGAAACAGATATTGAGCTGGACGACACATACAGATGTACGGTGGTTATGGTTTCCGGTGGCTATCCTCAGAGCTATGAGAAAGGCAAAGAGATCACCGGAGTTGATAAAGTTGACACCGGTATATTATTCCATGCCGGAACCAGGATTGAAAATGGAAAGCTTCTTACAAATGGTGGTCGGGTTTTAAATATCGTTGGGGAAGGCAGGTCGCTACAGGAAGCGATAGACAGTTCTTACGCTCTGATAAAAAAAGTGAGTTTTGATAAATCGTTCTACAGAAGAGATATCGGCGCTAAAGGACTAAAACGTCTTGCATGATACGCTCGCTATCCATAGCGTTAACACTTCTTTTTGTATCCACAGTTGATGCACAACCTTTAAAATTGGATACTCTTTACTCTGATTTAAATAAAGCAACTTCTTTTACTTTTGGAAACGATGCTATTTACATCGTTGAATCGGGAGCACATCGTGTAATAAAGTTAGAGTCCGATGGAAAGCTGATCGAGAGATATGGAAAAAGAGGGAGTGGCAATTATCAATTCGACAATCCGGTGGGTATTGCAACTACGAATGGATTAAAGTTATTTATATCCGACAAGGGAAATAACAGAATACAGGTTTTTGATAAACGTTGGCAGTATTTGAGTTCAATCAAGATGAATTTGCAATTTGAAGCCGGATCTGAAATTACTCCATCTTATTTAGGAGTGAATAAATTTGGTGAGGTCATTTTTTATAATGAAGCTGCTAAGGCACTGGGTAAATACAATGAAGACGGTGCAATTCTAGACCAAATACCACTTCCGGGGGAAATAAAACAAGTTTCTGCATTGAAGAGTTTTGATGGTAGTATTTTTATTCTGGATAAAAATGCGGGATTAGTACACAAAATTTCTGAAAACGGGTTTTATGAAAGTTTTTATAAGGTGGAAAAAGGAACTTCATTTTATTTTTTAAATGAAGCTTTATTCGTTTCTGATGAAAAAGGCCTTTATCGATATGATCGTCAACAAGAGGAGAAAATCACTAACTTTGATGAAGCAATTAATATCAAAGATTTAATGGTAGTGGAAGATGAAATTTATATTTTGACAGAGAGTTCTCTATTGAAGATCAGATTGAAGTAAATGAAGAATATATTACCGATATTAACGGTTCTATTACTCATGCTGCTGCAGGGATGTGATAATGCATTTGTAATAACTCCGGGGATAAAACAGGAGAACATAGTATCCGGAATTTATATTACAACAGAAGAAGGACGCACTATTGATGTATGGGGAAATCCTGAGAAAGCAATAGTAAATAGTAATAATAGTGTTGTTCCTACTCATTTCGGTTTAACTACTCCTTACCCGAACCCCTCTATTTCTTCTTTCAGTTTTGATTATTCACTCCCTCAAGCGTCAAAAGTTCTGATTTGGTTAGAAACGGCACATCTTCCTGACAATGGAACTATGCTACCCTTCGAAAGACGCACAGAGAAACCGTTCCAAAGAATAGTTTTAGTAAATCAACGAATGTTTGCCGGCGAATACAGTTTTTCAACATTCGGCACTTCAATTCATTCTGAATGTATTGGAGGGGAATTAGAGCCGGGATTTTACAGACTTTTTATTGCGGCAGGTTCTTTTGGTTCTTATGCTGATATTTACATAGCCGGAGAGAAAGGTTTTGCACCTCCGGGGTTAGAGAAATTTATTCGATATAGTTGTGATGAGTAAAATAAATTTTTTAAAACAGATCAGTCTTTTTTTGGGATTATGCTTTTCAGCAATGTTTCTGTGCGCATGTGACAACCCGTTTGCCACAACACCCGGAACTCAGGGAAAAAATATTGTAACGGGAATTTATATTACGTCAGAAACTTCTCAACTAATAGATGTTTGGGGCAATCCAAGGTCTTATTACAATGGGGCAGAAAAAAATAAAGATCCCGACGTATCAGATGAAGAAGAAGTAGCTGATCCTGGTTTTTATTCTTTAGAAGTTCCGTACCCAAATCCATTTGTACCTTCTGCAATGGTTCAGTTTCAACTTCCTGAAACTGCAATTGTCAGTATTTGGTACGAAACTGCATATTTACCTGAATCAAGATTTCCTCTTCCAAATAAAAACAGAACTCCCAGAACTTTTCGAAAAGTCTTTCTTATAGATGAAGTACAAAAAAACTCCGGTGCTCATGTTGTCAATCTAAGCACTACGATTGGAGAAAATGGCGAAGAAATAAATGTACCGGCAGGGTTTTACAGAGTGTTTATGAAAGCAGGAGATTTTGTTGCTTTTCATGACGTTTATGTAAAAGGAGCAAAAAGTGAAGCCCCGGTTGGTTTGAGAGACTATTTTCCTTATTAAAATTCAAAACACAAGTAGATTATGAAAAAATTCTTAGCACTTACGCTTTTTTTATTTAGCGCTATTACAGTCAACGCTCAACAAGAAAGAAGTTGGGGTGTTACTGCAAGTATTCAATCATCACAGTTTGAATTTTTAATTCCGGTTTGGGTAAGTGAAACTGCAACACTTTCTCCTACCATTTCTTTTATAGCTGCTCAGGATGGCGGTAGTGATCTGACTTTGGGGCTGAGTCCTAAGTTCTATTTATCAGATCCTGTTGAAGCAGTTCCCTTTATTAGTTTCAGAGGAGGAGCAGTAATAGGATTTCCGAATTCAGGCGATGCTATTGTTGATTTTATTGCAGGATTAGGAGGAGGGGCTGAATACTTTTTTAATCAGAATTTAAGTGTTGGAATTGAGCTTCAGGGTAACTTTACTATTTCTGATGAAGGTTCATTACGATTTGGAAATCCCGGTAATATCAACTTTAATACTGCTACAAGTTTAACGGCAAGTATCTTTTTCTAAACCTTGGAATCTTATCCCTATAAAATATTTGATGAATCAATCTCATTTGAAGAAAAGGCATTCAATATTTTTAAATTTCAAATAGAGAATAACCTGATTTACAACCGGTTTTGCAAAGCTCTTGGGATAACAAATCCACGATCTGTTGACGAAATTCCACTTCTTCCTATTCAGGCATTTAAAGAAAAAGAAATAGTTACATCTAAGAAAGAACTTTCAGCTGACAGCTATCAGCTTTTTCAAAGTAGCGGCACTTCAGGCATGCAAAGGAGCAAGCATATTGTTGTTGATTCGGATCTGTATAAACAATCCATTTTTGACGGAATGTGGGAATTTTATGATCTCCATGAGTATGTAATATGGGCATACACTCCCGGCTATAATTCAAATCCTAATTCTTCTCTGGTGTGGATGCTGAATGCATTAATAGAAAGAGAAGATTCAGATCACAGTAAGTTTCTGGAGCTGGATAAACCGTTACTCCAAAATGAGATAGATGAGCTCAGAACTTCAGGCAAAAAGCTAATGTTGTTCGGCGCTGCATTCGGTTTGCTGGATCTCGCTGAATACAGTAATGTTGATCTTGCAAAAGATACCATTGTGATGGAAACAGGAGGCATGAAGACGTTCAGAAGAGAAATGACGAAACAAAACCTCCATGAACAGTTAGCGAAGGATTTCGGATTGCCGTTGGAACAGATCCATTCGGAGTATGGCATGACAGAATTATTGAGTCAAGCGTATAGTATGGGAACTGAGTGGTTTGAATGTCCTTCTTGGATGAAGGTTAGTATTCGAAATCCTGAAAGCCCGATACAAGAAGTTGAACATGGTGAAGAAGGCTTAATAGGAGTGATAGATCTGGCAAATTTCTATTCCTGTTCGTTTATATTAACCGGAGACAAAGGAGTGATGAATGCTGAGAATCAGTTTCAGGTTTTAGGGAGATGGAACCCAAAGAATTTAAGAGGCTGTAATTTTTTAATAGATAGAGACTGATTTATGCCACAAAATCACAAAATAAGAACGTCATGCTGAACTTGATTCAGCATCTGTGATAGCCAAGTTTTCTGCAATGAATTAGTTCGTAACAGAATATATGAAAGACATCAAAGTACACATCCAAAAAATCGCACAAGCAACCAAAGCTTGGCTCCAACCCGATAATTTCTCGCTAAAAAAAGCCATTGATAAAACGGTGGAAGAAGGTTTGTTCAGCTTTGAAGACATTAAATTTCAGATTAGAACACTAAAGCAGAAAGTGGATTCCGGGCAGGTTGAAGAATGGGCCAAGCGGGCAAATCTATCTGAAACAAAAAATTCAGTCGGACAAAAAGTTCTTTGTTTACATGCAGGAAATCTTCCATTAGTTGGATTTCAGGATGCGCTGGGGACCATTTTATCGGGTGCTGATTACTATGGAAAACTATCGAAAAAAGATCCGTATTTGTTATCAGGTTTTTTGAAGATGATGAACGAAGCTGACCTTGTTAATCAAATTCAATACTCGACAGAATTAGACGATTTCAAAGGCCTTCAAGCTGATAAAATTTTGTTTGCGGGATCAGAACAGTCTGTTGATCCGGTTAAAGAAAAGCTTTTCAAGCTGAGTGCAGTGAATGACGACACAGAATTTGTAATTCGTACAGCGAAATTCTCCATAGCCTTTCTGGGTAATGAGAACCCGGAAACTCTGAGAGATATGATCGAAGCGGTTTTCAGATACGGTGGTAAAGGTTGTCGTTCTGTGGCTGTGATCGTTAGTCCTTTTTCGCTTTCACAAGTAAAATGTCACTTTACCGATTATGTGGAAGAATTCTGGCTGAATAATCCTCAGCTTAAAAAGCCCAAAGAAAACCTGGCATACCAATTCGCCTTCAATAAAGCTATTGAAAGGGATCAGGCATGGCTCGATGATTTTCTGGTTCAGGAGACCGATGATTTCCCCGATCAGGAATTTGTGCTAAACTGGGTTATTGGAGGTCATGAAAAGGTCAAAGAACTAAAAAGTCGATTTGGGAATTCAGTACAAACGGTTTACCGTACCGGAGAAAATATTGACGGAATTAAAACCGAGTTTTTAAGTAAGGCTCAAACACCTGATCTGTGGTGGGAGCCGGATGGGATTGGGGTTATTTAGTTAAAATACTCAAAAAGACCAACCATCAATTAACTCGACTTCATAGATGGCATCTGGTGTAAACAGTTTAAAAGTGGAGCCGTTTCTTTTAATTAAACTAACAGAAGGAAATCTAGAATCATCAAGTATTTTTAGATTTATAAAAGAATATTTATTTGTCTTCAAATCTTTAATAATTGGACCTCCTGAGAAAATGAGAAGATTTAGATCTTCAAATACTCTGTAATTCTTATGACTGAAATTTAAGTCTATTTCAATTTGAGTAATTACTTCACTTGTTTCAGATTCTTTGTCATATTTATATAAATTAGAAGAATCTAAATAATATATACTTCCATTTGTCTCCTTTTTTAAAAATCTACAAGACATAGGATTTAGGAGTTTAGATTCACCTGTAACAATATTTAATTTAGACAATCCAGTATTGGAACATATAAGTATATCATTTTCTCCGATATTTAGGATGGAATTAGGAGGGGTATAAGAATATTCATCTAGTTTAATTTTAGAAACCGGCTTACCATTAATACTAGAAATAACATTGACATGGCTTTCCTTAGTACGTTCATTAGAAGTTGAAAAAATGAACTGATGATTGTCATTGTCAAAAGCAAAATCACCATAGTATAATCCAAAATTATCAACGGAATCAAAAATCATAGTTAGTTTTCTATGGTTAAATAGTCCCAAAATATATCTCGATTCAACTCTATGAGCATTAGCTGTGTATGCTAACAAGGAATCATTATCACTCAATTTGTAGTCATTCCAAAAATACCTTCTAGAGTTTGGAAGATATTCGGTATTAAAATCTAAAGTCCTGGTGATATTATTTATGTTATCAGTTAATTTAATTTTGTAGTCTTCTATATCAATTATTGCTTGAAAATTCTCTGATTTAGTTATTCGAAAATTTCTACCAGGATTAACAAGCTCATCAATCGATAAAGTATTAATAGTAGTTTTATATTCAACACTCCTTTCATTGGAGTGATTTGATAAGACACTTTTTAACCTATATGTATATGTTTTTGATGGATCAAGATTATTATCAGTATATGAAAATTGACTTCCATCAACAGAATCCAGAACTGAAAATTCAGAATCATTTAATTCTTTCCTTTCTATATAAAAATTCTTCTCTATTCCTTCCTGGTTACCACTATATGGCTCCCAAAATATTTTTAGGCTTGTCTCTGAAATAGGTTCAATTTGTGTGATTGTTGGTTCTCGTACAAACACAGGAACTTGATTTGATGAAACAGCTTTGCTAATGTTATCATCTTTGATCAATTTTATATCAACTCGGTGATAATTATTATTGTTTCCTAAATAACTAAATTGATAAGGTGGATTTGGATTATAAAATGTATCAATTGCATTACCTGATGATAGAATAGCTATATCATAATTTTTAATAGGCGAGTTCCAATCAATAGTAAAGTCTATCTCATTAATTGACGTTAGTCTTACATTTGATGGGGCTTGAAAAGCACTTCGAAAATTACTAGTGCTTATTGTTGAAATTTGATCTTCATGGTCAAAAATTATTTGACTAACCCTAATTCTTAGTTCAAAAATATCTCTAGGTATATTGGTAAGAGTTACAAGCTCATTAGAAAGTTCCTTGTATTCTAATGTATCTAAAGCTTCCCACTCACTATCATGAATGCTCGATTTATTAATTTCAATTAAAAATCCATCAAAATATCTAACACCCATTGAATCTCTACGTGAAAATCGCCAGGAAAAATCTAAATTCAAATTTCCTGTATTGAAGTGATAATTATCTATTGGTTCAAAACGAAGAGGAAGAATAAGAGGGTTATTCGAAATAGTTATAGAATCATTTTTAGAAACAAAACTTGCAATTTTGTAATTAGTAGCTGTACTTATTTTACCTGAAGTATCGATAAATTTTGTTTGTCCACTATCAAGTCTTGCTATCTCAACGAAATCCGAGTTTTTTGAGTATTGTTTACTAATGATATATCCTGTTTCAAATTTGGAGTCTGACCATTTTAAAATAACATCCCTATTTTGATTGATATAAATATTACTCATAGGGTCTTTTTCATCAGGCGAATCAGGGATAAAATCCTTTGATTCTGGATCATTCTCGTTATCTCGTTCAAACTCCGGCCCGGTACTGCAGCTCAGCACAAATCCGGTTATCAATATTAGTAAAAGGCTTAGTCTAAAAATCATATCGAAGAGATAAAGTAGTGTAGCGGTTTTTACCTGCTATTTCATTGTTTAAATAGAAGTCTATATCCGTTTTAGTTCTGTAGCCTCCATCAGGTTTGTTAAATAAGGCATCGTATATATTGAAAACATAAATGGCACTTGTTAAAGCAAATAAAGCAACTCTTTTATTGTCTTCTTTTTTTAAAGTCTGTTGTTGTTCTGTTAACCTATTACCAAGTTCTAAAGTAGCTTGCTCATCTGTGGATTCATTGTATCTTTGTTCAAGATCATGGAAAGCATTTAAATCTTTCTGATATTGAAGGTGTTTTTGTAAAGTAAAATAACCCGAAATTAAAAAAGCACTCGAAAGAGCATATCCTTTTATTCTCTGTTGTTTATAAACCTGACTTAAACCCGGAACAAACCCATATAGTCTGGCTTGCTTTAACACCGGCTTAGTATATGCATTTAAAACAACAGCTTTATCCGAATCTAAATTAAAAATCTTGGTTGAAAAAGAAGAGACTCCGGTAAATTTATTTTGAACCAGTATATCAACCGGTCCGGTTTGCATGTTCAACTTCACAGCTCCCTTTCCGGTGTCTTCCCCATTTACAGTTACTTCGGAATCATCATCAGAAACAATTATCAGATTAGCATTATATGCTGGTTCGGTCGCAATGTTATTAGAAAGTTGCTGTATAGAGGGTTCAGAAAGTTTGAAAGTATGTTCCACAGTAGTGGTAACAGACTTTTCAAATGGTTTTCTGATAACAAATTCATCAGATCTTTCGTGCGAAATAATAATTGTTCTGAACCCGGGGTTGACTAGTATAGAATCTCCGTTTGCTATTTTTTTAGCCTTTCCTTCATGAACAGTTGTTTTAATGAATAGAGAATCTACATTGGAGTTTACTTTTAAATAAGTTGAGTCGTACTTATTACTTGATGTAAGAAATTTTTCATAAGCAACCTTTGTAAACATCCTAAATGAGGATATTAAATTGCTGTTTCCGATACTGGAATTTTCGAGGGTTTTAAACGTGGAGTCATTAGATTGGATTTTAAGAAACTGTGGACTAGGTTCATCTAGCATCGACAGGAAATCTATATCTATCATATAAATTGAGTCCGGCAAAAACTCTCTTTCTATTGAATGTGGATTTGAAAAAGGAGGGACAATCCATAGTTTTTTTAAACCAGATTTAAGTTCAAAAAACTCATCTGAACTTTGAAGCATGGCAGATTTAATACTATCACCAATTAAAATGTAGAATGATTCATAATTGGAGTTAATTTTAACTTTAGCTTCTGAAGTCAAAGTATCCTGAGCTTTTAAAGCACTGGCAGACAGAAAAATAAAAATAAATAAAAGACGGGTTTTAGGAGAAAAAAGGAGGTTCATTTAGAGCAAAAAAGCATTATTTTGAAAAAACTAATATAGATATAAATAAATAGTAAAATCAAAAGCTTACTATAAAAGATTTTTTAATGCATTCATACAACCCATCTGCTATAGAAACCAAATGGCAAAAGTACTGGCAGAAAAATAAGACCTTCAAAACACCAACCGACACTTCTAAGCCCAAGTTTTACGTGCTGGACATGTTTCCATATCCCAGTGGTTCGGGACTACATGTAGGTCATCCAGAAGGTTATACGGCAACCGATATCGTTGCAAGATATAAAAGAATGAATGGCTTTAACGTGCTTCACCCTATGGGTTGGGATGCATTTGGTTTGCCTGCAGAACAGTACGCTGTAAAGACAGGAACTCATCCAAAAATCACCACAGAGAAAAACGTGCATAAGTTCCGGGAGCAGTTACAAGCTATTGGTTTTAGTTATGACTGGGACAGAGAAATTAACACTACCGATCCTGATTATTTTAAATGGACACAGTGGATCTTCCTAAAGTTATTTGAACGGGGTTTAGCGTACGAAGATGAAGTAGCTGTGAACTGGTGTCCTGAGTTGGGAACTGTTTTGGCTAACGAAGAAGTTATTGACGGAAAGAGCGAAGTTGGTGGTTATCCGGTTGTTAGGAAACCAATGAGGCAATGGGTTCTGAAAATTACGGAATATGCAGAACGACTTTTAAATGATCTTGAAGATCTGGATTGGCCGGAATCGCTGAAAGACATGCAACGAAACTGGATCGGGAAGTCGATTGGTGCTGAAATTGATTTTCAGATCAAAGATCATAATGATAAACTAAAAGTATTTACCACACGCCCGGATACAATTTTTGGTGCAACGTATATGGTGATTGCACCAGAGCACCGTCTTGTAGATGAGATCACAACTGATGATCAGAAAGATGCAGTTGCAAAATACAGAGCAGAAGTTGAGTTAAAGTCTGATCTCGAACGACAGGAATTAACCAAAGAAAAGACCGGTGTTTTTACGGGAGCATATGCAATCAATCCCGCAAATGGTAAAGAAGTCCCCGTCTGGATAGCCGATTATGTATTGGTAAGTTACGGTACCGGAGCGATAATGGCTGTACCTGCTCAGGATGAGAGAGATTGGGAATTCGCTGAAAAATACGATCTTGAAATTATCAGAACGGTTCAGCCTGAAGAAGGTTTTGAAGGGAAAGCCTATACAGGTAACGGTCCTGCAATAAATAGTGACTTTTTGAATGGCTTAAAGATCAAAGAAGCCAAACAAAAGATCATTGGGTTTCTGGAAGAAAAAGGAGCGGGTAAAAAAGCGGTTAATTATAAACTTCGTGATTGGTTGTTTTCGCGACAGCGATATTGGGGCGAGCCGTTTCCTATAATTCATGTGGATGGAAATCCAAAACCAATTTCAGTAGATGAACTTCCTTTAGAACTTCCGGAAGTTGAGAAATATGAACCGACCGGAACAGGTGAGCCACCATTGGCAAATGCAAAAGACTGGGTTTACACTACAGATTCTGAAACGGGCAAAGAAGCTATAAGAGAAACGAATACGATGCCTCAATGGGCAGGTTCCTGCTGGTATTACCTAAGATATATTTCCCCGGATTTTGATGGAGGTCCTGTGGATCCTGATTATGAAAAATACTGGATGCCTGTGGATCTTTATATTGGTGGTGCTGAGCATGCGGTGCTTCATTTATTGTATGCCCGTTTCTGGCATAAAGTGCTTTATGATTGCGGGATATTATCTACAAAGGAGCCGTTTCAGAAACTTGTGAATCAGGGAATGATTCTTGGAGAAATGGAATACACTTCAAAATCCGGAGAGAAGCTTTCTGAAGATGAAGTTGAGAAGAAAGGGGATGGCTTCTTTCAAAAATCAACCGGAGAAAAGGTTGAAGCAAGAGCGCATAAAATGAGTAAGAGCAGAGGTAATGTTATCAATCCTGATCATATCATTGAAAAGTACGGAGCAGATTCTTTGCGATTATACGAGATGTTTATGGGACCTCTTGAGCAAGTTAAACCCTGGAGCACAAAGGGTGTAGAAGGGGTAAATCGCTTTTTAAATCGTGCCTGGCGTTTAATTATTGACGATAGAACCGGAGAACTTAATTCTAATCTAAAAGATATAGAAGCCGGTAAAGATCAGTTAAAAGTTCTTCATGAGACCATCAAAAAAGTAACAGACGATATTGAATCACTCAGGTTTAATACCGCAATTTCTTCCTTAATGATTTTTACAAACGAGGCAAACCAATGGAAAACTATTCCTAAGTCAATAGTGCAGGATTTTGTGATCTTATTATCACCATTTGCACCTCATGTTTGTGAGGAATTATGGAAATTATTAGGTAATACTGATTCCATCGCATATGCTGAATGGCCGGAATTTGTAGAAGAATATTTAAAAGAAGATTCCATTTTATATCCGATTCAGATCAACGGAAAAGTCAGAAGCGAAATAACTATTCCTGCTGCTAAAGCTACTGATAAAGGATTTGTATTGGAGCAGGTAAAGCTGGATGATAAAATCATAGATTATTTAAAAGATGCTGAAATCGTGAAAGAGATCTTTGTGCCTAAGCGAATTATTAACATTGTAATAAAACCGAAATAGCTTTTTTGATTAAACACTTTTAATTAAAGTATATCGTTTAAAAATTTTATTCTGTAACCGATAATTACACTAACGCACAAAGGCGGTGGTTAGTCAGATGAAAATAATCAGGGTACTTTTTGTAGAAGATAGTTCAGCCGATGTCGAGCTGCTAATTCGTCATATCAAAAAGGGAGGGTTTACCCTTCAGTACGATATTACCTATTCTCTTGATGAACTGACTTCACTGATTAACAGGAATCAATATGATATCTGCATTTGTGATTTTAAACTTCCCGGGTTTTCAGGAATAGATGCCGTTAAAAGAATCGAAGAATTCCAGCAGGATATTCCGGTTATTCTGGCTTCCGGAACCATTCCGGATGAACAAGCAATTGATGCTGTTTTAGCCGGAGCAAAAGACTATGTATTGAAGGATAATTTGAGAAGGCTTATTCCGGCGATGCAAAGAGAGCTTGAAGCTCTTGAACAAAGGAGAGAAAAGAGAAAAAGTGATCGTTTACTGGCTGCGGTATTTAACAGCTCAACAGGGGTAAGGATATCTAATAAAGACCGGATCATCATCAAAGTAAACAAGGCGTACTGTGAGATGATGGGTTATACTTCTGAAGAATTAGTTGGATCTAACATAGATGATATAATTCCAAAAGAAAGAAGAGAGCAAGACAGAATTGAGTATGATAATTTCATAAAAAATTTTTTAGAGAATGGGGTAGATACCCCCGGTACTAAAAAGGATGTGCGAAAAGATGGTACGTATATCGATGTCATGGTCAGGTCGAATGTTTTTGTAGAAAATGAAGAAATTTTTGTTGTAAGTACATTACAAGATGTAAGTGAAGTGTTTAAGTATAAAACCCTTTTTGAAGAAAGTGGTCGTATTGCCAAATTGGGTGGCTGGGAAAGAGATGTAGCAACAGGGAAAGAAGTTTGGACAAAGCAAATTTATGAGATCTACGAAGTGTCAGAAGATACTTTTGATCCTGCTACAGAAAGTGATGATCGGTTCCACACTGATGAATCGTTGGAGCTAATGAAGAAGTCCATGAAAGCGGCTGAAGAAGAGGGTATTCCCTTTGATATAGAAGTTGAGATAGTTGATGCGTTAGGGAATAGAAAGTGGTGTAGAGGAACCGGGAATCCAATTTTTGAAAAAGATAAAGTTGTGAAATTAATAGGTTCTTTTCAGGATATTACCGAACGAAAATCCAGGGAATTAGAACTTCAGCGAAATGAAGAGAAGTATAAATTCCTGTTTGATCAAAGTCCTAACTCAATGATTATTTTCGAAGTTAAGTCTGATCGGATTATAGACGCAAATACAGCAGCTATATCAATGTATGGGTATTCGAAAGAAGAATTTAAGGAACTTGCGGCAGTCGATTTAAGACCTGAAAGAGAGGTTGAAAAATATTTAAAGATCTCAGAACAAGGTGATCATGATTCTGAAGAAATCAGATCTTTCAGAGGTGGCTTTCATAAAAGAAAAAATGGTGAAGAGTTCATAGTAGACGTTTATACAAGAACAACAGTTATTAATGACAAAAAAGCGAATATTGTTGTTATTAATGATATAACTGAAAAATACGATTATGAACAGGATCTGATAAAGACTAATAACATTCTTAACGCACTTATAGATAATGCACCAATAGGTTTGGTAGCAGTTGATGCTGAGGGAAGTGTGGAAGAATTATGGAACCCGAAAGCCGAAGAAATATTTGGATGGAAGAGAGACGAAGTTCTCGGAAAGCGTTTGCCTTATGTACCCAACAATAAGCTGGACGAATTCGAAGAGAATCTCAGAAAAGGTTTAGTAACGAAACGGTCTTTTATTACTGAGATCGAAAGGGTTAGAAAGAACGGTGAAAAAATTTATTTACGAGAGTTTGTAACTCCCCTCAAAAACTCGGCTGGAGATGTTAGCAAAATATTGATGCTAACTGAAGATGTGACTGAAAAGAAAAAAGTGGAACTTGCTTTAGTAGGTAGTGAGCAAAAATACAGAAATCTGGTAGAAGCTTCACATGATCTGGTATGGAGAATTGATATTGAAGGGAATTTCAATTTCATCAATAATGCCAGTTCTTCTATTCTTGGGTACAGTCCTTCTGAAATGATTGGAAATTCATTTATCCCATATATAAATCCCTCGAAAGCAGAAGAAACTTTAGGAGTGCATGAAAGTGTGATAAAAGGGGATGTATTTGAAAGCTTTCCACTTGAAATGGTTACCGCAGATGGAGAACTCAGACATCTTTCTGCAACTGCATATCCAATAGTGAATGACAATGGAATAATTACAGGTTGCTCAGGTACAGCTACCGATATAACCTATTTGAAGAACTATCAATCACAGCTAGAAGAGTCTTTAGCTGAAAAAGAAATCCTGATAAAAGAAATTCATCACAGAGTAAAAAATAATTTAGCAGTAATATCAGGATTGTTTGCTCTGCAGGCAATGCATGTAGATAAAGACGATGACGAAACTTTAACAATTTTACAGGAAAGCCAATCCAGAATTAAATCAATAGCAGCAATTCATGAAAAACTTTATCAAAATCATGTTTTCAGCAGTATAGAGATCAAAAGTTATTTAACTGATTTTGTATTGGAAATATCAGAAACTTATGATAGAAACGATAAACAAATAGATATTGAAGTTCATGGAGATGAAGTTTCACTTAACGTAAATCAGGCAGTTCCGTTTGGAATTTTGGCAAATGAGTTAATTGTGAATGCTTATAAGTATGCTTTTAAAGGAAAAGATGAAGGGGAAATAAAAGTAAGTTTAAATATAAGTGGAGACGAGTTAATTTTTTCAGTAGCTGATAATGGGGTTGGTCTTGCAGAAAACTTTGATATCAACAAATTAAACTCTCTTGGAATGACACTAATACGGACCTTGGCTGAACAGTTAAATGCTTCTTTCGAATGGAATACAAAAAGGGGAGAAGGTGTAACTTTCAAAGTAATATTTGTACCTGATACACTTATTAAAGCCACCTGGATAAAAAATAAGCCTGAAAACAGAGTTGTTTCCAGGCTTTCTAAAAATAAAGTTTAAAACTTATTAGCGGTCTTCAATTGGCGTCCATTCAAGGTCTTTCTCACCAACATAAAGCGCTCTTGGTCTTATCAATCTGTTATTTGCAGCTTGCTCCATAACATGTCCGGTCCATCCTGAGACTCTGCTCATGGTGAAAATACAAGTATAAAGATCCGGTTCAATTCCGATAGAATAATACACTGTAGCAGAAAAGAAGTCTACATTCGGATCAATGTTTTTTTCTTCTTTCATAGTGTTGAGCATATCCATGCTCCATTTGTAAAGCTCTTCATGACCGGTCTCTTCAGATAGAGCTTTTGCCATTTTTTGAAGATGATAGCCTCTCGGGTCAAAAACTTTATACACACGATGTCCAAATCCCATTATCTTTTCTTTGCCAGCCAGCTTGTTCTTTGTAAAGGCAACTGCATCAGCATCTTTGCCTTGCTCAGAAAGTTCAAGCAAGGTATTCATAACGGCTGTATTTGCACCGCCATGTAAAGGTCCTTTAAGCGCACCAATAGCACCGGTTACTGAAGAGTACATATCTGACATGGTAGCTGTGATTGTTCTTGCAGTAAAAGTTGAAGCATTCATTCCGTGCTCTGCATGCAGGATCAAACACAGATCCATTGTTTTCTCGGCTTGTTTACCCGGCTTTTCGCCATTCAACATATAAAGGAAATTAAAAGCTGTACTTCCTTCTTTTAATGGAGAAATTATTTCTTTTCCCTTTCTGGATCTGTCAAAAGCTGCAATGATGGAAGGGATTCGGGCAGTAATAGAAATAGCCTGATCCATGAACAGGCTTTCATCGAATTTTCCAAAAGTGGAATCACTGTCAGCAAGCATAGAAACAGAAGTTCTCAAAACTGCCATTGGCTCAGCGTCTTTACTGGTAGATTTTATATAATTAAGCACAGCTTCAGGTAGCTCTCTGTGATCAACTAATTGCTTTTTCAGGTTTTCTAATTCTGAACTGTTTGGTAGACGATCATTCCAAAGTAAAAAGCACACTTCTTCAAAAGTTGCATTTTCAGCTAAAGTATCAATGTGGTATCCGGAGTAAATAAGATCTCCCACCTTACCGTCGATAAAACTTTTAGTGGTAGAAAAAGCTACAATCCCATCAAGCCCCTTGTTAATATGTGGGTATTCTTGTTCGTCAAAACCAGTATGTAAATCAGAAGACATTCGATCTCCAAATTTTAGTGTTTAATAATTTCTTGTGCGTCCTTCAGTCAGGAGTCCAAATACTAAACCTTTTTATTATTTCAATCGTTTAGTTTGGAATAAACTCTATCCTTTTTTGAGAAGAATAATAAAATAAGATTATCTGGAGAAAATTGTAGAATTAATTTATTCTTTTAACATCTGTAAGCGCTTTTTTGTGTTACAGTAACAACCAGATTTGTGCGCAAAAATTATTAGTTTCTTTTTGCCTTATTCCAAAGCTCATCCATTTCTTCAAGGGTAGCTTCCCTGAGCGTTTTACCTGATTTCTTTAGTTCAGTTTCTATGTATTTAAAGCGATATTCGAATTTCTTATTTGTCTGTCTGAGACTGTCTTCAGCTACCAAGTTAAAGTAGCGGGCTACATTAACCATAGAGAATAAAACATCACCGAATTCTTCAGATGAGGCGTTAACGTCATTTTCTTTTAGTGCTTCTTTAAATTCGGATAATTCCTCATCTAGTTTCTCCCATGCAAGAGTCCATTCCGGCCAGTCAAATCCAACATTAGCTGCTTTTTCCTGCATCCTCTGTGCTCTTATTAAAGCAGGAAGGTGACTTGGTAATCCATCAAGCGTAGACTTTTTACCTTCTCTCAGCTTAATATTTTCCCAGTTTTCGGCTACCTTTTCTTCATCAGAAACGTCTTCTTCTCCAAAAACGTGGGGGTGTCTCCTGATCAGCTTTTCCATTAAAGTGTAAATAACCTTGCCAATATCAAAAGTATCAGTTTCGCTGGCTATATTACTATGAAAAACAACATGTAATAAAAGATCTCCGAGTTCTTTTTTAAACTCATCGAAGTCGTTATTGTCCAAAGCTTCAATGGCTTCATAAGCTTCTTCTATGAGATTATCTTTTATAGAGTGGTGGGTTTGTTTTTTATCCCAGGGGCATTCTTTTCTGAGTATTGAAACCAGTTCAATCAGATCTTCAAACTTTTTGCTAGGCTGCATTGGAATTTTGAATTATAAATTTTGAATGTTGAATTAAAACTACCTAATTCAACATCTAAAATTCATAATTTCTTTAGGTTTTCTTTTTCTTTTTTTTAGCCGCCGGAAACAGAATGTTATTTAGTATCAAGCGATATCCCGGACTGTTGGGATGAAGATCCAGATCTGTAGGGGGATCATTTACACGATGAGTATAATCTTCAGGATCATGACCGGCATAGAATGTCCATGTTCCCTGACCATAATTACTATGAATATATTTTACCTGATTTCTACCCGGAGATTCCGCCAGTATGACTACGGATGATTTTACTTTTTCTTTTCTGAAAGCAGTTGTTTGGCCATAAAAACCTTTTACAGAGCTTACATGATTTTGTGTAAGCATGGTTGGAACGGGATCCCATTTTGCAGAAAATTCAAAAAGTGTAAAGAAGTCCAGTGATTGATCCACCTCTCTGATTTGAACAGGAACATCTATATCTGCATGTTCATACTGGTAGGGATCTATAATAATATTGAAATCTTCGAATGCAAAAGTTTTGGTAAAGTCCAGATTATCCTGAGCATTAGGATCAACTGCGTCTCCATCAAATTGTGTTGGAGCTATATCAATTCCTTCTGCAGCCAGAGCAATGTCAAAAGTATCTGTGCCTGAACACATTGCAAACAAAAACCCGCCGTTCCCTACATATTCTTTTATAGTTCTGGCAACTTCTTTCTTTTGTTCGCTTACCTTAGAATAACCCAACTCTTTTGCCATCGCTTCCATTTGGCGAACTTGAGCAATGTACCAGGGAACACTATTGTAACTTGCCCAAAATTTACCAAACTGACCTGTAAAATCTTCATGATGCAAGTGAAGCCAGTCATACTCTTTTAATTTGCCTTCCAGTACTTCTACATCCCAAATTTTATCGTATTCTACTTCAGCATAAGTTAGAGCAAGTGTTACAGCATCGTCCCAGGGTAGTGCCTGATCAGGAGTATATACCGCAATTTTGGGTGCTTTTTCTAAATTAACGACAGAAGTATTGGAGCCGGGACGCTCTACTTCCTGTATAACAGAAGCAGCTTTTGAATTGCTTACCATTTCTAAACTAACATTTCTGAGTCGACTTTTTCGAACAATATCATTGTTAACTGTGATTAGGAAGCTACCACCCCGGTAATTTAATAGCCATTTTACAGGGTACCCATCGGTAACATGATTGAAGACAACTCCATATGCTTTAAGATGATTAGTTTGGGTGTTGTCCATAGGGATAAGAACCTGTTGCTGACTGAACAGATCAGAAGAAACCATCAGGAAAAAAACAGGTATAATAAAAACTTGTTTAATCATTTATATATTCTTTTTTGAAAGTTCGGTTAGTCTATTTCGGGCATAAGGTGCGTAGAAACCCTGAGGATAATCGAGTATTAATTCCTCATAATATAAAATGACTTGCGAAATTGAAATTTCTACATCCGGGTTATAATTAGAATTGCTTTCCGCTTTTATATAAGCCTGATCAGCATATTTAGCTCTTTCCCACATAAGTCTTTCTCTGTTTGATACTACTTTGTTTTGGATGAGTATCTCATTTGTTAAACTGTAAGAAGAACTTACATTGTGAGTAGGATTTTTTGATAGCATTAATACAGCATCATCATACAACGGACTTTGATTTTCACTATTTAAATAACTGATGAGCTGATTTTTAGCAACTTCACTATTGCCAATAAGAGTTTCAAAATAAGCATTTGCAAAAGGCTTTAGAACCGAACCTGAGGAGTCAGCTGTGAGCCCTTCCTGGATCCACAACCGAAGTTGAAGAGCATCATTTGCATAGTAGGATGTATTTTGTCTCCCAAGTGTTTTGAGTTGAATAGTGGCAAATTCATAATCAGAAGCAAAAAAATCAGTCAAAGCAAGAAAGTAACGGGTTTTTTCAGCTAGCTCACCTATTTCAGCTAATTTATTGCTTTTAGTTAATGAAATGCGCGCCTGAGAATAATCTCTGGCTGCTAGTTGAATTCTTCCTTGAATATAAAACTCTTCCGCTGATTCACTTTCTTTATTGAGGGTTTTTAAACGCTCAAGAATATTGGATGCAGCCTCCAGATCATGAAGGTGGTCTAACACAATTTCTGATTTCATCAGGAGTACTCTTGATAAATATCTATAGTTAGGTGCATCTTGTATTATTAAGTCTATGTGCTCTAAAGCTTTTTTGAATAATGTGTTTTTTTGATCTGTAAAATCAAGGTTAAAGTCCTCAATCTGTTTTGCCCATTCATTATAAACTTTTGCAAGCTCTTCCTGACTTTGCCATTTAACATTTCCCTGTGCTCTTTGTATATAATATTCGAATGCAGAAGCTGCAAGTTCAAACTCTTTATTTCTTCGAAGGCTTCGTCCGAGCTGAAAAAGAGAATAATTAAAACTTGAAGTTGAATTTTCAAAAGCAGTTGCAGATGCTACTGCTCTTCTGTACAATTTGTTTTCCTGAAGAAGCCAGATCTGAAGGCGAAATAAGGTACTGTATGCCGGGTTAGTTATTGGTATTTCATTCAACTTGTCATCAATTTCCAAAATGGCAATATCATTTAAAATAGGGTCATTAAATCGTAAAAGTATGCGTTGTATGTTAGAAATCTGATCAGGTTGCGCAGTAAGCCATGCTATCCATTCTCCTACTGCACCTTCATAGTTTCCTGCCTGTAGAAGAGTTGTAGATATATCGCTGTAAAAAAGCTGAGGGTTATTAAAAACTTCTCTTGCTTTTCTCAATACTGCAACGGCTTTTTCAAATTCCTTCAAGTCAGTCATTACATTAGAAGTGGAAATATAAAGCTGAAGATTCCTTGTATTTTCACTGAGATTCTTATTCCAAATACTATAAGCTTTAGCAGTATCACCTTTAAAAAAATAAAGTTCACCTTCTAACACTTTAACCTGAGAAGCTAAATTAGGTAAAGGTTGCACTTCTGAAATTGCGTTTAAAGCACCGTCATATTTTTTAAGTTGAATAAAACATTCTATGTAGCGTTCAAGAAAATAAAATTCAGAAGGGTTTTCATTAACAAGCTTTTCAAAAACAGGAAGAGCGGCTTCATAATTTTGTTGTTGCATTAGCCGGTTTGCAATTTGAAATTCATTACCAAGTTGTGCGTTAGCAACCGTAGGTAAAAGGGCAAATAGGGTATATACTATAAATATGGATAATGAAGTTTTCAATGGTTAATTGATATACTGTTAATGGCTTCCGGAAAATGTGTTTTAAGTTCAAAATATAATCTGTTGATGGGTAAACCTACAACATTATAGAAATCTCCTTTTATTTCTTTTACGAATACTGCTCCCCAATCATCCTGTATTCCATAACTACCGGCTTTATCCATTGGACTTCCTGTATCTATATAAGCGTTTATTTCTGATTGATCCAATTTAGAAAAACGTACTATTGTAGCTTCTGAAAAACTTAAAGAACTTACAACTGACGACTGACGATCGGTTTCAATTAATGCAACACCTGTATATACAAAATGTTGTTTACCACTTAACCGGTTCAACATTTTTGATGCCTCATGTTTGTTTTCAGGCTTTCCTAGTATCTTATCTTTATAAACAACTACGGTATCAGAGCCAATTATCAGGCTTTCAGGTTTATTTTTTGATACGTCATTAGCTTTTTGAAATGCTAAGCTTTCTACAAGCTTAACAGGATCAGATTCATTAATATTTTCATTCACAGAGCTTGGGATTACTTCAAATTGTAAACCGAGTTGCTCTAATAACATTTTTCTACGGGGGCTTTGTGAAGCCAGGATAATTTTCATTCAGTCAGATATCGCCTTTGCAGTTAAAGGATAATTAAATAACTTCTGGTTCCGTTTCAAACTCTGATAACGTTAAGGTTTATAAAAGATAAATGGCAAAAAAGAATACAAAGAATAGCGATAATCACCCTATGTTTTTCTCATCGTTTAACTATAAGCTTATAGGATTGGCGATTTTTTTAATTATTACGGGGTTCACAGCTATGTATATGGAAAACGAAATTAAAGGCATTATATCGTTATTCATTTCACCAATAATGATAATGTCGGGTTATATTATCGTTATATTTGCGATTTTAAAGCACAACAGAGGTAAACAGGAAGAATCGGGCCAATCTTCTTAAGGTGACGCACCGTCACATAAATATCTTTTTTCTTTTCTCTCTGATTTTTGTGTTCTTTATTTTTGGGGATAATGATGATCATATAAGAATAATAGTTGCAATCTTGTTGGCAGCAGTTTTTGGGATAAGCGCTTTTTTGTTAAACTGGCTTACTTATGACGGAGCTCTTGCAGCTACAATTTTTGGAGTTATATCATATGGTATTGGAAATTGGGAGATAGCTCTTATTGTGTTGTTCTTTTTCATTTCGGCTTCGTTGTTGTCGAAAGATATAGACGCAACTGAAGACTCATTCTCGATCAAATTCAGAAGGGACGGCAGGCAGGTTTGGGCAAACGGATTCTGGCTATGTTTGTGGGTTTTAATTTGGTTCATTTGGGATAACACACTCTTTTTAGCAGCTTCAGTAGCAAGTATTGCTGCAGCAACAGCAGATACCTGGGCAACAGAGTTAGGCAGTAATCCCAAAAATAAAACTTATCTGATAACAAATTTAAATGAGGTTACTGCGGGCACAGACGGAGGTATAAGCTATAAGGGAAGTTTTGGGGCCTTAGCAGGTTCAACAATAATAAGCGTTATTTGCTGGTTGTTAGTTAGTGAAATCTCTCTTTTGATTTGTATTATTATAGGCTTTACAGGTTTTTTTGGTTGTTTCGTTGATTCTTTTTTGGGAGTAAAGCTCCAGGGCAGTTCAATTAGAATTCCTGTTTTATCGAATAATGAAAATGGAAATATAACGGTAAACAATAATATTGTAAATTGGCTTTCAACCGGGGCAGCATCGGTTTTAGTACTTTTAATAACATTAATAATATAGTATGAAGTGGTATAAAAAATTACATTGGCAGATAATTCTGGGTTTGGTATTGGGCTTGATATGGGGACTTTTTTCGGCTTTAGCCGGCTTTAATGAATTCACATTGGATTTCATTAAGCCATTTGGAACCATATTTATAACTCTTCTTAAACTTATTGCTGTTCCTCTGGTATTGGCTTCACTTGTGGCTGGTGTAACAAGTTTAAACGATACAGCTTCATTATCAAGGATGGGAGGAAAAACAGTACTCATTTATCTGTGTACAACTATTTGTGCCATTACAATAGGATTGGTTTCTGTAAATTTGTGGGAACCGGGAAAAGCTCTTCCTGAGGAAACAAAAATTGAGCTTCAGGATACTTACAGAGATAATGTGGGGGAGAAAGAGGAAGGAGCCATGATGGTTAAGGAAAGGAGACCTTTAGACTTTATTGTCGGTATTGTTCCGGATAACTTTTTCAAGTCAGCAAGTGAAAACTCAAATATGTTACAGGTTGTATTTGTAGCTATTCTACTCGGAATCGGGATAATTAAAGTAGGAGGGAAACAGGGAGAGGTATTGGTAAATGTATTCGATGCTTTTAATGATGTCATTATCAAAATTGTAGATTTAATTATGAAAACAGCCCCATACGGTGTTTTTGCACTTATGGCGGCACTAATTGTAGATTTAGCAGGGGATGATCTCGGTAAAGCAGGAGATTTACTTTATGCTCTCGGTGCATATTGTTTAGTAGTAGTATCAGCTCTTATTTTGCATGTTATATTGGTTTATACAGCAATGTTCAGGGTTTTTACCAAAGTTAAACTGGGTACATTTTTTAAAGCTATCAGGCCCGCTATGCTGTTGGGGTTCAGCACCAGCTCCAGCTCGGCCACACTTCCAGTTACTATGGAGAGAGTAGAGAAAAATCTTGGTGTGGATGAAGAGGTTTCCAGTTTTGTATTACCTATTGGTGCAACGATAAATATGGATGGAACCAGTTTATATCAAGCAGTAGCCGCCGTTTTTATAGCACAGGCGTTAGGAATGGATTTAACTATAATTCAGCAATTAACCATTGTACTTACAGCAACATTAGCTTCTGTTGGTGCTGCCGGTGTTCCCGGAGCAGGAATAGTTATGTTGGTTGTAGTATTGCAAGCAATTGAAGTACCTGTTGAAGGAATCGCGCTTATATTGGGCGTTGACAGAATACTGGATATGTGCAGAACCACTGTTAATATAACTGGAGATGCAGCTGTTGCCCTTACTGTAGCATCATCTGAAGGGAAATTAGGCACTCCTGATCTTGATGATTAAAAATGAGAGAATTTTGAATTTTAATATGCCTTTTAGTGCAGAAATAGTTTAATTACTGTATAGTTTTCAGGATTATGAAAATGGGAATGCCTATGGCGGAACCGCTACAAAACAGAGCACTTTTTAAAACACTACATATCACCCTCATCTTTTTTGTAATTATTATTACAGGAAACACCTATGCTCAATCACTTTTGTTACCGGGAGATATTGTATTTGTGTCAGTTAATGCTACTTCAAATGAATTTGAACTAGTACCTTTAATAGATTTAGAGGCTGGTACTAAGTTTAGTGTTAACAATGGAGAGTGGGATAATATAAGGATGGTTTTCAGGGAAGGTTCTGAAGTTGACTTTGTAGTAGAAAAATTGATCGAGGCGGGAACACCCCTGAAATTGGGAACCCAAAGTTCAGAATATTTTACAACATCAGGTCAACTAAGCCTCTCATCAGAAAGAGAGCAATTGTTTATTTACCAAAAAGATGAAGATCAGAACCGTTTTTTATATGCGTTAGGATGGGGGGAAAGAGATAGCAAAAGAGGTCGCTCATTTTTTGGCTCTGAGATACCGGAAGTACTAAAAGATATCAAAAATACTGTACTCCGGTTAGGTACTAACAATAACTATCAATATTACATAAGAAATGGAGCCAGCGGAACGCAAAAGATGTTGCTCTCTTTTATTTCTGACGGACGTTTGTGGAGAGGTAATGACGAAGTTGGATTTCCTGACTTTGGGACTTCATTTAATCTTTTAAAACCCCCGGTTATTCTTTTTGATGAAAGTCTTTCAACAATAAAGGAGAATAAAGATCTAGCTTCTCTGAATGTAGCCATTTATGAACACGACGGATCAAAATTAACTGTTGAAGTAGTTTTTGATTCCGTATATAGTTCTTTGTCAAAAAATGAAACAAATGGATTCAGTTCACAGAAGATCAATTTTACAGGACTGATCGGGGATGCTGTTTATGAAATAGAAGTTCCGGTAAAAAATGATCAGGACTATGAAGGGTTAGAGTCTGCTATATTCAGTCTTCAAAATCTGAGTAGTGGCAGGTTTGGAGATTTTATTACTCATACAGTATTAGTAAGAGATGATGAATTGCCGGAAATAAAGCTTGAAATAGGTAATGAGGCTGATACAAATATTTTGGTGGTTCATAACCTTGAAAGCAAAGAAGTTGATTTGAGAAATTGGGAACTTCAGAAAGGAAACATCAGGATAAATTTACCAAGAAACACTTTTTTAGACGTCGGGGAATCATTAGTAATTGCAGAAGGAAAGAATGAGGAATCCGGGTTACTTTCAGAAACATCTATAATCCTTAGTGAGGAAGAGTCAAAGATATTTAATACTTCAGGGACTATTCAATTAAAGAATTATGAAGGGCTTAAGGTTGCAGAAATTTCTATCCAACATAAAGAAGAAAATAAATCTCAGAGTTTGATAACTGCTTCCGGAATTAGTTCATCATCGGGTAATCAAAATTCGGTTTCACAGACAACAAAACTAAGTAGTACAGAAAGTGAAATGTTAATTCCGGGATGGAAGTCAATCCGGGCATCTGAGATGAATACCTATACATTTACTACAACAGATCTTTTTTACTGGGATACCAATAAAGGGGTCTTTGAAAAATTTGAGGATGGTATTACAGAAGTTGACGATCATTTTATCCTTGTTGGTTATTTTGGTGAAGATGCACTAGCTGAATTAGCTAAAATGAGAAAAAACAGCTCCGATTCTGAGTCAAATGAGTTATTGGAATTAGTTTTTGAGGCAACTGATAGTGATGAAAACGGAATATTGCAATCTATAGAAGGGCTAAACTTACTTAAAAATACTTTAAACGGAGCGTTTACCGTCAATCAGCTAATCAGTGTTATTAAGGCAGAACTTGAGCTTGATGAAAAAGTGAGTGTATATAAAAGTTCAAGGGATTTTAGTGGAATTTCAATAGTTAAAGGTGACGAATTTATTTTTCCAAATGAGGTTTTTTGGCTGAAATTAAATTCAGAAGTGTCAAAGACAAAAATTTCTATAGATCCACAGAAATTTATTCCGGCTACTGAAGTAAATGATCCGGTTGAAGAGGGAGTAATAGAATTTGAGATAAATGGAAATTCTAAATCTTCAAACCTGAAAATATCTTTTTTACCGGATGAAATATCCCCTGATAATTCTCTAGATCTTAAACTATATGAAGAACTATATCTTTCAGATTTTAATGAATTAGTGCTTACTTCCAATGTATCTGAAAACAGATATAAAGAATTCGGAATAAGTGTGAACTCAGGTAACATACACTCACTACCTCTCAATGTTGTTTCAACCAAAAGTGGTGAACTTGAATTAAAGGTAAAAAAATGGACTGATATTCCTGATGGTTGGGTTATTAAAGTAGAGGATATTAAAGAAGAGAAATCTTATGAAATCCATGAAAACTGGTCTTTGAAGTTTAATTATTCAAATGTGAGTGAAATTGAAACTGAGAAAGTTAATCTGCCGAGCATCGATGATCGGTTTGTATTGAAAATTATTCCGAAAGATTTAGTAGTTGAAGAAAATAATGATCTTCCGGAAATTGTTGAATTATATCAAAATTACCCAAATCCTTTTAATCCAACTACGGTTATTTCATTCTATTTACCTGAAGAAGGTACTGTTAAACTATCAGTATTTAATATTGTAGGGCAACCTGTGGCTGTGTTATTACAGGAAAATAGAGCTCAGGGAGAACATTCAATTGAGTGGGATGCCTCAGATTTGCCAAGTGGAATTTATATTTATCAGTTAGAAGCAGGTACAAAAATTATGACAAGAAAAATGACGCTTGTCAAATAACAATAATTGAAATCTTAAAACGAATACTTCCATCATAAAATGGTAACTAAGAATATTCAAGGTATCGATGTTCCCGAAATCGGACTTGGCACTTTTAAATTAATCGGGAAAGAATGCGAACAAACTGTTAAACTAGCGCTTAATCTTGGGTACCGTCATATTGATACAGCTCAGGAATATAAAAATGAAAGAGAGATTGGAGAAGCTATAAAACATGCTCATGTACCCAGAGAAGAGCTTTTCCTCACGTCAAAAATTTCTTTACTAAATATGGAACCTGATGATGTTATTAAGTCAACGGAACGATCTCTTCAGGATCTGGATGTGCCTTATTTAGACTTACTTCTGATTCACTGGCCAAATCCGGACGTTGATATTGAGCAAACTATTGAAGCAATGCTTTCTATCAGGGATCAGGGAAAAGCTTTGAATATTGGGGTGAGTAACTTCCCAATGAAGCATCTTAAAGAAGTTAATGAAGAGCTGGCAGCTCCTATTTTCTGCAATCAGGTGGAATACCACGCAAATTTAGGTCAGTTTGATTTGCTTGATTACGCAGCTGAAAATGACTTGCTTGTTACAGCTTACAGTCCTTTGGGGCAGGGTAAAGTTATAGAAGCACCATTGATAAAAGAATTAGCACAAAAATATGATAAATCTCCGGCACAAATTGCATTGAGATGGCTGATTGAACAAGAACAAGTAGTGGTTATTCCAAAAGCATCAAACAGAGCACATTTAGAGGAGAATATGGACATCTATGATTTTGTTCTGGAAGACGATGATTTTTATGCAATTGATGAATTGCCCAAAGATCAACGAATTGTGACTCCGGATTTTGCCCCTGACTGGGATGCTGTCTAGAATCTTTCTACGAGTGAGAGAATCTGGCTTGAGCTATGATCTCATCATTCTGGTTTCTTAACTGATGTAATGTTGATTCGTGTTCAGAGGCTTTTACCTGAGATAATATGACGTCTCCGTATACAGCCTCACGTAAGAATAGAATGTCAACTGTATTTACTCTGGAAATTTGCCCTTCATTTAAAGGCTCATTCATCCATTCCAAATATCGCGTATTATTTACATGCTGATTCATATCCAGATCGGAACGACGAACAGGTATTTCTTTTTGAGAAGCAGGTTTATCAATTCTCGGGATTTTATCTGAACGAACAGCCAGTACGTTATCTCTGTCAGATAATCTGGTGTTTAAAATATCCTCTGTCATCCGAACCGGACGTCTTGTTTTCATACTGATCATCATCCAATAGCTTAAACAAACAACAAGCTCGTTATTTTCCTCATCCAGAATTCTATAGTTTCTGTATGCTCTCAATGCATCTCCGGCAGCAGGCCAGGTTTCAATTGTGATAGATTCTCTCCACTTCGGAAAACGTTTTACCTTGATGTCCATTCGGTGAAGTACCCAGGTTAATCCCTGTTTATGAAGGTCAGTAATATCAAAGTTTAAGAGTAGAGCGTGGTTGCCTGCCACTTCCTGAAAAAGACTACAAACAGAAGAAAGAGTGATTTTTCCATTTATATCAACTTCACTTGCTCTTACTTCAAAATGTTCAGAATAAATAGAAGTGCTGTCCATAGGTTTTAAATTAATTTCATTTTATAACTTAAAAAATGTGAATACAAGTTCCCTCATAAAAAAAGAAGCCTTAACTTAAAGCATGTTAACAAAAAGAATTATCCCCTGTCTGGATATAAAAGAAGGCAGAACTGTAAAAGGAGTAAATTTTGAAGGGTTGAGAGATGCAGGCGATCCTGTTGAGCTGGCCCGCAGATATTCTGATGAAGGAGCAGATGAACTGGTTTTCCTGGATATTACTGCCACTTTGGAAAAAAGAAAAACATTGATTGAACTCGTAAAAAGGATTTCAACTGAGATTAACATTCCTTTTACAGTAGGTGGAGGTATAAAATCAATACAAGAAATTGAAGAATTGCTAAAAGCCGGAGCAGATAAAGTATCACTTAATAGCAGCATTGTTAAACAGCCGGAGTTAATAAATAACGCTTCTGAAGCTTTTGGAGCTCAAGCGATAGTGGCTGCAGTTGATGCCAAAAAAGTTGATAAGCACTGGGATGTATTTATAAAGGGTGGAACTGAGAATACCGGGAAGGATGCTTTGAAATGGATGATCGAAGTGGAAGAAAGAGGCGCAGGAGAAATTCTTCTTACAAGTATGGACCGAGACGGAACAAAAAAAGGTTTCGATCTGGAACTATTATCAAAAGTAAATGAAAGGGTTAGCATCCCGGTAATAGCAAGCGGAGGTGCAGGAACTATTCAGCATTGTATTGATGCTGTCAAAATTTCTAATGTGGATGCGGTTTTAGCTGCAAGTATATTTCACTTTAAAGAAATAGAAATATCAAAGCTCAAACAAGCTATGAAGGAAAAAAGAATTCCAATCAGGATCTAATCCAGAGATTTACTTTATCTCAGGTTCATCGGTTAGTTTTACTTTTAGCTGTTTTAATTCGTCTCTTCTTTTTATGTAGCATTTGTATTCCCATCGGGATATAAAACTAACCCCTATAAAAAGAAACCCGAAAATGACCGAGTACCAGATGGGCTTATCACTCATAATCAGGCTGAGGAGTGATACAAGAAAAACAGCAGGCCAAAATCCGTAGAACATACCTTTAGACAAACTAATCTGATATTCAGAAATTGATAAGGCATGTTCTAAGTCACCCAGAACTGACCGTTCAAAACTTTCAGTTTTATTCTTTCTAAGGAATCTGTTGATTAATCCATATGCCGTAATTAACGAGAACAGAACTACAGAAATATATGAAAAGGTATTACCTTCATCTTTTATAAAGTCAAAATAAACAAGTATTCCGGCAGCAGTTAATCCGGTTAAAATTAATATCCATTCTGTTATATTCGCAGTTCTGCCTGCTTTTCGTCCTTTTGATAGAACTTTTTGATGAAGAACTTCCTCTCTTATCACATACATCGGTTTGTTATTTTGAGAATCCCATATTTTTTGAAGATCATTAAATTGCATGGTGCTCCTCTGTTTCTGATTGTTTAGTGAGGTGTTTTTTAACCCTATGAATCTTTACACCTATATTACTTTCTGAGATCCCAAGTATTTCTGACATTTCTCTATAACTGAAGCCGTCCAACATGAGCAGAGTAATAGAACGGTCAACTTTATTCAGTTTTTCTATCTCTTTGTATAACCAATCTAATCGCTCATCAACAGGCTCATTTACTTGTTCCAGAATATGTTTCACAGTTTCAATATTCTGCTTTCCATCTGTATGTTTTCTGTTGTTTCTGGTCCAGTTCAATGCCACATTTAATGCAATGCGATAAAGCCAGGTACTTACTTTCGATTTTTCTTTAAAGTTTGGAATAGACCGCCAGATCTGTATGGAAACTTCCTGGAACAGATCATTTTGATCCTCCTGATTGAATGCATATGCACGCACAACTTTAAACAGAAGTGGTTTAAACTCTGCAATCCAACTATCAAATACGTCCAGCTGTTTTTTATTTCTCATAAGATGGTATCTCGTATAGTTAGTACCTATAATCGATTGTTTTCTTACAACAATTTTGAACTAATTAACAGAAATTGAAATTTTTGTATGTGGTTATATTAAATTTTTTCGAAACTTTGATTAGAGTTTCTAAAATGCAGACCTTTGCATCAGAATTTTAAATGTATAATAAAAGTAGATGGGCGTTTCTAAAAAGTTAACAAAGAAAGATTATAAGTTTTTGATTGAGTTAGAAGAACTTTTATATGAACGGAAGGAAGATATGCCAAAAGGCTCATATACTACTTCGATGTACAAAAAAGGTCTGGATAAGATTGCTCAGAAAGTTGGAGAGGAAGCAGTTGAAACTGTAATTGCTTCAAAGAATGAAGGCGACGCAGAAACAATTGCGGAAGCTGCCGATTTGATGTTTCACTTAATGTTACTGCTTGCAGAAAAAGAAATTCCTATGCATAAAGTTATAAAATTACTCCGTAAGCGCCACAGCAGAGGAAATCATAAACATATTGGTGAATAGATTTAATAAAAAAGCCTGATCCGATTAAGAATCAGGCTTTCTCTCTCTATCACACAGATAGCTTCTAAGCTATTCGCTTCTGGTGTAATATCTTCTTGTACTTCTGCATCTTCTCAGTCTTCTACTTCAATATCTGTGATAATAAAATCAATAGAAGTTCTATCTAAAAAAATCAACAATCTGGTATCGATATTTATTCACTAAGTAACTTGAACCCGGACCGCCAAAAGAAGTTCCGAACGTTAATTTTTGTGTTTTAAAGTTCTTTCCCAAACATAATTCGATGCCCATCTATGGTTTTGATGCCAAACTCCCGCTGCCCCCAGGGCTTATCTGCAAGCACAGAAGTAATCTCTATTTCCTTGGATGAGTATTCGTTATATAATTTGTCGATGTCTTCTGCATCCACATATGCAAAGTACTGGTGATCCCCGAGTTCAGAGGGAAGAATCGCATCTTTACATTCTCCCAGCATTACATAAAAACTATCTCTGTACAAAAAGCACCAGTTTTCATCTTCCCAATCAACCGAAAAGCCAAGTTGGGTTTTATAAAAATCAGATGAAATTTTCAGGTTAGGAACAGCTAGAACATGTCTGGTTTTATTCAATTTCATAATTGTAGTTTTAAGTTATTTCTTTAATAAATCCCGTATTTCTGTTAATAATACTTCTTCTTTAGAAGGTTCAACCGGTTTGGGATCAGGCTTTTTCTCTTCTTTTTTCATAAAGTTATTATAGACTTTTACCATACTAAAAATTGCTAAAGCTACTATAAAGAATGTAATTATTGTGTTAATAAAAGCACCGTAATTAATTGTAACTGTTTCAACTGTACCATCGGCCAACATCATTTCAGAAACAGTTATTGTAAGCTCACTGAAATCGACTCCGGCAATCAAATATCCGACGGGGGGCATTATTATATCATTCACAAATGATTTGACGATAGCTCCAAAATAAGTGGCGAGTATCAAACCTACCGCTAATTCTATTACGTTTCCTTTGGATACAAATTTTTTAAATTCCTGAATTAGATTTTTCATTATGGTTGTCCCTTTAATTTGATAATAACTGTTATATACTAAACAACTGATATATCGCTATGAAACATTCATTATCTCTATTGATCCTTTTTTTAACACTGAATTCTTTTCAGGGATTGGAAACAATTCAGGAAGAAGATCAGATTCGCCCATTTGATATAAATGATTATTCCTGGCTTGTCGGCTCTTGGAAAGGTGATGGGTTCGGAGGTATTTCTGAAGAGATATGGTCGAAGCCTGAAAATGGTGTAATGATGGGAATGTATCGTCACCTTAAAGAGGGGAAACTTATTTTTTATGAGTTTTTGATTTTGGATGAAACCGGATTGAGGCTAAAGCATTTTCATCCGGATTTAAAAGGATGGGAAGAAAAAGACGAAACTACATTTTTTGAAATGATAGAATACTCCCCCACAAAAATAGAAATGAAGGGTTTGATCTTTGAAAAGAAATCCGAGGATCTCATGGAAATCAGGTTAAAATTAAAGAGAAACGGTAAAGTAGAAACAGAAGTATTTACCATGTTACGCCAAGAATAACTTAATTCCCCGTGAATATATTCTTAGGCATATGCATTGTAACAAGCATATGAGGTACATCGACTACTTCAGCTATTTTAAGGTCTCCGGCTATTGAGCAAAGTGCATAGGCGTCTTCTCTGGATAAACCATGTTCTTCTACAAGATAATCGATCATATATCGAGTGGCTTTTTTAGCAGCTTCGTCAGTAGTCTCACCAAAGCCTGTAACAGCATAATACTCATCGGTTTCATATTGAGGTTCTTGAATCGTTCTTCCGTTCTTTATTACTTCAACTTCGTAAATAATTTTCATAGGAGCTTCAATAGCAGTACCGCAGACTTCCCCTAAACCCTGTGCGGCGTGGGTATCTCCAATAGAAAATAAAGCTCCTTCTACAAATACGGGAAAATAGACAACAGTCCCTTCCACAATATTCGGATCGTCCATATTGCCCCCGTTGGCTCTTGGTGGAATAGTTGATAAAGAATCTGAAGTAGCAGGAGCAACTCCCATCACTCCGGGAAATGGTTTCAGAGGAATGGAGATATTGTCACTAAACTTAGCTATCGATTTATCCTTCGAAAAATCAAATGTCTTTAAATACGGATCGTTGAATTCATCCGCTAAAAACCCAAATCCCGGTACAATAGCCGTCCATCCCCAATTTCCCATTTCTATTTTATGAAGAGTAACTTTCAGTATATCTCCGGGTTCTGCATTCTGTACAAATACAGGTCCGGTTAAAGGATGGATGGGGTCGAAGCTGAGACTATTAAGATCATTAATGCCAGAACTAGTGCTAAGTTGTTGATCAGAAGCTTCCTCTGTTGCTACCTCAATTATTGAACCGGACGGAACAGTAATAACAGGTTCTATGGAATTACTCCAGCGATTATGAGTTTGATCCTGATTTAAAAAGAATTCAGGTGTTGGGTATTCAGAGTATATTTCATTGCTTTTAGTACAGGAAAACAATGTTGCCAAAACAAGAATTGCGATGTAAGTTTTCATAGTCTTTATTTTAATTATAACAAAGATCTCGGTATTTCAATAATATGTTCATCTAAGTTATATATTTGATGTGAGATAGAAATCAGACAATAAAAAAATTATACATGAATATTACAGTAAACTGGCTCCAAAAAGATTTCCACATGGAAGCTGGAAATGAAGAAGGTGGAAAAATCCGTATTGATGGAAACACTCAAATAGGAGGACTGGAAGGAGGAATGAGTCCGATGCAATTACTACTCGCCGGGGTTGGAGGCTGTAGTGCAATAGATGTAATATCGATTCTTGAAAAGCAAAAACAAAACCTGAAAAACCTGACAGTTGAGGTAGACGCAGAAAAAATAAAACTGAAAGAAGGATACTCAGAGTTCAAAGAAATCCATCTTCATTTTAAGCTTTCCGGAGATCTGGATGTAAAAAAAGTAGAACGTGCTTTGAAGTTATCAATCACCAAATATTGTTCTGTTTCAAAAGCTCTGGAAAAAGGCTCTAAAATCAGTTATGACTATTCAATAGAAAACTAGATCCGGATCAAAAATCCCGTTTTTTGCCTCTAGGTGTCATATTCAGTACATTGAAGATTATAAAGTTCAATAAAACAGATACTTATATATGGCTAAATGCGAGTTATACCAAGACGTTAAAGAAGAATGGAGATGGAGAAGAGTAGCAAAGAACGGGGATATAGAAGCGCATTCTACGCAGGGTTTTGAAACTGAAGAAGAAGCAAGAAAAGACGGCAAGGATTGTAAAGAGTGTACCAGTTACCTAAGAAAATTCTACTAAAGTTATAGAACCCCGGTCTGATTATTTGAGTGTCAAAGGGTGATTACTTGACTCCTGTGCTGCCGAATCCACCTTCACCTCGGTCGGTTGAGCTGAGATCATTAACTTCTTTTATCGGAAATTGTGTAACCGGTGCAATTACCATTTGCGCTATGCGATCGCCGTGTTCAATATTGAAATCCTCGTTACTGTGGTTAATGGCGATTACTTTCACTTCACCTCTGTAGTCAGCATCAATAGTTCCAGGGGAATTCAGCATAGTTATTCCATTACGGATAGCTAAACCACTTCTTGGACGGATCTGAGCTTCAAAACCATCAGGTATAGACATTTGGAAACCTGTTGGTATTAAAGTTCTTTCACCGGGTTTAAGAGTAACAGGGGCTTCTAATGCAGCTCTGATATCCATCCCTGCTGCAGATTTACTTTCGTAGCAAGGAAGTGGAAGGTCTTTAGCGTGGGGAAGTTTTTTAAAAAGAATGGATTTCATAAATCTTTACGTGAATATTCAATTAATCGTACAATAGTGTTGCCAAAAAGAACTTTTACTCTCGCTTCAAGAGGTATTCTAAGGTCATCGGCTAAGAACCAAGCTCTGAACTCACCGGAAAAGCCGAAAGGCCCGTCAATATTTTCGGTGGATCCCTGACTTAGGTACGTTTGAACTTCTCCATCAAACGGGGCATAACTCCTCATTTCAATATTGGATGAATTGGTCATGTTAATATAGCCGAGTTTTTTTGTTACATAAACAGGCAATCGGGAATTTTGATCACTTCCGGCAAATAATCGGGAAAAATAGAAAATTTCCTGCCCTGAAGTAGCAGGTTCAACCAAGTCAAGAGTATCACGAGTATCATCTTCCTCTTTGTAACGCACTACATTTTCAGTGCGATCGAACTCGTAGATTATCTCTTTGAATTTTTCTTCATCAACATTGTCTTTCCAGTAATAAGATGACACCGGGATGCCGCTCTCATTAACAAAAAACAAGGAATGAAATAAATCCAGTTCTTTACCAACCAATGGAATTCTTGAATTTGATCTGATTGTGGTTACCAAATGTTTATTCAAAGCTCCGTTGTACAAAGTGTCAGAAAGCAGCTCTACTTCAACCCAACCTAGTTTAAAGAATCCATATTTAACTTCATATTTAAAGGTTTCTTTGACAGAAAACAGGTCTTTCATTGTCGGTTGATCAACAGAATTAACCGGGTAATAGTGCTGACCGGACACATTAGAACTAAGGAAAAACCAACTTAGAATGAGAAGCAAGATTTTTTTCATACAATAGAAACGGACTAGCTTTCAGTTGAGTCTTCCAAACCTAAAAAGTTATTAAAAGCCTGCTCATCGTAGCCAACAAGAACTGCTTCACCGAATACTAAAACGGGGCGTTTAATCATAGATTGATTTTCCTGAAGTGTTTGGATCATGTCCTGATCAGAAAGCTTTTTGTCTTTTAAACCCAGATTTCTGTATGTAGTACCTCTCTTATTTACAAGAACATCCAACCCAACCTTATATTCCAGTTCTTTTATCTCATCAATTGTAAGCGGCTCTTTTTTAAGATCGATGAATTCAAATTCGACCTCTTTTTCGTTTAACCATTTTCTGGTTTTTTTTATGGTATCACAGTTTTTTATACCAATTACGTGCAACATAGCATTTCAACAATTAAGTTTTGTATTTTCAGTTAAAGATAAGGTTTGCATCGTCAATAACGAATCCTAATCCTGTTCTCACACAAGCTAGTAATGAAAATCATTCCAATATTTTTACTTATTTCTGTTTTTTTATTTCTGAGTTGTACAAGTAATGACGCTCAACGTGAATTTGAAGCTGAAGCTTATCAGAATCCATCAGGAATCACAAAAACCTCCTCACAGGGTGAAGTTTTGAATGTTGATCCTGACGATTGGAGAATTTCTCCCTTCTTTCAGGGATTAATAGAGATTGCTCCCCCGTTCCAAAATCCGGCTCAACTTGGTACAGCTATTAATTTTGAAGTTCAGGTAACAGGTGTACAGGGAGTTTCCGGGTTAAATTTAAGAGTTCGTTATTCAAATGGAACATGGAACAGCATTTATGCCAGTAGTAACAACACTTTGGAGCCGGGCTTAACAACTTTTCAAATAGATCCCATTGCATTGAGTCAGGATGGATCGGATAATCTTGCAAGGGGGTTACACAGAGTTTTTTTCTTTGATTTCAACCAAAGATTGATTTCCTATGGTGATATTGAAGTAGAATAATTGAGCTGAGTAAGCATTTAATGTAACTTTTTACGGGACATTAAGTATTTGTACATAGTTCATATAAACCAAAACAAATCAGAAATATGAAATCACGAATTACAACATTCAGTTTAGCCATGATTTTAGTAGCAGCTTTTGCTGTGAATTCAACGATCGAAATTCATCATGATGAAGAAGCCATTAAAGAAGTTCTGGAGACAGGATACGTTCACGGAGCTTTTAATGAACTGAATCCTGAAGCGATGAAGAATACATTTCATGAAGACTTTGCGATATTCTCACCAGGTAAAGAAGGAAAGATCAATCGGTATCCAATTAAAAACTGGGTAGAAGGGACGAAGAAGAGGAAAAGTAATCCTGAATTCGATCCGGCTCAGAATAAGTGGGAACATAAATTTAAGAGAGTGGATGTTTCCGGAAAAGCAGCTCATGTAGAATTAGAGCTACACAGAAACGGCAAACATGTATACACTGATTACTTATCTCTTTTAAAATTTGAAGATGATTGGAAAGTAGTTGCGAAAGTGTATCATCAACATGAAACTCCTTAACTACTAGTTACCAGGAAAATTTTTCAAATAATGATCTAAAGTGTCAGAAAAGTTAGATCCTCGTAAATTTTTGGCAACAATAATTCCGTCCGGATCAATAAGGAAAGAAGTCGGGTATCCGGTTATGCCATATTGATTCGGAATTTCATTGGAAAGTATTTGGTTCCATTGCACATTAAATTCCTTAAGAGTTTTTGAAAGTCCTTCTTCAGTATCGCTTCCTGCCACACCTAAAAAATCAATTTGTGATTTATCTATAGCACTATAAGTTTCAACATGCATGGGAAGTTCATCAATACAAGGACCACACCAACTTCCCCAAAAATCCAGAAAAACAAACTTTCCTTTATAGTCATTTAAACTGATTTCTTGTCCCGATGTAAATTCATTTCCGGTGATTGGCTTTGCGGGGAAACCTACCTGAGTTGAAAACAGCGTGGTATCTTCCGGCAATTCCTTGAGACGTAATACCATTTTATTTGCATCTACTCCCAGATTTTGAAAGATTCTGTCATCAAATCTTATGTATTCGTTTAATTCAATTGGTTGCTGTGGCTGCAATGAATCTCTTTTGCCGATTAAGAGGGAAGTAGCTGAACGAAATTCGGTACTTTGAAAACCATTACTTATTTGAATAATTGAATCCTGAAACTGAGCGGTATAATAAACGGGATGGTAGTTCATTAGCCCAAATCTGTTAAAACGTATTTCTAATTTTGTCTTTAGATTTGCAACGGAATCATTTCTTAGACTTTGATAATCGAGGATATGTACTTCAGAGTCAGAACTATTCTTTAAACCTGTTTCATTAACTGATGAAAAGGTCTTTTCATCTTCGAAGCTCAGATCATTGTCGGTATCAATTCTGTAACTTAAATTACCTGATTCAACTTTGGTAATTACTATATGGGTAAAAGACTTGATTGATTGCTCCGTTAAGTCATCCATTTTAGGATCAAAATTCCAGCTGCTTTTTAGGTCCTCAAAACGTGTTGAGTCAATGTTTCCAGCTTTATAGTTTTGATAGACAAATTGATGAGCATCGAACCAAATTTGTTTAACCACAGGCTGTTTCCATGAATCCGGAATTCCTTCAAGATCAACTCGCGTTTCAGACCAAAAACTATTTGGTGAAGAGGTAGTGGATATAATACCAAAACGCTTATAGAAATCGCCCACTCCATCATGGGAAGTAATCGGCAATTCGTGTATAATTAATTTGTGCTCAGGGGCTTTATCAACACATGAAATAAGTAATACTAATGGAAGCAGTTTCGAAACTTTAAGCATGCCTTAAAAATATAAAACAAAATCTAAAGTCAAAAAAAATAGTAATTAACGTTGTAAGCATTTAACCAACACATCCACAACCTGGTGGATCTCATCTTTTGTGATTACAAGAGGAGGAACAATTCGAATTACATTTCCTCCGGCTGCATTGGAAAGAACTCGATGCTCGAACATTTTCTCAACAACAGGACGGGCTGGTTGATCAAGCTCTACTCCAATCATCAAACCCATCCCACGAACATCAACTACAGAATTCATATGAGCTGTTTTGGTTCTGATGAGGTTCATCATGTACTCGCCCTTCTCAGCAGCTTGTTCACAGATGTTATCCATTTCGATAGTTTTAAGACAGGCGTTGCCGACTGCACATGCGAATGGATTTCCACCAAAAGTGGTCCCGTGATTTCCAAAAGAAAGGGCAGAAGCTACTTCTTCTTTTGCTATCACTGCTCCAATTGGAATCCCACCCGCCAAAGCTTTTGCTGAAGCAACCACATCCGGTTTGATATCAAAATGTTGGTAGGAGAAGAACTTTCCTGTTCGACCAACCCCGGTTTGAACTTCGTCGATAATCAGCAGGATATTTTTGTCATCACAAAGTTGTCTGACTTTCTTCAGAAATTCTGTGTCAATCACATGAACACCACTGTTTCCCTGAATCAATTCAAAAGCTATAGCAATGGTTTGATCGTCAACTGCTTGTTCCAAGGCTTCAAAATCATTGTAAGGTGATTGTATAAATCCGGGAGGGAGGGGGTCAAAATCTTCCTGATAAACCGGTTTACTCATGGTGATCGTAGTTACTGACCGTCCGTGAAAGCCATCACTTAACGAAATAATATTCCCGGACTTCCCATTTTTCTTACCCCATTTACGAGCCAGTTTAATACAGGCCTCCATCGCTTCCAAACCGCTGTTGCATAAGAATACGCGATCTAATCCCGATAAATAAGCCAGTCGTTCTATAAACTCACTTTGAGGTTCGGTATAATAGAAATTAGAAACATGAAGTAATTTTTCTGCCTGTTCTTTGATAGCTGAGACTATAGCAGGATGACAATGCCCTAAGTTATTTACTGCAATTCCTCCAAGAATGTCTAAATATGCGTTTCCATTTATGTCCCAAACTTTAGTTCCTGATCCGCGGTTTATGGTTATTGGGTATCTGTTGTAAACCTGAAAGTGATGTTTTTTTTCTAATTCCTGAGCGTTCATTTCTTCAACTTTATTATTCAATTTCTTTCATTGCCGTTATCCATATCAGAATGGATGAACCATTTACCATCAGCTTTTTTTAGAGTTAGCGTATATTTGCCCATATCTTTGACTCTGGTTCCATACGTATATCCACCAATAATGTAGGCCAGGTTTCCCTGAACAGAATAATCATAAGCCCTCAAGACAAGGTCTCCACCTCCGGCATTTTCATATGAAGTTTGAATATTTCCTCTTCCCTTCACAAGGTCGTATCCCGGACGTAGAATGAATCCATCTTCAGTAAAAAGAGATGCCAATGCTTTTGCATCGTTGTTTTTCCAATGAGTTTCGTATTTGCTAAGCACTTCTTGCAATTCATCAGGTAGGTCAATTGGTTTTAATTCCTGAGCTGAGGCACTGATTACTGTAAAGAGAAGAATGACAATAACGTAAAGTGTGCTTTTCATATCTTTCAATTTCGTTGATTGGGTACACAAGTTACAAAGTTGCAGAGTAACAAAGTAGGTTCGATAACCACTTTGTTACTCTGTCACTAGAACACTTTGTCACTTTGTTAACTCTAATCCAATTCTTCCTCTTTCCAGATCCAGTTTTGTGATTTCCACATTAATGATGTCTCCAACGCCAACTACGTCATGAGGATCTTCCACTTTCTTGGTTTTGCTCATGCTTGAAATATGAAGCAAGCCATCCTGTTTTACACCGATATCCACAAAAGCACCGAAATCAACTACGTTTCGAACAGTGCCCTGCAATTTCTGACCTTCTTTCAAGTCTTCCATTTTTACCACATCCGTTCGTAAGATTGGTTTTTGAAGTGACTCTCTTGGATCACGACCCGGTTTCTGAAGATTTTCGATAATAAGCTCCAGAGTAGGCTCACCAATTCCCAGTTGTTCAGCCACTTGTTTGGTATTCAAATTCCCAAGCTTTGAAGCGATCTTGTCTTTTTGTGAAGACAGATTTTCGAGATCTATGCCAAACAGATTACAAAGCTTTTCAGCGGCTTCATAACTCTCCGGGTGAATAGCTGTATTGTCTAACGGGTTTTTAGATTCAGGAATACGCATAAATCCGGCTGCCTGCTGAAAACGAAACTCTCCAACTCCTTCAATTTCTTTGATCTGATTACGGGAAGTGAAAATTCCGGATTTCTCCCTTTGTTTAACAATTGCTTCAGCAACTCTTTTTCCTAAACCGGAAATGTGTGTCAATAGAGGAGCGCTGGCTGTATTAAGATTTACACCCACTTCATTCACACAACTTTCAACAACATCATCCAGTTTCCCGGATAATTGTGTTTGGTTTACATCATGCTGATATAGCCCAACGCCAATGGATTTCGGGTCAATCTTCACCAATTCCGCCAAAGGATCCTGAACTCTTCTGGCAATAGAAATATTTCCACGCTGAGCCGCATCCAGATCTGGAAATTCATCTCTGGCTACTTTAGAAGCAGAATACACAGATGCACCGGCTTCATTCACGATCAGATAACTAACATCAGCGCCACTTTTCTGGATATAATCTGCAACAAATTGTTCCGCTTCACGACTCCCGGTTCCGTTACCGATCGCAATCAATTCCACCTTATGTTTTTCGATCAATTTTCCCAGAACAACTTCAGATTCTGCGATCTTTTTCTGCGGTGGGGTAGGGTAGATGGTCGTTCCGTCTAAATACTTACCGGTTTCGTCAACGACCGCCAATTTACATCCGGTTCGGTATGCGGGATCTAATCCAAGCACGATCTTTTTATCCAATGGCGGCTGCATCAATAAGTTTCCAAGATTGGTTGCAAACGTTTCAATAGCATGTTCGTCAGCTTTATCTGTAAGCGCGTTTCTTAATTCCCTCTCTAAAGAAGGAGAGAGCAGTCTTTTGAACGCATCTTCAACAGCATCCTGAATACGCTCGGTGAAAATGCTCATATCGTTGGTGATAACGATGTCATCCATGGTTTCGAGCGTGCGTTCTTCCCAAACTTCTGTATTTACAAACAACACATTTTCTCTTTCGCCACGATTGATGGCCAGAATTTGATAAGGTTTTAAACGATCTACTTTCGCAGCGAATTCATAGTAATCCTCAAAATTAGTTCGCTCTTTTACGGTAGGGTTTTTCTTTGTCTTGATAGTGGCGTGCTTCATAAAAATATCACGGAGCTTTTCTCTCACTTCCAGATGTTCATTGATCCATTCCGCAACAATATCGTTTGCTCCCTGCCACACATCCTCAGGAGTCTCTACTTCTTTTTCTTTGTTGATGTACTCTTTGGCATAATCTTCAGGATTTCCGGATTCTATTTCCTGCTCCCAAATAAGTTGAGCCAATGGCTCCAATCCTTTTTCTTTAGCTTTATCGCCGCGGGTTTTGCGTTTTTGTTTGTACGGCAGATACAAATCTTCCAACACAGTAAGATCGGTACACGCTTTAATCTGAGCTTCCAATTCCGGAGTAAGTTTTTCCTGCTCTTTAATAGATTTAAGAATGGTTTCTTTTCTGGATGCCAGAGTTTTCTGGAATTCCAACGCATCACGCACATCTCTGAGTTGTTCTTCATCTAAACCTCCGGTGGCTTCTTTACGGTACCGCGCTAGGAAGGGAATAGTAGCACCTTCATCAATAAAACCGGCTACGGTTTGAATCTGTTTTGATGAGATTTTAAGGTCTTCAGAAATTCGTGCAAAAATGTGGGTATTGGTCATCTATAATGATATTTTTGGTATTCAATCTTTCAGGACAATGATACAGAACTCAGTAACAGAGAAACAACTTAAATGGACATAAATTCTTTAAGAAAAGCGGCAATAGAAATAGCAACGCTTGGCGGCGAACACACACTCAAATATTTTAAGAAAGATTTTGATGTGATCAGTAAAGAAGATGATTCTCCGGTTACCATTGCTGACAGAGAAACTGAGCAATTGATGCGTGCTGAAATAGAAAAAGGATTTCCGGATCATGGAATCATAGGTGAGGAATTCGGCAGAATAAATGAAGAAAGTAATATTCAGTGGGTGTTAGATCCAATCGACGGAACCAAATCATTTATTCACGGAATTCCTTTTTACACAACGCTCGTAGGTGTTTTGATCAACAATGAACCGGTAGTAGGAGTGATCAATTGTCCGGCGTTGAATGAGCTTTGTGCTGCCGCAATCGGGCATGGGGTGTTATTCAACGGCAAGCCTTGCAAAATGAAGGAAACGCGATCTCTGGAAGAAGCTACAGTGTTGGTAACCGAGGTCAATCATTTTAACAGAATGGGAATGCAACCTCAGTTTCAGGAACTTTTAAATAAAACAAAGATACACCGTACCTGGGGCGATGCTTACGGACATATGATGGTGGCAACCGGACGAGCAGAAATTATGATCGACCCAATTTTAAGTATCTGGGATGCAGCGGCATTGCTTCCGGTAATGAAAGAAGCAGGAGGAGTGTTCAGTGACTTTGATGGCAAGGAAACCATTCATACCGGAAATGGATTTTCTACCAACAAGCATTTATATCCGTTAGTAAAAGAAATTTTTGAAGGATGTAGTTAGTAATGACACTCAACTTTGTTTCCTCTCCCCGGAGAGGAAGACTCGTTGTTCAGGTGAGATATAGTTTTTAATACGAAGAATTATTTATTGAATTGAGTTTAAATCAGAAAATGAAAAAAAGTTTATCAAGCATATTTAGCATAGTTATTCTCCTCATCACAGGGGCACAGGATTGTTCAGTTGAAGGTTGGGATTATAAGCACAACCCGAAGCTCACTTATAATTTCAATCATCTGGATCTGGATATGACCATTGACCCGGTGAATGAAACAGTAAAAGGAGTAGCAACTTACAGCATCAGTGCTAAAATTCCGGCACAATCAGAAGTGATACTCCATGCTGCAGCTCTGGAAATAGACGCTATTACGTTTGATGGTAATGAAAAAGATTTTTTAGTCTCAGGTGATTCTCTGATCATTGATCTGGCTGATACCTTAAGCATGACAAATGAGTCGGAATTGGCAATTACCTGGCAAGGGAGATCGATCTACGGAACGCATAAAGATCGTTTTGGCACGATGTGGTCAAGTTTAAATCCTAAAACTCAAAGACATTGGTTGCCTGTTTATGATCATCCGAGAGTTGCGTTTTCTGTAGATGCTGATATTACTATCCCTGCAAATTTGGATGTGGTTTTTAACGGTAATATGATCGACGATCAGGTAACATCAGCAGATACCAAAACGGTAAGCTGGAAAGCAGATACAGCGATTCCGGTTACAGGACTTAACTTTGCAGTTGGGAAGTTTGAGTCAGCAGAGGCTCAATCCGGTATAAATAAAGTTAGAGTATTTGGAGAAACAGGAGTGGTTACTGCTGAAGAAATTCAGGAAATATTATCTGAAGCGATTCGAAGTAAGCGTATTTTGGAAAATGAGTTATCGTTTGAATATCCGTGGGAAGCTTTGAACGTGGTTATTCTGGAAGACAATTTCTGGGATGAAAAAGCCGATGCTGCCGGAGTGATCTATCTGGCTCAAAACAGAGGAGCTTTGACTACTCAACTTCAACGAGGTTTGGTGGCTCAATGGTTTGGTCAATATCAACGCACTGAAAATGTGACTTCTCAATATGAGGTTTTTGAGCTCATCCGAAAGTCAGCTTTTAATATTGCCGGATTTGAATCTAAAGAAATTGGAAATAGTGATAGTTTGTATAGTTTAAACGGCTGGAATGCAATAAAAAGTTGTTGCGAGATTGCGTCGTCTTTTATGCAAAAGACCATTGAGCAATCTCTGGATGATTTAATCAAAACAGAATCAGGAGTAGTTTCCGGTTCTTTTTATACTGATTATTGGTACGAACAAACTGGAATTCCATTTCCCGAAATTGAAACAAAACAATTCAGTTTTTCAAAAAGTGAGAAGAAAGATTCAGTTTTGTATAGAGTAAATCTGGAGTTTGATGAGGTCAATTCCACAGCTACAGCTTATTTCTCAAGTTTATCAGGAAATGGGGAAGATCTGCAAAGCCTGGATATGACGGTATTCACTTTTGATGACAGCACTACTTCAGAAGTTACCTTCACAGGTGAGAGAGATTCTACAGAGATTGAAGTGCCTGCAACGGTTGAGTATATCAGATTTAGTTCGGGAAGTACAGATATTGCGGAAATAGGATTCGGAAGATTTCCGGTTATGTTTTTGTTGGCACAGTTAAGAAGCAACAATGTTGAAGACAGAAGACTAGCAGCTGGTTTATTAAGCTATCATACAGATAATCCCGATCTGCAATTAGCCTTGAAAGATGCACTTAACTCAGAAACCGATGTACAAACTAAAGCGAATCTATTAAGCACCTTAGGAGCGTTTACAGCCGGGGCTACGGGAACCGAGATCCAGTTTATGCAGGAAGTAAACAGTGATCATGTAGAAATTCAGATAGCCGCTTTAGAAGCACTTTCTAATTATAAAGAAGATGAAAATGTGCCCGGAGTGATTCAGCAAAAGATGGAGCGCACATCTTCCGATGAAGTATTTACAGTAGCGAAAAGGAGCTTTTTAGGAGTTGCGGATCATGCGAGAAAAATTTTAGCGACAAGAAGGTTGATCCAAATTGATACGACCGGCGCTCGTTCGTTATCCTTGCTAAAGGAGATTATTTCTACTGATACAACAACTCAGTCACAGCAAATTGCTGAAGAACTGATTTCGTTTGAGTTTCCATACTCTACCCGAATCGGTGCATTGAATCTATTGCTTGAACATGTTGAAGATGGCGATTACTGGGGAAATAAGATCGTAGAATTGTCCAATGATTTCGATCCGAGAATAAGATTGAAAGTTTTAGACGGTTTGAATTTTTTATCTGAAACGGATGCCGAAAATATCATAGATGCTGTGTTACTTTCGGAGTTTGATCCGAGAGTTTTGATGAGGGGTGAGGAATTATAGAATTAAGTATGAGAAAGTTTAGTTTGTTTTACATCACATTCTTGATTTTAGTTCTTCGAACACTTGTGTGAGATCAGAGGGATGTTGTGAGGTTTAGGAAATGATAAACCCCGCAACATCCTCCGTCACGCTTAAAGCGTGACAACTACTTCGAAGGAGGATTTCCTATGTCGATACCAAGAAAAGCTCCGACATTTTCATATCGGAGCTTTTATAAATTAATCTGATTGTTCGGGCGGATAGCCATCCGCCGATACTGAGCTTTCTAAAGCTTAAAAAAGTATTTTAAGACTGCTTGATCCACTTAGCGAAATCACCGAAAGAGGCTTTTTTGCCATACATCAAAATACCGACTCTGTAAATTTTTGCACTTACCCACATCACTCCAAAGAAGCATGCAACCAAGAGAACCAAGCTTGCAGCAATTTCCCATAATGGAACATCCGTGGTAGCAATTCTGGTAATCATGTTTATAGGTGAAGTCAGAGGAAATAACGATGCCACAACTGCGAGTGTGGAATCGGGATCTACCATGATTCTGGTATTCAGAACGTAAGCTCCCATTAACGGAATCATAAGAATAGGCATGAACTGTTGTGTATCCTGCTCAGAATCTACTGCGGAACCAACAGCAGCAAAAATTGCCGCATACATGAAGAAGCCAAGTACAAAGAACAGAAAGAAGTATACAAATATCATCGGATCAATAGATAAAACTTCTAAAGAAGCTGGATCAAAACCGGCTTCAGCTGCAACCTGCTCAATATCTTGAGTATCAGCCATTTCAGAAATTTGATCCTGCATCAACACTCCGGCAATTGGCACAGCTGCCATGGAAATACCGATGTACATCACCACCCAAACCGTGAATTGAGTAAATCCAAGTAAGCATACTCCTGCTACCTTACCGATCAGAAGCTCAATCGGTTTTAAAGAAGAAGTAATTACTTCTACAATTCGGTTTGTTTTCTCTTCTATTACACTTCGCATCAATACGGCTCCATAACCAAACAGACCAATAAAGATCAGTAAACCTAGTACAAATCCTACGCCCGACATAAACCCGGCTTTGTCGTCTTCGGTCTCTCCTTCTTCAGTAAGCTTTCTTGAATCCAATCCCGGTCTGTTTGCAAACAGCGAACGGACTTCATCTGATACATCGGCTCTTAGTAATCGCTCTTCCTGGATTATATCCCGAACATCATTTCGAACGCTTACGGTAAATGCTACTCCACCGCTGCCACTATAAATCAATTCTGCATTTTCATTGGTTTCGATATGTTTTTCTTCAAGAAGAAGGTAGGCATCCATTTCTTCTCTTATGACCATTGCTTTTACGGTATCGAATGGCATTTCTGAAACATTAGTGTAACGAGTAGTATCCTTAGCAATTAATTTTTCTACAAGAACCCCGGTTGTATCAAACACACCGACACTTTTTTGAGTTTCAGTTTCACTAGTCATAATCCAAGCTAAAAACCCAAAAAATGCGATAAGAACAATCGGGGTTAACACTGTGGAAAGAATAAATGACTTTGATTTAGCACGAGTTATATATTCACGCTTAAGCACTAAAAGTATTTTTGAAAAATCCATTATTGCATCTCCTCTTGTTGTTGAGCTTTTAGGTTGTCTTCACCGACTGTTGAGATAAAGATTTCATTAAGAGAAGGTTCAATGCGTTCAAATTTATGGATCTCAGCGTGTTCCATAGCCAGTTTTAAAATGTCCTGCATATTTTGTCCATTTAATACTCTTATCTCTGCAAAATTGGTAGAACGATTGTTTAATCGTACACCTTCCAATTTGTCTAAGAAAGAGCCGTCACCGTCAAATTCAAGATTGATGGTATTTTTACCGAAGGATGCTTTTACTTCACGAAGTTTTCCCTGAAGAACTGCTTTTCCTTTGTTGAACAAACAAATATCATCACACATTTGCTCCACTTGTTCCATTCGGTGCGTAGAAAACAAAATAGTTTTTCCGCTATTCTTAAGTTCAATAATAATGTCTTTCAACATATCACTGTTGATAGGATCAAGACCACTGAATGGTTCATCAAAGATATAAATGTCAGGATCATGAGCTATGGTAGCTATGAATTGAATTTTCTGTGACATTCCTTTAGATAATTCACCCACTTCTTTCTTGGTCCAGTCGGAAGCATTAAAGCGATCCAGCCAGTAATGAATAGCTTCTTTAGCCGCTTTGGTTTTCATCCCTTTAAGCTGGGTAAGATACAAAAGTTGTTCTTCCACCTTCATTTTTTTGTAAAGCCCACGCTCTTCCGGCATATAACCGATCATTTTTTGGGTGAGCGGACTTGCTACCTGACCATTAATAGTGATGGAACCTTCATCAGGTACCAGAATATTATTGATCATTCGGATGGTAGTTGTTTTACCTGCTCCGTTAGGTCCAAGTAGCCCGAAAATGCGCCCCTTTTCTACATCGAAACTTACATCATCAACCGCTTTGTTTTTACCAAACGATTTTCTGATGTTTTCAACATGAATTATCATCGTAAACCCGTAGTTTTAATTTTAACGTTAAGTAAATCTTGTTGTAAGAATAGTTTATTACCTTATACCTAAAGATTCTTTTTTTGTTAGTCGCAAGCAAGTACGCATTTATTACAAATCAGTTTCATAAAAATGAACATTATTCATATTAGTGCAGAGTGTTATCCAATTGCTAAAGTCGGAGGGCTGGCTGATGTTGTTGGTTCACTTCCAAAGTATTTAAATGAGGAAGGGGAGTTTTCCGAAGTGGTAATGCCAAAGTATGAAAATAATTGGGTGTCGGATCATGAGTTTGAAGAAATGTACTCCGGCTCTTTTAATTATTGGGGAGAAGTAACTGAATTTTCAATCGAGCGTTTGAAGGATAATGAATTAGGTTTTTCGATCTATATGATTAGTATTCCGGGAAGATTTGATCGGCCGGGCATTTATATAGATCCCTGGAGTAGCAAGCCTTATTGGGATGAAAAAGAACGGTTTGTAGGTTTTCAGATCGCTGCACTTGAATGGATATCAAACAGGTCAGAGAAACCCGATATCATTCATTGTCATGATCATCATACCGGATTGATTCCATTTATGACCTCTCAATGCAATCGTTACAGAGAGTTATCTCAAATCCCAACAGTGATTACCGTTCACAATGCCGAATATCAGGGTAGGTTTAACAAAGAAAGCTATAAACTACTTCCGGCTTTTAGTTTTGAGAATGTTGGGTTGCTGGAATGGGACGGCGCCATGAATTCACTGGCGGCAGGACTAAAAACTGCCTGGCAGATTACTACAGTTTCTAAAAATTACATGGAAGAGTTGAAAGAAGAGAGTAATGGCTTGGAAGATTTATTTAAAAATGAAGTAGCAAAATCCACGGGCATCATAAACGGAATAGATACTGAGGTTTGGGATCCGGCTAAGGATCAACTTCTTGCACATAATTTTTCGTTCAGAAACAGAAAATCAGGCAAAGCCAAAAATAAAGAAGTTCTCTGTAAGGAATTTGATATCAATCCTAAACTCCCGACCATAGCTTTTATCGGCAGGCTGGTAAGAGAAAAAGGAGCGGATCTGCTTCCCGATTTGATCGCTCGTTTCATGGAAAAAGAGAAGGAAGTTAATTTTGTGCTTTTGGGAACAGGTGATCCTCAGCTGCATGCAATTTTTGAAAGGATGTCGAGCGACCATGTAGGATTTTTTGATGCTACATTGGAATACAATGAGAAACTTGCTCATCAAATTTATGCCGGTTCGGATTTTATACTGATGCCTTCCAGAGTGGAGCCTTGTGGGCTGAATCAAATGTTTGCCATGCGTTACGGAACTATTCCGATTGTAAGAGCAACAGGAGGACTAAAAGACTCCGTGAAAGACATCAGCGAGCAGGATGGATATGGAATTTGTTTCGATGAGTTTAATCTGGAAAATGCTGAATATGCGATAAACAGGGCTATTGATTTATTCGAAAATCAAAGCTTATTTAATCAGGTAAGATCAAAGATCATGAAACTGGATTTTTCATGGAACAGATCTGCTAAAGAATACATTGATGTTTACAGGAAATTAATCAAGAAGGTAGGTTGATGAAAAGCTCAGTAATGGCAGTAATTTTAGGCGGTGGACGTGGAACACGTTTGTTTCCGTTAACAGACCAGCGGTCAAAGCCGGCAGTACCCATTGGTGGAAAGTATCGGTTAGTGGATATTCCGATCTCGAATTGTCTGAATTCTGATATCCGGCGCATTTATGTGCTGACTCAGTTTAACTCGGCCTCATTAAACCGCCACATCAAAAACACCTACAATTTTGATGTATTCAGCAGTGGTTTTGTTGATATACTCGCGGCAGAACAAACTGCTTCAAATCCGGATTGGTTTCAGGGAACGGCGGATGCGGTGCGGCAATCTTTGCATCATATGACCAATCATGAACACGAACACGTTCTGATATTATCCGGAGATCAGCTGTACCAGATGGATTACCGGAAACTATTGAAAAGGCATCAGGAAAATAATTCAGATCTTACTATTGCCACCATTCCTGTTAATGCTGAAGACGCAACTGGTTTTGGAATCATGAAAACTAACAAAGAGGGTTTGATCGATAGTTTTATTGAAAAACCAGAGCCGGAGGTTTTAGACAAATGGAAGTCTGAAGTACCTGAACAATACAAAGAAAAAGGGAAAGAATATCTGGCTTCTATGGGAATCTATATTTTCAATAAAGATACATTGAAACGACTTTTCGATGAAAACCCTGATGCTACTGATTTTGGTAAAGAAATTATACCAAGAGCTCTTAAAGAAGGGTTTCGGGTAAGCAGTTATGAATTTGGCGGATACTGGACAGATATAGGAACCATAAAATCATTTTTTGATGCCAATTTATCACTGGCAGACACAGTTCCGGAATTCAATTTATACGATAATGAAAATTTCATTTACACCCGTGCACGATTATTACCTGCTTCTAAGCTGATGGGAACCACTTTAGAGCACGCACTTATGGCAGAAGGATGTATTATCGAAGCCAGCCGCATTGTTCGTTCTGTAATTGGGATTCGTTCCAGAATAGGAAAGGGAACAACCATTGAAAATTCTATTATTATGGGTAATGATTTCTTTCAGGATAAGGAGACTATTGAAGCCGCCTCGCCGGAACGTCCTGTTTTTGGAATCGGCCAAAGATGTTACCTCAGTAACTGTATTGTAGATAAAAATGCATGTATCGGAAATGATGTACGGATTGTCGGCGGAGATCATCTGGAAGAGGGCGATCATGAGAATTACAGTGTAAAAGACGGAGTCGTGATCATCAGAAAAGGGGAATTCATTGCCGACAGAACGGTTATTTGAATAATGAACGCCCAACATCGAACAAGAAACATTCAATATTCAATGTACTAGATGAATCTAGACTTAAAATGGTTTTGGACATTGAATGTTGGATATTGCCGATTGGAAATTGATTTAAGATGCGCTATAAATTAACGATAGAATACAACGGAGCCAATTTTTCAGGTTGGCAAATTCAGCCGGAAGCCCGAACGGTGGAAGGTGAGCTGGAGAAAGCATTTTCAAAAATCCTGCAAAGGGATATAGATTTGATCGGGCAGGGAAGAACTGATGCCGGCGTTCATGCCAGAGGTCAGGTTGCTCACGTTGATATTGAAAATGTACCGGACGCTCAGAAATTGATTTTTGGCGTGAATGGCTTGGTAGGCAGAGAAGTTTATATCCATAAAATAGAAGAAGTAGATTCCGGGTTTCATGCAAGATTCGACGCAACCTCCAGAGAATATGCATACACGATACTTAAAGATCCCTCACCGTTACAGGAGCATTTGGGGTGGTCACAAACAGCAGCATTAGACAGCTCAAAATTGCATGAATGCGCAGCTTTGCTGAATGGAGAGTTCGATTTTTCAGGATTTTCAAAATTCAATGAAGAAAACTTTACTACTCTTTGCACTATTCATACTTCTATGTTTGAAGAATCAGACCATAAATGGATCTACAGGATTAGTGCTAATCGGTTTCTGAGAAACATGGTAAGACGTATTGCAGGTACTATAGTGGAGGTTGCTAAAGGAAAATTAACAGTTTCGGAGTTTTCTGAATTACTGAAAAATCCTGATGCAGATGTTAAAACATTCACTGCACCGGCTAAGGCTTTGGTGCTTGAAAAAGTTTTTTACTAAAATCCGAAATTAGTATTGATAGTCACCACATAATCTCTTTATATTTGTCGCCCCTCAAGGGAAACATTCCTCGGTAGCTCAGGGGCAGAGCAAGCGACTGTTAATCGCTGGGTCGTAGGTTCAAATCCTACCCGGGGAGCACAAAGCCTCGCACATATTTATGTGCGGGGCTTTTTTTATGGCTGTCTGTGTAACAATAGTGAAACTTTCCTTCTAGGTTAAATAATGAATCGGAATCTGGGCAATTAGTCTGTTCTACCCAAAACCATATTCAAAAACTTTGATCTGATTTCCGGGCTGGCATCTCGGTAAGTATCAAAGGGTACATGCTGATTTGTTTTTGTAGTATCAATGGTAATACCCCATAATGGTGAAACAGAAGTAGGAAGCATGGAGTATCGGGCATCACCAAGTACTCTTGGGTGATTCGGATGTTGAACCAATAAACCGTCAGATAATGCAGAAAAACGTTCTATATTTTTATACATCACTGTGCCATTAAATGATTTAAACTCTGATTTCCAATCAACTAACATCGCACAATCACCTTTATAAACAATGGGTGTTGATAAAAGTCCCGCACGAATTCCCGAGCTGCATATTTCTCGGTCATCCACAAAACGAACACTCCATAGAATTTGATTTCCGATGGTAGGTTTGACAATAATTTCAGCATTGGAATCATGTTCGGCGAACAAAACATTAGCCGCAATATGTTCAACTCTGGTTTTTTGAATGCCAGCAAAACAGAGATATACGAATAACCAAGCTATCGGTCCGTAACTATATACTTTCTTCTTTTTATACAAAGCGATAGATGCAGCAATCAGTAAACCTCCGGTAAGAAAAGGATCAAATACAGAGACGATATTTAAAGCGAAGCGTTCATCCAGAAACGGCCAAAAAAGATACACTCCGTAACTGGTGATATAATCCATCAAGCCAGCAGTAGCATATCCTAGAAGACTAAAAAGGTATGTGTATTTAAAGCTGATTCTCTTTTTAACAAAAATCCAGATAATCAAAGAGACAATTAGTGCTCCGAACGGAATAAAAATAAATGAATGGGTAAACTGTCGATGTAGTTCAAGCTTAAGCAGGGGATTTGATGCTGAACCTAAGAATACATCCAGATCAGGAGCTAAGGCTGCAATAAGACCAATAAAGGAAGCCGTTCTAAAGGTATCTTTATCTGAAAATAACTGAGCGCTGGTTGCGCCTACTAATCCATGTGTTACCGGATCCATAATACTATTTTTGATTCATCAAAAGATAGTGATTACACCATTTCGAATTTGGAGTATTCATGGCACATCTCCAATAATTAAAAGTAGAGAATAAATGGAAAAGTATAAGAAATGGTTACGCAACCGGAGCTACGTAACCAAAATTTTAATTTCTTCACCAACAGGTGTATGTATATCTATGGTGTAATTATCAACTTCCCACGAGTATGCAGAGTTTGCACATCTTTTAAAGCCAGTTCTGCTTCTTCTAAATCATATGTTTTTGAAACATGGACTTTGATCTTTCCTTCGTCAGTTAATTCCTGAATATGTTGTAGTTGTGTGGAGTTGGGTTCCACAAACACATATTGGAAATTAATATCGTCGCTGATGTCAGGATTGCTGTTGGTAATGGAAATCAGATGTCCATTGTCTTTCAACACTCCGGTTTCCATAACCTGATCAAGAGCATCTCCTCGAGAACAGTGAAAGATCACATCAACACCTTCAGGTTCAATAGCAGCTACCATTTCCCCAACATGATTGTCTTTATAATCAACGGTGGCATCCGCTCCAAGTTCTTTCATATACTTATGATTCTTCTCACTAGCCACGCCAATTACTTTAATGCCATGAGCCTTAGCTAATTGAATAGCTAATGTACCAACACCGCCGGAAGCTCCCAATATCAATAATGTTTGTCCTTCTTTCATTTTAGCCGCATCAAAAAGAGCCTGATAAGCGGTAAGACCAACCAAAGGAATTCCTCCGGCTTCTTCCATGGAAATTTTTTGAGGGCGTTTAGCTAAATAACTTTCCGGGAGAGAGATATACTCTGCAAAAGTTCCGTGCTGTATAACAGGGCGTCGTGCGTATGCATATACTTCATCGCCCTCGTTAAATTTTCTGGCTGAATGTCCTCTTTCTTCAACAACGCCGGCTAGGTCCCATCCCGGAATTGCCGGAAATTCAGATGGAATTGCATCTTTCAGCATTCCCTGAGTTGCAAACGCATCGACTGGATTTACACCGGCTGCCTTAATGCGAACTAAAACTTCACCTTCACCCGGTTCAGGTTTATCCAGTTCTCCTGTTTCTATATTTTCTAATTCTCCGAACTTGTTATAAAAAGCTGCTTTCATTGAGTGTTTTTTGGGTTGAAATTATTTGTGTTTCAATGAATTAACAGGTGAGAATTGAATGACGTTCGTAAGAGAGCCGATAGAGCTATTGATAAAAGCTATAAGTGACATTCCCGGAATTGATTGTAAGTTTGAGTTGTGCAAATACTTTGAACAGTAGTATGTAAGTAAAACTACACATCCGAGTTCAGTTTCCCGTACTTTATGCAGATAAATTTTCATCCAGATATAAGATTGAATTGACCTCCTATTCAGATCGCCCCCGAAGAGATCAGATTTTATTAATAGCAGGAATTATACTTATTGGTTTTAATCTGAGACCGGCATTATCAGGAGTTGGTCCTTTGATACCAATGATCCGCGAAGCAACAGGTTTGTCTAATTCGATGTTGGGTTTGTTGACGACTCTTCCTCTGATCGCATTTGGAGTTTTATCTACTTTAACGCCACTTTTCACCAGACGATTTGGCATCGAAAAGACGTTATCAGGTGCTTTACTCTTGTTGACAGTGGGAATCGTTCTCAGAGCTTTTGGACTTATCCCATTTTTGTTTTTGGGAACCATACTTTTGGGAATAGCCATCGCTTTTGGAAATGTGCTTTTGCCTGCGCTTGTAAAAAGGGATTTTGAGAAAAAATCCGGATTTATGACCAGTTTGTATTCCGGGATGATGGGAGTAGGAGCAGCTCTGGCGGCCGGACTTAGTGTACCAATAGCTGAATCTTTTCCGGGTTCCTGGAAAACTTCACTAGGAGTTTGGGGATTATTTTCATTTGTGGCATTTCTGATCTGGATGAGTCAGAATAAATTCAGTGTTCCTACTAATTCTAAAAGAAGTTTAAAAAGGGCCATGAAGGATCTGGGATCAAATTCACTGGCGTGGAATGTGGCTCTGTTTTTGGGCTTGCAGTCGATAGCTTTTTACGTAATACTTGCGTGGCTGCCCGACATTCTGATATCGAAAGGCTTCAGCAGTTCAGAAGCCGGCTGGTATTTATCGCTATCACAAGTAACCGGTGTGCTTGGTTCTGTACTTGTTCCTGTAATTGCGGCAAAAAAGGCTGATCAGAGAAAATATATATCGGTTTTAATTTTTCTGGAAGCCGTTAGTTTAATTGGTTTGTGGTTGGGTGCTAATTCTACCGTATTTTTATGGGTTTCCGGAATTGGATTTTCATTAGGTGGAAGTTTTGGGCTTGCATTACTATTTATCGTATTAAGATCTTCGGATTCAGAAACTGCAACCGAGCTTTCAGGAATGTCACAGTCTATCGGATACTTGTTAGCAGCAACAGGACCAATATTGATCGGGGCTGTTTTTGATATAACCGGAGATTGGGATGCAGCTCTTTATATTTTATTTATAATCTTATTTTTCAAGCTTTACACGGGCTTAATGGCAGGAAAAGCTCAGGCTATTTAAATATCCTTTTATTCATAACCATTTTGACTAAAAACCTTAAATAAGTTGCGCCTTTAGGCTCGGGGAAAGGACTAACATTTATAATCAAATTTATGACCAATCTTTGTTCAAGCCTCCATCACCCCGCTTTCAGCGAAATGATGGAATGGAGCAAAACCCAAAGTACCACTCATCTATATTTCGGCTCTGAACGGATGATAGAGTTTAGTTGAGATAAAAACCTTAAACAAGTAGAGCCTTCAGGATCGGGGAAAGGGCTAACATTTATAATCAAATTTATGACCAATCTTTGTTCAAGCCTCCATCACCCCGCTTTCAGCGAAATGATGGAATGGAGCAAAACCCAAAGTACCACTCATCTATATTTCGGCTCTGAACGGATGATAGAGTTTAGTTGAGATAAAAACCTTAAACAAGTTGCGTCTTCAGGCTCGGAGAAGGGGAGAACATTTTATTTTAAAGATATATGTCATGGATCTCATTTATTCAGTATCTGCCAGAGCGGTGTACATTTTATTTGTTGGGATGATATTGCCATCCCAGTTATCAATATAGCGTCTTGCTTCAAGATATCTTCCGGTATTAAAGCTGTCATAAATATCAGAATCCGGGTCAACACTGCTGATATGAACATTACTTGCGGAATGAATAAACTTGTTATCACCAATCCACATGCCCACATGCGTTACCGCTCTGGATCGGGAATCTGTAGCTTCACGTCCGAAAAATAGTAAATCCCCCACTTCCAGTTTATCCCAATCTTTATCACTGTCGATCAGTTTACCTGCTTTTACCTGTTGACTTGCATCACGAGGGATGATCTGTCCATTCATGAAATAGATAGTTTTGGTAAAACCACTGCAGTCCATGCCTTTTGTAGAAGTTCCTCCCCATAAATAGGGTGCTCCTATCATAGTTTTTGCAGTTTCTATTAGTGATTCATGGGTAGCCGAAATGCTGCTTTCCCAATCATTCAGTAAGCGAGCTTCAGATTTATGAATGAAGCCAATTCGACCATCAGGATATTCCACATTATAATATGCACCGGTACCCGATTTGAGTTTCAGAATACTTCCTGCAACCAGATCAGAAACTTTTTCAGAATTGCGGTTGGCTTTGCTGTAAGAGAAACCATAAGTATCCAGATAAATAACTTTTTCAGAGGCAGCCCAATCGGAATATGACTCTTCATCCATACGCTCAATTCCTCCGCTATCTACCCAGGAAAGATAATCTTCGGGGGTTTGAACCAGATACCAACCTCCTTGCTTCTTCAGAACTTTTAAGGGCATTCCCATAATGGCCTGAGTTGCTAATTGAGCAGAGTGTTTAGGTTCTGAACGTAAGTTTGATGCAGAATTATTAACCAAAGCAAAATAATTTTCACCAACCGATACATCAGGAAGTACATCAATACTGTCCGCAAAATTAATCTCTTTAATTCTTAAAGAATCGAGTAAAGCCTGTTTAGCTTCCGGTAGAGTTGTTTCTCCTTTTAAAACAAGAATATTATTTTTTGATTGCACAGAAATATCAAACATTGCCACTCTTGAATCGGGAACTAAATCACTTTTAATATTTGAAATAAAAGTGTTTACTGCATCAGAATTGTTGGAGTTGGTACAACCTGCGAATAAAGTCAAAGGAAGTAAGATAACAAGTAATATTTTTCTAAGTAATTGCATTGTAGTTAGTTAAAATAAATTCAGAATTTCAGTAATGGAATGTCGTTTATATGTCGATAAAATCTATACAAAGGTTAAACATATGAAAACTGATAGTATGAACAACTAATTTATTATTTACATTTTCATACATTAACAATTAACTGAAATTAAAAAAAAGGTATTTCAGAGTAGGTGTTAACTTGAATAAAAAATCTAAAAAATATTTATCCTCGGAAGTTTGGGGTTTAATTGTAGGCTTAGTGATCATTTCAATAGGGTGTGTGATCGCATCATTGCGTTATCAGGTTTTGGTTCAGCATCAGGAAAGGGAGTCGCAGGAAGTTCTTGAGTTGATTGAACAGAATATTGAACGAACTATTCAAGAATCCTATAGTGCAGCATTGACTTTGGCACTTACCGTAAGTGACAACGGAGAAGTTAGAAATTTCGAAAAAGTTGCTGAACAAATATTTAAGAATAGTAGTGTTGTTGATGTTTTAGAACTAGTTCCGGATGGCGTAATAGAATATGTATATCCATTAGAAGGAAATGAGTCGGTTCTTGGATATGATATTAAAAACCATCCCGAAGTCGGTGCTGAAGTAGTTAAAGCTGCAGAGTTAGGAACTATGTACTTTGCGGGTCCAATTGAGCTTAAGCAGGGAGGTCAGGCGGTAATAGGAAGATTGCCTATAACTATTGAGGGAGAATTATGGGGCTTTTCAGCTATTCTGTTGTATATGGAAACTTTAATTGAAAATTCGGGAATTGATGGTTTTTCAAAAGACAGATATTATTTTCAACTTTCTAAAGTAAACCCTAATACCGGAGAGGAAGAATTCTTTCTTCCCGTAAATGAAGATATCGAGCTTGATTCATTCTCATCAGTAAAATTTCCGGAAGGAGACTGGAGGCTTTATGCAAAACGTATAGATACCGAAGTTGCTAACGCCAGTTTTTGGTTAATTTTAGCTTTTTCAATTTTCGGTGGTTTTTTAGGAGGGTTAATAGTCACTAAATTTTTAAGAAGACCGGAAGAATTAAGAGATCTGCTTTATCAAAAGTCTGAACAATTGTTGGTAAGCAGAGAAAAATTCAAAAAGAATTCAGAATTATTACAATCTATGCTAGAGAGTCCGAAGGGAGTTGTGATCTTTTCGATAGATATGGATTATAATTATCTAGCCTATACTGTTTCTCATAAGAATCTTATGAAAAAGATTTGGGGAACTGACATTGCTTTAGGGAAAAATATGTTAGAGTGTGTGCCTGATAAAGAAATGAAGGCAGCACTGAAAGAGGACTTTGACCGCGCTTTAGAAGGAAATTATTTTGAATATATAAGAGAGTTTAAAAATGATAGCATAACTGAACAATATTGGGAAAGCAGATTTTCGCCCATTTATTCTGAGGATGGGAAAGTTGTTGGCCTGACAGCCTTTATAACTGATATCACGAAAAGGATGAAGGTGGAGAAAGAGATCATCTACGAGAAACAATTGTCAGAGTCTATTATAAATAGTCTTCCTGGTGTTTTTTATCTATACAACAAAGAAGGTAAGTTTTACAGGTGGAATAAGAATTTTGAAAAAGTTATTGGGTATACAACTGAAGAAATGAAGGAAGCTCATCCATCAAATTTTGTTGATGTTGATGAACTCGAGCTTCTTGCTGAAAAGATTGAAAGTGTTTTCGTGACAGGAGAAGATAGCATGGAAGCCAACTTTATGACAAAGGAAGGGAAAAAGATCCCATATTATTTTACCGGGGCAGCTATAAACTATAATGATGAAGAGTGCTTGGTAGGTGTTGGATTTGATATTAGCGAACAGAAAAAAATTGAAAAAGAAATAAAATTCGAGAAGCAGTTGTCGGATTCAATAATAAACAGTTTGCCCGGTGTTTTTTATTTGTTTAATAAAGATGGCAAATATATACGATGGAATGAAAATTTAGAGACAATTTCTAATTACACATCTGAAGAAATAAAAAATGCTCATCCATTAAACTTTTTCCATGATGATGAGAAAGAACTACTTACTGAGAAAATAGGTAATGTGTTTGTTGAGGGATACGATTCAGTGGAAGCTCATCTATTAACTAAAGACGGAGATAAAATACCCTATTATTTTACAGGTGTAGCACTAGAATATAATGGAGAAGAATGCTTACTTGGAGTTGGAATCGATATAAGCGAACAGAAACTGGCTGAGAAAAAGTTAGAGAAAGTTCTGATGCAACTTCAGACTCATTTGAATAATTCTCCGTTAGGTGTAGTTGAGTATGATACTGAGTTGAATATTACTAAATGGTCAAAAAGATGTGTAGATATATTCGGTTGGGATGCTGATGAAATCCGTGGAAAAAATGCCTTGGAAATTATTTACAGTGAAGATCAAACAAAAACAGAGATTGTAGCAAATGAACTAAAAAAAGGGAGGGTGGACTCAAACATATCACACAATCGAAACTATACAAAGTCCGGTAAAATAATTGATTGTATATGGTACAATTCTGTAATTAAGGATGAATCCGGTAAAATTGTAACGGTGATGTCGTTAGTAGAAGATATAACTGAAAAGAAAAAAGCTGAAGAGCTGGTAAAACAGAGCGAGAAAAGATACAGAACATTGATCAGCAATTCCCCATATTGTATTCATGAGCTGGATTTTGATCAAAAAATTATTTCTATGAACCGTGCAGGTTTAGGAATGCTATGCCTTGAAAAGGAAGAAGAAGTTATAGGGACTAAGTATTCCAGCTTTGTAAAATCTACCGATAAAGAAAGAATCAATTCATTATTTGAAAATGCATTAAAAGGAGAAGCTTCTGAGTTTGAGTTTGAAGTCAATGATGATAAGTATTTTATGTCCTCATTTATTCCTATAAAAAATGAAAATGAAGAAGTATTGAGAATAATGGGGATAACTCAGGATATTACAGAAAGAAGAAAGTCTGCTGAAATAATTGAAAACTCCCTTAAAGAAAAAACAACATTACTTTCAGAGATTCATCACAGGGTAAAAAATAACCTTGCCATTGTATCAGGATTGCTCCAGTTGCAGAAAAATGAAGTTGAGGATGAGAAAGTTACCACTGCTTTTGAACAAAGTATCAACAGAATAATTTCTATAGCAATGGTTCATGAACTGATGTATAAATCTCCTGAACTGTCTTCCATCAATATCAATTCATACCTGGATATGCTGATTCCGGCAATTTCCTCAGCCATGAACGATGAAAACAGAAATATTGAGTTTATCATAGATATTGAAGACTACAAGCTTAATATCAATCAGGCCATACCCATTGGATTACTTCTGAATGAATTGATCACAAACTCCTTCAAATATGCTTTTGAGAATCAGAATGATGGATTTATTAAAATAAAATTAAATTCTGACAAGGAAGAGATATATATTTTATATGAAGATAATGGAGTGGGTTTCAAGAATGAAAGTGACTTTGATAAACCCAAAAACCTTGGACTTAATTTAATTCACACTCAACTTCAACAACTGGATGCATCTTATAAAACGGATACCGATAATAAGTTCAAACTGGAGTTTACTTTCAAAAGTGAAATGGCAGATTCGATGGTTCCTGAAGAATAAAGCCCGTACTGTTGATTTACATATTTGAACAACTGTAATACCATTATTTATGTAAATACCTGCAACTAAAATTTATATCTATGAAAAGCGGGAAAATTAAACTTACAGTTACAGCTTTTGCTCTGTCTATGATACTCAGTTACGGGGCTCAAGCTCAGAAGTCTGATAAAGAACTGATACTTTCTCAGATCGAAACACTTTTTGATGGAATGAGAGCCGGAGACAGTTCAGCTGTGTCTAGGGTTTTTACTTCTGATGCCACCATGCAATCAATTTCTAAAGACAGAGAAGGCAATACCAGAATAAGTCAGGGTTCTATATCAGGGTTTAAGAGATCTTTAGGAACTCCTCATAACGATGTCTGGGATGAGCGTGTTGGTGAAATTCAGATCAATATAGATGAGAATTTAGCAACAGCGTGGGTGCCCTATTCATTTTATGTGGGAGATAATTTTTCACATTGCGGTGTTAATTCCTTCCAGTTTGCAAAAACGACTGAAGGATGGAAAGCCATTTCAATCGTGGATACCAGAAGAAGAACCGAATGTATAGAAGAACTTTAATAACAGATTTATGAAATCATTACTTACCGTTTTACTAATTATACTTTGTTCATCAGCTTCTTTTTCACAATCAGAATATGATAAGGATGTTCAATCCATAGATTCAATTATCGAAGCTTTATACGCTTCGATCTCCGGTGAAAAAGGAGAACAGAGAGATTGGGATAGGTTCCGAAACCTCTTTATCCCGGAAGCAAGACTAATTCCAACAGGCAAGAATCAGGATGGAAAATTGGTTTATCGGGTTTCCACTCCGGAACAATTCATACAGCAGGCCAATCAAAATTTCGTTGATAATGGATTTTATGAGTATGAAACAAATCGTTCAACTCAGGATTATGGTCATGTCGTTCACTTGTTCAGTACATATGCTTCAAAAAGAAGTATAAATGATGCCGAACCATTCAACACCGGAATAAATAGTATTCAATTGTTTAATGATGGAGAAAGATGGTGGGTGGTAACGATCTATTGGGCTCACAATACCGAATACAATCCAATACCGGAAATGTACAAAGGTAAAAACTGAGAGTTTAATTTATCTACTCTACGATCCTGAACCTGTCTTTGGTCTCAGTTCTTGAGAAAGCGTCAAAGTGCCACCACTCACTTCTGATAGGAATGAATCCGGCTTCTGTCATAACTTGTCTGAGGATAATTCTGTTTTGAACTTGTTTGTCAGTCAACAACCCTCGTGATACTAATTCCGCTTCATTATCAATATGGGCTGTTTCGGAAAAATCATCATAGTCAGTACCCATATCCAATGGATTTCCGGTACTGTCAGCCAGCGTAAGATCAATAGCACAACCATAATTATGAATAGATCCCGATTCGGGGTTGGCAACATACTGTGAGCGTTCAGGTAACGGAATTTCTGCTTTATCCCATAATACTTGTTGAATTCTTCGCGGTCTTGCGGCATCCCAGATAAGTAATGTTAGTTCCGGATATGCCTTGCTAAGATAATCTGATGCTTTATACAATTTAGAAAGAGCCTCGGGTTGTAAATAGGCATCCTCAAGATTCCCGTATACATCTTTCCCTATAAAATTATTGGTTGTTGAGTATCTCAGGTTTACTTTAATATGAGCGCTGTCCGCATCAACAATTTTCAGTCCTTGTGCAGTATAGATTTTGTGCCATTCAGGATCTTCTTTTGATCCGGAACAGCTTGAAAGTACAATCAAAGCCGATAAGCAAAGCGCTGATCTGAGGAATTTATTTTTCATTCCAGGAAATAGTGTAGTTATAAATCATTTCAGATATTTTTGCTGCAGCGTTTAATACTGCTTCCCGATCCGGTGCATTTTTTGACAGGAAGATCAATATGTAACCTTCATCATTATTTGTATATACTATTCCTGAATCATGGTGAACATTGGTGATCCAGCCGGTTTTATGAGCTACTTCGGTTCCTTCCGGAAGCCGGGCTGAGATCATGTCATTGTAAACCTGATCTTTAAGAATTTTCAGCATTTCTTCATTTGCTTCTTCAGTTATCAGAGCCCCTGAACTCAAGTGGTCAAAAATAACAAACAGATCTCTGGCTGTGGTAGAATTACTCAATCCTTGCCGGTAAGCCTTCAGGTCTTCAACCCCTCGCAATACGTTGATACTGTCAGCGCCCAGCTCCCTCATAGTGGAAGTAACTTTTTCAGCATCCAGATAATCGATTAAAATATTGGTTGCCAGATTACTGCTTCTTGTGATCATTTCATATGCAAGATGATAAAAGGTTGTATTCTTGTTGAGATTTTGATACAGGTCTTTTTCGCTGTCTTCATTAACGGTCATTGAAAAAGGGGAACCGTCAACAATGCTTTTGAATTCATTTTTAATAAGAATAGAATCGTTAAGGTCTAAAGCAGAATTTTCAGCTTGCTTATATAATTCGATAAGAACAGGAGTTTTCATGGTACTTGCTGCGTGGAATCTTTCATCCACATTAATAAAGATCCGCTTATCAGGTTCATTTATGTCTTGATATGCTACCGCAAAATCACCTTCCAGAACAGATAGCTCGAGTTCGACTTTTTCTTTTAACTCGTTTAGTTGCAGAGATTTGTCAAGCTGTGAACAAGCAACAAAAAGACACAGCAAAAACGTGAAATAATGAAACTTCATAATTTTGATTATAACAATGAGTGATGTTTAACTTTTCTTAAGCAAACGGTCAATAAGTTTAGCTTTAGTTGGGTCAGAGTACATACCAAAGCCCAGAACCAAAGTGCCTTTTACTCCGTCGTTCGACTCGATAGAATATACAGTAGATTCACTTCCCGGGTCAGTACCACTGTCATGAGAATAAGAATCTACAATTTTCAGATTATCTATATCAAATTCTCTTTCCAGTTCTTCACAGGTAATTGCGTTTTCATCAATTTTATAAGTATGTGTAAATCCTTTTTCTTTCATGGATTCAACAGCATCGGCTAAATCTTTATACATAGTATGTAAGATTTGAGTTGTAGGTAAAAAAAAAGCCTTTCAAATGCTGAAAGGCTTTTTTAGAAAAACAGTATAAACTTACTCAGCGTTCTTCTTAGCTTGAATTTCTAAGCGAATTTCCTGAGCTAATTTCTTAAGCTCTTGTAATCCCTTACGAGCTCTCGTCCCAGCAGCTTTGTTGCCCTTTTCATAGAATTTTTCCATTTCCATTTTTGTGTCATCAACCAAGCTTTGTAGTTCTGATACTCTACTCATTATGTATCTCCGTTTATTTTGTTAAAATTATTTTCCGTTTTGGAACTCGTTGAAGCTATATAATAAGGGCTATTCAGTCAAATTAAAATGTGCTTTTTTTGCTAAATAATGCGTTTTTTTTTGAGTTTTATCTGATTTTTGTGGCTTTTTCGGGTTCCGGCCATCCCGAAAATGAAATTCCGGTTGTCAATATGGTTGGAATGGTAATGGTAAGTTGATCTTCAGAAAGGTTTTTTTCTATAAACTCATCTGATAATTCATCCCATTTTAGTTCTTTTGCGTTGGAGCTTTGAGTAAAGATATCCGCATCATGATCCTGAGAAAAAATAACTAACTCATGATCTTCTAATTCGCTAACTAAAAATTCAGCTAACTCAACCGGGGGAATATAAGAGCGATCCTGTCCGTCGCTGATCAGGCTGGAAAGGAGGAGCATTGGTGAATCTGGAAGTTCATTAAATACTTTCTTGTTTAACTCCAATCCGGAGTCGGTTTTTTGAATAAGTTCTTTCTGAAAACCTTGCAAACCAATTGCTGAAACTCCATGATCAGCAAAAAGTGCTACAAGACGATGATTAAGATCCATAAGAGCTCGTTTCCGGGCATCTTCTCTCATCATCCCCGTTTGCATCAGTCTGTTTGTGTATTCACTGTCGCCATGAATGAGGATTCCTTTTCTGGTTTTATGGGTTGCTAATGATTGGGCAAGAGATTTCAGAAATACAGGGTGATCCAGATGATCAAAATCTATAAGCGCTACGTAATCAGACAAAATTATTTGGTTAAGGAAGTTGAAGAAAAACTAAGAGGGAGGAGATCACTCGTGTAGTGAACTGATAATGTTCCGTCAGCATGAAAAAAATTAATTTCATTGTCAGGTAAATGCTCATGAATAACTTGCCTGCAAGCACCGCAAGGACTACTGAATTCCCCTTTTAAAGTATGTAGGTTCATAGATTCAAAATGTTCGATTCCATAACAGATCGCTTTTGCGATAGCTAACCTTTCGGCACAAAGTCCGGAAACCCAGTCGCTCACTTCTATATTAACACCCGAAAGGTAACCTTGGGAGGTAAGTAGCAGTGTTGAAACAGGAAAATCTGAATGAATTGTAATTGCGTCATTTAAAAGTCCGATCAATTCGGATTTTACTTCAGAAGGTTCTATGTAAACAATAGGGTCACCTAACTGAACTTCTTCGATGTTGGGTTTTATTTCTTTCCTGAGATCAAATTCCTTTACCCAGAAATCAAGTTGTTCCGGATAGACTTCATCTTTAAGGAGAACTGTTACTGGTGTATCCCCATCTGCTAAGCAGAAACAACAGGCAGCTTGTATTGCCGGAATAGTAAGCGGGAATGAAATATTTTCAATCCTGACTCCGGGGTAATATTTACCCGACTTTCCTACAACAACGCAAGCTTTAGGAGTATTTGAATAAGGGGTATAACTTCTTTGTTCTAATGTTTTCCAATTCATAGGTAATGATAACAGAGTTTTTCAGCTATTCAAATCAATTATTAGCCGGAATTAGTTTCATAAATCTGATAGCTGAGTTGTTAAATAAAGTACTATCCTGATAAAAAACTCTGTATTGTCCGTTTAGCCACATTTCAGTTTGGTCTCCGAAATGTTCTGAAAAAGGACTTTCGGACTGACCTGTAGGAGTAATGGATCTTATACTGCCGAGATCAGAAAAGTCAACTATTCTCCGAATAGAAGGTCCCAGAACCATATCGTAAGGTTTTAACCAACTGTATTGAGCATTATCCACACTCATACCATGCCCATCTAATTCATATGGACCTTTACTGAGTAGATTATTTACAATTAATTTTAAAGTTCCGGATGCATCAGGTTCGTCAGCAGCTTGAGAGAACAGGGGAGGTCTTAGTGTTAAGGTATGCAGTTGTTCCCAACGCCAGTCCTCAGATTGTGAACCGAGGGAATCACTTAAAAATAAAATGGCATCCTGCATACTTTTGAGAACTATATCAGATTTAGTCTCGATCTCTGTAGTGTTGATATTATCAAAAAATGAGAATGCATTTGTATCTACAGTTGCGGAAGTTTGCATTAACAAATCATGCATTGTGCGAACAGGTACATTTTCATGGTGGAGGAAATTCCGGAAAATTTCCTCGCCAAAATTATCCTGCAAAGTATTTCTGGTTAAATGAATAAAGAACACATCAAATATAGAAGCCGCAGTAGCATTTTTGGTGTACTTATAATCCCAGTTTTCCAGATAAGAAACTGCAACGTCAAAATTATAAACATTCTGGTTTTTAATTACATCCAAAATAACCGGAGTAAGTTTAGCGGCATGTTTTGAGTAACTGTCATTCTGAAGGCTGATGAAGACTTCGGGCGTTAGTACTTCATTTGATTCAAGAACCTCAACAATGCGTTCTATTCTGGATGGGGGTTCCCAGAACGTAGCCAGATAATGATCATAATTGTCAGTAGTGATTTTATTATTGGCATTAGCGATCCATCCGTTTTCAGGGTTTATGACCGAAGGCATTTCATCATGGGGAATATATCCAAGCCAGTCTTCGGAAGGATCCCAACCTTTTCTTAACGAAATTTTATCTCCGGTTCTGATAGGAAGTTTAGCTGTTGAAAACATTGCAATGTTGCCTTGTTTATCACCATACATAAAATTTTGGCCAGGCACGCCATAATGTGTAAGAGCATCTTTAAAATCCTGAAAAGTTGTTGCCCGGTTGATCTGATATATAGTACGGATTTCATTGCTGAGATCATGACCTGTCCAGCGCATAGCTATGACCTTGCCATCTGTTAATTCCCTTTCGGGATAAATATCGGAAATAACAGGTCCGTGTTTGGTATACCGGATTTCAAGTGAAATATCATCGGCATCTTTTACTTTTATAACTTCACGGGTTTTGCCGAATGAAAGATAAGAAGCGGTTCCGTCATCTAAAGAGTCAGCCACATATCTTCCTCTGTCATTAGGATCGGTCTGTTCAAGAAAAAAATCGGTATCGTCAGCCATAATATTGGTAAGCGACCAAGCCATTTCATCATTTTGACCAATAATAACCCCCGGAACTCCGGCCAATGTAGCTCCTGATACATTTTTTCCATTCAGGTTCAGATGCATTTCATACCATTTTCCCGGCATTCCCAAACCAAGGTGAGGATCTCCGCCTAGTAAGGGATAACCTGTATTTGTTTTGGAACCGTCAACCACCCAGGCATTACTTCCTACATGAGTGCCTTCCATTTCCAGTAACTCACGTTTTTTAATTTCCTGCTGAAGCATTGGCATTAATGAGGTTGTAAACTTTCCGGATTGTTCCTCATTTAAAGTAGTAGGAGCATTAGCCGGGAAACTAAGACGAAGTTGTTCAAATTGATCGGCAGGCAACTCCGATTTCAAATATCCATACATAACTTCTGTCCACCAACTCATGTTAAGCTCCCAGGCCATTAACCGGGTTAGTGCTACTGAACGGGCAGGAGTCCATTTTATGGGTTGAATTCCGGTTAATGCAAATTCGACAGGAAGTTTGTTCAGGTTGTTATCGATATATTCGTTTACTCCATCCGAATAGGCTTGAAGAATTTTCAGTTCTGATTCACTTAATTCATTCTGCACAATCTGTTTAGAGACTTTCCAGATTCCTATTGTTCTCTGATGTTTATCAAGGTCAATCAGGTCAGCTCCAAAAAACTCAGCAAAACGACCTTCAGCTGCAATTTGAGATAATGTCATCTGCCACAGACGATCCTGAGCATGAACATATCCTATGGCTTTGTACAGATCGGTTTCATTGGTTGAATAAATATGAGGAACACCGAACTCATCCCAATGGATATCGACACCACTTTGAAGACTATTCAATTCAATGGTAGCTTCGTAATCAGGTAATGGTTTATAGAATGTCCAGTAAAAGGCTAATCCCGCAAAACCCAAGATCAGAATAAGAAAGAAGATGACAAGTTTCAGAAACGTGTTCATGGAAAAATCTGTTAAATGATTGAATAAGAAACTACTGAATTTATCGGAAGAAGAATAGAGATGGGTGAAGAGTTCCAGAATACAGGAGTTCAGAATTCTCACATTCTGAACTCCTGTATTCTGACTACTTCAAAAAGTTTGAAAAGCGCTTTCAAAACTTTGTACCTTAAACGGAAATCAGAAACAAAACCAAACATTTCAGAAATGGATATTAAGAAAGTAGCAGTAATCGGCGGTGGAACCATGGGTAATGGAATTGCACACGTTTTTGCAATGAACAGCATTCCTGTAAATCTAATTGAGACCAAACAGGACTTTGCCGACAAAGCCATTGCAACCATCGATAAGAACCTTGAAAGAATGGTCACGAAGGAAAAGATCAGTGCTGAAGAAAAGGTTACAACACTCGACAGTATTCACGCTACACTTAGTATCGCAGAAGGTGTGAAAGATGTTGACCTGATCGTGGAAGCTGTCCCTGAAAATTTTGACATCAAGAAAAGTGTATGGGAAGAAGTTGAAGCTAACGCTCAGGATCATGCTATCTTTGCCAGCAACACATCTTCCATCTCTATAACAAAGTTGGCTGCGCTCACAAATCGTCCTGAAAAGTTTATTGGAATGCACTTCTTTAATCCGGTTCCGGTAATGAAGCTGGTTGAAATTGTTCGTGGACTGGAAACCAATGACGAAACCTATGATGTCGTTGAAAAAACTTCCAAGCTATTAGCTAAAGTTCCTGTCCCTGTAAACGACTTTCCCGGATTTGTAAGCAACCGCGTGTTGATGCCCATGATCAATGAAGCAATTTTTTGTGTACATGAAGGCGTGGCTACCCCCGAAAATGTAGATGAAGTAATGAAACTCGGAATGGCTCACCCCATGGGACCATTACGCTTAGCAGATTTCATCGGGCTGGATGTGTGTCTTGATATTCTGAATGTGCTGTATGAAGGATTCAAAGATCCCAAATATCGTCCGGCGCCACTACTCGTAAAAATGGTAGATGCAGGCAAACTTGGTAACAAAACCGGAGAAGGTTTTTATAGCTATCAATAATATTGTGATGCAGTAATTCTTTGCCAACCTGGTCATCTCGGCCTACAATGTCATCTCGGCCTTGAGCCGAGATCTCCCAAACAACGCCCATTGCTTTGATGGGGAGCTCGCGGATCGTTCACGTTCAATTCGATTAGCGCGAAATTATTCTCTTCAAGGTGATGTAGCCGGATTGTTCTTTCTTCGTCCGCGATGACGGAGAAGTTCATCTCGTCCTACATTGTCATCTCGGCCTTGAGCCGAGATCCCCCAAACAAGCCCATTGCTTTGATGGGGGGCTCGCGGATCGTTCACGTTCAATTCGATTAGCGCGAAATTATTCTCTTCAAGGAGATGTAGCCGGATTGTTCTTTCTTCGTCCGCGATGACGGAGAAGTTCATCTTGTCCTACATTGTCATCTTGGCCTTGAGCCGAGATCTCCCAAACAACGCTCATTGCTTTGATGGTGAGCTCGCGGATCGTTCACGTTCAATTCGATTAGCGCGAAATTATTCTCTTCAAGGAGATGTAGCCGGATTGTTCTTTCTTCGTCCGCGATGACGGAGAAGTTCATCTTGTCCTACATTGTCATCTCGGCCTTGAGCCGAGATCTCCCAAACAACGCCCATTGCTTTGATGGGGAGCTCGCAATTGTTCAATTAACAAAGAATTTCGAAATCAGCACTTGTAAAACGGTGCTGATTTTTTTATTTAGAAATCCTAATAGTTTGTTAACACTACAAACTTGAAGTACTACGAAGGTTTTGGTAACCTTTCTTAACTTTTAATTTTATAAATACGGGAATTTTATGAAACGAATTTTACTATCGTTCGGGCTCTGTTTGCTGATGGCAGGGATGAGTTTTGGGCAATTGAGTGTTACCTCACTCAGTACAGATTTTACGATTGACTTTGAATCAACTCTAACAGGAGTAAATAATGGAGAGTTTGATGGTTCGGGATTCGATTCTGCACCAGGAGCTGGACTTCTTGATTCAGATGCTTGGTCAATAGATGGTTTCGGAGCAAACGTAGCTTTTGGTGGAGCAGCTACTTCAGGTGATCCTGCTCGAGGAACTTCAACTGGTGGATCTGGTACTGGAGGAGTTTATGCATTTGAAGTCTCAACAGGAAATTTCGCTATGGGTGTACAGCCTGGTGGTTCTGATTTTACCCCTGGAGATTTTACTTTAAGAATAGTGAACAATACTGGATCGACTGTAACTTCAGTGGAAGTTGATTATAATGTCTATGTCTACAATGATCAGGCTAGAGCGAACTCTTTTAATTTTTCTCACAGTACTGATGATGCAACTTACACAGATGTTGGGGCATTAGATTTTACCAGTACTGCAGCTGCAGATGGGGGACCTTCATGGGTTTCTGCGTCCAGAAATACTACAATTTCAGGTCTTTCGATTTCAGATGGGTCTTCTTTATACTTAAAATGGACTGGAGATGATGTTTCTGGTAGTGGTTCTAGAGATGAGTTTGCCTTAGATGACATTGTGGTAAATATGAGTGCTTCTGCAAGCATACCGGACTTAACAATTTCAGGAACAGAAGGCTGGAGAATGTTGTCTACTCCGACTTCAGACAACACTTACGACGATCTTTTAGGGGATATCTGGACACAAGGAATTGGAACCGGCGCAGATGCTACGGAAGGAACTGCCAATGTTCAACTATATAACACTACAACGGATGCATTTACTGCGGTTACCAATCTTAACAATACCATGACAGCAGGAAATGGGTTTATCACTTTTGTGTATAGCGATGATGATTACACTAACTCAGGAGCAGATGCAGGATTCCCGAAAACTTTATCCTTATCAGGAACTGAAAATACAGGTGATGTTTCTCCAACACTAAACACTGAGGGAGATGCATTTACTTTAGTAGGAAACCCATATGCTTCTACCATCGATTGGGATTTATTAACTCGCAGTGATGTTACCGGAACCGTTTATGTGTATGATAACTCAGATTCTGGGTACGATACTTGGAATGGTACAACTGGTGATCTTACCGATGGATTGATCGCAACCTATCAGGGATTTTGGGTACAAAACACGTCAGGGTCTCCAACGCCATCTTTAACTATACAAGAAGCGGACCAGAGTTCAGGTGGAACCTTCCGTAAGGATGTTTCTCCTTCAACTATCAAACTTACTGCAGAAATGGAAGAGTTATCTGCAAATACTCATTTTTCTTTTACGGGCACAGGCGAATTAGGAAAAGACATTCATGACGGATTACGTTTAGATCCATTAGACTTCAAAGAGTTTTTGTCCATTAGTTCTTTAGTTGGTGATGAGCAGTTAAGCATTAACAACTTGCCGGCAGAACTAAATAAGGAAGTTACTATTGCTATGAATGTAAAAGCCTTTACAACGGCCGAAGAAGGTTGGATTGCAAAAGCTGGTGAGATTACACTAACCTGGCCAGAGTTAAAGAATCTTCCATCTAACTGGGAGGTTACGATAACAGACTACAAAACAGGAATTACGACAAATCTACTTACAGAAAGTACGTACACGTTTATAGCTGAAGAAGCTAAAGGAAAAGTGAAACCTAAAACGATGTTTTCTGTACTTTCACCAATATCTGTTAAGAAAGCTAAGTCAACAAGTGAGTCTTCTCGCTTTGGCATTACCATTACGCCAAATACCTCGGTAGGCATTGATGATGAAATTGATGCACCAACAGAGTTTGCGTTAGGTCAGAATTATCCGAATCCGTTTAACCCGACTACGAATATTCAATATTCTGTGGGGGAAGCCGGTCCTGTGAATATCACCGTGTATAATGTAATGGGACAGAAGGTAGCTGAGCTGCTGAATACTACCAAAAGTGCAGGAAGCTATCAGGTAAGCTGGAATGCAACCGGGCAAGCGAGTGGAATTTATTACTATCGCTTAACGGCTCCCGGCCAGTTACTAACCCGACAAATGACATTAATTAAGTAATTAGCTGTTAGCGTACAGCGGTTAGCTTTTTAGTGTTGTTAAAATCACTAAAAGCTAATGGCTGACAGCTGATAGCCTCAAAGCTATATCACTATGAAAAATTTATTACTCGTTTTACTTACACTCACAATCGCATTAATACTAACTTCACTTGCCATGGCACAACCGGGCTTACCGAGCGATCCTGCTCAGGCGCCCATTGATGGCGGCTTAGGCTTGCTGGCAGCGGCAGGCGGAGCGTATGCTTATAAAAAGCTGAAAGGCAAAAAAGAACAAGACAATGATCTGAATGTGTAGCAAATTTTGCTCAAAAGCTTTAAAAAATTACATGAAGTAGATTCCTTTTTTTAGCAAAATCAGGAAATACTTTCATATGATTTCATAAAAAATCTTATAAATCAGAAATTTTTTTAACCCGGCTTACTTTTGTAAGTCGGGTTTTTTTGTGTCTTTATTTCAGCAAAAAATCATAAAAAAAATAAAAAAAAAGACGAGGTAAAAAAGCTGTAAGTCCATATCTGCTAATGGTTTAATCATTAACCCAAAAAAAATTCTCTTTTTAATTTAACAAAATATGTAAAAGAGCCGATAAGCATTTTGACTTCTCAGATATCTATTAATTAATAGAATTTAATGAGATACGGATAAATTTAATTTGTAATAATTAACAGTGTTAATTAATATCAACTTAACGCTGTTAATTACAATTAACTAAGTTTTAACAAATCACAAGAGGTAATAACTTGATAAAAAAGCTACTTATGTTGTCCTTCTGCTTTTTACTTACAGGTATAGCTTATGGGCAAACAAGAACGATTTCAGGTACGGCCGGCTGGAGAATGATTTCCATTCCAAAAGCTGGCGCTACTGTTACAGATATTTCTGATGACACAGCCATTCAGGGAGTAACAGGTGGATCAAATTCTGCAGACGCTGCAAATATTTATTACAATCCGGGATCAGGTGGATCCGGCGGTTGGACGGTGCCAACCAATATGAGTACCGCCTGGGGTAATGGACTTGGTGTAATAATATATTTTTATAACAATACAACTGGAGGAAGCAGTGAACTTCCCCTGGATCTGGATGTAAGTGGATCAGAGCCCGGTTCAGATGTAAAAGTAACTATTACAGATGATTTCACTTTGCTTGGTAATCCTTTTCAGTCAAACATTAATATTGATGATATTGACGGGAATGCCACCGGAGCAGGTTTGTTGTTCGGAGGAGTAAAGAGCTCAATAAAAGTATGGAGTAACTCAGCAGGTTCATATGTGAGCAATAATCTGGGAAGTAGTTTGGTACTTTCACAGTGGCAAGGGTTTTTTATAGAAAAAGCATCGGGACTGTTAACAGACCTTACTGAGGTTACCATACCTACATCTTCTAAAACAGCCAGTGCTGCAGATATTGAGCAGTACAGCAAATCCAGAGCGTTTGATACCAGAAGCATGGATATGTATTTACAAGGTGAAGGGTATAATGATCTATCTACAAAATTTTATTTTACTCCTTATTCTTCTGAACAGGAAGATCAATTCGACGGTTCAAAACTAAATCCGATCAATGGCTCACCTAATATTGCATTCGTTCAGGACTTCGGAGAAGGTAATGAGCGTCTTTCACAGGATGCAAGAGCCTTAGATCCTGAAACTGTTCAGTTTTACGAGGTAGATCTTAATGATATGGGAGTTAGCGGAGAATTTACTTTAAGCTGGCCAAACTGGAAAAATATACCGGAAGAATGGTCTATTATTTTAACAGATAGAAATCTCGATATAGAAGTAGATCTAAGAATGGTTAGCTCATACACATTCACTGTGGATAGTAAACAAAAACGTCCATCGCGTTCGGTTTTGGAAATGCCACAAGTTAAAGCTAAGTCAAATGGAGAAACAGCACGCTTCGGAATCACTATTTCTCCGGGTACAACGGTTGGTATTGATGATGAAATATCAAAAATAGACGGCTTTGAATTGAAGCAAAACTATCCGAATCCGTTTAACCCGACTACGAATATTCAATATTCAGTGGGGGAAGCCGGTCCTGTGAATATCACCGTATATAATGTAATGGGACAGAAGGTAGCTGAGCTGCTGAATACTACCAAAAGCGCAGGAAGCTATCAGGTAAGCTGGAATGCAACCGGGCAAGCGAGTGGAATTTATTACTACCGCTTAACGGCTCCCGGCCAGGTACTAACCCGACAAATGACATTAATTAAATAACAGCGCTTAGCCGTTAGCTTTTAGTGCCCGATGGGAAACTAAAAGCTAATAGCTAACAGCTGATAGCCCGAAATTAAACTACTATGAAAAATTTTCTTCTAATACTACTTACACTCACAATCGCATTAATACTAACCTCACTAGCCATGGCACAACCGGGTTTACCCGGAGATCCTGCTCAGGCGCCCATTGATGGCGGCTTAGGCTTGCTTGCTGCTGCAGGCGGGGCATATGCCTACAAAAAGCTGAAAGGCCGTAATAACGAAGGCGAAGAAGTATAAACAAGATCTGGCTCATTCACGAGCGTAGCGAAGTGATCTCCGAATCACTGCCCGCTTTTTAACAGGGCAAATATTTACTGATGTATAATTATATCTGGTTCCGGTGCTATGCGTCGGAACCTTTTTTTGTTTTAGAAACGGTGGCTTAGCCGTTCGATCTAAAGTCCTCACTGTTGAACTTGTTGCTGATGTTGGTGGTGATGTAGATTTGTCGTGATTTTCAATTCTATCCGTTACATTCCAATATGATCTCAGCTAAAAACATCAGCAAATCCTACTCTTCTAAGGAAGTGCTCAAAAACATCCATTTGGACATTTCTGCAGGCAATACGGTTGCTTTGATCGGGCCTAGTGGTTGCGGAAAATCGACTCTGTTAAGAATTATCATGGGTTTGACTGAATCAGATTCAGGAAGTGTTTCAATCGACAGTGAATTAGTTTCTAAACAAAACGTGCTTCGTATAAGACAAAAAATAGGTTATGTGATTCAGAAAGGAGGATTATTTCCGCATCTCACAGCAAGAGAAAATTCCACGTTAGCTACTGAATATTTAGGTTGGAGCTCAGCGAAATCAGAAAAAAGATTAAATGAATTAGCCGAACTTGTTCAGATTGATAAAAATCTTTTGAACAGAAAACCCGATGACCTATCCGGAGGGCAGGCGCAGAGAATAAGTTTAATCCGAGCGCTCATGCTCGATCCCGATATAATTCTTTTAGATGAACCTCTGGGTTCCATAGATCCGTTAGTGCGCCATGAACTTCAATCAGATTTGAAAAAGATCTTTCAGGAACTCAACAAAACAGTACTTTTGGTGACTCATGATCTGGGCGAAGCTGCATTTCTTGGTAATGAAATCGTGTTGATGAAAGAAGGGGAGATTATACAACAAGGAAATATCCGGCAGATTATAAATAACCCTGCTGATGAGTTTGTAGAACGGTTTGTTTCGGCTCAGAGAAGTCCGTTGGAGGGGATATGAATATCCGATATCCAATAACCAATATTGAATCTTTAATTCGGCGAAAGGTAGTGATCAATCTGTTTCTAATATTGGTATTACTGCCGGGCTCATTTAATTTTTCTCTATACGCACAGTCTGCCGTTAAAATAGGGAGTAAATTATTTACAGAGTCAGTGATTTTAGGAGAGATTTCTTCTCAGCTTTTAGAAGCTAATGAAATACAGACAAGTTATACCCGGCAGTTAGGTGGAACCAGAATTTTATGGAATGCACTTTTAGCCGGGGAAATCGATATTTATCCGGATTATACAGGAACTATTATTCAGGAAATACTTCAAAAAAACGAAGTTGAAGATTTTGAAGAGCTTAAGTTGATTCTGAAAAGCTATGATGTTGGGATAACAAGACCACTCGGCTTTAACAATACATATGCTTTGGGGATGAATAAAGAGAAAGCTCAGGAACTAAATCTAAATACTGTTTCTGACTTGCGATCTGTTCCTGAATTAAAATATGGCTTTAGTAATGAATTTCTGGATCGGAATGATGGATGGAAAGGGTTGAGTGAATATTATGAAATTAATGCTAAGAACGTAACCGGGTTGGATCACGATCTGGCATACAGAGGGTTAGAAGCAGGAAATATAGATGTTATCGACCTCTATTCAACTGATGCAGAGATTGAATATTACGACCTGAAAGTATTGAAAGATGACAAAGATTTTTTTCCTGATTACCAAGCAGTATTTCTATATCGATTAGAACTGGAGGATCTTAATCCAGAAGCAGTTTCGTTACTCAGGCAACTAGAGAATTTTATATCTGAAGAGGAAATGGTTGGGATGAATGCAGCTGTTAAGCTGGCAGGAAAATCAGATTCAGAAGTTGCTTCAAATTTTTTAGAAAAAAATCTTTCTTTACATACTCAAATCCGGGAAGATACTTTATGGACACGATTGTGGAAAAATACTTTGGGACATTTATACCTGGTTGGAATTTCATTGGGAATTGCAATCATTATCGCAATTCCATTGGGTATAATTGCTGCAAAAATTAGCTGGATAGAAAGTACTCTAATCGGATTCGTTGGTATCTTACAGACTATTCCATCATTAGCTCTATTGGTTTTTATGATCCCGCTATTAGGAATAGGTTCTGTTCCTGCAATGGCTGCTCTATTCCTTTATAGTTTATTACCAATTGTGAGGAATACCCATTCCGGAATTAAGAACATTTCTCAGCCGATAATGGAATCCGCTTACGCATTAGGACTTCCCAATCGAGTGATTTTAAAAAAAATAGAACTTCCTTTGGCAGTACCCACCATTTTGGCAGGAATTAAAACTTCTGCAGTAATAAATGTTGGAACGGCTACACTCGGTGCGCTGATTGGAGCAGGAGGGTACGGCCAGCCGATATTGACAGGCATCAGACTCGACAGTACCGCATTGATTCTGGAGGGCGCAATTCCGGCTGCGCTGTTAGCCTTGATGGTCCAAGGTTTCTTTGATGTGATTGAGAAATGGTTGGGTTATGAGTGATTCAAACCCAAAAAAGCATTTCTGCTATTGTATATCTTGAAGAATAATCTTCTTAGTTCACTGCTTTTACTTTTGCCCAGTAAAACACTACTAAAGTTATTTACAGGCTAAAATCACGAGCTTAAACTATCAAGGGATTCATCCCCGCTCTGCTTTCAACTATTTATAATCCTTAGCGCAGGAATCATTTTTTTAGATTTCTAAATTAAAAAAGCCTTCCAGAACAAGAAGGCTTTTAAAAGTAAAGAAATAAAATTGATCAGTGATTAATTACCACCATCCCTGTTTGCTTTACGAGGTGTAGGCCAGGTCATTTGCTCACCGGTTCTGCGACTGATAGGAAGAACGGCTCTGTCTCTCGGGAAAGTTTCAGGATCTTCACTTGCCATGTATGTAAGTACTGCAGTAAGGATCGCATTATTGCGTACATCATCAAAAACAATTTTATCGTAAGTATCACGATTGGTATGCCAGGTATAATTCCAGTAGCTCCAGCTGAGAGAGCTGAGAGAAAATCCGGGTGCACCTGCAGCTATAAAAGAAGCATAATCAGAGCCACCACCACCGGGAGTTCCGGGAAAAGTTGTTTCAATATGGCGTGAGATATCATTAGGCACAGCTTCTAACCATCTCCCTAAAAATTCATAGGAATGAAGAAATCCCTGACCTGATAAACGTACCACACGTCCGGTTCCGTTATCCTGATTGAACAATGCCTGTAAGTTATCAACCACTTCAGGATTATCTTCAACAAAAGCTCTTGACCCGTTTAGCCCTTGCTCTTCACTTCCCCATAGTCCTACAATAATTGTTCTTTTAGGATTAGGATATACTTTTTTAAGAATCCGGGCAGCTTCCATCATAGTAATTGATCCGGTTCCGTTATCTGTAGCTCCTGTTCCTCCGTCCCATGAATCATAATGAGCTGAAAGTATGATGTATTCATCCGCTTTTTCTGATCCGGGAATAGTTGCAATTGTATTGAAAGTTTCAACTTTGCCTAGATCTTTAGACGTAGCTTTAACATGAATTTTGGGTTTATCGCCATATTCTGTTAAGCGATAAAGTAGTCCGTAATCTTCAAGCGATAAATCCACGGTTGGAATTTTCTGAGTTCTTGAGCTGAAGATCTTATTCACTCCAAAACCTGATGACCATCTGGATTGAATGATTCCAACAGCACCCGCCTCTTCAAGTGCAGCAATAATGGTTCTGGAGTTATATCCGGTATTATTGATACGCTCTCTCCATGCCTGATTTTGTGCAGAACGTTCTTTTTTCATTTTCTCAAAAGATTCTTCTGTAGCAAATTCTTCCCAGTTGTAATCAGGACGTCCGGTTGGCTGATGCATAGAAACCAGCACATATTTTCCTTTAGCATTCGGCAACCAGCTTTCGAACTCTTCTTTGTTAGCTACTTCAGGAATAATTATTGTTTCAGCTTCCACGCCGTTTTTCTTGGTGCCCGGACTCCATGCCAAGATCATTCCTTCCATGGTTACAGTACGTGGATGAGTAAGATCAATATGAGTGATACCACGCTCCCATCCGCGCCATTGCCCGAATTGCTGTTTTTCTGCTTCAATTCCCCACTCTTTGAATGTATCTACAGCCCAATTATGAGCTTTTAACTGTTGTGGAGTTCCCACTAAACGTGGTCCTATAACATCTAAAAGTTGGTGAGCAAGTTTTTCCAGATGTGAATTTTCGTTGGCTTCTTTTACGATCATATCCACTACTTCTTCAGTAGTTTGTGCAACTGCAATTGTACTTGATAGTACAAAAACAGCCATAAATAGTTTAAGTGTTCTTTTCACTTTCACCCTCATTAAATTAAAGATTAATTGGCGAGAATATATTCAAGAAAAGGATAAGGGAAGAGGGTGGTAACTTTTTTTAACGTTTAGAAAAATAGAAGTAATTATTCAAGGATATGGAATGTTTTACTCTTTGAATTTAACTTTTGTTGTATCCTTATGGCGATAATGAATATCATCATTTTCATCAAGCTGATTAAACTCATAAGCAGTAAAGATAAAACCAAGTACCAGTATAACAGTTACGATTATTCCAGCGATAAATAAAATTTGATCTGAAATCATCTTTTTAGCGTTATTATTTTAAAATAACAAGCGAATCCTAATATAGAAGGAACCCAAATTCCTACAAATAAACCCGCATCTTTCTGTCCGTTAAACCATAAGTAGATCGAAAGAATCATTGATGCTAAGGCAGCAAATAAAAATAAATAATCTGATTTGTGTAGTTTCATAAATTCAATTTGTTTGTTTACACAATCTTATTGATTTCAGAAAAGTTCCATCTTACCCTCTTGAAAGATATGATAAAAAACCTCCAACCCTTTTGAGCGAAGGCTTAAATTTTATACCACAACACTAAATCACAAAAATGTTTAGTGTTTTGCAGATTTAGTGGCAATCTTAAAAAATCAATCAAATACCTTATTTCTGTAATCTGCCCACCATTGCTCTATATCAACCTTAGGTTTTTTACATAAATAAACCGGAATACCATTTTCTTCTCCAATGGCGTATGGATGATATATTCGTTTTACTAATTCAACTTCTTCAAAAACGGAATTAACAGAACCGGTTTCATTTCCAATACTGATCCAGAGATCTGCTTCGGGATTCTGATATCCCCACAACCAGAAACTTCCATGCCGGCTTACCGGATCGGGTAAATCGTAATCATCTCCTAATATTTTTATAGCTCCTGCTTCGCCATAATTTTCAGCCCAAATCACACAGGTTATTTCTTTATCCCGGCAATGTTCAGTATAAAGACTATCCACCAAAGCCACTTGTTCTTCCCAGCCAAACATATCGGCATAATCGCCGGTGAGTTCAACTCTGCCGTCAACTATTTCCTTGTCCGCATATTCAACATATTTTTCAATAGGTAGTACGGGGGTTAAATATGGGATTGCAGGAATCACAGGAAGAATCAGAATTATTACTACCGCATAATTCCAAACCGGTTTTTTTTCAAACCATGATTCTATTTGCACTGCACCGGCGGCAAACATTACCGGATAGGCGGCAAAAAAATAATATCCTTTTGATTGAAGGATCCACATCAACCCAAAAATAGAAATGAAAGCAATGGCTAATGGTTTAAATTGTTTTAGTTTGTCACTGAAGAAAGTGGCTGTAACTCCAACAAGCGCAACTATAAACGTGAAAAGAAATTCGAGCTGAGTAAGACCAAAATCCCACACTCCCACTTCATCAAGCTGTTTTCTTTTTAGCGTTTCCAGATGTTGAAAAAAGGGGAGATCATGATTTATCTGCCAAAGCAAGTTGGGTAGAAATATCAGTAAAGAAATGCCACCGGACAGATAAAGCCACTTTGATTTAAATAATTCAACTCGTTTGTAAAACAACAAGCCAACGGCAGTGCCGGCACCCCATATCAACATGGTATATTTGTTCATAAGTCCGAAACCTGCAGCAACTCCCATTAAGAGAAGAAATTTATGATTCTCGGTCCGGATATATTTTACAAGGAAATAAAACCCCAATGTCCAGAACAGCTGATCAAACACAACAGGTTGAAACAACGTGTGATTTCGGTAAAAAGGAATAAAAGCCAATACAGAAATTCCGGCTAAAAGTACTGCTTTGGATTTACCGCCCATTTCTTTAGCCATCGCAGAACAAAAATACAGAATGGCTATCCCTGCTAAAGTAGGTAAAAGACGCATTCCGAATAAAGAATAATCAAACAGTAAATAGGAGATTTTGCCAACAAAAGCGATAAAAGGAGGGAATTCAAAAAAACCCCAACTAAGATGTTCACTAACTGATAAATGAAGAAGTTCATCCCGATGGTATCCATAATTTTGATTGCCGAACCAATGAATTATGAACTTGAAAAAAGCCAAGACTCCAATAATAGGTAAGTATTTTTTCATTGATTTGTGGATTACTGATGATTAGCCAACTACGCTCATTTTTTTAAAAAGTTATAAAAAAACCTCCAACTCTTTCGAGCGGAGGTTTTTATTTTTAAAATGAAATTAATTACTTACTTGAATTCATCTCACGGCGAAGGCCGAGGATCTGGATTTAAATAAAGAATGAGATCTCGGGCATACGCCGCGAGATGACTTATTCCTTTACCTTATCAGATTTAAGCTGTTTCCAACATTTTCTTAAGTGTAACACCAATATCAGCCGGGCTGTCAACAACAGTAATACCAGCTTCTCTCAAAGCTTCTTTTTTAGCTTGCGCTGTTCCTTTTCCACCGGAAATAATTGCACCGGCATGTCCCATACGACGTCCCGGAGGCGCTGTTGACCCGGCAATAAATGCTACAACGGGTTTATCAACATTTTCAGCAATATAAGCAGCAGCTTCTTCCTCAGCTGAGCCACCAATTTCACCAATCAATACAATAGAATCTGTGTCAGGATCTTCCTGAAGCATTTTTACAGCGTCAAGATGAGTGGTTCCGATAACCGGATCTCCACCGATTCCGATTGCAGTACTTTGTCCCAAACCTTCTTTGGTTAATTGATCAACTGCTTCATAAGTTAACGTTCCCGATCTTGAGATCAAGCCAACTGTTCCTTTGGAGAAGATATTTCCCGGCATAATACCAACCTTAGCTTCACCGGGAGTAATTAATCCCGGGCAATTTGGTCCTACCAAAACAGCTCCGTGACTATTCACAACTTGTTTGGCTACAATCATGTCTTTCACAGGAATACCTTCCGTAATACAAATGATCACTTTAATTCCGGCGAAAGCAGCTTCTGTAATGGCATCGCCTGCGAATGCAGGAGGAACAAAAATGATTGAGGTATTCGCTTTCACTTCTTCAACTGCTTCAGCAACAGTATTAAATACAGGTCGATCTAAGTGAGTTTGTCCGCCTTTCCCCGGAGTAACTCCACCTACAACATTCGTTCCGTACTCGATCATTTGACCTGCATGAAAACTTCCTTCACTTCCGGTAAAACCCTGTACAATCAGTCGGGTATCATTTCCTACTAATACGCTCATTTTTGTTCTTTATCGTTCAAATTTTTGTGGGGTGGAATATACCATCATTGTACTGCAATGGAAAGCGCTTTTAAGGATAGTTAATGGTTATTAGTTATTGGACAATGGATGAATAACTAATAACCATTATCCAATAACTGAATTCCAAAATCCGTATAATCAACCATGATAACCGACGACAAAAAAGAGGAAGTTCGTGATGCCGCTGATATAGTGGAGGTTGTGGGCGACTATGTGAAGCTGAAGCGCTCCGGTAGCGGTTTTACAGGTTTGTGTCCTTATCATGATGAAAAGACCCCATCATTTAACGTAACGCCGAGATTAGGCATTTTTAAGTGTTTCGGATGCGGGGAATCGGGAGATGTATTCAAGTTTGTGATGGATCAGGACGGCATTGGTTTTACTGAAGCGGTTCGTCAGCTTGCGGATCGTTACGGCGTTTTTATCCCTGAAGAAGAAAGTAACGAACCCTCGGAAAGTCTCCAGCAAAAAGAAGGAATCTATCATGCTTTGAAGTTTGCAGGAATCTACTTTTACAGAAATCTGATTGAAAACCCTGATGCGGAGAAAGCACTAAAGTATCTGGATAACCGCGGGTATAATCGTGAAGTCTTTAAAAAGTTTGGTCTAGGATATGCTCCCTCAGGAGGAAGTGATCTTTATAAAGCGGCTCAGAACGCCGGAATTTCAGAAGAATATCTGCTTGAAGCCGATCTTATCAAACCCAGCCAACGTGGAGAAGGTTATTACGATACCTTTCGGGGCAGGCTGATGTTTCCCATCTTCGGAACCACAGGAAAAGTGATCGCTTTTGCCGGAAGAGTACTTGGAAATGAGAAAACAGCGAAGTACATAAATTCTGCACAGACCAAAGTGTACAACAAAAGTGAAGTTGTATACGGGGTTAATTTTGCAAAGAATGAGATTCGTAAGAATAAAGAAGTGATTTTGGTAGAAGGTTACACTGATGTCATTACTTTAAATGAGCATGGCATTAAAAACGTAGTTGCAAGTTCGGGAACAGCATTGACTCCGGGACAAATGAAGATTCTGAATCGCTATGGCGAAAAGATAACCATGATCTATGATGCGGATAATGCCGGACAGGCGGCAATGAAGAGAGGAATTGACATTGCTTTAGCTCAGGGAATGGAAGTTCAGTTACTGGAACTGCCTGATGGGGAAGATCCGGATTCGTTTGTAAAACAATTTGGAAAAGAATCCTTCGATGAGTTAAAGAATAAAGAAGCTTTAGATTTTGTGGATTTTCTTCTTTTGAAAGCAGATGAAGAAGGGCGTTTGAAAAATCCGGTTCAGGTTGGAAAAGTGATTTCTGAAATTCTGCATGCTATAGCTAATATCAAAGAGTCTATTCAGCGACAAATTTATGTGCAGCATCTTCATCAGAAGACTCAGCAATACAGAAAAGGCAGTGACAGAGAGCTTTTTACTGAACTTGAACGGGTTATGGCTCAAAAGCAGCAGGAAGAGTTTCGGGATCGAAGGAGAGAGGAATTCAGAGAAAACAGAGCTGGTAAAGAAGACAAGACGAACGAAGAAGGAAATACTTCCGGAGATGGGTCAATTTCTCAACCGGTTAAAGATCAAGGTATTACATCCTCGAAAAAACCTCAGTTTGAGAAGGAGTTAATTCGCTTGATGATAACCTATGGTCGTGATATGGTTGAATATATTTGCTCATTCACGAATGAAAAGCTTTTTGAAGATGAAGAATTAAAGACTTTTTATCTGGATATACTTAACCGTTATAAAGAAGAAAAAGAGATTTCCATTCAGATCTACTCCGGAAATCAAGATCCATTTCCACGGTTGGTAGGCGATGTTCTTTTGGAGCAATACGCTCCAAGTGAGAGGCATGAGGAGAAAGTGGGACTCAAATATGAAAAAGATAAGAATCCTTACAGAACAGCAAAAAGCGCGATCAAAGCTATGGAATTGGCTTTTTACAAAAGGAAAATAGCAGAGCTGTCTGAGCGATTCGGAAGATCAGAATCTCAGGAAGAAAAAAAGAAAATAATGTCTTCTCAGACGTTCATTCAGGAGAAAGTCACCAAATTGACTACCACATATTCTGATGATTATTACCCGGATCCTTCAACCGAATCTGAGAATGTTGTGAATGAAAAGAAGTTCGAGTACAAGATGAAAGGGCAAAGGGAATAGTTATTGGTTATTAGTTGTTGGTATAAAAAAATTAATAACTGATATCCTATTATAAATATGAAGACCATCAATCCTTCTACCGGAAAAATAATTAAAGAATATTCGGAAATGAGTTTTGAGGAAGTTTCCGGAATCATTTACAGGGCAAATATTGCTCAAAAACAGTGGAATGAAAAGAGCTTTACAAATCGATCTGTCAATTTGAACAAGATCGCTGAATCTCTGAAAGAGAATAAAAATGAACTAGGTAAATTGATGTCCACAGAAATGGGCAAACCTCTTTCGCAATCGATTGGTGAGATAGAAAAATGTGCCTGGGTTTGTGAATATTATGCAGAAAATGCAGAGAAATTTCTTGCGGATGATACTGTTGAAACAGATGCATCCAAAAGTTATGTGACTTTCAATCCACTTGGTACAGTACTTTCAATTATGCCTTGGAATTTTCCTTTCTGGCAACTATTCAGATTTGCAGCTCCGGCGTTGATGGCGGGTAATGCAGTAATTCTGAGTCATTCCGAAAATGTAACGGGCTGTGCTATGGAAATAGAAAAGGTAATGCACTCATCAGGAATTCCGGGCGACCTCTTCCGTACCATTTTAGTGGAAAACGAAAATATGAAACCGGTAATTCAACATAAAGGGATTTCAGCGGTTACTCTAACAGGAAGTACCAGAGCCGGAAAAATTGTCGCTTCTCAAGCCGGGGAAGCTTTAAAGAAAACTGTTTTGGAACTCGGAGGAAGCGATCCTTCTATAATTTTAGCCGATGCGGATATCAAACAAGCTGCGGAAAGTTGTGTGAATTCAAGAACTTTAAACAGCGGGCAAAGTTGTATTGCAGCTAAAAGATTCGTGGTAGTTGAAGAAGTATATGATGAATTTGTTTCGGAATTCAAAAAACTAATGGAAACTAAGAAAGTGGGTGATCCTTTTCATGAAGCTACTGATATTGGTCCCATGGCAAGAGAAGATCTTCGGGATGGGTTACATGATCAGGTTCAAAAAAGTATAAAAGCTGGGGCGAATTGTACGCTTGGTGGAGAAAAGCCGGGTGCAGCAGGCTCGTATTATCCGGTCACTATTCTTGAAAATGTCACCAAAGGAATGCCCGCCTACGATGAGGAGTTATTCGGACCGGTTGCCTCCATCATCAAAGTTAAAGATGAACATGAAGCCATAAAAGTAGCAAACGATTCTATCTACGGATTAGGAGCATCTATTTATTCGGCAGATGTAGAGAAAGCAGAAAAAATCGCAGCAGAACAGTTAGAAGCCGGTTGCTGTTTTGTGAATGACTTCGTTAAATCTGATCCCAGACTACCTTTTGGAGGAATTAAACAATCGGGATATGGCAGAGAGTTGGGTTTATATGGAATCAGGGAGTTTGTGAATACGAAGACCGTTTATGTGAAATAAGGTTCCATTTCTTGTCAAATTATTGGCAGTACCAAAATATAATTTGGTTGCTCAGTATTATCATCCTGCTGTGCTTACCATACCCATATCCTAAATTATAGTGTGAAGTTAAAATCTAAGAATAAATAAATTTCAATTATTTCTAGGTTAGGTAAAAAAAATGCAGCTCCCTTTTTCAAAGAGCTGCATTATAATTGTTACACGTAAAACGCTAATTAAACGAATAACAATTTAATATATGGATTAAAGTTTCAATACAAAATAAAATTGTGGAATAGATAAAATACTTTTGTCTAATAATGCTTTAAATGAGCTAAAATATATGCAAAACAATGGATTAGCGGTTAATTAATTTGCAATAGAAGCCTTGGTTTATTAAAATATATTAACACACTCAAAGTGTGTTACACGTAAAACGCTAAAAAAAATGAATAAACCAATGAATCATAAACGAATTGTTAGTGATCTGGAACGATGTGGAGTATTGCTGTTGATCGCACTCTGCTTAGCATGTAGTCAGGTTCAGAGCCCCGAACTTGACCGTAACTATGAAGCTGAACAAATAAGCCCTTTGGACGGGAAAAAGATAGTCCACATTCAGGATAAGGATTTTTTGAATAATGCTTATTTGGAGGCCTATAAAGCACAAGTTATAACACAGTATGGATCTAATCTGATTGATGCAGTAAATGATCAAGTGATTAAAGCTAAGAAAAATCCGGGAGTAGCAGGCGAAGTATTGCTGTTAAAGGATATCCCTTCCATAAAAGCTAAAACAACGGGTCAGGCCTTGTCTTCACATATTCGTGTTACAGACAAAGAGGGGAAAGCCGAAGATTTTGTATTGGGTATCCGGCATTATGTTGAGGATGGTCGGAAATACTCTAAACAAACAGGTTCGGGAGTATCAGAAGATAATACCTGGGTTGCGTTGGATCCTGACAGGTTTTATCTGGAAGATGATGAGAGTGGAGAAGAAATATGGCCGATCACCTTTGAAGCAGTTCATGTTGGGGATGCAGACAGAGTGTTATCGGTTACTTTTGGTAAAGAAGGGATCGTGTCTGCGAAAGAAAAGGGCAGATCAAAGATGGTGTCCGATCCTTCATTGTTATTTGTGGATTCAGTACCCATGCTGGAGCAGCCCTGTGATGACCCTTCTATGATTATAACCTGTGATGAAAACGGAGGCTCAGGACCAGTCGGAGATGGAGAAAGAAATAATGATTGGTCTCGGGGACCGGATACCGGGACTCATGGCGGAAATGATACTTATTTTGTAATCAAATCTATGCGATTAGCGGCAACCGGTGATGGGGGTGGGGCTTCAGAGCTTCAGCTATTTATAAAGAAAGATGATAATTACCAGAACAATATGCCGGTGAGTTATAAATATCGTTTCGATAAAGTTGTAAGATATGATCCGGTAAGTACTTTAATTACTCATAATTCCATTATCGATGGAGGTGATCAAGGGTGGCCATATTATATCAAATATAAAGTACCTGATATTAACAATAAGGGGCAAGATTATGATTTTAATATCACCCGATATGATTTGAAATTTGGTACTTATGTTTCATCAAAAGTCGACTATTTCCCACTGATCAATTTAAGTCAACAAGGAGGAACATGGCGATTTGTGTTGTCTGATGATGACAAAGATTACCCGGATTTTTCACAAAGACGATCGAGTAGTTATGCAGGTAATATCCAGACCTTTCATATGGATACAGGCACTTGGGCTCCGGTGTATACAGGATTTACAACCAGAAGTCATACATATGGGAGTAGCGATGACCCTATTCAGGAATCTGGTGTTAGAAGAGTTAATGAGGTCAATCTGGACAAAAGAATTTCCAATGGTAACTCGTTTACGACCATAAAGTGGTACGGTTCGGATTCTTTTAGATATACATTTGGGAAAAAAACTTATTAATACGGTTTTTAAGCCATTCCAAATCTTTGGAATGGCTTAAAAAAAAATAAAAACACAACGATGAAATTTTATCTTATATGCTTCCTTATTTTTGCGTATCAGTTGGTTGGTTGTGAAAAGACACCCATTAATAATTCCAGTGATAAAGTCTATAACATTATTCCTGATAGAACACCTTTTATAGCAGGTTTACTAGAAGCTACAAATGATACAGTACATCACTATCCTGAAGTAGTTGTGGGATACGTAAGCGATGGTAAGTTTAACTCTGATTATTCAGAAATACAGAATATAGAAGAGCTATATAACCCGACATTATGGACACAAGTGATACGCACATTACAACGATTTATACTCATCTACAAGGGCGAATCAGAAGCAAAAGTAATGGTAACGGGACCATTAAATAAAGTGCAACAAAAAAAGGTAGAATATACACATGAAGGTAATGGAGTGTATGGAGATGTAAGTTCAGACTTAGAATTGGTAGCAGGGGATGAATATTTATTAGAAGTAATACTTCCCGATGGTCGTTTTTATGCAAAAAAAACGAAATTGCCTACTTCCATAGAATGGGAAATTCCAGATACAACATTCATTAAAGTATTTTATAAGCCCTACGAAGATGGTAGCCCTAGAGAAGAAGGAAAACCTGCTGCTTATTTAAATTTTAAGTTGCCAGAAAATATTTTTCTTACTGAAATTCAAAGCAATTCAAGCGAAGATAGAGGAATATTATTTTTAGAAGAAGATGAGAAATTTCTATTTCATGACCGAAGTGAGTATTTAAGGGAAGGGTCTTTCTATGGTATAAGTTCAATTTCTAACTCTATTGATTCCCTTAGAAAGGGCTGGATTCGAGATTTCAACAATTTAAATGGGATTAGCATTAATAGAGAAATAGATAGGATGCGCATTTCCTACTTCAATCCAGATTTATGGGAGAATTTCCAAAACTTAAGCAATTGGTTTGGGATGAAAGGGGTAAAGATAGAAGAAATGTACTCTCGTTTCGAAGAAGCTTTATCAACTCGCGACTCCACCTATCTCTTCCAAGTTTCAACCATTGAAAAAGTAGGCGAAAACGGAGAGATCCTTCCAAAGTCAGAGAATGATGCTATAGGTTTCTTTGCAGGATATTTTTCAGTCTATAAAAAAACAGTGTTGATCCCTGTTCGAAATTTCGATCTGGATTCAGTTTTGAGTAAAAACTAAAAGCGAAAATCCCCTTTTACCATTATTAGAATTTATTAATAATTGCAACAATATGTGTGTTGCTTACTCTACTGATTTTATTTTAAATAAATCTTAAGTACTGAAAATTTTTTTTTGTAAAAAAAACATCCTGACATATATGTAAACCGCTATTCATATGCAAAACAATGGATTAGCGGTTAATTAATTTGCAATAGAAGCCTTGGTTTATTAAAATATATTAACACACTCAAAGTGTGTTACACGTAAAACGCTAAAAAAAATGAATAAACCAATGAATCATAAACGAATTGTTAGTGATCTGGAACGATGTGGAGTATTGCTGTTGATCGCACTCTGCTTAGCATGTAGTCAGGTTCAGAGCCCCGAACTTGACCGTAACTATGAAGCTGAACAAATAAGCCCTTTGGACGGGAAAAAGATAGTCCACATTCAGGATAAGGATTTTTTGAATAATGCTTATTTGGAGGCCTATAAAGCACAACTTATAACACAGTATGGATCTAATCTGATTGATGCAGTAAATGATCAAGTGATTAAAGCTAAGAAAAATCCGGGAGTAGCAGGCGAAGTATTGCTGTTAAAGGATATCCCTTCCATAAAAGCTAAAACAACGGGTCAGGCCTTGTCTTCACATATTCGTGTTACAGACAAAGAGGGGAAAGCCGAAGATTTTGTATTGGGTATCCGGCATTATGTTGAGGATGGTCGGAAATACTCTAAACAAACAGGTTCAGGAGTATCAGAAGATAATACCTGGGTTGCGTTGGATCCTGACAGGTTTTATCTGGAAGATGATGAGAATGGAGAAGAAATATGGCCGATCACCTTTGAAGCGCTTCATGTAGGGGATGCAGACAGAGTGTTATCGGTTACTTTTGACAAAGAAGGTTTGGTATCAGCACAAGAGGAAGGCAAAGCAAAAATGGTGTCCGATCCTTCATTGTTATTTGTGGATTCAGTACCCATGCTGGAGCAACCATGTAACGACCCATCCTCTATTGATAATTGTAATGATGGGGGTGGATCAGGTTCAGGAGGCTCGGGAAGCAGAAATAATGATTGGTCTCGCGGACCTAGTACAGGAACCTTAGAGGGCAATAGTACTTATTTTGTGATTAAATCTATGCGATTAGCGGCCACAGGAGATGGGGGAGGATCTTCCGAACTTCAGCTATTTATAAAGAAAGATGATAACTACCAGAACAATATGCCGGTGAGTTATAAATATCGTTTCGATAAAGTATACAGAAGCAATCCTTATACCGGATATTCGCATAATACATTAATTGAGGGTGCTGATAAAGGAGGATTTCCTAAATTTTATTATCAGGTACCTGATATAAATAATAAGGGGCAAGATTATAATTTTAACATTGCACGATATGAAACCATCCCTAATGGTCAATATGTTACAAGCTACGTCGACTATTTTCCACTGATCAATTTAAGTCAACAAGGAGGAACATGGCGATTTGTGTTGTCTGATGATGACAAAGATTACCCGGATTTTTCACAAAGACGATCGAATAGTTATGCAGGTAATATACAGACCTTTCATATGGATACAGGCATTTGGGCTCCGGTGTATACCGGATTTACAACCAGAAGTCATACATATGGGAGTAGTGATGACCCTATACAGGAGTCTGGTGTTAGGAGGATAAATGAGTTTAATGCAAATGAACGCACAGACATATTTGGAAATTTTACAGCTTCCAAATACTATGGAGCAAACTTATTCAGATATAAATTTGCTCTTAAAACTTACTAAAATAAAAGAAGCCATCACTTAAGTGGTGGCTTTTAATTTTAAAAACATGAAACCCGTCTTATTTAGCTTCATATTATTTTTCTTGTGTATTCAGTGTGATAAACCTGAAATATTTATCCCAGATGAAAAATATGACATAGTACCAGAAAATACACCATTTATTATGGGATTGATAGAAGCCACAAACGATACGGTTCATCATTATCCTGAAGTAGTGGTAGGGTATGTCAGTGAAGGCAGATTTAATGATGAACGTGAGATTACAAGTGATATCCCAAACTTATTTAATCCTTCATTATGGACTCAAACTGTTAGAACGTTTAAAAGTTTCGGTTTATCCTTTAAAGGTGAAGAAAATGCAATTGTAAGAATCAAGGGGCCAGCTTCAAATTCTCAGGAAAATGTTGTTATTCTAACCAAAAAAAGCAGTGGATTATACGGTGATGTAAACTCTGAAATAAAACTTAGGCCTGGAGAAAAATACACTCTAGAGATAGAATTATTTGATGGAAGAAAATATCAAAAGGAAACAATTATTCCTAAGTCTACGGAAATAGAAATTCCAGATTCTATTGATTTAAATATTGAATTTGTTCCATATCAGGATGGAACTCCAAGAGAAGAAAGTAATCCTAATAAGTTCTATATATTCGAATATCCAGAAGGAAATTTTCTGACTGAAATACAGAGTAATGCCGATACTGATCGGGAGACATTACTGTTGGAAGATTGGGAAGATTTTTTATTTCAAGATAGAGGTAATTACTTAAGACTTGGATCAATGTATGCTCTTACTATACCTTCTTGGGACAATGATGAGTTAAGAAGAGCCTGGATTCAGGATTTAAGTAAAAACAGAGAAAAAATTTGGGAATCAAAAACCCAATGGATGCGATTTTCGTTCTTTAGTAAAGATATTGGTAATAATTGGCAGCATATGAATGAAATTTTTTCATCAAAAGGAATACTTTGGGATGAAATGTATGATCGCTTTATACGTGCCTTTACTTCCCGCGACTCAACCTATCTCTTCCAAGTTTCAACCATTGAAAAAGTAGGCGAAAACGGAGAGATCCTTCCAAAGTCAGAGAATGATGCTATAGGTTTCTTTGCAGGATATTTTTCAGTCTATAAAAAAACAGTGTTGATCCCTGTTCGAAATTTCGATCTGGATTCAGTGCTTTCGGTACATGGATATTAATTATTAACAAAAAGTGAGACAATATGAGAAGAAAGGAGAGAACTAGGCTAATTATTTTAGCTATGGCCTTAGTATTTCCATGGTCAGTTAATGCTCAAAGTGATTCTGAATCTGATCTAAATGTCAGGAGTCTTCAAAAGAATTCTACAATTTGGGCAGTTGGTGGATTAATTAACCACAATAAAGATTATATGGGAACGAATGATGGTTTCGAGACCATCAGAAATACAGAGATAAGCGTTGATTTAGAGTATGTGAAACTGACCGGTTCAAATATTGGGTTTGGTATACATAGTTTTGGATCGATACTCATTTCAGATGGTTTCGGGTCAGTAGGTACCGGTAAATTTGCACTAGGACCTGTTGCACGTTACTTGCTCTATCAAAAAAGTGCGGTACACTTTTACCTAGATGGTACTTATTTGTTGGGCTATAATCTTGCCTTAAACGATGCTTCAGGCTCTACAGATAACAATGATGTACGCTTCAGGTCATCGTTAAAGTTCGGAAGTTCTTATCGGTTCAGTAATAATATTGGAATATTCATGGAAGTTGGTCCGGAATGGGAAGGGGATTTTCCCGGATTTAATTCAGATGCAAGAGGAGTTCACTTATCAATTGGTTTTCAATTATTTAAATTTTGAGGGAAATAATGAGTAGAAAATTAAAACCTGCAAGAGTGAAATATAAAATGATGATATATGTATTTATCACATTTTTATTTACACATATCAATGTATTTGCTCAGCAAGAAAGTAGCTATCAATCATATTTTAAAAAGGGAGATAAGTTCACAACATTTTCAATGGGCTATACAGGTGCTGAAAAAGATGGGCCTGCAAATCAGGAGTTTGAACAGTCTTTTAAAAGATTCAATTATAATGTGAACTCACTTTATTTGGTAACAGATAATATTGGAATCGGTCCTGTTATAGGATATCAGTGGTTGAGCAGAGAACTTCAAGTAAATGATAGCCCTCCGGAAAATGATGATTTTATATCAAGTGCATTTGAGTACGGAGTTTCGTCAGCTTATTTTCTTTCTCTAAAAAAAGATTCAAATACATCGCCAAGTTTATACATAGGTGGAGGCGTTTCCTGGCTTAGAACTACTTTTAAGAGAAAATCAGATACAAATGATCCCGATCATATCAGCAATTTCGGGTATATTTTATATACGGGTATCTATATGCCGATTGGTGAAAAGATAGGTTTAAATTGGAAGTTAGAGAGAACAGCACGCCAACGGGAGTATTTAAGAGGAGAGGTAGTTAATGGTCAGGTAATCATCACAGACCGGGAGACTAAATGGCCTTCATCTACAAACCTGAGTGTGGGTTTTTCTATTCGATTTTAAATATGAAATGAAATAGTCAGGAATAGGTATATGGGAATTAGGAATAGCTGTTCAAATATTCTTAATCCCCATATTCCAAATTATTTTCTACCACCATCCTTCATATTTCCAACACCCGCTGATGCTTCTCCTTTTGCCAACGCATTTAACCTGTCTACTGCGTCCCAAAGAGTCATCGCTTCTTTCAGGGTCTCGTCAAAAACATCATTCACTATCGGGTAGAAAGACTTCATGCCCCAAACCTGTCGGGCTAGCTCAGCTTTCATTCTTCCTTCGCTCATCCATGCTACTTCTTCAAAATGTCCAACGGGAACAAATAGAGAGTCTTTTCTGAACTTTGGAGTATCTACTGTATCGGTTATAACCAAACCATTCTCTATTAAAGAGGTCTTAAAATCAGCAATATTTTTTTCATCCCAGGTGAAATCGGTACGGAATTTTTCAAAATTACCTTCCCATTGTGCACGGAATTCGTCCCCATTTTCATCCAGATAAGAACGAACATAATCAAAAGCTGCTCTTTTACGAATAGCAAAGTTAATCACATATCCGGAGCGTGAAGTGTCATCCGGGATAATGTAATCCGGAACAATTCCACCACCACCATAAACAGTTCTTCCTGCATCGGTTTTAAATTTAAGTGAATCAGGAATTTCTTCTGAAAACTCGATGGCGTCACTCATCGCGTTTTGACGGCGATAAATTTCATAAGCGTACTCTTCACCTCCGCCTTCAACGAAAGGCTTCTGGATCAGACGGCCCGAAGGTGTATAATACCTTGAGATAGTGACGCGAACGTTGCTGTTGTCGATCAGTTCATATTGTTGTTGAACTAATCCTTTTCCGAATGTCCTTTTACCAACAATTAAACCCCTATCATGATCCTGTAGAGCTCCTGAAACGATTTCACTCGCAGATGCAGCACCTTCATCTACTAAAACAATAACCGGTTTTCCCTGATATTCTCCGTTCTTTCTGGAAAAATAATCACCATCAAACCGACTATGCTTACTCTTTGTTGAAACCAATGAAGTTCCTCTAGGGAAGAATTCTTCGGCGATGGCAATTGCCTGCCCTAAATATCCGCCGGGATTTCCGCGAAGATCCAATACCAATCTTTCCATTCCCAGAGATTTCAGTTCCTCGGAAGCTTCCATAAATTCCTGGTGGGTAGTGGCTGCAAAACGATTGATCTTGATATATCCGGTTTCTTCGTCCAACATGTAGGAAGTATCTACGGTATATAATGGAATATCATCGCGTTCTATAGTGAAGTAAAGAGGAGAGGTTAAGCCGGGTCTGACAATAGTTACTTTCACTTTAGAACCCTTTTCTCCACGAAGGTTTTTGAGCACTTGCTCATTAGTAAAACCAACAGCATTACTGTCTTCAATGGCTACAATTCTGTCACCGGATCGTATTCCAAGTTGATCGCTTGGTCCACCTGAAATAGCTGTTACAACTGTAATGGTATCCTGAATAATATTGAACTGAACACCAATACCCTGAAATTTTCCGGCAAATTCTTCCTGAACACGCTCACTGTCGTCAGGTTCGATATAAACGGAGTGAGGATCAAGCGTCGAAAACAAACCACGAATAGCATATTCTGTAAGTTTGGTCATATTCTCGTCTTCCGTATTATTGGAAACGTATAAATAAGCCTTCTCAAAGTTGGTGAATGCATCCGTAATGGAGTTTATTGTTATTCCCGGAAAAGTAGTATCCACTGGGGTTGATTCAATTTTCAGTGTAGAATCTTTGACATGAGTAACAAATTCTTTAATGCTGACTTTATACATTTTATCAAGATCAGCTTCACTGAAGTAATTAGCTACAATACTTCGTGTGGCTTGTGCATATTTTATGATATTAGTTTCATCATCATTTACAGCTGTTTTAACAACAGGATCTGCTCCTGTAAGTTTTACAAGCGACAAAATGAGTACGATGACTACTTGTGGGGCAATAAATTTTTTTAAGGTCATATTCAGTTCAATTGTTTATTACACTAACTAAATAGCATAACAAAATGTTTCATTCAGATGGATTGTAATAAATAAACCGTTCTAATGCCCATTAAAGTATGTAATGGCTCAGATCTTTGTCTTTGACAAGATCTTCGAGCTGTTTATTAACATAAGACGGGTCAATTGTGATCTCTCCGGAATTGATATCATCCGGAACGGCAAACAATAATTCATCAAATAGTGAAGACATTATGGTATGCAAACGTCTGGCACCAATGTTTTCTACTTGTGAATTTACAACGGCTGCAATTCTTGCTAGTTCAAGTACGGCATCATCAGTGAATTCAATTTTTACCCCCTCAGTTTCCAACATAGCTTCATACTGCTTAGTAAGTGCATTTTTTGGTTGCGAAAGTATCTTTACAAAATCTTCTTCAGTAAGTGAATTCAGTTCTACACGAATCGGGAAACGTCCTTGTAACTCAGGAATCATATCTGAAGGTTTTGATACATGAAATGCACCTGACCCCACAAAAAGAATATGATCGGTTTTCACAATTCCGTGTTTTGTATTTACGGTGCTTCCTTCAACAATAGGTAATAAGTCGCGCTGTACTCCCTGCCGACTTACATCCGGTCCGCTTTTTCCTGCTCCGGTAGAAGGTTCAGCAATTTTATCGATCTCATCAATAAATACAATTCCTTGCTTTTGAACTCTTTCCAGAGCTTCCTGAACTGCTGATTCATGATCGATCAGTTTTTCAGCTTCTTCTTCCAAAAGGGCTTCTCGAGCTTCAGAAATAGGAAGCTTTCTTTTGGCTTTTTTATTTTTTCCCATGTTTCCAAGCATATCCTGAAGGTTCATTCCCATTTCCTCCATTCCGCCCGGACCAAAGACCTGCATCATCGGAGTTTTTGTGTTCTTAACTTCGATCTCAATCTCACGATCTTCAAGCTCTCCGTTGCGAAGTTTTTCTCTGAATCGTTCACGGGTTCTTACATTCAATTCTTCATCATTAGCTTTTGCAGGATCAAAATTTGAATCTGAACTTCCTCCGGAACCAGAGTTAAAACCAACGCCTTTCTTTGTAACAGGAGGGATAAGAATATCCAGAATTCGGTTTTCAACTGCTTCTGCTGCTTTTTCCTTCACGCGCTCCTGCATTTCAGCTTTTACCATGCTGACGGCAATATCGGTAAGGTCACGGATCATAGATTCAACATCACGTCCTACATAACCAACCTCAGTAAACTTGGAAGCTTCCACTTTAACAAAGGGAGCCATCGCAAGTTTTGCCAGTCTGCGGGCGATCTCAGTTTTACCGACACCGGTAGGTCCGATCAATAATATATTATTAGGAACAATTTCTTCCCTGATTTCTTCTCTGGAATTTAATCTTCTCCAGCGGTTTCTTAGTGCGATTGCCACAGAACGCTTTGCAGCTTTTTGCCCGACAATATATTTATCAAGCTCTTTTACAATTTGTTGTGGCGTTAAATTCTTTTCTTCTAACATCATTTAGTCCTCAATTTCTATTACCGACAAATTGTGATTGGTATAAATGTCGATATCTGCAGCAATATTCAGTGATTCTTCAACGATCTGTTTAGCTGTTAAATTTTTAGCGTGTTTGCTCATTGCGCGAGCCGCTGAAAGGGCATAGGAACCACCGCTTCCAATGGTGGCAATATTATCATCCGGTTCAATTACATCGCCCTGACCTGATATAACCAAAGCATTCTCATTATTCATCACAATAAGTAATGCTTCTAATTTTTGAAGGAATTTATCTTTCCTCCATTCCTTAGCCAGTTCAACAGCAGCGCGCTGCATATTGCCATTATATTCATTTAGTTTTTCTTCGTACTTCTCAAAAAGGGTAAAGGCATCGGCTGTAGATCCGGCAAAACCGGCTAGTACTTTCCCTTCGTATAATTTTCTTACTTTCTTTACGGTAGATTTCATCACCGTTTTGTCCATGGTAGCTTGTCCGTCGCTACCCAATGCAGCTTTTCCATTGTGGATAACACCCACAACCGTTGTTGCATGTAATTTAAATGCACTCATTGTATAAAATTAAATTCAGTTTAGACTAAGATTCGCAAAAACCAAGCCATCAAAATAACAGTACTAATTTTGATGGGTATGGTTCTTCCTTCCATTCGAATTGGCAGAACTTCCTGACGTTCTGCTTCCACTGTTTCGGTGATTACTTTTCTTTGTGATTTCCAGATCATCTTTACCTCGATCTATTTCCTCAACATATTCAACCTGTTGGAGTGCTTCATCAATCGAGGCTCCACGCATAACCACATCGGTAATATCTACGTCAGAACCGGAGAGCGTCACTTTGAATCTGCTCAATGGAATGCTTTCATCAGCAACTAAAGTAATTTTGATGTGCAATTTTGACATCCATTTCCAGCGCTTGCTGAACATTCCTTTGTTGATGAGCGTTTTCATATACGGGTTTACATACAGATCAACCGCACGATACTCAGAAGCATGCTTAAATTTACTTAACCAGCTTTCGATATCAGTAAGGATCGTGTCATCACTGATTACATCGCCGCTTCCGCCACACATGGGACATACTTTAGAAACTGAATTTATCACACTTGGCCTAATTCGCTGTCGGGTAATCTGAACCAGACCGAAATCACTCATCCCGAGCATATTGGTTTTAGCAGGATCTTTCCGGAACTCCTTTTTAAGTTCGTCATAGATCTTTTTTCGATTTTTGTCATCTCTCAGATCAATAAAATCTACTACAATAATACCCCCAATATCTCTGAGACGTAATTGCTTTGCGATTTCTCTGGCAGCGTCTAAATTGGTTTTCAGTGAATTATCTTCCTGCTTTGCTTTGGCTGCATAAGGCCCGGAGTTCACATCAACTACGTACATGGCCTCGGTCTGTTCAAAAATCAGATAGCCACCTGATTTCATTCGTACTCTCGGGTTGAAAATGGAATTCACATCTTCCGCAATTCCCATCTGATCAAAAATATGTTTCTTTCCTTTATACTGATGTACATTTTGCGCCATTTCCGGGGCAATCTGACCAACATATTGCTTAAGCTGGCGATACATTTTAGGATCATCAACCAACACACGATCATAATTTTTAGCAAAAAGGTCACGGATAAGGCTTTCAGTCATATCCAGATCTCTGTGTAATAGGGAAGGGGGTTTAGCATTTTCAAGCTTATCCAGAATCTTCTCCCATTTTCTAAGTACATCACGCAGATCGTCTTCAATAGCCTTTTCGTCTTGTCCCTGGGCAACAGTTCTCACAATCACTCCGAAACCATCCGGTACCATATCACCAAGAATATTTTTTAAACGACGGCGCTCTTTGTAGTTAGAAATTTTCTTAGAAACAGCGATGTAATCACCCATTGGGATCAGCACTAAAAAACGACCTGCAATAGTGATATCAGTAGAAATTCTGGGACCTTTGGAGCCAATTGGTTCTTTAACAATTTGAACAAGAAGTTTTTGTCCATTCCTTAAGATTTTCCCGGCAAGAGCTTGTTTCTGGTGATTGGCAAGCTTCTCTTTATTTTTAAGATCAGACTTAGCGTGATTAGGAATAGCATTTTTACCGTTAAGCATGGAAATGTATTCGTCCAGATGATCACCGGCATCGGAAAAGTGCAAAAAAGCATCTTTAGGTGTACCCATATCGATGAAAGCAGCTTTAATACCGCTCATCACTTTATGAACCCGTGCTACATAGATGTTACCAACCGTACGTTGGTTCTCTTCGGATTGGATGAATAATTGAGCGAGCTCTCCGTCTTCGAGCAACGCAATCCGAGCTTGATCCTCGGTGGAATGAATGATGATTTGATTCTTCATTAAATTTCTTTTTTGTGCGGCCGTTAGCTGCAATACATGCTATCCACTGTCGAATTCTGAGTACTAACTCCGGATCGTAAAATGAGCATATATAGGATGTTACCTGAAAAGGTAGTGCAGTAACATCGGCCTGATTATCTTGAAAATTTGTTTTTTTAGGGGCTGATGGTTGTGAAATATCAGCGAAAAGTTTCTGCTTTATAAGTACAAAAATCGATGTGCAGAATAAAAGTAGATCGGTAGAAATAGCATCAAGAAGCATGTTTTTCTCTTCTTGTCCATTTTGTAATTGATATGTATTCAGTGCGTAGTGCAAAAAATAGTCTCTGTAAAATCTTTTTGTTTAACCGTCTTTATAAATACAAATATACGGCTGATTCCAATACTTTGAAATGATTAAATGATGTAATTTTTTAGGAGTGAGGAAGCTCTGCCTTGCCAGCTCTAATATTTTACAGGAAGCAGGAGCTTCCGACTGGTGTTCCCAAGCATAGCTTGGGAACGAGGTTAAAGGATTTAAAGGAAGAATGACGAGAATAACGAAGCAAACCTACTGGCCACAGCCTATAAGCCCGAACGCATAACAGAGAAGTCTGCACGCAGGCATGCTCGCACTGCTTGATTGGGACATAGGCTGTTGGTTTGATGAAAGATCAGGGATCGTTCTGTTGAAGCAGAACAGTTCTGCTGAAAGCCGCAGAAACAAGCCCGTAAAGATGTTTAAACGCCGGTAGCGTTACCAAAGATCTCATACATAACCAAGCCATTAGCAAGCTAGGTTAGCTGCTTTACGGAATATTATACAGAAACGTACTATCTACGGAGGGAAGGACTATGAGCCCTTGACTTTTTCCTTTTTAAAGATGTTAGGTAACCGATTACATTGAGTTTAAAGTTTTAGAAAAACTACCATAGAAACCAAGATGCATTAATTGATCATCAGAAGTATACATGCCCAAACCAAACCCTTTGTCTTCAGGGTCATAAAATATCGTATAACCACTTCTTTCATTTGGGGTTTCTTGAAGAACAGTCCAAACTTCAAAAATATCAGTTCGATTTGACGAGCCAATATATTTTTCAATCTTTGGCTCAATTAGAAACTCTTCAATATTCTCAGAATTAATGCCATGAGCTCCTTTCAACGGATTTTTCTGAAGCTCTTCTTTGATCAATCTTTTTAAGAATTCTTGCATGACAGGTTACCTAACATAATATTATCCAAACAAGCATTTTGCCTGTTTGTCCCGATAAAATCTTCAAAAGTGCTTTTATCAGCTTTAAGCAACACTTCCCGGATTTTATCAGTCCCTTTAAGAGCGTCTATTGTCGCAAATAAATCCATTTATTATTGTAAGAATGGCTCGTTAAATAGTCGTATAAGATAGCAAAAGGTCGAACTAAAACAAGTGTTAAGGCGAACCCATCCCCATCCCTGCCTGCGGCCCGAACAAGTCTGTCTCTTTCTTTTGTTGTGGGAAAAGAACTGTATGGTAACTTAAAAGTTTTAAAGTGTTTCTAATCTAATCCCAGGGAGGGAAGAAAATAAACTTAGAATAAACTGATTTACTTTGTCTCAGATCAAGGACTGTGATAGGTAGTCATTACCACTTTCCAGGTTCCATCAATAGGTTTCCATACGGCCATCCATGTTCCTGAAACTTCTCTGGTTTCCCCGGTTTCTTTGTTTTTAAACCGCTCCCAGTAATCGTTGTAAGTATAAATCATATCTCTGCTAAAGATGATTTCAGGATCAGTATAATGGAGAGAATCGATTACATTTTGCTTAAAATTCTCTTCCCAGGTTTTCTTATAAGTAGCCGCTCCACGTTCCACATTTCCTGAGTTATCCATATTTATAAAATCGTCGGCGTAGTAATCAACAAAATCTGCATTTGATGAACCATAAATATCATAAAAGGTGTGGAAGATTTTTTCAAATTCAGCCCGAATTTCTTCATCTGATTGTTGAGTGGATGTATCCATATTGCAACCACTGATTAACAGTATTAAGGCCGGTACCGAGAGTGCTAAAAAAGAATATTTCATGATTATCTTTATTGATAATGAATGAAAGAGTATTAAAAATTTCTTTCCCGATTGCAAAAGCAAAGTTAAAACAAGCAGTAAGGGGAGTAAGAACCGCATTCGAACTTACCGAACCCATCCCTATCCCTTCCCTTAGTCAAGGGAAGGGGACTTTTTAATTAATATCAGAGTGGAGTTATAAAGTTTCCCTCCCTGATGTTAGGGAGCCTGCCTGTCCGGCAGACAGGGGACCAAGGGAGGGTCAGAGAATTGATACGAGGATTCTAAATCTCCCTTCGAAGGGGGACCGATCGAACACTTGTGTGAGATCAGAGATATGTTGTGCGGTTTCTAAGCTAGTAAACCGCACAACATCCTCCGTCTGCAATTCAGCGAACACCTTTTTCAAAGGAGGAACTTGTCCGTTGTTCTAATAAGGTTTTATCCTAAGGGCAAAATGAAAAATCAAAAAAACAACAAGCCAACTAGTTTTCAAATCAACAAACTTCTATTTGGATGTTCCTATCCTTTTGCCTTCTCACCAACTCTTCCTGCCCATATCTTAATATCATCAAGAATAATATAAATAGATGGTAGCACGATGAGTGTGACTACTGTAGAAAAAGTTAAACCGCCAACAATAGCACGTGCCATCGGGAAGTAGGGAGGGCCGTCGCCACCAATTTGCGTAGTTCCTATACAAAGTGGAATTAATCCAAGAACGGTAGTTCCTGCGGTCATCAAAATAGGTCTCATTCGGTCTTTACCGCCTTGGACAACCGCTTCCGTTCTGCTCATTCCTTCTTCTCTGAGATGAATTATGTGGTCGATTAACACAATACCGTTATTAACCACAATTCCCATCAGGATAAGAATGCCAATCATTGCCATCAGGTCGAACGTTGTTCCGGTGATAAAGAAAAACCAGAAAATTCCAACGATGCCGTACAAAATACACGCAAGTACACTGGTTGGGTACATTAATGATTCAAACAAGGCCGCCATAACTAAGTAGATCAAAAAGAACGCCACCGCAATATTGAAAAGCATGGTATTTCCTGCTTCAGCGTCATTATCAAAACTTCGTCCATATCCCCAGGAATAACCCGCCGGATAGATAATCTGGTCCATGACTTTAGAGATTTTCTCTCTGGCATCTTCCATGGTCGTTCCGTCAACAAGGCTTAAAGAAATTCCCAGTGACGTTTTTCTGTTTTCACGGAAGATTCTTCCCGGCCCTGCAGTTTGGTTGTAATCTGCAATGGAGGCTAACTTCACACTCTGATCATTGCCTATTGAGATCGGAAGTTCCATTAAATCATCCACCGATTGGCGATCTATATTCTGTAAAGCTAAAACCACATCTATTTCAGATTCAGGTCCCCGGATTTTGCGCAGATTCTGACCCCGCACTGCACTTGATACTGAGGTGGCTACAGCTTGCGAGGTGAGCCCGAAATTTCTGGCTCGTCCATGATCAATGGTTAATCTGATTTCGTCTTTACCGCGCTCGGCATCCGTTTTAACGTCAGCAAATCCTTCTATCTGACTCATTCTCCACTCTATCTGATCTGCCAACTCGGTGAGTACGTCCATTGATTCACCATTTACGAACACACGGGCTGTTTCTGAACCATTCCTGCTTCTGAATTCGAAGGCAGGTTCCCCGATAGTTACCACAGGAAGGTTTTCTTCAATCTCATCTTTTATAAGCTGAACCGCTTTGGTAGCGTCTTTCTCATCTACCAAAATGATGGTAGAGTTGGCAAATTCAGGCTCGTAATACGTATATACCGATTTGATCTCAAATTTTTCCTGATTCTCGTACAGGTAGTCCTCAATTTTGTCTACCGTTTCTTTTACCCGCTCCATGGTGTAAGAGCCATTCAGGTTGTATCGGAGACCCAGTTCCCGTTCTTCAACTCTGGGGAACATATCGATATTAAGTCCAAGCGCTATAGGAATTATCACACTAAAAAAGAGTAAGGCTATGCTTATGGTTGAAATCCATCTGCGGGCAACAAACCAGGTAAGAAATTGCGAGTACTTATCAGAAAGTTTATCAATGACAGTACGTTTCTTTTCTTTAGTACTTGGTTTTAACTTTGATGTAAGAAGAGGAATTACAGTCAATGAAATCAAGAGTGAAGCGATTAAAGAAATAATGATCGGCATTCCCACATAATACATGTGTTGCTTAATAAAACTTTCATTGATGATATTCGGGAGAAATACTACTGCGGATGTAAATGTTCCTGCAGCAACTGCAATTCCTACTTCGCGAGCTCCGAAAATAGCGGCTTTTGCCGGAGCCATTCCTTTTCGTTGGTACCGGTGAATATTTTCAGTAACTACTACCGCATTATCCACCAGCATTCCCACAGCAAGCATCAGCCCCATCATGGAAAGAATGTTCAGTGAAATCCCCAGAAAGTAGAAAAAACCAAGTGTTACAATTAAGGAAAAGGGCACAGCAGTAGCCACAATCATGGTAGTACTAAACTGGCGAAGGAAGAAGAAAAGCATAAAAATAGAAAGTCCTGCACCCAACACTCCGGCACTAAACAATTCTTTAAGTGAACTGATAATACCGTCAGCCTGATTATTCATTTCATAGATCAAAATTCCTTGCATTTCCGGCAGTTCATTGATCTCTTCTATTTCTTCCAGAACCCGGCCGACAGTTGCAACGGTATTAGCGGATGACTCTTTTACGATATCCAGACCGATGGCATATTTTCGATCCAGATGACGGGCATAATTTCTTACAGGAGAAGTGAAACTAACATTGGCGATGTCTTTAACTCGCAGGTTATTATCATCAATGATCAGATTTTCAATATCTTCAACACCGGAAAGTTCTCCCATAGGGCGCACGTTGTATCGCATTCCGGAATCACTGATTTTACCTGCCGAAATGGAAAAATTTGCTTGCCTTAATTTATTGGAAAGCTCATTCAGATCGATATTGTAGCTAAGTATCCGATCAGTGAGAAGCTCAATTCGAATTTCTTTCTTTTCTACTCCATAGAGGGTAACCTGTCCAACTCCCTCAATACGTTCAATACGCTGCTTAAGGTTTCGGTTTAGTAAGTCATATGAATCAGAAAGATCCCGTTGGCTGGAAATACGTAGCTGAAGAGTATTTCCACCACCATCTTCGAATTTAAAGATGTTGTAAAATTCAAAATCATCGGGCAACTGGTTGCGAACACTTTCAATTTTTTCTTTGATCTCAATAGCTTTGAGATCTATGTCGCTTCCTTGCTTGAACATTACCTGAATGCCACCATTATTTTCTCCGGCATTAGAACTCATTCTCTCCAGTCCGCTGATAGTAGCCAGAGCTTCTTCCATCGGACGGATAACCTGTTCTTCAACTTCATTGGGACTGGCATTAGGATAAGGAACCTGAACAAATGCTCCGGGAAATGAGATATCGGGGAAATATTCCAACGGAACCAGTCGTGTAGCTATAAAGCCTACTACCACCAGGCTCACAAACACCATTATGGTTGTAACAGGGCGCTTTATGGATAATTCAGTAAAGCTCATAGCGTCTCCTGAACTAGTTCTTCTTCAGTTTGGTAGTTTTTTCGATCCATGATCGAGTACATAACAGGTATCACTACCAACGTTAGTAATGTTGATACTAGCAGACCACCGATTACGGTAATTCCCATAGGGGCTCTCAATTCAGCTCCATCACCAAAACCAATAGCCAGTGGGAGTAATCCGAGCGTAGTTGTTAAAGTTGTCATCAAAATAGGACGTAAACGGGATTTTCCACCTTCAATGATAGCATCATACTTTTCCATTCCACGTTGGCGTAACTGGTTGATCAAATCAATTAATACAATAGCGTTATTCACAACAATACCTGCTAATAGTATCAATCCAATGAAAACCACAACGCTGATAGTTGTATTCGTTAAGAAAAGAGCAAGAATTGCTCCCACCAAAGCCAAAGGTATGGTAAATAAGATGATGAATGGATGAAGTAATGATTCAAACTGGGAAGCCATTACCAGATATACCAGGAATACTGCCAGAGCTAGTGCAAATAGTAATGATCTGAAAGATTCACTCATTTCCTCATTCTGGCCTGCAATTCGTGCAAAAATACCGGTTGGCATAGTGGTTTCATCAATAATCTGCTGAACTTCCTGTGCGGCTTCCCCTAAATCTCCATAGTTTAAATTAGCAGAGATAAGAGCTACTCTTTGTTGAGAAACTCTGCGAATCTCGCCTGGACCGTTTGCGATTCGAACCTCAGCAATAGCACTTAAAGGGATAGAACGTTCACTATTTGGGTTTACAACAAGTTGTCGTATTTCTTCAATGGAAGACCGGTCATTTTCCTGAGCTCTAACCATTACGTCAATTTTGCGATCTCTCCAGGAATATCTGGTAGCAACATCTCCTCGCACATTGCTTACCACGCGGCTGGCAACTTCATTAACCTGAAGACCTAAAGAAGCTGCTCTGTCTCTGTCGAATAAGATCTGAATTTCGGGGCTTCCTACTTCCATAGTATTTTTGACATCAGCAAAGCGTGAATCTGCATTCATCTTCTGAGCAATTTCATCACTCACTTGTTTTAACTTATCCAGATCAAAACCACTGATTTCAATTTCAACAGGAGTGGAGAAGGAGAAGAGGGAAGGGCGTGCAAATTTATACTGCAATCCCGGAACATTTTGAAGAGAGTTTCTCATATTAGTCATTACATTTTCTTCTTCATCGGATGAAGTGCCGGAAGTAAGAAGCACATTTAACTCACCCCAATTTTCGCCACCCTGATCCGGATTGGCATCCATTCTGTTTCCGGTGCCTGCAACGGCAAAGGTAGAGCTTACATTATTAGCACTTCTGGTGGCTTGTTGTACACTTCGCAGAGCGTCATCAGTTTGTTCTATTGGTGTTCCGGGAGGAAGTTTAAACTCTACTTTGAATTCGCCTTGTGAAAGCTGAGGGATCAATTCTATTCCGATTTGTTGAACAAGTACCAATGATCCGGCAAAAGACCCGAAAGCAATCAGGAGTACAATAAATCTGTTATTCAATGATCCTTTCAGTAAGCCTATATAGAAGGACTCAGTCATTTTATAGAACTTATCAAACAGCCATACAAACGGAGAAAATACAAACCCGAAGAATACTGCCAGTCCTTTTGAAATTAAACGAATCAGTTTTGTTATGGCAGTGGGTATAGTGTAAAAAAGGAACAATCTTATTTTTCTGAAAAATCTACCGATAGCGGTACGTGGTTCTTTAAGTTCAAGAGCCGGAATTTTCTTCTTTTTTCCACCTAAGGAGGACATCATAGGTATCAATGTTACTGCTACAACAAGAGAAGCAATCAAAGAAAAGGTAACGGTTAACGCCTGATCTCTGAATAACTGACCTGCAATTCCATCCACAAAAACGAGAGGGAAAAATACGGCAACAGTAGTTAGGGTAGAAGCGATAACTGCAGTTCCAACTTCACTTGCTCCATCTTTAGCAGCCTGAAGTGTATTTTTACCCATATCTTTGTGCCGGGCGATATTTTCAAGCACGACAATAGAGTTATCCACCAACATCCCGATACCTAATGCAATACCACCTAACGACATGATGTTGAGAGTAATATCGTTTCCATACATTAGATTAAATGTAGCTATGATTGAAACCGGAATGGAGACCGAAATGATAACAGTGCTCCAAAAATTTCTTAAGAAGAAATAAAGGATCAGAACAGCGAGAATACCACCAATAATACCCGCGGTTTTAACTTCATTTACGGCGGATGAGATAAAGATTGATTGATCATACACTTTTTCCAGTTTCATACCTGCAGGAAGAGTTTCTCTGATGTTATCTATTCTCCGCTCTACAGATTCAGCAACGGCTACGGTATTGGCATCACCTTCTTTATAAATTGCGATCTCCACAGCTTCCTGGGCATTAAGCCGGGTTATAGCTTCACGTTCTTTGTATCCCTGAGATACTTCAGCTACATCTTTTAGGTAAACGGGATTTCCGTCAATCACAGTTACTATTACATTACGGATCTGATCTACATCCTGAAACTCATTTAGCGTTCGTACAAGATATTGCTGAACTCCTTCTTCAAGTCTACCTCCGGAAAGATTTATATTTTCCGCATTCAGAATTTGAGTTATTGATTCAATTGGGATATTTAAATAAGCAAGGCGCTGCTGATCGATGTAAACCTGAATTTCTTCTTCCAATCCACCACTGATTTTAACTGAAGCTACTCCGCCTGAGGATTCCAGGCTTTTCTTTAGTAACTCATCCGAAATTATCCTGAGTTGTTTAAGTCTGTCAATTGCATCCGGATCGTTAAGATCTTGTACTGAAGCACGTTCAACTTTTATAGATTGGTCTCCTTTTTGCTCAGTTGCTTGATTGTCGTAATACAAAGCATATCTGATGATCGGATCAAGGGTCGGGTCAAATCTGAGGGTAACCGGTTTTTTAGCTTCCAGAGGAAGTTGAATGGCATCTAATTTTGATATCACATCCAGATTTGCAATATCCATATTGGTTCCCCAGGCAAACTCAAGTACAACATCACTTTGTCCGGCGCGGGAAATAGAGCGAACCAGTTTAACGCCTTTAACCACTCCTACAGCTTCTTCAATTGGTTTTGAAATCAGATTCTCAATTTCAACAGGTGCAGCGCCCTCAAGCTCTGTTCTTACAGTAAGAGTAGGGTAACTCAGGTCAGGAAGAAGATTTACATTCAAACGTGATAGCGAAACAATTCCGAATAACAGAATTGCCACCGTAAACATTGAAATGGTTACTTTTCGCTTTACAGAAAAATCAATGAGTTTCATATCAGAATTCCTTTTAGCTACGAACTACATTAACTTTTGCACTGTCTTTAAGGCTTCCCTGTCCTGTGGTTACAACAACTTCTCCATCTTCAAGACCTTCCAGAACTTCGATACTGCTACCGTTTACATATCCGGTTTTAATGATCTTTTTATATGCAAGAGAGTCTCTCACTACAAATACTGTTTGGTTCTGATCTTCAGACATTACCGCCGTTTTTGGAATCATCTTGGCTGATAGTCGAGTGTCATATACGATTTTTACTCTCCCAAACATACCCGGTTTTAGCTTCTCACTTTTTTCATCAATAACTACTGTTACTTTGAATGTCCCGGTAGTTGGATCTACAATAGGGCTGATTCGTTCTACATGTGCTTTGAATGTTTGACCGGGCAACGCATCGACTTTAATTTCTGCAGGCTGATCTTTGTTTATTTTAGCCATTTCATGTTCCGGTACATAAAGAATGGCTTGAAGAGGATCAAAATCGGTAACTCTGTAAACATTTTGATCGGTGCCAATCATATTTCCTTTCTTTATCAACCGTTCTGATATAACACCACTTATCGGTGATTTGATGGAAGTGTTTTCCTGATTGAGTTTAGCAAGTTCGTAAGCAGATTTCTGAGCTTCATATTCAAACTGCTTATTCTGATATTCTTCCGCAGAAATAGCTTGTCTGTCGTATAATTCTTTGCTTCTTTTAAAGTCGTTGTACAAACGATCCATATTGGATTTAGCTCTTTCGGCTTCAATTCTGTACTGGTCGTCTTCAATTTTGGCAATTACCTGTCCGGCTTTTACGCGATCGCCTTCTTCCACTAAAACCTGATTTATTATTCCGCGTACTTTGGCAACAACTAAAGCTTCCTGTTCGGCTTCTAAAGTTGCGGTGTTTGAGTAATATGCAGATATATCTCCTCGGGAGACCATTGTAGCTTCCACAGGAATCACTACAATTTCTTCGTCTTCTCCATTTTCTTCGTTGTTGTTTCCTTCATTTCCGCAGGCCGAAAGGGTTAACAGTAATGCCGCAGAAAGGTATCCGAGTTTTTTGATGTTCATCATAATAAAAAAAGCGTTTGAATTGATTACAAACGCTTAGACGATGCAGATATAAAGATGTTACATGGTAAAGAAAAAAGGATCGGACGGGGCTAATTTGCAGAACCATAAGGGGCTGCTTGTTAAAATGCTTTGATCTAAATCGAAGAGGTTTAAACAAGTAGGGCATTCATGCCCGTGCTGATGTTCAGAGAGGTCTAATGATCCGGTACTTTGAATTGAATCCACAGAACCTGCTGAGTGCTGTTACTTCTCTTCAGAATTTTTATTGGATGTTTTCTTAAAAACAATATCTCCATAATAGGCTGTTGCAGAACCTTTGGAATTATCAGAATCGGTCATGATAGCAACTCCTGTAATTTTTCGAGGTTCTTCTTCAAACGCATCTTTGTAAGTATCATAAACATTTGCAGTAGAAGTTATCCATTCTCCCGCTTTCGCTTCTCCTGATTCCACTGATATCATATTCACCCAATTGGTATATACATTTTCCTGAACGGTTCCGGTATCGGCAACATTAGCCCATACGTAGTTCATAGATCTCAGCGGAATATCAAAATCGGTAAAGGTTTTCATGCTTCCGTATTTAATACGCTCACCAAGTGGAAGATCCTTACGATCGTATTCATAAGTGATGTAGATTCTGGCAGGATAGTCGTCTCCGTCTTTTTCAGTCATATCACCTTCTTCCAATACACCATCAACTTTCCATCTCCATTCAATGACCGGGTATTCTTTGGGGTCTATATCTACTTTATACTTCCAACCGGATGCAGAATTATTACTAACTGCTTTAATGTGGGGTTCATCGCCATCTGTAACCAAAGTGTATTTCGTTTTATCTTTTTTGGGGAGCGTAAGTTCTTCCCATTTACTTCCTTCGGCGTCTTTGTTATAGTCGGCAGGGTTAAACTTAGTAACAGGAATTACAATGGTAGATTCGGGATCTGGTTTTTTTTCAGCTTTATTTTTTGAATTGCTCTTTTCACAGGCAAATGAAAAAAGAAGCGTAGTTATAAACAAGTACCCAAAAATTGATTTGATCGATTTCATAATAGTAAATAGTTAATTAGTTACTATTTAAAGTCGATGAGAGGTAATTTTGTTCCAAATGCTACTTCTTTTTCTTAAAAACGATATTTCCATAATAAGCCGTAGCCGAACCTTTTGAGTTGTCAGAGTCAGTCATAATTGCTACACCGGTAATGTTTTTTGGTTCTTCTTCAAAAGCTTGTTTGTAGGTTTCATAGACATTTGCAGTGGAAGTTACCCATGTTCCGGCTTTTTCATTGCCCGATTCGGTAGCAACCATATGTACCCAGTTCGTGAAAACATTTTCCTGTACTCTTCCAACTTTGGTTTTGTTTGCCCATACATAGTTCATTGAACGAAGAGGAATATCAAAACTGGTAAATGTTTTCATAGTTCCATATTTGATACGCTCTCCAAAAGGGAGATCTTTTCTACTGTATTCATACGTAATATAAATTCTGGCAGGATAATCATCTCCATCTTTTTCAGTCATGTCTCCGTTTTCAAGAACGCCTTCAATTTTCCATTGCCACTCAATAATCGGATATTCTTCCGGGTCAATGTCTACCAGATATTTCCATCCGGAAGCGGAGTTCTCACTAACAGCTTTCATTACGGTTTTACCATTTTCATCTATAAGTGAATATTCTGTCCAGTCTTTTTTGGGAAGTGTTAAACGTTGCCATTTATTATTATCTGCATCCTCATTAAACTCAGCAGGATTAAAACTCGTAATAGGAATTACTAATGAATCCTGAGCAAAAGTACCGGTACTTAATAAAACGGCAAGCAGTAAAGTTGAAAAAAATGATCTCATTGGATCTGTGTTTGAGTTAAAGTTCTTTAGATTATTCGTTAGATACTACGAACTAATTATTCTTTTAGTTTTCTGTCTCTGTAAACACAAGGTAGGCAAGGAATGTTCAGATTATATCACGAATGTGTAAAAGAAGGTTTAGTAGCCAAGACCCAATAACAATGTCCAATCTCCAATCTCCAAGTTGGGAATTGAGTGTTGATATTGATTATTCTTTCCTACGTTTTGATTTTAGCAATGCATTCTGTTTATTAAAGCCAATAATTTTCGGGTATAGCATTGGTTTTAAGAGAAATAATAATAAAAGCAATTGAAGGAGATTCATTATCAGAGCAGCAACTGATACAGTTGTGTACTGATTTTGCTGAAGCTTATCTAAGGATGCGTTCAAAGAAAGATGCTCATCTTTTTTCTCTGCTTTCCGAGAAATACAGAAGCCTTGCATTAGATTGTGTTGCCGAACTATTTGAAAAGAAAGAGGGGAAGCTTATAGTTTTTGAAAAATATTTTCTGAAATCTGATAAAGAGGAACTAAAGCAAAGTGAATATCAGACGCAGTTAAGAAGGTTGGTATTTAGCAAGGTAAATGAAGAGCTTTTCAATTATTATAAAGCATTTGATCCTTCATTAAGTAAAATTATTCGAAATATTAAAAGAGTTCTTCGTGAAGATGAGATATCACTTTTAAAATATAACCCAGATACAAATTTAATTTTTTATTCAAAATTAGATGCCGGAAAACCAATAATTCCTTCTGATCTATTGGAGCTAAAATTGAGTAAGACTTTCAAAACAACCCTTTCAACCAAACTTATTTTAATTAAGGTTGGTGAAATATTTAAAACACATTCTCATTACGCAGGTAGTATTAAAGTCAATGTATTAGCTGAAGTTGTCCGAAACTTACATCAATTTTATAATGAAGAAACAGAATATTATAATTTTTCAGAACACCAGGATATCCATAATAGCGAGATTGAAAACATGGTAACCAAGGCAGTAAAGATTACCAAACTGGATTTATATCCATCCTATGTTGCAGGTTCTAAAATGAGCAGTGAAGATTTTAGTAAATACTTTATGATTACAGAACGTATTCTAAAAGGTGATTACATTTTTGGTAAAGGAAACGGGAAAACATACTTCGAACACTTTGCTGATATTGAAGAGAATATTTCGAAGAAGGAATACAGGGATCAACACCGACAGTATGTAGAATACTTTGTAAAAAAATCACGGCATTATTTCATAAACCAATTAAAAAAGGAAGATCAATCAGCAGAAAAACGTCATTGAAAGGAATAATAAATAAAAGAAGCATTGTCTGAAGATTTAGAATACCGCGTTGAACAGTTTTTGAGGTTTCCCAAAGAACTCTCCCGGGAAGAGTATGCAAAGATGGAACAACTGATTAAGCATGATGTAAATGCCCGTGAAATTGCAGAATGGTTAGGGGTTTTTTACGATGAATTAGATCAAATCAATAAACCGGCTGTCATTCAATTGCATCCTAAATCGTACGATCCTAAAACATCAGGTCCGATGGTACTTGCAGCTATGACATCCGAAACGCTGGAAACAGGATTGGCAACCCGGGCTGTTTTTGCTGCTGAAGAGCATCACACCTTATTACGTATTCTCGAAGATCGAAAGCAGAAGGCGTTTCAGTTCCATGTAATTTCGAAATATGTGGGGACCGAGGATCGCGTGTTGGTTGAAATACAGGAACCAGGTTTAGAATTTGTGACTGCAAAAGGAGGATCGCTTAAAAACATTCGCAAAAAAGAACTCTCTGATCTTAATTGGGATGAAGCATTTGCGATGGTTCGGGTTCCTTCAGATAGCTGTACCTACAATCCGGAGAATCATCGTTTTTCTGCTTGTGAACGATGTAGTATCTCAACCAAAAATGACGATTGCTTTGTGGATTTTGCTGATGATTCTATTTCCCGGCTTTTGGTGGTTCAAAATGATGAAACCGAATTATACTACCGAAATACAGACAGTCTGAAAATCAAAGTGGATATAACCCAGCCGTTCTCGGTATATCTTTATTTCTGATGGGTATGTCCGGATTTGATCCCTTTCTTATCGAGCAAAAATTTAATGAAACTGTTCGGTTGATTCAAAGCTCACCATCGGAACGCATTCAGATAACATGTATCGATCAATTTATAAGAGAAGTCTGGGAATTCCGGTCTAAAGTGAGTTCCTATCTGGAACAACTCATGCAATACTTGCCGAATGTGTCTAGTCCGTTATTACTCGCCGGAGTTGATCCTGAAGTATTTGAAGAATTTATACATCAAATTCAGTCAATAAGTGAACAGTTTGATGCTGATGTAACACCTGACCAGAAAATTGTTGAGTACAGAAAGAGTTTGAGAATGCTTCGTTCCTGGCTGGGTGAACGACCGGATGAGGGAACCGGAAACATCATCCAGCTGGACGAACGAAGCAAACCTGATTACAAACCCGGTGAAGTGTTGATTCCGGTAGTGGAAGAATTAAAGACCACCGAAGGTAATACTGGAATTGGTCGACTAAGACAACTCCGGGTGGACATTCTGGGCGAAAATAAGAAAGGGAAAAGTGAACTGAAACCTGCTTTTGGAGTAGTGGGAAAAGATACCGGTTCCTTTTTAGATGGAGTTGCAAATTGCTCGGAAAAATTACTCTCCGTTAGCAAAAAAGGAAAACATAAACATTGGAAAGCCACGGCAAGTTTGAGTATGAGTCACGCCTGGCACGCTGGTCGATCGGCAAATCTTGCATTGGCCGCTGCATTTTATTGTGAAATGTTGAAAGCCGAAGAAATCGCGGAGTTTTTTCGGTTAAATCCTGCAATTTGTGTAAGTGGAGATGTGGACGAATTCGGCAATGTGTTAGCGGTAGAAGAAGAAAGTCTGGAATTAAAAACCGAAGCTGCTTTTTTCTCGTGGGTACAGGTTTTAGTGGTTCCGGCAGATCAACTCAATCAGGTGCAGCAAAAAATTTCAAATCTTAAAGAACGTTTTCCGAACCGGGAATTACCGGTATTTGGAGTAAACAAAATCGAAGAGATTTTTTATGACCGCAGGTTGACTATACATCATAAAGCCGATGCCATTGTTCACAACTTCCGGAAAGTTTGGAAACGTAAGTTTAGTGTAGCTTCAGTTATTACGGTGTTAGTTTTGTTGGGGATAATTGCCCGATTGTTGTATGGTCCGGTGGATAGGAATCCTACGCATGCTACTTATGAAGGGGAGTATGCATATATCAGGAATGCGAGTGGGGCGATTTTGAAAGAGACTTATGTAGGTGAGTATTTAATAAGAGATATTGACAGCAGGCTCACTTCAACAAAAGAACACATTCAATTTAGGGATATAAACAAAGATGGAATTAATGAGGTACTGGAAAATAGATATATGACTCATACTATAGGAGGAAAGAGGTCTAAAGAATTTCTTATCTATAACATTGATGGAGATACACTGTTAAAAAAAGACTTCTTTTTAGATATAAGATTTGATAACCACCCATATATAAAAGAAGCACATTATAATCTACGTCTATTCCATGTGGAAGATTACAACGTTGATTTGAAAGATGAGATCCTTTTCTTACTACATAGCCAGGATTACTTTTCTCAAGTTTTCAGTACAATGAGTTTAGATTCTAAAGAGATTACGAATGGTTATATAAACGCAGGTTATTTGAGAGATTTTATGATATTGGATTTAGACAGTGACGGAGTAAATGAAATTTTGATTGCAGCTGATATTAAAGTTCAGGAATCAAGTGCACTAATAGTTCTTGATTCCAGATTTATAAATGGAACTGGAATTTTAGGTGATCGGTATAAAAAAACTGATATGAGGAAAGCTGTTGAAAAAGCAGTTATTCTTATCCCTCAAACTATACTTGGGCGGGAAGTGGTTGAAAGAGATACAGAGACTTATTACGGATATAGTCTTCCAAAAGACCTGTCTTTTAAAGATAACAATATAATTAAGTTTGCCAATCAGGATTGGAACTTGAAAGGCAGTCTAAACGGAGGATTAATTCTCTTTGAGTTTTTTACTGATCTGTCATTGAGGTCAATAGTGTCCGGAGATGATTTTGATGCCAAAGCCAAAGAATATTATGAACAAAAATTAATAAATTTTGAATTGGATGCCCTTTTCTTAGACACCTACCGCGACTCCCTTCAATACTGGAACGGAACAGAATTCCAATACAAGCCCACCTTAAACAAGAAATATCTTGAAACAGTAGGGGATGATTCTATGTTTTATAAAGAGTTCTATTTTAAGAACAACGACTAATATTTGCGAGTAATCGGGTGAGTGGAGCGAATAGTTGATGAAGCAATCTTCACAATTTAGCTAATAATGAGGGATTGTTTGATGAGATTCATTATTCCGCTGCACAGGGGTTATTGAAAGTCTGAACCCGGATTACTTAAGAGCTTATCCAAAATAATTTCAATTCTTTTTCTGCAAGCCTTTCTGATTGGGAGGAAAGTTAATAGGTACAAATTTGTATTTAAACTAACTATGTACAATTATGAAATTTAGCTTTATTGTTTTTCTGTGTATGCTATTCATTCTAACTATTGGCTGTAATAATGACGCCAACCAGTTAGATATTAACGATCAGCTTTGGCCACTAAACGAAGGCTCTGAATGGGTTTATGAGTTTAATGCAGATGGTTCTACTTTTGTAGAAACAATTAGAGTTGAGAATTCTACTGAAGAAGAGGGATATTTTGAAGGAACGGTGAGAAGGGATGACAGCAACTCTGATTTTATATCAATACAAAGAGTAATCAATAATTCAAGTGGACTAACATTTGAACCCTATGATTTGGGGTTTGTAGAGTCATTTTCATTTCCTTTTCCAGTGGAAAGTGGTTTTCAATTTACTAACAGATCAAGGGATGGTGGCACACTTAACTTTACCGTAATCAGAGAGACGATAGATGTACTTGGAGAAGCAAATGAGGTCTATACATATATATTGAACACAGAAAACAATTTTTATCGGTTTTCATTCATGCCAAATATAGGTTTAGTAAGAGAAGTAGAAGGCGAACGTAATGGATCCGAAGATGAGGCTTACTACACTTTAAGACTCATATCTGTAAATTTTGATTAAAAGGAGAAAACTATAACTAATAGATTACGTATATGAAAATTAAAAAAGTCAATATAGCTTTAACAATAGCTTTACTTCTAATTTCATGTAAGTCTAATTCATCAAGTTCAGAATCTGAAAAAGAAAATACTTTGTATCCAATAGAAATTGGAAATGAATGGACCTATGAAATTAATGATAGCGGTTCAAGAAGCGCTTACAGAAATACAGTCGAAGAAAGCAAAGACATCAATGAAAATACTTATTACATCGTAAGTACTTATTATGTAGAAGACAGTAGATATTTTGAGGACTCATACGCTATAAGAAATACAAATGATGGAACTTATTTAGGTTGGTATTTTGATGGTGAGTATTTTGATGACCTCTTTTTCCCTTATCCTGTTGAAGACGGCTTTCAATATAACTATTCAGGTGACAATAGTGAAGATTATGAAATAGCCGTTCGAGAAGAGTCAATTGTAGTGCCTTCAGGCGTTTACGAAGTCTACACTTATTCTGTTAAAGAATTCAGGGACAATGGAGGATATTGGTTATATAATTACTCTTTCTCTCCGGGAATTGGTCTTGTTCAAGAAATTGACTCTTCTTACTCGGGTTCTGGTGAACTAGAATTTGAGTTTTATCAAAAGCTAGCATCTACTAATGTAGAATAATATTCTCACAGTATTTTGCTAGAGTTAGAAACTTAATCAATGTGGAATTGTAGTCTATGTTAATTCTCAGTCTCAGTAATCAAGATTCCCATTATTAGTTTTGAACCACGGATTTTACTGCTTATCGGATGAACATGGATGATGGAAAACCATACAATCCGTGATATCCTTTAATCCGATTATTCTGTGGTTCAAGTTCTAGTGTGTTTATCTGAAAATAATTTCCATTCTTTTTCTGCAAGTCTTTCCGGTTGTAAGGACATACTACAAAGAACCAGTTTTTCGGGGTTCTTATTAACAGAAATTAAATTCCTAGATATGTCCGACATCGTACAAAAAAAATAGGTGTATCATTTTTTAAAGTTCTATTTGTACTAGCGGTATTTGGAGGAACTATATTCGCCGGTATGAACTCAATTGTTAAAACAAAATATGGTTATAAAGTTTATCCGAAAACAGCATTTTCTTTCGACGATATTTACGTTGATATGAATAAAATGAGTTTTCTAGGATTAAGAAAGCATCCAAACTTATTTAAAACCATGGTTTTAGAAGGAGATACAGAACTTCTTCCAGGGGGGCAACACTTGTAAAAGCTGCTGAAATGGGGATGAAAACGGTAGAAGCAATGCATCAGTTTGATAACGAATTTCAGGTTACAAGCCCAATAAATGAGGTGACAAGAATTGGTAATGAAAAATTCGAAGAGCTAGATAAAAAACATGCCATACTGGGAAAGTCTGAGAAAACTTATAAAAAGGCTAAGGAAGGTGCTAATAAATTAAACGATTGGCTTAAGAAGCAATGAATTCAATTTCAATATCAAAAATCAGACGAATGAATAAAACAATACTTTCAAGACTGGTAATATTCTCATTTGTAATATTTGTTTCCTGCGGTACTGGAAAAGGAAAAACTACTCTAGATATAAGTTGGAGATTAGAACCGCAAGGTGGCACTTCCGTAGTTCTTTTAAATGCAAGGGCATGGGTTGAAAAGAAATTTATAGATCAAAGTACTGTCTTTCAGTCAGAATCTGACCCTAAAGACATAACTGTTAGAGCTGAATGGTGGTGGCGAAGTGGTAATAAAACTTCAACTGAGATGGTTGGATTCAATACTTATGAAATAAGTGGAGGTTCAGGATTAACTACAATAAGAGAGTCTTACGAAGCTCCAGAAGGATTTATTCTTGCAAATTATTACTACTTAATTTTAAAGTGGACTGATGATGAAGGGTATCATGAATTAAAATCTAGGGAAGTATTCTGTAGTGTACCAGAAAGTAATTCGAATCTCATGGATGAAATACAATTTCATGAAAATGATTTTACTATTCAAACAAAAACTAAAAAACATAAAAATGAAGTTTTCAAATAATTCAAATTTTTGCCATAACAGAAAGCAGATACTTTTTTTATTACTTGTAACAGTAGGGTTAGTAATGGTGAACTGTTTCAGTACTCCAAGAATTGGATCAGGATATAACAAGTACCAAGGAGCTGAAAAAGAAATAGGGCATGCAATGCTTTTCTTTATGGGCTCTGCCTCTGTAACAGTAAATGTTAGAACAAATGGAGAAAAAATTGATGAGTTTAGACTTACTCCGAATAGTTATACAATTTATCCAATGAGAAGAATCGGAGAAGTATATGAGTTTAAATATAGATTTACTTCAGACGGAATAGGTACTAAATATGTCGGAGGTCATACGTTTACATTTACTTCAGAAAGAAATTCTGTTCATGGAGCAAATATAATGTTGAATAACCGATTATTAGATAGGAGCTATTCATCTGATCAAGAAAAGTTTACAGGTAAAGTAGCTCAAGAGATCCTAAATCCCGCATTTAGTGTATATGAGTGGCAGGATATGGTCAACAGAAATAGGTCGATGTCAAATGTAGCTGATGAAAAAATACAAGGTAAAGATGAAAAAAGTATTAAGAAAAAATTAGAAGAGCTAAATGCACTATTCGAAAAAGGTTTAATAAGTAAAGAAGAGTATGAAAAATTAAGATCAGAACTACTAAAAAAAATATAATTATGATATATAGAATAGTATTAATCATTTCATTAATTAATCTAAATACATTATTTGATTTAAATCTTTTCGCACAGGGGAACTCAAATAATGAAATGATTGAATATCAAAATTGGAGAAGTGAGTTAGAAAATAACAGAAACTCTTTAAATAAATATAATCAACAAATTGGGATTTATGGTTTATCAGCACTTGGATTTGCTGGAGGAGCAGCATTTATAGATGATCAATCAATCAAAATAGTCAGTTTAGTGGGAATGTTAGGTAGTGTAATTCTTGGCACTAGTGCGAAAACAAGAGCTAACTCAGCAAAATATAAAATTAACAGTCTCACTCTCTTAGGGCAAAAAAAGGATTGGATTATTAATCCACCAAATTTTAGAAATTTGAATAAGAATATATCTACTGAAGAGAATTCGTTAGAGAAAAGGCTTCAAAGTTTGAAGAAGTTATTTGATAATGGGTTAATTACAAAAGAGGAATACGAATTAAGAAGGAAGGAGATATTGAAAGAGTATTTGAAACCATGATCTATTCAAATTAAATTTCTATTGGGTTATAAAAGAGAGTTGATCCAAAACTGAAGGATGACAATTTTCAAATAACGAATATTGAATCATGAATATTCAATATCGATTTTTTTTAAAAAAGCTATATTTTCTTCAAGTACACAAGCGTGGACTTTAGTCCGTTGACCAGTATCATTGCGAACAACAATTTTTTTCATGAACTATTCTCAAACTATTAGATTTGCAGATTCTTCGGAAGTATCCTCAGAATGACTTGCATTTTAATACTTAACACTCCTTAATTCGATATTCATTATTCCTTGTTCAATATTCGTGATTCTCCTGTTGTTTGTGATTTCAACAGTTTGTAGTTTGCTTACGAACGGTGTTGGTCTTTTCGACTTCCATAAGTCGTTAAGTTAAAAGGGAATTCCGTGAATCTGAATCTTCAGCAAAATCGGAAGCTGTTCCCGCAACTGTAATCCTTTCAGCATTTTTTGTTGAACCGCAGCCTCACCTTTGCCACTGATCAGTTAACCGGATCGGGAAGGCGCTGCACAAGGAAAGCCAGGAGACCTGCCAATACGTAAATTTTCATAGCATCTTTCGGGAAAAAAGATCTAAGAAGTATTACATGAGGTTTTTATCCCTTTTACTAGCAACATCTGTTTGGCTATCTCTGAATGTACCGGCACAAGTTGTATCTGACACTCTGGAAATGAAAGAGATCACTGTAACTTCTACCAGATACCGAATTCCTGTCATCAAGCAACCAAGCCATACTGTGCTTATTGATTCCATGAAGCTAGCAGGAACATTCGGACAATCGCTTGGAGAAGCGTTGAGTACATATTCTTCTGTTTTTGTGCGATCTAATGCACCCGGTGCAGTTTCAATTGCTTCTTTCAGGGGGTTTGGAGGAGAACAAACCCGTGTGCTTTGGGAAGGCATGCCCATTAACCATTCTATGCTCGGAGTGCTTGACCTTTCTTTAATACGAAACGGCGCTTTTTCATCAGTTGAAGTTAGCTCAGGGTCAGGTAGTTCAACCTATGGCAGTGGGATAAGCGGCTCTGTATCACTTTCATCAACGGTAAGTTCTAAGGAGTTTTCTGCGGGACAGTCTGTCGGTTCTAATGCCAATTACATCACATTCGGGAATGTCGGATTTAAAACAGGAAACTGGCAATTGGGATTTTCCGGCTCCATTCAGGAAAATGAGCATGACTACAGATATTACGACAGAAATACGGAGCAGGTAGAGAGTCGAAGACATGCTTCTTTCGATAATGATCAGTTTCAGGCGCAATTTGGGTGGAAAAAGGAAGACAAAAGGTTCCATTCAAAATTCTGGTATTTGAAATCTGATCATGAAATTCCAGAAAATGTGTTCGTCGGTTCAGGAACTTCAAGGCAATACGATGCAGCGTATCGTTGGGTGAATTCGTTTAATTTCAGAACCGGTAATATTCAACATGGAATAAAATCATACCTGGCACAAACAGAGCTCGATTTTTTTGACTCGAACAGGGATATTGAAAGCATAAGCACGGGTACAGAATGGAATAATGAATGGACAGCAACCATATATATATCATCGAAGTTTTCTCTCACTAACATCACTTCAGCATACTTTACAGAAGTAAAGACCAATAATTACAATGAAAAGAAATACAGAAATCTGTTCAGCGAACAGTTGATGGCAGAAGTGTCACCAAACAAGTCGATGGGGATTTTTCCTACAATAAGAGTGGATCACTATTCTGATTTCGGACCAGCAATAAGTCCCTCACTGGGAATCAATTACCATATCATTGACGATGAAATTTACCTCCATTCACAAGTCTCGAGAAATTTCAGAGCACCGACATTCAACGATTTGTATTGGCCACGAGGAGGTAATGAAAATCTGAATCCGGAAACTGCAATTTTAACAGAAGCAGGAATTGGAGTAACCGATCGATGGAAAGAAATTGGAGATCACAACCTCACCTTTTTCAGAGCTGATATTTCGAATGGTATAAAATGGACTCCGGGAGGTGGGACTTTCTTCCGCGCTCAGAACTATCTGTCTTTGTTAAGTTACGGAGTGGAATGGTCGGCTTATAAAAAGGTTGAAATCGGAGCCTATACAGTCAGCTATTCCCAGTCGTCAAGTTATACAAGATCTACAATTGATAAAGAAAGATTTGATGGTGACGCTGCTGTTGGTGATCAACTCCCGTACGTGCCCGAGTGGAAGTATTCAGGGGCTATATTTGTGAGCAGAGATGGCTGGAGTTCATCATTATCAGGAAACTGGGTATCAGAAAGATATTCAACAGAGCAAAATGAACTCAGAGATCCTGAACCGGCATATTTCGTGTTGGATGGTTCAATCAACTACTCAAAGTCGTTCAAAAAAACCAGCCTCAGTCTGAATGTTCAGGTGAATAATATTTTCGATGAACGATACGAAGTAGTTCGTCTGTATCCGCAACCCCTCAGAAATTTTTTAATAACACTAACTATAAAACATAAAAACAGTAACTAATGAAAAGACCACTGCTAATTGCGTCTGCAATACTAATATCCCTAACCACAGCTTGTGACAAAAGTGATTCAGATTCAGGAACAACTTTGAACGGAGTTTTTGTTCTGAATGAAGGAAATTTCGGAAAGGCTAATGCCAGTATTACTGCGTACAATCCTGAAACCGGAGAAGTTTCTCAAAACCAATATGAAAATGAAAATGGAATTCCAATCGGGGATGTTCTTTACAGTGTTACCGAAATAGGGGATCGACTATATCTGGTGGTAAATAATTCCAGCAAGATAGAAGTTGTAGAAAAATCTACTTTGACAAAAATTGCAACTATCAGAATTGCAAATGAAGCCAGCCCCAGAGAATTTGTGCAGGCAGGTGAGACAAAAGCCTATGTTACCAACCTTTTCGGAAATTCAGTCTCTGTGATTAATCTGGAAACGAATACTGAAGAATCCACTATTGCAGTTGGTTCAAATCCTGAAGGGATTGCTGTTGTTGGTGAACGTGCCTATGTAGCAAACAGCGGGTTTGGAAACGGGAATACCATCAGCGTAATTAATACTACAACGGACGAAGTTATAAACACAATTACTGTTGGTGATAATCCTGTAAGTATTATGAAGCAAGATAATGATCAGTTATGGATAGTTTGTGCAGGGGCTTACGGAGACTTCAGCGATCCAAATGATGATACTCCCGGAATGATCTATGTGATTAACGGAGCAACGGCAGAAGTGGTGAACAGCTTTGAGGTTGGAGGGCATCCCGGAGATTTAATCATTAATGATCTTGACGATATTGCTTACCTGATAAATGGGAGTGTAATGAGCATTGATATGAATACTTTTGAAGTGAAAGATTCAGTATTTATAGATAAAAGTTTTTACTCGTTAGGGTTTTCCACATCTGATGAAGGACAATTTATCTGGGGGGCAGATGCCAAAAATTTTGCACAAGCGGGAATGGCAATTCAATACGATCTTAACGGTGCAAAAGTAGATAGTTTTCCAACGGGCATAATCCCCGGAGCATTTTATTTTTCTGCTGAATAGGTTGTTCAGATTAAGCTATTGTAAAAAAAGTATTCGTTCATATTCTGCTTAAAAAGTATATAATAATATTGATAAAATATATTTAAAATTATACAGTATAATTAAAAATATATTTTAAAATAAAATGACAATAACTCATTTGTATAAAATATAAATGTGGATAACTTTTCATTGCTTATTAGTAAAAAAGCTTCCCTTAAATATAATTAAAGGTAGCTTTTTTGTTTATTAACTAAAAATGCCTTCTATAAAATTCTCTGAAAAAAATCATTAAAGCTTCCGGATTTTTTATTTGATATCGACTCGAGATTTTTAATGTGGATAAGTGTCCCCTTTTGTGGAAAAGTAATTGAGATTTAACTTGCTCACTCCGAACCTCACATCTATATTAAATCTCACTTCTAAAGGAGAAAAGACTCCTGGCTTTAAGGTTTATCCTGCTCTATCAGCCCGAAGAATAAGAAGAAGATTTTAGCAATGAAAAACGGAGAAATTATATGAAATTTACGCGCTTCTATACTCAAGCGGATTGGAAGACCCCATACGACTCAATGAAATTTGAATCCCGAACTTCGGAAATCAAGAACCCGGATGGTTCACAGGTTTTCCATATGTCTGATGTTCAGGTTCCTGATAGTTGGTCGCAAGTGGCAACCGATATTATAGCGCAAAAATATTTCCGTAAAGCAGGAGTGCCGGCTAAACTTAAAAAGATTTCTGAAAAAGGAGTTCCGAAATGGTTGCAGAGATCTGAAGCTGATGGAAAAGCCATGAAGGAGATTTCTGAAAACGAAAGATTTTCTCATGAAGTGGATAGTCGTCAGGTTTTCAACAGGCTAGCGGGATGTTGGACATACTGGGGTTGGAAGCACGACTACTTTGATTCAGAAGAAGACGCTAAAGTATTTTACGATGAGCTATGCTACATGCTAGCCAATCAAATGGCAGCACCTAATTCTCCTCAATGGTTTAATACAGGTTTGCACTGGGCGTATGGAATTAACGGTCCGGCTCAGGGGCATTACTATGTTGATGCTAAAACCGGTAAGCTTACAAAATCAAAAGATTCTTATACACATCCGCAGCCACACGCCTGCTTTATCCAAAGTGTGGATGATGACTTGGTAAATGAAGGGGGAATTATGGATCTTTGGGTTCGTGAAGCTCGTCTTTTCAAGTACGGATCCGGAACAGGAAGTAATTTCTCCAATATACGTGGTGCAAACGAGCCTTTAAGTGGTGGAGGTAAGTCTTCCGGGCTAATGAGTTTCCTTAAGATTGGTGACAGAGCAGCCGGAGCAATTAAATCAGGTGGAACAACCCGCCGTGCAGCTAAAATGGTTACTTTGGATCTGGATCATCCTGATATCGAAGAGTACATCAACTGGAAGGTGAAAGAGGAGCAAAAAGTAGCAGCTCTTGTGTCCGGTTCTAAGATCACAGAAAAGCACCTGAAAGATATTATCAAGCTTTGCCATACTCCTGTTGAAATAGAAGGCAGAACTTTTAACGGAGCAATGAGCCGTGATCCGCTTAAAAATAAAGAGCTTGGAAAAGTAATTCGTCAGGCAAAAAGAGATCAGGTTCCTTTAAATTATATTGAACGAGTGATCCAATTAGCAGCTCAGGGCGTTACTGATCTGGAATTTGAAACGTATGATACGGACTGGAATTCGGAAGCTTATGCTACCGTAGCCGGGCAAAATTCCAATAACTCTGTTCGTGTACCAAACGAGTTCATGCAGGCAGTAAAGGATAACGGTCAATGGAATCTGTATTGGAGAGTAGAGAAAGCCAAGGCTAAAAAAGAAGGTCGCGAGCCGGAACCGATGAAGGTGTTGGAAGCCAATGATCTTTGGGATCAGATTGCCTATGCAGCCTGGGCTTCTGCAGATCCGGGAACTCAATATCATGATACCATCAATGAATGGCATACTTGCCCTGAAGATGGCGAGATCAAAGCGAGTAATCCTTGTTCGGAGTACATGTTTCTGGATAATACTGCGTGTAATCTGGCGTCTTTAAATTTGATGAAGTATTTCGCTGATGAGGATTGCACAACGTTTGACGTGGAATCTATCAGATATGCATCCAGAATCTGGACCACGGTACTTGAGATTTCTGTATTGATGGCTCAGTTCCCATCTAAAGAAATTGCAGAATTATCTTATGTATTCAGAACGTTAGGTCTCGGATATGCTAATATCGGTGCAGCACTCATGGTTCAGGGAATTCCATACGACAGCGATGAAGGAATTGCCACCGCCGGAGCTATCACTTCCATCATGCACATGCAATCGTATGAAACCAGTGCAGAAATGGCAGGCGAGTTAGGAGCCTTCAAAGGATACGAGCGCAATAAAGAACATATGCTTCGCGTGATGAGAAATCATCGAAGAGCGGCTTATAATGCTGATCCTGAGGAATATGAAGGATTAACGGTTAAGCCGATGGGAATTGACGCTACAATTTGCCCTGATTATCTGCTAAAAGCAGCAAAAGAAAATTCTGACCGGGCTGTAGAACTTGGTGAGAAAAACGGATACAGAAACGCTCAGGTAACGGTACTTGCTCCGACCGGAACTATTGGTTTGGTAATGGATTGTGATACAACCGGAGTAGAGCCGGATTTCGCATTGGTGAAGTTCAAGAAACTTGCTGGTGGCGGATACTTCAAGATCATCAATCAAAGTGTACCTAAAGCTTTAAAGACGCTTGGCTATTCTGCTAAAGAATCCAAAGCGATCATTGATTATGCAAAAGGCGCAGCTAGTTTAGAGGGGTGTCCTCATGTAAATCCTGAATCTTTAAAAGCGAAAGGATTTACTGATGAAAAACTGGAAGCTGTTGAAGCGGCTCTACCAAGTAGTTTTGACATAAAATTTGCATTCAACCAGTGGACTCTAGGCGAAGATTTCTGCAAAGATGTTCTTGGAATTAGTGAAGAACAACTGAGCGATGTTACTTTTGATATGTTGCGCCATTTAGGATTCAGTCGTGAGCAGATCACAGAAGCAAATGATTATGTTTGTGGTACAATGACTGTAGAAGGAGCTCCTCATTTGAAAGAAGAGCACTTAGCAGTATTTGATTGCGCAAATAAATGTGGTAGAACCGGAACCAGATATATTTCAGCTCGTGGTCACATAAGAATGATGGCAGCTGCTCAACCGTTCTTATCCGGAGCAATTTCTAAAACGATCAATCTTCCGAATGAAGCAACCATCGAAGACATGAAAGATGCATATATGCTTTCATGGGAAATGATGTTGAAAGCGAATGCACTTTATCGCGACGGTTCAAAATTAAGTCAGCCGCTGAACAGTTTGGCTGATGTATTTGAAGAATTGGAAGATGAGGTAGAAGATACAGCGGATGCACCAACAGCAGCTGCTCAGGATAAAGTTGTTGAAGTTGCAGAGAGAATTATTCATAAATATTTAGCTCGTCGCCAACGACTTCCATTCCGTAGAGAAGGATATACTCAGAAAGTTAAGATCGGTGGACAAAGTGTTTACCTGAGAACCGGTGAGTACGAAAATGGTCAACTTGGTGAGATCTTTATTGATATGCACCGTGAAGGAGCGGCATTCAGAAGTTTACTGAACTGTTTTGCAATTTCGATCTCACTTGGTTTACAGCACGGAGTGCCGTTAGAAGAATTTGTGGATGCTTTTGTATTTACCAAGTTCGAGCCAAGCGGAATGGTTACAGGAAACCCTCATGTGAAAATGAGTACATCTGTAATTGATTATATCTTCCGTGAACTGGCAGTTGCATATTTAGGACGTGAAGATTTAGCTCATGTTCCTGCGGATGAGATCTCAACCAGAGATTTACGTCCAACGCCCGGTGGTGAAGTAGTGGAAACTACAAAGCCTGTTGCTAAAGCACCGGTTGCAGAACCAAAGCCTCAACCTCAAACGGTTGATGCGGTTGCTCCGCAAGCTAAAGCAAAAAAGGATTCCAGCTATGAAACGGATTACGAAAAAGCGAAACAACTTGGATACACAGGTGATGCTTGTCCGGAATGCGGTAGCATGACCATGGTGCGAAACGGAACGTGTATGAAGTGTATTACTTGCGGCTCAACTTCGGGTTGTTCGTAGGTATTAAAACATTTGCGAAGGATTAAGCGAAAGCAAGTCCTGAAGCAATCTCCTGAAACTAGTTTAATAATGGAGATTGCTTCGCATACGCTCGCAAATATTTTCTTTCATGGAGAACAGGATAAACCCTGACTTACTGAATGTGGGTCGGGGTTTTTAATTTGTATGAATATCGAATATTGAACCGAGAAACATTAAATGGTGAATTTTGATCAAAATGTTGATGGTCAATATCAGGAAACAACCCTAAGGGACAGCTTGCAAGAAGTTTTTAATAGATAATTTATTTAGTGGTTAAAAACTTAAACAATCAGGACGTTTACGTCTGGTGGTATAACAAGAATTACAGTGGTTATACCCATGCACAACAATCACAATTTGCTTCATTAATCGAAAACCTGCATACTCTCTGGACTAATTACGGAGGATAATGACTCAAGAAAAAGATCTGAAAGGCTATTGGAAAAAGAATCTTCAATATCTGAGTATTTTATTAAGCATTTGGTTTACCGTTTCGTACGGATTTGGAATTTTGCTCGCTCCCTGGCTCAATAATTTTAAGATGGGCGGGTTCAAACTTGGATTCTGGTTTGCTCAGCAAGGATCTATCTATGTGTTTGTGGTGATTATATTTATCTATGTGTATCTGATGAATCGTTTAGATAAAAAATTCGGTGTAAACGAGGAGGATGCATAATGGATGTTCAGGTATGGACCTATATTCTTGTTGGAATTACTTTTGCTCTTTATATAGGAATTGCGATCTGGTCACGGGCGGGATCAACCAGTGAATTTTATGTTGCTGAAGGAGCTGTTAATCCGTTAACGAATGGAATGGCTACCGCAGCAGATTGGATGTCGGCCGCTTCTTTTCTTTCCATGGCAGGACTGATCTCATTTATGGGTTACGACGGAACCGTGTACCTAATGGGATGGACCGGAGGATATGTACTTCTTGCCTTACTGTTGGCTCCGTATCTTAGAAAATTCGGAAAGTTTACCGTCCCCGATTTCATCGGTGATCGCTACTATTCAAATACAGCAAGAACTGTTGCTGTAATTTGTGCTTTGATCGTTTCATTCACTTACGTAGCCGGACAAATGCGTGGTGTTGGACTTGTATTCTCCAAGTTTTTAGAAGTAGATATTTTCTGGGGAGTGATTATCGGTATGGCAATTGTATTCTTTTACGCCGTTTTGGGAGGAATGAAAGGAATTACCTATACACAAGTTGCTCAGTATTGTGTGCTGATCTTTGCATTTATGGTTCCGGCATTTTTCATTTCGTTGCAATTGACAGGAAATCCGATTCCCCAAATTGGTTTTGGTTCAACTTTGGCGGATGGATCAGGAACTTATTTACTGGATAAACTGGACCAACTGCACACTGAACTTGGTTTTGCAGAATACACCTCAGGTACCAAAAGTATGCAGGACGTATTTTTTATTACAGTCGCTTTGATGGTTGGTACAGCGGGACTTCCGCACGTAATCGTTCGTTTTTTCACCGTTCCAAAAGTAAAAGATGCCAGGATTTCTGTAGGATATGCACTGATCTTTATAGCGATTTTGTACACAACCGCTCCTGCAATTGCGGTTTTCGCCAGAACAAACCTGATCGAAACAGTAAGCGAACAACCGTATGAAGAAATGCCCCCGTGGTTTAGTACCTGGGAAGAAACGGCGCTGTTAAATTGGGTAGATAAGAACGAAGACGGAATTATCAATTATGCACCAGGAGCAGCTATTGTCGGTGCACCGGATATTATTAGGGACGGATTGGATATCAGAAGAGGAGCCAACAATCAGGTGATGATCTCAAATGAAGTGACAGCAAACAACAATGAACTCTATGTAGATCGGGATATCATGGTACTGGCAAATCCAGAAATTGCGGGACTTCCTGCCTGGGTGGCTGCTTTGGTTGCAGCCGGTGGATTAGCAGCAGCACTTTCTACAGCTGCAGGATTGTTATTAGTGATTTCCACTTCCGTTTCTCATGATCTGATCAAAAAGCAATTCAACAAAGATATTTCCGATAAAGCTGAATTACGATATGCAAGAATAGCGGCTGCTGTTGCAGTTGTTGTTGCCGGATATTTTGGAATAAATCCGCCCGGGTTTGTAGCCCAGGTTGTGGCTATTGCCTTCGGTTTAGCAGCAGCGTCGTTCTTCCCGGCTATTATTCTGGGAATTTTCTACAAGAAGATGAACAAGCAAGGGGCTCTTGCCGGAATGATTGCCGGATTGATATTTACTCTGGCTTACATCATCTATTTCAAGATCGCTTTTCCTGAATTAAATATTCCTGAAAACTGGTGGTTTGGAATTTCACCGGAAGGAATCGGAACCTTCGGGATGATCCTGAATCTTGTTGTGGCACTTTCAGTCGCAAAATTCTATGCAGATCCACCGGAAGACGTACAGGAAATGGTGGAGAATATCAGATATCCGAGATAATCTCCCTATAACTTATTCCAAATAAATCTCCCTTCGAAGGGAGATGATCAAGCCGACGGTTCTCGGCTTGATCCGAGGGATGTTGTTAGAACTAAAGCTAAATTGGCTCTGATATGTACTTACTTTTAATCTCGTTCCGTAGCTCTGCTGCGGAATGCAAACGGGAAGCTCCTGCTTCTATTAATTCTTTGTAGAACTCGAAATGTTTATTTGGCTTAATTTTATACGATAATCAAAAGACTTATATCTCTTACTTTTGGCTTGACCCAAAAGTAACAAAAGGTCAAGACTAAGAATTCTTAGCGGGTTCACGATGCTTTCGCTGAATAAATCCAAAGGTCTTTTTTCTACGGATGAATATTGATTACTCTTCACCGGAAGGATTTATTCATCCTGCGGATACGCTCGATCATCTGCTCACTTTTCCGCCAACAATTCTAAGGTCTGTTTTTGATTTAATTAGTTCTATTGATTCAGAGAATTAGGAATTATATTTATTGAGTTTATTAAAGAGCATTTTCCAATAAATGAGAATTATTTTTTGCATATTAATTATTGTAGCTGTTTCCAATTCAAAATTGCGTGCTTGTTCGTGTGGGACCTTACCTTTTGAAGAAGCAGTGGAGCGTTCTGCTGAAATATTTATAGGTACTGTAGTTAAAATAGAATTAGAAAGAGATTTATTTCCTTCCCAAGTTTCAGAATCATTACCAATGATGAGAAAGCAGTTTTGGGTTGTTACTTTAGAAGTCTCAAAAAAATGGAAAGGATCAAAAAAGAGCAAAATTCTTGTTAAACAAACATTCAACAGTTGTGAATTCCCTTTCGAATTCGGTGGAGAATATTTGGTTTATGCTGAAAGGGGTGATTTAAGGTGGAATGCTTCTAGAAATCATTGGAATTGGCTGTGTTCCCGGACTATTAACACATATTACTTCAATGAATGGGTAAAAGAAAATAGCTCTATTGAAGGATGGGATTTTGATGACCGTGAAAGACTAGATCAGGAATTTCCAAATTCGATTAATACGTCTTCATTTTTTAATAATTGGCCTGCTTGGATAGTTGTGATTTTTGGTTGTTCAATTTTGCTTTTCCATTATCTACGCAAAAAGAAAACAAATAATTTTTTACCTAGTCATATAAATCTCCCTTCGAAGGGAGATGATCAAGCCGACGGTTCTCGGCTTGATCCGAGGGATGGTTTTTAGATTTAGCTTCAAAACTATTTACAACTCCCAATCATCTTTTTTGCCTACATTCACGGAAACTTTGAAACAATTTATTCGTCTTAATTCCGAATATTTTTTATAAACTAACCCGGGGTTCATGAAATCATTTCTTTCAGCTTTTGCTGTATTACTATTCTCAAGCATCACTTTCGCACAAAACAATCCGCAGTGGATTCGTTATCAAACAATTTCACCGGATGGTTCAACAATTATTTTTACTTATAAAGGAGATTTGTATTCGGTAGCTGCAACCGGTGGTGACGCCAATCAACTTACTTTTCATGAAGCTCACGATTATATGCCTGTTTGGAGCAAAGACGGAAAATCCATCGCTTTTGCTTCCGATCGTTACGGGAACTTTGATATTTACACAATGAGTGCCCAAGGTGGTGCTGCCAAAAGACTCACTTTTCATTCCAATGATGAAAAGCCATTTACTTTTTCAGCAGATGGGAAAAGCATTGTTTTCGGAGCTCTCAGAATGGATACCAAAGAACATCGTCAATACCCAACGGGATCTCAACCTGAATTGTATTCCGTTCCTGTAACTGGTGGACGAGTAGATCAGGTCTTTACGGTTCCTGCCGAGTTTATACAAGTGAATAAAAATGGCTCTCAAATGGTGTATCACGATAAAAAGGGTGGAGAGAATGAATGGAGAAAACATCACACTTCTTCCATCACCCGTGATATCTGGTCGTATGATACAAAGTCTGGTGAACACACTATGATCACGAGTTTTGAGGGTGAAGATCGTCAGCCGGTGTATAGCACAGATGAAAAGTCGCTGTATTACCTTAGTGAGGAAAGTGGCAGTTTTAATGTCCACAAACTTTCAATAGCTGATCCATCTTCAAATACACAGCTTACTGATTTCGATCTGCATCCGGTTCGTTTTCTGAGTTTTGGGAACGGTACACTTTCTTTCGGATATGACGGTGAATTATATACTATGAAAGAAGGTGAGCAACCAAATAAAGTGAAAGTGAACATCAGAACTCAGGAAAAGAGCAATTCTGATAAATTCATCACTATCAATGGTGGAGTTCAGGAAATGGCTGTTCATCCAAATGGAAAAGAAATTGCATTTGTAGCTCGTGGAGAAGTATTCGTGACTTCTATTGACGGATCATTGACTAAAAGAATTACCAACACTCCTGAAACCGAACGATTTATCACATTTTCTCCTGATGGAAAAAGTTTATTGTACTCAGGAGAGCGAAATGGAAAATGGAGTATTTATAAGTCAGAAAAAATACGGGAGGAAGAGCCATTCTTTTTTGCTTCTACTTTGCTGAATGAAGAAGTAGTGGTGGAAACAAATGAAGGAAATTATATGCCTCAATTTTCTCCGGATGGGAAGAAACTGGCTTACATTGCAGGCAGAAGGAAGCTGAGAATAATGGATATGGAATCCAATGAAACGGTGGATTTACTAACTCCTGAAGATCTGTTCCATATGAGAGATGGAGATAAATATTTTACATGGAGTCCGGATAGCAAATGGTTGTTGGTGGACTGGAACAAGTTGCTGAACAATAGCGAAGTATTGCTTCTATCCGCAGATGGTAAAGAAAGAATCAATCTTACAGAAAGTGGTTATTACGATTATTCACCTAAATGGATGAATGATGGTAAGCAAATGATCTGGTTCAGTAACCGAGACGGATTAAAAAGCTATGCAACCAGTGGAAGTAGTCAATCAGATGTGTATGCGATGTTTTTCGATCAGGATGCCTGGGATAAATTTCGCATGAGCAAAGAAGATTACGAACTCATGAAAGAGATCCAGAAAGCGAATAAAAAAGAGGATAAATCCGATGATGACAAAAAAGAGGAAGACAAAGATGAGAAGAAAGAAGAAGAGAAAACCTTAGAGTTTGATTGGGATGGAATGAAAGACCGAAAAGCAAAACTGACTATTCATTCCAGCTACCTTTCCGATGCAACTTTATCTAAAGATGGTGAGAAACTGTATTACTTGTCCCGATTCGAAGGCAGATATGATCTTTGGGAAACAGAGCTGAGAACCCGTGATACCAAGAAACTGATCAGTTTGAATACCGGAGGTGGAAGTTTGGTTTGGGATAAAGAAATGGAGAATCTGTATCTGTTGAGTAGCGGAAGAATTTCGAAAGTGAATCTTTCAGGTGGCAGTACAAAAGGAATTACTATTTCAGGGGAAATGGAATTTGATGCTCAGAAAGAAAGGGAAAAAATGTTTGAACATGTGTATATCAGAACTAAGAATATCTTTTATGAGCCAACTTTTCATGGAAATAACTGGGATATGCTGTATGAAGAATATCAGAAATATGTTCCACATACTTCCAATGGATACGAGTTTGCAGAAGTGCTTTCTGAAATGTTGGGAGAATTGAATGTTTCGCATGCCGGCGCAGGATATGGAAGTAATATCGAAAATGGTGATGCAACGGCTTCTCTGGGAATATTCTGGGATTATGATCATAATGGCGATGGAATTAAGATCACAGAAGTCATTGATGGTGGTCCGCTAGATAAGGAATCTTTGGAAATTGAAGCGGGAATGATAATCCAAAAAATTGATGGCGAAACAGTTTCCACAGACCGAGATATTGCGAGCTATCTCAACAGAAAAGCGAATAAGTTTACCTTGCTCGAAATCACGGATGGCAAAGGGAAGAGCGCAAAACAGATCACTATTAAACCCATTTCTTTGGGTGCTGAGCGAAGATTGCTTTATGATCGCTTCGTGAGAATGAACGAAAAAGAAGTGGTAGAAAAAAGTGAGGGTAAACTCGGATACGTTCATATTCCGGGAATGGGAGACGGTACATATCGTGATATTTACGAAGATATGCTCGGGAAATATTTTGATGCCGAAGCAATTATCGTTGACACCAGATTTAATGGCGGCGGTGACTTAGTGGCTGATCTTGCTATGTTTTTTACCGGCGAACGATTTATTACTTATGCAACGGAAGCAAAAGTGGTGGGCGGCGAGCCAACTTCCCGCTGGACAAAACCCACACTCACTATGTTCAACGAAAGTAATTATTCGGATGGTCATTGTTATGCTCAGGGCTATACGGATCTAAATATTGGAATTACTTTGGGAATGCCCGTTCCCGGAACGTGTAGTTTTGCGGGATGGGAAGGATTGCCAAACGGCGGATATTGGGGTGTTGTTCCGGTAAGTGCCAAAGATAAAGCAGGTCGCTGGATGGAAAATCTCCAAACTGAACCGGATGTAGAAGTGAAGAACATGCCCGGTGTGATAAATTCAGGCAGAGATCAACAGCTCGAAAGAGCAATTCAGGAATTAATGAAAGAAGTGAATGAATAGGATTTAGTTTCTTATCAAGAAAAATTAAAAGGAGACTTTGATTAAAAGCCTCCTTTTTTGTTAGAGTTTTTTTAACGCCTCCTTAGCTCTTTCAAAATCAGGATTTATCTCCAGTGATCGTTCATAATATTGCTTTGCTGTTGAAGCGTCGTTTTTAAGTTCATAGATCATTCCTATTCTATAGAAAGCATGATCCAGATATCTCTGATCTACACTTCCGGCTTGTTCTATATATTTTTCGAAATTAGAAATCGATTCATCAAGGTCAAACTCTCCAAGTAATCCGGCCAACGCTATGTGGAAATATCCGAGATAATAAGTTGAATCCAGCTGAATAGCTCTTTCAAAATATTCTGCTGACATCCGATAATCTTCCAGCCTGCGGAAACTTAATCCGGTTTTTGCCAGTGGAGCTAACGAATCAGGATAGAGATTTACTGTGTTCATAAATATCTCATTCGCTTTTTTATAGTCTTCTTCGGCCATATAGAAATCTCCCTTATATAAGTGATAAAGGAAGATGTCATGATGTTTAATTTCTTCAATGATTTCCAAGGCTTTTACGGTATTTCCTCCTGCTATTGAAGGAGAATAGAGATAATAATCTGAAAGCTCTTTGTAAGCTTTGATTAGCTTTGGATCCAATTCTATTGCTCGGATATATTGGTCGCGACCTTTCTTTGCATACGTCAGCTTTTTGAAAATTGAAGCTTCATCCACCAACTGAATAAGGACATAACCGTATAGGTAATACAATTCAGCATCTGTGGGGAAAATCTTTAGGTTTTTCTCAAGTATTCCTTTTGCTTTCTTAAATTCAGAATTATCGATCAGGTGTTGAGCTTCTCTGTATCGATCAGTTTGCTGAGCCTGAATTTCAAAAGTAAATAAAGATACACAGATCAGGAAAAAAATCAGTTTAAGATATTTCATCATCAACCTCAGATCTTTTAATTGATAAGAAAGTGATCACAAAAGCGAAGAGCTGAACATAAAGTATTATAACGCCGATCTGATCAGTAGTTCCATTTTGTTCTCCAAATCTGAGTAGCAAAAAAGTTACTGGTAGTGTCAGAAGTATATATAAGAGTTCTTTCTTGCTTTGGCTGCTTAATGAAGGAAAGAAGAGGTACTTGGTTTTATTTCGGATTATCCAAAAGAGACATAAAATAAGTAGTAGAATTTGTTCAGCGGGACCGATTATATAATAGGGAAGAACTACTCCAAACGTATCTCCACTAATGGTGTGATCAGTTCCCAAGCCTACTGAAATAGTAATTTGCCATAAAGTGAAAATAGAAACCCAGCCAAGAAGTAAGATTTTTGCCAGATAATCAGGACGACGTAAAAGTGAGAATAGAATTATACAAAAGAACAAAGCAAGTAAAAGTATAATTATAAAGTGTCCATCTGTTCCGCTACCATATATATATACTTTTCTGGCTTCTCCCCAGACTTCGGTATTAATGGTATTTGCCCAACGGAAGTCTGAGCCGTCCATAAGAGTTCTCAGAGCAACTCTGTATATCCACGAGTAGGCGAAGATGAAATAGAGAATGATAATCGTATGTAGTTTATCAGTTTTCCATAAAGCTTTTAATGATTGCATTTCCTTCTTCATTCATATCTCCATTTAATTTTGAGTTGGGAGACAATATGAAAGGAATCAAAAGTAGTTTCGAAGAGAGAGCGTGTTAGTTACGAAAAACTACATGGAGTGATGAAGTGCAAGAGAATCAGGTATCTGATGTAAATTTTTCCCAGTGCAATTGAAAATCTGTGATATAACTTCTCGATACTTTTACAGGATTTTCAAGATGAGACATAGTTAAATTAAGTCCCTGACTGTTTCCGTTCACGTTTTTCACGTTAAGCAGATTTACAATACAAGACCTGTGAATCCTTATAAATGGCAATTCAAGTTCTGCTTCAAAATTAGTTAGGGTATTTCTCAATAGTTTCTTTTTAAGTTGAGTATGCTCCAGATATTGTACTGAGACATAGTTCTGTTCACTGTTTAATGCTATTACATCAATTAACGGAACACGAAGATATTCAGGATTTTTTTCGTTTGAGCTGAAAACTACATCATCATTTTCAGGTTTTTCTGACTTTGAATAATACAGGTATACCATAAAGATAGATGATGGAATAATCGCAATGGAAAAAACACGATATAAAACCACTCCATAGTCGAACAATGTAAATGTGGAAAAATCCATCCAATAATTCTTACAAAAAAAGATCCCGGTTGTTATAACAAAAAGAATTGTGGAATACCAAAAGATGAACGCATATTTGGTTTGCCCTAAACGAGTTTCGATCAATGCAGGAAGTGCATAAAGTTCCATCAGGATATAAAGTCCTCCTGCAGTACCTGCATAGCTAAGTGTTCTTATAATACCCATCATTTGAAAACCATGAATAACCTCTCCAAAAGGTTGTAAAAGAAAGAGCGTCAGGAAGCATCCGAAAAAAATCAAAAACCCAACTTTCAGGATGGATGCAGGTTTTGATTTCTCAAGTGGTAAAAAGAATACGTTACTCATGTGTATGATTCACTTTGGAAATAAAAAGTCTCTTTTTTTGAGACTTTTGTAATTCTTAGTATATCTGTTTCGACTAACTTACAAAAGTACTTTTAATATAAATCATACCATTGCAGAAATCTGTAAGTGAACAAGAATTTGTTAGAAAGGTGACGGAGTCCCAAGGGATTGTGCATAAGGTATGTGGAATGTACTGTAACAACGAAGAGGATAAGAAAGATCTTTTTCAGGAGATTTTGATCCAGCTTTGGAAGTCATATCCCGGCTTCAGAGGGGATTCGAAATTTTCATCCTGGATGTATAGAGTAGGATTAAATGTGGCTATTTCTAATCTGAGGAAATCAAAAACAAAGAAAGAGGATTCAACTTTGCCTGATTCTTTCGATTCAATTTCCAGAGAAAGTGATGAACAAAGTCTGAGCTTGGAAAAAGGATTACTTCGTAATGCAATCCAACAACTTAATGAAATCGAAAAAGGTATCATGGTGCTTTACCTGGAAGAAAAGCCAAATGAAGAAATTGCAGACATCATGGGGATTACCCAAAATCATGTTCGGGTAAAAATGACCCGAATCAGAAACAAACTAAAAGAAACTCTTAATCCCGGTTGATATGGAACTTGAAGAACTAAAAGTTTTATGGAAAGAAGAAACTGAGAAAGAAGTTTCTTCTCAAAGAGTAGATGCAGATGAGGTACGGGGCGTAATCACTCTAAAATCTCAAAGTACTATTGCCGATGTAAAACGAACTTTAAAAATTAAAGTGGCTGTTACAGGAATCAGCAGTATAATTTGTTTATGTACTGTGTTTTTCGGATTAACTGAATCATTAAGCGAAAGCCTGATGTTAGACAAGTTTATGAGCCGAACTCATATGGCAGTTTTGTATTCCGTTCTGGGAATTTCATTAGGGATAATCTCAGTTTTTAACTTTTTTAATCATATTCGGATTACTGACTTTGAGCGCTCCTCTTTACCGATTAAGGAAACCATTCAGCATGTAATTAAGATCATTCAAGGAGCAATGAATTTAGGAACATACTCCGACTTGATTGTAAGCCCTCTTATTTTCGCTTTTATTGGATATGTATTCTTTTACAAAGAAGAAATTTTTCAGTTTGACATCAGGATTTTGTTCATAATTTTGATTTATGCCGCAGGATTAACATTCAGCTATTTTACCAATAAATATGCAATGCAGAAAAGATTTGGTAATGATTTAGACCAGCTTAAGCAATATCGAAAAGAACTGGAATTATGAACAGCGTAGGCCTTGGCTTTTCTGAAGAATCGGTTTCTTTTAAAAAATTAAGAATACAAGGACTTACGTGGATCTTTTACTGGATAAATTTCGGGTTATTTTTCATTCTTAAGCTCTGGTTCAGACCCTGGATAAGAGAACAGGAAGGATTTGAGATGCTGAAAATAATTTCAAATTCCTTTCCAAATTTTGTGGAAGCATATATCGGGGTTTTCACAGTTTCTTCACTTTTAATGCTTAGTAAGTCCAAAGGCTTTAGATGGACAATACCCCTAAAAGACCGAGCTATATATTTGATTGCAACGCTCTTTTCAGCATTATTCGTAATAACTCAGGAAATGAAAATCCATAATCTGGGCGGGGAAAATATCTATGACTTTAATGATATAATTGCTTCTGTAATAGGTTTAATCTTCATATTTATGATGTTGAATCTATATGGTGTCAAGCTTGTCAAAAAATAATTTCACATTGCTGTAATTCTTTCATTTTCGGTTCGACTAACTGAGTAAACAACAGAATTTTTCAATAGAATTAGTTTAGTCATGGAAATTAGAATCAATTATAATTATGTAATCATTGGTGGTTTGTTATTAGTAGTACTCGGCTTTATAGGATTAAATTCTGATGTAGCAAAATCTGAATGGGGTACTGTTATTCAAATATTTCAATCAATAGGGTACTTATTACTTGGAATAGGTGTATTGAGAAAGAAAAGGTCAGAGAAAGAGCTTGAGAAAGCTAAAAAGTTTGTTCCTCTTTTCTTTGTGATGTTTGCTTTCATCTCACCATTACATGCCCAAACATCGGAGTACAGCAAACAGATTCAGGCTCTTGAAATGAGTTTCGAAAATAAAAACCTGGAAGCACTTGAGTGTTACGTAAGTCCGGAATTAAAGTTTGGTCCTATACCTGCTCAAAACACTCCTGCTATATTGACAAACATCGTAAACAATTTCCCAAAACTTATAAAGCTGGAAATTAAAGAATCAAGTCAGGGTGAAGCTATAGTTTTCTATAATTTTGAAGGTATGGGAGAGTCGGAATCTAAGATTTTCTTCGATGAATCCGGGAAGGTCAGAAAGGGGCAGCGGAATATTGGACTGCGGTTTTAAAATTCCTGAATAAATTACACAATTAAGATAGGGGGGAATTATGGATGAAGAGCAAGTGATAAAGATGGAAGAAGATGGAAAGAGAAGTAAGTGGATAGGGCTGATACTAATAATCGTTGGATCAGTATCATTCAGTAATTATGAAAAAATTGGTGGGGTTATCACTTTGATTGGGGCAGTAGTAATTCTTGGAAATTGTATATGGAGGCGGTTTAAATACTAATTTATTGCTGACTTAAAAATTCCTGTAAAGATTCCGAAAGTACGTCGCCATTAGTTTGAAATCGCTGTATCTTAGAATACTTAATTCTCAATAATATAAGACGTGCTAGTCCGCTTTTTTTTCTTAGCAGCATTTGTTTTCTGGTTGATTCCTAATTCAATTCATGGCCAGTTCTATCCTGCTAAAACATATTCGACTACAGAAGGTATGCCATCTAACTCTGTGTATTCTATTGCACAAGCGGATAATATGGTTATGTGGTTTATAACTTCAAGAGGAGTGACAACCTACGACGCCTCAGAGTGGTATTTATTCCCTGATTCTTTGGGGCTGCCGTTTACTGAACATTCGTACATCCAAAACGACAGTGCCGGACGAATATGGGTAGCAGGGTATAACAAAGAAAGTTTTACCATCCAGTTTTATTACAATAATAAATGGGCTCAGGTTAAAACTCCGGATTCCTGGCCGGATGGCAGAGCCTCGTTTTCATTCAGAACAGTAAACGGTGAAGTATTTCTTGGATTAAAAAATCAACTTTATCGCTTAAACGATGATCGTTCTGCTTGGGAAACTTCAGAACTTTCGGTTGGTGGAAAAGAAGCTCTTATTAACAATCTGGTAAATATAAATGGAAACCTTTATATAACAACAGAAGAAGGGATATTTGAATTAAAAGAAGGGAAAGTTGCTTACAGTGAACTTAATGAGTTCGCTTTAGAGGACAGGAATATTCTGACGATCAATAAGCACAGTAATTCTTTTTATTTGTTGGGTTTAAACTGGATAAGCAAAATAACCGGAGATAACTACACACTCATATCAGATGAATTGGGGATTTTTTCAGAATCAAATTTTAAAAAGTATAGTTTAGAAATAGATGATAGGGGAAAGATATATTATAGTAGTTTTAGTCTTGCATCAGTTTTAGATGAAGAAACAGGCAGATGGAAGCCCCTTAAAGTTTTAGCCAGACAGCAAAATGTGTTAAGTAATCAGATCTTTGTTGATGCCGAGAATAATTATTGGGTAGGCGACAACAGAGGATTATTCAAGTTTAATTTGTTGAGGTTCAGAAATTTTAACAGCAATACGAATCTGGTTGAAGATGAAGTAAGTAGTATACTGGAATCTGATGATGGTCGTATTGTTCTTGCTAACCCAAGAGCTTTGAATTTTTATGAAAATACAGGGATTAGTTCAATAGATTTGAGAGATCGATACCCCGATTTTGTTACCAGAATTCTTGATATGGAGCAAACAAATGATGGACGAATCTTTCTGGCATTATCGAGCGGAGGATTGATAAGTATAAAAAACGGGGAGATCAGAAATTATGATTCAGGGGTTCTGAATAATGCAGTTACTTCGTTATCTCTATTTAAAGGTGAATTGATTGTAGCGGACTTCAACACTCTGTATAAATTTAAAGATCAGCAGTTAGAGCATTTTGGAGATTTTGATGGAATCAGAAATATAGTTCCGCTTCCGGAAGGGAAGCTTGCGGTTCTTTCATATCGGGGTGTATATATTACTGACGGTAAACATACTCAAAATTATGTTACTGATGAGCAATCTCTGAACAGCACTTATGACATCGAAGTTTGGAACAATAATTATTTAGTAGCAACTGAAGCAGGTTTGGGCCTTTTAGAAGACAACAAAATAGTGAAATATAACTTTGCTGATCTTGAAAGGATTCCAACTTTCTCAATAATGACTGATTCCAAAAATAATTTATGGATAGGTACAAACGACGGAATTTTTAAAACTGATGGGAATGAAACCATCCAATATAATAAGGGAAATGGTCTCATCGGTAATGAAATCAACAGGAATGCTCTGATAGAAGATTCAAAAGGAGATATCTGGATTGGTACAGATTCGGGCGTTTCAGTATTAGATCAAGTGGAGCAAAACAATACAGTGTATATTCCAAATATTGAACTAAAAGAGTTCAAAACCCTGGAAGGAAGCGCACTGACTAACGATGACGAGAAGACAATAAGTTATAGTGAGAATAGCATTGAACTAAAGTTCAGAACCATTTCATTTTTCAATGAAGAAGAGATGACCTTCAGGTATAAACTGGAAGGATTTGATAAAGACTGGAACAGTTCTTCGGATATTTCAGTAAGTCCTGTTCGGTATACGAATCTTAATTCCGGAAAATATACTCTGCTTGTGCAAGGAAAAGTTGAATCGGGTCCCTGGAGTTCTCCGTATTCTGTAGAATTTACTATTCAGCAACCATTTTATCAGACCCCATGGTTTGTGGTTTTAGTTTTGTTATTTCTGATTGCTGCTTCTTATTCGGTATACAGAATAAGAGTGATGTTTCTGATCAAACAAAGAGCAACACTAAAAAGATTGGTGAACAGGAGAACCGAAGAGATTGATATGCAGAACAGAAATCTAAAAGAAGCTTACCGTAATCTTGAGCAAGCTCATATAAAACTGGTACAGACTGAAAAAATGGCTGCGCTGGGTGTATTAACTGCAGGAGTTGCTCATGAGATCAATAATCCGTTAAACTATATAAAAGCCGGAAAAGACATTATAAGGCAAATAGTTAAGCAAGAGGGTAATTCTGCTGTTATTGAAGACAAAGAAACTTTTGAAACCGTATTAAGTGGTATTGATCTTGGAGTGGAGAAAATCCTGAATATCACCAGAAGTTTAGGTTCTTTTAGCAGTACGTCCGAGAAGTCAGACAGTACTGTTCACATCAATAAAATTCTTGATGAAACATTGATTATTCTAGAGCATGAACTAAAGGGGCGGATAAAAGTGATCAGGAACTACGAATCTACAGAGACGTATGTTGTAGGAAATGAAGGGAAATTATATCAGATATTCTCAAATTTAATTACAAATTCCATACATGCCATTAAGGGAAAAGGAGAGATAGCCCTTTCAACCCGGGAAATTGATGATGAAGTAGTTATTTCCATAGAAGATTCGGGTATTGGTATTACTGAAGAAGTACGGAAAAAAATCTTTGATCCCTTTTTTACAACCAAAGAACAGGGAAAAGGAACCGGTTTAGGGCTTTCAATAGTATATAATATCATAAAAGAACTAAATGGCGATATAGAAATTGATTCAACCGTCGATAAAGGAACTACCGTTAGAATTAAGCTTAAAAAAGATAATTTAAGAGACTAGATGTCAGACCTTAAGAAGATACTTTATGTAGATGATGAAGTAATGAACCTGTTTTTGTTCGAGAATTTATTAGCACCGAATTTCGAAATTGTTACCGCAAAAAGTCCTTTAAAAGGATTGGAAATACTCAGAGAAGATCATTCTTTCGACTTGGTAATTTCCGATATGAAAATGCCCGGTATGAACGGACTTGAGTTCATAAGACAAGCGAAAGAATTTTACAAAAAGTGTCCCTATCTGATTCTTTCAGGGTATCACAAAATACCGGAAATTGAAGAAGCACTTGAATCCGGAATGATTCGCAGTTACCTGCAAAAGCCCTTTGAAGTTGATGAGATCACTGCTACCATTCATAAGCAGATCGAAGTATTCGAGGATTCGTAAGGAGTGTTTTTTTGGTTTAGTAGTTTTATTCCGCCACGGTAAGAAAGTTCTTGTTTCTTTGCGATTTAAAATTATCTTAATTGGGTGATTTTATGCGAACAACTTTAATTGTATTTGCTCGGGTAATATTATCTTAGGTGGCAATAACAGTAAATTAAATTTCCCGTGAAAACATCTATCTCTTTTTACGTTTTATTATTTTTGTTCACTTCAAGTTCTATCGCACAATCGACTCCCGATTCTCTTGACAACAGACTTGAAAAATATCTAACAAATCAAATTGAAGATCAGGAAATGTTAGTGAGAGTTAAAAACTTGTATGCAAAAGAGAAGCTTACGTTTGAAGAATTTATAAAAGCAATGTTTACTCACGAATTAGAATTCGATACCACTCCTGATAACTCATTAGCCTTATCAAAGTTGGGTAGTTACCTTGAAAGAGAGAGGCCGAAAATTTCTAAAGATCTAGTGAAAGAATTAGAAAAATTTTTGGAACAAAAAGATAATCATACAATGATGAGAAGTATGATAATTCTAACTATAAAAGGTCTTTCCAATTCAATTAAAGAGTAAAGTTGCAATCTAACATCATTAAAAGGAAAAAGTTAAGGGCACGTAGTATCTCTACAGTAATTATGTACGTTTTCCGCTCATTACGTAGCTCTGCTGCTTGATACTGGTTTGGGCTCTACTAGCAATGAAGAGTCTTAAGGAATAAGTTTATAAAGCCCAAATCAATCCCCCTCAAAAACCAACATTCTATCTTCATTATTCCATGAATCACTGTATCTTTGAGGGTAATCAAATCTACAGAACGTGAACATACGCTTAGCACAACTTAATCCCACTATTGGTGACCTTTCCGGCAACAAAACTCTGATACTGGATTCCATCGTAAAAGCCAGGGAAGATGATATAGATCTTTTGGTACTGCCCGAACTCATTGTTTGTGGATACCCGCCTATGGACTTGTTGGAACGGGAAATATTCAGAGAAATGTGCTATGAGATCAATAATGAGATAATAGCTTCATCAGAAGGATTGGCATTAATATTTGGGTCAATTACAAAGAATAACGGGTTAGGAAGAAAGGTTTTCAACTCAGCAATCGTAGCTAAAAATGGGAAGGAAATTGGCAGAGTTCATAAGGCACTGTTACCAACCTATGATGTATTTGATGATCTGCGGTATTTTGAGCCGGGAAATGAATTTGAACCTATAGAGATAAATGGTATTCCTTTCGGGATCACGGTTTGTGAAGACATCTGGTTCAACGATAACGAAATCAATTACCATACTTATAAAGTAAATCCTGCGGAAGAACTTGCAAAAAAAGGTGTTCAGGCAATCATCAATGTCTCAGCTTCTCCGTTTACCAAAACCAAGCCCATCAGCAGAGTGGGAATGCTTCAGAAACATGCCGATGAATTGAATCTTCCATTATTTTATGTGAATCAGGTTGGGGCAAACACAGAACTTATTTTTGACGGAGATTCTTTAGCTCTCAACAAAAACGGCGAAATAAAAAGCAGAGCCAAAAGATTTGCGAACACACATATTGATGTCGCTTTCAACCCGGAATCAAAAGAAGTGGAAGCCCTTGGAAATACCTCAAGCAGACTGGATGTTCCCGAAAGAATTGAAAGTATGTTTAACGGTTTGGTTTTGGGTACGAGAGACTACCTCCAGAAATCCAAAGCAGCCAAGAAAGTCATTCTGGGATTGAGTGGAGGAATTGATTCGGCCCTGGTAGCAACTATCGCCAAAGAAGCTCTGGGCACTGAAAATGTAATTGCAGTAACTATGCCTTCGGAATTCTCATCCAAAGGCAGTGTCACAGATTCGAAAACGCTGGCAGATAATCTGGGAATAAAATTACATGAAATTACCATAAAACCCATTTATGATTCTTATCTGGATCAGTTGGAACCTGTATTTGAAGGCACAGAGTTTAATGTAGCCGAAGAAAACCTGCAAAGCAGAACACGCGGTGATTTACTGATGGCATTGGCGAACAAATTCGGATACATGTTGTTAAACACCGGAAATAAATCAGAAACGGCGGTTGGGTATTGTACGTTGTACGGAGATATGGCGGGAGGTCTGGGCATTATTTCTGATTTGTATAAAACAGAAGTGTATGAAATGAGCAGATGGTTAAACGAGAGCTATTACGGAAAAGAAGTGATCCCTAATTCGATTATTGAGAAAGAACCTAGTGCTGAATTACGTCCTGATCAAAAAGATTCAGATTCTCTACCGGATTACGGAACTTTGGATGCCTTTTTGGAATACTATCTGGAGCATCAGCTTTCCCGAGAAGAGATCATGTCAAAAGGATTTGATGAAGAAGTAGTTGACCGGATTCTAAAACTGGTCGACATCAACGAACACAAAAGATATCAATCTGCACCCGGTTTAAAACTGTCGGCAAAGGCTTTTGGATCAGGAAGAAGATGGCCTGTTGTTCAGGGTTGGACAGGACAAGAGAAAAAAATAAGTAAATCTAATTCTGTTAAACAATAACCTCACTTTTCCGGTGTTGGTAGGTGGGGATAAAAATGCCTTTTTTCAATTATTAAGGCTTTAATTTAGTACTTTTAGTAAGATTAAAACTACAGACGAGTATGCATAAGATTTTAAAGATGAGTTTATGCGGAGCACTCTTTCTAAGCTCTGCTACTGTTTTTGGACAAGATTCTACAATAATTAAGACCGAAAAGATGCCACTGCGTCTTTTGTCGGTTCCCAATCCTTTACAAAATAAGATTATTGAAGTTGAAGAGGAACCGAATCCTGTAACCTTAGAACTGGATTCTTTCCAAAAAGATATATTAAGAAGAATAACCGATATCTATCAGTTGCATGTTCTTAGCCTTGAGTCTCAGCTTGATGAAAATCCGCTCGAAGCAGAGACACATATCAATGATGCCGTGAACGCGTCTCAGGCGTTATTGGACGATTACCCGGAATTGAGATCTGATCGTCGTTTCATTGAGTTATCGAGAGCTGTAGTTACTGAATACAGAGAATTTTATGGGATTTCAGAATCAGCTAATGAGCCTCAGGGGGAAATATTTGCGATTCAGGAAGAACTGTTTGCAGACGACGATGCTTATCTGAATGAAGATTTCGATTTCCCGAAAGATGTGATGCTGACAAAAACGGATGTTCCACTTATTCAAAACAGATATGTGACCAACAGTTTAGTCTACTACACACTTAAGAGACCTGAAGTTATGGAACTTTGGTTACAGCGTTCTGAAACCTATATGCCCATGATCCAGAAGATTTTCAAAGAAGAAAAGGTGCCTTCTGAACTCGCTTATTTAGCTTTTATTGAAAGTGGTTTGAATCCTAAAGCAAGGAGCTGGGCAGCTGCTGTTGGAATGTGGCAGTTCATTGCAGCAACCGGTCGGGTTTATGGTTTGGAAGTTAACTGGTGGATTGACGAAAGAAGAGACCCTGAAAAAGCAACACGTGCTGCAGCTCGTCATTTAAAAGATCTTTATGGAATATGGGGAGACTGGCATCTAGCAATGGCAAACTATAACATCAGCCCCAGAGGTTTAAATCGTGCTATTAGAAGGGCAGGGGGAGAAAAAAACTACTGGGAAGCATATCCTTATTTACCAAGAGAAACCAGAGGGTATGTTCCGGGCTTTATTGCCACAGCCATGATTGGATTAAATCCTGAGGAATTCGGATTTCAAAGAAAATATGAAGGTGAGCCGTACAGCTATGATGTTGTTGAAGTGGATGGATTAATGCCTTTAGATGCCCTTGCCCAAGCAACGGGTATCTCAGTAGATGAATTGAAAGATTTTAACCCCGAACTTTTACGATGGGCCACACCTCCCGGAAACAAATACCCACTTAAAATACCAACAGGAAAAAAGGAAGAGTTCCTGATTGCATATAAAGAAATTCCGAAAGATAATCGTGCCCAGGATATGACAGTGCATACTGTAAGAAGAGGAGAATCTATTGGATTAATTGCACAAAAATACGGAACAACGGTTCGTGGTATTTATGCAAGCAATGAAAACCTTTCAAATGTTATTCATCCCGGACAAAAACTAGTGATTCCGTTACCCGCCGGTAGCGCAGGTAAAATTTCTGCTAATCGCCCTACAAATATCACAAATACAAGCAGGTCACGATCCACTTCAAGCCGTTCTGGTGCACCTTCTAACTCTTCTAAGCTAACTTACAAAGTAAAGACAGGAGATACTGTCGGCCATATTGCAGAATGGTATGATGTAAGGGCATTTGAGATCAGAGCATGGAATGGAATCGGAAACACAATTCGTGTAGGGCAGAATTTAACAGTATATGTACCTTCGAAAAACAGAGATCATTATTCAAAAGTTAACTCGATGAGTTACAGTGAAAAACAGGAACTGGAAAGAAAACAAAGAAGAGGGGAAAATATTTTACTGGCTTCTGCTACAGTTTCATCAAACGGTTACAGAACCTATACCGTAAGAAAAAATGATACTTTAGGTGAAATAGCAGAAAGTTTTGGAGTGAGTGTTTCTTCATTAAGAAGTTTAAACGGGATTTCAGGCTCAACAATAGTTGTCGGACAGGTGTTGAAAATAGGTAAATAACAGTTATGAAAAAGATACTTGGCATTAGCGTATTACTGATATGTTTTAACATTTCTGGTCAAAATGTTAATGCTCAGCAAACGGATATCTATTTTCTGATAAAGAAAAACTTTTCCATTTTTAGCAAAACATATGAAAATGTTGCTTTGGATTATGTTGACCGTGTTGATCCCGAAAAGCTAATGAGAATAGGTTTAGATGCCATGCTTGAAACTCTGGATCCTTATACTGTTATCTATAATGAATCTCAGAATGAACAAGCAGAAATATTATCCCGCGGAAACTATGCCGGAATAGGTATAGAAGCGGGGTACAGAGACGGGAAAGTGGTAATTGTTGCTCCAAACGAGGGAGGACCTGCAGAAAGGAGTGGTTTAAAAGCCGGAGACGAAATCATAGCTATTGATGGAATTTCAACAGAGAACCTACAACCTGAAGAAGTTCAGATGTTAACCATTGGAGAGGTTGGATCAGAAGTTACCATTTCAATTAAACGGTTTGGGGTTGCTCAAACTCTTGATTTTGAACTAACAAGGGAAAGGATCGAGGTCAAGAATGTTTCTCATACAACGCTAATCGGAGATTCAAAAGATATTGGTTACATAAAATTAAGCCAGTTTGGCTTGAGATCTGCTGATGAGATACGAACCTCTATTCTTGAACTTAAGGAGCAGGCAAAGCTTAAAGGATTGGTGCTGGATCTTAGAGACAATCCCGGCGGCATTCTTCAGGAAGCAGTTTCTATAATAGACAAGTTTGTAGAACCCGGTTTGATGGTAGTTGAAAACCGAGGCAGAATATCTGAGTATAATCAAACATTTTCTACCGAAGAACCTGTCTTCTTTAACGAGCCGGTTGTTGTTTTAGTAAATGGAGGAAGTGCAAGTGCATCAGAGGTAGTCTCGGGAGCTCTTCAGGATTTAGACAGAGCTGTTATTTTGGGAGAGCAAAGTTTTGGTAAAGGATTAGTTCAAATTGTAAAACCTCTTCCTTACAATACTTCCTTAAAAGTAACAATAGCCCGGTATTATATTCCCAGCGGGAGGAGCATACAATCTATTGATTACACTCATGAAGGCAGGAATTCCGGTATTGTTAAAAAAGAGTCATCCTCAACAGTTTATAAAACAAAAAACGGACGGATTGTAAACGAAGGCAGAGGAATTGAACCTGATGTAATTGTAAAAATAGAAGAGCCAAGCCTGATTGAAATATCTCTGCTTCAAAAAGGTGCAATTTTTGATTTTACTACTGAATATTACGCTAAGAACGAAGAAAGCAGTTTTGAAGATATCCCGGAAGGCTTATTTGAAAGTTTTAAAAGTTATCTGGACGAAATAGACTTCAATTTCTCTAACGAGACAGAAGATTACTTAAATGTAATTCAAAAAGATCTTTCAGAATTTGATGCAGCAGAATTGCAAATCAACGAACTGAGAAAACTCATTGAAATTCAAAAAGAGCAGGAATTGAACAGGAGTAAAGACTTTATTGAGAAAATGATCTGGCTGGAACTAAAAGCACGAAGTGGCGGGCAAACTGCAAGAACAGAGGCTTCCCTTTCCAGAGATGAACAACTTGAATCAGCTATTTATCTGATTAGTAATCCCGGTCAGATAGAGTCTTTATTAACAGGCAAAAACTGATGCCTCAGAAAGCAGATCTTCATATCCATACTACATGTTCGGATGGGCAACTAACTCCTGAAGAAGTAATTAAATTGGCAGTATCAAAAAAATTAAGTGCGGTTTCAATAACTGATCATGATACTTTCGAAGGTTATAAACTGGCTAAACCGTTAGCCGATCAATCGGATATAGAACTTATACCTGGAGTTGAGGTAACAACAGCTTTTAACGGAAAGGAAGTACATATTTTGGCGTATTATTTTGAAACAGATACGCACTATTTTGATTCTTTTTTGAAGAAACAAAAGAACAAAAGAATAACCCGGATAAAAAGCATCATAAATACACTAAACAATCGTAAAATTGATATTGATTATAATGAAGTTTGGGCTGAAGCTGCAGGCGGAAATCTGGGGAGACCCCATATAGCAAAAATACTTATAGAAAAAGGATATGTGTCGAGCTTTAATGAAGCTTTTGAGCTCTATCTTAGCAATACGAAATTAGGAGAAATTGAAAACAGTTACCCCTCCTCTGATGAAGCAATACAAATGATAAAAAATGTAGGTGGAGCAGCTATATTAGCGCATCCGGGAAGGTTATACTCAGAAAAAGAAATAGAAGAATTTATAAATATGGGTATTGATGGGTTGGAATGTATTCATCCGAGTCATAATTTTACGAAACAGAAATTTTATTCAAACTTATGTGATAAAAAATCTCTGTTAAAAACAGGTGGGAGTGATTACCACGGGAATTTTGAAACAGGCCATTCAAATGTAGGAATTGTTGCCATATCTCAAAAAAATGTTGTATCAATTAAAAGAATGACCGACCAAAGAAAAAAAACGATTTTAGTAAAAGAATAGCATGAGCATTACATATATAGAAGGAAATACCAAACCGAATAATGCCAGAATAGGAATTGTTGTTTCAAGATGGAACTCTTCCATTACAGAAAGGATGCTTGACGGAGCTTTAAAAGTTCTTAAAGGAAATGGCATAAAAGAGGAAAATATTATAGTAGCTCGCTGTCCAGGTTCTTTTGAACTTCCTTTAGCTGTTCAAAGTGTATTAGATAGTAAGCCTGTTGATGGTATTATAGCTCTTGGAGTAGTAATAAGAGGAGGAACTCCTCATTTTGAATATGTCTGTGATGCAGTTACAAGAGGAATTACAGATCTTAATCTCAACTTTAAAAAACCGATAGCTTTTGGTGTGCTAACTACAGATGATGTTAAACAAGCTTTGGAAAGAGTGGGAGATAAAGGAAACAAAGGCGGAGAAGCTGCGTTGGCTGTTTTAGAAATGATATCTCTGCAACAAAAATTAAATAATTGAAAGTGTTTCTTTCCTTGATATATGGTGATTATTAGCCTATTTTTTAAGGCTTGAAAATCAGCTATAATTTTTGAAAAAACTTACGCTAACAAATACTGAACAGACCAAAGCAGATCAGGAAAAACAACTGGAACTTAAGAAGTCCGGAGAAATTCCTGAACATATTGCTATAATAATGGATGGCAATGGCAGATGGGCACGTAGTAAAGGCAGTATACGCCTTCATGGGCATAAAGTGGGTGTAGATTCTGTTAGGGATATAACAGAATCCTGTGCTCAACTGGGTGTTAAGTATCTGACTTTATATGCTTTTTCAACCGAGAATTGGGGCAGGCCCTCCGCAGAAGTCAGAGGGTTAATGAGATTACTCGTTTCTTCATTGAGAAAGGAAGCGGATAATTTGCATGAGAATAATATCAGGTTAGTAACCATAGGGCAAACCGACCGTTTCCCCGAGGATTGTAAAAAACAGCTGAAAGAGGCTATAGAACTAACAGAAGAAAATGATCGTCTTCAATTATGTTTAGCTTTAAGTTACTCTGGAAGATGGGATATTACAGAAGCTGTAAAAAAAATAGCTACACATGTTAAAGAAGGCAGGCTTGATCCTACTTTAATAAATGATCAAATGATTGCGGATCATCTGTCAACAGCAGAAGTTCCTGATCCTGATCTTATCATAAGAACAAGTGGTGAGTACAGAATCAGTAATTTTCTTTTGTGGCAACTTGCTTACTCTGAGTTATATATAACAGAGCAGTTTTGGCCTGATTTCAGAAGGGAAGAATTATATAAAGCAATTGATTCATACCAAAGTCGTGATCGAAGATTTGGAAAAGTTAAAGAATCTGAAGACGAAAAAGGGTTGGCAGCCCGTTTGTTAAAAAATAAGAATAAGTGAACCTTAAAAAAGAATCATATAGTTTGTTGAATAGAATATTTATTGCCACAATTTGTGTATTAATTATAGGGACATTTATAAGTGAATTAAGTTCACAAGATACTTTTGAAATTACAGATCCAACTCAGAATACACCTCAGGAGTACACGATTAAATCCATTAAGGTTGATGGAAATGAAAGTACAAGAGAACAATTTATAATTAACGCCAGTTCTTTAACTGTAGGTAGACAAATTACATATCCCGGAGATGATATTCCCGACGCTATAAAAAGACTATTCAGGGCAGGGTTATTTGCAGATGTAGAAGTGCTTATAGAAGAGATAAGTTTATCGGAAATCAGTCTTATAATAAAAGTAACTGAAAAACCCCGTTTAATTGAATATAAGATAGAAGGTATAAAAAGGTCTCAAAGAAGAGATCTTAAAGATTTAATTATAATAACGCCTGGTGTTGCAATAACTGATGCAGTTATTGCTAAAGCTAAAAATACAATACACAGATTTTATAAGGACAAAGGGTACTGGTATACAAAAGTTGATGCCAAAATTGAAATGGCTGAGAACCTTGAGAACAGAGGGAGATTGATTTTCGATGTTGACGCTGGAGTAAGATTAGAGATCAAGGACATTAAATTTGAAGGCAATGAGGCTTTTTCAGACAGAAAGCTTACAAAAAAAATGAAACCACTTAAAGAAGATAAATGGTGGAAAATTCTTTCAAAAAAGGTTTATAAGCAGGATGATTTTGAAGAAGGCGTGGACAATGTATTAGCTTACTACAGAAAAAACGGATATGCAGATGTAAGAATGGTGGAGGATTCAGTTTTTATATATAACTATGTTAAAGATTTAGATGGTGTAGGTGTTACGATCACACTGGAAGAAGGTCCCCAATATAAAGTCAGAAATATTACATGGGATGGAAATACCGTTTATACGGATGAACAATTGACTAATGCTCTTGAATTTCAAGAAGGGGAAGTTTTCGACCAAGAAAAATTTAAAGCTAACCTAACCATCAATAAAAACAGTACCGACGTTACATCACTTTACCAAAATATCGGGTATTTATTTTTTCAGGCTATTCCTACTATAGATAAAGTTGCTACGGATTCTTTAGACATACACATTGATATTTATGAAGATGAAATCGCCACAATTAATGAAGTTTCTTTTTCCGGAAACACAAAAACACATGATGATGTAGTAAGAAGAACATTGAGAACAGTTCCGGGAAATAAGTATAGCAGAGAGGCTATTATCAGAACTATTAGGGAAGTAGGAACTTTGGGTTATTTTGACGCCCAGAATTTGCAGCCTGATGTTTTACCGGATAGAAATAACAAAACTGTAGATATCAATTACAGGTTAGACGAATCCGTTTCAACTGATAATTTTGAGTTTTCAGGTGGCTACGGTGGGCAAACAATTGGAGCTATTATTTCTGCCAGAGTCAACTTTAATAATTTTTCTATCAAAAGGGCATTTGAAAAAGGTGGCTGGGCGCCAATTCCTTCAGGGGATGGTCAGAAATTATCGTTAGGAGTGCAGGTTACAGGTCAGGGATATCAAAGTTATTCTATCAATTTTGTAGAACCTTGGCTCAACGGAAAACCAACGTCGTTGGGAGTTAACCTGTCTTATAATCTTATTAATAATACCGGTTTCAGTACTGGAAAAAGTGAACTTTTTACCGGAAGTATTTCTGTAGGTAAGCGACTTAAATGGCCAGATGATTATTTTTCAACTCGAACTACTTTAGGATATCAATTGTATGATGTAAATCAGACTACCAGCTTTCAGCAAGCAGGGATATCTAATTCGATCACCATCGAACAATTACTTGAAAGGAATTCTTTAGACAACCCAATTTCTCCAAATATAGGCTCCAAAATCAGCCTGTCTGGTGAGATTGCATTACCAATCGCTGGTTTTTCCGACTACTACAAAATCAAAACGGGTTATCAGAGTCATTTTCCTCTTACCAATAAGCTAATTCTTACAAGCACAGCTAATTTTGGTTATATTGGTTACTTTACTGTTTCAAATAGAAGTGATTTTCAGAGATTTCTAGTAGGGGGTACTCAACTACAGCAGAGACAGAGTTTTTTATATGATAATATAGATATGAGGGGTTATCCCGGAGGAATTGGACAGAGTATAGCTCCATTTGTAGATGGAGTTCAGGTTGGTGGTCGCTTGTTCAATAAGTTTACGCTGGAAATGCGTTACCCCGCAGTTCAAAACGAACAATTGCAATTGATACCGTATACTTTTGTTGATGCAGGTAATTCCTATTTGAATTTTTCAGAATACGATCCTTTTGAACTTAAAAGATCAGCAGGTGTAGGGGTCAGATTGTTTCTTCCTATACTTGGTTTGGTTGACTTAAGTTATGGATACAGATTTGACGGAGTTTCAGGAACCAGACCCGCTGTTGAAGCAGGTAACTGGGAGTTCTTGTTTAATATCGGAGCCCCTTTCTAATGAAAAAAGCTTTAAAACATATCTTTTTATCAGCAGCAATTTTTTTATCTGCAGGATCTATCAATGCTCAGGATCAGAAAATTGGTTACTATGAGTCTGATTTTGTGCTTTCAAAAATTCCTGAGTATACAGGAATAGAACAAAGACTTAAAATTCTTAGCGACGGTTGGAAAAACGAAATTCAGCAACTCCGGCTTGAGATAGAAAATCTTGAAGAAGACTATTCTGCTAAAGAAATCTTATATACCGAAGAGATAAAAAAAGAAAAACTGCAGGAAATAAATACTAAGAAACGACAGTTAGAGAATTTCACGGCACAAAAATTCGGACCAAATGGCGAGTATTTTCAAAAACAGAAAGAGTTACTCGAACCTATTCAAAGACAGGTTTTTGCCGCTGTTCGAAATGTTGCACAAAGAAATGGGTTAGATTTTGTTTTTGACAGATCTGGAGATATTTATATGGTGTATGCCAGAGGCGAATGGAATTTAAATGAACAAGTTTTATTGGAACTTGGAATTGAAATAGAACAATAATTCAAAATACTTTTAGAAAAATAAATGAAAAAAATAGCATTCATAGCTTTATTCTTACTGTTTATAAGTTTTGAAACACAAGCTCAACTTAAGATAGGGTATACAAATCCGGAAGTTATATTGTCGCAATTACCTGAAGTACAGGCCATTGACAATGAAATCGGACAACTTTTGCAGCGTAAAGACTCTCTACTGGCGATTAAGGCTGTGGAATTGCAAAAGGAATTTGATGACTATAGTGCTGCCAAGGATGTACTAACACTTGAGCAGAGACAACAAAGAGAGCAGGAGTTAATTCAAAAGAATCAGGATTTTGAAGACGAACGTCAAAAAAGTTTAAACGAGGTTCAGCAAAGACAAATTACACTGCTTCAACCTATAGAGAATAAAGTTTTTGCTACTATAAAAACTGTTGCAGATTCTTTGGGGTTGGATTTGGTTTTAAATGAAGGATCGGTAAATGCAGGAGCGTTTATCTTTTATGCTTCAGACGATCAAATGAATATTACGGAATTAGTACTGGAAAAATTAAAACAATCATAAAAATACAATCATGTTAAAGAAGTTTTCAATAGCCATTGGCTTACTCTTCACGTTATTAATAACAGTAAATACCAATGCGCAAAATCAGGAACTAAAAATAGGCTTTGTAAATCCGCAGGCTGTTCTGAACAGAATGCCGGAAATGAAAGCTGTTCAACAAAGACTTAAAAACTTTGCAGACAGAAAGTCTTTAGAAATTGAACAAAAAGAACTTGAACTGCAGAATGCTGTTAATGTATATGAGCAAAAGAAAGATGTTATATCTGCAGCAGCAAAAGCAGCAGAGGAAGAAAAATTGCAGCAAATGAGTAATGACCTGAATGAAGCTACAAGAACAGCTCAACAGGAAATCCAAAATAAAAGAAACGAACTTTTAGGACCGCTACAAAACCAAATTGGAGCTGCAATTAGTGCTGTAGCTGAACAAAAAGGTTTGGCGTATGTTCTTAATACTACTACAAGTTCGGGAGATATTATTATACTTTATGCTTCTCAGGAATATGGTTCAAAATACAATATAACTGATGCAGTTATGGTAGAGCTAGGAATTTAAGCGATTCTTTTAAAATTAGTTTGAAAGCCATTGTTCAAAAGCAATGGCTTTTTTTTATTTAACATTCTTTCGTCGGTTTTGGATATAATCTTCAAATATATATTCTCCCAAATTATCTAAAGAAGAGAAATATGCTTTTCCTTTATTTGCTTCAGTCATCTCTCTTACAAAGCTTTGCAAATAAGGGTCACTGGCAATCATAAAAGTCGTAATTGGAATTTGTTCTCTTCTGCACTTAACAGCTTCATCCAGAACTTTATTTACAATTTTACGGTCCAAACCAAAACTGTTTTTATAAAATCTTCCATTCTCTATTATGCAGGATGGTTTCCCGTCAGTAATCATAAAAATCTGTTTATTGGAGAACTTTTTTCTCTGTAAAAGATGTCTTGCTCTTTCAAGACCTTGTAATGTATTCGTATGATAAGGTCCAACTTTTAGATAGGGTAAATCTTCTATTGAAATTTCCCAAGCTTCATTTCCAAAGACTATGATATCAAGGGAATCTTTTGCATAGCTTGTAAGAATTAACTCAGATAAAGCCATTGCAACCTTCTTGGCTGGTGTAATCCTGTCTTCTCCATAAAGTATCATTGAATGGCTTATATCAATTAAAAGCACCGTAGACACTGAAGTATAATGATCGGTATCGTATACAGATATATCATCTTCCCGGAGGTTAATATTATCGATAGAGCTATGGTTGAGCATATTCAGCATGGTTCCTACGGAATCTATTTGTCCTATATCACTTCCGGGATTCCACTTCCTTGTTTCGGGCTGTCGCTCTAATCCTTTTCCTGTATGTTGAGTTTTGTGATTACCAACACTCCCTTTTTTTAAATTTCTGAAAATTTCCTCTAGCGATTTTTGTCTGAGGCTTCTTTCAGATTTTTTAGTAAGAACAATCTGATTTTGATGATCCTGCTCAATATATCCGCGATCTTTTAAATCATCAGTAAAGTCTCCCAATGAATAGTCCTGATCGAATTGCTCTGTAATTCGATATTCTTTATCTAATTCTGTGAGCCATCTTAATGCCTGAGATACGTCACCACTTGAAATAGTTAATAACTCCTGAAAAAGATTCCAGAGTGTTTCAAAAGGAGTATTATTTATTCCTTTTCTGAAACGCTCATCCCATTGTGTGTATTTAAAATTCATATCCTATTTTAATATTTAAATACATCTTATCTTTAAACAGTTCCATATTATTTCAAACTACTAAATATTTATTATGAACTCTAGCCGCACCAAGATCGAAGAAAAATTATGGAGCGAAGGCTTTAAACGGGTTATGGGTCTTGATGAAGTTGGCCGTGGGTGTTTATGTGGTCCTGTTGTGGCTGCCGGGGTAATATTTGAAAAGGGAGTTAAGATTGAGGGTATAAAAGACAGCAAATCTATTAATGAAAAAAACAGGTTGATTTTAGAGGAAGAGATCAAAGAAAAAGCACTTTTTTATACAATTCAGGAAGGTTCGATAAAAGAAATATTTGATCTCAACATTTTATGGGCGTCGATTAATACAATGCAAAAATGTGCTGAAGAAGAGGGGGGAAATCCTGATTATTTGTTGATTGATGGAAATAAATATACTACCTCACTTATACCCCATACTTGTATTATCAAAGGTGATGATAAATCTCTTTCAATTGGAGCAGCTTCTATTTTGGCAAAAAACTACAGAGACAGATACATGAAAAAGCTAGATGAGAAGTTTCCTGAATTTAACTGGAAATCTAATGTTGGATACCCAACACCGCATCATAAAAAAGCTTTAAAGGAGTTCGGATATACACCTCACCACAGGTTAGGATTTAAACTGGGAACTGATAAAAAGTATCAGAAAGTTTAACGATATATACTGAAGTCTCTTTTGTAGAGATCCATGTTCAAACAAATGGCGAGCATAAGTGAATTCGTAAGAAAAGCAGAACCCCCGTAGCTTACAAAAGGAAGAGGAATACCAATTACAGGTAGAAGGGCCGTAGCACTGCCGATATTAACAAAGAAATGAATAAAGAAGACAGCGGTTACACTTACTGTTACCAGTTGAGCAAAAGGATGTTTATGATTACCTGCCAGTCGTAATAACTTTAGAAATAAAAACAGAAAGGTAATAACTAATAGTCCTAATCCAACAAACCCGAATTCTTCACCAATAACACAGGAGATAAAATCTGTCCATTGAGCTGGTAAAAATTTTAATTGGGTTTGAGTTCCTTCCAGAAAACCCTTGCCGAGTAACCCCCCGGAACCAATGGCTGTTTTAGCCTGTATTACATTCCAGCCAGCCCCGGTAGGATCATACGAGGGGTTTGTGAAGGCAATTATTCTTGATATTTGATGAGGCTTTAAAATACTGGTTAGTGCTAAGTTAACACCTACAACTGTAATGATACCTGTTATCAGAGAAGTAACAGTCAGCCAAACTCTTTTCTGAACTAAGAAAATTAAAACAGATATTAACAATGTGGCTATGGCACCAAGTTTCCAATCAAAAACAGTAAGATAGAGAATTATCGCTGGCGAGATAATATAGATTGAAACTCCATAAGGTAAACCTGACCAGAAAAGAATGACAGGAATCAATGCCAGGAACACAATGGCTGTACCGGTATCATTCTGTAGAAGAACTAAAACAGTTGGAACTAAAATCATCGCTACGGCAATGAGAGCATATCTTATGTTTTCTGTTGATATATCCCTTCTGCTTGTAAGATATTGAGCAGTGGCCAGAATAGTAGCTATCTTCATGATTTCGCTACTTTGCAAGTTAAAGAAACCAAGTCTTATCCAGCTTTTTGCGCCATTTATTTCAGTACCAAAAAAAAGTGTGGCTATCATCAAGAACAGTCCAATGCCATAAAACAAATAAGACAACTGCATATATGTTCGTGGTGTGAAAAACTGAAACCCAATAACCAAAATAAATGATAGTGATACGAAAATAATTTGCTTGGCAAAATTATTTTGAATGTGTGAAGGTAAAAATTCAGAAACAGGTCCTTGTGTTGCGCTGTAAACAGCTACTAATCCAATTATGGCTAGCACTAACCAAGCACCTATAATTGACCAGTTTAAATTTTTTAAATTATTCATCTAATGATGCTGAAGCTTCTGAGTTATCTTCTTTTGGAACAAAATTCAAAACATAATTTACTAACCAATCCCGCTCAACTTCGCCTTTCAAATACTTTTCTAATATTAAAGAAGCAACGGGAACAGCGGAAATAGATGCGAATCCAGCGTTTTCTAAGAATACTGTTACTACAATCTCCGGATTATCTGATGGAGCGAAAGAAGTATACCAACCGTGTGAAAAACCAAATGGATTTTGAGCAGTTCCGGTTTTACCTGAGACTTCTATATCCGGTATCGATGCATAAAAGCGACCACTGCCTTCCAGTACGTTTCTTCTCATTCCTTTTTTTACCGTAGACAAGTATTCATCTTTTACCCAATCAATTTTTTCTTTGGATCTTTTATTTTGTACAATGCTTCCATCGGCATGTTCTACTGCCCGGAGCAAATGTGGTTCAATTTTATATCCTCCGTTTACAATAGAGCTTGTCATTTGAGCAATCTGAAGGGGAGAGGCAGAAACGGCACCCTGACCAATACCGAAGATTAATACATCACCTAACCCCCATTTTCTTTTACCCCATCTTTGGTCCAGATAACTACTGTCAGGAATAATCCCTCTATTAGCACTAGGAAGGTCAATCTGATTAGGAACACCGAGACCAAAATCTTTTGCCAATCTACTCCATTTGTTAAGTTGTCCTGATGTGGCAATTTTATCCATTACACTCAAAAAATAAGTATTACTTGAATGAGCAATAGCGGATTCCATATCGTAAAGACCGGGATCGGCAAGATCTTTATAAGGGCGACCTCTGATATAGTAGCCGCTGTTATAAATTTCAGTTTCAGGTGTTACTATACCAAGATGCAAACCGATAATACCCATCAACGGTTTAAAGGTAGAACCGGGAGGTTGTCTGCTGGAGATTGCTCTGTTGTATAAAGGGCGGGTAGAATCGGAGTTTATAAACTGCCAGTATTCTTTATCGATTCTTCCGGCTAATTTCTTTACTTCGTATTCAGGTGAGCTAACTAAGGCGAGAATGTCACCCGTATGTGGATTCATAGCAACAATTCCTCCACTTTTACCTTTCATTAATTTTTCAGCAAATGCCTGAAGGTCCGCATCTATGGTTGTAATCAGATTGTCGCCCTGAACAGGAGGTTTTGCAATTTTCTCTTCAGTAAACTTTCCAAGTGATTGACCTAACGCGTTTACTTTTAAATAGTTTACCCCAAGATCTCCTTTTAAATTATCCTGATAGTATAGCTCAAGGCCACTTTTGCCGATCTTATCTCCTAAACGAATAGACTGAGTTTGTTTATAATCATCCTCATCCGCCTCACGCAGATATCCAAAAATATGAGAAGCAGTAAGCTGGGCGGGATAATTTCTTTTACTGTCAATCTGATGACCGATCCCGGGTAGTTGCCAAAGGTTTTCCTGAATGAGCGAAAAAACTTTGAAATCAACATCGGTTATAAGCTTGGATGTTCTGAACCGGGAATACCTTCTGGCATCATTTACTAAATCTGTAACTAAACTGTCCGGCTCTCCTAAAAGTTCAGCTAATAAAGGAATGTTTTCTGAGTCAAAGTTAAGAGGAGTAATAGTTATAGAATAGATAGGCTGATTATCTACTAAAAGTGTGCCATGCCTGTCATAAATTAAACCTCTTGCAGCATCTACATATTCCTGTCTGATTGAATTTTGATCACCTAGTTCATCATAAACTTCATACTGAATTATCTGCAGATAGAATATTCTTCCCAGAACAACTAAACAAATGAGAACCATTATTGCTTGTAATGCAAGTATAGAAATCCGAACTCTGTTAGATGAATTTTTCATTAGTTAGCATCTCCTTTAAGAACGTGCAAAACGCTACCGATCAAAGCAGTATATAAACTGCTTCCAACCAATAAAATTATAGGAGAGAAGGAAAATTCATAAATATTTAAAAATGACGAAAATCCCAGATAGAAAATGTTATGTAAAAAAGCCGCACCAAGGATCAAAACAAAAGCCTGCCAAATAATTAAACGGACTTCTGAGTTTCTGGAAACTATTTTGTAGATGAGGAACATGGTTATAGTTTTCGCAAACATATTTAGTCCCCATGAGTCAAACAAAGCATCCTGAAAGAGACCTAACCCTGCGGCAAAGAATAGTACTTCGTGGCGTTTGTATCTTAAGGCAGTCCAAAGTACAAAAACCAAAACAGGGTCAGCAATAGTACCATATATTGTTAAGTACTGAAAAATGAGTAGTTGTGATAAAACAAATACAATTCCTATTCCAATATGTTTTAAAAGCTTATTTCTCACTCAAAAATATCCTCATATTGCTCGTTTAAATTGTTGAGGGAAGTATCAGGACTAAAATTAATTATGAAACCTTGAGAAACCTGAGCTAATGAAGCAAATGGTTTTAAAAATATCCTTTGGGTTTCTTTTCCTTCCTCAATTTCCGTTCGTATTACAGAACCAATAGGAATTCCCGGTGGCAACTCATTACTGAATCCAGAAGTTACCACAGTATATCCTTGTTGAACCGGAATTGTTTGAGGAATAAAATCTACTACCATTTCAGTTAGGCTTTCACCATTCCATGAAACAATACCCGGTGCATTGTTTTCCTGTATAAGACCGCTTACTCTGAACAAACTGTTGTTGTAAGGCAAAACCTGAGCGTACTCCGGGGTTGTGAGAATTACTTTACCAAGTAATCCATCAGAGGTAACTAAAGGCATTCCCACTTTAACATCTTGTGAACTTCCTGAATTTATAGTCAGACTTTTATTAATCCCATTTAGTTCTTTACCAATTATCAGGGTTGGAGTAAGCTTGAATTCAGTTGAATCCTGAAATGAAAGCATTTTCCGAAGTTCTATGTTCTCTTGTTCAATAGCTCTTAACTTACTTAATTCATCCTGAAGAAGAATATTTTGTCTTTGTAAGTAGGTATTTGTTGTCAAAGCCTGTCTGTATACCCGAATATTGGCGAGAGGAGATTGTAAAACACTTACTGTAATTGCTGAAAGTTGACGTAAATTATGTATACCGCCCTGATTTCTACTAACTGCAATGGTTACCGATAGCAAAATAAGAATGGCAGTAATTATATAGTCTTTAGCTTCACCAACTTTAAGTGTTTTAAATTGCATTCATTAATTGTGTTAAGAAATAACAGGACGGTAGTAGTCAAGATTCTCTAGAATTGCCCCTGTACCTCTTACTACTGCTGTTAGCGGATCTTCCGCGATATGAACGGGAAGATCAGTAGTTTCCATGATGAGTTTATCGAGATTTTTAAGCAATGCGCCTCCACCAGTAAGCATGATTCCTCTGTCCAGAATGTCCGCAGAAAGTTCAGGGGGTGTTTGCTCCAGAGATTTTGTAATTGACTCGACTATAGTATTAACAGATTCAGCTATAGCTTCCCGGGCATCTTTGGATGTGATATGTCGTGTTCTTGGAACTCCGTTCACTAAATCCCGCCCTTTGGTTATCATTTCAAGTTCTTCATCCAGAGGAGCAGCAGAACCTATCTCGCATTTGATTTTTTCAGCGGTTCTTTCACCGATTAAAAGATTATGATTTCTTCTGAAATAATTAATAATGTCATCATTCAATTCATCGCCGCCCAGTCTAACAGATTGTGCATAAACAATACCGGAAAGAGCAATTACCGCAATTTCAGTAGTTCCACCTCCGATATCCACAATCATACTTCCAACAGGTTCATGAACGTCCAGCCCGATACCAATAGCTGCTGCCATTGGCTCATCTACCAAATATACTTCTTTGGCTCCTGCATGTTCAGCACTATCTCTTACAGCCCTTCTTTCAACTTCAGTAATTCCACTTGGAACACAAATAACCATTTGGCGGGTTGAAGAATACCACTTCATTTTCACTTTTTTGATCATTCCTCTGATCATATGCTCAGCAACTTCAAAATCGGCAATTACACCATCTCTTAAAGGTCGCACTGTACGAATATTTCTGTGCGTTTTTTCATGCATCAGTCGCGCTTCATGTCCGGTAGTAACCGGAATATTATTCTGATTAAGAGCGACAATACTTGGCTCGTCTAATACTATTCCTTCGCCTCTAGCATAGATCAGGGTATTAGCTGTACCAAGATCAATAGCGATATCGGTATATAGAAAATCTAAAAGCCCCTTTTTCTGTTTATTTTTTGAGGAAGCAGGGGATGGTATTCCGTAGTTATCTGACATTGCCAAAATAGTAGATGTTTAAAAGTGCTGGGTAGTTATTTTTTGAAAATACGAGAATGAGAGTGTATATGCGAAATATAATTTTTAATGTTTAAAATGCCTCTTTCCTGTAAAAATCATGGTCATATTAAATTCATTAGCTTTAGCAATAACCTCTTCATCACGAATACTACCGCCGGGTTGTATTACTGATGTTGCTCCTGCTTTTGCAGCGGCTTCAATACCATCAGAAAAAGGGAAAAAAGCGTCGGATGCTATTGCAGAATCTTTAAGGTCCAAGCCTTCTTTCTTTGCTTTATCAACGGCAATTTCAGAAGAGTCTACACGGCTTGTTTGTCCGGAACCGATACCTAATGTTCTTCCTTCTTTTGCATAAACAATGGCATTAGACTTCACATTTCGAACAACTTTCCATGCAAAAAGCAGGTCATTCATTTCATTATTAGTTGGTTTTCTTTCTGTTACAACTTTAAAATCACTTTCATTAACGGGATCAAGATCTGAATCCTGAGTTAACAGCCCGCCAAAAATTGATCTGAAAGATTTTGATTGTAACTCACTTACCTGTTTTTTGATCCGGATTAATCGTCTGTTTTTTTTCTGAGTCAGTAATTCCAGAGATTCTTTTGAAAATCCCGGAGCTATAATGATCTCGGTAAAAATTTCATCAATGGCCTGTGCAGTTTCCAAATCGAGTTCCTTATTAACAACAACAATTCCTCCAAATGGTGAAACAGTATCTGTACTGAATGCTTTTTTATACGCTTCGGTTAGATTTTCTCCAATTCCAACACCACAGGGTATAGTGTGCTTTATAATAGCGCAGGTAGACTTATCATTGCTGAACGAGGAAATTATATTCAAAGCGGCATCTACATCTATAAAGTTATTATAGCTGAGTTGCTTTCCGTGAAAGCAATCAATTATTTCATTTTGTTTCCCATATACCGCAGCTTTTTGGTGCGGATTTTCGCCATATCTGAGCTCCTGAGAAAGAGGAATTGAAATATTAAACTGCTTTTCAGGTTCTTCAGCAATTAGTTCGTTAAAGTAATTAGCAATAGCTGAATCGTAATCAGCGGTATGATTGAAAGCATCTTTCGCCAAAGATTTTCTCATTTCAAATGAGATTCCGTTTCCTTCATTCAGTTCATAAATAAAATCTTTGTATTGATCGGGAGAGCTTAAGATTCCAACATGAGCAAAGTTTTTAGCTGCGGCTCTTATCATCGTCGGTCCCCCAATATCAATAAACTCAGTAGCTACTGCCGGCGAACGATCTTCCTTAATTTTATCCTTAAAAGGATATAAGTTCACTACAACAAGTTCAATTGGTTCTATATCAAGTTTCTGTATTTCCTTGATATCACTTGGATGGCTGGTTCTGGCTAAAATTCCTCCATGAACCATCGGATGCAGCGTTTTTACTCTTCCGTCAAGACATTCATTAAAGTCCGTTATTTCAGAAACATCTTTTACGGGAATTCCCGCATCAGAAATAGCTTGTGCTGTTCCTCCGGTAGAAATTAAAGTAACTCCATTATTATGTAGTGCTGTAGCTAATTCAACAATGTTAGTTTTGTTTGAAACAGAAAGCAAAGCTCTGTTTATGTTAAGAGGAGTTTGAGGTAGAGATGAAAGAGGTTTTAATGCCACTTATTTAATTTTTAAAGTTGTTAGATATTTTTGAATAGTTTCCGGAAATAAAACATGTTCTTCTTCAAGAACTTTTTGCGCAAGAGAAGCAACGTTATCTGATTCTGAAACCTGAACCGTTGATTGACCAATAACAGGCCCTTCATCATATTCAGCAGTTACTATATGAACGGTGCAACCTGATTGAGACTCCTGATTTCTAATAACTGCCTCATGTACTTTGGATCCATAAAATCCTTTTCCTCCGTATTTTGGAAGCAAAGAGGGGTGAATATTGAGAATTCTTTTATCAAAAGAGTGAATGATTACTTCCGGGATTTTCTTGAGATAGCCCGCCAAAACTAAAAGATCTGCATTCCATTCTTTGAGCTTGATAAGAAGTGCTTTTGAATAATCAGATTCATTCTCGAATTCATCAGGAGAAATAATAAAAGCAGGAATTCCGCTTTTCCGCGCTCTTTCTAGAGCAAAAGCAGAGTCATTATTGCAAACTAAACCAACTACATCAGCTTCAAGTTTGCCTTGTGAAACAGCATCAATAATAGATTGAAAATTTGATCCGGAACCGGATGCAAAAACAACAAGGTTCTTCAACAGTGGATGATTTGAAGTTGTAGAAATCGTTGCTGAAAGATACAGAAAGTTTCACAGCTTATCAGAAGAGAAATCACTAACCCGAAGGATTTTTGACTAACTCTGATTCCTGATTAAAAACCTGATAATTAGTGAAGCTCCAACTAATTTGGATAATAGTAATTCTGACAACAGTAGCTAAAGGTATGGCCACCAGCATTCCTAAAATTCCTGCTACTTCAGCACCAATTAAAATTATAAATAAAATTGCTACAGGGTGCATATCAGCAGAACGTGAAAACAGCAAAGGTTGAAAAATAACATTGTCCAGGATTTGAACAATTAAAATGGCAATCATACAAACCAATACAAGAGAAAAATCACCGGTTTCAATTATAGATATTATAATAGAAAGTATATAACCAATAATGGGCCCGAAGTAAGGAATGGTATTGGCTAATCCAACTGCAATTCCAACCGAAAGCGAGTTATCCAATCCAGCAACAGATAGAGTAGCCCAGGAACTAGCAGCAACTAAAAAACTCTGTAATAAAACACTTCTGAAATAAAGACCTAGTCGCTTTTCAATTTTATCGATAAGTGTCAGCGAGGTCTCGAAGTATTTATTCGGAATGAGTAACAAGAGATCTCTTCTGATTTTAGAACCATCTTTCAGAAAAAAGAATGCAGCAAAGGGTACAACCAGGATGGCTGAAAATATATCTGTAAAAACGCCTACAACGTTACTGAAAACAGAAGAAAATTGATCAAAATCGAATAAGGAATTCAATACCTGAGTTAAATTGTTGCTTAAAAAACCCTCCGGAATAAAGTCGTAATCATCACTTAGTTTGGTTTCCACCTGATTGGCAATATTTTCAATATTCTTTATATCAAGCTGACGAGCTAATTGTACCATTTGGTCTGCCACCCTGGGAATAACAGTAGTTGAAGCATAAACAAAAACTAGGATCATTGCAGAAAGAGTTAGTGTAATAGCTAGTGTTCTGGGTACTTTATTTCGCTGTAACCAATTTACGATAGGATCCAAAACATAACTCAGAATCAAAGCTAAAACCAAGTAAAGTACCAGATTACCTAGCTTTACAAGCACCCACCCAAGAATAGCTAGGGCTGCAATTCCAAGAGCAAATTTTACCGTTCGTTCTAAGGTTAAGTTTTTCATTTATTCACTGATTCCAGTAAGCCGTCTATTTCTTTTAATATAATACTAGAATCGTATCCTTTTCGAAATAAAAAATCGAATATTTTTTTTCTTCTTTTCTCCTGATCTGTCCTTAAGAGAGATGGCCTCTTTTTTTCTATAAGCTGTTTTATGGTATTAATTTTTGAATTGTAATCAAACTCTTCTTCAAAAACCTGCTCAATAGTTCTTTTATCTATCTTTTTACTAAGTAATTGAGTTCTGATTTTATTTGGTCCCCAATTATTAAATTTGAACTTATCATGAGTGTATTTTTTGGCAAATGCATAGTTATTGATGTAGCCTTTATCTTCAAGCTCAGAAATGATCTCATCCAAAACTTCAGAATCATAGCTTTTTTTTATGCCTTTTAATTTCAGCTCATGACCGGCATGATCACGTCTTCCCAATAATCTTATTAAATATTCTCTTATAGACCAGATTTCTTCTTCTTTTTTAATAACCTCATATAACTGTCGATCAATGATCGTTCCTTTGCGAAGGGTATGTTTGGTAAGTGTGGCATCTGATACTCCGGAAATAAAGCCATCTTCTGAGTACAAGGAATAGCGAAACGAGTTTTTCTTTTGCACTTCAATCCGATGAATTGTAACCGGAAGCTTAGGTTCTTTCTTCGAATGATTTTTTGTGGAATAACTCATAGTATTAAAAAACAAAAAGCTCTGTTGATTAAGAACAGAGCTTTTGAATGTTGACAGAACAAATCAGGCTTCAGCTTTTTCCGGTTCTTTCTCTTTGGAAGCATCCGGGATAGGCTCATCGAGTTCTTCGCCCCGAAGTTTTGCACGAACGATTTTCTCTATTTTGTCTGTAAGATCCAGATCTTCTTCCAGGAATTGCATGGCAGCATCTGCTCCCTGCCCTATAGGCTCGCCATCATAACGGAACCAGCTACCTCTTTTTTCAATAATGTCGAACTCCACAGCCAGGTCAAGTATTTCGGCAATACGCGAAGTTCCTTTTCCATACATAATATTGAACTCAACAACTTTGAAAGGCGGAGCTACTTTATTTTTGGCCACTTTAACTTTGGTGCGATTGCCAATTACCTCATCTGCTTTTTTAATAGCACCAATTCTTCTGATATCTAAACGAACCGAAGAGTAAAATTTAAGTGCACGTCCACCGGTAGTGGTTTCAGGATTACCGAACATTACACCTATCTTTTCACGAACCTGATTAATGAATATACAAGCTGTGTGAGATTTACTTACAATACCGGTAATTTTTCTGAGTGCCTGAGACATCAATCGTGCCTGAAGTCCCATATGAGAATCACCCATTTCACCTTCAAGTTCAGCCCGAGGAACCAGTGCTGCTACCGAATCCACAACGATCACATCCAGCGCACCTGAGCGGATTAGGGTTTCGGTAATTTCAAGGGCTTGTTCACCGCTATCAGGCTGAGAAACCAACAGTTCATCTACTTTAATTCCGAGTGCTTTTGCATATCTGGGATCGAATGCGTGCTCAGCATCAATAAAAGCAGCGTAACCGCCTTTCTTTTGTGCCTGTGCAATTACCTGGAGTGCCATTGTGGTTTTACCACTGGCCTCAGGACCATAGATTTCAGTTATTCTTCCACGAGGAACGCCTTGCACGCCCAATGCGTAATCTACCATTATAGAACCGGTTGAGATAACGTCCACATCCTGAACGGCATCTCCGCCTAGCTTCATAATGGTTCCTTTACCATGCGTTTTTTCGATTTGCCCAACGGCGATATCGAGTGCTTTTGATCTTTCTTTTGAGTCAGCCATGATTACATTTATTTTTGAATTTATTTACTGCAAAGTTAACAAGGCAGGGTGTCATATCGTGTCATCATCATCTGCGAAAGAATATATGTTCGATATATGTAAGAAAAAAGTTTTTTCTAAACTTTTTTAAATCACAAAAAACAAACTACAAATTTCAAACTTGATACAAACTAAGCTACTTTTAGAATTATTGAGGACATGATCTTTAATAATTGTGTGGCCTCATCGAGCAAAGCTGATCTTTCTTTTTCGAGGTTTTGATCGTCTCCGATATCTACTAGTTTTAGCCAGTAGCAAGTTTCTTTAGCTTCTTTTCTGGAGATCTTCAGTCTCATTTTGAAGTCTTTTTTGCTTAATGCTTCATTGGCTTCAATATAGTTTGCTCCTATTGAACCTGAAGATCGGATTAATTGCTTTCCATCTTCAAAATTAGAAGTATGCCTTGGAAGCCTTTTCACAAACACTCTTATTGCTTTTGCAAACTCAAGCGTTCGTTTTTCCAAATTGTAATTTGCCATTTGTCTGGAATTTGAAGTTTGAAAATTGTGATTTACCAAACCTTGGTTCCTAGTAAGACAGGTTGAAGAGAATTCCTTACAAAAAAAGTTTAAACCAAATTCAATATATTGAGTGCTTCTTAACTGATTTTGTTTATTTTAGTGGGGATAAAAAACTTTATTGATATTATCTCAGACAATCAAATGATTCCAGTAGGTTATATGTACAAAGTTATAGAAGTTAAACCTGATTGGCTCAAAAATAATCTGGTATCAGATGTATATTCTGTTAGCGGTTGCATATCTGAAGACTTTGATGATTGGGTTAACTATTGGAAACATAATGGTTACTGGTTTTTCAATTCGCCTATCTTAATTGAAGATATTGCTAAAGAAAACAACATAAATCTTGAGAGGATGAAGCTTTTCTTCTACAAGGTTTACGAGTTTCAATGGAGTGATGAAGAAAATATTTGGGAAAAATACGAACCAGAAGCATCATTTGAAACTAACGTTAAAATACCTCAAAAGTCGGTACTGGAAGGATTCGATGTCACATCCTATTCTGCAGAACAATACGCAGAGTGTTCACCACTTTCATGTAATCTTATGGCAGAGGAGCTTGAAGTAAACGAACATTGTTTACTTGATAGCTTTCAAGAAGCAAAAGAATTAGTTGAGTCTGGTACATTTAATGATTGTGAACCAGGTCCGTATCGTATATTTGAAGTTTATAGTGTTGAACAAGTCTAAAAGCGTTTTTTAAGCGTGCTTGGGATGGAGGGCTAGGATTGTAATTTGTCTCTCCGTAGGACTCCTTCGGAGAAATTTGATCCTTCTTATTTTAAATTTCAATTTTATAATTTTATACAATATTTTGTATTTAATTCAGTACATTATACAAGACAAAAATTAAACATACTTTCAATGTCTCATATTCAATTAGACCAAGATATTCGATCACTATCCGATTTCAGAGCCAATGCTGCGTCTTTTATAGAAAGGGTTAAGTCTGAACGGCGACCGCTTATTCTTACTCAGCATGGAAAGAGTTCTGCTGTGTTAATTGATGTAGAGGACTACCAAAAAATGCTCGATAAGATTCAATTACTGGAAGAACTATCAACTGCTCGCAAAGAATTAAACAATGGAGAAGGGGTTGAACAGGAGGAATTTTTTAGCAAGTTACGATCTGATTTCTCATCATGAAAATTATTTGGTCTCCTACTGCCGGAAACAGAATCAGAGAGATTATTGAATATATTTCTAAAGACAATCCAGACGCTGCCTTAAATCTCATTGATCAGTTCGAGGAAAAAGTTGAAAGGTTGAAAGCCAATCCACAAGCCGGTAAAATCTTAGAAGTAATCAATAATGAGAAAATCCGGGAAATAGTTGTTCATAAAAATTATGGTGTTATTTATGAAATCAATAATGAATCTATCGAAATTTTAACCATAAGACATTTCCGGCAAGACTTTTCTGATTCTAAACTTTAAACAGATCTTTCAACTTAAATACTGAAATTTGTTATTTGTCTTTTGAAATTTACTCTATAGAGTTTTCACAATTTCACCCAGAGCAACCATCACATTTTCAATCTGATTTGTAGTAGTATAAGGAGCCGGACCAAATCTCAAAATCTGATCTCTGGCATCCGTGAAAATATCACGAGCCAGTAATTCTGCTCTTATTTCTCTGGCTTTCGGTGAGGTAAGAGAAAGAAACCCACCATTATGTTCGCTGATATCTTTTTGGTGTGTCAGACTGATCAAATTCGGATCGAAATCTTTGTCTAAGAAATGCTTTTTTAGCAATTCTACCTTTTGAACATACTGATCTCTAAGCACTTCTTTAGTAAGCCCTTGTTCTTCAAAAAACTCTACTACTTTTGCAGCACGGTATTGAGAGGAGGGATCATAAGTTCCACTTGCAAAACGTTGATCGGAATGATCATAGTGAGTAGGGGAGTTGTCGCGAGGTTTTTCCAACGTGCTGAAGGAAGCAAACCAGCCGGTAATTGCCGGACGCATATCACAATCTTTGGGGAATCTCAGGAAACAATTGGCTTCGCCCCATTGCAGATACTTATATCCACCGATAAGAATAAAACAATCCTCGAGGTCAGCTTCGCGGATAGAAAGTGGCGCGACATTGGTACCGTGATAATCGTCAATGAGAACAGGAATTCCATGTTTTCTGGCAGCTTGAGCAATTTCAGTAAGATGATGATTGATCAAACTTGATTCGAAATATACTCTGGATAACATAACTGCTGAAGTACGATCATCCATTTCGGAAATGATGCGTTTTGCGAAGCTTTCATCCGGATTGGTTGGCACATAGGTTACTTCCAAGCCTTCCTCTTCCAGCCGATGAAGCTGACGAAACAATGAATGAAATTCACCATCCGTGGAAATGATCTTAGGCTTGTTCTTCAGATCAAGTCCACTCATCCAGCTTACAAAAAGAACATGTGTACTTTCTTCGCGACAGTAGAATCCATCGGGATCGTCATAAAATCTTCTTAAATAGTTTCTCAGTATCTCGGTCTTTTCGGCTGCTTTTTTCCATTTTTTGTCTACCAGTTCTGCGGTATCCATGAAATACTCTTTTTGTCCTTCCAGAGCTACATCCGGCCATGCCTGATGAGAATGTCCGGTAAAGAGAAGTCGTTCAGAAACCCTGAAATGTGAGTAATGAGGGATAAGTTGTTGCGCTAATTTATCTATATCTGTCATTTGTATTTGCTGTCATTCTGAGCGAAAGCGAAGAATCTTAGCGGTTGTGCTGCCAGATCCTTCGGAAGTGTCCTCAGGATGACTGTTATTTTAAATTGAATTTAATTAAACTAAAAAGAAGAACGAATTTCCCAAAGATCAGGGAAAATAACCTGATTTAAAGTTTTCTGTAAATATGCTACACCCTCAGAACCTCCCGTTCCTTTTTTAGTGCCAATAGTTCGTTGAACCATTTTTACGTGCCGGTATCTCCATTCCTGTAAACCTTCATCAAAATCTACCAGTAACTCACTTACAAGTGCAGTCTCTGGATTTTCGTTCATCATTTTGATCAGTTCCTTCTGATTTTCTTCTGATGAATTATATAATAAACCCCGCTCATTTTCTCTTTTAGCTGAAACCGAATAGCCTTTTATTTCTAAGTATTTACAAAAGCTTTCCCAAATGGTAGGTTCTTTCATTTTTTGTTCCAGAATTTCGATGTGTTTAGGATCATCTTTATGAGCTTCTTTCATCAAAGGAAATCTTAATCCACATAAGATCTCGATTTCACGAAATTGCAGCGACTGAAATCCACTGGACTCTCCTAAAAACTTTCTGAAGCTGTTGAATTCCAGTGGTGTCATAGTTTCCAGAATATCTACCTGAGAAACCAGTGTTTTCATAATAGTGAGAATTCGTCTCATCGTTTTGATGGAAGTCCATGTATTACCTGCCGAAAGTTCTCTATTTAGTTTTCCGAATTCATGGATGATCTGCTTGAACCACAGTTCATAGGTTTGGTGGATGATGATAAAAAGCGTTTCATCATGTTCGTTGGGATCAGATTTGAGCTGCTGAAGTTCTAACAGCTCGTTTACTTTTAAATAATTGGTGTAAGTAAGGCTCATTTTTGAAAGTAGAATTTTTTTGGAATCTAAAGAAAAGAGCTGACATTTTAATAGAGATTTTGAAGTCTTTGGAATAATCTAGATCTATTTAAAATTCATAAACCTAATTCACAACCGGATCTTAGGGGTTTGCACCAAGCTTGTAGAAGTTAGATAATTCATTGAGTGTTTCATATAAAATATATGTGTCACCCTGAACCTGCCTTTGCCGAAACGGCTAAGTGCAGGCAGGCTTGATTCAGGATCTCTAGAGGAAATATTCCTGAATTAAATGAGATCATTACCAAAGTTTCGTTTAAAATCTATCCCGGAGAAAGATAACTCAAGAACAAGAAAAGAGTATGGAAATGGGAATTGACTAAGAAATCGAATCCGGAATTGAAGAATTGGTATCCTACTTTACGAGGGTAGCATAACACAGATGCTGAATCAAGTTCAGCATGACAGGCTTATGGTAAGTTTGTGATTCCGTTAACTAATTTACTATCACCTAAAAAGTGATAAATTCTTAGAGAATAAAGATTCATCCAACAGTCAGCTCACCGGCCATCGGAATTTGAAATTGGGTTTCAATGTATTCTTTTGAATCTGAATGAGCTAAAAGGAACATCAATTTTGTAAGTGCGGCTTCCATAGTCATATCTCCCCCCGAAACAGCACCAACATTTAAGGCAGCTCGTCCGGCAGGATATTTGGTCAGATTTACTGCATCATAATCTGCCTGTGAAACAATGGCTACAATTACCCCGTGATCTCTGCACTTTTCAAAAAATGGGATCAAATTGTATTCTCCTTTCATGGGAAAATTACCGCTACCAAAGGTCCTGATAATGATCGCTTTCAATTTGGTGAGATCTAAACAATCCAGAATATTCATACTGAGTGAGGGATGGACCGTAAGGACAAAAATTTCATTACGGAAGGCGGCTTTATTCTCGAAAGAAGGAATAAGTTTTTTGGGTGGAACATGAAGCTCAATGTCTAAGCCAATCTCAGCAATAGGATCTAAATTCGGAGAACCAAATGCATCAAAATCTCCGATACTCAATTTAGTAGCCCGATTTCCTCTGTACACATGATCATTGAAGCAAATTCCAACTTCCTGAAGATCTGTTGTAGCCATTTCGATGGAGTTTATGAGATTTCGACGGGCATCACTACGAACGCTACTCATTGGTACCTGGCTACCGGTAAAGATTACAGGCTTAGCTAAATTTTGTAATGAATATGACAATGCCGAAGCCGTATAAGCCATGGTATCTGTTCCGTGCAGGATCACGAAACCGTCATATTTCTCATAATTTACATCAATGCATTGTGCAAGATTAACCCAGTGCTCTGCATTCAAATCAGAGCTGTCTTCAAAAAACAGGGGGTACGTAGTAATTTCAGCAAGTTCTTCCAGCTCAGGGATTTGCCTAATTAGTAAATCTGACCAGGCTTCAGGATCGAGTTCCACACCTTCGCCTTTCGCACTCATGGCAATGGTTCCGCCTGTTTGTATGAGAAGAATTTTTTTCATCTTGCTTATTTCCCGTAGCCGTTTAAATTAGCTATTCGCCGTAATAGTGCGAACGTTCTTAAAATTATTGCCAAATATAGCGTAAAAAAAGGAAGCGCTTAAAGTTTTCATCAAGAGAAAACAAAAATCTTAGCAATCCAAGGAGTTCACTATGAAAGTATATGATCCTGCCAGAATTCGAAATGTTGTGTTGTTGGGCCATTCCGGCTCCGGTAAAACAACGCTGGCTGAAACCATGTTGTTTGAAGCCGGAGCTATTAACAGAAGAGGAACTATAGAAGAAGGGAATACCGTCTCCGATTATCACGAACTGGAGAAAGAGAAAGAAAAATCCATTTATTCATCCTTTATGAATCTGGATTGGAGAGGACATAAGATCAATCTGATCGACACTCCCGGAACTTCGGATTATGTAGGTGAAGTTGTTGGTCCGCTAAGAGTTGCAGACACAGCAATTTTTACTTTAAATGCTGAAAACGGAGTGGAAGTTGGAACGGATTCATTATGGAAGTATGCCCGTAAGTATGAAGTCTCATCGATTTTTGTAGTAAACAAATTGGACAATGAACGTTCTGATTTTTGGCAAACTGTTCAGGAAGCGAAAGAACATTTTGGAAGGGAAGTAACGGTTGTTCAGTTTCCATACAGCGAAGGAAGTGATTTCCATGCGATTGTGGATGTGCTCAGAATGACGATGTACGAATTCCCCGAAAGTGGTGGTAAACCGGATAAACTTCCAATCCCGGATTCACTGAAAGATAAGGCTGAGAAACTGCATCAGGAATTGATCGAGATTATTGCTGAGAATGATGAATCCTTGATGGAGATCTATTTCGAACAAGGGGAACTGGACGAAGAACAAATGGAGGAGGGATTACATCTTTCATTAGTAAAAGGACAGATTCATCCATTGTTTTGTGTGTGTGCAGCAAGGAATATGGGAACTGGTCGGGTGATGGGATTTCTGGATGATATTGCTCCGAATCCTTTGGAAGGAAATCCTCCAAAAGATCAGAATGAAGAAGACTTTCAGTTAGATCCTGATGGCAAACCCGTACTTTTTTTATTTAAAACCTATTCTGAATCGCATGTTGGTGATCTGATCTACTTCAAACAATACAGCGGATCTTCTGTTGCGGGAATGGATTTAATGAATAATTCAACTTCTAATTCAGTGAGACTCGGTAGTCTTTATCTCACAGAGGGACATAAACGCATCAGTATAAGTGAGATCAAAACCGGAGATATTGGTGCAGTTGTTAAGCTGAAGGATGGAGAAGTAAATCACACTCTTTCGGAAAAGGGTAATAATGTAGTTTTGGAAGAAATTGAATTTCCACCCACAACCATTCGTACAGCTGTAAAGCTCACCAATGAAGGAGATGAAGACAAACTTGGAAACGCTCTGCATCAAATTCATCGGGAAGATCCTTCTATCATAATTGAGCATAGCCAGGAATTGAGACAGATCATTATTCATGCTCAGGGTGAAGAACATCTGGGAGTAATTGAACATCAGCTCAGAAATCGTTTTAAACTGGATGTTGAATTTATAACTCCGAAAATTCCTTATCGGGAATCCATAACAACTCAAGTCAGATCAAAATACAAGCATAAGAAGCAATCCGGTGGTGCAGGGCAATATGCAGAAGTAGAAATACTGATAGAACCTTATGAAGAAGGAATGGCTGATCCGCCGGATATGAAAGTGCGAAATACGGATGTGCACGATTTACCTTGGGGAGGTAAGCTGGTATTCAATAATTGCATAGTTGGTGGTGTGATCGATAATCGTTTTATGCCTGCAATTCTGAAAGGGGTGATGGAAAAAATGCAAAACGGTCCGATGAGCGGATGCTGCGCCCGGGATATCAGAGTTTCTGTATTTGACGGTTCAATGCATTCTGTAGATTCGAATGAAGCAGCATTTAAAACCGCTGCAAGGATGGCTTTCAGAGATGGTTTCCTTAAGGCGAACCCAAAACTGTTGGAACCGATCTATGAAATTGAAGTGATCGTTCCTCAGGATTATATGGGAGAAGTATTAAGCGATCTCGGGACCCGCCGCGGGCAAGTTCAGGGAATGGATGCGGAAGGAGCATTGCAAAAAATAAAAGCGCATGTTCCTTTAGAAGAACTTGATCATTATTCAACAAGCCTGAAATCGATGACTCAGGGAAGTGCTACTTATCAAAGACATTTTTCTCATTATGCTCAGGTTCCTTTTGATGTTCAGGAACGTGTGATGAAGGAAAATACAGAGTTGGAAGAGGTTTAATCGGTTACTATTCTCGTGGCTTTAATAGTCATTTTGTTAACATCCCATGTATTTCCGTTATCATTGGACAGATCGGCTTTCCAAGAAAATCCATCTTCAGTAATTTCGTAGAAAGTAATTCGTATGATTACATTGTTTTCTGCATAATGCTTGAAGGTAATGGCAGAATCTGTAATTGATACTCCTCCTAATTCTTTTGGCCCCAGATCTAACCATGTTGAATTAATAGTGTCAAACCATTTCATGATCCAGCCATGCTCATCATTGTAAGAACGGATGTTTATACCATGACGAACTGTATCTCCATTTTTATCAAGTTCCTTGTATTCATCCTCTATTGCCGATCCGTCAAGAATATACTTTCCTTTCCAGTATGCTATATTAATAATATAGTCGTTTTCTTCAACTTCAATTCTCACCTCACATTCAAAATTTCCAATTAAAAAACTGAAATCTGCTAGTTTATTTAACGAACTATCGGTCATAGATTGAGCTTTTGTATCAGGCAAAATCAAATATAATAGAATAAGAATAAACGACTTTTTAAAGCACATCATATCGAAATAACTATTATTCTAATGTGTTAAAATGTTTTCAGAATAGAAAATAAATTCAATAAGACCGACTTTTGAATGGATTAAACAAGGCTAAAAAATCAGATATCTTTGATAAAACAAACAATTCTGTTTTCTTCCATAAATCCTGACTTTTTATGAAATTGAATGCTTTGCTCGTTCTTTATTTCAACGTCTGAAGCAAGTTGTGAACTTCCGTTTTCTTTAGCCCATTGTTCTGCTCGTTGGATAAGTTTAGAAGCTATTCCGGTTTTCCTGTAGGATTCTTTTACGTAAATGCCTTCCAGATAAGCAATGGGATAGGAGGTTGCGCCTTCTACAAAATCATTTCGAAGCGATAGATATGCAAATGCGATGTATTCACCTTTTTCATTTACTAAAAAAGCTGTTTGATCGTTTTTTTCTATGACCTGTTTACAGTATTCTAGTTCAGTTTCAAACGTACAATGCGGCCACAACTCAACAAAGAGATGAGCGAGATGTTCTACATTTTCGGATGTTAATTCTTTGATAAGCATAAGTAGGCGCCATGTCATCCTGAACTTGTTTCAGGATCTTATGTTTTAGCTTTGACTAGTAAATTTGATTGTAAATATAATCGAAGCCCCACAAAGATTCCGAAACGAGTTCAGAATAACCAACTTGGAATTTCGCAGAACCTAAAGGATCCGCTGGTTTAAAGCTTGATAGAATACAATTACAAGAAGTGTAGAAGTTAGATAATTCACTTACAAAAAATGTCTTGTTTATAATCCTGACGATTTCTGAAAAAAATTCCAACTACACCGACCTTTAGAATTATTGGCGAACCAAGAACGTAATGAAATCGACGGCTCCAAAGGAGCAATCATTACACTCAGGCTCGTTTGTGAATATGCATCGTACGAACGTAGACCTTTTGTAATGATTAGTCGATGCAATGGAGTTCGCGCCAATAATTCTTGTCGGGAGCTTTTGGTACTGGTGCCTGTGCTGAGGAAGCTCAGTAGCGGCACAAAAGTACATGAACATGTATAAATTACTCGATGGGTATAAGAAACCCGGGGATAAATCCCCTTCTAGCTTATGTTCTTGTCTTAAACTCGTACATAAACAAGCAAGGACTTTAGTCCTGCTAACAACCTGAAAAGGATTGGTGCCTACTTTTGTCTTGATACAAAAGTAGCAAAAGATCAAGCCGAAGTATTTAAGACGGGTTCACTGATCCTGCGCTGAATAATCCTAAAGGTCTTCGTTCGTTCTGAGAAAGTTAATAAACTTTTCACCAGAAAGGATTATTCCTGCTTCGCAGACGCATACGGATCACGCTCTCTTGTCCGTCTTAAATCCTAAGGGCGAAGGTTTCTTCGAACTACCATTACCAATCTGTTATCTAATTACATAACATCTACAGAGATGATCAATTTTATATACCAAGAAGAAATCAAATTCTAAAAATAAGTTGCGAACCCTACTTCAATTCCACTTGTTTTCGCCGGGGGATTTCCCAGAATATCGGTTTGTTCCTGATAACGATAATTCAATCTGAACACAGTCTGTGCTGTAGGACGAAAACTGATTCCCGGAACTACAGCCCAGATTTCATCTCCGATATCTCCTCTGGTTTCGTTGAATGTACCAACGTTCCAGTCCACAGATTCAAAGCGGATAGCGGCGTTAAATACAGCATCATCAAAACCGAACATTGGTTTGTCTAAGACAGGTTGAACGATATCCAGAAAACCGCCGCTTTGTTTTTCGCCATATTGTTGAGTGAAGGTATTTGGTACATCCACAAAAACCCACGCCCATTCTCCAACCACGTAAGTTTTTGTGAATGGGAGTTCTGTATTAAAATCTACAGCAAAAACATCCAGTCTTCTGGGTTCATCCAGGATCAATCCGTCATCTTCATGAGTGTTGTAGATACCGCCCATGTATGATAATCCCAGTTCTCCGATATTTTGATTACGCACAGCGATCTTTCCTGTAAATAAAGGTTCGCCGTTGCTTGATTCCTCAAAACGCTCTTTGTTGTCTTTTGATGCGGGTAAAAAAGTTCTGTTCTCTGTGTTAGTAACAATCGAATTATCAAAGCCGTTGGTCAGATACGCTTCATAGCCAAAAGCCCAATCCTGTTGATACATTTTTCCATATAAACCAAATCCTACATTGCTCCAAGTTGCCGGAAGCATTTGAGTCATTGCAATAGGGCGATCTACAAATTCCCATTTCGGCCCATCGTGATTTTGATTAAATGCCCCAATGGGATTCACAACCACTCCGCCTCTTAAATTCAAAAGGGGATGAAAGTTTACATCCATGGCAGCAAATTCTATAGCGATTTCTTCACCGCCTTCTTCAAACTCAAACTCACTCATGAATTTGATCCTGGAACTGATAGAAGAGGTGATAAACAAGGTGACTCGTGGAATTCTGAACGAGTGTCCGTCTGTAATTCCGTCTTCGCCAATGTACTTGTAATCTGCTTCCAGATAGCCACCAATGGAAACCGGAGAACTCGATGTTGCATAAACACGATTGCTCAATGCATCCATGTTCATTGCATTTTTCAGTGAATCTGATTGGTCATCTTTCAGAAGTGATTGATCAATCTGAGCAGTTACATTCTGAGTGATAAATAAAACGGTTAAGGTAAGTAGTAGCTTTTTCATCGTAGATCGATCTTTAAAATTTCTGATTCAATGAGGACAGGGAAGCTTCTGAGTTCATTATCTGCGGGGCCGTTTTGAACAGAACCGTTATTTTTGAATTCACTTCCGTGAGCAGGGCATTCCAATCTGTCTCCGAAAACTCTTAATTCTGTACCCTGATGTGTGCACCGCATTAACAGGGCGGTGTAATCATTTTCATTGTGTCTGTAGATGGCAATCGGATAACTCAGTCGGCTGTTTTCAACTACTAAATAATCCCGCAATCCTGAACCTGATTCATTTTCAAAAGCAGCTAAAGGGATTTCCATAAAGTCGCCATTGATTTCAGCATTCAGATACTTAGTTCCTGAGCATCCCTGTAAAAAAAGAGAAGTAGTGGCTAATCCTGCGCAAGTAAAACCACATGCTTTAATAAATTCCTGTCTGTTCATTACAATGACTCCAAAAACTTAATCAATGCGTTTTTATCAGCGTCGCTTAGAGCAACAAAATCGTCTCTGCTTTGCTGAGCTTCTCCGCCGTGTAGTTCAATAGCTTCACGGATGCTTTTAGCTCTTCCGTCATGCATCAGGAAAAATTCTCCTCCCTGAGATTCAGGCGATAATCCAATTCCCCATAGCGGCGGAGTTCTCCATTCAGAAGTTTCCGCTGAACCTTCCGTAGCTCCGTCATCAAGTCCGGAGCCCATATCATGCAGCAAAAGATCCGAATACGGGAATATGGTTTTATTGGAAAGAGCCTCAATATCAGATTGTGGAGTAGTGAATGAAGGAACATGGCAGGAAGAACAATTGATGCTCATAAAAACCTCTTTTCCACGAATTACTTCAGGATCGTCCGTGTCTCTTTGGATTGGAGCTTTCAACGTTTGAAGATAGAAAACTACATCCCGAATAGTTTGATCACTCACTTCCGGATCGGTTGATAACCCTGTGTGAGGATCAATCGGGTTGAAAGTAGAAGTTACTCCCATGTCCTGATTGTATGCACCAACCGTTTGATGGAGCAGGTCAATGGCTGCAGCTTTTTTACCAAAACGACCAATATATCGACCTCCAACAGGTTGATGATGTGGTTTTGGAATAAAATAGGATGGAGGATTGATGTAATTTGGCAGGCCGGAAATTCCATCACCATCATCATCGTTTGGATCAGCATTATCCAGAATTTGCTGATCGGTTAATATTTCGAGAAAACCCAAACCTGTTACTGAAGGCGGAGTGAAATCCATGGAAGGAACACCGTTTGGAAGTGTTTCAGGTTCAAAACCCGGAATAGCTCTGTTCTGTAGTTGAGGTCCGCCGATACTTAGATCCGGTGCAGTATTTGGCTGAGTTTGACCAAATCGGGTAAGCGTTGTAAACGGATGCCCTTTTCCATCTCCGGCGTGGCAGCTTCCGCACGAATTAGCAACAAAAACAGGGCCAAGTCCTGATTCGGGAGTAAACACTTCATCATTGAAAGCGATGTCACCTTTAAGAAATCTGGATTGTTGTGAAGTTGTGAGTCCTTCGGTGGGGCCATCGAGTAAATCGCTTTCTGCAGGTGCTTCGGGGATCAGGCTATCACAAGAGTAGATTGCGGCAACCAAAAGCAAAAATGCAGAGGCGTAATGGATTTTTCTGGTAGTCATAGTGGTAGATTATTTTTATGTGAATATAAAAATATTTAGTCATGACTAAAAATTAAATAAGCTTAGTAAAAAATTTTGACATATCGATATTGATACTAATTGATTTTTGGCATTTGATATAGTCAATTAGTTTATTATACGTATTCAAAGGAGGTTCTTTTCCCAAAAGAGTTAATATGCTGAAAAGAGATTCATAAAATAGCAGAACAGTGACAACAATATTCGGGGTTTTACTTCTACTTCAATCAGTGCTTCAGATATCACAGCCTGAAATAGTGAGATCTAATGGGTTGAACTTTGAAAAAGTTGCTACTAAAGATTATGCGGTTAGTTTATTTCAGGATTCCAGAAATCTTCTATGGATTGGAACAGTTTACGGGGTGAGTGTATATGATGGCTATTCATTAGAGTCGTTTACTTATAATTTAGCGGATAGTCTCGGCTTTAAAGGCACATTTGTATCAACAATAGCTGAGGATAAGTTTGGCAGAATCTGGGTTACAGCAGATAAAGGTGGAATAAATATCATTGAGAATGGAAAGTCCTATCTATTAAATCCCAATAGTTCTAATTGGGATTCAAGGGCAAACAGAACTTTTTGGGTTGGTTCTGATGATGATGTTATGTGGGTGATATCAGAAGAAAAAATATCCCGAATTGAGGTTTCTGAAAATCTATACGAACTGGAAGTAATTGAGATTGACAATAGCTACATGAATTTGAATAGACCAATTCCTGCTGAAATTAATGATGAGGGTGAAGTCTATTTTTTAAGTGGCTCTTTATACAAAATGTGGTATTCCAATAAAGAAGGAATAAAAGTTCAAAATATAGCTGATATAACAAATCAAAATGATGTTTATATCACTGATTCAAATGAGTTACTAATACCATCTCACAAAAAAATAATCGTTGTTAAAGAAGAAAATGTAGTTTCAGAAATAACACCTTTACTTAATGAAAATGAGTATATAAGGCGGGTATACAAAGATTCAAAAGGAATCTACTGGTTGGGGTTAAATGATGGGATATTAAAACTTGAATTAAATAAAGAGTTTCAAATTCTTTCCCAAAAGTTTTACGAAGCATCAAATTCTGAAGCTATACTGGAAGATTCGTTTGGAAATCTTTTATTCGCTTCCGATCCCAATGCAATCCTTAAACTTAATTCAGGCTACGATCAATTCGAATATATCCAGCTGCCCGAAAATCATTCTAAAAAATATGTACATAAATTTGTTGAAGACAACGATGGAAATTATTGGATAGGGGGAGCAGGTCTATTACTTAAATATGACAAGAAGGCTGAAAGATTCTACCAAACAGAGAATGGATATACAATCTTAAATACATCAATATTTGGTCTGATTAAAGATGACTATGGATTTATTTGGGTGGGTGGTTCAAATGGATTAACAAGAATTGACCCAAGGTCGATGGAAAAGATGTATTGGGATACAAAAAATATCTATGAGTTTGAACAGCATAATTCGTTCAGAGGAGTGTACAATTTTAGAAAAGCTCAGAATGGAGATATTTGGTTTATAGTAGGAACACGCTTAGGAAGAATAAATCCCGGAACCTTAGAGCTTGTGCTATTGGAAAAAATTGGCGGTGAGGTTAAAGATATTGAAAAATTCACAATTGACGATAATGAAGATAAAATCTGGGTATGGAAAAAGGAGCAGGATCTGGAATATTATTCAATAGAGGAAGAAGATCTGCAATGGAATAAAGAGAGCTATCTCAATTTGGATTACAGAGTTCGAACTGGAAACATGATTAGCTTTAAAAATGGACAAATATGGATAGGATTTGAAAAAGGCGTGCTTATTGTTGACAAAGAAACCAAAAAAATTACTACCCATTTAGATGATCCGGAGTTTGTACCGAAAGTCCGATTTAATGAATTAGTAGTAGATCAAAATGGATATGTTTGGATTAGCAAAGGCGCCAGAGGGTCAAAAGCGGTCGATCCGGATAATATGGCTACTGTTTTTGAGCTTCCAAATTGGCTTTATAATCCAAGTAATTCAGAATATGCCTCTGCAAATACCATAAGTGAAACAGGCAGGATTTTTACAGATGGTCATGGTGGTTTTTTTACTTTTTTCTCTGATCAACTAATGAACAATATCTTCACTCCATCTGTAATACTAAAAGGGGTCAGAGTAAATCAAAACAGAAATGATTCTATTTGGAATAAAGATATGGTTAGTGGATTAACCATGAAGCATGATGAAAATGATGTGGAGTTTGAAGTAGCTGCTATACACTTTAACGATCCTTCCAGGAACGAATACTCTTATTATATGGAAGGAATAGATAATGATTGGTCTGAGAGCACAATGCAACGATCGGTTATTTATTTAAGTCTGCCTGCCGGTGAATATTCTTTCTTTGTGAAAGCATCCAATAATGATGGAGCTTGGTCGCAACCTGTTGAATTAGCCTCTTTTCAAATTTTACCACCGTGGTGGGCGAATCCGGTTGCTTATGCAATGTATATCTGCATATTGGCTTTTATCAGTTTTCGTTTCTATAAAAGTAAGATGATTAGAAATTTGGCAGAATCAGAAGCTCAAAGATTGAAAGAGATTGATGAGTTTAAAACCCGTTTTTTTACAAATATTTCTCATGAGTTCAGAACTCCTCTCACGGTTATTAATGGTTTGGCAGGCAGAATTTCAGAAGAAACAGGCATCGTAATTAAAAGAAATTCTCAAAAGCTACTTGGTTTAATTAATCAAATTCTGGAGTTATCAAAACTTGAATCCAGCAATGCAAAGTTAAAATTAGTACAAACAGACATACTTAAATATTTGAGCTATTTACTCCATTCTTATCATTCTTATGCAAAAGAAAATCAGATTAGTATATATTTTGAATCTGATCATGACGAAATAATCATGGATTATGATAGAGATAAGCTCGATTTAATTTTCCAAAACCTGATATCCAATGCGATTAAATTTACTCCAAAAGGCGGGGTCATAAATGTATTCGCCAGTAAAGAACCGGCTAAGCTTACTATTGAGCTAAGAGATACCGGAAGAGGGATCGAAGAGGAAGCGTTGTCTAAAATATTTGATCGCTTTTACCAAGTTGAAACAACACATTCAAATCATCAGGGTTCAGGAATCGGGCTATCGTTGACAAAAGAATTAGTGCAACTGATGGATGGAGAAATTAAAGTTGAAAGTACACTGGGCGTGGGAACTAATTTTAACATCAGTATACCGATTACCAATAATGCAGAACGAGTTGATCTCAGTGAAGATGTTATAGATGAGAAGCTAAATAATATTCATCCCAATATCACAATAGAAAGCAAAGAAATAGTAAATCCGGGCAAGAATGTTGTTCTCTTGGTTGAAGATAATACAGATGTGCGAGATTTCGTGCATTCAGTAATTACGGAGGAATACGAAGTCATAACCGCTGTTGATGGGAATGATGGTTTAGAAAAAGCAAATAAATTTATTCCGGATGTAATAGTAAGTGATGTAATGATGCCCGAAAAAGATGGTATCGAGTTAACTGATGAGCTTAAAAATGATAAAGCAACTAGTCATATTCCCATTATTCTGTTAACAGCGAAAGCTGATATAGAATCCAGGTTATTAGGTCTGAAATCAGGTGCTGATATTTATCTTTCAAAACCATTTAATGAATCGGAGTTGATGATTCATTTGCAAAATCTTCTTGCACAACGAGAACGAATTCGGGCTAAATACAATGAAGGTTTTGAAATTGATAAGATGGATGATGAATTCATAATAAAGCTTCGTGCTTTGCTACTGGATCATATAAGTGATGAACTATTTGGTATTGAAAACATCTGCAAAGAAATGGGAGTTAGCCGTACTCAACTTCACAGGAAACTGAAAGCTTTAACCAATAAATCCACTTCCATATTTATTCGTGATATCCGCTTAATGGAAGCTCAGAAATTGATCAAAAAAACCAATTACTCGATTTCTGAAATAGCATACAAAGTGGGTTTTGGCGATCCTAATTATTTTTCAAAACTCTATTCCGAAAAATTTAAATACAGCCCCTCTAAGGAAAGAGAACCGAGCTCATAGCTCAATTTGGAACAATATTCCTTGAGATTGAAACAATAGTAAAGGGAGATATAATCCGGAATTTTGATTTTGGTGATAACCTAAATCAAATATATCTGTCATGAAAACCTTTATCAGTTCATTATTCATTTTCGCAATTACTTTTAATTCTGCCAGTGCTCAAATCTATGATGCAGTAATAGATAACATTCAAGGAATACTGGATTCAAAACTTAATCCTTATGGAATTGAAGGAGCAGGACTTACCGTTATTTTTCCGAACGACACGGTGGTAACATTTACCAGTGGGTATGCTAATGGAATCAGTGACCCTGTCAGAACAGAGAAAAAATGGCACTGGGCGAGCGGTACAAAGCCACTTACCGGGTTTGTGATTTTGCAAATGATAGAAGAGGGACTGTTTGGTGTCGATGAACCAATTGGGAACTTAATTGATACTGAATCTATTCCCAATTTGGACAGCACTATCACTATAAAGGAATTGCTGCAACACACAAGCGGACTGAATGAAGTTTGGGGGAGTGATGAAGTCCCTGAGCTATGGCAGGCCGTTTGGGGAAATCGCAATAAGATATGGGAACCTGATGATTTATTACAGTTTATGCCTGAGCCAAGAGGAGGGCGGGGTTCACATCACTATGCCAGCTCCAATAATTATATACTCAATCATATTATTGAGCAAGTAACAGGAATGGAATTAGACAGCGCGTTTAAAGAACGGATCTTTGAACCTTTAGAAATGAATAGCTCTTATGTAAGCGCCAGAAAAAGTACTGATATGACAACGGTAAATGGTGTTTGGAACGGTAATGATAACAGAAGTACATGGTCACATGATTCTTACTTAAGCTCCAGACACGCACATATTTCCACTTCCATGGACGCAGCTAAATTCTATAGAAATTTCTACTCAGACAGCTTATTGAACGAAGAAAGTATGGATGCGCTGAGAGAACCGGCAAATAATTCATCTGAAGTTCTGGTAGAAAACGTAGCGTGCTTTTCCAGGATAACACAAACTCATGGTTACGAAACCTCAATATTCACCATATTAGACACAAATGGTAAAAAATGGAGTTTGTACGGTCATGGAGGAAACGGAATTCATAACTCTTTTTCTTACCACTGGGCAGAAAAAAATATCACCATAATATTGGCGATAAATGATTTTTCAGCAATAAATACATTTGGAGCGTTAATATTTGATGTTTTATGTGGACTGGATGATGTGGTTGTAGTTTCTAATGAAACAGAATCGCTTGAAATTGCCGACAAGTTTATAATGAATCAAAACTATCCGAATCCCTTTAACCCAAGTACCAATATTTCGTTTGAGCTTCCATCAGCTTCTGTTGTTCAATTAAAAGTATACAATTTATTAGGTCAGGAAGTTGCAACACTTGTTGATACCAAAATGAATGCAGGTCACCATTCTGTTGAATTTGATGCGAGCAGATTATCGAGTGGGATTTATATTTATCGTTTGGTCTCAAATGGGCAATCCATTACCAGAAAAATGATGCTGATTAAATAGATTTTTAATCAGCTTTGCTCTGAGAGAGAGGAGGATTTTATTAAAACTTAGTTTTTGATGAATCCATAGATAAATCTAGGAGTGGTATACAGGAGGAATAAAATTAAAATAAGCACTAGACCGCCAATGAGAGGGATATTGGCACCAAACACAAACATGGTTCCTATTGTAAAGCCCAGAAGATATTCCCCGAAATACAAAGGGATAAATAAAGAGAGAGCAAATAAGCTCAACATCAAATAATCCAGCAAGGATGATTCAATAGAAAACAAATAAGAAACCAAAACACCGAACAACACAGCGCAAAAAAGCCGATATAAAATAGTTGATTCTCGCTCGATTTTTTGAGGAGAAGAAGCTTTTCTTTTTTCAATGCTCAGAAGTACGATCCAGGTTGCGAGAGGAAAAGTAAGCAATCCCCACCAGTTTGAAATTCCGGGGAGGTTTCCATCCTGCATGAGATAATGAGTAACTACTCCGCCATGGAAATGCTCAAAAAGTAAATGTCCCAAAATCAATGCAATAGAACCGAATATAATGAGCAAACGGTTTTTTTTAAGGAAATCTGAATTCATATCTGTTAGTGTGATTTATAAAACGAAGGGTAGTACTTGGATTCAGAAGATTTGTTGCAGATTTGTGCTTTATATCTGACCCTATTCATTTAAATAGAATTAAAACTGTCATCGAACCAGTCTGCCGATAGGCAGGTTACCTAACATCTACAGTGATTACCGATATCTGTATTTGCTTTTATAGGTTGATCAGATTTAATTCAAACGTTATTAATCATGCAAGTTTATACAATATCGGAATTGCAGCGACATTGTTCGCATAAAAGTTATCCAGTACATACGTTTTGAATGTTTTCTTAAAGATCAAAGAGGGCAGGATATCTCTAAAACCGTCCCATCTGCAGTGATTGATAATCTTGTAATCTGATTTTCCGGGATTTTCGGGAAGAAGAACAGTAGAATTATCCAAACCCGTTTCCTGCTGAAACCAACCTGCGGTGTATTCCCAGATGCCGATATTCTGATGAACATCATCAGCATAAAAGAAATTAAACAAGAAAACACCCGGTCGGTTATGATCCACAGAATTAATCTTTTTCACATTCGAAGCACTTAAGTAAAGCGTATTATTTGCTCCTTCGCTTATTTTCTTCTCCAGATCTTTATAGAGTTTATTGGATTTGATGTTTTCTGCAATGGATTCACTTTCCACTTCGATTAACACGACCAAGTCATATTTTGCGATGTGTACGTCGGGACGTTCTTCTAATAGCTTTCCTTTCCCGGGCGGTATCAAACCGGCTTTAAAAACCACAGCGCTTATCACGCCATTAATGAGTTCAAGTTCACGGCATACGGATTTTGAAAAGCGAAGCAATTCTTTCTTTTCGTTACTTGTAAACAGGAAAAAAGGTAAGGGCGAGCTATCAATTTCAGCGGCGAGTAAAAGGTAGTGATGCTCCGAAGGTTCTACCAAAGAAACTTTATCGAACTTCAGTTCGGGATGTGCTATAGATATATTTGTATCGCTTTCCAACTATCAACCCATGATTTCTTTTAATGTTATTCATCTGTTCAATGAATCAAAAGAACAGAATAAATAAACAAGAATTATCCTCAAACTACAACTCGGGCATTATTGAGTAAAATCATAAGTACTAAAAAGTTCGTTCCAACGCAGAGCGTATGGAACGAGGATAAATCTCTTCAAACTACAACTTGTCTGCTTAGTAGTGATAGATAGTTTTTTAATAAAACCCCAAGGTATCGGTCAGACAGGCAATCTGTCAGACCGATTTGAGCACTGCTTTATTTTTCTAATCGATTATACTTCTTCAATGTTTTGATGAGCAGATCGTGAGGCAGGGCATGTGCTTTGTTTCCATTGATTCCTTCCATTGTTTCCGCGGCTACCATTGCATTTATAATTGCTTCTTCCACAACCTGAACAGTAGCTTCAAAAACGGGTGTAATGAGATCATTTGAGAGTGTTTCCACAACAGTGGTTCTATTTCGTGAAAAGGCATTTTCATTTGCAGTTGAGAAAGCTAAGAAAATATCACCGGAGCCATTACTGCCGCGTCCACCCACAATTCCGATTCCTAACGGAATTCTTTGAGCAATTCTCTTTAATTGATGGGGGAGTAGCGGAACATCAGTAGCAACAATTACGATGATCGAGCCGTCTCCTTCTTGTCTGTTGGATTTTGGAGGCGCATTAAATTCAGAATTCAAAGTGTCTCTCAATTCCATACCAACGGGAACACCGGCAATAGTTAAATTTCTTTTCGCCCCGAAATTGGATTGAACAATAGCTCCAACAGTGTATGAGGAATCTTTGATCTCAAAAACTCTGGAAGCAGTTCCGGTTCCACCTTTAAAGCCTAAGGTCAACATACCTGTACCTCCGCCCACATTTCCTTCAGCAATCGGGCCAGCTGATGAATTTTCTATGGCCTCCAAAACATGCTCTTCCTGAACATGAAACCCATAAATATCATTAAGGAATCCATCATAAGTTTCTCCAACTACCGGATAAGTGTACCACCAACTTTCTCCACTGTACCAATCCGTATCTACGAACCATTTTAGAACTGCTTGTCTTACTTCTCCAACACTGTTTGTATTAGTTATCATGATGGGGGTTTCTAAAAATCCGGATTCTGTAACCCAGGTTGTTCCCGTCATTTCACCATTTCCATTTAAAGAATACCAGTTAGCATAAACCGGACTGAATTTCTTTGCTTTGCCTCTTGGAAATATGGCTGTGACTCCTGTTCTGATGGGACCTTTGCCGATTATATTTTCTCCCTTGCCGGAGATAATGGTGCTGTAACCAACTTCCACACCTTTAACATCCGTGATGGCATTGAATTTTCCGGGTGTACCAACAAACGGAACTCCCAAATCTCTTGCTCTTGGTTTCTGTGCATACGATTGAGCACTAATCAGTGCGATTGCGAAAACTAGAAGTATTTTTTTCATTCGGATCTATTTATTCGTACTTATGAGATAGGTTTTTTGTCAGAATAGAATGAATAAAAGAGAATACTGTTGAAACTACAACTATTTAGTTTGCCAAAAGATATCTCAAGTCTGTCATCTCGAACCAGAGAGTTCCACCAAAGGTTTGAGTAGAGTTTAGCAGTTTGTTTGATTTCTTGGTCAATCGAGTTGTGAAAATATTGAGGAAGTTACTCTGATTAACTTAAAAAAATCCTTCAGGCAGGTAATTTATAATACAGATTTATTGGTTTCAGTAAATGTTTAATACCCTGCATTTTCTCTCGTTCCAAGTTAACCTCATGCCGATTGCTATGTTTTACCTCGTTCCACACGCTCCGCGTTGGAACGAACACTTACTTCCTCGATTTCTTTTACCCTCGTCCGTACACTCTGCGTCGGAGCGTTTTTGCCCCAATCGCTCTAACTAGACTATAATGATATATTTTCAAAAAAAATGTAAGGAATTGTATTCGAAACTGTCATACTTCTTAAAAAAAAATGGGAAGAAGTAGATATAAAATATTAGATGAGAGCTACCCGTACTTTATCACCTCATCAATTTTAAAAGGATATGAATTATTTATTGATGAAAGAATCTGTGAATTAGTAATAGAGGGAATAGATTTTCTTATTTCACAAAGAGATGTTGTTGTATATGCTTACGTAATTATGCCTAATCATATTCATTTAATTGTAGAAGGGAAGGATTTAGCAAATTATATTGCTCATTTTAAATCCTATTCGAGCAGAAGAATTATTGACTATTTAAAATTAAATGAAAGAGCTGAAGAACTCTATTTTTTCCGTAGTAATAAATTAACTTTCAAAAAAGACAGAGTGTATCAAGTATGGCAAGAGGGTTATCATCCAAAGGAAATTTCATCGCATAAAATAATGAATCAAAAGATCGGTTATATTCATTATAATCCGGTTAAGGCAGGCTTGGTTAGCAATTGTGAGGAATGGAAATATTCTTCTTATGGATTATATAATGGAGGTTTTAGCAAACTTCCGTTGAAGGTATTTGGAGATTATTAAGTTGAGACTTAAAGATTAGGTAATATTTGCCCATGCACGGATCGTTCCAACGCGGAGCGTATGGAACGAGGTGTGGAGAACGTGCAGTCTGTAGTAAGAAATATTGACTGAGACTTGTTAACTTGAGCAGAAAGCATTTAATAAAACTAAAACAATTAGCCAGACAGGCAATCTGTCAGACCAAATTTTAATCAATACTTAGCCGGAGTTCCTGCAGCCGGTAATGAGCTTTCTATAAATTCACGAATGTCGTCATTGGCATTTTTCAGATCTTCGGCACGTAAGTACATCATGTGTCCGCTGCGGTAACCTTTAAAGGAAAAACGATCTTTCATTTTGCCACTCGGGTCGATCTGCCACATGGTGTATTTGGCATCAAAATATTTGGTAGCTCCATCGTAATAACCACTCTGTACCATCGTATGTAAATATGGGTTTTGTGCCATTGCCTGACGAAGGTTTTCTCCGGTGTTATTTCCGGTTCTGTCCCAAGGACCAACAGGACCAAACATATTGTACTTCAGATCCGTCTTAAAATTCAGATGATTTGCAAAGTAATAATTAATAGCGGGAGTGAAAGAATGTAACCAGGAAGTCAGTTCAGAGTTAAAATCAGGACTGTCTCCGGCATCCGTTCTGTCTAATCCTTTATATCGGGAATCCAATCTTCCCACCGTATGACCTTCATCACGGAGTAATTCCTTCCAGAAAAAGGAGGGAGGAACATCCAGATTGTGTTGCAGAATCACTTCTTTGGAAATTCCGGAATAACGAGCAATCATTTCAGCTGCTTGTTCTCTTTCCGCATTATCAATGAAACCACCTTTTGCTAAAATCGGCATCAGCTCATTAATGGCATAATCTTCCGCCATCGGCAATACTTCCAACAGGTCTTTGGATTGCAAGTCGCTTGGTAATTGCTTGTGATACCAGGCTGCGGCAGTGAAGTAAGGAAGTCGGAGGGATGCACCCAACGGACCGTCGCGCCTTCTTTCAGAAGTATGGACTCCTAATTCCGTAGGTGAAACCAAAATAACACCGTTCAGGTACATCCACTGTCTGCTTTGTAATGCTAAAGCCAAACCTGAAACTCTGGTGGTTCCATAACTTTCCCCGATCAGATATTTTGGAGATCTCCATCGGTTCACTCTGGTCATAAACAAATTGATCCATTCCGCCAGATAAGCAATATCCTGATTCACTCCGAAGAATTGTTTCCGGTCAGCTTCTTCATCCAGAATTCGGGAATAGCCTGTATTTACCGGATTCACAAAAACGATATCAGCGACATCCAGTATAGAATGAGGATTGTCTTTTACTCCGTAAGGCTGAATTGGAAATCCTTCATCGTCAATACGCAGGACTTTGGGTCCGGTATAAGCTAAATGCATCCAAACTGAAGCAGAACCCGGTCCACCGTTAAAAGAGATCATTAGCGGGCGACGTGTATCATCTTTGATATCCGTTCTTTTGTAATAGGTGTAATTCAGCGTTGCGATGGGTTTCATGTCATCATCAAAAACAGGCTGAAACCCAGTAGTTGCTGAGTATGGAATTTTCTGTCCATTGATCGTAACCTCGTGAGTGGTTTCTACAGTTTGGTCCGCATGTTCAGGAAGAGTGAACTTCTGTGCTGTAAGCGCTGATGTGAATAGAATAATAGATAAAAATTGTAATAATAGAATGCGTTTCATTTTGACTAGTTAGTTAATTGAGTTTCTAAAATAGTGTAGAGGAAGGAGATTCGTCGTAAAACTTTATTTTAAGGATTCTAATTATAAGCTGAGTAAAAAGTTTGAATGCCTGTACTTTTGTACGGACAAAAGTACCAAAAACCACCAGAAAACATAAAGATTTCGTTTTTACTAAACGTTGATAAGGCTAATTGATTAGGATAATCTTTCGGCTTCGAATGACTAATACCCATGTTTTCTGGATAGATCTGTGAGTAGCTATACTATTCAGAGTTTTTTTCCTGACTAATCAGGTATTCCACAAACCTTCTGGGCAATTCAAAAGGTCGCTCTGCAGGAATGGGAGGGAGCGTGGGTTGAGGATCAATAGTTGGTTTTTCGGGGCGAAACTCCGGAGTCCAGATAAAGCCTTCCAGTCTTCTGCTTTCCAGTTCAGTATATTCCGGAAGAAACAATCCCTGATTCTGACCCATTTTTGCTTCTACCATCTCTCCGTTTTCAAACATCAGAATGGTTTCGGGAGATGTACTTTCAAAAGCTCCGTCAGGTTCATTATTCTCATTTGTGATGTGATATAGAACTTCGCTATTTGGTTGAATAGTTATTCTGGAAATATCTCCGTTTTTGAAATCGGCAACCAGCGTATCTCCTTTGATCTGATTTAACCTTCCTGTTACGGTATCTTCCTGAACGGCAAAGGGCTCAGGATAGGAGGTCAGGTTTTGTACTTCACTACTATCCAGTTGCACAAAAATAAAGGGACCGGAGAGCTGAATATTTTTATTCCACGCTTTTGGATTTCCCTTTAATCTGAAAAGTTCGGTTTCAGAATTATACAGAAGTGTATCAGAGAGAGAAGAGAATTTTTCAGTCCATACATTTACATTCGTAAAAGCATCTATAGTTGTGGTGGAATCTTTTTCATTGAGTTCAATTTCATCAGCAAAAATATGAGTGGTATCTGAACTTACTGAATCATCTACTGTTCGCCGTAGGTAGCCGTTGCCCCTAAGGTATCGGCGTCCTGTGGAATCAGCTTCCAAATAATCTCCGGTTAGCAAAGCATTATTTGTGCTGTCTATCACTAGCAGGTTATCAAAAAGTCTGAGGAACTTTGATTTTCTGTTGATGAACAAACTATCGCCTTCCACATACTGAGCAGAATCTGCTAATTGTACGTTTCCACGAAATTCCGCGCTGTCCTGGTTTTGAAAATAAATGCCTGAGTCTGCCTTAAGGATACCATTTTCGTTGTCTTCTAAACGTATTTCATCCAGAAAACGACCGACTTTAGTCACGAAGTTGTAATTTACTTTATTACCGAAGAGTAAAGTGCTGTCCTGTTTTATAATCACCCGACCTCTGAGTTGACTGAAATCCAGTACATTATAATAGACCAGAGAATCGGCCCAGATAGTTTCTGTTGGAGTATTGATCTGAATATTTCCGAATGCTCTGAACTCATCTTTTTCGAGGAATTGCCAGGCACTGTCACAAACAATCGTAAATCCTCCGGTTTTTAATCTGGCTTCATATAATTTCCGGATGGGTTCTCCATCTACAGTAATGCTTTTAAGCGTTTCAACACTTTCGATCTGAACAGTGGTCTGACCATGAACAGCAGAAGTATTGATGCCAAAGATGAATACCAAAAAAGGCAGATATTTGATAAGTGATTTCAATTGAACTGAGTTTTTCCGGTAACTTCGGTTAGCGTGTAGTTAGTCAGGTCAGTATTCCCCACAAAACCATTGGCAGCAATGCTGTCTGTTTGTGTAATAATGAGTACTCTTCCGGGCGTGGTAACTTCATCGTCTTCTCTGAGCCATTTTAAATAATCAGAATACAAAAATCGTCCGTTCATAGAATGCACAACTACATTTCCGAATAACTCGAAGTGTGCGTTTTTAGGTAAGTAAACGGCGCTGTCAGCAGAAACTTCAGTATCCAGGCTGTCACTTTTAAAAATATCGATTTCTACAGGGCCACTCAGATACGTTGTTTTATTTCTGTCTTCGGTGATGGTATGAGCCCGGCTGCTTTTCAGATTCAACTTCAAAGTTCCGTTCTCGATAATGTCCATATCAACATTTTTTGTAGTGGAACTTGTGATTAAAGAATCTCCCAAAGCTTCCTTAATGCGTTTGTTATCATATTCGGACAACTCTGTGCATTGAGAGACTATCAAACAAAGAACTAAAGAAGTAAATATGTGCTTAAGTTGTCCCAAAATAACGATCTCCGGCGTCACCCAAGCCGGGGATGATATAGGCTTGGTCATTAAGCTTTTCATCGATTGAAGCCGTAATTATTGGCACATCAGGATGATCAGTTTGAAGACGCTCAATCCCTTCAGGGGCAGCAATAAGAGCCACAAATCGAATATTTTTTGCACCTGATTCTTTCAGAAATTTAACAGCGTGACTTCCACTACCGCCTGTGGCTAGCATAGGATCCACAACCAGAGTAAAAGCCTCTTCAATACCATTAGGAAGATTGTGGTAGTAGTTTACAGGTTCATGTGTTTCTTCATGACGGTACACCCCGATATGTCCTACTTTCGCTTCAGGAATAAAGTTGATAATACCATCAACCAAGCTTAAACCTGCGCGGAGAATAGGAATAACAACCACATCAGTGGAAGGAGAATACCCACTTGTTTTCTGAATAGGAGTTTCAACTTCAAATTCCGTAAGTGGCAATTCACTTAAAGCGTGATAGGCTAATATATTTCCGATATTAGCCATTGCGCGTCTGAAAGGAGCCGTTTTGGTAGTCTTATCCCGTAAAGCAGTTAAGTAAATATCAATTACGGGGTGGTCGACTTCCAATACATTATTCATAAAACTATTTTCCTATTTGGTCTTTCATTTTCGAAAAATACGTTTTGCTAGCTACAGCAACTGTTCCTGAAAGTGCAAATAATGCTATGATATTCGGAAAGGTCATTAAACCAAGTGCGATATCACCGATTGCCCATACGGTTTCCAAGGCCAGCACAGCTCCGATAAAGTGCATGATCAGATACACAACTTTGTAGTAGATAATGGATTTGTCTCCGGCAAGGTATTGGATGGATCTGTCACCATAATAACTCCAGCTAATTGCTGTAGAAATACCGAATAAGATCACACAGATCGTTACAATATATTTACCACCGGCAAAAGGAAGGCCTTTCTCGAAAGCGAGAGCAGTTAGCGGTGCTCCATTTTCAACTATAGATGAATGTAGTTCTGCAACTTCACCACCGTCAATACTTTTTGCTACATACGTATCACCGTCTAATGTAATTGAACCATTGAATAGTTGAGTTCTTCCTTCATCAGTGAAGAATTCACCGGTTGGGTGATCGTTTCTTATAACTGCTCCATTGGTGGGAACTCCATCAACTATAATCAGTGAATTACCCTCTTCAATTTCATAGGTATTTTCCAGACTGGAAGCTAAAAACGGAACATCATGTTTTTGTTCCCATACGCCGGTACTAACAATCACAAGGCCTGTCATTGTACAAACTACAAGTGTATCAATAAAAGGCTCTAGTAATGCAACTACACCTTCACGAACGGGCTCTTTTGTTTTTGCAGCACCGTGAGCAATTGGAGCTGAACCCTGGCCTGCTTCGTTAGAGAAAAGTCCACGTTTAATACCCCAAACTAAAGTGGTTAAGAAAACACCTGATCCAACACCAAATATTCCAGCTTCAGGAGTGAACGCATATTTTAGAATAGTTCCGAATGCAGGAACAACTTCACTGGCATTCATCAGAAGAATGATCAAAGCTCCTAAAACATAAATGATTGCCATAACAGGCATTAAACTTGCGGTTACTTTACCGATTCTTTTAATACCACCGATTATTACAACACCAACCAGAGATGCAGTAATTAGTCCTGTAACCCAACCGGGTACTAAGAATGTACTTCTCATTGTATCAGCAACGGTATTTGCCTGAACTGCATTTCCTGTTAAGAACGAGCAGATAACAGCCATTGCTGCAAAAAATACGGCAAGCCATTTCCAGTTTTCTCCAAGTCCTTTTTCAATGTAGTACATCGGTCCACCTGAAACAGACCCATCGTCATTTACTACCCTGTATTTAACTGCTAAAGTACATTCTGTGTATTTGATCGCCATCCCGAAGAATGCAGTGACCCACATCCAGAAAAGAGCTCCGGGTCCTCCGTAATGAATTGCAATAGCAACTCCGGCAATATTACCAATACCAACAGTTGCTGAGAGCGCAGTGGTTAAGGCTTGAAAGTGGTTTACGTCACCAACTGCGTCGGGATGGTCGTACTTTCCCATAACAGAAAGGACACCATGACCAAATCTACGAACCTGTACAAAACCGAGGCGTAAAGTTATAAAAATCCCGAAACTAAGAAGAACCACAACCATAAAAGGGAAGTTGGAGGGAGTACTCCAGACAAGGTCGTTTAAACTATTTACAATACTTTCAAATAATTCCATGCAATCAATTAATTTTGAATTAGTAGCTTTTTATGACCCATGAAAGTAAAAAAGATTTAGGAATAATTATTGATAACATTTTTTCTTTAACAATTTCCTCCGAAAATATATTTATTTTAAGTGAACGATTTGGAGTAAGCTTTGTTTTTTTAAACGATTGGCTTAATATGAAAATAAATTTTATCAGGGATAAAAATTATGACTAAAGCAGACATTGTAGATATTATATCATCATCAGTAGGGTTAACTAAAGTAGAAACAGAAGCTGTTGTTAATGGTTTTATGGAAACTGTTATTGACGCTATGAAACGAGGAGAACATATCGAATTACGTGGTTTTGGTAGCTTTAAAGTTGTAAAGCGAGCCCAAAGAGTTGCTCGAAATCCCAAAACGAATGAAGAAGTCATAGTTCCCGAGCAATATGTTCCAATGCTGAAAGTATCAAAAGATTTTAAAGAAGCAGTTAACGAAAGTGTATCGGCTTAAAAAATGATTTAGAAATACTTTGAAAAGTTCTTATTTTTAAAGCTGATCAATTCATAGAAATAAAAACAAGAAATTTTTGGTGACCATTTATGCCAAGCGGTAAAAAAAGAAAGCGTTCAAAAATTGCAAAGCACAAACGCAAAAAGCGTCTGAGAAAAAACAGACATAAGAAGAAGAAATAAATTTCAGGCTCTGATTAATTCAATCAGAGCCTTTTTTATGCTCGTTTGTTTTCATTCCATTTATACTTGCAGCGTTTGCAATAGTAGTATGGATTAGAGCTGAATAAAAACAAAGTAGTAATCAAGAATGTGAGAAAAGCCTTAATAAGAGTAACAGGCTTATTAGTTACCGACTCTGATTGACACCTGGGACAACGTATCTTTTCGGTTTCCACACTCGGGTCATTAATAAGTTTTAGAAAATCCTGAATAATAAATTCAGCTTCTTTAAGATCCCGATCTGCTACAGCCAGTCTGTTTCCACCTATTGCAATTGCTGATCCAAAATTTGAAGTGCTTGTATTACTATCAAGAAGAAATGCCGGAATATCGGAATCTTCCAGTATTGATTTTGCCGCATAGGCATCATTCGGATTATAGAAACTATGAACTACAACCAGCTTTGCTTCAGCCATCAAGCAGCCACAGCCTTTGATAAAATCTCATCAGAAATGGTTATTACTTTATTTGCTTTGAATAACAATTCCTGTAAACGCCGGTTTACAAGTTGATTAACTTCGGATAGGTTTTTAGGAGTGTCTATTTTATATTGAAAATATGAGATCAGATTGATAGTAGACAAATATTTTCCATTATGATCACCTTCAATCTCTACATGCCAACGGGTTATAATATCATCCTTAGCGAGTAATTGATTTACATCTTTGCTGACTGATTCCATCCAACGGCTGGCATTTTCAACCCTGTAATTTCCATTTTTATCAGGCTTTACCGGCTGACATGTATCTTCATCAAAAAACCAAGACATTTCTACATCAATTGTTGGGCTTACATTTGTATTTTTAAGTTTATCCATATTAAGGAATGGGTGGGATTCAAGCCCATCCAGGTTTTTAGCCAGTGCAGTTTCTCTGAAGCTGTCCCAATCAAAATTGATTGATAACATTCGGATAAAAGAAGAGATATTGGAGAGATTTATTTCTAATTCTAAACCGGTGGCATTTATTTTACTATTTTCCCAGGTCTTAAACATGTTAGTTGATATTCCTCTTTTTTCCAGATTAGTATCAACTGTATTTATGATAGAATTAAAAATTGGATATTCCATAAACCTCTTTACTTAGAATAAATAATAAAACTTTAAGCTCTCATTGAATTATTACGAATTAAAATATTTAAAGGAATTCATTAAATCCAAAATTCTTGGAAAAAAAATTGTAATGTCGAATACAAGGTATAAGAATCTTATAGAATTTTTTATCGAAGGAGAGGGTGAAGATCATCATAAATTGGTATTCAGCACCAGTCCGGGAAATATGGCTTTGTTTCTGGATTATTATTCAAATCCAAAGAAAAAAAACACAATTGCTTTTTTTGAACAGGTATACGGACTGGAAATAAATAATGTAGAACTGGCTGAAACAGATCGCATTCTAACTATTGATATTAACCGAAATCATGAATTGGTTTTTAAAATATTCAGTAACAATGGAAATGTGATGCTCTTAAAAGACGGAAGGTTGGCAGAGTCATTTAAAGGGAGTGAAATTGAAGAGATTGAAGTACCTGAAGAGAAAGAGATTAATCTTTTTAACAATTTAAAAGAGAAAGGGTCTGTTAAACAGAAGTTAACGTCTCTGAATCCATTAATCCCGAGAAATAACCTTGCTGATATAATTACAGAACACCAAGCGGAAAAAATGAGCGGGGAAGAGATTGTTTTTTTTATAAAAAAACTTACCCGTGAAGTAGAAAATAATCCATCATGGAGACTATTGGAAAATGGAAATACTGCCCTTTTTTCCGAAGAAATCCTTCCTATAAAAACAGAAAAGTATTTTGATTCGATTAACGATCTGATCGCTTACAGGTACAAAAACTATTCCCATGATCAACGTCTGAAACAATTAAAAGGTGGCTTACTCAAACATTTCAAAAGACAATTAAAGAGAGTAGCATCAGGTCTTAGAAATTTAGAAAAAGCTGATAAAGGTCTTGAAAGGGCTGATAAATATGAAAAATTCGGACATCTTTTGATGGCAAATGGTCATTTAGAACCTGACCAGCCATCAAAGATAAAAGTTAATGACTTGTATGAGGGAGGGGCAGAAATAGAAATACCACTAGATGAAAAGCGGACAGTTATTGAGAACGCTGAGAGATACTACTCAAAATCCAGAAACTCGTTAAAATCTTACGAGGAAGCGCTGGAAAGAATTCCTGTTCTTAAAAACAAAAAGGAACAATTAGAGAATTTGAGAGATGAAGTAGAAACTATTAACAAACTGTATAAACTCAAAGACTGGAAGAAGGAAAAATCTGCATCTTTGAGAGAGTTGGGAATTGCTGATAGCGAAGGCAATGAAGAATCACTTCCGTTCTACACATTGCAAGTGGATAATTATCCGGTTTGGATTGGTAAAAATGCTAAAAGTAATGACAAGCTTGTACAAATGGGGCATAAAGAAGACATTTGGTTACATGCAAGAAAGGTAGCCGGTTCACATGCATTGATCAGAATGGGAAACGATAAAGGAATGCCACCAAAAAATGTAATTCTGGAAGTTGCCTCTTTTGCGGCATTTAATTCCAAAGCCAAAGGGGCTGAAGTTGTTCCGGTAATAATTACCAAAAAGAAATATGTTCGTAAACCAAAAGGTGCTGCTGCGGGGGCTGTTTTAGTTGATAAAGAAGAAGTTGAGTTTGTAAAACCAAAAAATCCTGATCAATGAGAGAATACAGACTGAAACAGTTTAATGGAAGTTTTTATATAACCGGTTTTATGGGCACCGGAAAAAGTGCAATTGGTTCAATGCTAGCTAAGCAATTAGAGTTGCCTTTTCATGATTTAGATAAATACCTGATAAAAAAAGAACAAGCATCAATTTCCAAAATTTTTAAAGAACGCGGAGAGGAATACTTCAGAACTAAAGAATGGGACTATCTTCTTGAATTGACGAGATCTTTTAAAGGTGTAGTTTCATTAGGTGGCGGAGCACTTCAAAATCAGCATATTGTTGACCATCTGAAAGTACATGGATTATTGATCTTTCTGGAGACACCTCTGGAAGTAATTCTGGACAGAGTTCTAAGAAACCCAAAGAGGCCAATCGTTAGAAACGAAAAAGACGAAATTAAAGATAGGGAAACGCTTAAAAATGAGTTAGAAACCTTATATTTGTCAAGAATAGAATTCTACAATCAGGCTGAAGTCAAACTTACAACAAATGGAATGGAAGAAAAGGATATGGTTGTAATGAGGCTTCTGAACAAAATTAAAAATTATGTGTAATCGTATTCAACTGAATACAACCTATCAAAAACATCATCATATTTATGTTGGCTATGGGCTTGAAAATGAGATAAAAAAGTATCTCTCACAAAACTTTGGCTCAAAGAAAGCAGTATTTATAGTTGATAAAAATGTTCTCGGACTTTATGGAGAAACCTTCATAAAAGAAGTATCCGGCTTATTTGATGATTCTATTCTGATCTCAGTTCCACAGGGCGAACAAAGTAAAAGCATTACTCTTTTTACAGAAATCATAAGTACAATTTTAGAATCTAAAGTTGAGCGGGGTACACCTGTAATTGTAATAGGAGGTGGAGTTACAGGAGATTTAGGTGGATTTGTAGCTTCCGTCGTTTTAAGAGGTCTGCCCCTGGTGCATATTCCAACAACTTTACTGGCCATGGTAGACAGTTCAATTGGAGGAAAGACAGGCGTTAATCATTCTGTGGGTAAAAACCTGATTGGTGCATTTTATGAACCAAAAGCAGTATTTTCTGATCTGAAATTTTTAGAGACACTTCGCCAAAAAGAAATTATTAATGGATTGGGTGAAGTAATCAAATACGGGATGATACAAGATGAATCTATTTTCTCGAACCTTGAATCATTATCCGTTTCTGAAAAGTTTATCTATTCAAAAGAATGGGAACAATTAGTTACTAAATGCGCTAAAATAAAGTCTGATATTGTATCAAAGGATTTTAAGGAATCCGGATTGCGTGAGGTTCTTAATTTCGGGCATACTTTTGCTCATGTTATTGAAAGAGTTCGGGGATACAAAAATTCCTCTCATGGTGAAGCGGTTTACATGGGCATGTGGGGAGCAGTTAAACTTTCAAATTTATTAGGATTTAATATTGATATAACCAATTTATCAGCGTTCAGGACGTTGTATACAACGTCGTTTAATCCCGAGGAAACGGAAGAAGAGTTAGCGAATCTGATGCTTTATGATAAAAAAGTTAAAGACGGATCTATACGAGTCATTATTTTGGAAGAAAAAGAGAAGGCCAGATCTGAAGTTGTAAACGATTTATCGCTAATCAAAGAATCATGGAAATATATAATTCAGGAATTTAAGTAAGTGCCCGTAGTAAGATGGCTACATAGAGTTTGGAACACTTTCTGGACAATTACGGCAGTAATTATTTTAACCGCTGTAGTTGGAGGAGGAATTATATTTGGCTTGGTTCAGCTTGAGCCCGCCAAAACATATCTGGCCACTCGCATTGAAACTAATTTCAGCGAAAAATATAACGGAGTATTTACTATCGGAGAATTAGATGGATTGATTCCTTTCAGGATTGAGCTCAAAAATGTAAACCTTTATCCTGATTCATCAAGTATTACGTCTGTATTTAAAAGCGATAGCATATCAGCAAACCTGAATGTTCCTGCATTATTTCAACAAAGATTTGTTGTTACCGGATTGAATATAAAATCGCCTGAGGTTTTGATAGACGCAGAGTCAGATAACTCATTGTTGTATGCACTTAAGAAAAAAGAAGTTGTTTCATCAGAAAATGATACGGCAGATTCTAAAAGACCCTTTTTTGAAATCTTAGCTCCAAATGTAACTATTACTGAAGGGGAAGTATTGATCAGAAATGCATACAGACCAAGTCAATTTAATTCAAATGCGGATAGCCTGTTAATTAAAGATCTCAACCTTGCGATGTTTTTTGAATACAAACAAGATGAGCGATTTCTGGATATTGAAAGGATGTCATTTACGGCCAATGAAATAGAATTAGGTCGCAGCCAGATATTTGGACAAATATACAGTGATAACAGGGTGCTTGAGTTCAATTCATTTAATTTTATCAATAACGATTCCTATGTAAATTTTACAGGCAGAATAGACGGAATAAATATTTTTGAATTAGATTTTGCAAAACAGATAAAAGAGGCTGAATATGATTTAGATATAGATGAGTTTTCGATATCTGAAGACCGTATTAATAAATTGCTTCCTGAATTACCGGATTTTAAATACCCATTATTTGTACAAGCTGATTTTTCCGGTGGAATTGAAGAAGTAAATGTTAACTCAACAAAAATTGAATACGGAAATTCATCTATAAACGCTTCGGGAAAGTTATTCAACTTTAGTAAAGAGGACCCATTTAGATACGATTTAAATTTTACAGACGCAGTGCTTGACACTTCAGATGTTAGATACTTTTTTCCGGATATAAATGCTTACCAGCTTCAGGCGATTTCTAATACAAGGTTGTCCGCTGGATTGAGAGGCGATCTTAATGCCACGGAAGGAAACTTTGTAAGCGAGGGGAGGCGTGGTAAAATTTCGCTTTTAGGAAAAATCGGTTTTGATAAAAAGAAAACACTTAATGTTCAATTTGAAACAGACTCATTGGACATAGGAAATCTGATCGGTGATTTCATTAAAAGAACCAATATTACCTCAAGTGGAGAATTTATAACCTCTGATTATAATGATCCAACAAGCTTTGATTTATTAAGCTTCAATTCAAGTAATCTGGAAATTAACGATTCAACATTTTCACAAATTAATATAAGTGTAACCGGAAGAGATAAAGTTATTTCCCCAAAATTTTTAATAGAAGCAAGAGATGGTACTCTGGAAGGCGAAGGTGAGATAGACTTATCAAAGGAAAAAAAATCATTTAAGATTGAAGGCAGGGGAAATAATTTAAGTCTTCAGTATTTTTTTCAATCCAAAAGTCTTGCAGACGCTGTTATGGATATAGAGTACAGTGCAGATTTCGATGGTACTACAATTAATGATGCTACAGGGGTTTTAAATGTCAATATTCCTTTTTCAATATCAAACGGTGATACGTTGAAACCTCAACTATTGTATGCTGATATCGCAAATCTTTCTTCAGCTAATCGCTCTGTAAGAGTTACTACCACGGCAGCTGATATAAGTTTGGAAGGAGACTTTACTGTCTCAAATTTGATTCCGTTAACCAAATACTGGGTTGGATTTTTTAAACAACGATTAGAAAAAGAATTCTTTACAAAATCTTTCTCTGAGACTGAAATAAAAGATATTCGTAACCTCAATAATCAGGATTTTAATATTACAGCACAATTAAAGGATGTGGGGCTTTTAAAAAAGTATTTTCCCGGATTTCCGGAAATGACAGCATCAACGAGGCTTACCTCTAACATTACTGTAGATACAACAAGATTATTATTTAATGCAGATTTTTTTGACACAAAATTCCAAATAGCAGGTTTTGATGCAGACTCAATAAGGACTCAGTTAACAGGTAGTTTCAGATATAAACAAAGTTTAAAAGAATTTTCAAATCTTTTAATAAGCGCTGATATGGTACGCTTTAATACTCCTTATTTTGAAACTGAGGGGTTCGATTTTGATTTTGATATGACAAGAGATTCTCTGAAAATATCCAACACAATTAATGAAATAGGAGAGGAAGCAAGGTTAGTACTTCAAACTACAGGGTCTCTATCTGATACATCAATAAATACAAAAATAAATGAGTTTAAGTTGGGATCAGATATTTATTTATGGGAAAATCAGGATGTACCTGCCCTGACTATTACTGATAGTGAAAAATTAGTTTTTGAAGACTTTACTTTTCAGAATCGTGAAGAGTTTTTCAATATTGACGGCGCATTCAGTGATGATCCTGTTGATTCTGTAAATTATTTTTTCAGAGGTGTAAAACTGGATCGTATCTCTGACCTGATAAATGGGAAAGTGGATTTTGGAGGTAATCTGAATGGTGTTTTTACTACACGAACATTAACCCGTTTACCAACCGTTGAAGGAACAATAAATTTAAATGCATTTTCATTGAACAACCAAACCGTCGGGGATTTTGAGATTTCAAGTGTATTCAATAAAGACTTAAATAGATTTGATACCGATGTTAATGTTACAACAGATTCCACTGTTTACCCCTCTTACTTTGAGAGGAACGACAGAGAAGGCCAGAATTTAGAGTTTTCAGGCTATGTACTAGCTCCGGTTAATGGTGAATTCCCGGAAGTAGATTCTCTTTATCACTTTAATTTAGACTTCAATACAGTTGATCTATGGATAGTACCATTCCTTATTCCAAAAGTATTTACAGAAATGGCAGGTGTGGCTACAGGATCGGGTGAAGTTTGGGGAAATCTCGAAACCTATGATTTCAAAATAGATTATGATATAGGTCCGGAAGATGCTGTATATATGAAGCCGAGGTTTTTAGATACCTATTATTATGGACAAGGCCCCATCACCTTTACCCGTGAAGAAGGTTTAGTATTCAATGATATATTCTTAATAGATCCATCCGGAGGTCTTGCTGTTCTAGACGGATGGTATAATTTTAACGACTTTCAGCCTGTTCATAATATGGACATCAAAATCGATACTGAAGAATTTCAGTTTTTGAATAATAATTTTGACCCTACTGTACCTTTCTTTGGCAAGGCATATGGAACGGGAGTTGTGAATATTTCGGGGACAAATGTAAGCCCTGTTCTTACAACTATTGAACCTATGTTTATCTCTGATTTCTCACAAATAGAGCTGCCTTTGCTTGAAGAAACTGAATTCAATGAAGATAATAAGTTTATCCGCTTTGTATCCTCATTTGATGATTATGGACTTGATTCTACATCTTCATCAAATAACCCTTCATTTTCTGTCAATGAGCAGATAGATCTATCTGAGCTTACTTTTGCTGAGAGATTTACATTGGATTTACAGTTTATTGCTAATAACCCAATGACAGTGAGGCTTATTTTTGATCAGATTACGGGAGATGTAATTACTGCTAATGGTACCGGGAGGTTGAGGATCCGTCTCGAAGATGAAGACCTGAGCATTTTTGGCAGGTTTGATATCAGTGATGGAAATTATCAGTTGGTTAGTGGAGATATATTTACCCGACGTTTCAATCTTGAACCGGGTGGAAGCATTGTTTGGGAAGGAGAACCGGATAATGCTCGTTTAAATATTAATGCTGTATATTCAGCCAGGCCAAACATCCGAACGCTAACAACATCGCGTTCTGATCTGGATTTAACAGACCCGAGTAATATTCAACGAACACCTGTAGACTTAGTACTGAACATCAGCGGGTCTCTATCAAGCATAGAAAATAATTTTTATTTCCGTTTACCCAATACCTTCGAATCCAGGCAAAATTCCACTTTATCCACTCAAATTGCATCCTTAAACAGGAATGAAGACGAAAAACTGCTACAGGCTACAAGTTTTCTTTTAATGGGAGATTTTATACCCGCAACATCAGTTAACGGTGCTTCCTCACTTACAGAGAACTTTACAGGAAGTGGAGCTGTTCTAAATCCATTGATATCAAACCAATTAATAAGCCCTTTGCTTTCCAATCAAATTAACTCTTTATTAAGTAGTGATATAAGTAGTTTTGATGTAGATTTTAATTTAAATACTTACAATCAGGTAGATTTAGGACTGGCTTTAAGACTTTATAACGACAGAATTATTATCCGAAGAGATGGACAACTAACAGGAGCTCAGTCAAACATCGGAGATTTGGGGGCTACATATAAAATTAACCGAACATTTTCCGTTACCGCTTTTCACCGGCAAGACCCTACATTCAGTAATCTTTCTAACGGGCAGGAAACCCAGCAAGGTCAGGATATTAACGGGGTAGGTGTAGAAGCAGAAGTAAGTTTTAATACATGGCAGGATTTTTTCAGAAGACTGGGAAGACCGTTTAGGAAATTGTTTGGCAAAAAAGAAAAAGAAAATAATGGGAATGAAAATCCCAGTTAATAAAAGGAATTAATGAGTAGAAGCTCACGAGAAAGTAGTTTAGAACAAATAATAACAGATCTTGTAAAAAGCAGTCCCAATAATTCATTACAAAGAGATGTAATTGCGAATGCTTTAGCTATAAATAGTAAAAAAGAACACCGCAGACTTGATAAAGCAATAGGGAGGCTTGATAAAAAAGGAATCCTGAGCAGGAATGGACCTCAGATACAGTTAAGGACATCACACAAAAAAATAAGAAAAAATGCTGCCAATTTAGCTGAAGGGTATATTCAGCTTACCTCAAGAGGTACCGGGTATGTTATTGTAGAAGGAATGGACGAAGATATTATGATTCCCAGTAATGATACAGGCCTGTCTTTACCAAATGACATTGTATCAGTTAAAATAACCGGAAAAAGAAATAGTGGTCAACCCAAGGGTAAAGTTATAGAGATAAAAAAGCGGGGTAAGGAATTTTATGTGGGAACTTTTAAAAGAACCGGAGACAGAACTTACCTGATAGAGCCCGATCAAAAATCTGCCCATATTAATTTCTTTGTTTTGAAAGATAATATTAACGGAGCTCATAATGATGATAAAGTTCTTTTTAAACTCAAAAACTGGACACATCCTAAAGCATTGCCTGAAGCAGAAGTAACTTCAATCTTAGGTAAATCCGGTACTAATGATGCAAATATTTTGTCAATTTTGGCTGAAAATGAACTCAGATCTGATTTTGATAAAGAGGTAGAAGATTTTGCAGAAAGAATACCCGTACAAATTCCGGAAGAGGAATTTAAACGTCGTAAAGATATGAGGAATGAATTCGTATTTACCATAGATCCGGCTGATGCAAAAGACTTTGATGATGCTTTGAGCATAGACGTACTCGATAATGGAAATTATTATTTAGGTGTTCATATAGCAGATGTAAGTCATTATGTAACCAGAGATACAATTCTTGATAAAGAAGCGTACAGTAGAGGTACTAGTGTTTATTTAGTTGACAGAGTAATACCAATGCTACCCGAAAAGCTAAGTAACGGGGTTTGTAGTCTTCGACCTAACGAAGATAAACTTACTTTCAGTTGCTTTATGGAAATTGATACTAAGGGAAAACTGGTTGATTATTCAATCGAAGAAACTGCCATACACTCAAAACAGAGATTTACCTATGAACAAGCTCAGGAAATACTTGACGGGGCTGACCATAAGTATAAAAAAGAGCTCACATTGACTGAAAATTTAGCTAAAACTCTTTTGAAGAGGAGATTTAAAGAAGGAGCGATTGATTTTGATAACCCGGAGCCTAAATTTGTTCTGGATGATAAAGGCACGCCGGTTGAAGTTATAATTAAAAAAAGAATCTTCGCAAACCGGTTAATTGAAGAATGCATGTTGATGGCAAATAAAACAGTTGCTCTTCATATTGAAAACCTAAGAAAAGAGTCCGGGAAAAGAAAATCTAAGAATTTGTTTCCGTTCTTTTATAGAATTCATGATAAACCGGATCAGGAAAAACTGGCAGGAGTAGCTGAGCAAGTAGCCCCTTTTGATATCACTTTTGAAATAACAGAAAACATGACACCTAAGAAGATCAATGACCTTCTTAAAAAAGTAAAGAATACCCCAGTTGAATCTATTGTTAATGGATTAATGCTAAGGTCTATGGCAAAAGCAGAGTACTCGCCAGCAAATATAGGACACTTCGGATTAGGTTTTCCACATTACGCACACTTTACGAGCCCTATTCGACGTTACCCTGATGTGATTGTTCACAGATTATTGAAAAAATATAATTCCGGTACAACAGGATACAATTTTGAAGCACTCATAAAGCACGGTGAACATTGCAGCAGCAGAGAAAGAGTAGCAGTAGATGCTGAAAGAGATTCTATAAAATTAAAACAAGTGGAATTTTTAAGTACAAAAATAGGCGAAACATTCAACGGAACTATAACCGGTGTTACAGACCGCGGTATTTTTGTAAACTTAAACGATATCTATTGTGAAGGTATGGTCAGAGTTTCTGATTTGAAAGGAGATTATTATGTTTTCAATCAAAAAACTCATGCATTGGTGGGCCGCTCATCCGGGAGATCATATAAACTTGGTGATGGTATTAAAGTAAAAGTTGAAAGTACTAATACCCAAAAAAGACAAATTGATTTTACACTAGCAAAATAAACTGGTACTGATATGAAAACACGTATTTTATTAACTGTTTTAGCAGGCTTATTAGCTTCGAGTATAAGTTATGGTCAATATTTTCCTTACGGGAAAAACCGCGTACAGTACGAAGATTTTGAATGGCGATACCTTCAGTCTAAACACTTTGATGTGTATTACTATGGGGCAAAAAACTATAAGTTGGCTGAGTTTGCATCCATGAGTGTTGAAAGTGCTTATAAGCAGCTAAAAAATGATTTCGATCATGAATTATCAGACAGGATCTCAGTAATCATTTATGATTCACATAATGACTTTTCTCAAACTAATGTAGTTAATTTGCCATCCAGCGCAGAAGGTATAGGTGGAGTTACAGATAAGTATAAGAACAGAATGACTATTCCTTTTGATGGTGAGTATAGTGATTTCAGAAGGACGATCCATCATGAGTTAGTACATGCGGTTTTTAACGATATGTTTTATGGCGGGTCACTCAATTCTATTATTCAAAACAATATTCAATTAGTATTTCCACTTTGGTTCGAAGAAGGCCTGGCTGAATATACAGCGCTAGGTTGGGATACTAATACAGATATGTTTGTAAGAGACGCAGTAATCAATAACTATTTACCACCACTTAGATATTTGAGTGGATACTATGCGTACAGAGGTGGTCAATCTTTTTGGAATTATATTGTTGAAGAATACGGAAGAGAAAAAATTGCTGAGATCTTACAAAGTATAAAGACAAGCAGAAGCCTGGAATATGGATTAACAACTTCATTGGGTATGAATATTGAAGATCTTTCAAAAGCATGGACCGAGGCGTTGAAAAAAAGATATTATCCTGAAGTAGCCGAACGACAAAGAGCGGATGCTTTGGCCACACTTCTTACAAAAAGGGGTGACTTCGGAACTTATAACACAAGTGCAGCAATTTCACCTCAAGGGGATAAAGTAGCTTTTATAACCAACAGCAGAGGTTACTTTGACGTTGTTGTGATTAGCACTATTAACGGAAGAAAGTTAAAAACGCTGATCAGGGGAGAAGATAATCCGGATTTTGAAGAACTAAATATCCTAAATCCTAATTTAGCTTGGTCGCCAGATGGTTCAAAAGTGGCTCTGTCAACAAAGACAAAAGGAAGAGATGACATTGCTATTATAGATTATAACACTAAGAAAATTGAAAAGATAAAATTCCCGAGTATAGATGCAATCGGTTCGGTATCATGGTCACCTGACGGATCGAAAATAGCTTTTGATGGAAACATTGGTCCTTTTCAGGATATTTTTATATATGATTTGAGCTCTAAAGGTCTCACCAACCTTACTAAGGACATCTATTCTGACAGAGAACCGGCTTGGTCAGCGGATTCAAAATCTGTTTTCTTTGTATCTGACAGAGGTGAAAATGTAACAATGGGTGAAATCGTAACAAGTTACAGTTTGTTCAAAAACAATGGAATATATCAAACAGATATTTATAAAATTGATATTGGAACAAATGCTGCCACACAAATAACTGATACACCTTTATGGAATGAATTCCAGCCTATAACAACCCGTACAGGAAAAGTTCTTTTTATTTCGGATGAAAACGGAATTCAAAATCTAAAAGAACTTAATTTGCGAACCAGAACAACTACTCCTGTTACAGATTTACAAAGTGGAGTGTCCCAAATCTCGATAAGTGCTGATGGAAGTAAATTAGCATTTAATTCAATAAACAGTGGTTATCTGGATATATTTTTATTGAAATCTCCGTTGAACAGAAAAGTTGAGAAAGATATAACTGATAATTATTGGGCTAAAAGAAGAGCAGATGAAACACAAGCCCAACGAGTACCGGCAACTAAGTACGCCCAAACATTATTTGAGGAAGGTGTGGTTTCAATAACAGAAGTTGAGGTTAAAGAAAAAACACAAACAGATTCATTATCAAATGAAGTACAGGATGGAAGTAATATTGATTTCAGAAATTATGTATTTGCTGATGATGTAATTCAGGATTCTACTATTTATTTAAAAGATGTTGAGGCATTTACAATTGAAGATAATTTAACTGAAGACGGGAGATATGTTCCTCAGGAATATCGCCTTAAATTTGATGTAGACATAGCATACAGTCCCACTTTCGTTGCATCTACTTACGGGTCTTATGCACTAACTCAGTTTATAATAAGTGATCTTCTGGGTGACCATCAAATAGCTTTGGGTACTAATTTCGTATTCGATCTAAGAGAGAGCGACTATAGCTTTCAGTATGGAAATTTAAAAAACAGGACCAATTACTTTGCCAATTACTTCCATACTTCAAGAAGGTATCAAAATATTTTTGGTGAGCTGATACGCTACAGAACATATGGGTTGGGTGGTACTGTTCAATACCCATTTGATAAGTTTAGAAGAATTGATTTCAACTTCACATTATTAAATGTAGATCTGGACTTTAATTCAGTCACTGACAGAACTAATAATAGTACAGCAGACAGAAGTGAAAGCAGTAGATTTATATATCCTGAAGTTGTGTATACTGATGACAAAACCAAACCTGGTTTTATTACTCCAACCGGAGGCTACAGGTATTCAGTTGGTTTAAGCGGAAGCCCTGTTATTGGCAGTACGGCTCCTGAGTTTGCTTCTGTATTGGGTGATTTCAGAAAATATATAGATTTAGGCTCCAGATACACTTTTGCCCTTCGTTTTTCTACAGGTTTATCAATTGGGAAAGACGCACAAAACTATTTTTTAGGTGGCAAGCTTGGGTGGCTTAATCAGCAGTACTCCTCAAATGGGTTTGCTGCAGATCGCATAACAGATAATTTCTTTACCGTTCCGGCTTTACCGCTTAGAGGTTTTGAATACAATTCTATTAACGGAAATAACTTTAGTCTTATTAATGCGGAATTCAGGTTTCCTCTTTTTGCTGCTTTAGTACCGGGTGCTGTTCCTATTTTACCTTTGTATAATATTACAGGTCTTGCTTTCTTAGATGCAGGTACTGCATGGGGGCAAAGAATAGATTACAATCTGAGAATTAATCGTGACAGCAGCCCTGATGCCGAACTTGCGGTAAATGGTAAAGAACTGGATTTTACAGTAGCCAAAGAACGAATTGGATACACCTTTAATCCACAAAATAGTAGCTTTTCAGAGTTCACTTATTTAGATGGGGATATTCTGATAGGTGCTGGTTTTGGGCTCCGGTCAATACTTTTTGGTTTGCCATTTGGTTATGATATTGGATGGGCTTATGACAGAACAGGGTTTAAATCAGATCCGGTTCATTATTTCTCAATAGGAATTGATTTTTAGACTAGTTCTTTGAATTGATACTTCCGGATATTAAAAGTCGCTGATAATTTTTTGCAGGGTCCAGAAAATATACGAAAGCTCGGTATTCCTGGTACCTGTCCGTAACGGAATCATTTATAGGTATTGGTTCTGAGTTTGCGGAATCTGTATTTTTTCGAAAATACTTATACCGATAAGTTCCCTGTTTTATTAGAAATCGATTTGTCCACAAATCAGTTTCTGAGTTATAATTCAATTTGGATTCATTATTGATCATCCAGGAATTAAAGTCTCCAGCCACATAAAGCTCAGTAGCTTCGGTGTTCAGAGTCCCGGAATCAAATCTAAAAGTAGTTTCCGCGTACCTGGAATCTCTTCTGCGGTCCGGTTTACCATAAGTAGAATTATAACTTGTATTGGGGGTTGAAGAAAAGTTCAAAATGTCTCTTTTAAGTATAATTCTGGGCGGAATATATTCCGGTTGCCAATCCTCAATTTTATCAAGATTGATATTTAGATCGGACAGGTCGAGTGGAATAAAATCAAAAGAGGATGAAAAAGAGTTATTTCTTGTTGTATAAAATCTGATCTTTCCCGGAGTTGTTACATCAAAAGCTGAGGTTGATCTTGCATTTCCCCAGAATCGGTTTTGGACAAAGCTGAATGAAAGATCAAATTGAGGAAATTCCACTTCTTCCGGGTATTCATAGATTGAAAACAGTTGATCCGTTGCGGTAAAATTATCTCCGGAATTAAAAAGAGTTTCTACCCTTGATGTGATTTTGCCTGCCTGTTCAGTAACAAAAAATGGAATACTAAAAAGTTTCGTATTGGATGAATAGTCATAAACATTCAATAAGTAATTACCACTGGTTGTAAACTTTAGAGCCTCATTAGGAAACTCAGTTTTGTAGTGAAAATAATTGGGTTTAGACAGAGTATTCTTTTCTCCTCCCGAGATTATCAATTCATTAAAACCGTCCAGATACCATGCTTCAGGTATATTACTAGGGTTCCAGTTTTGATCAAAATGTTCAAATGTGATCCTAAACTGTCCCGATATAGAAGTGAGTTCATCAAATTCTAAAACCAGTTTTTCTCTGTTGTTCAGATTGATGATTGGGGGAGTGTTTACATTTCCTTTTCTGTACAGTTGAATACTTTTAAATGAGTCGGGAGCAGGTAGTTGATTGTTGACCAAGAGAATACCACGGTCGTCATTACTTCCCGAGTCTGAATAACGAGTAGCTAAATCAGAAGATCCGGAACAAGCCAGAAAACAAATCAGAAGAAAAAGAAAGGAAATTCTAAACATTAATTTTTCCCTTAAATACAAAATGGGCTGGTCCTGAGAGCTGAATATCGGTATATATTTTTTCTTTAGGATTATAGATAAACGATACTTTCAGCTTGCCTCCCTTAACATTGACTGAATAATCATTTTTGATATGCTTATTTTGTGAAGAGAAATGAGATGCAATTGCAGAGGCAATAGCACCGGTTCCACAAGCAAGGGTTAATCCCTCAACTCCTCGTTCATAAGTTTGAAGCTCAATCGAGGATACGCCAGTCTTACTAATAAAATTGACATTCGATCCGGGAGGATTTAATTGATCAGCATATCTTAACCCTGATCCGATAGATGTTAGCTCAGTTTCATCATTTAGTTTGTCAGGTTCTACGAATCTGACTACATGCTCGGTACCTGTATATACCTGAATAAGTTGATGGCTATCAATCTGAATGTTTTCCGGTTCCAAAACATCAGGGAAACCAACTGAAACTGAGTTATTCTTAAGATCAACTTTTGCTTTGTATACAGAATTATGAACATTAAAAGATTGAGAGGTAGAGAAGCCATTAGTTGCAGCAAATAATGCTAAACAACGACTGCCATTTCCACACATACCGGCATCACTTCCATCTGCATTACGATATATCATAGTGTAGTCGACATTTTCAATCTGGGCATTTTCTAATGCCAAAAGTCCATCAGCTCCGATACCAAAACGCCTGTTACATAAAGCAGGGGTCAGAGCAATAATTCTTTCCAATGAAAACTTTAGTTCTCTGTTGTCAATGACAATAAAATCATTACCTGCACCTTCCATTTTATAAAAACTGAGATCTTTCATTACTCAACAAATGCGGGTAAATGTTTCCATTGTTCATTTTCTGAAATATAGGGAGTTAAGCCCCTCATTAAAGCGGAAAACCTGAAAGACAGAATTACAAAAATGAGTTTTGGGGATACATTTTGTCGGAGCATAGGTCGGCATTCATCAATATGGGTAAGCATTTTTTCAAGTTTAGCTTCGCTTAAAGCTTTTACGAATTTTTTTATGGAATCTATTTGATCAACGTTAGTTACTAACTTTTCATTCTCTGTTTCCTTGAAAACGATCAGATCTCGAATATACATTTCCAATAAATTAGTAATTGAAATCAAACCTTCTATATTATTTGAACTCTGCCAATCTTGTGAAAGTTTTGTAAGTGCGGTGGCATCCTGACTATATGCATGTCTTAAAAATTCTACGATTTCTTTGCGATTCTGTTTAAGTCTATGCACATCAAAAAACCGGGTAGAGGCGTAATTGCCATTTGCTACTCTGGCTAAATAATTAGCATCATCAGGTTCAATGTTATCAACGTTTATCAATCCTTGTTCAACTTCAGTTTCAGTAAGTGTGCCCAGAGGAATATGTTGACAACGGGATGTGATCGTTGGCAAAAGACTTTCATAACTTTCAGTAGTCAGAATAAACATAAGTCGTTCTGAGGGTTCTTCCAGCAATTTAAGAAAGGAGTTGGCCGCTTCTTTTCTCATTGTTTCAACTTGTGTCATAATTACTACGACACGATCTCCTTCGTTGGGACGGAGCTTAGCTACGGGTCTGATGTCGTTTCTGAAGTAATCAATAGGATAAAAAGCCTGGAGGTTTTTAGAGGAGTTATCATCATTGAGAGAAGGTCTTTGCGAAAAACTTATGATCTCATAAGGATCTTTAGCTAATAACTCCAGACGTTCTCTGAGGTCTTCAATACTTGCTGAAGTAGGCTTTGGAATAAATACATGAATATCAGGATGGGAAAACCAGGAAGACTTTTTGGAACTGGTTTCTGTGCCCAGATCAGTAATATTACTGATACCATTCATCGCTTCTGCAAAAGCAAGAGCAAATGCTGTTTTCCCCACTCCCGTAGCTCCTGATATTAAATAAGCATGGCTAATCCTTCCCGAGCTGACTATTCGCTCTATTTGATTTTTTGCCCTTTTTTGCCCGATCAGGCGGTTATTTCCAAATGAAATATTCAATCATTCCTCCCAGATATATTCGAATAGTAAAATTCCGGCTGTAATAGTTACTCCGATAAAACCAATTAATGCAGAAAAATCATTTGTAAAGCCTTCAGATGCCCCGTCAATAAACGCACTTTTGGTGATGCTTGTAAGCAATAAAATAAATGGAATAAAAAGCGGAATGGTAAGCACTGAAAAAATAGCTCCTTTTCTGTCGGCCTGAGAAACAATAGCTGCGATCATAGTAGAAACACCGGAAAGTCCTATGGTACCGAAAATCAGTATAGTTAAAAAGGAACTCCATGAGACAATAGTCAGATTAACAAAAAAAGTATAAATACTGAATGTGAAGACATTGATAACAAAACTAAAAGTGATGTTATAAAGTAGTTTTCCTGAAAATACCGATGATCCCGAAGCATAAATTCGCAGAAGGTTGTACGTATTTTTATCGGTTTCAGAAATAAAACTTCTTCCCAGAGAAGAAAGAGCAGCAAACAAAACAATGATCCAGATTAAACCACTTTTAGGAGTGGGATTAAGCTCCTGTGCTTTTAAGGTAAACATAATCAAAAAAAGAGCAGATAGTACAAAAGCGATCACCATGTTAAAGGCAAAACGGGTTCTGAACTCTGTCTTCAGATCCTTTTTGAAAATCGTAATAGTGCCTTGTAACCAATTCATGCCCAAGTTTAAGGATTTAGTATCGGAGTTGCCCAAAATCAGCCAAATAATCTTTGATTGATACCCGTTCAACTGGCTATATTCCAAGACTTGAAACCTCAATAATTAACAAGCTACAATGAACCTATTCTCATTACTGAAACCACAAACTATTCTTTCTGAGCTTGAAGTAAGTAATAAACAGGAATTGATTGCAGTTTTGGTAGATTCATTAAGCGAGAAGATTGGCGCTGAGAATTTACAGGAAGTTAAAGATGCAGTGTGGGAAAGAGAGCAGGTAATGTCAACAGGAGTGGGGAAAGGGTTGGCTATTCCACATTGCAAAACAGAAATTGTAGATGAAAATCATGGCGCTTTCGCTGTTCTTAAAGAACCACTGGAATTTAATTCCGTTGATGATGCACCGGTACGATTGGTGTTTTTATTGATAGGACCGAATGAAAAAAACAGTATCCATATTAAATTACTCAGCAGGATTTCAAGATTAATGAACAGTGGTACATTCAGAGAGAAGGTTTTTAGTTGTGAAAGTTCTCAACAAATACTTGAAGCATTTCGGGAAGAGGAAGAAAAATATTTCCCGGGTTGAAATGAGAATGTTAAGAACCTTAGCGCTCATAGTTTTCTCATTTATTACATCCGTTTCATTATCTGCACAAGATTTTGAACAGTTATTGGAAACCATACCAAATCAGGAGGCTTTTTGGGCATTAACTGTTTTAGATGAATCCGGTAATAAACTGGAAAGTTTTAATTCTGATAAACTCATTATTCCTGCATCCAATCAGAAATTATATACGTTGGCAGCAGTTTTGGATAGGCTGGGAAGTGACTACACTTACACCACTAATATTTATGGAGATGGTGAACTTGTTGATTCGACCTGGCAAGGAGATTTAATTATCAAAGGATCAGGAGATCCCAGTATAAGTGGGTTTTTATATGATGAAGATCAGGATTATGTGTTCAATTCATTTATTTCTCAAATAGTTAAAAAAGGAATTAACAAAATAAATGGGGAACTCAAAGCAGACTTAAGTTATTTTGATGATGAAATATATCCAAAGGGGTGGAGCTGGGAAGACCTAAGTTTTTATTATGGTGTGGAAATAAGTCCTTTATCATTTAATAATAATGCAATTGATTTGACAGTAACTGCAGATGGACCAATTGGTAGTACTCCATCTATCTCATGGCAACCAGAATATGCTCCTAGCGTCGATTTTTACAACCACCAAACTATTTCAACTAAAGAGAGTAAATACAAAGAGTATTATAGAAGATACCCTGGTAGTCATAATATTCTATTAAGAAGTTCTTTACCTTTGGGGTATATCGAAGAAGAATCATTGTCTATTTCGGGAGCAGAATGGTTTTTTGTTGGATCATTTGAGAATTTTTTAATTCGGAAAGGGTTAAGGAGTAAATCTCAAGAAGTTTTTGAATTTCAACTTACTCCAAGAAATTATGATGAAGCTATCATCCTTGCTTTCCATACGTCTAAACCCCTCTCTGAACTTATAAACTGGGCAAATAAAGAAAGCGATAATTTCTACACAGAAATGATGCTGAAAACTCTGGCAACCGAGGAACATGGGATTCCGGGGACATTCGAAAACGGTATTAAGGAAGTACGAACTTTTTTAGCAGAACAGGGACTGGATACCAATTTGGTGAAAATGAACGATGGATCCGGTTTAGCAATGGGAAATTATACGACTACTGGAAACATCAGTACGTTACTCCATTCTATGCAATCTCATGATGAATGGAATGTATTCTATGACAGCTTTCCGGTTGCAGGAATCGACGGTTCCATTGCCCATCGGTTTAAAGGAACTGAATTGTATAATAACATCCGAGCAAAAACAGGGTATGTCAGTGGAGTTAGAACACTAAGCGGCTATATGACTACAAGATCAGGTAAACAAATTGTTTTCAGTCTAGCTACCAATCATTTTGCAGGAAAAGTACGTCCCGTAGATAATTCTCATCAGCAGATTTTGCAATATCTGTATGAAAAATATTGATTAGATTCAGCCATGTCGAAATCTAAACCACATATCTTAGTTACAGACGATGAAAGAGGTATTCGAAATACTCTGAAGGAAATTCTTGAATTCGAAGATTATGAAGTTTCTCTGGCAGAAAGTGGCACAGAAGCTTTAGAAATGATTTCTAAAAATAACTACGATTTACTGTTTTTGGATATCAAAATGAAAGGAATTGACGGTATCGAAACGCTTCGGCAAATAAGAACGGCAGGATTCGAATTTCCTGTAATTATGATCTCAGGTCATGGAACTATAGATATTGCTGTGGAAGCCACAAAAATGGGAGCCTTCGATTTTCTTGAAAAACCACCCGATCTGAACAGGTTACTTCTCACAGTGAGAAACGCACTTTCTCAACAGGATTTGGCCAAAGAAGTAAAACAGATCAAAAAGAAGCTCCCTAAGATTCAGGAGATCGTAGGAGAAAGTAAAGCTATTAACAAGATCAAAGAAATGATCAGTAAGGTAGCACCGACCCAATCCCGGGTTTTGATTACCGGAGAAAACGGAACAGGGAAAGAGTTGGTAGCAAAATGGATCCATGAGAAAAGCACGAGAAGTGGAGAAGTTTTTGTAGAAGTAAACTGTGCAGCAATTCCCTCTGAATTACTCGAAAGTGAGCTTTTTGGTCATGAAAAAGGAGCATTTACCGGGGCAAATGAACAAAGAATCGGTAAGTTCGAGCAAGCTGATGGTGGAACACTCTTTCTGGATGAGATCGGGGATATGAGTTTAGAAGCTCAGGCTAAAGTATTACGAGCTCTTCAGGAAAATACGATCACTCGGGTTGGAGGAAATGAATCTATCAAAGTTGATGTACGGATTCTGGCTGCTACCAATAAAGATCTGCAATCAGAAATTAAAGAAGGAAACTTCAGGGAAGATCTGTTTCACAGAATTAGTGTAATACCGATAGAAGTGCCTAGTTTAAATGAAAGAGCAGGAGACATTCCGTTAATTGCCCGGTCTTGTCTTGAAAAACTTAAAGCAACGGATATCAGTTTTTCCTCTGTAGAGTTTGATGATTCAGGCTTGAAAGCGCTGAAGAAAAGAAAATGGACTGGAAATGTCCGTGAACTGTATAATGCTGTAGAAAGATTGGGTATCTTGTCTTCAGATGGATTAATTGATAAAGATTCTGTTGAGAGTGTGTTAAAATCCAAAGAAATAGAAGGAAAAAATCTCGATGGAATTGCTGATGAAACGGATAACTTTCAGGATTTTAAAGAAACTGCTGAGCGATTATTTTTAGTTAAACAACTTGAAAAAAACGATTGGAATATCTCACAAACTGCAGATGCCGTTGGTTTACAACGGAGCCATATCTACAATAAAATGAAAAAATATAATATAGAACGATAGCATGAGCGCAGAAATCATAGATGGTAAAAAAGTAGCAGAGCTGGTCAGGAATCGTGTGAGGGAAGATGTTTCTGACTGGAAAGATAAAGGCAACAGAGCTCCATTTCTGCAAGTAGTGTTAGTTGGTGATGACCCTGCATCAAGAGTATATACCGGCGCCAAAACAAAAGCGTGTGAAGATGTTGGTATTAAAACCAAAACGGAAATATTACAGGACACTATTTCAGCAAAAGAGCTTAAGGCATTGATTCGGGAATACAACACTGACGATTCTATCGATGGAATTTTAGTTCAACTTCCTTTGCCATCTCATTTAAGTTCTCATGATGTGATCGAAACCATAGATCACCGAAAAGATGTGGATGGGTTTCACCCCATGAATGTGGGAAGATTATCACTGGATCAACCTTGTTTTAAAAGTTGTACTCCGGCGGGGATAATGGAATTATTTAAACATTACAGTATAGGAGTAAAAGCAAAACATGCGGTTGTTGTTGGGGCAAGTAATATCGTTGGCTCACCAATGGCAACGATGCTTTCCAGAGAGAATTCGTCAGGAAAAGCGACTACTACTATTTGTCATAAATACACCAAAGATCTTACTCTGCATACTATTAATGCGGATATTCTGATCGTAGCTGCAGGGCAACCACATTTGGTAAAGGCTGAAATGGTGAAAGAAGGAGCTGTTATTGTGGATGTGGGAATTAACAGAGTAGCAGATGAAACTTCCGAAAAAGGGTACAAGTTAGTTGGAGATGTAGACTTTGAATCCGTAAAGAAAAAAGCTAGTTGGATCACACCCGTTCCCGGTGGAGTTGGTCCAATGACAGTAGCAATGCTGATGAAGAATACTCTCCTTGCCGCCAAGAAGAGTATTTATCCTGTTGATTAGTTTACAGCTGATTCTGCAACTGAAATATTTTTGGGATACATTTTTATTATCAGTTGTTTTTTGGAACTGTTGTTAACAAGCGATTTGAAATCAATACCAAATTCTGAAATAGAAGCCTCGTTCCTTAGCTGTTTATAGGTTCCCATCACTTCATCAAGCATATCTATATAGACTTTATAGGGTGTTTCTCGCTGGGTTTTTAAGGATATCACAGCTTTCTGTGGTGAATCAGATAGATTCGGGTCTTTACCTCTGTTATTGATGAATTCTGCAAGGATTGGTTTTACTTCTTGGATCAACACAGGTTTGTCATCCATCCTGATTAATCCCTCTGCATTTACAAGGATATTCATGAGATTTCTTTCGTGGATTTGAGGCTTTTCATCTTGAATAGGGGGAGGCAGAACTAAAGATATCCCGGTATCAACATTAATAGTTGTAGTAACCAGAAAAAAAATGAGCAACAGAAAAGCAATATCCGCCATTGAAGAGCCATTTATAGAAGCTTTTTCGCGGATCGGTTTGTTATTAAACATAGTAAACTCCTTAATTATTTAAAATTATACTATATATAAGCTCATTATTAACATGGTATTCAGTAGCATTTAAATGCTATGAGAATAATTTTAAAAGGGGTGACACTATGCTGTCACTCTGTATGATTAAGTTTGGGTAAACAATAAAACAAAACCCAACTATCATGACACTTCATACACTTACAACTCCGGCAATCACTAAAAAATCAGAAACTAAACTTTTTGTTGCCCCGCTTTTAAATCGAATTAAAAAAGAAAGCAAACAAGAGTTCGACGAAATGCAGGAAGCTTTTAATTTGATGGGATGGGGATGGCTACCCGATGAATTAAAGATCGAGATTTATGATGATGTTCGTTTCATGGTTCAGGAATTAAAAGGCTATTTTTCCAGCTGTGATCAGTTTGTTCAGCAAAGAAGAAATACGGTTCACTTTTGGGTAAGTAGTTTTCAGGATGGCATTTGCTCTCTGGAAGCGGCTATTAAAGCGTTGAAAGTAAAATCTCTTGCATGAGGCTTAAACCGCCGGCAATTCAGTGAGTTCTGTTTCCGGATTTTTTGGCGATATTTTTGTTGGAAAAAACAACTTCATTTTCCATAGTTATGGAAGGTGACGATTTTAGCTTACGACTTATTCTTTTAATTATCCCTTCAACCTGTTTTTTTTGTTTCTTGTAGTAGCTCTTAAGAAATATTCTTGAAGGAATTAACCCGATTATTGCTCCAAGAGGAGCAATAATCAAAGCAAAATCTGCTATTGAGGATCCGTCCAATGCAACTGCAGTTAGCATAAACCCAATCATCATTGAAAAAAAAGTAGATATGAATTTTATACCTGTCCAAGAATTCACAATTTGAATATTGGTTCTACCATTAACAGGAGTTAAAGATATATGTTTATACCCTATATCTTTTCTCCTTTGTTCCCATTCAAAGGAGCTTCCAATTTTTGCAGATTTACCAATCCCACCTGTTTCTTTTCTAATTTCTTTAATTACAGAATCCCAAAGTTCATTGGTTATTTCTCCATCAATATTTATGACATGTTGTATTTTGGAAGTCCCACTGAACCAATTGTGTTGATCATCAAGTCGCGGTTCATCAAAAGTTTGCATTGCTTCAAGTAATGATACTTGGTCAATTCCTGTTTCACGGGCTAATTCAATCAATTCGTTCTTACTTAGGCCATCTTTATCGTCATACAGATCTCTTTGTTTTTGTATTTCTGAAGCTTTAGAAAGAATTTTTCCTATTTCAGACTTTGAGAAAATATGATCATCATTCATAAAAATTTAACTAAAGTTTACTCAGGATTTGATCCTTTGATTTTGTTTGGTTTCAGACATGTCATTATAAATCTCTTCATCTTCGATTTTAATTTTTGGAGTATTTGGAGAGTTTATCTTTTTAGATAAAGAGTTAATCATACTTTTAAGGCGATTTTTTTGCTTATCAAAATGGTACCTCAGGTAGACTAACCCTCCTGTAAAAGCAGCTAACCCTCCAATTGGCGCAAACATAACGGCTGTTGATTTAGGCATTCCCAAACCTTTAAGTGCAACCAGTAAAATTACGGAACCCATAAAAGCGGGTAAAAAAAGGAATGGAATTTTCAAAGCGCTCCAATTATGGACATATTGAATTTTAGTTTTCCCATCCTTAGGTGTCAGCGAAATATGTTTGTATCCCATTTCTCTTCTCTGTTCCCACTCAAAGGAGTTCCCAATTTGTGTTGACTTCCCGATTCCTCCTGTAATTTTTCGGATTTCCTGAACAACATCTTCCCATAGATCTGAAGGCATTTCTCCATCAATATATGTTACTTCCTGTATTTTAGAAGTCGCTTTAGTCCATATAAATTCCTGATCAAAACCAGGTTTATCATGAATGTGTATGGCTTCTAAAAGAGATGCCCTGTCAATACCAACTTCATTGGCTAGTTCCAGAATTTCCTGCTCCGATAGTCCGTCTTTATCACCATAAAGATCTTTTTGAGTCTGAATTTCAGACGCTTTTTTTAGAATTTTGCTAATCTCTTTTTTTGTATAAATATGATTGTTGCCCATAAAGTTGAGTTAATTTCCTTCCCCATCTACGGAAAGCTTAAAAAATAGTTTAAACTACAAGCACTTCCTTACAGATATCCTTATCTTTGAAAAACTGCAAGTCAAACTTTTATTGTTTCATGTATAAAATGAACGATTCTTCTCCATTTGAACGCATCACCCGGCAAGGGCTTACTTACGATGACGTCTTATTAGTACCCAACTATTCAAAAATATTACCAAGAGATGTAGATCTTAGTGTGCAACTTACGCCTACTCTTAAATTGAATATTCCAATCGTCAGTGCAGCAATGGACACTGTTTCCGAATACCGACTGGCAATTGCCCTCGCCCGCGAGGGTGGAATTGCGATGCTTCACAAAAATATGACTATTGAAGAGCAAGCAGAGCAAGTACGTTTAGTGAAGAGAAGTGAAAGTGGAATGATTGTTGACCCGGTAACTCTGGATGAAAACTCTACCGTAAAAGATGCACGTTCACTCATGAGAATGCATAAAATTGGTGGAATTCCCATAGTAGATGCAGATGGAATATTAATCGGTATAGTTACAAACCGTGATCTTCGTTTTGAATCAGATTTAACCAAGAAGCTTGGTGAGATCATGACCAAAGAAAATCTATACACTGCTAAAGAAGGCACAACTTTAAAACAAGCTGAGCAAATACTTCAACATTTTAAAGTGGAGAAGCTACCCATTGTAGACTCAAAAAATAAATTGGTAGGTCTGATCACTTTCAAGGATATCGAAAAGAAAATGAACTTCCCGAATGCTTGTAAAGATGATCTAGGAAGACTTAGAGTTGGAGCTGCAGTTGGCGTTACTTCAGATACTATGGAGAGGGTAGAAGCCTTAGTTAATGCCGGTGTTGATATTATTACTGTTGATACAGCTCATGGGCATTCTGATGGCGTACTTCAAACTGTATCTAAAATCAAAGCTGAATATCCGGACCTAAATGTAATAGGTGGAAATATTGCAACTAAAGCAGGTGCAGAAGCGTTAGCGGAAGCCGGTGCTGACGTTGTTAAAGTTGGAGTTGGACCAGGATCAATCTGTACAACGAGAGTTGTAACCGGTGTAGGTGTTCCTCAGTTAAGTGCGGTAATGGAAGTTGCAGAATTTTGCAGAGATAAAGGCATAGGTTTAATTGCTGATGGCGGAATTAAACAAACCGGTGATATTCCTAAAGCCATTGCGGGGGGAGCGGATGTTGTAATGATGGGATCTATGTTCGCTGGAGTGGATGAAAGTCCGGGAGAGACCATTATATATGAATCCCGTAAGTATAAATCATACCGAGGTATGGGAAGCATCGGGGCAATGAAGAAAGGTTCAAAGGACCGATATTTTCAGGATGTTGAAGATGATATCAATAAATTGGTTCCTGAAGGAATTGAAGGCAGAGTACCTTTTAAAGGATATTTAGGTGAAGTGGTACATCAAATGACCGGAGGGTTACGGGCTGCAATGGGTTACTGCGGTGCCGAAGATATTGACGGAATGAAAACAGCTGAATTTGTACAAATTTCAGCAGCTTCATATAAAGAAAGTCACCCTCATTCAGTTCAAATAACAAAAGAAGCTCCGAATTATTCGGTGTAATTTTTGAGCTTGATGAAAAATGTACTCTTTATAATCTACTACTTCCCACCTATGGGGGGCAGTGGAGTTCAGAGGCCATTAAAATTTGCCAAATACTTAAAAGAATTTGGCTGGAACCCCATTATTTTATGTCCCGAACCGGGTGCGTATCAGTTTTTTGATGAATCTTTAGAGAAAGAACTGGATAGTTTAAATCTGGAAATCCATAGAGTCAAAGCACAAACTCCTTTCCATAAATTAGGCGGAGGAAAAAAAAGAACCGGCTTGATAACTGGTTTTTTTGCAAATGCCTTGAGAAGAATTTCCAAACTTTTCTACTTTCCTGATAATAAAAAAGGATGGATAGAACCGGCAATTCAAAAGGGAGTAGAATTATTAGAATATAAAAAAATAGATCTGATCTTTAGTACTGCTCCTCCTTTTAGCAATCATGTAATAGCTCAAAAGTTAAATGAGTTAACACAAACACCATATATATTAGATTACCGGGATCTGTTTACGGGAAATCATTTCGAAGACAATGAAAGCGAGTTCAGAAAGTCGAAAAAACTGATAGCGGAAAAAGGATGGCTGAAAGACTCTTCAGGAGTAGTGGTTTTGGATAACTTTGCGAAAGATCAAATTCAGGAGATTGTGAATTCACAAACTTTAAATATCGAGACAATTTCACATGGTTTTGATAAAGATGATTTTGAGTCTACCAAAAAATCTACTTTAGATTATAAAGAAGGAAAGCTTAATTGGTTATATAGCGGGTTGTTTTATGAAGCAAATCAACCGGACATATTTCTAAATGGGATGGAGAAGCTTTTTTTAAAAAATCCTGATTTAAGAGAAAAAACACATTTGCATTTTCAGGGAGGATTGGATTCAAGAATCAAAAAGATGATCAGTATTCTTGGATTTGATGATATCGTTTCAGACTATGGGTATATTCCTCACAATATATCAGTTGCCAATTTATTAAAAGCAGATGTGTTGTGGATGATTTCCAATTTTTCTGAAAATTTGCAACAGATCAAAACGGGGAAACTCTTTGAGTATATCGGAACAAAAAAACCAGTATTAGGTTTGGTTCATAAGGGAGAATCATCCAGATTACTGAATGAATATAAAATTGGATATCATGCATCCCCAACAGAGCTTGGAGAAGTAACTGATAAAATCGGGGAAGTTTTTCTTTTATGGCAAGAAAAAAAATTTACGGAAGCTTCTGCTGAATTGGTTCAAAAATATGACAGAATGAAATTAACAGGTGAATTATCTTCATTTTTTGATGAAATTATGAAGAACCATGAATATTCCACACCATGAAGTCATTTATAAAAAGACTTTTTAAAGACCGTCATAAAATTGTAGAAATAATTTTACTGGATGACACTAAGCCCGGACAAGATGACTCCTACAGATTGAAGCCAAATAAGCTATTCATCAGTTTTACGGTTTTGTCAGTAATATTTTCGATAATAGTGGCTTTGGTTTTTATGCTTACACCACTAGGTGGTTTACTTTATAATACAGATGAAGTTGAGATCAGAAGAGAAATTCAAAACATTTCAGAAAGAATTCTTTCGCTTCAGGATTCATTGGACGTCAGAGATCAGCAACTAAGAGAAATAAAAGAAGTTATCCGGCTTAACCAAGACACAACGCTTATATTGAATGAGAGATTGATCTCCATCTCAGCCAGGGAAGAGGGAAACAACAATTCTGATTTATCACAAACATTTGCAAACCTAAATGTATTTGAGCAGTTTGAAAATGGAAATCTTGTGTCAGTAAACATTTTAGAGAACGCTCCGGATTTCCCTACCAGAACTCCTGTACAGGGAACCAGAACCAGAGGGTATGAACCTCTGGAAGGACATTTTGGGATAGATATAGCAACTAAAGAAAATGAAATTTTTATGAATGTGGCTGACGGTACAGTAATATCAAGCAGTTGGACAATAGATTTTGGATATGTAATATCTGTTCAGCATAAAGACGGACTTGTCAGTACTTACAAACACTGTTCAAAGTTATATAAAACAAAAGGAGAAAAAGTATTAAAAGGAGATGTTCTGGGGCTTATAGGAAACACAGGTGTTTCAAGTTCAGGGCCACATCTGCATTTTGAAATCTGGAAAAATGGCGTTTCTCAAAACCCATTAGCCTATTTAATTTTTAAATAAGTATGTTTAACAAAAACAAAAAGAGTACAACCGTGAGCAATTCTACAAATCAATCACCTTCAGTCAATATTATTAATGAAGGAACCAAAATTAAAGGAAATCTGCACGCTAATTCAGATATAAGAGTTAGCGGCACTATAGTTGGTGAAGCAATTTCAAAGGGTAAAATAATACTTACAAGCAATGGATTAGTGAAAGGTAATGTGTCTTCATCCGATGCTGATATAGCAGGTAAAGTAGAAGGAGATGTGAAAGTAAGCAGTCGGCTCATATTGAGAAAAGAGGCAATAATTGATGGTAATATTTTTACCAAAACACTTGTAGTTGAAGAGGGAGCTCAAATAAACGGAACTTGTAAGATGGGTTCTGATGTAAAAAACTTATCTCAGAATAATGATGCTGAATACGCCGATGAAACTCAGCTAAAAGGAGCCAAGGCTTAACGAATGCGCCTGCCTGAAGAATATGCTAAATACCTTGCTCTGGGAGCGGAAATTGCGGCTACTCTTTTAATACCTATTGGACTTGGTTATTTAGCAGATAAGTTTCTGAATTCCTCACCTTATGGGATTCTTATCGGAGCAATTTCAGGCATTTTCATCTTTTTTATTCTGATTTTTAAAATTGCAAATAGTAATGGAGGCAAAGACCGGAAAAAGTGATAAAAAAACTCGCAAAATTTAACGTGATCCCGCTCATGCTCGCTCTGATCTCTCCGTTTTTTTTACCTGTTGATCCTGCTGTAGCTGTAATTTGTGGTTTTATTTTAAGTCTCATTTTCGTTTTAAGCAGCGCCTGGATACTTGATAATTTCTGGAATGCTGATTCTAAGCTATTTTTGAAGGTTTTTTTCTTCTCAATGGTGATCCGGTTTGTTCTTGTTTTAGCGGCTATGGGAATTTTACTCGGACTGACAAAAATTGATGAAATCTACTTTACAGTTAGTTTCATAATTTCCTATCTTTATCAGTCTATAACGGAAATGATTTTTTTCAATCAACTACTACAAAATAAAAGCAGTAATTAAGTAAATGATCCAGACCCTGCGTCGTGTATTTCTGACACTCTTATTTTTATCGGTTAGTACTTCAAACACTTTTGCAGCAGAAGAAAAAGAAGGCGGTTCACCTCTAGACGTAATGGGTACTGTTGCTGACCACGATTACTTGAAAGTACCACCTTTTATTAATGGCGGTAAAATATATTTACCAAGATTGGTTTTTTTGGAGGATGCGGAAGGGAATACTTCATTTAAAGCCTACACGAGTACTAAGGCAGCAGCAAAGTCAGATTACTTTGAGATAGTTGATGAAGTTTTGGTTCCAACCAATGGTGGTTCAATTGCTTTTGACCTTTCAATTACATCGCATTTGATGTATTTCTGGTTTGGAATGGGTTTGGCAGTTTGGTTTACAGTTGCCATGTCGCGAAGATACAAGAAGGGAGTGGGTAGAGATGTAGAGCCAAAAGGTACAATGCAGAATATTTTTGAGGTGCTGTTTGTGTTTATCCGCGATGATGTGGCTCGTGCAAATATAGATGATCACAAAGCAGATAAATATGTGCCTTATTTCTTTACTATGTTTATGGGAATTGCATTCATGAATTTGTTTGGGTTGCTTCCATGGGCAGCTACTGCAACTGCAGATTTGACTGTTACCGCAACATTGGCTGTAATGACCTTCTTTGTTACTCAGTTTAGTGGTACTAAAGATTATTGGGGGCATATTTTTTGGTTCCCGGGAGTTCCGACATGGGTAAGAGCAATTTTAACACCTGTTGAGATCTTAGGAGTTTTCACAAAGCCATTCGCTTTGGCTATTCGACTTTTTGCAAACATGCTTTCAGGAAAGATCATGATCATCGCAATCTTAGGGTTGATCTTCATTTTTGCTGAATTATTTGGCACGGTAGGAGCATATGGTATTAGTGTTGTTTCAGTAACACTTACTGTTGTGTTATATGCTCTGAAAGTTTTTGTAGGATTATTACAAGCATACATTTTCACTCTTCTTTCTGCCGTATTTATTGGAATGGCTGCAGAGGATCATCATCATGATGAAGAAGAGTATCATGTTGAGCATGTATCATAAAGAAATTAAACTCATATAAACTCTAACAAATAAATAAAGAATACTATGGGACTTTTAGCAGCTGGTATTGGAGCTGGAATCGTAGCACTTGGTGCTGGAATCGGAATCGGAATGATTGGTAAAGGAGCTACAGAAAGTATCGCTCGTCAGCCAGAAGCGTCCGGAGATATCCGTGGTGCAATGATTCTTACTGCAGCTTTCATTGAGGGTGTTGCTCTTTTAGGTGCAGTTATCTGTATCCTTCTTGCTCTTGGAATCGGACAATAATAAAGGATAAGAAATGACTTTTCTTTTAGCAGGCGGAGGAGGCTTATTATCATTTAATCCGGGGTTTGCATTATGGATACTTATTTCCATGATCGTATTTATTCTGGTAATGATGAAGTATGCAGTTCCGCCAATCATGGACGCTCTTGTTTCTCGTGAGGCAAAGATCAAAGATTCATTGGAATCTGCAGAAAAAGCATTAGCGAGAGCGGAAGAAGTATCTAAGGATAACGAGAAAGCGCTCCGTGAAGCTGAAGCTAAAGCTCAAAAAATCCGAAAGGAAGCTTTAGAAGAAGCGGAACTCCTTCGTTCAGAACGAATTTCGAAAGCTAAAGATGAAGCCGCTCAGATAATAGAACAAGCGAAAGCTTCTATTGAGCAGGAAAAGAAGCAGGCGTTATTGGAACTTCGAAACGAAGTTGCCCAATTAGCAATTAAGTCTGCTTCCGTGATCATCGATGCGGAACTAGATAACGATAAGAACAACAAGCTGGTCGATAATTTTATTACCGACTTGTCAAAAAACTAAGCTTAGCTGATGTTGGTATCAAAAGCAGCAAAACGTTATGCAACAGCACTTCTTGAAAGTGCAAATGAGCAAAATTCGATGGAGAGTACTTTGAAAGATATTCATCTTATCAAAGAAACAATCGAGAACTCAAAAGAATTAAGAATTTTTCTAAAAAGCCCTGTTGTAAAACCTGCTGATAAACGAGATGCTTTGTCATCCATATTCGATGGAAAAGTATCAAAAGAAGTTTCTCAGTTTATTGGCTTACTTACAAATAAGGGCAGAGAGGATATTCTTGATGAAGTAGCTACTGCGTTTATAGAAGTTTACAATGATCATGCAGGAATCATATCAGTTGAAGTAAAAACTGCTAAAGCATTAGGAACAGGGCAGATAACTGAACTCACGAAAATGCTTGAAAGAACTACCTCTAAAACAGTTAATCTTGACTTAAAGGAACAAGAAGACTTAAGAGGTGGAATTTCAGTGAAAATTGATGACACTGTAATTGATGCTACAGTTAAGCATAAGCTAGAACAGCTTGAAACACGATTCCTCGAGTCATCGATGGAATAACAAGAATTTGAAAAGATTTAGAAATTAATAATACAATGAGCCAAGTCAGACCAGACGAAGTTTCAGCCATATTACGTAAACAACTAAGCGGCTTCGATAATGAAGCTGATGTTTATGATGTAGGTACCGTACTTGAAGTAGGTGACGGTATTGCACGTGTTTATGGCCTCTCAAAAGTGCAAGCAGGTGAGCTTGTGGAATTACCGGATTCTAAAGACGAAAATGGTAATAACATTACAGGAATGGTACTAAACCTTGAAGAAGACAACGTGGGTATCGTGTTATTCGGTTCTTCAAGCTCTGTAAAAGAAGGCCATACTGTTAAAAGAACTCAAGACATTGCATCTATTAATGTAGGTGAAGGAGTTCTAGGTCGTGTTATTGATCCACTTGGAAATCCAATTGACGGTAAAGGTCCAATTACAGGCGATACAGTGAAGTTGCCACTCGAGCGTAAAGCTCCGGGTGTAATTTACCGTGAGCCGGTAGCTGAGCCATTACAAACAGGTATCAAAGCAATTGATTCTTTGATCCCGATTGGTAGAGGGCAGCGTGAGCTTATTATTGGTGACCGTCAAACCGGAAAAACTTCGGTTGCAATTGATACTATTCTAAACCAGAAAGCTACTCAGGATTCTGAAAAGCCAGTTTTCTGTATTTATGTAGCAATTGGTCAAAAAGGTTCTACAGTTGCAGGAATCAAACAGGTTCTTGAGCAAAACGGAGCAATGGATTACACTGTTGTTGTATCTGCTCCTGCAAGTTCATCTGCTCCAATGCAGTATATCGCGCCATTTGCCGGGGCAGCTGTAGGTGAGTACATCCGTGATACTGGTCGTCACGCTTTGGTAATTTATGATGATCTTTCCAAGCAAGCTGTTGCATATCGTGAGATGTCTCTTCTTCTTAAAAGACCTCCGGGACGTGAAGCTTATCCGGGTGATGTATTCTATCTTCACAGTCGTTTACTTGAGCGTTCTGCAAAGATCATTAACGATGATAAAGTAGCTCAGTCAATGAACAACATACCGGAAGGCTTAAAGCCAATGGTAAAAGGTGGTGGATCGTTAACGGCACTTCCTGTTATTGAGACACAAGCTGGTGACGTTTCTGCTTACATCCCAACAAACGTAATTTCTATTACTGATGGTCAGATCTTTTTAGATACTGACTTATTTAACTCCGGTATTCGTCCTGCAATTGATGTTGGTACTTCAGTGTCTCGTGTAGGAGGATCTGCTCAGGTTAAATCGATGAAGAAACTATCAGGTACACTTAAGCTTGATCTTGCTCAGTATCGTGAACTGGAAGCTTTTGCTAAGTTCGGATCCGATCTTGATGCAGCTACTCAAGCTCAATTAAGAAAAGGTGAAAGAACTGTTGAGTTGTTAAAACAAGATGTTTATCAACCACTACCCGTAGAAAGAGAAATTGTACTTCTCAAAGTTAATGATGAAGGACTTCTTGACAAATTACCGGTCGACTTAATTAGTGAGTTTGAAACTCAGTTCCTGGAAACTGTACTTTCCAAGTATAGCTCTGAGATGGAAGAGTTAGCTAAATCAGGTGTTTTGAGTGATGATTTTGGGGCTAAAGTTCTGGAATCAGCAGAAACAGTTATTGATCAGGTTCTGGCAGGACAGGAAGCTTAATCTATGGCTAATTTACGCGACATAAGAAACAGAATTAGTTCTGTAAACAGCACTCAGCAAATAACCAAAGCAATGAAAATGGTTGCTGCTGCTAAACTTAGAAAAGCACAGGAGCGGATGACAAAAACCCGTCCTTATGCTGCTAAGATTCAGAATGTTGTAGGTCGTTTAGCGGATAGTGGAAGTATTTCCAGCCCTCTTGTTGAAAAATCTGAGACTAATCAAAATCTACTCTTTATTGTGGTAGGTTCAGACAGAGGACTTTGTGGTGGTTTTAATAACAACCTTTTCAAAGAACTTGAAAAAAGTTTAGCCAAAGATTTTTCATCGCAATTAGAAGCGGGTACTGTTTCATTGGTAACAATTGGGAAAAAAGCTACAGCTCACTTCAAAAAGAGAAGTTATAATGTAGTTGAGTCTTTTCCGGGATTTTTTGATACTATCGAATATGATCCAACTTCTGCGATCATGGAATCTGCTACTGAAGATTTCATAGCGAATACCTACGATGAAGTTTATATCGTATTTAACGAGTTCAAATCTGTTATAGCTCAGAACAGAAAGATCGATAAAGTTTTACCTATCGATCCGGATAGTTTTGGAGTGAAATCAGAGGGTGATTCTAAGACATCTATTGACTATATTTACGAGCCTGATTCTGAAGCAATTTTAGACAAGCTATTACCTCTTCATTTGAACACTCAATTGTGGAAAGCGATACTTGAATCTAATGCTTCTGAGCAAGGTGCTAGAATGTCTGCGATGGACAGTGCTACTGAAAATGCGAAAGAATTGGAGCGTGATCTGAAGCTCGAGTATAATCAGGCCAGACAAAGCGCCATCACAACTGAAATTTCTGAAATTGTTTCTGGTGCACAGGCACTAAGTGAATAATTAGTTTTAGTTTTATTTATTGAATATTTCGACGGAGAGTTGGCAGAGTGGTCGAATGCGGCGGTCTTGAAAACCGTTGTGCCGCAAGGTACCGGGGGTTCGAATCCCTCACTCTCCGCATTTTTTAAATAGCCCGATAAGGGCTATTTTTATTTAAATAATTGATATTTTGTTGCGTTACAAGCTCAAAAAAATTCTATGAAAAAAATCTTTTCCGTTTTCATCTTTTTCATCATTGTATCTGCTGGTTCAGGTTTTGCACAAGATACTTTGAAAATTTCTCTTCAGGACTTTATTGATCTTGGAGTTAGTAACTCAGGGCAAATTAAATATGAAAGGACCAATATTGCTTTATCAGAAAACAGAGTAGATTTAGCAAAAGATCAAAGAATATTGCCGAGCTTGTCGTTCAGGTCTGAACATGCGTTGGTTCCCGGAGTCACATCACCGGGAGATTTTCCGGAGGAGCAAATCTATCTGGACCCAGATGCAAAAAATGATTGGGACAAAGTAGGTGTTTTTAACCGATTAAGAATTAGTGGAGTTCAGCCTGTTTTTACCTGGGGTTCGATTAATAAAGCAGTAGCTGCTGCTCAGGAAGCAGTGAAAGCAACAGAATTTGATTTTCAGGCAAAGAAGGAAGACATGGAAGTAAGACTCTTTGAGTTATATTACAGCTACGTACTTGCTTTGGAAATAGAACGCCTGTTGAAGGATGCTGAAGATAAAATTAATCAGATTGAAAATTCACTGGACGATGCTTTAGAACAAGGTGATGATATTGATGAAACAGATGTTTACAAGTTTAAAGTATTTAAGTCTCAGTTTGGGATACAAAAAGCTGAAGTGAATGAAAGTTTGCTTTTTGTTAAACAAACATGGCAGTATCTTTTAAGGAATGAAAATGGAATAATATATATTCCATCGGTAAGGTATTTAGATCCGATGAATTCTGAGCTTTCTAGTCTTGATTATTATCAAAACAGTGCTTTTTTAAATAGAAATGAATTAAGAGGAATTGATACAGGCAAAGAAGCTTTGATGAAATATATTGATTATCAAAAAGCGAGTAATCTCCCCGGACTTTATTTAGGATTTACAGCTACATTTGCTTCAACGCCAATAAGGCCAAGACAGCCAAATCCATTTATCAATACTCCTGAAAATACTTTAAACACAGCTGTTGGACTGACTATACGCCAAAATCTCAATTTTTTTCAGGTTAAAACACAGTTAGAACGAGTTAAGATCGAAATAAAGAAAATGGATTATTTATCAGAAGCAGCAAAGGATGGAATACTTTTAGAAGTCAATCAGGCTTATCAAAAAGCATCTGTGGCAGAAGTTAAAGTAGAAAGAACTGATGAAGCTTTGCTTACTACTAAACAATGGTTAAGAATGGAACAACAAGACTATGATTTTGGTATAGGTGAAGTAAAAGATCTTATTGATGCTATGAAAATGGAGTTGGAATTAAGACTTAAAGAAAAAGAGAGTATTTTTGAGTTCAATACTTCTATGGCAAAACTAAATAATGCAGCGGGTATACCGTTAGAACTACTTCAAAAAAATAATTAATAGAATGAAAAGAAGAATATTTTCAATACTAGTGCTTGTTTTAGGAATGGTTTCTCTGGTGCAGGCACAAACTGCAGAAGATGAAATCAAAACTTTATTAGAGCAAAGAGATCAGCAGGTAAAAACATTATTAGGTCCGAAAGGCTCTGAGTATAGCGAGGGGCAAAGAGCTGAAATTAAAGATATCATAAATGGGGTTATTGATTTTGAATCAATGGCTAAATATGCTCTTGAAGATACGTATAATACTTTAAGTAATGAGGTTCAGACTGAATTTGTTGAGCTGTTTGCCACAATTATAAGAGATCAATCTTTAAATAAATTAGATATTTACAGAGCTGAAGTAACATATAATTCAATTGTTGTTGATGGAAATTCTGCAACAGTAAAAACATATGCTGAACTCGATGATGTAAGAACGCCTGTAGATTATACAATGTCTAAAGAAAAAAGTGAATGGGTGATTACTGATCTTATACTTGATGAAGTCTCCACTGCTGAATCTTATAACCGGCAATTTCAGCGTATAATTAAAAGAAAGGGATTTGATTCATTATTAAGCACATTAAGAAAAAGAGCAGCAAGAAGTTAGTGAGTACTAAAGCCTCTGTAATAGTTCGCTCATACAACAGACTTTGTTCATTATTAGAGCTTATTGATGTTTTAAGGTCTCAGAAATACAAGAACTTTGAAATTGTTATAGTAGAACAATCTACTGATTACGAAGAGAAAGAGTGGACCAAACTTCAAGAAATAAACTCGGAGGATTCAAGAATTGTGCTTCTTAAGTATAAACCTCTTGGAGGTCCGAAAGCCAGAAATGAAGGGGTTAAAAATGCCTCAGGAGATATTTTAATTTTTATTGATGACGATGATCTTCCTGCATCTGATCAATGGATTAGAAGACATGTTGAAGCTTATAAAGATCCTAAACTCGTTGGTTTTACGGGCAGACACATTTTTGAAGGGAATGATTCGGTTCCTTATAGTGATTGGCTCATTCCCTTTTTTAAAAAAAAATGTATGAGCTATAGTTTTTTAAAGTTTCCATACACGTATGCACAACTTAATGAAGACATTTCAGATGTTGACTGGTTACATGGTACAAATTCATCAATCAGAAAAGAATGGGCGTTAAGAGCAGGTTTATGGGACGAAAATGTTACTAATCAGGATGAGCATTCATTTGCATTTAAACTACATAAAATCCTTGATCTTGATAAGAGATTAGATTTTCGAAAGAAACCGGAATTGATAAGAAGAACAAATATTGATGGTGGCATGGAGAAAAGAAAATTTACCATGTTAGATGAGTGGAAAAATCAATATCGTTATTGTCAAAAAACAATTTTTAGATATCATAAAGGGTTAATATTGCTGTTTCCTTTACACTTGATCTCTATTTTTATAAAAACTATCAAGTATAAAATACTTCACTAAGTTGTCTGTTAAGGCACTTTATCCTGTCAATAAGTTAAATGTTCAGATAATTGTGTAAATTGTTCATTAAGAATTTCCACAATGAAGATTGCATTTCTATCAGATCAAATCTACCCCAGAACATCTGCTGATGCTGAGCAGATTTTTTCTTCATTATCAGCGTTAGGAACAATTTCTGAAGTTACTCTGGTAAGTTTTCGATACAATTATTCCAAAAAGATTGATAAAAGCGATTTAGAAAAATATTTCGAAAAGAAGTGTACATTCAATTTGAGATTTGTGACATCTCTGCTTCCTAATATCAGAAGCATTGAGAAGGTCTGCTTTGCATTAAAAGCTGCTTTTAAGTACAGGAATGAAAATTTTGATGTTTTTTATACCAGAAACATACCTGTATTGATATCTCTACTTTTATTCTCGAAAAAGAAAGTAGTCTTTGAATCATTTAGACCTTGGCCCGACAGGAATTTACAATCCCGGTTATTCTTTAAATGGATTTCAAATAAAGAACAATTACTTGGGATAGTGATACATTCCAACTTTGCTAAAAAGAGCTATTTGAAAGCAGGATTTAATAATAAAAAGCTTTTAGTTGCCCATAATGCATTTGATATCGGGGAGTATGATCCACAAGAAGAAAGCGAGGTTAGAAACCAACTCAACTTTTCCAAAGATAAACTACTTATTACTTATACTGGAAGAATTTCCGCAAAAAAAGGATTAAATCAATTCTTACGTCTGGCTGAAGAAAATTCTGAAATTCAGTTTCTTCTTGTTGGATCAGAAAAAAGAGGATCTATTGAAAAAAGAGCAGAAAAGTTACAAAATGTTCGTGTTTTAGGTTGGCAAAAGAAGCAATATGTATTCTCACTTTTAACAGCATCAGATATATTGTATATCCCACCAACTTTAGTTGCGCGAGATAAGGTTGGAAATACAGTCCTTCCTCTAAAGACATTTATTTATAAAGCTTCAGGTACAGCAATTTTCGGTCCTGACTCTGAAGATGTAAATGAAGTGCTTACACATAGAAAAACTGCCTATTTGGTTGAGCCTGACGATTGGAGTAAAGAAGTGGATGGTATTAACGAATTAGCTTCTAACAATGAATTACGTGAAAGAATTGGTGCTAATGCAAGAAAGGAAATGTTAGATAACACGTGGGAAAACAGAGCTTTTGATATTCTGAGTTTTATAAATAATTCTATCCCAACTTAGCTTTCAATCTTTTAATTTTATCAAGTCCCAAGATTCCGCCTGTAATAAGTATTATTCCAATCGTTTGAATGAAAGGATTCTTCATTAACATGAAGTTTTCGTTGGTAGTAAGGAAGGTGAATAATAAAAAAGTTGAAGCAGCGAATCCTGCTAAATGAGCCCTGTATACATCTTTGAAATACATTTTGGCTTTTGCCACAAACCTTGCTTCAACCATTTCAAAGCAAACAAGTATAAACATTGCTATCGCTGAAGCTGAAGCTGCTCCAACAACGCCAAATCTTGGAATCAATAGTAAATTCATCACGATATTAGAAGACGCAACAATCAAACTATTCATGAGATTGAGTTTTGAATGTCCTGTCATGGCAACGATATTACCCGCAAGACTGAATGAGCAATACAAATAAGGAATAGGTAATAGGAAAAACATAAAAGATGCATCACCACCATATTCAGGATGTATAAAGATTAACAGGTGGTCTTTAAAAATAGTCATCAATAAAATGATTGGGAATGCAATAGTGGTAATCCAGGAAGCTGTCTTTGAAAAATGACGTGATAGCTCCTTAAATTTTTTCTCCTTATGAAGTCTTACAATAAATGGATTGAATGCAGTTGAAAAAATCATTTTAACGGAGCGTATCTCTCTTATTAACATAGAACCTGCTCCATAAAACCCAACAATAGCGGGACCAAATCCGAAAGCCGGGAGCATCAAAATATCAATCCCGGTAATGAAACGATTTAGGGTCATATTCAAGCTTTGTGGGACTGCAAACTCAACGAGCTCAGAATTAATTTTAAAATTCCTGAACGCTAATAAAAGCTTCTTCCAACTAAATAATTTGTTATAAATAAACAGAGAAATTAAAAATAATAACGCCTGACAAGCGAAATAAGCCAAAGCCATTCCGGTAATTGTAGGTGTGATAAACCAGAATAGAATTGAGAATATCAAAAGTGCAAGAGGTCTTAACCATCCATTATTAATTGCATCATACTTCATAATTTTTAATCCTTGTGTAGATGCTAAAACAATACGTTCAAAGGCCATCAATGGAATGGACAAAACCATTATTTGAAAAATTGTGCTCAGAGAAGAAGAAAATTCATCCTGATAAATCATTTCTAAAAGTTGTTTTCCGAACAGCATAGAAATTGTGAATACAAGAAGAGAAAGCCCAATGCTCCATAAAAAGGCATTTGACAAGGCTGTGTATAAATCTTTTTGTTCGTCTTTACTATCTGCAAAGCGGGAAACGAAGATCAAAGCTCCGTCTTTAAATCCGGATGTCAGAAAAGCAATGATTATCTCTATCGCTACATTGGCAGTTATATAAATCCCGAAAACTTCAGGGCCATAAAGTCTGTTAACGACTATCAGGAAGGCAGGAGCAGCCATTTTTCCTACCACGCCGAAGAAGTTTACAAGAGCTCCCTTTTTTAACTCTTTAGATACGCTCATGTTCACTTATTGCTTCTTCATAAAAAGCTTCCAATTTCTTTACCTGCCCAAAAAGGTCATAACTTTTCTCCATTTTTTTTCGAGAAGCTTTGCCAAACTCTTTTACTAATTCAGGCTGATTAATAAATATTTTCATTTTCTGAACAAGTTCAGGAACATTTCTTTCAGGTATTAAAAAACCTGTTTTGCCATCCTCAATAATTTCATGAATGCCTCCATGCCAGGTTCCGATGGCAGGAATACCAACACCGCCTGCTTCTTTTACAACTATCAGTCCGCTTTCTCTGTCCTGATCAAATGCTACAATACTTGGTGCCACTAAAACATCCGACGATCTTAGAACCTGATAAACCTGGTCAGGTGTAAGGATTCCCTTAAAGTCAACATAAGATGAGAGGCCTTTTTTATCAACAAAATTTATCGCTTCATTTTTTAGTTCTCCTGAACCAATGAATGTTAAAGAAGCATTCATACCGTCTTTTCTTATTTTTTCAAAAGCTCTTAAAACGTACATATGAGCTTTTTTAGGAGTAAACCTCCCAATCATCACAAACTTAGTTTCTTTCTGTGGATCAGGTTCCCGGTACTCAAATTTTGAGAGATCAATTCCAAGACGATAAACTTTAACTTTTGCTGGTTCTGCACCTAATTCGATCAATAAAGCCCGTAATTCTTCACTTGCTGCTAAAAGCAAAGTTGCGTTCTCAAAAATCTGTTTATGTTTCGAGTAGTATCTCCATCTGTTTGATTTAAACTTTTGAGTTCCCATTAATGCAGCTACATCATTGCCGTGAAAAGTAACAACGAAAGGAAGTCTGTGTTTTTTTACGTAACTCAGAGCATAAACTGCTCCCGTTCCAAAATGAGCATGAATTAAATCAAAATTACCATTTCCAATAATCTTATCAAAAGAAGGCCAGTAAGCGATATTTTGATAAATTATTTCCGATAATTTTCCATGAGGCTTGTGAAATTTATCGTATGGAAATCTCTCCTCGTTTTGACGGTCTTTGCAAAATACCGTTATATCGTAATTATCAGAGTGGGCTCTTATTTCATCATAGATAAAAGTTTGAGAATAAGGCAGAAATGATGTTGAAAATAAAGCTACTTTCCTCTTTGGAGGCATTCTGAATTATAAAGTTTAGATTTATTTAAAGATAATAAAATGATGCTCTAAAAGGATTTATATTTTATCTATTAAATGATGTATATTTTCGACCGATTTAGGTAAATAATTTAAGATTCTTTGAACGGCTTTTAATGAACATACTGATTAAAGCTTCTACATTTGGTGCTGATCTTTTTTGGTTGACTCAGTTTTTAGATAAACAACCGGGTGTAACAATTAAGGTATTACTTTCTGACCCGGAAAGATTTCAATCAGAGGGTATTTCAAAATTATTCCCACTTAAAGCAGAATTGATCAAAAAAACTTTGATGAATTACTGGTTCAAACCGGGGTCATTTAAACCGGATGTAACTATTATGGATAATAAAATTCCATTAAAAGCAGCATCTCCAAATGGTTTTATGTTATGGCATGGGTTTGGTTGGAAGGGGCCTAATGACATTGAGGAGTTTCATTGGTTGCACAGATCTTTGAAATCGGCATGGGGCAGTGCTATGGAGCCCAATTCAAATTTCATATGGCAATGTTTTGGAGATTGGGATTTTGAACACAGAACAAAAATAAGTGGCTTTCATCCAGAGAATTGCAGGATATTAGGAGCTGCAAGTCATGATTTGTTGAGAAAGCCTTTATCCAAAGAAGAGCTTCAACCATATGTTCCTTTTGATATTGTTAATCGGAAAACAGTGTTAATAGCTCCAACTTGGCATTACGGTGAAGTGTTCTCTCATTGGGGTAAAGACGAAGAGCTATTTGATAAACTTTTTCAACAAATTGAGAATCAAAATGCAAATGTGATACTTCGTTTGCACGATTCATATCGTTTTGAAAGCTATTACGTGGATTTTCTGGAGGAACTTAGTGAAAGACATCCAAACGTTTTGTTGAAATTTAAAGACAGAGATCCGGATAATCTCCTGGATATGATGGTTTCAGACATATTAATCACCAACTTCAGTAGTATTGCAAATCTTTTTTATGCCACGGGCAGACCTACATTGCATGTATATCCGGTAAGAAGCGACGACGAAGAATTTCAATGGAAAAAAAGTACAGTGATTGGATTACGTACAAAAAAACTGGATTCCGTTAAGTACATTTGGAAACTGCCACCTAGTGAAAACGGTGGTTTATTATCTATGAACTTCGATGAGTTACTTCAACAGCTTGACCAAGCATTTTCTGATCCTGATTGCTGTAAAGAAAAATCCAAAATCTTTCTTGATAAGTATATGCTCGGAGCAGACGGGAAAAATTGTGAAAGAATCTGGAAAGCTATACAGGAGTTGGTAAGCAATAAGGATTAAGTTAAAAATCAGATAAACTTAGTTCGATTAATCGAGCAAAAAAGCCTATCTTTGCTAAGTTTTCAGCACAATAAATTAATCTGTTACTTATATAATGACGAAGCCTGATATAGCCCAACACAAAGGTAAACTTTTAGTATTAACACCTGGAATGGGAGCAGTTGCTACCACTTTTATGGCCGGAGTAGTTTCTGCCAGAAAAAATTTAAGTAAGCCTTTTGGGTCTCTTACACAGTTACAAACCATTAGATTGGGTTCCCGTTCAGAGAACAGGAATCCTCTTATTAAAGACTTTTTAGATCTTGCAGGCTTAGACGATATTGTTTTTGGTGGTTGGGATGTAAAAGCGGATAACGCTTTTGAAGCAGCTAAAAATGCCGATGTTCTGAAACCACAGGACCTGGATCCTTTAAAAGATGAGCTTGAAAAAGTATTACCGATGAAAGCTGCTTTTGATCAGCGGTATGTTAAGAAACTTGATGGACCAAATGTGAAAGCTAAATCCAATAAAATGGAGTTAGCCGAATCACTGAGAGAAGATATAAGAAATAAAATTTCGGAAACAGGTGCAGACAGAGCTGTAATGGTTTGGTGTGGCTCAACTGAGGTACATTTGCATCATTCAGACTGTCATAAATCTATTGAAGCTTTTGAAGAAGGTTTAAGAAATGATGATGATTCGATAGCTCCTTCACAGCTATACGCATATGCAGCAATCAAGGAAGGAGTGCCTTATGCAAATGGAGCTCCTAATTTATCAGCAGACTTTCCTGCCCTTGAGCAATTAGCTGAACAGGAAGGTGTACCTATTGCTGGAAAAGATTTTAAAACAGGTCAAACTTTGATGAAAACTATTCTGGCTCCCGGTTTTAAAACACGTATGTTGGGAATCAGGGGTTGGTTCTCTACAAATATACTCGGAAACAGAGATGGAGAAGTTCTGGACGATCCAGATAGTTTTAAATCAAAAGAAGTAAGTAAAACAGGTGTTCTGGACTCTATTCTTCAGCCTGAACTATACAAAGATCTTTACGGTGATCTGTATCACAAAGTAAGAATAAACTATTATCCGCCAAGAGGTGATGAAAAAGAAGGTTGGGATAATATTGATATATTTGGCTGGATGGGATATGATATGCAGATCAAAGTAGATTTCTTATGCAGAGATTCTATTCTGGCTGCTCCAATAGTTCTTGATCTGGCTTTATTTCTGGATTTTGCTAAAAGAGCTGGAAAGGGCGGAATTCAGGAATGGCTTTCATTCTATTTTAAAAGTCCGCAGGTTAAAGCAGGACATATTCCTGAGCACGATATATTCATTCAACACTTCAGACTTAAGAACACTCTCCGTGTTTTGGGTGGAGAAAAACCTGTTACTCATCTTTCTGAAAATTTTGAAGAAGAGGCAATAAGCTAATTTTTATGTCTGAAAAAACAGGTCTGATTTTAGCCGCCGGATTTGGTTCAAGACTCGAAGGTGTTAGTGCCGTAACCGAGTTCAAACCACTAACTCCAGTGGCCGGAAAGCCTCTGATCTTCAGAACAATTTCCAGTCTTGAGGTTGCCGGTTGCTCAAAAATAGTAATTGTACTCGGGCACGGGCATAATGAAATAAAAAAAGCAATTACTGAGTCTTATGACGGTGATACACCATTAGAATTTGTTTTCAATGAGCGTTTTAATTTAAGTAATGGAGTATCTGTTCTATCTGCTTCAGCACACCTGGGAGATCTTTTTATCATGACTATGGCCGACCATGTGCTCGGTGATAAGTTAATGGAAATAGCAAGAGATTATAAGCCAGATAAAGGAGCTGCAGCACTTTTGGTTGATTTTAAAATTGATACTATCTTTGATATGGATGATGCAACCAAGGTACTCTCTGAGAATGATAAAATTGTATCAATCGGAAAGAAGATTGAGAATTATAATTGTATTGATACAGGTGTATTTATATGTACAAGAGGTATTCTTGATGCACTAAATAGTCACTTTGAGTTAAATGGAGATACATCAATTTCGGAAGGAGTTCAGGACTTAGCCGAAAAGGGAAAAATGTACACCATAGATGTGAAAGAAGGTTTTTGGCAGGATGTTGATACTCCGGAAATGTTACAGTATGCAGAAAGAATTCTGAAAGCCTAAATCAATCCAATTTGGTTAAACTGTAATAGACAGGTTCATCACCATTTATCAAACCTTTTCCTCTTAGCTCGATTATATCTCCGCCCAAAAATCTCTTGGCGATTATTTTTTTTAAACCTCCCAACTCATCAAGCATGGTTATTCTTTCGTCAATCTTTTGAATTTCGATAGTTTCACAGTTCTGATTCTGGTAACATATTTCGATTTTGCTTGAAACGTTTTCTCCTTTAAACTCCTGAGATTCAAGTACCGAAATAGACGTAGGTTTTTTTAAATAAATTTTTCCGTTTTTCTTTTCATAAGCAAACCCCACGACTTCATTTTCAGCATCTTTAGGGATTAGAAAGTAACCGCCTGAATAACGATCGTCATCAATTTGTGAAAATCTAAAACTTTTTTCGAAAAGCCTGGTTCCTATGTTGGTTTGATGAAACTGAGTCATTGTTGCATGGCCGGTTACATAAACGGTATCATAATCTAAAGCAATATATCCTTGCACATTTGCAGCGGGAACCTGCACATACATACCAGCTAGATCATTTTCACCAAGTTCAAACTTTCCATCTCCCCAAGAAAAACTTTTTTCAATTTCTGTAAAGTCAATATTTATATCAAAATGTGTGCCGTTCTTATTTGTTTTGAAATGAACCTTATGGCGGTCAGGTAATTTCCCTTCAAACCAGATTCCCCTTTCCGGATTCAAAAAAAATTTATAGGTCTTTTCATTAAAAACCAGCTTATCAAGGTCATACTCCCGGGCGGCTTTATAATCTCTACCTTCCCAATTTAACAACGAGAGTCTTGCCCCGGTTGTCGCATCTCTGATTCCACCAAAGTGTGATACGGAATAGTTAAGGTAAATTTCTGATCCGTTATCTAATGCAATATGGTAATTCCAGAATTCATTATAATATCCACCACTTTTTTCATGTTGCCTTAGTTCATGTAATGAAAGGAAATTCACGTCCCCGACGGGTTTTTTCAAATAATCTTGTGCGACTACAACTTGACCTGGGATTAAAAATACTATTATTAGATATAATTTTAATTTCATGAATTTTGTAATGTTTTATAATGCAGTTCAAAAAGTATAACATACTAGTTCCTTATGTAGTATTGACAAACATAATATATTCATACTTAATTCTTTTTTAATATAAATACCCTAAAGAGAGTGTTGTACTTCAAAAAGTTATTATAACAGATTCTGAAGGGATTTAATTATCTGTAACCTGGGACCTTTATGAGTTTGAAAAAATCAAGCTTTTGAAATCTTAATTCTGTTATAGTTTTAAAAATATTTTAAGAAACACCTATTAATACCATAAAAGAAATCGTTTCAACATTCACTGATCTTTTCAGTAAATTATCGGTTTAAAGAAATTCCGGCTATTACTAAATGAAAAAAATTCTCGGGCTGTTTCAGCCATTGTTAAAATTAAATATAAAACATCCGTTCTTAGTTCTTGGTGCTTGTCTGTTATTAGCGGTAGTTGGTGGATATTACGCTGTTCAACTGAAGATCGATACGAACATCGCTAATCTTCTTCCAAAAAATCACCCTAATGTATTAGCTCTTGATAAGTTAAAAAATACGGTTGGCGGTGAGACGGAAATGCAGGTAGCTATCAAGTCGCCCAGCTTTGAAGCTAACAAAAGGTTTGCTGAAGACCTGATCCCCAAAACACTTGAGCTATTCTATCCGCGATACAACGATAAATATTTTAAAAGAGCGGAGTTCCGGAAGGATACAGATATAATCAAGGATAATGCTCTTTATCTGGCAAGTGATGAAGAACTGGAAGAAATCACAGATTGGCTTCAGGAAGAGATTGATAATGCTAGGGAAGAGGCAAACCCGTTTTTTATAGATTTCGAAGATGATGAAGAAGAAACGTCTGACAGCGAAGAAAACAAAGCTGATAGCTTTAAAGAAAGCTACGATGTTCTGGTGCCGTCGGAATATCCTATAAATGAAGACAGTACTATCATGGTATTGAAGTTCTTCCCGACCGGATCAAAAAGTGATATCAGGTATCTGGAAGACATGTTTGTGAAGTACGATTCTCTTCTAACTGCAATGAATCCCGGCTCTTACCACTCTGAGATGGAAGTTCAGTTTGGTGGACGGTTAAAAAGGCATCTTGAGGAACTTACATCAATTATGAATGATGTATTAGGCAGCTTTGCTACCGGAATTTCCAGCGTTATTTTATTGGTGATGTTGTACTTCTTTGTCAAAAAGTATATTCATTACCGCAGAGGAAAGAATGAGGATTTAAAACATGGAATATGGAGTCATATTGTAAGAATGCCTGTCCCGGTTCTTATTATTGGTTTACCACTTGTTATGAGTCTTGTTTGGACATTTGGAATCACCTATTTCTATTTAGGTATGCTCAACACAATGACTTCTGTTTTGTTCGTGATATTATTTGGATTGGGCATCGATTATGGGATTCATTATTACGCCAGATATATTGAATTACGTTCCTCCGGACTTTCGGTGGAAGAAGCGATCCTGACCACAAACGATAAAACCGGAGAAGCAATATTTGTAAGTGCTTTTACAACAGCATCTGCATTGTATGTGCTGATGTTTGCGGATTTCAGAGGATTCTCTGAATTTGGTTTTATCTCCGGAACAGGAATTATGTTGGCATTATTTGCGATGCTTTACGTGCTTCCGGCGTTGTTGGTGATTTTTGAAAAGTTCAATTGGGTACTGTTTTCAAAAAAGGAAAATCAAGGTCATACATTTGATGATAAAAAGTATCCTTATGCCAGAACAATGGTTGTAGCTGGCTTGGTGTTATCAGCTATAGTAATAGGATTCAGTGGAAAACTAAGTTTTCAATATGATTTTGGTAAACTTGAACCAACCTATCCGAATTACGAGAAGTTCAGAGAAGTAGCAGGACAGGTTGGGAGTTCTGACAAGAGAAATCCTGCATATATAATTGCTGACTCTGATGATGAAGTTGAAAATCTTGTAGAAGTTTTAAACCAAAAGATGGAAGCTGATACAAGTTCTCCTACCATATTAAGTATTGAGGCTTTACAGGACAGATTTCCATCCACAGAAGAAGAGGAAGAGCAGAAACTGCAGAAAATTGCCAGTGTACGGGAATTATTAGACAACACATTCATCAGAAATAAAGAAGACGAAGACCTGGATAAACTGAGAAGGGCAGCACAAACCAGAGAACCGTTAACGATCGATCAAATTCCACCTTATCTTAAGTCAAAGTTTATAACCAAAGACGGAGAAGTGGGTAGATTTGTAATTATTTATCCTTCGGTTGGACTTTCTGACGGAAAGAAATCCATTGCATTTAAAGATGATATCGGAGCTGTGACTCTGGACAGTGGTAAAACTTATTATGCTGCAAGTACATCAATAGTAGCAGCTTCCATGCTTGATCTTATGCGAACCGAGAGCCCATATATGGTTGGAGCGACATTTATTATCATTTATCTGTTTATGATCTTTACCTTCCGATCTTTCAGATGGTCAGTGATATCCATGCTGCCCCTTGTTGTAGGTTTGCTTTGGCTATTCGGGATTATGATGCTATTCGGGCTGCAATTTAATTTTTATAATCTTGTGGTTTTGCCGGCTATTTTGGGGATTGGAGAAGACAGTGGAGTTCATCTGGCTCACAGATATCGTGATGAAGGCAAGAATTCTATGTGGGCAGTTCTGTCCAGCACCGGTCAGCATATTTCGATGGGATCTATAACTACCATGCTTGGTTTTGCAGGGTTATTGTTTACCAGTCACCCGGGACTACAATCATTGGGCGTAATGGCAGTAATTGGAATTGGAATGACATTATTGACTTCATTGACCTTTTTACCGGCTTTAATTCAATGGCTGGAAGATAAAGACTGGATCAGATACTGATTTTATTAGTCAATAATTATAATCTAAGTTCATCAAAATGATCGATACTCATTCACATATCTATTTGAAACACTTTGATGAGGACAGAGAGGAAGTATATAAAAGAGCGGTTGAAGCAGGGATTAATACTATTCTGATGCCTGCCATAGATTTTGGTTCTTTGAAACAAATGGATTCGCTGAGTTTTGATGGAATCGAATTTCATAAAATGGCCGGACTTCATCCCTGTGATGTAAAAGAACTCGAAGATGGTTTTGAAAAAAGATTGTTAGAATTGTGTTCTGAGGAAGAAATAATCGGCGTAGGCGAGACCGGTCTGGATTACTACTGGAGTAAGGAGCATATCATAGAGCAGAAACTAAGTTTGCATGCTCATTGCAGAGTTGCCAAAAAAGTTAATAAACCGATCATACTTCACAACCGGGAAAGTACCGATGATCTTTTGCGTATCATTGAACAGGAGCAGGATGGAACGTTAAAAGGAATCTGGCATTGTTTTAATGGAACGGTTGAAGAAGGCAAACGAGCTATTAAACTCGGATTACATCTTGGAATAGGAGGAGTGGTTACCTTCAAAAATGGAGGTGTGGATAAAACAGTGGCACAACTTCCGTTAGAAAAAATGGTACTCGAAACAGATGCTCCGTATTTATCACCAACGCCAAAGAGAGGTAAGCGAAACGAACCGTCCTTTATGAAGTTCACTGTAGAAAAATTAGCTGAAATCTTTGCACTCACTCTTGGCGACGTTTCTGAACAAACTTCCGAAACTGCACGGAAACTTTTTAATCTGTAGTGATGAAACCATCCACCAAAGATTTTTATCAAAAGGTTTATGAAGTGGTTGCTCAAATACCAGAAGGAAGAGTTACTTCGTATGGTGTAATTGCAGGATATCTCGGCGTAGAGTCCGGAGCCAGAATGGTTGGATACGCTCTTAATAATTACGACCCTGAACAATTAGGTTATCATATTCCTGCACACAGAGTTTTAAACCGACTTGGACAACTTACAGGAAGAGCATTTTTTGAAGACGATTCTATGCGTGAGAGATTGGAACAAGAAGGGGTGGAATTCACTTCAGAATATACTGTTAACATTAATAAACATTTTTGGAATCCGTTTGATGAGTTATAACTTATTGTCATCTGATCATGAAATCAATAGAAAAATGAAATCGCTGAAATACCTATTCGTGTTTGTGCTTTTTAGCACTATCTCATCGAATGTTGATGCACAAAAATCAATAAGTATCGGAAGTGATGTCCCGATGTTTGATCACAGCGTTGAAGATATAAACGGACGCTCACTTACACTTTCACAAACAGCTCAACAGAACGGATTATTGGTTGTTTTCTCATGCAATACCTGTCCGATGGTTTCAAGATGGGAAGACAGGATAAAGGCAATTGCAAACTCTGCCAGGCTAAACAACATTGGAATGATAGTGCTTAATCCCAATGAGAGAATCAGAGACCGGGGTGAATCATTGAGTGATATGAAGAGAAGAGCGACCAAACAAACCTATAACTTTTTGTATGCAATGGATAAAGATCATGTAATTGCTGACGCTTTCGGAGCAACAAGGACTCCCGAGATTTTTTTATTTAACGGAACTATGAAGTTGGTGTACAAAGGAAGTATTGACGATAACGCTAACAATCCAGCAGCTGTCAAAAACCAGTATGTTGAAGACGCTATTCAGGCTTTGGTTTCAGGAAATGAGGTCGGGATCACAAATAGTGCGCCAAAGGGATGCCCTATAAAGCGAAACGGGTAATTCTGACAAAAAACTCTTATTTTACGGAGCTCATTAAAAGATGAGCTTTTTTTATGTGTAATATTTTAAATCAGCTGTTTCAACAACATGCCAACCTGGACTCTACATACAGAATTTAAATTCGATGCCGCTCACTTTATCGAAGGATACGACGGGAAATGCGGAAGAATGCACGGCCATTCCTATAAAGTAAAAATATCGGCTAAATCCAATAAACTAAATCCATCTGCTTATCTGAACACTGACGATATGGTTTGTGATTTTAAAGAACTTAAATGGGCAGCAAAAGACGCGGATAAAGGTGGACTTGATCACGGTTTTCTTAACGATCTGATCGAAGAAAATACCACAGCTGAACGTATTGCAGAGTTTATCCATACAGAAACTTCCAAGAGAATTCCGGCAGGAATTGACCTAAAAGTGATCGTCTGGGAAACAGACACCTGCTGGGTAGAATACACGGATAAGGACGAGTAGTTATCAAGTATTCACACTTAATAAAAAACGTTTATATAAATAAGTCATCCTGAGCATACCTGCGAAGGATCATGTAGTAGGAAAGGCTTTTACTGTGATTAGGAATAGGATATGATCGTTGGGTAAGATTTCGTTTCAGTCAGAACCAATAGCCCTCACATCGATAAGATTCTTCGGAAGTATCCTCAGAATGACTAATCATGACAAGTGTGTTAGTGAATTAGTTAAAAAAAACTAAATTCCATATTTAGGAGGCCAGTAGCCTAATAGTTTTCGATTCAGAAACGCAAAAGAAGGGTTTTTATCTCTGATGATCTGTTCCTTTTTCTTTCTGCTTTTACCTTTTATGTATTTCTCAGCTTGTATGGCTTCATGCGAGGTCGGAAAAGTTTCAAGATAGAGCAAATGGTAACAATGATATTTGCCGGCGAAAGAATCGGATTTTCCTTTGCTTTGATAATGTTCGATCAATCTTCGTTCAAGATTATTAGTTACTCCGGTATATAATACCGTTCTGGAAGGATTGGTTGTTATGTAAACAAAGAATTGACTCATTTGAAGAGTAAGACCGTTTCAATATCAATTCCTTACAAATAAAGTTTAAAATAATTAGTAAGCGGAAAGTCATCCTGAGGCTACCGCCGAAGGATCATGCAGTAGGAAAGGCGTTTACTGTGATTAGGAATGGGATATTATCGTTGGGTAATGTTACGCAGTCAGAACCAATAGCCCTCACATCGATAAGATTCTTCGGAGGTATCTTCAGAATGACTAATCATGACAAGTGTTGAGGAGTGTATTATTAAACTGCATTCGAATGGAGATGACTCTTTTTCTAAACCAAGCCAGGGATTTATCCCGCAGCGAATTGGAAGAACTTCCATAGATTTATCTCTGACGGATTTTGATTGTTCAGGAAGTAACGAACCTCCCCAACTCCGAAACAAATTCCCGTGTTCTGAGTAGTCCGCCCCTCCTTTGCTAAGGAGGGGAAACTCCTAAAAATATTCTGAAATACACCAGTTATTTCATTGTCGGAAGCTTATTAAACAAACTCAAAATTATATAAGACGTCATCCTGAACTTGTTTCAGGATCTTTGTGAAGTTCATTTCTAGTTATTTACTCAGGACATCCATCAACGGTGTCACAACCTCAACAAGACCTGGTTGCTGAGTATGGAACAGACCTCCCCGGTTCCGAAACAGATTCCCGGGTTCTGAGTAATCCGCCCCTCCTTGGTTAAGGAGGGGAATTCCCGAATTGGTTCTGAATTTTATCAACGAGTCCTCCTCCTGTTGTAGGAGGAGACAGAGGAGGTCTTTGACTCTTCAACAAGTCCCATCCTCAGGTTTCTTCTGGTTAGTATTAGCTGTATTTTGTGAAATCAATAAAATCCCGTTTTTATAAACAGTTTCTCCAATACTATGAATAAGCAACCGGTTGCTTTAATGAACGATGAAAAAGAGATTCTCGACGTAGAATATCCGATCGTGGAGCATTTCTATACCATTCAGGGCGAAGGTGCGCATTCAGGAAGAGCTTCTTATTTCATCAGAACGGCAGGTTGTGATGTGAATTGCTGGTGGTGTGATGTAAAAGAGAGTTGGGAAGAAGAAGGTCACCCGGTGATGAAAGTTTCTGAACTTGTGGAGGCGGTAAAAGAAAGCGGCGCTCCGTTTGTTGTGATCACCGGTGGGGAACCGTTGATGCACGATCTGTTTCCGTTGACAAAAGCATTGCATTCTTTAGGTGTTCAGATCCATATTGAAACAAGTGGTTCATCTCCGTTATCGGGAGAGTTAGACTGGATCACACTTTCGCCCAAGAGATTTAAAAAACCAACCGAAGAGATCTTTGAATTTGTGGATGAACTGAAAGTGGTTGTACTGACCAACAAAGATCTAGCCTGGGCAGAAGAAAATGCGGCTAAATGTCCTGAAGGAACCACTTTATTACTACAGCCGGAATGGGACACTCCAAAATCCATTCCGCTCATTGTGAATTATGTAAAAGAACATCCTGAGTGGGGAATCAGCTTACAAACCCACAAATTTCTGAAGGTTCCGTAATGAGTTTTGAAGAAACTTCCGTAATTATAACAGGAGGGAGCAAAGGAATCGGTCTTTCTATAGCAAAAATGTTTGCTGAAAAGACCAATCATCCACTAGTGCTAATTGCCCGCAATATCGCTGATCTGGAAAAAGCTAAGGAGCAATGTTTAGATTGGGGTGCACCAAAAGTAGATATTATTTCTGCAGACCTGACATCAGAAAAGGAAGTCGCTGAAATTGATTTTAAATCATTGAATCTGGGAATATTGGTTAATAATGCCGGTGTGTTTTTGTACCGTTACTTAATGGATACCAGTGCAGAGGATTTTAATAAGCAGTATTTGCTGAATACCTTTTCTACTTTCAACATCACAAAACAAGTGCTTCCGGTATTAAAAGAACAGGAGAGAGGCCTGATCGTAAATATTTGCTCTCAGGCTTCCACAAAAGGCTATGGGGACAGCGGTGCCTATACCATGAGTAAACACGCCTTATTGGGCTACACTCGCTCTTTACGCAAAGAATTAGCCATAAATACCAATATTGCTGTTACCGCCATAAATCTGGGACAAACCTATTCCACTTCCTGGGAAGATGTGGATATAGATCCCAAAAAGCTGATCGACCCGGAAGATGTGGGAAGAGTGATCGTTTCTTTATCTGAACTAAGCGTTCAAAGTGTGGTGGAAGAAATAGATCTGATGCCGTTGGGTGGAGAAGTAGAGCCGATGTAGGGTTTAATCCTTAAAATCAGGTTTCCGCTTTTCTTTCATAGCTTCAAATACTTCAGCCATATCATCAGAGAATAACATCGTGGAATTCCACTCTGCAATATATTCCAGACCTTCTTCAACGGAATGATCTCTTGTATGTCGTAATACTTTTTTAGTGCCCCGAATGGAAATCGTTGATTTTTCAGCAATAGTTTCTGCAATTTTCATAACGCCTTCCATCAATAATTCTTCCGAGTTAAAACACTCATTTACTAAATGAATTTCTTTTGCTTCTGGGCCGAATACATTCTTTCCGGTGTAGGCCATTTCTGCGACTACGGAAGGGGAGATGATCTTTGGTAAGCGTTGAAGAGTGCCTAAATCTGCAACCATGGCAAGATCAATTTCTTTGATACAGAAGTAAGCGTCTTTAGTGCAATATCTCAGATCACATGCAGCACCAATATCTACTCCACCGCCGATACATCCGTTGTGGACGGCAGCGATTACTGGTTTGGAACATTGTTCAATGGAGGTAACCGCCTGCTGAAGGGTTAGAATGAATTCTTTGGCTTTCTCACTTCGTAGGTTTTGATCGGAAATAGCTCGCAATTCATTGATCGACAGTAACAACTCCAGATCAATTCCGGCACAGAAATGTTTTCCTTCTCCTGAAAGAATGATCACCCGCACTTCAGCGGTTTCCGACAGCTGTTCAAAAATGGATCGCATTTCTAGCCAGGCGTCCATGTTAAGTGCGTTCGACTTTTCCGGCCGGTTGAAAGCAACCCGCGCTATTTTATGTTCTATGTCAACGTTGAAGTGATCGTATTCCATTGCAATGAATTTGGTGGATGCTTGAAGATGAAATGGGGTTTAATATCATTACTCACAAGTTTATATCAAAGTGGGCATCCATTGAATGTCTAAACGAAAAGAGTAAGATTTAAGGATAAGTGAGAAATAGTGGAAGTCGGAAAGAGAAGTGAAACCGGTGTAGGGTTTAACAAAGAATGAGATAAGTTAACTTGTGGAGGAATGGAAGTCGGAGACTTCCTCAGCTAAACCTCTGAAGTCATCGCTTTGCTGAAGACTTCAGAGAGCTTTGGGGAGCTTTGTATTGCACCAGCCCGTAAAAAATTCGGTTTGCTAATTAGTTAGGACTTGATCTGTTTCAGCGATCGTTCAGTCCTTTTCCTTCAAGAATGTCGGGGATACATTTTTCTACACGGGAAGCCCGGCACTCTATTCATCTTACCCTTAAAAATAATTTGGATAAAGTGAACAATTCCAGAAAGTAAAGCAAAAAGTATATGCGGTTGGGGCGGATCGCGATCCGCCCGTACCTATTTCGTGATCGGCTAATGTTTAGTATTGCACCAGCCCGTATAAAATTAGCTTTGCAAATTCGGCCGGACTTGATCCGGTTCATCGATCGTTCAGTCCTTTGCCTTCAAGAATGTCGGGAATACATTTTTCGATTCGGGAAGCTCGTGTTTTGGATTGTTTGGCTCCGGAGAAATGGAGGAGATAGCCTCTTTGTCGGCCGGGAGTTAAGGCTTCAAAAGCTTCTTTCAACTCGGGAATGGCATCCAGTTTTTCTTTGAATTCTTCTGCCATTTCAAACTCAGCAGTTTTTTTCATCGGAACTTCAATTCCTGCTTTTTCAACTTCAACGGCTTCAAAGATATACGCCCGAATGATTGCCGCCATTTCGTTTATTTGTTCCGCATCCGTGAAGCGAATCTGCCGTGCCGATTGTACATTTTTGGTCTGCTGCACTAAAATGTTTTCTGCGTCATTCAGCAGCACACCTTTATGGAATAGCAGTGCGCAATAGTCTTTGAAACCATGAATTAACACCACATTATTGCCATTTACGGTATAGCATGGTTTGCCCCATTTTAATTCTTCGGTCAGACCGGTATCAAGAACGATAGTTCTGAGTAGCCTATATTCGTCCTGCCATTTACTGTCTTTATCGAAGAACCAGTCTGTGTTTGGATTCATAACGAAAGTGTGAGTTTTGTCAAGACCTGTTTCTATTTTACTTCTTCACGTAATATCTTTTCCATTTTACGACCTCTTGCCAATTCATCGATCAGCTTCTCCATCTGTCTGCATCGCTTATATATTTCAAATTCATCCTCTATTTCTTCAATTCGGTAGCCACAAACAACTCCCTTAATCATGTGTGCGTTTGGATGTATCTTAGCTTTTTCAAACAGTATTCTGTAGGTTGCTTTATCGTCAATAAGCGCTTGTAACGTATCCTGATCAAAACCAGTTAACCATTTAATTACCTGATCGAGTTCTTCTTTTGTTCTTCCGTTTTTCTCCAATCTACTCAGGTAAAGTGGATAAATGGATGCAAATACCATATTGGCAATCTGTTCATTTTTTTCGGCTGTAACCTTCATTTTCCCTGGTTTTTGAATTGATGGTTGTTAATAATACAGTAAAGCCAAATGTATTCACTTTACTAAATTTCGTACAACCTTTTATTCATGTTTTTTTAAAATTATGGGAATAAAGTGAGTAGTTTCATCAAATAAACCAAATAATTGTGTTGCTTTCAGGGTTCCTTTTTTAAAATGGATTAAAATTAAATGAACCTTTCTCTTTTTTGAACGACTATTCTTGTGAGATGAATAAAAGATCAAATCATATTCTGAACGAGTCACTTGTCCGGGAGTATCAATCCGGAGAAAAAGAGGCTTTAAAAGAGTTGATCAGGAGATTTAATCCTCAGTTGAGATCAAAGATCTATTTTCATACAAGAAATAAAGATTCCGTACAAGATATCAGTCAGGATTGTTGGTATGCAATCATCACGAAACTGGAAGAAGTAAAATTTCAGATCGGGTTTGAAGCTTGGGCATTGAACATCGCTCGCAATAAATCCATAGACTGGATTCGTCAGCAACAAAGGGGAAGACGTGATAAAACAGAGTCCGGAAGAGAAAATACCTCTCAAACAAAGGAATTGGATGACGAACTCAAAGAAACAAAGATTGCTGAATTGAGAAAGAGTATGAGTTTACTTTCAGATGCTCAACGAATTGTTCTGGAATTATTTTACTTAGAAAATTTGACCATAAAGGAGATATCGAGTGTACTTGGGATCTCTTCAGGAACGGTAAAATCCAGATTATACACCGCCAGAGAATATTTAAAGAAAACCATTAAATAAACTAGTTGGAACTATTATGAAAAAAGAAGACATCGACAAACTCATAGAAGAGTCACTAAACAAAGATGAAGCAAAGTTCTATCACGAACTGGAAGAAGAAGGATTGTTCAAACAGTGGGGAGGTTTATATACCGGAAAACTAAAAGGCTGGGCAATTTTAACCACGGTTGTTCAACTTATCTTCACAGTAGCGACTTTTTATTTTGGCTATCAATTTTTTACTGCCACCGAAACAGTAGATCTGTTTAAACTTGGGGGAATTTTCTTCATTATATTTTTCGCAGCCTCCATGATGAAACTCTGGCATTGGATGCAGATGGATAAGAATTCCATCTTAAGAGAAATGAAAAGAATGGAATTTCAGATAGCGGTGCTTTCGGAGAAAGTCTCTGATAAAAGAGATTAAAATTCTCTTTCTAAAATCTCGAGATGCTCTTCATTTACTTTGATGAGCATCTCTCCAAACAACGTATTAGCCCACGCAAACCAGTCTCTGGTGTATTGAGTTGCATCGTTTTTGTAGAAGCTTTCGTGCATAAAACCGGTGTCCGCATGTGTTTCTTTCAACATTTTGATACACAATGAGATTTCTTCAGGATCATAACTGGTTATAGCTCTTAAAATGATTCCCATCGGCCAAATGCTGTCTTTTCCGGAATGCGGACTTCCTTGTCCCGTTGCAGCTGTACCCGAATTGAAATAGGGATTATTATCACTCAACAAAAACTTTCGGGTATTTTTGTAAAGTTGACTATCCGGTTTCACAGCTTCTATATACGGCAAAGACATCAAAGAAGGAACATTGGCATCATCCATGAAGATCTTGTTTCCAAAACCATCCACTTCGTAAGCGTAGATCTTGCCAAAATGTAAGTGCTCGTGAATAGCATACTTTTCAATAGCTTCAGAAACTTGTTTTGCGAACATCTTGCACTCATGAGCGAAATCATGATCATCAAATTCTTTCATGTAAATATCATGGAGCTGATTCAATGAAGTTATCGCAAAAAGATTGGAAGGAATCAGATACTGATAAATGGTAGAATCGTCGGAAGGACGGAAAGCTGAACAGATCAAGCCGGTTGGTTTTAATTGTCGACCGGTTCCATTAAAAGGCGGACTATCGATCATCACAGATGTTCTTCTGGCAAAGCGATACGGAGTAGTGCCGTCCATTCTCTGCTCAGTTCTGAGCGTTTGAACGGCGAGTTTCATCGCTTTGTCCCAGTCCTCATCAAAAGCGGAAGTGTCACCGGTAATTTGGTAATAAGCATTCGACAGACGAATAGCATAGCACAAAGAATCGATTTCCCACTTACGTTCATGAATTCCCGGAAGCATTTGTGCGGAATCATCTTTCCAGTACGATTCTTTGGTTACATCTTTGTAAAAAGCATTCGCATAAGGATCCAGATTGATACATTTGGTTTGTCGATTGATAAGCCCTTTTACCAATTCCTTAAGCTTTTCATCTTCATTGATTAACGGGAGATAAGGCCATACCTGAGCAGTGGAATCTCTCAGCCACATCGCATCGATATCTCCGGTTATGATGAAAGTATCGGGCTTGCCGTCAATGTATTCGAAATCGACTGTGGTATCTAATGTATTCGGGTAACAGTTTTCAAAAAGCCAGGCAACTTCCTCATCTTTGATGACAGATTTCATCTCTTTGATCACTTCTTCAACTGCGGAACTGGAGAAGGTACGCTCCGAAACCGGCGGTCGCTTACTGATAAATTCTTTTTTGGTAATGAAGTTTCCGAGTGGCATTGCAGATAAAGCTCCCAATGCAAGAGAGGAATTTTTGAGAAAAGTTTTTCGATTCATATCAGGATATTTATTTCCTGAGAAGATGAATCAATAGAGATGCATTTGCAAGTGCTGAATGTCTAGTTATTCAATAATATGATTGATAAGTTCAGAATAGTGGCAAAACTCACCCAAGCCAGATAGGGATATAAAAGCCATGAAGACATTCTGTTGATGGGTTTGAACAATTTGATGGTGTAGACGATCAAAATGACTAAAATTATGATGTCAATAAAAGCCAATAACAGATTTTGCATCCCAAAGAAAAAGATGCTCCACATTCCATTTACAAGTAATTGAACCCCGAAAACGAATATAGCTTTATTCTTTTCTTTACTTGAAATATCAGAGCTCCAAATCTTTCCTAAAGCAATCCCCATCAAGATGTAAAGAAAAGTCCATACAGGACCAAATATCCAATTCGGTGGATTAAATGAAGGCTTTTCTAGTGTTGAGTACCATCCAGAAATGCTATCTGAGGTTGAGATTCCGGAGAGAAATCCTATGAGCAAGCATATTGCAATGGAAACAGGAAGTTTATACTTGTTAGAGATAGACATTTTTACTTTTTGAAATGAAAATGTCAGTTACTTCTAAAAAATTCCCTCAACTTGAATTTAAACTTGCTACATTCTCAGTTCATCGAAATAGATATGATATGAAAAAAGAACTCGAATCTATTCGGGAGCGACTAGACCAAATTGACAAAACCATATTAAAAGCGGTTGCCGAACGGCAGGATATTGTAAAAGAAGTAGCCGCCCTTAAGATCGATAAAGAAGCGGGCATTCGCGATATGGAGAGGGAGGAGCAACTTCTGAACCGAATACGTCACTTTGCTCAGGAAATTGGTTTGGACAGATACTATGCAGAACATTTATTCCGGGAGATCATAACTAACTCTGTCCGATTTCAAACTCATTCTTTGGTTGATCATCAGAATAAGAGCAATGGCGAAACCATCAAGGTAAGTTATCAGGGAACTGACGGCGCGTATTCCCATTTGGCTGTTCAGCGGCATTTCGGGGAGCGTTACAGTAAAGTGGAAAGTTATGGGTACGATACTTTTTTGGGAGCGGCTAAAGCGGTGAAGGAAGGCGAAGTTGATCTTGCTTGTTTACCTATAGAAAATACTACAGCCGGCTCTATCAATGATACGTACGACATTCTTGGAGAAGCACATCTGCATATTGTGGGCGAGGAGATTCTGAAAATAGTACATTGCTTGTTAGCAGTTGAAGAAGTGGATGTTTCACAGATCCGAAGAATATTATCGCATCCGCAAGCCATCGCGCAGTGTACTCACTTTCTGTCAAAACTCCCGAGAAGTAAAGTAGAATCTTATCTGGATACAGCAATTTCGGCTCGAAAGGTTTTAGAAGATGGTGATCTTTCTCAGGCTGCTATTGCCGGTGCTCATGCAGCCGATCACTACGGATTGAAAGTAATTGCACATAATATTGCCAATCAGAATGAAAATTATACCCGTTTTGTGATTGTAGCTCCAAAACCGGTAAAAGTTGATCTTCAGATTCCGGCTAAAACGTCATTGCTGATGGTAACGTCCAATGACGAAGGCTCATTAATAGAATGCCTGAATGTGCTGCATGAGTTCGGAATAAACATGAGTAAATTAGAATCCCGTCCAAGGTTGAATGAACCCTGGAAATACTCTTTTCACCTTGATATCGAAGCTAATACCGAAGATCCTGAGACTAAACAAGCTCTTACAAAGCTTAGATCAAAAGCTGCTGAACTTACTATACTCGGTTGTTATGCTAAGCAGGCATTTGATACTAAATAGAATAAGTTAAACGAAAGAAGGTGCTGTATACTGTTGATATAAAATCACTTCTGGAATCTCTGATACGATATCTGACATCGAAATTCAGCTGATCAGAAAAGAAATAACGATATCTGAATTCTATGTCATCTGTATTTCTGGAATAAGAAGTTCCGGTTAACCACTGAGTATCATTCATTGCTAATTCGATCATAAACTCGTGTTTTTCAGCATAATTATTGATTCCAACAGAAGCAACTGCGCTCGTTCCATCTGAAAATTTTGTATTTAAATTTTGACCTAATTCTCCGGCTATTCGGAATGAGCCACCCTTTAATGCATCTTCTTTTGGTATATCGAATGCAATTCTTGAATCAAATACTATATAAGTTGCAAAACCATTAGCTTTGAAATAAGCTTCAGGGGCTACAAAAATTCCAACTCCCTTTTGAATAATATTATTTTTGTCTCTTCCTCTGTTTTCCAGTCCGAAATAACCTGCAATATTATGTTCTATATTTTGAAAGACTAGTGGAAAAGAATATGGATGTGTTAAATTATTTCGCTGTTGATATTCCAGAACCACTTCCGAGTACCAATCATTATTAAGTCCTTTTTTTAAATAAATACCATCCGTCCAGTGAACAAAACTGGCATTGCTTTGGAATTTTAGATGAGACCTTCGGGCATTACTTAGCACACTCGTACTGTATTGAAATCTTCCAGCTTTTAACTCAAAGTCAGAGTTCGTATATCGGTAATAAAACTCATCAAAACTAACTGACCCATAGGCTAATGCTCCGTTACCATCGGCTTTAACAGTAACATTTAGTGGTTCCAGTTCTTTAGAAACCAGATAAACCAATCGGGCGGAAAAAGAGTGATTTTCGTTGAACATAAACTTAGCTCCCGGGCGTAATCTTAGCAGGGAGTTTGGCCCACCAATTCCGTCCACTTCAGTATCAGATCCTATATGTGCAAGTCTGAAATCTCCATAAAATTCAAGATTCGAATTTTGTGCTTTTGCTGAATCAGAGTACAGTCCTAGAATTATTATCAGAGAAAGAAATCCAAGAATTTTATTCATTTTTGTTTTTTTAAATGGAATAAGTTTTTGATATAAAATTAAGGAAGTATGAAAATCATTCCGATAGGAGAAAAAAATAATTTTCGAACTTATTTTAAAGTTCTGTACAAGACATGAGCTTTCAAAGGATGATTATCATCAACTAATGGGTGATCAAATTCTCCGATCTTTTTCATGCCAATTTTCTGCATCACTCTTTCTGAAGCTGTATTGAGAAGTGAAGTAAAAGAGTGCATTTCGCTTAAGTTAAGTTCAGAAAATGCGAATTCTAAACAACGAGAAGCTCCTTCTGTTGCAAGACCCCGGTTCCAGTAATTTTTATCAAGGCGCCAGCCTATTTCGACGCTCGGAGTAAAGTCGGCTTTAAAAGATGTTTTTTTTAGACCTATAAATCCGATGAACGTACTTTCTTTCAGAAGATCAACAGCAAAGAAACCAAATCCATGGTCAGCAATATGATCATTGATCCTGTTCATTAAAGTACTGGTCTCTTCTTTTTTTAGTAGTGATGGGAAGTATTTCATTACCTCCGGATCGGAATTTATAGCATGAAATGCTTCAAGATCAGAAGAAATGAATTTTCTGAAGCCTAGTCTTTTTGAGATAAAAAAGTACGGGTCACACATCATCAAAGTATTTTTGTACAATACCCAAAACTTCTGAAGCACAACCCCAGGAAACGGTAAATCCTGCTCCGCCGTGTCCATAATTGTGAATTACAGAAGTTTTGAGCTCCCGCTCCAGCCTGATCTCAGATCTTCCTGGTCTGAGTCCAACCTGAGTTGAAAGTATTTTTTTTGATTCCAGGTCAGGTACGAGTTTTATACAACGATCAACTATACGGTGAGCAAGATCAGTGTCTTTTTTTTTGGAATTATCGTTGTTAAAAGCTGAACCACCTAACACCGTACAATCAGACCTTGGAATGATGTAGGTTATTTCGTTTTCTGTATGGATCGGAAATTCATCAAAAATAATTCCGGTGCGATTTTCGGAAGGTTCAATTTTCACAGTTTGTCCCTGAATAGGATATAATTTTTGATCGTCACATAACTCTTTTGCACCTAATCCTGTGCAATTGATGAGCAGAGTATTTTCAGGGAAGCTTTTAAAATCTTTGATTTCCTCATAGTAAATCGAGCCACCGTTAGACAAAAAAGCATCATGCAAAAAAGGAAGATAGATTTGAGTTTCGATCAAAGGAATAGTGTATGTATAACAAATAAAATCTGACCCGAGATGGTGAATAGTCTCTTGATTAAGTTTTGATTCGGAAGGTAATGCATTGATCCAGAATGGAAATATATCTGCAGGTTCATAGACTTTGCAGCTAATTATAGAAACCCCGCTTTTCGGTTGACCAGAAAGTTCAAGGAATTTGGTATAAGAGTGATTACTCCATTCTAATACTTTATCGATTGGTCTAGCTTCGTAAGGAAACCAAATTGCAGCTGCATTTGCAGAAACAGTATTTTTAAAATGATCCCGTGCAATTATGCTTACGTTATAACCGTGTTCCTGTAATGCCAATCCGGTAGTTAAGCCCGAAACTCCGCTGCCAATAACTTTAATTTCTTTACTGTCAGAAAACACTGTCATAGCTTAATTCGGTCGTCTTTCCATTCTATCTCTAAATGCTCTTTTTGATCGAGATCTTTAGAGTTTCTGATCCACTTTTCATCCTGCCATACACGAGCGAATCCTTTTTCCAGAGGTCCATTAGGATCTTGTTTATCCAGGCGATGTTGGAAATCAAGTAAAATTTCTTTCTTATTTCTGATTGAAGAGCTGGAGCGATGAGCAAGCTGTTCTTTAAGATTAACAATTTTAGTTCCGGCATTTCTCATCTTTTGCTGGACGGCAAGAAGTGCATAAGAACCAGCAAGGTTTTTAACACGATCTTTATAAAACTGAACTGCTCCTGAGGTGTTAAGCTGAAGTCTTCTGTAGAGATCTTCGATTTTCATGTTTATTTCATTGATATCAGGAACTGCCAGTACTGCAGCGTGTGTGGGCGTTGCTGCTCTGGAATCTGCAACAAAATCTGAAATAGAGAAATCAATTTCGTGTCCCACAGCACTTATGATCGGGATTTCACAATGAAAAACAGCTCTGGCTACGGCTTCTTCATTAAATGGCCACAGATCTTCTAAAGAACCACCACCGCGACCGATAATTACTACGTCCACATTTTTGTGGTTTGAGAAATAGTTAATTCCATTTACAATTTCGGGAGCAGCATTCAAACCCTGTACACTGGCATGAAATAATTTAACTTCCGCAAGGGGCCAGCGCTTCTGAAATGTTGCTCTTATATCTTGAAATGCCGCAGTAGTTTTAGAGGTGACTACTCCGATTTTTTGGGGAAATTTAGGAAGAGCCAGTTTATGTATATCATCAAATAAACCTTCGGCTTTTAGTTTTGCTTTAAGTTTCTCAAATGCCTGCTGCAGTTTTCCTATTCCTGCTTGCTGAACCAGGTTCACGATCATTTGATAACGACCATGGGGTTCATAAACCTGAATATCTCCGCCAACTACTATTTGCTGACCATCTGTAAGTTCAATTCCCAAACGCTGAACAGTACTTCTCCAAATTACACATGGAAGTTGGGCTCCGGAATCTTTTAAAGTAAAATAGTAGTGTCCGTTTGCACTTTGCTTCACATTACTGGCTTCGCCTTCAACCAGAATATCCATAAAATTCTGTTCGAGTACGGTTTTGATCTTTCCGGTTAGTTCGGAAACGGAGGGAATATCAAATAGAAAAGGTGTTTGTTCGGACATAAATAATTTGGTTTCAGGAAACATACGGGATTTATTGATTCTGATTTAGTATAATGAGAGAAATTCTATCGTTATGAAGAAGATTTTCATCTTTATACTGTTTCTCTTTTTTATATGTCCGTCTGTCTCAGCTCAGGACAGAAACAGGTACTTGATGGACATCTATGAATACGATAAAGAATTGAATGAGTTGGTGGAGAGAGTAGTAGAGGCGCTTGGGGGAAGAGAGAAGAATTTAGAAGTTGAATCATTTCAAACGAACGGAGAAATTACTTATCAGACCGGTGAAAAAGCTACTTTCGATCTTTTTTATATGAAAAATGATTGGTTTCGTCTGGATCAAAAAACAGACCAAGAGTATATATTGTTTGGGAGACACGGCAGAAAAGGATGGATCAAGAAAATTGGTAAAGAGCAGGAAGAGGAAATTCAGAATCTAAAAGGCCGGAACCTGAATGAGGAAGAACAATTTAATCTGTATGAAAATAACCTTTTTGATTATGAAGATAGGAGACTGGATATCTATTATGAAGGGGAAATCAAAGTTGGAGAAGTAGAAGCATATATCATCCGGATTTCAGGCTTGAGATACGGAGAAGAAATGTACTACATATCAAAAGAGACTTATCGTCCTTTTATGAAACAAGTTTATTTTCTGGATGGTAAGTATCAGTCGGTTATAAATTATACGATTGATGAATATATTGAGGTAAATGGTGTTTGGTTGCCAAGAAAGATCGGGATGAAAAAGGGTACACAAACAAAAATGATTGAGTTCTTTAATTATGATCTGGCTGTTACTTTTGACAGAGATTTTTTCACTAACTAACCACCGGCCTGACCATAATTTCAAAGTAATTTAATAAAGGGCAGGTTTTAGACAGAAACACAGCCTCTTCCATATCTTTTGCAGCAATTATAGTAAACCCCAAAATGATCTCTTTGGCTTCGATAAAAGGTCCGTCCGTAATTACACGATCGTGACTTATCAGATGGGTTCCGGAGTCTTCCAAACGTTGTGAATCTATGTGCTGATCACCAAGTTTCTTTATCCAGTTCACATGTAAACTTATTCTTTCTTTGAGGGCGGCATCTGAAGTATCAACTCCATCCTGACCCCGAAAAATCAACATATATTTATTCATCTTGTACCATGTTTTTGAAGGAATTCAAATCCTTATAATCAGAGAATAAACGGATTAACTAAGAATAATGCTATTTTATGATCAGGTACTTAGTAATACCGGTTCACTTAAATAAACATTAAATGTATGATTGAAAGAGCAAATACATTCTTTGATAAATACAAAGACTACTCAGAAGTTTTTATTCGGATGATCATAGGTTTTCATTTGATCTATGGAACTCAGGATAATGTGTTCTCATGGGATAGAATGCTGGAGTTTTCAGAGTTTTTAACAAACTTCGGTTTTCCAATACCACTTGTTTCAGCTGTTGTATCGGTATATGCCCAATTCATTTGCGGGATACTTTTTATAATCGGATTTCAGGTACGAATTGCAGCGGTAATTATGATCGGTAATTTTATAATCGCACTATTAATGATTCATACAGCAGATACTTATCCAGGTGCTTTTCCTGCAATTATGATGCTCGCAGGGTCTCTGTATTTGTTGTTTAACGGGAGTAAAGTATTAAATGTGAATACACTATTTTCTAAGACAGAGTTGTAGGTATCCTTTTGCTAAACTATGCCTTTTTATAGGATTCTCTTGCTTGGCTCTGTGTACTTTTGTACCGACAAAAGTACCAAAAGCTCCCGACAAGAATTATTGGCGTGAACTCCATTACATCGACTAATCATTACAAAAGGTCTTCGTTCGTATGATGCATATTCACAAACGAGCCTGAGTGTAATGATTGCTCCTTTGGAGCCGTCGATTTCATTGCGTTCTTGGCTCGCCAATAATTCTAAAGGTCGGTGTAATTGGAAGCTTTTTCTAAAATCGTCAGGATTATAAACAAGCCAATTTTTGTCAGCGAATTATCTAACTTCTACAAGAGTGACTAAAATGCTCTGTTTAAAAATGCATGTAATGGCTGAATAGCCCGGAAATACTTCATAAGGGCTTCTACCTGATTGTTGTCTCTAACAAATGTAGAAGTTTTGAATTTTGCCATAGCGTAAAACTGTTTATTTGCTAAATGTGGGAGTTCATCCTCCAGGTCAGCATATTTTTTGTCGAGTCTTTTATTTCGTTCCCCCTGTATTTCTCCAAAGCAATTCCTGAATTCAAAATCATTAATTATACTGTTGAATTCCTTTTTGTTTGATGCGATGAGGTCTCTGACCTGAGAAAGTCGGACTTTAGAAAGCTGATATAATCCGCCTCCAACATGGATATTTTCAGCTCCGATTCCTACGTAGAACCCCGGTACTTCCGATTTTTTACCTTCAGACGATAAACTGGCTTTCATCAAAGTGTTATATGGGGTTTTGTCTTTCGAAAAGCGGATATCTCTGTTGATACGGAATAGGGTTTTCTTGGCGTCTGTATGTAGACCGGGTTCAATTTCGAGGAGAGCAGGAATTAAGGCTTCAATCAATTCGATAAAAGGTTCTCGAACATGGTTTTCATAATCTTTTCGATGTTCATTAAACCATTCTTTGTGATTATTCTTTTCAAGTTCTTTAAAAAATGTGGAGTAATTCTGATCGATCATAATTATTTCTTTTTTGCTAAAACCGCAGCTTCATAGGAATCTTCAGCCCATTTCTTCATCAACTGTTTGTCTTCAATAACATGAGCAGGTGCAGACCAATATGGCATTCCTTTACCTTTTTTGGCATGATCAAAGGGTTTCATCCCTTCGGCTTCAAATTTTGGGATCAGTTTATCATTTACTCTGAAATAAAAAGTATTTTCACTGGTAATCATCGCAAACATGATCTTGTCTTTGAAGATCCCAACACCGCCAAACATTTTTCTGGGGGTTGCGCCATCGAATTCTGATAGTTGATCGATGATGAAATCTATATATTCCTGATTTAAAGCCATGATTAATTACTTTTTTTGATTTCAGTTAATGCTTCCTGAGTCAGAGACTCCCATAATTCATGTTGGGAAAAAGACACTTCAAACCAACCCGTCAACGGGCCTTTATTTTTGAATGGATTAAAAGGGATGGAATCAAAATCCTGAGCTTCGGGATCAAAACTTTTTCCAAATTTGAAAACCATATTTCCATTCTTAGAAATAAATGCGAAAACATTCCCATCATATTTGATGGCTTCGGTACTCATCATCATTCCGACGGTAACCAGCTTTTCTTTTTCGATCAGCTTAGCTCGGATCTGCTCAAATAATACTTTCTGTTCTTCCATTTGATCAATTTATAGAATGACAATTGAGAATCCGAATGGGGGACAATTTTGTAAGGAATCACATTTCAATCTGTCTTACTTAAGTGAAGACCTGAAGGGCTTCGCTGGTAAAAGAGTAATAAACACATTTTCATTATGCCAAAAACACGCTCCTCTGTATGGCTTCATATTATTTGGAGTACAAAACTTCGGAAACCAAATCTATTCAGATCTTTCAGATATGATCTATTTAATTATGTGAAATCTTATGGGGAAGAAAATAACATACTTATTGATGTTATTAATGGAGTTGAAGATCATGTTCATTTATTGATTCGTCTGAAAACCACACAGAAAGTCTCAGAGGTTGTCAATTTATTAAAAGGTGCTTCATCAAGATGGGTTAATCTAAATGCGGATCTTGAAGAAAAATTTCAATGGCAGAATGGATACGAGGTATTCTCTGTAAGCGAAAAAGATATTCCCAAAGTCCGTAGCTATATTTACAATCAGGAAAAGCATCACAAAGCTGTTACTTACTCAGAAGAACTAAAGAAATTGGTCAAATAACTACTTTAGAATGTCACCCGGTGAATTCCTTCAGTATTCGCTAATAGTACAGCAATGAACGTAGAATAAGAGAAAAAGAACTGCTCGCTAAGGATGAAATTTGATGTAATAATCTTTGGTGGAAGTTTCGGACTTTTGGCATAATGCTTTCAAGCTACAAACTTTAAAGACCTGAATAGAATAGGATGTTAATCTGTCATATTGCTATAGCGAAGACCTGAAGGACTTCGCTCGTAAACAGCAATAAACATGTAAACCATAAATCCATTTCCTATTCAGAAGAATTAAAGAAACTGGTCAACTAATTAATTTAAAATGTCAGCCAGCGAATTCCTTCAGGTATTCGCGATAAGAGGAATTAAATCTTCAACAGCACGACCAAATAGATACTATTTCACCCCTAGATTTAGAGTATGCAATACTGTTGGTATATTCGCCATAGAGAGAATATGTAAAGCTAATTGCAGTTTTATCTGATTTTATGTCTTTCCATATTTCCAAATTTGTATAATCTTCATCAACATGTTCTTCAATTTCGTCTTTCCCAATTGCTGGAGATCGGAAATTGGATGGAGCAAAAAAAGAATTCAAATTGTTGGTTATTTCTTCTGAAATCTGAGTAGCGCTACCATCTATATAAACATATTTATTATTGAAAGCATAAGCTTTATAAACACTATTCAGTAAAGTATCACCACTATGTGAAATAATATTGAAAGTGACTTCACCAGTACGTACAGAATCTCCTACCAAGATCAATTGGAATAAATCTTCTGAATCAGGTGAAGAGAAATTTCTATTAGTTTCTACTTTTAAAAGTATGTTTTCTTGTGCAGTTGCGAATTCTGTAAAAGAAAAGGAGAGTACCAGTATTAAAAAAATAGAAATAAAAGTCGAGTTCATAGTCTGTAATAATTGCGATATATTTGAGGTATTAAATAATGAATAAATTAAGTTAAATGCTCCTGAAAAATCTTCGTCCGGTAAGTAAAGAACATAAAGGAAAAGACACTATCGACATCAGAATTAAAGATGGAAAGATCTCAGAAATGGGAAAATCTTTAAAAGCAGAGAAAGGGGAAGACGCTCATGACTTTGAAGGAGCTTATGTAAGTCCTGGTTGGATGGACATGCACATCCATTTACGTGAACCTGGCTATGAGCACAAAGAAACGATCAAAACAGGTTGTGCTGCTGCGGCTTTTGGCGGATTTACAGCTGTTGCTTGTATGCCTAATACTCAACCGGCTACGCATACCAGAGATGTAGTGGAATACATCATCAAAAAAGGGAATGAAACTCCTGTAGATGTACACCCGATCGGTTGTGTAACCAAAGACAGAGCCGGAAAATCGATCGCTGAAATGGGAGACATGAAAGACGGAGGAGCTGTCGCATTTAGTGATGACGGTGATCCTGTTTACGATTCTCAGGTGATGCGTGTTGCTCTTGAATATTCGTCCATGTTGGGAATGCCGATTATTAATCATGAAGAAGATTTAGCACTTTCCAGACCGGGACATATGAATGAAGGGAAAGTTTCTACCAGATTAGGTTTGGATGGAACTCCGGCCATTGCTGAAGAAACCATGATCGCCAGAGATATTTTATTGGCTGAATACACGGGTGGACATATTCATGTGGCTCATATCAGTACAAAAGGAGCAGTTGATCTTGTTCGGGAGGGAAAGAAAAAAGGAATTAATGTAACGACTGAAGTTTGTGCTCATCATTTTGACCTGACGGATGAAGAAATTGAGAAGCAGAAATTCAATACCAATTTCAAAATGCACCCCCCACTCAGAACACAGGAAGATGTGGATGCGATGATCGAAGGATTGGTGGACGGAACGATCGATGTAATTTGTACCGATCACGCTCCACATGCTATTGAAGAAAAAGAAGTGGAATTCATTTATGCTCCAAATGGAATAATAGGACTGGAAACAGCTTGGAGTATCTCCAACATGAGATTGTTCAAAACCAAGAAACTTGACCTTCAGCAACTGGTGGAGAAGCTGTGCTACAATCCGCGTAAGATTTTAAATCTGGATGTTCCGGCGCTGAAAGAAGGTACTGATGCAAATCTGACATTCTTTAATACCAATGAAGAGTGGACTTTTGACGCTAAGAATGTTCGTTCAAAATCTAAAAATTCTCCTTATTTGAATCAGAAACTAACCGGAAGAGCGGTCGGGATCTTTAACCGTGGTGAGTTGGTGATTAATAACCTAAAATAATTAGTTAGTCATTCAGAGCGACAGCGAAGAATCTGCACGATTATTAATCTGTGAAGATCCTTCGGAGGTATCCTCAGGATGACTTTGTTTAGAGTACTTTATTATGATCTTAGCCTTCGAAACTTCAACAAATATTTGCTCAGTAGCTTTTCAGAATGCCGAGGGAGAGGTATTCGAAAAACGAATTCAGGGTAGAAGTGTGCATTCTGATAATCTGTTTTTGTTCACTCAGCAATTGATGAAAGAACATAATTTCAAAATTGAAGATCCGGAAGCAGTTTTGGTAAGCAACGGTCCGGGGTCTTATACAGGATTGCGAATAGCAGCAAGTGCAATCAAAGGAATTATGTTTGGTAAAAGTGTGAATCTTTTGGCTTGTAATACATTGGCATCATTTGCAATGGCAACAGGCAGTAGCTCAGGAGCTATTCACTCGATCATTGATGCAAGAAGGAATCATGTGTATCATCAGGCATTTAAACTTGATGGCAAGCTTGAAATCCTTTCAGAAGCAAAAGTGACAGAACTTTCTGATCTGGAAGAGCAAATTGAATCCGGCGATACTTTAGTTGGAACAGGAATTGATCGTATCAGTAAAAAAGCTTTGGAAAACGTACGGACCTTTGACGACAGTTCTATTTCAGCAAAGTCTTTGATTAGGTTATTTCAACTGAAAAATCACACCGATTTCTGTATTAAAACACATCCTGAAGAGCTTAATTCGAATTATATCAGCAGCAGTCAGGTTAATAACACGAACACATAATCAGATTCTTATTTAAGGATAAGATTGGTTATTTTGTGCCTCTAAAAAAATTCAATTACAAACTATGAGTTGGTTTAAAAGAAAAGACGAAAATATTCAGACCGAGACTAAGAAGGAAATGCCGGAAGGCGTTTGGGTTAAGGTTCCAACTACCGGTGAAACGATACATCGGCGCGAATTGGAAGATAATTTATGGGTTGATCCATTAAGCGGTTATCACTTCAGAATTGGAAGTAGGCAATACTTTTCAATTATTTTTGATGACAATAAATTCGAAGAGTTAGGTCAGAATATTATGCCGACCGACCCTCTGGAATTCTCTGATACCAAGAAATACAAAGACCGGCTTGAAGCTACACAAAAGAAATCAGGCCTATCGGATGCAGCTCGTGTTGGCGTTGGTAAAATGAATGGAATCGATCTTGTAGTGGGCTGTATGGATTTCGGTTTTATTGGTGGAAGTATGGGTTCCGTAGTAGGTGAACGACTTGGAATTGCCATAGACCATGCCAGAGAGAATAAAATTCCTTTGATCATCATTTCCCAAACAGGAGGTGCCAGAATGATGGAAAGTGTTTTGAGTTTGATGCAAATGGCTAAGACTTCAGCGAAACTGGCTCAGCTGGAAGAAGATGGAGTTCCGTACATTTCATATATGACTCACCCAACAACCGGTGGTGTGACTGCCAGTTATGCTATGCTTGGTGATTTTAATGTAGCAGAGCCCGGAGCTTTAATTGCATTTGCAGGTCCTAGAGTAGTTCGACAAACAATTGGACGTGATCTGCCGGAAGGATTCCAGACCGCTGAGTATTTACTAGAGCATGGTTTTCTGGATTTTATAGTTCCAAGAAATACGATGAAATCCAAGCTTACAAAACTTTTGAAGTTGGTTCTTCATAAGAAGTAATTTTTTGATCTTCTGATTAAATTTATTCACTCCTCAATTTCGTTATTGGTTATTAGTTAATCGAAAATCACTAATAACCGATAGCCAATAAGTACAAAAGATGAGATTCGCAGATTACGCTAAAATTTATGTAACCGCAGGAAAAGGGGGAGACGGCTCTGCTCACATGAGACGGGAAAAATACGTTCCTAAAGGCGGTCCCGATGGAGGTGATGGTGGAAGAGGCGGAAGCATTATTTTAAAAGGAAATGCACAGCTAAATACAATTCTTGATCTTCGTTATAAGAAATACATAAAAGCCAAAGGCGGAGCAAATGGTGGAAGCAGTCGTTCTACCGGAAAAGATGGAGAATCGATCATACTTCAGGTTCCTTTAGGAACGGTAGCTTTTGACGCAGAAACTAGAGAAAGAATGGGCGAGATCACCGAAGATGAAGAAGAGATCGTTATTGCCAAAGGTGGTAGAGGCGGACTTGGAAACTGGCATTTTAAAAGTTCTGTAAATCAAACTCCTCAATATGCTCAGGAAGGAGAAATAGGAGAAGAAAGAGTCGTAGAGCTTGAGCTTAAACTTATCGCAGATGTAGGTTTGGTTGGATTCCCGAATGCAGGAAAAAGCACATTACTTTCAGCGCTTTCACACGCAAAACCTAAGATAGCTGACTATCCTTTTACAACACTTGAACCCAATCTTGGTGTGGTTAAGTTTTCAGATTATCGAAGTTTTGTAATGGCTGATATTCCCGGAATTATTGAAGAAGCACATCAGGGAAAAGGATTGGGAATTCAGTTTCTTCGCCATATTGAAAGAAACAGCATTTTGTTGTTCATGGTGAGTTCTCAAACGGATATTGAGTATGAGTACAACGCTTTGGTTAACGAGCTAAAAGCCTATCGGAAAGACCTGCTAGACAAGCCCAGAGTACTGGCTATAACTAAGATGGATTTAAAACAAGGTTTTAAGTTAGATAAAAAACTTCATTTTGATGATGAAATTCCCGTAATTCCAATTTCATCTGCTACCGGACATGGTGTGGATGAACTAAGAGAAGCACTTTGGGGAAAACTTCAACATGCAAAACAGATCGATTCTTAGAAACTTAATTGCTTTAACTCTGATTCCCGGACTGGGAAGTAAGAGAGTCAGGCATTTAGTTCAGGAATGTGACCAACTCGACAATCTATTCAACCTCAGTAAAACTCAGCTCAGAAGTTATGAAGGAGTTGGTGAAGCGACAGCCCTTGCCATTTTATCATTCGATGACTGGGAAAGTGTTGATCATCAAATAGCAGATACTGAAAAGATCGGCGCTCAGATCATTACAATGAGAGATCCTGAGTATCCGAACTTATTGAAAGAAATTTACGATCCTCCCATTTTATATTGGCTGAAAGGAGATCCCGAAGCTCTTAAAAAACCGGGAGTAGCGGTAGTAGGAACCAGAAATGCTTCTACTTACGGGAAAAAACAAGCAGAGAAATTTTCTACTAAGTTGGCAGAAAAAGGGTTATGCATTTTTAGTGGATTGGCTTATGGAATTGATACTATCGGACATCAATCAGCTTTGAATGTGGGAGCTACAACAGTGGCTGTTTTGGGTTCAGGAATTGATAATCTCTATCCAAAGAGCAATACGGAAGTTGCGAATGAAATTGTGAAATCAGGAGGGGCAGTTATTTCTGAATTTCCTCTGGGGATGATTCCTGAAAAAAATAACTTTCCATTGCGAAACAGAGTGGTAAGCGGATTGAGCCTTGGCGTGGTTGTAATTGAATCCGGTATAAAAGGAGGGAGCATGATCACTGCCGAACTGGCTCTGGATCAAAATCGGGAAGTCTTTGCAATTCCGCATCATTTAGAAAATCCTTCAGGTACAGGGTGTAATTATCTCATCAAAAAAGGAGCCGCTAAATTGGTTCAGGTAGTAGATGATATTTTAGTAGAATTACCCATCGATTTTGAATCTGACGGAAACAGTGCAAAAGAATTACCTAAAAAAGCTCCAAGCTGGAAAGAATATAAGCTGGATAAGCTAAGCACTTCGATTTGTGAACAACTTGAAAATAAAGCATTCCAGATTGATGATCTTGCAGATGAATTAAATGTGCATACAAGCGAATTACTGGTTGCATTGCTACAACTGGAAATGCAGGATATTATTACTCAAAAAGCCGGTAAAATCTTTGAGCTGAGGTAGTTTAAGCCACGAAAGTACAGCATCATTAATAATGGGAAAGAATTAATCTCTTCCTAAACTACAATATTGAATATTCGTTTTTGGATGTTGGATGTTGGATGTTGGATGTTCTCTACTTTCTGCTTGCATTCGCAATTTCTTCAAAATCAACGTTCTTATATTCAAATTGAGTTTGCTTGAATAACTGATCGCTGTGACTTTCTCTCCAGTCTTTGTGAAGGGCTAACTGAGTTCCCTCTGGTGGATAAACAGTAAATTTTACGGTGTAAAGATCATCTCTCTTTCCGGGTAAGCTTATGTTTCTTGCATAGTGTAGATTATCGATGAGATTGATATGCGGAACGATCTGAATATCCTCTAACCGTTCTCTGGTGCGCTCATTGATCACTTCAGCAGTAATTGTGAGATAAGCCACAAACCCGCCTCTCGGTGCAGATTTTGGAACTTCTATTGAATTATCTGAAGCCCAATTAACTCTGGCTTCCAAGTGAACATCGGTTTTGGACTCTTCAAGGTGGAGATTTGAAGGAGTAACATCGTCTTTAATCGCTCCTTCAAATATGATTCGGATTCCGGGATTAACAAGTTCACTTCCGATGATCAGTTCCTGAGCTTGGAGTAAATTTGTGGATAAAAAAGTAATCAGAAATAAAAGGAATAGTCTCATTGATGAAATTGAATTTAAGTTTCACCAAAGATATCACTATCAAGATTAATTCTAAATAATAATTTTTATCAGCTGAGCTCTTTCATGATCTGATCGATCTTATCCATCAATTTTTTTTGAACAAAGGGATATTCGTGAACGGTAGCTATAGTATCATTGGCACTGCAATAGAATTTGATCTTAGGCTCTGTACCTGAAGGTCGGGCCGAAATAATTGCTCCGTCTTCAGTTATAAATTGAAGTACATTAGAAGAAGGGAGGTCGATCTCAGAAACCTCACCTGTCTTCACATTCTTTTCTTCCGCTGATTTATAATCCTTGATAGTAATCACATCAGATCCACCAAGTGATGTAGGGGGATTTTCTCTGAAGTTCTTCATCATCTCAAGAATTTCTTCTGCACCTGATTTCCCTTTCTTTGTAATGGAGATCAGTTTTTCCTGGTAAATACCAAAATCGACATACATTTCAAGAAGAGCTTCATACAGGCTGCTTCCTTTGTCTTTATAGTAAGCCGCCATTTCCGCAATTATAACGGCTGAAACTACAGCATCTTTATCACGAACGTGTTCACCGATCAGGTAGCCGTAGCTTTCTTCACCACCTGCAATAAATTCTTTCTTGCCTTCAAAGCCGGTCATTAGTTCACCAATATATTTGAAGCCTGTAAGGGTGTTAAAGCAATCCACCGAATAGGATTCTGCAATTTCATCAATCAAATAAGAGGTAACCACCGTTTTTACGATATACTGATTTCCATTCAGTTTACCGGAATTCTTCCAGGCAGTTAGCATATAATTAATAATCAGGCATGCAGTCTGATTTCCGTTAAGTAAAGTCCATTCACCTGAAGTGTCTTTTACTGCTATTCCGATTCTGTCTGCATCCGGGTCGGTTGCCATCACTAATTCAGCATCAATTTCTTCGGCTTTGTCCAGCGCCATTGCAAGCGCATCCTGTTCCTCAGGATTTGGATATACTACGGTTGGAAAATCTCCATCCACAACCATTTGTTCTTGAACCAATGTCACATTTTCAAAACCATACATTTTAAGAGCCGGGGGAACTAATACTCCTGCAGTTCCGTGAATGGGGGAGAAGACGATCTTCAGGTCTTTTTGATTTTGGATTTCTTTTTCAGAAACCGAGAGTTTTTTTAGCTCAGCTAAATATTTTTGATCGATTTCTTCTCCGATCAATTCGACCAATTCATTATTCCCTTCAAATTTAACGTCATCAACAGAGGTGACTTTTTGTACTTCTTCCATCACCGCTTTGTCATAAGGCGATACCAATTGCCCACCATCAGCTCCGTACGCTTTAAAACCATTGTATTCCTTTGGATTATGAGAAGCAGTCAGAACCACACCTCCCTGGCAGTTCAGTTCTCTTACGGCATAAGATAATTCCGGAGTTGGGCGCAATCCTTCAAAGAAATACACTTTGATTCCATTTGCAGAAAATACATCAGCGACTACTTTAGCGAGTGTGTCAGAATTATTTCTGCAATCGTGCGCGATAGCTACTTTTATTTGCTCATTTGGATAGGTTTTCTTCAGGAAATTACTGAATCCCTGCGTGGCAACTCCGAAAGTGTACTTGTTTACACGATTTGATCCGACTCCCATAATTCCACGTAATCCACCGGTACCAAATTCCAGATCTTTGTAGAATGCATCTGTCAATTCTTCGAACTTTTCTTGATCGATTAATGAACGGATCTTCTGTTTTGAGTTTTCGTCGTAACTGCCTTCCAGCCATTGATCAATTTTTTGTTGAACGGAAGAGTCAAGATTTTTCATACGGGTAGTTAGTTTCATAATTTAGTTTTTGAATATAAAGATTCTAGCTTTGAATCTTTAGTACCTGATATGATGAAAATATAAAAGTTCTACCTAGTAAGGCGATTTATGATCTTTGAATATTTTGGAAATTCTGAAATCAGAGAATCTTTTTCAGCAAGTTCAAAATCGGCAAAATCAAAACCTGGAGCCACTGTGCATCCTACGAAGGAATAAGAATCAGGCTTCATAACTTCAGAGGCAAACCAAACTCCTTTAGGAACTACAAACTGTGGAACTTGCCCATCTTCTAAATCTAATCCAATCTTTTGGAAAGAGTAACCTCCTTCTTTGTCAATCATGTGAACAACAAGGGGAGAGCCTTCATAGAAATGCCACATCTCATCCTGTTTGATCCGATGAAAGGCAGAGAAATTATCTGATGTGAGTAGAAAATAAATTCCCGTGCAATAGTTTCGATCTCCATCAATACCATCTTTCAAAACCTCAGAAGGGATAACCCCTTCACTTCGATAGCTTTCTATGAAGTAACCGCCTTCAGGGTGTTTTTGGAGGTTGAGCGTGGTAATTAATTGCTCAATTCTATTCATATAACTTATCCGCTATTTGTAAGGGGCACTACACGCCTTTAAACAAGATTTTAATTAATCCTGACAGGATTTAAACTTGATTAAGCTTTTGATTATCAAAACTACAATCCTGTCAGGATTTGTAAAGGCAATAAACCCGAATCAGTTTCCTTCCTTAAACCTGTTATTAATAAGAATCGGCTCACCGAAGCCAAGCTGCTCCAATCGGTCCATTTGTGTTTTTGCATCACCAACAACGAGCCAGATCATTTGATCAGGGTTAGCATATTTCTGAGCTAATTCAGCGATTTTTTCTTTGGTCATGTCCTTAACGATCTGTTCTCTTTCTTTTACGTAATCAGGACTCCATCCGTAGTCACTGATGTTATCCAGCATATTGAGCTTGGCACCCAGAGTTTCAAACCTTCGGGCATTACTTTTAAGCAGAAAGCTTTTAGTCGTTTCCAGATCTTTATCAGAAAAAGTGGAAGGATAATCTTCCAGTATCTCTTTTATCAACGCAGCAGATTCATAAGTCACGTTGGTACGAACGCCACTACTGATTGTAAACGGTCCGGCAATGTTTGTTCCTGAAAATCCGGAACCAATTCCGTAAGTATAACCTTTACCTTCACGAAGCTCCTGTGTAAAACGGGAGGCAAATCCACCGCCACCAAGAATGTAATTCATAACAGTGGCCGGATAATAATCTTCGTGAGTTTCAGGCATAGCCAGATATCCGAATCTTATTACGGATTGTTTAGCATTCGGAACATCATAAAAATATACGGTTGATACTTCAGGTCTTTCCGGAGTTTCAAATTCCGGAATATCTACAGATTTAGCTTCCCAGTTAGATTCAAGGTCAGTTAATGAATTCATTACTTCTGTTTTGGATATAGAACCAACGATCATAAAATCAGCAACAGAAGGAGAGAAGTTTGCATTGTAATAATCCTTCAGGTCCTGAATGGTAATGGATTCCACGCTCGAAGTTGTTCCGACCGAGTTGTAAGAAAGAATATGATCTTCACCATACAACAATTTGTTATAGGCATTTGAAGCAATACTGTTTGGGTTTGCACTTTGCTGTGCAATTTGACTTAATGTGCTTTGCTTAGCTAATTCAAATTCGGTTTCATCCCAGCGGGGCTCTAATATAATTTCTTCAACCAGATCAAGAGTTTTACCATAGTTACGAGCCAAAGCATTTCCTGTAATAGTTATGGTTTGTCTTCCTGCATTTACATTGATGGAAGCACCAAGTTCATTAATCGCTTCTTCCAGTTGTTCGGGAGTTTTGTTCGCAGTTCCTCGGGTCATAAGGTCTGCCATTAAATTTGAAACTCCGGTTTTTGAAGTATTTTCCAGAAGGAGTCCACCTTCTATTTCTATCGTAAATTGAACGAGTGGAAGTTCATTATTCTCGATTCCAAATACCTGCATTCCGTTTTCTAATGAACCTTCCCAAACATCAGGTACTTTTACATCCGGGCTTTTACCATACGGAGGCTCAACTGTTCTGTCAAAACTGGAAGCAGTTCTTTCATATTCAGTTTCTTCAGGAAGTACAAACTCTTCGTTGGCTTTTCCTTGTACAATTTGCTCTTCTACTACTTCAGCAGGTTCTGAACTTTCAAGCGCTAGTTCAGCCTGTCCTTGTGGTACAAAACTCGTTGCGATGAAATTCTCCCCTTTGATGTATTCTTCATACACTCTCATAATATCATCTTTTGTAACGGCCAATGTTTTCTGGATATCTTCATTGATGTATCCGGGATCGCCGGCAAAAATATTGTACTGCGCCAGCTGGAAAGCTTTTCCTAATACGCTTGAAAGTCCATTGTAGAACTGAGTTTCAATTCCTGCTTTAATCCGATCCAGATCTGCTTCGGTGAAACCTTCATTTTCAAATTTTGTAAATGCTTCATTCACAGCGTCAGAGACTTTATCAAGATCGGTACCGGGATAAGCCCTGACAAGAAGTGTAGTTTCTCCGGCAATCTCTGAATTTTGGCTGAACATGAATACATTTGAAGAAACCTGTTCTTCCTGAACCAGCACTTTATTGAATGGTGCTTTTTTCCCATCCGTTAATAACTGAGTTAAGATATCAAGAGCATACATATCAGGGTGATATTGCTTTACGGTTGGCCAAACCATTCTTAGTTCAGGAAGTCGAGCAAAGTTATCTTCATAGAATAATTTCTTTGTTTCAGCAACTTCAACAGGTGCATCAGGTAGAGGCGTGATTTCTTCACCTCGCGGAATTTCTGAAAAATACTTTTCAACCCATTCTTTGGCTTGTTTAGTATCAAAATCTCCGGCAATTACCAAAGTTGCATTATTAGGAGTATACCATTTTCGGTAAAATTCCTTTACATCGGCAAGGGTAGCATTTTGCAGATCTTCCAGAGAACCAATAACCTGATGATTATATGGATGTCCCTGTGGATACAGGTTTTTTCCTATCACGTAACTTGCATGACCGTAAGGAGCATTATCAACACCCTGGCGTTTTTCATTTTTCACAACCTGTTTCTCTTTAGCAACAACCGCTTCAGTAACTGTATTGATGAAGTAGCCTAATTTATCAGCTTCCGCCCAGATCATTTTTTCCAGAGCATCTTTTGGAACTGTTTGAAAATAATTGGTTCTGTCTCTGCTTGTAGATCCGTTGGCACCGGAACCTCCAATGCGACTACTCATTTTATCCAGGCCTCCTTTACCCAGATTTTCAGATTCTAGGAAAAGTAAATGCTCAAAAAGATGAGCAAAACCGGTTTTACCTTCTTTTTCTCTTGCTGAACCAACATGGAAAGTTAATGCAACTGCGGTAACCGGATCGGAGTTGTCTTCATGGAATATGACTTCCAATCCGTTATCCAGTGTAAATTTTTCATAATTAACTGAGAATTCTTGTTGGTTGTTAGAGCATGAACTTAAAAGCAGCCCTGTAAACAGGAATGCAAAAAGGAATCTGAATTGTATTTTCATTGTATTGATAAGAGGTTGATAATTAGATCGAATATAGGACGAGATAAATTCTGAAAATGTTAAAGAAATTTCTGAGATTTTAAATTAGCAATTCTCTCTTAAAATAAGTCATTCATGTAGATGTTAGTTAATTCGTTGATAAAATTAGTTTATAAGCATCAAACAGAGCAGGTCATATCGGGCAAACTTGCCCCGATATCTCCCAAATGTGATTGTGCTCGTTGTTAAGGAGATCGCGGATCGTTCACCGTTATATTGATAACTATAAAGAGTATATCTTAAGAAGTTTTATGTGTAGTTTTCTTCCAGCGTCCGCGATGACGAGATAGACGGATAAAGGATGTAATTAGTTTAGCGGAACTAACAGAAGAGCCTGCAAATCAAAAGAAATAAAGAAGATTTCAGCTGTTAAGATCTATCGGCAGTAGCCTTTGAAAGGCTTGTTGTTTTAGGAATATCATTTGGATGGTTAATCTTTTTAATTTAACTCGAAAAATGATTGCCTCTCACAGCTTATCTCCCTATCTTTACCAGCCTTTGCAGGAGTGCAAATTTTCAACTACTCAGACTACCAAAAATTTTAATAAAATCGCGATTTAGCACATGAATAAAGGAACAATTGCACAGGTAATCGGACCTGTTGTCGACGTTGACTTTACAGATGGTGAAACCCCTGCCATCCTAAATGCCCTAACTATTGAAAATCCAACCGACGGCTCAACTCTTTATTTGGAGGTAGCTCAGCATTTAGGTGAAGATCGTGTGCGTACTATCGCCATGGATTCTACCGATGGGTTGGTAAGAGGAATGGAAGTTATCGATACCGGTAAAGCAATTTCAATGCCGGTAGGTGAAGATATCCGTGGACGCTTATTCAATGTGGTAGGTGAAGCAATTGATGGAATTAACGCTCCTGAAGGAAAAACAAATTATCCTATTCACCGTGATGCTCCAAATTTTGATGAGCTGGCAACATCTACTGAGATGTTGGAAACCGGAATTAAAGTAGTTGACCTTCTTTGTCCGTATGCAAAAGGTGGAAAAATTGGTTTGTTCGGTGGTGCCGGTGTAGGTAAAACCGTTTTGATCCAGGAGTTGATTAACAACATTGCAAAACAACACGGTGGTTTATCAGTATTTGCAGGTGTTGGTGAAAGAACGCGCGAAGGAAATGACCTTCTTCGTGAATTTATCGAATCCGGAGTAATTAACTACGGCGATGAATTCAAAGAGTCAATGGAAGCAGGAGAGTGGGATCTTTCTAAAGTTGACGAAACTAAACTGAAAGAATCTCAGGCAACTCTAGTATTTGGTCAGATGAATGAGCCTCCGGGAGCACGTGCTCGTGTAGCTCTTTCAGGTTTGACTGTTGCTGAGTATTTCCGTGATGAAGTTTCCAGAGATATTCTTTTATTCATCGATAATATTTTCCGATTTACTCAGGCAGGTTCTGAGGTATCTGCGCTTCTTGGGCGTATGCCATCAGCGGTAGGTTACCAGCCAACATTGGCAACAGAGATGGGTGCTATGCAGGAGCGTATTACTTCTACGAAGAAAGGTTCTATTACATCTGTACAGGCTGTTTATGTACCTGCGGATGATTTGACTGACCCTGCTCCGGCAACAACATTTACTCACTTGGATGCAACTACAGTACTGAACCGTGCGCTAACGCAGATCGGTATTTATCCTGCAGTAGATCCATTGGATTCAACATCAAGAATCGTTGATCCAAAAGTAGTAGGAGAAGAGCATTATGAGACAGCTCGTAGAGCAACAGTATTGCTTCAAAACTACAAAGATCTTCAGGATATCATTGCTATTCTTGGTATGGACGAACTTTCTGATGAAGATAAACTTACGGTAAGTCGTGCACGACGTGTACAACGTTTCTTCTCTCAACCATTCTTCGTAGCGGAGCAGTTCACCGGTTCTGCAGGTAAGTATGTGAAGATCGACGATACTGTTAAAGGTGTTAAGATGATCATCGAAGGCGAATTGGATCATTTACCTGAAGGAGCATTCTATATGGTTGGTGATATCAACGAAGCAATTGAAAAAGGCGAGAAAATGCTCGCAGAATCTGAAGAAGCTTAATTATAAAGCATGAGTACTTTTATAGCACAAATCTTAACTCCTGAAGGCTCTTTATTTGAAGGCGATGTTACCGGCGTAAAAATGCCGGGTACTCAGGGAAGTTTTGAAGTTAAAGCAAATCACGCTCCTATTGTTTCTACTTTAGAAGAAGGTGAAGTGTTGGTTCGTAAATCTGAAGGAGAAACTAATTATAAGATCTCCGGTGGATTTGTGGAAGTAGCTGAAAACAAACTCACTTTATTAGCTGAATCTGTTATTGAAGAATAACTAACTGCGAGGAACGAAGCAGTCTTATTTTAAAAGCAGATTGCCTTACATTGTTCGCAAATAAAATAAGATTATAAAGCCGGTTTTCGAAAGAGAATCGGCTTTTTTGTTTGTATAGATACAACACTATATATTTAGTATGTATGCATTTCCATGAAAAAATTAAGTTTTCTGTTCATAATCTTGTTTCTGTTTTTAGTACCCGTTCAGGAACAACAGCAACCGGATACTACATTTCCCGGATCAGCTTTTACATATCCAGAAGAAGCGGTAATTGTTCTGGTATTGAATGAACAGATATAAGTCTGCAACCGGAAATAGCCTGGCAGTTTTCGGGTTCGACTAATACTATCGGTTTAAAGAATTACCTCAGGGAGCTTTAAAGAACCATGAGAAAGGCATGTTGGATTTATTCGGTGAGGCCGCAATGTTTACGACCAGAAATATTTCCAACGGAAACGGAACAATTAAAGTGGGTTTTAATTCCCGGCTTGCTCCCGACAATCAGGAATTTGAAGTGAGGCTGATGAAGTATTTAACGGATTAACGATTGGTATGTATTACGTACCGACCGTGTGGGAGGTATGAACAATGTACACGTGACATTATCAGTTCTATTTAATTTAAATAGTGTAGTTTTTCTATTTGTTTTATTATTCGTTAAACGATATAAAAGGAATATGTCAGAAATGTGATTAGTTATTTTTTTTCAAAGCTTCCAGTTTTTTTAAAACCATGACTTTATAAGTAGTGCTCACGGGGACTTTTTTATTATCTATGAACAAATGTGCTTTGGTTTTTCTTGTAATTCTGTCCAGGTTAACGATGTATGATCGATGAGTTCGTTGGAAATTTTCAGATAACAGATTGGTAATGTTAATAAGAGTTTCGGAAATGAGATACATTCTTGAATCTGTAAAGATCTTTAGATAATTCCCGAAACTCTGAATGTAGAGAATTGATTTAAATGTAATATTAACAGGTGTTCCATCATGTCTGATTTGTAGTTCTTGACTTCCTCTGTCTTTTTTTGCAGTTCTAATTTTTGAAGCAGAAACTTTATTTATAGCTTTCAAAAAGCGTTCAATTTTTACAGGCTTCAATAAATAATCTACCACATCATAATTATAGCTTTCTAAGGCGTACTCAGAATACGCAGTAGTCAAAATAACTTTAGGTGGCTTTATCATGGAGCGTAAAATTTCCATACCACTTAGTTCAGGCATTTCTATATCTAGAAATATGAGATCAATTTCATTGTGCTGTGCAAAATTGATAAACTCAAGCGGATTTCCGGTACTCAGCACTAGTTCAAAGTTGTTAATTTTTGAACAATATTCTTCTAATACATTACGTGCCAATACTTCATCGTCTATGATTCCAATCTTAATCATCAACTGTTTTTAAATATTTGTTCTGTTAAATCAACAGATAAATTTAACCGATATTCCTCTTTCATATCATCAATTTCTAATAAATGAGATTTGGGATACAATAGATCTAAACGTCTTTTCACATTTTCAAGTCCAATTCCCTTTCTTTTGGATGCAGAATCCACTGAAGGTCTCGAATTAACTACACAAAAGTGAAGAGTGGTTTTTTTTAAAGCCACAGAAACATCAATCTTACTCTGTTCATTAGTACTTTGAGCACCATGTTTAACCGCATTTTCAACAAACGGGATGAGTAACATCGGAGCAATCTTAAGCTCTGATACATCTCCATCAATTGAAAACTCAATAGAACAACGTTTGCTCAATCTTTTTTCTTCGAGTAATAAATAGTTTTCAATAAACTCAAGCTCTTCTTTCAAAAAAACATTGTCCTTTTTAGAACTCTCTAACTGATATCTCATCAATTCTGAAAGTTGCATAACTACATCAGGAGTTTCTGAAGATTGCTGTCTCGATAATGCATAAATGCTATTCAATGAATTGAATAAAAAATGAGGATTGACCTGCTGCTTTAAATAGTTCAGCTCCATGTCTTTTTGTAATTTTTCTTTCTCTTCATTTTCTCTTCTAAACTTGATGTTTCTGCTTAGAAAAAAGGCTGCCATTCCGGTTCCGGTGGTATAAATCAGAAAAAAGAAGGTTTTATAAACCCCAATCCAGCTTGGGTATGTCTTTAGATAAGAAGCAAGAAATATACTCCCGATGAGAAGTATTCCATATAAATAATAGTGTCTCTTGTCTAAGAAAAAAGGAATTAAAATATAATGATTTACCCAAATCACGACCATAATGGAAACTGTAAAACTAAGGTTGTGTAAGTAAAAAGAATAAGTAGTATCGAAATTATCTCTAAATAACCACAGGCTCAATATTTCCAGTATGCCTACCAAAAAAAAGGCACCAAGATTAATAAGTATGGTATTCTTCAAAGATCTTTTGTTCATAAGCCCTTTTAGTCAAAAGTGTATAAAGATAATAGCTACCACTGTAAGTTCTCATAATTTCTTATGTAAGCGATTTATCTATGACGAAATGATTTTATCATTTAATTATTGGGTTTATACAAATTTAGAAATCAATTATGAATTAAGACCTAGTTTAATTAGGTCACCAGTTCGGTACAGAACTTTATGTATTAAAAATTAAGTATATACGAATGTTGGTGCTATTTATAAAAATCAATCTTTGGTATGAAACATATAGAAATTGTATTTCTTTTAGTACTTATTACTCTTACGAGGTGTCAAGACAATGAAAAATCAAATCTAACTTTGCTCAGTAGTCAAATTCCAACAGATACCCCATTGGTTTTTGCACCAGGCATTATTTCAATTGAAGATCACGCTTCTGCTTCAATAACATTTAATCCGGAGATGACCGAACTGTTTCTCAATCACAGAAAAAAAGGGAAAAATTATAACATTTATACCACGAAATTGATTGATGGTAAATGGTCAAAACTGGAGCTGGCTCCTTTTTCAACTAATTTAGGGTATCTGGATTTTCATCCCCGATTTACTTTAGATGGAAACCGTCTTTACTTTGGAAGTACAAGACCAATCAACGATTCCGCAACAACATCAAATACACGTAGCAGATTGCATCAATGGTACGTTGAAAAAGATGAAACAGGAGATTGGAGTGACCCCATTTTGATGGGGCAGCCATTTGTAGATGCCTATATCATGGGTGCCATACCGTCGGAAAATGAGAACTTGTATTTTGCTTCGGGAACGAGAGCTGATGGTGAGGGCATTTATTACTCCATCAATCAAGATGGTCAGTATGCTTCTATTGAAAGAATGGACGATGTAATCAATACTAATGGTAGATCTATTGCTCATCCTTACATTGCTCCTGATGAAAGCTACCTTATTTACGATTCTTATGATTCTGATAAAGCTACAGATCCTAACAACGGTGATTTGTTCATTAGTTTCAATCAGAATGGTACTTGGTCAGAATCGTATAGTTTGGGACCCAAAATAAACACAAAACTAAGTGAGACTTCTGCCACTGTATCACCTGATGGGAAATATCTGTTTTTCGCCAGATATGAAGAAAAAGTAAGAGAAGATGGAAGCTCTTATGCAGTATCAAAGATTTATTGGATGGACTTCATGAACCTAAGAAAAAAAATCATAGAAACATATAAACAGTGACTTACAGGGTTTAAAATAATAGCAGTATATCAACGAAATGGAAAGCATATAAACATGAAAAACAGTATCTCATTCCTCCTCCTCATTATTCTTTTTCTGGCGTGTAATGACGAATCAAAAAAGGGCTCAGATTCCTTAAATACTCTAAGTCCAAAATATGAAACGTATAATTACACCGGATTTTCAAAAGAAGAGAAGTACGCATTCCATAAACACATCCATGAAGGAGGCCGTTGGACGGTAGGTGGCGATATAGAGAGGTATGCTTACCTAAACTTCTATGAGATTATGAATTATTCACGAATACGTAGGTCTGATAGCCCAAAGATTCTTGAAGAAGCACCAAGAGAGGATGTAAAAAACTTCATTACCACCAAAGAATTAAGAAAGGGAGGTGGACTATCTCTAAACGACTATATACAGCAAGTAGAAGTTAATGGGTTAATTATAATTCATAAAGGTAAAATCGTCTTTGAAGGTTATCCAAGGATGTTTCCAAACGATTTACATACCCATTTAATAGTTTCCCATGTCTTTATCAGTACTTCAATTGGTATTTTGGAAGATAGAGGTTTAATAGATACCGGCAAGCCCATAGACCACTACTTTGATACGCTTAAAAATTCAGGTTGGGAAGGTGTTCCTGTTATCGATATTCTTTCAATGAGTTCCGGAATTGATAGTCCTTTTGAGACTTACGATGATACTTTTAACCCAATTCAAGGTTTAGCAATGGCAAAATCCGAGAAACCACATGGGACGGAATACCAATATTCAATTGCAGATGCTCTCATGTTGACTTTGTTAGTCGAAAAAATTAGTGGTCTGACCTTCCGTGATTTTGTTGAACAGGAAATATGGAGAAAAACAGGATCAGAATATAGTGCACTCTTAGGAATCAATACTAATGGCACCTCTCTTTCTTATTTAAATGGTATGTCAACAACACTTCGGGATCTTGCCAGGTTTGGTCTTGCTTTTACTCCTAGTGGTAGAACGAGCACGTATTCAATAATTTCTGATACACACCTATCTAAAATCCGAAATGTGAATAAAAAACTGGATATATCACGTGATTCAACAGAACAGAAATATAGCAGCTATCTATGGAGTGCAGTGTACGAAGATGGCGATTTTTACAAAGGCGCACATGGAGGCCAAGGTCTTTACATATCTCCTGCAAAAGATTTGGTGATCGCATTTTACGGAACTTCTAATACTGATCGTGAAAGAAATCAACTTGATGTTATTTCTCGTCAGCTTTCCAAATCAGGACTTTTCGATCTTGAATAATGTATCTGAAAAAAAAGCTAAAAACACAAAATCACTACTATAACTAAAAGAAGAGCTATGAATACAACTAAATTATTAGTACTGACAATGACAATTACTATGACCATAACTACAGTCTTCGCTCAGGAAAAACGTGTGAAAGATGATACAAAAAACATAGCAGGGTCTTCCTTAGTATCACCACAAATTCAGGTTATCCCAATACAGGACTCTCACACAGAAAGAAACTATGAACTGTATATAGAACTACCTGAAGATTATTCTGAGAACAATGACAAAACACATCCTGTCCTTTATTATACAGATGCCGTGTGGCATCGCGAAATACTATCTGCCGGCCAGGAATACATTCTTGAAGATGTTATTTTAGTTGGAATTTCCTGGCAAAAAGATCTGAAAGGAGAATTAGCTGAATTCGGAGCACATGCAAGTAGATTCCGTGATTATTCCATACAGCCATCAAGCAACGCGGAAGCTCAGGCAAAATATCAATTGGGGCAAGCCGACAATCATCTGGATTTTATTCGTAACGATGTCATTAAATATGTTGACAATACCTATCGAACCGACCCGGATAGTCGTACTTATTTTGGGTATTCACTGAGTGGTGAATTTGGTGCATATATACTGTTAACACAACCCGATACCTTTGACAATTACATTATTGGCAGTCCTTCGATTAAGAATGAGGTTGACTATCTATCTGAGCTTTACGCTAATATTAGAGCTGCAGATTCCTATAAAGGCTTTAACGCCAATGTATTTGTTGCCTATGGCACATTAGAAGAAGAGGAGGTGGTTGAACCTATTGAGGAATTTATTGATATAATAGACAGAAATATAGGTATATCCGTGCAAAGTGAAGTGATTGAGGGTAACCATGGGACCGCATTCCCTATGACCGCGATACGCGGCATGACCTGGTTATCAAGCCTTATAGGTACTATTACAAGTAGTGAAGCCGAGATTTTATTGAATGATAGTTCCCCTATAGCATTTCTTAAAATCCCTCAACTCAACAAAGCATTTATGAGCACTGAGCCGGAAGATAGAAACGATGGTATAGAAGTGGGAGAGATGGGAGTACATGGCGGGAATAAAGACATGATATTAGACCTGGCAGAAGAAATCGCAGACGGTAAGTATGGGAGATATGACAGTTTTCTTATCGCACACAAAGATAAACTCATATTTGAATCGTATTACGCACGTGGTCGAATCAATCTGCCTCATGGTCAGGCATCGGCAACTAAAGCCTATACCGGTCTGGCGCTTGGCAGAGCCATTCAATTAGGATATTTAACCATGAATGATTTGGATAAGCCGTTAACCCATTTTCTAAAGGATTTAGATCCAACAAAATTTGTAGAAGGTGCAGAAACCATAACGTTGAATCATGCATTAACCATGCGTTCCGGCATACGAATTAGTGATGAGCAACGAGATAAAATGGATGAAAATCCGGATCAGTTAAAAGGGCAGGGGTACGTTCAGGCTTTGTTTGAGCGTAGCAAACCAATAACCAAGGAATCTCAGATTTTTGAATATGGGGGAGATCCAGCTTTAGTTATGCAGGTCATTGAAGCAGTCGTCCGGGGATCAGCCATGGATTTTATAAAAAAAGAATTGCTCGACAAATTAGGCATTACCAATTATCGCTGGCCTGTTAGTGAGCAAACCGGCTTACCGATGCCCGGATCGGGCTCAAGCATGACCTCCCGCAATATGGCGAAGTTTGGCACTTTAGTCATTAACAAGGGAAAATGGAAGGGTGAACAATTGATTCCGGAAGATTTTATTAGCAAGTCTACCAATAGAATTCTACTTACCGGTGATGATGATATTTATGGTGGAGGTCAAGATGTTTCTAATCAGGGATATGGCTATTACTGGTGGAGTGGAGATTTAGAATACGGGGATAAAACCTATTTCAGCAGCTCAGCACAGGGTGGTGGGGGGCAATATATCGTTTTGATTGAAGAGTTAGATTTAATGATGGTTGTAACTGCTGCTGATAACAATAATACAACCTTGCAAATAATAGCAGAGCGGGTTTTGCCGGCTTTTATTGAGTAACGATCCGGACTAAGTTCAATGGGTAAAACCAACTGAATTTAGCCCGGATCGTTACCCACCGTTTTTATTCCGTCACTTTAATAATCCAATCTATTAATTCGTTCGGTTCTACGATTGACCACGAGTGAGGATGACGCCTCCCGTTAAGTCGATATCCTTTTCCCAAAGCGTTTATAAATTCAGCATTCTCATTCCCCAAAATTCGTAGTTGGTTGATGAATGCTGTTTGGTCCAATACGTTTACATCGTACAAGTCTCTTTTTCTCTCATTGAGGTGCCAATCAATATCTGGGTCGGAATAGATTCTAACAGGCATATCCACCAAGAATTTGGCATTACCGCCGCCTTTCTCTGTCCGTGAATACATTGAATTGTTAATGTAGATGTCAGGAACATTATCTGGCGTGCCACCAAATTGTCTTTGATATTGTTGCAGAAAATGATTCGCCTCTGCAACTGCTGGTTCTGAAAAATTCAATTCTTTGGTTCTTTCAAACGACTTATACAGTCTTGTTAAATCTAATGGCGGGTCTATTCCATAAACGGCAATTGGGTGTACCAATGTTAAATCCGCATTTTCTTTGGATAATTCAGCATAACGGATTGCATTCATACCACCCAATGAAAAACCTCCTATTACAATTTTATTTTCGGGTGCTCCATACTTATTGACGGCATTTTTAAAAGTTGTGTTCAAAAAGTCCATCGCAACTTCGTCGAGATAAAAATTCCAATTTATTGAGGGTAGAATCAGTAGAATTCCATTTTCGTGCGCCAATTCCGATAGTTCAATGTTGTTGTTCAAAACATCTTCAGTCCGTTCAGCTGTTGATGGCAATAAGATTAAAGTGGCTTTTATCTGGTTTTTTGGTTTTAAAGCGTAGTAAAATAATTCGTTAGAACGCGCATCGTTTATGTAAATGAATGTTTCATCAACCTTATCCGAAACGTTTTTTTCGAGATTATTTTTAAGTGTTTCATTTAGGTTTATTTCAAATGTGGTTTGTCCATAAACATTCACGGACACCAATAAAATCAGAATGCTTAATAATATTCTCATGGTTTTTCAATTGGTGGGTAACGCCCAACTATCATCCGTAAGCTGGACTTTTCAAATATCTATAAATGTATCTCATAGCACTTGCCTTTGCAAATAGCTCAGTAAGCTTATGGATGATAGTATTTGTTAGGGTCTTTTTATTCATATATCCCGAGTTCGTCAGCGGATTTGAAATCAAATTCAAGGTCGAAGAATCGATTCTCGAATTTGCTAATTGTGTAATAACCAAGTTGGTTAGTTCGTGGTAGCAAAACTGGATAATTCATTTCCGACTCAATGCCATCCACAAAAGCGTATTTCTTTGATTTGAAGTTATAGATAGCTGGTCGAATATCAGTTACAAGGTTAGCATGCAAACCCAAGAGCGAGTCGGAGGGAAAGAAGGTCATCCCTTCTTCGAATGTTCCTTGAAGTAATTCAGTTCGTTGGGATAAATCGTTTAAAGGACTTCTGAAAAGCTTGATAAACCCACTTACCTCAGGGTGGCCAATGGCATAATATAGATGTTCACCATAAATATGTAAATGCCATCCAATTAGATCAGTCTTGGAAGTTTGAGTTGAAGCTAGGTCTAAGATTTCTATGGGTTTTTCGTAATCCGTGAAGTAGTAAACATATCTACCGTTTGGTGTTCCGGCAGCATCAATCACTCTTGCCCCAATTTCCAGAATTAGGTCTTCCGTATCCATTTCAACGACAATGGCTGAAGCAGTAGAATAGACAATCATATTGTCATCTATGTGCACTGGTTTTAGAGTATCTGCAAATGTTTTAAAGAGTTCTAAAGTATCTGCTAATTGATACAGATTGTTAGTTTTCCAACTTTTAAAAACTGGGTTGGATTTTTGATAGCCGAGGAGATATAGAGGTTCATTTAGCCAGTTGTAGTTGTTAGTTTCAAGTCTCGTAGATACTATCTGTTGGTGGACTTTCTGTTCGTCCGGTTTACTTACGGCTACAGTTGATTCTTCTGCTTTATTGTTTTCGGTTTCTTCCGTTAGTTTCTGCGATTGATTTTGACAACCCCAAAGGATCAAAAGAGATATTATGGTAAGAAGTTGTTTGTTCATTAGTTATCTAAAATTGACCCTAACGATCCGGGCTAAGTTCAGTTGGTTTTACCCATTGAATTTAGTGAGGGTTATGTAGAGTTGCTTCGCAACTCCTGAGCTTAGCCCGGATCGTTATAGAAGAAGAGCGAAGCGAATTCTTCTATAACGGTTTTGTGTATGGCTCGTTGCGGAAAATCAGCTATGATTTTCCGCCGTAACCGAAAGATAGCAAATTGCAATGAATTCCGATTAGGAATTCAGCCGCAATGAGCTATACACGTTGTTGTACACTGGCTTTTTATTCAGCTATATATTCAAATGTTATTTTCGGATTCACAGTTTTCGATTCCGATTCCTGTTTGAAAATCCGCAATTTTTTATCATATCTAATTGTCACAGTATCAAAAGTTTTCCAATTGAAATTTACATCTTTTGGTTTGATGTTTGGTGCGTCCACAACAAATATAAATTCCTCGTTTAATTTCTCTTCGTATTTACAATCAGTTATTGAAATATGAATCGAAGTTCTTGTAACAGCATTTCCACCAGATTCCGACATTATTATTTTCCGCAAACCTTCGTAATCACATTCCGTTTTTAATTCCGTTTCAATTGGGTCATCGAAAATCTGAAAATTTGCCATAAAAATAAAAAATCCGATTATGGATATTATTCCGAGTAATAAAATTCCAATTAGTATTTTTTTTATCAATTTGAGTTCGGTTTTTAGCTTGTGTACAACGATAAAGCTAAAATAAGCCACACAGTCCGTTTGACTGCGGAAGTTGATTTTAGCGATTGTTATGTTGAGTAGTGTGTATTTCGTTTAATCTACTACGTAGTTAAGTAAAATCAAATGATGGTTTGTGTGTATTGGTTACATTGTTTTTACCTGTGGGTAAGGGCAGTGGAAACGGGAAACCAAAAATGTGTAATTTAATTAGTATAAAACCAAACGATGTTAGCAGAAATAGGGTTAGCAAGACATGGTTTGACTGCTCAAACGCATTTACAGGCTATGATGTAAATCTGGCAAGCGAGCTTTCCGCTTTCATTTAGTCTGTGTAGATGCTCACTCATCAGCCTTGATAACCCTATTAGTATCGATTCTATACACTAATTAAATTATTGATTTTACTTAAATTCAACATAACAACGGCATATCATGAACTCTATTCATGTTATCCCAATTGCATGTTTAAGTTTTATTCATGTTATTCTTAAAATAATGAGGCTAATATGAATAAAAGCGAATTAATAACCAAGTATGAACATCATCTTACGCTTAAGAATTATAGTGAAAATACATTAAGATCTTATCTTAATGGTCTAGATGTTTTTTTGGATTATGTGAGATCACATAAAATTGAAAAAATTACTTCTGCGGAACTTGAAAGTTTTTTTCATCACGCAAAAAAGGAAATGAATTATAGCTATTCCATGATGAAACAGCTCCTAGCTTCGGTAAAGTTTTTATTTGTTGAAGTGCTTGATGAAACAATCGATTTCGATTTCAACATTAAAATGAAAAAGCCTTCTACTATTCCAGAAGTTCTTTCTGTAGAAGAAGTACAAAGATTGCTTAATTCTTTTACCAATCTAAAGCATAAGGCGATTTTTACATTGTGCTATTCAGCAGGTTTACGATTAGGTGAAATTCTGAATATCAAAATCAGTGATATTGATTCTGATCGTATGCAAATTCGTATTCATCAAGCTAAAGGAAAAAAGGATAGGTACTCACTGTTGTCACCCAAAGTTCTTGAATTGTTAAGAAGATATGTAAGCGAATATAAACCCAAAGAATATTTGTTTGAAGGGCAGAATGGAGGGAAATATTCAAGTGCTTCTGTACAGCAACTAATGAGAAGGCATAGAACAAAAGCTAAGATCAAAAAGAAAGCAACTCCTCATACATTACGTCACTCTTTTGCAACTCACTTACTGGATAATGGAACTGATATTCGTTTTATACAAGAGCTGTTAGGTCACCAACATATTTCTACCACTCAGATCTATACTCATGTTAGTTCCAGGAAGTTGAAAGATGTTAAAAGCCCAATTGAAAACCTGGATATCTAGTTTTTAAATAGTTCTTCTAAAACCCCATCAAAGTCTTTCTCCAGCTTGGGCTCAAAATCTACTCCGGTGAGTAATCCGAATAATTCCGCGTAACGCTCATACACTTCCAATCGGAAAGAATCGGGGAGATCAGGTAGTGTTTGTCCATCCAGACCCTGAAAATCATGTTCCATCAACCATTCTCTCAAAAATTCTTTGGAAAGCTGCTTCTGTGGCTCGCCTTTTGCCTGACGTTCTTCATATCCGTCTAAGTAAAAATAGCGCGAAGAATCCGTAGTATGCACTTCATCGATCAAAGTTAGTTCACCGTTATATAAACCAAATTCGTACTTGGTATCCACCAAGATCAATCCTTGCCGAGCAGCGATTTCCGTTCCTCGTTCAAAAAGTTTAAAAGCAGTTTCTCTGATCTCATTCCAAAGCTTTTCATCTACAATTCCTCGTTTTAGGATATCGGCTTCTGAGATGTCTTCATCATGACCTTCCGTTGCTTTGGTAGCAGGGGTAAGGAGAGGCTCCGGAAACTTATCATGCTCTTTCATTCCTTCCGGAAGCGGAGCTCCGCATAATTCCCGCAATCCTGACTTGTAAGTTCTCCATGCATGTCCCGTTAAATAACCACGGATCACAACTTCAATAGGAACCGGATCACATTTTTTGGCAATCGTTACATTCGGATGTGGAACATCAATAATATGAGTAGCAACAATATCTTTTACTTTATTAAAAGAAAAAGCGGCCATTTGATTCAGGATCTGTCCTTTAAAGGGAATGGCTTGTTTCATGATGTAATCAAAAGCAGAAATACGATCAGTAACAACAATGCCAAGTTTATCTGATCCAAGATTGTAAACTTCCCGTACTTTTCCTTTATAGGATTTTAAATCTTTAACAGCTGTTTCTGTGATACAATGATCGAGAGCTTCCTGAGTAGTAAAGTTTGCGTTCACTTTAATGTTTTGAATTTTGAGTTGAACCGCGTTCTATAAGTTCAGGATCTATAGTAGTTTGAATAAGTTCCTGATTCGGATTTCGGATAATATCTGCTAACCTGGCGGTGGCTTTTACTCCCGTTGAGTACATTTTCTGATTCACTGTAGTCAAATCCATATATTTTGAAAACTTGATATTATCGTAGCCCATCAAAGCAACGTCTTCAGGCACACTCATTCCAAGCTTATTGATGGCATGAATGGCTCCCAGTGCCTGCGTATCATTAGCACAGAAAATAGCCTCGGGGAATTTACCCATTTTGTGGTATTTATTAACAGCTTCAAATCCTGCTTCTTCGGTAAAACCACCATGTTTTTCAGACTCACCTGTGATGAAAAGACTTTTATCGATTTTCATTTTGTAATTCTTTAAAGCATCAATAAACCCCCGTTCTCTTTCAGCAGAGGATTTATTTTTGGTAACAGTACTTATCATTCCGATTTTCTGAAAACCATTTTTTACTAAATGTTCTCCCGACATATAACCGCCCTTGTAATCATTCAGCATAAAATAGTTATAACTTTCGTGAGCCGAATTTACCAATACTACCGGTGTTTGTGTGGCTTGAAGTACTTCATGAATTTTGTCAGTTACATCGATAGAGAGCAGAATGAGAGCATCGGCAGTCCCTCTGTCAAAAAAATTGTGAACCGCTTCTTCAGGATTCTTTGATCCGGTGTTATACAATATAATATCCAGATCCATTTTACTGATCTCATCTTTTACACCTTTCAGAACTTCATTGAAAAAAGGAGTTGTAAAAGAAGGCACAGCGATGGCTAGCATTTGTGGTTCTTTGCTGGCAAGTTTTCGGGCATTTACCTGCGGACGAAAATTCAGATCTTTAATTACATTGTTGACCTTAACTTTGGTATCCTCAGATACATTTTGAGAACCATTTAACACCCTTGATACTGTTGAGATAGCAACACCTGCTTTTTTTGCTACCTCATATATTGTCACTTTTTTATTCATACTCACTCCTGATATAGGATGTACTCAACCTTTTATTTAAATTTTTCAAAGCTTTAAACAAACTTTTGAACGACAAGGAAGATAGTGAACTTTTTGAAAGATATTTATTACGGTAATTTTAAATCTTAACAGGAACTTTTTGCGTAGAATTTAGCATTATAGCCATTGTACAATGACAAACTTTCTACAAATACCATACTCGCTATTCAGACCAATCTATGAGATGACTTCATTTCACAGATCCGTTATTGATGATGTATCTGATGAAGAGCTCAAACAGGCTTACAGTCATTGCAGAGCTATAACCCGTTATCACGCAAAGACTTTTTATTTAGCTACCCGATTTCTACCCAATGACAAGCAAAGAGGTATTTTTGCGATCTATGGAATGTGCAGGTATTTGGATAATCTTGTTGACGAAGCTGAAGATCTTATAAGGGAAGAAAAACTGACACTCTCAGAAATAGACGAAAAGCTGGATAATTTCCGTAAAGATCTGGACAAAGTGTACAGCGGGTATACAGTTGATGACCCGATACTTTTTGCATATGCTGATTCTCTTAAACGATACAAAGTAGCTAAGGAATTACCATTATTACTGATGGAAGGAGTAAGGCAGGACCTGGAAATATCCAGATTCGAAAATTTCCAACAGATATATGATTATTCATATAAAGTTGCATCTGTGGTAGGCTTAATGACCATTGAGGTATTCGGGTACAGTACAAACGAAGCGGTTGAGCGTGCAACTGATCTGGGTATTGCCATGCAATTAACAAATATTCTGAGAGATGTTGGGGAAGATCTTGAAAGAGGAAGAATTTATTTGCCAAAAGAAGATCTCAATAGATTTGACGTTTCAGAAGAAGAACTTTTTACAAAAGAAAAAAGTGAGAAGTTTATCAATCTCATGAAATTTCAGATTGCAAGAGCCAGAAAATATTACGATCGGGCTTTTGAAGGAATTGAGATGCTTGATAAAGACAGTCGCCTACCGGTTTATTTAGCTCACAGAAATTATAGCCGTATTTTGGAAAAGATTGAAGAAAACGATTATGATGTATTTAACAAACGTGCCTACCTCAATCAGTCGGAGAAACTTTACATACTTCCTAAAGTCTTGCTTGACTTAAAAAAAGCAGTATAAATCCACTTGGAGAATCTCTTAGTAAAGCGGTATTATTCATCGAATAAAAAAACCGTTTTCAATGCCAGTAATAAAGAAAGTACTTATAGCCAATAGAGGTGAAATTGCACTTCGTGTAATTCATTCTTGTAAAGAATTAGGAATTAAAACCGTAGCCGTTTATTCACGCCCTGATGCAGCCTCTCCGCATGTATTACATGCTGACGAATCAGTATTCATAGGAGAAGCAGCCTCATCAGAGAGTTATCTGGTTATGGATAAAATTATTGATGCAGTTAAAAAAACAGGCGCTGATGCCGTGCATCCCGGTTATGGATTTCTAAGTGAAAATGCAGCTTTTTCTGAGCGTTGTGAAAAAGAAGGTATTATTTTTATTGGGCCAAAACCTCACGCGATCACTGTAATGGGGGATAAAACGGCTGCCCGGGAATTAGTTACGAAATTAGGAATTCCTACACCTCCGGGATTAAAGTCAGAATTGAAAGATCTGGAAGAGGCCTCTGACATAGCTGATGAGATCGGGTATCCCATTCTTGTAAAAGCGGCAGCCGGTGGCGGTGGAAAAGGGATGAGAATAGTTCATAAAAAAGAGGAATTTGAAAGTAGCATCAAAGCAGCTAAGTCAGAAGCTAAGAATGCTTTTGGTGACGATAGAATCTATATAGAAAAATATCTGGAAGAACCCCGCCATGTGGAATTTCAGGTTATGGCAGATACCCATGGAAATGTAGTTCATGTTTTTGACAGAGAATGTTCAGTACAAAGGCGCCATCAAAAAGTTATTGAAGAAGCACCGTGTGCTTTATTAACACCAGAACTTAGAGAAAAAATGGCTGAAGCTGCTATTACAGCTACAAAAGGTTGCGATTATATAGGCGCTGGAACCATCGAATTTCTGGTGGATAAGCATTTGGATTTTTATTTCCTGGAAATGAATACCAGACTTCAGGTAGAGCATCCGGTAACAGAAATGATATCAGGTGTGGATTTGGTTGCTACACAAATTTTGGTAGCGGAGGGCAAAGAACTTCCTTTTACACAAGATGATCTCAAGATAAACGGACACTCCATTGAGTGCAGAATATATGCCGAAGATCCGTCTGATAATTTTTTACCAAGTACAGGAATGCTACATAAACACCGTGTGCCAACCGGAGATGGAATAAGGGTTGATGCAGGTGTGGAAGAAGGGCAGGAGGTAACGATCAATTATGATCCAATGATCTCCAAATTGACTGTTCATGGTAAAGACAGAAAAGCAGCAATTAGTAAAATGCTCAGAGCTTTAGATGAGTATGAGATTGCAGGCTGTAAAACCACTATTCCGTTTTGTGAATTTACACTGAAGCATAAAGATTTTATTGAAGCAAAATATGACACACACTTCGTAAAAGATCACTTTAATCCTGAAGATCTTGAAAATAAGGTTGATGAAAATATTTTGGCTTTAGCAGCAACATTATTAAAACAAGTTGAAACAGAAGAACCCTCGGAAATGTCAGCAGTTGGAAATTCAAGTTCTGATTGGTGGATGAACAGGAGATAAAAAATTACATGACTGAAGAGAAAGTACTATTCGATAAAATATCAAAACTGGCTACTGAACAAAGAAATGAAGCCAGTATGGAGATAGATGCCGCCTCACCTGAGGAGATAGTTCGCATTATTAACGAAGAAGATCAAAAGGTAGCTGAACTTGTTTCATTAAGATCTTCTGTTATTGCTGAAGCTATCGAAATGATAAGTGAAAGTTTTAATCTGGGAGGTAGATTACTTTATTTTGGAGCAGGAACAAGTGGCAGACTGGGTGTTGTTGATGCATCAGAATGTCCACCAACCTTTGGTTCTGATCCTGAACTCGTACAGGGGTTTATAGCCGGTGGAAGGGACGCCATGTATGTAGCTAAGGAAGGTGCAGAAGATTTTGAAGAAAACGGAGCAGCAGATATTGAGGAGAAAAAAGTATTTCCCCCCGATGTGGTTTGCGGTTTAGCAGCCAGTGGAAGAACACCTTATGTGGTGGGAGCAATTAATGAAGCAAAAAAACGAGGTTGCAAAACTATAATGGTTTCCACTGTACCAAAAGAACAAATAGATGTGGATGCAGATTTTATTATAGATGTACCTGTTGGGCCCGAAGTTGTGATGGGAAGTACAAGAATGAAAAGCGGCACTGCTCAAAAAATGGTTTTAAACATGCTTACAACCGGAGCAATGATCAGACAGGGTAAAGTCTATGAAAATGTGATGGTAGACCTTCAGCTCACCAATAAAAAATTGGTGGAAAGGGCAAAGAAGATCATTATGATATTCACAGACTTAAACTATGAAGAAGCAGCTGAATATTTGAAAAAAGCTGATAATCATGTTAAAACAGCGATAGTCATGGCTCTTGGTGAGGTCGGAAAAGAACAAGCCAGAACTTTGTTGGATAAACATAACGGTTTTATACGGAAGGCAATTAAAGATATATAGATTAATGAAGGCAATATTCAGTGTTTTTCTCTGGCTTTATTTTTCATTCCTTTTTGCTGTCTTTTTTGTACTGATCTCAATCGTCTTTTTAATCACATTTCCTTTTGACCCATATAGAAAAGTACCTAACAAAGTACTATCAATAATGGCAAAGCTTATGATGAAGGCCAGTCCTAAGTGGAAGATTAATATAAAAGGCACAGAGAAATTTGACCCTGAAGTACCCACTGTATTTGTAGCAAATCATCAAAGTTTTTTAGATATGGCACTGGCATATCACTTACCTTGGCAGATGAAATGGGTTTCTAAAAGAAGTCTGGCATTTATTCCGGTTATGGGGTGGCTTGTATGGTTAACAGGACATTTGACAATAAACAGAAGCAGTAAATCTGCCTTAAAAAAACTAGCCAACCTTGTCCAACCTTTAAAAGATAAAATTCCTGTTATGATTTTTCCTGAAGGCACCAGAACATTAGACGGAGATCTGAAAAGGTTTAAGAATGGGGCATTTTTACTGGCTCACGAATATGGCTTTAATATTCAGCCAATGGTTTTGGATGGCGGGCATATTGCTATGAAATCCGGATCAAAAATTGTGGAGCCGGAAGTAAGTTTTTCTATCTCAATTCTTGATCCTGTTAAAACCTCAGAATTTAAAGATATTAACACATTAAAAGATCATGCTTATCAGTTAATAGATGAAGAACTGAAACGAATTCGGTCCAAGTGAATTTTTTTGATCCTGATAAAATATATAAGCATTTGCATTACCGTCACAAATTTATGCTTTGCTTAAGTGTTTCACTCATTATCATGATCGTAATTTTTAAGTTTTGGCCCAGTATAACAAAAGAAGATAAAAGAGAAGTATATATAGAACCGACTCAGGAAATATTTGTAGAACAATCTATTGCTACAAAACAAGAAACAACTCCGGCTAGTCCTCCTAAGCCACAAATTCCGGTACCTGTGCCAAACGATGAGATCATAGAAGAAGAGATCGAGCTTCTTGATTTTGAAGATATGTTGTCATTAGAAAAAATAGGAGAAGGAGATGCAGGTCAAACAGGAGACGCTGATGAACCTGTAGCCAGCCCCCAAAGGCCACCAACTCCTTTAAAGATTATAGAACCACCTACGCCCGAAGAAGCCAGATCGGCTGAAATTATTGCAGAGGTATATGTAACTTTTTTGGTCGACAAAAAGGGTTTTGTTGAAGAAATCTTTATTTCGAGTATTCGAAAGTATGAACCAAACGCACAGGATTTTGAAATTGTGCCGGAAATAGGATACGGAATAATGAGCGCTTCATTAACAGCGGCAAAAAAATGGAGGTTTAATCCGGCTAAAGACAAAGGGAAGCCGGTAAAAGCATATACCACACAAGTTTTTTCTTTTGGATTTTAGTTATTGATATAGGTTCAGAATAACTCTATCATTGACGCCCAATCTATTGATAAAACGGAGAGGTGCCGGAGCGGTCGAACGGGCTCGCCTGGAAAGCGTGTGTGCCTCACAAGGGTACCGAGGGTTCGAATCCCTCCCTCTCCGCACTTATCAAGATAATTTGATCTCATCTCATCTCATTCATCTCTGTCTAGGCACTAGTACCTATAAATATGGGAAAACATACCCATTGAAAAAACGAAACTGATGATATAGTTTTAGCTAAAATTATATTTATTTGTTGGGTTTATTTCTTAAAAAAAACTGAGATACTACCTAAAAAGGCAGTACCTTTTTTTATTACATATTCTTAATGTATTTGCTAAAAAAAACTACGTATAATTTTTTGATATGGTTTCAATCATAAATTAGACTCTAATTTAAATTAAAATATATAGATGGCTAAATTCAAATTACTCGGGTTTGCATTTATCATAACAGGCCTTTTGGCTTCTTGTGATTTAAGTGTACCTGAAAAACCGGACTTTACAACAGCGCACACGGTAGAAATACCAATAATAAATAATAAAACCTATGTATTTCTTGGTGATAGTACAGGAGCTTTAGTAGATTCTACAAGTGAAGATTTGGATTCTTTATTTGTAGTTGATCCCACTAGCGGGTTAATTTCAATAACAACAGATGAAGAGTTTGATTTCGGTAGTTTGGATGATGCTGTTCCGGAAATAGATGGAACAAGTGCTTCTTTCAATTCTGAGGTTGGTGAAATTGAGATCGGTGATTTTTCATCAGGAGGAGGCGACTTAGGTTCCACTAATTTTGCAGAAATTACAGGTGGTGCTACTCCACCCGCAGGTACTCCGGTTCCTGCAGGCGATAACTCTGCAATGCCTGTTAATATCGATATTGGAGCAAGCTCAGATTTCTTTACAAGTGCAACCATTAGAGATGGTTCACTTGATATTGGGGTTACCAATGAACTTGGATTTGATATTCAAAGCCTAAATATAACTTTACTATCATCTGGGGTACAAGTTGGTACTGTTGCGACTTTTAATAACCTTTCTGATGGTGCTTCTGAGACTGCAAGTATAGTTTTTTCGGAAGGGGATGAACTTAATAATATAACGGTTGATGTAGTTATAACATGGGATGCATTTAATTATCCTGCTGACGATGGTGACCTTCTCATTAATACTGCAAGTGGTAACAATCTTTTTGCCTCATCTGTTACAGCAAACCTTGAGCCACAGGATTTCAGCACAACCAGTACATCTACTTTTGATGATGCCGAATTCAGATTTACTGATCCTTCTCATTATGTTGAATTGAATGCAGGTGTGATTTCTGTAAATAATCTTGTTAACAACATGGGGATTGGGATAGAAACACTTGTGATCTCTTTTCCCGGAATCAGGAATGATGATTTTGGAGTAGAAGACAGCCTTGTCTTGAGTTATCCTTTTATCGCTGCAAATTCCACTGCAACTGATATGAATATAGACTTATCCGGTTATAGAATTTTTGCGGAGAATAATGAAGTTAGTTACAATATTGTAGCAGCAACTGAAAACACACAGACCGGACCAAATGCCGGGCCTGTTACGATTTCAGAAACAGATGAAATTACAGCTAGTGTTGATATTTCAGGATTAACAATTGAATCTGCTTTTGGAATTGTACTCGCTCAAACAGTTCTTCTAGGAGATAATGATGTAACTAATGATACTGGATCAGAAATTCTTGATGTATTTAATGATAATGAAGCAGAGATTACTACTATTGATGGATTGGATGATTTTTCTGAACAAATTGATGGTTTTAAGTTTACTGAGCCAATTATCAATATAAATTACACTAGTAATATTAAGATTGAAACTACGATTTACGCTGCTTTAGTTGGTGTAGATGCTGATGGGAATACGGTTTACTTATCAGGGAATGCAGGCGGACCTAACGAAGTTACAGCAGGCGACCCAATTACAGGATTAGTGGCCAACGGGCAACAATTATTACCTGAGCAATTGGTTAAATTTTCTATTGACAATGTAAGCGATTGTCAGAATAATACTTGTCAGATTTCATTTAATACGAATACTACTAACGTAGATGATTTCTTAAACAACCTTCCAAGTGATATTCGATTTGTAGGAAGAGCTGTAGTGAACGAAAGTGAAAATGAAGCATCCATTACTACGCCGTTAGAGTTTGATCCTGGACTTAACGTAGATCTTCCGTTAGCTTTTAGAACTGAAGTTGGAAATCCAGCTAATTTTACCGATACCACTGATGTAAGTTTAGATCTTGGAGAAGACACTGAAATAACAGAAGGGCAGATATTCTTTTTATATACCAATGATCTTCCTATTGGGCTAAATGTCTTTTTATCTTTTCAGGACTCTACCAATAACGAATTATTTACATTACCTAATCCGGGTAATGAATATAGATTGGTTGCCTCCCCTGTAGATGATGTTACCGGATTTGCAACCGGAGGACAAGAGAATAATAGTTTTGTTGCAACTCTAACTGAGGAGCAGTTAAGATTACTAAAAACAGCTGATATAGTTGAGTTTTCAATAAATCTCAGATCATCTGAAAACAAGGCTGTGAGATTGAGAGCAAGTGATTCGTTCAGAATTAGCTTAGGGGCTCGCATAAAAATTGAAAACAAATTCGGTGGTAAATAGGGGACTATGAAAATGAAAAAAGTTTTAACAGTTAGTTTATTAGTTATTTTGGCCGCCTCTTTTGAGGGATTTAGCCAATCAAGACATTACGATTCCAGAAGTTTAGGAATGGGAGGCGGAGGAACCGCATATTTGGACGGATATCATGCAAATTTTGTAAACCCGGCCAACTTAATGATCAACTCTACTAAAAAAAGACCTAAAAGAAGTTTAGGACTTGTAGGTGGGGTAGGATTCAGAGCAGGTGGTACTTTAATAAACCTGGATGTTTATGATGAGTACTTTACAAAAGGTTTAACTTTAGAAGGAGCAGTAGCAGAGAACATGCTTACTGACCTTTTTGGAGGAACAAGTTCAGACCTTACAAGGAATCAATCAACTACGTTCAGTATTGTTCCTTTTGGTTTCTCAAACCGAGGAGAAAAGTCAGCTGTAAGTTTAGCTACAAGAGTTAGAGTTACAGAAAACTTTACAATGAACAGAGGCTTTGCTGAGGTTGGAGTGTATGGACTTGACCCGCAGGAGTTGAATGATGTAACACCTGTTAACTTTGATTTTGGTGCAGTGGCCTTTTCAGAAATATCTGTAGGCTATGCTCGCCAAATATTGAGTTTACCGAACCTTCTGTTTGCAAAGAATGTAAAGCTTTACGCCGGTGTAGCGCCTAAATATATCATTGGTGTTCAGAACTCTACACTCGACTTCAATTCAACTATTGAAATACAAAGAGCTACAAATAGTCAATACGCTAACAGAATAATCCATAATTTCGATTACAGATTGAATACTGTGGGCAACGTATCAGCTGATTTAAGAGAATTTGAAGCAGCTTTTGAACAAGATAACTCAGTAACTCCAGGAGATTATTTAAGTGGTGAGTACGCCAACGTAAATGCTTCCGGATTTGGCCTGGATATGGGAGCTACTTTGGAGATGGATATTTCCGGAATACCTATTATTGACGGGTTTTTCGGTAAGACTAAAACATTGCGCGTTTCAATGTCTGTTACTGATATCGGAAAAATAACCTACGATCAAAATCCAACTTCATTTGTTGCAAGTGGAAGATTTGATTTCACCGGTGCAGGCAATGATGACGAACCCGGAGATTTTTATAGCGATCTTGCAGATAGTCTGAAAAATGAAGTCTATGGTGATTTTGATGCTCAGGATAATGAAGGGGTAGTATATGAATTACCGGCTATGTACAACTTTGGAGCTTCTTTAACTATGGGAAAGCTTACCACATCTGCGGATTATGGTGTAGGCTTCAATGAAAGCGGTAATAATTCTAAAAGAAGTACTTTGAACCTAGGTTTAGAATACAGATTTTTAGGGATGATACCTCTACGTTTTGGTACACGAGTTGGTGGTTATTCTTCAACAGTGTATTCTGCAGGAGCAGGTTTAGATCTTAACTTTTTGGAGTTATCATTTAGCGCTTCAATAGTTGGTAAAGACACCGAGAATGGCGGTTCTGTTGCCGCTGCTTTTAGTGGATTGGTTCTGAGATTCTAAAAGAACAAGATAGATTTTTAAAGGCCCATCTTTTTTAAAGTTGAGCCTTTTTTTATTTCAATTATTCTGAGTTGAACCTTTCCAATGCTATCTCGGAAGAGACCGGTGAGTCATATATCAGCAATCGGGATACTTCTTTAGCCAGTAAACTACTGTAGAGTAAACCTTTCGATCCTAATCCTGCAAATACAGAACAATTTTCTATAGAAGGATGAAGGCCAATAATAGGCATTCTGTCGGGTGTAGAAGCCCTTACGCCAGACCATTGGTCAATTAATCTATACTTTCCTTTAAGTTGAGGCATTACTCTAAGCATTCTCTTTTCTATATATTCCTTTCCCTGCAGATCGACTTCTTCATGAGTAAAGTTATGCTCGTATGTGCTACCGGCAACAAAGGTCTTTGAATCTAGTGACGCAAAATATCCTAAAGCAGAAATAGCAGCTTCATAAGGAAAGCTATCTTCGCATTCAAATATTGCAACCTGACCTTTTACAGGATGTAGAGGTAGTTCTTTCCAGAAATCGAATTCTTTGGTTTTGATTCCGGCCGTAGTTATTAAATGTTCTGCTTCAAATTGGGTGTCATCGGTAAGTTTAAAATTCCAGCTACCGGATATCCGATCAAGTTCAAAATTCTTATTTTCCAGTACTTGTACTCCATTTTCTTTCAAATAACAGGATAAAGCCTGAAGATATTTTGGAATAGCGACTGTGATCCCTGTCGAAACCCAAACCGCACCATGTTCAGACTGTAAGTTGGGAAAACGGCTTTTAATTTCATCTTCTGAAAGCCATTCACACCAATCAACAGGCCATTTGTTGGATTCAAGGTTTTCCCTCATACGTCGGGCAATTTTGGAATCCATGCCAGGTCTCATTACACCTGAGCGAGAAAAGAATTTCTCAGAACTGAACGGAGAGAGTTCCTCCAGATTTGATTGTATAGCCTCTATAGATTCTTCTGCTTTCCAAGATTTTGTGGCAAAACGCCCGGTTGCCGGGTTTGCTAAACCAATAGGAGATCCTGAAGCTCCTCCACCAACTCCGAGAGGGTCAACAATCAAAACTGAGGCATTAGAAATTGAATTGAGTTCTTTAGCTAGAGAAAGCCCCGCTAAACCGGCGCCTAAAATGCAGAAGTCATACTTCATATCAATTATCTAAAAGTGGAATCAAATAGTCAGACAAGATAAATTCAACTCCTGCATCGTACATTTCTTTCATGGAAGTTTGCACTGAATTATCAATATCAATTCCTTTTGTTGCATCGCAAATCAAATACGTTTTGTAACCTGATTTTATGGAGTCTAATGCTGTCCATTTAACACAAAAATCTGTGGCTAGTCCACAAATAAAAACAGTGCTTATTTTCAATGAGTCGAGATAACCTTTTAATCCTGTGTTCGTAGCTTTATCATTTTCAAAAAAAGCAGAATAAGAATCTATTTCAGGTCTGAAACCCTTTCTTATAATTACATTTGTATGGATCGTTTCCAGGTCAGGATGAAATTCAGCTCCACGGCTACCTTGTACACAGTGATTAGGCCACAAAACCTGTTTTCCATAATCAAGGTTTATGGTATCATATGGGTTTTTATCTTTATGGTTGGCAGCAAAACTAGTATGGCTAATGGGGTGCCAGTCCTGAGTTTGGATAACATATTCAAAATAAGGGGATAATCTATTTATAGGAGGAACAACTTCATCACCGTCAGGTACGGAGAGATTACCACCGGGACAAAAATCATTTTGAACGTCTATGATTAACAGTGCATACATTTCAGTTCGAATTGGTTTGGATTAACTGATCTCTTAGTGTTTTTAATTCACGAGTAATCCCAACTTTATAAACATGGGGATTATCAAATCGTTTGTACTCAGGATTTAATTTTAGTAACTGTTCTTTACAATACTCAGCACTTTCCTGAGCAGTGGGAATGTCAGTTTTTAAATTTCCTTTTAACATTACCGGTTCAAGAAGGGAGGCAGAGCTCAGATTATTCACCTTCGTTTTCTTAATTGGAAAATGAGGATGTTCAATAACTGAAAATTCATCTTCATCATTAAGTGAAATACCATCTGCATAGAAAGAACCATCTTTGTTGAAATAGCGGGTCACTTTTTTATTTCCTGGCAGTGTTATCTTTTCTACATTCTCAGATATTTTCAAAGTCGGGTGGTTATTTACTGAGGCTAACTTGTAAACTCCATCTAATGCCGGATCGTCATAGGCAGTTACCAACTTTGTGCCAACACCAAATATATCAATAGGGGCTTTTTGGTCGAGTAAACTTTTGATCAAATGTTCATCTAATTGATTCGAAACTGCAATTTTTACATCCTCAAATCCTTCGTTATCAAGTAATGTACGTGCTTTCTTGGAAAGATATGCCAGATCACCACTGTCCAGTCGGATTGCTTTTAATAAATGTCCCGATTCTTTCAACTCCTTAGCAACTGTAATTGCATTTGGAACACCTTGATTCAATGTATCATAGGTATCAACAAGAAGAATTGTATTTTCCAGGAAATGTTGGGCATATGTACGGAAAGCTGTGAGTTCATCCGGAAACGACTGAATCCAGGAATGAGCCATAGTTCCACTCACGTTCAAACCGTGTACCAATCCTGCATATACATTAGAGCTTCCATTTACCCCACCAATGACAGATGCTTTGCTGGCCTGAATACCTCCGAACCCTTGAGAACGCCTGAGCCCAAAATCAAGCACAGTTCTATCACCGGCTACTTGTCTGAGTCTGGAAGCTTTTGTAGCTATCAGAGACTCAAAATTAAGAATATTAAGCAGGAGCGTTTCAATGATCTGAGTTTCAATTAAATTACCTTCTACTCTTACAAGAGGTGTATTATTAAATACTACTTCACCTTCTTTGGCTGAATAGATATCACACTGTAAACTGAAGGTCTCTAAATACTTCAGAAATTCTTCTTTAAAACCCTGAGTGTGCAAATACTCGATTTCGTTTGAACCAAATTTAAAATCTTTTAGAATTTCAAGCAGATCCCCTAAACCTGCAAAAATTGCATATCCACCTTTAAAAGGAAGTTTTCTGAAGAAATAATCAAAGGTAGCAGTGTCTGTTTTACGACCGGATAAAAAATATCCCTGAGCCATGGTAAGCTCATAAAGATCGGTATAAACAGAGGAGTAACTTTTTAGCATATTTTGAATATTATATCAAAATAAACAAAGACTTCCAGAAACTGAAAGCCTTTGAATCAATTCTTTTTAAAAACCAAAGAAATTAAGGGGTTCCTCTGTAATTACGGCGTTCAATGAATTTCTTAATCTTTTTATTTCCAATCCAGACTTTTTGGTTAGTTTCAATATTAACAAATTCAAGATTTACAGTGTAGAAAACAGCAAGTGTTTTACTGTCAATGGCTTCATCAACAATGGAATTTATATTTCCTATCAACATGAAATCAGCACCTAATTCCTGTCCCATTTTCTTAGTGGTTTCATAAGACGCATTTCCTTGCTGGTCTAATCTTTCGTCCCGTACATCTTGTCGTTCTTCGGAACTGGCTACAACAGATATCTCACCTGAGTTCACGAATGAACGCTCCAGTTCTTTAGTGAATACTTCGGTTTCAATATGTTCCATACTTTCGTTACGGACACGACCTACAATTACAACTGGTGGCTTTTGATTATTTCTGTTGAATTGATTCAACCACGGTTTTGATAACGCATCAGCAATCATTTCTTCTGCTACCAAACGTGCATCAGTGTCATTCCATTTTCCGGATAAATCTGTAGTGGTATTAGGATTTATACGAGTTACTTTTTGAGATGGCCCGCACCCAACAAGTATAAAAGTAAGCAACAAGCCGGTTATGAGTGAATATTTCATAATAGTAGATTTTATTTTATAGTTATGTTCTTAATTAGCGTAGATAGATTCTACCAGTTCAAGCTCTGTTTCGGGAGTAATAGTTACTTCAAATTCATCGAAATACCGTACTCTTCCATTTCTTCCGACATATTCTATACGAACGATGTTCACACCCTCAGGTAGTTTAATTGTTTTCATCCAGGCTTGCCCCGGCATTGTTTGCCAGCTCCTCAGGTCCGCTTTTTCGGTAGTTTCCTGAGCTATAAATCCTAAAAGCTGTAACAAATCTCCCAGAAACTCATTCTTTTTTCTGACTGCTCCCGAAATTAATTTAGTGCCAACAGCTTTTGTACTTGCACGGATCAACGCTCTGGAATAGATAATAGGTTGTTTTGCTTTATAAACTTCAGCAGAAACCAGATCCATTTGCTCTATTAGGTCAAGTATTGTTGTTAAAGAATCATTCACCACTGCACGCACATAATTAATTTCAGAATGATATGTTTTGAGTACCGGAAACGAAAACTTTAAATAGAATTCATTATCCTCATCTTCATCTTCATCATAATCATCAAAAAAGACACGGGCATCTTCCTGAATTTTATAAGGTGCTCTTCCTGTAAATCCGGAAAGTAGTACATTATATGAGTTTGGGTTCTGCAATTTTGATAGATCGCTTTTTACGAGATTTCTACCCGAACTTAAATTAGCTTGTTCTTTTAAAGCAATTTCAAGTTTCTCTCTTTCGATGCGTGCCTCGTCAATATCACCTGCTTTAGAATAAAGAACCGTTGAAAGATAATGCCCCATAGCACTATTCTGAATATTGACATCACCTGTTTCCCAATCTGTTTTTCCTGTGGAATCGGATTTTGCAAAAGCACTTGCCAGCCCTTTAATTTTTATATCTAGTTGAGCCATTTTGTAGGTCATCCGACGTGTTTCCACCAATGCTGCTTCCCAATCCTGAAGGTGAATGAAATTAAGAGCTTTAAATGCATTCAGGTATACATCTTCATAAGGTTCGCCGTCATATACCAGCTTATTGTCGTTGGTTAAGAAAGCACCAACTCCCCGGCTCACACTTTTTGTGTAATTCTGATCAATTTCATTTTCTGCATTGGATAAATAAAAACTGCTGGAGTCATATTTGTTTGAAAAGTGATAGATCATTCCGCTTTCTAGGTTATATAAAACCTGATCTTTGGAGCGGTAAATATCTTTTTCTCTGAACTTCTTTAGTAACTCTTCGGAATACTCATAGTCTGCAGCAGTAAAACTATCTCTTAAATCAAACTGGGCATCATCAAGCAGGTAAGAGTGACAACCCGACACTATAATTCCCGCCATAAAAATGAGTATTAGACTCAATTTATTCAGGTTGTATGAGCTCCGTATATATTTCCAGTTGTATTGCAATCTAAATTAAATAAGTTGTTGACCGCTTGTTATATTAGCGAGATAAATCCCAAATCAATAGTACGATAATTCATTGAGATTGATACATCACATAAACGTGTTAGTTGTGGCAACGATATTTTTTTCCTGTGCAACTCCGGTAGCACCAACAGGAGGTCCGGCAGATAAAACAGGACCGAAAATAGAAAATACTTCGCCTGAAACAGGTAGTGTAAATTTTGAAGAAAGAAAAGTTAGTTTCGAATTTTCTGAATTTGTTAATCGTTCGTCATTCGAAACTGAATTAAATATTGAGCCTGATCTTGGTATTGAATATGAAGTAAAATGGAGAAGAAAAACTGCCACAGTCGAATTTAAAAATGACCTTCCTGATTCAACAACTATAATAATTACGGTAGGCGGTAATACCACAGATACGCGTAGTAACAAAATGGGCGCCCCGGTTCAGCTGGCAGTTTCAACAGGGGATGAGATCGATGAGGGCGAAATAACAGGCAGCCTAAAAAATGCAGAAACTGGAAAAGCACAGAGTGCAGTAAAAATTTTATTATACAGGTCTCCCTTTGATTTATCAAAACCGGCCAATTATTCTTCAGAGCCGGATACAGGAGGAGTATTCAGATTCGGATATTTAAGAGAGGGTAGATATAAAGCCTTTGCTTTGGATGACAGAAACAGAAATAAAATCTGGGATCGAACAAATGAAACAGCAAGACCTCTTAATAAAGAATTCGTAGCACTCTCCAAAGGCGGTAAAGATACACTTGATGTTACTTATTGGTTTGAGCAGGACACGCTTAAACCAAAACTTCAGGCTGTAGGTTTATTATCTTCACAACGATTGAGACTTCGTTTCGGAGAGGAAGTAAGGTTTACGCCACAGACAAGTATTTCAATTAAAGACTCGGCAGGTAATGACCTTACAACTGCATTTCCATTATATGTACCGGTTGAAGATCCATTTCTTGCATTTGCATATGTAAGAGAACCGCTTAAAGAAAATTCAAGCTACAGATTAAGTTTTTCCGGTATAACAGATCCTTCTGGTAATGAAGCGATCGGTTTAGACAATACTTTTCTCGGTAGTGATCAGGAGGATACCGTAAGCCAGGATATCTTGGCTTTTAATGGAGAGAATGGCTTGTTTCCAAATCAAAGTCTGGAAGTAGAATTCATCAAACCGATAGCACAACAAGAAATTATTGATTCTACTGTGGTAATTGAAGGGGATGTGGATTTTAAAAACTGGCCAAATATCACTGTTCAGGATAATAAACTCACCATCCCGCCACAACAAAATTGGTTAGAGGGTGTAGATTATAAATTTCTTGTCTGGAATCCGAAAAGCAGAAAACGTCAACTTATTGATCCTAATATCTGGAATCCGGTTAATTTTGGGGGAATTGAAATAGATGTAACAGCTTCTGATTCAACAAAAGCATTCAGGCTTCATTTATATGATGATAAGAATACATTTTCCATTGATTCTACCTTCTCGAATTTTATCTCATTAGAAGATATACCTCCCATAAAATATACATTGGTTTTATTTCAAGATATGAATGGAAATGGTATCTGGGATTATGGAGCTGTTGATCCATATATAAAGCCGGAGCCTTATTATATTCAGCAAAACATTAACATCCAGCGTGGATTTACTTCAGAAGTAAAAATAGATTTTAGATAATGGGCGCGATTAAAAATTTGATACCGGAACAATATTTGATGCTTGTATCCATCGGGATAATTCTTTTTTTAACAATATTAGCTGCAGCTGTATCAGCGAGACTTTTCAGAAGAGCAATTAAGAGATCAGAAGAGGAAGAGGGGCTTTCTGATCTGACCAACCTTAAGTTCCTGAAAAGAGGAGTAACCGTTTTGATCTATTTGGTTGGAATTGGTTTTTCAATTTATATAGTTCCGGAATTCAGAGTGGTTGCAAAAGGTATGTTTGCCAGTGCCGGATTATTGGCAATCGCAGTAGGTTTTGCGGCTCAACAAGCGCTTGCCAATATTGTGAGTGGTGTGTTTATCGTGATCTTTAAGCCTTATAAAATTGGTGACAGGTTATCACTTCAAACTACTTTAAATGGAGTTGTAGAGGATATCAACCTGAGACATACTGTTATTCGTAATTTTGAAAACAAGCGTATTATCATCCCTAATTCGGTTATCAGTAACGAAGTACTCATTAATTCGAACTACGGAGATGATAAGATCATAAAATGGATAGATCTCGGTATCAGCTACGACTCTGATATTGATTTGGCTCGCAGGATAATGCAGGAGGAGGTAGAAGCCCATCCCAATTTCATTGATGGCAGAAATGAAGAACAAAAAGAAGCAGGCGATCCTTTAGTACCGGTCAGAGTCATTTCCTTTGGAGATTCATCCGTTAACCTAAGAGCCTGGGCATGGGCAGAAGATCCACCCAAAGCATTTATATTGGGTACAGATCTGAATGAAAGCATCAAAAAACGGTTCGACAAAGAAGGAATTGAAATTCCTTTCCCTTACAGGACGTTGGTGTATAAAGAAGGCAATAAAAACAAGGAGGTATAATGAGGGCGAGTGTACAATTTTTTAATGTTGGAATATGTGCAGCATTTTTACTGGTGCTGACTACTAACATTAATGCGCAGCAAGAAATCAGATCACTTAGCACCGCTGAAGTTGAGAGTTGGATGAAAACCAGAATTGAAACTCATAAGCTACAAAGAGAATATCGGGCGAATGCAGAGAAGTATGACAGTGTGGTAGAAGCCTACTTTAAAGCCAGAGATGAATATTTAGTGAATAACGGTTGGGATGTTCAGGATTTTAAGGATATTGAAAGCGCGATCTATGATACCATAGGTGGTATTGATGAACAGGAATCCATCGACGAAGAAAAAAAAGAGTTGCAATCAGAAGTAGACGCAGTAAATAAGAATGAATATTTAACTGCAGAGCAAAAAAAAGAGGTTGTGGCCGGAATGTACAAGGTATTTGAAATCCGCCAGAAAATGGTGGATGCTACGAAGCACAACTGGTCCGCAGTAAAACCATATCGCGAAAAAATACGAGTACTAAACGATTGGATGGCCGGCAATATCCCTAACCCGCCAACGATAGAGTGATTTTTTATTCTTTTCTTAAATAAGGTTAACTAAGTCAGACTAAACACTTTTACAGTCGCTCTTAGTGCTTGTTTTATTTGATGCTTTTGCTATCTTGAGATTCAATGTGATACGACGCGCTTTTTCGGATAATAATCCTAAATCATTATTAGAAGTTGTTTAATGAATGTTTTTCAGACATTATGAGACGTCTTATAATATAATCCATGTCGTATATTAATATGTTAGGTTGCTTTTGAAATTGACTATGAAGAAATATGAATTATACTTAGATGAAGAGGACGTAAAAAGGGGATATTATGTTTATCTACACAAAGCTCGTTCAACTGGGGAAGTATTTTATGTTGGTAAAGGTAGTGGAAAAAGAGCTTGGGATAAAAATAAGCGAAATCCTGATTGGCAAGATAGAGTTAACAAGTTAAATGATGAATGGGAGGTAGAAATTTATAAAGATGATTTAACTGAAATAGAAGCATATCAATTAGAAGAAAAGTTAGTTCAAGATTTTGGTTTTTTTGATGATAACAATGACTAATTAACTAACCGGTTTCCAGGAGGAGATTCCCCAGCTACTTTTTCAATAAATGTAAGTTTTGAAAAATCAGAAAGCCAAATTGCTTATGAAAAATCTAAAAAGTTTATAAATCTTGGGAAATCAATACAGTTAAACCTCGCAACAAAATTATTTGAAGAACTGAATAGAATTTATGATGTGCTTTGGGAACTTGATAATGAAATAGAATTCGATGAAAACTTACCCGATGAAGACATTGATTTTTTACCTGGGAGCATAATAGGTGCGATTGAAGATGCTTTAGAAGCAACTAAAGATTTTCCAAAAAAAAGAATTTCATGGAAACGTTTCTGCTTAGATGTAGAATATTCCTACCAATGTATTACTGATAAATGCTATGATCAAAATGAGAAAAAATTTACAAAAGAAGTTTATGAAGAATATTTAAAGGCTTTAAAAGCACTCTCACATGTTCATAATAGAATTACTATCAAATCTATAAGCTGACATATTTGGAAGAACAAACCCAACAAATATCAATCATGATGGATATAATTATTTTCCTTGCAGGATTAGTTATTGGAAACTGGCTTGCAATAGGTAGAGATAAAAGAAAAGAGTTCAATGAGGTCGCTGATGAAGTTTATTTGGCTTTAATTAAGGAAAAAGAATGTATAGGATCGAAAGGAATTGTTATAAATGGTCCAAATGAAAATTCTTTAGAAATATTAAAAAGAAGAGTGCCTTTTTATAAAAAAGAATCTCTTAAGAAAGCACTCCGTAAATATAAAAACTCTCGATCTAGTAGTAACTGGAAGCATGACTCTGCAAACCAGCCCTTTTATAAGGAACCAAATGTTGTGATTAGCTCAATTGATAATTTAATTAAGCATGTTAAGAGTAAGTAAATCAGCAACCTAACAAGGCGTTTTAAATCGGACGCGGACGTAGTTCGATTGAACTTGATTGCCCGGAATTAATTTCGCTACTTCAAAAGAAATCATAATCCCCGCGCCGTTTAAACGCTGGGTCGTTATGTTTTTCATTTACTTCACCATTCTTTCGCTGTAAAATTTATTTGATAATGTTCGCATATATGCTAACTTTTAGAAATGCGCGTTATCAAGTTTTACCGAACAAAAACCGGGAATTGTCCTGTCGAAGATTTCTTACAAAGTCTTCCTGACAAGCAATCCAAGAAAGTGGCCTGGACACTTCGTGTTGTTCGTGATTTAGAACAGGTTCCCGCTCAGTATTTGAAGAAGCTCAAAAGCACTGATGATATTTGGGAAGTTCGGGCAACGCTTGGAAACAACACTTTTCGATTGTTGGGATTCTTTGACGGACCAAAACTAATTGTATTAACTAGTGGTTTTGCCAAGAAGACAAATAAAGTCCCAAAACAGGAAATTGAGACCGCCGAAGAACGTAAACGTGATTATTACCGGAGGAAAGAACAATGAGTAAAGATGATTTAGAAATTTTTATTGATCAAAAGAAAGCCGAAAGCCCGGAGTTTGCCGAAAACTTTGAAGAAGGATACCTCAATTTCAAGATTGGAGTAATTCTTCGCCAAGCTCGTGAAAATATGGGAGCAACTCAGGCTGATGTTGCCGAGAAGTTGAACACCACGAAATCAGTGATTTCCAGAATGGAAAATCATGCCGAGGATATTAAACTTTCTACGCTTACCAAATATGCGAAGGCATTAGGTAAAAAAGTAAAGCTCGAAATCCAGTAGATTCAAAACATAACAAGAACTTTTAATCGGACATGATTCGGAATTAAATTTTAATCCCAAGCACCATTTAAACGCCGGGTCGTTAGTGTCTCACAGTCAAAATTTATCCCACGATTGCTTTCTAAGTTCTTTTTGTTCAAATTATTGTATCTAATTTAATTCAGTCATTATGGAAGACGCCCTTATCAAAGAACTATCACGACTCAACAAAAACGAGAAGATCATTTTAGTAGAGGCATTGTGGGATTCTATAGCTTCTGATCCTGAGCAAGTTGATGTACCTGAACATCATAAAAGTATTTTGGAAGAGCGTTTACAAACCCTTGATAAAGATACAACGAATGGTAAGTCATGGGGTGAAATACGAGAAAAGTATTTATAGATCGTGCTTAAAACACTAATTCTTACCTCACAAGCTGAATAAAATCTTAACCTCGTTACGTAACTTCGCTGCGGAACGAAATGCAGGAGCTCCGCTCCAATTCTGTTATCTACAGATTATTCGATAATCATTTTATAGCTTCTGCTTGTTCCCAATTATGGAACTTTCTATATTCATATATGCGAGTATTTGCCCGAAAAACGTTACGTGAGTTTTGGATCAATCATTCGGATAGTGAAGATGCTTTAAAAGCATGGTTTTCTGAAGCTGAAAATTCCCTTTGGGAATCACCTTCTGACATTAAGAGTAAATATCCATATGCCAGCATTCTTCCTGACAATCGAGTGGTTTTCAACATCAAGGGCAATAACTATCGGTTAGTAGTCAAAATTAATTATGACTACGGACAGGTATTCATCCGTTTTGTAGGCACCCATGCTGAATACGACAAAATTGATGCAACGACAATTTAAAGCGGTTATTAATTATGCAGATTCAACCTATACATACCGAAGACGATTATCAAAAAGCCTTAAAACGTATCGAAGAGATTTTCGATGCTAAGGCTGGAAGTGAGGAAGGAGATGAATTGGAAATATTGGGAATTTTAGTGGATGAATACGAAAAAAAGCACTTCCCTGTTGAAGCTCCAAAACCGGTTGAAGCTATTAAATTCCGAATGGATCAATTAGGGATGCAACAAAAGGATTTAGCCAAAGTGTTGGGGTCAAAATCACGAGCAAGTGAAATACTCTCGGGCAAACGCTCTCTTTCTCTTCGTCATATTAAATTGTTGTACAAAAAGCTTGGAATTCCGGCAGAAGTATTAATCCAAGAAACAGAGCCGGTTACATAACTCAATTTGGAAGCTCAGCTCCACATTTTTTATCTATAGATTATTCAATAATCATTTTACAGCTTCTTATTTAATAAGGGGCTTTTTTTTGGTATTTTGGAATCGCTTCCATGAAATCATAATTAAAGCATACGTATGTCGATCAAGACAGAAAAAAAATCTACAGAACTTAAAGAAGATAAGTATCCATTTAGCTTAACGGAGCCTCATAAACCTACACATAAGGTTCGTTTTGTAACAGCTGCCAGTTTATTTGATGGTCATGATGCCAGTATCAATATCATGCGTAGAATTTTGCAAAGCAGCGGAGTGGAAGTTATTCACCTTGGTCACAATCGATCTGTGCATGAAATTGTTAATTGCGCTATTCAGGAAGATGTTCAGGGAATTGCTATAAGTTCGTATCAAGGCGGACATGTTGAGTATTTCAAATACATGATCGAATTGCTGGAAGAGCAAGGTGCGGGGCATATCAAAGTATTTGGAGGCGGTGGTGGAGTGATCGTTCAGGACGAAATTGATGATCTTCATAATGCAGGAGTTTCCCGGATCTTTTCTGTGGATGACGGAAGTGAAATGGGATTACAGGGAATGATCAATTATATGATCCATGAGTGTGATTATGATCCCGTTACAAAAACTGAGATAGATATTGAAAAAGCGCTCGATAAAGAGCCAAAAGCGATTGCAAGAGCTATAACTGCACTGGAAAACGGGAATGAAGAGTTGTTGAGCTTCTCCGATAAACAACTGTTTAAGAAAGACGGAAAACCGCTTAAAGCAAAATCTGAGAAAACAATTCCTGTTCTTGGAATCACAGGAACGGGTGGTGCCGGAAAGAGTTCGTTAACAGATGAGATCGTATTACGCTTTCTAACAGAGTTTGAAGACATTACCATTGGAATTATTTCCGTAGATCCTTCCAAAATTAAGACAGGAGGGGCGTTACTGGGTGACCGCATACGAATGAACAGTATCGACACAGAACGCGTGTATATGCGAAGTCTGGCTACCAGGGCGTCGAACAGAAGCACGAGTGCGGCACTTACGGGAGCAATTGAGCTTTATAAGCAAGCCGGTTTTGACCTGATCATTGTAGAAACCAGCGGAATTGGTCAAAGCGGAACTGAAATCGTAGATATATCAGATATACCGATCTATGTAATGACCAGCGAATATGGAGCAGCCACGCAGCTAGAGAAGATCAATATGTTAGATCTCGCTGAAATAGTGGTGTTAAACAAATTTGAAAAGAAAGGTTCTTTAGATGCTTACAGAGACATTCGTAAGCAAATGATTCGGAATCGTGGCGAATGGCATGCAAAACCCGAAGATATGCCGGTGTATCCAACCATAGCTGCTCAGTTCAATGATAAAGGAGTTAACAATCTGTTTGCTGCTATTGTTGAAAAGATCAACGAAAGATACAGTTTTGAATGGGAGCCAAAGCTCTATACAGATGCTTCTCCTGCGGAAGATATTCAGGCTCAGGCGATCATTCCCGGAAAGAGAGTTCGTTATTTAAGTGAGATTTCAGAGACGATAAGAAACTACCATGAATGGGCAGAGCAACAATCTGAAATTGCCTCCAGATTATCTGAGGTTAAAGGTACACTGAATCAGTTAAGTAACTGGAAGCCAGATAATAAAGAAGTATTAGAAAATGATCTTTCTAAGATGAAAGAGCACTGGATTTCTAAACTTGATGTTGCTCCTAAGAAAATATTAGACGGATGGGACGATCTGTATGAACGATACAAACAAGATACGTTTGATGTAAAGATCCGTGATCGTGTGATCAAAAATGAATTGTATCGGGAGTCTTTAAGTGGATTGAAAATTCCCCGTGTTGCAATGCCGAATACCAAACACGAAGGAGAGAGGTTGAAATTTGCTTTGAAAGAAAACCTTCCCGGTTATTTTCCATATACCGCCGGTGTTTTTCCATTTAAGCGCGAAGGAGAAGACCCAACCAGAATGTTTGCAGGTGAAGGAACTCCGGAGCGAACCAACAAGCGATTCCATTTTGTAAGCGAAGGACTTGAGGCAGCGCGACTTTCCACTGCATTTGATTCGGTTACTTTATACGGTGAAGATCCCGGATATCGTCCGGATATTTATGGAAAAATCGGTAATTCAGGAGTAAGTATTTGTACGCTGGATGACATGAAAAAACTTTATTCCGGATTTGAGCTAACCAAGCCAACTACTTCTGTATCAATGACTATCAATGGTCCTGCTCCCATGATATTAGCTATGTTTATGAACACTGCTATCGACCAGGAAGTGGAGAGGTACCTGAAAGCGGAAGGAAAGTGGGAGCAAGCAATTAAGGATGTTAAAGCGAAGTATGAGAAGCTTGGATTACCGGTTCCGAAATATTCAAATGAAATCCCTGCAGGGAACGATGAGTTCGGTTTAGGTTTACTTGGAATGACCGGCGACGAAGTTATTGACGCTGAAGCCTATAATCAGATCAAAGAAAAAACACTTTCGTCAGTTCGTGGAACGGTTCAGGCTGATATTCTTAAAGAAGATCAGGCGCAGAATACCTGTATTTTTTCTACTGAATTTGCTCTTAAAATGATGGGAGACATACAGGAATACTTTACGGAGCATAAAGTTCGTAATTACTACTCTGTTTCTATTTCGGGATACCATATCGCGGAAGCAGGAGCTAATCCCGTAACTCAGGCTGCTCTTACATTGGCAAACGGATTTACTTATGTAGAATACTACTTAGCGCGTGGATTAAATATTGATGATTTTGCTCATAACCTGTCGTTCTTCTTTAGTAATGGATTAGATCCTGAATATGCGGTTATCGGACGTGTAGCGCGTCGTATTTGGGCGGTAGCAATGAGAAAGAAGTACGAAGCAAACGATCGTTCTCAGAAGTTGAAATATCATATTCAAACAAGTGGTCGTTCGTTGCATGCACAAGAGATTCAATTCAATGATATCCGAACTACATTACAAGCATTATTAGCAATTTATGATAATTGTAATTCATTGCACACCAACGCTTACGATGAAGCAATTACAACTCCTACTGAAGAGTCTGTGCGTCGTGCATTAGCCATTCAAATGATCATCAATAAAGAAATGGGAACCGCTAAGAACGAGAATATCAATCAGGGTTCATACTTCATTTCTGAACTGACCGATCTTGTGGAGGAAGCCATACTTACCGAGTTTGACAGAATCACGGAACGTGGTGGAGTTCTGGGCGCGATGGAAAGCATGTATCAGCGCGGAAAGATCCAGGATGAAAGCTTGTACTATGAAACCAAGAAACATACCGGCGAACTTCCGATTATCGGTGTTAATACCTTCCTGAAAGAAGGAGCCGGAGAAGAAGAGCAAAAGCCAATCGAGCTCATTCGTTCTACTGAAGAAGAGAAAAAACAACAGATCGATAACTTAGAAGCTTTCTGGAAGCGCAATGAAGATCGCAATGCCGAAGCTATTGAACGCTTGAAAGAAGTTGCCAGAAATAATGGTAACCTATTCGAGGAACTCATGGAAACGGTAAAAGTGGCTTCGCTGGGACAGATTTCTCATGCTTTATATGAGGTTGGCGGGCAGTATAGAAGAAACATGTAGGATCACTGATTACGCTGATGTTTTTGATTTTCTTTGATAAAAATCTTCCCTCGGAGATAGAGACGATCATTCAAACCAAGTCATCCTGAGCATACTTGAGAAGGATCGTGCAGTCGGAAAGGCTTTTACTGTGATTAGGAATGGGATTTGATCGTTGGTTAAGATTTCGTTTCAGTCAGAACCAATAATCCTAACACCGATAAGATTCTTCGGAGGTATCCTCAGAATGACAGAATTGAAGAGCTAGAACGTTGCATTGACATAGCAGAGGTTGCAAGTTCATAGAAGTAAATCTCCCTTCGAAGCCTGCCGCCCGGCATAGACAGTGGAGATGATCATCCAAACCAAGTCATCCTGAGCATACTTGCGAAGGATCCTGCAGTCGGAAAGGCTTTTATTGTGTTAAGGAATGGGATATGACGTTGGGTTAAGATTTCGTTTCAGTCAGGACCAATAGCCCTTGCATCGATAAGATTCTTCGGAAGTATCCTCAGAATGACTAATCATAGCAAGTGTGGTAGTGAATTAGTTAAAAAAAACTAAATCCCATATTTAGGAGGCCAGTAGCCTAATAGTTTTCTATTCAGAAACGCAAAAGAAGGGTTTTTATCTCTGATGATCTGTTCCTTTTTCTTTCTGCTTTTACCTTTTATGTATTTCTCGGCTTGTATGGCTTCATGCGAGGTCGGAAAAGTTTCAAGATAGAGCAAATGGTAACAATGATATTTGCCGGCGAAAGAATCGGGTTTTCCTTTGCTTTTATAATGTTCAATCAATCTTCGTTCAGGATTATTAGTTACTCCGGTATATAATACCGTTCTGGAAGGATTGGTTGTTATGTAAACATAGAATTGACTCATTTGAAGAGTAAGACCGTTTCAATATCAATTCCTTACAAATAAAGTTTAAAATAATTAGTAAGCGGAAAGTCATCCTGAGCATACTTGCGAAGGATCATGCAGTCGGAAAGGCTTTTATTGTGTTAAGGAATGTGATTTGGTCGTTGCGTAAGATTTCGTTTCAGTCAGGACCAATAGCCCTCACATCGATAAGATTCTTCGGAAGTATCCTCAGAATGACTTTAGAAGATTCACTATAAAACCTAAAAGAGTTTCAGCCAAACAGAAAGGACAAAAAACCAGAGCGCATTAGCCAGCGTTAGAACAGTTAATCGTTGCCATTTCAGCTTATGAAAACCCTCGTTTTCCAGTTCCATCACAGTTTTTCCAATACGTGGGAGGAATGTGCTAAACATGGAAATAAATATATAAGGAGCACATACTATCAGAATTATGAGTTCTCTTTTTGAAAGTCCTTTTGATCTCTTTAACGTTTTTATTTTTTCTTTGCTCTTAGAACTTATGGCTTCATCGTGTTCAATTTTTCTACTAGAATATCCTCTCTTGAGTAACTCCTTTTTTGCAATTAAGACCGCTTCGTTATCCCATTCTTCGGTGTTGGAAGTTATTTCGAATAACTCTTTGTCTGATCTGGATTTTATTGGTGGATTGAAATTCATTCCTGATGCTAAGAGAAATATTTAATTCAAACAATTAAATCTCCCTTCAATATGCTATTCCAAAAAGGTTACACTTACTTAGGCTCTAAACCCATCACGTAGTCATAGCTCTCATCAAGTAGTTTTGCAACGTGATTCAAATCTTCCAACATTTCATCAGGAATTAAAATGTAGCCCTGCATTACCGATCCATACGATCTGTAGAGGGTAGTATTAAATTCTTCCAGATACTTTTTTTGAACTTCTTTGGAAAAACGAATACCAATTTCACCGGATTTATTCATCTGTGAAAACATATAACCATTGGCAGAGGTATAGGGCATGGTTTTGCCTTTGCGTTCAAATCGGGAGCATTTTGCAACCAGTTCATCATAAAGTTTAAGTCGTTCTTCCCAATTATTCATTTGCTTCAACGAATTCTTTGAATTGTTGCATCCATTTATCACCATGTTTGCGATACATTCCCGGAAACAGAACAGCCATCAGTTTTGGCATCACCCAGTCAATACGAGTGTACTCAAATTCATAATCATATCTGGTGCTGTTTACATCTAAAGCTGTAAAGTTGCATTTCATGGTATTGTCCATGTGTTTGTGATGATAGAACGCCTCAAATGAGTGAGGTAGGTTGTTCGAAGTTATGGTTTCGGTAAGCTCCATTTTTCTCTTTCCGTCATCGTAATACATTTTGGAAACGGCTCCATTTTTGCCTTCTTCTCCGCTGATGAGCTCTTTCCTGTCAAAACCATCCTGATATTCTTTCAGGTTAGCAGGATCAGCAAAAAGCCTGGCTACTAATTCTAAAGGTTTGTTGATTACAATGGATCCTGAATGTTTCATCTTAAACTCTTTGATCTAGTTGATGAATGACTGTTCAAGATAAAATGATTAAGCAAATTTCATAATCTACTTTTCTTTAGTACAAGAAATCTTCCATGTTGGAAATGAAAACGTTTCTCCGAGATTTACCCATTCACCGATCCATTTAAAACTTTCATAACTAATTTCGTAGAATGTCAGACGGTAATAGCCATCAGTTCCGTTTGGCGCTGCCTGACGTCTGTAAAGCACGATCTTGGTTTCATCAGTCTTAGTGCCTTCCCATGTGCTTAACGCCGGTGATGCCGGCACTGAGGAGTAATAGTGTACATACCATTTACTGCTGTCAGCATTAAACTGGCGAATACTTCCGGAATGTAACCCATCTTCTTTTAGCGTTTCGTCCTGAACTGCCATTCCGTTCATTATGTATTTCCATTTCCAAAGCATTTTAACCTCTTCATTCCATGAGCCATCAGGATCTCTGTTTTGTGAAACACATTCACTAACCCCAACTAAAGGGGCAAAATTGCCGGTTTCAGGAAATGCAGCAGGATTTAGCTTTCCATAAGGATATTCTTTATTTGGCTCATATTCGTATTGAGCAAATGTTGGTACTGCAATGCTGATGAATAGGATAGTGAAAATGATTTTTTTCATGGTTTTTTATTTTAAATAAACCATCAAATTTTATTCAAATCCAGATGATGCAGTAAACCCACCTGTGTTTGCAGGCAATTAAATAGAACTTGCTTTCAATGCCTTGCGAAGTACCTGAGCTCCTGACTTTGACAGAGGCAGTTCTGAGGAGTCTTGTAATTTTATAAGTGAAGATTCGAAGTCAACATGATCCAGATATCCTAGGTTTAGCAAAGCTCCTCGGTGAACTCGAATAAAACGATACGACGCTAGTTGTTCTTCCAGAGATTTCATGCTTTGTCTCATTGAGTAAGCTTTATGCTCTGTATGTATTTTTACACAGTAATCATCTGCTTCTATCCAGGTAACTTCATTCAAAGGGATTAACTTGAGTCTGTTTCCTATTTTTATGCTTATTTGAGGATCAGGAGAGATTTCGCTGCTGATTTCAGTATTAGATTTCAAATCTTTGATCTCAATCCATTGAGCGTCTATAACTAAGTTTTTGGAACTGCTGTATAAAGTTAATACCAGCACACAATACGCAAATAGAAAAGTTATCCCTTTCTGGAAAACAAAGAACTCAGCTGTTGATATTAGTTCAGAGATTGACAAGCTTTCATCATATGATAGCATAGCAATAAGACTAATTAGTAAGATCGAAAAGAACCATCCTGTAACCCCAACAGATAATATGACTATCCAACCGGACGATGAAATTTGTAGACTTGACCTCGAAAATTGTTTCCAGGAGACAATAAACAAAGGAATCCCACAAACACCCCAAGCTATCCATCGGATAAAATGATTTATAAAAAGGGTAGAGAAAGCAATATTTGAACCACCTTCTACAATATCATATGTGGATAGGTAATACTGTTGCTGAAGAGCGTCAAACAGAATAATACCTAAAATGAATATTGAAAAATAAAGTGTAGTCTTTCTAAAATTCATAGCTGATAATCGTACCTTTTAGCGATTTTCAAAATTATAGTGTGTAAATGTTCGCAAATCAAAGATTACTAATAATCGGAACAGTATGGCCGGAGCCCGAATCTTCAGCAGCCGGAACCCGAATGATGCAATTATTAGACTTCTTTTTGGTAAATAAATTTGAAATAACATTCGCTTGTTCTGCATCTAATCTGGAGTTTTCTGAAGATCTGACCAAATATGGAATTAACCCTGTAAACATTAAGATCAATGATTCAGGTTTTGATGAATTATTAAAGAATCTGAACCCTCATATTGTACTTTTTGATCGGTTTATGACTGAAGAACAATTTGGATGGCGGGTAACTGAGCATTGCCCTGATGCATTGAAAATACTTGATACCGAAGATTTACATTGTTTGAGATACGCCCGGCACAAAGCTTTGAAAAATGGCAATGACTTCAAACTTGAGGATTTATATTCGAATGAAGCTCGCAGAGAAATCGCAGCTATTTATCGTTGTGATATTTCGTTGATCATTTCAAAATTTGAATATGAACTGCTTACAGATTTTTTCAACATTGACGCAGAAATTTTGCACTACGTTCCTTTTATGTTTGAAGAATTAGATACTGGTCATCTTTCTGATATTCCGGAATTTGAAGAGAGGAAGCATTTTATATCTATTGGTAATTTTTTGCATGAACCGAATTGGGATGCCGTTAGGTTTTTGAAAGAAGATATCTGGAAACTCATCAGAAAGGAATTACCCGATGCAGAACTGCATATTTATGGAGCATATGCTTCTTCAAAAGTAGAGCAGCTTCATAATGAGAGTGAGGGGTTCCTGCTAAAGGGGAGAGCTAACAATGCGGAGGATGTATTTAAATATTCAAGAGTTTTACTGGCACCGTTGCGTTTTGGAGCCGGTTTGAAAGGGAAATTAGCTGATGCAATGCATTACGGAACTCCATCAGTTACCACAAAAATCGGAACTGAAGGGATGAAAACAAGTGACAGATGGGGTGGGGAGGTTTCAGAAAGTGCAGAAGAGATTGCTCAAAAAGCAGTTCTGCTATACTCCAATAAGCCACGATGGGTTGAAGCTCAAAAAACAGGATTTAAGATTTATAATCAGTTATTTAATAAAAAAGAACACAGACTAAATCTTAAAGAAAAAATAGTATCTGCAAGTGACAATCTTCAGGATCACAGAAAAAGAAATTTTATTGGATCCATACTGCTTCATAATACTCTCCAAAGCTATAAATTCATGAGTAAATGGATAGAAGAAAAGAATAAAAACTTATGATTTGATTTAGTACTTTCCTGAAATAGCTTTTGACTAAGAGACATGAGCAGACAAAGAGATAAAAACAGACTTACAAACGATCTTGACTCAGGGGATGAGGAAAAAGATTTCTCCGATTTTTATAGCGAAGAAACCCCCAAAGAAAAGAGAAAACCATCAGACCCGGAAGATATTTTTTCCAGAAGAAACACCTGGGCTGTAGGAATATTTATTTTAGTTGCGGTTTTATGGCACTTTGATTGGAGTCCAATGAAAGCAGCTTACGGTATCGGAACCTCTATAACCAATTTGTTTGAACGTGAGGAGACACAGTCTGTTGGTCAAACTTCCAATTCAGATGTAATGAGTATACCCCAGCTTGACTATCTGGACAGGGTAAGACAATTGGATTTTAGAAGTGATCCGTCAACTTCCCAAATTACAACTATGTACAACAGTGGGGTGTCCATCGATTATCTTGAAGCACTGGATGATGTTAATTATTTGGATGAGCTAAATTATTCCAGTGTAATTGCTCTTAACAGCAACGGAATAACCAGTGATTATATAAATGGGCTTGAAGATCTGGATTACCTGGACGAAGTAAATTATTCCGGAATCATCGGTTTATATACTAGCGGTGTGCCTATCAGTTATATTGAGCATTTAGAAAATATAGATTACCTGGATGAGGTTAATTACTCCGGAATCATTGGTTTATATACTTCAGGAGTACCTGAAAGCTATTTGTCTACTTTAGAAGATATAGACTATCTGGATGAAGTAAATTATTCAGGGATCATAGGTTTATACACATCAGGTGTGTCTGAAGGATTTCTGCAAGGTCTCTACCAAAGAGATCTTTTAGATGATATGAACTATTCCGATATCATTCGCTTACATCAAAGTGGCGGTTGATCTACTATTTATCTGGACTTTTCAATCCTTTCCAGAGAAGCTCTGATATCTTTCAAAACTTCGAGCACATTTTCAGCGTTATCCGAGTTAGTTGCAACTGAAGGTGAAGCGTTTTCGGTCACAATATCTCTTTGGTCGAGTACTTTGTCTCTGAATTCAGAAGCATTAACAATTCCTATCAAAGACAGATCTGCTGATGCGGAAGCTGAACTTCCTGCCGTCTCAATTTGAAGGATACTTAAACCGAAAGCCTTCAAAAGAGGACCTTCTTTAAAGGTAAGATCCTGGATCTTATCCAATGGAATAGTTTTCTCAGTTCTGAAAATATATCCCTTGTTAAATTTTAATGATCGGGTTGTTAGCTCGCAATGAAGTCTTTCAAAGTATTTATTTACAAAGTAGGAGGCGAAAATCAACCAAAGCGGTATAAACGGAATTGTAAATATCATTACCAAACACATCAGAACACCATACCATAAGAGATATGATTTAATCTTTGGATTAAAGCTGGCTTCTAATAGAGTTTTTGCCTGTTCTGTCATGTTTTGAAATTTTTTTATATAAAAAAAGCGAGCCTAAAATATAAGCTCGCCTTGAGTATAATTAAAAATATGATCCAGAGCTATTGCTCTTTATTAACTGTCTCTTTTTTGGGAATAAAATCCATTGCAGCTGAATTCATGCAGTATCGTAAACCAGTTGGTTCAGGACCATCATCAAAAACATGACCTAAATGACCACCGCAATTTGAACAAACAATTTCAGTTCGGGTCATGAAGTAACTTTTATCTACTTCTTCTGCAACTAAAGAATCTGCAATTGGTTTCCAAAAGCTCGGCCATCCCGTTCGGCTGTTATATTTATGCTCGGAACTATATAATTTTTGTCCACATCCCGCACATACATAAAGGCCTTCTTTTTTATTATCATTGTATTCGTTAAACCAAGGAGCTTCGGTCCCTTTTCCACGTAGTATCTTAAATTCCTTAGCAGTCAGAATTTCTTTCCACTCTGCTTCAGTTTTTTGATAAGGGTATTTCTTCTCAGGATCAGGCTGGGATTTGGATATCATAACGTCTTCTGTGTGGTTATGCTCTTCAATTCCTTTATCAGAATGCGTTGCTATCAGAAAAATACCAATGAGAGCTATTGAAACAAAAATTGCTAACGTTTTCATAATTATTGTCTGTGTTAATTTTCATTTAACATAACAATAATACGAACTGAATTGTTTCACAGATTTATAACATATGATCAATCCCAGCCGTACTCAAAATCATATTCGTTGAGAAGAGGAAGATTTTTTTGTTTGAAGAACCTGACGCCTACCGTAAACCCAACCCACATACGATACTTTCTGCCTTTCCATTCCGGGCTCCATAAACTGTACCAGGTATAATCACTTGCTGAATTTACTCTCGTAACCTGAATATTGTAACTTGGGCCGCCATAAATTGATAAACCGGAATTAAAACGGTTACCAACCATATATTTATATGAAAAGATCAAATTGGTTTTTTTGCTCCAGCTTTCTTCAAAATGATGCAGTACTGTAAACTCCTGATTTACAAATAATTGCTCACTTTCAATTTTTCTGAAAGAATCATTGATATTTTTTTCCAAACCAACTCCAAGTCCAAAGCGATAAACGTTTCTGTCAAGAGAGGTGTTATAACCAAAAATTGCCGTATTATAAACTCTGTGTGTACCCGTTGTTATTCCAATATCAGTAAAACCTGCGTCGGAATAACGGATGTCAAGATTTTTACGTCCATTTCCGTAAAGACTCAGAAAACCTACAGAAGCACCTTCGAAGTCTCGTGCAACATTTATAATTCCTACTTGTACTCCGGTAGCAGTAGTGGCGTAGTTTAGAAAACCTCCGAATTGAGCGCCTTCCATTTCCTGAGTGATATTAGCCCCGGCTGAGATCATTAACCCTTCCTGGTATCTGGAATAATTAAGACCGCCGGTGATCATTAAACCACTTGAGTATTCTGATGAAACATTAAATAATGTAGAAATCATCAATCCTTCCATATTATCAGAGGCAACATTTCCACCACCTGTTATAAACAATCCGCTTGCATCTCCTTTTGCAGCATTGAATATTCCTGAAATCATCAGACCTTCCATATTTTCTAAGCCAATATTACCTCCGCCGGTAATTTGTAACCCACTCATTGTTTGTTGAGAAACATTCAGAAGCCCTGAAATTTGTGCTCCTTCTACATTACCACTGGCAATGTTTGCACCAAAAGAGCCTTGCAAACCTGAAAGATTGCCCTTGGCATAATTAAGTGCACCTCCGACCTGTATACCCTCAAGATCATTTTTACTAATATTTCCCAGACCTGCTATTTGTATTCCTGAAAGATCTTCACCGGCATAATTAACGAGTCCTGCAATGCCAACTCCCTCTGCATAACCACCTGTTGCGTTTACTAAACCGGCAATTTGAAAGCCGGACGTATATTCTTTGTTATAGTTATAAAGAGATCCTATTTCCAAGCCGTTTAATGCTCCGTGATACCCTCCTAAAAGATTGATTGAGTATTTAGCTGTATAGTTTGGAGCAGCGATACCATTTGTACCAACCGGATTAATTAAAGTTATTCTCCATTTTCTGTATTTGAGATCCCCATACCGGTTTTCAAATCTTTGCGCTTGTAATGAGCTTGCGAAAAAAGTAAACAGTAATATGGCTGAGATTGGAAGAGCAAGATTGTTTTTCATAATCGGGTTCGATTTTTAGTTCGAACCCGAGTACGAAAATAATCAGGAAATGTTACTTTTATGAATTAAAATATCTGATCAATATGTCTTAGCTTGAAAACTTTTCGTCAAGCACCTCGTTCCACATAAGAATTTCGTCCACACCTGAAAGTAACGAATCGATGTCTCCTTCAATGGAAACATTTTCAATTTTATCACCCTGTGAAATAGCATTTACAACTTTTTGATCGCTCTCAGATATGATCTTACCAAACACTGAATGCTTACCGTCTAGCCAGGGTGTTTCTATGTGTGTTATAAAAAACTGGCTTCCATTAGTCCCGGGACCGGCGTTTGCCATTGAAAGTATTCCTGGTGAATCGTGTTTTAGTTCCTGATCAAACTCATCTTCAAAGGAATATCCGGGACCACCTCTGCCATCTCCATTCGGGCAACCACCCTGTATCATAAAATTATCAATAACACGGTGAAAGGATAGATTATCGTAATACCCTCGTTGTGCAAGGTTTACAAAATTAGCTACTGTTTTAGGGGTTTTATTAGGATAAAGGTTAAGATTAATGTCTCCTTTATTGGTTTTAATCGTTGCTTTCATGGGATGTTATTTAATTATAAGGCTAAGAAATAGAAAGTTTGAATCGAGACCCGGATTTTCACTTCCGGTTTGAGCATTTGAAATATGATGAAATTTATAACCAGCCGCCAGACTTACTTTATTTGAAAAATGTGTGTTAAAAGTAAATGAAGGATCAAAAGTATAATTAAGCTTTGTTCCTTTATCAGTTGGGAATGTTGTATTCATTAAAATAAATGAACCTGAGACTCCAATCTGGTATGAAAAAACAGAGTTGATTTCTTTTTCAAATAGAAAACCAACGGGTGAAAATCCTATCCCTTTCCCATTAAAAAACTCATCATTCCTGTCTCTTTTTGGGTAATCATAATGAAGAAGAGGGATAAGGTCTGCTGTGTAGTAAAGCCGTGCGTTATCAGGAAAAGCCCTGATGGGTTTTCGAAATCCAATTCCCAGAATTGAAGATGTCGCATTTTTAGTTTTTCCAAGTAAAAAAACAGAAGTAAATGAATACCCAGTCCAAGCCCTGAATTGTATAGGTTGATTTATTAACTTTTTCTGAGCGGTAGCTATGTTGCATGTTGGAAGAAGAATAATCAGCAACAGAACGGATTTATAAAAGTGACTCAAGACGATTTATTCTGTTTAGTAAGAAGAATTGAAATAACCCAGATTAAAGCCCAGGCACTCGCTAAATACCATTTATTGATAAAAATAAGTGCTCCTAGAGATACGGCATAGATTATATGATAAATCCAATCAGGGGTATTTGTTTTTGCCGCTCTTTTTTGGAGAGAAGGCATAAAAATAGCAAGTACTTTACTTAATAATAGCAGTGCTGTGTATGCCCATATTAATATAAATGATGTATCACTAGGTAAGAAAATTGTTGAAACAATTACTCCCATGAACACCAAATCCAAGATCGAATCTTTAAGCCAACTCATTCAATTTTTTCAAATAAGGTAGCTGTTAATTCAAAAAAGTGACAGTGGTTCTTTTTATTTTTTTGAAAGAGAAGTTATCCAAAGTATATCATGTTGGTTAGCGGATTTGCTTACCTGAGAAGGTGTGGAGGCAGAATTCCAATGCAAGCCTTCTTTGGTAGCTACATTCACGATAAATCCGGATATCTGAATAATGTGCCCCTCTCTTAAACTAAAAAGGCTGCTTTTTATATCTTCTGTAGAAGGTACTGCATGCCAAAGTAATGTTTGATTACTTATTTTATCAGGCTTTAGAGGAAGTCTTATCTTATTATATGTAAAGGAACGGTCTTTTAATTTAAAATTAATATAATCCACATTTTTCTGGTCTGAAACTTCTCCCCAGCCAACCAGGATATCGTAGGATGAAAATTCAGACATGTTATCAAAAAAGTATCGAGACTTCTCAAGTACACGAACAGTAGCTTCGATTTTTTTATGAGGAGAAAAAGTGTTTCCGTTAAAAGTAATGTCTTTGTTGTCGATTAATTTATTAATTACCGGTGCTTTATCAGCTGTAATTCCGGGGCCTCTTTTAATTGGAATTTCCGACCATGCCATTATCGATAATCCAATTACTACACATAGAAATAAATACTTAACCATTTCGTCTCCTTGATTTGTCCTTTTTCTTAAAAGAGGATTAAGGAGTACTTTACGTTACAAAAAAGAATGGATTAAGAGACAATCTTTTTATAGTTCAGGTAGAACTTTTCGAGATCTTCTACATAAAAGTTTTGGAGGGCGGAATTTCCGTCTGTTCCTAAAATATCAGAAAAAACAAAGGATTGGACTTTATCATAACTGAAAGTAAGTTCTCCATTTTCGAATGAAATATTTTCTATGTCATCAAATGAATATTCCAGTTTTTTTGAGCTCAGCAGAATAACATCGCCTAAAAGAAAATGACCTTGAGAATCTATGAATTGACTAGCTTCTATGCTATGGCGATGAACAATTTCCTGATTCATATAATCTTTAACTGAACCTTTCATAACCATGTATACAGAAGTCTTAGTAAGGCATAGTTTAACTTCATTATATTTATCTTCGATTTCAAATAAAGCAGGTTTATCATTTACCGGCTCAGTTCCATTGGCAAACAACGTACTGCTGAGAGTAAGAGTGAAAAGAAAGATAAATGAGTGTTTTAAAAAATGCATTTTAAGACGTTAATCTATGTACATTGTCTTATTAAACTGTATATATGACGCAAAAGAGATTGAATAGTTTCAATTTATTTTACGTTTTTTAAAATAATACAAATTCTTAAGAAAAAAATTAGAATTCATGGCTCAAAATGAAGTAAATCCATTAGATTTTTTGATTCTGGTAGTGGATGATTCAAAGCCCAATGTAATACTACTGTCTCATGTTTTAGAGAGTGAGGGGTTTCACGTAGAGAAAAGTTACGATGGTGATGAAGCGTTAAAGAAAATAAAAGAAGTTAATCCGGATATCATACTTTTGGATATAATGATGCCCAAAATGTCAGGTTTGGAAGTAGGAAAGGCTTTAAGAGTTTCTGAGTTTGAGGATATTCCGATTATTTTTTTAAGTAGCTCAAATGAATCGGTCGATAAGGTAAAAGCATTTGAAGCGGGAGGGGTTGATTTTATCAATAAACCTTTTGACAGAGATGAACTAATTATCAGAGTTCGAAATCATTTAATGCTTAAAGTACTTAAAGAAGAAAGGGAAGAACAACTCAGAATTTTAAAACAAAGAGAAGTTGAATTAAGTGAAGCTAATCAAAAGAAGCACAAGTTAATGAGAATGTTGAGCCATGACTTCAAGAACCCCATTTCTGGAATTATGGGTTTGGTTACAATACTATTAGAAGATGATGAACTTGAGGACGAAGAAAAGAAAGAAATGCTTGGTTTGATTAAAACCAGTAGTGAAAAATTATTAGATCTTGTCAAAGAGGTTTTAGATAAGGAAGTGATTGAAAATGGTGTTGAAGGATTAAATTTAGAAGAAACAGACATTGTTGAATTGGCAAATCAGGTAATTAAGGCTAATAAGCCAAAGGCAGCACTTAAAAAAATAGATCTTAGTCTTAATACTTTTCAGAATGAATTATCGGCGAATGTAGATAAAGAGAAAATTCGCTATGTCTTAAATACACTGGTTTCAAATGCGGTTAAGTTTACCCTTGTGGATGGTGAAGTAAAGGTTGAATTCCTACCATCTGCAGATAAGACATTTTTAATAAAAATAAGAGACACAGGTATAGGAATTCCTAATACAATGCTACCAAATTTTTTAATATCATCTAATAAAGAACAAGTTTCTAACTCCGGGGGTATTTTGGGAGCCGGACTTGGTCTTGAAGATGTTCAATCTTATGTCGATGCTCATGAAGGAAAGATTTGGGTAGAGTCACAAGAAAATAGCGGAACAACTTTTTTTATAGAACTACCACTGGGAAATTTACAATAAATATGTCGCATACAATTTTAGTAATAGATGATGATGAACCAATTCACATCATGGCTAAGAGTTTACTTGGTAAAGAGTTTCAACTTGTTAACGCAAGAGATTCTCAGGAGGCTATAAACATACTTTCCGAGACACCGGTTAATTTGATTCTGTCAGATATTCACATGCCCGGACTGTCTGGGTTGGAGCTATTGGAATCGATTCGGGATGATAAAGAGAAGAGTAAGATACCGGTACTTATAATGACGAATCTGCCAACCGTAGAGAAGGAGCAAAAGGCATTAGATCTCGGAGCTGTAGATTTCATCAAAAAAGAACGCTTCAACACTGATCGGGAAGGGGTAGTTGAATTGGTTAGAATGAAAATCCTGACCGATGTCAATGTAAAAGGATTAGATGAGGATCTTGAGAAAAGCAAGAATAAGTTAGTAATGAAACTAATGGAGTCAGCAATAAAAGGTTCTTTTACAGATACTGCTGAAACTTTTTGCTCATATTTATCTGATATTCTTAACAGTGATCTTTTAACGTTCTTTGTGATGGAAGATGGAAATCCCACATCACTTATCGTTCATGGAGATATTAAGCCATCAGATGAAGATTTCTCTACCTTTCAAAATTCTAACTCTTTTGATCACTTAAACACTAAAAAAGAATCTTATTTAAGTAATCATATTTATAACGAAGAGTTTGGTTGTTTTATGGACTTTTCATCCCGGAATGAAATGCCTGCAGAAATAGGGGTTCCGTTATTTTCAGCAAATGAAAAAGCAATGCTTATGAATAATCTGAGTGCACCAACTGAATCACAGCTTTTCGGAATGTTAATCATTAAGCGATCCAAATTATTTTCAAGCAAAGAATATGAACTAATATCCAGATTAGTAACCCAAACCGGAGCAATACTTTGGAGGCTTTACCAAAAAAATAAATGAAATTTAGAAGCACTTCTGTTTTATTGATAATTGAAGGAACATACCCCTGGTACAGAGGAGGAGTTAGTGAATGGGTATATCAATACTTGAAAGAACTAAATGGATATGACTTCCATATACTTCAGGTTGCTACCGATGAGTTTCAACAACTGGATCCCTACAATGCTCTTTATCCTGTTACCGAAAACGTTAAATCATTTACCCGTGTACCTCCACCAACTTTGAAATCTGATTGGGATACAGTAAAAGATACCTGGTTTCAATCTATCATAGAGTCAGTTCCGGTTTTTGATTACCAAGCTATTCACGTTACAAATACAGGCTTTGCAGGATGGTTAGGTATCCGTTTATCAAATGTTTTTAATGCCCCGCTTGTACTAACTGAACACGCCTTATACTGGAAAGAGGTAGAGAAAGGAGCAGTGGCTTTGGAATGCGGCTATCAAATACCGGATACCTTTGAAGCAAAATCAGAAATAGTAGATATTTTTAAAGAAATTGCATCTGAAGTCTATTCTTCATCAGAAGAGGTGGTCTCGGTTTCAAGAGTTAATATTCCTTATCAGAAAGAATTTGGAGCAGATTCACCCAAATATATCCCAAATGGAGTCCCGGTTGATCTGCTAACTCCGAACAAGATCAGAAAGGAAGTTCCGGTTATTGGATGGATAGGGCGGTGTGCAGAAATGAAAAACCCGAAAATGTTCTTTGAAATTGTGGAGGTGTTTGGGCGAAGTTCATTTAAGGTAAGCTTTATTATGATGCTTAGCGATGCAAATGAAAAAGAGCTTGAAAAGGAAGTCAGAGCCCTGGCAAAAAAACATCCTGAAGTTACTATGATATGGAATGAGCCGGCTCATAAGTATCTGCATCAGTTTGATATGTTATGTATTACAAGTCATAATGAATCTCAGCCTTTAGTTATGTTTGAAGCACTTTCAAATAAAGCTTTACCAATTGGTTGGGAAGTTGGAGATCTGACTTCTGAATTTGGTTTTGTAGTTCCCACAGGAACCAGTACGAGCACTTTTGTTAATCAGGTAAGTCGTTTATGGGAGGATCAAGCAAAATTCAATGCATTAACCGAAAGTAAATATGACCTGGTGGCGTTCAATCACACCTGGACTTCTATTTTTAAGGAGTATGATGATCTTTTCCGTGAACTTTTAGTTGAAGATGCTTAACCATGGAAGAAGTTAAACCGGTTGTATTATTTGAGACTGAGGGGTCATACCCATATAGCGGTGGAGGTGTAAGTACATGGGCTCATATATTATGTACAGAATTGCAGGAAGAAGTTGATTTTCATCTGATGGCAATAACTGGAAATCCGTTTGTGGAGCCCCGCTATAAACTACCTAAGAATATAACTGATATTATTCATATTCCACTTTGGGGAGTTGAAGAACCGGTACACTATTTTGATAAAACCATTCCGTTTTCATCTCAAATTGAAAAAAAAGCAAGAACTACTAAAGAAGTTGTAAAGGAACGCTTTCTGCCTCTATTCAAAGACTTTATTCAATGTCTTAATGATCCATTTCAGGATGTTGATAAGATCAGTGATATTATATACGGTTTTTGGAAATTTTTTCAATATTACGATTATAAAATAACCATGAAAGAACCCATGCTTTGGTTGGTTTTCAAGGATTCGCTTCATGAAAAGTATGTTGAAAACTATGATCCTGAGTTGGGTGATACACCCAAAGTAATTGATATGACTTTTGGTATGAGATGGCTCTATCATTTTTTAATGCCGGTTGCATCACCAATCCCTAAGAAAGTAAATATTTCTCATTCAACATTAGCAGGGTTTCCTGCTTTAGCTTCAATAGCAGCAAAGTATGAATACGGAATTCCCAGTATGGTAACAGATCACGGAGTGTATATGCGTGAACGTCTTATCAATGTCGGTCGGTCAGACATGACTTTCTTTTCCAAAAAAATGCTGGTAGACCTCTCTACAATGATAACAAGAGCGGTTTATCATACTGCAGATCAGATTTCTCCTGTTACTACGGCCAACCAGAAATGGGAAGAACGCTTTGAAGCAAAAAAGGAAAATATTTTACCCATCTATAATGGGGTGGATACAGATCTTTTCAAACCTACTCCTAAGCCAACTAAAACTGAAGGCACACCCACAGTTATAGCAGTAGCTCAGGTATTTCCGTTAAAAGATATCGAGACAATGATCCGAACGTGTGCTGTAGTTCGGAAAACGATTCCAAACGTACAATTTACAGTATACGGTAGTTTAGATGTAGATGAAGATTATGTGAAAACCTGTAGAGAGTTGATCAAAGAATTAGATCTTGAAGATAATTTTACTTTCGGGGGATTTCATAACAATCCAAGTATGATATTTAATGAAGGAGATATTTCAATTTTAACCTCAATATCGGAAGGATTCCCGTACACTGTAATTGAATCAATGAGTTGTGGACGTCCTGTAGTAGCTACTGATGTAGGAGGAATTAAGGATGCATTAGAAGGATGTGGGATTCTCTGTAAGCCACGTTCTCCGCAAGAGATTGCCGATGGAGTTATCAAATTATTGGAAGATACAGACCTTAGAATAGAACTTGGGAATAAGTCTCGCGAGAAAGTGCTTCTTAACTTTACCACAGACAGATCAGTTAAAAATTATCTGGAATCTTATAAAGAGTTAGCAGCGAAGCCAAGAAATCCGTTAAAGGATAACATAAAGACCGAGTCAGTGTTAAATTTGCTTGAATATCTAAGAGTTAAGAGGGTTGTACGTGCAAACTGAGGAAAGAGATATTATTACTCAAAAAGAAAACCTGACAGATTTTGAGGATTTGACTCAGCAGGTTTATGATCTTATTGGGAATCCTCTAAGTGTCTGGGCTGTAGCAGCTACTATAGAATCATTGGGGATAAGAGATGTAGATGCTAAAACTGATTACGGTTATGAGGGAGTGTTTGACCTGGCTGAAGAAGTTTACCGAAGACTTAAAAAGCATATAAAAAGTAAATATGATGAAGAAAATGAGTCGGAGTTTAAACTCGGTGATGCAGGGGAAAGCTTTAAGCTCTTTTTCAAACATTTTGGTATGGGTATACTTTTTACCATGCCGATGATCTCACAGATTGCAGCAATTATTATTTTTGAATATGCACTATGGGCCTGGTTTCGTTTTAATGTAGCTCAGGCAACAATGATTGCAATGGGAACTATAGGAGCTTTCATAATCACAGGAGGGTTTATTCAGGTACTGGGCAGGTTGGTTTCAAAATATATGGGAGAAAACAACTATTTTTTAAGCTGGAAGGCCATTAAAGCAGTTCTATATTTCGCCATACCTCTTGTTCTGGGAATAGCAGCCATCACATTCATAATTAATGTAATTCTCCCCTTTTACCCTCAAAGAATGGTTACCATAGGTCTTTCCTATTTTATCCTGATCTCAAGTATGATGTTATCCGCCGCTGTTCTTTACGCTTCTCAGCAAAAGCTAATCATTCTTGGTAGTATATTGGCAGGTACAATTGCTGTAGCTTTTGGAATGGAAGTGCTGGAGTGGGGTATTTACTTATCACAATGGCTGGGGATAGGAATTACTACAGGATCACAAATAATCTATATACTAGTTTTTTATCAGTACAAGATCAGAGCAAACCGTCAGCGTTTGTTTAAGCAATCTCTTCCAAACCTTGAGGTAAGTTATTATAACACATACAGATATTTCTTGTATGGGTTTGGATATTTTACGTTTCTTTTTGTGGACAGAATTTTGGCTTGGTCAGCAGGACCACCACCTCCTCCATATATAATCTGGTTCAACACTCCTTATGAATTAGGAATGGACTGGGCTTTATTGAGCTTTATATTTACAATAGCGTTACTGGAGTTTATAATTCATTTGTTCTCACACAGAATAATTCCGGCACAAAAGAAAACAGAAATTAATAAGCTTAAGAAGTTCAATTTATACTTCAGCAATTTTTACTCGTTACAGTTGGTATTACTCTTTTTTATTGGAATTATATCAATCGTGTTGACTTATTATGGTGTAGAGGCTTTAAGAGTATTTGAAGATGATTATCCGGAAATAAGGGATTTCTTTGCAAACCCGCTAACCTTTAAGGTGTTTTGGATGGGAAGCATTGGATACTTGTTTTTGGTTTTCGGATTATTGAATTCATTATTCTTTTTCACGATGAACAGACCGGAATTTGTACTTTATTCTATGCTTGCAGCATTAGCAGTTAATGCTATAACAGGTTATATATGCAGCAGGGTAATAGGATTTGAATATGCTGTAGTAGGTTTAATAGCAGGCTCTATTACATTTGCAGCTGTTACAGGATTAATCGGTAAAAGATTTTTTAAACATTTGGACTATTTTTATTACTCTGCATATTAAGGACATCCTATGAGTAAAGACGTAAAAGACTATATAAATTTAATAGGAAGCAGGCTTGGAAAAGCCTTTGCGATAGATTCGTTTGGAACTGAAGAAGAGCTTGAGTTTTGGGCTCTTTCTGCAGAACATATGTCCCGGAAGCAAAACCCGACTTTCCAGAACATAATAACCTGGATAGATTTGTTATACCAGGCTCCTGTGCATTTTGTATATAAATTGGAAAAAGAGCATTTAATACTTATTAAACGTCAACTTATTTCAGAAAATTTATTACAGGAAAAATCCGGTGGAGCTAAACCGGGAAAAGGGGATGCACAAAGAACTCAGTTTATTCAGGATTTCGAAAATCAGATGCAAAATCTTGAGAAGAAGAGGCAATGGGACGAAGATTTTAAGGAACATGGAGTTTCAGCTCATACAATTGGAAATTGTGAACATATACCATTGTATAAAAAGAACGGTGATTTTTGGGGTATATATGTGATTGGGCCGAATATTAAAAGCCCTGAAAATATGGTTCCAAAGTTTTCAATTGTAAGCAGATTACTTTCCGCCTGGTTGATAAAGCTGGATGAGCAGGAAAAAGAATCCCAGAAAGAGTATCAGGAAAAAGTACATGGTTTAGTAAGAGAACTGGGTATCGGAGCACTAAATACAAAGGGAATTTCTGAGCTATTGCTTTTATATATACTCAACTCTCTGGATGCTAAATCCGGCGCTGTAGTTGAGTATAAAGATGGAACCCCGGTATTGGTAGCATCAAATAATCTTGATGAGTTACACCTGAAGGCGCTTCTGGGTTTGTCTGGTACCAATATGTATGATCTCGAGGAAAATGTTTTTTCCATATCAGAAAAGGGTAAAGAGATTGTAAGAGAACTTGATGTTGAACCGGTTTTCTTGCCATATATATCACAAAAAGTGAAAGGTTTTATCTGGATAAACAGAACCGAAAAAAATGAGACAAAGGCCTCAAGCCCTGTATTCAATGATATTTCGGAGATAGTAGCAAAGCTTTTTGAATTCAGAGACGTAAATAAAAGTTTTTCCGATGAGTTACTGGATGCTTTTTATAAAATGCTTCGTGCAATTGAAATAAAAAGAGAGAAAACAAAGTATCATTCCCAAAGAATGATCGCTTTTGTTGAAATGTTCGGAATGCTTTTTGGATTAGATAACAACGAAATGGAAATCATTAAGACTACCGCAAAATTACATGATATCGGATATGTAGGTGCTGCAGGTATTAGCTCTTTGGCAAGTATCGGATCTGAACTGGCTCATCCTATTGCGGGAGCAACTATGATAAGCAATCTGCCTGTTCATAATGATATAATTGAAGGTATTAAAACTCATCATGAATGGGTTAATGGTAAAGGAACTCCAAATGAGATCAAAGGTGAAGATATACCCTGGACGGGTAAAATTATATCCGTATATGAATTTGTGGTGGATTTCTTTGAATCTAACCCGGATGTAGCCCCTGAAAAAGAAGAAGAAATGCTGGAAAAATTGAAATCCAGTTTGATTGAGCGGGCAGATGTACAGTTTGATATGGTATTAATTCCTACAGTGATACAACAGTTAACCATGCTTGGGTGGTCAGGCTGTGCTCAATTAGGAGTTGAATAATATCGTAAATGTATAAGAAGTTTCCACTGATTATTACCTTTTTGATAACCGTAAACTGCATATCGACCAGTTCTAAAGTTTCAGATCAAACAATATATGATTCCTTTGGAGTAGTGTACTCTGATATCAATCCATCTATGGTTGAGGGCTATAAATTGCTGATTGTAGAACCGTATTTTTACAGCAAACAGGATATATCAGAGTTTCAAAGAAAGGGGATACATGTAGTAGCTTATCTGTCTTTGGGAGAAGTAAATGAGTCTCGCAGATATTTTAATGAGTTTAAGGAAATTGGTTTAATTGGAAAGAATGAAAATCATGGTTCATTTTTTACAAATATTTCAGACAATAGAATAAAAGAACAGTTCATAGATGAAATAGTCCCCGAATTATTTTCATATGGGTATGATGGTCTTTTTCTGGATACAATTGATGCCGTTGCACCATATACACTTCGAAGGAGTATGGAACAGGATATGGTTGAATTAATTTCAGGAATAAGATTACAAAACCCCGATAAATTGCTGATACAAAATGCAGGGTTTTTTCTGCTGGATAAGACCTTTAAATATATTGATGCAGTAGCTACTGAAGCTGTAGCTTCAGGCTATGATTTTGAAAAAGAAGAATATCAAATTAAGCCTGAAACACAATTTGAAGAAAGGTTGAAACTGATCGAATCTTTGAATAATAATTATGAAACACCTTTTTTGATTATTGATTTCGCTGAAAATTATAAGAATTTCTTACAAGTTAAATCCAGATTAGAAACTTCAGGATTCCCTTTTTTTATAAGTAATATTGAGTTTCATGGATTACCTGATTCAATAGGAACATCACCAAAATTAAAGAAAGGAGCCTAGTATGCCATATTGGTTAATCGTGTTTCTTTCAATTGCCAGGCTTGTTCTGTTTTTTGTGATTCTGTTTTCGTGGATAGGCCCCAAATTTCTGCCTCACACTAAAAAATTGCATGGAATTGACAAAATGCTTTACAGCTGGATCGGTATCGGGGGAACAATCATACTTACAATTTTTATTCTCACGATTCTGAATCTATATGATCTGATAAGCATTTTCACCGTTTTGGTTTTAATTCCGATTCTTATCTCTTTTTTCAAAGAATGGAGGAGTGGAACGTCCTTAAAATCGATTTTTAAAGTAATTGAAAATAAGATAGTTGCAAACCAGGTCAGAGTAATTGAATCTATTAAAGTGTTTACCTATAAGGGCTTGAAAGATCGATTTTCTGTAAAAAAAGAGTTTTCTTTTTATGACAACAGATATAATATTGCTGCAGTAGTTATTGGCATAACTTCGTGTATTGTTCGTGTGATTCCGGTACTCAATAATGCAGCACCATTTAGTCGGGCATGGTATTTTGAGCTTGAAGAAATTAAAAATATCAGGCTTCAAGAATACTTCGGAGAATTTCCGATTCCGAAAGGGATGCATTCATTAGTGACAATGTTTAGTTCTCTGACTCAGGTAGGCCCTGAACTCGCACTTAGTTTACTGGGAAGTTTGACGAGCTTTTTGTTAACTATAATTATCTATTGGGTGATTCGGGAAATAACAAAAGGGAAACGGTTAACTGCTGCTTTATTTGGTGCTACCATTTTTGCCCTTATCCCAACATTATTACTCCCGATAAGCCTTGAAGCTGAGACAGGTATTAACTCGATTCAGTTGGCGCTTTGTTTTGCACTACCAACAGCTTTTATTTTTGTGCGAAATCTCAGGTCGGTTGATAAGGCTCCATGGTTTTACGTTACTATGGGAATTACAGCAACTGCACTTACAGATCTCTTTGTTCTCTTAGTGGTATTACTTCCATTTCTGATATATGGATTGTTAGGTATTCCAAGAAAAAGATTTGGTATCAATTTGATAAAAGTAGTTACTTATTTAGCTATTGTATTCTCAGTGACGTTAAGTCCGTATATCATCCACTTGCTACTAAACGGACAGGATATTAATTCATTTTTTGAGCTACAGCTTTTAGATACATTGATATTCAGCTATTTCCCTTTTTTAATTATTGAAATAGAAGCTTTAAGTTCTATATATCTCTATATAGCAGGTGGGTTATTTATCATCTTTCTTATTCTTCATTTCGTTCAAAAAAAGGATTATTTCGCAGATGAATTGGTCTATTTTGCAATGTTTGGATCAATGGCTTTCCTTTACTCTACACATAATAACCTGAGTATTCCTTTTATTGATTTAGATCAGCTTAATGCATTTTATGCAATTCTTATTTCTGTATTGTGTGGTCTGGTTTTCTATGCTTTATATACCATAGTTGAAGTTGTGATGAGCATCAGGAATCATTTTGTTAGGTACAGTCAACCGGTTTTATTGGTTTTATTAATTGCATGCGGATTATTTTTATCAGGAGGAGTAAACACTGGAAAAACACTTCCTCAAACGCTTCCAAATGGTTTTTTTGAGTCTTACTACAAAATAATCAATGAAAGACTTCCTTTTACTTATGCTACGGTTAGTCCCCCGATAGATAATACACTGTCTAAAAACAGGCATTATTTTATGAATTATGACTTTTTTCTTGAAAGCTACGCCAATATAGATTCATTGTATCAGGAGTATCTGGAACTTCCTAAAGAATTAAGACCTGATACAGCTAATGTTCCACCGGCAAGTATTTTTGTATTTATTCAAAAGCCACCTTATGAATCAATACAGCAAGGAATTTTGTTTGATCCGGGAGATTTAATGCAATCTTTGAGTAACTGGATATCAAAATATGATTCTTTACCTAATAGAGAAGTTTTGGTGTATAAAGAAACAGAAGATGCTTTGATTTATGAAATAATAAATCAAAAAGATGAGTCATATATAGGAGATATTTTAATGAATATTTATCCAAAAGAGGAAGGTCGTGCGGCTAAATTATTTAAATAAATACGTACCCGGTTTATTCCTTTTTTTTGTGTTAATGATGTTCCAGAAGTCGTTAAATGCACAAAATGAGATTGCTCCGATAGTAATTTTACAAAACTCGAGCGATGAATTTTCTGTAGAAGTTACTGTAGAGTTAATTGAAGCATTTAAGTACCCGGAATTTAAATATGAGGTCATTGACCTGGATGAATCCATAAATATCCCTATAAATGAAAATACTAAACTTCTAATAAACACCACCTCAAGAATTACTTCTATAAATGATAATGAATTAAATAGAATCATTGATTATCTGGGTAAAGGTGGTAAAATGATCTTTTTTGGAACTGTAACAGATGAAAGATTTGCATATATACAAGGAATAAGAGCCGGAGCAGATTATACGATCGATCAAACTGTTCGAGGAATTAAGGGAGTAGAAAATATATTTCCCGGTTTTAAAGGAATGGAATTCTATTCGAACTTCAGTGTTCCTCACAACCGCCTAAAGAAAAGTAGTTTTACTGATCAAATCAGAGTTCTGGCAACTGCTGTAACCGACGAAGATTACCCAATTCTGTTTGAGAATAATATCGGACTTGGAACAGTCTTGGTTTTCAACAGTTACGTATTGTATGAAAAAGACTACAGAGGTTTAATGTTTTCATCTGTAATAAAGATGTTGCCTCATATACCGTACAGAAATGCAAATGTGGGTACTATTTTTCTGGACGATTTCCCGGCTCCGCTTTACAATACTAAGATAGAACCAATTGCAACTGAGTATGATGTGGAACAAGCCGACTTTGTTGCAAATATCTGGTGGCCGGATATGCAAAAACTGGCAGATTCGTTATTGATAACATATTCCGCCATGACAGCCTTCAATTATAATGCTAATATAGTGCCACCATTCGATTACTTAGAGTGGACATCAGCAACCATAAGAAGAAGAAACAGGTTAGTAAAAGCGAGTATATATCTGGCACAGGAAATTGCAGAATCCAGACATGAATTAGCTTTTCATGGTTACAACCATTTTTCCTTATTGAATGAAGAATGGGACTCAAACAGATCATTTATGGAGTCAGCTTTGAATTCTGTTAAAAAAAGATGGAGAGTAGATGACCTTGGAGAACTTCCTGTAACTTATGTTCCACCAACAAATTTTATTGATTCAACGGGTATTCAAGCATTAACGAAAGCTATGCCTTCTGTTAAAATAATGAGCTCATTATATCTTGGAGAGAAAGAGTATGGAGGAGCCCGAGGTTTTGGTCCTGATCCCTACTCAGATAAATTATTTAATTACCCGAGGATTTCCAGTGGATTTAATATAGAGGGAAATTCTGTTTTTAATCAGAACAGCATGCAGTTACTTACCGGGATCTGGAATCATTTTGTTCATCCGGATGATGTATTTCAGGTTGTGCAGAGGGAAGCTGACGCTTTTGCAAGCAGAAACCCAGATAATTTAGGATGGAGAACAACACCTGATACCACAATATCCCTTTATCATGAATTCCTGAAAAGACTAAACTATACAAAAAAGCAATATCCTTTTTTGCGTTTGGTTTCTGCCGATTACGGAGCGGCTATTGCTCAGGATTGGTTGAACGCTGACTCAGAGTACTTAGAAACGGATGATCAGTATCTGGTGAACGTTACTACACCAGAAGAATATAAGTCTTTAAGTGAGGATAAAGATGAAAAATATTGGTTTATGTATGTACGCAGTGAAGATCGTGCAGCCATAGAAAAACATTTAAGTTCGATTGTAGACGGTTATACTTTTTCAAGATTTTGGGATGGGTATCTTTTTCATTTTTATTCAAAAAGAAACCTGATAAATATTCCTAAACCTGAATCTAATTTCCGCACCTCAGGGGAAATACGATCAGCATTAGCATTAGCAAACAACAGATTTACTACATATTTGACCAATCCATTTTACTTAGGCGTTTCTTCTGTACCTGTTGACTCTGAGGTGAGCATAGAAGAGCAACTTTCGGATGCGATTAACACCTATTTGCAAAACCCAAAAAATCTTGAAGCTCAGGAAGAAGTGATTGAGCTAAGCATTGAAAATGACGAAGCTGTCCGTGCAATTCAAGTTCTTGAGTACAGGCTAAAATCTACACCAGACTGGCAAAAAAGAGACATCGATAGGTTGGTTACTTATTATGGGTTTGAGAGCGCTTATACAAGAGCAGAGAATTACCTTGAAGAACTTTGGAGAAAATACGGAGACGAAAAAGTTATTCTTTTAAAGAACAGAATAGCTGAACAGATAGGTTTGTATTCTACCGAATTTATAAAGAGATGGAGATTAAGGGAAATTGAAATTTATGGTGAAAATAATGAAACAGTACTTGCTTATGTAAATGCAGTTGAAAGCGCAGAAACCTGGCCGGAGATAAAAGAAAGATTAAGGCGTCTGATTAAAAAAGATCCTCAAAGTGACAGTTTGTATGCTTATACAATCCAAAGATCTTTTTATTATGAACCTGCAGATAGTACTATTGCTCTGTTGGAAGAGTTTCCTGAGTGGTCTTATACTCAATTAGAAGAATTTGCGGTACAATTTGCAAATATTTATGGGTATCAAATTTTTGACTACGATAAAGCATTATTTTGGGCAGAGCGAACAGATGGTATCACAAACCGTACTAAATTAGAATGGATTGCTCAAAAAAGTGAATTAGAACGGTTTTATTTAACGAGTAAACAGTATTTACAAAATAATCCCGGTAATGATTCTTTAAGAGTATTTGCAGGTACAACCCTTTATTATTTGGGTTTCAAGGAAAGGGGATATGAGATCATGTATCCTTTATTTGGCAAAGGAAAAAATGAGGATACAGAAGCTCATAAATTAATAGAAGAAGAGTTTAAATTTATTACTTACAGAGATAAGAAAAACCTTTACAAAAGATATCCAAATTTTTTCTCAGAGAAAGAAGAAGAAATATTTAAAACTGATTTGAGATGGAATGAAGGAGTAAGAGCATCTTTGTTTGGTGAATATTTTTCTGACAATTTTGATAATCAATCTGCACGAGGAGGCCTATCGATACAATTCGGTAACAGACTGGATAAATCTCATCTGTTTAAATTGGAAGATATTTATGTGAATGACAGAATTGGTAATCAAAATTTCTATTCTAATTTTACAGGCGTTGGGTATGAATTTGAAAATAGAAAAGAAGACTATAGCCGTGTTTTTAGATTTGGTCCTTCTGTTTTTTATGGAGATGAAGGAATTTTAGGAGAGGCATTTATTTCTTATTCAATAAGTTACGATTCTACATTTACAGCATTAAATTTGTCAATTGAACCTGAGCTTACTCGCCAGGCTATTATTCAGGATATATATAAATTGAAGGGCGAGTTCTATAGAGAAGATCCCTGGTTAAAAAATAAATTTCTGACAACAGTTTCAGGAACGGGGCAGGTTTATACAAATGAAGTATTCGATTATTCTGTAACAGGAAGAGGATACCTTCAGCCTTGGGGAACTCCTTTCAGAGCAAGATTAATCGGTGAGTTAGGCTGGCAGGATGCTTCAAAAAGTTTCCCGAATGCTGAACCATTTTTTACTCAGGATAATTATTTACTAAAAGGTTTAGGTTTTGATATGAGATATCGAAACCCTAACGATTTTAACTATGATTCTTTATTTGAACTGGAATTAATGGGAAAACACGCTTCTTCGGATGGTTACTTCTTAACAGGACGTGCAAACGTGGAACATAAATTTAAAAAGTTCTGGCAAATAAAAGTGGGTACTGAGTTTTCAACAAGTTCCGTTTATCAGTCAAACAGAATATTCTTTACCATTTCTCATTTCTTTAACTATAAATTAAAACGACCTGAACAAAAATAATTCTGAATCGTATATTCCTTCATGAAAAAAATCAGAGCTCATATTGAATGGGTTGCATTTACTACAGGATTAGTTCTTATGGCAACGTTGGATCCTTTAAGTAATGATACTTCTTTGTGCTTTTTAGAGTTTATTGGAATCGAATTTTGTCCGGGAGAAGGATTGGGACATTCCATAGCATGGATATTCAGAGGAGAGTTTGATAATGCTGTAAATGCGAATCTTTTTGGGATACCTGCCGTACTCATTTTGAGCTTGAGAATTCTACAGATCTGGAAAGATCTTTATATAAATAAAACTACTACACTAAAAGGACATACAGATGGCTGAAGTTTACGATTTTATACCTGAAGCAGAAGGAGACGAAGCTCTTTACTTAGCTAAACTTCTAACTTCACTAGACGATGAGAATAAAAAAAGATTCTCTAATGTATACAGATCCAGAAGAAAAGATCCACAGACTGTTCTAATACTTTGTCTTTTAGGATTTTTAGGGCTTGCCGGAGTACACAGATTTATACTAAATCAGATAGGAATGGGAATTTTGTACTTCTTTACAGCAGGCCTTTGTTTTATCGGAGTAATCGTAGATTTGGTTAACTACAAGGATCTCACTTTTCAGTACAACAGGAAGATTGCTCAGGAAGTCAGGTCCCTTTTATAAAAGTCCAAAAATACGGTTTACATTAAAGCCGAACCTGAAATTAGGTTCAAAGAAATTAGTTTCTGTTCGTGTTAATAGGTGCTGCTCTGTAAACCATCTTCCTGACATAAAGAACATTTGAAATACATGACCACCTGTCTCTAACTCATAAACCAGTGCAGCGTGATTTTTTGTGTCTGAAATTCTATCTCCGATTACAGGGAGGTATTCAAAAGAAATAGATTTTCTCTCATTGATTTTAAATCTCCCCGCAAATCCAAGACCATAAACTGTGTTGTATAATTGAGAATTTGCATCTCTTTTAACCACAGTATTGAAGTGAGAAATCATTGGAGAGATTTGAAAGCTGAAATTATCACTAAATTTACGAGCTACCATAACTGAACCAAGATAATTCAGTCTCTCCTGAAAAGTTAAACCGAAAGATTCTTTTTGAGTTCTGATCCCCATATTTCCTTTTAAAACAACAGAAACAGGAATCCGGTCCTGCTTGGTTTGATGGAAAATTCTGTAATCAATAGAAAAGTCGATATTATCTTCCCGGCTGGTTCTACCTATACCAATATTCAGGTCATCAGTAAGTCCGTAACCAAATGCGATACGAACATTCGCTCCTTCATCAACACCAAAAAAAGTATCAATACCACCTCTTACATCACCAAAGTTATGCTGTATCATACTGTTGAGATCTCCTTTTCCCAAAAGTTGTACCGTCCCCAGACCGGCTATATTTTTGGTGAGAAAAGTTTCTTGAACAGGTCCGTCAGGGTTAGCCCTCACTCTTTCCATCTGAGCTAGTAAAAAGGAAGAAAAGAAAAATGAAATCAGAATTGAAAAAATGACTGTTCTCATATTTTATCCATCTACGGGTTTAAGCAAAGCATTAATTTTAATTTCCTGATTTTCATCCACTTTTATGAATAAAATCTTGGGTGGTTCGATCTTGTAATCTGTCAAACTGAGAATCCATCCGGCGGTAACATGCAAACCATCATCTTTCATCTGTAAAGTGCCTTCTACTTCAATTTCCTGTTCCTCTCCGTGAATCTTAAAAGTACCTTTTACAGTAACATCCTGAACAGAACCGGATTCGGAATCAAAGTCAGAAGTTAGTGTTCCAAAAAATTCAGCAAAAGGATATTTTTTTGTCTCCAAAGTAAGTTTCATATCCTTATCACGTTTTCCATTTCCTGTATCTAAAGTTTCCAGATCTATATAAAAGTCGACGGTACCTTTCTCAAGATCTATTAAACCAACCAGGTTCTCTGAATTACCTTCAAAATTATGGAGAGGTACTTTCGAATAAAAAGTTGCTTTGCCTTCTTCGGTTTTAAAACTTTGTGAAAAACTAACAACTGTTGTACATAAAAAAAGAACAGAGGTAAGAATTAATTTTTTCATTGTTGCACCTGTTTTAATTGTCCTGCGCTCCCTGGTTTATCCAGGCTATAATTTTTCCTGTATCAGAATTACTTAATGGAGAACGACCTAGCGGCATTCTTGATCCAAACTCAGGATTAGAACCAAGTTTATCAACTAAAGGGCTGTTATCGGCATTTCCTGGGACGACAATTAGTCTTTCATACCGGGAACCTTCACTACTGATAGTACTTTGATATGTATCCAGATTTACCCTGTTAACATTGTCTCCGTTAGTATGACAAAATCCACCACCGCAATTGGAATTAAAAATTGGCTGAATTTGATTAGCATAACTTATAGGTTCGTCAGGTATTTCCGGAACCTGGTCTTCTACATTGTTTATACAGCTTAAAAGAAGAAGGCTGCTAAGTAGTAAAAAAAGTATTTTTTGCATGTTCAGACTAGTTAATGATTATCCAAGCTTAATGCTAGTATTTTAGAATTAAATTTTAATAACCTAACTAATAAATGTAATGGTAAATTGTATCACAAATCGATAAAAACAGGATGGAAAAAAAGAAACCCGAGTCGTTCAAAACCCGGGTTTATCTTTAGGGCATTTGGTGCTTGTGCAGCATCCAAAAGCTCGATTGCTCTTCGTGTGACGACTACGAAATAGTTTCTTATTAGTTGCATGATTCTAATTTCGAAATATTAAATACTGTAAAGTGATGGGTTTAAACTCAATGGTTATTATCTTTAAACATGAATGATAAAACACTCTTTAATTTTACAGCAAAAGAATCAGGAATAGGTATAATTTTATTGCTGCTTGTTTTCCTGACTACTTTTATTTCACGAACGTCCAGGATTTCCAAATCAGAAGCTTTAATTGGTACACAAAATGCAAAGGTGTACTTAAAGGAAAATGTTAATCTGGATCAACTTGTAGAAATACTGGAGGAGTCAAATATAGAGTTTAATGAAGCCGAATTACGATGGGTTAGCCCCTTGCTGGGATGGAGAACTTTTAAAAAAGGACATTACAAGTTTGATGGTGAGTACTCCTATGATGATTTTTTATCAAAACTCGCTTTTGGAAGTCAGGATCCTGTTTCGATTACAATTTTGCCGGGAATTACCTTAGAAAGATTTGCCAGGAACTTGAGCAGAGAAATGAATTTTGACAGCTTAGATGTACTATCTGTTTTTGAAGACTCTTTATTTCTTTCATCTGTTAAGCTTAACAGAGAACAGCTTTTCGGCAGAATGTTACCTAATACTTATGACATATATTGGACCTCTGATTCCAAACAAACTATAGAGAAAATACTGACAGAATTCGAATCAACTGTGGCGAATGCGTTTAAAAGCCGGTTAGATTCAATGGATTATTCAATCGATGAAATTGTAGCAATGGCATCTATAGTAGAGTGGGAGGCGAATATTGAAGAAGAAAAACCAATTGTTGCCGGATTATATTGGAACAGGCTAAAAAGAAGAATGTATCTGCAAGCTGATCCTACGATTAGTTTTGCGGTAGGAGAGAGGCGTCGTTTGTTGCTTGAGGATTACAAAGTTGATCATCCTTACAACACATATACAAAATATGGATTACCTCCCGGTCCTGTAACAAATCCTAGTTTACAAACCATAAAAGCTACATTATATCCTGCAAATCACCAGTATTTATATATGGTAGCCAATCCTGAAGGTGGACACCTGTTTAACCGAACCTATGAAGAGCATTTAGTAGATGCGGAAAAATGGAGAAAATGGCTGAGGCAGCAATACAGAATAAAACGCCAGAGAGAACTACAAGAAGCAGGGGGTTAGATATTATTCTCTGGAAATAGATTTAATAAGAACTTTTTGGTTAATATGTTCACTATCAAAGCCAAACTGGCCACTTAAACCCCTGTAATTTTTTAGTTCAAGCAGTCCCTGTTTTAAAAGATCCGGATTTCCTACCCGGTTTAATGTGCTCAAAACGAACTTAGTCACATCATAGCCTATAAAAGCAAATTGGTTTGGCTCTGTTTGAAATCGTATTCTGAAATTGGAGGCAAACTCTTCTACGTCCGTTTCTCCATATCTGATTTCAAAACTTTGAGTATAGTGAATAGATGTTTCCGGTAAACGTGTGTTTTCAAGATCTGTGTCTGCCCATTCTTCTGAACCAAGCAGTATATAATCGCTTCTTGAAGCTTCTAAATCTGTTAACAGGTTCCTAATCAAAGTTGGTGCCGCTGCTCCTGTAAAGGGGGCGTAAACGGCTTTTAAACCGGGAGAAGGAACAAGGGTATCCGTTTTTGAAAGATGTGCAGTGTATTCAGAGATATCATATCCATTTGATTCCAGATCTTCCAGAAAGAAATGTTGTACGAAAGCTCCTAACCGTTCCGCTTCATGTCTGAAAGCCAATGCAGAAGCTTCACCTAAAGCATTCATTTCAGCTAAAACAGCAACAGTATCTAATCCTAAAGAATTTACAGCATATTCTGCCATTTTTTTACCCTGCACTGCAAAAGTTGGATTGGTTTGGAACATATAGTTATTAGCAATGTTCAGAGAGTCAGAATTGGCAAGAGGTGTAATTACAGGGACTTCGTAAACTTCAGCAAGTTCTGAAAAAGATTTGGCTACATCCGAAAATAAAGGCCCGATGACTACATCTACATCCTTGTTCCAAACTAAATGGTTTAATATATCTTCTGATTGAACGGAGTCTGTATTAGTTCTGGAAAAATTAATAAATGCTTTTTTATCAGATTGGTTAGCATTGAATTCTTCTACGGCAAACTGAATTCCAAAAAAAAGATGTTGAGGAATTTCATAATTATCAGAACTTATTTCAAAAGAAGGCAATGCTACTCCAATTTGATATGACATGCCTGATGGAGCGTAGGAGTATTTTCTGAATGGGTATCTGGATGCGTATATAAGAGAATCCTTTAAAGCTGATTCTATTTGAAACAGATCCACTGCATTGCTGTCAATTAAAGCTGACTTCAATGAATTGAGCATCGTCTTCGCCTTCGAAAAATCTACTCTGCCTAGAGCTCCGGAAATAACATCGGCTAGGATATCAACATCTGAACTCTGTCTGTATACAATCTTTATTTGATCAATACTCAGGTAGCTTAAAACCTGATCATAGAAAGTAATAGCTCTGGAATAATAAGGATTATTTCTAGTGTTGGATTTAAGCTCTTTCAAAAGTTCAAGTGCAGCAGCAAAGTCATCCAGTTGAAACAATACCAAAGCTTTTGTGTATTTGGCTTCCAGTGAAAAAATAGAGGTGTTTTCCTCTGACTCAATAACCTTATTTAAATAAGCTTTGGATTTAAGAAATTCTCCCAGAGAAAAATAACTTTTAGCAGAAAACAAGTTTGCTTCAGGGCTGTCTATCTGTGTGAATACTCGAAGAGCTCGTTCGTAATCACCATTTTGATAGAGGTTTTTGCCGGCTTCAACTGATTGACTATAAGCTGAAGTAGAAAAAAGCAGAATTAGTATAAAACAGAATGTTGAAAATATTGATTTCATAGAATTGCTAATTAATACACATGCTTACACTCAGAATAAACGAATTTGTTCTCACTTATTCCCATTCAATTGTGGCAGGAGGTTTTGAACTAATATCGTAAACCACACGGTTAATTCCTTTTACTTCGTTAATGATACGATTGGACACTGTTCCTAAAAAATCATAGGGTAGATGAGCCCAGTCAGCTGTCATACCGTCTACACTGGTAACGGCCCGTATTGCGGCGGTAAACTCATAGGTACGCTCATCACCCATAACCCCTACACTTTGCACCGGCAGTAAAACAGCAAGAGCCTGCCAAACTTCATCATAAAGACCCTGATTTTTAAGCTCATCAATAAAGATCTTATCAGCTTCACGAAGAAGATCCAATCTTTCTTTACTAAGTTCACCTATTACTCTGATACCAAGTCCCGGACCCGGAAATGGATGTCTTCCAATAAAATGGGAAGGAATACCCAGGGCTTTACCTACTTCACGAACCTCATCTTTGAATAGTTCACGTACCGGCTCAATAAGATCAAGTTTCATTTTTTCAGGTAAACCGCCCACATTGTGATGTGATTTTATAGTTGCAGATGGCCCTTTAAAAGAAACGCTCTCAATAACATCAGGATATAAAGTTCCCTGGGCCAGGTACTTGAACTCAGACTGACCTCCGATTTCTTTTTCAAATACATCAATAAAAGTAACTCCGATGATCTTTCTTTTCTTTTCGGGATCAGATACCCCCGTTAGTCTGGATAGAAATAATTCACTGGCATCTACACCTCTTACAGGAAGTTCAAGATCTTTTATATAGAGATCGAGCACCTCATTGAATTCATCTTTACGCAGTAATCCGTTGTCTACGAAAACACATTCAAGTTGATCACCAATCGCTTTATGAATTAAAGTTGCAACAACGGTTGAATCCACTCCACCTGACAATGCACAAAGAACTTTATCATTTCCAACTTTCTCTCTGATGGCTTCAATTTGTTCTTCTACAAAAGAATTTGCAGTCCAGTCTCCGGATAGCCCACAAATATCGAAAGCAAAGTTATGAAGTATTTGTTTTCCACAATCCGTGTGAGCTACTTCAGGATGAAATTGAACACCATAAATCTCTCTTTCTCTATGATGAACAGCAGCAACTTTTGCGTTGTTCGTATGGCCTACAATTTCATAAGAAGAAGGAAGCTCATGAATATGATCTCCATGACTCATCCATACAACGGAATTATTTTCTACATTTTTTAAAATTCCTTTATCGTTATCTATAATAAGATGAGCTCTGCCGAACTCTCTCTTGGCTGCTTTTTCAACGCTACCGGGAATTTGTGTATGTGCAAGTAGTTGTAAACCATAGCAAACCCCCAAAACAGGAACATCCCAATCCAGAATTTCTGTTTGAAGGGTAGGAGCATTGTCATCGTTAACGCTCTTTGGACTGCCTGAAAGAATTATCCCTTTTGGAACAGGTTCAGAAACCGAGCTTAGATCAACATTATAAGGATGGATTTCACAATAAATATTGAATTCACGTAACCTTCTGGCTATTAACTGTGTGAACTGAGATCCGTAATCAAGGATTAAAATCCATTCGTTATGTCGGCTCATTAATTTTGAGAGTATTTAAGCAATAATTTCTTTGTATTCATCGGCAGAAAGAAGAGATTCAAGCTGAGAGGCATCGGTTACTTTGATTTTTACCATCCAACCTTCACCATAAGGATCTTCATTAACGATCTCAGGATTATCTTCCAGCGCTTCGTTGATTTCTGAAATTTCTCCATCAATCGGAGCATACAGCTCAGAAACTGTCTTTACAGCCTCTACAGTCCCGAATGTGTCGTCGGCAGAAAATTCAAATCCTTCTTCTTCCAACTCAACAAAAACAATATCTCCAAGTTCACCCTGAGCAAATTCTGTGATACCAATAGTGGCTGTGCCATCTCCGTTGTCTTTTATCCATTCATGCTCTCTGGTATATTTTAAATCACTTGGTACGCTCATCTAACTGCCTCCGGATCAAATTTGAAATTTTCTTCTAAATATTTGGTTGTGAATTTTCCTGCCTTAAAGTTCGGATCGTCCATCAATTGAATATGATATGGAATAGTGGTTTTAATCCCTTCAACGATAAATTCTTCCAGTGATCGCTTCATTTTTTTGATTGCATCCTCGCGGTTTGGAGCTGAAACAATCAACTTTGCAATCATTGAATCGTAATGTGGAGGAATTCTGTATCCCGAATAGGCATGTGTATCTAATCGAACTCCATGTCCTCCGGGAGGGTGAAAGACGGTTATTTCTCCGGCAGAAGGACGGAAATTAAACTCAGGATCTTCTGCATTGATTCTGCACTCAATGGCATGACCTTTCATCTCTATTTCTCTTTCCTGAATTTTTACACCAGCTGCTACCCGGATCTGTTCCTCGATCAGGTCAAAACCGGTAACTTCTTCAGTTACAGGATGCTCAACCTGAATTCGGGTATTCATCTCCATGAAATAGAAATTTTCATCGTCGTCAACAAGATACTCTACAGTACCTGCACCTTCATAGTCTACAGCTTTTGCTGCATTTATAGAAGCTTCTCCCATTCTTTTACGTAGTTCAGGCGTCATAAGTGGGGAAGGGGATTCTTCAAGTACTTTTTGATGCCTTCTTTGCAGGGAACAATCTCTTTCACCAAGATGAACTACATTACCATGTTGATCGGCCATAATCTGGATCTCAACATGGTGCGGATTTTTGACAAATCGCTCAATATAAACTTCAGGATTATTGAAAGCCGTAGACGCCTCCTGGCGGCACATCTCGAAATTCTTTTTTAGTTCGGATTCTTCCTCAACTACGCGCATTCCCCGCCCGCCTCCACCGGCAGAGGCTTTAATAATAACAGGGAATCCGATTTCTTTACAAACTATTTGTGCATCTTCAAAAGTATCCACAACACCATCACTACCCGGTACTACAGGTACTCCATTTTTGATCATGGTTGCTTTTGCTACTGCTTTATCCCCCATAGATTTAATAGCACTAGGAGAGGGGCCGATAAATTTTATATCATGCTCAGTACAGATCTTGGAAAATTCAGCATTCTCTGATAAAAACCCATATCCCGGGTGAATAGCTTCAGCATTTGTAATCTCAGCTGCCGCTAATATACTTTGTATCTTTAAGTAGCTTTCTTTACCTGCCGGAGGTCCGATGCAAACTGCTTCGTCTGCAAATTTAACGTGAAGACTATCCGCGTCAGCTGTTGAATATACAGCAACAGTTTTGATGCCCATTTCTCTACACGTTCTGATAATTCGAAGTGCAATTTCACCACGATTGGCAATTAATATCTTTTTAAACATGTTGACTAGATTTAGCCTTTACTGATTATGAACAATGGTTGGTCAAATTCAACAGCCTGTCCATCTTCAATTAAAATATCTTCTACTGTTCCGCTAAATTCAGCTTCAATCTCGTTCATGATTTTCATTGCTTCAACAATACAAAGTGTATCGCCTTTAGAAACTTTTGTGCCAACAGATACAAAAGGATCAGAATCAGGAGAAGAAGCTTTATAAAAAGTACCTACAATTGGTGATTTAACGGTTTCACCTTTTGCCGATGAAGTGCTTTCACTACTGTTCGCTCCACCATCGGTAGATGCTGCCGCTTGTGGTTGAGCTGGAGCTGCAGGTACGGCCGGTTGTGCCGGGGCAGGAGCCATTGGCTGAGAATAGGTTACCTGTTCAACCGTACCGGTTTTCTTTACTTTAATTTTGAAATCGCCTTCTTCAATAGCTACTTCATCTACTTCGCTATCAGAAATAAGATTTATAATATTTTTTATCAGTTTTAAGTCCATAGTAATTTATTTAGCTCGTTCCAGATAAGTTCCTGTTCGTGTGTCTACTTTAATTTCTTCACCTTCATTTATAAAAAGAGGTACGTTTACTACTGCACCGGATTCTAATGTTGCAGGTTTGCTTCCTCCTTGTGCAGTATCACCTTTTACGCCCGGATCTGTTTTACTTACTGTAAGCACCAAATGATCCGGGGGTTCAGCGTATAAAACCTGCTCATCGTCTGCATTAAAAAGAACGTTACAGACTTGTCCTTCAATTAAAAAATCTTTTCTTTCAACCTGATTGGCATTAACGGGAATCTGCTCATAAGTGTCACTATTCATAAAATAGAAAAGGGGACCGTCCTGATATAAAAATTGGTAGTCTCTGTTTTCTACGCGTACGGCCTCAGTGTTTTCTCCGGAACGCCATGTTTTATCAATGTTTTTACCGTTTACAATACCTCTGAGCTTTGTTCTTACAAAAGCAGGGCCTTTTCCGGGCTTAACATGTTGAAATTCAGTAATTGAATACAATTCACCATCCAGATTCAGAACTAACCCGTTTCTGAAGTCAGAAGTAGAAATTTTAGCCATTAAAAATATCTCCGTTAATTAGTTGTTCAAAAATACAGCTAGTGAATTCCGATAACAAGTTAATTAAAGAAAATTGGTAACAATGTTATAAAGAATTGCCAATGGGCATATTACATAAATAAACATTGGCCAGACTTTTGAAAATAAAGTCTGTCTGATGCCGGCAAAACCAAATTCCATTTCTGTGATTGCAGAATCTGTCTTCCAGACAAATGCCACAAATATACAGGTTAACAATCCGCCTATTGGTAGTCCAAGATTATTAAATATGTTATCAAAATGACCAATAAGTACAGGATAAAAAGAAACAACTATTGAAACGGCGAGTACTCCAAGTCCTACACCCCAGGCTGCTTTTTTCCTTTTAACTTCGAATTCGTCAATCACAAATGATACGGGAACTTCAAGAAGTGATATTGTGGAAGTAAGCGCTGCAATACTCAGTAGCAGGAAGAATACTACACCCAGAATTAACCCGACTGCACCACCAATAGTATGAAAGAGAGCAGGTAGAATCTGGAATACCAGATCTGTACTTGAAGCAAGCTGATCTCCAACAAAAATTTCTATTCCCGCATTTTTAGCAACGTACATTGCAGGAATAATTAAAAGCCCGGCTAAAAAGGCAATGCCAACATCAGCAAGCGTTACAAATGCTGCAGCCTGAGGGATATTCTCTTTTTTATTCAGATAAGAACCATAAGTAATTAAAGCTCCCATACCAAGAGAGAGGGAAAAGAAAGCCTGCCCCATAGCTGAAAATATCAAATCCGCATTGATTTTTGAAAAATCAGGTAGCAGATATTCACGTACACCTTCAGATGCCCCCGGCTGGGTAAGTACATAACCTATCATGATGATGATAATACCGATCAATAATGGCATCATAAATTTAGTAGCACGTTCGATTCCATCACTGATACCGCCGGTAATGATTTTAATAGTACCAAACATGAAAGCAGAAGCAATAATGGCATTTTTCCAGCCATTACCAGTATCTGTGAGTAAATCTGCAGCTTCCTGCCAACCTAAATAATAGAAAATTTCTTCGAAAGCGAATCCAAAAGCCCATCCTGCGATAACAGTATAGAATGAGAGAATCATTACGCCACAAATAACTCCCCATAAACCAACCAAAGGAAAAAACTTATTGGAGGATAGAGCTTTAAAAGCACCTACCGGGTTTTTTCCTGATTTTCTACCTATGGCAAGTTCAGCAACCATAACAGGGAATCCAATTAAAAATGTACAAATTAAATAAACGATGAGATAAGCAGCGCCACCTTCAGTAGCTACTTTTGTTGGGAAACCCCAAATATTACCTAAACCTACAGCAGAACCAGCTGCCGCTAGAATAAATCCAAGTTTTGAATTCCATGAACCACGTTCGGTTGTTGATGTACCTGCCAAAAGATGTCCTCCTTTAAGAGTTGATTAAAGCACTAAAATATTTCTTGCTTACATTATTCGCAACCTTCTTAGTATAACACCGGAAGAAGGTGACAGAGTATAAGAATTTTCAATTGTTATTTTAGGTTTATTTAGTCTGATGGAATTTTTGTCTGCAATGAGCTCCCAATTTCCATCAGGGAGATCAATGGAATGCTTTTTTTTAGGATTTCCATTCAAAGAGATAAAATACTCAAATGGATCCAGGTCTTCATTAGTTTGGATAGAAAAGGTAACGTGAAGAGGATCCTGATAAACTTTAAAATTAATATCTGAAGGCGAAGCTTTTCTGAGAGCAGAAGAGCTTAACCTTAATTCAATAAGATCTTTATAATATTCAAACAAACCTTTATTGATCTCTATTTCATTGAAATTCAGCCAGTTTGTCTCATTGTCTTTATTATAACTATCATGATCTAGCATTCCGGCTCGAGGATCGGTATTTGAATTGTCAAAGATCAATTTTGAGCGAGCCCATTCCTGCCCTGCGTGGATCATGGTAACACCCTGACTCACAAAAAGAGTGAGTGCGGCAAGCTTGGCGGTGGCTAGTTCCTCATGAGATAAATGTGTGAGTGCTCTTTTGTTTTCAAAATTTTGCTCATTCTTTGAATGATCTAAAGATATCCTGATAAAATCTCCCAGGGTATATCCATCATGACTTTCGATATAATTGAGTGAATGAGCAGAAGTATTAAAGAGTCCCTTTTCATTTTCTTTAAGTGTTCCCCTTATAAAATTTTCTAAAGCAAAGCGTGACGTTTCATGATTCCATCCTCCAAAAATAAATCCTTTATCAGATACCGGATGAGAGCCTTTGATTCCATTTCTGATCTTATCGTTCCAGGAAATCCATCCGTGATCAGAAAAGCCAGAGGGTTTATATTCACCACCCCAGGGTTCAGCAATTAAAATTACATTTGGATTGATCTTTTGAGCTTCTGCTTTGATAAGATCGATGGTTTCCCAATCAATAATTCCTGCCAGATCAAATCTGAATCCGTCAATATGATATTCCTGAATCCAATGAAGAACAGATTCCACAATTAAATTACGGGAGTGCTCAGCGGCCGAGTCTATATCATTTCCTGTCCAGCTGTTGTTGATGTAGTTTCCCTTTTCATCAAGTTTGAAATAATGCTCTTTAGCAAGAATTTTAAGTGGATTCTGATCATAATGAGAAGCATGATTATAAACCACATCCATTATCACAAGGATCTCATTTTTATGGAGTTCCCTGACCAAAGTTTTAAGCTCATTTATAGCTTTTTCAGATTCTCCAACTACTGCATCTGCATTTAAATTAGCATCAGAAGCATATAAAGCTTCGGGAGCGTTAAAGAAAGAAGTCATATAACCCCAGTAGTTTTTAGAATAGGGGTTCCATGTATTATTAATTCCTTCTTCAGTTTTTTGCTTGTAAGGTGGTTCGAAGTAAGCGAATTTTTGCAAAGGCAGAAACTCAACTGCATTAATGCCGAGTTTTCTGAGATGTGAAATTCCACCAACCTCTGCTTCTCTGAAATCATTATAGATTCCCTGAACAAATGTTCGTGCTGAAGAGTGAGCAACCATGTCTTTAATATGGGTCTCATAGATTATGAGGTCCCTCGGATCATCAACTTCTATAAAGGCGTCGTTTTCCCAGTCAAATTCTTCATCCTGAATGATCTTTGTTTTCGGAAACTGGAGATGATGATTTGTAGTAGTTACGAATGTACTCCGGGGGTCAGCTGCAAATTGAACTTTATTATCTTTAGTTACTTTGTAGGCATACCATTTTCCTCTCAGATCTTCAGAGATTAAAGTATTCCAGATGCCTTTTTCATCTTTGGAGCATAAAAAAGAAGCCTCTTCTTTGTTCGAGTATTCATTAAAAATAACAACTTCAACCGATTCAGCTAAAGGAGAAAATACTCTGAAAATCACACCATTATCATGTATGGTGTAACCCAATTTATAGTTTTCAAAATCTAATGAACAAACGGAATGGGAATTCAAAATCAGGTTATTGTACTTCCCGGTTCGGCGTCTGTGTCAACAAACTTTAGATTCCCTTCGGCGTCTTCTGCCATCAGGATCATACCTGCACTTTCAACACCCATCAGCTTTTTCGGAGCAAGGTTTGCAACTACGCTTACTTTCTGTCCAACGACCTTATCCATATCAACATGTTTGGCAATACCTGAAACTATAGTCCTGGTCTCGATTCCGATATCGACTTTAAGTTTTAGCAGTTTATCTGATTTTTCAATTTTCTCTGCTTCTAGAATCTCACCGGCACGAATGTCCAGTTTCATGAAATCTTCAAAGCCAATATTTTCTTTCAATGGTGTAAATTTTGATTTAGGGTCATTTGCGGCAGCTCTTTCTTCTAATCTTGTTATCTGAGCTTCTATTTCTTCGTCTTCAATTTTGGTGAACAACACTTCACCCGGATTTATAGAGCTTCCTGATTTTAACATAGAATCTGAAATACTATCCCAGGATATCTCTCCAGAATAGGATAGTTGAATTCTTAGTTTTTTCATAGAATCAGGGAGTATAGGTTCCATAAGAACTGAAAGCGCAGCGCAAATCTGTAAACTTACATGCAATGAATTGGCACAGGCTTGAGGATCGCTGTTTCTTGTTTTCCAGGGTTCTGTTTCAGTAAAGTATTTATTTCCGGCTCTGGCCAGGTTCATCATTTCTGAAATGACCTCCTTGAACTTAAATGATTCGAAAGCTTGAGTTATATTCTGTTTTTGAGTTTTAATTGTTTTCAAAGCATCCAAATCAATTTCTTTAGCGTCTTTGAGTTCAGGAACCTTGCCATCAGCAAATTTTTGAGTAAATGAGAGTGCCCTGAATACAAAATTACCCAAAACTGCGGCCAGTTCGTTATTAACTCTGGCTTGAAAATCCTTCCATGAAAAATCAGAATCTTTGCTTTCGGGAAGGGTAGTACCCAATGCATAACGAAGTAAATCAGGAGAAAAATCTTCTAAGTATTCATGAAGCCAAACGGCCCATCCGCGGGAAGTAGAAAGCTTTTTGCCCTCCAGATTCAAAAATTCATTAGCCGGAACGTTTTCCGGCATCACATATCCACCATGTTCCATCAGGATGGTTGGAAACATAATGCAGTGAAAAACGATGTTGTCCTTACCTATAAAATGATAAAGTTCGGAATTCTCATCTTTCCAGTAATCTTTCCAGGCTTCAGGAGTTCCTTTTTCTTCTGCCCATTCTTTTGTAGCTGATATGTAACCGATGGGAGCATCAAACCAAACGTACAATACTTTTCCTTTAGCGTTCTCCAAAGGGACAGGAACACCCCAGCTTAAATCTCTGGTAGCAGCTCTGTCTGCAAGCCCGTCATTGAGCCAGCTCTTAACCTGACCCATTACATTAGGCTTCCAGTTTTGTTTGGTATCAAGCCATTTTTCCAGTTTTTCCTGAGTATCTCCAAGTGGCATATACCAGTGCTCAGTTTCCTTCAATTCAGGTTTTTCTCCTGAAAGTGCCGAAACCGGATCGATCAGTTCAGTAGGTGACAGGGATGTTCCGCAGTTCTCACATTGATCTCCATAAGCTTCTGTATAACTGCAATTTGGGCAAGTCCCCTTAACATATCGGTCAGGTAAAAACATATCAGCTTTTGAATCATATAGCTGCTTTTCTGTTTTTTTTCTGAAGTAGTCTTTGTTGTTCAGGTTTGTGAAAAATTCCTGTGCCGTTTCACGATGAGTCTTAGAACTGGTTCTTCCATAATAGTCGAAAGAAATTCCGAATTCTTCGAAAACTTTCTTATTCATTTCATGAAAACGATCCACAATATCTTGTGGTTTCACGCCTTCCTTTTCGGCAGCAATTGTGATAGGAACCCCATGTTCATCCGAGCCACAAATAAAAACGATATCATCGCCTTTCAAACGCTTATATCGGGTATAAAAATCAGGAGTTAAATAAGCTCCGGCCAGATGACCTAAATGAAGAGGTCCGTTAGCATAGGGAAGTGCTGCGGTAACAAGAATTCGTTTTTTGTCTGACATTAAAAGTAAAAAATGGATTTAATTTGATGCGAAGATAAGCAAAGAAAAGCGCTGAATCATTGATTATTTAACGCTGAAAAAAGCTTTTAAAGGAAAAATTTTATTTATTGGGGGTATCTGAGTTTAAATGTGTAAGAGAGTAAACAAAAAAGCATGAATAGTAACATTTTTGATAAAAAACTCACTCAGGAAGATATCAAATCCCTTCACCGAGAGCGAAGTGCCGGTTTTGAAGTACCTGAAAATGTGAAAGCAAAAGGGTTAAACTCTACACTAAATGAATTTGTTCCAACATCTTCTGAGCCATGGGATGCAAAAAGAGCAAAACATTTAATGAGAAGGCTGAGGTTCGGAGTTTCATTTAATGAAATCGAATCGTATTTAAACAGTTCAGTATCCACAATTGTTAAAGAAGCGATAGATAATGCTGAAAGTGCTCCTTTACCAAGTCAACCTGAATGGTTCAATAAATATCCGCCGCCACAGGGATCATCACAAGCAGAATTTGTACAGTACTTTGAAGAGAACTTTGACCTTGTTCTGGAGTATCAGCAGAAATGGGTCAGGGAGATGTTCCAAAACCCGTTCAGAGAAAAAATGGTTTTATTCTGGCATGATCATTTTGCTACCGAACAAATGAAATACGAATTAGCGCCTTTTGCTGCCCGGCATTTTAACATTCTGAGAGAAAGTTGTTTGGGTAATTTTAAAGATCTGGTTTATAAAATTGGCAAAGACCATGCTATGTTGATCTACTTGGATAGTGTGGAAAATAGAAACGGGAGCCCTAACGAGAACTACGCCAGAGAGCTTTTGGAATTGTTTACAATGGGGATTGGCAACTATTCACAGAACGATATTACAGATATTTCAAGAGCGTTGACGGGGTTTTATGTAAATTTCTTTAATTTTGATGCCGGGTTTTATTCGGGATTTCACGATAGCGGAGAAAAGACCTTTTTTGGAAGAACAGGGAATTTTGGATACGACGATGTAATTGACATCATTTTTGAAGAAAAAGCAGAAGAAATTGCTGAATTCATTTGCTCTAAACTATACAGGTTTTTCCTATATGAGACTCCGAATCCATCTATTATTTCTGAATTAGCCGAAACCTTTATATCTAATAATTTTGAAATAAGGCCTGTAATAGAAGTTCTTTTGAAGTCAGAACACTTCTTTGATCAGGAATTGCTGGGAGCGATGTATAAAAGTCCTGTAGATTACCTGCTTGGGATGTACGCTGAAAATGATCTGCTTCCAAACCAGGAATTTAGTGAAATACAGCCGTATTTGTTTTTTGTGATGGAGCAATTTCTGTTCAATCCACCAAATGTAGCTGGTTGGACGGGTTACAGATCATGGTTGTCTACTACTACATTGCCTTACAGATGGATTATTGCGGAATATGTGGGTTATTACAGCTCAGAAAATCCTTCCGATCTATACAGGGTTGATCCGATTGCAATCGCTAATAAATTTGATGAACCCAATGATCCTTATAAACTGAGTTATGATTTAGCTGACTTTTTACTGCCGGTTGATCTTCCTCAGGAAGAGTTAACAAGATTACCGGATGTGCTTTTAGGCGGGCTTCCGGATTACGAGTGGAACCTTGGATTTCAGGGTGCAGCAGGTAGAATTCTGAACCTGATGATTCATATTCGCAAACTTCCTGAATACCAATTAATGTAGGAGAGAGATATGAAGAGAATTAAAGGGAGTGCTTTAAAAGATGGAATACATCATGATCACCATCATTGTGAGTCAATAAACAGAAAAGAATTTTTATCAAGACTTGGATTATTTGCTGCAGGAAGTGCATTTATGTTGGGCGGTGCCCCTGTTCAGGCTTTGCAAAGTAGTTCGTTGTTCAAAAAACTTGCAGATTTGGAAAGCGATCGTGTATTGGTTTTAATTCAGCTGGATGGTGGTAATGATGGCTTAAATACATTTGTGCCGATAGAAAATGACCTTTATTACAATACCTATCGTCAAACACTGAACATTCCTAAAAGTGAGACGGTTAAGATCACTGATACTATTGGAATGCATCCTTCCATGTCGCCATTGCAGAATTTATGGAACGATGGTAAAATGGGAGTGATACAAAATGTTGGATATCCGGATTCCAATCTTTCCCATTTTCGTTCTACCGATATATGGACTTCAGCAAGTGATGCTGATGAAGTACTGGAAACGGGATGGGTGGGCAGGTTTTTAGGAAATCAGTTCCCTAATTTCTCACAAGAACCTTCAGAAAACCCATTAGCAGTGCAGATTGGGGGCGCATCTTCATTACTATTTAAAGGTCCTGAAATAAATATGGGAATGGTTCTTTCTGATGTAGACTTGCTGCAACAATTAGTAGAAGAAGGAACGGTCTATTCCTTAGAAAATATTCCGGACACTGTTTATGGATCAGAGATTGAATTTGCACGAACGCAAGCAAACAGTTCATACCGATATGCTGATGCGATCAAAACTTCTTATGATGCAAGTTCTACTCAATCTGATTTTGAAAACACAAATTTAAGTACAGGATTGGCTATAGTTTCCAGATTGATAAAAGGAGATCTTGGAAGTAAGATTTATCTGGTAAGTTTACCCGGTTTTGATACACATGCAAACCAACCTGAAGCTCATGCTTTATTATTGAATCAGTTGAGTAATGCCGTATCCGATTTTTATGATGATCTGGCTGCTGATGGGAAATCTCAAAATGTATTGATAGCTACGTTCTCTGAATTTGGAAGAAGGGTATATCAGAATAATTCAGCGGGAACGGATCATGGAACAGCAGCTCCACTTATGGTTTTTGGAGATGCTGTTGAAGGAGGTGTATTTGGCTCCGATCCAAAACTTAATCAGAATGATCTAGATGAATACGGTAACATGGCTCATGAATATGATTTCAGAGAGGTTTACGCTACACTTTTATCAGATTGGTTTGGGTTAGATTCTATTGAAACTATGGATGCGCTCGGTGGAGATTTTGAGAAAATTCCATTTATGAACAGTGAGTTCTCAGTTTCTAATGAAGCAGGAGGTATGCCGCAGAGGTTTCAGCTCCATCAGAATCATCCAAATCCATTTAATCCAACTACGACTATATCCTTCAGTCTTTCTAAGAATGAAAAAGTAATATTGCAGGTTTTTGATATTCAGGGAAAATTGGTTCAAACTCTTGCCAGTAAGAATTATGCATCGGGTTTACATCGCATAAATTTCGATGCCTCTAATTTAGCGAGTGGAGTTTATGTTTACAGACTCACCACCGGAAAAGAAATACAAACCAAAACAATGACTTTGATTAAGTAGATTGGTTATTTTGATAAAAGTCATTCCTGCGAAGGCAGGAATCTAGTTCTTTAAACAACCAATAAGTTTCAAAAAAATCCAGATCTCGGGCATACGCTGCGAGATGACCACTTTTTATTTAAATCAAAAATCAGAGCTTCTAAATTCAGGAGCTTTCCTAACATTTGTCAACTGCTCAAATGAATACGCCATTTCGATCATTTCAGGTTCCATCCAGGCACCGCCAAAGAAAGTGATACCAACCGGTAAACCATCAATAAATCCCATGGGAACAGTTATTGCCGCATAACCTGCTCTGGCAGCAGGGGAGCTGGAGGAAGTTCCGAAGTTATCTCCGTTAGTATGATCGGTTTTCCATGCTGGACCTCCTGTAATTCCAATGAATCCATCCAGATCATTTTCTTGCATCACTTTATCGATTCCGTCTTCTCGGGCAGCTTTAAGCATGTTTGCTCTTGCTTCAATGTATTCCTCTGTATCGAGATCGCCTTTTTTCTGCGCCTGAAGCAAAATATCATGATCAAATTTCATTTCAACAGGATCAGCTAATGTTTTTTCGATGATCTCTTCCAGATCAGCAACCGTGGCATTTTCACCCAGCGATTCCAGATATTTGTTTATGCCATCTTTGAATTCATAAAGCAAAACGTTGTAACCGTCACGACCTGATACGTTTCCAATTCTGTCGATTTCTACAATAGTAACACCTTGCTCTTCCAAAAAGCGAATGGTTTCATACATCAAGGTGTCTGTTTTGTGATCGCTGCCAATGGATGGTTTATAAAGTCCAAGTCTTTTTCCATCCAAAGCTCCGGTTTTCAGGAACTGGGTATAATCTAAATGAAAAATTCCGTCACTTGCATCGGTGTAAGAATCGCGACTATCAACTCCAACCATTGTTCCTAACATAATAGCAGCGTCGGTAACTGTTCTTGCCATAGGACCGGGGGTATCCTGAGTTTCAGAAATAGGAATGATTCCTGATCGACTCAATAACCCAACTGTTGGCTTTATTCCTACAACTCCATTTGCAGATGATGGGCAGGTAATCGATCCATTTGTCTCTGTGCCAATCGTTAACATAGCAAAATTTGCGGATACAGAAGCTCCGGAACCGGCACTTGAACCACAAGGATTTCTTGTTATATCAAATGGATTTTTTGTTTGTCCACCCAAACCACTCCAGCCACTTGAGGAATTATTGCTGTGGAAATTTGCCCACTCACTAAGGTTTGCTTTTCCCAGGATAATCGCTCCGCTTTCTCTGAGTTTTTGCACAATGTAAGCGTCCTGAACCGGCATAGAACCTTCCATAACTCTGGAACCGGCGGTGTTAGCCATTTTGTCTTTGGTGTCGATGTTATCTTTCAACAAAACCGGAATTCCGTGCAAAGCTCCAATGGTATTTCCCTCTGCCATTTGTTTATCTAATTCCTCGGCAATGCCAATGGCATCCGGGTTAATGGTGATCACGGAATTGATTTTTGGGCCATTTTGGTCATACTGTTCGATACGTTCCAGATAAGCTTCAACAACATCTTTAGCTGTATAAGTGCCATTCCTGTAATTTTCGTGAAGTTCTTCAATAGTGGCTTCTTCTAAACCTAATTGCTCAAATTTAGATTGAGATGGTTGGCAAGCAATGAATACAGCAAGGAGTAAAAGAAAAGCAGATTTAGTGATTCTCATTTTCGGGTAGTTAGTTTTAAATAATTTGCTCAAGGAATATAAAGCAGAGAAAGAGAAAAGGAAGTAAAATGTTTTTAGTGAAAGGTGAAAGGTGAAAGGTGAAAGGTGAAAGGTGAAAGGTGAAACGGGTAGACCTTATATAACCTGAAAAGTCATCCTGAGGATACTTCCGAAGGATCTGCAAAGCTTTATAAAGCTCATGAATAGTTTAAGACGTTTTGATTAAACTTATAGGAACGTCCAAGCGAGACGCTTGAACCAGGTTGGGTCAGAAATACGTCAATAAATGATTAATAGTGTTTTTTTAGTTTAACAAAAACAATTTCGAGCAGAATAGGTTTGATAGTTATTATCTACAAGCAGGAGTTGAGCGACTCCTTACAAAGTCGCCAGAAGGGGTGAATTTATTCAGGTCCCAAGGTTCAGTTTTTTTGATCACTAAGTTTTTATTGAACCAATAAACATCATCTCGATCGACTTTCATTTTATCATTGCTAATCTCTTTTACCAACAATAAGTCTTCAGAATAATGCATTGTATGAGTTAAAACAATGTTATTTGTGAGTGTATCTACATACCATTCTTCATTTCTTGACGAATAATCAAGACAACCAGATATGTTTATATAAGCTCTCTTTTTTTGATTTTCTAATAATGAATCTGTTAAAAATAACTCAACTTTTGTGCTATCTCTTTTGTACTCCCAAAATGAATTTTCTAAAAGCTCGACAATTTCCTTTTTTGATAAATTTGTTTTGGGCAATTCTTTATTTCTTACCATCACAAAGTAATGGTAAAAGCGAATTGTATCATCAGGGATTGTATATTCATCAGGATAAGCTTCAACCCAAGTAGTGCCAATAGTATCTTTTTTATCAGCAGAAACTAAATAGTAATAGGGTGGTTCACCAAAAACTCTGTCTATAAAACGATCTTTTAATATGTAGTTATTGACTACTTCTCCAAATTTGTTCCGAATTGTCACCTCATTATTTTTTTGGATTGACCAGTGTTCATATCCTTCTTCTAATCCAACTACATACCAATCTCCGACGAAAGCACCGTTTTCAACTGAACAACTACAGCCTGCGAAGAAAAATAAAGCAATAAATAAAATTAATAGTCTATTCATATCCCCATATAAGCTGAAATAAGGATTTAATCAATTTCAGGATGTGGAAATAATGAAATAGATTTGCGGATCCTTCGGAGGTATCCTCAATATTGTAGAAGTTAGGTGATTCGTTGACAGTTTTGGTTTAGATAAAAGAGTCATCTCCACGCGTATGCAGGAGATCTGGATTTATCTACTTGTATAGTTGTTTTTTTAAGGAAGATAATTGAATCAAATTTTATGGGTTTAACTATTTCATTTCAATAGATTTAAATATTGGTATTGAATGATTGATGTGATGCCTTAAGAAGTTAGTAAATAGAGAAGAGTTTAAAGCCTTTACTTAAGATCCCGAAATAACTTCGGGATGACCTAGCTATTTCTTAAAAAGGAGTTAATTATTTCTGTCAACGAACCAGACTGCCGACAGGCAGGTTACCTGACATCTAAAAGGATGACTGAGCTTCAATACAACTCATATTCCAACAACCTGCACTCAATGGTAGAATTGTATAATTCAATACGTTGGTTGGAGCGTAAGCCTACTTTTTTGGCGAGGTCGAAGTTTCCGGTAAAGACATATCCCCATTTGCCACTGCAATCCTGTTTAAAGAAATCACCGATCGCGGTGTATAAACTTTCCAGTTTCTGATCGTGACCGATGCGTTCTCCGTAGGGCGGGTTCATGACTACAACTCCATCACCATAAGGAATTTCAGTCTCTCTGAAATCACACACTTTAAATTCAATCAAATGATCAACACCGGCAGTCTTAGCATTCTTTTGAGCTGCCTGAATAGCTCTTCGATCATGATCAGTGGCAAGAATTCGTCCTTCAAAATCTTTTTCGCCCTGATACTTCAAATCTGTACGTAAACTGTTCCATTCGCCTACATCAAAGCCAAGTATGTGTTTTATGCCGTAATTTGGACGTAGAAGTCCTGCGGGCTTATTTAGGGCTTTGAGAGCAGCTTCAATAGCAATGGTTCCGCTACCACACATCGGATTTACAAAATGTTGCCCCGGTTCCCATTTGCTTGCCTGAACAATTGTCGCAGCTAAAGTTTCCTGCATGGGTGCGGTATGATTCTGAACTCTGTAACCTCGTCTAGAAATGGATTCTCCTGATGTATCTAAGTAAATCATGGCTTGTTCATTTTTCCAGAACAGAAACACAACCGTATGATTTAAGTCAGGTCCGGAATCAGGTCTTGCACCTGTTTTTTTTCTGATACGATCAACGATGGCATCTTTAACCTTGAGCTTTGCAAATTGCGTATTGTCAATCGTTTTATTCTTGATGAAGGAAGTTACACTTACATATCCGCTTCTATCGATGTACTCTTCCCAAGGTATACTTACTAACTTCTCATGAAGTTGATCTGCATTATGTGCTTCAAATTTCTTCAGCAGAAAATGAACTCTGTGAGCCGTGCTTAAACACAGATTCAGTTTCATACAATCATGTAAAGAGCCTGTTATTTCAAGTCCTGCAAGACGTTCATGATCAACTTTGAATCCAAGATCTTCAACTTCTTTCCTAAGATAGGGAGTCATTAATTTTGGGCAGGTTATGGAAATAGTAGATTTTTGAGAAAAGTCAGCCATAGGAATTATAAGATATAAAAAAGGCTGTGAGTTTATTTCACAGCCTTTTTGAGAGTGAAATTATGCGATCTCTACTACTTCGATTTCGAAGGTAAGATCTTGTCCGGCAAGCGGGTGGTTAGCATCAAGTGTAACTTTTTCTTCGTTCACAGCTGTGATCTGAACCGGAATTGCTTGTCCGTCCGGCTGGTTCAATTGAAGTTGAACACCAACTTCAGGTTCAAGGTCTTCAGGAAGCTGAGCTTTTTCTACTTCCACAACCATTTGTGGATTTGGCTCTCCGTATGCTTCAGCAGCAGGAATTTCAGCAGTTGTTTTATCACCAACGGCTAAACCTTCAATTGCTTTTTCAAAACCAGGGATCAATTGTCCTTGTCCCATTGTGAATTCTAGTGGATCTTTCTGGATGGATGAATCAAATACAGATCCGTCTTTTAGTTGACCTGTATAATGAACTTTTACGGTGCTACCGTCTTTAATAGTTGACAAAATATTTTCTTTCTTTTGGAATTATAATAATTATTAAGAGCTTAAAGATAAGGAATCGAACACATAGTATTTGAAATCCAAAATCTTAGCTTATGTCACTGAACACGCCTGATATCAATGAAGTTTTAAACGAATCCAAAACTATTGCCATCGTTGGATGTTCAGCCAGTGAACATAGAACAAGCAATTACATTGCCAAGTTTCTGAAGGAGAGAGGTTATACGATAATTCCTGTCAATCCTGCAGAAAGTGAAATACTTGGAGAAAAGTGTTACGATGCTTTGAACGATATCCCCACTGAGACCCCAATAGACATTGTTGACATTTTCAGAGCTAATGAACATACGGCAGGAGTGGTTAAAGAAGTTATGGAATGGAACAAGAAAACCGGACAAAGCCCTGTAGTGTGGACTCAACTAGATGTTTCTTCTGATGAAGCTGAGCAGATCGCTGAAGAATCGCAAATACCGTACGTAAAGAATAAGTGCATAATGGTGGAGTGGGAGAGATTATGAATTTTAAATTATGGATTTTGAATTAAGACACATTCAAAATCCATAATTAATAATCTAAAATTCGTTACTTCATATTCGTGAATTGTAACGGAACGCCCATGTCTTTGCTTTTCAAGTGTTGGATGACAGCTTGGAGGTCATCGATCTTTTTGCCGTTTACTCTCACCTGATCATCCTGAATCTGAGGCTGTACTTTCATCTTCAAATCTTTGATCTCTTTAACGATCTTTTTTGCTGTTTCTCTGTCAATTCCTTCTTTCAAAGTCACATCCATTTTTAGGTGCCCTTGAGAAGTTCCTTCCTCAGTTCCGAAGTCCAGTACTTTAGAATCGACACCTCTTTTAATGAAGTTCTTGATCAACATTTCCTGAACTGCTTTAAGCTTCATACTTTCAGCAGCTACAATATGAATACGGTTCTCTTTGCTGTGAAAAGTTACTTCAGTATGCAGTCCTCTGAAATCATACCGTGTTGAAATTTCTTTGAGCGTGTTATTGATTGCGTTGTCTACTTCCTGATTGTTTATTTCATTTACAATATCGAATGAGGCCATGTTCTTACGTTTAGTTTGTTTTGATGTAATTTAGTTATTTTTTATCAGCTATCAGCTATCAGCTATCAGCTATCAGCTATCAGCTATCAGCTATCAGCTATCAGCTATCAGCTATCAGCTATCAGCTATCAGCTATCAGCGTTTTTCTCCATCTTTTCGATCATTTTTTTAGACAGTAATTTTTCCACTTCTTTTTCATCTTCCGGAGCAACTACACTTCGATGAATTCGAATCTGACCTTTGTATTTAAACTCGAGTTCAATCACCTGGTCCTGATACCAATTGTACGAAATAAGATCTTTCCAGGGAATTTCTCTGTCCAGTATTACAAAGCCTTTTTTTCGTAGTTCCGGAGTCACTTTTAACGTGATCGCATAAATCCCAACAGCAATCAATGAAACACCGGATGACATTCTAATAGGCGAAACGGGCAAATCACCGAACACAGAGGTGCGGGCAATTCCCAGAACTATAATAGTCACTGCTAGAAGATTTGGAAGCAGATCAGAAATAAAAGCAGTGTTCACATAATCTATATCTCCAAGATCCTTTTTCATTTTATACTGAGCAAAAGCAGCGCCAAGAAAGAATCCCGAAAATGAAGAATAACAATTGGTCATGAAGGCTGCACCAACAGGTTGAGGAAAATATCCCAGGCTGTTTAGATATCTTAGCATCAGAAATAATGCCATTCCTAAAATACCGGCAAAAAGAAAACGACGTAATGTTATTTGTTCGAGCTTGATAAATCGTTTTTTACCCAGCCAAATACTAACGAATAAAACTAAAACTGCTGAAATAATAGTCCAGATCATTTCTTAATTTTGAGTATGGAAAATACAGTTCAACCTACGGGTATAGAAGTTAGCAACAATGATCAAGTTCTGGAAATAGAATGGTCGGATGGAGTAAAATCAGTTTACCCACTTTTTGGGCTTAGAAAAAACTGTCCATGTGTTATGTGCAGAGGAGGGCATGCTCATATGAATGAATTTGAGCCGAAGATGTTCTTTGTTGAAAATCCTTCGAAAATTGATATAAAAGATATTCAGCAGGTCGGAAATCATGCCATCCAGATAACCTGGGCTGATGGACACAATTCAGGTATGTACCGATGGGAAACTTTGAGATTTTTGGATCCGGAGAACCATAAGTAGGGTTTTATTTTTTAGGGATGACCTATTGGTTTTCTTGATAGCCGCAAGATTTATTTAACGTCCCTAGTGTGACATCTTTTCACATTTTAAAACAGATTAATATCAATTCTCTATTTAGATTCTCTCTAAATAATGTTATTTTTGACAGAACTTAAAAGCTAAATCAAAAACTAACTAATGAAATATTTATCGCTAATTGCTGCTGGTGTTGTTTTAGTACTATCAGCTTGTAGTCAACCTAAGGAAGTTAACATTTATTCAGCCCGCCATTATGAGACAGATCAGGCGTTGTATTCGGATTTTACCGAAGAAACCGGAATTAAAGTTAATCTGATCGAAGGTGGTTCAGACGAGCTAATCGAACGTATTAAAAGCGAGGGTGTAAATTCTCCTGCTGATATTCTGGTAACTGTTGATGCAGGTAGAATATGGAGAGCAGAAGAGGCAGGAATTTTAGGTTCTATCGAATCTGAAATTCTTAATGATAGAATTCCTGCTTCATTGAGACATCCTGACGGATTATGGTACGGGATCTCAAAAAGAGTGAGAGCTATGGTTATTAACCCTGCTAATGTAGCAAATCCTGAATCTCTGACTTATGAAGATCTTGCTACTGAAGACTGGAAAGGAAGAGTTTGTATCCGTTCATCAAATAACATCTACAATCAGTCATTAATGGCTTCTATCATCGAATCTAATGGTGTTGAAGCAGCTGAAGCGTGGGCTACAGGGATCGTGAATAATATGGCTCGTGCGCCCCAAGGTGGTGACAGAGATCAAATCCGAGCTGTTGCTGCTGGTGTTTGTGATGCAGCTATTGTGAATCACTATTATTTAGCAATGATGCTAACCGGTGATGAAGAAAACCAGGAAATTGCTAAAAGTGTGCAGCTTATTTTTCCAAATCAAAGTGATGTAGGTCGTGGCGCTCATGTAAATATAAGTGTAGCAGGTGTACTTAAAGATTCGCCGAACAGAGAGAATGCCATTAAGTTTATGGAATATCTGACTAATGAAACCTCTCAAAGTTACCTGACTGTTGATAACAATGAATATCCTGTAAATGATGATGCAAGCTGGAATCCTGTTCTTCAGGGATTTGGTGAATTCAAAGCAGATGAAATGAATGTTTCAGCTTTAGGAAGAAACAATCCGGAAGCTATCAGAATTATGGACAGAGCGGGGTGGAAGTAAAATCACTGATTTAGTGATTAGTTAATTTTCGCTGATACGCAATCAACTCAAAAGCATCTGTACTATGTATGGGTGCTTTTTTTATGCATCTGAAAAACTTAGATTTATTCTCCGAGCCTGAATGCTCAGCTTGTGTAAAGAATTTTTTAGACTAGTAAGACTTTTTCCTCGGTCTGAAATTAATCAGGAAAATTAGTGATCTTCAATTTTTCGGGATCGGGTGATGGTTTTACTCAGAAGTATCACGGGAATAATCCCTACTAAAACGATGGCTAATGCCGCTCCGGCTGACTCACCAAGTCTTTCATCTGATGCAAGCCTGTAAACCTGTACAGCGAGTGTATCAAAATTAAAGGGTCGGATTATGATGGTTGCAGGCAATTCTTTCATGACATCCACAAAAACTAGTAAGAACGCAGAAAGTAATCCGCCGGAAAGCATCGGGATATGAATCTTTCTAAGAATTTGGGAGAATGAATATCCCATTCCTCCTGAAGCTTCATCAACACTGGGAGAAATTTTTTGCAGACTTGAGTTAATTCCATTGTATGATACAGAAAGAAAACGAACTACATAAGCAAAGATCATAGCAAACAGCGTTCCACTAAGTAATAATCCGGTTGAAACCTGAAAATTAGAACGAGCAAACGAATCGATAGTATTATCTAGCCATCCAAAGGGAATTAGAACGCCAACAGCTATCACTGATCCGGGAATTGCATATCCCAGCGCACCAAATTGGTTAAGTCCTTTTACTAAATTTGATGGATTTAACCGCGATGAATAAGCCATCAATAATGCTACAGAAACTGTTATAAGACCAGCAATTGCAGCCACGCTTAATGTATTCAGCGAGTATAACAAGAATCGAGTATTTACTGAATCCATATTATTAAAGAACATGGATAATAGAAGTAGTACGGGTAGGATAAAGCCTAAAAAAACCGGAGTTGCACATACTAAAAATGCACCCCATTTTTTGAAACCGCTCAGATCAAATTTTTGGATTCTTTTGAAACGGTTTGTCACATTGGTCTGGTCTTTAATTTTGGAACGGGACCATCTTTCAAGTAAAATCAGAACAACAATAAAAAGTAACAAGAATCCTGCAAGTTGAGCAGCTGCAGGACGTTCGCCTAGACCAAACCAGGTTCTGTATATTCCCGTTGTAAAAGTCTGAACGCCAAAGTACTGAACGGTTCCAAAATCGTTAAGTGTTTCCATTAAGGCTAACGCCAAACCTGCCGCAATTCCAGGCCTGGCAAGAGGTAATGCGATCTTAAAAAAGCTTTGAGTGTTGGTGTGTCCCATAATTCTGCTGGCTTCGAAAAGGGACACAGATTGATTCAGAAAAGCTGAACGCGCAAGCATATAAACATATGGATAGAATGCCAATATCATAATTAAAACAGCACCCCATAAAGATCGGATCTCAGGTAGAACAAATTCACTGATACCCAGGTCAAAAGTTGAACGAATAGCAGTTTGTAGTGTCCCGGTGATCCCGAAAAAATCGGTATAAATGTAAGCCAATAAATAAGCCGGGATTGAAAAGGGTAGAACTGCTGCCCATTCAAAATACTTTTGCCCAGGAAATTTACACATTGTGATAATCCAAGCTAAAGTTACTCCCAAAATGACCACTCCTGACGAGACACCTAAAATTAATAACAGAGAATTGATTATATAGTCACCGAGTACAGTAGAAGCTAGGTGGCTCCATATCTCGCCTGAGGAAATAAAGAAGGATGATAGAACTGAAAGAATAGGAATAGATACTAACAGAGCAATTATCCCTGAAACTACCGCCCATTTCTTAGAAAGTGTAGTTGGATATTTATTAGAAACTGTAGAGGTAAATGTACCGGCTAAAAACCGTAGTGCTTTAAACATAGCTCAAAAATAAGGAATGTTAGGCTACATATTGAGCTTTATTCCAAATTCATTGTTAAGTACAGATCGGGCTGCGTTAAAACCTGACATCCCATGAACTCCGCCACCCGGAGGGGTAGAGGATGAGCAAATATATAAATGATCAACCGGAAGTTTATAGGGATCCCATTTTAATAAAGGTCGACCAAATAATTGCTTTAAATTCTGAGCACCACCGTTAATATCTCCGCCAATATAATTTGGGTTATATTTTTCGAATTCCATTGCGCTCATTGAGGATTTTGACAGGATGATATCTCTGAAACCCGGTGCATATCTTTCAATCTGGTTGATGATTCGCTCTTCCATATTTTCTGTACTTCCATTTGGAACATGACAATAACTCCATAGCACATGTTTTCCTTCAGGCGCTCTGGTTTCATCAAATATTGAAGGTTGAGACACAAGTACATACGGGTTTTCAGGATGCTGCCCATTCCACACTTGTTTTTCAGAATGTGCTATTTCTTTCATAGAACCACCTAAATGAAGTGTACCTGCTTTTCTGCATTCTTCGTTAAGCCAGGGCACGGGCTCAGAAAGCGCAAAGTCTATTTTAAAAGCTCCGGGACCATATTCAAATCTAAGTAGTTTATCCTTTAAAGAATCAGAAATTTTACTGTCAGCGATTGTCACAATTTGCCGGGGTGTCAGGTCAAAAAGAATGGGCTTTCCGGAAGGGAATTCATTTAGAGATTCAATATGAGAATTCAGTTCAATTTCACCCCCCAAAAAACGGAAAAAACCTGCAAGTGCATTTGTGATGGAGTGAGAACCATTTTTTGCAATTGGCCAACCTGCCGAATGTACCGTTGTACCTAAAACCAAACCAAAAGAAGCGGTAAAAGCATTACCCAATGGTAAAATACTGTGGGCTGCCAAACCTGAAAAATACGCTTTTGTGCTTTCCTTTTTGAAAAAGCTACTGGAAAGCAAGTTGGATGAAAACATTCCATACCACCCAAATCTCATCATTGAAAGAGGATGATTTGGTATTCTTAAAGTTCCGAAAAGATCTTTTGAGAGGTATTCCCAAGAATCAATGAAATCTTTAAATAGTTTTCTATAATTTTTGGAATCAGCTCCAAGTCGTTCCAAAGTATTTTCAAGTGATTTTTCAGCGATAACAGCATCACCATTTTCCAGAGGGTGAGCTACCGGGAAGTCAGGATGAATCCACTCAAGGCCATAGTCGCCTAATGGTAAGCTTTTTAAAAAAGGGGATGAAACCGCAGTAGGGTGAACAGCAGAGCAAATATCATGTTTAAAACCGGGTTCGGTTAGTTCCAAAGTTCTGGTTCCACCACCAATAGTATCTTTAGCTTCAAAGATCTTAACTTTCAAACCTTGTTGTGCCAATGCAACAGCAGCAGATAACCCGTTTGGACCGGAACCAATTACAAATGCATCAAAATTTGAAAGCGTGGAGCTCAATTAATTTGTTCCTGCTGATTTTATCTCGGCCAGTTTAAATGCTTCAAATATATTTAAAATTCCTCCCGTAGAAGACAGTGATGAAAAGGGTACAGCCTGATCTGTTCCGGGTTTGTAAACTATATTTGAAGGTTTTGTAACTGTTTCCAGTATAATCGTTTTTATTTCAGAAGCTGTTAAATCCGGATAGTATGCCATCAACAAAGCTGCAGCACCGGCAACGGCAGGACTTGCCATACTTGTTCCGTCGTATGCTTCGTAGGTGTCATCAGGAGTAGCAGAATAGATATCTACTCCGGGTGCAAATAAATCTACCCGCATTCCGTAATTACTGAAATCAGCAGCTAATAAGGAATCTCCCATCCAGGATGAAGCTCCTACAGATAGAAAATTTTGCATCATTCCACCATCTTCATAGAATTTATTGGGGTAGCTGAATGTGCTGTCAATATTCTCAGCTGAGTTACCGGCACCTGTAACCAGAAGTACATTATTTTCATCAGCAAACTTAAATGCATCATCCACATAGAACTTTCGGGGTGAGTATGCTTTCCCAAAACTCATATTGATTATATCGGCTCCGTTTTCCACCGCATAGCGAATGGCATTTGCTACGTCTTTATCACGTTCATCTCCATCGGGAACAGTTCTGACGATCATTAATGAAACATAATCAGCTATTCCATTCATGCCCAGATCGTTATTTCGAATAGCACCTACAATTCCGGCAACATGAGATCCATGATTACTTCTTGGACCTTCCACGTCATTATTTCCATAAAATCTGTTTTCAAGATCTTCAAAATCGTCGCCTACAATATATCTGGGATTAAATTCAGGATTGTATGCGTAGTTATACATTTTATCGAATTGTTTATAGGCTTCGTTAATGTCTTCTTCAGTTACATCCAGATCACGAAAATATTTAATGATTTGTTTTGCCTGTTTTCGATATGCCCCGTCATTGTAATTCGGTTCAAGTTCTTTATTTGAGACAGAGTCGATAGAGCTTACTTTAAATATATTTTTAGCACCATCAATAGCATTTTTTACATTTTGAAGGTTTTCAAAATTGGTTTTTGCTTCAGCTCTTTTTTCTTCAAATTCAGCTTTTATAGTTTGAAAATACTCGTATTCTTCTTTTTCCTGAGCAGAAAAGTCTGAAGAACTCTTGCCTTTAAACTTGTCTCTTAACTTTAAATAAACTCTGGTGAGTTCATAAGTGTCTTTGTCTACGTTATTTCCATCTGTACCACCTATAAAGTTCCAACCATGGATATCATCAACATAACCGTTTTCATCATCATCGATGCCGTTTCCGGGAATTTCATCTTCGTTTACCCATATATTTCCCGCCAGATCTTCATGTTCAATATCAGTGCCTGAATCAATGATGGCAACAATTACTTTTTTTGCAGGAGTTTTATTGCTCAGGATCTCAGAGTAAGTTTTTTCCGTACCCGATCCTATATATTCTGAATCTGAAGAGAGATGATGCCAATCAGTAGGGGCCGTTTCAGGAGTTTCATTCACCTCTGAAACAGGTTCTTCGGATTCTTTTGATGAGTTATCAATTGTATTACCGGTTGACGAGCAGGCGGAAACCAAAAAAAATGCTGTAAAAAGCATTACATAAGCGTTATTCATATTCCCTAAAGATTGTTAGTTAGTGAGTTAATTAACTCAATGAATCTTTGTTTTTGATCCAGTGAAGAAAAATATCTACCCCTAAGGTAATTGAAATTATTAGTAGCAACAACACAATACTGCCTATTGGTTTCCAGATTATAAATCCTCCCAATGTTCCCAAAACAGCGCCTAAATACTGGATATATTGAAGCTGATCATTACTTGCATTTTTTATGAGCTTTTCCAGTCGTTGTTCGTCATATTCACGCAGATTGTCTTCCACCAGTGCATGCACATCCAGTTGATTAATAAGCTTATAAAGCAGGGAGGTAACAATATTTTCGATAGTTTTGCTGTTAGCTTCAATTTTATCCGGCAGAGTGTCCATAAAACTGTCCAGTTTATCCAGCCCTTTTTCTACACCGTCCGGTAACTTAGTTAAAGCATCTTCTACCAGAGATTGCATTTCCTGTCCTTTGATAAAGCTATACGCTTTAAGGGCAACTTTTTCAAAAGAATTCTCTTCAATGTTGGTTTCAATTTGATGAATAATTGATTCTGCAATATTGGTTCTGACGTCTGGTTGAGCTACCATTTCATCCACATAATTAACAGCAAGAGCTTTCAGATCAGTTCTGAATTCAGGGTCGTCAATTATTTCCCTGATATATTCTGTTGCCTGTGCTCTGTATTTTGAAATAGCATTTGATTCCTGAATTTTTTGCTTAATGATATCAGGGTTTATGAGGTCTTCTGATACAGCCGCAGCTAACCTAAATGCGATCCGGTCTTTTTGGGCAGGAACTAATCCCTGGCCGAAAACAGGTCTGCGTTTCGCAGGTCGAAAAAGCATAGTAATGGCAAGCCAGTTAGTAAGAAAACCAATCAAGCCACTTATAGAAAGTATTCTCATCAAACCTTCGAATTCAACACTGAAACCCAACACAGTTGTTTGAAACCCATCAAAATCCCAATAGAAGGAAGTAATAAATGTACCGATAAGCAGAAGGGGGAAAAGGAATAAAAGCTTAAGTAGTATTTTATATTTCCCTTCTTTTTTTGGAGGGCTTATTCTAGCTACGGTTTTATGTTCGCTGTCAGTTTGCTTTTCGATCTGTTTCTGAAGAATACCCCAGAATTGTTTTCCGTATTCTTTAGTGCGTTCAGTAATGATATTTTCTTCTTTGTGTTCAGCCATACTATTAGTTTTGGCATTGCTACGAGTGACAGAAGTTTAGGTTACTCGTAAAACATAGATAAATACAGATTTTCTAATTTTGTCATTTCTTCTTTTTCCGGCTCTGACTGATCTTCATATCCTGTCAGATGAAGTAAACCATGAATCAGTATTCTGAGGCATTCTTTTTCAGAAGATTGACGAAAGTCTTTTGCCTGATCAATTATTCTGGGCAAACAGCAATATAACGTACCTTCTATTTTTGTGTTTGAGTTGTCCTCATCGTAGCGGAAGGAGATAATGTCAGTTACATAATCCCGTTTCAGAAACTCTTTGTTAATTCTTACGATCTCCTGCTCATCAACGTAAGCAAGTTCGACCATCTCAAAAATTACTTTTTCATGTTGGGCAACAAATTCAAATACTTTTCTGCAATCGATTTCTTTGCAAGGCAGATCGAGATCTGTTGTATTGAATATTTGCAGAGGGTAGGTCTCAGCCACAATCAGCAGTTAAAAGCTGAAGTCGTCATCCATTGACTCTGTGAGTGATAATGCAATACCACACATCATCATATCTTCCGGAAGCTGAGTAAAGTCTCCGGTAAGTAAACTTTCGTCTACATTAGCATAAAGACTACAACCTGCTGCTTTTTCTACGATAAGTCCTGAAGTTTTTTCCCCCGACTTACCAAAGAAAGTAACTTGTTGTAACATATCACTGGCAACAAAAGCGGTACAATTATGAAGCTGAAGAAATGTATTATATGCATACACAGATACCATGTTCATTTCTTCGCCATTAACATCTAAACCAAGATGAATTTCGAGAGCAAGTTTTCTGTTTTCTTCTTCGTTTTTCACTTCAATTCGGAATACATCTTTTCCCAAAGGTTTTGGAGTAGCTCCAAGTACCTCTCCGATAGTTGAAATATTTTCTGCTGTAAATTGATGGATCATGATATAAAATTTTAGCTCTCAGAAGAATATACGATACTGAGAGCTAACTATAAATAGATGGTTAATTTAAACCGAATTGAGTTCCTGTTCGAATACTTTCTTCCCGGCTTTTAGGAATTAAAGGTATTTGAGTACCTTCAAATTTAGCATTTGTCTCTTCAGCAATTTTCAGACCTTGATCTTCATTACCGGCTCTGAAGTACACATATTGTACAACTATCAATGCCTGTCGCTCTCTCATTATGTTCTGTGAGATACTTCTTGCTTGCTGTACTAATGCATTATTACGCTGAGTTAAAGTTCTCTGAGCTTTGATGTCAGCATTTCTTCGTGCTTGCTCATATTGTGAGCCAATCTGTGCAAGCTCAGTCTGAATATTCTGGAATCGTTGAAACTCAACATCCAGTTTATCAACAAATCCATCGATGGATCTGTCTAATATTCTGAGAGCATCTTCAGTTTCTCCAAGTTGAGCAAACCTGTTCGCATAAAGTGCGATTATGGTAGTTACTTCTTCATCTTCCCGGAGTGGGATAACTTTCTCGGCGTGCTTCAACCAATAAAGCGCACTGTCCGGTTGGTTTTCAATGATGAACTTCTCAGCCAATTGAAGATAATTGTATCTGTAATTACCCATCATACGACGAATATTTTCATCAAAATATACATCAGTATCTCCCCATTCACGATGACTGAAATCACGGAATCTTTTGGCATGAATTTCAGCATCAATGAATGCATTACCTACCTGAGCTTCCATTTTCTTTGGTATAACACGGTAGGCTTTCCCTTCAGTACGGAAATAATTCTGAAGATTAAGTTGGCTTTGACCAGATACAGTGTTTGCGAAATAGACAGGGCGTAACCAGTTATTACTTTCCAGTATTTCGAGAATCAATCTGTCCTGGATTTGCAGATATCTGATTTCATTACCATCCTGATCGCTTCCATAAAATCTCCCTGCCAATCTCCAGCTCACTGCATCATCAAGTGAGTCCACAGGAATCTCAAAATCAGTGCCTGTTTGCAGAATTGGTATTTCACTGCCGGCAACCCCGATCGCTTCTTTATAATCAGCATCTTCTGAAAATGCCTCTCTGAGCATTTCTTTATTCACAGGGATTGTTATATCCTGCGGTATCCAACGAGAAATTCCTGATGTTATACGCTCAACTTCTTCATCAGTCAGGTTAATTGGAAGAGGGGCTGATTCGTGTGACCATTGGTCCCTAAGCTGTTTTATATACCAATCTGTATTCAGAAGACTCAGACAAACAATACGAACGTCCGTTCTCACTCCCTCTACTTCCTGAGCATACCAAAGAGGGAAGGTATCATTATCACCATTGGTGAACACTAGTGCATTAGGGGCTAATGAATTTAAAAGATTCTTGGCATAATCAGGAGCCACATAGCGATTGCTTCTGTCATGATCATCCCAATTCTGATATCCCATCCAAACAGGAGATGCAATCAAACATAGTCCTATAACAGCATAAGCAGCTATAGAATTTTCTTTGATATAAGATTTGAGGAGGTCAACCAAACCTGTTACTCCAATTCCAATCCAGATTGAAAAAGCAAAAAAGGAACCTACATAGGCATAATCTCTCTCTCTGGGTTGTTGGGGAGGTTGATTCAGGTAAAAAATAATAGCTAAACCTGTTACTACAAATAAGGACAAGACGGCAAAAGCCCGTTTTTTATCCGAAGAAAAATGATATATAAGTCCAAATAAGCCAAGCAAAAATGGAATATAGAAATATGAATTGCTTGCTTTATTACTTGGATACTTAGGTGCTGAAAAGCCGGATTGCCAACCGGTATCCTGTATATCAGAAGCCCTTCCAATAAAATTCCAATTGAAATATCTTACATACATATGTATGACCTGATAATCCCAAAAGAAATCCCAGTCGCTGTCATATCTGCCGTAATATTCTATATGTCTCGGATCGGGGGAATGACGTCTGGGGAAAAATTCTTCATTTTCAGTACCACGCGTTATCTGCCCGGTAGCATCATCATAATTATTTCCCTTCAGGATAGGAGTGTCCCCATACTGATCTCTGTTCAGGTACTTAACAAATGCTTCTACAGTTTCCGGATCATTTTCATCAATAGGAGGATCAGCAATAGAACGGATCATAATCACAGAATAGGAAGAGAATCCCATTAATATCATTGCATAACTGATAATCGCAATGTTTGCCAAACGATATTTCTTTTTATGAGTGTACCAAACTCCCCAAGCTACAGCAAGAACAATAAGAAAAATAAAAACGAGCGGGCTGATTAAGCCATATGTAGCTCCGCCAACCTTGGAAGACCAGTCAGGTATCCATTTAATAGTTGCCGGATAAATTAAAAAGAATGAAAGTACCGCAAGTACACCCATCACACCAAAAGAAACGTAAGTGAAATCTTTTTTCTTGAAGTATACAATCAGGGCTACAAAGAACAAGGTAAGTAAATTCAATAAGTGTACACCAATCGCCAAACCGAACATATAAGCAATCATTACCAACCATTTTTCGTTGTATGGAGTGTCATGTTTCTCTGACCATTTTAAAGCCAGCCATACTACTATCGCTGTAAAAAACATAGATAAGGCATACACTTCAGCCTCAACAGCATTAAACCAGAAAGTATCTGTAACAGCAAATGTAAGTGATCCTACCAAAGCTCCGCCATACATTCCGATTTTATCCATCATACTGAATTCAGAAATATCACCTTTCCATTCTCTTACCAATCGAACAATGATCAGATATAAAAGCATGATAGTAAGAGCGGATGCAAGTGCACTAATGAAATTGATGCTTAAAGCAACGTATTCCGTAGGCATAAACATGGAGAAAATTCTACCCAAAATAGAGTAAAAAGGGGCTCCGGGAGGATGATTTACCTGCAATCCGTGCGCAACAGCAATGAATTCACCGGCATCCCAAAAACTGGCAGTGGGTGCAAGTGTAAGGCAATAGATGATTAACGAAGTGAAGAAAGTGAATAAAGCGAGGTACTTATTGGTTGTTTTATGATCTGAAAACATCGAAAATTTTCTTATGAAATTGTTTTTTGGATAGTCGTTTATTACCGTTATGCTTGGCTTGCAATTATAGGCATAGCCTGGTTCTATTCAAAATATAGAAACCACCAAGATAATAATCTTCGGGTGAAGAAACGGCTACTTTAAACATGTATTTTTTTAATTAACATTATTTTTTAAAATGAGCGAACCGAAACAAGTTTTTTCCTCCAAATTAGGCATGATTCTGAGTGTTCTTGGAATTGCTGTTGGTACAGGTAATATCTGGCGATTCCCTAGAATAGCAGCACAAAATGGAGGGGAAGATGGCGCAGGTGCGTTCCTCATTGCCTGGGCAATATTTTTATTTATGTGGTCCATTCCTTTAATTATTGCAGAATATGGAATCGGTAGACACAGCCGGAAAAGTGTGGTTCAGTCTTTTGCTGATCTGATCGGCGAGAAAAAAGGATGGATGGGTGGCTTCATTGGTTTCGTAGCCACGGCCATTATGTTTTATTACAGTGTGGTAGCAGGCTGGTGTTTGTATTATTTATCACAGGCTTTATTTGCACCTCTTCCCGAAACAGCAGATCAAGCTCTGGGAATCTGGAATAACTTTCAGGCTTCGAACTGGCCAATTTTGACGCACGCCACGGTAATGTTGTTGGGCGGTTATATAGTTCTGAAGGGGATAAAATCTATAGAGAAGGTGAATAAATTCCTGATCCCGTCACTATTGGTAGTGTTGGTGATCTCTTTAGTAAAAGCTCTGACTATTGAAGGCAGCGGAGCCGGAATCTCGTATTTATTTACTCCGGACTGGAGCGATCTGAAAAATCCTAATTTATGGCTGGAAGCTTTAACACAAAATGCCTGGGACACCGGAGCAGCATGGGGATTGATTCTTACCTACGCCACCTACATGAGAAAGCAGGATAATGTAACGGTAAGTGCTTTCCAGACCGGAATCGGAAACAACATGGTTTCTATTGTGTCAGCGATCATAATTTTTTCTACGGTGTTTGGAACATTGGGTGCTACCATGTCGAATTCAGAGATCTTAGATGTAATGAAAACTTCAGGCCCGGCTTCAACCGGTTTAACGTTCATCTGGATGCCGAGGTTATTTGCAACCATGAGTGGAGGTGGAATTTTCTCTATTCTGTTTTTCTTAGGTCTGACATTCGCCGCATTCAGTTCTTTGATATCTATGATCGAGTTGGCCACTAAAGTATTTGTGAATACAGGAATAAAAAGAAAGAAAGCTACCATGGTTATTTGTGTGGCAGGATTTGCATTCGGTATTCCTTCTGCAATGAACCTTAACTTTTTCGCAAATCAGGATTTTGTATGGGGAGTAGGGTTGATGGTTTCCGGTGCGTTTATTAGTTATGCCGTTATCAAGTATGGCGTACATAAATTCAGAACCGAATTGGTTAATACTGACCCCGAAGGAGTACAACTCGGTAAATGGTGGGAGATTATTTTGAAGTACATCGTTCCAGTTGAGGTTATCACGCTGCTTGGATGGTGGATGTTCTTAAGTGCAACTGAGTACGCACCTGACAGCTGGTACAATCCACTAAGTGCATTTTCTGTAGCTACGGTGCTTGTTCAGTGGGCAATTGCTTTCGGTCTGGTGAAGTTCTTTAATAAAAAATTGGTTAGGAATAATTCAAAGGCTGACCAAGATTCTTAGGATTGAAAGATCAGCAGGATTAGGCTAAGTTTCTCCATCCCAAGCTCCTGCTTGGGATGAAACTGAGGAGCTCCTGCCCCAAAATCTCCTTGCGACGTAATTTTTCAATGATTAGAGTTTGTTCTTGATCATGGAGATTGTCATTTCGAGTTGAATCAGCCAATAGCTGATGACCGAGAAATCTAAAATTGCTTTTGAAACAGATCTGTAGATTTCTCCCTCCGGTCGTAATGACAAAATGATTGTTAGCTTTGTAGGCAGAAAAACCCGCTTATCTGGGAAGTTTGAAATTAGCTTTGCCGGCTTTTATTTCTTTAAGACAATCAACACACAGGCAACCATCAAAGGTAGTACTAATAAATACTCGTTCCTTTTCAGTAAGTGTTACCGTTGAGCACTGACATTCAGAAATGGAATCTGCCTTACATTCAAAGCCTTTTTTACATCTAGGGCATTTTTGTTTAGGAGCTGACATTAGCTAATGAATTTATGATAAATTTTTCAGAGTTATATTCAACATAAGAATATGACGCATTGAGTTCATCATATCCTAGTTTCATGTTTAACTTTTACTCAGTTTATCCCTAGAATCTAGCGCAAGCGTCTCGCTTGTGCGGCTAACCATTAAAGCCTTTCCAATAACGAAAATCTATTTTTTTGTAAGGAATAGTAACTCAATCTGTCTAATAAGATAAAATAATGCGGTTATGAGTAGAAAGTATAAGTTCCTGGACCAAACAAAAGTATACTTTGTTAGCTTTGCAGTTGTGCATTGGATAGATGTATTTACCAGAAATAGATACAACGAAGTTCTTGTAGAAAGTTTGAAATACTGCCAAAAAGAAAAAGGACTAATTATTTATGCTTGGTGTATAATGCCTAGCCATGTTCATTTAATCATTGGAACATGCAAAGAGTCAATGCAGAATATTCTTAGAGATTTTAAAAGCTTTACCTCGAGATCTATTCGAAAAGAAATCAAAAATCATCCAAAGGAAAGCAGAAGAAAATGGATGATAGATATGTTTATGAATGCAGGAATCAATAATGGTAATAATAAAGATTGGCAATTCTGGCAACAGAATAATCACCCAATTGAATTATCATCTCCTTTAATAGCAGATCAAAAATTAGAATATCTGCATTTCAATCCGGTGGTTGCTGGCTATGTAGAAAGTCCTGAATATTGGCTATATAGTAGTGGAAAAGATTATTACGGAAAGAAAGGATTGCTTGACGTGGAACTTATAATTTAATAGCAAATAATCGCACAAGCGCGACGCTTGCGCTAGTTTTGGCGCGACGCTTGCGCTAGTTTTGGGGGGTAGGATTTATTGGAGTTTGTAATCTTAATCAAAAACTTTATCAATCTCATCAAGTAGTTCTTTTAAAGAAGAATTTCGTTTTTTAGAATTTAAATATAAGTTTTCAATATCAAGAGCATTTATAGTTCGGTCAATATGAGTAGTTTTTTTTCTATATGATTTTCCACAAATCGAGTAGATAGATCTTAAGGTCTCAGAAGCTTTTTCAATATCTTCAGAATTATCTTTTAATGGATCGAAACCAATTTCTTTTTTTATTGTTTCAACAGTTAATGATTTGTCAATGTTAAGAAAATGTTTTTCTTCTGATAAAAACCAGGCCTCAATTTCCATTATACTTAATATGAATTTTGTAGGTAAATCTGCCTGTGGCATCTTATAATTGAGACCGTTATGAAGCTTTTGAATGTCTGCTTTCTCTACATCTGGATATACGTCTCTAAGACCTATAATTTTTTCATATCCAGAATTTAATAAACTCTCTCTACGATCTAATATGTAGGATTTAATTTTATTGTCTCCGTTGCAGTTGTATATTAAAAAATAGTACTTAGTTAATTCATCAGTTGGGGATGAACTAATAGTAGTATAAGATATTGCAACTTTAGAACCGCCTTGGACACTTTCAATATCATAAGCTAAATCTTTATTTGTAAAAAAATTAGCGATATAATTTATTATGAACTGCTGTTCAGTATACCCTTCAACAAAATATGCAAATTTTTTAATTGACAAATTTAATTCTAATTATAATTCGTCGTAAAGAAATCAAAATTAGTTAAACCTGTGAATTTGAAATCTTTAAAAAGATCTTGAGAGTTTCTACTATTTTTTATCCTTACAGTATTTCCTTGTCTGCTTATTATTTGCCAAAATTCTAAATCTGTATTATTCATAACAAACATATCATTCGAAGACATAATTAACTGAATTCCTGACGTAAGTGATTTTTCAATCAAAAGGCGAATAAGGTTGCTAGACCTTTCAAAATCTAATCCTTCACCAATATCATCAACAAGTACATTTAAAGTATCGCCTTGGAGCATAAAGTAATTATAATGAATTATAATCGACAAAGCTCTAAACATACCATCAGACATTTCATTTTGATCAGTAAATGTACTTCTATCATTTTCATGTACCCTTAAACCTACAACTTTATTATTTGGGCCTCCATCTACTTTAAGGCTGTGTATTATGCCTATATCAATGTTTGAAATATCATAACCTATTTTGTTGAAATCAGCTATAACTTGATCAACAAACCTTTCTCTAAAATTACCTTTACCACGTCTAAATATCTCAATGGCTTGATTCGATATGTTTTGGTTAAACTGATTTGTAGGGGCTTTGTTACTATTTATTAAACCAAGCGTATATTTTTCCTCTTCTTTAGAAAACCTAAAGTGACGTGTATTTTGAGCCCAGTTATGAAGTACCTCTAAGTAGGGGTATTGAATTTCATCAATTCGCGAAATAATTAATTCGTTTTTTGGGATTTTGAATTCAATATCTGTTTGTAACTTTTCGCTATATATTTTACCGAGTCCATCTTCTTTTCTACGTAGTAAGATGTCTCCGTTACGTGTAAATTTTTCTCTATAAATTGTGTTGTTTTTGTAAGAAATACTGTATTGATATTCAATACCATCGTTTTCGAAGGTAGCTGAATATTCTCCCGAGTTGTAAGTTATTTTAGGAGATAAGATGATTTTTGCTAAACCATAAATAACATTTAAAGTTCTAGATTTACCACAAGCATTAGCACCTACAATTAAATTCACATTTGTAAGTTCAAATTCTTCTAATATCCATTCTCTTTTTGAACTTTCTAGCTCTTTGTAGGATATTTTTTTTAAAACCATTTTAATAGAATTATTTATAATAATTAAAGAAACATTATTTTGAGGGAATTTACTAGGTCTTTAGAAATAAATTAATAATGCAAATATAGTAAAATTGTAATTTTCCTCACTCATAATAATTTGAACATAAAAAGGCCTCCAATCGGAAGCCTTTGATAAAATAAATAAGATCTGAAACTGAATTAGTTAGCAGCCAGTGTTCCCTGAAGTTTTCTGCTGTTGGTTGCTTCAGGACTGTCAGGGTATTCTTCAATAATGGTAGAAGTTATGCTACTCACTTTTTCCATATTTCCAAGTTCCTTGTACACATGCGCAGCTTTCAAAAGATTGAATGGGGTAGTGGAATCGTTCTCATCCCAGTTTGCAGCTTCTTCGTACTTCTTAGCGGCTCTTTCGAGACTTCCATTAAGCTTCAGAAGCGTTGCGTGGAAAGACATGGAACCTACGCCCATGATTCCTTTTGGATGCTTGTATTCCTGAATATAGCCTAAAGCTTCTTCGTAATTATCCAGTTTGAAATAAGAAACAGAAGCATAGTATGCTGCGAGGTTTCCGGCATTTGTTCCTGAATAATCGTTAGCAATGGCAATAAACCCGTAGGAAAGTGTGTACTCATCTCCGTTCAACGCAGTTTGGTAATCGCTTGCAGAATAGCTTTGCTCTGCTGCTGCTAAATAGTTCTGTGCTTCCTGCTCCTGACCTTCAGCATAAAATCTGTATCCAATCAATACCCCGATAACAACTATTACAGTTACCGTTAGTGACAGAATCATAGTTCTGTTTGCATTAAAGAAGGAAACAGTTTGTACATATTTGTCTAACAACGGATCGTGTTCCAGCTCTTCTTTAGTAAATTTCTTCGTCATGTTTTTTTTAATTAAGTATGATTTTGATAGGGGGCAAAAATAAGGCTTTTAGCGGTCAACCGAAATTGAATTAATCAATTGTTCCATTTTTTATTTCAAGGATGGTATCAGAACGCTCTGCAATATTTTTTTCGTGGGTAATTAACAGCACGGAAACACCGTCTCTGTCTCTTAATTCAAATAAAAGATCCAGAATGATCTGTGTATTGGCATCGTCTAAATTTCCGGTGGGTTCATCAGCGAGAATAAGCTCCGGATTGTTCATCAAAGCTCTTGCCATTGAAACTCGTTGTTGTTCACCACCTGAAAGTTGAGTAGGGCGATGGAATCTTCGGTCTGCAATACTGAACCGTTTCATCAGATCCAGAGCTCTGTCTGAAGCTTCTTTCATCGGAACTCCTGAAATCAGAGCAGGCATTGCGATGTTTTCAATGGCAGTAAATTCAGGTAACAAATGATGAAACTGGAAAACAAAGCCTATATTTTTATTTCTGAACTCTGCTAATTTATCGGAATTCATCAGGCTGATGTCTTTATCACCCCAAAGCACAGAACCTTTGTTGGGTTTATCAAGTCCGCCTAAAATATGAAGTAAGGTGCTTTTACCACTGCCACTTGAGCCAACAATTGAAGTGATGGTTCCTTTTTGTACTTCTAAATTTACATTTTCAAGTACTTCTAAAGGCGGTCCGCCATTATCGTCATCGTAGCTTTTATAGATCCCTTCAGCTTTTAATAATAATTCTGACATCAGCTTTCCTTACTAGAATAAAATTCAGGATAAGTAACCTGCTCAATATGAATACATTTGCCTGACTCCGTATCCACTTTAGCAAATACTCCACATAAGTGGTTATCACCTTCGGCCGCGCGATATTTTTGATGAACTCCGGTTGTGAATCTTTTTATAGCTACTTTTTTGTCCATTCCGATAGATGAGTTAAACGAACCCGTCATGCCTGCATCGGTTTGATAACCTAAGCCTTGTGGAAATATTCTGGCGTCTCCGGTTGGAATATGAGTATGGGTTCCAACCATCACCGAAGCTCTGCCGTCAATATGCCATGCCATAGAAATCTTTTCAGCGGTTGCTTCTGCGTGCATATCTACAAAAATAATATTGGTTTCTTCTTTCATTTTAGAAAGCGCCCAATCAGCAGCAGAAAAAGGATCATCAATTGCTTTCATGAACGTGCGTCCCTGTAAATTTAATACACCGATCTTAAAAGAAGTGCCCGGGATTTCATATACTCCAAAACCGTAGCCTGCATTTCCTTTTGGGTAGTTGAGAGGGCGGAGGATGGTGTTATTTTCTCTCATATAAGGAAATACTTTCCATTTATCAAAAGAATGATCGCCACCGGTAATTACATGCACTCCAAGATTATGAAGAGACTTGATGATAGATTCGTTGATTCCATGACCTTCATGTGAATTTTCACCGTTAGCGATCACAAAATCAGCCTCATATTTCTTAATAAGACTTGGAAGTACCGTTTCTGTTAATTGTAATCCGGGAGAGCCAACGATGTCTCCGACAAACAAAATGCTGACAGTTTCAGCCAATGTATTTATCCTCTTTTATTCTTCTTTGATCTGAAGGAGAAGTTTTTCTAATGTCTTATTGACTCTCTCCATGGTGTGATGTTCATTCTTTTCTAATTCAGAAGAGTTGCTTCTGGCTTCAAAAAGTTCCTCTGCAATACTAAGAGCTGCAAGGGACATAACCGTAGATTCCGGTTGTTTAACAAGTTGCTCTCGATAGGTTTTGAATCGCTCATCTACGTAATTGCAGATCCTGATCATATTTTCTTCTTCGCTGTCTTCAACTTTCAGCGGATATTGCTTTCCGAGAATAGTGACTTTAATTGATTTCATGATTCAGAACCTAAATGATTATCAATTTTTTGAACAAGACCCTGAATGTGCTGACGCATTGCCAGTCTTTCTGACTCATTGATTGCAGAGAAGATATCTGTTTGTTTGTCTCTTGCTTCAGCCAGTTTAGTTTTGAGCTTGGAATTTTCTTTTTTCAATTCTTTAATCTCGTTCTTTAACTCTGAAATCTCATCATTGATTTCACCCAGAAGTTCACGAAACCGTTCAGTCTGTTGTGCAACCTTATTCATTGCTTATAACCTAAGATCTAAGTTTAGCAGAGAATTGCTTCTCCAGTGATTTAACCACGCGCTGAATAATAGGTTCTACTTCTTTGATATTCAAGGTTTTGTTAGAATCAATGAAATTTAGTCTGAAGGCGATGCTCTTATTTCCTTTTCCGATTGATTTACCTTCAAAAACATCAAATATATCAATGTTTTTTAATGTGTTACCTGCATTGGATTTTATGGAACTCATAAGATCGCCTGCTGAAACTTCCTGGTCAACGATCACAGCAAAGTCGAATTCGAAGGCAGGGAATTTGGGAATTGGTGTGAACGATTTAGCTTTGTGCTTAGTAAGAGCTTCTGAAATTTTGTCCAGACTGAACTCAGCAATATAAGTTTGGTGCTCAATATCATACACATCAAGTAAAGCTTGAGAAACAGAGGATACCTTTCCAATCTCTGTTTTTTTGAAGCTGTATGTAAGCGAACTCTCATCGATTGCTTTGATCTTAATACTTCCTGCCAAACCTAACTTGGTGAAGAAGGCATTTACTTCGGATTTAAGATCAAATATGGAAAATGGCAAAGCTTTTCCTGTCCAGTGTTCAGTGTTTTTCAATCCTGAAAGACCAAACAATAAATGAGTTTGCTCGTTGATGCCATCATGATAGGTAGCTTCTTCACTTTGTAAAAACACATTCCCAACTTCAAAGAATCGGATAGTTTCTGCTTTTCTGTTGAAATTATAAGAAGCAGACTTGAGGAATCCATGCATTAAAGAAGGACGCATGATACTCATATCCTTGTTCAATGGATTTAATGTCTCGATCATTTGCTCTTCAGAAAGAAAATTGAGTGCTTCTTTTTGAGAGATGAGGGAGTTGCTGTAAATTTCTTTAAATCCTAATTGAACGCCGACATCTCTGGTTTTGGAAAGTAAAAGCTCCCAATCAGTTAAAGGTTCAGTGGAAACAAAAATTCCCTGATTTTTGGATTCGATCTTGTTGTAATCGAATAATCTTCCGACTTCTTCGATCAAATCTACTTCGCGTTCCAGATCGGGACGGAAAGTAGGTATCTCAAAAGCAATGGTGTCTTCATCTTTTGAAACTACATCAAGTTCCAGACCATTTACGATTTGGACGATCTCTTCAACAGACAGATCAGTGCCTAACAATCTGTTCACATAACTCTTTCTCAAAGTAAGTTGATGTGTTTCTGTTTTTACAGGATGAATATCCGTGATTCCGGTTTCTGCTTCACCGCCACATACTTCAATGATCAGATCTGCAGTTCTTTGAGCGGCTATTGCTTGTAGATTCGGATCAATACCACGCTCAAATCTATAAGAAGCATCGGTTTGCAGAGTTTGTAGTTTAGATGTCTTTCGGATACTGCCCGGATCGAAATAAGCACTTTCTATTAAAATATTTGTGGTAGTATCACTTACTTCAGAATGCAACCCGCCCATGACTCCGGCAATTGCCACAGGACCATTCCCATCACAAATGAATAGTGTTCCGGGGGCACATTTTCTTTTGATGTGATCCAGCGTTTCGAATTCAATTTCTTTATCAAACTCTTTGACGATGATCTTACCATCATTCAGATTATCGAAATCAAAAGCATGAAGTGGTTGTCCAAGTTCGTACATCACATAATTAGTGATATCAACCACATTATTTACAGGACGAAGTCCGATTGCAGTTAATTTATCCTGCAACCATTTTGGTGAATCTTCAATGGTTACATTTTTGACTAGTTTGCCGACGTACCTGTGGCATTTATCACTTTCAACTTCAATGGAATAGTCAGCATGAGCTGAAGGTTCAGGGACTTTAACTGCAGGTTTAACCAATTCAAGATCTAAAGCTGCGGCAATATCGCGAGCAACTCCAAGATGACAAGTTGCATCCGGTCTGTTAGGAGTTATAGCAATTTCAATGATCGTATCCTGATAAAGATCGAAGATGTCACTTATCGGAGTCCCTGTTTCCAGTGAAGAATCCAAAACCATAATTCCATCGTGATCTGTACCAAGTCCAAGCTCGTCTTCAGCGCAAATCATTCCTTGTGATTCTTCTCCACGAAGTTTTGCTTTCCGAAGAGTTAGAAAGCTGCCGTCATCCAGTTTGATGGGCAGGGTAGAGCCAACGGTTGCAACAGGGACTTTTTGTCCTTCAGCTACATTATCTGCTCCACAAACGATCTGAACTTGTTCTTCTCCGAGATCAACGGTACATACTTTTAATCGGTCAGCATTAGGATGAGGTTTAGTTTCAAGAACTTCACCAACAATTACTCCTTCAAGTGTGCTACCGAATTCTTCAATTTCTTCAACCTCTAAACCGATCAAAGTAAGTTTATCGGCGAGTTCTTCAGGACTCAGATCCAGATCAATAAATTCTTGTAGCCAGTTATATGAAATTTTCATTTATAACGTATTGAGATCTTTTAATTAAACTGTTCTAAAAAGCGAATGTCATTCTCATAGAATGAGCGAATATCGTCAATTCCATGCTTTAAAATAGCGATGCGTTCAACGCCCATTCCCCAGGCAAAACCGGTGTATTTTTCAGGATCGACTCCTGCAGCTTTAAACACATTCGGGTCAACCATTCCGGAGCCTAATATTTCCAGCCATTTTCCTTTTTCTTTAGATCCCCACCAGATATCCATTTCTAAACTTGGTTCTGTAAAAGGGAAGAATCCGGGACGTAATCTGTACTTTACATCATTACCGTACATTAATTTAGCAAAAGTGATCAATGTATCTTTCAGATCAGCTACGCTTACATTCTCATCAACATAAAGTGCTTCAACCTGATGGAACAGGAAATAAGATTTAGGACTTACAGCTTCGTTTCGGTACACTCTTCCGGGCATGATAGCACGAATTGGTGGTTTTTGTTTTTCCATCAACCTGATCTGTACGGGAGAAGTATGAGTTCTCAGCACCAGATCATCCACTTTTGGATCATCGCTCTTTCTTACAAAAAAAGTATCCTGTTCATCTCTTGCGGGGTGGTTAGGAGGAAAGTTCAGAGCGGTGAAATTATGAAAATCATCTTCGATTTCAGGACCGTGAGAAATCGTAAAACCTAATCGGTAAAAGATGCTCTTCATCTCTTCCAGCGTTTGTGTAAGAGGATGCAAAGAACCAACAGGAGAGAGAGGAGCGGTTAAAGTAATATCGTCTATAGCTGATCTTTCTGAAGTGGCTGAAGAAGCAAATGAGGATTGTAGCTCATCAAAACGATTCTGAGCCAGACTTTTAAGATCATTCATAGACTTTCCAAAAGCAGCTTTATCTTCTTTAGCTACCTTTCCGATCATTTTAAACATGGATTGAACTTTTCCATTTTTGGAAAGGAATTCCAGTCTGAATTTTTCAAGTTCATCTGAGTTTGAAACCGGGAAATATTCTATTTCTTTTTTTAATGCTTCTACTTTATCGAGCATGTTTTTTTGTTTAACTAAGTAATCTGTGGTTAAAATAAAAAAACCGGTAAACCTAATTGAACAGATTTACCGGTTTTAAAATAGCAAGATTGCAATTAAGCTGTAGCTTCCTTCACAATGGCAGCAAACGTATCGGCGTCGTGAACCGCTAGATCTGCAAGCACTTTACGGTTGATCTGCATATCCTTTTCTTTCATCGCGTGGATGAGTTTAGAATAAGAGATTCCGTTTAGTCTTGCAGCAGCATTGATTCGAACGATCCATAATCTACGGAATGTACGCTTACGGTTTTTGCGATCACGGTATTGGTACTGAAGACCTTTTTCAACCGCATTTTTCGCAATCGTATATACATTCTTTCGTTTGCCCCAGTAACCTTTCGCTTGAGAAATAATCTTTCTGCGACGGCGACGGGAAGCCACTAAGTTTGATGAACGTGGCATTTTGTCTAGATTTTAGGATTAAAATTTATAAGGGATAAGCTCTTTTACTTTTGGAGCATCTGCATCTGTAACGATAGCGGATTCGCCGAGCTGTCTCTTAGTTTTACTGCTTTTCTTAGTAAGAATGTGACGCTTGAAAGCTTTTTTGCGTTTAATTCTACCGGAACCGGTAACTTTAAAGCGCTTTTTAGCCCCACTGTTACTTTTCATTTTTGGCATTGTGTGTATACCTGCTTTGTGAAAATTATAAAGACTTCAAAGATAGGTAGAAATAGCGGTCTTATCAACGTGTTTGAAAGCTTTATTTTGGAGCGATCATCATGATCATTCTGCGACCTTCCATATTAGGTTTAGTCTCTACTTTTGATACATCTTCCAGGCTTTTTGCAAGTTGAAGAAGAAGTAATTCTCCTTTTTCAGTATAAAGCATATCTCGGCCACGAAACTGAACGGTAGCTTTTACTTTATCGCCGCCTTCTAAAAATTCCCGGGCATGTCGGGTTTTAAATTCAAGATCGTGATCGTCAGTATTAGGTCTGAAACGAAGCTCTTTTACATTTACCGTATGTTGCTTTTTCTTAGCTTCTTTTTCTTTTTTCTTTTTTTCATACATGTACTTGCCGTAATCAATAATCTTACAAACCGGAGGGTTTGCATCAGGGGCAATCTCAACCAAGTCAAGGTTAAATTGTTCGGCAATCTGTAGTGCTCTATCAGATGTAGTGATTTCGTGTCCGCCATCAGGTTTAATTACCCGTACTTGAGCGGCTCGTATATCTTCATTAATTCTTGTTTTGTCAGCAGGTTCTGGTCTGCCAAATGATCTTCTTGCGATATTTATCCTCTTATGTTTTGTTAATCTTCAGGTAGTAATTTCTTTTCAATCTCGTTTTCAACAGTTGAAAGAAAATCAGAAAAATTGAAAGTTCCAATATCTCCTTTACGATGTCTACGAACAGAAACCGTGCCAGCTTCCTGTTCTTTGGCGCCAACAATCAACATATACGGCACTTTGTCAGTTTCTGCGTCTCTGATCTTTCCGCCAATTTGTTCACTTCTGTCATCAAGAGTTACCCGAACTCCGATCTTCTTAAAAGCTTTAACGCATTTTTCCGCATAATCATTCTGATCATCTGATATCGGAAGTACGCGAACTTGTTCCGGAGAAAGCCAGAGCGGGAAGTTTCCTGCAAAATGCTCTATCAAAATACTGGTGAACCTTTCCATGGAGCCAAAAGGAGCTCTGTGAATAATCACAGGTCGGTGCTTTTCGTTATCTGATCCTATATAAGTAAGATCAAATCGTTCCGGCATCACATAATCCACCTGTACGGTTCCCAATTGCCACTTTCTGCCAATTGCATCTCGTATTATGAAGTCTATCTTAGGGCCATAAAAACTAGCTTCTCCGGGAGCAATGGTGTAATCGAGATCCATTTCGTCAGCTACTTCTTTGATCTCTTTTTGTGCACGTTCCCAAAGTTCAATATCACCACCGTATTTTTCCTCATTATCATCACGATAGGAGAGGCGGATGTCTACCGGCATTCCGAAGGTATCAAATACAAAATTTGTAAGATCTATGGTGTGTTTTATTTCCTGTTTCAATTGCTCCTGCATACAATAAATATGAGCATCATCCTGAGTAAAACCACGAACTCTTGAAAGTCCGCTTAATTCACCGGATTGTTCGTAGCGATAAACAGTTCCGAATTCTGCCAATCGCAAAGGGAGATCACGATAACTTCTCATCTCATTTGAATAGATTCTGTGATGATGAGGACAGTTCATAGGTTTCAGCATGTATTCTTCATCATCAACCTGAATAGGATCGTACTGTGAGTCGGAATAGTAGGGGTAGTGTCCTGAAGTTTTATACAACTCAATATTTCCGATATGAGGAGTGATTACTTCTTTATATCCCCGCTCAAATTGTTCATCTCTTAAAAAAGATTCCAGTGTTCTTCTGAGGCGTGCACCTTTAGGTAACCAGATCGGAAGTCCGCTTCCCACCATTTTATCGATCATATAAATACCAAGTTCTTTACCCAGCTTTCTGTGATCTCTTTTTTTGGCTTCTTCCACCATCTCAAGATGCTCTGTCAGCATTTTCTGCTTAGGGAAAGAAATACCATAGATACGTGTTAGTTGCTTACTGTTATTATCGCCACGCCAGTATGCGCCTGCTAAACTTGTAAGCTTGATTGCTTTTACAACTCCTGTGTTTGGAACATGAGGCCCCCGGCAAAGATCGGTAAAATTACCCTGAGTATAGAAAGTGATAGACCCGTCTTCTAATCCTTCGATCAGATCTACCTTATACTCATTTCCGTTTTCTTTATAAAAAGTAAGAGCGTCTGCTTTTGAAATATCTTTACGTTCAAAGCTGTTTTTATTTCTGGCAACTTCAAGAAACTTCTGTTCAATTTTACCGAGATCGTCCTGAGAAATATTTTTTTCTCCAAAATCTATGTCGTAATAAAATCCGTTTTCTATAGGAGGGCCGATTCCGAACTTTGCTTCCGGATATAGTTCCTGAACTGCTTCTGCAAGAATATGAGCAGATGAATGCCAGAAAGTATATTTACCGTCCTCACTATCCCATGTGTTTATCGCAATGGCCGCATCTTTATATATTGGTCGATCAAGGTCAGTGATGTCCCCATCAACTGTAATACTTAGTGCAACTCTGGCTAATCCTGATGAAATTGATTCCGCAACCTCACGCCCTGTTGTTCCCTTTATATATTCTCGTTTGGAACCGTCGGGCAAGGTGATAGTAATTTTTTGTTCTGACATTAATTAGTTAATTGAAAAAATGCTTTTATGATGCCCCAAAGATAGGAATAATAATTTTTGGTACACACTTAATTTAAGGTTAAAAAAGTTTTGTTGGATAAAGTAAACTATAAGATGCATATTCTCGCTGCAAAATAGAAGGACATCTGAGACAAATATGACATTTTTCGATTCGCAACTAATGTTTGTGTGCGATCAACTTAATTTGAAGATATTGGATGCTAATGAGGCAGTAATATCCAAACTTCAATATTCTAAGAAAGAACTGATAGGTAGATCATTAGCTACTTTAGGAAAAAATATTGATCTCAGCAGGGAAGAATTTTTAAAACTTGGATTGCCATTTATAGAAACCTGGAAAATTTTTTCTAAAACAAAAGAAGAGTTTTTCGTTCAGTTTTCTTCTCATCTGATTAACTATAAAGGTACTCCATCTAAAATCGTAGTTGCCCACGATGTAACGGAGATCTTTCAAAAGAAGAGTTCTTCAAGAAATGCTCTTTCGTTACCTATAGGATTTCAGGATTTTCCGCTTGCAGAGATTGAATGGGACCTGAGTCATAAAATTTTGAGATGGTCAAAAAGAGCAGAATTATTATTTGGTTATTCACATTCTGATGTTAACAAAAACCCCTTTTTACTTGAAGATCTGATTGAAGATTCAGATTTGGTTAAAGTAAAAGAAGCAAATAAAAATGCATTAGAGGATCGTAGCCCTACAAAAATAATCAGTGTTAGATCGGAAACAAAGGCAGGAGAATTTATAGAGTGTGAATGGTATAATTCATATTTATTCGATAGCAATGGAAATATTACTTCCATCTATTCTGTAATTAAAGATGTTACAGAAGAAAAACATGCCCGTAAAAAATCAAAGCAATTAATGACCAGTTTTATGGATCTCTATAATTCCATAACAGATGCAATTTATTTGCTCAATCCTCTTGGGATTATAATAGATGTCAATGATGGATTAAGCAGAACCTTTGGTTACAAAAAGGAAGAAGTTATAGGTCAGCAAATTAAATTTCTGTCAGCTTCAGGAAAATACTCTGAAGATAGGATAAACAGCTATTTAAAAAGAGCCAGTGAGGGAGAGTCTATTAGTTATGAAGGGTGGGGAGAAAAAAAGAATGGTGAAGTCTTTCCTACAGAAGTATTGATGAATTCGGGATCTTATTTAGATGAGGATGTGATTATTGTTGTTGAGAGGGATGTGTCAGAAAGATTGCTTTCTCATCAGGAATTGAAGCACCGGGAAAGTATGTTCAGTAATTTGTTTCATTCAAGTCCGATTGGTATTGCGCAACTTGATCATCACAGAGAAATTGTGAATGTAAATCAGAGTTTTGAAGAAATATTCGGTTATTCTGAGAAAGAAGTAAGAGGACTGGAGCTGGATAAATTAATTGTACCTGATGAAGAATACACTGATGCACTTGAACTCTCAAACAGTGAAATTGCTAAGGTATATAGTGGAAAAAGAAGAACAAAATCAGGTGATAATATAGACGTAATAGTTTGTGCGGTTCCCGTAATTGTGGATAAGCGCCTTATTTCTACATACGGTATTTATGTAGATATCACAGAGCGTAAAAGAGCTGAAGAAAAGCTGAAATCGAATTTAAGAGAAAAAGAAGTACTACTTGCGGAGATCCATCACAGAGTAAAAAATAATCTGGCTGTAATTACAGGATTGCTGGAGCTTCAGGCTTTGAACTCAGAAAATGAAGACGCTCATAAAGTGCTCAAAGACAGTCAAATGAGAGTTAATTCAATTGCATTAGTGCATGAACTATTATATCAAAGTGATGACTTTTCTCAGGTGGATATCCCCAATTATCTGAAAGATCTTACTCGAATAATTTCAAATTCATTGGAAAGAAGGGCAATTCCTGTTCAGATTGAATTTGACCTGGATCAGATTGAATTAGAAATTACACAGGCTATTCCATGCGGATTAATTTTAAATGAAGCACTCACAAATAGCTATAAACACGCATTTAAAGAACAAAAAGAGGGAAAAATTTATATTTCTTTTAAGAATTCTGAAAGTGACATTGTATACAGAATTAGTGATGACGGGGTTGGTTTGCCTGAAAACAATGAAGAAGATGAACAATCGCTTGGAATGACCTTAGTAAAAACTTTGGGAAAACAATTGAATGCGGAAACGAATATTTACTCTGATAACGGTGCTAATTTCGAATTCAGATTCAGAAAAAAATAAGTGTAACAAAACAGTTTTACTTTAATTCAGTTTTAGTTTTCTTTCGATGTCAATTTTAATCCAAAGATTACAAAGTGAATACAGAGGCTGCTAAACAAAAAAAATCCTTTTTTAATCGTTTTTTAGATGGTATTGAATATGCAGGTAATAAACTTCCTGATCCTGCTATTTTATTTCTTGTACTAATGCTTTTTGTGTGGGTGCTATCACTCATTCTTTCTCCTTTTGATTTTGCAGAAATTGACCCCAGAACCGGAGAGAGTCTGGAAGTAATAAATTTATTAACAGGTTCACAGCTCGCCGCTTTTCTGGCAAGTATGGTTAATACGTTTGTAACTTTTGCTCCTCTGGGCATAGTATTGGTTGCGATGCTTGGTGTAGGAGTGGCTGAACATTCAGGGTATATAAATACCGCTATTAAATATGTTCTGAGTTTTACTCCAAAAATGATGTTAACCCCGGTTTTAATCTTAGTTGCTATAGTAAGTCATACGGCTACAGATGCAGGTTATGTGCTGGTAATTCCACTCGGTGGTGTTATTTTTTATGCCGCAGGCAGGCATCCTGTAGCAGGTATTGCAGCCGCTTTTGCCGGTGTTTCCGGTGGATTCAGTGCCAATTTTATTCCATCCGGTATAGACCCTCTACTACAAAGTTTTACGCAATCATCAGCTCAAATCATTAACCCTGAAATACTTATCAATCCATTAAACAATTGGTTTTTTACAAGTGCATCCAGTGTCTTAATTGTTCTGATCGGATGGTATATCACAGATAAGATTGTAGAACCACGCCTTCAAAAAGTAGAACTTGATGATGATATAGATCTGGAAGGAGCTGATGAATTGGGAAATATTTCTGATAACGAAAAAAAATCTTTTTGGGTTGCCACAAGTGTAATGGTAATCGGTCTGATTGGTTTATTCCTGTGGGTTTATCCGGAAAGCTCCTCTATGAGAGCTCCTGATGGAGAAATTACTGATTTTAAAGCCCCACTTATGCAATCAATTGTTCCGCTGATCTTTCTTTTGTTCTGGGTTCCCGGAATTGTGTATGGGTATCTGTCAGGAGGTTACTCTAAAACGAAAGATATCATTGACGGGATGAGTAAGTCGATGGGAGACATGGCTTATTATGTTGTAATGGCCTTTTTCTGTGCTCTGTTTATTGACGCTTTCGCTAAGTCAAATATAGGTGTTCTAATAGCATTAAAAGGTGCCGGTTATCTTCAGGCGCTTGACTTACCGGGTCAGGTAACCATTGTTGGAATCATTTTTCTTACTGCTTTTGTGAATCTTATGGTTGGTTCTGCTTCTGCTAAGTGGGCACTCATTAGCCCGATATTTGTTCCAATGTTAATGGGACTTGGAATCTCACCTGATCTGACCCAAGCAGCGTACAGAGTAGGTGATTCTGTTTCTAATATCATTACACCATTGATGCCCTATTTCCCACTGGTAGTGGTTTTTTGCCAGCGTTATGTTAAGAAAACCGGAATAGGTACATTAGTATCTGTAATGCTTCCATATTCCATCGTATTCCTGATTTCCTGGACTATCTTCTTACTGATCTACTGGTACTTAGGGATTCCGTTAGGCCTTCAGGCTTCTTATGAGTATGTGATGTAGGTTTATAGAATAAAGGATACTTTGAGAGGAGGTTCTGATTAAATGATTACTTCTGAATGAGACTGTGTTTTATTGAAGAAAGAAGTGTTTATTTGTTACAACTCCATTAATCGTAATTAACAGTTCTTTATTCCTACTCTGTTTTTAAAAAATGGGGTGGAGACTATTTCCAAAGTCAGCCCGAAAGATGGTAAACTAAAAATCAAACGTTTTACCTTTATTTAAGGCGTTTTTTAGTTTCAATCTTTCTTCCACGGTCCGGTTATAGCAAGGGTTAATCCATCGTGCTGAATGTTCATAAATAAAGTGCTTCCATCAGGACTAAAAGTTGCGCCTGCCAATTCAGACTTACTTACTGCATTTCTTCCAATTTTATAAACTTCACCATCGGGTTTTATACCAAGTAAAAAATTGTCACCCGCACCGTCCTCACAAACTATTAAATCACCCCATGGTGCTACGGTTAAATTATCTGCGTGTTCTATGATATTTCCATCATTAGGTTCAACAAAAAGTTCAAGCGTTCCGGGATTGGCTTTTTCTTTTTCATTGGCTTCAAATTTACTGGGTTTATATTTCCAAACCTGACCTTTCTTAGTTCGCCCGCCATTTGTACAAGCAAAATAAACGGCATTATTCCCATACCACATGCCTTCCCCACGAGCGAAACGCGTGGCACCTGCTTCAAATCCTCTGAACCTTAGATCATCTTCATCTATATTTTCAAGATTAATCCATTCAACATCTAACAATTTATTGGGTTTAACGGTTTGTTCTTCCCAATTTCTTGAGTCTAAGCTTGGCTGTCCTAAGACCATCAAAGCTTGAAGAATCCCTCCGGAATGTAAGTTAGTATGTTCATTCGGTATAAATCTATACAACAATCCCTCAGAATCATCTTCTGTCAGATATATCACGTTACTATTCGGATCTACCGCAACTGCTTCATGGTTAAATCTTCCCATAGCTTTTATTGGTTTAGCCTCAAAAAGCTTTGTCTCAACGGATGCGGGAACTTCAAAAACATATCCATGATCTTTTTGATACCTGAGATCATCGGCTCTGGTTACAATCTCTTCGCATGTAAGCCATGAGTTCCAAGGAGTTGGTCCACCCGCACAATTTCTCAAAGTTCCGGCTAAACTTAAATACTCATTTTCTACTTTTTTAGTTTTTGTATTATAAACTATTGTAGTGGTACCACCTTGAGCCGGATTGTTATCACGACCAGTATCATATACTTTTTGTAGTTCTATTTTCTTAGTTAGTTCATAATCTTTTCCGAAAGCGCTACCTAAACCATCGGCTGCAGGATTCATTTCATGATTCCGGATAAGAATCGTTAAATCATTATCGCCTTTAAATGTAGCCATTCCGTCAGGAGCTCCGGGAACATAAAATCCATCATTCATTTTGTTGCCAACTCTGGAAATAATTTTGTAAGAAAAATCTTTTGGCAGATCAAAAATTCCGTTTTTATCAGGAATAAGTGGCCCGAAATGTTCAGAAGCTTGGGAAATTTTAATTTGACCACCTTCAAGTGCATTAGTGAGAATTTGAAAACCTGAAAACCCTAAACTAAATGCTCCGGCAAACTTGATGAATTCTTTTCTGGAAATAGACATATTTTATATTGAATTAAATTTTCCTCTAAATATTGATTTTGAAGCTGAGAAAAGTTAACTGAGTATTAAAAAAAGATGAGGATAAATAGTGCGTCCTGACGGATTCGAACCATCGGCCCTCTGCAATGTCAATGCAACGCTCTAACCAACTGAGCTAAGGACGCTTTTTAAGTTCTCAAATATAACGAGATTTATGCTTTAGGTAAAAGTTAGTTTTCGTATCTTTGGGGCTCACAAAATTTGTTATTTGGCATGATCAACCGCAGACACGTTCGGGAAACTGTACTTCAGGCACTTTACGCACTCAAACAGAGTGGCGATACTGTTCAATATATATCCGATTCTGTTATTAAAGACGCACTTGGAACTGAAAAGGAAGCAAGACGTTTTGCAGAAAAGTTATTTTTCAGAACTCTGGAAAATGAATCTGAATTGGATGAAGTGATCATCAAGCATATCAAAAACTGGGAAATTCAAAGATTGGCATTAATCGATCGGCTGATCTTAAAAATGGCTTTATGTGAATTTCTCTATTTCGAAGAAATCCCTACCAAGGTAACTATTAACGAAGCTATTGAAATTGCTAAGAAATTCTCTACTGGAAAATCGGGACGATTTGTAAATGGGATATTAGATGCATCATTAGAAGATCTGTCTGAATTGGGTAGAATAAATAAAAAGGGCAGAGGTCTAATCGATCATACTGTCAAATAACTTTTTGATCAAGATCTAACTTACACTAATTAATAATATGAGTTTAAAATGTGGTATAGTTGGTTTACCAAATGTTGGAAAATCGACGCTTTTCAATGCACTAAGTAATGCAGGAGCAGAATCAGCTAACTTTCCTTTTTGTACAATTGATCCAAATGTGGGGTTGGTACCTGTACCGGATGACAGATTAACTAAATTGGCTAATCTTGCCAGTTCTGCAAATGTGATTCCTACCACTATCGAGTTTGTTGATATTGCCGGTTTAGTAAAAGGAGCTTCTGAAGGAAAAGGAAAAGGGAACGCATTTTTATCTCATATCAGAGAAGTAGATCTTATTATTCATGTTGTGAGATGTTTTGATGATGATGATATTATTCATGTTGAAGGGGGGATTGACCCGGAAAGAGACATCACTATTATTGAAGATGAACTTATTCTCAAAGATCTTGAAAGCATTGAGAAAAGAGTAGAGAATCTTAAGAAGCAATCCAAAAGTGGCGACAAAGCCATGAAAGCCCAGCTTGAAGTGGCTGAACGACTTCGCGAACATTTGGAAAATGGCAGTTCGGCTCGTTTATTTGAAGTAACTCCTGAAGAAAAGGCGGCATATAATGATCTTATGCTACTATCCGGTAAACAGGTGTTATACGCATGCAATGTATCAGAAACAGACCTTGATGCCGGCAATGAGCATGTAGAGACAGTAAAGTCAGTTGCTGCTAAACATGATGATGAAATAGTGATGTTCTGTGCTAAAATTGAAGCTGAAATCGCAGAATTAGATCCTGAGGAAAAAGAACTGTTCCTCGAAGAACTCGGATTACAAAGCGCAGGATTAGATCGTTTAATAAACTCAGCTTATAAAGAGCTTGGATTAATTACTTATTTTACTGTAGGACCAAAAGAAGCTCGTGCATGGACTATCAAAAAAGGGACAAAAGCTCCACAGGCTGCCGGAGTTATTCATACAGATTTTGAACGCGGTTTTATCAGGGCTGAAACAATTTCATATGCTGATTACGAAAAATATGAAACGGAGAAAGCAGCAAAAGAAGCAGGCCGGATGAGGCAGGAAGGAAAAGAATATGTAGTAGATGATGGAGATGTAATGTTATTTAGATTTAATGTTTAAATACAGGAATAAGCTTTATTTTTATTTCTAAACATATGGTCATTTAATGAAAACAAGAGTTCATTACATATTATTTATAGTTTTATTTGTTGCTTGTGAAACAACAAAAGACGACACAACTATTACCGATTTTGGACGGGTGTTTGTATCAAGTAATACACAATCCAAAATTGGGATTTTTGACTTTTCAGATATAAATAACAAAACTACTGTTGAATATATCACAACCAGTGATGATGCTGAAGGTATATATTATGACAATAATAGAGATATTGTTTACCAGGCAGACAGAGAGAATAACAGGCTGAACGCCTACTCTAGATTATCTACTAATGCACCTGGTTCTGGAATATTACCTAGTGCTATAAGTACTTCAGATTTTACAAATCCTAGAGGACTAACTTCAGACGATAACATTGCCCTGGTGGTTCAGGCTGGAACGGAAGAAAACGGACAGCAAAATGGTTTATTTATGTACGATATAAGTGCTGCTGAAATTACTTTGAGAAATCAGTTTTCTACAAGCTTTCCACTATGGGATATTCAATTGGTAGGCAATACTTTATATGCTGCTCAGGATGAATCAGACAGTTTAGCTATTTTTAATAATTTTTTTGGACGTACTGACGGGGCAATAATCCCGGATTTTAAAATAAAACTGGATAATGTAGAACATATTCAGGGACTATTTTATAATCTGGAAAATGATTTAATGATAATTACAGATGTTGGTGATGTTTCGTCTGGTATTGGGGATGGGCAGATCGTTCTAATTGAAGATTTTAATCTTAAAACCTCAGCCGCGCTTCAGGAAGTTGAAAAAACCATTCCAAGTGGGGAAATGATATTCATTAAAGGAGCTAATACTCAATTACAAAACCCGGTGGATGTAATCTATCATAGTGCTGCTAATCGTATTATAGTGGCAGAACGCTCTACAAATGGTGGAATGTTTTTTTCTTTTGAGTATCCGGTTCAAACGGATGATATTAATGAATTCAATTCGGCACCGCTATATTCTATTGAGTATAATGGAATTTCGAATCTTTATATAGATCAGTAACAACGTAAATAAATAAATCTGTTTCTATAGTTACTTCGTATTAATTTGTGATTAAGAAAAACTAATAATAAGGAAAACAAAAAGGCAGTTATGAAAAAAACAAAAATCTCATCACTATTAATTTTTTTATTTGGGATAGTATTCATCTCGTGTGGTAGTAGCAATGACGACGACGATATTACCACAGAATTCGGAGCAGTTTTTGTTTCAAGTAACACAACTCCGGTAGTTGGTATATATGATTTCTCTTCTACAACAGTAAGTTCAATTCAGTTTGGGTTAAGTTCTGCTGATTCAGACGGAATCATTTACAGCTCTGTTTCTGATGAATTATATATTGCATCCAGAACTAATAACAGAGTGGAAGTATACACTGACCTTACGAAAACTGAAGCGTCTCTAAATATAGAGCTGGCTTTTAGCAGTAGTCAGGATTTTGCCAATGCACGTAAATTAGCCGCTTCAGGGAGCAAAGTTGTTGTTTCACAGGATGCGTCCGATGCCAATAACCAAACGAATGCATATTATGTCTACGAAGTAGGAGATAACTCAGCTACACTGGTAAACACCTATACAGCTGATATCAACCTTTGGGATATTCAATTTTCAGGAAATGCATTATATGCTATTCAGGATAATTCAGATACTCTTGTTGTATATAATAATTTTTTGAGCAATTCAGATGGGTTAGTTTCTCCTGATACGAAAGTTCAAATAGAAGGAATTGTAAGAACTCATGCATTACATTATAATGCTTCAAGCGACATTATGTTTTTAAGTGATATTGGTGATGCGGGAAGTTCAACAGACGGAGCTATTCATGTAATTTCAGATTTTAGTTCTAAATTTGCAACAGCCGGAAATAATGGTACTATATCTACCTCTGATCAAATAGTAATTGAAGGGAGTAATACACAGCTAGGAAATCCTGTTGGAATTGCTTATAACAGTGAGACTCAAAAAATCTATGTAGCAGAAAGAGCTGTGGACGGAGGAAAACTTCTTGAATTCGATTTACCATCTTCAAATGGGAATGCCTCGCCTACTTATTCACAAAACTTTGCAGGAGCAGCAGCTGTTTACTTTGCTAATTAATTAACAGAACTAAGCTTTAAAAAATGAGTAAAGGATGCTTTTGGCATCCTTTTTTATTTAAAAGAAGGAAGATAATTGTATTCTGAAAGCATATTCGGATAGATCAAAATCTCCCTGATCTGAAAAAGAAGCTTTTAGTAATAAATTAGGGGCAAATTTATAACCAAAAACAGCTGATAAACGCGATACATTTTCGTCCCATTTTATCGATTCATTTGTTTCAGGGTCATCTGCATCAATAAACAACAGATGTTCTGCTCTTAAAGCAATGTAACTTCCGGTAAATCCGGGCGGTTCATACTTAAAATCTATATTTCCTGATATATTGCTAAGATTATAGTTGCAAAGCCTGCCGCCACAATTTGTGTTGAACTGGTTTGAGATAAAACCTGTTGTTTTCCAATTTGAGTAAATAGCTTCTCCAATTATTTCGAAATATGTAAAAGCTACTTTGACATCAGTACCAAGCAACAGTTGATAAAATTTCTGAAAGCTTTCATCTGAACGAACTGAATTATTGAGAGGATCTCCTTGCATAAAATTCCCGAAACTAAAGGAAAAACCTTGCTCCCAAGTCACAAAGGGTCTGTAGAATAACCTGGATGTAAATGCTAAATTTGGAAGGGAAGAGCGATCCCGAATCGTGATAGGAGTACCATTCGTAAGTGCTGCATCAATGAATAACTTATCTTTACTAAGCTCAATCTGGGTGCCAATTCCTGTTACATAGCCTGCGAAATAGATCGAAGGTAACCCAACATCTCCTTCTTCATATTCTGCATTAGTATTATTACCTGCTTCCGGCCAATAACCTCTTATATCAGAAATATTTGTGAAATAGCTATATCCCAAAGGATGTTGAACAAAAACCCGGTCAGTAGATAGCTGTCGTTTTGTGTAAAAACCAAAAGGGGAGATAAATCTTCCGGCTTTTATGATATAGGAATTTTCGGGGTTGTCCCAGGTTATACTGGCAAGAGAAATTCGTGGTGAATTTAGCTTCCCACTACCCCATGTGTCTAGTTGAATTCTGCTTTCAAAGAAAATTACATCACTTATTGGAGCAAAAAGAAATGCATTCAGCTGTGTTACTGAGAGATTTGGCGCTTCAAATTCCCGGGGGATACCATTTGTAATAAATCGGGACTGTTCACCGCCTGCTGATAATTCCAGATCTACCGATCCATTCAATTGTAATTGAGAATAGGCAGATTGTGAAATAAAGAAAAAGCAAAAAAGTAAGCTTATCAGAAGTTTTGGTATTTTCATGGTAAATATTTATTCATTGTTTAAGCTTGTGAATATGGCTGAATTTACAGCTGGATTCCTCCCTAAAGCCTCTTTAAGCGAAACAAAATGTGCAACTTCTATTGGGAATATACTTCCCATTATAAGTTTTGCATTAGGGCCCTGAAGGTCTCGAATGGAACTGGTGAAATATGAATTTGCAGCTTCCATTTCTAACTGCATAGCAAGTAAAATAGCCTCTTCTTCAGAACTAACATCATTAATTCTTTGATCAGGCCCAAAATCATTAACAGATACAGAATCACCATCAGCTTGTATGAGAATATCATTGAAGAGCTGTAAATGCTCAATATGATGATTTTTATAGTCTCTTGCTCTACTGACAAGCGTTTGATTAGTTATAATTCCTGATTCTGCTGCTGCATTATAGGTTTGAATTGCTATAGCTTCTCGTTCAGCTGCTTGATTAATAACCAGATTGTCTCCGGTTAGTTCTGTTTCAGAATTACTTCCTACTCCTGCTCCTGTACTACAACCAATTAAAGTAGCACCTGAAGTTAAGCCTAGTATGGGTAGTGATCTTAAGAATGATTTTCTATTCATATGTGATCCTCTTTTAATTCTCTCTTAAATAGTTTCTAATTACTAGAAAAATGCTGAAACGGTACTTCTGAATGTATAAAACGAAGAATCAAAAGGGGTTTGTTCGCTTAATGTAATTTTAAGTTCTACGTTTCTGCCTAGTTTATGCCCAAAAGCAGCTGAAACTCTTCCAATATCCTTATCCCACTCATTGTTTAAGTAAATACTTTCACCTTTACCATTCCCTATAAAATTGAGGTAATCTAGTCTTAAAGCAAGATAACTTCCGGGCACTGAAGTAGGTTCAAATCTAAAATCAATATTGGTACCTAAGTTGGAAAAGTTTTCTTCCTGAAAAATGTTGGAAGCCCCAACCGTTTGAAAACTTTCATCTCCAAAAACTGGAACATACCAGTAAGAATAGATAGCTTCTGCGGTTATTTGCCAATACCCAAGTCCATATTTAATATCAGTACCAATAATACTCTGACGATACCTTTCTAATGGATTAAACGGCCTGAATGCATTATTAACACTACCTTCTCTCATAAAGCTGCCATAAGCTGCAGTAAACCCTACATCCCATTTAATGTCAGGTTTTATAGTGAATCGAGCTAGAAATGCTGCATTTGCAAGGTTTGTATAATTTTTATCAGAGGCAGGAGCTACAGAAGTGATGCCTAATTTTAAATTTGTTTTGTCTTCTGTAATATCCCATTCAAAAAGTCCTCCTGTTGCATAACCTCCAAAATAAATAGATGTAAGGCCTACATCATTTGAGGTGTAAGATCCACCTTCTCCAGCCAGCGGCCAATATCCCCGTTGATCAGATATATTTACAAAATAGGAGTAGGAAAGAGGGAGATCATGAAAGTTACGATCAAGTAATAAAGTTTTATTTGAATAAAAACCTACAGGGCTAATAAACCTACCTGCTTTTATTGAATAGTCATTTTTGGGATCTGCCCAGGTAATATTTGCGAGTGTGAAATAGGGGTCTTTAAGCTCGCCTGTTCCCCAAGTGTCTGTTTGTAATCTTGCTTCAAAGAAAAAAGTGTCATTTATAGGAGCAAAGATAAAAAGATTAACCTGAGGAATTCTAAAGTGAGCATATCTGTATTCACTTTCGATACTATTTTTTACAAAACTAGAACTCTCACCGCCGACTCTCGCCCCAAAATCAATAGATCCATTGAATTGAATTTGAGACAGAGCTGTATCTGTAAACAAAATTAATAAACCAAAAAAAGACAGTATTGAGATTTTTTTAATCATAAAGTACTTCAGAGACTATAACACTTCCTTTAAATCCTTTTAGTTCCTGTGCTCCAACCTCTCTGAAACTCAGATCTTCAACTTCGTGGCTATATTGACTGATTAATTCTTTTGGTATTAAGATTTGAGCGTCTTTTGCTGAAGAGCATAATCGTGCACACAGGTTTACTTCGGAACCAATTACAGTATAATCCATACGTTCTTTAGCTCCCATATTTCCCAGAATCACTTTTCCGAAATTGATGCCTATGCCAATGCCATCAAAAAACTCATTGAGTTCATTATCCGATTTAAAATCTTTTTGAATTTCAATGGCCGAATTAATGGCTTCTTTAAGTGAATCAGTACCGGCAAACAATGCGATCAAAGAATCACCTACATATTTATCAATTGACCCATTATGCAAAAGTACAGTGTCAGCTTGTTTACCTAAAGTTTTATTAAGCTTTTCCAGGAATTCTTCAGGGGTAGATGTTGAAATCTTAGAGGTAGAGCCTCTGATATCTGTGAACAATATTGCAAGTTCCTGAAAAGAAGCTTTTTCATCTAAATCAACAGTTTGTTTTTCCTGGATCATCTTTAAAGTATGATCACCCACGTATTTTGTAAGTGCAAAACGTTCACGTAAACCCTGAAGCATTTCATTAAACGTTTTTGTGAGAATCCCTACTTCGTCTCGGGATTTTGATTGTACCTCAACATCCAAATCACCTTCTCTTACTCTAAGCATGGCTTTTGTAAGTCTTTGTATAGGTCCTGAAAAAGCACCGGCAATGATGAAGGCAATGGGTACAATTACCAGAAAGCTGGAAGCAGCAATTAATAAAATATTTTTCTGGATAGTACCAAGTATCTCAAATTGTACATCTACAGGAACATAAGCTATATAATAAGCTCTTTCTTCGGTTCCCAACGGACTTATAAATGCAAGTACTTCTTTATCATTTAAGCTAGTTCTGAACGGTGTGCTTATCACTAAATTTGAAGTAAGTGAGTCAATTAATCCCATCTTTGATTTCACAAACTGGCTGTAAACAGACATGTTCTCATTAACATTAGAATAAGCAATGGGTGTTTCTTCCAAAAACATGATTACATCAAGGGGGGTATTCTGTTTAAGTAAGCGTGCTTCCGAATCCTGAAATTTAGTACCCAAAGTTGTTGTTCCGATTATAGAATTTCCGGCATAAATCGGAATAGTTACAATCTGAAAAAGCTCACCTTCAACAGCCCATAATCTTGGCCATTCTATATTTAAAGGTGGCTCAATTCCATTTAAAGCGTCCTGAATACTCCTTCTTGATGAAATGTCAGTTCCTGCTCTTTCTTCATTATTAAGCCATGCAAGTACACTTCCTTCATCATTTGTAACTACAAAAAGATCCGTTTTAATGAAAAGAGAAAATTCGTTTACAGTAAAATTTACAGATGCAGGATCATTCAATTCCACATTAGCTTTGTATGTAGAGTTTTCACTGATTAAGTAGGAAGATTCGACCAATCGATCATACTGAAGTGTTTGCTGCTGCTTGAAAAATCCCTGCAACTGGCTGAAGTCAAGAACAATATCTTCATTCAGCGTCTTTGAAAATGTATTGTTTACAGCAGTTAATACCGTAACCAAAACGATCAGAGTTAGTCCAATCAGAAGGATAATTAATTTGGTGCTTATTCTTAAACTCAAGATCAGTTAGCTAAATTAAAATTTGTCTCTGTAGTATTATCGGACTGTAATGATACTGTTCTGGATATGATATCAAAAGATGGGTTATATACTCTGATCTCATAATCGCCTTCAGGAAGGTCAGATAGTTCGTATGTCCCGTCCTCATTTAGTCGTGTGAAATAAGGAGTATCTAGACTAAGTATAGTCGCTTTCATTTGTGAATGAACATCACAAAATAATGTAATAGGACCTATTCCGGTAACTTTCCACTTAGGCGCTTCAATTTGTTTAGAAAAAATATCTCCCGGTTGGCGCCTTCCAATATTAAATTTAGATCCGGGTGTAAGGGAAAATACATTATGAAAGAAGGGGTCATCATTTACAAATTGTACAACTGTACCCACTGTTACAGGAGTTACATTAGGTAGGAAAGTGGCATCTTTTTGTTCAATAATAACCGGTTCACCACTCATATCATCCGTGATGGAATAAGAAAGAGGATGAGCACTTACAATTGTATTTTTAAACTTAGAACCTTCTTCTGAATTCGAGTTAACAGAAGAGGATGACCCAGAGTTTCCTCTGCTTCTATAACTTGAGCCACGAAATTGTCTTCTGGTTGTAGATTGCTCAGGAACAGTAACAGTTCCCATTATGGTTCCGGAGATAGTATCAACGGAGTAAGTAAAAGAAAAATCGGGTGAAATCTCATCAGCACTTTTAAATGAAAAAGCTGATACAAATAAAGCCACCGAAAAACCTAAAATATATTTTCTCATTTTTTATCTCTGAATACGTAAGCAACTTAATACAAGATTGGAAGGAATATAGTAAAACAGGACAGTTTTTCTAAAGTCCCTGCAAACTGATTTTGGTAGTGTCGTCAGGAACTAAATAAGGATTTACCGTATCATAAACTACCCAAGCATCTCTGAAAAACCTTTTAACCAGCTTAGAAAATGATAGAGCCCGATCTCTGGAATGGAAATCACCTACATGAACTCTGTAATAAGGAGTTTTGAAAAAAGTATAGGTTTCAGCCTGGTAACCTGTAATCGTAGTATCAGACCAAGCTCTGAAACGCGAAGCAATTGTGTCGGCTTCAAATACATTCTGCCCAGAGTAAACCTGAATTCGGTATCCTTTAGTTAGGTCCACTTCCACTTCCTTCTCTTTTTTAATTTCGGAGTAGATATTTGGAATTTCATTATTATTTGAAGAATAAGTGTCCGATAAACTGCTTATTAAAACAGCTTCGCTATCAGATATTGCAGGGTCTTCATTTACTGATTCTTTATTTTCCGAATCATTATAAACTGTATCTGAAGTAGTTGAATGAGATGATGTACATGCTCCGAAAAATCCGGATAACAGGAAAATAACTAACGGTATTTTTGTAAATGATTTCATTAAAAACCAACGGGATGCCATGTAGTTTTGGTCTCCTGAAAATCAATAACAAAATACGGGCTTGCAGAATTTTCCTCATACCAGTCAGTAATATCTTTTCTTACCACTCTTTTTATATTGTTTGAAGATAATTCATCAATTGTAACTTTCGTTTCTTTATCCAGCTGATCAGTATATAAAATGGAATTAACATCCATATGAGAACTAAAATGTTCTACCAGTTCTAACCTTTTACCGGTAAGAATATTCACAACTCCACCTGGCACATCAGAAGAATTTAAAACCTCTGCAAAACTAATTGATGGAAGGGGATATTGCTCCGAAGCGTGTACTACACAGGTATTGCCACCGGCTATGATCGGAGCAATTACTGACACTAAACCCAGTAAAGGACTGTTTTCTGGTGCGAGTACAGAAACAACTCCTGTTGGTTCCAGAATACTGAAATTAAAATGAGCACTTGCTACCGGATTTACAGAACCAAATACCTGTTGGTATTTGTCAGTCCATCCGGCGTAATAAATTAACCGGTCTATGGACGCATTTATATCGGCATTTGCTTCTTCTTTTGTAAAACCGATTTGTCCCAGTTCCTTCACAAACTGATCTCTTCGGTTTTCCATCATTTCACCGATTCTGTAAAGAATCTGCCCTTTGTTGTATGATGTTCTTGAACTCCATCCCTTAAAAGCAGCACGAGCAGCTAAAACGGCATCTCTGAAATCTTTTCGGGTACAACGACATGCGTTAGCCAGAAAATCTCCTTCACTATCAAAAACTTTATAATAGTGACCGGATTCACTACGCGGGAACGAGCCACCAACGTAGGTTTTGTATGTTTTTTGCACTTCTATTCTTTCACTCATAATAATTCCTTATTTCAAATTCAGATAAGCAGACAATCCATGTAATCCGCCTTCACGACCAACCCCACTTTCTTTATAACCTCCAAAAGGAGAGGTAGGATCAAATTTATTGTAGGTATTAGCCCAGACCACGCCTGATCTCAGTTCACTTCCGACTTTAAATATCTTTGAACCTTTATCTGTCCAGACACCACCGGCTAAACCAAAAGGGGTATTATTTGCTTTTTCAATAGCTTCATCAGCGGTACGGAATGATTGAACAGTGAGAACAGGACCAAAAATTTCTTCCTGAACCACTCGGTTTGATTGGGAAACATTGGTAAATAAAGTAGGGCGGATATAATATCCGTTTTCAGGAACAGAACATTTACTTTGATAAACCTGGGCTCCTTCTTCCACACCTAATTCAAGATAGCTGTTTACTCTTTCAAACTGTTCTTTGGAATTGATAGCACCGATATCAGTATTTTTATCAAGTGGATCGCCAACAATCAAGGTTTCCAATCTGTCTTTTAATTTCGCAATCACTTTATCAGCTATGTTTTCCTGAACCAGCAATCTAGAACCTGCACAACAAACATGTCCCTGATTGAAATAGATGGCATTTATAATACCTTCCACAGCCTGATCAATTGGTGCATCTTCAAATAAAATTAAAGCGCCTTTACCACCAAGTTCCAATGTGTATTTTTTGTCGGTTCCTGCAAGTGATTTTTGAATGATCTTACCAACATTGGTAGAGCCCGTAAACGCAATCTTATCAATATCTTTATGATTAACGATCTCTGCACCGGTCTGTCCTGCACCGGTTACTATATTTACCACTCCGTCAGGTAAGCCAGCATCTTTAACCAGTTCGGCAAACATCATAGCAGTTAGTGAAGTGGTTTCAGCAGGTTTAAGAACCACTGTATTTCCACAGGCAAGGGCAGGGGCAATTTTCCACGCTAACATCAGTAAAGGAAAATTCCATGGAATGATCTGTCCACAAACTCCCAAAGGCTCCGGTTTTTTTCCGGGGAACGCATATTCCAGTTTATCAGCCCACCCTGCATAGTAGAAGAAATAAGCAGCGGCTAGTGGAATATCCACATCTCTGGATTCACGAATTGGTTTTCCCCCATCAATTGATTCAGCTATTGCAAACTCTCTGGCTCGTTCTTGCAGCATTCTTGCTATTCTGTAGATGTATTTTCCACGAGAACTCGGGTTCAAGTCTGACCACTCCCCTTTAAACGCTTTCCGGGCAGCTTTAACGGCTTTATCAACATCTTTCTGAGTGGCTTCAGCAAATTGAGTGATTTCTTCTTTGCTGGAAGGATTAACACTTTTGAAATATCGATCTTTGGATGGTTTTACGAACTTTCCTCCGATAAAGAGCTCATATTTGTCTTTTATCTCAAGATTAGCAGAACTTTCAGGAGCTTCTGAATACTCCCACAATGAAGCAAAGTCTAATTTTGAATTAGGAGATGTTGGTTTGTAAGTGGTCTCTTTTGTTTTTGTTTCAGACATAATAGACTTCAAAGTTAATCAATGGAAAAGTAATCGGGACCCTGATAGTGCCCTGTTTGTTGTTTTACAATTTGCATAAGCAAATCATTAGCGAGAGAACTTGCTCCAAATCTGAAATACTCATTATTCAGCCAGGCTGCACCCAAAGTTTCTTTCACCAATACAAGATATTGAATAGCTTGCTTAGCAGTTCTGATTCCTCCTGCAGGTTTCATTCCCACCATTTTATCAGTTTTGTAATAAAAATCTCTGATCGCTTCTAACATCACCAAGGTAACAGGTTGAGTTGCAGCCGGAGATATTTTTCCGGTGGAAGTTTTAATAAAATCAGCACCGGCCTCCATTGCTATATCACTAGCTAATCTTACATTTTCATACGTGTGAAGTTCCCCGGTTTCCAAAATTACTTTTAAATGAGCGTCGCCGCATGCTTCTTTGATGGCAGCAATTTCATCAAAAACGAAATTATATTCACCTTCCAAAAAGGCACCACGGGTTATAACCATGTCCACTTCATCTGCACCTTCTTCAACGGCGTATTTAGTATCTTTGATCCGGATTGGCAGGGGAGCCATTCCACTTGGAAAAGCGCTGGCAACGCTGGCTACATTTATTTTTGTGCCTCGCAGACTTTCTTTAGCAATTCGTACCATATTTGGATATACACAAACTGCAGCAACACTAGGAATATCAGGTAATGAAGGATGAGGACTTTTAGCCTTTTGGCATAATTGCCTTACTTTCCCTTCAGAATCTTTACCCTCCAGAGTAGTTAAATCAACCATGCTGAGTGCCAGTTTTAAAGCCTGCACTTTCGATTCCTTTTTAATACTGCGTTTATTAAGTCTTCCAACACGTTCCTCCACCGCGACACGGTCTATAGGAACGACTTCAAATTTTTCTTTCAAAATCATATAATTTATTTAACGGAATATAAGATTTTATAACAGGAATTAAATTCAAGAATTTGAAATATAAGTTCGCGGTTTGAAGAACTTTAAACATTTCCTGAATTAAGAAAATTGCTCGATTCATATTTATTCCGTTAATTCGTTGCGTTACACGGAATAGTGTAAATGCTATTAAATTTAAAAAGGAGATAAAATGGAAGATGTTATGATTAACTGGTTAGCAGTGGGTGCTGCTACGCTGGTAGGGTTTGCGATAGGATTTGTTTGGTATGGACCTCTTTTTGGCAAAATCTGGATGAAAGAAGCAGGTTTATCTGAAGAAGATGTTGAAAATGGCAATATGGCAAAAATATTTGGATTGACAGCAGTATTTCAGTTCATAATGGCTTATTGTTTGGCTATGTTTTTTGGAAACGAAGTTAACGCTGCATCCGGAGCTATGTATGGTTTTCTCACCGGATTTGCATGGGTAGCACTGGCAATGGGAGTTTCCGGATTGTACGAACAAAAGTCATTCAAATATATGCTCATAAATGGTGGGTTCTGGACTGTAGTATTTACACTTATGGGATTAATCATCGGAGCCTGGAGGTAAAGATATCAAAACATATTTATTTGTTTTAATCTTAGGAGCAAGCCTGTTGGCTTGCTCTTCTAATATTCAAAAAGAGAAAGAATTACCTGTAGTAAATACAGAGTTAACTGAGCCAGATTCAGCAGATTTTAAAATAGCCTATAATGTGGTTTACGATCTGGATGTGGATAATTACGAGATCTTTGTAATGAATGCAGACGGATCTGAACAGCGAAATATTTCTAACAACCCGGGAGTGGACTGGGTATATTATGCTTATAGAGATCGTCTTTATTTTATTTCTGACAGAGATTCCACTTCCAGAAAATACTTTCTCTATGAGATGAAATGGGATGGAACAGAAATCAGGAGGATAACTGACTTTCTGGTTCATGATTCCTGGATGAGTTCCCGGAAAGAGGGGACTGAATTTGTAATATCGATCAATGAAAACGATAATTTTGAATCCAGAGATCTTTACATAATTAATATAGAAGGAGAGATTATCACGAAGTTAACAGATGATAAATTCCAAAATACTGATGCCCATTTTTCTCCGGATGGAACTCAAATTGTATTTCGGTCAAATCGTTCAGAACAGGATGAATTGTATATCATAAATGATGATGGAACAGAATTAAGGCAACTTACAAATTACCCCAAAGATGATGAATCCGCTCTTGATTGGGAGTATCATGCCGGACCACCTCAATGGATTGATTCTACAAAGATCAGCTATATCTCTAAACAAAATTATAACTATAGTATTTTTTCGATCTCCCCTGAAGGAACTGACATAAAACAATTAACACCTGATACTACTTCAAATGGATATCATTCAAATGAAGGTTGGCATTCATGGTCAAAAGATGGAAAATACATAGCGTTTAATGCCACTAATATGATTGGTAATTTTGACATCTATATTATGAAATCTGATATATCAGAGCTAAAGAGGTTAACTCGGACGCAATGGTATGATCAGGCTCCGGTTTTTGTATATCCTGAAGATTAAAGATCAAGATCCAGGTTTACATATTCGGTATGCTCCTTTTTAAAATAAGGAAGCAAAATTGCTGAAATTAAAACCAGGCATCCAATACCAAACATTATCCAGGCAACAGTCATATAATGATTTAAAATATTCATATCAGATAGAATATTAAGAAAGTCATGAGAGGATTTTGGTAAATTTCCGATTAAAGGAAGATCCTGAGTGTAAGCATCTGCACTGTAAGCGGCACTATCAAGCCAGGCGAAACCCAGCCAGTATAACGATAGCTGAGCTGCAATTATCTGCCGGTTTCGCCAGCTAACAATGAATAGTGCAAAGGGAATCAGCATCTGTAAGAGGGTTCCTCCCAATACTGTCAGAAATCTCCATCCGAATAATCCAAATATGGTATGCCCGGCTTCATGTATGATCAGTGTCAGGTTATCCATCACAAAATAAATAATCGAAAACCCGAAAACGTGCTTATAGCTTACAGCTAGCAAGATGTTGTATTCGATAGTCATGTAAAATTGTTTAACTATAAACCAGCTCCAGAAAATTAAAATTATGGAAAACCAATACGTTTTAAGAAAGGGGAGAGCTTTTTCTTTTAACGTGTTCATATTCATTTCATAGAAGTTGATCGAATTTCTTTTTTCCTTTCAAAAAGTAATACCGGATTATTGAAATTGGAAACTTTCCTGATAACGATTTTATATTTGGACTGGAATTAGCCTTTCTCTTCTTTTGAACTTTAGTCCAGTTCAGAAAGAAATGAAAGTGTGCTTTCGCTATGGCTACAAACTCTTTAGGCTTTCCACCTAATAGTGATTTATAAGCTGCGATTACATCCAGAAGCAATCTTATTGGAAATCTGAGGATCAAATCCGAAGCGGAATAATTCTTCCAGATCATAAACAGATTATTCCGGAAATTATAGTACACTTTTCGTGGAGAACCCATTGCTAACGATCCTCCACCTAAATGATATACCTTACTTTTGTAAGTATACATTACTTTTTGATCAGACCGCTTAACTCTCCAGCACAGATCAATTTCTTCCATATGAAATTCAAAATCTTCATCGAAGCCGCCCAGTTCCTCAAAAAGGTCTTTCTTGATCGCCAAAGCCGCGCCACTTGCCCAGAAGATTTCTGAGATCTCATCATATTGACCTTCATCTTTTTCAACCGTTTCAAAAATTCTTCCTCTGCAAAAAGGGTATCCGTATTTATCTATAAATCCGCCGGCAGCACCCGCATATTCAAAGAATTCTGGTTCTTTATACGATAACAATTTAGGTTGAACAGCCCCGATATTTTTGTCAGACTCAAAACATTCATTAATTCCATGAAGCCATTCAGGGGTAACTTTTACATCATTATTCAGGAACAAAAGTATTTCTTTGGAGGCGGTTGTCACGGCTTTGTTGTTTCCTCCGCAATACCCGTAATTGTCATCAAAAGTGGAGATTAAAACCTGAGGGAAATTTTCTCTGACCCATTCAACGGTTTCATCTTCAGAGGCATTATCTGCTAGTATGATCTCGAAGTCAGGATAATCCGTAGCACAAACCGAAGGAAGAAAAGATTTCAGGTGATGAAGTCCGTTCCAGGTGACGATAATTATACTAAAGCCTTTCAAAGAATGAAGTTTGTTTAGAAAGTGTTGGGTTTATGTAGGAGAATTTAAGAAAAAGTGTTTTCTTTGATTCCATTGTTTTTGAATAAAGATGATACCAAAAAAGAATGATGAAAATCGGGCTTATTTCGGATACACATAATTATCTGGATCCGCAAACACTGGATTATTTTGAGGGTTGTGATGAGATCTGGCATGCAGGCGATTTCGGGACTATTAAAATAGCTGATCAGCTTAAAGAAGTAGCACCACTGGTTGGTGTTTACGGAAATATTGATGGTCAGGATATTCGTGCTGAATATCCGCTGCACCAGCGATTTGATTGTGAAGGTGTGGATGTTTGGATGACACATATCGGTGGAATCCCCGGTCGGTATTGCATTCCAATTCGCGAAGAAATGGAAAATCACACTCCGGAACTTTTTATCTGCGGACATTCGCATATTCTTAAGGTCGCCCGGGATCAGCAAATGGATAAAATGTTATACATGAATCCGGGTGCTGCCGGCAGACATGGATTTCAGACAGAACGAACTATTATGCGTTTTACCATTCATTCAGGAAAGATAGAAAATGTAGAAGTGATTAATTTAGGTTCAAGAGTAGGATAGGGTTCTCTTTTTTAGCAGTCACAACTCAGAAAACCGGATTAATGTGCAACGAATACTTTTTTAAATCGTAATCAGCTTTCAGTATTCTTGCCAAGAATTTTAAACAAAACGAAAATTGTATTTATGTCAAAACCGGTTAGCCTGTGATTCGATTCCTTTCTGTATTTCTTGTCAGCGTTATCACTGTTATCAACTTTCAGGCTTGCACCGATATAAAATCAGAGCCTAAAATTGTTTTACCTGATCAGGATGAATGGGTGATCGATGATTCCACTGCATTGTATCTGGATAAATTCAGTACTGATTTTGAAGAAGGCTTAAACAGCCAAAGAATCCCCGGCGGAGCTGTAGTTATCATAAAAGATGGCAGAGTTCTTCTTGAGAAAGGCTTTGGTGTTAAAGAAGCCGCAAAAACTGACGAAGTAGATAAACATACTGTATTCAGGCTGGGAAGCGTGTCTAAAGGCTTTGCTTCGGTTTTAACGGGTGTATTAGTGGACGAAGGACTGGTGAGCTGGGATCATCCTGTTTCCGGTTATCTGGAAAGTTTTAAACTAAATGATCCTGAGCAAACAGAAAGGGTTCAGATCAGGCACTTATTATCACATACTTCAGGGTTGCCCCGACACGCATACACGAATTTAGTAGAAGACGGGCTTTCTTTAGATCGAATCATCCCGAGATTAGAACAGGTTCCTTTGATTGCGAAAGAAGGAGAACAGCTGGCCTACCAAAATGCTGCATATTCTGTGATCGAAAAAGTTCTTGAAGAGCAAACTGAGCTAAATTTTGACACACTTCTTCTACAGAAATTGTTTGAGCCATTGGGGATGAACAATTCTTCAACTAGCTTTGACAGCATCAGATATACTGCAAATAAAGCATTTCCTCATGTATGGTATTCCCGCGCTAGAGGAAGAGTTCCGGTAAAAATTTCCGAAAAATATTACAATGCAATTTCATCAGGTGGAATTAATGCATCTGCTTCAGATATGGGGCAATGGTTGCGTCTGTTGACCGGTTATTATCCGCAAATTATTTCCGAAGAAACTCTTGCCGAGATCTTTAAACCAATTGCTACCATTAATAATAAAAGATTCAGTCGCTACTGGGAAGGAGTGAATGAATCGCATTACGGGATGGGATGGAGAGTACTGGATAACGATGGACAAAAAATTGTGTATCACGGTGGTTATGTAAACGGATATCGAAGTGAAATTGCCTTTGCTCCTGAAGAAAGAGTAGGAATCTGCATTCTTATTAACGCAAATTCGAGTTATCCACTACAAGTGATCCCGGGTTTATTTGACTACTTTGGAACCGATTCTTTAGCTGTTGTTTCTGAATAATTTTGAAGCGAGGGAATAAAAAGCGGTTAATGTGTTTTATTCTGAATAACTAATTCAGTAAGTACCGGAGCCAATGCTTTTACTTCTTTTCTATGCCAAGGAATTATTTTCTTTTGGCTTTCTCACGTCGTTCCAATTCTTCACTCAGCATTAGGTACTCACGGGAAGCGTCATTGGTAATTGAAGTATTTTCATGTGCTCTGCGAACCAAATAGGGAAAAGTATTTTCAACAGAGCCGTACGGCAAATACTTCATACTTCTGACACCTTGCGTAGCTAAATTGAAAGTAAGGTTATCACTCATTCCGTAAAGCTGACAAAATGAGATATTAGGGTGATTTTCTACTTTATGTTCCTTTATTAGCTCAAGTAACATGATGCAACTCTCCCGATTGTGTGTGGCACAGCAAAAAGCCATATTGTCGCGCTCCTGAAAAGTATAAAGTATTGCTTCATTGTATGCATCATCCGTATCTCCTTTGGTAGGATACACCGGATCTTCGAGACCAAGTTCTTCAGCACGTTTAGATTCTTTGTCCATATAGGCGCCCCTTACTATTTTTGCTCCTAAAACCAACCCGTTGTTCTTTAACTCATTATGGTGGGATAGAAGTCGACTTCTAGAGCTTTTTAAATACATCTGGTACGTATTATAAAGAACAGGAGCATCCGTGTTATACTTTTTCATCATATCCATAACCATAAGATCCAAAGCCGGTTGAATCCAACTTTCCTCAGCATCTACAAAAATGCTGGTTCCGTTTTCATAGGCTGTTTTACAGATCAGATCAAATCGGGCATTTGCTCGTTCCCAATCAATGGCTTCCTGAAGAGTTTTAGCTGATGAAGATTGACTATACTTTTCCAGAAGCTCAAAATCTGCAATAGCTGTAATTTTCATGCTGATAAGTGGGATGGAAGCATGTCTGCCGGCAAAACGAATAGCTTTTAAAAATTCCTGAGTTACCGCCTCATATTCTTCTTCTGTATCTTTGGCTTCAGCTCCATAATCCAGAACAGTTTCAACACCAAATTCTGAAAGATTTTCAACTACAGAAATACAATCTCTAAGATCTTTTCCTCCACAAAAAACTTTATAAAAAGTATTGTAAACTACCTGGTCTGCAAATGGAATTTTCCATTCCACAGCAAACATTCCCATATGGCTTAAACTTAAAACAAGATCCGGATACTGGTGCATTATCCCGTAAATCCACTTAGCCAGTTTAAGATCCTTAGTGGATTTGTATTTAAAAGCAATTTTAGTATTTGTGAGTAGTTCTTGCATGAATTATAAATGGATGGAAGCGCTTTTTGAGCGTGTCAATGATAACAAAAAAATAATCCAATCCATTACTTCTGTCCCAGAAAAAATGTGTACTTCCATAATCCAAAATAAACGCTTTTAGTTTCCTGATGTCTGACTTTAAAATACTTTTCAATTTGGGTAAATAAAGATCCCGAAATATTCACATGATTAAGTTTCATCCAACGTTCAAAAAATGGAAGTGGAGTACTGTGAAAGTCTACAATTGCAACGACTCCTGATTGATTTAAAGAGTTTTGAATTAGGTCTACATACTCATTTAAATCACCAAACATGGAGAGAACGTAAGAACATAGAATGAGATCATATGTTTCGGATTCAGATCTTAATGAAGCTATATCCGCATTAATTAGTTTGATACCTTTTGATTGCTGAATTTTCACAGAGGCTTTTTTTAGCATTTCTTCAGAGCTGTCAATTCCGGTGATGTGAGCTTCAGGAAATGACTCGGCAAGTTTGCAAAGGTGTTTTCCTGTACCACAACCTACATCTAGTATTTTTTGTGGATTTAAACTGTTTGGAATTAACTCCAGAATACGATTTCGACCGAAGAGAATTCCCCATCTTGTCAGGTCATAGATCTTTGAGTGAAATTTGTAATATGAGTTTACGGAATCAAACATTGATTTTAAGAAGATAGGTAGAAGGGTAGGTTCCAACCCGGTCGTTTTGCAGCAGGTAATTTTGGTCTACAGGGAGATTATGAATTCTTTGTACAACAAAATCCGGAAGAAAATCTAAGGTTCTATGAACAGATCTGAACAAAACCTTAGCATTTGGTTTTGCAGATTCAAAAATGGCCAACCATTCTTTTTCTAATTCATCCGTACCATTTCCAATTAACCAGTCCTGATGATCTAAGAGTACGAAATGGGAATACTTCTTGCCCGAATCATTCAAAAAGTTGGTAACGGTAGCTGTTGAATGTGATAACTTATCAAGTTGAGAGCCAATTAATTCAAAGTGTTTTTCTTTCAGGTAGCCGGGACAACAGTTGTTGGAATATTTTCCTTCCAGATAGAGTCTCCAGAAATAATTGTCATGAACGCCATTATTTACAAATAGATTATATAGAGTTTTCTTCATGTATTTATTCAAATCACCCATTCCTGAACTTTGAGTTTCCGGAATACCTGCTAATCCCAACACCAGATCCGATTTCCAAAAATATTTACTGATACCTTTCCATAAAGAGGGTTCAATTTCATTCTCAAAGATATTCTTTCTGGTTTCAAGAACTTGTTCATAAATAATATTGTTGACTGAAGACCTCATTCCTTTAATGTTGATGAGCCAATTGAGAATATGTGCAAACTTTCCGGTTAAACCCTGAGAATAAAAACCTTTTTCAGGAGAGAACCAGTTTTTTCTTACCCTCCAATATTCAATAGAACTATTCCTTAAATATGGCTCCAAGTCTTTAAAAACAGAATGGTATTTTTTATAAGAACCTGTTAGAAAAAGATGTTTTAAGTAACCGTAATCCCCGTGTCTGAATAGGGCACTTTTCAAATCTAATAAAGAATTTTGGTAAGGATTGATATCCACACAATCAACTGAATCTGGAGTGTCCAAAAGATAATCGAACGCATTATCACCGGCACTCGTTATCATAAATACATTACTTGATGAGTCTATATTAAGTAAAAATCTATCAATCTTGGGATCTTCCCAGCAGGTATTGTATATAAGAAAGTGAGATGTCAGGTATTTAAACCAAAGATTTGCTACTGTATTTTTCATTAATCAAACTTAGCATAATTTTTAGGAATCTTCAGAGTATTGATCCTACCAATTTGCTGTCAAATTTGTATTTTTAAAATTATAAATAAGGATAACTATGAGTACATCAGAAAGAAAAAAAAGAATTGAAGAAGGGTTAGAAAAAGCCGGCGATATTCTTGAACAAAAAGCTATTGAAAATTACGATAAGGCTTTAGACAGACTTCAGTATGAAAAAGACCGCCTGGAAAGAGAACTAAGACATGAATACAGAAATGCTCGTCGCTATGTGAGAGCGAATCCTGAGCAGGGCTTGGGCGTGGCTTTTGTAGCCGGACTCTTCTTAGGTGTATTACTTACCAGAGGCGGAAAAGACTAATTAACATTACGAATGGGAATAAATAAAGATCATTTAAATGAACTCTATGAGCGCGTGGATTCGCTCAGGAGGTATCTTTGACTACGACAAAAGAAAAGTCCGCATAATAGAACTTACCGAGAAAACTCAGGATCCAGAGTTTTGGAATGATCCAACTTCTGCTCAGGCAGTTATGAAGCAGATGGATAATGAAAAGAGTCTGGTTAAATCATGGGATAATCTGAGTGATCTTCGTGACAGTATAAACGTGTTTCTTGAATTTGAAGAAATGGGTGAAGATGTTGAAGACGAAATCGATGCAGAATATGCTAGGCTAGAAAAAAAGCTTGAAGCTCTCGAGTTACGCAATATGCTCAATGGTCCCGATGATCAAAGAGATGCGGTGGTAACTTTCAATCCGGGAGCAGGAGGAACTGAAAGTCAGGACTGGGCACAGATGTTGTACAGAATGTATGTTCGCTGGGCTGAAAAAAATGATTTCAAAGTTTTCAATATAGACTATCAGGATGGAGATGTAGCCGGATTAAAGTCCGCGACTATTGAAGTACAGGGAACCAACGCGTACGGTTTTCTAAAAGCGGAAAGCGGAGTTCATCGTTTGGTTAGAGTTTCTCCATTCGATAGTAATGCAAGAAGACATACATCTTTTTGTTCTGTATTTGTCTCGCCTTTGATCGATGATTCCATTGAAGTGAACATCAATGAAAGTGAAGTAGAGCTTCAGCGTTTTCATTCAAGCGGGGCAGGTGGGCAAAATGTGAACAAAGTTGAAACCGGAGTGCGTTTGATCTGGGAAGGAGAACTTTCAGATGGCAGGACCGAAAAAGTTGTAGCAGAATGTCAACAGGAGCGCTCTCAGCTTCAGAACAGAGAAAAAGCGATGGTCTTGCTGAAATCAAGAATTTATGAGCTTGAAAAGGAAATTCAGGAAGAAGAAAAAGCCAGACTTGAGGGTTCCAAAGGAAAGAATGAGTGGGGTTCGCAGATCCGAAGTTATGTATTTGACGATCAGCGGGTAAAAGATCACAGAACCAATCATGAAACTTCCAATGTAAACGGAGTTATGGATGGAGATCTGGACGAATTTATTAAAGCGTATCTGCTAACCATTTCAACGCAGCCCCAATAAACATGATCAGGGTAGGAGTAACCGGAGGAATTGGTTCAGGTAAAACTACTCTGTGCAAAGAATGGGAAAGATTAGGCGCTTTCGTGGTTTACGCAGATGATCTGGCTAAGAAACTTATGGTTGAGGATGAGAAACTCATAAAGAATATAAAATCTGTTTTTGGTGATGAGGCTTATCTGGAAGACGGTAGCCTCAATCGAGATTACCTGGCTCAGGAAGCTTTTGAAAAAGGAAGAGTTACAGAACTTAATCGTCTGGTTCACCCTGCACTTTGGGATAAAGTAGAAGAAATAGCCAATCAGAAAGAGGAAGAAGGAGTAAATATATTTGTTAAAGAAGCGGCAATTCTCTTACAGCATGGCAGACCTGAAGATCTCGATTATGTTGTATTGATTGAAGCTGATAAGCAACAAAGAACGAAGCGTGTTGTAGAGAGAGATAATTCTGATAAAGAAAAAGTAGAAGGTCGGATTTCAGCACAACAGGATTTTTCTACGCTTAAAGATGTAGCAGACTTTGTAGTCATAAACAATGAAGGAGTTACCGAATTAAAGGAAAAGGCGGGTGAGCTTTTAAATGAGATTAGGAAATTTTATAAAGAAATTGACTAAAAAACATTCATATATTACAGAAAAGCGCTTCCAAATAATTATTAGGGATATATGACTACACAAAAAGAAGAACGGCTGGTTACACTTGAAGAATTCATTATTCAGGCACAGAACAGGTTTCCGGGTGCAACAGGTGAGCTTTCACAATTATTGAGAGATATCAGTCTTGCTGCTAAAATTATTTCCAGAGAGGTGAATAAGGCTGGAATCACTAACATCTTAGGGTATGATGGTTCTACGAATATTCATGGCGAATCTGTAAAAAAATTGGATTTATTTGCGGATAGTCAGCTTATTTCAGCTCTTGAACGTTCCGGAATAACCTGCATGGTAATTTCAGAAGAAAATGACGGAATTGTTAAGTTGAGCAGCTCTGGAGGCAAATACATTGTTTATATGGATCCGTTAGATGGTTCTTCAAATATTGATGTAAATGTATCGATCGGGAGTATTTTTTCTATTTACATGCGTGAACCTCGTTTTGATCAATCGTTGCGAGAGGAGGATGCTCTACAACCCGGAACAAAACAAGTTGCTGCCGGATATGTATTATATGGTTCTTCTACCACTCTGGCTTATACCACAGGTTTAAATGTAAGTTTATTTACTCTTGATCCGAGTTTGGGAGAGTTTATGCTTAGTGACCGTAAAGTTCAGATTCCTGATCATGGCAAAATTTACAGTATTAACGAAGGAAGTTATAACTCCTGGGATTTAGGACTTAAGAAATACATCAAATATTGTCAGGAGGATGATGCAGAATCCGGAAGGCCTTATTCCGCACGTTACATTGGTTCTATGGTAGCTGATCTTCACAGGACATTGATCAAAGGTGGGATTTTCATTTACCCTCACAGCAAAAAATATCCGAATGGTAAACTCCGGCTTATGTATGAGTGTAATCCTTTGAGCTTTATTATTGAACAGGCTGGTGGAATGGCAACTGATGGAAATCAAAGAATAATGGAAATCGAACCAACTGCAATTCATCAGCAAACCCCAATCTATATTGGCTCAAAAGAGAATGTATCTCATGTAATGGATTTTTTACATGAGTTTGCCGATAAAGAAGAACCCGCCTTGAATAACGAATATTAAATAACGAATAATGAATAACGAATTCTGGATTCGTTATTCATTACTGATGTTTCAATATTTAGCTAGTCCCAACTACCGTACATTGCATTTGGCAGAATAAGAATGTCCTTTGCCTGACGACTTAAGAATAGTTTCATATCCACATTTTCCTGAGTTGTTCGGGTAAAGTCTTTGATGTTATCTCCAACCTGCATCATAATTTCTAGATTTCGATTCCAATTGGTTTTTGCCGACGAATAATTTTCCCAACAATCGGTCGCAGTTCCGTTTGAAATCTGATTTCTGCGGAGGTCTTTATCATTTAAAAATTCATTTCCATCTACAGAATTTACATCTTCTTCATTTCTTCCAAGAATGCAGGTATTTATTCTTTCAATAGGAAAGCCTAAAGATCTCAGATTATTCCATGTATAATCGTCTAATGATCTGTTTCTATTAGTGATTAATGCAATTTGTCCACCAGATTTTAAAACTTCAGTAACAAATTGTTTAGAACCGGGTATTTCTGTTGCAGCTTCTTCTTTTACCCATTCAGCCCAACTTTCAGAAGTATATCCAAGTCCGAGTTTATCTCTTCGTCTGTTATATTCACTGTTATCAAGGAGTGTTTCATCCACATCCATGATGACCACCCAGGGATCTGAATTTTCAGCTAGGCTTTTAAGGTTTTTTTGTGCTTCCTGATACAGGAACGAAGTAATTAATCCATATTCAGCACTATTCTGAGTCCAGAGTACTGCAGAGCTAACAGGAAAGGAAGGGGCGAAGTTAAGATCAACAGAAATCGGGCAATGGTCACTCAGCATGTCGTCTTCGGTCATTGTTTCAGGAGTTTTGCCAAAATAAAATACATTTTCACTTGCCGGAGAATAATATTTCAAGCTGTTTGGTCCTGCCAGAATATGATCGATCGGATCGGGATATCTCGGATGGCATCCTCTGATTCCTTCCATACTGCTCTTTATGCTGATTTTATTCCCGTCCATATCTTCAAGGTCTTTCCAAAAGCGATTTTCAGGAGTTGTAATTCTATGATTAAAATCGCCAAGAATAACGAATGCTTTTTTTTCTTTTACTTTACTTTCTACCCATTTATCAAGCACAGGAACCTGTTGTTCAAAGGTTTCACAGGCGTCTCGGTCAGAAGTGGAATAATCATTCACAAAGCAACCGCTTTTCATGTGCACATTCATAACTTCGATAGGCTCAGGAGTTCCTGTTAATCGAATTACCAAACCATATCTGAGTCCGGGGTTGTTGAGGGCTAATTCTTTAAAACTATCTATCTTTTCAAATTCAATTCCCTTTTTAACAGCAAAAGCCACGCGCTGTTGGGTTGAAGGTCTTCCGCTTCCTCTGCATTCATAAGAACCGCTTGAGGGACGATCAGAGAGAACTATTTCCCACTCATTTTCCGGAAAGACACGTGCAACCGCATTTACTGATTCCACTTCCTGAAGGGCTACAATATCAGCATCCATAGTAGCTGCAAAATTCCGAAGTTTTTCGTAATCCTGATCCGATCTTGCTACACAACCTTCTTCGTTGTTTTCAGCCAAGTGTTCAATGTTCCAGGCCACAAACCGATAGTTAGATTTGTTCACATCTTGTGATAAGGCGATATCTGAGGCTGTTGCTAGAAGGAACAGAATCAGAAAACTAATTTTTAGTGATTTTAAGTAAATAATCATATCAAAAAGAAAATTCATTGAGTGATAAAGGATGAGATAGGTATAAAAATGCTTTAAAACCGTACCTTCATTCCTTCTTTAATATCATTAGAAATACTATATCCTGCATTTGTTTCGATCACGTATTTCGCAGGTTTTTCTGATGGTAAAGTTTTTGAAGAAAACGGAGTTGTACTTTTATAAATATTCACGATCACACTGTCAGCATTCACGTACATAATGTCTAGCGAAAGCGGGGTGTTCATCATATAGAAGCTTTGAGGTTCTTCAGTATCAAAGTAAAAAACCATTCCGGCATCTGCAGGCATTGAATGTACATCCATCAAACCTTGATTTCGTTCGCTTGGATCATCCGCTTTTACAAATCTTAGAGTAGAAACCTCATTCCCATTGTTATCTAAGAAAGAAAGTGTATTTGTGTATTCAAGAACACGTCCTTTGTTTTCAGGTTTTTTCTTTTTTTCAGGCTCTCCACATGCATTCAGTAACATAATGGAGAGGGTTATCAGAATTATTTTATTTAACATTGAAATTTGTGGTATGGATTGATCTTCCAACTTCGTACTCGATAGTGTATTCACCTTTTTGAAGGTAAGTTTTATTGCCATCTTTGTCTGTATTAATTACCAGATTCCATTCAAAAACATTGAATCCATAATCGGAATCTACTTTTGTTGAATATACTTTATCACCTTCTTTATTTTTTAAGGTAATTTCTACAGATGCTCCGTTTTTGTTCGAAACAAAGTACATAAGATCCATACTTGGATTAAAAGGTTCTCTGTATGGAGCAAACTGAGAACCCCATCTGCTGGAATAGCGAATATCCTCTGGTGAAAATCCGGTTATCTTCTCATCTATTCTTTCAGAAAGCTGTTGAAGTGGCTTAACATCCATCACCCAAATACTGCGTCCATGAGTACCAATGACCAGCTCTAATTCTCTGGGATGAACAACCATATCATAACTGGCTACATTTGGCAGTTGGTTTAAATAATGCCATACATTCCCATCATCAAAACTGATGTAAGAACCATGATCTAAACCTGCATAAAGAATCGAAGGGACTACAGGATCTTGAACTATAACATTGGCTACTTCATTAGGAAGGTTTCCTTTTACAGATTTCCAAGTCTTACCAAAATCTGTTGTTTTGTAAAGGTAGGTATCGAAATCATCGAATCTGTAACCGTTCAGTGAAACATATGCCGTTCCCTTATCATGAACAGAAGCATGAACTTCACTTACCCACAGATCTTTAGGAATGATACCGGTTACATTGGTCCAACTGGCTCCGCCATCTCTTGTGAGTTGAATGTTACCGTCGTCTGTACCAACCCAGATTTGATTGAAATCTAAGGGAGACTCTGCAATAGTAGTGATGGTAGAGTAGGGGACGTTACCATTCGGATGATCATTAGTGAGATCAGGACTGATTGCCGTCCATGATTCGCCACGATCTAAAGACCTACTTAGTTTTTGAGATCCAAAGTAAACTACATCAGGGTTATGATGGCTTAAGTTAACCGGAGTATTCCAATTATAACGATAACGAGGTTCACCTACATCATGACGTGGTGTAATTCCTGTGGTTGTCTCTTTTTCTCTGTCTAATCTAAAATAATTTCCGTATTGGAAACCTACATAAACGATATTTGCATTATTCGGATTAGCAAAAACATGCATCCCATCTCCACCAAACAATCTTTCCCAAGGTCTGTTTCTGTTTGGTGTGGAAGTAGAAGGACCAACAAAAGTACCGTTATCTTGTAATCCCCCATAAATATTATAAGGTTTTTCCATATCTACACTAACGGTATAAAATTGCCCCACGGCTTCAGAATTGTGATGAATGAAATTTTCTCCACCATCATGACTTTCATACAATCCTCCATCGTTACCTAAAAGTAAATGTTCAGAATCATTCGGATCTATCCAAAGAGCTTGTTGATCCGCATGAACCGGATCGTTAGCTGCTTTTCGTGTCCATGTTTTCCCGCCGTCGGTAGATTTTATGAAAGGAACCCCTAATGCATAGATCGTATTCTCATCATTTGGGTCGACTCTGATTTCTCCAAAATAATATCCGTAAGTATTATACACACCGGGAATTTCGTAGTCGTGAGTTATTTTCCAGCTTTCACCACCGTCATCAGAACGGTACACTTCCAAACCTTTAATACTTGTATCAAAAAGTGCGGCATTGGCATCTCCAAGGAATTCACCAAGGGCGGCCGGTTTATACTTTTCATTTTCTACGTCTGCTTTAACACTCTTTGCTGTATACTTTTCCGGAAATCTGTTTCTTCGGAGGAAGCTTTCAAGTTTTTTGTTATCGAGCTTCATAAAATCTTTTACTGACATTTTCACAAATGAAGTTTGAGTTAATGCATCGCTGTCATTTTCTCTTTCTTCTTTCAATTCAAACTGATTATCAACAATAGCATAAATAACATCAGGGTTACTTTGGCTTATATCTAATCCAATTCTTCCAACAAAACTGCCCTGTGGAAGTCCGTTTACAGATTTGCTCCATGATTCACCACCATCAATAGATTTGTAGACCGCAGATCCGTTTCCGCCTTCTTTAAAATTCCATGCTTTACGATCTTTCTCCCAGGTTGCAGCCCAAAGTACATTCGGATTAGTTGGATGAATTACCAGATCGATTACTCCTGTGCTGTCATTTACGAAAAGCGTTTTGTTCCAATTCTTACCACCATCAGTGGTTTTATAGACACCACGTTCGCTATTAGTTGAATACAATGCGCCTGCTGAACCAACCCATGCGATATTTTCATCTGTGGGATGAGTTATAATTCTTCCTATATGTTGTGTGTTTCTTAAACCTGAATATTCCCAGGTTTCTCCGGCGTCTATACTTTTAAAAATACCTGCACCGGCATAACTGGAACGACTGCTGTTATTTTCTCCGGTTCCAACCCACAGGATATCCGGGTTGGAAGATGAAATAGCAATATCTCCGATTCCTAAAGCATCTTCATGATCAAAGATAGGTTCCATTGTATTACCACTGTTGGTCGTTTTATAAACACCACCTGAAGCATAACCCACATAAAATATTCTGCTGTTATCGGGATGAACGGCAATATCAGAAACCCGACCACTCATAACCACAGGACCTACATTACGGAGCGGATAGTTTTTAAATGCTGATGATTTTCGGAGTTTATCGCGCTGTTCAATAGAACTGTTCAATTCAGCTTCTGTTGATGACTCAACATATTGAGCATTAGAATGATCTGAGATAAAAAGTGCAATAAGTAAAACAAGAAAGGAAGCAAGAATCTTTTTCATAATTGTAGTTAGTTTGAAATGTGAAGGATGATATAAAATGATGAGTAAAGATTTGGAAAAAAGTTATTAATCAATGCTTTGTTTATTTTGAATAATATTTTGCGAGCATCAAATTTGAAATAAGGATAGAAGTCAGAGACTTCTGTTTATTGTTACTTTTAAGTCACCGCTTTGCTCAAGACTTAAAAGATCAATGGGGGAGGTAAGGAACGAGAAATATAATGCAGAATAAAAAGAGTGCAGGAGTGAGATTAAAGGTATAACTGTATTTCTAAACAAACCAAAGATATATGAAGTCTTGAGCGTTAGCGGAGGCTTCAGAGCAGGAATGAACTTACCAAAAGAACTAACCGGGGAATATTCTGTTGGTTTAAAAGAAAGAATCACACATCTTAAACCAGCAGAGCCTTCAGGCTCGGCAATATGGAAGTGAAATAGTTACTACAAGTGTAAGCAGAGTTTCCTTGGGCGTTCCGCACTGGAGCTACAGAACGAGAAGAAATGATCAATGATGCAATTAAAAGAAATTAAAATCATTCTTGTTTTTACATTTTTAACACTCTCTTGTAGTAATAGAATACAAGTTGGTAGTGAAACCCTAATACTTACTGATATAGTTAGGAGTGAAATAACATTTAATGAAAAAAATAAGGAGGAAGTATATAAGCTTTTAAATCATGAGAATCTTTTGGATGATAAAGATCGTTGGTTTTACATAGATAGAAAGCTTTATGCAGAACGTAGAGAGATATTACTGGATTCAAGTTGGATGAATTCAAACAGAGATGATATCACAATCATTTGGTTTAGTAGAAATGATTCAAACAGAAAATTATTTGAAGAGTACATAAAAGATAAAGATATACATTACTATAGAATAGGTTGGGAAATTGCTATTACATATGATGAGAGAAACGAAAAAATCTTATTAATCGAGTATGAGTTCTAACCTTCAGGCTCGGCGGTAAGGACGTGAAATTTTATATAAGACTATGGAATACATTTCATTTTTAAAGAATATTCTTTCCTTCAAAACAAACCCTATATCAATCTTTGAAAGATTCCATAATTAAAGCTATATTTAGAATCTAGGTGAGCGTCGTGAAGGCACTCGCTTTTTTTTGTCCTTATTTCCCGGATCATGCAACTTGATACCATACAAAAAATTAAAGATTTAGCGGCTCCTTTAGTAGAGTCTAAGGATCTCTTTGTCGTTGATATAGAACATAAAACCGGTAGTGGTTTGAATGAAGTATGGCTCTATTTAGACGCACAAGATCGCGGAGTTAATCTGGATGAATGTGCAGATATCAGCAAAGAATTAGGTTTTTTGATAGAAGCACACGAGTTATTTGAAAAGAAATATCGACTAAATGTTTCGTCACCGGGACTTAGCAGACCACTTTCTGATGTGCGTCAGTACAAAAAGAATCAGGGTCGTAAAGCTAAGGTCAAATTCAAGAAAGAAGATGAATATGATAAAACTGAAGGAACCATAGTTGGTGTGGATGAAAACGGAATTATGCTAGAAGACCAAAACGGGAAATCTGTTAAGGTTTTATTCGACGATATAAAGGAAGCAAAGATCGTCCCAAATATTTAATACATACTTAAGCAACGCTGATGCAGAACGACTTATCAAAACAAATTATCTCCTCATTTGCAGAAATCGCAAAAGAAAAAGGAATTGATCGCGATCTATTGCTGTCAATATTAGAGGATGTGTTCCGCACAATGATTCGTAAAACGTACGAAACTGATGACGCATTCTCAGTGATTTTGAATGCAGACAGAGGAGAGCTGCAGATATTACACATTCAGGAAGTGGTTCCTAAAGAAGAACTTACCGATGAAGTTGCTGAAATTACCTTGGAAGATGCTAAAAAGATCGATCCGGATATTGAGCTGTATGATGAGCTTGCTCAGGAAGTTCAGATCGTAGACTTTGGTCGTAGAGCAGTAATGATGGCTCGCCAACAACTGGCACAACGAATTCGTGAGATCGAAAAAGACAATATTTACGATGATTACACGGATCGAGTAGGTGAAATTATTTTAGGTGATGTGTATCAGGTTCGCCAGAACAAAGATATTTTAGTAAATCATAACGGTGTGGAATTAATGCTTCCAAAAAATGAGCAGATTTACAAAGACCGTTACAGAAAAGGTGATACCATCCGTGCAGTAGTGACCGGCGTTCACATGCGAAATGGTAACCCTACAGTTATTATCTCCAGAACTTCTGAGTTATTTTTGGAAAGACTATTTGAAAATGAAATTCCTGAAGTATTTGACGGAATCATAGATTTAGTGAAAATTGCACGCTCTCCTGGTGATCGTTCAAAAGTAGCGGTTATTTCACATGATGAAAGAGTTGATCCTGTAGGAGCTTGTGTTGGAATGAAGGGAATTAGAATTCATGCCATTGTACGTGAGCTTCAGAATGAAAATATTGATGTAATTAATTACACTGCTGATAAACATGAGTTTATCAAAAGAGCACTACAGCCTGCTGAAGTTCTTAAAGTAGAACTGGATGAAGAAGGTAAGAACGCAAGTGTATTGGTTCCTGCTGACGAAGTATCAAAAGCGATTGGTAAAGGTGGGGTTAACATCCGTCTGGCATCAAAATTGGCAGAATGCGAAATTGATGTATATCGTGAGGTTGAGGAAGAAGATGATATTGATTTAGCAGAATTTGAGGAAGATTTTGGTAAAGAAGCGATTGAAGCTTTACATGAAATTGGCTGTGATACTGCACGTGCTGTACTTGAATTGAATGCAGATGAGTTAGTTAGCAGAACAAAAGAAGTTATAGATGAAGAACTCGCTAATAAGATCATGGATATGATCAGATATGAGTTCGAAGACGAAGGTTAATTTGCAGGGAATAACATCCGCTTTGTAATTTAACTTTCAATAGACACAAAAAATCATATATGTCCATAAATAGACCAAAACCATTATTTAAAGTTGCTTCAGAGTTTAATGTAACAACACAAACCATTGTTGATGCATTAAGTGAAGATTTTGAAGTTGCTAACCGACCAAATTTCAAAATAACGCCGGAAATGTATTCGGTTTTGGAAGGGATCTATGGCGAAGATAAAGCTAAGAGCCAGGATCATGAACGATCTCGTGAAGAGTACGAAAATCGTCGCAGTTCTATAATGGATCAAAGAAATGAAAGTGTAACTCTTGATTCGCTTGAACCAATTGATGAGTCACTGGGTTTAGAACCAGAAGACGAACCTCCAACAGAGGAAAAAGAAGAAGAACTTCCTCTGGAGCCGGTTGAAGAAGAACCTGAAGGTCAGGAAACAGAAGAGGAAGAACAGGCTGAACTGGAAGAACCGGTTGCCGAGGAAGAAAGCGAAGAAACATCAGCTGAATCAGAAGATGCTAAAGAAGCTGAAGTAAAAGAGGAGCAAAGCGAACCTGAATCTGCATCTGAAAAAGAAGAAAAAACAGAAGAACAGAACGAATCTGATGATGAAGAATCTGTAGAAAACGAAAGTGAAGACGCTCATGAAGATCAGGATGAAGTTGAGGATGAGGATGATGAGGAAGACGATGAGCCTGAAGAGAAGGAAACCATCAAAGGTAAAGCAGATAAACTAAAAGGGACAAAAGTATTAGGCAAAACATCCTTCACTAATGACTTAACAGGCGCTACCAAAAAACGGAAGAAAAGAAAGCGAAGAAAAGACAGAAATGATTCCAAGCAATCTACTTCTAAGAAAGATGACGACAAGAAATCAGCAAAAAATAAAACGCGTAAAAAACCGAAAGGAAAATCCAATACCAAAACTGAGGTAGATGAGATCGATGTGGATCGCATGATGCGCGAGACCATGCAGAAGATCCAGGGTAATTCCAATGTGGGTAGTAAGCGTGGAAAAAGAAGACGCCAACGTAAAGAAGAAAGAGAGGAAGAACTGCAACAACAGCAGGAAATGGAAGAAATGGAAGCTGGTGTAATTGAAGTCACCGAATTCATTACAGCCAATGATCTTGCTGAAGAACTGGAAGTTGGTGTAAACGATATTATTTCTGCATGCATGAGTATTGGGTTGATGATAACCATCAATCAAAGATTGGATGCAGGTACCATTGAATTAGTTTCCGAAGAGTTTGGGAAAGAAGTTAAGTTCATTGACGCTGAGGAAATGGACGAAGAACTTGAAATCGAGGAAGACAATCCTGAAGATCTGGAAGATCGGGCTCCGATTATTACCGTAATGGGACACGTAGACCACGGTAAAACCTCTTTGCTCGATTATATTCGTGAAGAAAGAGTAGCTGAAGGCGAGGCCGGTGGCATTACTCAGCATGTTGGTGCTTATTCGGTAATGCATAGCGGAAAGCAAATTACATTCCTTGATACTCCGGGTCACGAAGCATTTACAGCAATGCGTTCCCGTGGTGCTCAGGCAACAGATATTGTAATTCTTGTAGTTGCTGCGGATGATTCCGTGATGCCTCAAACCATAGAGGCCATAAATCACGCAAAAGCAGCAGGTGTACCGATGGTGGTCGCTATTAATAAGATCGATAAACCTGGCTCTACACCTGATAAAATCAAACAGCAGTTATCAGAACATGAGGTAATTGTTGAAGACTGGGGTGGACAAACTCAATTTGCACTTGTTTCTGCAAAAACTGGTCAGGGAATTGATGAGTTATTAGAAAAAGTACTTATCGAAGCTGAACTACAGGAACTGAAAGCTAATCCTGATCGTAGAGCAAACGGTGTGGTACTTGAAGCCCGTTTAGATAAAGGAAAAGGTATTATCGCGAATGTTCTTGTACAAGGTGGTACACTAAAAGTTGGAGATCCATTTGTTGCAGGACCTTGTTTTGGTAGAGTTCGTGCAATGGAAAACGACCGTGGCGAAAGAATTAAAGAAGCAGGACCGGCAACTCCAGTTCAGTTAATGGGATTTGATGAAATGCCACAGGCTGGAGATTCTTTAGTAGTTGCTGAGGATGAGAAAACAGCTAAAGATGTGGCTAGTCAGCGTAATCAAATTCGTCGTGAGCAGGCAATGAGAAAAACCAAGCATATGACACTTGATGACCTTTCAAGAAGATTGGCACTCGGAGAAGTATCTGAGTTGAATATCATCATTAAAGCCGATGTGGATGGTTCTATTGAGGCTCTTTCAGGTTCATTGCAGAAAATCAGTAATGACGAAGTCGCTGTTAATATCATCCATACCGGTGCGGGAGCAATTTCTGAATCTGATGTATTATTAGCATCAGCTTCTGATGCTATTATTATCGGTTTCCAGGTACGACCTACTCAACAGGCTCGTAAACTTGCTGAAACCGAAGAAATTGATATCAGATTGTTCTCTGTTATTTACGATGCCGTTGATGAAGTTAAAGATGCTCTTGAAGGTCTACTATCTCCGGAATTGAAAGAAAAGATTCTAGGTAATGTTGAAGTTCGTGAGATCTTCAAAGTTTCTAAAGTTGGTACTATTGCCGGTTGTTATGTACTGGATGGTAAAATTGACCGAAATAATCCAGTTCGTATTATCCGTGAAGGCGTTGTTATTTATGATGGCGCTATTGGGGCCTTGAAACGTTTCAAAGATGATGTTAAAGAAGTAGCTGCCGGATACGAGTGTGGTATCAGCATTCAGAATTACAACGATATTAAAGTTGGTGATAATTTTGAGAGCTACAAGATCACCGAAGAAAAACGTACGCTGGAAGACGCAAATTAAGTAAAGAAGAGGTTTAAATGAGTATTAGAACAGAACGCTTAGGCGGTGTTCTAAAACGTGATTTAGGTGAAATTCTTCAACGAGAATACCAACCTGTGGGGACGTTTATCACCGTTACAAAAGTATTGATGACAGACGACCTTTCTATAGCCAGAGTGTATCTGAGCGTATTTGCTCCGGGTAGAGATGAAAAAGCAATTTATCAGCATCTGGATGAACATATAGATGACATCAGGCATACTTTAGCCGGTAAGATCAGGCATCAGGTACGTAAAATTCCTGAATTGCACTTTTACGTAGATGATACCGCTGAGTACGTGAATAAAATCGAAAAACTCTTCGATAAAGTAGATCAGCAACCAAAAGCACCCACCGAAGACGACGAAGAGAGTTAAAATGGCGAAAGCCCTGCCTCTGGGAGAGATTCCTGTATTTGACGATGATAACCTGCCAAGTCCGGATTTTGATTTTGGGACAGCATCAATTCTGCTTATAAATAAACCACAAACATGGACCAGTTTTGATGTGGTCAGATATGTTCGCCGAAGATTGCGGACAAAAAAGGTGGGTCATGCAGGTACACTGGATCCAATGGCAACCGGTTTATTGATTTTATGTTCCGGAAGGGCAACAAAATCTATTTCTCAGCTTCAGGAAATGTCTAAAACTTATATTGGTGAAATCACTTTTGGCGGATCAACTCCTACCTATGACGCTGATTCAGAGGTTGATGAAACTGCACCAACCGAGCATATTACCATAGATAAAATAGAGAAAGTGCTTGAAGAGCATTTCAATGGAGAAATCTCTCAGGTTCCTCCCGTGTATTCCGCATTAAAAGTTGGAGGTAAGCGATCTTATGAATTAGCCAGAAGAGGAAAGGCAGTAGCATTAGCTGCCAGACAAGTTACAATTCATTCTCATCAAATTATCAGTTTCAAAAGCAATAAACTGTTGATCAGCATAAATTGTAGTAAGGGAACCTATATCAGATCTATTGCACATGATCTTGGAAAATTATTAAACTCATTGGCACATTTATCGGGTTTAGAAAGAACTGCAATTGGTGAGTTTACATCAAAGAAAGCGTTATCTCCCCATAAAATAGATGAATTGTTAAATGCAAAATACTGAACTAATATTTCTTAACGATATTGAACGAGTTGAAAACTCGGTTGTAACAGTTGGTACTTTTGATGGGGTACATTTAGGACATAAAGCTCTGATCGAAACAGTAGTCAAAAAGGCAAAAGAAAGAGATGCACGAAGCGTAGTCATTTCTTTTGATCCTCATCCAAGAGATATAATTAATCCCGGAAGTGCAGGGATTAAACAACTTACTACGATTCAGGAACGGCGGGAAATACTGGAAGAAATTGGTATCGATGTTCTGTTGATCATTCCTTTTACAAGAGATTTTTCATTGTTGAGTTCTGAAGAGTTTGTGAAAAAGATCGTTTTTGAAAGGGTGGGAGTGAGTGAATTTGTTATTGGTTATGATCACCACTTTGGTAAAGATCGTACCGGAACTATTGAAACCGTTGAGAATCTTGGAAAGGAATTGGGTTTTGATGCTTTTGTAGTTTCAAAAAGAGAAATGGGTACAGTTACGGTAAGTAGTACTACCATTAGAAGAGAACTTTCAGAAGAAGGAAATGTAGAGCAGGCAGCAAAGCTTTTAGGGCGTAAATACTTGCTCAATGGAATTGTAATTCACGGTGATAAAAGAGGGAGAAAGATTGGGTTTCCCACCGCTAATTTGAAAGCTGAACATCCAAATAAAGTAATTCCAAAAAATGGTGTTTATGCTGTGAGGGCAAGAGTTGGTGGGAATTGGTATGGTGGGATGATGAACATTGGACACAGACCTACTTTTGATAAAATTGAGTTGAGATTGGAAGTTAATATCTTTGAATTCGATGAAGATATTTATGGGCAAACTATTCAGGTTCGCTTCCATAAGAGATTAAGAGATGAAGTAAAGTTTAATGGAGTTGAGGAATTAGTTGAGCAACTGGGCATGGATAAAGAATCAGCTTTAAAAGCTTTAAACGAAAAGTAGTAAATAAATCTGATTATCAACTTTTAACAGCACCAGAACTCGTTTGTAAGTAAATAGGGATGTATTCAACCATGAACCAAACCTGAGATCATGAAATTACTTACTACTTTACTATTTTTATGCTTTTCAACAATGGCTTATTCACAAGTAATTGATATGAGTGAGCTGATTGCCGATATGGAAAGAAACAAGGTAATGTCTCTTGCTTATGTTGATGCTATGCCTGCCGAAAAATTTAACTATCAGCCAAATGAAGATGTTCGAACCTATGCACAGCAGTTCTTACATATTTCACAAGGACTAATTGGTTTGTCAGCAAACGGAACAGGAGCAGAACCTATATTTAAAGGCGAAAACCTGGAAGCAACTGAGGCATATCAAACAAAAGCTGAAGTAAAAAGAATAGTCTCAGCAAGCTATGATTTTGCTATTAAAAGCATGAAAGAAATGGATATGTCAGAGCTCAATGAAGTGGTTCAACGGGGACAATTTAATGTAACCAGACTCGGCTGGATCAATAAAGCAATGGAACACAATACCCATCACAAAGGCCAATGTGCGGTGTATTTAAGAATGAATGGGATTACCCCACCTCAGTTTCAATTGTTCTAGGTTTTGTTATCGATAATTGTCGATCTTATTACTGTTAATTTTGATTTTAAAGCTAATTAAATTTGTAAAACCTGTTCTAATTATTTAATCTCCTGAGGAAAAATAAAGGGGTAATAAAATGAGTGATTTTTGTAGATTAATATCTGTTCTGGATGATGCTGTTTTAACAAATACTTGTGGGGCTATACCCGGAGCAGATATCAGTAAAAGTGGTAATTATATATATGTATCTAGCAAGTATGAAAGTGGAGCAGATTACATACAGGTTTTTCCTATTGATATAGCTTCTCACTCTATAATTCATCAAACATCTGCACAACTAGAAGTTAATCACGAAGCGCATTCTGTTGCTGCTTCAAAAAATAATGATTCCTTGTTTTTTGTCTCGGGAACAGGCTCTGTGAAATGTTATCAATTTAATAAGGTTGGAAAAAAAGTAGATGAAGTTAATTCGCAACCAATAAAAGGCCCTATTTCAAAAGTAAAAACGTATTTGACTGTAGCTCATGAAGTTGTTTATGTACTCTGTTCTTGGTCAATGAACCCTACTACGCTGGGAGGCAATCCAGCAACATTAAATACTTATTATATAGGAGTAGACGGAAAGCTTTCTCAAATTGGAAGTATTTCCGTTCCTATCGCAAATAGCACTAGTTTTGATGTTTCTGATGATGGGTATATCTATATAGGTGGTACTTCTGTTCATAATGGTCAGGCTGTACTTCTTGCCTACCAATTTAATACAAATTCAGGGATTGTATCTGGGGACACCGTTGCTCAAACTTCGCCTGGTGCTTTGTTCGGTCATAATGTAAGTTCGATTGCAGTCAGTCCGGTCGATTATTCTATTGTTCTTTCAACGAAAAATGTTAGTAATAATCAATTTATTTATCGTTTCAGGTTCAATAAAAGTTCTGAACAACTTGAACAAATTGGGGATAAATATGATCCGAAATCGCCTGTTATAAATGGATTAGCTTTTTTGCCTTCGAATGAAAGTAATGATCAAAACGTATTGTACGGCACATACAGTAATGCTTTTTGTTGTTTTACGATACCTGTTAATCAGGGTATCACTGGAATTACTACATTTGAAGCTGTCAACCAACCAGATGAAATTATCATTCGGGAAGGAAAAGCGATAACAGTTTGTTATTCAGACCCAAATTTTCATGGCTGTTTTGGATTTTATGAATTGTTGAATTTTACAAATCCGGTATTATCTGTTACTGACACACCGTTTGGATTTAGTTTTTCTATAGACTTTGAGAAACTTGGTCATAGCTGGTCGGGAATAATTAAAATATTGAATTCCGACAATCAGCTTTTTGATTCTATAAGCATGTCAGAAGTTGGTACTTATTATGACTATAACCTGGTAAATCCAGGAGAAGCATTTACTGGTTCGGCAATAATAGAAGTAACTAATACTTCTACAGGTAATACTCTTACAAGCAAGCCAGTTTCTATAAGTTATTCGCCATTAGCTATTCAATTAAGTTTATCTGCTGGAATTGATGATTTAGAAGCCAATGCAACTATAAATGGTACACTTCCTACGGGTTCGGCAGTTGGCTTCTTTGTTCAATTTGAAGGTGACCAAAGAACGTTCAAAAATATAGTTGCGCCAACTATAAAAAATAACCAAACTAGCTGGGCATTTAGTCAGAGTGGGCTAAACAGTCGTTTTGGGAATGACAGATCGGGAATGATTACGGTATATGCTTTAATCAGAAGTTCAGGAAAATACAATCAACCGGATTCTCCTGAAAACGCCAAGGGACAACTTGTTTCAGTATCCAAAGGGTATAGTTACAGTTCCCCAATCGCTCGTTTCGATATTTTTGAAAATGATAATGTCAATCCACCAACTTTCTTTTTTAACATTTATGTTAGCGATGCATTCAATTCATTTGCTTCAAAAAATGCAAAGAACGAAGTGGAATTTACATTAGAATACTGGGGAGATAATCCTCAGCAGATTAGTACACTCGAATTACCTACTGTTCTGAATTCTAAGCCAAATACAAATGATTATGTAGGGGCTCCAACAATACCGGAAACCAAACTTCCGCTCACGGCAAGGTCCGGGAGGCTTAAATACACCAATAATGGAATTACTATTTACAGTACAAATGAAATTAATTATTTAGCACCATTTACACTTAGTTATGCTTTTGTTCAGGCAAACAACCCAACCATTCAAATTATGGCAGATCCTAGGATTCATTTCAACAAATATAAAACCAATGATAACTTCCAGTTTCAGTTGTATTACTGGAACGATGGGGCTTCCAGAAACGAAAACAAAAAGCTGACGGTAGTTACTAATGGATCAGTCTTTAGGCGGGAATATGTAGTTAATAACAATGAACTTCCCTTATCTAGAGAGCCATTCAGGGCTGGTAATACTTACTGGATTCAAGCAGCATACATAAACAATACTGTATCACCAGCTCAAACAATTTATGGAAAGGCACAGCAAATGATTGTACCTCTTTAAGGTAATTATTGATACTAAAAAATAGCTACTTATAATAGAATATGATGCAATTTTAGTGAAATGCTATTACTTTGCACTTAAAAGCATGAAAGAAATGGATGTGTCAGAGCTCAATGAAGTGGTTCAACGGGGACAATTTAATGTAACCAGACTCGGCTGGATCAATAAAGCAATGGAACACAATACCCATCACAAAGGCCAATGTGCGGTGTATTTAAGAATGAATGGGATTACCCCACCTCAGTTTCAATTATTTTAGCTTGTGGAAACAGATATTGTCATTCGAGATTTAATGATCCTGTACTTAAATAAAACTCAATAACCTTGATTGAAACCATTGTTTAGAGATATATTTTAATTACAAGAAACATTGTTGCTTATCATTAAAAAGCTTATCTTTGGAATCTATATTAAAACGAGTTTAAGAATAACTGAATTGTAATGAGCATTACTGCAGAAGAAAAAAAAGATATTTTCAAAAAACACGGCGGGGAAGAAGCCAATACCGGTACAACTGAAGGGCAAATTGCCCTTTTTACGCACCGTATCAATCATCTTACTGAGCATCTGAAAACGAATCAGAAAGACCACGCTTCTCGTCGCGGATTATTGAAGTTAGTAGGTAAGCGTCGTCGTTTGCTTAACTACCTGATGAAGAACGACATTCAAAAATACAGAGAGCTTATCAAAGAGCTTGGTATTAGAAAATAATTTAAAGGCTCCACCTATCTGGAGCCTTTTTCAATTCTCCCACTTAATTATCTATTTGTGTAAAAGCCAATCTTTAAGGTTAGTGTGGGATAAAGCAATAAACAAAAGACAAAAAGAAATAAATGAAAGAAGATTTTAGAAGTATAGAATTTGCACCGGGAAAGGTGCTATCTGTAGAAACAGGACGAATAGCTAAACAAGCAGACGGTTCTGTTGTAGTTAAAATGGGCGATACTATGGTACTTTGTACTGCAGTTAGCGCAAAAGAACCAAAGCCGGGTCAGGATTTTTTCCCGTTAACGGTTGATCATAAAGAAAGTTTTTCTGCTGCGGGACGTTTTCCCGGCGGATTTATGAAAAGAGAAGGACGCTCTAACGAAAAAGAGATTCTTTCCAGCAGATTAATTGACAGAGTTTTAAGACCATTATTCCCAAAAGGGTATGTATGTGATACACAGGTTATTTCCAGCGTAATTTCATCTGATGATGAAAACGATGGTGATGTATTAGGAGCAGTTGGTGCTTCACTTGCTATTCACTTATCAGATATTCCTTTTGCCGGACCTATGGCAGAAGTTAGAGTTGGTAGAGTGGATGATGAATTCATCATCAACCCAACAGTTACTGAATTAAAGGACAGCGATATCGATATGGTTGTTGGTGGTACTGATGATAGTATCCTGATGATTGAAGGTGAGATGCACGAAATCTCAGAAACAGAAATGTTGAACGCAATCAAAGCTGCTCATGATGCAATTAAGAAGCTTTGTGATTTCCAGAACGAGCTACGTAACGAGTTAGGGAAAGAAAAAAGAGAATTTGTACCTGCTGAAGTTGATGAAAGCTTGGAGTCTAAAGTAAAAGATCTTGCTGAATCAGCAATTGCTGATATCGTAAATATCGGTCTTGGTAAAGAAGAGTACAATCAGAAGATCAAAGAAGCTAAAGATGAAGCATTCGCAAAGCTTGAAGAAGAACTTGCTGACGATGAGGAAGCTTCTGATAAACTTTCTGATGCTAAGAAAATTCTGGGAAGCATTGAAAAAGAAGCTCTCAGAAATATGATCCTTGAAAAAGGTCGTAGAATTGATGGTCGAGCAACTGACGAGATCAGAGATATCTGGACTCAGGTTGGTTATATGCCAAGAACGCACGGTTCATCAATATTTACAAGAGGGGAAACTCAGGCATTGGTTTCTGCTACTTTAGGAACTCGCCGTGATGAGCAAAGTGTAGACACTTTATTTGATCAGGAAGCCAAGCAGTTTTATCTGCACTATAGTTTCCCTCCATATTCTGTTGGAGAAGCAGGATTTTTAAGAGGACCTGGAAGAAGAGAAATTGGTCACGGTCATTTAGCTGAGCGTTCTTTAAGAATGATGATGCCTACTTTCGAAGAATTCGGATATGTAATTCGTGTTATTTCTGATATTACTGAATCAAACGGTTCGTCTTCAATGGCTTCTGTTTGTGGTGGTTCTATGGCACTTATGGATGCAGGTGTACCAATCAAGAAGCCGGTTGCAGGTATTGCAATGGGAATGATCGTTGGAAAAGATAACACTGCTATTCTTTCGGATATCCGTGGAGAAGAAGATTTCATGGGCGACATGGACTTCAAGACTGCAGGAACTTCAGACGGGATCACTGCTTGCCAGATGGACATGAAAGTTCAGGGAATCAGCTTTGAAACAATCGAAGAAGCTCTGGAACAAGCTCACAAAGGAAGAATGCATATTCTTGGTGAAATGGCTAAGACTATTTCATCTCCGAAAGAAAGTATTTCTCAATATGCTCCTCAGTTCCTGAGAATGGAAATCGACGGCAGCGATATTGGTGCTGTGATTGGACCTGGTGGAAAAGTGATTCAAACACTTCAGAAAGAAACCGGAACTGAAATTATCATTGAAGAAGATGATAATGGTAAAGGTCAGATCACGATTTCAGCTAACGATCTTGATAAAGCTGAAGAAGCCAAGAAGAGAATTAAAATGATTGTTGGTCATCTTGAAGAAGGTGCTACCTACAAAGGTGTGGTTAAGTCGATCAAAGACTTTGGCGCTTTTGTAGAAATTGCTCCGGGAAGAGATGGTCTTCTTCATATTTCAGAAATCGATCACAAACGAGTTGAAAAAGTAGAAGACTACTTGTCACTTGGCGATGAGATCGAAGTTAAACTGCTTAAGATTGAGCATGGAAATAAACTTCGTTTATCAAAAAAAGCATTGATCGAAAAAGAAGATTAAACGAACTAGTTGCGATGCTCTGCGTCGTAACTTACTTGCTCCAACGCAGAGCATTGGAGCAAGTATTGTTCTAATTTTTGGCAAATAAAAAGTGGCACCGTTCAGCAATGAGCCGTGCCTTTTTTATGTAGAATATTCAATAAACCAATACTGATTCTACCTTACAGGCTTTGTATATTTGGTTTGTATAATGACCTTTAGTTGTCATCCTGAGGATACTTGCGAAGGATCTTCACATAGATTTACGAGTATATAAATTTTTGAAGATTCTTCGCTACGCTCTGAATGACTTTTAATTAATAAGAACAACAACCTTAATGGAAAACCTTAAAGAAATAGATTTTGTAACCAAGACCACGCTTCCTAATGGTCTTAGAATTGTAACGGAAAAAATAGAAAGTGTTAAAAGCATTTCTGTAGGAATTTGGGTTAAAACCGGATCCAGAAATGAAACTCCCAAACAAGCGGGTATCACGCACTTTCTGGAACATATGTTGTTCAAAGGTACCGACAAGAGATCGGCGTACGATATAGCACTTAGTATGGAATCAGTGGGCGGATATCTGAATGCTTTTACTTCATCTGAATACACCTGTTACTTCGCACGTTGTGTGAATACTCAAATTGAAAGAGCTTTAGATGTACTTTCAGATATGGTCCTGAATCCAAGCTTTCCGGAAGAGGAAGTAGAAAAAGAGAAGAAAGTTGTTATCGAAGAGATGAAAATGTACAGAGATTCTCCGGATGATTATCTCTTTGAAGAGTATAATACCAGAATGTTTCAGGGACATGAATTAGGTCGTCCTGTATTAGGATTGGAGGAAACTGTTTCATCATTTACCAGAGAAGATCTGTATGAGTACATGGAAGAAAGATACCGTGCAGGGAATTTACTTATCTCCGTGGCCGGAAATGTTGAGCATGAAGACGTTGTAAAATTGGTTTCAAATTATTTGGGGGATCTTCCTGCTCTTGAAGTTGAAAATGATGACCAGCCGTTAAACGAGTTTGACACATCTAAACTGGAACTCACAAAACCGATAGAACAAACTCATTACATTCTGGGAAGACGAGGATTGAACTTTGATCATGAAGATAAGTATCTGCTTCTTTTAGCAAATACGATTTTAGGGGGAGGAATGAGTTCTCGTCTTCACCAAAATGTGAGGGAAAAATATGGATATTGTTATTCCATTCAGACCTTTACTCAATCTTACACTGATTCCGGAATGTGGGGAGTTTATGTTGGAACCGATCAGGAGTATGTTGAACATGTACATGAATTGGTGGTTGCGGAACTTAATAAGATCAGCGAAGAATTAGTGCCGCAGAAAGAACTTGAAGAGGCTAAATCTCAGTTAAAAGGAAAACTATTGCTTTCTCAGGAAAATACCAGCAACAGAATGATGAGATTAGCAAAAAGTGAATTATATTTCGATCGCTTTGTAACACTGGATGAACTGGTTGAAAATATCGATACAGTTACATCCGAGCAGATCTTAAAGTTTTCAAAAGAGTTCTTTGATCAAAACTATTTCATGGAAGCCGTTTTGACCCCTGAAGGGTAATGATAAATTATGGATGATGAATTTTGAATTTGGGTTTGTCACTTTGAGTGTAAATGAGAAGTCTAAAGATCATGTTGGTTTCGAGTTAATCTTTAGATGTCTCTCTACATTCGACATGACAAAGCATTCAAAATTCATCATTAAAAATTCAAAATTTTAGAAAATGATCTACATCAACAAATTAAGTGAACACGTTGATAAGCAAGTAACTTTAAAAGGCTGGGTATATAATTACCGAAGCAGCGGAAGCCTTGTATTTATTGAAATGAGAGACGGAACCGGCCTAACTCAATGTGTGGTTGCCAAAGATGATGTTTCAGAATCAGATTGGGAAGCAGCTACGTCACTCCGACAGGAAAGCTCTCTCGAAATTACAGGAACTGTAAAAGCTGATGACAGAAGTATTGGCGGACATGAAATACATGTTTCTGAAGTAAACGTGGTACAGGTCGCGGAAGATTATCCGATCACACCAAAAGAACATGGTGTTGAGTTTTTAATGAACAATCGTCATTTGTGGTTACGTAGCCAGCGACAATGGGCGGCAATGCGTGTTCGAAATGAAATTATTTTTGCGATTCATACCTTCTTCCAAGAGCGAAATTTCGTGCAAATGGATTCCCCGATATTTACCAGTAACGCTGCTGAAGGGAGTACCACACTTTTTGAGACGGATTATTTTGAAGAAAAAGCTTATCTCGCTCAAACCGGTCAGTTGTATGGAGAAGCAATGGCCATGGCTCACGGGTTGATCTATACATTCGGACCAACATTCCGTGCTGAGAAGTCTAAAACCCGACGACATCTTACCGAGTTCTGGATGATAGAACCCGAAATGGCGTATTACGATCTTGATATGAATATGGATCTTGCAGAGGATATGATCCGGTTCATCACTGCTAAAGTGGTTGAAAAGAGAAAAAGTGAATTAGAAATTCTTGAAAGAGATATTTCTAAACTCGAGAAAGTAGCTGAAAATCCTTTCCAGAGAATTACCTATTCTGAAGCTGTTGAACAATTGAAGAGCAAAGAAACAGCTGATATGCTTGATCAGATGGTAGAAGATCGTAAGCAGGAAGAGAAAGACTTAAAAAAGGAGAGAGAAGAGATCAAAAAGGAACACGGTTCTGCTAAAAAATGGAGAAAGAAGCAGATCGATCAGCGAGTGATCGAAATTGGTCAACGTTTAGATCAGATCGAAGAAGATTACAGAAACATTCCGCAGTGGAAAGAATCTGCTCAAAATTTTGAATGGGGCAATGATTTTGGCGGTAGCGACGAAACCGTGCTTATGCTTCAGCAAGAAGTTCCATTGATGGTTCACAGATGGCCGGCAGAGATCAAAGCATTCTATATGAAACGAGATCCTGAAGATGAACGACTGGTTCTTGGTGTGGATGTTCTTGCTCCGGAAGGTTATGGCGAGATCATTGGTGGAAGTCAGCGTGAAGACGATCTGGAATTTTTAGAAAATCATATCGAAAAACACGACTTACCCATGGATGTATTCGGTTGGTATTTAGATCTGCGAAGATTCGGCTCTGTACCACACTCAGGCTTTGGTTTGGGACTTGAACGAACAGTTGCATGGTTATGTGGATTATCACACGTCAGAGAGACGATTCCGTTTCCTAGGATGATGGGTCGCTTAAAACCGTAGGTTTTAAGAAATCTCAAAGTTCAAATAGCAAATTTCAAAAGAGTGATTCTCTTGTAGGTCTTATAAAACATTTAATATTCATTATGTAGAAAATATAATATGAGAAAGTTAATTCGGTGGTACATTCTTTTTTTTCTATTAATAAGTACTCAAAGTGTATTAGGACAAAAGTATCAAGCAATTCTTGATTTAGAGGTTGGCAAAACATATAGCCTAAAAATTGAAGACAAACATTCTATAAATCTTGAGTATGAAGCTAACTTAAATAAAAGTGATCTTATATTTAATTATGATTTACATTTTAAAGTTATCAATAATAAAGAAAACGAATACATAACTGAGGTACACTTTAGCAATTTTAGTTACAAAGAATCGAATACGCTATTTCAATCCTCTACTGATATTAAAAGTCCATTATTTGGTTTAGTTAATAAAAAGTTCACTGTGATTTTAAGCAAATACGGAGGTATCAATAATATAGAAGGACTACAACATATTGTTAATTCTCTAAATAGAACACAGTCTTTAAATGAAGATTGGTATGATGAATATTTGTCAGATAGAATTCTTTTAGAAATACTTTTTTCTACATACCACCGTATCCAATAGCACCTGTAGCCAATGAAGTTCCTTGGTTACACCTTACCGGAATAGATGTTCAACTTGGATTTGTAAAATTAGAGTTAGAAGGAGTTCAAGAATATGATAATGACTCAGGTTATATCATTAGCAACAAAGGTAAGGCAATTGTACCAGATAGAATACTTTCTTTAGATACGAACAAGAGATTTTCCTATAATTCCATGACCATAGAGACAGATGGTTATTATCAACTTTCAAATTCTGGATGGCCTAAAAGTGGTAAAACAAACATTAAATCTATTTCCTCAATAGATTTGAAAATCACTGGAGAATCTGATAATACTGGGAGTTTTATATATTCAAGAAGTGTGGATTATTTGGAAAACTTTTAGGACGCTTAAAACAATAGGTTTTAAGAAATCTCAAATTTCAAACAGCAAATTTCAATTTTGGTCATCTCTGTAGATGTTAGATAATTCACTTACAAAAATTGACTTGTTTATAATTCTGACGATTTATAAAAAAGCTCCCAACTACACCGACCCTTAGAATTATTGGCGAGCCAAGAACGTAATGAAATCGACGGCTCCGAAGGAGCAATCATTACACTCCGGCTGATTCGTGAATGTGTTCAATAAGAACGAAGACCTTTTGTAATGATTAGTCGATGTAATGGAGTTCGCGCCCATAATTCTTGTCGGGAGCTTTTGGTACTTTTGTCGGTACAAAAGTACACAGAGCCAAGGAACTGAATTATATAAGAGGATTAACTTAGCACAAGGGTATCTACTTTTGTCTTGATACAAAAGTAGCAAAAGATCAAGCCGAAGTATTTAAGACGGGTTCACTGATCCTGCGCTGAATAATCCTAAAGGTCTTCGTTCGATCTGATACATTTCTACACTCTTCACCTGAAAGGATTATTCCTGCTTCGCAGACGCATCCGGATCACGCTCTCTTATCCGTCTTAAATACTAAGGGCAAATTTTTCAAGAACTATCTCTACAAAACTGTCATCGAATTAATTGACATCTACAATCCCGAACTTGTTTCGGGATCTTTGTGGGGAACCTTAGTTAAATACTTGATAAATATAATCAAAAAAGCCTATCCTTCTTTACTGCGCGTTCCATTCTTCTGATAAATGGTTTTAATAGAGTTTAATCTAGAATGTCTTTGATCTTAGTAATCTTAACATTTCGCTCAATAGAATAGGTTTTTTCATCGGCTTCGAGAAATTCATAGATTTGTAAACTCTGAGTATACAATTTTAAGCTTTGCTGATGGCATGCAGGTTCTTCGAAACATTGCTCCGCTAATTCGAACAAGATATCTGCGAAAATATTCAGATTTTCATTATTGAAGTTCTTTTCATCTACAAAGTACTTTAAACCTTTCTGATCAAGAACTGTAGAAAATTCATTGATATCAAAATCCAGAAGTTCTTTGAGTTTTTCATTGGTATAGTTGAATATTTCAGTAGTAGATTCTGATTTTTTAAGTTTCAAAACTTGAACAAGAATTCTGCTCAGGACTTGGGTCATCTGTTGCACCTGCCGCATTATATAATCCTGATTGAACATATGAATAATTAGGAATGATGAATATCGATTTTAAAGGTGTTTGTTATTTCGATGTAGCTAGTCATCCTGAGGATACCTCCGAAGGATCTGCAAAATTTAAATATACTAAAAAGTAAATTTGAAGATTCTTCACTTTCGGCAACAGTTTTTGAGAAACTTAACTTCTAATAAAAAACTATTTTACTTGTTGATAACAACAGAGCCTGAAATCATATCATGGAGAGCTCTTTTCTTTTGAGAAGCGGAAACTGTTAATAAAGAGAACCATCCCAACAAGAGTTTTGCTATATACCGACCAAAAGCTAAGATAAAATTAATATTTTTATGTTCAGACTGGTTTTGTTTAACTCTCAATCCCAGAATGTAGTGACCAATTGTACCTCCGAAAAAAGAAACAAAAATTGGATCATAAAGAAAGAAAATTGAAAGTAGAGTGAAAAGTCTTATTTGGGGTAAAGGGTTTTCGAAAAGGCTGAATAAATAAGCAAAGGTTCCCATCAGAAAAACCTGAAAACAGAGATCTAAGAAAAAAGCTTTAAATCTTTCAATTAAATAGGGGTAACTATATTCAATCATGCTTTTTCAAGCTAAATATTTCACATTCTATATTTAAGAATCGGAATTTTCAAGAGCTTTATAATCACTAATCAACCAGGTTAGGAATACAGCAACTCCAAAACCAAGATAGAAATTTCGAGCCAGATCGCCTTCACGTCCGCCTACGTAGAAAGCAAATCCTATTAAAGCTATAGAAACTATAAGCTCAATCATTCCATGAATTTTGAGTGGAATAATTTTTACCAGCCCAACCTCAAAATCAGTAAAAATGGTAAGAGTGAAATGGATTCCTGCTAGAATATACGTACAGCACGCAGTGAATTCAGGAAGCCCAAAAAGAGAGGGGGAAGCAACTAAAAAAAGTACTACTACATAATCGATGATTCCGTGTAGTTTTGAAGTCAGGATTTTCATTATTGTACCGTTAATTAAAATTTGTACAATATAAATGAAATAAAGTCATTCTCAATAATTCATAAAAAAAGCCCCATTCAAATTAATGAATGAGGCTAATAAGAATCCTAAGAAGGATTTAGTTTTCAACAAAAGTTACTTTCCCGGTATCAAGATCATAGTAAGCTCCCACAACCATGATTTCGTTTTTGTCTACCATGCCTTTTAATACAGGGCTTTTCACCTTCATTTCATTGATGGTATATTCAACATTTTTGTTAACTACTTCATCAACAAACTGAGCATTTTTTGATGTTCTGTCACTTGCATATCCTTCTATAGCGTCAATAGCCGGTTGCACACGACCTAACAGAACGTCTGCATTATCGCTTAAATCTGCTTTATCGATAGCTGCTTTTACAGCTCCGCAAGCCTCATGGCCCAACACAACAACCAGTTTAGAGCCTGCAACAGCAGCACCATACTCGATGCTTCCTAAAATATCTGGATTGACTGTATTTCCTGCTACTCTGGCAACAAAAATGTCTCCGACTCCTTTATCGAATACTTTTTCTACCGGTACACGGCTATCAATACATGAAAGTACAACTGCTTTTGGATATTGTGCAGATGTAGTTGCAACCACCTGAGCCTGGTAATTGCGGGGAGTAAGATTATTTTCTGTAAAACGTTCATTTCCCTCTTTAAATGAAGCAAGAATTGCCTCAGGTGTTAAATTTTCCTGATCTTCAGCAGTGATTACATCACTCACCAAAGGTTCAGAGGTTTGAGGATTATCGCTTTTTTGAGTACAGCTTATAAATAAAGCCAGTAACGGAACAAATAATAATGATGATGAATATTTTTTAAACATGATTTTAATATTAGTTTTTTTGGTTCCGAGAATTTAGGCTCTCATGTAAATGAGAATTAGCTCTCAATTCACATGCAAAACCTAACTAGCGAGTATTATCATTCCCGATTTATCGTATAAAAACAAAAATTCATGGAGAAACCATGAATTTTATTAAACTTGAAAGGATGTAAGTTCCTAATCGCAGGGACTTAAGAGGTGAGTAAATTCAATGTTAAAAAATTGTTAACAGGCTTTTTTAGTACTTCTTTTTCGCAATTTTATTACCGGTTATAGGGTTTTGTGCCGGCGAAACAAATCGTTTCACTTCGTCGCTTCTTAGTTTTCTGTGCTTAGTTTGTCTTCCAGAAACTCTTTTTCTCCAGAGCTCCCAGCTTTTACGTTTTAGTTGACTTCGCATCAACTTTATTACTTCATCTTCTGATAAACCAAACTGGTATTCTATAGCATCAAACGGAGTTCGGTCTTCCCAAGCCATTCCAATGATTCTGTCAATTTCATGTTGTTCCAGCTCTTCTATTTTTTTCATACTGAAATAACACGATTATAAGAAGGAATCATTCAGTTTTTTACGGATTTCAACAGTCTTTTTAATTCATGACTTGAATACCAGTTTCCTTTTGAAACTAATCCTGCAACAGATGTTGTATTACTAATATCAGCCAAAGGGTTTTCTGATAATATCAGTAAATCAGCAATTTTTCCTTCTTCAATACTTCCGTATTCATTTTCCAGGTCAAAGAACTTTGGACCGTTTATTACAGATGTGATCAATGCTTCTTGTGGAGTGAGTCCGGCATTAACTAAAAGCTCTAATTCTTTATGTATGGATTGACCTGGATAAGTAAATGAGTTGAACGGACCTGAATCAGAGCCCGCCAGAATATTAATTCCGGAATCGTACATAGGTTTAACCATATTGCTGAAACTAGTGACCCAAAGTGATCTGGTTTGAGTATAATTTTCTCCGCCACGTTTGGCAGAATTTAACCGCCTTTGATAAGTTTTAGTAATCTCCGGAGAAATGTAATTGAGTAAAGAATCTTCAGAGTGATCTGTTATTAATAACTCAGCTAATGTTTTTCCGACATGAAGGGTGGGGGTAACATAAAATTCATTTTCCGCTAATTTTATGTACGCTTTCTTTGCCAGTTCTTCGTCATAGGTATTCATAAGTGGAGTTATCATACTGTAACCTGCCCCGGCCTCGGTTAAACTATCAGCCAATGGAGACCCTTCTTTCAGTGCATAATACAAATGCTCGGTACCATCTAAACCCAATTCAACTGCTTTCATCAAATCTGCGGAAAGGGGCATATGTCCGGCAGTGCTTATATTTCGTTTTTCAGCTTCAGTAATAATATTATAAAAAGCTTCTTTACTGAGATTCCCATCATAGATCTTTACAAAATCAGCATTAATGGTCTCAATAGAATCGAGTGCTTCTATTGTTTCTTCTTTATTTGTTACTGATATAGAACCTTCCCAGGCAGGACGTGAGCCATCCAGTTTTGGTCCCGGGGTAAAAATCTTTGGACCGTCAAGTTCACCTTTTTGGACTTGATCATTCCATTTGTGAATAGCAGGAGTTATGTCACCACCTCCATCACGGACGCTTGTAATTCCAAATGCAAGGAGTAATGGTAGGAGTTTTTGATTGGCTTGAATAAGTTCTTCTCCGCCACGAAAATGTATATGATTATCCCAGAGCCCCGGCATTACATACTTTCCATTTAAACTGATGATCTGTTCAGAATGATAATTCCCAAGATCAGAAGCATAATCGGTTGCCAGAATTTTATCTCCGGAAATAGCTATTAATTGGTTTGTAATGATCTTTCCATTCTCTACATCAACAATTGAAACATCTGTAAGTATAAGGTCTGCTTGTTTTGTTTCGGAGCACGAATTTAAAATCAGTAGAGAGAATAACAGAGGAATGAGTTTTGACACTTTCAGAATTTTTTGATTACAAAGGTTGTACTTAATGAATTGAAATGTACAATAAATTTCGTGCTTTAGTGAATTAGTGGCTTCTAAATATTACAGCCTAAAATCTAAAAGATTAATTTAGTTTAGTATGACATAGACTGTCACCCTTAGATGATACACTAAAGAAAAAGTAGCAAATGGAAAAAGGATCTGAGTTTTTAAAACTAATCGAAATAGTACAACCTATTAATAGTATTGGTATAAAATTACACACGTTTATAAGAAATGAAATACCAAACGTAGAAGAAACAGAAAACATTGATAAAAAAAGGTGGTATTCATTCAAAAAGGAAATTGAAGAGTACTTTAAATGGCGGCAAGAACATCAGATTAAATGGAGACTTATAAACTATGATGGTCAAGCTAAAGAATTTTATTGTATCCATATTGAAGAGGGAATCACTTTGTATTTTGAATCTTCTGAGGGAATCAAATTAATCTATGATTCTAAAAGCGATCAAAAATTAGTTGAACAGCTTAAGAATAAGATAAACAAACTAAAAAAGAAGCATTCGAGATTTACGATTGGTTTCGTTCAATCAGAAATGAGCACACTTCGTATAAGATTTCGAGAGTTTAAACCTTATGAAAATGATTTAACCAAGTTTTTAGGAAATGACTTCTTAGAATTTGAAGAACAATTAGTAAGCGATATCAATCAAAATAATCGAAGCGGACTTTACTTGCTACATGGTAAACCGGGAACCGGAAAAACATCATTTATAAAAAGTGTTTTGAGTAAAGTCGAAAAACATGCAATATTCATAACACCTGCTTTGACTGAAAGTTTAACATCTCCCGAGTTGGTTGGGTTACTATTGGATCACCCTGAGTCCATTATTATTATTGAAGATGCTGAAACGGTGTTAATGAAACGACAAGCCGATAATTCAAATGCGGTTTCAAATTTGCTCAATCTTACGGATGGCTTTCCTGCTGATTTTTTAAACTTAAATATAATCTGCACTTTTAATACCAATATCGACAATATTGATCCTGCTTTACTTCGAAAAGGGCGGCTTTCAGGGATAAAAGAATTTCAAAAACTTAAACCGGATCAAGCTAATTCTTTAGCAAAAGAAATGGGATATACACTAAATACAAACTCACCAATGACATTAGCAGAAGTTTGTAATGTAACTGGTAAGAAATACCAAGTTACAACTAATGGAATTGGGTTTTAAAAGGGAAATTATGATTATTAAAAAAAATACTATTCGATCAAAAGAAGATGCACTGTTTGATGAATGGTCAGAGAAATATCCATCTTTCGTAAGGGATGGAGTTATATCAGAAAATGCCTATGAGAATTCGAAGCTTAAAATCTTGCTTATTCTAAAAGAAGTAAATGATAAAGGAGGCGGAGGGTGGGATTTGCGAAATTATGTTTCTGAGAAGCCTAGGGGTATGACTTGGAATATGGTTTCTTACTGGGTTAAAGGAATTTTAGATTTAGAAAAGTCATTCGATTGGAAATGCCTAAAGGAGACTAAGAAATCTGATAGAGCTGAATATTTACAATCTATTGCCGTCATGAATTTAAAAAAAACACCTGGTGGAGGTTCTTCTGATGAAAAAGAAATTAGAGAGTTTACTCAGGACGATCGTGAATATTTATCTAAACAATTCAATTTATATAATTCTGACATAGTGATTTGCTGTGGTACGGGGAAATTTGTTAAAGAAATTATAGAAGTGGACTGGAAAAAAACAACAAGAGGTATTAAATATGGAGAATTTGAGAATAATAAATACATATATAGTTTCTATCACCCACAGGCTAGATATCCAAATCATTTCAAATATTATATGCTAATTGATGCAATTAAAGAACTACAGCAATAGAACTACTATTCTTTCAACAGGTTTTTATAGCTCAAATAAATTTTAGCATGCTAAATTTCGTGCTTTAGTGAATTAGTGCCAAAACACTATTTCATTAGCCGTCACATTCCTTATCTTCATCACCCGATGGCAGCGAAAAAACGAAATAGCAATGACATCTATCAGACCTTGATCAAAGAGATCAATACTCCTGATATGAAACCGATCTATTATTTATTCGGTGATGAAGAGTTCTATTTAGATCAGTTGCTGGATAAATTTTCAAATGTCATCCAGCCCAATGAAAAGGATTTCAATTTTGACTTACTATATGGGCAAGATGTAAGTCCCGCAAAGGCGTTAGGTGCTGCTCGCAGTTTTCCGATGATGGCAGAGAAAAGAGTGCTCATCATTAAGAACTTCCTGCAGATCGGGAAGGGAGCAGGGAGTGAAGGATCCATTCAGGATTTTATTTCTTATATAGAAAATCCAAACCCGACGTGTTTACTGGTTCTGTTTGATACAGGAAAGCCTGCGGGGAACACTAACCTTGGAAAGGCACTATCAAAGAATAAAAATGTAGGCTACCATCAATTTGAAGCCCTGCCTGATTACTTGATTCCGGATTGGGTGATCAGCTGGACAAAATCTCATCACAAAAAAACAATTGAGCCGGCGGCTGCTCAATTACTGGCCCAGTTTGTAGGGAATAATTTACAACTTTTGTCTACTGAAATAGACAAAGTGTGCACTTTTCTGGACACTTCTGAAAACGTCTCAGAAGCTGCTGTAAAAAAAATAATCGGCTCATATCGCGAGTATACGGCGATTGAGCTCAAAGAAGCGCTTATGAAGCGTAATCTGGAACAGGCCCTATACATATCGGAACAGATGTTGCAACACACTAAGACAGACACGGGAGAAATTATTCGACTCGTGGGGTTCTTTAACAGTGTGTTTACAAACATCTGGCAAATTCTAAGGCTTGCCGAAAAAGGTAAAGCCAAGAATCAGATCCAAAGCGAACTCGGTATTGCTAGTGCCTGGTACTTTAATAAGCTTTGGGATGATGCTTCGAATTTTCGCTACAGCGATATGCCACGTGTTTTTGAAGCTCTTTTGGATGCAGATCGCTCCATTAAAGGGTTTACCACTTTAGACTCCACTTCGATTTTATTTCTTCTTGTTAAGCGAATCATCGGTTAATCCGACTTCGCGTTTCATAACAATTTGAACTAAAACTTAGTGGATTAGAAATGGACGCATTTAAAGCAGTATCAGTAAAAGATTACAGTGATGAAGATCTGATGGAATATTTCCAGAACGATCATGAACCTGCATTTACAGAACTAGTAAGACGTTATCAAGACCGCCTTCATAATTTTCTATACCGATATACACATGACCACCAGGATTGCGAAGATTTAGTTCAGGAAACCTTTCTGAGAGTACATAAAAGCAAAGCTTCTTATGAGAGAATTGCGAAGTTTTCTACGTGGATGTATACCATCGCTTTAAATCTTGCTAAAAGTTTGTACAAGAAAAAGCAGAGAATGTACAAGGTTTCTATTCATAAAGATCCAAATGATTCTGAAGATTTTGAGATGCATATAGAAGATCCAAACATTCTTCCGGATCAGGAATTGCACGAAAAATTAAGTCTTGAGCAACTTGAAAAGGCATTAATGTCGCTACCGGAAGATTTCAGAGAAGTAGTTATGCTTAGAGATCTTCAGGATATGACTTACGAAGAAATTTCAGAAGCGACCGGTATTCCAATGGGTACAGTAAAGTCCAGAATTAACCGTGGTAGAGCTCAGGTTCAGCATATGATAGAAAGTTATGTTGATTTGGGAACTTCTTTCTGAAAACTGACTAAAAGGTAATGAAACAAGACACTAGCATTACCTTTTATGAAATTTTTAGATAAAGAATACCATCCGGTCATTGAAAACTATATAGCTGATTACGCTGAAGATAATTTAGAGCTGGTCGAGAGAGACACTTTCGAAGAGGTGCTTGTTCATGATGATGATCTTCGTGAACTTGCATTCTCGGCGAAAGAAGGAAAAAGGCTTTTAGGAATGCTTCAGGAAGTAAAAGCTAACGAAGGGTTTTTAGAACGGTTGAATGAGCGGATTGCTCAATCAGAGAACTGATTTTTTAAAGACGAAGCAATATAGCTTCGTCTTTTTTATTGCTAAAATTTACAGTCCGTAATTTTGAATAGACACTGAGAATCAATTTCTTTCAGGCTTAGATCAATTAACTAACTAAGCGCTGATGAAATTTCGCATTTCTGCCTCACTCTGCATTTTATTCACCCTTTTTTTTACTGATATAATTTCCGCTCAAGGAAAGCTGACCTTCGAAGATGTAATGAAGTTCGAAGATATCAATTCACCTGTTATCTCAAGCCAGGGGAATTGGATTGCTTATGGTGTTTGGCCTGACAGGGGCGACGGAAAAGTTGTAGTTCAGCATACTTCAAAAAAAGACAGATATGAAATTGAGATGGGAGCTAATCCAAAAATTACTCATAACGAAAATTGGGCAATTGCTTACCGGAATGTTCCATTAGTCGAAGAATTGAAAGCGAAGAAAGATAAACCTAAACGCGGACTTTCGATTCTCAATCTTGAAAACGGAGAAATAAAACAGTTAGATAGTATTTCAACTTACTTGTTATCTAACGATGGTAACTGGTTGGCAACCAGCAGATATCAATCTAAAGAAATATCAGATCTGAAGCACAAGAATAAGAAACTGGGAACACCTGTAACTTTATGGGATCTGGAGAACAATGAAAAAGTCGAGTTGGATTTCGTTTCAGAAATGAGCTTCGATAGCTTATCAAATTACTTTGCCTATTCTGTTATCGACACATCCGGAGAAATGAACGGACTTTACATACAGAATCTGAAAACTGATGATGAAGCTACCATCCATTCCTCAAAAAATGGATACTATTCGAACCTGACTTGGGATGATAAAAATCCTCAGATCGCTTTTACTAAAGCGAGTTTTGATTCCAGCTATACTGACAGCGATGCAAGTCTGCATATTTGGAATGCTTCTGACAATAAACTTAAAACATTAGTAACACCTGAAGATGTTAAAGAAGGTTGGGCACTAAGAACCAACAATGACCTTCAATTCGAACAAAGTTATGAGTTCGGTCGCCCAAGATTATTTTTTGGATTGATGCCGAGAGATATGGTAGATCTCATCACCAAAAAAGAAGATAAAGACGACGAAGAAATAGATATTTATGCGGTGAATGAGATCATAGAAGACAGAGGTATGGATCTTTGGCATGGAGATGATCCAAGGATCAAAACACATGAAATTGCAACATTTAATGGTCGTAAGAACAGAGTTTATACAGCTGTGTATCACTTAAATGATGATAAATGGATTCATTTAGCTGATCAGGAAATGCCATCAATTCAGGTTTCTGATGGGGATAATTATGTAATGGGGAGTTCTGATGAACCATATTTAAGAGATATCACCCACGAAGGATTTTTTCAGGATTGGTATTTGGTAGATCTGGAAACCGGAGAAAGAACGAAAGTAGCAGAAAGAATTTCAAATGGTGGCGCGATGTTGACTCCTAAAGGGCATAGGGTTTTATACTATAACGACAAAAATTGGCATGTGTATAATGTGGATACAAAACAGACTCGAAATATCACGGAGAGTTTAAACGTCCCTTTTTACAATGAAGATCATGACTATCCATCACAAGTTCCCGGTTATGGTATTGGAGGATGGGTTAACGGTGGCGACGCTGCATTGATTTATGATAAATATGACGTTTGGCAGATTCCATTGATTCGGGGAAATATCCGAAATATCACAGATGGAAAGGGGAGAGAAGAGAAAAGGATCTTCAGGATTCGTTCTCTTGACGATGATAACTTATTCAGAAATGGTGATGATCTTCTGCTCACTTCCTATCACGACCTGAACAAGAATTTTGGTTTCTATTCTTCGAAAGTTAATCAGAAAGGTGTTAAAAGACTGTTAGAAGAAGACAAGAAATTTACATTTGTATCAAAAGCAGACGATTCTAAGAAGATCTTATTCAAAAGAGAGGCTTATGATGAGTTTCCGAATCTTTGGGTTTCGGAAGACTGGAAGTTTAAAAAGACAAAACAGATCTCTAAACTTCATATGGATCTCAAAAAGAAATGGAATTGGGGAAGTGCTGAGTTAGTGGATTGGTTAAGTCTAGACGGGACTTACATTCAGGGAATCGTCATTAAACCCGATAATTATGATCCGAATAAGCGATATCCCATCATGACTTACTATTATCGTTTCTTCTCAAACAGACTACACGATTTCAATGAACCTAAAACAAATCACCGTCCTGTTTTTGCTCAGTATGTAAGCGACGATTATGTAGTTTTTCTGCCTGATATACGTTTTGAAATCGGAAGACCGGGTTTTGCTGCGACCAAAAGTTTGGTGCCTGGAATTCAGAAGTTGATCGAATTGGGAATTGCTGATGAAGACAAATTGGGACTTCACGGTCATTCCTGGAGTGGTTATCAAACAGCTTTTATTGTTACTCAAACAGATATTTTTGATGCTGCGGTTTCAGGAGCACCGGTTAGTAATATGACCAGTGCTTATTCAGGAATACGTTGGGGTTCAGGGCTGGCAAGACAATTTCAGTACGAAAAAACCCAAAGTAGGATAGGGCAGAGCTTGATTGAAGCTCCTGAAAAGTATATCGAGAACTCTCCGGTCTTTTTTGCTGATAAGATCACGACACCAATGTTAATCCAACACGGAGATGCGGATGGAGCTGTGCCTTGGTATCAGAGCATTGAGATGTACCTGGCTATGAGACGGTACAACAAAGATGTGATCTTTCTACAGTATCATGATGAACCGCATCATTTACAAAAATTCCCTAACAAATTGGATTATGCCATCAGAATGAAGGAGTACTTTGATTATTATCTGAAAGGAGTAGGCGAGCCGGAATGGATTCTAAGCGGTGAGACTTTTCAGGGGAGGTAGATCATTAATTGCTCTTTCTTAACGATTTTGGTAAGCTCGCCGAGCCTGAAGGCTCTACTGGTTTAAATTTTGAAGTTAAGGAATTTAAGCTAGCAGGACGTTTACGCCCGGTGAAACAGGATAGGATGACCTGATTATTTTGATTTTCTGTTGGTCGATTTACTAATCTTTTAGCAAATCAGCAGTCTCAATCAAAAGTCTGTTTATCAGTCTCCCTTTTGCGAATTGAGTAATGATAATAGAAACCGAAGCATTTAATTCCGGAATGTAGGTTGCTTGGGTGCTCCAGAATCCTGAATGAGAATACACGTCCATTTCATTAAAGTTGAAGTAAAAGATTCCCATTCTGTAATCACTGGAAGGGGTATAGTCTTCCGGAAAACTCACTTTTGTGATCATAGTATCCAGTGTGGAAGGTTGCTCAAAAACATTTCCTGCAAATAGTTGCTGATAAAATCTGGCCATGTCTTTGGTGTTTGCAACCAAACCACCACCGCCATAAAGATCTAAAGATGGATCAAATCCATAAGTGTCCGTTCCACGGAAGTATTGATGGATTCTGTCCGGAGCTGTTGAGGGTTTTTGTTCAACTTTCTCCCACCACGTAGCATTTAAACCAAGCTTTTTGAATCCAATGAGTTCCCGAACAGCTTCACCTAAAGATTTCTCAGTGACATTTTCAATGATCTCACCCAGAAGAATATATCCGGTATCAGAATAACTGAATTGCTCACCCGGCTCAAATAACGGATCGCCCCAATCTACACATCCCTGAATTTGTTCAGTTCTGGTCCATTCGTGTGAAGGATCTGCAAAAACTTGTTGGATGTAGGTGTTTGATCCTGCATGATCGAATAATCCGGAAGTATGAGTTAACAGATGACGTATTGTAATTTTATTAAGATCGTATCCATCACTTTTGAGAATCTGAGCGTGTTTTTCTGAGATGTGTTTACTTACAGGATCATCAAGCTCAAGTTTTTCCTGTTCCCATAGTCTTAACACAGAAACTGCAACATAGGTTTTGGTGTTACTGGCAATTCTGGCTGTTCCGTTCTTTGGTAGTGGAGCTTTAGTTGAAAGATTGGAAACTCCTGATGAAACCGAGTAGGAGAGTCCTTGATCCGGAGCTTCAACATGTAATAGAATTCCCGGAATGGTAGAATCTTGTTCAATAGCATTATCAATCAATTGTTGAAGTGATTGCTTTATTTCGTCTGCTTGGTAAGCAGTTGCAGAAAAAGAGTTAAACAGTACCAGTAGAGGGAGTAGAACAATTCTTTTCATTTTTCGGATGTTAAATTGAATGAATCTACATCTGAATAGTTAATGAAGCAATAAAACTAAAAATAATTAAATAACTTTCACGAGCACAGCGAAGTGATCCCCCGGTATTTATATGATTTATGGAGAATGAGTCTGTTAGCCGGCAAAGGCAAGTTCCTATAGTTCTGCCAACAGGGAGAGGTTCCAAGGAGATTGCTTCGCATTCGCTCGCAAATGTGGTAGCTATTCCTTAGCTCCAACCAAAAAAGTTAAAACAGAAATAAACATAAATAAGAACTGCTAACAGTGATATAAAATTACCGACCAGAAAGTAGTCATTAGAAATTTTGGAGTTTTTGTCCTCGTGTAATCGTGTACCTATTTTCAACGCTCCAAAGGCGATGATCACATGTGGGTAGCCTGCTAGTATTCCAATAGCTAGAAAAATACGCTCTAACATACCTTTTCCAAAAGATGCCCAAGTCGTATTTGAATGCCCAAGAATTACGTTGATGGAAATATTGGCAAACAATTCCATTACTAACCAACCAACGAGCATATCTCCAACCATAGTTATTTGATATATGTTTTGATGAAATCCTTAAGCAGATTATACTCATTGATCATCAAAGTTTTTCGTCTTTTCCAGATCTGGTCGCGGTTTTTATCATGAAGCTCGCCCACTTCACTATTGTTATCGTTATTGATCATGTCCAGTATCAAAGGATAATCTTCTTTTTTCCAATTCAGGATGATGGTATCCAAGACCTCAAAGATCTTAGTAAGCTGCTCTGTTTGTTCTTTATTCTTCAACTTAAATCTGAAACGTTTTCGGTTTCTTTTTTTGGTGGAAAGTAATTTTCTGGCTTCGGTTAATCCTTCTCCCATCATTTCATAAGCTATGTCCGGATTTATTTCTGTCTCGATCTCGCCCAGTAGAAGTACATAATGCAGTTTAAAATCAGGTTCTGTGATCAGCAATTCTTCTTCAAGATGAAAAAGCAGATCTATTCCTGTTGGTACCGAGCTTAGTATTCCCTGAAATTCATCCCCCAAGGTAATGGTAAGAGGAGAGAGGATGGCTTTACCGAACTTCTTGTTTGTACTTTCAACAAGCTCTTTCAGTCCTTTGCTGAGCACCTCTCCGTCATAATCAGAGCTGTTAACTACATCTCCCATAAATATGGGATAGTTATGTTGTGTTTTTGTCATGCTCTATTGTATCAAAAAAAATGAAACAATGCAATATGTTTCACTAAAAATGAAACAAAGGAATTTGTATCAACGATCATACACGAGCCTGCCTTTGCCGGTAGGCAGGCGGAGCGAAGTGATCTCCTGAAACCTTTTGGGGATATTTAACCGCACAAGCGGGACGCTTGCGCTAGGCTAGGAGCATTCTTTCCAAAACAACAGATCGTTTAGCAGCCAATCGAATGAATAAGGGGCTTTCAAAATCAATCATAATTGAATATAAATTAACTTTGAGATACTTTTTTCAACGCACTAATTTTTAAATGATTCCTGAATATTATAAAATTCGTTTTGAAGTTCATCAAAACGCTTAAATTCTTTGGTTTTGAGATTGTAGTAGTAAACAATTCGGGTTTTTTCGAAGTAATTACGTCTGCCATTTCCGATTAGAGGCTTAGAAGTGTCTTCGATTACCCTGTCAAAATAAATGTCATTCTCATTATCTGAAATCCAGTAAGAATCCAGCTTGAGTGAATCAGGAGTAATTTGTCTTAAGTCAGTGCCATCTAAATTCGAGATGTAATATGGCATAATATCATTCTCATTAATTCTTCCGTCCCCATTATCATCTGATAAAGCAATGCTATATAAATTAAAGTCATAAAAGGCGTTATTACTGCCGTAGTAAGAGCTAATTTCGCTACCAATGCTTACATCATAAATATAACCGTTATTTGGTAGTAACCTTCTTACTTTTGATCGATCTTCATTAAAGAAAATGATGTTAATTCTGGCTCCTACAATAAAAATACTGATATCTGCAGCACTATTTATGTCATCTATTACTTGTTGAGGAAGCTCCTTGTCTTGAACAACTACGGATGAGTAATAAAAATCTGTAGAATCTATCTTAGTTGGACGATCAAACATTAAATGTTGCAGGTCGATATTGAGTTCACCAGCTTTTCTGCTTTTTTCGCAACTATTAACCCCTTTTCGTTTTCTTGATAATTTGAATCACTCATAAACTGGCGATTAAACTCTCCAACTGCTTGTGGAATTGCAAGAATTAGAATCAGAGCTAAAGCTATTCCATTAAAACCCCAAACTATTTTCATGAATTTAGATTTAGGATAAGTATCACTCATATCAATCAGTATTTTATTAGCTGTTTTATGCTCTCCTCAAAAACATTTCTTTTCAAAAATTCATCTTCCAAAGCTTTGTTAAAGGGAATAGGCATATCTAGAGAACCACATCTTATTACAGGAGCATCCAGTTCTTCAAAGCAGTGCTCGGAAATTAAAGCAGAAATTTCAGCCATCGGGCCCATCGTTAAAGAAGGTTCTTGTAATAAGAGAACTTTGTGCGTTTTGGTCACCGAAGTTTTAATGGTTTCCAGATCAATAGGAAGTAGCGTTCTTAAATCGATCACTTCCAACTCAATTCCATCTTTAGCTAATTCTTCAGCCGTTTCGAGTGCCCACCAAACACCCATTCCATAAGTTACTATTGTGGCATCAGTTCCTTTTCTTCGGATTTTAGCTTTCCCCAGTGGTTCATACACCGCTTTCTCGGAAACATCTTCCCGAATACTGCGGTAAAGCTTTTTATGCTCAAAGAATAACACCGGGTTCGGATCCAAAATCGAACTGTAGAGTAGATTCTGAGCGTCTTCTACGGTAGCCGGAACCACAACTTTTAAACCGGGGATTTGCATAAACCAACCTTCGGGAGATTGAGAATGAAACGGTCCGGCCCCAACGCCGCCGCCATGGGGAGCACGAATGGTCATATTTACGGCGGGACTCCATCGGTAATGTGACTTCGCAATATTATTCACGATCTGATTGAATCCACAGGAAATGAAATCGGAGAACTGCATCTCTACTACAGTATTCATTCCGGCGTAAGAGAGCCCTAAAGCAGCTCCTAAGGCTCCCGACTCAATAATTGGAGTATTACGCACTCTGTTGGCTCCGAACTGTTCTAAGAAGCCTTCAGTGATTTTAAACACTCCACCGTATTCGGCGATATCCTGTCCCAGAATGATGGTAGAATCGTCTTCTTCAAATGCTTGCTTTAATCCTGCCTGAATGGCATCCACAAAACGACGTTCAACTTTCTTACCATTTGAAGGAGCAGGTTTTGAAGTCGGGGCTTCTGCATAAACCGCTCCCAATTCCTTTTCTTTGTTCCAAACGGGTTCATCAGCACTTAAAGCTTTATCCAGATCCTCTTTGAAGGAAGCTTTTACTTCTTCTTTGATTTTCTCAAACTCTTTTTGGTCTGCAAATCCTTCTTTTTCTAAGAATTGCTCGAACCTTAGAATTGGATCTTTTTCAGCCCAGTCTTTAAATAAGATGTCAGGCACATAGTGAGTTCCTGAAGCTTCTTCGTGTCCACGCATTCTGAAAGTCTTTGCCTCTATCAATACGGGTTCTCCCTTTAAAGCGAGTTTTCGGGCTTTTTCAACAGTTACCATTACTTCAAGGACATTGTTTCCATCAATATGAAAGCCTTTCATTCCGTATCCTTTGGCACGATCAGAAAGTTTTTCGCAGGCAAATTGTTCATTGGTCGGGGTGGAGAGCCCGTAGCCATTGTTTTCAATAACGAATACTACAGGAAGTTTCCAGACGGCAGCCAGATTTAGCGCTTCATGGAAATCGCCTTCGCTGGTGGCACCATCCCCGCAAAAAGAGAATGCCACCGAATCTTCTTTTCTGATCTTAGAAGCTAACGCCAAACCATCGGCAACGGGCATCATGGCTGCTAAGTGAGAGATCATTCCCACAATATTGTGCTCCAGAGTTCCAAAATGAAAAGAACGTTCGCGGCCACCACTGAATCCATCAGCTTTACCAAAAAGTTGACAGAATAATGGGTAGAAGGGGACTTTTCGGCTAGTGAATACACCAAGATTCCGGTGCATAGGAAGAATGAAGTCTTCTTTTTTTGAAGAAAGCGCGACGCCAACAGCGACGGCTTCCTGACCAATCCCGGAAAACCATTTACTGATTTTGTTTTGCCTGAGAAGGTTCAGCATTCGTTCCTCGATCTGTCGAGGAAGAAGGAGTGAAGTGTAAATTTCAATCGCTTTAGCTTTCGAAATTTTTTTAGAAGTCTTAATCATTGAATTTTTAGAAATATCCGTATCTTGGGGACTTTGAAAAAAGATTGATGAATTTTTTGAACTTTTTTTAAGTATAACTGTTCATCAATAATAACCAAAGCGGTTAATCCATACTATTAATTTTTTAACTATCCTGATTATTGGAAGCACTTGGAAGACAGATCTTAGTTGAATTTTATGATTGCGACAGCTCCTCAATAAATGATGTTGAATTCATTGAAGAAGCAATGCTAAATGCTACAAAGGAAGCTAATGCGACAATTATTTCGCATAATTTCCACAAATTCAGTCCTTATGGCGTTAGTGGAGTAGTTGTGATTGCTGAATCGCATGTAGCCATTCACACATGGCCGGAATACAATTATGCTGCAGTAGATATTTTTACCTGCGGTGATACAATCGATCCCTGGATAATACAGGAATTTTTAAAAGATGCTTTTTCTTCGAAAAATATATCCAGTATGGAAATGAAAAGGGGATTATTCAAAGTGCCTCAGGGTCAGCGATTACTTTTTAAACCTTCAACAGAAACAGTAAAAGAGAATTAAGTTAGAATGAAGTCTAAGATGACAATGGTAGAAACCCCTAACGTATATTGTTTGGTATCAGGGGCTGCAGAAGGAAATACAAGATTGAACGCTTTTGATAATGCACTACTTGAGGCAGGAGTCGGAGATACCAACTTGATGAGAATGAGTAGTATTTGTCCCCCGGGAGCAAAGGAAGTTTCCAGAGATGAAATTGAGTTGCCGGGCGGTGGATTGATCCCTCTGGCTTATGCTCATATTGATTCACAAACTCCGCAAATGTGGATCGCTTCTGCGATTGCTGTAGGTATTCCTGAAGATGAAACACAACCCGGAGTGATCATGGAATTCGAAGATCATACCCGTTTGGAATATGTGGAAACTATTGTGAAGCAAATGGTTGTGGATGCCTTCGAATACAGAAAAAGAGCTCTTAAAGAGATCAAGTTTGTTGGGGTTGAACATCAGGTTACTAAGTGTGCTGCTACTTTTGCGGCTGCTGTTCTTTGGTATAAGGATTAGTTTTGAGCTATCAGTTTTTAGTGATGAGTGATAAAATTGTAATACTAAATGTTATTGAAATAAATTAAGAATGAAACAGTCTGAAAACTCAAAACTAAACACTCAAAGCTACACTGAGTATTATCACAAAAGAACGGGGCTTACCGTTGGAGTAAAGAAAGTTCTGTTTTCTGAGCAAACTCCGTATCAGAAGGTTGAAGTTTTTGATACAGATACATGGGGAAATCTGATGACCATTGATGGCATGGTGATGCTTTCTGAAAAAGACGAGTTCGTTTATCATGAAATGCTGGTACACGTAGGTATGTTTTCGCATCCGAATCCGGAAAAAGTGTTGATCATAGGTGGTGGAGATGGCGGAACCGCCAGAGAAGTACTCAGACATTTTTCTGTCAAACAAGTTGATATGGTTGAAATTGATGAAGCAGTAGTCAGGGCTTCAAAAGAATTTTTACCCGAAGTGGGAGCTTGGGAAGATCCACGTTTAAACGTGCTTTTTGAAGATGGCATCGCTTTCGTGAAAAACTCTATAGCTGAATATGATGTAATTATTATTGATGGATCTGATCCTGTAGGGCCGGCTGAAGGACTGTTTGAAAAGGAGTTCTTTGAATTATGTTTTACAGCTTTAAAGAAAGATGGCGTGCTTACCGGTCAGACAGAATCGCCATGGGTTGAAGAGTATCATTCAAGCATCAAACAAGTTTTTGACGCATTAGAGTCTGTGTTTGATGAATCCTCTATGTATCTGGGCTTCATACCATTATATCCTGCGGGAATGTGGAGTTTTGCGTTTGCATCAAAAGGAAAACAACCTGAGGAAAAGGAAGTCCAGGAAAGAATAGAAAAGGGGTTATCTGAGTTTGGTGGTGATCTTAAATACTATAATAAAGAAGTTCATCAGGGATCGTTTGCATTACCGAATTTTGTAGCCGAAATTATCCGCTAGACTCATCGTTTAGCTTATATGAAAAAAAATCTTTTCTTCTTATTAATACTTATCAGTTTTAGTGGGGAAGGATTTGCTCAGAAAAAAACTATTGAGGTATTGGTAATTGGCGATCCTTTGTACTCAATATCATTTCCGGTAAAAAATGAAAAGCTTTCACTAGAAAAACAATTACTTACTTATTTTTCTGATTTTGGGTATTTCGATACAAAGGTTGTAAGCATAGAATCAGGTGCTGCTAGTGTAAACAAAGGTCAAAGATATACTATTAGTGGTTTAATATTTGATCACGATATTGATACTATTTATACAGATGTAGAACTTAAAGGTGAGTTTTACTCATCGGAGTTGATTGAAAACCGGATTGAACAGGAATATGATAAATCTATTAAAGAGGGTTACTTTGATGCGAAAATAAGTATACAGAAGATCAGAGTAGATTCGCTCGACAAAACAGTTTCTTTAACTGTGTTAAATGAGAAAGGAAATTTAACAAAGATAAATGAAATCATTTTCAAAGGTAACAGGATCAATTCTCAGGAATATTTAGCGCGAATCTCAGGAATGAAAGATTCTGTGATTGCTTCTGAGGAAAACTTAAATCAAATCAGAAGAAACCTTAGTTCCAGCGAGTTAATTGAGCAAGTATCAGATCCGGTTATTTTTGAAGACAATGAAAATTATGTTGTTCTGTTTGAAGTCAAAGAGCAAAATCTGAATCAACTGGATGGTTTGATAGGTTTTGTACCTGACGAAACAGGGAAGGGGCAAATTGTCGGAGATCTGGATATATCGCTCTGGAATGTGTTAAGAGAAGGCAATGCTTTTGAATTACAATATCAACGCTTAAAACCGGAAACTAGTCGCTTAAACCTCGGCATATCTCAGGATTGGATAGTAAATATTCCATTAAGCATTGGAATTGATTTCTCTTTTTATCAGAATGATACGACCTATCAAACGAGGAACATCGGGTTGTCGGGTAGTTATTTCCTTAATTCGGAGTTAAGTCTTAAAAGCAGGATTTATTCTCAAAATTCGATCTCAGGTTCCACCTCGAGCTTTTCAAAAGAACCGTACGGGAAGAAGCAAGGGGGAGATCTTGGATTTAACTATTCAAAGTTAGACAGGAGAGAGGTTCCGACTTCAGGGTTTTCTTTAGATGTTATCTATGGAGTAGCTAATAAAGATATTCAGGAGGATTCAGCACTGGCTTTTCGTCAACAAAGATTAGAAACGAATGTAAGAGGCTATATTCCATTGTTTGAGAAATCTGTTTTGGCTACAAGTATTAATGGATTTTATGTGATTGGAGATCAGTTTACTGAAAGTGATTTAATCAGATTTGGGGGTGCAAATTCTTTAAGAGGGTTTTCAGAAGAACAATTTATGGCATCAGAATTATTTTGGGGAGACGTTGAGTACCGTTTTCTCACGGATCAGTATTCTTATCTGTTCCTGTTTACAGCAGCCGGTGTTTATAAAAGACCACAGTTATATTCTGAACCAGGCAATAGCTTTGTCCAAAAAGATTTTCTTTACTCGGGAGGATTTGGATTGAGCTTTAGAACAGCGATTGGAAGATTGAAATTCACATATGCACTTTCATCAACCGAAACATTAGGAAACGGAAAGGTACATTTCGGTATTAGAACTAACCTGTAATCTATTCTTTGCAGTGTTTTTGCAGTAGAGCGTCTACTTCCTCTGAGTCGAGTGCCTTTGCTTTATTAAAATCAGAACAAGCTAATTCATTTTTGTCAAGTTTTAGATAGCTTTCACCGCGCTCTTTAAATACTACAGGATCAGCATTATAGATTTCGATAGATTTGGTGTAGTCTTCGATAGCTCCTTCATAATTTTCAAGCTGAAAGCGGGTTCTTGCTCTGTAATCGTAGATCTCTGCATTTGTCTTTTCAACGTTCAATATTTCTGAAAAATCTACAATGGCATTTTTATAATCTTCATTTTCATATTCAACAATAGCTTTCTGATACAATACATCAAGATTATCGGGGCTTATAGAAAGTAATTCATTATATATTTCTATTGCTCTGTCATATTCTTCCAGGTATGAGTAAATATAGGCTACATTTGCAAGGTATGTTAACTCAGTTGAATCTAACTCAAAAGCTTTTCTGAAGTCATCTACGGCAGCATCATTATTACCCAGTTCATGTTGTACCAGTCCTCTTCTGTTATAGAGATTTGGGTTGGTGTCTAAGTATTTAATGGATTTGTTATAATATTCAAGAGCTTTATCATAAAACTGAAGATTTTCATAGGAGAAGCCAAGGTTAAAATTGGCGTTTATGTAAGTAGAATCGATAGATAAAGCTTTTCTGAAATCAACAATTGAGTTCTCGTATAATTCCTGAGTCATAAAATTATACCCTCGGTTATTCCAAGCATCAAGAGAAGTAGAATCCTGTTTTATTGAAATATCCAGAGCTTTTTGAGCCAGATCAAATTGTTCAGTATAAATGTAGGCGAGTCCAAGGTTGTTATATGCCTTTGAATTTACAGAGTCAATTTCCAGAGCCGCGGTAAGATCTGCAATGGCATTATTGAAATCACCAATTTGAAGTTTGGCAAAACCCATATTTGCTAATGCAAGACTAAAAACAGGATCAATTTCTAGAGCTCTGTTAAAATCACTCAATGCGGCGTAATAATCACCTTTTTTAACTTTAGCAACCCCACGGAAATTATATAATTCCTTAGACTCTTCAATAAGCAAGGCTTTATTAAACTCCTGAATAGCAGCGTCATAACTTCCAACTTCACTTAACTGAATACCCAGTTCATAACTATTTTTTAAAGAATCGGCCTGTTGATTGGCTTCTTCCTGTGCAGCCTGCATAAAGTATGTGATAACTTCCGGGCAAGTGCTTGTAACTTTTGTAAGCATTTCAGGCAAGATTTCAGACTGGAAATAGGCTTCATTTTCCTGCTCAGTTTTTGAAGAGTCAGCAAACATCTGATCCATCTCATCCATTTTCTTTCCCATCACACCTTCAAAGCAAGTTTCGACTTCTTGCGAATCAGGACCTTTTTCTGCAGCTACTTCTGAAGTAATACAAACACACATTGCATCGACCAGAAGGTCGATTTCTTTGTCTTGGGCAAAAGATGGTTTAAAAAAAATGAAAGTGAGTAAAAAAGTGTAGAAATATTTTAAAAAAGAGTACATACTATGATCAAGGGGTTTTTGGATTCAGCCAATATATTAGTTTTATAAATTTAGTGTTTAATAAAAACAATCGGGTAGGAAAAAATGTGAATGCAGATCAAGGTTCTGTGGTACAGTAGTTTAACGGTTTTTTTAGAAGACTGTTTGAAGATAGATAGGAGACGGGGAGAGCGTAAAGAAGGGATCAACCTCTATTTACTACAATCCAACGTGGCTGTACTAAGTAAAGTGATTATACCATTGAATTTAGCCCAAGTTATGATGCGTAGAGCATTCTTTGTAAGAGATTATAATTAATGAAGTACAGTTCTGCTAATGGCAGTCTTTAAAATTGTGTTTGATAAATAAAGAAGAAATGGGAGGGAAGGATCAATAAAAGCTCCAAGCTAGGTAGCTCGGAGCTTAAAATGTATACTATAATTTTTATACGCGTACTTGTCCGCTGCCTAACACATGGTATTTGTTAGTTACTAATTGCTTTAAGCCCAACGGACCTCTGTGATGTAATTTATCGGTACTAATAGCGAGTTCTGCTCCAACACCCATTTGTCCACCATCTGTAAAACGGGTAGAGGCATTATGATAAACCGCCGCACTATCAATTTGCTCCATAAAAGTGGATGCATCTTCGGTGCTTTCGGTTAAAATAACATTTGAGTGTCCACCAGAGTAGGTGTTAATAATTTCGATAGCGTTATCTAATCCTTCCACAGTTCCCATAGCTGCTTTTTTAGCTAGGAATTCTTCACTCCAAATATTCTCATCATTGATTTTAGTTTTTGTTTTAAGAACTTCTAGTAAATCTTCACTTGCCATAATTTGAATATCATGGTTAGCCAATTCAGTTTCTATGTTTTTGGAAACCTCATTGAAGTTCGGGTGACTTTTATCAATCAAGATTTTATCCAAAGCATTACACCCGGATATCTTATCGGTTTTTGCATTTACGATAACGGGGATTACTTTTTCGGTATCAGCGTCAGGAGCTACATACGCAAAATTATTCCCCCTTCCACTTACCAGAACAGCACATTTGGCATGTTCTTTAACAAAGGCGATAAGTCGTTCACCACCTCGTGGTACAATCAAGTCTAGCTTTTGATCCGGATTTCTTAAAAATGCTTGCGTTTCAGCACGGTCCATTTTTAAATACTGTATCCAATCTTTGTCCAAATCATTTGCATCCAATGCATTGTGCCAGCATTTTACTAATTCTTCGTTACTAGTGTGTGCTTCTTTTCCACCTTTCAATAGTATTTTGTTGTTGGCTTTAAAAGCTAACACAGCGGCTTCAATGGTCACATCCGGTCTGGATTCATAAATAATCATGATAGTTCCAAATGGAGCCGTTTTATTGGTTATATTTAGTCCGTTTTCCAAGCTGTCTTTACTAATGGTATTTCCAACCGGATCTTCTTGGGCTTTCACATCTTTTACAGCTCGAATCATATCATCAACTTTAGCTTCATCTACCACAAGTCGATCGTACAAAGCTTGGTCATCTCTGTTAAAGGCTCCTAAGTCTTTTTTATTTGCTTCAATAATAGAGGCTCTGTTTTTATCGAGCTCGTTAATCATTGATTGCAGTACTTCGTTCTTTTTAGATGTTGTTAATAGTCTCATAATTTTTGTTCTAATTGTTTAATTAGATATAGTTTTATTTTCTTCGTGATAGATTCTGGTTCCAACTTCTTTGCCGTTTACAATGTCAATTATACTGTCATCATGTTTACCGTTAGCAATGTAGGTTGGGATATTTTTTGCAGCTGTTTTCTTTGCCATATTTAGTTTCGAGCCCATTCCTCCTCGACCTTCCCCTTCTTTTTTCTCAGAACTTTGAATAAACTGATCTACTTTCTGAGCGGTAGTAACTGTTTTGATTAAGCGAGAATCAATATCATCCGGATGACCATCGTATAAACCATCGGTATCCGTTAACATGATCAACATATCTGCTTGAATTAACTCAGCTACTAAGCTTGCTAATTCATCATTATCCGTAAACATTGACATGGAAAGCGAAACGGCATCGTCTTCATTTGCAATAGGAATGATTCCCTGGCTTAATAATCCTTCATAGCAATTGATCATATTTTCACGATGCTTTCCTTCATCGAAATCACGTTTGGTTGCCAATACTTGTGCACATCGCATTCCGTAATCATGGAAAATACTGTAGTAATGGCGCATTAATCTTGGTTGACCTACCGCTGAATATACTTGTCGACGAATAGTCTGATCCTCAATACTATTGTTATCCAATACTTCTTTTCCAGCAATTACGGAACCGGAAGAAATTAAGACTGTAATTATATCTTCTTCATATAATCGGGCAATTTGGTCGACTAACTTTTTTAAGATAGGCCCTACAATACGGTTATCTCTGTTCACCATTACATTGGTACCTACTTTTATAACAACTCTCTTTTTATAGTTCACTACTATTTGACCTCTTCGTTTCCGAGTTCAACTGCTCTGTTGAATGCAGCATAAGCGGCTTCTTCGATTAGATTTTCAACGTTGTTATCGTTCATGGAATCAAGAGCTGCTCTTGTTGTTCCTCCTTTAGAAGCAACTTTATCCATCCATTTGGTGGGTGTTAAATCTGACTGGTTGAATAATTCAACTGCACCTTCGAATGTTTGGCTCACTAATACTTTAGAATCATGATCTGAAAAGCCCATCTTTTTTGCAGCTTCCATCATTGATTGCATAAAGTAAAAAACATAAGCAGGACCGCTTCCCGAAATTCCGGTAGAAGCATCAACATCATTTTCAGAATCCAAGTGAACTGATTTTCCAGTAGTATTTAGTAATTGCTGAACGGTGGAGGTTTCTAATCGAGAAACTTCTTTACTGGTAGTGAACGAGGTCAAGCCCTTTCCAACTTGTGCGGGTAAGTTAGGCATCGCTCTAACAACCTTTAAGATTCCCAATCCTTTTTGGATACTTTGTATGGTTACCCCCGCCATTAAAGAAACGATGACTTGGTCTTTTTTAGTTAAGGGCTTCAATTCCTTAAAAAGTCCGTCTGTGTGATAAGGCTTTACTGCTATAAAGACGATATCTGCTTTATCCAGACAGTCTTTTAGGTCGGTGTAAACATCAAACCTGCTAATTTTTTTTAGTTCTTCTGTTTTTTCCGGGTCAGTATCTGAGATCATTAAATTAGATTTGCTTAAATACTCTGACTTCACAAGTGCTTTTGCATAGGCAAATCCCATGTTTCCCGCACCAATTACTAATACTTTCATTTATTTTTTTATGTGATTAAGATGTTAGTTGCTGATTGCTGCAAATATGATGCGGGAAGCCGATTCTAAGATTATTTTATCAACAAGAAAGGATAAGAGTTCACGTAATTAGGTTTTAAACCTTGATTCGTATTTGTTTAGGGAATCTTTTCTATAAATTCAAAAACATGACAATTCACTAGTCATACGACAGTACGTCGCAATTGTACAATTATAATCAAAAACTAGAAGATAGATAGTAGTGTCTTTTCTCTACTGTTTAAGAGATAAAAAATTCGATACTTTCTCCCGGAGTGGTTTCCAAAAAGAAGGGAATTATATCTCGAGTTCTTACTCTATCTTCATTAAAGTGTTAACCGCGGCCACAAATAGTAACAAGTCTGAAAGAGTAGTATTAATTTTTTGATTACCAAAATCAGAATATACGATATGGTTTTTTAATTCTTTTATTTAATCAAATCATCTCCTGATCTTTTTCATCAACAGAGTGTTTAAATTCAGTTTCTCCGGTATGTTTAGTTCCCTTGGGTTCTATTAACATTAACCAGCATTCCTTTTCTGCAATCGGGAAATGATCAACGCCTTTTGGAACTACATATAGTTCACCTTCCTTTAATTCAATTTCCTTATCTCTGAATTTCAGTAATAAATTTCCTTTTACGATAAAGAAGACTTCATCTTCACTCGGGTGATTATGCCAAACAAATTCTCCTTCAATCTTGGCAAGTTTGATAAGTTGCCCATTACATTCTGCGATGATTTTTGGAGACCATTGGTCATTAAAAAGGCTGAATTTCTTTTTCAGATTTATTGATTTATCCATGCTCAAATAAACTAAAAAGGCCATGCAAATGCACAGCCAATTAAGAAAAAGTTGTAATTATTTGAATCAGGAATTATTCATCATCTAATCCATAAAATTCAGAAACCTGATCGTAGTTTCTGTAATCAAGGCCTTTTGCTTTAAACAATAATGAAGGAGGGATGGCTACTACTCTGAGAACATCTCCATCGAAAAGATCTTCATTTACTTCATTATTTTCGGCAACTTCACCCTCAAGCAAAAGATCAAAACTGTTGATATCGAAGACGTATCTCAGGTTTACAAGATCATTCTCAAAAGGAGTGCTGAATGGCAATGCATGCCATGAAGTAGTGCCTTCGAATTGCAGATATCCAAGAACTAACCCTTCATCGACTGTGGCTTCATCCAAAATGTCCCACTCAAACTCATTGATTGAAACAAACTCATCCACGATATCAAAATCGTCGGCAAAAATGGTACTGGTACTGGAATAGATTTGTACTCCATCTGCTCCCGGAGGCCCTTGAGGTCCTTCATTTGTAATGGTACATGCCTGAGTTACTAAAAATAGTAAAAGTAATAGTGATAAAGATTTTGGATTTTTCATGATCTGCTCCGTTAATGTTGAGACTTCGTTTTTAAAGCCTGAAAGAATCTATATATAGGTAAACAAGATTAACATCACATGAATGGGCTAGGCAATTGATGCTATATTTTTGGTGAAAAGTGAAAAGTGAAAAGTGAAAAGTGAAAGGTGAAAGAGAATCAGTGATCAAAAAAGCCCTGAATCAGTATTGAGACAGGGCTACGAAGAGCGTAATTTGATAACTAATATCAGTTGATGAAGTACATGATAGTTGCAATCACCATAAAGTTAATGATACTGAGAGGAAGAAGTCTTGCCCAACCCAGTTTCATAACCTGATTGTATTTGAAGCGGGGAATTGTCCACCGAACCCAAATAAATACAAAGCACCAGAAAACAACTTTAGCTGAGAATACGCTTACGTCTAGAACACCTTTCAGGATAGAGTTCATTTCGGGTAACCAGGCATCAGCAAATGGAAGATGGTAGCTACCAAAGAAGAATGTGGTAATTAAAATACTTCCGATGAAAACATGCATGTATTCAGCAAGGAAGAACATTCCGAATTTCATGGAACTGTACTCGGTGTGAAAACCGCCAACGAGTTCCTGCTCTGCTTCTACAAGATCAAAAGGAGTTCTGTTTGATTCTGCAAAGGCACAAATAATAAAGATCACAGCGCCAAGAGGATTTACAAAGAAGTTCCACCACATAGATTGTGATTCTGCAATATCAACCAGGCTTAGAGAACCGGTCATCAAAATTACAGAAGCTACAGCCATACCCATAGGAAGTTCATAGCTTATCATCTGAGCTGCAGCTCTTAAGCCTCCAAGAAGTGAATATTTACTGTTAGAAGCCCAGCCTGCCAGCGTTACTCCATACACACCAAGAGAAGCTACAGCAAGTAAATACAGAACAGCTGCATTTATATCGGTTACATACAAACCGGCTCCGAAAGGAATAACTGCTACAGAAAGCAATGCTGTGATTACCGGAATCATTGGCGCAATTGCATGAAGTTTTTTATACCCATGGATAGGGGTTACATCTTCTTTTAAAAGAAGCTTAAGTACATCTGCCAAAGGCTGTAATAGACCAAATGGCCCTACACGGTTTGGTCCAACCCGGTTTTGAATAAATGCGGCAATTCTACGTTCTGCGTAAACCAAGATGGCTGCAGAATTCAAATAACTTATCATCCCAACACCGAGGACGATTGCCCAAACAGGTATCGCCAAAGGTCCGATTTCAAGTATAGCTGGATTCATTATGCAGATACCTCTTCTTTATTCATTCCGGTTAACTGGATTCCGTTTTCATCGTCCATTTTCTCATAACTAACACCTTCAAAACTAGAATTTGAAGAAGCGATCTCATCCATTATTTCTCTGGATGTACCAAACTGGACAGTTAGTCCCAGTCGCTTGGAAAGGTTGTTCATCAATTCCCAGGTAGGGGTACAATCAATTTTGTTATCTTCATTAACCCAGTTGTCGAAATTAGTTCCGTAGCGGTCAAGTCGTCCTTCTGACATCTCCAGATCCAATTTACGGTGTGTATACTTAGTTTCTTTTGCAGGAAGGGAGCGTTGAATTCTACCTTCTACGTTTACATAACTTGCTGCATGTTCAGCAATACAAGTAATTGGAATAACAAGATCTGTTGATTTTGATGTTTCCGTCTCGTTGGTAGCAAGTGAGATCACAAATGGTTTTTTAAGGTCTTTAGAATTAAGAACTCCACGATCTACCAATTCATCATTAAGCAAAACTACTACCTTAGAAGATTTAATAGCTGCTTTCAGATCGTCAGAAGAAGTTTCTGAGAAACCGAGAGTTTTAACACCATTTGTATTCGGAGCCTGATCGTCCGTTAATAAGAAATCATCACCAAAACCTTCTTTAACATCAGGAGAGAAATGGAAATTGTTAACACCCCAAGTACTAAATGTCTTCATCAAAGAGTAATTTTCCTCAACAGAAGCGTGAGCAGAACCTAATACCAGAACATCGGCAGGTTTTACATCTTCAAGCTTTTCAGCAAAAGTTTCAATAGCGTTATTCCATGATGTTTTGATCTGATTATCACCATCTGCTTTGATGGAAGGTCTTGAAATACGATTCTCATTGAATTTTCTGTACGCCATTCGAGCTTCATCCGACATCCAGTGCGTGTTAACATCTTTGTTGTAACGAGGAGTGAGACGTAATACGAGATTGTCTCGTGTCCAAAGATCAACATTTGTTCCTTTACCTCCGGTAATATCAATACTTGGAGTTTGATTCATCTCCCAAACTCGAGCTTTAAACCTGAAGTCGGTAGAAGTCAAGGCTCCAACGGGACAAATATCAACGGTATTTAACGAATAAGCATCATCAAACTCCGTTCCGGGAGCGGTAATCGGATAATTTTTATCTCCACGCGAAGCAATCGTAAGTTGATGTGTACCGGATATTTCCTCAGTAAACCTAACACAACGTGTGCAGTTAATGCAACGCTCAGCATCCAAAGTAACTCTCGGTCCAAGCTCAACTCTTTTAGGCTTGTGGACTTTCTTAACTTCGAAACGAGAGCCTTCAGGTCCGTACTTATATGTTTGAATCTGTAGTGGACATTCACCGGCCTGATCACAAATCGGGCAATCAAGAGGATGGTTAATCAGGATCAACTCCATAGTATCTTTTTGAGCACGAGCTACTTCTTCACTCGATTCCTGAGTATGAACAACCATTCCATCGGTCATTTCCATACTACATGATGTCTGCATTTTAGGGAACCAACGAATTACACGTTCACCATTTTCATCCAACTCGTACTCACCTGTTTCCCGATCCTGAACCGGGGTTCCAACTTTAACATAACACTGTCGGCAGTTGGCAGGAGCGCTCATTTCAGGGTGGTAGCAGAAGAATGGTACTTCTTTACCATTATCCAAAATGAACTGAAGCAATTTAGGCTTGCCTTCAAATTCGTATCGTTTACCGTCTATAAATATTTCTGGCATCTTATGATTGTTGATTTTTGAATGATGACTTTTGATTCATTCCAATAAGTAAATCAATGTTCATTATTTTCTTTGTTGTGCTGTTTTTCTGGAACTTATAAAAATAGAAGCTAACTCATGAGCTTCATTTTTTAATGGTTCAACTAATTTCGTTTCAATAAGCTTTTCATCTATAATAAATTCCATCCAAAATTCTGATTCGTCTGCTTCTTCAATAACAATACTCAATTTAGCAACAAAAGAAGCTTTACTGTGAGCTACACATGCTGCACGATAATTTGCTGCTACTGATGTTGAACATCTTATTAATTGCCCTTTTATATGATTACCTAAGTACGTGTTTGGTAAATTAGTAGCAAGTTTGATGCATCTGTGAGCAAATTCTTTTGTTCTTTTTATTAACTCATCTTTTGTCAAATTTAATCATCAATCGAAAATTATAAATCAAAATTTCATTAAGCTAGAGCGTACGTGCTTTTTTTGCACCGAGCTTCAAATTCGTCTCTAAATCTGTCAATAGTATAACGTACAGGCCATGCAGCAGCATCAGCAAGTGCACAAATAGTCCGACCTTCCATTTGCGAACAAAGATCGATCAATAATTCAAGATCTCTGATCTCACCATCTCCGTTTCTGATCTTCAGTAAGATCTTTTCTAACCAACCGGTTCCTTCACGACATGGAGTACATTGTCCACAAGATTCGTGATGATAGAAATGAGATATTCTCCACAGCATTTCAACCATGTCAGTATCTTCATCCATCACAATCATTCCTGCAGTTCCCATCATAGAACCAGCTTCACGCAATGAATCTGCATCCATATTAACGCCTTCAAGAGCATCACCTCTAAGAATAGGAGTAGAAGAGCCACCTGGAATCAATCCTTTAAGTTTCTTTCCGTTTCTCATTCCACCGGCAACTTCATCGATTAAAGTGAGAACAGGCATTCCTGTTGGTAATTCATAAACTCCAGGTCTGTTAACATGTCCGGAAATACCATAAAGAACCGGTCCGGGATGAGTTTCTGCACCGATTCCCGAAAACCAATCTGCGCCATTTTTAATTACCAAAGGTACACAAGAAAGCGTTTCAATATTGTTGATGGTGGTTGGGCGCCCCCATAATCCTTTTTGAGCAGGGAAGGGAGGTTTAACTCTGGGGTATCCACGTTTTCCTTCCAATGATTCAAGCATGGAAGTTTCTTCGCCACAAATGTACGCTCCTGCACCGCCTGTAACGTGAAATTCCACATCAAATCCTGAGCCAAGGATATTTTTACCAATAAAGCCTTTAGCATATGCATCATTGAGCGCTTTCTCCATCATTTTTATCCATGAGTAATACTCACCACGGATATAAACGTAAATGGCACTACACTGCATTGCATAAGCTGCTATTAAGGCACCTTCGATAAATAGGTGTGGATTATATTCGAAGATCTTTCGGTCCTTAAATGTACCCGGTTCTGATTCGTCACCGTTACACGCTAAATATCTGGGTCCGCCATCAGGTTTAGGCATAAAAGACCACTTAAGACCTGCATTAAATCCTGCACCACCACGGCCACGTATGTTGGCAGCTTTAACTTCATTAATTACTTTTCCAGGATCCCAATCATTTGATAAAACCTTTTTTAGAGAGTCATAACCACCGTTTTTGGTGTAAACGTCGATCTCATGAAGGTTTGGGATATCAGGAATGATTACCGGAGTATATGATTTCCAATCGAATGACATTTCTTAACTCCTTTCCGTGTGTTGTGGCATACCAACCGATTCAAATTCAGGCATTTTATCAGCTTTAAGGCTTTCAATTACTTCATCAAGTTTTTCTTCGGTAAGATTATTGACGTACACATCATTAGTAATTTGCATCATTGGAGCATAACCACAAGCTCCCAAACATTCTACTGATTGGATGCTGAACATCCCATCTTTAGTTGTTTCACCAGCTTTTATTCCAAGTTTATTTTCAAGATAATGCAACATATCATATCCTCCACAAAGCTGACAACTTGTTGTAGTACACACATCAAGTACATACTTACCCATTTTCTCTTTGTAATACTGAGTATAGAAAGTCGCAACACCGTGTACGTGAGAAACAGGCAGATCTAAAGTTTCAGCAACCAAATGCTGTACTTCAGGTTCCACATGTCCAAATCTTCGTTGAGCAACCCAAAGCGTAGGTAATGTTGCCGGCATAACTTCCGGGAACTTTGCTTTGATAGTTTCAATCTCTTTTAAATCTTCCGGGGTGAATTCGTAGTTATTCGCCATTATTTATCTGCTTCTCCCATTACAGGGTCAACTCCACCGATAACAACTACCGTATCAGCTACCAATTCTCCATCGAGAATGTTTTCCAATACTTGCAGGTTTCGGAATGAAGGAGTGTTAATTTTAATTCTCCAGGGATGCCCGGTTCCGTCACTTTGGATGTAATACCCAAGTTCTCCTTTAGGTGACTCAACTGCGTGATAGCATTCAGCTCCTTCAGGTGGACAAATTCCGGTATCCGTCATCATAAAATCGTGAATCATACCTTCCATCGAATAATAAACTTCATCTTTAGAAGGATAGGCATGTTTAGCATTGTTAGATCTTATCGGACCTTTCGGCATTTTATCTAAACACTGCTGTATAATTCTGATACTTTCTTTCATTTCTTCCATACGCACAAAGTATCTGGCAAGGTTATCGCCTTCCAAACGGGTTGGAACTTCAAATTCCACCTGATCATACTTAGCGTATGGTGCAATAATTCGTTGATCAACAGCAAAACCGGAAGCTCTTAAAACAGGTCCGGTTGCCCCAATGTCTAATGCCTTGTCTGTTTCCAAAACACCTACATTTTCGTTTCTGTCGATGAAAATTCTGTTTCTATCTAGTAATCCGTGCCAGTCTTTAAGTTCCTGAGGGAATTTAGTAATGAACTCTTTAATAATTGATGAAGCATCGCTTGTCAAATCATTAGCAACACCTCCAATTCTGGAATGTGAAACTGTAAATCTGTGTCCGGCGATCTGATCCATAATGTCATAGATCTTTTCACGCTCACGGAATGTCCATATAAAGAAAGAGATTGCTCCCGCATCCATAACCATCGTTCCCAACCAAAGAAGGTGAGAAGAAATACGAGCAAGTTCACAACCGATCATTCTTATATAATGTGCACGATCAGGAACTTCAACATTCGCAATTTTTTCAACGGCTGTACAAAGAGCAACATTGTTGCTGTAAGGGGAGAGGTAATCCATACGGTCTGTGTATGGCATAAACTCCTGATAGGTTTTATTCTCAGCAATTTTTTCAACACCTCTGTGAAGATATCCTATATCGAGTTTGGTTTTCTCGATGGTCTCTCCACGCAATTGAAGTACTAAACGAAGCACTCCGTGAGTTGCAGGGTGCTGAGGACCCATATTCAGGATCATCTTGGCATTTAATGGATCATCAATATCAACATCTTCTATCGTAGTATGTTTGTCTTCAAGACTTTTATATATACTACGTTGATGTTTCTCCTGAAACTGCGGATTTACTTTACTATTAATGTCTGTTACTTTCATATGCCTTACTCCGTATCTGGTGTTGTGTTAGGCAATTCTATTGAACCCGGTATACCTAAGAGAGGAAATTCTTTTCTCATCGGGAAGTACTCAAAATCTTCGGGCATAAATATTCTTCTCAAATCAGGATGGTTTTCAAAACGAACACCAAACATATCATATACTTCACGTTCATTCCACCCTGCGGCTTTCCAAACCGAAGTAACCGATTCTAAAGTCGGGTTTTCTTCTTCAACTCTGGCTTTAACAAAAATTCTTGTCTGAGTTCTTAAATTCATCAAGTTATAAACTACTTCGAACCGTTCGTTTGAAGTATACCTGTCGTTGCCGAATATATCGCAAAGAAAAATAAAGTGTTGTTTCTCCTTTAGGTAGTTAGAGATCTCTAAAATTGAATTTGCTTCTACTCTTATGAAAGTATCACCACTACTTTGATACACTTCTATCAACTTATCAGAAAAGTTTTCTGATAAGCCATCTACAACTGCTTGCAATGTCTCGTTTAATTCTAAGCTCATACTAGGTGTCTAAAAGAACAGAATGTTCTGTTTTAATTTTGTCTTGAATTTTCATCAAAGCGTGTATTACAGCATCAGGACGGGGGGGACACCCTGAAACATAAGCATCAACAGGTAGAAAATTATCTACTCCCTGAACTACTCCATAGCATCTGTGCATTCCACCTGTAGAAGCGCATGCGCCCATTGCTATACACCATTTGGGATCAGGCATCTGATCCCAAATTCTTCTGATTGCGTGCGACATTTTATAGGTTGTCCAACCGGCAACGATCATTACATCGCTTTGGCGGGGAGAGAAGCGAAATACCTCTGAACCAAAACGGGATACATCATATTTTGGTCCTGCAAAAGCCATCATTTCAATAGCACAACAAGCCAGTCCCATCGGCATAGGCCATGCTGCATTTGCGCGTCCCCAGTTTATTAATTTGTCTAAGCGGGTGGTTAAATAACCTTCACCAAGTGCGGATTCAATTCCCATTATTAAACTCTAAATTTTGTTTGTTTTAAGATCCCAGTCTAAAGTACCTTTTTTGAGAGTGTAAAGAAGACCGATAAGAAGTATAGTTATAAATACCATCATTGAGACGAACGTTCCAAGTCCAAGGTCTAAATAGCGAACAGCCCATGGGTATATAAAAACAACCTCGAGATCAAAGACTATAAATTCCATTGCAACCAAATAAAAACTGATCGAATATCTCTCTCGTGCTTCACCGACAGGGTCCATTCCACTTTCATATGGATTTAATTTGTGCTTATTTGGGCGGTAGGGACCAAGAATTCTAGACAAAGTCATTAATAGAAGTGCCAATACAATGGCAATACCAGCTAGAATTAAAATAGGAAAATAACTGTCGAGCATAGAAATATTAAGTCACAATTTATGAGCTAAAAGTTAGCTTCAATGTTTGGCAATGTCAATGAAATCGGGCGTGAATATAGGCTTAAATTTACTTTTTATGAGAAGGAATTTTTATTAAGAATAATTCTAAATAAAATGAACGCGAAAGGTATTCAAATCAGTTTAACACTTACATAAAAAACCGTACATTTATAGGAAAGATCTAAAACGGTTATCGCTTGAAGAAAATAAAAATGGAAATTCTAGGATTATCAACCAGCCCAAGCAGTGGAGGGGCCTATGCGTTGATACTATCTGAGGTTAAAGGTAATCGCAGACTTCCTATTATTATCGGGTCATTTGAGGCTCAGGCCATTGCTCTTGAGCTTGAGAATATAAAACCACCACGACCAATGACTCATGACTTGTTAAAGAACCTTATTCTAAGTTTCAATACTGAGATCAAATATATTTATGTAAATGAATTATCTGAAGGTACTTTTTATGCACAGGTTATACTTAACAGAAATGGTGAACTTGTAGAATTGGATGCACGACCAAGTGATGCCATTGCTCTTGCTGTAAGATTCGGATCAGATATTTTTGTATCAGACAGTGTTCTGAATGAAGCCGGGATTTCTACTGAACCCGAATCTTCTACTTTAGAAGAAGCATTGAATGTGGAAATTGAAGAACCTGCAAAGAAAGGTTTATCCAGGCTTGAAGAACTTAACGAGGCTCTAAAAGAAGCAATTGACGCTGAAAATTATGAAAGAGCTGCAAAAATCAGAGATACTATTCAAAAACTTAAGGCTAATTAGTGACTAAAGAAACTTACTCTTTCGATAAGCTTCCATTTTCGAAATTATTCAAAACTTATACATCGAATTTTGATGCTCTCACTGATTTTTACTCAGGTAATCCATTTTCTGATAAGGATGTAGTCTTAAAATCTGAGAGAATTAGAAAAAAGGATTCTCATATCAATTTTCTCGCTGCACTTAAAGATTTGCATTCTGAATTAGAAATTGAACAAAGTTCACAAATTGAAAAACTAGCAAATCCTGATTCTCTGGCTGTAGTTACAGGTCAGCAACTTGGAATTTATGGCGGACCTGTTTTTACCATTTATAAAACTATTTCAACCATTTTACTTGCCAAAGAATGGGAAAAAAAATTAGCCCGTCCTGTAGTTCCCGTTTTTTGGTTGGCTGATGAAGATCACGACTTTGAAGAAATCGCCTGGTTTGGTATTCCGGGAAACAAAGAGTTCAAAAAGATTGAATATTCTGATGAATCTGATGGCAAGCCTGTTTCCGTTATTTCCATAAATGAGAATATTGATGCTCTCAAGGAGACCATAAAATCTGAAATGTTTGATACAGATTTTTCTGATGAGCTTTGGAGTTTGTTTGATAGGTATTTCAAAAGCGGGGTTACATTCAGAAAAGCTTTTGCCCTAATGATGGACGAACTATTTGGTAAGCACGGCTTATTAATAGTGGGAAGTAATTCTAAGTCTGTGAAAGCAATATTGAAAGATACACTTAAAAGTTCAGTTGTTCAGGCTGATGCTATCTACTCATCGCTTCAAAAACAATCTGAGAAATTAGAGAATAAATTCCACCGTCAGGTAGTAGTTGGTGAGTCAAATCTTTTCTATTTAAATGAAGACGGGCATAGGTTAAAGCTGGATCATACTAAAGGTAATTGGAGTACCGAAAACAATAATTGGGTAAAAAAGGAACTACTGGATCTGATAGAAAGTAAACCGGAGAGATTTTCTCCTAATGTGTTTTTAAGACCGGTTATTCAGGATCAGCTTTTACCGACATTAGGCTATGTTGCAGGACCCGGAGAGGTGGCTTATTATGGTCAGATGAAAGAGCTTTATCCTCATTTTGATCTCGAGATGCCAATAATTTTTCCAAGGTTCAGCGCTACTATTATAGAATCAGGTATTGACCGAATTTTAGAAAAAATTCCATTTGAGTTTCACAGATATGAAGATAGAATAGAAGATCTTGAAAAAGAATATGCTAAAAATTCTGAATCTACTGATGTAGAAAAACTCTTTAAAGAATGGAAACAGGAAATAAGATCCGTTTCTGATGCCCCTGCTGATGTAATAATAGGAATTGATGGTTCCTTAGAAGGTTTGGTGGGCAAAACTATATCCGGTTTTGAGACGGAACTGGATAAGTTAAAAGGAAGAGTTTACCGCTCCATTAAACAGCAGGAAGAGACTCAACTTCAGCGTATACGGAAAATAAAAGCACAATTGTATCCTGATAATGGATTGCAAGAGCGTATGGTGTCATTTATGTATTTCATGAATAAATATGGAGTAAATATGTGGGATGACCTTCTGGCAGATCTGGAAAAAGAAGAACTCCGATTAGATAGTCACTATTTGATTCGTTTATAATGTCAGTATCTGATCAAAAATCAGAATTAAGAAATCGTCTTTTAAAGCTCAGAAAGTCTATTCAAAAAAAAGACTGGGAAACACGATCATTGGCTATAGTTAATCGGTTGAAAAAAAATGAAGAGTTTATAGGGGCAGATGTAATTCATTGTTTTATTTCCATGAATGAGCGAAAGGAAGTAAACACGCATAACTTAATAAAAGATTTAATATCGTCTGGTAAAACGGTAGTGGTTCCTGTTACTGATTTTGATACCGGTGAATTAAAACACTCTGAATTGAAATCATTTAGTGATTTAGAAGAGAATAAATGGGGGGTGTTGGAACCGGATGAAATCTACCCTCAAAAACAAAAAACTGATTTGATTTTGGTACCATTGCTAGCAGCAGATAAAGATTTTAACAGACTTGGTTATGGCAAAGGGTTTTACGATCGTTTTTTAGAAAAAGAAAATGCAATTAAAGTCGGGTTGGCTTTCGAGGAGTTTATTCTGGATCAAGTTCCTGTTGAGAACTTTGATGAGAAACTGGATATTTTAATTACTGAAAAAAAGATCTTAAGACGTAACAATAGCGATTCAGGTTCGTAGTAGCTCACAGGAGAAAAATTATGGCAGAAAAAACACGACAAAAAACCGGATCTAAAACAGGCTCAGCAACACTAGAGTTTGAAGACTTTGAATTACAGTCTGCAATGCAAGACTTTTTAAAAGAAGAACCTAAAGAAGAAGGCAAAGGGGTTTGGAATTTTTCAACATTTGCCGGTCTTGGTATGCTTTTTATAGCATTCACTTTTTTGCTTCAATTAATAGGCTTTCCAATGGGGCAAGGTCTCTCTGCTTTTGCTCAGGATGCAATTAGTGCTTTACCAATAATTGGTGGAATTCTTGTGACATTAGTAGGCTTTGGTTTTTTAGTTGGTGACAGAAAGAAAGAGAAAAAAGCTAAAAAAGAATCCCGCAGAAAAAGAAAGGCTCAAAGTAAAAAGAATATATACTCCAGCGATATTCATGGTGCTGAAGAATTTACAAGTACACTGAATAATGATCTGGATTCATCCGGAAAGTCTTCAAGTTCCAGCAACTATAGTTATGATAATTTCGGTTATCGTCATGCTAAGAGATTGATGAAATCCAGAACAAATAAAAAGATAGCAGGAGTTTGCGGAGGTTTAGCTAAATATTTTGGACTAAGTTCGACTGTAGTTCGTTTCATTTTTGGAGCCGTTTTTATCATGGGATGGGGAACCAGCTTACTTATCTATATCGGATTAGCATTAGCAATGCCAAAAGAGCCAATCGAGATGATGGATGACTTTGATTTTTGATCACCGGTTTTTTGATTAAGCACTGATCTCTTTACCATATTTATCCATTTCACAACCGCATTTTATATAGTTCCATCTTTTATATTGAGCATGGCATTCAGTTTAGATTTGATAAAGCTAGTTGTAAAGTTATCTCAATTTAGAAAACTAAATCTGTATAATTTCAATCTGAAATTACAGTATAGATGTGTTTAAATTTTGTAGAAATGTCTTTCCAAATTTTATGATTTCGAATCTCTTTTGACTCAACTCTTTTATTAATTAAAACGATTGCTTGATCTCTAAGCCTATCCAAATTAGATGCAACTTCTTTAGTAATTAATTTTTTTGATTCTAATTCTTTAAGATTCTCGTTTGAAATTGAAGAGCGGATATCTATATCTAATTCCTCATATACTAACCATCCAATTTCGTTTTCAGATTCTAATTCTAAAACTGATGAAAGCTTACGTATTGTTTCTTTAAGCCAGCTAAATTTTTCTTTTGTCGATAACATTTTAGTTGTTCTAAACTTTACAACTGAAAATATAAGTAATTGAATATAATTCAGATTAAAATTCTTCTTAGATTCAAACCATGCTAATTACATTTGAAGGAATTGACGGAAGCGGGAAATCGACCCAGATTTCTCTTTTAAAAGAATATCTTACTAACTCAGGAAAGAAAGTTCAGGTACTTCGAGAACCCGGAGGAACCGATATTTCCGAACTTATCCGTGGGATGTTGCTGAATCCTGAAATTGAGATAGATCCGGTTACGGAATTATTGCTGTTCTCTTCAGCGAGATCTCAGTTAATAGCCGAAAAAGTTAAGCCACTTTTGTATGATGGAGTAGTAGTAATCTTAGATCGCTTTTATGACTCCACAACAGCGTATCAGGGTTATGGTAGAAAGAGTATTCCGATTGACCAGGTTCATCAGATTAATAATATCGCTTCTCACGGAATTGCTCCCGATGTTACTTTTTATCTTCGCCTTAGTCTGGAAGAATCAGCTAAGAGAACTGCTCATATGCAGAAAGACAGAATGGAACAATCCGGAATCGAGTTCTTTCAGAATGTTATTAAAGGGTTTGATGAACTTTCAGAATCTGAAGAACGCTTTGTTACTATTGATGCTTCCAAAAATGTTGATGAAGTACATGATCTGATTTTATCTAATTTATCTTTTTAGTTATGCCTTTCAACTTTGGTTTAAGCCAGTAGAACAGAGATGGAAGTACAACCAAATCAGCAAGTATAGCAAAAAATATTGTCGATGATATTAAAATTCCCATTAAAGTTGTGGAAGTAAATTCGCTTGTTATAAGTGTGCCGAAGCCAAGTAAAAGGATCATACTTGTTACTATGATAGCGCGACCTGTTTTTTGAGTAGTTATTTCCAAAGCTTTCTGAAAATTTAACCCTCTTTTCAATTCTATTCTGAACCGGGCTAAATAGTGAATAGTATCATCTACAGCAATACCAAAAGCTATGGTAAAAATTACAGCAGTGGAAGGTTTTATATCCACTCCCAATAGTCCCATTATCCCGGCTATCAGAACCAAAGGCATGATATTAGGAATTAATGAAATGATCACCATTTTCAGATCTTTAAACAGAAATGCCATTAAAATTGAAATACAGATAAACGCTAAACCAATACTTGAAGCCAGAGAATAAACCATTTTGCCAACCAGGTTAGCACTTAAAACGGTTGATCCTGTAACGGTTATTTCTTCATTACTAAAGTTTTGAGAAAGGTAAATGTCAACCGAATCACGAATTTCATTAATTCGTCTCGATCCGGCATCTTCTGTTTGAGCGGCAATCCTCAGCTTTTGGTAATCAAAATCAGTTACGTTTTGCAGTATATCGTTATCTGTTATTTCAAGTAACAACAAATATTGTGCTATGAGGTTCTGGTCAACCGGAAGAGAAGACAAGGCTGCTTTTTCGGGAGACATCACTTTATGTAACTCTTTGATGAGAGTACTGAATGAGGTGGCTCTTTTTATTTCAGGGTAGGAGAGAAGGTGTTGCTGAAGGGCTTCTACTTTTTGTATTAATTGCGGGTCAGTAATTCCCTCTGGAGTTTTTGTATCTATCACAAACTCTAAAGGGAAGGCCGGAGCAAGATTCTCAGAAAAGAAATTACTGTCTTTTATAAGTTCTGAATCTCTGCTTACATCGTCAAATACCCGTCCATTAACTTGAAGCTGGAAAATGCCAAGCCCGATAAGAAAACATATACCTAATGAACTTAAAGAGATTGTTTTATAATATTTTCTGTTAAATGCAGAAACAATTAATAGTTTTTCTCCAATCCATGGATAAAGTTTACCTCCTTTTTCGCGAAATACTTTTTTTATATTTGTGATTTTCAGAATCGCAGGAAGAAACAAAATAGTAATGGTGTAAGCTATGAGCACGCCAATAGCTGTGTAAATTCCAAAACGCTTCATAGGAACCACTGAACTAGTCAACAGTGTTCCAAATCCTATTGCTGTTGTAATGCTGGTAAGAAATGTAGCACTTCCAAGCGTTAGAACCATTTCGATAATAGCCTTCTTTCTTTTAAAACCATTTTGAACAGCGTCATCAAATTTTGATATCATGTGTATGGAATCGGCAACACCAACACAAAGCAGGATAGGAGCTATGGTACTGCTCATAATTTCCAAATACCCCCCGCTCAGTGTAATAACGGCTACGGTGAACAGCACCGTACACCATACTATGAACATAGGAATCAGAACTCCAGATACACTTCGGTATAAATACCAAAGCAGTAAAATGATCAGAAAAGAAGAAAATGAGATGTAGAAAATTACTTCTTCGTTCAGAATATTCACATATTGATTTCTGAAGTAGGGAATTCCTGTGATCTTGAAATCTTTATCCGGATAGTTACTTAATGATGACTGTAATTGACCTATAATTTCGTTACGGGTTTCGTACGTATTATTTTCTTCATCTATTTCAAGAAAGAAAGCAGTTGTTGTTCCTTCATTATCTATCAGGAATCCTTCAGCGAACGAATCTGACGTTATTCGCTCTTTAATGGCCTCTAAATTATTTGTTAGAGAATCGGAGTCAAGAAAGGGATCGAATTTTAAAGTACCATTCAGATTTACCATTTCTTCAGCCGACCAGATACTTTGCACTTTAATCACATCAGGTATAGTCTCAAGAGTATCAACGATGCCTTTTAGTTCAGTCAGGGTTGATATAGTAAATAGATCATCCGATTTAAACCCTACCATTATTACATTATCATCTCTGCCAAACTCCTCTTCTAACAAACGGTAAGATTGAACTGTCGGGTCTGATTTGGGATAAAAATTTTCAAGGTCAAAATCTGTTTTGATCTGAGATGCGGGAAAAATTGCAGCTGTTACAAGCAGAAGTATAAAAAAAGTGACCAGACGTGGATTTTTGATCACAAAGTCAGCGAATTTATGCATTTAATTGGTACACGAGTAAGGTGATAAGTTAGTTGATCAGATAAACTGAAACTATCTGAAAGAAATTCCAATCAAAGCAATCCATATGCAGAAGCTACTCGTACTATAAAGTGAATTTAATTTTAAATCATAACTATCAAACAATGAATTTCAAAAAAATAGCATACTCACTTCTGAGTCTAGTACTAATTGGCTCAATCATAGTATTTGCAGCAGATCATATCGATGCTCCTGCTGTTGAAGGTACAAAAGCTGATATAACTGATTATTACGCATTTGAAGGTGCTTCAAGTAGTAATTTAGTATTTGTGGCAAATGTTCAGGGGCTTCTATCACCTTCAGCAACTGCTGGTGCTGAATTCAGCGAAAACACCATGATTCAATTTAATATTGATAATTCCGGTGACAATGTAGAAGACCTGGTAATTCAGGTTATATTTGCTGATGGTGTAGCATACGCATACGGACCGGTAGCTCCATCTGAAACAGGATTAACAAGCGGCGTTGAATTTGATGCTACAAACAATGCATCAGTTGCAATCACTGAATATGGTAACTCTGCTAATATTGGTACAAATAATGGTATCTCTTTATTTGCAGGGCCACGTGATGATCCTTTTTTCATGGACTTTGCACAATATGGTGAGATTATAGCAGGAAATGCTTCCAGTTTTAATGACCCGGGCTCAGATACTTTTGCAGGCACCAATGTAATGAGCGTTGTAGTAGAAGTTCCTAAATCTACTTTGGGAAGTGCTGAAACGATCAATACTTGGGTACAGGCAAAGAACCGAGTTAACTAAGACAAACTAATTATATCAAGAATTTTAAAAATATTATCGAAATGAAACTTTCAAAATTATTTACCCTCTTATTAGTTGCAGGCTTGGTTATTTCAGGTTGTGGCAACGATGATGACGGATCATCAACTCCAATAGATGAGAATGCTCGCTTTACAACAGCAGATCAAATGGGACGTCCGGCAGTAAACACTGTATTTATTTCTTCATCAAGTAAGAATAGCTTTAATACAACACTTCCATCTAATCAAAGTGCTGCATTCAGAACAGAGATGGAAACCAATTTAGCAGCTTTAAGTCCTGCTTATGCTAATGAGTCTGATGCTAATGCATTAGGACAAAACAGAGATGCTTTTATAGATCTTTTAGCTACAGATGTACTTAATGTAAGCCTAACCGGAACTACTACATTCTTTGACGGAACTAATGTTCTAACAGGTAGAGCACTTGCTGATGATGTAATCAGTACTGAATTGTTATTGATCTTTGGTGGTGAAGACGGAACTGAAAACCCGGGACTGTCTGATGACAATGTGGATTCTAACGATAAAGCATTCTTAAGTACATTTCCATACTTAGCTGCACCGTTCTAAATAGAACAAACTTCTAAATTAAGAGCCCCGGTTCAGGGGTTCTTTTTATATCTCAAATTAAAAAGCGATGATTATGTTAAATCGAATATTATTCGGAATACTAATAGTCTGTGTATCAATCGGGTGCAATAAGCCACAGGAACCGATTGTGAATCAAGAAGAGATCAGACCATTTTTAAATGAAAATAAGTTTATACAGAAAAGTGGTATTGAAAAAGTAAATGAGGATATATCATTCTGGATTTCTAAACTGGAGGAAAATGACACACCGGTTTATAAAGTAAAACTGGCATCTGTATACCAGGCTAAATTTGGAATAACAAAAGAGGCAAGCTATCTGGCGAAAGCAGAAGAGCTTCTTAAAGAATCAAATGATTTTTATAAGGAACAAAATGCAGGAGTATTACAAGCTTTGGCTCAGTTATCTATTACCAAACATGATTTCAGGGAAGCCATGGATTACGCCGAAAAAGCTTTGTCTATAGGAGAAGATAAATTACTGAGTCATATGATTATTTATGATGCCAGCATGGAAACAGGAGATTTTGAACATGCCAGATATATACTGGAAAATGAAATTACTAATAAATCTTCCTTCAATTATCTGATCAGAAGATCGCAATTTGAAGATTATTCAGGAAATGCTTCGGAATCTATAAATGCTCTTGAAAAAGGGGCAGAGCGTATTGACTACAGTGAGTCGCTTTCATCATGGGCTCATAGTAATTTAGGTGATCGTCTTGGTCATGAAGGAAACGTTCCAAGATCTTATAAAATGTTTCTTAAGGTTTTAAAAAAGAAAAGATCGGGCGCTTCATATCTTCATTCTCTGAAAGGAATTGCTTACATCGCTTATGCAAATGACGGAAATACGGAATTTGCTAAAGAAATTCTCGAATTTGTACACAACAACCAGAAGTCTCCCGACGCATTGCTGATGTTTGCTGAGATTGCCGAATATGAGGGTGACGATATTCTTAAAAGTGAATATCTGAATGAATTTTATGCTAAAGCTTCCGATCCGAAATACTACGGAATGTATGATGCAGAATTAATTCAACTGGCTGCTACAGAATTCGGTGATTTTGAAGTTGCTGAAGCTCTGATACAAAAAGAATTAGAAAACAGACCCAGCCCAATAACCTATGATCTTCAAGCCTGGGTAAAGTTTCATAAAGGAGAATTGGATGAGGCACAAAAGATTTTAAATGATCACGTGTTGGATAAGACGTACGAACCCGTACCAGCCTACCATGCAGGAGTGATTTTAAAAGAAGCCGGAGAAACAGAAAGAGCAAACCAACTACTGAAGTACGCAAAAGAAGCAAGCTTTGAATTAGGACCTGTCACGGTTCAAGATATAAACTCTAAACTTTAAGAAAATGACGGTGAAAGTTTTTGTTATTGCAGCTCTGATTTTTCTTAATGGAGCATACAATTCCTATGCTCAAAACAGAATAGAAGGAATGTCTGAAAGTGTTTCTATTACAGGACAGGTTTTAGATAGTGATTCCGGAGAGCCAATAGCTGGTGCAACCGTCATAATTGGAGATGGTTCCGAAAAAACCACTACTAACAGTACCGGCTTTTTTTCCATCAATTCGGATGTAAGAGAACGTATCATCATTCAGGTTTCCGGGGTTGGGTTTCAATCTAGCTCAATAAGCATTGAAACAGATGATCTAAAAAAGTCCATCACTTTTTATTTAGAAAAGAAAACGATTCCACTTGACGAAATTACAGTAGAAGGCAGAAATTCAATTGAATCTGTAAATCTTATCAATACTATTGATATTCAAAACAGACCGGTACAAAACTCCCAAGATGTTCTACAAAATGTACCGGGTCTTTTCATTGGTCAGCATGCCGGTGGAGGAAAAGCGGAACAGATTTTTCTACGTGGATTTGATATCGATCATGGAACAGACATTAACTTATCGGTAGATGGGATGCCCGTTAATATGGTTTCACATGCGCACGGACAAGGATATTCGGATCTGCATTTCATCATACCTGAAACAATATCTGCAGTAGAATTCAATAAGGGATTGTACTATTCGAATAAAGGCAATTTTAACACAGCCGGATATGCAGAATTCAATACTAAAGATGCTCTCAAAGAAAGTTCTTTTAAGCTTGAAGCAGGTCAGTTTAATACTTACCGATCAGTGGCTCAAATCAAGTTAGCAAAAAGCAAAAAAACCAATGCTTATGTTGCCGGAGAGTATCAATTCAAGGAAGGTTACTTTGAATCTCCTCAGGATTTTACCCGTTTAAATTTGCTTGGAAAATACAGCAATTGGTTGACTCCTAAAGCAAAGTTACAACTTTCAGCAACTGCTTTCGAAAGTGAATGGACAGCATCAGGACAAATACCGGTAAGAGCGGTAGAAAGTGGCAGAATATCTCGTTTTGGAGCAATCGATGATACGGAAGGCGGTAACACCGGACGATACAACCTGAATGCAGAGCTTCTGAGTTTTATAGGCGATGACGCTCTATTGAAAAATCAAGCATACTACTCCAGATATGATTTTAAGCTATTTTCTAATTTCACGTTTTTTCTTGATGATCCGGTAAATGGAGATCAAATTCGCCAAACTGAAACTCGTGATATTGTTGGCTACAAAACCGAGTTCTTCAAGGAACATTCGAATACATCAATCCCACTTAGAACAAAAATTGGGGCTGGTTTTCGCTACGATAACGTAGAAGATATTCGATTATCAAGAACCGCAGATAGAACTACAACTTTAGAAGATTTAGCCAGAGGAGATGTTACTGAGTTCAATGCTAATGTATTTGTTGATGAAGAAATCCAGCTAACCGATAAGTGGATATTCAATCCTAGTTTAAGATTAGATTATTTCAATTTCAGATATAGAGATAAGCTTCAGACTGAGCCTCAATTCAGGGAAGAGAATAAATTCGCAGTAAGTCCTAAGTTTATCACTGAGTATGTGTTTACTGAAAACGTTAAAGCTTTTGTGAAAGCAGGTATCGGATTTCATTCTAATGATGCACGAGTAGTTGTTCAGCAAAATGGAGAAGAAATTCTTCCGGCAGCGTATGGAATTGATGTAGGATCGGTTTTCAAGCCTGCAAAATCATTAATTATAAGTCCGACACTTTGGTATTTAGAACTGGAGCAAGAGTTTGTTTACGTAGGTGATGCAGGTATAGTAGAGCCGAGTGGACGTACTCAACGTTACGGAATGGATTTATCTGTTCGTTATCAACTTACCAAATGGTTGTATTCTGATCTGGATATAAACTACACATTTGCTAAATCCACAGATGCTCCGGAAGGGGAAGATCATATACCTTTAGCTCCTGAATTTTCGAGCCTTGCAGGATTGTCTTTCACCTTCGAAAATGGAATCAACGGTAGTTTGCGTTATAAATACCTAGGTGATCGTCCTGCTAATGAATATTATTCACTAACCGCTGATGGATATTTTGTAGTTGATGCTGTATTGAATTACGATTACAATAATTTCACATTCGGGGTAAGTGTAGAAAACTTATTAAACACAGAATGGAGAGAGGCACAGTTTGAAACGGAATCGCGCTTGCAGAATGAACAAAATTCCGTTACAGAAATTCATTTTACACCCGGAACTCCCTTTTTTCTGAAAACAGGAATTACATACAGGTTTTAGAAAAATGCAGTCATTGTTACATAACCAAATGAACTGGCTGCATAATTTTTGAAATTGAAATGGCCATAAAAATTTTCACTTTGCTCACCACCAAAAAAGTGAAATCCGGCCCCAAGCTCTAACCCATCTCTTAGATCGTATTCAGCTTGAGGATTGATCCAGAAATCATTTCCTATATAGTTGTATCTGGTAAAGCCTGAAAGCCGGAGTTTATTTCTTAGAAGAGTTTTTTGAATTGATAAAGTGGAATAATAATAATCCTGTTTTTGAAGTATCAGATCATCATAGTCGAAGATATGCTCGAATATAAACTGGGTTTCAAAATCAATGCCGATAAAGCTCGTATTTATCCCGATCATACTTACCAGCCAGGGTTTTTCAAATAAGAATCCATCTTCGTTTTGACTGAAAACCAAAGCGAGTTGTTGTTGCTGAACAGGGGTTAAGCTATTGATATCAGTGTTGGTTGCTAATTCCGGCAGGTAATCAAAATACTTTTTGGAATGAAAGGCAGATTCAGATTTTAATATAATATTGTCATTAATGATATAGTTACCTGAATAGGCTAAAATTGGAGATTTCAGATATGTTTTGGTGAGTTGGATAGCAGGTTCCGGTGCTAGTATTGGCCCCGTAAACACCAGATCCTTTTCGTAGGAAGGATTCCCTTCCGTCCACCACATTAAAAACAGATCAAAATCCCATTTTAAATTTGATCGAATACCCCATTTTATCATGCCTTGGAAAGAACTGAAAGAATTCTCAATCAAAGAATCTGCATATACTACGTTGGTATTCTTTTCTAACTCTGTAAAAGGAAACCACCTTGATCCGGGGCTTGCCAAAGTATTAGATTGAAAAATGGGTGTTGCTACTAACTCGATGAAATTACTTCCAAAATATCTTGTAAATTTTACTGCCGGAATAGCTCCCTTCAAATCTTCAACTTGAATGATTAAAAACTCACTTACATCTATAGGAGAAATTATATCTGTAATGAAAGTAGCACTAGTTCTTCCATGACTGATAACCTGTTTCCCAATTCGCAGATCACTATTCTCAAAAAACATATCTATATAACCTTCTGAAAAATCATACACATAATTATTTGCTGATTCTGTATAAGTATTAAGTATTTCATTAGAAATAAATACCTTTCCATAAATCGTATTGAAAGAAATATCCAGACCCAAACGGTTCCTTCCGGTCAAATACTCATTGGGTGGGGAAGTTAAAACTGCATTATAATTTCTGAGAAACCCCGTTACTTCTTGAGAAAAGCTGTATTTAGGATTAAAACCAGTCATAAAAAAAAGTGCCAAAAAAAATGCAAGCCGCTTAGTTTGACTTATAGACATAAAAAGAAGTAATTAAAAGTTTATTTATATCACGATTGTTATTGAGGCTTAACCAATTTATCCGTATTTTTAGTTCATTATGGTTAAATCCTACCTGTATCCGTGAAAGTCGGTTCATCATCAAGATTTTAATCTCAAAACGAACACAATACTAAGAAATCTATTATGGCGCACGAAAGAATCGAAATTGATTTACCTCTTGCCAAAGCGTATGAGTTATTAAGCAATCCAGTTGAATTTCCTAAGTTTTTGGAGCGTATCGACGTTGTTAATCGAATTAATTCACAAACATTCGAATATAGCACTAAGATCGGTAACGAAGAATTTCAGTGGACAACTAACTTAATTGACAATCTTCGCAACACCAGATTTGCTTGGATCACTATTAACGGTAACCTAAATCAAACAGGCACAATCCGCTTTACTCCATTAGATAATGGCGAGCGTACACGTGTTGAGTTTTCTTTAGACTATCGTACATTTTTTGGAGAGCCCAGCGAAGAAGTTGCTAAATTTATTGAAGAGTCATCAGCTCAATTGGTAAAAGATTTAGAAACGTTTAAGAAACTTGCTGAATCTGGTACATTCAAAGAAACTGAATTAAAACCCGCTGAAGAAACTGAAGAAGTAACAGCATAGTTACTCTGAAAATATTTAGTATTTTAATGCGCACCCTCCAGGTGCGCATTTTTTTTGCCTCTAATCCAAATACGATATAGTTGAAATTCTCTGAGTTTATTGAATCCGAAAAAAGCCAGCTTTCCCATTATTTGCTGATAGGAAACCCTGTAGTGCACAGTTTATCGCCGGTGATGCACAATCTTGCATTAAAGCATAACAAAATAGGTGGAGAATACATCTCGGTATCAGTTTCTTCCAGAGATGTGAACATGGTTCTGGCGCATTGCACTAACGATTCGTTTTTGGGAGCAAATATCACCATTCCACACAAAGAATTATTTCTTGATGCTGTTGATAAACTTTCAGACGAAGCGAAAGAGATCGGTGCCATCAATACGTTGGTAAAGCAGGAAGGGAAATTGATAGGTCATAATACCGATGGTTACGGTTTCATAAAACCAATAGAGAACTCAATAGATGATCTGCATGGGGAAAGTGTGATCATTTTTGGATCAGGTGGCGCGACAAAAGCGATTGTTTTTGCTCTTCAGGAACTTGGAGTTGGTCAGATCGTGTTGGTATCCAGAAGACCGGAAATGTATGAAAGCAATGGCTCGGAAAATATTATACGTTGCAGTTATGACAACTGGATGGCTTATGCAGAGGATGCTGCTATGATCGTGAATGCAACGCCATTGGGAATGACACCGAACACAGAAAGCTCACCTATGGAAGATCAGGATATTGAAATTCTGAATGGAAAAATCTGCTATGACATTGTATATAACCCCAGTCAAACGAAATTCCTGAAACAGGCCATACAAGCAGGTGGAAAACCCGTTGGTGGTTTGGATATGCTGATATATCAGGGAGCAAAATCTTTTAATTTGTGGACGGGGTTTGAATTCCCAATTGAGAAAATTAAATCAAAGTTAGATGAAGTCTTACCAACCTGATTTTATAAAACCATCGGTATTTGATTCGGATACGATTTCTTCCTGGTTTACAAAGCGGGGAGAGTCTGTTCAGGACAATTTTAAGATCAGAGGTTTGAATCTTGGTTTTAACACAGAAGAAAATGAAGAAATAGTAAAAGGAAACAGAAACTTTTTAGCCAACTCTATTTCTACTCCGATTTCTGATATCGCCTTTGCTGATCAGGTTCATGGAAATGAGATCATAGAAGTTCAGAAAGGTGGTATTTATGAAAACATTGATGGTTTTATAACTAAAGAAAAAGGGGTGGCTCTGGCTATTCAGGTTGCAGATTGTGCGGCTGTTTTATTTGCTGATTCAAAAGCAGGAGTTATCAGTGCTGTTCACGCAGGATGGAGAGGAGCCGAAGCTGAAATTGTACCCAAAGCTATACAAAAAATGGTGAGCTTGAATGCCGATCCAAAGGACATAAAAATATTTATCAGTCCCTGTATCTCTCAAAAGCAATTTGAAGTCGGAGACGAAGTTGCTGAAAAATTCCCGGATGAATTTGTATACCGAAAAAATTATTCAAAGCCACATATCGACATCAAAAAATTCATAGAGTCTCAGCTTTTGCACGCAGGCATACTTGAAGAGAACATTGAAATTCACGGAAGCTGTACGTTTTCTGATTCAGATTATTATTCTTACAGAAGAGACGGAAATAGATCGGGACGAATGATGGGCATCATAAAACTCAATGAAACGGTTTGAGAGTTAGTTACACTCCCGGGTATTACGCTATTATTCCGAACGAGCATATTTTCCCGATGGGGAAGTTTCAAGGATTACATCGCTATTTGTTAGAAAAAGAAATCCTTTTTGAGTTTGAGATCATTGAACCTAAAATGGTCGATTTTATAAACCTGATGACGGCTCATACTCAACGCTATTCATACGGTGTCTGGAACGGAACTCTGGACAAAAAAGAAATACGACGAATGGGATTGCCCTGGACAAAGAGTTTAGCCATTCGATCCAGACTTGCTGTACAAGGAACTCTGAATGCAGGAATTATGGCACTTCAAGATGGTATTGCCGGAAATCTTGCTGGTGGAACTCATCATGCTATGCCGGATTGGGGTGAAGGGTTTTGTGTGTATAACGATGTAGCGGTGGCTATAAAAGTATTACAACAATCCATGTGGATAAATAAAGCCTTGGTTATTGATTGTGATGTACATCAGGGAAACGGAACGGCAGATATTTTTAAAAATGATGATAATGTGTTTACATATTCCATTCATGGCGAAAAGAATTACCCGTTCAAAAAGCCGCCTTCGAATATGGATATCGGTTTACCGGATAAAACCGGAGACAAAGAATATCACAGAAATCTGATTGAATCACTGGACTCGGTACTCAGTTCATTTGAACCAGACATCGTTTTTTATCTAGGTGGAATAGACCCTTTGGAAACAGATCATTTTGGAAGATTATCATTGAGTTTAAAAGGGCTCAGAGAAAGAGACAGAATTGTCATTGAACTGATCACTCAAAAGGAATATCCGTTGGTTTTATTACTTTCGGGTGGTTACGCTCCAACGTTGGAACAAACGGTAATTGCTCATGCTCAGATGTTTGAGGTGGCTAGAGAATTAGGTTTCTAATTAAGCTCATTGTGCTCTATATTTCAGCTCTCAAAATCAAAGACACATCAAGTATTGAATAAACAAAAACTGGCTATTTTAGGATCTACGGGATCTATCGGGACACAAGTGTTGGAAGTAGTCCGACAACACCCGGACAAGTTCGAGATTGTGGCACTCACAGCCAACGGAAACTGGAAGTTATTAGCCGATCAGATAAATGAATTTGCTCCTGAAGTTGGCTTGATATGTACTGAAGATCATTATTCAGCTTTGAAACAAGTTGTTAATACCGATACAAATCTTCTTTCGGGTATTCAGAATTTGGTTGAAATCGCCACTTATAATAATTGTGATACCGTATTAAACAGTTTGGTCGGTTTTACTGGATTTATACCTACGATCGAAGCCTTGAAAGCCGGAAAGAAAGTAGCTCTGGCAAATAAAGAGTCGTTGGTGGTTGGCGGAGAGATGATCAGAAATATTCTGGATGAATATTCCGGGACATTGATTCCTGTGGATTCAGAACACAGCGCAATGCTTCAATCTATAGTAGGAGAGAAGCACGAGAACATCGAGAAAATAATTATCACAGCCAGTGGTGGTCCGTTCAGAGATCTGAACAAAGAGCAGATGCAGAATGTAACTTTAGAACAAGCTTTGGATCATCCAAACTGGGATATGGGCGCTAAAATCACCGTAGATTCTGCGACCATGATGAATAAAGGACTTGAGATCATAGAAGCCAAATGGCTATTTGATATTCCGGTTTCCAAGATCGAGCCAGTCATCCATCCGCAAAGCATTATTCATTCTATTGTTACTTTTACGGATGGTTCCAGCAAAGCACAACTTGGTCCGCCCGATATGAAAGTGCCGATTATTTACGCATTAACTTATCCCGACAGGCTTAAGTTAGACACTCGGAGAATGGACTGGACTCAGGCACAAGAACTCACCTTTTCGCCCGTTGATTACGGGAAGTTTCCTTGTCTGAAACTCGCAATCGAATCTATAGAAAAAGGAGGGGTTGCTCCGGCGGTTTTAAATGCAGCGAACGAAGTAGCAGTTAAACGCTTTTTGGATAAAGAAATTAAGTATATTGACATCCCGAAAATTGTAGAGGATTGTCTTGAAAAAATCGGGTCGGGTTATGAAGTAAACATTGACTCGTTAATTGAAATCAATAAAGAGACGCGCGATTTAGCAGCGCAGATTAAGTAATATGACGTTTATAGAAATTTTATCAACAATAGGCATCTTTATGGGTGCTTTAATGATTCTGGTTTTCATACATGAACTGGGACATTTTTTGGCCGCAAAATTATTTGGAATGCGTGTAGAACGCTTCTCGGTTGGTTTTCCTCCTCGTGTTTGGGGATTTAAGAAAGGTGATACCGATTATTGTATCGGAGCCACTCCACTTGGCGGTTATGTTAAAATTGCCGGAATGGTGGATGAAAGTATGGATAATGAATTCCTTGAGCAGGAACCACAGCCTTGGGAATACAGAAGTAAACCTGTGTGGCAAAGAATGGTTGTTATTACCGCGGGAGTTATTTTCAATATGATTCTGGCTTTTGTGATTTTCTCCGGGATGATTATGACCAATGGAAAATTAGTTGTTCCTGTAGAAAATATAGATGGACTTTACGTACCCGAAGAATCTATTTTGTATGAAATAGGGTTCAGAAATAATGACAAAATTATTGGTGTAAACGGCGAGGAAGTTCCATATTTCAATGATTTGGTTTCTGCTTCTGCTTTAACTTCCGAAAACCTGAATTATCAGGTAATTCGCAATGACGAGGAAATTACTATTCCGGTAGCTTCTTCATTTTTAGACAGCATTCAAACACGTGGATTTATTGATGGAGCGAGTATTGCTCCGGGAATTTTCTCTCAAATTGAGAGAGGCTCTCCTGCAGCAGAAGCGGGACTGGAAGTAGGTGATAAAGTTATTGCCATGAACGGAGAGAAAGTCACAACATGGTTGTATTTCTTCGATATAGTTGCAAACAATGAGCAAGGGGTTCCCATTGATCTTACGATTGATCGTGGTGGAGAAACTTTATCATTCAATATAATCCCTAATGAAAATAATAAAATCGGAGTTGGTGGACCTCAGACTTATCAGTTTGGTACAAGAATTGAATATGGTTTTATGGAATCCATTGCAGCAGGCTGGAATGAAACAGGGGAACAAACTACAGGAATTCTCCAAGGTTTTGCCAGAATGATTAAAGGCGATATTTCTGTTCGTCAGAATCTAGGCGGACCCATTGCTATTGCTAACATGACCAAGCAGGCGACTGATTCTAACGGCTGGATCGGTTTTTGGACGATAACAGCTTTGTTGAGTATAACATTGGCAATAATGAATATTCTTCCAATTCCAGCTTTAGATGGAGGACATTTAGTATTTCTGATCTATGAAGGAATTACCAGAAAAGAACCAACAGAGAAAGTTAGAATAATTGCACAGAATATTGGTTTCTTTGTCTTGGTTACTTTGATGATCTTTGTAGTATTTAATGACGTTATAAAGCTCTTTTAATTTATGTTTGCACGAGAAGGCTATTTCACAATGACAGTTGCTGTTTTATTTACAGCAATTGTTTTCACTCTTACTGCACTTTATGTTTCACACTGGATCGCTTATCCGATCTACATTTTAGTTGGGGTATGTTGCGGAATAGTCATTTATTTTTTCCGAGATCCGGAAAGAGAAACTCCGTCTGACGAAAATTTAGTCATTTCTCCTGCGGATGGTGTAGTAGTGCTGGTAAAAGAGTATCAGGAGGATGTGTACATAAAAGATAAAACGACTCAGATAAGTATTTTCCTTTCTCCATTGGATGTTCACGTGAACAGAAATCCCATTTCAGGAAAATTGGAATACTTAAAATATCATCCTGGAAAATATTTAATGGCATGGAACGAGCATGCATCAGATCTAAATGAACGGGCTGATTTCGGAGTGCTTCATCCTTCGGGAACCAAGTTCTTTTTTAAACAGATCACAGGTTTTCTGGCAAGAAGAATTGTGTACCATATTAAAGAAGGAGATGAGTTAACTGTTGGTGATCGGTTTGGGATGATGAAATTCGGTTCCAGAATGGATGTGATCGTTCCTTCAAATGTAGCCATCAAAGTTAAAGAAGGAGATCGTACGGTTGCAGGGGAATCTATAATCGGAGAGATCAAATCGTGAAATATCCGATCCAAAAAAAATATGGTTCTTTTCGTGAAAAAAGAAAGCGTATCAAGCAGGAAAAACCACCTGTAAACAGACGCATCGCTGTACCAAGCTTCTTTACCCTTATGAATCTTTTCAGTGGTTTTCTGGCAATTATAACCATTGCGGACGGAAATCTCTTTTGGGGAGCCTGGTTAATTGCCATTGCAGGCATGTTTGACGTTATGGACGGTTTAATGGCAAGGTTAGCTAATGCCACCAGTGATTTTGGAATAGAACTGGATTCACTAAGCGATATGGTTTCATTCGGAGTGGCCCCCGGTTTCCTGATCTACACTTTCAGCTTAAACGAACTTGGTATACTGGGAATGATCATCAGTGCTATCCCGCCTTTATGTGGAGCTGTTCGTTTGGCCAGGTTTAATGTTAATGCCAGATTATCACCAAGTAACGACCATTTTATCGGACTTCCGATTCCTGCTCAGGCAATTATTATCGGAGCTTTTTTCCTTACTTTTCGTAATGAGCTTGAGCTGTTTTCAGGTTTTGAGCAGGGTATTAATTCTGTCCTGATACCGGTAGTTGTTGTAATCTCATTTCTTATGGTAAGCACTATCAAATTTGATAAAATCCCGAGATTTGACCGTCGCTCAATTCGGGAAAACAGAGGTAAACTTGGATTACTTTTATTGTACCTGATTCTGATCGTGACATTAAAAGAATACGGTTTAATGGCAGTGTTCACCATTTTTATATTTAAAGGTCTTGTAACCGGAGCAATTCATTACTTCGGAGATTACGAAGAAGAGGGCGAAGAAGTGTTTCAGGATTTTAGCTGACAGTTAAGCAGATATCCTTAAAGATAAGATTGAATAATCTCAGTTATCTTTTTAGATGAATCTCCGTTTCCATACGGATTATAGACCATATCAGAATCCGAATGTTTAAGTTTTCTATCCGCTTCTCTTGAAATCAGAGCGCTGTCTGAACCAACTAATTTCGTATAACCACTTTCTGTTAATTCTTGTCTTTCTGTGGTTTTACGCAAAACAAGAAGTTTTTTGCCTAAAGCTGCGGCTTCTTCCTGAATGCCTCCTGAATCTGTTAATACAAGGTCAGCTCTTTCAAGAAGGTGCTGAAAAGATAAATAATCCATCGGATCAATAATTCTAAGTCTTTTGTTTCTGAATTCATCAGATCTCAGGATTTCCTGAATTTTAGGATTCGGATGACCCGGCAGCATGATCAATCTGGACTGATCAGATTCCAGAATTTTAATTAAACCCTTCAGGATTGAAATTAAAGGTTTTCCAAGGTTCTCTCGCCTGTGAGTGGTAACAAGAATTAGTTTTTGAGAAAGCTCAACCTCTTTCAGAACATCCGGTTTTGAAGAACGAAAGTGGCTGGTTTTTCTGATATGATGTAGCGCGTCAATAACGGTGTTTCCGGTATTAAATACTGAAGATTCATGGATCCCTTCACGAAGTAAATTCTGAACGGATATATCTGTAGGCGCAAAATGCAACGAAGCCATTGTACTTATTTGCTTTCTGTTCACCTCTTCCGGAAATGGATTGTAATTATCAAAAGACCGCAAACCTGCTTCTACGTGAAAAACAGGAATCTTAAGATAAAACGCAGCCAGTGAACTTAAATACGCTGAAGTTGTATCGCCCTGAACGATAACTGCATCAGGGTTTTCAGAGGAAAATAGCTGCTTTAATTTCGGTAACAGAAATTCTGTAAGTTCAAATAAGTCAGAAACAGATGTCATGCTTTTTAAGTTCTGATCAGGAACAATACCAAACACATTGAGCATATCAACAGCCAGCTCATCATGTTGACCTGTATGAACTTTTAATACATTGAAGTTATCTGCAGTTTCCAGCTCCTGTATTAATGGAGCAAGTTTTATAATTTCCGGTCTGGTACCAAAAGCCACAACTATCTTCTTCATGCAAGTAATTCCTGATAGTTTTTGTATGTAAGCTCACCAACCTTTGCCCATGAATAGTTTTCGGAAATATGATTCATGAGTTCGACAGACTTAGGTTTTTCAAGTGCTTCTTTGATACCATTTTGAATAGATTCAATAGAATTATGAGAAACATAATGAGCAAAGTCTTTGAAGTAATCTTTAGTTCCTCCGGCTTCAGTTATAACGATATTTGCTCCTGCTAAAGCAGCCTCCATTGCAGCAATTCCGGGTGTTTCAAATTGAGAAGGAAGCACGAAAACTTTAGAAGCTGCATAAGCAGAACGTAGCAAGTCTGAATTATGATCCAGTGTATCCAGCATATGAATTCTAGGGTTTTCCTTTGCAAATTTTAAACAAACTTTACTGTACTCAGATTCATTAAAACTTCCGATAATTACCAGATCAGCATTTATATTGTGCATTGCTTTAATGAGTGATAAAACATTTTTCCGGGGAGCAGAAGCCTGACCTGTAAATAGAACAAAGTTCTTAAGTTTCTTCTCGGATAGAAAGAGTTTGGAATCTGCTTTTTTAAACCTCAGTTCAACACCATTAGGAACAATGTTAATTTTGGATTGATCCAGTTCAAAAGCTTTAGTGATGAGCTTAGCTTCAGATGAGGTATTGGGAAGTATTAGATCTGATTTCTTGCAAACTTCTTTTTTAATACCAAATTCAGATCTTATTCCGGCACTTACCGATGTTAACTTTTCTTCAACATTTATTGCTCTGCGAATTGTTTTGTAATTTCTGTTCGAAAAGAGAACAGGAGAGAGTACAATTTTCCTTTTCTGCTCTTTAAGTCTTGAAACAATTCCAATGGTTTCATAACCGGCAGTAAATATATGGAAGAGGTCCGGCTCAGTTTCTGAAATATCGTCCCATGGTGATAAAAACTTAACTTCCACACCAAGGTCGGATAGTGCACGGGCAGTCATTAGGGCTTGTGTTCTTACGCCACCATTTACTACAGAAATACTTTGAGGTGCTATAAAGCCGACTTTCATAATCGTTGCCTGTTTCTCCAGTCTAAAAAATTGGTTTTATATAGTTGAAATCTATTGCTGTGAGTAAGTTCAATTTCGTGGCTTGAAGGTAGAGAAGGAGTGTCGTATTTAAAAGTGGAATAAGAATTTTTCTCCAGAACCTGAGATTTTGATGATATAAGATCAAACTCGGAGTGCGAATTTGAAATGTATAGAAATAAATCAGGATTATCTGAATCTATGAAGATCTTGGATCCCTCTGTATAAATCGAAATCTGTTGTTTTTGCCTTGTTTTCCAGAAATCAGCGTATTCATTAAATGTAAGATTGGTTAATTCATCTTCCTTTGCTTTAGAAAATATTTGTCCGAAAATATTTAAGCCTTTTTGCATTGGATGATGATAAAAGAAAACGGGTTTGAATAAACTTAATTTGTAATCATAAATCTTTAAGAAATAGTCTCTGACTTGATCTGAAGAGTATCTTTTCCTGCTCAAACTTCCAGTGCAAACAGGATGGATTGGAATTTGCATATGCCCAGTATCAGGAATAAAAAAAGGAACACAATTATAACCTGCAGTAAATTCTGAGGTATATTTAAAATTAAAACCTGTCAAAACTTGCTGTAAACTAAAATTCCAGATACCGTAAGGACTACAAAACCCGTTTGGTTGGATGCCTGCCTGATCTAATTTATTCAATCCAAGTTGAATATTTTCTTTGATTTTAGAATTTGAAGAACTATAACCGTGTTTATATCCATGTAATGCAAGTTCCTGATTCTCAAATGATTTGAAAATATCCAGATAAGATTCATGTTCCTGAACATGTAAAAACCAGGTAGCATGGATTTCTTTGGAACTAAGAAGTTTATAAATTTCTTTAAGAGCTTGTTTACTGCCATAGTCACTGTCTATTCTGAATCCAAAAACGGGTTTTAATTCAGGAGATGTCCATTTTTTTAAAAAAGGCAGTTGTTGTTCATGAATGAGTTTTTGTAAACAAAGCTCAATTATGTCGTTTAGGGAATCTCTTGAGACTTTGTTCACTATTTCATCAGGAAAATCTTTTGAAGAGCTAATAAATCGCTTCCTGGTAAAATTTAATGAATCAGGTAGCGAACTCAGGCTTAGGCCTATAAAGCATTTGGATAGAAGCTCTGAATTATGTTTTTGAAAATCTATTAAACCGGAAAAAAGTTGTGAATTAACTGAAGAAGTCCATCCGCAATAGATATCTAAATATGGTAAGCGATCAAATTCTGTGTGAGATTGTGAGTTAAAAATGGTTTTTGAAAACGATTTTTGGGTATCACATTTAAAGAAAACAGGGTCTGAAGATATTTCAAGAAGTCCACCTCCGGAGTTAAGAAATCCAAGAATTTTGGTTTTTTTATTTGCTGTTAACTCGGTGCCTTCATATATCAGGGTTGAATAGTTTACAAACAGATTATTTTCAAAATCTATTTCCTCATACCAAATACCTATACTATCAAGCACAGAAATCAGATAGGATGAGGGGGAGATCAAACCTGTACAAAGTCTTCTTTTCATCTCAATAGTTTTTCCCTTAGCCAATTTAATTCTCCGATTCTGATAATCTTTGTATACCAGCTAACCAAAGGTATCATGATTACGGAAATCAGAGAAGCAATTAAATAATGAACTTCAAATTCTATAAAGATTGTGAATAATAAACCCACAACAATTATGATGATACTTAAAGGACGAAGAATTTTTGAAGGTATAATTTTTTTAAACCAGAAATAGGAACAAAATGTAAGTATAAATTCAGCAATGACTACAGAGATAGCGACCAAATGAGCATTTTGAAAATTAGAAAACAGAACAATAATTAATGCAGAAACAGACCCACCAATACTGGTAGCCATGAAATATTTCTGATCGTTATTGGTAGCAATAAGGCCGAATGAAAAAAGACTATTTATAAAAGTGAGTAGAATAAAAGCTGAAAGAATCTGAAGAATAGTAACACTTTGAATAAATTCATTGCCATATAAAAGTGTAATTATCTGCTCAGCATTAATAGCAGTGAGTATTGTAATTACAGCTCCGCCTACAACAACAAGACGCAAAACCATATTCACTCTCTGAATGGCTGCTTCTCTGTTTGTACTCCAAAGCGAAGTAAGGTTCGGGAGAAGCAGATTAACAAAGATTCGGTCTAATAACATGGCTACAAGAATAATCCTGAAAGCTGCTCCATAGATTCCTGCGTCTTTGAGGCTTAAGAATATTCCTATTAAAATCGGGGGTAAAAGCTGAACCACTTTAGCAAAAAACTCTCCCAGCCCGATTAATGAACCGTTAATGAGAAGTTCTGAATATGTTTTAAGTTTTCTGGTCGGTAGAGTAAATGGCTTATCAGATAAAGAAAAAGTTGCCAGCACAGCAACAGCTGAGGTTACTCCAACAGTATATAGAACAGGAACAAGAGTTATATCATCGGGGACTGCTACAAGCCAGTATACTAACCCAAAGTATACGATTCCGTTTACAATTCTGGATACAGCTAATTTGCCAAATTTTTGTTTACCACTGTAATACCACTCAAGGAGTAAAGCATATGGAATTAATGCATAAAGATATCCCAGGATAACTTGTTTTTGTAACGAACCAATAGATATAAAAGAAAGTATTAGTGTTGAAAACACAAGAACTAAAACTGCCAGAACTATTTTAAGATTGAATATCTCTTTTGCTCTGAATTTCCTCAGTTCAGGTTCTTTTGCCATTTCTCTTACGCCAATATTCAACATTCCCATATCAGCTCCCCATGTTGCATAACCAAGGACAGAAATTGCAACAGTAATTAGGCCGTAAAATTCCACTCCAAGTGTTCTTGCCAAATAGATGGTTGTCAAAAAGGCTAGTCCACGCCCCCCAAAATCTCCAACTGCAATCCAAAATGCTTTTTCTTTAAACTTACTCATTATAAAAAGTAAAGATTGAAGATCTGATGAGAGTAATTAATTCCTTAGAACTAGAAAATAGAAAAGCTTCATCAAGTTCTGTTAGTGAGCCAAAACGTGGCGCTATTATATCTTTATTATAATTAAGAGCCATTTGGACTGATCCTGAAGTTAATATTTGCTCAAAGTTAAACAAGCAGAAATCGGTAGCCCCAAAAAAATAAGGTATATTCTTTTCTTCAATAAATTCCGATTTCAAATAAAAGTCCGGATTTTTATCAGCAATAAGTGCTATTCTATTTCCTAGAGAATCAGCACCTTTTTTAATAGCTCCGGCTATTATAATCTGCATATCTAAACGGTGCTCTTCCGCAACATTTAATAGTTGTTCTATATTTTTGTATTCAGCAATATTACCCCAGATTAATGCAACAGGACGGGAGGGATTGAGCGTCCATTCATATTTACTATTTAAATAACGAATTGAATGCTCTCTTTCAACGATCTGAGATGGAAAATCCGGATGGGGAAGTAAACATAGCTTTTCCTTATTAATATTGAATTTTTCATGAACAAGCTTAGCTGCCGTTTCTGAATGTATATGAACTTTTTCAGCAATTCTACCCATCCAGGTATGAAGCCTGTGATTTAATTTCAAAAATTTCCGGTTATGGGGCTCAAGGTTGTGAACAGTCCAGATAATTTTTCCGCCTAACAGATTAAAAAAATAAATACAAAGTAATTTCCAGGGCATTCCAATAAGTGATTTTATATCCTGGAATTCCAGCCAATGATAATGAAGGATAATCTTTTTTGAGAAAAGTGCTTTATAGACAAATCTGTAATGCGTATAAACGGATACACTTTCAATTTTATATTTAGTGGTGGCAAGTAATGGCTTGTAAAGCAGAAAAAGATAATCTGACATCGGGAAGTTGTACCTAATCCCGGGCACAACGAATACTGAAGAATATTGAGCACCCAAAGACGAGTATATATCACTCAGCGATTGCTTCTCCATAAAGAAGTGTTCTAAAATTTATATTGTAATCCGATAGAATGAAGTGTACCAAATCCCGTTTTATACGGTACCAAAGCGTAATTTACTTTTATAAGATCTGTAATAAAGCCCACTCCAAAAGAAATCGGTTTAACGGTATTCTCACCCGTTTTATATCCGCCTGATAGTTCAAGTACTTCTGCGATGTTCAGTACCATCCCCAGATTGAAATAACTGTTGTTTTCTTTTTCTTGAACGCCCAGAGATTCTCTGGCATTAAGTGGTTTTACAAAATCTGTTGCTATACTTACCAGCACAGGAAGATCGGGGTTTTTTGGATGAGTAAATTCTATTACGTCTAAAGCAATTCCTGTTCTTACTAATTCAGGAAGTTCAGTAGGCTGATTGTTGAGATCATCCATCTTTCCAATATTTAAAACAGAAAATCCTGCGGTAAGTTTTGAGTCAAAAAAGTTTGATGCTGCCCCAAAATTGAATGCATAACCAGAAGACTGGAATTGAGCATTTTCTTCATTTAGAAATTGACCGGTTACACCTAATGATAGATATTCAAATTTATATGCCACTCCCGCACTTAAAGAAAGATAAGAAAGTGAAAATTCACCATTTGGATCACCTGGCCGGTCCCTTTGTTCAATTCCTCCAATACTTGAGCTGTAAATACTAATCGATATTGCTCTTCTGTCATTTAAAAAATTAACACCCCCAAAAAGATAATTACTGTCGTCGATCCAGCTTGAATAACCAAGATCGATGGTCGAAGAATTATTAAAGATCAGTAACGCCGGGTTTATATAGCCAGATGCAGATCCCATCGGAATGGCAGTTCCAGATTCATTAATAGCCAAACCGGAGGGTGTGGGAGCATTTTCAAGCATGGAAAATCCTGTGCTTGAGTTTTGTGCATAGACTCCTGTACTCATAAAGAAAAATAAAATAGCGAGAAAAAGTCTCATAGTTTTAAACTTAAAGAGAAAACATGCATATTTGAAACTCTGTTAGGTTCAAGCACAAATGCATAACCTATGGATGGTGAAAGTTTATCGAAAGGAAGATAAAGCGAAAATCCGCTACTTGCTCCCCAACTGTCAACATCGGAAAGGTCAGGTAAATTATAACCACCTCGCAATGTAAATCTTTCATGGGCTTTCCATGAACCTCCGAGCCTGATTTGTTGAACATTTGTTTTTAGTTCTGAAATAGACGAAATCAAAACAGGTCGTCCATCTGAAATGAAAATTTCTTCTGTAGTTACTTCAGAAGATAAAGCCTGAATTTCGTAATCAGCTGAAACGGTATAATTTTCTCTCTGATATGCTAACCCCCATTTAAAGCGCGTTGGAAATTTATTGATAACATTCCGTGATTCATTTTGATTGTAAAGTTCAGCTGAATTCCATCTGTATTCTGCGAATAAATCCTGAATGGCAAATCCAAAATTGAGATTACTGTTTAATTTATATAGAAACCCCAGATCGATACCAACACTTGTTTCAGAATCCAGATCATCATGGTAATCTGCATAGTTAAGCTTAAAACCAAAACCGGCATTGAGTTTGTCACTTAACCGGATTCCAAACGCAGTAAAAAGTTGATACTCTGAAACATCAAAACTTCCATTAGGATATCCACTAACAGTTCTGCTGTCAAAATCAGATATACCCGACCTAAGTAAACCCACCGTGATGCCTGCAGAAGGAGGTAGTTGAAAAGACGTTCCAAAAGTTTGATGAATTCGATCGTATGAAAGTGAAGAGACTGATAAGTTTAATGGAATATATTCTGAAAAGAGAGCAGAATGAGCGGGGTTATATTGTGCTACTGCTCCGTTAGAAGTAACGGCGGTCATTGCATTTCCCATTCCTAATGCGGACGATCCATAACCAATTCTTTGGGGAGCACCTGCAAATCCGCCTGATTGAGAAAACACAGTTCCTGTAGTGATGAAAATAAATAATATTAAAGAAGTTAATTTCATGTTATTCAATCACCAGAATTTTACCGTCAATAGTTCTGTCGGGCATTTCGATTATATATATGTATGGTGCATTGGCAACTTTTCTTCCTGAATTATCAACACCATCCCAAATAGCTTCATAAGTACCTGCCGAAAAAGTATCGTTTTCGATTTCACGAACTAAATTCATTCCGAAATCAAATACTCTGATGTTTACCATTCCGCTTTCTTTTAGCTCGTATTTAATTCTGACAAGGTCATGTAATGAAGGAGAGAAGGGATTAGGGTAAGCATAGGTCTGAACGGTCTTGGCATTAGGATCAAAAGCATTTCCTCCGCTTAAAGGAAAGTTAACTCGTGTTATTTCCCAGGTTTGACCCAAATCACTAGTTGAGGCGATACCGTCATTGGTTCCAACCCAAACTCTGTCTGTAGTTGAGCTCACTGAAAGAAATTCTGCACTTTCCTTAAGAAATGTATTAGCGCTTCGAATCTGAGGGAATTTAGACCAACTGTCACCACCATTAGTAGAAATAAATAAACCGTTTTCACCGGCAGCGAATACAGCCCCGTCTTTGAAATCAATACTGTTGATCTTTTCTCCTATTAGATGTTGTGTAAATGTTTCGGCATTATCATTAGTGGACACAATTCCAAATTGTTCGCCTGAGGAAGCATCGATTATCCAATTTGTCATCCATATGGCACCCGTTGAAGGATTTTCTTCAATTTCTATTACCCAGTTTCCTAATAATCCGTTATTACTATTATCGAAATTTACGTGCTTCCAGGATATACTGTCTGTGGATGTGGTATATGCATCAGTAGAAAAATTAACGCCGTTAGCAGTACCAAACCATACATTATTTGCAGAATCTAAATGTAAACCAAAGCCCAATAAATTGAAATCGGAGCGAGCATCATACCTATTGATAGTTGTTCTTTGATAATCGGATAGCCAGAAGTACGAATTTTCAGGAGTTAGTATTCGCACACTTGATGGAGGTAAAATAATTTTTTCCCAGGTTATACCTCGGTTGGTACTTCTAAGTAAACCTGAACCCCAGACAGCAGTAAAAACAGTGTCTGAATTAATCTGAATATCAAAAGGCGGGGATTGTTGGCGTACTGTATTTCTGATCCTGAAATATTGAGTACCGCCATAAGTAAAAACAATATCGCAATCTCCTGTATAAGGAATGGAATCATCATCACAGTTATCTGGAGGTTGGCTATCGAGCGGGAAATCCTGAAATTGCCAGTTTGACCCATTGTCTGAGGAAAAATAAAATCCAAAGCCTGATGATATCGGGTCTCCATCCAGATCGATGCTGAATCCTAGCCCTGTTGCAAAATCAGCTCCTGAAATATCCATGGAAAAAATTCGGCCTTCTCCATCTGTGATACTGTCTATTCCTGCCGGTTGCAGCCAGTCAATATTGTTTGATACATTGAAATTCAAAGATGGACTGATCCATAAAGTATCACCCGTTCCCAGAATATTTGATACTCCGTTTTGGCGTATACTGTTAAAAGGAGAGGGAACTTGATAAGTAGATTGACCAAGTACAGAAATTCCGATAATGCTAAGAATTAATAAAAGAATACCTTTTTTTATGATCATCAATCTCTAATGCTAAAAGTTGTTCTTACTGTATCACTTACCAGACCACTTTTGTCTATTGCAAAATATTCAATATCAAAATCTCTATTTGGTCTGTTGTTAGTTTGAGTTACCGGAAGTGAATAAGTATATAGTGAATCATTGGCAACACGGTCATTATTTGAAGATCCGTCGTCAAACATTTCAAAAGGAGAACCCTGAGCTTCACCAACTTCCTGATCGATAATTCTTATCAATACTCTATCAAGATTACTTTGCCCATCCGAATCTCTTACCTTTGCTTCAAAGAAAACCAAAGTCTGACCCTCAGCCGGTCTTTGAATGGTATCAGGATTAACAACTTCTAAAATCTCGGGTGCATTGATTGCAACACCAGTTTGTTTAACTATAGATTGAGCATAGTTTGTATTGCTTCCGCTTAAAGTTGGGCTTACTATTATTGTATAATTTTCAAAATTAATGGTATTAGTTTCAATAGAAATAGAAGTTTGAAACTTAGTAATAGGACTAAAGTTAACCGGGAATTTTCTCTGAACTGAGGGCAGATCCTCATTTCCTACAAACATTGAGTAATACGGTACAGAATCTACTCCGAAGTTAAATCCATCTACAGTTATATTGAGAGTAAGCGTAGTGTCTTTTTGCCCGTCCAATTGTGGATCAAAAGTAATTTCAGTAGGGTTTACTACCAGATTTTGTACATAAGGTTGTTCTTCATCAAAATCTTTGGGGGTAAGAGCATCATCACAAGAAACGATAACAGTCCAAACCAAAGTAAGCAGAACCAGAGAATAGAGTTTAAAAGACAAAAAGATCGCGTTTGATTTATTGAATAGTAATTGTAACGATGCTAAATAGGCGATGTTTTTTTGGTTCGCCTAAATATTAGGAATTCAAAGTTTAGATAGCAACTTAAATATTGAAAGTTTATTTCTTTTGAATAACCGTTGCTATTAAATAGTTACCCTGCTATATTTTCAGCCATGTTAAAAAAGCAATTACATAACACTTGGTGGTGGCCCAGCGCTTACATAAGCAGTGGGATTGTTGCATAAAGATTTTTAACTAAGAAATTACATACACCCACTGTTCCTATGGAAGAGTGGGTTTTTTTTTGACCTTTAGTTTTGGATAATCCCATAATAAATTTAAAAGTCATCCTGAAGCTACTGCTGAAGGATCTTCACAATTGATAAGATGTGTAGATTCTTCGCTATCGCTCAGAATGGTAATTAACAAATGAACAAACAACAATTTTTAGAACTTAGTAAAGACTATTCAGCGATACCTGTTTATAAGCGGTTATTAGCCGATGTTCTTACTCCGGTATCATTGTTTATGAATATCAGGGAAGGAGCCCGAAATCCTTTTTTGCTGGAATCGGTAGAAGGAGGGGAACAGCTAGCTCGTTATTCGTTTATTGGAAGAAATCCGTATCAAACCCTTCATTTTGATGGAGCAGTTACTTTTTTAAAAAATAAAAACGGCAGTGTTGAAATAGACCGACCGTATTTTGAAGAACTTAAACATCAAACAACGAAATATACTGAACCGAAGATACCTGAATTGCCACGTTTAACAGGTGGAGCGGTAGGTTTTTCAGCTTATGATACATTTCGTCTGGTTGAAGACTTGCCTGACGTTCCAGAAGATGACCTTAATTTGCCTGAGGCTGTTTGGTGTTTTTACGATGAAATCTATGCTTTCGATCATGTGAAGCACCAGGTGATTCTTATCAAAACAGTTTTTACAGATGAAACATACGATCCGGAAAAGCAATATGAATCAGCTTTAAAATCTCTTGAACAGATGGAAGCTGCTGCAATGTCCGGAAATTATAAACGACGTGATTTTTCCATAGATCCGGAATCTCTGATTAGCAATATCGAAAGAGATAAGTTCACAAATATGGTCAATACCGCCAAAGATCATATTTACGAAGGGGATATTTTTCAGGTAGTTTTGTCACAACGATTTGAAGCAAAAATGAGTGGCGATTCTTTTATGTTGTACCGGGCATTGAGAATGGTAAATCCTTCACCATATCTGTTCTTTCTTGATTTTGAAGATTTTCAAATAGTGGGTTCGTCTCCTGAGGTACTGGTGAGAGTTCAGGATAAAGAGGTTAGAGTGCTACCTATTGCCGGAACCCGTCCGAGAGGCAATACTCACCAAGAAGACCTCGACCTGGAAGAAGACTTAAAAAATGATCCCAAAGAAGTAGCTGAACACATTATGTTGGTTGATCTGGGAAGAAACGATCTGTCTCGTGTTTCCAAGCCGGGATCAGTTAAAATGGAACGGGATCAGGTAATAGAACGATATTCTCATGTTATGCACATCGTAAGCGATGTTGTGGGTGAAATATCAAATTCCAAAACTTCCGTAGATGCATTGATGCAATGTTTTCCTGCAGGTACGGTAAGCGGAGCTCCAAAGATCAGAGCCATGCAGATCATTGATGAATTGGAACCGACCAAAAGAGGCATTTATGCCGGAGCTGTTGGCTACTTTGACTTCTCCGGAAATATGGACACCTGTATTGCTATAAGAACGATGGTTGTTACCGGCAACAAAGTTTATATTCAGGCAGGAGCAGGGATAGTGGCAGACAGCGATCCCACTAAAGAATTTGAAGAAACACAAAATAAAGCGGGAGCATTAGTTCAAGCTCTTAGCGTAGCATTAGATATAGAATGAGCAAAAAAACTATTTTATCAGGAATACAGCCTTCTGGCAAACTCCATATCGGAAACTACTTTGGAGCAATGAGGCAACATATAGAAATGCAGGATAAAGGGGATGCCTTTTACTTTATTGCTAATTTTCATTCCCTGACATCACTTAATGACGGCAAACAACTATACCAAAATACAATTGATGTAACTTTGGATTATCTGGCTTTGGGATTAGACCCAGAGAAAGCAACGTTCTTTGCACAATCGGATGTACCTCAGGTAACTGAATTGGCATGGATATTAGGTACACTTTGTCCGGTTAGTTTGATGGAAAAGGGAGTTTCTTATAAGGATAAGATAGCTGCAGGATTAAATCCGAATATCGGTTTGTTTACTTATCCGATATTACAAGCTGCGGATATTCTCATTTACCATTCTGATGTTGTGCCGGTGGGTGAAGATCAAAAGCAAAATATTGAAATAGCCAGAGATCTTGCAGGTAAACTGAACAGAGCTTATGATTCGGAGCTTTTAAAAATACCTGAAGACCATATTCTAAAATCAGTAGCTGTTGTGCCTGGTACAGATGGTCGTAAAATGAGTAAAAGCTATAAGAATACTATACCGTTATTCGCTGAAGGGAAAGCTCATAAAAAGGTGGTAATGTCTATTGAAACCGATTCTAAAGGATTAGAAGACCCGAAAGATCCGGATACAGATAACGTTTTTGCACTTATCAAGCTGTTTGGTGATAAAGCAAAACAAGATGAAATAGCTGAAAAGTACAGAGCAGGAGGTTTTGGCTATGGACATGCTAAACTGGAATTGCTTGAGTTGATAGAAAACTACTTCGGTGATGCTCTCGAGAAGCGTAAAGAACTGGAAAAAGATCTGGATTATGTGAAAGATATTCTTCGTGAAGGTGGAAATAAAGCCAGAGAAAGAGCAGAATCCGTGATGGAGCCAATTCGTGAATCATGTGGAATCATCAGGAGTTTTTAAGATGATAAACGATTATTCAAATAGGTTATTAAAAAGTCCCCTCTTGAGAGGGCATTCAGGGGTGTGTCGTAAAGGTAAAATTAACGGGACTATTCAGTGATCTTAATTATAGACAACTACGATTCATTCACTTATAATTTGGTTCACTTAGTTGCTGCGGTAACTAAAGATTATAAAGTAATTCGCAATGATGAATTAACGATTGATCAGATCAAGGAACTGAATCCATCTAAGATATTGATCTCTCCGGGACCGGGAAGACCTGATAATGCGGGAGTAAGTAAACAAATTATTCAAGAGCTTGGTAAAACAACACCGATCTTAGGAGTTTGCTTAGGACATCAGGCTATTGGGGAAGTGTTCGGAGCAAAAGTAGATTATGCTCCTAAGCTTATGCACGGCAAGGTTTCACAGGTTGAGCATAATGGTAAAAATATCTTCAAAGATATTACCCAGAATTGTACAGCAACACGATATCATTCATTGGTTTTAGCACCAGATTCTATCCCTGATGTACTGGAAATAACCGCGAGATCTGAAGATGTGATTATGGGTGTACGGCACAAAGAATATCCGATCGAAGGAATTCAGTTTCACCCTGAAAGTATATTAACTACAGAAGGACCTAAAATGATAACCAACTGGTTAACTCAATCATGACATTCAAAAGTATTTTAAATAAACTTTCATTTTCAGAAGACTTAACGCTGATCGAAGCGGGCTGGGCACTTACTCAGATCATGGAAGGGGAAGTCCCTGAAGAACAAATAGCTTCATTTCTAACCGCAATGAGAATGAAGGGCGAAACTGTTGACGAGCTAACTGCTTTCGTTAAAGTAATGCGTGACAAATCCGTTAAAGTAGATGTGGATGTTACAAATGCTATCGATCTTGTTGGAACAGGTGGAGATAAATCAGGTACGTTCAATATTTCAACAGCGGCTAGTTTTGTAGTTGCAGGAGCAGGAGTTCCGGTAATCAAGCATGGAAACCGAAGCGCATCGAGTAAATGCGGTAGTGCGGATGTTCTGGAGCATCTTGGAGCCGCAATCGAACTCGGAAAGGAAGGAGTTGAACAGGTTTATAGTGAAGTTGGAATGGCTTTTATGTTTGCTCCGATGTTTCATCCTGCCATGAAATACGTTATGCCAACACGACGTCAACTTGGATTTCGAACTTTTTTTAATATTCTCGGTCCAATGGCCAATCCGGCCGGAGTTCAGAAATATGTTATCGGAGCATTCAGCACAGAAGTAGCCGGTAAAATGGTATCAATACTTGCTAATCTGGATACGGAATTTGCTTACACTTTTAATGCTGATGACGGATTGGATGAAGTTAGTATTACAGGAAACTCTACCGTATTTGAGCTTGAAGACAAAAAAATATCTGAATCCTACAGATTTGACCCGACATCACTGGGTTTTAAAACCTATGAGATGGAACAATTGATGGGTGGCGATGCAGAAAAGAATTCATCTATTCTTAAAAAGATACTGGCAAATAAATGTACAGATGCGCAGAAAGACATTGTGTTGATCAACGCTACTTTTGCTATTAAAGCATCCGGATTGGTGAACTCGCTCGAAGAAGCTAAAGAGAAAGCAGTTGATAGTCTGGAATCTGGAAATGCCCGAAAGGTATTCAACAACTTTATTGACGCAACAAACGATGCGATGGGAGTATTTAAGTACTGATGTCAACCATTCTGGATAAAATAGTAGCTCAAACCTCTGAAGATCTTGTCAAAAGGAAAAAAGAAATCGGTTTTGATGATCTGCATTCTCTGGAAGGATTTGAGAAAGAGCGCATCGACTTTAAATCAGCATTACAGAAAAAAGATGAAGTTTCTATCATAGCTGAAGTAAAGAAAGGGTCGCCATCAAAAGGAGTGATCAGAGAAAACTTTGATCCGATTGATATTGCTCTCAGATACGAGGAGGGTGGAGCTTCAGCGATTTCTGTATTGACAGACAAGCCATTTTTTATGGGAGATCTGGAGTATTTGAATGCTATCTCAAAACGAGTTCAAATTCCGTTGTTGAGAAAAGATTTCATTATTGATCCTTTTCAGATCAAAGAAGCCCGAGCCTATGGAGCTGATGCATTTTTGATTATAGTTGCAATTACGGACGGTAGTCAATTGAATGAATTACTTGCAGCTGCTAAAGAATTCGAATTATCGGCTTTGGTAGAATGTTATGGTCAGGCAGACTTTGACAGGTTGGACTTTAACCAAGTAGAGATTCTGGGCGTCAATAATCGTGATTTAAAGAATTTTGAAGTAGATGTGCATCGCGGAATCAGTATTCTTCAACAAGCACCGGAAGAAACTATTTTGGTTTCAGAAAGTGGTTTATCATCCGGAGAAGATATGGCTCTACTGAGAAAAGAAGGAATCCATTCTGCTTTGATCGGTGAATATTTTATGAGACAAAATGAACCAGGAGAAGCTGTGAAACACTTAATTGAATCGGGAAATGAATTTTTTGAAAAGAGTTTGATCAATGAGTAAATCAACAAAAATAAAAATATGCGGAATCAGCAATCTCGAAGATGGTAGATTTGCTTCGGGTTTATTTGTAGACTATTTGGGATTCATATTTTACGATAAAAGTCCACGTTACATTGAACCAGCAAAAGCAGGAGCTATCATCAATTGGCTGGAAGGTCCCGAGAAAGTGGGAGTGTTTGTCAACCAACCGCTTGACGAAGTAAATGCAACAGCCAAAGAAACAGGATTGGATTTGGTTCAGCTTCATGGAAATGAAACACCTGAATACTGTGAATTGATCGAAAAACCGATTATTAAAGCTTTTCATATTACTCTGGATTCCACAAAGGAGTCTTTACAGGAAAAGATCAATCAGTATAATGATATAGTCGATTTCTTTCTTTTTGATAGCAAAGTCGGAGATCAATGGGGAGGAACGGGAAAGACTTTTGATTGGGATATTGTTAAAGACCTGACTTCAAAACCATTTTTCTTGTCAGGAGGTTTAAATTCTGATAATGTGAAAAAAGCTATAGAAACTCTGGATCCTTATGCTGTGGATATTTCAAGCAGTATTGAAGAAGAACCGGGTTTAAAAGATCTGGAAAAAATGGAAATCTTTGTGAATACGGTTAAACCTGTAGAGCTGATTTAGTGACAAAATGTATAACAAAAATATAAGAAACGAGTCATCCTGAGGTTACCACCGAATGATCTTCACAAATAACTCATTGTGTAGGTTCTTCGCTATCGCTCAGAATAACGTCAAATAGGTTTGAAATTATAATGCAAGAAACCATTACAAAATACCAACAACCAAACGCTAAAGGCTATTTCGGACAATACGGCGGTAAGTTTGTGCCCGAAATACTTATCCCCGCTGTACGAGCTTTAGAAGAAGAATATGAGCGTGCAAAGGATGATCCGGATTTTAATACTAAGTTCGATCAGCTTTTGAATGAGTATGTTGGGAGACCTACGAAGCTAACTTTTGCAAACAGGCTAACGGAGCACTACGGAAAAGCCCGGATTTATATGAAAAGAGAAGATCTTTGTCATACCGGAGCTCATAAGATTAACAATGCGATCGGACAAGTACTTTTAGCTCAAAGAATGGGTAAAAAGAGAATAATTGCAGAAACAGGAGCGGGACAGCATGGAGTTGCTACTGCCACAGCCTGCGCTAAGTTTGGTCTTGATTGTGTGGTTTATATGGGTGCCGAAGACATGGTTCGTCAGAAGTTGAATGTAGACCGAATGCATTTACTAGGGGCGGAGGTCAGAAGTGTGGAAAGTGGATCAAAAACACTCAAAGACGCAACAAATGAAGCCATTCGTGATTGGGTTACTAATGTGGAAGATACTTTTTACATCATCGGTTCAGTTGTTGGCCCGCATCCTTATCCGATGATGGTTAGAAACTTTCATCGTGTTATTGGCGACGAAACCAAGCGTCAGATCATGGAAGCAGAAGATAAACTTCCGGATTACTTGATAGCTTGTGTGGGTGGAGGTTCTAATGCCATGGGTTTCTTTTATCCGTTTATTGAAGATGAATCGGTAAATATAATAGGAATTGAAGCTGCCGGGTTCGGAGTGGATTCCGGCAAGACGGCCGCAACACTTACGAAAGGAACGCCGGGGATTTTACATGGATCCATGAGTTATTTGTTGCACGACCAAAACGGTCAGATCGAATTAGCACATTCAATAAGTGCAGGATTGGATTATCCGGGAATTGGACCTGAGCATTCTCACCTATTTGATACCGGAAGGGTGAAGTACAATGCTGTAACTGATGATGAAGCCATGGAAGCAGTGAAACTGCTGTCCAAAAAAGAAGGAATTATTCCGGCACTGGAAACAGCCCATGCTTTTGCATGGTTAGAAAACCTGATGCCAACTACCAATGAAGATCAGGTAGTGATTGTAAATTGTTCGGGCAGAGGAGATAAAGATATGGGAACAATTTCAGAAAATTTGTAATCAAGCAATGAAAACACAAAAATTAAATTGTCATTCCGGACTTGATCCGGAATCTGTGATAGTTCATAGATGTAATCTTTACAGATCCTGAATCAAGTTCAGGATGACAGTAGGATAGTCATCCTGAGGAAACATTCGAAGAATCTGCACATATTCTAAATTTGCAGATTCTTCGCTTTCGCCTGTCTGCCGATAGGCATGCTCTGAATGACAAATCAATTTGATAAAAAATAGAAACAAGCGAAATCCTTCAGGTTTTCGCAACCGCAATAGAACGAATGAACAGAATCACACAAAAATTTAAAAATAAGCCCGCTGATGAAAAGCTCATGAGTTTATTCATCACAGCCGGATATCCGGATCTGGAGTCTACCGTTGATATCGTACTGGGAATGGAAGAGAACGGGGCAGATATGATCGAGCTGGGAATGCCTTTCAGCGATCCATTAGCTGATGGACCTACCATTCAATATTCAAGTGATATCGCCATTAAAAACGGAATCACCATAGATAAGATCTTCGAAATGGTTCGCGCGATCCGAAAGAAATCTGAAATACCAATCATTCTGATGGGATATATGAATCCGGTTCTGCGTTATGGAGTTCAGGAATTCTGTGATAAAGCGTCAAAATCAGGCGTGGATGGGTTGATCTTACCGGACATTCCCGTTGATGAAGATGAGATAATCAGAGGACATGCAGAAGCTAACAATCTGCCTTTAATACATCTGGTAGCCCCAAACAGTACTGATATCAGAATGAAATTGGCCGATTCCAAATCATCCGGATTCGTGTATTGCGTTTCTGTAACAGGAGTAACCGGAGCCAGAGATGGTAACGAAATATCTGATTCTGTAGATAGATTTATAGAGCGGGTAAATGAAAATATTATTGATAACCCGATCATGGTGGGTTTTGGAATCAAATCTCATGAAGATGCCAAACGCATCGCATCAAATGCCGATGGATTTATAGTAGGAAGTGCATTAATTAATACCATCAAAAATTCGTATCCTAAAGCCGAATGGAAACAAAAGCTTTATGGATTTGTTCATTCATTGAAATATGGAAATTAATCAAACAAATATGTCTATTCGTAAAACAGCTACGCTACTCACTTGTATTATTGCGTTAATTCTTGCAGCGTGTGAGGGAGATTTCAGGTCAAGAGCTCAGGGAGCTATCAACGAAGTAGTCGTTGTGATGGATTCTACTCAATTTGAAAGTAAAACTGCAGAAGCGATCAGATCTACATATGGTAAATATCAGTTTCACATGTTAAATCCCGAGGAAAACTACGATGTCTCATTCACTGATATTCGTTCTAATTCGCAATTGGATCGTTTAAAGGGGATGAAAAACGTGATCTTTGCCGGAGTTCTTGATGACTCATCAGATGTTTCAAGAGCTATACGTGGCTTTTTAGATGACGGAGTTGAACAAAAAGTGAGAACCGGAGAAAGCTTTGCATTTCCAATCAAGGATCAGTGGTATAAAGATCAATATGCGTTGATTCTAAGTTCTACTTCCGATTCAGCACTTGCCGAAAAAATAATCAATTCAGAACGTTCTTTAATGGCTGATATCCTTGAAAGGGAATTAAGCAGATGGACCTACGATGTGTATGAAAAAAGAGAACAAACACAGTTTTCGGATTCAATGTGGACAAAACATGGATTTAAAGTCAGGGTTCAGCATGACTACGTTGCCAGAATAGATACAACCGATTTCATTTCATTCCGAAGAAATCTTGAAATCAATGATCGTTGGTTTTGGGTGTGGTGGAAAGATGATGTAACTGACATCAGTTTTCTGGATGAGGATTGGATTAATGCCAAGAGAGATTCCCTTAATGAACAATATATAAAGGGTAGTACAGATAAGAAGTATGTTACCACTGAATACAATGATCGTATTAAGATGAGATCAAGCAGTTTTCAGAAAGGCAGGCTTTTTGCGTATGAAACTCAGGGTTGGTGGACAATGGAAAATGCTGCAATGGGTGGTCCTTTTGTGAACTTTACTTATTATGATCCTGCTACAAACAGATTATTTATGATCGAATACTCTCAGTTTGCTCCTTCGGTTCGAAAGAAGCTTCCTTTTATTCGTCAGTTCCGTGCTATGGGCAGAACCTTTGAGAGCGACTCAACCTGGAATCAGCCAAATAGCTAATTGGGTAAGGAAAAAGACAGACATTCTTTTATCAAAGATGCTCTCGAGAAACGAAGGCAAGAGCATCAATTCCGAAGGTTAACGTCTTTAGAGCATAGTGAAGGTTTACATTTAGTCAGTAATGGCGGTGTTGAATTTATAAACTTTTCATCCAATGACTATCTCGGGCTAAGTCAACATCCTGAGTTAATAAAAAGATCAAATGAATTTGCAGTTAAATACGGTGTAGGATCAGGTGCATCCCGTTTAGTAACCGGTACCCAATTAATTCATTCCGAACTGGAGAAAAAGCTGGCAACGGTATTTGAATCTGAAGAAGCTATTCTCTTTAATTCCGGATTTCAGGCAAATACCAGTATACTTCCTGCGCTTGCTGATCGGAATTCCCTGATTATAGCTGATAAGAAAATCCATAACAGTCTGATTCAGGGTGCATTGCTCAGCAGAGCTACTTTTAAACGCTTTGAACACAATATCTATGATGATCTTGAGGAACTAATCGAGAATACAGACAGAACTCGTTACAATCGAATTTGGATCGTTTCTGAGACGGTTTTCAGTATGGATGGAGATCGAAATGATATCGATCGACTAACTGATATTTGTGAAAAGTACAATGCTTTACTGTATTCTGATGATGCTCATGCCGTTGGGGTTCTTGGAGAAAAAGGACTTGGATTAAATTACGGAAAGAGAGGAATAGATATTTCTCTGGGCACTTTTGGAAAAGCTTTTGGTTCCTTTGGTGCTTTTGCTCTTTGTTCAAAAGAAATGAAAGAGTATCTGATCAATTTTGCAGGAGGATTTATTTACTCAACTTCGCTACCGCCAAATGTGATCGGAGCTATTGATGCAGCGCTTGACCTGATCCCAGCAATGGATTCCGAAAGGGCAGTGCTGATGCAAAAAACAGAATATTTAAGAAGTTCAATTCATGAAATTGGATTTGATACCGGCGGATCAGCCAGTCAGATTGTTCCGGTAATTATTGGCGATGAACAAGAAACAATTGAGTTGTCTAATCTACTGAAAGAAAGTGGATTATGGGTTTCAGCTATTCGTCCGCCTACGGTAGAAAATGATGCTTCAAGACTCCGCATTACACTTTCAGTAAAGCACACAAAAGAACACCTGGATAAACTTTTGAAGGAGCTGGCTGATTGGAAAAGAAAATAGAAATATTAGCGTATCACGGATGGGGGATTAATGCTGATTTTTGGAATAACTTTGATTCAGTAATTCCGGGTAGTATCCCTTTAAAACGTGCCAACCGTGGTTATTTCGGAAAACCGTTTTATCCAAGGTTTGATGCGGATACAAAGTTCAGAGTGGTATTTACGCATTCCTACGGATTGCAATGGAGCAATGCAGCGGTACTTAGTAAAGCAGATCTGCTGGTGATATTTAACGGTTTTGGTGATTTTCATCCTGAGAGTAAAAGTTTGAATGCTATCAGCAAAAAAGGTCTTGAAGCCATGATCAAAGGTTTTGAAGCTAATTCCGAATATGTTCTGAGTAATTTTTATAAAAACTGTTTCCATCCCTCGGAATACAAATCGGTGATTCCTACAGGACTTAACAAAGAACTGCTGTTAGAAGACTTAAAGGCACTCCGAAACACTCGATTTCCGCTCATAGATCTCGATTTTGGTTCTACCATGGTTGCCATCGACAGTGCAGAAGATAAGATTCTCTTAAAGCCCAGAGGAGAAAACATGCTTAAAGGGCATTACAATAAGAAATTCGTTAAGATTTTTGAGAATGAAGGTCACGCGTTGCCGTTCATAAATCCACAAGATTGTTGGTCGTATCTGTGCTCAATCATTCCTATTTTTGAGCGCTATGAAAATAACCGCTGAACAAACTATTTCATCAAAAAGTATAGCCGATACGTTCTCAGAAGCTGCTGAAAAATATCATCAAAAGGCTGAGATTCAGAAAAAAGTAGCTGATGGACTTATTTCATCGCTATTGCCCTGGAAAGACACGCTTCCTGCCGGAGATATTCTGGAAGTAGGCTGCGGTACTGGATTTTTGTCGGAACAGATCATCAAAGAATTTCCGGATCGAAATAAGCTCATTACTGATCTGGCCCCGGGAATGCTGTCGTTTTGCGAGAATCAGTTAAGGGAGAAAGGTTTGCTTAATGATTCGGTCTCTTTTCAAACATTGAATGTTGATGATATTTCTGAATCTGAACCAAGATATAGTCTGATTGTAAGTAATTTTGCGGCTCAGTGGTTTAAGGACACCTCAATCGGTTTAGAAAACCTGAGTAAGCTATTAGTTCCCGGCGGACTTCTGCTCTGTGCTTTTCCAGGAAATCATACTTTTGAGGAATGGTATTCTAATTGTTTAGAACTTGGATTACCATTTACAGCCAATGCATTTCCTGATGTAGAGGAAGTAGTAATTAAGCTGTCAATGAATCCGGTTCAGGTAGACTATTATGAGAATGATCTTTTCCAGGAATTCGATCAATCTTTAGACTTTTTCAAACACTTGAAAGAGATTGGTGTGAGAAAATCAAAAACAGGTAAACAATTAACTGCTAAACAGTTAAGATTATTAACTAAGTTTTGGGATGAGAAGATTTCAAACGAAGTTAAAGTAAAATGGCATGTAGTTTATTTAGCAGCTAAAAAGGATCTATAATGGAATTTCCGAAAGAATTTTTTGTAACAGGAACGGACACCGGAATTGGTAAAACATTGATTTCAGGCATGCTGATGTCAGCATTGGATGCAACCTACTGGAAACCAATTCAGGCGGGATTGGATGAAGAAACGGATACTGAATTTGTACAAAGAGTTTCCGATGCGGATCAATCAAGGATTATTCCGGAAAGATACCGATTGGAAACGCCGATGAGTCCTCATGCCGCTGCAGACATAGACGGAGTTACGATTTCCCTGAATGATTTTGAGTTGCCTGAGTATGAAACAAAGCATTTGATCGTAGAAGGAGCCGGCGGTCTGATCGTCCCGATAAATTGGGAGAACACTGTTTTGGATATCATCGAGCGTTTGAAACTTCCGGTTTTATTGGTAGCAAGAAGTAGTCTGGGAACGCTTAATCACACATTATTATCACTAAAAGCACTCAGAGATCGCGGAATTGAAGTTTTTGGAGTAGTCCTGAATGGCGAAAAACATGCATCCAACAAAGAAACCATTGAAAAGTTTGGTAATGTGCCTGTATTTGAGATAGAGCCTTTGGAGAAGATTTCATCAGAATCTTTAAATCTAGCTTTTAAACAAACTTTTAATTAGGAATATAAAATTAGGAATAACCCTTGATAGGGCACTTATTCCTAATTTTATATTCTTCATTCTTAATTAATTCTATGCAAAACGTCTGGCACCCATTTACGATCATCAAAGATGCACCTGAGCCTCTTAAAGTTAAAAGTGGAAAGGGAGCTTATCTCACATTAGAAGACGGAAGAGAGGTTCTGGATTGTATTTCCAGCTGGTGGGTGAATATGCATGGACATTCCCATCCTGATATTGCGAAAGCCATTTATGAACAGGCAAAAACGCTTGAACACGTGATATTTGCCGGATTTACACACGATCCAGCCGAACAACTTTCGGAGCTAATTACTCAGGAACTGCCAAAGAATTTGAACAAGGTATTCTTTTCTGATAATGGATCAACTGCAGTTGAAGTAGGGATGAAGATCGCCTATCAGTACTGGAAGAATATTGGTCAGGAGCGAAAGACTTTTATTTGCTTTGAAGGCGCTTATCATGGAGATACGTTAGGGGCAATGTCGGCCGGAGAACGTTCTCTCTTCACCGATGTATTCAAAGACTGGATGTTTGATGTGGAAGTAATTCCATATCCGGAAACTTGGATCGGTGATGAAAACCGGGCAAACAAAGAAGATGCCGTTATTGAAGAATTAGAAGGTCTGTTAACCAAATATCCGGAAAAGTACGCCGGAATTCTGATGGAGCCTCTGGTGCAGGGTGCGGGAGGAATGCGTATGTGTTCTGAAGAGTTTCTACAAAAAGTGCATTGGAGCAACCGACAGTTTGATACGTTATTGTTATTTGATGAAGTAATGACGGGATTTGGTCGCACGGGCGACTATTTTGCTTGTAAACGAGCACAGGTTCAGCCTGACATCATTTGCCTGAGTAAAGGAATTACCGGTGGATTTATGCCACTTTCGGTTACCGTTTCCAGTGATGAGATCTACGAAAGCTTCAATTCTTCCGATCCGATAAAAACGTTTTGGCACGGACACAGTTATACCGGAAACCCATTGGGTTGTGCTGCCGGGATTGCTTCCTGGAAGTTATTGAGAGAAAATGCTCCGGTTTTCAAAGGAATGGAAGCCATTCACACCAAACATCTGGAAAAGCTGGCTGATCATCCTCGATTGGAAAAATTCCGGGTTAAAGGAACAATTGCCGCAATGGACATCATCAACGAAGAAGAGGGTGGATATCTGAATTCTGTAGCAGCACGCATTAAAAAAGAATGCGTGGATCATGGATTGTTACTTCGTCCGCTGGGCAATGTGTTGTACCTGATGCCACCGTATTGTGTAACCGAAGAGGAATTGGATATGATTTATGGGAAGATAGAGGAGTTGGTGTAGTTCTTTATATTCCATCATTTCGCTGAAAGCGGGGTGATGGAGACTTGAACAAGGTTCTGATTCCTTTATCAAGTTAAATTTCTTTCCTCTTAGCTAAACTCCATCAGCCGTGCAAAGCCCGACAGATGGATAGCTCGGTAAACTGGTTTAAGGGATTAGGTGCTTTTTAGCTGATTTTGTTTATTTTATCGAGATGAAGTGATAGTAAATAATTTGTTAGGTAAACTAAAATCCGTCATGTTCTGGCAAACAAGAGAAAAATCGAAAGAGTTACTTGAAACGGATCTTTCAGAATCGAAGAATTATTTAGAAAAGAGTTTTAGTTACCTCGATAAATGTATCGACATCCATCAGAAGAACATTGAAAATGATTTCTCACGAATTTTTGGTTTCACAACTGTGAAGGCAAAAAACTATGGTCATGCTCTTTACAGTCTAACCTTAGATGGTTTAGCTCAAGATGGTAGCACACTTCTCCGAAATATGATTGAAGCATACGAGCTGATGGTGTATTTCAACTTAGATACAGAACGTGTGAAACAAGCAATTGAAAATGATTTACCATCAGCTGGAAATATTGGTAAGGAAATTGAAGGGCACTTCAGGAATATTCGTGAGTATTTAAATAATCACGGCTCTCACTTTAGCTATTCAGATCATTCACTTTCACATTTAATCGACAGGAAAACTATTAAGTTTAAGAAGTTTCAGACAGTTTCTGGAGACGTTCTGAAGACAAATATTAGAACACTAAATTCTATTTTAAATCTTCAGTGTGCTGAAGCGATAAAATCTCTTTCGGTCATTGGGTATGATAATTCAGTATTGGGAGAAGATTACAATAAGCACCATCAAAATTTTATAGCATATAAGAAAAGGAATTAGTTTACCCAAGATCTTTTAAGTCTTAAGCGATAGCGGTGACTTAAAAGTAACAGCTCGGGAAGTCTCCTGACTTCCATTCGATCTCGTTCAGTATCTACTAACACAGAATTATTTTCTAAAGCTCAGGAAGCCCTAACTAAAGCCATGTCATCTCAAGGCGAATGCCTGAGATCCGGATAGTACAAGTAGCTTTTAGTTTTATAAAGATCCGGATTCCTGCCTGCGAAGGAATGATCAAAATTTAGATATCATTTCAGCAATTCCGAAATCCTATCCATTTCTTTCTTAGTCCGCTCCAACCTCAAAATAATTAATAGTTACTTAGTGAACGAATCTCCATTAATTCCTTTTTATATTATTCATAATTGGTTAAAAAAAGGTTGTAAATAATCATTTATAGTAGTTCATTACTTAATCAGCTTTTAATCTCTAACTTCGCAAAAAATTTACCTGCCATATGGAATATCTTATCATCGCATTTAAGCTCGTCGTTGGACTTAGTATTTTGAATGTCTGGCTGTTACGGTCCAGTAAAAAAACTACTTGGAGAGGAGGAGATGCAGATAATTTGGAAGAAGAATTCAAAGCCTACGGATTACCAAAATGGTTTATGTGGACTGTTGGCAGTCTGAAAATATTATTGGCAGTCGCTTTATTAGCCTCAATCTACTATACAGAATTAGAAATCTATGCAGCGTATGGAATTGCTTTTCTAATGCTTGGAGCTGTAGGTATGCATATCAAAGTAAAAGATCCCTTAAAAAAATCTTTTCCGGCTTTTACCTTCTTAGCCTTATCATTAGCAATTGCGCTTTTGTAAACTGATTAGAGTAAAAGTAGTAAATAGTTATAAGCTAAATAGCCGTTCAGAATCATAAAGAAGAATGCTGGTAATGATTGATTCACTGAATCACGAATAGTTACTCGTGTACCGAAGGCGACTAACATCATTAGACTGAGACCAACCGCAGCAAGAAAACCTACGATATTTAAATACAATCCTATCAGAAGCCCGGTTGCTCCAACCAATTGAAGAGTTCCGGTTAGTTTACGAAGATTATCACTCATACCGTAACGACGAAACTCCTCAATCATAAATTGTGACTTAAAACACTGTATACCATAAACCGTAAAAAAAGCAGCAATAGCTATAGAGAGAAACAGAATGATGTTATTCAAAAGAGTAGTAGTTTAGATAATACAATCAACGAGTTTAAAATCATTAACTAGAACCTTTAATAATATTCTATCATTCAAAAAGCTATAGTAAGATTCGTAATTATCTATTTTAGCTCCTCTACGGAATAAAAAATAACGGCTCCCACTCTGAAGGGCTTGAAAAGGCTGTTTTACTAAATAAAATCTACTACGAAACTCAATCCACTTCCTTTCGTAGTCAGCTCCAAATCTAAATAAATCAATATTTACCTAGTGAGCGATTCTCCTCTAAGCCGACCCAAGCAAATCTCCCTTTTCATATATACGATCATGTTTGGGTTTGCCTTGTTTGTAATCCCGGATGTGTTCTTTGGAGTTACCAAAATCAATGGCGGGAAGATCGGGATCAATCTTCTGTTCATGGCTCTGTTTCAGGTGATCACCGTTTCGTTGTTCATAAAATTCTCCTTAAAGAAAACAGGGAAGAGTTTTAAAGATATTGGCTGGGATTTTTCTAAATGGAAAAAGGATTCTATTCTTGGTTTAATAGTAGGATTAACCTGGACTGTCATTCAATTCTTTTTGTTAATACCTTCAACCGGAGGAGCTGATCGGGCAGATGTAACGCACATGGTTTCAATGATGGACGGAACAATAATTGGATTGCTTTCTTACATCGCACTCGGTGTGATAGGCGGAGGCATTACGGAAGAAATTTACAACAGAGGTTATTTCATTACGGAGATGAAAAGCATGTTCCAGAATCCTAAAACCGGAATTTGGACTGCGTCAGTAGTTTCCATTCTGTTTTTCTGCTTGGGACATCTTCCGGCTGATGCACTTGGTTGGCTAGATATCTTAGTTCCAACCGTTGCTTACACCATTCTTTTTGTGGCTACAGGAAGATTAACAGCTTCAATTGTTGCACATGGAGTGTATAATATGACTGCTATTTTGATGGTTTACTTTATGTATTTCTAAGAAGCTTTTGTTTGGCTCTCCATCCGCTTTTAACAGAATTAAACTAACTTCAATCTTTTAAAGCTGTATCTTTCAGTTGTGAAAAAATTCGCAAACATATTCTTTCTGGCCGTTCTGGTTGCTTTGCCATCTCTGGTACAATCAGATTATTCAGCTTCTAAAGCAGATCAGATCAAGCTTGTTGAAACAGCGACAGCCGGGACTGATTCCGGAATTCCTGCGAATGGAATCTATAATCCGTTTTTGCTTTTTAGTGCAGAGGCTAATTTTTCCTTTTCAGTTAGAATTCTAAAGCCGGAAGTTTCTGAGAAATTAGATGACCAATTGTCAAGAGAAGCCCAAAGCAGGACTTCATATCCAAATAATACCGAGTCATTCATAGTCTCAACCAATCAAATTGACGTCGGCTTATCTGTTAAAAAAATGATATATCCATTCCATTCCTTTCTGTAGAAGAGTGACAATCTGAACATTCAGTTCAACCATACTTTTTTAATTAATACCGATGAATCCTATGGATCAATGTGTCGGTATGTCACTATTATCTAAAATTATATCAAAAATGAAATTCGATTTAAGTTCATTAATTATAACAGTAATCGCACTGTTGGCATTTATTATTCCTGTAAGTATCGATCAAATAAATAAAAGAAAGGCAGCAAAGACTTTAAAAGAGTTAAACTCATTTGCTCGAAAAGAGAAGCTGAATATTGACAAATCTGAGGTTTTTCAACAAATATATGCCCTTAGTTTGGATACCAAGCTAAAAAAATTGGTTTACATCAAAAAAGACAAGACCAAATTTGTTGAAGAGTCATATGATTTAACCCAATGTTCAAAATGCAGATTGCATATACAAGAAGTTGAAGAGGAGACATCAGAATTCAAGTATGTAGCCTATTTAAGGATTCAGTTTTCAGATTCAAAGTCACAATATTTAGATCTGGAAATTTATAAGATGAAGAAGAATCTATCTTATATAGAAGAGGAGACAATGGCAAAGAGAATGGTTAAATCTATCAATTCTATGATAGCTTAACCAAAAAAAGAGGCGATAATTTTGTTTATCGCCTCTTTAATTTCAAATGTTTGGGTTAGTCTTCTTTATTTGATAACAAAGCCCATGCCGTTGCTCCGGCAATTAAAGCCAGTCCACCTAAAGCCAGCCCAATGTTCACATCTCTCTGAACTCTTTCAGCTTTTGACAGGTAACTTGAACCAACACCGTTTTTAGCTATAGCTCTTTCAATTTTTTCGATTCTGTTTTCCACTTCGCTGATTGTCTTTTCTTTTAAGCTCATTTTATGTAGTTAAATTAAATTTTCTTTGTTCTATTTGTCTAACAAGGAAATAGGGGAATCAGTTTAATATTTAATTTTAATATTAGCATCGACTGAAATACAACTAAATTCAAAACTGAAAAGATAGAACACAGATAAAACAGATTGTGCAGATACAATTTGACGTTGTTGCAAGAACATAAGCTAGAAAGGACTTCAGTCCTTGGATTCAATTTGATGATCTTCATCAAGTAAGAGATCTGAGTTCAGATTAATAATATGACTTAACTCAATTTCTCCAACAAAGCATATAACATCACGGCAGCTGCTACCGAAACGTTTAAGGAATGCTTTTGTCCAAACTGCGGGATAGCTACAAATTCATCCATCAATTCGAGAATTTCGGAATCAATTCCGGTGACCTCATTTCCCATCACCAGACAGATCTTATCGTAATTATTAACATCAAGCTTATTAAGGGAGATACTTCCTGTAGTCTGCTCCATCCCTAAAATGGAATATCCATCTTCTTTGAGTAATTCAATGATCTCAGTAGCCGTTTCAAGATGTCTCCATTCAACAAATTCTTCAGCACCAATGGCTGTTTTATTGATTTCCGGCCGGGGAGGAGTGGGAGTGTATCCGGTAAGTATCAATTCAGAAATTCCAAAGGCATCCGAAGAACGAAATACAGAGCCAACATTATGCAGACTTCTAATATTATGAAGAATCACTTTTACCTCAGCTAATTTAGCCGGTGGCTTTTGAGACAGGTTTTCTTCAAGAATTTCTTTGGTAGTTAGTTTTTTGGTCATTTTAAAACAATTGGATTATAGAACAGAAACTAAGGAATATTGGATATCAATTCGATAAATAAACTCATATCATTGGACAAATTTTTGAGGTTCTATGATTCAAAAGCCCAAAAAAGCGGCACTTACTTTTATTTTTATTACAGTTTTGGTCGATGTAATTGGTCTGGGAATCATTATACCTGTGATCCCGTCATTAATTGTAGAACTAACAGGAGAAGGACTCAGCGAAGCCGCAATATATGGTGGATGGCTGATGTTTGTGTATGCCTTTACTCAGTTTGTGTTTGCTCCGGTGATCGGTGGTTTAAGTGATCGTTTTGGAAGAAGACCGGTACTTTTATTTTCACTTTTAGGATTCGGTATAGATTACCTTTTGATAGGCTTTGCACCGAATATTTTCTGGCTTTTTGTTGCAAGACTGATCTCCGGAATCACGGGAGCAAGTCATACTACTGCTAGTGCTTATATTGCTGATGTGAGCGAACCGGAAAAGAGAGCACAGAATTTCGGATTGATCGGGGCTGCATTTGGTTTAGGTTTTATTATTGGTCCTGTAGTCGGGGGATTGCTTGGTCAATACGGAGCCAGAGTTCCCTTTTTTGCGGCTGCAGGCCTAACTTTAGTCAATGTTCTCTATGGATATTTTATTCTGCCCGAATCTTTACCCCCTGAAAAAAGAAGGAAATTTGATATAAAAAGAGCTAATCCTTTAGGAGCATTGAAACACCTGAAACAATTCCCCGGAATAGGAGGGCTGATACTTATTTTTGGATTGATCTATTTATCAGGGCATGCCACACAAAGTACCTGGACCTATTTTACCATGTTGCAATTTGACTGGAACGAGGCAATGGTTGGAATCAGCCTTGGTGTAGTTGGCGTTAGTGTTTTTGTAGTACAGGGAGGATTAACAAGAATAGTAATCCCAAAAATAGGCGAAGTTAAATCCGTTTATTTCGGGTTAATAATGTATTTTTTAGGTTTTCTCGGGTTTGCCTTTGCTCCATCCGGGTTAATTCTGATGTTAATGATTGTTCCTTTCTGTTTAGGAGGATTGGCAACTCCATCTATTCAGGGTATTATATCAAATAAAGTACCTGACGATCAACAGGGAGAATTACAAGGTGCACTTACAAGTCTGATAAGTTTCACGGCTATTTTCGGTCCGCCTATGATGACGGGATTGTTTGGATATTTCACTTCTGATTCAGCACCATTTGAGCTTCCCGGTGCTGCTTTTGTAACCGGTTCTGTATTGATTTTGATATCTTTTATTATGGCAGTCGTTTTCCTCAAAAATTCAGATAATAGCACAACTCATAATTCAGCGACAACTGTTTCGAATTAAAACTAGAAAAACAGACCTTTTACCCTTATTTTAGATTGGTTGAAGAGCAGCCGGAAGGTGCGCTCTTCTTTTTATTTCAGAAACCAAAGAAAAAAAGTAGATCATGAGTAAGATCCAGTATTTGTCACAAGAAGGGTATGATAAGCTAGACGCAGAGCTAAAAGACCTTAAAACAAGAGGCAGAAAAGAAGTTGCAGAAGATATCGCTGAAGCACGTGCTAAAGGTGATTTAAGTGAAAATGCAGAATACGATGCTGCTAAAGAAGCTCAGGGACATATGGAAGATCGTATTACAAAACTTGAAGATATTCTTGCAAATGCAAGGGTGCTCGACGCATCGGAACTAGATCTTTCTAAAGTTCGCGTATTGACCAAAGTAACTATCCTGAATAAAAAGATGAATAAAGAGATGCAGTATACTTTGGTATCACCCAACGAAGCTGATTTTAAGGCCGGGAAGATTTCTATAGAGTCCCCGATTGGAAAAGCCTTAGTAGGAAAAGAAGTAGGAGATGTGGTTCAGGTAAAAGTTCCTGCAGGCGAATTAGAGTTAGAGATCAAGAAAATAGAAATCTAAACAACCGGCTTTGAAGAAAAAACTCATAGATGTATATCCTTACAGAATAAATGGCGGGAACGTTGAGTTTTTGATCTTAAAGCGTTCCTCAGAAAAGATATATGCCAATCAATGGCGTATGGTTGGTGGTAAAGTTGAAGAAGGTGAAACATACTGGCAAGCGGCTTTACGGGAACTCAGTGAAGAAATATCAGCGCAACCAATCATGTTCTGGACCATTCCATCAGTAAACTCATTTTATGAACATAAAACAGATTCCATTCATAAAATTCCGGCTTTTGCCGCTAAATTAACATGTAATGATGAAACTATTACACTGGATGAAGAACACTCAGGCTATCTATGGGTTAAAGCTGATGAAATCAATGAGTATATTCACTGGCCGGAACAAAAAAGACTTATCCGACTGATAGATGATATTCTGATCAACCAACAAATTCTTCCGGAATGGATCATAGATTTGAAATGACTAAGTTTTTTTTCTCAGTAATGTTACTGGGTGTGTTCAGCACTGCAATTTTTGCTCAGGAAGACTATGGAAAGTATAGATTTACTCCGGCTCCGGATGTTTGGTATAACAGTGAGGATGGAGTGAGACTTGGAATAAGAGTACTGGGAGAACATGAAGGTTCTTTTAAAGACGGTCCTCACCGACTTGATGCCGGAATCTGGTTTGGTACCAATATACCGGAAAACCCGGTTTCCTATTATCTGAGCTTTACAGAACCTGTAAAATCAATTTCAGAATTTGGAGAAGAGGGTAGTTTTCAGATTATTTCAAGTATAAGAACAGGTTTTGCAAGGCATTCAGTTCAATTCAATAAACGATGGCAGGACGGTTTCAATGAGCTCAGATATAAAGAAATAGCATTATCGTACAACCAGGAAAAAATGTTTGACGTTGATTACCGTCCTTATCCAATTCAGTGGTCATCAAGTTGGAAATCTTTACTTGGAGCGAACTTTATATTACATAATGAATCCGAAGATAATATATTTGAAACCAATCTAAGCTTTCAACAAAATGTGAATCCCTCAAGCACTTCTTTTTCAGTACTAAATGTAGAGGCATGGGATGTTTACCCTTTAAATAGCAGTTTTACGATTGGATTAAGATTTTTCGGAGGATTTACTTCTGAAAATGCCACCCCTGAATATTTATATACAGCCGGCTATGCTCAACCAATACAGTGGCTTGGAAATGGGGTAAGTAGGGCGAAAGGGACCATTCCTACGAACTGGCTGAATGACGGATTTGCTCAGGTTTCAGGAAGTGGGAATTTGAGAGGGTATACTAATACTCAATTTTCTGATCTAACAGCCGGTGGTTTTAATTCAATTTTAGCGTTTAACTCTGAACTGGAATTTCCGAACCCTATTAATAACTCTCTTAATGAGGGAATTATTGGGGAGTTTGTTTTTCTAAAAAGCTATTTATTTATGGATGCAGGTACTGTTTTTGAAGGTAACCCTTTGCTGATTGATGCCGGATTAGGACTTCAATTTTCACTCAATATTCCGGATTTTCTGGGTAAACCCCGAGGTTTTGCTATCAGATATGAAGTGCCTTTCTGGATATCAGAACCTGATGCGGGGAAATCAAATTTTGAATTCCGAAATCTAATAGGATTCGGAGCAGTCATTTCTTTGTAATATGAAAGTACTGGTAATAAATTGTGGCAGCTCTTCCATAAAGTATCAATTAATACATACTGAAGACAAAGAAACGCTTTGTAAAGGATTAGTGGAAAGAATTGGAGCCGTTACCTCTATCATCAGACAGGAATGGAAAGGAGAGAAGCCGGTAAAAAAATCTCTCGCTCTCGATAATCACACTGTTGCCCTTAAAACTGTAATGGAACTTCTTGTTGATGCGGATAATGATTATCTGTCATCATTGGATGAAATTGAAGCGGTAGGACACAGGGTTGTTCATGGAGGTGAAACATTCAAAGATTCTGTTCTTATCGATGAAGATGTGGAAGAAGCTATTCAGGAGGCGTTTGATATCGCTCCGTTACACAATCCCCCAAATTTACAAGGAATAAAAGCAGCAAAAGAACATTTGCCTGATGTTCCTCATGTAGCCGTTTTTGATACTGCTTTTCATCAGACTTTGCCTTCAAAAGCTTACTTATATGGAATTCCAAACAGACTATACCGTAGATACAAAATACGTAGATACGGTTTTCATGGAACTTCGCATTATTATGTGAGCAGGAAATATTACCAGTTAGCGAATGTTGAAAAGAAGGGTTCAAAAATTATTACCTGTCATTTAGGAAACGGAGCTTCTATCACAGCCATTAAAGATGGAGAATCAATTGATACAAGTATGGGGTTTACTCCGCTTGAAGGTTTGGTAATGGGAACCCGCTCAGGAGATCTTGATCCCTCTATCTTATTCTACCTCATAGAGAAAGAGGAGTTATCTTTGGCTAATGTTCATGCACTTTTAAACAAACATAGTGGTTTGCTAGGACTCAGTGGTTATGCCGCAGATATGAGAGACTTGATTGATGAAGCGGAGGACGGTGACAAACGATCCAGAGAAGCAATAGATGTATTTTGTTATCGTGCTAAGAAATATATCGGATCGTACATTGCAAGTATGAATGGAGTGGATGCTATAATATTTACAGGAGGTATTGGTGAAAATTCTTCTTTGATACGGTCTGAAATACTTTCCGGTATGGATTCGTTTGGCATTGTGATTGACGAAACCAAAAATAAATTGTCATCAGAGAACCCTTTGATAAGTTCGGAAGATTCTGGAACCGATGTATATGTTATTCCAACAAATGAAGAGCTTGTAATCGCTATTGATGCAGCTAAAATTGCAATTACATCAAAGCAAACTCCCTGGGCATAAGCATAATGAGTAACTTTTATAAAATTATTTTTCTTGTTTACGCTGTTTTTATAATGGCATGTTCTACCACAACCTGGATCGTAGAAAGCCAGGAAGAAGTTGATCGTGGAGATTATAAATTACTTGATTCAAAATTATTTCTTCAAAAAGTAGGATCTGTTTCCCCTGAATTACCTGTAGCTCAATTCCGACTTAAAGCTGCAAATACATTTGAATATGCTCAAAGAGTTAAAACGGATAGGTATATACAAAAATACCGTCCAAGATTAGGATATGTGGCTTTGGGAATAGGAGCGTCAGCTTTAGGAGGGTATACGGCTCTTGAATTCTCTGATCCCAACAAAAAAGGTCAACAAATCGCATTATTAGGAGCAAGCACTGCTTTAATGGGAATTTCTTTTTTGAACATGAAACCAACCGGAGAACCTCAACCAACCGGAGAAACACGTTTACTAAGGAAAACAGGAGTTTTTATTGATACGGATACTTTAGATGCTACCGTAGATACTGAAAAATTAGTCGCCTATACTATTAGTTATGAAAATCAGAATCTGGTTGAGAAATCAAATTTAAAAATCGCAAACAGCAGTTTCTCGATCAATTTTTTAGAGGAATTAAACCCTGATATTTTTCCGGGAGAGGAAGATATAAGTTTAGATGTTAATATTACTTTTAATGATAGCTTATATAGTTATGAAGTTCCCATAAAGTCAATATTCGATCCGTTTGTAGTAGTTAGAACCACGGTAACAGCATTAAGAAATCAGGCTCGTATAAGTTCAGGGAATATTCTCACCGATCTTGCACAGGGTAGTCAGTTGAAGTTAGTTGAATCACAGGAAGACTGGATCAAAGTACTTTACGGAATATCAGAAAATTGGGTCTCTGCAAGTGATGTTGATATTATTTGGCGTCCTTCTCAGTTTTCACGCGAATTGTCCGTAGTAGCCATTCCAAATGTACCGTTCGGAAGTGTAGACGTTGAAAGAGATATTCCTAATCTTTCTGAAGAGGACAGAAGCAGATGGGCTTTCATAATCGCTAACCAAAGTTATGAGGGTAAATTACCTGAAAAAGCATATGCACATCGTGATGGACAGTTGATGGAAAAATATATGAACGATGCTTTAGGAATAGCCCCTGCACAAACTATTAAGTTTCAGGATATATCAGGAAATCAAACCGCTGTAAATGGTTTTAATCGTTTGGTTTCTAGAATTAATAACCGCCAGGTAGACCTGATGGTATATCTGAATGGATATGCTGAAATAGATCCAAGAACAGATAAGGTTTATTTCTTAGGTACAACAACTGATAGTTCCGCTTCAAGAATCGATTTAAACTCTATGTTAGATGGATTTGCTAATCTTCCTGTTCAAAAGCTTTCAATAATTGCAGATATAGACTTTATTAATGGTTCATCCAATGAAGACGCGTTGCCTCTGCTGGCTGCCACCATTACCACTCAGGTGCCTAATTCAACCGTAGTATTCTCTTCAAATACCAATCAGAGATCTTATCTTTATGCGGAACCTAACGGAGTTCAAAAAAGACACTCCATATTCACTTATTTTTTAGCAGATGCAATCAAAAACCTTAATACTAATTGGGGAGAAATAAAGAACTATCTGGATAGAAATGTTTCTTTCACTTCCAGAAGTATATTCAATTCTGCTCAGGATATTCGTTTTTTCGGAAGTGATTCGCTAAGCCTTATTGACTAATGGGATTTCTTTTTCTCACCTTAAGCGCTCTTTTTTCTCTGTCTGTAGCTCAGGTGTTAAAACTGGTTGAAGTACGTTCGCTTAGAGTTTTAAATGTACTGGTGATCAATTATCTGGTTGCTGTTGTAATTAGTTTTTTTTCGACCGATTGGAATGGTTTTGAAGAGCAGACAGGCTTAATTCCTATTCTTTTTCATTCTGCCATTCTTGGGTTTCTGTTCATTGCCAATTTCATGATCTACAGTAAAAGTATTGATAAAAATGGCATGGGAATCAGTATAGCTGCTATGAGAATGTCACTCGTATTTCCAATTTTACTTAGTTTAGTGATTTATAATGAGGACGTTACTACCGGTCTCATTCTGGGAATACTTTTATCTTTTCTTTCTCTGATATTGTTAGTTCCTTCATTTAAAAAAGATAGAAAAGTACAACTCAAATTTGCTGTGTTACCTGTTCTGCTTTTCTTTATTTCGGGAATAACTGATTCAGGGCTTAAAGTTTTCGAACAGGAATTTTCCATGTTCTTCAATGAATCTCAGTTTCTGTCAGCATTGTTCTTTTTTGCTTTTCTTACGGGGTCTGTGGTGTTGATACTTCGCAACCAATTCAATTTCAAAGTTAAAGAATTGATTTACGGAGTAATACTCGGAGTCGTGAATTTATATTCCTCGTATTTTATATTGTTGGCGCTTAAAGAGATTCCGGGTTCCGTAGTTTTTCCGTTGGTTAATTTGAGTATTGTTTTTGTGGGAACGTTTATAGGAGTGATTTTTTGGAAGGATAGACCTGAAACAAGACAATGGCTCGGTTTGGCACTAGCTTCAATTTCAATTTTTTTACTGGTAGCGTAAAAATGGATATCATTCAAATCGTAAGAGAAAAGGCTTCTTCAAATACAAAGAGAATTGTTTTACCGCGTTCTTCAGATGACCGGGTAATTAAAGCTGCTCAATTTCTTCAGGATGAAGGTTTAGCTGATGTTATTCTTCTTAAAAATAAAGATTCGAATTTCGAGTCAAATAAGATTGAAGTTCTTGATCCTGAAACTGATGAAAAATTAGAGGAATTTGCAGAAGCTTTTTATCAGAAAAGAAAGCATAAAGGCATCACCGAAGAACAAGCTATAGAAATAGTCAAAGACCCATTGTTCTTTGGAGCTTCTTTGGTTTCAACGGGATATGCTGATGGTTGTGTTGCCGGCTCAGTTTCAACTACCGGAGATGTCTTGAAAGCCGCCATCCAAACCATTGGACTTAAAAAAGGCTCTAACGTTGTTTCCAGTATTTTCCTGATGAGTTTTCCGGATGGGAGAGTATTTTCATACGGAGATTGTGCGGTCGTTCCTTATCCCACTTCAGATCAACTGGCTACCATAGCTTTTGATTCTGCTGTTTCCCACAAATTAATAACAGGAGCTGAACCTAAAGTTGCCATGCTTTCATTCAGTACTAAAGGGAGCGCACAACACGAAAGGGTGGATCTGGTTCAGCAAGCTTTCGAGAAATTGAAAGAATACAATATAGATTTTGCTGTTGACGGAGAGCTCCAATTTGATGCTGCTTTTGTTGAATCCGTAGGAAAACGAAAAGCTCCAAACTCAGAAGTAGCCGGTAATGCAAATGTATATATTTTTCCGAATCTGGATGCAGGGAATATTGCTTACAAGATTACCGAACGTTTAGCAGGTGCAACGGCCACAGGTCCGATCATACAAGGACTGGCAAAACCTATGATGGATCTTTCCCGTGGTTGTGAGTGGGATGATATTGTGAATACAGCCTGTGTATGTTCTTTGATGGGTAATTGATGTTGAACTTTTTAACTCGCAGGGATAAATCTCATGCTGGCTTATGTACGAGAATATTATAAAGAACATAAGCTAAATGGCTTCAGTCCTTGGTTTTCTATATCTGGTAGTAAATTAGGGTTCTATTTCTCAGAATAAATAAGATCTCAATTACAGCACTTCAATATTGAATATTCGTGATTCAATATTCCAGCGGTGTCTATCCCTCCAATAAACTTTCTCAATCACATCTAATTTAGTACTGAAGAGTATATTTTGTATCTTTGGAAAGAATCTAAATAAGCATATAAAACGTTGAATGAGTAGCTGTTAAAGATGGTTAAATCAACGTAAATCAAGATAAAATTTAAGACGTACATGAGTGAAGAATTAAGCGACGGTGTAAAAGAACTTGAGTCGATGATCGGCGAAGAGTATAAGTATGGCTTTACAACTGATGTTGAGTATGAAGATTTTCCTAAAGGTATCAGCGAAGAAATCGTTCGAGAACTTTCTGCACGCAAGGAAGAACCGGAATGGATGACAGAATTCCGGGTTAAAGCGTATCATGCCTGGAAAGAAATGGAAGAGCCGGATTGGTTCAATGCAGAATATAAAAGCCCGGATTTTGAGAACCTTTTATATTACTCAGCTCCAAAGAAAAAGCCTCAATTGGATAGCATGGATGATGTAGATCCGAACATCCGTGAGACTTATGAAAAACTTGGAATTCCATTGGAAGAGCAAAAAATGCTATCAGGCGTAGCAGTTGATGCCGTTTTCGATAGCGTTTCTATTTTTACTTCGTTCAAAGAGAAATTAGCGGAAGCAGGAGTAATCTTTTGCTCAATGTCAGAAGCTATTAAAGAACATCCGGAATTAGTTAAAAAGTACATAGCTTCAGTTGTTCCTGTGAGAGACAATTTTTACTCCGCATTGAACTCAGCAGTATTTTCTGACGGATCGTTTTGCTACATCCCTAAGAATACGAAATGCCCGATGGAGCTTTCTACTTATTTCCGTATCAACAATATGGAATCAGGTCAGTTTGAAAGAACATTGATTGTAGCAGAAGAAGGAGCAAGCGTAAGCTATTTAGAAGGTTGTACGGCTCCGATGTATGACGAGAATCAATTACACGCAGCAGTTGTTGAGCTTGTTGCTTTGGATAATGCAGATATTAAATACTCTACCATCCAGAACTGGTATTCCGGTGATGAAGATGGAAAAGGTGGTATCTATAACTTCGTAACTAAACGAGGAATTTGTAAAGGAAAGAATTCTCACATCTCCTGGACTCAGCTGGAAACGGGTTCCGCAGTAACGCTGAAATATCCATCTGTGATCTTAAAAGGAGATAACTCAGTAGGAGAATTTTACTCTGTAGCTGTTACCACAAAAAGGCAACAAGCTGATACCGGTACAAAAATGATCCATCTAGGTAAAAACACCAAGAGCACGATCATTTCTAAAGGTATTTCGGCCGGACAGTCTAACAACAGTTACCGTGGAGAAGTGAAAATCTCCAAGAATGCAACCGGATCTAAGAATTACTCAGTTTGTGATTCTATGTTGATCGGACAAGAATGTGGAGCTCATACTTTCCCGTATATTTCATCAGAAAACCCTACAAGTAGTGTTGAGCATGAAGCTACAACATCCAGAGTGGGAGAGGAACAGATCTTTTATCTGATGCAACGCGGAATTAGTGAGCAGGATGCTATTTCCATGATCATCAATGGATTTGTAAAAGACGTATTGAAAGAACTACCTCTTGAATTTGCTGTTGAGGCAAATAAATTGCTCGATGTGAAACTGGAAGGTAGTGTAGGATAACCAATTACGAGCGGAGCGAAGTAATTTCCGTGATTTAGCTAGGTAAGTGAGATTGCTTCGTCGTTCCGAAGCATTGGAACTCCTCGCAAAAGAAATTAAATAAATAAACAAAAGTAAAAAGCAGAATAGTGTTAGAAATTAAAAACTTACACGCCAAAGTAGAAGGCGAAGACATTGAAATTTTAAAGGGTGTTAACCTGAAAGTTAATGCTGGTGAAATCCATGCGATCATGGGGCCTAACGGAAGTGGTAAAAGTACCCTTTCAAAAGTAGTTTCAGGTCATCCGGAATATGAAGTAACCGAGGGCGAAATCCTCTTCAAAGGTGAAGACATTTCTGAATTGGATGCAGACGAAAGAGCTCATTTAGGACTATTTCTGGCTTTCCAATATCCTGTAGAAGTTCCGGGTATTACTAACAAGACGCTGCTTCGCGAAGCCTACAATACTATCGCCAGAGCAAATGATCGGGAAGAATTAGATCCGCTTGAGTTTGAAGATTACATCACTGAGAAGTTGGATGTAATAGAAATGAAGGATGAATTTTTGAGTCGTTCTATCAATACCGGTTTTTCCGGTGGAGAGAAAAAGAAGAACGAAATCTTCCAGATGGCCGTGTTGAATCCTGTACTTTCTTTCTTAGATGAAACGGATTCAGGACTGGATATTGATGCACTTAAAGTGGTTTCTGATGGTGTGAATAAAATTGCCAATGATGAAAATGCCATTGTGATGATCACTCACTACCAACGATTACTGAATTACATAAAACCTGATCATGTACATGTTATGATGGGCGGAAAGCTGATCAAGTCAGGTGGATTTGAGTTGGCTGAGGCATTAGAAGCTAACGGATATGATGCACTGGAAAAAGAATTAGTACTAAATGGCGAGGCTCAATAATGAGTGAAGTAATCCAAAGAGACACGATGTTATCGTACATAGAAGGCTCTGTGGAAAGCAGCGCTGAAAGTGTGGCGATTCGTGCAATTAATGAAAGAGGAAGAGAAGATCTGGAAAATACTCCATTTCCAACTCGTAAAGATGAAGACTGGAGATTTGTTGATCTGAAATCCATCACCAAAAGTCAGTTTTATAAGTTGGAAGAAGCCAACGCATCTGATGTTGGAGATATTTCTGATCATTACCTACCGGAGGCAATGAATTGCCGTTTGGTATTTGTAAATGGTGTATATAACGAAGAATTATCTTCTGTAGAAGATCTTCCTAACAATGTTATAGTAGGAAACCTGGCTGCACACGCTGATAATAATGCTGTTAAAGAGCATTTGGGAACCATCACAAATTATGATGACGATGTATTCGCTCCGTTTAACGATGCAGCTTTTAAGGATGGAGCATTCATTTATGTTCCTGAAGAAACCGTTGTTAGAACACCGATTCATATTCTTAATGTATTTACTGATGCTGAAAAGGCATTTTACGCTACTCCTCGTTTGCTGTACGTTGGAGAAATGTTCTCTAAGTCTACGATCATTGAAGAGCATATCGGTTTAGCTCATAATCAGTATTTGAATGTTCCTGTTACTGAATTCAAGATGTTTACGGGATCAAATGTTCATCATGCAAGAATTCAAAGAGACAGCAAGAAAGCTTCTCATGTTTCTCGCCCGATTGCAATATTGGACAAAAACGCTGAGTATCATTCATACACGATCTGCTTGGGAGCTAAATTGTTCCGAAACGACCCAAGAGTAATTCAGAATGCTGAAGAAGTAGATTTTACTGTTGATGGGTTGGTGCTGATCGATGGTGATCAGATTGCAGATACGCATTCTATTATGGATCACAGATTTGCACACGCAGGAAGTCATCAGCTACACAAAGTGGTAGTTAATGACAGCGCACATTCAGTTTTTAATGGAAAAATCTTTGTAGCTAAAGATGCACAGAAAATCGATTCATTCCAGGAAAACAGAAATTTATTGCTTTCCGAAAATGGTAAAGTAAATACTAAACCACAGCTTGAAATTTTTGCTGATGATGTATTGTGTTCACACGGTGCAACCATCGGTCAGCTTCAGGACGAAGAGGTATTTTACCTACAAAGTCGTGGATTGACAGAGCAGAAATCACGTGAGCTTTTAGTGTACGCTTTTGCATTAGAAAGTGTGGAAAGCATGGAAGTGGAATCAGTAGAGAAGCTTCTGTTGAATGAAGTTATTGAATATACGAACAGAGATAATAAGTAAAATAGAATCGTCATCCCGGACTTGATCCGGGATCTGTAAGGAACAGATCGTTGTTTAAGTTAGAAACAGATCAACGAGTAATTCCCTGCAGATGCTGAATCGAGTTCAGCATGACCCAAAAGAAAAAAATGCCCGATACTACAACAGATATACCAACTAAGATCAACTGGGAAGAAATAAGAGCTCAGTTTCCTGTGCTTCAACAAGAAGTAAACGGTAAACAATTGGTGTATCTGGATAATGGCGCATCCAGTCAGATGCCGAAATCGGTTAGTGATCGCATTGACTCGTACCACAAATACGAACATGCCAATGTTCATCGTGGCATTCATTCTTTAAGTCAGAAAGCAACCGATGCTTTCGAGGCTACCCGAAGTAAAGTTCGTGATTTCATCAATGCCGGTAGCCTGGAAGAGATCATTTACACAACCGGAACTACCGATTCGATCAATTTAGTAGCACAAAGCTACGGAAGAAAGAATTTCAAAGCAGGTGATGAGATCCTTGTTTCAGAAATGGAACATCACGCGAATATCGTGCCTTGGCAAATGATCGCAGAAGAAACAGGAGCGAAGCTAAAAGTCATTCCAATGAATGACAAAGGCGAACTCATCATGGACAAGTTCTATGAATTGTTTTCTGATAAGACTAAAATGGTTGCGGTTGTTCATGTTTCAAATGCGCTGGGATCGATCAATCCTGTAGAAGAAATTATTGAAGCAGCTCATAAGCGGAACGTTCCCGTATTGATCGACGGAGCCCAAGCAGTTCCACATTCAAAAGTGGATGTTCAGGCTTTGGACGCTGATTTCTATGCATTCTCAGCTCATAAAATGTGTGGTCCAACCGGATTTGGTATTTTATACGGCAAGAAAGATCTGCTAAACGCAATGCCTCCTTACAGAGGTGGGGGCGATATGATCGACAAGGTTACGTTTGAAAAAACGACCTGGAATGACCTACCACATAAATTTGAAGCAGGTACTCCGCCGATTTCAGCGGGCGTTGGATTGGGTTCGGGAATTGATTTTCTGAATCAGATCGGAATGGACGCTATCGCCGAAAGAGAGCACGAACTGCTTGAATATGCCACTGAGAAGTTAAATCAGATCGAAGGCTTGAAAATAGTAGGAACTGCTGATAAAAAAGCTTCTGTGATCTCATTCTTGTTAGATGGAATTCATCCGACCGATGCAGGTACTATTCTGGATCAGCAGGGAATTGCAGTTCGAACAGGACACCATTGCGCTCAACCGATCATGCAACATTATGACATTCCGGGCACGTTAAGAGCTTCCATTTCGTTTTATAATAACGAAGAGGACATCGACAGATTGGTAGATGGAATTGAATTAGTAAAAGAATTTTTTGGATAAATAAGTAAACATTATGGCTAAAATTAAAGAAATAGAACGTACTCCAAATCCAGATGCAATGCGTTTTGTATTGGATGAACCGCTTACAAACGGAACCACCCGTTCGTTCGAGAGCAGCGTGGAAGCAGAAGGCGATGATCTTGCGTCTGCTTTGTTTGCTATCGACAGCGTTATCAATGTGTATTATGTTGATAAATATGTGACGGTTACGCAGGACGGAAAAGCTGTTTGGTCTGAATTACTCAGAAAATTAGCTCCTCCGATCCGTGAAGCTGAACCGCAAATGGGTGTGGAAGACGATTCTGAAGTTCATGTAAGTAAAGAAGCTCAGGAATCTGATGATCCTCGCTTGATCGAAATCAATAAGATGTTGGATGAGCAAGTTCGTCCATATCTGTTAGCTGATGGTGGTGGACTAAAAGTTCTGGGACTGGAAGAAAACCGTTTGAAAGTTCACTATCAGGGAGCATGCGGAACTTGTCCTACAGCAACTACAGGAACACTTTATGCCATCGAAAGTATGGTGCGACGTGTTGATCCTGAAATCCAAGTTATCTCAGTTTAGAAGGCAAGTTCATGGATATTTCCATAAGCGACAGAGCTATTAAAAGAATCGACGAGATTCGTACCGAACAGAACGTGCCGAAAGATGCGTTTCTGAAAGTTGGTGTGGTTAGCGGAGGTTGCTCCGGCTTAACCTATGATCTTGATTTTGACAGCGAAGTTGAACCTCAGGAAAATGATAAAGTCTTTGAGCTAAACGGAATGAAAATTCTGGTAGATATGAGAAGTTTTCTGTATCTGGCCGGAACCGAACTCGATTACACCGATGGTTTAGAAGGAGAGGGATTCCATTTTCATAATCCCAACGCTTCCAGAACCTGCTCCTGTGGCGAGAGTTTTAGTATTTAATGACATTCACGAGCAAAGCGAAGTGATCTCCTGATATAGACTTCAATTGGAGATTGCGTCGCTCCGCTCGCAAAAGTACACTATGCAAGAACCAATTATCAACAAAGTAAAAGCGAATACAAAGCTGGTCACTATAGATCTGGCTAAGTTATTTCATAATGCCACTCCAATTGCAGAGTTAGACATCAAGCAATTCCTGCATATGGAAATGTTGTTGAAGGAGAAAGACTTCCGCCAACATCTGAAAGATTTTGATTGGTCTCAGTTTGAAGGGAAATATCTATCCGTTTTTTGTACAACCGATGCCATAATTGCTCCGTGGGCGTGGATGCTGATCACCAGTTATGCCACTCAATTTGCTGAAGAAGTATTTCATTTGCCGCCAAAAGAAGTCACTCATGAACTGTACCGAAGAAGGGTAGAAGCTTTTGACTGGAGCACCTACCAAGATAAATTCGTACTCTTGAAAGGATGCGGAGATATTCACGTTCCTGATTCCATTTACTTACTGGCTACCAACAAATTAATGGGAACAGCCAAGAAAATCATGTATGGTGAAGCCTGTTCTTTTGTACCCGTTTGGAAGGGATGAATTTTTGGTAGCCACGGAAACACAAAGACACAAAAATAATAGCACGTCATCCCGAATTTATTTCGCGATCTTTGTGAAGCCTTAATTTTTATCCTAAGCTGTTTAGTAAATCAAAGTCTTTGACTTAAGATGCTGAAACGAGTTCAGCATGACGTTGAGGCGAAGCTTGCTCATTCGTGCCTGTTTGGAAGGGTTGATTTTTAGGTAGCTACGGAAGCACAAAAGCACTAAAGTAAGATTAAGACGTCATTCCGGTCTTGACCCGGAATCTGTGTTAGTTCGGAAATGTAATCCCTACAGATCCTGAATCAATACTGAATCTAGTTCAGCACATGGTTCAGCATGACGTTGTAAATCTAGTTACGAAGGTCTCCTTCGTAACTTCTTTTTGAGAAGATATGATTCAGATGTATTGTACTAGAAGTAGGAACTTATGCTTTAATTTTGCCTTCTGTTCCACATTCAGGACAAAGAAAGGTATTCTCAATTATTTCACTTGCTTCAAGTGTTAACTTAGAATTGCAGTTTATGCATCTTAAAGTCTCACCGCCAATTACTATTGTGTTAGCAAACATATCTCCTAATCTTTGATGGTTATTCGAAAATTTGACCGCTAGAAAAGCGACTATACCATAAGTAAAAAGGTCAATTGGGTCAATAATTCTTCTTTTTAAAGCTTTAAGGAATGTTAGTCTATTTCCATTAGTAGAAACGACTTTTAAACCAAATGGTAGCTTTCCTACTGTTGCACTAAATTTATATTCACAAAATGGAAAGTAAAGAACCCAATAGATTGGAACTAATAGTGCTACAAATCCTTGTAATGATTTTGATCCATCATCAGCTATAACACCAAACTTACTAATAAGAAAAAACAATAATCCATAAAAAAGTCCATAATCAATTATTGTTGCTGATGCTCTTATTAGAATTTTAGGCTGTATATTTTCAATCATAGATAGATTATAATGAAATTAATATTATGAATACACTATTAGTAGTTTCTGCTTTATGTATTTCTAATCTCCATAATATCAATGAGTAGTTATGTTTAGCTTTATAGAATATTTTTACCCTCCTTACTTAGTTCTAATCTTCATTTTTTTCACTGTTGCTACACTATTTATAAAAGATGAAAAGACTTTTCTAAAAGTTAATTTCTTTCAGAATTTACTCTTTGGAGTAATAGTTATAGTACTTGGAGCATATCTCTATTTTTGGGACTATACAGGTATATATGCTGTAGGTTTGCAACCATGGATGGGTGAATTCTTTTTTAGAGATTCTTTAAGGCTTATCTATATTGGGGTTTACTTAATCTTAAATTTATTAGTGATCTACTATAAAATCTTAAAATTTAAGCAATGAAAACACTCCTCACAGGCTCTTCCCGTGGAATAGGTAAATCGATCGCTTAATTGTAATTGGATAGATGCTATGGAGATAGAATTGAGAGCTAGCTCGCTACAAGAGGATATTTTTGAGGGTTGTTAATCGAATCTAAACTTAGATCAATATCCAGATCAGGCCAGAAGAAATGTTTTTCAGATGGAGTTTCAACATTTAGTATATGTTGAACTTTAGCATCTTTGAACCATGGAAATTCACTGTATGGAAGAAAATATTCCTTGCTTTCATAAAACAACCAAATACCATGTGAAGATATATTTGTTACTTCTGTTTTATTTTTTGTTGAAGTGATCATTCCAGCTCTTAATTATTTCTTTTTCGTGTTTTTCAACTTGATCTAAAATCTCACTAATTTGTTTAGAATTCAAACCAACTGATTTATTGAGTTCAATTTTTGGTTCTAACCAAATTTTAGCTTCGCCTTCAGCATGTATAACATGAACGTGTATTCTTTCTTCTTCTCTGGAAAAGAAAAAGAATCGGTATCCTTTATATCTGAATATTGTTGGACTCATTTAGTTTAATATAAAGATTAAAAAAATGAAAACACTTCTCACAGGCTCATCCCGAGGAATAGGTAAATCAATCGCTGATTTGTTATTGGATAATGGTTATGAAGTTATTGGTGTGTCCACATCACCCAATAACCAATCATCTAACAACTTCACTCATAAAGTTTGTGATCTCTCCAGTGAGGAAGAACTCCAAAAACTCAAACAGCTATTCACAAAAGATTCCATCCCGGAGGTACTCATCAACAATGCCGGAATATTCATGGAAGCTCAGTTTGAGGATTCAGATGAAGACTGGATGGCAAAGTGGGATCGAACGCAGCAAGTGAATCTCAGATCGGTAGCTTTGCTTTCTAAATGGGCGATCAATGCGTGGAAAGAACGAGGAGTAGAAGGGAGGATCATCAATATTGCCAGTCGTGCAGGAGTTCGTGGGGATACAGGAGAATACGCAGCCTACGCAGCCAGTAAAGCCGGAATGATCGCGTTTACTAAAAGTATAGCACGTAGTTTGGGCAAAGACGGAATTACTGCTTATTCCATTGCTCCCGGTTTTGTGAATACCGATATGGCGCAGGGTTCCATTGAAGTGTATGGTGAAGATTATCTGACCAAAGATCTGGCCTTAGATTCCATCGCTCCACCCGAACAAATCGCTGAAATGGTTTTACTGCTTGCATCCGGAAAACTTACGCACGCCACAGGACAGACTTTTCATATTAATTCCGGGAGTTATTTGGTGTAGTTTTTATTTAGCCACGGAAACTCAAAAGCACGGAAATGAACTCGTCATCCCGAACTTGTTTCGGGATCTTTGTGGAGACTGTTAGTCCCATTTCACCTGAATATTTAAATCAAAGCTTTTAAAGCAGAACTCTGGATTTCTCCCTCCGGTCGAAATAACAAAGAAAAATAAACGTAACTTTTAAAAATCAGCCAAAATACCATTTAAAGTTTCACTAGGTCGCATAGCAGTTGATGCTAATTCAGCATTGGGATTGTAATACCCTTGAATATCAACCGGATTTCCTTGTACTTCTATCAATTCCATGTTGATAGATTCTTCATTATCAGACAATGAGGTATAAAGATCAGAAAATCTCGAAGCCAGATCGCTATCCTCAGTTTGATTGGCTAAGGCCTCTGCCCAATAGAGCGCCAAATAAAAATGACTTCCCCGGTTATCTATTTGTCCAAGTCGACGTGCAGGAGATTTATCATTTTGTAGAAATTTAGAAGTAGCATTATCTAATGCTGCACCCAGAATCTTTGCTCTTTGGTTGTCAAAAGTTTTACCTAAATGTTCAAGAGAAACCGCCAAGGCTAAAAATTCCCCAAGTGAATCCCAACGAAGATAATTTTCTGCAACAAATTGCTGTACATGTTTTGGAGCTGATCCGCCGGCACCGGTTTCAAACAATCCGCCGCCGTTCATTAACGGCACAATAGAAAGCATTTTTGCACTGGTTCCAACTTCCAGAATTGGGAAGAGGTCGGTTAGATAATCACGCAATACATTTCCGGTTACTGAAATGGTGTCTTTTCCTTGTCTGATTCTTTCCAAAGAAAACCAGGTCGCTTTAACAGGACTCATAATATGAAGTTCAAGTCCGTCAGTCTCGTGGTCTTTCAGGTAAGTATTTACTTTTTTGATAAGTTCAGCATCATGAGCACGATCTTCATTTAACCAAAAGACAGCAGGGGAACCGGTATCTTTTGCTCTGGATACGGCAAGTTTAACCCAATCCTGAACCGGAGCGTCTTTAGTCTGACACATTCTCCAGATATCACCTTTTTCTACAACGTGTTCAATAAGAGTGTTTCCATCGGAGTCTAACACTCTGACTTTACCATTGGCTTCTATCTCAAAAGTTTTGTCATGAGAGCCGTATTCTTCAGCCTTCTTGGCCATTAAACCTACATTCGGAACACTTCCCATCGTTGTAGGATCATACGCTCCATGCTTTTTACAATCTTCGATCACAGCTTGATATACATCCGCATAACTGCTGTCCGGAATTACTGCTTTGGTATCCTGTGTTTTTCCTTCTTTATTCCACATACAGCCGGAAGTTCTGATCATAGCCGGCATGGAAGCATCAATGATAACATCACTTGGCACATGAAGATTGGTAATACCTTTGTCGGAATTTACCATCGCAAGATCAGCCTGATTTTCATAACAAGCTTCGATGTCCGATTTAATTTCTTGTCTTTTGTCTTCAGAAAGTTCGTCTAGTTTCGATAACAGATCGCCGAATCCGTTGTTGGTATCAACTCCAAGGTTTTGAATGGCTTCAGGATGTTTTTCGAATACATCTTTGAAGAAGATCTTTACCGCATGACCAAAAATTATCGGGTCAGAAACCTTCATCATTGTTGCCTTCATGTGAAGTGAAAATAAAACTCCGGTTTCTTTCGCTTCTTTTATTTGCAGATCTAGAAAACGGAGCAAAGCTTTCCTATTCATTACAGCAGCGTCAATGATCTCACCTTCCAATAAAGCGATGCCATCTTTTAAAACGGTTTTGTTACCTGAAATATCTTCATGTTCGATAGTTACATCTGTTGCGTTTTCAAGCGTAACTGATTGTTCTGTAGACCTGAAATCCCCATGATCCATCGTTGATACATGAGATTTAGACTCAGCCCTCCATTCTCCCATGGAATGAGGATTATTACGAGCGTATTCTTTCACAGCTTTAGGAGCTCTTCGATCAGAATTTCCTTCACGCAGAACGGGATTTACTGCGCTGCCTTTAACTTTATCATATTGCGCTTTGATTTGCTTTTCTTCATCATTTTTTGGCTCTTCCGGATAGTCAGGAAGGGCATAACCTTGAGACTGTAATTCTTTGATCGCTGCATTTAATTGAGGAACTGAAGCGCTTATATTCGGAAGTTTGATGATATTTGCTTCCGGTTTTTTAGCAAGTTCACCAAGTTCTGCTAAAGCATCTCCAATTCGTTGATCTTCTTTCAGGTAGTCAGGGAAATTTGCAATAACTCGACCTGCTAATGAGATATCTCTGGTTTCAACAGCAACACCGGCTACTTTTGCAAACGATTCAATAATTGGCAGAAAAGAGTAGGTTGCTAAAGCCGGAGCTTCGTCAGTTTTTGTGTAAATGATTTTTGCTTTGTTGTCGCTCATTAGTCTCTGAAGTCTTTAAATTTAGTTAAGGTCGTTCCCCGCCGGAAAGTCAACCGAAGTTAAAAATTAATAGACAGGGAGTTTACGAAAAAAGGAAGAGAATTAGGAATGATAGAATAAAGAATTAGGAATAAGAGTAATCTCATCTATTCCTAATTCTTTCATTCCTAATTATTATATTGGCAATGATTGGCGGAGGTACTCCGTTGGTTTCAAAAAGGTTAATTTAACTTCCAGAGCCATGATCAGACCCATGTTCGGTTTCCGTCCGAAGCCAAAAAAATTCGATTTACCATTCAGATACCACGATCCTGAAAAAGAAGAGCGTGAAGACAACAGGCGAAAACGAAGAATTAAATTTCAAACACATAACAGAGTTAAACCCAAACAAAACATAAGGGTTTTGGCGTTAGCTTTATTGTTATCTCTGGTTGTGTATCTCATTACCATATTATAAATCAGGACTTTTACTTGAGCGAAACGAAGGAAAACACTTCAGTAATACACCAGTTACCACCCGAAATCAGTAACAAGATAGCTGCCGGTGAAGTTATTCAAAGGCCGGCATCAGTAGTTAAAGAACTTCTGGATAACTCCGTAGACGCCGGAGCGGATGAAATTAAAATAATTATTGAGCAAGCAGGAAGAACACTTATTCAGGTAATCGATAACGGCTGTGGGATGAGTGAAGATGATCTTCCACTTTGTTTTGAACGTCATGCAACTTCAAAGATAAATACGGTAGATGATCTTTTTAAGATCAGAACGCTTGGGTTCAGGGGAGAGGCAATGGCTTCTATCGCTTCTGTTTCTCAAGTAACCGTCAGATCAAAAAGAGCAGAAGACGATAACGGCTGGGAATTTGAAGTTGATGGTGGAACTGAGAAAGAAATAAAACCGGTTGCCACTCCTGATGGGACTTCTTTTTCAGTCAGAAATCTGTTTTTCAATGTCCCGGCCAGGCGTCAGTTTCTTAAAACCGATGTAACAGAGCTTCGTCATATTCTCCGAACCGTTCAATATGCCGCTCTGGCAAATACAAATGTGGCATTTCAGGTTGTGGCTGATGGTGAAGAGATCTACAATCTTCCGATCCAGTCACTCAAAGAAAGAGTAGCTGCCATTTTCGGAGCTCCTTATAAAGCAAGTTTGATCGAATTTGGAGAAGAAACCAGTTATGTAAAGATCTATGGTTTTGCTTCTGATCCTAAGCTTGCTAAGAAAAGCAGGGGAGAACAATTTCTTTTTGTAAACGGAAGACCATTTCAGCATCGGTATCTTACTCACGTGCTACTCAGTTTATACGATGCCTGGACCAAGAATAATGAGTATCCGTTTTATGCTTTGTTTTTTGAAATAGATCCTTCTAAAGTAGATGTGAATGTTCATCCTTCTAAAATGGAAGTGAAATTTGAGGATGAAAGAAGTGTAATCCAACTTGCCCGTTCGGTAGTAAATCGATCTTTGAATGAACATTTTATGGTTCCGAACATCCAAAAAAAAGAAAGTACTTTTCTCGGTGATAATGAAAGTAAAGGGTTCGATTCCGGTTTTAGTTTTAACCAAAAGAAAGATGTTCGTCAAAGTGAGTCCGGATTTCATATTCCTTCCAGAATAAACCGAAATCCTGCAAAGGGCAGAGGCGATGATTTTGGCGAGATGTTATATGGACAGACTTCAACATCATCAGAACAAACTTTCAGTTCCGGTGATTTCAGATCAGAGGAGAGTAAGCCGAGCGATAACCAAGGATTTTTTCAGCTTCATAATGCCTACATCATAACACAAACCAGAACCGGAGTGTGCGTAATTGATCAGCATTTGGCTCACAAACGTATCATCTTCGAAAAAGCGATAACTGCTACGGAATCTGCGCTTCCAAGTACACAGCAGCTTTTATTCGCTCAAACAATGGAGCTATCTGCCAGCGACTACACATTGTTGAAGGAATTACATCCGATCTTACAAAGAATGGGATTTTCAGTGCAAATGTTGAGCGGAAATACGGCTATGATCAATGGCGTTCCTGCCGACATTGAGATCGGAAACGAACAGGAAGTATTGATCTCAATGCTTCATCAGTACCAGGATCTTGGAAAGAAAATGAATCTGGAAGCCAGAGATAAATTAGCTATTTCTTTTGCATCAAAAGCGGCAATTCCAAGAGGAAAAAAGTTGGGTATCAAAGAAATGGAAGCATTGGTAGATCAATTATTTGCATGCGATCAACCTTATCTGGATCCTTTGAAAAAGCCCACAATCGTTTATCTTTCGCTGGATGAAATACAGTCGAGGTTTAGGTAGTCTAGTTATTGGTTAATGGTTATTCGTTAGGAGTTATTACCAATAACGAATAACCATTAACTTCTTTATTATGGAAGCAAAATTAGAACTTTGATCACTTACAAAACAAAGCCAGGTACCCCAGGAAGATGAACATCCTTGCCATTGAGCCTTTTTACAGTGGATCTCATAAAGCCTTTTTGAAAGGACTTATTGACCATTCAAGTCATACCATCATTCCTATTAAGTTGAATTACAAAGGTTGGAAATGGCGAATGCATGGAGATTCTGTAACTCTGGCACAACTTACAAATCAGGTTGAAGAGGATATTGATCTGTTGATGGTGAGTAGTATGACAAACTTGCCCGCTTTTATTGCTCTAACTAATCCCAGATTTTCCCATACTCCGAAGATCATGTATATGCATGATAATCAGTTTACAAGACCGATACCTGAAGGAGAAAAACGCGATCTTACTTTCTGCTACATTAATTATCTGAGTATGCTTGTTGCTGATAAATTGGTCTTCACTTCTCAGTTCCATATTGACGATTTGATGGAAGCTTTGCCCAAGTTTCTCGATAACTATCCGGATGACAAACACTATAATACCGTAGAGCAGATCAGAGAAAAAAGTATTGTAATGCAACCGGGACTTGACCTGAAAAGCTTCAACGATCAGCCTGATACTCGTTCTAAGAATAAGAATCCGGTTATAGTCTGGAATCAGCGTTGGCAGTTTGACAGAAACCCTGCCATGTTCTTCAGAGTATTGAACAGGTTGAATGATATAGACCTGAAATTCGATCTGATATTAGCAGGAGATACTAAACACGAAAAGCCTGAAGAGTTCGAAAAAGCCTGGCAAAGGTATGGGACTCACATAACTCATTTCGGTTATGTAGATGACAAAGAAAATTATAGCAAGTTACTTCATTCCGGTGATATTGTAGTTTCAACTGCCAGTTATGAGTTTTTCTGTACTCCGATTTTAGAAGCCATCTACTGTGGATGTCATCCTTTGGTTCCTAATGCTTTACATTATCCTGAACTTATTCCTCAACCTCTTCATAGTCCGCTTTTACATGCTCCGGTTTTGTATGATGATGAAGATGCGCTATTTAAACATATGAAGAATCTGTTAACAGGCATAACAAAACCTCTTCCTAAGTCTTCTCTTCAGAATATTAATAAACATCTGGACTGGAGTAGAAAGATCAAAGATTACGATTGTTTATTTGAGGAAATGATCAACACTGATTAATGTGGAAAATTTGTTCACAGCTTGGATTTAATTTTCATTATTTTACAGTTGATTAAATTCATTAAATAATAAACTTAATCCCTCATCTTATGAAAATGCAAAAACTGCCTGTAGTTTTGTTTTTATGTTTTATTACTATTCTCAGCACCACATTACATGCACAGGTAACAACATCAACGATTCAAGGTATTGTAAAAGATGCTAATGGAGAACCCTTAGCAGGAGCTACAATCGTAGCAGTTCATACTCCTTCAGGAACCAAATACGGAACCTCTGCACGATCTGACGGTCGCTATAATTTACCTAATCTTCGAATTGGAGGTCCTTATGAAGTAACAGCTTCTTTTGTAGGATTCGAATCAAAAAAAATTCAGGAGATCTTTTTAACACTGGGTAAAACTCAGACAATAGAAATTACTCTTGATGAAAATGTAGAAGGCCTTGAAGAAGTAGTTGTTACCGTTAATCAGGATATAAATGCAGGAAGAACGGGAGCCGCTACCACAATTGATAACGCTCAGCTTACGAAAGTACCAACCATTTCAAGATCGGCTGGTGATATTTACAAGCTATCTCCGTCTTCAGATGGAAATTCATTCGGCGGAAGGAACGACCAGTACAACAACTTTTCTCTGGATGGATCAATTTTCAATAATCCATTCGGACTTGATGCAGCAACTCCCGGAGGACAATCCAATGCTCAGCCAGTTTCTTTGGATGCGATTGACCAGATACAGGTTGCTATTGCTCCGTACGATGTAACTCAATCAGGATTTACCGGTGCATCTGTAAATGCAGTAACTAAATCAGGTACCAATTCTTTTAAGGGAACAGCTTTTACTTTTTACCGAAATCAGGACTTAACGGGAGGTAAAGTTTCCGGTAATGATATTTTTGTACCGGATCTGACTCAGTTACAGTCAGGATTTAGTATAGGCGGACCTATAATTGAAGACAAACTATTTTTCTTTGCCAATTTTGAAGTTGAAAGACGTGAAGATCTTGGTAGTAATTTTGTAGCTGACGCTGCAGGAGTTTCCGGCGATAACGTTTCTAGAGTGCTTGCATCAGACCTGGATGCGGTTAGTAATATTTTGCAAAGCAGATTCGGATATAATACAGGAGCATATGAAAGATATAACCGTGATACAGACAGTAACAAAGGTTTATTTAAATTAGATTGGAATATCAATGATTACAATACACTAACTGCTACATTTAACTTCCTTGATGCTTACAGAGATCTGAATGCAAATCCGGATGCAATCGGTAGAAGAGGGCCGGATGCCATTACTTTACAATTCGAAAATTCAGGCTACAGAATAAATAACGATATCACTTCTTATATAGTAGAATTGAAATCCCGAATCGGAAATAAGTATTCTAATAAATTTCAGGCGGGATATACGTTCTTTAACGACAAAAGAGATCCATTCAGCGATCCGTTTCCAGTTGTTAATATCAATAAAGACGGTGTTCGTTACATTGTTGCAGGACATGAGCCTTTTTCTATCAATAACAGTTTAGATCAGCATGTATATCAGATTACAAATAACTTTGATATATATATGGGAGCTCACACCATAACTTTAGGTACTTCTTTTGAACGATTTTCTTTTGATAATTCCTTTAATCTTGGAGTTTATGAACCATTTGGTGTTCCTTATCCGGGAGGTACTTTCGGACCGGGATTCGATAGTGTACAGGACTTCCTTGATTTTGTAAATGACGGAGATATGGATCCTGTTGTACAACACGCAAGAGATACGTTTGAGGCCGGTAATTGGGCGTTAGCAGAAACAAATGTTGGTCAGTTTGCACTTTATGCACAGGACAAATGGAGTGTCACTGATGATTTTAATCTTACTCTTGGAATCAGAATGGATATGCCTTTGTATTTTGATACTGCTGATAAAATTCGTGAGAATATAGCACGTAAAGGTGGATTGTTTTCAGATGGCGGAACTTATGATCCTACTATTACTTATTACGACGAGGATAACAATGCAGTTCAATTCGACCATACAAAGCTACCTGATCAAAAACCTTTGTTTTCTCCCCGTTTAGGTTTCAACTGGGATGTGAACAGTGATCAAAGCTTACAGCTCAGAGGTGGGTCGGGATTATTCACTGGTAGATTCCCATTCGTATGGATTGGAAACCAGGTCGCAAATCCGGATTTCTTTTTCTACAATGTGACATCACCTGATTTTGAATATCCGCAGGTATGGAGAACTAACTTAGGAATCGATAAAGCATTTGATAATGGTTTGGTTCTGTCTACGGATATATCTTACACCAAAGATGTAAATTCAATGCTGGTAAGAAACTATGGACTAAGATTTCCATCTGCTGAATTAACAGGCGCTGACGACCGGCCATATTATTTGGATGATGAATCTGATAAAGCTCTAAACCCATTTGGTGGGCCCGGCCAAAATGCATATGTATATACAAATACTGATCAAGGCTATTCTTTTAATTGGAGTGTGGAAGCGAAGAAGATCTGGACAGATGGATTATATACCTCTATTGCTTATAACTATCTGGATGCACAAACAGTAAGCTCAAACACACGGGAGATTTCAAGTGATATTTTTGAAGGAAACCCAATTCTGAATAATGCCAACAGACCGGAACTTTCTCCGGCTGTGTATGGAAATAAACATCGTTTTGTAGCATCTGCAAATAAAACCTGGATCTATGGTGATGATAAAAAATGGTCTACTACAGTATCAGTATTTGCAGAAGCCTCTCAGGGAGGACGTTATAGTTACACCTACTCCGGAGATATAAATAATGACGGTTCAGGTCTTAATGATTTGATTTATATCCCTACTGAGGTGGAATTGGCTACTTATTTATTTTCGGGAGGTGTAGTTCAACAACTAAGCCAAAGACAGGCTCTAAATGATTTTATTGAGCAGGATGACTATTTAAAAAACAGAAGAGGGCAATACGCAGAAAGATATGCCATTCTAAGTCCGTGGAGTTCCAGAATGGATATCAGAGTACTGCAAAACCTCAATCTTAGAGGAACTCAGTCTGTTCAGTTTAGTATGGATATTTTGAACATAGGAAATCTGATTAATTCTGATTGGGGAGTTAGGGAAGCACCAATAAATACTCAACCAATTGGTGTAACAGTAGATCCCGTTACAAGAATACCAACTTATTCTTTCGATGAATCCCAATCATCCTCCTTTGTAGATGATTTTAATCTGGGATCAAGGTGGCAGATCCAATTTGGATTAAGATATAATTTCTGATCAGATCTGAATAAACAAAAGCCCCTTTTTTATAAATGGGGCTTTTTTTATAGTTTTTTTTCGCTTAATTATAGGAGAGATATAAGTTTAAATTGTTCAAATTAATAATCCATCTGATTTTTAAGCTCTTTGATTAAATTTGATATGAGCAGAATATTCTTTTTACTTCTTATTGTTGGATGCGGAACTTATTCAAGTCCTTCTTTTGCACAATCCAGCCTCTCAGATGATTTCGAAACCGAAGGAGAGTTAACAGGTTTTATTATAAATAATGAATCTGCTTTACCCGATGTTGTTAAAGTTGATGGAAGATATAGAGCTAATCTTATCGATAATGCCAATAATGTAACTTTGCATTTTAATCAGAATCAGGGTCGGTTAGACGCTAAACTAGTAACATTTCCTTTTGAATTTATTGCCAGAAATATTGGAATCGGAACTCAGGAAGATTCCCAAACTGCTCCGGCACATCAGGGTAATGAATATATATTTTCTGGAGTTCAGGTTCATGCTTTAGAGCTTGCTCAACCAAATTCCTCTCATGTAGTTGTAGGTCAAAGAGGACCAACAGGCTTTACGATCGAAGGAAAGAATACTTTGAACGGATCTTCAAGTGTGAATGACGCCGGAGCTAACATTGTCCCTGATGGAAGAGCTGATATCAGAATAGTAGGAGAGACTGATAATACGATCACCGTTTACTGGCAGCTTCCTAATCAACAACAAGATAACTGGACTTTGTATAATAATACGGGAGAACTCCCCGGAACAGCACCAACTTACAGCGATAGTGTTTACGTTGGTTTGATAACATATGCATTTGAGTTAAACGGAGTTCCGTTTGTGGGTACTTGCGATGGGATAGAGGTCACTTCAAATATTTCAGTATCTATAGATGAAGAATTAGATAACGATCTTGATTTTGAACTAAAACAAAACTATCCGAACCCTTTTAATCCTACAACTACGATCAGTTTTACTTTAGAGAATTCGTCAATTGTAGTTCTTGAAGTGTTTGATCTGAAAGGTCAAATAGTAACGGTACTAGAGAATAAAACGTTGACATCAGGAAGTCATGAGTATGTATTTGATGCCGGTTTTTTAGCCAGTGGTACGTATTACTATTCTTTAAAAGTTGATGGCAAGCATTCGGTTAAAAAGATATTGTTGGTGAAATAATACTAATAAATCACTTTAACCGATCTATAAACTCAACGATCAGTTTAAAATAATCTTCAAACTCGGTTAGTGGTAACGTTTCAGGTCGATCGTATATATCGTGATAAGCCTGAATGCCCCCCAGCGTATAAATATAGAATCCGGGAACATTTTTTTGATCAAACATACAATGATCGCTGTTACAGGCGGCTCCTCTTATTTTGATATTTGAAAGCAGGTCCGATTCTTCATTTATCCGAACCAACTTATTAAATTGATCTCTGTATACAGAACCATTTACCACTTGAATTCCTTCATCTCCGGTTCCTGCTAGATCAAAATTTATGAGAAACTTTATTTCTGAAAGAGGGAAGAGGGGATTCTCAGTAAAATATTTGGAGCCTATTAATCCTAGTTCCTCAGCTCCGAAAGCTATAAATGCTGTGTTGTAGTTCGGTTTGTTTGCTGAATAGTGTTTGGCTAGACTTAGAAGCATTGCTGTTCCGCTTGCATTGTCGTTTGCCCCGTTAAAGATGGCATTGGTTCCTAACATTCCCAAATGATCATAGTGAGCAATAAAAACAATAGTAGAATCAGAAGATTTCCCTTCTACATATCCGATTACATTTTGAGTGGTATAACTCTTTATAAATTTATTGCGGATATCTACCTTCAAAGATTTAATCTGATAATCCAAAGAATCGTTTTGGATAATCAGAGTTGGTTTTGAGAACTCGCGAGTTGATCCGCTCCAAGTCAGTTTGTCTTCGGTGAGAATAATCGTTCCTTTAGATGGATTCTGAGGATGAAACTTCAAAAAGTTGATCACTCCATTTAACTGCTCATTCTGTTCTTTACTAAACTTAGATTTATCATAAGGTTGAATGACCATAAAAGCACCGGAAGAAACTCTTAGCTTGTTTACAAATTTCGCATTATCCAGTATTTCATCATCAGTAACAGATATTACATCGAAAGCACCTTGGAGAGAAGGGGAACCGGGATCTAATAAATAATCCTTTCCCGCTTCAAGCTCTTTTCCGTTGATCACAACTGATTGTGGATCGGGAAATGTGTTTACTGATGTTTCAAATTCCTGGTAATAGCTGTTATTGAAATTTTTCAGTCCAAATTTCTCAAACTCACTTCTGATATAATCTGCAGCCAGTTTATCTCCGTTATCAACATAACCTCGACCTTTGAGACTGTCTGAAGCTAAAATATTTACAGTCTCTCGGGCATAGTCAATATCTTGAGCCGAAATAGATCCGGGAAAGATCAAAAAGTAGAATATTGCAAAAAAGATCTTAAAAGGAAGAGAATTCATGATTTACCTAACAGTTCAAAGTTGTAAATCTCGTTCATTAGCATAAAGTGCTTATCTAGTGTATACAAAGTTATTTTTTCTTCTATTGCCTGTTGAAGAATCATTAAATCGGGAATACCCACTTTATTAATTCCATTTTTAAGATTCATAAATTGATACTCTCTAATTAATTCCCAATCGATCTTTAGTGATATTAGTTCTAGAGAATTTAAACTGTCTATTGCTACATTTTGTTTTTGCTTTTTTAGGATAGGAATCAGCTCTGTTAAAATTAACTCATTTACACAGACTAAATTTTCTTCGATAAGGCGGTCCAAAATAGGAAGGTTTCCTTTTTTGAAATACTGAATCCAAACAGAACTATCTACTAGCACTTTATATCTGGACATTTTATCTGTTTCTTAGAGAATCGAGATCAATATCAAAATCAATGGTACCCTTCAAAGAAATAAGCTTTTTTCTCTTTGATTCATCAATACGGGCTTGTAAAGCATCTTTGACCAACTGACTTTTAGTTGTAGCTCCGGTAACTTCCATAGCTTCTTCAATCAGTTTTTTAGGTATATCTAAAGTAGTTCTCATGACTAATTATGCATCGATGTTTAATAATTGATGCAATTTAAATAAAAGAAACCAATTTAACTAGAAAGGAGCATCCTCATCTGGTGCAGGATTGTGTGGCATTGGTGGTGGACCCGAATCTCCCTGATCAAAATTATCCGGCAGTTGAGCCCTTCCTTGAGATTCACCAAAGAATCCTCCGGAATCGGCAGTAGTCAGATTTTCGAAACGGGCATAATCTTTCACGAAGTAATGCATTTTGCTACCTACCGGTCCGTTTCTTTGCTTTCCAATGATCACTTCAGCAAGTCCCGCTGTAGACTGGCCATCTTCAGTTGTTGTGATTTTATAATATTCCGGACGATATAAAAACATCACAACATCGGCATCCTGCTCGATCGAACCTGATTCACGTAAGTCACTAAGCTGTGGTCGTTTATCGCCACCTCGCTGTTCCACTGCACGACTTAGCTGCGAGAGTGCGATAACAGGAACATCAAGTTCTTTAGCCAATGCTTTAAGTCCACGGGAGATAGAAGCAATTTCCTGCTCACGATTTCCGGTGTCTTTGGTATTTCCCTGCATCAACTGGAGGTAATCTATGATGATCAAACCAACATCATGTTCACTTTTCAGGCGTCGACATTTAGTTCTGAGCTCCATCAATGTGATTGCAGGAGTATCGTCAATAAAGATATCCGCTTCATGTAAATTACTGGCAGCTTCGATCAGTTGCTTAAAACTGTCATCGTTCAGCGTTCCTTTTCGGGCTTCCGAGGCATTAACGCGTGCCTCCATCGTTAATAAACGCTGAACCAATGATTGATTTGACATCTCAAGGCTAAAAATTGCCACAGATGAACGAAGTTTTTCATCATGATGCATCGCTGCATTTCTGGCTGCAGTCAAGACAAAAGCCGTTTTACCCATCGAAGGTCGTGCTGCGATAATGATCAAATCTCCTTTCTGCCAGCCTGCCGTCATGGTATCGATAGATAATCCCGTAGGAACTCCGGTTATCCCGCCTTCTTTACCACGCATGTCTTCCAGATACTCAAGGGTGTCTTTCAGAATTTCAGATACAGGCTTTGAAGCATTCTTGGTTTTATTATTAGCAAGATCAAAAATACGTTGCTCTGCATCATCCAAAACATCATACGCATCTGAAGCAGTGTCGTAAGAATCTTTTATTACATCCGTACAGTTCAGGATCAGATTTCGCTTAACCGCTTTCTCAATAATGATCTGAGAATGATATTCAATATTTGCTGCTGAACTTACAGAACGAGTTAAATCCGATAAATAGGAGGGACCACCGCAGGCATCCAGTAAATTATTATCCCGAAGCTCATTTTCTACCGTCAAAAGATCTAAGGGATTATCTCTTTCTGAGAGGTTCTTAATCGTTTCAAAAATATGGCGGTGTGCAGGTTTGTAAAAATCTTCAGCTACCAACATCCCAAAAGCAATAATAGCAGCTCCGTTTTCAATCAGCATAGCTCCCAGAATAGCTTCTTCAACTTCAACTGCCTGAGGCGGTACTCGTCCTTGCTGCTCCAAAATCTTATTGGATTCTACGTAATTGTTTTTTTTGTATGCTGAACCGTTTGTTGCCATGTACTGATTTCGATCGCTACTTAGTATTAAAGTCTTTCTGAGCGAAAGCGAAGAATCTGCACATCAATATAATTGTGAAGATCCTTCGGAAGTATCCTCAGGATGACATTAATTTATATAATTATGAGTTGTTCATTTCCAATACTTTCGAACAACTTTTCTACAAAGTTATTAACATTGTTTAAGGCTTGCAGCCCAACTCATCATAACGCTTGCGGAGTTTTTGAACATCTTCCCAGGTTGGTCGTTTCCATTGTTTATTTCTAAGTAACGCCGCCGGATGATAGGTCACCATTAATTCTCTTCCATTAAATTCATGAAATTTAGAACGCATATTTTTTAGAGAATCATCTTTGCCCAAAAGTGTAGTTCCTGAAACCCTGCCTACACACAAGATCAATTTCGGGTCAACCAATTCGATCTGCTTTAACAAATAGGGTAGACTGTTTGCGCGTTCTTCTGCTTTTGGATCTCTGTTATCCGGTGGACGATGTTTCAGAATATTCGCAATATAAATATCAGCACGATTGAATTTTATCGCTGCCATGATCTTATCCAACAAATGACCGGCTTCACCTACAAACGGCTCGCCTTGTTTATCCTCATTAAATCCGGGAGCTTCACCAACAATCATCAAATCTGCATTCGGGTTTCCAACTCCGAACACCAGATTAGTGCCTTCCAGGTCGGTTTTTAAAGCTTCAGTTTTTCCACATAAAGCTTTCAGCTCTTCTAAAGTAGAACACTGAGCGATAAGTTCTGCTTCTGTTAATTCAGGCTTAACTTCTTCAGTTTGATACTCTGTTTTCACTTCTTCAACCGAAACAGATGATTCTACTTGAGTTTTATTTTCAATATTTTCGTGTTTTTGTGATTCCGTGGCTACTTCAACCTTCTCATTAACACTTTCGTGATTCTGTGTTTTTGGGGCTGAAGACTCTTCATGCTTCACAGAAAAATCGCCGTACATTTCTTTCTGTTGATTCAGAAACCGAATGGTACGGCTGATAAGATCATTTTCGGTTTCAGCCATCTATAAGCTCCGCGATAGCTTGTTCTTCTTTTTGAACCGATTCAGATAACGTTCCTAAATAATGTTCATGATTCGTTTGAGTAGTCAATTCCACGTCCTGAATGGTATTCACCAGGCGTTCGTTGAACGGAATGGCAACCCGAACATAATTATTAGTCCATCCATACATAAATCCCTCTCTGTTCGATTCTTCAAACAGGGCAGGGCGCACTTCACCTTCGAACCTGGAATCAAACTCAAATCTTTTTTTCTTCGAAAGTCGTCTGAGTTTATGTGTTCTTTTCTTTCTTTCCTGTTTTGGGATCACAGGTTTTAACGAAAGCGCATGCGTATTTGGTCGCTCGGAATAGGTGAACACATGCAGATAAGAAACATCCAGAGAGTTAATGAACTCAAACGATTCCTGAAACAATTCTTCTGTTTCGCCCGGGTGACCGGTAATTACATCCACACCAATACATGCATCCGGAATCAATTCTCTGATCAATTCCACTCTGCTACGATACAGATCAGATTTATAACGCCTTCTCATGATCTTCAGCATTTCATCAGAACCGCTTTGTAACGGAATATGGAAATGGGGCTGAAGCTTTTTTGAAGTAGCAGCGAATCGGATGATCTCTTCGGTCAATAAATTCGGTTCGATGGAAGAAACACGTAATCGCTCCAAGCCTTTAACTTCATCCAGCGCTTGCAAAAGCATATAGAAATTTTCATCAGTTCCGTATCCGAAATCTCCCGAATTTACTCCGGTAACTATGATCTCCTTAAAGCCTTCCGAAACCAATTGCTCTGCATTTCTTACCACCGTTGCGATCTTAGGACTGCGACTCGCTCCACGAGCCAGCGGTATAGTACAGAAGGAGCATTTATAATTACAGCCATCCTGAACTTTGAGAAAAGCCCGGGTGCGATCATCCGAAGAAAACGCATTATGGAAATCCACGGCTTCGTTTACATCGGTATTGTGGATAATGGTCTTTTCTTGCTTCACAAAGTCATCGAACAGATCCAGCAAATGAAACTTGTCTTTAGCTCCCAGTACCACATCCACGCCTTCGATTTGTGCAATTTCCTCAGGCTCTAACTGAGCGTAACAACCAACCACAGCCACAAAAGCATTGGGGTTTCGTCGGAGTGCTTGTCGCACGGTTTTACGACATGCAGAATTGGCGTCTAAGGTCACGGAACACGTATTTATTACATACACATCGGCTTTTTCATCAAACTCTTTGAGCTCAAATCCTTCCACTTCGAAATCTCTTCTCATAGAAGAGGTTTCCGAGAAATTTAACTTACAACCTAAGGTTTCAAATGCAGCACTTTTCATGCGCTAAAGATAAGCAGAATAGGGAGTGGATGCAGGGAGAATTTTTGTTGGTGAATTAAATTAAATTGGTGAGTAGTAATCCGTCCAAGCGGAGGCTTGAACTAGGAGGGGAAAGCGGAGCTTTGGCGGGCTAAAAGCACCGACCTTTCGTTTACCTCGTTAACCCGCATTGCGTATAGGTTTTGTTGTAAAGCGTTTTTATTTTTTCATTCACGTGTTGACTTTGCATACAGCGATAGTTTTTCGGTCCGACAACAGATAGAGGTAATAGACTTTGTCATACTTATTTTCCGTGATTAATGATTTGGACATATTGATTATGTCGAGCTCGTTCTCGTAGATGTAATCGTTCAGTTCAATGTTGAAGTAGAATGTACCTTCTTTAAACTTATCATTTGTCAAAACAGAATTTTCCAAGCTTTGGAAATCTGATGTGTCCACCGTAAAGAGACTGTACTCAGCCATTGGTTCTAGAAAGCCACTTTCCTTTCCTGATTGAATTAAAGTCAGTTCATAGTTTCTATCAAACTCAGCCAATTTATTTACATCATCGAACAGTTCTGTCTTTGTTTGACAACTGACAAATAATGTCGTGGCTAATATGATGAGAAGTCGTTTCATTTTAATGCTTTACAACAAAAGGATAACACTCCCTCTATTCATGTTATCCCAATTACATATTTAAGTTTTATTCATCTTATTCCTATAAATCAATAGGATAGCGTGAATAAACGGAATTATAGGAATAATACAAATATGAGTTTATTCGGGAAGGAAAGATGGAGCTGGTGGGTATTTATTTTCAATAAAATGAGCTTATTGAATATTTGCAGATTACCTGCCTACCGCAGGCAGGTTCGGGAGTACCCTCAGAATGACTGATGCGTTGGTGTAAGCCTAACGAGTTAATTAATTACCTTACCTCAACAAGAATGACAGTTTTGATTATTGGCACAAGAGATAAACAAAGAAACAGTCATCCTGAGCACACCTGCGAAGGATCTACACAAGAAACGAACTAGCGCAATTTTCTTTGTAAGGAATTTGTCCTGAAATTGTCTTACTTGTTATGAGTCAAGAATTCTATACCTATATAACAACCAATCCCAACAGAACTGTTCTTTATACCGGAATGACTAATAATCTTCAAAAGAGAATTGTGGAGCATTATTTAAAAAAGGGAAATAAGAAAACCTTTGCAGGTAGAAATTTCTGTTACTGTCTTGTTTGGTACGATACTTTTCCTAGTTCTTATGAAGCAATACAAGCTGAAGAATATATCAAGGGAAAGAACAGAAAATGGAAGGAAGAGTTGATTGTAAAGGCTAATCCTGATTGGAAGTTTATGAATGAAGAGGTTCTGGGGGAATGGCCACCTAATAAAACATTGATTGATTGAGAGATTTGCAGATCCTTCGGAGGTATCCTCAGGATGACCTTACTTTATTCTCGTTCCGTAGCTCTGCTGCGGAATGCAATCAGGAGCTCTGCTCCGAAAAGAATACTATAAAATTATTCACTTACTAAAGATAGTAACTGGAATAAGAGATTCTAAGTGCACATAATTTCGAGCTGAAGAATATCTCCAATCTATAACGGCATCAACAAAACCAGCTTTAACTGGATTATAGTGAATGTAATTTATTTTCTGAATCATTACAGAGGCATCATTTATTCGCTTAGGATGAAACCCTTCTTGCCAAACTTTGTATGTATCCTCTCCGCTTTCTGAAGTACCGGTTCTTAGTCGTTTTAAAAGTAATGTACGATTTTGGCTTTGGAGATGATCAATAATACGACGAGCTGTAAAAGACTTAAATTTCTTTACTACTGCTGAGATATCATCGCTTTCAATGATGCAATGAAAATGATTATGCATCAAAACATAGGCATATAAATTAACATTGAACTCATGTTGGATGTAAACAAAGCTATCTAGAACTATCGTTGAAATTTCCGGATCGGCAAACAACGAAATTCCATGGGAGCATGAACTTGTGATAAAGTATGGATAATGTGTTTCATGAATTTTGTATCTGCTTCTTCCCATGTCGGGTAAGACAGGTTTGAAAGGTATTCCTTACAAAAATATTTCTTATTGTAAGCAGAGCTTCAAGAGGGCATTCCGCAGCTGAGCTACGGAACGAGGAAAATAAGTACATTTGTACAAAAATCCATGCATAAGTAAAATCTAAACAGGAAGTCTTTCTTCGGTTAATTCTAAACCATCTTCAATAAGTGATTTCAGCTTGGGAGATTCTATCGCCAACTTATTCAAATGATCTCTTATAAGTTGATTGAGAGTTTCTTCTGTCGAAACTTCCAGAATTTTAAGCATTAGCAGCCATTCTTCAGGATGGTCTGATTCTAATTCATGGAAAAGATCTTTAAGAAAGTCAGCGTCGTCTGAATTATTTTCCCTGTATTCTCTTACCGATTGATAATGCTTTTCTAATGTACTCAAAGAACCCGATCGTTCTTTTTTTACAGTCAGAGTGGAAGACTTACTATATAAGTTCGGAAACGAGCTACTGTCTGCACTTCCGGCAAAAGCTGATACAATATCTTTACCGACTACCATATTATAGATGCCGTCTTCAGGAGTAAATAATTCTTCGTCCTTATAAGAAACGGTGCAATCCTTTAGCTGAATCAACAATAACTTGCCTTGTAAACTTCTGATACCGGTAATGTTTAGTCCTTCGACTTTAACACCGCTTTCAAATTCGAATGACAGGTGTTTGCCATCGTAAAAGTTATACGCCTTCAGATCCACAGGTCCCATATCTTCTATGGCGAGATTGATGTTCTTCAGTTTGCCGAGTGGTGAGCTAAACCCGTTTTTATGTGTTTCTATCCCATGACCAATAAGCTCTTTTTCTCGGTAAGCTAAAGCTGTAGGACCTTCGGTTTCAAAGAAAATTACTTCGTTATCTTCATCCAGTATAGTTCTGGAAAAATTTCCGGAAACCTGAAGTCCCGTACTCAATTCGATAGTGCCAACCATCCGTGAGTTAATGAGCTTCTGTAATCCTTTGCTTCCGCCTTTTCTCAAACTCAAGTTGTTCGCAAACTCTTCTAATACCTGCATTAGATATGAAAAGTCTGGCGTAACAAATAGTTGAGGCTGTGGTTTAGTTACATCAAATTCCTGTGTGGCTGCTTCAAGGGAATAAGGAATTTTTACCACATCGTCTTTTAAACAAGAAATGCTTTCACCAATAGATGATAAAAGTCCTGCTCCATAGATTTTAGGATCTTCAATGGTTCCAACCAGGCCATATTCAACCGACCACCACTGCAAATTCCTTATCTTGGCCATTTCTGAAAGTTCTACTTTTTTCTCCTGTAACGCTTCAATTTCGGATTCAGCCGCATCTATTTCCTCTTGTGGAGTTCCTTTAGCTTCCTTTAAGATTGATAACTTTCTGACCGCTTCATAAACATCCATATCATGTTTTGAGAGGATCGCTTTCGCTCCAATAGCTCCTAATCTTCTCAAATACTCGGCGTAATCAGGATTTGCAATAATTGGAGCATGTCCCGCAGATTCATGGATGATATCCGGGGCAGGGGTGTACTGGATATTTTCTAATTGTCTGATATCAGATGCGATGACTAAAATCTTGTACGCCTGAAACTCCATAAAAGCATTTGGAGGTATAAATCCATCTACTGCAACGGCAGCCCAACCAATTTCTTTTAAAATACGGTTCATTCCATACATACTTGGAATTTCATCAAGACTTACACCCGTTTTCTTTAATCCCTCCAAATAAGAATTATGAGCTACTTTAGACAGATGACTGACCAAACGTTTCATCACATAACGCCAAACAGCCTGATCAATCGGAGTGTAATCTTCATAATTCTGTGGCTTGATAAACTGCTTTAAGTGCTCGGGCAGTCTGTCAATTAATTCATTGCTTTCGTATTCAATATGATCAGGCATGTATTCTTTTTACTGAGTAGTTTTAATTCAATTTTAAGTGACAAAAACAGGTTTCAAATATCAAAAAAAGACGACAAAAATGGGTAATAAATTATGTCAAAATGCTAAGTAACACTAGCTTATTGAATTCCTTAGATTGATTTTAAAATATTGTGCGCTAAGGTAGTTTCTATAGGTTAATTCGGAACTACCGATAATCCAGCATATTCGAATAGGCGTGGCACATCATTTCCTGGGATGCTCCGGCGAAGTACATCATAAATACCGTCAGGTTTGCGATCTGAACTCTAAAGTAGCCGTTGTCTTCATATTTGCGGGAAGAAACGATGGCGTCTTTCTGGATAATTCGGAAGTTAGCTGATTTCTGAATCTTTTCGATGAGGTCATAGTCTTCCATGATTCTGTAATCCTCACGAAAACCACCGAGCTCATCAAACAAACTTCTGGTGATAAATAAAGTTTGATCACCACCTCGAACCATAATTCTATCAAAACGAGTGCAGTACGCATTTATACGAAGTAATGGCGTGTAATAGTGATCGAATTTGTAGCGATAACATCCTGATTGAAAACCCATTTCAAGCGACTCAGCAATATCATCCGCAAAAGAAACGGGAGGGAAGGAATCGGCATGCACAAAATACAAAATATCATTTACGGAATGTTCGGCACCCACATTCATTTGTGCAGCACGTCCTTTACGCTTGGAAATGATACATTTGAATCCCAAAGTTTCCACGATCTGAACTGTTTTGTCCTGACTTCCTCCATCCACAACGATAATTTCAGAAGTAGAATCTGAACTAATTCCGGCTTTCAAGTGCTTTAGTAAATCCGATATGGATTCTTCTTCGTTATAAGTGGGGATGATGATGCTTAGCGACATCGGGAAATTTAAAGTTTCGTGATGATATATTTAAGAATTTGAATGATATTAATTTACGCAATCAAAAATGAAACAGATTTTATTAAATAAACCAACGATCATGAAGTTTTTTTGCTCAATACTATTATTAGCAGGTTTTTTACTAACAAACCAAACGGTGCAGGCTCAGGATATGGAAACAGATTCGTTGATCACTGATATAACTTCCTATGCAGAAATTTCTATGATCTTGCTTCAGAGAGTGAGGGAAGGGAAATCGACACAAGAAATTGAAAATATGTTAGCTAATGTAAGTCGTGAAGAACTCAATGCTGATCTGGATACTGAATCAGAGAAAAAGGCATTCTGGCTAAATATTTATAACGCCTATGTCCAAATTCTGTTAACAGAGAAACCTGAACTTTTTGAAGACCGGAACTCATTTTTTGGATATAATTTCTTTTCATCACCTCAGGTAACCATAGCTGGAAAAGAATTGAGTTTTGATACCATAGAGCATGGAATTATACGCCATTCAAAGATCAAACTATCGTTGGGATATTGGGATAAGTGGTTTCCCAGTGACTATGAAAAAATGTTCAGATGGGAAGAAGTAGATCCGAGAATTCATTTTGCGCTTAATTGCGGAGCCAAAGCATGCCCATATATCGCAATTTATGATCCGAAAAGGGTTGAGGAGCAACTCGATATCTCCTCCAAACAATATCTGGAAAAGACTACTCAGTACGATTCAGAAAAAGATAAGGTTAAAGTAAATGCGCTTATGAGTTGGTTTCGTGCCGACTTTGGTGGAAAATCCGGAGCTGTTGAAATGTTAAAGGAATACGGGATTATTCCACAGAACGCAGATCCTTCTGTTGGTTTTTTAGAATATGATTGGACTCTGGAATTAGATAATTACAAAGATATTTAGTTTTTAGAATAACTCCAGAAATCAACACGATCTAATGCGATGTAAGGAACAGCGATAACTTTATTTATTCTGTCAATTCCAATATCCGCAGGTCTGCCGATGGTATGGATAAGAACTTTATTTGTGTTTCCGTCATGAATTCTGATACTTTGATCGACCTGACTGGCAACCAAAAGCATGTCTTCATCAAATTCTAATCCATCGAAATTTCCACCTTCAAATACGAAACTTTCGTTTACATCGCCAGCGCTATTAAAGGAATAAAAAGTTGTGTCTTGACGCCAGGGAGCCAAAACGAACAGTTTATTATCGGAATCATAAGTAACACCGTTCGGGTAGATCGCTAATGAATCCAGAAATACAGAAGGAGTGTCATTTTCTATTTTATAGACTATTGGTTTGCCAGTATCAGTGACATAAATAGTGCCTGAACCATCACCAGAAACATCATTCAGAAATCCCGGCTCAAAAGAAGAAAAGTCGATGAATTTTTGTTGCTCCCCGGTTTTGGTATCAAACACATGAACTCCGGTAACATCAGCTACCCAAAGAGAACCATTTTCGATAAACATGCCTCTTGGAGCATGAAATGGAGCTTCTTCTGTTCCTGTCATGAACTCCTTCTCTACAATATTGCCTTCAGTATCTATCTTGGTAATAAAGCCATTAGAATCGAGATCATTTCCACCCCCGTTAAAATTAGAAATGAAGAATATATTCTGATCTTCGTCGTATCGAACAGCTTCAGGTTCACTTAATCCTATTACGGAGAATAGGATGGAGGTTGAATCCTGAACGGTTTCGAAGTCAGCAGAAAAAGATCTTTTGTTTTCGTTTGTACAAGAAACAGTGATGAAAATAGCTAAAAGAGCAAGAGAAAGTGATTTCATTGAGTCATTTTTGAGTTAATTGAAAGTCACCTTCTTATTTCAGATTTACAAGTACTGTAAAGAAAGAGTTTGTAAATGTTTATCGATGATTAGGCCTGAACAGGAATATGCTCCGGTTTAGCATTCTTGTAAGATGGTCGGGGTTTCAATCCAAACAACTCAAACATATGCATGTCTTCATCTAACTCGTTGTTGTCGGTGGTTAGAAGTTTTTCTCCTGTAAAAATCGAGTTAGCTCCCGCCATAAAGCAAAGTGCTTGTTCTTCAAAGTTCATTCGAACACGTCCTGCCGAAAGGCGCACCATCGATTGCGGCATTAATATTCTTGCTGTTGCTATCATTCTGGCCATATCCCAACTTGGAACTTTAGGCTGATTTTCCATCGGAGTTCCTTTAACTGCTATCAAAGCATTTACCGGAACAGATTCAGGATGTTGATCTAAATTAGAGAGGGTATAGAGTAAACCAATTCTGTCTTCATGGGTTTCACCCATTCCAATTATTCCACCGGAGCAAACTGATATGTTGTTGTCCTGTACTTTTTTGATAGTATCTAAACGGTCATCATAAGAGCGGGTAGTGATGATCTTTTTATAGAAATCTTCACTGGAATCAAGGTTATGATTGTAAGCGTACAAGCCTGCTTCTTTTAGCTGAGCAGCTTGTTCATCATTTAACATACCCAATGTGGCACATACTTCCAGACCCATATCCGCAACCGAAGATACAACATCCAGAACTTCATCAAAATCTTTGTTTCTGCGAGCACTTCTCCAGGCAGCTCCCATACAAAAGCGAGTACTTCCTGCAGCTTTAGCTCGTTCAGCTGACGCAAGGATCATTTCCTTGGGCATTAGTTTTTCAGAATCAACGCCTGTATCATAGCGAGCTGATTGAGGGCAGTAAGCACAGTCTTCAGAACAACCACCTGTTTTAATCGAAAGAAGTGTACAAACCTGAACTTCGCCAGTTTCATGATATTCGCGGTGGACTGTGGCAGCTTTATAAATCAACTCCATGAGCGGAGTGTTATATATTTCTGAGATTTCTTCTTCGGTCCAATCGTTGCGAATTACTGACATAGGATATTTTTCTGATGATGATTTACTCATCCAAAAGTAAGAGGTATCGCTTCAAATGCCAATCCATATTTTCATTTATTAATAGGAATAAAAATGCTATCGTTGTTTAAAAATCAAATGCAGAATGCAAGAAGTATTGATCTCAGGTAAAACATCGTTCAAAATAGAAGTACCCTACAAATTGATTGAGACAGGAGAGAAAGGAGCCAAACCGTTAATTGTATACTTGCATGGGTTTAGTCAAAATATTGATGGATTTGAAAAAATCATTAATTCGCTTACTGAATTAAATGGTTATCACTTGTTAATTCAGGCTCCGTATCCAATATATGATAAGACTCGCACTAAAAAAGTAAAAGATTGGGGCAGAAGTTGGTATTTGTATGATGGAGAACAGCCGCAGTTTGTTAAATCTCTTGAGCTAGCCTCTGAATTTATTCAGGACATTATTGACGGATTATTACCTAACATTGATGTGAGCCGATTGTGTTTATTTGGATATTCCATGGGCGGATATCTTGCAGGATATTTTATGCTTTCCAGATGGAAACATGTAAATGAGGCTATTATAATCGGAGCAAGAATTAAAACCGAAATATTCACTGGTAGACTGGATGACGCTAAACATATTAATGTTTTAGCTCTGCATGGTACGGAGGACAAGAGCGTTTTTCCCGAGCCTCAAAGGAATGAAATTGAAAGATTGAAAAAAGCAGGATTCCATGCAGAATTTAAATTGTTAGAAGCGCAACATAAACTCTTGCAATCATTTATAGATGAAAGCAAAATTTGGCTGCATCAATGCGGATACTAATTTCTAAGAATTTTTATCAGTAGTTAGGTTTTCTTTCTAATGTTTGTTAATTTTTTCTAACTAACATTAAAAAGTAATCTGGTCAGTCAACTAATTATTAAATAGCATATGAAAATTCTTGTTGTTGAAGACGATCCTTCAGTTAGAACACTTGTAAAAGCAGTTTTGGAACATAACGACAATACCGTTATAACTGCTGAAACAGCTAAAGATGGTCAGGCTTTAGCAACAGGTGAAAAATTTGAGATGATTGTTCTCGATCTTGGTTTACCGGATGGGGACGGTTATGAGGTATGTAAACAAATACGTGATGAAGGTGTAGTAACTCCTGTGCTAATTCTTTCCGGGGAACAGGAGACAGATGTTAAGGTAAAGTGTCTTAAAGTTGGTGCTGATGATTATCTGACCAAACCTTTTAACACTGAAGAATTATTGGCAAGAATGGAGGCTATTCAAAGACGAACGGAGTCTTCGGGAGATCAGACGCTTACCTGTGGTGAAATTAATGTTCATTTATTGAATAGAGAGTGCACAGTTAATGATAACAAGCTCCAGCTTACAAACAATGAATTTAATCTGCTTGTTTATTTTATTAAGAATAAGAACAGAATCATTACCCAGGAAGAGCTAGCAGAAAAAGTATGGGATATTCATTTTGATACACAAACTAATTACATAAATGTATATATCAGTTACTTAAGAAAGAAGATCCGTGAGTATACTGAAACCGATTATATTGAAACGATCCGAAAAAAAGGATTTACTTTCCGTTGTAATTAACCGATAACAAATTAATGAAGCCGTTTCTGAATAAGAGACGGCTTTTTTTATTTAATTTATATACATGAACAGACAATTAATTGAATATCTGAGAGGGTTTATTTCTGAAGACAGATGGAAACGGATCAATGAGGTTTTGGACAAAAGAACAGAACACATTACTGTAGTTCTTGAAGATATTTACCAGCCACATAATGCGAGTGCTGTATTAAGGAGTTGTGATGGCTTTGGTATTCAAAATGTTCATGTTATTGAAAACAAAAATACTTTTGATGCTTCCTCTGAAGTTACCATAGGGGCTGATCAATGGCTTTCAATTCACAGATATAATAAAGCAAACTATGACAATATAAATGATTGCTTTTCAAAATTGAAAGAACAAGGGTTTCAAATTGTAGCTACAACACCTCATGAAAACGATCACAATCTTATCGAAATGGATATAACCAAACCTACAGCATTGGTTTTCGGAACTGAACTTGATGGTGTTAGTGATCAGGTTATGAAACAGTCTGATGGGTTTATAAAAATTCCTATGTCAGGATTTAGTGAGAGCTTCAATATATCGGTGAGTGCAGCCATTTGTTTATACGATACATCTACCAGAATGAAAAATTCAGTTCCTGAATCTGTGTGGAATTTAACTGAAAACAGGAGAGAGGAGCTCCTGCTGGAATGGGTAAAAAAGTCCATAAAAGCAGGAGATCAACTTTCTGAAAAATGGCTAGCAGAAAATAAACCTTAACGTGGTAATCTTACATCCAGATCGGCAACCGCATAAGCAAAAACAGCCATAGTAGCTACACACTCGTTAAAATCATCAATATTTAATTTATCGATCGTATCAACGGCAGTATGGTGAAACCAGAAGTATTTACTTCGGTCTACATTTAATCCCATGCCGGGCACACCGTTTCTCATTAGTGGACCAATGTCGGCACCACCACCACCTTTTCTGACTTCACCGGAATCAGCATTTTTAAGCATTTTACCAATCTCGACTAATATTTTATAAGCATCATCACTTCCGCTAAATCCAAACCCGATCGGATCAAAAACCCCAGCGTCAGATTCCATAGCAAGAATATGGTTTTCAAGTGATTTTTCCTCTTCCTGAACCCAGCGTAAATATTCATTAGCACCTCTTAATCCATTTTCTTCATTAGTCCATAGTACAACTCTGATCGTTCTTTTTGGTCTGACACCAGTTTCTTTGATTAATCTCAGAGCTTCCCATGCAGCTACACAACCACCACCGTCGTCCATAGCGCCATGGCCATTATCCCAGGCGTCAATATGTCCGCCCAATACAATGATTTCTTCCGGGAATTCACTTCCTCCAATTTCAGCTATCACATTTCTGGATTGAGCGTCAGGTAAGTTTTCAGCTTCCATTTTTAAAGTTAGAGTAACAGTTTCACCACGTTTTATAAATCTCTCAATCAGGTTTGCATCTTCGGTTGTAAGAGCAGCATGAGGGATTTTTTTAACTCCATCTTCATAGCTCATTGTTCCTGTATGTGGTGTTTGCATCGAATATGAAGCCACAGAAGCTATTACGCTGGCTACTGCTCCATGCTTTGCTGCAGCTGAAGCACCATTAACTCTGTACTGTACAGTTTGCCCGTAAGTAGTAAAGGGAACATTGAATAAAACAATTTTACCCTGTGCCTCCGATCCTTTTTCTTCCAGGTCTTCAAAGCTTTTAACCAATAAAATTTCTGCAGTAATCCCTTCACCAGGTGTTCCCACACTGCCTCCTAAACTTGCCATAGGAAGATCCTTAGTAATTGGAGCATTAAGCGTAGCAGATTCTTTCCCCCGTACCCAGTGCGGAACAGTTACAGGTTGAGTCCAGACTCTGTCAAAACCATCTTTTTCCATTTCCTGAACAACCCAATCAATTCCGTTTTCAAGTACATCTGAGCCACTAAGACGAGGGCCGTAATAATCTGTTAGATAAGTTAACCTTTCAAAACCCAGATTGTTAGCAAGCGCTGCTTTAATGAGTCTATCGGACGTTTCCTTAATGTTTTGCTTAACCAGCGGCTGACTAATTCCCGGAGCAGCGATAAATAAAGTAAATAGGATAAAGTAGAATTTATTCAGTTTCATGAATCTAAATTGTGATTAAATTTAATTCAAGAAAAAGAAAAGGGAGGAATTATGCTTAATGGAATTGAAAAATAATTACAATCAATCCATAGATTTAGTGTTCTTTCTGGCTATTTCCTGAAAGAGGAGATATTCTTCAGGTGAAATATCAGCGAAAAGATAGTTAATAGGGTTAACTTTCTGATTGTTCAAATGAATTTCATAGTGAAGGTGAGGACCTTCTGTAAGTCCTGAGTTACCTGAATAACCAATCAATTGCCCTCTTTTAACTTCAGTTCCTCGTTTGATATCTTTTGACACACCGGATAAATGTGCATAAAGCGTTTCATATCCATACCCATGATCAATTACAATAATTCGGCCAAGTGTTCCTCTGAGTCCTACATATTTTATCTCTCCATTGGCAGTGGAATAGACAGAGCTACCTATATCTGCACGGAAATCAGCACCTCCATGTCTTCTTGGATATCCTAATACAGGGTGATCTCGCATCCCGAAGCTACTAAGCAAAATGCCCTCTGTAGGTTTAATGGCAGGTAAGTGTTGTAACTTATCTTTGTTTGTATTGTAGGTTTTCTTTAGTTCTTCAAAACTGAGTTTTTGAATGCTTATTCGTCGTTCAAGATTATCAATTTTTGAAGAGGTCCATCTTAGAAGCTCGGCTGTAGATTGATTATAAACATCGAATTCCGGATTAGGGGTAGCTCCGCCAGAGCCGGCTTCACGTTCATCATCAGAGATTTCTTCAAGTCCAAGTACAGAACGATAAACTTCATTATCTGATTCTGCAATTTCTCTTAGCTGGGTATCAATATCTAAAATTGATTTTTTGGTGGTTTCTAACTGATTATATAGAATTTCATTTTCAGCTTTAAGAGCCAACTCAGCAGGAGTGCCCACATAACTGGAAAGAAAAATAATACCCAGTCCTGATAAAAACACACCGGTTAATATCCAGATAGATAAGTTATAGATGATTTGTTCTGCTTTATTATACTCCATTGGTATAAATTCGCAGCTTTCCTCGTCGTAGTAATAATGATTATGTAATGACATATCCTATTTTAAAACCGAACAAAGTTACACACTTGCAATTTCCTAGTCAAAGAGTAACTAAACATTCTAATGTTACTCAACATCTCCTTCAAAATATTCAATCGCCCTTTTAGGAGTAGGATCGAAATCTCCGGTTTTACTAGCTATTTTTGATTGAATCCTGTCCTGAAAGGCTTTAGCGGGATCGTAGCCATAATGTTTCAATAAATAGTTCATTGCAATAACCTCTGCAATTACTGTTATGTTTTTACCCGGTGTGATAGGAAGGTGAATTAACGGGATATCCAGATTTAATATTGAAACAGAATCATGGTTGAGTCCTGTTCGCTCAACATCACGGGTTTCATTCCAAAGCGTAAGCTCTAAAACTACTTCCAATCTTTTTTGATATCTGATTGAACGGATTCCAAACATAGACATAACATCTACAATACCAAGCCCGCGAATTTCCATAAAGTGCTTGCTCATTTCCGTAGCTGAAGACATCAGAACATTGCTCTTTTTGGTAAGCATAACCACATCATCAGCCACTAAGCGGTGTCCACGTTCAATAAGATCAAGAGCAACTTCACTTTTACCAATTCCTGATTTACCAGCTATAAGAATTCCAATACCGTATACATCAACCATAGCACCATGTACCATCGTTTGGGTAGCAAATTGATCTTCCAGAAAATCACGCAATAAATACATAAATCTTGTGGTTTCAACCGGAGTAGAATAAACAGGTATAGAAGCTTCTTCAGCAAGGCGGATAAGATCATCAGAGAGCTTATTTCCGTCGGTTAAAAAGATTACAGGTAGTTCAAACGATGTAATGTTTTTAAATGCGTTTACCTGTTCAGAAGCAGAGAGATGATCCAGGAACTGAGTTTCAGTATTTCCAATAATTTGAATTCTTTTATAAGTAAATAGATCGGTATAACCCGCAAGAGCCATCCCCGGTCTGTGAAGATCAACTTCATAAACAAATTTATATTCAGCGCAATCACCGGAAGTACAGGCAGTTAAATTAAGCTGAACACGTTCCCTTAATTTTTGAACTAAATAGGAAACGGTGATCTTCTCTTTACGAGGAATAGGCTCGCTGGCTGTGAATGGCATTAATATACTTCCTGAAGTTTTTGTTTATATCTCTTTAACTGACGTGTTGCCACATCTACAGCAACAGCAATCGCTTTTTCATAAGATTCGGCTTTTTCATTCACTGCAATTACTTTCCTCGGTACTTTTAAAATTATTTCTGCTTTTTGAGGATATTTGGGATCAGATGTTGGCTCTAAGACGATATCGCAAGATACTATACGGTCATAGAAGTGTTCTAATTTTTCAACACTCCCTTTACTAAATTCTTTAAGATTTTCACTTGCATCAAAATGTCTTGAGGTGAATGAAATATTCATTTTTTCTCCTATTAGTTTTAATTTTTAGCTCTTGGATGTGCATTTTCATACACACTTTTGAGTCTTTCCACACTTGTATGAGTGTAGATCTGGGTAGCTGCTAAATTGGCGTGCCCCAAAAACTCTTTAATTATTCTGATATCAGCCCCGTTATCAAGCATATGTGTTGCAAAACTATGCCTTAATACGTGAGGGCTCTTTTGTGTTACCTCGCTTGTTTTAGTTAAATATTTTTCTACAATTCGTTGAGCATTTCTGGCATACATCCGCTGCCCGTGTGCTGAATGAAAAATTCCTTTTACAGCATCTGAGTCAGTTTGACTACCAAATAATTTTTCTCTCGATTCAAGATGATCTTCCAATGCCGAAATTGCTTTATTGCCTAATGGGATAATCCGTTGTTTATTTCCTTTTCCGGTTACATTTATTTGTTTATTTCTGAAATCGACTTGTTCAAGGTTTAGATTTATTAACTCGCTTAAACGAATTCCTGTTCCATAAAATAATTCAAGTAGGGCTTTATCTTGCCTGCCTGATGGAGTGTCAGTATTTACGGATTCCATCATTCGTTCAATATCAGCAGAATTTACCGTTTTTGGTAACGTTCTGTCCTTTTTTGGAACCACCAATAGCTGAGCAGGGTTTTTGTCGATATGTCCGCGCTTGAAACAGTATTTAAAAAAAGATCTTAGAGTAGCGACTTTCCGGGCTATTGAGCTTTTCGCCATTCCTTTTTCAGAGAGCTCACCAAGCCAAAGCCGGATTGTTAACCGTGTTATAGAGTGAACAGAGATTTTTTCAGGATCTGATTCTTCGTGTTGAGCACAAAATTCTAAAAAAGATGTCAGATCATTGCCATATGAAGTGATGGTGTGAGGTGAAGCATTCTTCTCAACAGCCAGGTATTTGAGGTATTTCTCGATGATCACTTTCATTGATGGAATATGTATATCCGATATCAAAAAAGAAAACTTTTATGAAAATAAAATGAAGAAAATTCTAGTTTAGTTCTCGTCCTTTCCAACTCACTGACTTTCCTTTAAAATGATCCACCAGACATTGCAATCCCAAAACCTGAAACCATAATACCCCAAGTACATGAGTAAAAGCAGAATAGATATCCCATCTGAATATATAATTAAGAGTTGCACGTTGAAAAAATATGAGAATCAATGAAATAGAAGACCAGATAAGAAATTCCATGGAATTAACTTGAAAACCATACACAAAAGTAAAAAGAGGAGCTATAAATATAATAAGATGTAATACAGCCATTAATAAAAATAATACTATGTTCTTACCAAAACCGACAAAAAAGTTTTTTCTGAGTCCATTCCATATTTCAGAATGTGAGGGATACATTCTGCAAAATACCGAGCTAACTCCATGAAACATCTTTAGTGTTAATCCTGCTCTTTTGATATTTTTTGCCAACTCTACATCCTCAATGATTTGATCTTTTACAGATTCATGACCATTTATTTTTGAATAGGCGTTTTTATTAAAAGCTATAAATTGTCCACATGCAGCTGCAAATTTGGGAGCTACTTTCGTTCTTAGAAAGGAGGGAAGCCATATTGGATTTTTTTCGACATATCTTGAAGGCAGCAGTGTATACAAAGCAAAATAAATCATAGGTATGACCTGCTTTTCCCAAAAAGATTCGACGATTTGTTCAGGCCAAACTGTTATTGTATCTACAGTAGTAAGCTCTGCAACTGCTTTAGGAATTGCATCATCATCCAGCCAAACATCTGCATCGATGAAAATTAATATATCACCGGAAGCAGCTTCACTTAACTGATGACAAGCCCATGGTTTACCAAGCCATTCACTTGGTTTTTCTTTTCCTTTGATAAGTATCAGATTGTTGATGATTCCCGAAAGCTTAGCTAAAATTTCTCCGGTGCTATCAGTAGATTGATCATCGAGAACTAAAACTTCGAACCTGGGATAATTTTGTTTCAAAGCGGAAGTAACGCAACGCTCGATTACCGATGCTTCATTTCTTGCAGGTATACAAATACTGACTTTTGGTTTTTCTTTATTATCAGGAACGATTGTGGAGTTTAAACCTTTAAAATCATTCAAATTCATCCCTAATATTATACTTGTATAAACCAAAAAACCTACTGATATGTATAAAAGAATCATCATTTGCTACTAAAGTTAATGAAGCTAAAGTTGTAGTTCACTTAAAAGATTCTGATCATTCCACATGAATATTTCAACAGACTATAAAGACGAAAATCCATTTCCGAATAAACCTTCAGGAGGCTATGAATGGTGGTATTTTGATGCATTGAGTAACGATGGAAATTGGGCTTTTGTGGTGATCTTTTATCAGGGAAATCCTTTTTCACCAAAATACATTCAGAATATCAAAAAAAAATGTTCCGGCCCCGATGACTTTCCAGCAGTAAGCATTTCAATCTATAACCGAAATAAAACAGAGTTCTATAGCTTTGTCGAATATTCGGCTGATGACTTTAACTGGAACAAAGAGACCAATTTGTGTTCAATCGGACCTCATAGCTTCACCAGATCCAAAGAGGGTTCTAAGATAATCTATTCGCTGAATCTGAATGATAATCTGCCTTCGGGCCATTCTATTAACGCATCCTTAAAGTTCATAAGTAACGAAATCGTTGGAACTTCTGTAGATTCAAAAAATTCGAATGAACATCATTTCTGGAATTTGATTCAACCAAAAGCTGAAGTATCGGGAACCATTGAGATAAAAGGGAAGTCTGGTTTTCAAAAGATCGCTTTTAATGGTTCCGGTTATCACGATCATAATGTTGGTTTAGAACCCATGAAAGAAGATTTTAAGGACTGGTACTGGGGAAGATATCATTTCAAAAATTCTACCCTGATCTATTATGTGATGAATCGAGTAAATGAAAAGCAGTATAAAGCGTGGTTGATTTCAAATGAAAATGGGGAAATAATTGATGAATTTTCTTCTGTTGATACGGAAGGATTTCTCAGAAATATGTTTGGTTTAAGTTCAGCTAGAAAAATAACCTTAAAGTCTGTGGGTAGCGAAGTTACTGTACAAGCGGCATTACCTCTTGATGACGGACCTTTTTACCAACGTTTTTTAGGTCAGGCTGTAATGCATAAGGATGGAAAGGTTTCTGCTGCAGAAGGAATTTCAGAATATATATATCCTGAAAATATATACTCCAGAAAGTTTTGGCCGGCAGTAAAAATGAGACTGAGATTTGCTAGCAAAAAACCTCATTGGGTTCAGAAATTTAAGATGTTCTATGAATGGACTTGGTAATTTAAAAGCTAGATTTTTTTAAAACCTTCGTCTGAAAACCCGGCTACTATTCTGGTATCTGATAAAAGTTGATGAAATTTTTTTTCGAATTCAGTAGTTAATCCCTCTTTGGTCAATGTTTTTTTCAAAATTAAAGCTTTTCCAATGTTTATATACAATTCGGGTTTGCTGTCACGGAATGAATGAGAATAAAAAGCTATGGGCACGAAATCGATTTCTTTATCCGTATTTTGATATAACCATGCTAATCCTTTCTTAAACTCAGGTTTTGAATCTGAAACAGGAGTGATCTCGCCCTCAGGATAAATGTATAAACTTGAATTAGGCTTCTTCAAACTATCAATAGCGAACCGAAGTGATGCTAAAGAGGAACGGGGATCAGAAAGGTTTATAGAAAAAGCTCCGATTTTGGAAAAAAACCGATGTTTTCGCATCTGTTTATCTTCCATAAAAGCCCGTGCTGTTTGATGAAACACATTTTTGCTTAAGTAAAGTGGAAGTAAACCATCCCACCACAAATTATGATTGATGAAATAAACAGTTTTAGAATCAGTATCCGGCTTATAGTTTTGCTTAATAAAGATATTCTTAAACCTTCGTTTTAATATCCAACGGGTATACAGATCAAAAAACCAGATCAGAAAACGAGATTCTTTAGCAGGGATAAAATTCAATTCAATTCTTTTTGGTGATGATAGGGTGTTCTGTCTTATCTTTCAATTATGAAGAAGCACAGAGACAAACCAATCGTTCAAATTACGAATCCTGAAATTGATAAATATTCAGAAGTTCATACAAGTCCAGAAAGTAAAGATATTCAAAATCTGATCAACTCCAGCGATGAAGAACTCCAATACATTGACATGTTGAGCGGGAGAGTGGTTGGGCAACTTCTTAAAATGTTGGTAAAGATATCAGGCACAAAGCGAATACTTGAAATTGGAACTTTTACGGGGTATTCAGCTGTAATGATGGCGGAAGCTTTGCCTGAAGATGGAGAAGTGATCACCCTGGAAATGAACCTGAAGTACCAGAAAATAGCTCAAAATCATTTTGACAAAAGTGAAGCAGGGCATAAGGTTACTATGATCCGGGGAAACGCTCAGAATACGATCAACGAACTCAACGGTACATTCGATCTGGTTTATCTGGATGGAGATAAATTGGGATACTCATTTTATTTTGAGCAGGTAATGCCATTGCTCAATTCCGGCGGACTTATTATTGCTGATAATGTACTTTGGGATGGAACCGTACTCGATCCGGAAGACAAAAAAGCAGAGGCCATTGCTGACTTCAACAAACTTGTAGCTGAGGATAAAAGGGTAGAGCAAGTATTACTTCCGGTGAGAGATGGCGTCAATGTTATTAGAAAGAAGTGAATCTATTTGGCCACAAAAGAACGAAATCATTAATTGATTAACTATATCAATCCGTCATTTCTGTAGATGTTGGATAATTCCTTGACAGTTTAGTAGTGGTAATTCTAAAAAATTCGCCCTTAGTATTTAAGACGGAAACAAGAACATGATCCGGATGCGACTGCGAAGCAGGAATAATCCTTTCGGGCGACAAGTTTAGTAATTTCCTAAAAATGAACGAAGACCTTTAGGATTATTCAGCGTAGGATTAGTGAGCCCGTCTTAAATACTTCGGCTTGATCTTTTGTTACTTTTGTATTAAGACAAAAGTAAGCACTCTTGTGCAAGGTCAAACCATAGTATAGAATTCTGTTCCCCGACTCTGTGTACTTTTGTGCCGACAAAAGTATCAAAAACTCCCGACAAGAATTATGGGCGCGAACTCCATTACATCGACTCAATCATTACAAAAGGTCTTCGTTCGTATGATACATATTTAAGAATCAGCCTGAGTGTAATGATTGCTCCTTCGGAGCCGTCGATTTCATTACGTTCTTTCTCGCCCATAATTCTAATGGTCGGTGTAATGGAAGTTTTTTTTGAAATCTTCAGGATTATAAACAGGACATTTTTTGTAAACGAATTACCTGACATCTACAATTTCGCCAAAGGCGGGGTGATGGAGTATAATTTTAGGTGAAAAGTTGTTTCAATAATCAAAACCCATCAGTAACGTATTCACCCGACAGATGGAAATATAAACTGCTTAATTATTTTTAGATTCAAAAACTTCTCTCATTTCCCAAGCTTTACAAGCCCCCAGTGCACCTCCTAGGGAAGAAGGGAAAAATGAGAGTAATAAAATACCAGCATTAACAATCATGAAATCACCTTTGAAAATTGGGATTAATAGGCTAACAAAGAAAAATAAAAAAAAGCGTAAGAAAATACTGCGCCTAAAACTGGATAGATTATACCATCAGGTATTCCAATAAAAATTAAACCTAGAAAGAGTATTAAAGTATGCAAAACTACTAAAAACTTTGGTACCCAGAGCTCAGTTAGTCTATAAAATTTAAGTTTTTCCATAACTAAACGCCTATGATCTATCTCTACAATTCATTCATACAAACCATCAATATCAGCCTTGCAAAGATCTATAAAAAGTTGAGCCATTTTATTGCAAACAGCATTAAAGAATTTCTCACCTTTTTCCTTAGTGGCAGCTTTTGGATCGCCAATTCCGGTATCTTTTGTAACTTTTGACCACGGGCGTTCACTCCAAGCCCAGTCTTCACTGAACGCAGCGATTTTATTCATTTTCTCTATGCCATCACCCCATTCTTTGTTAGGAAGTACTAAATCAGGTTCAAGGTGAAGTATTAAACTGGTTTCCATTTCATCTGCATGATCTCCGGGATCAGTAAAGTATTCTAGCCGGTCTAACATTTTTGGCCAAAAAGTGACACAAATGAACATATCCGGATACAAAAGTCCAAGCTCACGAACCATTGACTTAAAGTCATTTCCACCATGACTGTTGAGGATCATAAACTTATGAATACCCTGCCTGTTAAGCACTTCAATGATGTCTTTTAATATGTGAAACTGCGTACTAGGATTTAGATTTATATCTAGATAAATATCAGGCTGACCGGTATTTACACCGAATGGAATATTCGGCAGTACAATTATATTCGCATCACTTTCCCATGCAATTCTAGCTGATTCTTCAGCAATGGCCTTGCCTTCAATATTATCGGTTGAATAGGGAAGATGATAATTATGGGCTTCGGTAGCTCCCCAGGGTAAAATGGCAAGTTCAATGTCAGCATCTTTAAGATGTTTCCAATTGGTTTCTGCCAGGATGTAAGGTCTTATCATATTAAAGCTATCTATTTTATACATTCATAAACTACGAACTTATCATTCTCTTTAGTTACGGAACAGCGTTTGAACACTTTATCTAAGTGAGTTTTGTAATTAAGATGTCTGTTAGCAACCAAAACAAATCTGCCGGATTCTTTTAAACATCTGTAAACTTGCCTGAATAGTTCCAGAGTGACTTCAATATTGGTTTCATATTCAAAGTGGAAGGGTGGATTAGAAACTACCAGATCCAGAGATCCATCTTTGAAGTCTTCCAGAGAGTCATTCCAATGAAAGTGCGCTCGCTTATTAATATTCAGTTTAGAGGATTCAATAGCCAGAAAAGAATCGTCCAATAAGTGAACCTCTGCATCCGGGTTTTGAGCCAACGTATTAACTGCAATGACTCCATTACCGGAAGCCATGTCAAGAATTATACTTTCGTTTGGGTGTACTTTAAAATGTTTCAAAAGGAATTGAGTGGCATAGTCAATATGGCCGGAAGAAAACACCCCGGGATATTGCTGATATGATTGTCCATTATATTTGATGAATTCGGTAACTATCTGGTGCTCAATTACTTTTTTACTTCTTATAATTAGTAATCGAGCTTTCTTTTTAGCTTTTGATTGCTCAACATCGTAAAAATATTTTCTGCTTATTTCTAGTAACTGAGGAGTAAAATATTTAGTCATAAATCCACAAATCACTGCCCCGTGTTCCGGTAATGAGCGGTGTAGCAGCTGTATATACAATTCAAATGTAGCTAATGATTTTGGCACCTTGATAACACCAATATCTATATGTGATAAGTGTTCAAATGGTGTTTTAAACATGTTTGGTTTTAAAACTAAAGAGTTTGATGTATAATTTTTCTCGATAGCTTTTTTATGACTTCTGTGATTAACTATAGAAAGCGGCTTTGCCTTAAACAGGGTAGTAGCTAAAAAGCCAAATCTGTCATTTATAAGTGCCAAAGAATTTGATTCAACTCTGATCTTACTAATATAATCCAGAATCAATTCATCTGAAGCATTCCATGGCTGTAAAGACCGGTTTGTAGTCGGTGGATAGCGTTTTATTTCAAAAGTTCGATCTTTGAAATTAAATTTCATTTAAAAAGATTATCGCTTCCTGAGAATATATTCTCTTTCAATTTCTTCAGGATATCGCTCAGCATTGCTTGTTAGTTGAATCAGTTGGTTTTTTATGACCATGAAATAAACAATACCTCCCCGTTTTTCTAATCTGAGCAATTTTATTTTAGTTCCATTACTATTCCACTCAAAAGAGCCGTAATGATTAACAGATTCTTTGTCTGATCCTAAAAACGTACGTTCAAGACCAAATGTATTATCCTGTGTGAGTGTTAGTTTGGTTTGAACCCCTTCACAACCTTCACAAGGTAATACACCAGCGTAAACACCAACCCAATCCAACGATTCCTTGCTATTATAATCGGGAATTTTTATTTCATTTTTGTTTTCATTTATGCAATTCGTAAAGACAAAAATAACTAAAATATTGAGTGACAGATATTTCATTATTTATACAAGTAACTGGTTTAATGATGGTGATGAATATTTATCGCTTTCTGAAATATATGCTATTCCATAATTGATCTACAGACAAAATCCGGGATAATACCTGTTGATCTGATCTGGGATTCATAATTGTCTTCTCTGGTATTTCCTGAAAGTACCAGCATAGTTTTAACACCAAACTTATTCCCACCTAGAATATCGGTGTGTAATGTATCTCCAACCATAAGAATGTCATTCTTATTTATATAGATATCTTTGGTAAGTTGTTCGTAAGCAAACATAAACATCTGAGAATCTGGCTTACCAAAATGGATAAATCTTTTACCCAGCATATTTTCGACCAATTTTGCCACGCCACCGGTTGCAATAGCAATATCATTATGAGAAACAGGGTAGAAGTAATCAGAATTAGCTAAGATTACAGGCATATTTTTTTTCCTTAACAAATTTACAACTTTATTGATATCATTATTCCAGTCAAAGCCTTCATCATCAAGAAAAACACATGCAGATATATCTTCAATATTATTCAAATCCACATCAGAAACGGCTATATGTTCAAGACCAGCCTGTAAGATGTAATCAGCAGAGTTCTCGGTTCCCAGATAAGCTATTCTACCGCTTGTAATTTTTTGTTCAAGAAAATGCTTTGCCATCATTCCTGAAGTCAACATCTCATGTAGTTCTATTCCGGGTAGCCCTAATTCAATATATTTGTCTATTTGTTGTTGCGGACTTCGCGAGGCGTCATTTGTCAAAATTCTAAAGAGTTTATTCTCTTCTCTGATAAAGCTCAGTGTTTTATCAGCGCCTTCAATTAAACCATTATGATTTTTTACAACGCCGTATGAATCCAGCATTATTACTTTAAATTGCTTTGCAATATCGAAAAAGGAGGGGTAGTTGCTCATGTACTATAAATCTAAGGCGTTAAGTAGTGGATTTGGATCAAATTTTTCATCTAATGTAGGTAAATGAATCTTTAAAGCTTCCTTCTGTAGTTTTGTGGCAAAAATTTCATGAAAAAAGAATCTTCCATATTTGATCACATAAGTAAGAATAAAGAACCTGTACGCTTCTTTTAAAAATAGGATTTCAGTTTTATCTAAGGGAAATACGTTATGATAAGCCTTAAGAAAAATCTTAAATCTGTCTTCCATCATCACGTCTACATTGTAGGTAAAAACTGTTTTATCACCGAGATCAGAAGCAACACGACTAAAAAAATAAAAATCTAACATTCTCGTGCTCATTCTGAACCAATCATAATCCCATCTCGAAAAAAGTTTGAAATTTGGAGTAACAGAAAAGTTTCCAATATTCCAGTCTACAAACACCGGGATGGTTTCGAGTTTATCTCCGCCTAAAGAATTATAATTTTCCAGAAAAAGGTGACAATGATCTTTAATAAGCGATCTGTGAACAGGATATTCATACTTTGTTGATTTATCATTAAGTATTTCAAGCAGATCATGAATATCATCCAGCATGGTTTTGGATGATCGGGGTAAAGTTGCTTTTACAGTATCACATGCTTTATGGAAGTGAGCTGTCTGCACAGCTAATTTAACTATTTGATTCTTATTCAGTCGTTTAGGAAGTTTATTTTTTATATGAATTGGTCGGTAAAATACTACCCAGGCATCAATAACTTCGCTTTTGTAACGATGAACAAACAATCTGTTTCCTTTCATTAAAGAACGTGCAAGGAAGTTCTCAAAAGGTGAGGGAAGGTTGTTTGAAAGCGTGTTAATAATGCTATGATCTTCAACAAAGTGTTCGAATTTCCCAAAATAAGAAAGCTTGGCTACTATAAAATTTTTGTCTTTTAGTGTAATTCTGTAAACATGATTAGTAGAAACTTTTGCGCTGATATCGACAATATGAGCTATTTCTCTGGATCTGTCATATTCATTCCATGCTTCCCTGATAATGGTATCGAAATCAATAAACGCCATTATACAATCTCAAAATATCTTTTCAATTCCCAGTTTTCTTGTTGAGGGTCATATTGTTTCCATTCCCATTCCCGGGTTCTTATAAAATGATCTGTAAACGTCTCTCCAAAAAGTTCATAAGCGATATCAGACTCCTTCATAGCTTTGGTGGCATTATGAAGATTGGTAGCCAGTAGTTCTGTGGATTTATTTTCATATTCATTTCCTTTTGTAGGAGATTTAGTCAATTTTAAATCGTTTTTAATACCATATAAACCTGAAGCAAGACTTGCCGACATACTTAAATATGGATTTGCATCAGAGCCGGGCACCCGGTTTTCTACTCTCATAGCTTTATCAGAACTGTTTATTACTCTAAAGGCTGTAGTTCTGTTTTCAATTCCAAAACTAACTGATGTTGGAGCCCAGGAACCGTCAACAAACCGTTTATAACTATTTACTGTTGGAGCATACATGGGTAAGATATAAGGTAAACAGAATAACTGTCCGGCTAAATAAGATTCCATCAAAGAACTCATTCTGTTTTCAGATGACTCATTGAAAAATAAATTTCTTTTCTTTTCAATATCCCAAATACTTTGATGAATGTGTCCGCTGCATCCCGGTAGCTCCTTATTCCATTTTGGCATAAAACTAACCATAATTCCTTCTTTATAAGCAATTTCTTTTACCGACGATTTAAAAAGTACAGCTTTATCAGCAGCCGGCAGTATGTCATCGTATTTGATGCTAGCTTCGTAAACCCCTGGGCCAGTTTCAGTATGTAGACCTTCAATCGGAACATCAAATTTATATAAATGATCAAAAATGGAATTTACAAAATTACTGTTCTGTGATGATCTTAAAATCGAATATCCAAACATTCCCGGAGTTAATGGCAACGGATCCAAATAATTTTTGTGGTGCAGCGTGTGTGGAGATTCTAAGAAAGTAAACCATTCAAATTCATTACTAAACTTTGGTGAATAACCTAAACCTTTGCACTGCTTATGTATACGTTTCAGTAAACTACGTGGACATATCTTCTTTAACTCTTCAGAGTTCTCGAAATCGCCGAGGAAAAAAAGTTTATCTTGATCCCAGGGTATTTTTCTGCAGGTGTCCGTATCGATAGTAGCAAAGCTATCAGGATAACCAGTATGCCACCCACTTACTAAGCTGTTCGTGTAGGTGGCATCATACATATCCCAACCAAAAACTACATTGCAGAACCCTAAGCCATCGTCCAGAGAATTTAAAAATTTCTCCTTGCTTATCAATTTCCCCCTGAGGATGCCATCTATATCTGTAACGGCGAACTTTACGCTGTTACTTTCTTGTTCATTGATATGATTAATAATTTCTTCTTTCTTCAAATCCTTACATTTTATCTTTTACAATATAGGAAAGCTATGCGTACTATAAATTTCAAAAATTTTCACAGTTCCCAAAATACTTATGAGTGAAATAAAAGATCGAAAAAAAGATCATATCAAGTTTACGGTTGATGGACAGGCTCAGTATGCAAAGCCTACAGGATTTGAAAAGTATAATTTTATCCATAATGCTCTTCCGGAAGTTAATCTTGATGATGTGTCCACTAAAGCTGAATTATTAGGGCGTACTTTTTCATTTCCATTATTTATCTCCTCAATGACTGGCGGATTTACTGAAGCAGGTCAGGTAAACGCTATTATAGCTGAATTTTGTGAGCTTAAAAATTTACCATTTGGAGTTGGCAGTCAGCGAGCTATGCTTGAAGATGGCTCTTTAACTGATACTTTTTCAATTGTCCGTAAAAAAGCTCCAAATGCATTTATTTGCGCTAATATTGGCGGTGTTCAATTAATTGGTGGTCTAGATGAAAGCTCTGTTAAGAGCATGATAGAGAGTATTGAAGCGGATGCAGTTATTGTTCACTTGAATCCGTTACAGGAGCTAATGCAACCTGAAGGAGATAGAAATTTCAAAGGAGTACTGGATGGAATCGAGCATTTAGTATCAAATACTTCAATTCCAGTAATCGTAAAGGAAACCGGTGCCGGAATCTCTCAATCAGTGGCAAAAAAACTAATTAATGTTGGTGTTTCTGTTATTGATGTAGCCGGAGCAGGAGGTACCAGCTGGGCTAAAGTAGAAAATCTCCGTGAGTCTAATTCTGAGCCTGATTTTGATTTTGACGAGTGGGGAATAAGCACAACAGATTGTTTGATCGATGTATCCGGATTAACAGAAGATCAGGAATTCGAGATTATATCGTCAGGTGGTATCAGATCTGCTTTTGATATAGGTAAATCAATATGTCTTGGTGCCGATTTTACTGCAAGCGCACAGCCTTTTATAAAAGCGATTTCAGAGAAGGGTATAGAAGGAGCTTCAACGTTGTTTTATAAATGGGAAAAAGATTTAAAAATCATTCTTACGCTACTTGGTTGTCAATCTGTTAGTGAACTCAACAGGTCGCATTTAAAACTCAAATCCTAGCTTTTTAGCAGTGTAAGAATCCTTATATTCAAAAAAATCATTTTCAGAGACGACTTGGCAAATACTGACTTACAAAAAAAGCTTTATAACTATATTGAAAAAGGAATTTCGGAATTGCAAATCCCCGAAAATCCTGAATCTCTATATGTTCCTTATTCCTATACAATGGATAATAAAGGGAAGAGAATACGACCGTATTTAGTACTTTTGAGTTCAGGAATATGCAATGGAAGAATTGAGGATGCTTTACCTTCGGCTTTAGCAGTGGAAGTTTTACACAACTTCACACTTGTTCATGACGACATTATGGACAGTGCAGATACCAGACGGGGAAAACCAAGTGTTTTTAAAAAATGGGATCAGAACACTGCAATTTTATCAGGAGATGTGATGTTTGCCGATGCTTTTAAGCAATTAGAGTATTACGGTAGAAACGAAAATTTTTCAAAATCCGAATATTTTGAAATTCATAAAACATTTACAGAAGCTACTGTTACCGTTTGCGAAGGCCAGGCTTTAGATATGGATTTTGTAAACAGAACCGATGTTAATCATTTTGAGTATATTGAGATGATTAAAGGAAAAACTTCTGCCTTACTGGCCAGCTCACTTAAAATGGGAGCAATTTCAGCCCATGCAACCCAGGATCAATCAAATTCTTTATTTGATCTTGGAATTGAAATGGGAGTTGCTTTTCAAATTCAGGATGATTTACTGGATGCCACTGCAGACCCTGATAAATTTGGGAAGAGAGTTTGTGGAGATATTTATGAAGGGAAGAAAACATATCTTACCATACTTGCGTTAGAACGATCGAATCAGCGCCAAAGAAAAACAATAGAAAACGTTTTAGCTGATCCGAACCCAAACAAAGAATCTGTAGAAACAGTACTGGACTTAATGAAAGACTTAAATGTTATTTCTGATATCGAAAATGAAGTTCGGGAGCATTATGAAAACGCTATTAATTCCCTGAATTTTTTTGATGAATCAGAATACAAACAACAGCTCAAAAATCTTCTTATCTTTCTTCAAAACAGAGATCACTAATTATAACTTTCGAATGAACAAAATTTCATATTTTTTATTAATCGGCATTTTTTTAATTACAGCTTGTAAAAGTACCAAACTTGTAAATCCCGGTGATTCTGTACAAGAAGCTTACCAAAAAGGTATTACAAATTTTGAAGCCGGTAACTATGGTGACGCCGCAGAAATTTTTGAAACTGTTACACGTATAGGCAGGGGCAGTGAATTCGCACAACAAGCTCAATATTTCCTGGCTGAAAGCTATTTTAATCAAGAGAGATATATACTGGCTGAATCAGAGTATCTCAGATTCATTACTTTTTATCCTCGTGATCCTAAAAGGGAGGAAGTTGATTTCAAAAAAGCTATTAGCATATACGAGCAAAGTCCTAGATATAGATTAGATCAAACTGCTACCAGAAGAGCGATCGATGAATTCCAACTTTTTAACAGCAGATACCCAAACTCGGAATATGTAACGCAATCAGCTGAGAAAATAAATGAATTACGTGAAAAACTAGCCAGAAAATATTATGAATCGGCTCAGTTTTATGACAGAACAGATCAGTATAAAGCTGCCACAATTTATTATGACCTGGTAATTGACCGATATCCGGAATCAAAGTGGGCAGAAACAGCTCTATTAAAACAAATTGAGACATATAATGAATATGCTTTCAACAGTGTTTTAAGTAAACAAGTTGAAAGATATGAGCTTGCAATCTCAACATATGAAAAATTTATTCAGCTATTTCCGCAGAGCAGTGCCAGAGGAGAGGCTGAATCGTTACGTGACCAGGCTGAGCAAAGCATAAAAAACGCTAAAGATCAGATTTCAGAAAGGCAAGCTGATAATCAAAGTAACTAAAGTGTTTTGAAAAGAATTGGTCTATTCGGAGGAACCTTTGACCCTGTTCATACAGGGCATGTTCAGATAGCATCATCTTTTATAGAATCCGGATTTATAGATGAATTATGGATTTTACTCACGCCGTTTCCTCCACATAAGCTGGGTGAAAAGCATGTTCCTTACAGTAAAAGACTTTCTATGCTTCATGCTGCATTCTCTGAAACGGATTTTAAAATACTTTCTATTGAGCAGGAATTACCTAAGCCTTCTTATACCTACAGGACCATCCAGGTTTTAAAAGAGATGAACCCTGATTCTGTTTTTTATTTTTGTCTTGGAGAGGACAGCCTTTCTCAATTCCACACATGGAAACATTTTGAAGAGATATTGGATGAATCTCATTTGTTAGTAGCTAAAAGACCTCATTCCAATCATAGAACTGTGAATAATAAGATTTTAAATAGCACTACTTTTGTAGAACATACCCCGGTTGAAGTTTCATCATCAGCAATAAGAAATCGTATATCAGATAAAGAATTTCTGAAAGCAAATATACCGGAACAAGTTTATTCTATCATTGAAAAAGAGAATTTATATCGCTAATTACTGCGAACAAAAAAATCTCTTATGCCTCTGTCACGAAAACAATTTTTAAAAACTTCCGGACTTGTATCCTTTGGTTTGGCCGGAATACCAAAAAGCTCTTGTAAAAATGATGAAACTGCACTTCAGCAGTTGATTATTCCATCAGCAATAAGCTGGAACTCCACAATCGGATTAGTAGCTCCTGCAAGTCCTATTTATGATACCTCCCAATTTGATGAGATGGTCGATACATTGAACAACTTAGGTTTTCGGCTCAAGTTTGGTAAACATGTGCAGGATCAGTATGGTTATTTGGCGGGATATGATCACGATAGAGCAAAAGATTTGATGGATATGTTTAAAGACCCTGATGTTGATGCTATTCTCTGTGTAAGAGGCGGCTGGGGCTGTAACAGAATTATCGATCTTCTGGATTACGATATCATTAGAGCAAACCCTAAACCATTAATCGGGTTTAGCGATATTACTTCTTTACATAATGCGATTCTAACTAAGACAGGATTAGTAAGTTTTCACGGTCCTGTTGGAAAATCAGACTGGAATGATTTTACAAAACAAAGCTTCCAGGAAGTTTTAATAGATAAACAAAAAGGGAAATACCCACTTCCAAAGGAACAAACCGACGCTTTTACAATAAACCCCGGAATTGCAGAAGGACGAATTCTTGGTGGCAATCTTTCAGTACTTGTGGCTATGATAGGATCAGAATATCTGCCGGATTTTAACGATTCCATTCTTTTTCTCGAAGATGTAGGAGAAAATGTTTATAGATTAGACCGAATGCTTACTCAATTAAAGTTAAATGGTATTCTTGATCAAATCTCAGGATTTATATTTGGAAAATGTACGAACTGTGATGCCGGTGCAAATAGCCTCACGTTGCTACAGTTGTTCAATGACAAAATAAAGCCTTTAGACATCCCTGCTTTTTATGGTGCTATGATAAGTCATGAAGAACTTAACGTAACAATACCAGTTGGTTTACGTGCCAGAATGGATGCTGATAAAATGTCCTTTGAAGTATTATCATCAGCAGTTAAATAGACATATTTTTACTCAAATTTCATCATGAAATTTGTTTATTTCAGATGCCAACTCTTACTAAAATTAAACTACATGAATAAACTAAGTCGCTACAGTAAAATAAAGGGGTATTTGTTAGTAATAATGTTAAGTGTATTTCCAACAATATTATTGGCACAAGTAACTGGAAGTTCCAATTTTTTAAAATTCCATTCAGATACAACTGATACAATTAAAATTGAAAAGAAATCCAAAAACTTGCCCCTTGAACCTGGCAGATTGATTGAAATTAATTCCACTGAAGCAACCTGGATGTCATTAGATGTTAGTCCGGACGGTTCTAAAATTGCTTTAGATTTCATGGGTGATATTTATGAAATTCCTTTTGAAGGAGGAGAAGCTATTCAATTAACAGATGGAATGGCTTTTGATTCTCATCCAAGATATAGCCCTGATGGTAAATCATTGCTTTATGTTTCTGATGCTCATGGAGCCGATAACATATACTTTATAAATTTAGAAGATACATCGGAAGTAACTCAGGTTACCAAAGGTAAAAATGCCGGTTATGCTTCAGGGGAATGGACACCTGATGGAACATACATCATTGGAGCAAAAGGAAAAGGGACTCCAAAACTTTGGATCTATCATAAAGACGGAGGGAGGGGAACAGCACTTATTTCTTCTCCTAACGGGCTAAAAACTACTGATCCTGCAGTAGGACATGAAGGACGATACATTTATTTTTCTCAGAGAAACGGTTCCTGGAATTATAATGCTCAGTTTCCTCAATATCAGGTTGGAAGATATGATCGTGAAACAGGTGAACGTACATCAGTTACATCGAGATATGGTTCAGCTTTTACACCCGTTCTTTCGAGTGACGGCAAATGGATGGTTTACGGAAGTAGATTTGAAGATAAAACAGGACTTGTACTCAGAGATATGGGAACCGGTTCCGAAAAATGGTTAGCATATCCTGTCCAAAGAGACGATATGGAGTCTCAGGCAACATTGGGTGTATTACCTGCAATGTCTTTTACACCGGATAATAAAAATCTGATTGCATCTTTTGGAGGTAAGATTCACAATATCCCGCTAGACGGAAGTGAGTCTAAGGAAATTCCCTTCAGTGTTACTACCGAACTTGAAATGGGACCTGAAGTTCTTTTCAAATATCCGATTTCAGATGAAACTGAAATGATTGCTACTCAAATCAGAGATGCATCTCCATCTCCTGATGGCAAATGGTTAGCATTCACCGTTTTGAACGATCTGTATATTCAGGAATTACCGAACAGTGAGCCGAAAAGACTAACAAATTCAGGGACTACAGAAGCTCAACCTGCATGGTCTCCGGATGGTAAAAGGCTAGCTTATGTAACCTGGAATTCTGAAGAGGGCGGAGCAATAATGTCTGTAGATCCATTCGCAAGAAGATTTCGTCCTGAAAAGTTGACCAACAAATCTGGTATTTATACAAATCCTGTCTACTCTACTAATGGGAATAGAATTGTGGCATTCAGAAACGATAAACAAGTGTATGATGATTCATACGGCCCCGGATTTTCAGGAGCCTTAACGGACATTATCTGGATTCCTGAAAGCGGAGGGGATATATCAATTATTGACAGAGCAAAAGGACGTTCAAATCCACATTTCGTAAAATCTGACGACCGAATATATTTAAACAGATTCGGGACTTTGGTTTCGATCAGATGGGATGGAACAGATGAAAAAGAACACGTCACTGTCACCGGTATTACAACTTATTCGCCATTTAATCTGGAAATATCACTGGATGAAAAACAAGTCTGGCAATCTCCTGCTGATGTACTTCATCCTGAAGGATCTCATGCCAAAGAAAACAATCCACCATCAAGGGCTGCATTAATTCAGATGGCACCAGAAGGAGATCAGGCAATGGCTCAGGTTAATAATGATATTTATGTTGTTACAGTACCAATAACAGGTGGAAATACTCCTTCAATTTCAGTAGCTAATGCGGCTTCGGCTCCTTTTCCATCAAAGAAATTAACTTCTATTGGTGGTCAATTTCCTACCTGGAGTGCCGATGCGGGAAAAGTACACTGGTCTATAGGCAACGGGCATTTCATTTATGATTTAACTGACGCAGAGGCTTTTGAAGACAGTGTAAAGGCAGCTAAAAAACTTGAAGAAGAAGAAAAGAAGGAAGAAGGTGAGAAAAAGGAAGAAGAAGGTGAAGATCCTGATGAGAAAAAAACTGAGGAAGAAGACGATGGAGAAAAAGAAAAATCAGATGATACCAAAGAGAAAAAGAAAGATGACAAGTACAAACCTGTAGAGCTTTCTATTGATGTGATCATTGAAAAAGATATTCCTGAATCATCAATTCTTCTAAAAAATGCCAGAATTATTACAGCTAATGGGAATGAAGTTATAGAAGGAGGGGATATCCTGATCAGAAATAATAGAATTGTTGAAGTCGGAAAAGACCTATCTGCTGATGGAGCTCAGGAAATGGATATGTCCGGAAAAACAATAACTCCGGGCTTTGTAGATACACATGCTCATATGTGGCCTAATTGGGGGATTCATAAAGAAGAGATCTTTAACTATGCTGCAAATCTTGCTTACGGAGTAACTACAACCAGAGACCCCCAAACCGCCTCTACTGATGTACTTACTTATTCTGATATGGTAGAAACCGGAAGGATGTTAGGTCCGAGAGTATATTCCACTGGACCCGGACTTGGTTTTTGGGCATACAATATAAAGAGTCTGGAAGAAGCTCAGAATGTTATGAAGCAATACAGCAAGTACTATGATACCAAAACCATCAAAATGTATTTAGCTGGAAATCGTGAGCAACGACAATGGATTATTCAGGCAGCACGGGAGCAAAAAATAATGCCTACTACTGAAGGAGCCTTAGACTGGAAATTGAATATGACTCAGTTGATAGATGGCTACCCGGGTCATGAGCATTCATTGCCAATTTATCCTATTTACAATGATGTTATAGATGTAATTGCTCAATCTAAAATGGCGGTTACTCCTACTTTACTGGTATCTTATGGAGGACCGTGGGCAGAAAACTATTTTTACTCACGTGAAAATCCTTATGATGATCCTAAACTAAATAATTATACTCCTTATTCAGTTTTAGCAAGTAAAACGCGTCGCCGACCCGGTTGGTTCAGGGATGATGAACATGTATTCCAAAAACATGCCGAAACTATGACTAAAATAGTTGAGGCTGGTGGACTTGCCGGAGTAGGTAGTCATGGACAACTTGAAGGACTTGGTTACCATTGGGAGCTATGGTCTGTTGCTGCGGGTGGAATGACTAATATTGACGCTATAAGAGTCGCTACTATTCTTGGGGCAGAGTCTATTGGGCTAGATGAAGACCTGGGTTCCATTGAGGAAGGGAAACTCGCTGATCTGGTAATTCTTTCAGAAAATCCTTTGGAGGATCTCAGAAATACCAATACAGTCACTCATGTTATGAAAAATGGTCGTTTATATGACGCAAACAATCTAAATGAGGTTTATCCCAGAAAAGTTAAAGCAAAACCATTCAGTTGGAATTCTCCAAAACCTCAAAGTTTAGGATTACCCGGAACAAATAAATAGCTAACCATTTAGTCAATAAATAAGGCTCCTTTTGGGGCCTTATTTATATATTTTATCTGAAAGATGAGATATCGTACCGCCTTCGGTTGTATGATAAGTTCCCATCAGATCAGCAGTTAAACAAGAGTGAATGGGAAGTACTGAGAGTATGTCACCAACTTTAGTGTTCTTAAAAAACTTATCAGAGCATTTTACAATACCATGTTCCTGAGAGATAGATTTTAAATAACATCCTTCAACAGGCGTTCCCCATCCTGAATCTTTTGTTTCAGCAATTTGACCATAATAATATTCTCCATTCTCCAGTGTATCATGATCTTTAGAAAAATGAACAGCCCCACCATGAATTAATAACTCGTTTCTGGAAGTGTACTTAGCTACCACAGGGCAACTCATAGCAATTGCGATTTCTTCAGGCTTACAAGAACCGATTCGACTCTGAATCCAGTCGTAAAAAATAAAATTACCGGGGCTAATTTCATCTATAGCATCAAAGTCTTCTAAAACTGAACAAGAGGGAGTGTCTCCGAAGCAAAAAGATAAACCGTACTTACTTTTCAATTTGCTTAAGCTGTATATAATGGGATTGGAGAATTGTATTATTTCATTTTTTGACCGGCATTTATATGAATGACCTGCATGAGAATAAAAGCCATGAAGTTTTATTTTATCAGCAGAATCTACAGCTGATATTAAATTTTCAATATTTTTATAATCGTTAAAATGAATTCCACTTCTTCCGTATCCCGGGTCTATTTCAATGTAAACAGATAGCTCAGAAGTTAAATTATTATCGAGTTTCTCGATCATGTTTGAATCAACTGCTAAAACTCTTAAATCTGTTTTTGAAGCCAGTTTATTAATCTCATTTACTTCAAGAATATTAAAAGGGAAAGCTATCGTAATACTATCCCAACCATCTTCCGCAAAGTATTTAGCCATTTTAAGAGAGGAAACTGTAATACCATCAATAGGAAATTCTTGGTACCAGCTACCAATTTCTAAAGATTGATGTGTTTTGAAATGAGGGCGGAACTTTATTCTTTTATCCGAAGCTTTCAGAGCCATTTTTTTTAAATTACTTCTGACTTTTGCCTTATCTAGCTGTAAAAAAGGATACTGCTTCATCAAATTCACTCCATATTAAAAAAGGAATAACCAAAAGAAATTCCAGCCCATGGTATTAGTTTTTGATCTTTTATGAAAGGAGTAAATGTTGCTTTCAAAACTACTCCTTTTGTTTTTTTAGAAACAAATCTGTAACCAAGATTCAGATATATTGCTGGAGGGCCTGGTTTGTAACTATAACTTATTTTATCACCGAAAACCACTCCTGTACCGACTTCTACTTTATTGAAGTCACGACCAAATAAACGAGAATAAGATATAATGCCAACAATGGGGAAGTCATCTTCTTTGTAATATCGGTTTGAATTTTGCTGATCGGGGTCTCGCAATATATAAGGTGTAGCACCAATCCTTACAACTGATGTTTCATTTATGATCAAATCATAATTTACTGAGAGCGCTACTCCAGCTCCTCCTAGTTCCAGATATAAAGAATTTATATACTTGTTCGTATAATCTTGCTGAGGCTTTAAAAAATTTTGTGAATGAGTTTCAGAAGAACAAACAAGAACTATAAAATGTGTAACTAATAAAATTCTGACCATAATAAGTAACCAGATATCAATTATATATAAAGCTTTTACGAAAATTTATACTAATTATTATTCGATGAAGAATAATTAAATAAATCGTAAATTGTGTTTATGAATAAACAAGTAATTGGTAGATTAGAAACAGTAAGTCTGCCATCCTGGGATATTGAAAATATTGAAGCAAAAATTGACACAGGAGCATTCTCATCAAGTTTACATTGTCACAATATTGAACAATTTAAGAAAGGTGAGAAAAGTTGGGTAAAGTTTAATTTGTTAGACCCTGAGCATCCTTCTTACGATGGTCGTTTAATTTCCCTACCTGTATTAGATCACAGAGAGGTTAAAAGCTCCAATGGACAAACAGAATTGCGCGTTTTTATTGAGACAAAAATAAGTTTATTTGACCAAGACTATCCTATAGAACTTTCTCTAACCAATCGTTCTGAAATGAAATTTCCGATATTGATCGGACGCAAGTTTTTAAGAAAAAAGTTTCTAGTAGATGTATCCAAAAAAAATATTTCCCTTAACAAATTAAAGTTTAAATAATTATGAAAATTGGAATACTGTCAAGAAATGCCAACTTGTATTCTACGAGACGACTAGTTGAAGCTATTGAAGCAAAAGGGCATGTAGCTCAGGTAATAGATCATTTAAAATGCGATATCGTAATTGAGCAGGATAAGCCCACAATATTTTATAAAGGAGAAAGCTTATCCGGATTAGACGCTGTTATACCCAGAATTGGGGCTTCAGTAACCTTTTACGGTACGGCTGTTGTTCGTCAGTTTGAGATGATGAATATCTTTAGTGCAGTTGAATCTCAGGCTCTTGTACGCTCCAGAGACAAGTTAAGAAGTTTACAAATACTTGCTAAAGCAGGAGTGGGGCTTCCAAAAACAGTTTTCACTAATTATTCAAAAGAAGTTAATAAATTGATTGATTCAGTTGGAGGTGCTCCACTGATCGTTAAGCTACTTGAAGGAACTCAGGGTTACGGTGTTGTTTTAGCTCCAACAAAAAAAGCTGCTCAATCAATGATTGAAGCTTTTCATAGCATGAAGGCTCGAGTTATTGTTCAGGAATTTATACAAGAAAGCAAAGGAGCTGACATAAGAGCGTTTGTAGTTAACGGAAAAGTTGCAGGTGCAATGAAAAGACAGGGCAAAGAAGGAGAGTTTCGGTCAAATTTACACCAGGGGGGTTCAGGCTCTCTTATCAAATTATCTAAAAAGGAGAGAGAGGCTGCTCTTACTGCAGCTAAGGCAATGGGGCTACCAATCGCGGGGGTAGATATGCTTCAATCTGAAAGAGGCCCTTTAATTTTAGAAGTAAACTCATCACCTGGTTTAGAAGGAATTGAAAAATCAACCGGCAAAGATATAGCGTCCAGTATTATAAGGTATGTTACTTCTGCGGTTGAGAATCAAAGAAATAAACCTGCTAAAAGGCGTAAAATAAAGAGCAATGCCTGACAACTTTCTTTCTATAAATAAGGAAAAAATTGCTCCCGGAGAGCATAAGGTTATAAATTTTGATATAGCAAACCTGCCAACAAGAACATCAATCAGTTTGCCTGTACATGTTTATCGTTCAAAACATAAAGGACCAGTTTTACTATTAACCGGAGGATTACACGGCGATGAATTGAATGGAGTCGAAATAATAAGAAGAATGATAGATTCAGGAGAGGTAATTCCCGACCGGGGAACCGTAATAGCTATACCAATTGTTAATATTTATGGGTTTATACAAAATTCGAGGGGACTTCCTGACGGAAAAGATATAAACAGAAGTTTTCCGGGTATTAAAAAGGGAGGTTCACTTGCAAAATTACTTTCTTATACGCTTATGAAGAATATAGTACCACACATTGATTGTGGTTTAGATTTTCATACAGGTGGTGCCAGCAGAGCAAATTTTCCCCAAATCAGAGTAGATTTGTCGAATGAAAAAGCACTGAATATAGCAAAAGCTTTTCAACCTCCAATTATTATAAATTCAAAACTTATACCAAAATCATTCCGAAGTGCTTCATTCAAAAAAGGAAAAAATATATTGGTTTACGAAGCAGGTGAATCATCAAGATTTGATGAACTAGGGATCCAAGAAGCAATAAATGGAACTTTAAGGCTAATGAATTATTTAGGATTAAAAGAAACTAAATTGCAATTTCAGGAAACTGAAATTTACAGTAAATCTAGTTGGATAAGGTCTGATTATTCAGGGCTTTTTTCTCCTTCAATATCACTAGGAGACAGGATTAAAAAAAAGCAATTAATTGGACATATCAATGGTGCTTATGGTGAACTTCATTCAAAAATATTAGCTCCAAAAGAAGGTCGGGTAATCGGCTTAAATTATTGCCCTTTAGTTAATAAGGGTGATGCAATTATTCATTATTCATACAATTAATATATGGAATACGATCTCCTTTTTACAGTAATAGATGATCAAAATTGGAAAGATATAGCTGCTCAGGGGACATTTCATCCTGCAAGCTTAGATGAACTTGGATATATAAAATGCATTGATGAAAAAGATCTGGAAAAATATATAAATAAGGATATTCATAAAGGTAAAAAACTCACTCTTGTAGTAATTGACCCTTTAAGAGTCAAGAATTCTATAAAATCAGTAAAACAAGAAGAGTTTAAAGTGATTCAGCTCTTTGGGGAACTAACACTAGATGCAATAATCGATAAAATTGACTTAAAACCCTCCAAGAAAGGAGATTACACTATTTCTGTAAAACATTACGATTGAGTCAATCGATTTTTGATATAGATTTTTTTAAATCGTCAATACTGATAGGTTTGACCAGGTAATCGATATGTTCTGTTGAATTTGCTCTTTCGCGATTATAGCTATCAGAATTTCCGGTTATATAGATTACTTTGGAACTTGTATTCGTTTTCTGAAATTCTTTTGTAGCATCAATTCCGTCAATATCGTCTTCAAGCATTATATCCATTAAAACCAGGTCTGGGGAAAGTTCCTTAGTTTTTTTAATGGCATCTGAACCTTTGGTGTAAGTACCGAGCACATGATAATTCAATCTCTCAACCATCTTAGTTAGTAAGAGTGCTAAAACTTTATCGTCTTCTATGATTAGTACGTTCATTCAACCTTCTTATTTTTGTATTCTAAAGATACAATGAATCTATTTAAATATATGTTAATGCTCATTTATATAGATTAGATTAATTTCATAATATTAATTGTCGTATAATATATATTATGTAAAGTAGGTTAATTTATATCTATTAATATCTCTTCTAATCTTTTAAAGTTTGGCAGTTCGTCCGCATTGTCCAAAATTTCTGTATATACTACCACCCCATCTTTATTAATTACGAAAACCGATCTTTTTGAAACTCCTTTCATCCCATAAAAATCTTCATATAGTACATCATATGCATTCGAAGCTTCTTTATTGAAATCACTTAATAACTGGAAATTTATATTTTGAGATGATTTAAATTCTTTTAGAGTAAAAAAAGTATCTATACTTATTCCTAAAACTTCTGCATCTAGTGAGTTGTACATTTTTAAATTATCTCTTGTATGGCAAAGTTCTTTTGTACAAGTACTAGTGAATGCTAAAGGAAAAAAAAGTAAAACAACATTCTTCTCCCCTTTGTATGATGATAAATCAATTTTCTTTCCGGTTGTATTTTGGAGTGAAAAATCCGGAGCTTTCTTATTAAGTAAATTTGACATGTTGAGTATAGATATGAGATTTTTTGGTCCCGGTTGTTATTAATAGAATTCCTGTTATAATCAAAAGTTCAGATATAACGATTTCTTGTAATGGCGTTAGAGGATTAAACCAAAAAAAAGCAAAAGCTATAAGTAACAGAGCGGATCCAGATATGTGTAATTTGTATTTTTTGCTATTTACATGGTTCAGTACGAAAATCATTAAAGCCACAAGAATACTGCCCCCCTGAAATGTGGCCGCTAAAAGATTATAAATAACTGTTTGTTCTAAGATCAGTGGAATAAACAATAAAGTCACAAACGGTAAATAACTTAACACAGTTGGAAAACGAGCAAAAATAGGTTTAGATTCTCTGATTAAGCTAAACAAAGCGCTCAGAATACAAATGAGACTCGTCAGGTTAATAAATCTAATAACATATTTAAGATCTCTATCAATAAGGAAAACAATATTTGATGTGAGGTAAAAAATTAAAGCCAGACTAATTAAAACTGTATATACTGTTCGTTTAGTTGTCAGTATTGTACTGATCTGATAGATTGAAAATACGAGTACAAGTATATTCAAAGTACTTAGCCAGCTCAGGATATCCATAACGCCTTAATTTTTTGGGGTAATCTCTCTTTGAAATTGTTTGTCTTTTTGATAGGTAAGCACCAGACCTGCTATCTCTTTTAAAGAAGACCTTTCATTATTTACCATTTGGGATAAGAGTTCGTAGACTGAGATTAAAGAATTCCTGTTTTTTAATTCCAGCTTGTAAAAAGCAGGAGGTTTATCAGTAATCAGTGATAAGAGCTTTGACCTTGTGTTCTCAATTTCCTGAAGGATATCCTTAATACTTCTTTCACTTATTTCCTGTTCAGTTAACTCTACCCTTTTGAATAAAGAATAAGGACCTAAGTTTATATCTACTCCCTGTTTATTAAGATCATTCAGAACTTTAATAATAGATTTTTGAGCTTCCTGAACAGAAATAAGATTCTCAATTATCGATTCTCCACCCAAAGGTTTTTGTGAATATGGAACAGATTCGATAACACTACTTAAAGAATGAGCTTCATACTGCAAATACTCAATATCAGTTATCAGATTATTGAGTTGTTGTCGTTCTTTCAAACTTTAATGATTAGTAATTAGTTATTTCCAAACTTTTGACGCAGGTGCTGCATCATTTTTATCCTGAGTTTGTATCATATCTACTAAAGAAAGTCCAGTATTCCAGTCTGCATCTCTATCTCTTACCGAGTGAATGTTATTTTCTTCCTGGAAATCCCAAAAATTACCAAACTGAGTATTTTTATAAGTTTTCAAATACTCAAGTCTGTCTTCCAGATCTTCTTTTGGAACCAATAGTCTCTCTTTATCATAAACTGCATCTTCTCTGGATTCAAAAACAATATCGTAATCTTTACTCATAACGATAGCTTCTTCCGGACATACTTCTTCACAATACCCACAATAGATACATCTTAACATATTTATTTCAAAGAAGTCGGGGTATCTTTCTTTCTCGTCCTCAGTTTCCGAAGCCTGCATGCTAATAGCTAGAGGCGGGCAAGCGCGTGCACACAAACCACAAGCTACACATCGTTCTTTACCATGATCTTCAACTAATACAGGTCTGCCTCTAAAAATAGCTGGTGGAGTCCATTTCTCTTCAGGATAATTCATAGTAAATCTTGGCTGAAACATTTGTTTAAATGTGTACCAAAGTCCTTTGAATATCTCTGGGAGATAAATTTTTTCTAAGAAGTTAAGCTTACGCTCATTTTTTTGATTGCTACTTAAAGCATTTAAAACTGGTTTCTCGAGATTCTTAGCCATCTAAATTGGACAGAATTATTGTTCGAATTTATATTCAAAAATAAACCTTTGTGACGTCAGCTTCAAAGTTTATTCCTGGTTTTTTATAATTATTTTTGACGAAACACCATTGTTATAGGAACACCTTTAAATCCATAGCGTTCCCGAAGTTTATTTTCAATAAACCTTCTGTAATTCGGTGGGAGATCCTGAGGACTGTTCATGAAAAACTTAAACACAGGAGGGTTAGATTTTACTTGTGTTCCATACTGTATTTTCAGCTGCCTCCCTCTTTTCATTGGCAGTGGTCTCATTGATAAAATATCTTCAATGAAATTATTAAATTCTGATGTTCCGATTTCTTTTTTTCTTTCCTGAATAACTTCTTCTGCTAAATCCATGACTTTGTGCACTCTTTTCCGGTTAAGAGCTGAGATAGTAAGAATCGGAATGTAGTTTAATTGAGGAGTTGATTGATAGATATAATCTTCAAATTCTTTAACAGTGTGGGTGTCTTTTTCCGTAACTAGGTCCCATTTGTTCAATAGGATAATTAAAGCTTTATTAAATTTTTCTGCTTCTCTTAATACTCGTTTATCCTGATCTTCAAAACCTCGCATCGCATCCAGAATAAGCACTGCTACATCACATTCCTGAATAGCTCTGGCTGTTCTTACTGTGCTGTAAAATTCAATATTTTCTTTAACTTTTGTGCGTTTTCGAAGCCCGGCTGTGTCAACCAAAACATAATCTTTACCGTTAAAGTTAAGCTTGCTGTTTATGGTATCTCTGGTAGTTCCTGCAATGTCAGTAACTATGCAGCGTTCGTCATCAAGTAATGCATTTACTAAGCTGCTCTTTCCAACATTTGGCCTTCCAATAAATGCAATTTTAGGGGATGGATCTTCCTCTTCTTTTATTGCTTCAGGAAGTAATTCGGTAACTTTATCAAGGAGATCACCGGTTCCAATTCCACTTATTGCAGAAATAGGAAAAACTTCTTCAAAACCAAGCTCATAGAATTCTGAAGCATTCATTCTTCTGGTTTCGTTATCTGCTTTATTGGCTACTAAAATTACGGGTTTCTCCTGCTGTCTGAGTAGCTGAGAAACAGATTTATCTAGTGTGTTAATTCCATGTTCCGCATCAACTACCAGTAGAATAACATCTGATTCCTCTAATGCAATATGAACCTGTTCGCGGATTCCCACCACCATCACATTCATGTCGTCTGGTAAATAACCGCCTGTATCAATTACATTGAAATCTATGCCATTCCAAAATGAACGACCGTAATGCCTGTCTCTTGTTACACCATACTCATCGTGAACAATTGCTTTTCTTTTGCCGATTAATCTGTTAAATATAGTTGATTTTCCTACATTAGGTCTGCCAACAATGGAAACTACTGGGAGCATTTATGAATTTGTCTTTATAAATTAGAACGGTAAATATACAATTAATATATCCCAACTTATATGTTAAAAACATTCTATACTGAAATCGGATTTCTGGGAGCTTTATTACTAGCTTTGGGTTTATTTGTTTTGTTTATTTTATGGGTTGCAGGAATTGCAGGCATCACACTTCCTGTAGACGGAGGCAAACCAAGAGGCTCTAAAATCGAGATTTTTTTAGCTATTTTTGTACCTGTGTACCCTGTTCTTTGGCTTTTTTATGAAATGTATCACCAACGAAAGTTTATTAAAAAAGACAGCAACGATTTAACTGTTTAATAACTTATCATTTGTTGAGCCACTTAAAGAATTTACACGTTCTTCTTCTAACTGCCATTTCTCAGTTATGTTATCATCAAGTTGTTTTAAGAATCTGGAAGGGTTTGTAAAATAGTCTCCATAAGAAGATTGTGCAAGCATCGGGTAGGTGTAATAAAGCATTTCTTTAGCTCTTGTTGTAGCCACATAAAGTAGTCGTAACTCTTCATCCAGTTGCTGAGGCTCGTCAACAGAATAGGATGAAGGAATTATCCCGTCTAGGCACTGAATAATAAAAACGTGCTTCCATTCAAGACCTTTAGATGAATGAATAGTACTTAATACTAATGGTGTCTCCTCTTTCTCCTTTTCTTCTGTTTCAACAGCTGTAGCAGTTATTGGATTTAATGCCAGTTCTTCCAACATTTTAGAAAGCGAACTGTAACTAGATGATATAGCGATGAATGATTCAAGGTCTTTTAACCGCTTCGGATAATCATCATATCTTTTTTCGCAAAAAACCTTGTAATAGTTGACCAATTCTCCGGTGATATCAGAAACAGAAAAATCACTATTCTTTAAAGACTGAAGTAGCTTGCTTAGGCTTTTCATTTGTTTTAGATACGATTTACTAATCACATCTGCCATCCCAAGATCATATGGGTTTTTAGCTAATCGAATCCAATCAAAAAGATCCTGAGCAGTTTTTGGTCCTATACCGTCAATTAACATCAATACCCTGTTCCAGGCTATAGTATCCATCGGATTAACAAGAACGCGGATATGAGCTAATACATCTTTAATATGAGCAGCCTCAGTGAACTTTTGTCCACCATACTTAACAAACGGGATATTTTTTCTATTAAGCTCTAATTCAAGGTTATAGGAGTCTCTTCCATTTCTAAATAATACAGCTAAATCATTGAGATCTAAATTTTGCTCACGGAGTTGAAGTACTAACTGAGCAATGAACCTACTTTGATCGTGCTCGGTTGCAGCTTGAACCAGTGCGGGCAACTCTCCTTCTTCCTTGGAAGAAAACAATTCTTTATCAAATTTAAAGGAAGCTTGCTTAAGTAAGTTATTAGCAGTAGTTAAAATCTGTGGAGTTGAACGATAATTTTCTTCCAGCTTAATGACTTTCGCTTTTTCAAATATATTCGGAAACTCCATTATATTTTGATGATCAGCACCACGAAATGAATAAATACTTTGTGCATCGTCACCTACAGCCATTACGTTGTTATGAACACTTGAAAATAGACGTGTTAAATTTGCCTGAAGTTGATTGGTGTCCTGATATTCATCTACCATAACAAACTTATGCCCAGATGCTACTTTGATTCGTATATCTTCATGCTGCTCAAATAATTCTTTTGTTTTTATAAGTAAGTCATCGAAGTCCATTACAAAGTTTTTAGCTTTGTAATCTGAATAACTGCGTGCTACTTTTTCTATCTTGTCAATTTGTTCATAAAATTGAGGGTATTCTTCCATCACTACCACCCGCAGATCAAGATGTTTGTTTACTGATGTGCTAATGATGTTGAGCAACGTACTCTTATTAGGAAATCGCTTTGACCTTTTGTGGAGTTTTAAATTTGTTCGAACAAATTGAATTACTTCTAATGAGTCAGAAGTATCTAAAATGGTAAAATTACCCGGAAAACCGATCTTTTCTGCATAACGATGAAGAATTTGACTGCAGTAATAATGAAAGGTACCCCCTTTTATTTTTTTGCATCTATCGTCCAGTATTGAACTGGCTCTGTTGATCATTTGAGTTGCCGCCCTTCTGGTAAATGTAAGTAATATAATCTCTGATGGGTCTACACCGGTTTCTACCAATCTGGCTACACGATAGACTAAAGTTCTGGTTTTACCTGTTCCGGCTCCGGCAATAACTAATGCAGCGCCTTCATCAAAAAATACTGCTTCGAGTTGCTCCTTATTCAGTAATTTCTGATATGAAATTGAAAAATCTTCAGGTCGTAATTTTGGCTTGTCTTTTTTTAAGATGAATTTCTTCATACATCAAAATAGCAAACTTTACATATATGTAAAAATTATGTAATAAAAGACGACTATTTCAAACAGCTTTATAACTTAGTTGAAACAAGAATATTAGTCATTTCAGAAAGTTGGGTTTAACCTCACCCAAAGTGATGTAAATCCGTTAGATCCTGCAACAGGGGTTGATACTTCCAGGCGCACAAATCCGGTACCAATTCCTGCTCCAATGTTGTGGGTTAAATTTTTAACTCTAAAGGAGTCAAAACCTGAAAAAGCTGATTTTGAATCGGTATCAACAAAGTCTGTCCAGCCTGAATCCAAAAATAAAGTCAAATAAAGTCCGTCTATTTCGAGCTCTCCGTCATCGAAATTCCAGAAATCTCCAAATATTATCTCAGCATTACTTAATAACATTCTATTCCCTCTGTAGAATTTATATCCCGTGGCTCTGAGAGACCCTATTCCTCCAATAGCAAAGTTTTTAAAATCCGGAGATTCTCCTGTTATGGAACCAGCCATCATTCTTAGTTTAAATAAAGTATGATCATCTAATTTTAAATAATTCAGAGAAACAACTTCAAATTTGTTGTAATTGAAATCATTCGAAAAGCCAACATCAGAAAGATCCGCTTCAACTAAAAACTTACTTGTGACTATGCCCTTAGTATAGCCCTGTTTATTTAATGAAAACCCGAACCCTAAACTTTCCTGAAAAATACTGTTAGTAGAATTATCAATAGAAGGATTTATTCTCCCGATGTTACCATCTCCAAAAAAGGAGTATTCTGTATTAGTTTGCAGTGAACTGTAAGTGGTGTAATTGTAGCTAATACCCAGATTAATGAACCGACCCAATTCCATTTCAGAAAACACTCCGTACCCCTCGGCATTATAATAGTCATGGTAATCGTATCCGGCTATTAATGAAGTAACTGAGTTTTCGGATAATCCCGTTCTCCAGTGATCATCCGTTGCAGAGCTATTGGAAAGTTCTCCTCCAAATAAAAGCCAGTTTCCGAATGTTTTAGAAGCCGAAGCTCTGTATTGCCAATTTTTTTGTCCCGTTGAGTATCCAATAAAACCATCGAAATCAACACCTCCAATATTTAATATCTCAGAATGAGGATCAGCAAAATCAGAACCAACTCCGACAAACAAAGCATCTACCCTGTTATACCTTATAGATTGAGAAGTAGGTAAAAAGCGATAAGCCCCAAACTGATTATCGAGCTCATAATTATCAAAAATATCATAGGCTAGGCTATTAGTTTGATAAAAAGTTTTATAATGATTTCCATCATAATGTTTATAGTAATGTTTGTTCTTATCCTGTGCGGTAATTGAAGTGCTTAATACTATTGATAAAGAGAGGGACGCGAGTAGGCTTATCTGTTTCATAACTAATTCTACTTAAGTTAGAGGATACTACAATTAAATTAAATTCGGGCATATTTCAAATTCTTAGATTAAATTCTAATGAACATTAATATTTTGTATTTCCATCCTGCTCATTGAATACAGATATAAGAAATGAGATATGATTTTTTAATTCTGTATTAATGAGTTTTGCACCTTCATTAATATCATCTCTTGGAACACTTTCAGCAAACTTAAGTGTTTTAAGTTTCTTATTTACTGATTTTACTTTCATCCCTTCGAAACCCTTTGGTCGCATAAGTGATACTGCGTATATAAATCCCGAAAGTTCATCGCATGCAAAAAGATACCTCTCAATTTCAGATTCAGGTTCTTGTCCTGTTCTATCGGGAGCATGTGCTTTAATGGTACTCAGAATATTTTCTGAATATCCAAACTCAGGTAAGATTTCATTTACCGCTCTCATTGGGTGTTCATCAGGATACATTTCCCAATCTAAATCATGAAGTAAACCAGCAGTCCACCATTCATCGATTTCATTTTCGCTTTTTCCAAGTTTTATTGCATAAGCCTCCATAGCTTTAGCCACCATTTTTGAATGACGAAGAAGGCTTTCTCCGGATATATATTTCTGTAAAAGCTGCCGAGATTGTCTTCTGCTTTGCATATTTATTTTGATTTTATTCTCAATTATTGACTGATATGATTTTTAAAATCTAAATATCAGATTTCCTTTCCTTTTGTTACTCGCCCTAATATATTACAATGATTAGCAATCTCTCTAAAAGAAGATAATATTGATGATTAATGAACCCTCGTTTGCTCCCAGAGAATTTGGATGGATTGAAGTTGTTTGTGGAGGAATGTTTAGTGGAAAAACTGAAGAACTTATCAGAAGAGCCAAACGAGCTCATATTGCCGGACAGGAAGTAATTGTTGTGAAACCTGCTATCGATAAAAGATATAGTGATACAGAGGTTGTTTCTCATAATGAAACAGCTTTACCTAGTATCTTGGTTGATACAGCAGATCAAATCGTTCTTTTAACATCTAATGCTAAAGTTGTTTGTATCGACGAAGCCCAGTTTTTTGATGAAAGAATAGTTGATATTGTAAATGTGTTGGCAAATGATGGAAAACGGGTTATAGTTGCCGGATTAGATATGGATTTTGAAGGTAATCCTTTCGGTCCTATGCCCTACTTACTGGCCATAGCTGAATATGTAACTAAATTACATGCAGTTTGTGCTGAAAGTGGTACAATGGCAAACTTTTCACAACGAGTAATCGAAGATACCAACAAAGTTTTGGTTGGTGAATATGATGCTTACGAACCTCGTGCCAGACATTGCTTCCGTCCCTCGGTTGACAGAAGACGAGGAAGGCCTTTCCGACCATTTTTACAACCAAAAAAGGCGCCACAAGAAGAAGATAATTTAAACTTAGAAAACTCTTAATGGAAAATATATTACGTGGGATACTTGGAATGATAGCAATTATAGGAATTGCTTTTCTATTCTCAAACGACAAAAAAAGGATAAACTGGAGATTAGTTGGTACAGGTTTAGGAATTCAGTTTATATTAGCCGTATTTATTTTAAAATCTGAACAACTTGAAGCCTTTTTCTCTCCTTTAGGTTGGCCTAAATTATTATTTAGACAAATAGCCAGCTTTTTTGTAATTGTCCTGGAATACACTACAGAGGGTGCTTCCTTTTTGTTTAGCTTTTTAGGGAAAGGTCCGGAATATCAGGAAAGTTTAGGCGTTATTTTTGCTTTCCAGGTTTTACCTACTATCATCTTTTTTGCTTCCTTAACTGCTCTTCTTTACCATTATGGTGTGCTTCAATTTATAGTAAAAGTACTTTCCAAAGGAATGCAGAAGTTATTAGGCACATCCGGTGCAGAAACACTCTCTGTTATTTCTAATATCTTTGTTGGACAAACAGAAGCTCCACTGGTAATCAAACCTTTTATTAGTAAGATGACAAAGTCAGAACTCCTTGCTGTTATGACCGGTGGAATGGCTACTATTGCGGGAGGGGTAATGGCAGCATATGTTGCAATGTTAGGGACCTCGTTTGCAGCAGCAAATGGTTTGGAAATTCAGGTAGCCCAACAATTATTTGCGGAACGGCTATTAGGAGCAAGTTTAATGGCTGCACCTGCTGCATTGGTTATCGCGAAGATACTTTACCCAGAAACTGAAGAAGCTGCTACCTCAGGCGATGTCTCGATATCTGTAGAGAAAACGGATGCCAATGGAATTGACGCCGCTGCTACCGGGGCTGGTGTAGGATTAAAGCTAGCATTAAATGTTGGTGCTATGTTATTGGCGTTCATAGCATTACTAGCAATGTTTAATGGCTTTTTTGGGTGGGTTTCTGATCTCACAGGCTTAACCGGGTTGATAGGTGCTCCACTAAGTATAGAAATGGTCTTAGGCTGGATTTTAGCTCCTATCGCATGGCTTATCGGAGTAGAATGGTCGGATGCAACAACTATGGGAAGTTTAATAGGTACTAAAATTGTTTTAAATGAGTTTGTTGCATATCTCAAATTAGCTGATGAAGTTTCAGCTGCAAATATTTCTCCTAAAACCATCGCTATGGCAACATTTGCATTATGCGGTTTTGCAAATTTTTCATCTATTGCAATTCAGATTGGTGGAATTGGTGGAATTGCACCTGAGAGAAAGTCTGACTTGGCAAAATTTGGAATCAAAGCTGTTTTTGCAGGAACAATGGCCACAATGATGACAGCGACAATAGCAGGAATGCTTTTTTAAAATATAAAGACTAACATCAAAAATATACTTTCTTAAATGAACGGACTAAACAGAAAACTGGGTTTATGCCTTTTAATTATTTCAATTTGTTCTGCTGCTGCCCTTTCTCAAACCAAAAACGATAAATCTGTTGTTGGTACAGTTGGAAAAGAAAAGATCACTTACGGTGAGTTAAAAGAGAATGTAAGTACATCACCTGACAGTTCTCCAACACTTAAAGAATTAGAGAATTTCCTGCCAATATATCTTGAATATAAAGCAAAAATCCAGTTCGCAGAAAAAAATGGAATTCTTGACGATCAGCAACTACTAAATGAGTTACATCAATATTCCAAACAGGCTTCATACTCGCATTGGTTAGAAAACCGAATTAAGAAGACTGAATTTGAAAAATATTACGATCGAGCTTCAACAGAACTTAAAAGTGAACATATTTTAATTGCCCTTGGCAGTAATGCATCACCATCAGACACGTTAGCAGCTTATCAACAACTGATTGAAGCACGAAATAAATTTCTAAATGGAACTAGTTTTACAGAACTGGATCGTGTGTATTCAAGTACCCAACAAGGGCGTTCAATGGGTGGTGATCTCCCTTGGTTTAGTATAGGAACTACTGTAAAAGAGTTTGAAGATGTTATTTTTGATTTGGAAGTAGGAGAAATTTCGATGCCGTTCAGAACTCAATTCGGGTATCATATCGTTCATCTACAGGACAAAAGATCCAGAACTTTATCTCGAGAAGTATCTCATATCTTTACCAGAGCAGGTGTTCAAACATCTCAGGATAAAATACAAAACGCATTTTCAAAACTGGAAGAGGGTTACCCATGGAATGAAGTCGCCATTGAATTCAGTGATGACAATTTATCTGCATCTAATGGTGGAAGAATTGGATGGATCAATTACGGCAGATACAGAACCGGGTTTGTGGATTCTGTTATGTCTTTGAATCCTCAAATCAAATACTCCAAGCCTGTTCAAACTTCTTATGGCTATCATATTTTTAGAATTGATTCTGTTCAATCTTTTGTAAGCGAAGAAGAAAAGAGAAATACTTATATGAAAGAATTTCTGGACTCGCCTAACTTTCGTAAAAGCAATTCATTTGTTATAAACTGGCTGCAAAACAATTATAATACCAATACGAATCAACAGGTTTTAAATGACTTCACAACCCGAATGCAACAATCTGATACACTTAAAATCAGAAGCATCTCTCTCCCTGAAGATGATTCTCCTATTTTCAGTTTTAAAAACTACACCTTTTCAGCCACAGATTATCATAGGTATTTAGATCAAAGCCATCCTGAGGCATCCGCAAAATCCTATTCAGATAAATGGTTTGATGACTTCAAAACTTATGCTATAGACAGCATACTTGTAACGCTAACTGTTACTGAATTTCCACACTTTCAGAATACATTAGACAATTATAAAAAAGGATTAGCAGTATATCAGGTTAATGATACTTATTTATGGAGTGCCGCAACTGTTGATACAACAAAACTGGTTGAGTTGTACGAATCAAATAAAAGTGTTTATTCTTACCCTCAAAGACACTATTATCATTTAATAAGTGCTTTAACTGATTCCACATTAGATAAAGGAATTCAGTTTGTAAATGAAGGAAATCATCCGGATAGTATAAGATCATATTTTCCAAAAATAGCCGTAGTTAAAGATTCAACAGGTGTGTTTTCTGATGAACCATTTGATAAACTCAAATCAATGAAGCCTGGTAATTTTTCAGAACAATTTGAATATAAAAGAAGATCAACTGTTTTCTTTTTAAATGAGATATTACCGGCACGCAAAATGACATTTGATGAAGCATTTAATCGTTTACTGGCAGATTATCAGCCTAAAAGAGAAGAAAAATGGCTTAAGAATCTAAAAAAAGAGTTCCGGATTAAAATGAATTTGAAAAAACTAAGATCTTCATTTAAAAAAGATGAAACTTTATAAATGAAAATAGTATCTCATTTAACTTTTATTGTATTCTTTTTTTCTGCTTGTGAAAGCTCTAGAAGTTTGGATGATAAAATATTAGCGGACGTAAATGGGATTATTTTGACAACAAAAGAGGCAAAAGCTAATATTTCTGATGCTGATTTCATGTCTGACAGTATTTCTGCCTACAGTAATTATGTAGATAGTTGGATACAAAAGCAGCTAATCCTACAGGAGACCCAAAGGCTTAAACTTTTAGAATCTCCTGATGTTTATAAAAAAGTGGAAAGAGCCAAGCAGGAAATGCTTTTAATTTCCTTTCAGGAAGCTGTTTTAAATTCACTTGAAAATGAAATTCAGGTTTCTGATGAAGAAGCCCGAAACTACTATCAGAAAAATAAAGATAAATTCCTTTTGGATGAACGCTACATAAGGTATCGACATCTCATTGCATCTAATCTATCAGATGCAGAGAATGCAAAAAGAGACCTTATGAGAGGATATACCTGGGAAAGAGTAGCATCGCAATATTCGTTACAATCAGAAATGGTTATTAAAAATGCTTTACGTTTTTGGCCCGAAAGTTCTGCATTAAAAGAATTTGATACACTAAACAGATATTTGAGGTTGATTGGTATTTCTGAGATCTCAATTATTGAAAATATAGATGATAAATATCATTTTGTGCAGCTTATGGAAGAAAAAGCAACTGGAGAACATCCTGATCTGGAATGGTTGCTTGAACAAATCAAAGATTGGTTAATACTCGAAAAAAAACGTATTGCTTACAATACCTATGTAAAGAATCTTTATCTTGCAGCTGAAGCGAATAATGAAATACGTACTTATAACGTTCTTCCTAACAACACAAATAAGGAAACTACTTCCGATACATTGAACTCAAATAAATAATGAGATACTTAAATTTATTTTTACTCTTTTGGTTTTTAACTACACTTACTGCACAAGCTCAGCAAACCTCTCCTACTTCTGCGGATAGAATAGTTGCTTTAGTGAATGATCAGATCATTCTTAAATCTGATATAGATCAGGGGGTATCAGATTATATCAGACAGGCAGGCTTCAATCAACAGAATATTGAATTTTCGAAAGAGCTGTGGTATTCCTTTTTAGAATCTGAAATTGATAATAAAGTACTTCTTGAAAAAGCAAAAATCGATTCTGTTACAATATCAGATGATCAGGTTAACCAACAAATGGACATCAGGGTGAATCAGTTGGTACAACAAGCTGGAAGTGAACAAGCCCTAGAACAAGCTTTTGGTAAATCAATTATACAATTAAAAGCTGATTTCAGAGATACTTTCAGAGAACAGATGACAGCAAACCAGGTTCGTCAATTAAAGTTTAACGAGATTAATATCACAAGACCTGAGGTAAAAGAATTTTTTGAGTCTATTCCAAAAGATTCACTTCCTACTATACCTGAACAAGTCGCTGTTTCCCATATCGTCAAGCTTCCAAAACCAAAAACGGATGCAAAAGAAGCTTCTTACCAATTTGCTCAATCTTTAAGGGATTCTATAATTAATGAAGGAATTCCATTAGAAGATCTTGCCAAACGGCATGGCATGGATGGTTCTGCCGCACGAGGTGGCCAACTACCAATGATGGGTCTTAATGAACTGGTTTCTGAATATTCCGCTGCTGCTGCTGCATTACAACCCGGACAGATTTCAGAGGTGGTTGAAACTGAATTTGGATTTCATATTATTCGGCTTGATGAAAGAGTTGGTGATAAAATCAAAACAAGTCATGTTCTGATCCGAATTGATGCTGAACAATTAGATGATGATGCAGCCATTGCTGAGCTAAATACGATCAGGGATAGCCTCATGAATAATCAGAATCTTACTTTTTCAGGAATGGCAATCAGAAACAGCGAAGACCCTTCTACATCAAAATCCGGAGGAAAAATCGTAGACTCCCAAACTCAGGAAAGATTGATACCGCTGAGCAGGCTCGATCCGGCACTATACCGGGTGGTTTTACTAATGGACGAAATAGGACAAATTTCAGAGCCTAAACCGTTCAACCCTAATAATGCTAACTCAGGTAAAGCATACAGGATAGTTCGACTTGATAAACAAATCCCGGAGCATATTGCTGATTTTGATATTGATTACCAGCGTTTAAAAAACATTGCCCTGCAACAAAAACAGTCACGTGTCTATCAGGAATGGTTACAAGAACTCAGAGAAGAAATTTATATAGAATATAGAATTCCTAAGATGGAAATTGGAGTTGCTCAGTAATGGCAGAAAATACAGATTCAGTTAAAGCTGCAAATACCTTTACGGAAACATTTGAAGCTATAAAAAAAGAAATTCATAAAGTTATAATTGGCCAAGATGAGATCATAAACCTTCTTTTGGTTTCTTTATTTTCACGTGGACATTGCGTTCTTATAGGTGTTCCGGGATTAGCTAAGACATTACTCATCAGAACTTTAGCAGAAACACTTGGATTAACTTTTAACAGGATTCAATTTACTCCTGATTTAATGCCCGGAGATATAACCGGTACCGAGATAATTGAAGAAGAAAAAGAATCCGGCAAAAAAACTTTTAAATTTGTAAAAGGCCCTATTTTTGCAAATATAGTGTTGGCTGATGAGATCAACCGAACCCCCCCTAAAACCCAAGCTGCTCTTCTTGAGGGAATGCAGGAATATAATGTCACAGCAGCGGGTCAAACATATCATTTGGATACCCCTTTTTTTGTTTTAGCAACTCAAAACCCGATCGAACAGGAAGGTACATATCCTCTTCCTGAAGCTCAGCTTGACCGGTTTATGTTTAATATATGGGTTGATTACCCCTCTTTTGACGAAGAAAAACAAATTGTAAGTCAAACAACATCCACAAATAATATCAAGCTATCACCTATTCTCACAAAACAAAAGATTGAGGAACTTCAGGATCTTGTGAGAAAAGTTCCTGTACCTGAAACCGTACTTAATTATGCAGTTAAGCTTGTTGGATCCACAAGACCTGACTCTGATCAAGCCCCTGATTTTATAAACAAGTATTTAAGCTGGGGAGCTGGCCCCAGAGCCTCTCAATACCTGATTCTTGGAGGTAAAACAAGAGCACTTTCAGAAGGAAGATTTAATGTTACAATTGAAGATATTGATGCGTTAGCTGTTCCTGTTTTAAGGCACAGAATTGTAAATAACTATGCCGCTGAAGCGGAAGGTTACACAACGGTAAAGCTTATTGAAATGATTATTGAAAATTTAAAGTAAAGTGGATTTTCAGGGATTACAAAATAGTTTACCGAGTATTTTAATTGTAATCCTCGTTTTGTTTATTGGTACTCTTTCCTGGTACTCATATAAAAGGTACAAAACCATATCGACGCTTTGGAAACTCATACTTACCAGCTTAAGAGCAGTCGCACTCTTAGTGCTATTATTTCTTTTTCTGAATCCCTTTTTTAAAACTACAAGAGAAATAACTGTTAAACCCAAAATGGCTGTTATTTTAGATGGTTCTGAGAGTACATCTATTACTAAAGGCCAATACAACGGCACCAAAACATATGAAGAAGTAATAGCAAACATTCGGAACGCACCTATTTCTTATGATATCGATTTTTTTAGTTTTGGTGAGCAAATAGAAAAAGTAGATCCGGATGATTTTTTTCCCACCCACCCTCTGACAAATGTTTACAATGCACTAGATCATATTTCAACTTCTGAAGTTGAGTATAGTAATGCATTATTAGTTAGTGATGGCATTATTACTTCTGGGAAAAACCCTGTCTTACTAGCTCAAAACGCTCCTTTTCCTATTCACGTTCTAGGTTTAGGAGATACAACAAAAGTGAAAGATGTTTCCATAAAAAATATATCTGTGAATGGAACCGGATTTACTAACACAAAACATTTAATTGATGTGGATATTTCACAGTATGGTTTTGATAACCAAACTGTTTCAATTGAACTCATGTCTGACAATGTCGTTCTTGACAGTAAGGAAGTTACTATTTCAAAAGATATTGAAATTTATGATATAGAATTTGAATTCGAACTCACAGATCCGGGATTAAAGCAATTTCAAGTACAACTGAGTGAGATTTCAAATGAATGGACAACCGAAAATAATAGCTCTTCTTTTTCAATTGATGTTCTAGACAGCAAAAAAAGTATTTTACATATTGCATCATCAATTCATCCGGATGTAAAAGCAGTTAGATCAATACTAGCATCTGATAAAAATATAGAGCTTAGCACATATACTTCGCTGGGTTCACTGCCTGATATGAAGAATTATGATGACAATAATGAATTTGATTTGATAATTCTTCATGGAAAGCCATCTCAAAAATCAGTAATAGAATTTAACCTTACGAATATTGAAGCTTCTACCCTATTTATATTATTACCTAATTCTGAATCTGCCCTTTCATCAGAAAATTATAATCTGATCGCTACAAATTCACCTGACTTTTACGATGTTCAGTTAGAAAAAAACGCCCAAAATTCAGACCATCCGGTTTTAGAGTTAGATGAAATAAATTTTTTTAATATTGTTCCTGTTCAGTCTTCAATCAACGCCTATATTAATTATCCTGAAGCTATCTCATTATTTACAGCTTCTTACCAAAACATTCCAACAAGTTCACCAATAGTTTCTGTATTAGAACAAGGAAACATAAGAAGAAGTGAATTTAATGCTTCAGGTTGGTTCAAAATGTATTTAAGTCCTAACAAATCCGAGAGGAACTTCATAAAACAACTGGTATTAAATTTAGTAGACTGGACCTCATCAAGCCCTGATAATCGATTACTTAAAATTACTCCCTCAAAAAACTCTTTCAATACAAGTGAATCACCAATACTTAATGCCAGTCTTTTAAATGAAAATGGTGGAATTGAAAGTGATGGAATAATCGAATTAACAATAGAAGGCCAGGAATATACTGCCAACTATACAATGAATAATCTGGGAAATGGAAACTATAGACTTCAGATACCAAATTTAGCTGAAGGAAAATATATTTACTCTGCTACAGCCAGAAAGGGAACAAGAAAAATTGATACTCAAACTGGTGAGTTTCTGATTTCAGAATCCAGTATTGAGTTGGCAAATACAATAAGGAATGATGATTTATTGTCAAATATTGCAATTCGTTCAGGAGGAAAATTTATTGAATACCTTTCTGCTGATAGCTTGTGGGAAATTGATGAAATAACTCAGTCATTAACAACCAGAAAACAGATCCAGGAAAACTATATTTTTCCGGTCAGAGATATGTATTGGTTCATTTTGGTTTTAATACTATTGGGAATAGAATGGACAGTAAGAAAAAGATTTGCCCTGCCATAATTATTTATTCTTTGCTGAAGACTTAACCTGAACCTCTCCTTTACCTACTTCTTTTGACTTAACAATAAATACGTCATCGTAAGCTGATTCATCTAATTGAGCAAATTTATCCTCGCCAATAAGCATATTAACCAAAAAGGGAGTAGTATTCGAATGCCCTACTATTAGAACTACCTCTCCCTGATGATCTTTTAATATTTTTTTTATGAATACTTTTGGAGCTCTGGGGTCGTAACTTTGAATATCCAGATCAAATTCCTTGGATGTTGGGAGCGCTGTAGATTGTGTCCTCTTATATTCTGTTGAGTAAATTGCATCTACTTTTGAATAAGCTTTTTTGAGCATTGCTTTTATCCGTTCCGCTCTTGCTTCACCTTCTTTAGTTAAAGGAGGATTTCTTGTTCCATCATCAGCTTTTTCAGCATGTCTGACAAAAATAAGGGTAGCTGAATCTGAAGTGCCTAATATATTTTGAGCTTCTAACCCGGAAAGAGATAATACAGTAAACAGGAAAAAGAACAGTAATTTTTTCATAAAAGAACTTTTTTTTTCAGTATAAAAAAAGGCTAGCCTATTGACTAACCTTTTCTGAAATTTATGATAACTTTTTACTTAACAACTAGTGCTACTATTAAGCCTATAATTACCAGTAATCCTATACCAAATATAATAAGTAAGCTTGTTGGAAAAGGTTCTGAGCTATCACCCCAATTGTCAACTTTTCCATCGATTGCAGCAATTTGTGACGCTGTTAAGACATCCGCTTCTACTAAATAATTGTTCCATTCATCCATAACTTTTGTTGTCCAGAACTCACTGAATGTCTTAAAATCTTCATAAGTACTACTACTGATAATCTCACCGTCACTTTTTTCGGAAGCCTTTGAAACAAAACTATCAAGAGCAGTAAAGAAACTTGAATTGTTATCAAAAGCTCCCAGTTCAACATTTTTTTGCTCCAGATATCCATCCAAAGAATTCCACATTGATAAAGAAGCGCTGGATTTCCAGTCTTTTAGATCACTTTCTATACTCTTTTTCCATTTTGCTTTATCGCTACCACCATAAATCTCTATCAGATTATCACCTATACTATTCCATACTTCATTTACTTTTGATTGCAGCGCATAGATTCTCAAATAATCTTCCGTAGAAAATGAATTTGAAGCTGCTTTCAAAGTTTCGATATTCTCCTCAAGAATAGAATCAATGATTACCAGTGGATTATCACCTGATTTTATAGTACCTGATCCATCTTTCTTTGAGAGCTCTTCAATAGTACCTGGTGCTAATTGATTGTAAGTAACAAACAATGAGTCAACCATATTAAAGATAAATTCATCTCGTTCTTCTACACTTTTGCGATATCTGGTAACAAGTTGTGAGAGCTTTCTTTCACTTTCCTGAGATTCTGTAATGGCATTTCGCAATGAATCACTTCTGGAATTTAAGTTTGAAAGTTCTGATCTGAATCTTGTTACTTCTTCAGTAAGTTCAGATAATCTTTCTGCTTGGTTTTCAATGATAAGCAACTTGTGTTCAGATGATCTTGCTTCACTTTTCAGGTTAGCGATCTTAGAGTCAAATGATTCAGGATATAGAGCATAATCGAGCATTTCATTATGCTCAGAAAAAATAGCTTTAAAATCATCAATCTTAGTTATAAGACTATCAATTTCATCTACCTTTTGAGCCATTTCAATATTAGTAAGTAGCTCTGTATGTCTGTTTTCAAAGTCTTTCTTGATCTGATAATCCGATTGCTGCGCAAACAAAACCGTGTTATTTGCAGCAATGAAAAATAATAGAGTCAGTAAATAAATTGTACGCTTCATGACTTTCTCTCCTCTTTTTTAATGCCTTTTTCGTTGAGTGTATATACTTCTGATGTTTCTGTATCAATAAGTTGAACAAAGGGCGTTCTCAGATTAAATGCCGGAGATTTCAGACCTTGTTCTTTAACATTGATCTTTTCTTTGAGTCTTAGACCATTATTTATAGGCTCCATTACAAAAACGTTTTTAAAACCATCTGCGGTTATAAAATAAAACCCATTCTGATTTCGAATTAGTCTTACTTCATCAACTAAAACAGATGAACTGTCTCTCATTTCTTCATACTGGAAAGGCAGAATGTTAAAAGCGATTCCATATCTTGAATCAGAGATATGTCCATCTTCTGATGGGATAAGTACACTTTCAACTTGTTGAGCATAGTTTACATTTTTTACTTCAAATGTTTTACAGGCAGATGTAAACAATAAAACTGCCATAAAAACAAAAAGGGGAACTTTTGGATATTTCATTGCCAACTCCTTGTATTATAATTGATAGTTGTTCAATCATTTGTATAAGAGTTGAGGAATTAAGTTCCCGATTACATAATTAAAACACTTTCTATTACATCGTGTTTCAGTTTCTCCCTTCCTTTTAAAAAGTCTAATTCTATTATAAAAGAATAACCAATAATTGTACCTCCGAGTCTCTTTATCAGGTTTGAAGCAGCTAATGCTGTTCCTCCTGTTGCTATAAGGTCATCATGGATAATAACTCTATCTCCTTTTTTGATAGTGTCACTATGAATTTCCACAGAGTCTGTACCATACTCTAATTGGTAAGATTCACTTATAGTCTCAGAAGGCAATTTACCGGGTTTTCTTACCGGGACAAAAGAAGCATTAAGCACTTCCGCCATATTGGTTCCAAAAAGAAACCCTCTTGATTCGAGACCTACTATTATATCACAGTCAGATTCATAAAAAGGTCTACATAAAGCTTGTGTTGTAAGCTGTAAAGCTTTCTTATCACTTAAAAGTGTAGTTATATCCTTAAACTGAATTCCGGGCTTAGGAAAATCCGGTATGGTTCTTATTGAAGATTCCAGATATTTTTTAATGTTTTCTTCTTCTGAGAGCATTATTTTGAATTGATTTGAAATAGAAACTAAGACTTTTTCTGCTTTTGAGGAAAGAAAATAATCCAATACTCTGGAAGACCCACCAACAACATATGGCAAAAGCGTTATTGCTCGCAGAACAAGCTTTTGAAGAAGGAGAAATTCCTGTCGGAGCAATTGTTGTTAAAGATAATATCATAATTGGTAAAGGTTATAATCAGGTTGAAAAACTCAGTGACCCTACTGCACATGCTGAAATGATAGCTATCTCTGCTGCTTGTGAGAATTTGGAAAATAAATACCTTAATGACTGTACTTTATATGTAACTCTGGAGCCATGCCCTATGTGTGCCGGAGCTCTGGTTTGGTCTAAAATTGGCAACATAGTGTATGGTGCATCAGATAACCGTTCAGGTAGTGCCGGTTCAATTTTTAACATTACATCCAATAACAATCTGAATCACCAGATCAAGGTTATTCAGGGGATTTTGGAAGTAGATTCTGAGTATTTACTGAAATCGTTTTTTCAGAATAAACGTTAGTTATGAATTAAACACTAAAGCTAACATATGTTTTAATTGGGGTAATTGAACTCCTTTTTTGTGATTTTCTGCTCCTATTTCAAATGCTATTTTCCATTGATTTATCAGAGTTTTCAATGCATAAATAAAACTATGATCCGGATCATAAATATTTGTAGACTCGGAAGTAATTCCGTTTAGCTCGATTATTTTAATATTTTCCCCTCTGGTTAATTTTTCTTCTGACTCTGTAATCAAGTCATATCTACCAAAATAGAAGCCTTTAAAACTTTTACTTATCTCATCGATTTTTGTAATCAAGTTTTCCGAAATTAATTCTGAACCATCAAGAAAAAGTGAGCCGCGGGAATGTGTTCCAAGTTCTGTAAGAGTAATTTTCTCCCCTTTTTCAGGGATATTATAGAGATCATCGATATGTTTATTAAAATGAGTCTCAGCCATATAGACTGCTCTTGAGTCTTCCAATATGAGATGTTCTAAGGTGTGTTTTCCATCCCCAGTTACAGATAACATGTGCTTCTTGGTAATAGATAAAATATTTCCATTTTCTGATTTAGGATAACGGTAATAAAAAACTCCAAATTCTTTACCATCAATAAATTCCTGAAGGATATGAGATTCCGAAAGATTAGAGAGATTGAATTTCAGCTCATCCAAATCCTTTATTATTTGTACTCCTCTTCCTCTTTCTCCTTTATCGGGCTTTAGAACTATCGGAAATTTCAGAGAGTTTATTTCCATAAAACTTAAAGCAGAATCAAATAAGTCTGTGGAATTGGTTTGAGAATCTAAATATTTGAATCTGGCTACTGATTCTTCGAATTGTATTTTTTTAAGGATCTCATTTTTAGATTCATCTTTAAATCCACCTTCCTGAATGCCCGGATTAGCTGCTGTTACTATTGTGATTTTTTTAAACCTTAACCAAAGTAATAAAGAGTACAACACAACAGGTGTATATAAAACAAATAGTGGCCAAAATTCCCACCTGATCAACCGATTTATCTTTCCGAATAACAATCTTCTTCCCTTAAAAGTAAATAAAGGTATTAGGATTTTCAAAATGAACAGAACTACTAGGATAACTCCCAACAGAACCCATAATGCATAATCCTGGTATATAGCAAAATAATAGATAAGCTCATTGCCTAAAACCACTGCAAGGCTTACAATTGCAGGTGTCCATAATAAAGAGGCGATTCCAAAATATAAAATAAACATCCAGAAGCTGGCACCGATAATTCCCGCAGAAAAATAAGTAGGAAATCTGGTTCCCGGAATAAAACGACTTATAAGAATTATGATTGGACCTTTTGCTTTAAACCAATGGTTGGACCTTTTAATGTCCTTTTCAGTTATAAACCACTTGAATGGAAATTTAGTAACAGCATTTTTACCTAACCATCTTCCTGAAATGTAAATCAGAATATCCCCAACAAAAATGCCAATGTAACTGGCAGCAATAGCAGGAAAAAAGCTCATTAATCCTCTCGAAACCATCAAACCAGCACCGATACACGCTAAATCTTCAGAAATAAAAGTACTGAATATGATTAAAAGCATTAATCCGGTAAGAATCCAACCCTCTGCCCTGATAACTTTTGAATAGGAAAAAGGAATCAACGCTTTTATTTTTCTGGAGACTGAAATTTCAGTTAGAAAAATATCTGGTTTTTTAATAAAGGTTTGAATTAGTTTTGTAGCTTCGGTTAAATCTAAACTGTGTTTTATGTGCGTACTTGTTACGATTAACCTGTTAAGCTCTGATGAAACCCTGCTCACCGACTTATCACTTTTAAATGAGTTAATTATGACCGTAGGAGTCTCAATTTGGTTATATAAAGACCTGTAATTTCTAAGATCCGTATTAAGGCGAATTTTGGTAAAGTGACTGCTTAATGGAGAATTCTCAAGTAATCCAAAATCTGGAATCATATTCTCTAGCGTCCAGGAAAGAGCTGTACTAATTTTATAAACGCCACGATTTAAGTGATATCCTCCTAATAGTTCAAATTCTAATACCCCTTCAGGCTCAAACAATGTAAGTGTACGTATTTTAGAATTTGAAGAACTCAGGAAATGAGAAGCTACAACAGTTCCAAAGCCGTTGGCAAGAATATGAAGTGAATCTTTATCGTAATCATAAGCCTCAATCAGCCTTTCAACTTTTTCAGCCAAAGTTTCTGCGGAGGGCTTATTAATTTGTTCACCAAATACTGAATAATCAATTGTAATAACTGAATTAGTATCAGCTAATTCAGAAACTAATGACTCAAAGTCTCGGCTTTTTTTCTCAAGGTCAGGAAAAACAATAAAAATCTCAGAACTGAGTACGTGATTTTTTTCTGGTACAACATTAACATCTTTTGTTGTTGTAAATTTCTCAAAAAGGAAGGAAGAAACAAGCAGAGCAATATATAAAACAAACCACAGCCTCCACCCTCTCAGAAATGAATTTTGGAGGCTTTTCATAAAACCTAGGAAGCTTTAGCTTTCTCTTTTTCAGATTCATATCTCAATGTTGAAGGAGCTATTCCAAAATTTTCAGGTACTGAAACATCCATTGTTTTCAGAATTAAAGCTATAAGAGCGTAATGATGCACGGTATGGCTAATCAGAAACTGGAGTTCTCTTCGAATGCTTGAGACACTCCATGGGGAATTTTCTTCCTTTGTACCTTCGTTACTTTTCACTTCAACTTTCTTATCAATTAGCTCAGAATTTGATTCAAATATTTCAACAGAATCTATTACGTGGCGTAAAGTGCTGAGAGCCAATTTTCTGTTTGTTTCCAGCTTAATATCTCTTTCCCTTAGATCATAATTAATTTTATCCGTATATCCGTTGATTAAGCTTAAATAATGCTCAATAATATGTCTGAAATGCCTTCCTACACCACTTTTGAAATATTTACCATTATTAAAGGAATATTCATCGTCAGTAATGGATGATAATAGCGAAATACCTTGCTTTAAAAAGTAAATATTTGATTTAACTACAGCTGTTTTATTTTGCATACTCTAAATTATCTATTACAGGAATAAATTGTGCTTTTGATTTTTTGTAAAGATTATTAGCAAGTTGCTTACGATCGTTATTACTAATAGGTTCATCTCCAAAGGTAATTGTACCGTAAATTTCTCTAAGCTTCAATAATTGTAGTAAATGTGACACAAAAGTTATATCTCGCCACCAACAAACAGATTCCGAAGCGTGTATTTCATTAGCCGGAGTTGAGTAACTAATTGTAGCATAATGAACCGGCATACTAAGAGTTGCCGGGTAGGCCAATAAAGAGGCCTTATAAGGAAGAACTTCTTCTCCTGAAGTTGTTGTTCCTTCAGGGAAAAGCAAAATACCTTGAGATTCATTTATTCTTTCGGATATAAGTTCATTTACTCTTTTAACATCTGTTCGTTTTGATCGGTCTACAAATAACATCCCCACTGTTTTTGACATAAAACCAAACATTGGCCAACTCAAAACTTCACTTTTTGCAATGAAAACACTTTTAGTTTTGGAAATGATCATAAAAATATCTGTATAACTCAGGTGATTGGAAACCATAAAATATGGAGGTTCCGGAGGTGTTCCGTTGACTTGAACTTTTAGCCCTATGGTCCAGCACACAACTGATCCCCAACTACTCAAAAAAAAGGCTCTCCAACTGTTCGTTTTTAATCCAAATACTGACAATGGAATGCCAACAATAATTAGCAGGTAGAAAAAAACTGTTGTACATAAAATCATACACAGTTTTAAAAAAGCGACAATTAATCTCATACAGAAATGTAAGAAACTATTTTAAAAATAATGCACGGGTTTGTTCTGATATTGTTTCGAGATCTAAAAGAATCAAAAAATCTATAGTTTTGAATTGTTTATCCAGAGCCGGAGAGCTACAAACTTTACAACCTAAATCCAGATATAGTTGAAACAGTTGAGGTATTTTAATATCCCCTGAAAAAGTAGTTTCTGAATTATTTTCACAGATATACTCTTCCTCAACAGCAACTAAGTACTTTTGGTGAAAATGCCCTTCTTTTTTTAGACGAAAATAATACGCCATTCCTTCGGCCGGATCTTGACTTGTAATAGAACAACACCCAAATAGATACCTTTTATTCAGTAGCATCATATATTTAGCCAGCCCTCTCCACAATAAGAATAAAACCCGTCCATTTCTGTGATTTTTATCTATACATGCCCTTCCCAGTTCAAATGCATCTGAAAGTATACTTTCCGGAAGCGATTCAATCCTGAATTCATTAGCTGTATAAAATCCCTCTCCTTTCTCAGCACTCTCATTGTCCTGAACCCGGTAAGTACCTATTACATGATTTGTTTTGTTCTCTAGTACTATCAGATGATCACAAAACTGGTCGTATTTATCTTCGTCCATTTTTGTATCGTATGATTCCTCAAGCCCCTCTCCTAACTCAACGTTAAAAACATTAAATCTAAGACGAAGAGCAGATTCTATTTCCATTCTGTTTTTTGCTAAACGTACTGAGTACCTGCCACTCGAAATCTCCCAATCTTTTTTTCTTTTTAATTCTTTATCCATGAATTCCATAACAAGCATTTTCTTGATTATCTCTCAAACTAATAATGCAATGTGAAGAAAGCTTCACATTTATGTTAACAAATTATAGCTGTTTAAATCAAAATGGTTTGATAACTTGAGTAACAATGCTTTACTATAAAGAATATATAAAATCTGAAGAATCCGATTGGGTTGTATTTGTACATGGTGCTGGTGGGAGCTCAAGTATATGGTTCAGCCAAATAAAATCTTTCAGAAAGGAGTTCAATGTTTTACTACTTGATCTTAGAGGACACGGTAAGTCTAAGGATCTCTTGCAAAAATATTATGAAGAGAATTACTCTTTCGAAAATATTAGTCGGGATATATTAGAGGTAATAGATCATCTTAAGATCGAAAAGGCACATTTTGTTGGTGTATCTCTGGGTTCAATCATCATTCGTTCATTAAGTGAAATAGCTCCTGAACGTGTAAATTCAGCAATCCTTTGTGGTGCCATCACAAGAATGAACATACGATCGCGGATATTAGTTTTTATAGGGCACCTTTTTAAAAGGATAGTACCGTATATGTGGTTATACAAATTTTTTGCATGGATAATTATGCCGAGAAAGCGGCACGAAAAATCCAGAAATCTGTTTATAGGTGAGGCTAAAAAGCTTGCTCAGAAAGAATTTATAAAGTGGTTTAAATTGACCAATGAAGTAAACCCTCTTCTCAGGTATTTCAAAGAAAAGGAAACTTCTGCACCTATGCTTTACGTGATGGGAGAAGAAGATTACATGTTTTTGCCTCCGGTTAAAAACATCGTAAAGAATCATAAACTAGCACATCTTGAGATAATTAAAGACTGCGGGCATGTTTGCAATGTGGAAAAGCCTGAGATTTTCAATGAAGTTTCAATAAACTTTCTTAAAAAATATTCAGGTACTTAGTTAGATTAATTTTCTTCTTTGAATTCTACTTCAGGTTGTAAAGTAAACAACCAGGTTCCCGGATCACCTTCTGTTCTCATACGTTTTGTTGTTTCAACTGCTTTATCGTAATCTGAAAAAGCGTAGTAAGCAACATAATTAAAGCGAGTTCCCGGGTGAAATAAAATCCGGGAATCAAAGCCTTGAGAGTCTAACGTATTAGAAAAATTGCTAGCATTTTTCGGAACAATAAAAGAACCTCCAATTACAAAGTATTTTAAATCAGAGTTGTCAGTCTCTACTTCCCCAGTTTCTCTTTTAGCTAGATACTCATTGAGGTCAAATGCTTTAGGAACAACAACCATTAACTCAGGATCTTTAATCGGCATAGAAAGATTTTTAAGTTCTTCTTTTTGGTTATCAGTCAATTCTTCTTCTTGAGGGACGGGTTTTTCTTCCTTCACTTCTTCTTTAGGAGTATCCATTCCTTTTATTTCATCACTGGTAACTGTAGTAGTATCTGGTTCATCATCTCTTAAAGGAGGAACAACCGGGTCTGCTTCCGCTTTATCCATTACATAATCCATTTCACTACGAAAACGGTTACGGGCATCAGTCAAAATAGTTCCTTTTGATTGTAGCTTATCATTCATTCTTTCTGATAAAGTTTTCTCCAGTTCTGCCTGTATAATAATTACTAACTCATTTTCAATTCTGTCAGTAGAATTATATCCAAATAGATATTTTAACCCGAAAAACCATGCTGGAAGGTCCTTTAATATAGGAACCCCTCTTCTTACTTTTGTTTCGGAAGTCGTATATAAACCTGCTACGGCAGTAGCTTCTCCATCCAACAATAACGTTTTAGTGGTTACTTCCTGCTTTCGAATTACTGTACTAACAGCATCAGGTTGTGCATTTGATCGTTCTGCTGCTATATCCAAATGGATAAAAGTACTGTCATTATAATCAATAATTGTTGGGGTAACAGTAAGTATTGTTCCAGTACTGAAAAATTCATCTGTTACGTTACCTGCAAAATCTCTTTGTTTAACTGAAAAGTCTTGACCATCCTGAATTTTACCTTCCTCACCATCTACTACCTTTATTGAAGGAGTGGCAATAATACTTCCCAAATTGTTTGATTCAAATGTACTGAAAAGAGCCTGAACACTAATTCCGGGACCAATTTCACCCAGATTTACTAATGCATTGAATACATTTTGTGAGACCTGGTTAGCGTTCGCTGAATTTACAGAAACAAACTGGTTTGCAAAGGCAGTTTGTGGAATGGTTGCTGTAGCACCTGAACCAACAAAATCCTGTATATTAGCAGGGACATTATTTGTTAAAGTTGACCAATCAATCCCTATTTCAGCAAGTGCCCTTTTATTACCTTCAAAGAATGTTGCATTTATACGAACTTCCCTAGTGTCTATGTTTGCTAATATTTCACCTGTTTCCCCGCCACTGGTAGTTCCTTCTTGTACTCCCCCAGAAGCTCCTTCGGTTGTTTCCAGAGGAACTATAATTTCATAGTAATCGGGTTTTGCAACCAACTGAAGATTTTGAATTTTCAGAATATAATCGAGAGCTTCTTTCCAGTACATAGGAGGTAAACTAACTCCTATTGATCCGGTATAGCCTGACAAGTCAACTATAAACTTATTTTCATACTCTTGAGCAAACTGATTAAATATCTCAATGGCTTCCGTATAGCTGGTACTTCGGTCAAAAGTGACAATTTCATCCGGATTTGTATACTCTCTGAAAGGATTTTTTGTTTGTGCATCTGTAGACTGAGTGAAAACCTGTGTAAAAAAGATTAACAGTAAAGAAGCACCAAATATTTTTTTTGTAAGCTGCATTGTAAATGATTTCATCTTTCCACCTTTAAAGTGAATATTTCTTGAATCCCGCCTTTATCCAGAGTAAATATAACCTCTTTGCTATCCGAATCAATTTCTCTTAGATATCCTAAATAAACTTTATCTCCCGGTTTCAGAATTTTTGTCTCCCCATTTTGATCGATAATAAAAATTCTTGTACTGGTTAAACCGATTAATCTTGATTGTTCAATATTTGTAAGATTATCAACGTTTGCAGGCACTGCATCTAAAATTAAAGGTTTTAGAGGATTAAATACAGATATTGCAGGGTTTACTCTAAATTTTTGTTGAATATCGGCTGCTGTTTCAAAAGTAATTTTTTGATAATAACTATTTAAAGTCATGTTAAAATCTACATAATCCTGAGTTTCCTCTCCGGAAGAAGGCGTTATGTTCACATTTTCAATCTTATTTAAATAAAGACTGTTCTCTATTTTATTGATAAAAGTTATAAAATCAGAATATATCCCTGTGACTACTATTCTTGAACGCAGTATTCCATATTGATTATTTACGGAGGAATCCTGATAAGTAAAATCATAGAACAATTCCAGATTTTCATCATTAATTTCGCTCAAATAATCATACACATCATCAGGGTTATTTGATTCGTAGAGCTTTTTGTCAAAATTTTGGACGATATCACGAGCTTTGTTATAACGTTCAAGAAGAGGAGGATATTGATCCCTGATATTGGTCTTGGTGTCATAATCTGTATTCAGAGATTGTAACTCAGCAGTTAAATCATTGATTTCTGCCTTTTGCACAAACTTGATATAAGAAAATGCTGCTCCGGCTATCAAAAGCAGGGTAACTAGTAATATTAATGAATTTCGTAGGGCGTAGGACATATTTAGTTACCTCCTAAAACTTCTTTAAGACCCTGTGCACTTTCAGGAGTATATCTCTCAGAGTTAGCAACAACTTCAGAAACAGTGTAAGTAAATGAAAATACTTCTTTTTCTCGGATTAAAATTCTTTGCACGTCTGTCAGAACTGCTTTGCTGAACATATCTGCTATCATCGGAATTCGATTTCTGTAAATAGCGATACCGCTTAGGTTAATCCCCGTATCATTTGATTGAGAGAAACTAGTTAACCAAATAGAATCAATATTATCTATTCCTTTGTTGATCAGATCAAGGTTTACCGACCATTTGAGAGTTTCTTCACTCAATTCGTCTAAAAGTACAAGTTTAGTTTGTATACCAGCCAACTCTGAATTAATCCTGTTATACTCCTGAACTGTATTTTCCAGAACTCTTATTTCTGCTTTTCGGCTTGATACATTCTCCCTCAGACTAACTATTTCTGTAGAATTTCCCAGATAAAAATAATTCGTTATTGGAAAAACAGAAATGATCAAAGCAACAAGTAAAAAACCGTGCCACTGTAACTTGAAGATCTTCTGGCGGTCTTTTACATAAGAAGGTAAAAAGCTGATATTCGGGAAAGACTGCTTTTGAAAACCGGCATCAGCCCAAGCAAGTGAAATCGCAGATGTAAAAGAAGAGACTACTCCGGGTTCAAACCCGTTGGTGTCAAATATCTCATCGTCGAATATAAATTCTGAGACCTCAATATCTGGAAAACGGTCTTCAAAAAATTCTACGGCTGTTCCATTTAAACTATTATTACAGAGTATTATCCGATCAAGACTAGGAACCTCCCCTGTATCAAGTTGAAAAAGAATTTTACTAAAAACAGTATTCAGAAACTTTTTAGAAGATGCTCCTTCAGTAATGATCGGTGAAATACTCAACAAATCTTTGCCCTTCAGAAATATCACTCTACAACTTTCTTCACTATACTGTATTAAGGCCGTAATACTTTCTAAATCAACATCATAATTAGCCCGAAACAAACCAACAATAAGAGCTTCATCAGGTAGTACTTCATTTATTGTAACTTTACCACTGTAGATACTTTCGGATTGATGAATTAGTTGTAACACCTGAGGATTTTCATCAATAGAAACTAATAGTAATGAACCATCGTCCCTGATTGTGGTTGAATAAAAGTCTTTTCCTTTGGGTGAACCGTATAACGATTCTAAGCGATCATCAACAATTATTTGAAGATCTTTTTTCTTAATAGATGAAAAATCAATATCCCTTAATATCTGAAAAATAGTTGATCCTGAAGGAATATTTACACTTAATTTTACTTTTGAGGAATCTAAATCTGTAAGAATATTATAAACTAATAACTCATTACTTCCAGCCATTTCAGAATCAACTTCTGAGGCCATGTCATCTACATTCAGAATAGAATCATCATCCTCTAAATCGTCAAGGTCTAAATCCAGATCAAGTTCATCGGCTTCTTCTTTATATTCTGATTCTGTTTCTTCATCTGATAAGTCAAATTCGCTATCCTCTTCTATCCCGAAAATACTATCATCTTCAAGTTCATCAAAAGCATCAAATATTTCTTCTTCTTTATCCTGTAAGTCCACACCTTTTTCAGGGGCGTTTACCAGTTTGATCTTATCTACTTTCTCAAGTCTTGCAATTTTACCAGACACACTGATTCTAACGATCTTTATGGAATCGTCTTCAAGAGATAATCCTGTGTATAGTTTTGTTCCGGCCATTATTTAATAACTTGTCTCACTTAATAGTTGTACTATTTTCGACTTATTGTTGGAATAATTAATTGCATTCTCCTTAGATATTTTACCCTCAGTAAATAATCGTTTCAAATCCTGCTCTAAAGTATTCATTCCTTTCTCACTTCCTTCCATTAACATCTGGTAAATTTCACTAATATTATTATTTCTGATAGCAGCTTTTACCGACGAATTAGCAATAAGTACCTCTTTAGCCAGTACTCGTTTCCCATCTAAACTGGGAACAAGTTTTTGACTTATAACACACGTCAAAACATCCGCTAACCGAGCTCGCACCCTATTCTGTTCTTCCGTAGGTACTTCTCCTAATATTCTTTCTATGCTATCCATAGCTGATGAAGTATGCAGCGTACTGAAGGTTTTATGTCCTGAATCCGTAATCTCTAAAGCTGTCATTATAGTTTCAGGATCCCTGAGCTCACCAATAACAATAATGTCCGGGTCTTGTCGTAAAGCTTGTATTGCTCCAGCTTTAAATGATTCTACATCTCTACCCACTTCTCTGTGCCTTACAACAGATTTAATTGGTTTATGGATAAGCTCTACTGGAGAGGAAATTACAACTATATGTGAATCTACAGTTCTGTTATTTGCATCAATAATGGTGTCAAGAGTTGATGACTTTCCTGACCCGGTTATTCCTGTTATTAAACTCAGTCCATATTTATAATATTTAAGGCTTAATGCTTTAGCTACTTCCGCATTAACTCCTAAACTTTTAAAAGGACGAATAGTATTATCTATTCGTCTCATATTCATAGCCAAATGCTCCAAATCAAAATATATATCAACTCTAAATCTTTGATTTTTTCCGTTAGCTATTTCAATTCCATATGAAAAATCTAAGTTTCGATCTCTTAAAAGCAACTTTCTTTGGCTGCTAACCAGTATATTCAGAAGTAAAAAATCAGTAGCTTCAACAGAAAAGTTCTGAGTGCTTTTATCCGGAGATTTATCCCCAAAAATTCTATACCATACTCTACCTCTACAACCTGCGCCTCCCAAATCAATATCAGATGCTTCATTTTTAAGCATTTTCAACAAGAAACTATCTAAAACTGCTTTTAAATCAATCCGGACCTTTTCAGGTTGTTCATCCAGTATTTGGCTCATTTTTATAAAAAGCTCGTCTCCTCTTGCAGTAAAAGGAATTTGCTCTATTAATGGCGCTGTGAGCGTATTTAGAATATGTTCTTTGCTAGCCGTTTGCATATAAATTCATATTAAGAAATCATTGTAATAGATGATTTCCTATCAGGAATGTTACATAAATAAACTTAATCTGGTTACTAAACTTTACCAGGTATTGTCATTAAGTAATCTTTTTTTGAGGTTTAGTAACTGCACATTCATGTTACTAATTTTTCTTTGCTGTATTTCGATGATATTTTTTGTAAAGATATTGAATAATTTCTCAGGTTTTTTCCGAAAGAAATTGAGCGCGTCATAACGCTCATATCTTAATAAGATAGTGTCAGATTCTGAAGTTACTTTAGCCATTCTGCTGTTTTTACTGAATAAAAAAGCTTCTCCCAGAAAATTACTTTCTGATAATGTTGCTAACTGGATTCCGTCTTTCCAGATTGCCACTTTCCCGGATGCAACTAAGTACGCAGAGTTAACATTTTCGGATTCATTAATGATGTTATCACCAGCCATGTAGCGCTCTTCAACACCTGTTTGTAAGAACTCCAAAACATCTTCATAGTGAAAGTTGCGTAACAATAAAGGAGGTTCCTTTAAGAACTTCTTTAAATAGTCAGGCATTTTATCATGGTTTTTTTCTTGCATATCCATTTGTTTTCTTCCCCGTGCACTAAATATCGCTAAAATGATTAACTAATATTTAATAAGTTATCTAATATTTCAAATTAATCTTCTAAAGTACTTGCAATTATCTCTTCGATTGTTGTTATACCTTCTTTTATTCTTTCGCGGCCTGAGCCCCTAAGAGTTAACATTCCTTGAGACATAGCCAAATCTTTAATTGCTGCTTCATCTATATCTCCACCGGATTCTAAAACTAATTCTTTAATTTCTTTTGAGAAAAAAAGTGCTTCATGAATGGCTGACCTTCCTTTAAAACCAGATTGTCCACAAATTTCACACCCTACTGCTTTATAAAATGTTGTTTCTTCGTATTCTTTATCGGTAAACCCAATTCCTTTAGCTACCTCAATATGAGGTTTAAACTCTTCTTTACAATCTTTACATAAACGCCTGATCAAACGTTGTGCCATTACCAAATTTACTGCGTTCGCAATTAAAAAAGGTTCAACTCCCATCTTAAAAAGACGGGAAACAGCACTGGGTGCATCATTAGTATGTAAAGTAGAAAAAGTAAGGTGACCGGTATTTGCCAACTTAATCGCAATTTCAGCTGTTTTAAGATCCCTCATCTCACCTACTAAAACTATATCCGGATCATGTCTAAGAATACCTCTTATAGACTGATCAAATGTCATGTGACCACTAATCTTTAGTTGTCTTGCGCCCTCAATTATATATTCTACAGGCTCCTCAATAGTTAAAACATTCTTGGTAGGATCAATCACTGAGTATAATGCAGCAACCAAAGTCGTTGACTTACCACTACCTGTAGGTCCAGTAATTATAACGATTCCTGATGGTTGGCTAATTGCTTTTACGAAATTCTTCTTAGCCACTTCCTGAAGACCTAACAAATCCAGATCACGTATAACTTTTCTGTCGTCAAGAACACGAATCACAATCGACTCGAATTTTCTATCATATTGATTTCCAACTATCGGCATAATGGAAACCCGGTAACGAATACCAACACCATCAATTTGACGTTGGATAAATCCATCCTGAGAGGCATCCCTTTCAAATCTGTCTACATTACGGGTTTTATCCTTAACTACTGCAGATATTGCCTCAGGCTTCACATTCTTTTGTTGGTACCAAAGCTGTAATTTTCCATCTGTCCTGAAGCGAATATCTGTTGTTGAGGGTCCACTTGGAACAATATGCAAATCACTCACACCCTGACGAACTGATTCAACTAACATTCCCTCTACCAATGAGTTAAGCATGCTTTGATTTATCTCAGCATCTATCTCTTCCTCATTAATAGATTCCTCTTCTTCAGCTTCTAACTGAGTTTCATCGTAATCAATTTCTTCTAAGAGGTCCAGAAATTCATTTTTTTGTTCATAAACATTAGACAGGATGTCCTCAATGAATTCATACTTGCAATAAACTAATTCCGTTTTTTTGAAATTTAGCTTTTGGATAACACCCTGAATATCGGGATCAGAAGGATCAGCAGCTGCTACAGTAATAGAATTCTGTGATCTGTGAAAAGGAACTGCTTTAAGTACAACTAGTTCATCAACAACGTCATTATTGAGTTCTTCAACATTTGTTTTAATATGCTCAATAATTTCATCAGGCACAGATCCAACATTCTCGAGAACCTCCCGGAAAGCATAAATTTCGGCAATTTCTTTCATTATGGTATGCCTGTTAAGATCCAGATCCTGAAATAAAATCTGCCCCAATCTTCTGCTACTGGTTGAAGGTTCTTGCTCCAATATTTCTAACGCTTCCTGCAATTGGTCACCGGAAATTATGGATTTCTTTACAAGAATATCACCGATATGTCTTCTTATATTTATTTTACCCATTAAGCATTCGGCTTAATAACTGCAGATTCAGATGATACAACAGTGATCCCAATCAAAGCTATCATGATAAATAAGTTCACAAATAAACTAATGGTATCTATCACAGACTGCATTCTGTAAGTGGTTTGAACTTCATAATATTCTGCGAGCTGGCGTGCATTTTCTCTTAAAGATCCGGATTCTGCCCCTAATCTGAATCTACTTATTGCGGTTCTTGTGAACACCCCTGTTTCTTCAATTGATTCTATTAATCCCGCACCATCCTTAAGCATCTTTTTTATAGCGACTTCCTTAATTCGCTTTTCCATATATTTATTTCTACAAGCTTCACTAGCTACTTTAATTACCTCAATATTTTGTCCAGAACCACTATAAAGTGTATAGAATACTCTTGAAAAAATTTCAATACTTGTTTTATGTAATAAATCACCAATTACAGGAATTTTTATGATATATTTATCCAAGAAAAGCTTCCCTTTAGGTGTCTTAAAATAGTAAATCAAACCACCAATAGGCCCCAATACACTTAGTATCAGCGTTATCCAATTAGCTTCTAACCAATAACTTAATTGGAGTGTTGCAGCTGTCATAGGTGGTAATGTGATACCCATATCTACAAATAGCTCAGCTGTTGCAGGAAATATATACCCTATATAAAATAGAACAACACCAATTACAGCAAGAACTGTAACAGCAGGCATCATTAATGAGCGCTTTAAATTCTTTTTAAATTCAGCATCTCTCTCTAGAAATTTAGCTGTACTTTCAAATACTAAAGCCATATTACCGGAAGTGGAGGCAACACTAAGCATGTAAGCGGCAAATTTACCAAATACATCTTCGTGTTTTCCATAAACTTCAGAACCTTCTTTACCATCCTTTAGGTCTTTCTGAATGGTTTTAATTACCTCTTTCATCCTCTTATTTGCGGTATCTTCATATAAGAGGTTTAAAATTTCATCATAAGTTAATTGTTGCTTTAATAGATCAGCAGACAAACTAATGAAAGTAACCACTTCGGTATGTGGCACCCCACCCTTAAACTCAAAAAGCTTTTTATTGATACTGAGAATTTCGTATCCAAGCTTAAGAAGCGCCTTTTCTACTTCTTCCTTATTATAAGCTTCCTGCTCTCCTGTTAACTTTGGTTTTCCAGGACGCTTCACTTTGTACATGAAGGTAGATTTTTGTTCTAATGATTTCACATTTAAACCATTAGTCTTAGTTAATCTATCTACTTTGATTTGAGCGTCTTTTTTATTCTCAGCTTCAAACTCTTTTAAGACTACCTTACCACCATTAGAAACTGCTTTTAAACGAAATTGTGCCATGTTAAGGGTTACTCCAAGTTAAGCCATAAATGATAGGTGTTGATAAAAAATATCCATACAGTTCAAATTAAAAAGGATTTTTTATAATGCTTTGTAACGGTTATAGAATTTGTGAAACAGTGATTTTTATAAATTATCTTATTCAAGCTTAGCCACCTAAAATTTATCATTTCAAGAATTGTAACATTCTGAAAGATTCAGAAAAAAGTGCTGAACTGAACATCATTTGCTTGACTACACCATTTTCCACTTCACGAAAAATACTAATAGAACTTTTTTTCATTATTTCAGCTAGTTCTAATAGCCTTTTATAAGCTATTAGTACACTTTACTTAGTTTAATCTAAAAAAAAAGGACTTCATTTGAAATGAAGTCCTCAAATTATAAGACTTGAGTAGATATTAGTTATTATCAGTCCAAGTTAAATCATCTCTGGTAACATTAGCAGCCATTGTATTTGTAGCAGCATCGCCAATTGTTCCGTCAAAATCAGGATCACTGTTCGGGTGTGCAGTAATAGTGAACTGAGTTGCTCCCGCTGCACTTAATACATACTTACCGTTAGCATTTAGTGCTGATAACAAGTCTCCCTGATCAATAGTATCTGATGCGAAAGATAAGTTATTAAATGTGATTCCGGTGAAATCCTGACCACCACCACCTAGCTGTGTAGGTTTCATATAGTAGCTCTGTGCTGAAGCTGCAATATTTGCAACATCTTGACGAACTGCATCCAAGTTAGCTGAATCTGCAGCACTTGAGAATGTATTAATTGCAACTACTGTTGCGATACCTACGATTATTGTTACTAGTATAACTAGAAGTAATTGTTGTTGTCCCATTGGGTATACCTATTTATTGTTGTTTGTTTGTTGTTAATATAATTTATAATTCAATTTCTTAAAACATTTTCTAAAAATAAATTAGAAAATGTTTATTCGCATTAAGGTTATTTAACGTCAAGAGTGTAAAGCAACAGAAAAATTACAAAATAAATATGTGCTAAAAACTTATCTGTCAATGTAATAATTGGTTAACAGTCACATATATAGAGTATCGACATTTTTTTGAAGAAGTTTAAGTTGTTATGTTATTTTTCCATCAATAGATATGAAATACAATTCTTCGACCCCTTACTTTATTCTGTTTTCATTGTGGTTATTGGTTTTTTCTGCCAGTAGTCAAATTATGATTATCGCACCCATATTACCTGAAATCGGACAGGCACTTGATACCCCCATTGAATTACTTGGTAATTTAATAACTGTTTATGCAGTAATGGTAGGAGTATTTGCTATTATTATGGGGCCATTCTCTGATAAAATCGGTCGTCGTAAAATTCTTCTTATTGGCACTGGAGGTATGGCTTTGTTTTTATTTTGTCATACTCTTGTTGTTGATTTTAAAAGTTTTTTAGTGGTTAGAGCCATGGCAGGTATGGCTGGAGGTGTATTGAGTGGTGCAGCTGTTGCTTATGTTGGAGATTATTTCCCTTATGAAAAAAGAGGTTGGGCAAATGGTTGGGTTATGAGTGGCATTGCTGTAGGGCAAATACTCGGGATACCGCTTGGAACTTTTTTAGCAGAACAATTTGGATTCAGATCTCCATTCATGGTTTTTGGAATAGTGATGTCACTTACCTTTTTGCTAATCTATATAAAAGTTCCTCAACCTAATGTTGAGCTTCATACTGACAAGCTTACAATTTTGTCCACATTTACTAAATACCTAAATCTCCTTAAGCGTAAAGATGTCAGTTTCGTTGCTCTTTGTTACTTACTAATGTTTTTGAGTTTATCTGTTTTTATAATTTACTTCCCGACATGGCTGGAAGATTCTTTTGATTCCTCTCTGACAACTATTGGATATATATTTGCTGTAGGTGGTATTGCCAATGTAATTGCCGGACCTAGTTCGGGATGGATTTCTGATAAAATTGGTAGAAAAAACATGATAATCACTTCATGTCTGGGACTTTCAATTTTAATGACCGGAACAACTTTTTTTATAACTGAACTCTCTTTTGCTTTCATTTTATTTCCTGTTGCTATGATTTTAATTGCTATGAGAATCAGCCCCTTTCAAGCATTATCATCAGAACTCGTGAAGTCTAATAATAGAGGAACAATGATGAGCTTGCTGGTAGCAATCGGACAAGTTGGTTATGGCCTGGGTGGAACCGTAGCGGGTCCACTATACTCTGTTAATGGATATGCAAGCAATACTTATTTTGGTGCATTTGCTATATTTTTAACAGCTTTAGTTGTTTGGAAATTTGTTCCAGAGCCAAAACTAAAATCAACTCCAATTCCTGAACCGTCAATTGTTGAGTAATTTCAATCAAAGCAGTTCAAATCATAGGCTCTGAGTTTTTAAGAAAATAACTTTCCAAGACGATAAAATAATATGTAACTTTACCCACTTTTAATTATCTCTTTAGAAAAAGTCATGAAAAAATATCATCTCCTTAGCCTTTTTGTTCTCTTTCTATTTGTAACAATCAACTCATGTAATACTGATGATGCTGACGACGATGTGATCATAACAGGTCAGATTTCTAATTCTGATTCAGGTGATCCTATCCTTGGAGCTACAGTTGAAATAGAATCACCTGATGAATTAAGCGATTTTGTTAAAACTGATTCAGTTGGCAATTATGAATTTACAGGAATTAGCATAGATGAAGTTACTGATATCTCTCTTACTGCTTCAGCAGCTAACTTTGGAGATGCCTCCCAAACGCTTAAAGCAGCTCCTTCAGACGTATTAAATAATATTGACTTTGAATTAACACCAAATGATTCTCAGGGACCTGATGATCCTGGTGGAGATGAAGTAAGTGGAGATCCCGAAGGAGCTGCTGCCATCATACTTGAAAGAATTTCAGCTGAAGCAATTAATATAAGGCAAACAGGTGGACAGGTCAGTTCAACCTTTACTTTTGTTGTTCAGGATTCAGCAGGCAGAGCTATTAATACGGAAGGCGCTGTAAATGTGGAATTCTCCATATTAAAAGGTCCTGGTGGGGGTGAAACTGTTATACCAAGTTCTGTTACAACAAATGCTGCAGGACAAGCCGTTACAAGTTTATTTAGTGGAGATTCAGCAGGTGTGGTAAGAGTAAGAGCTCTTATAGATAGATCAGATGTTGGTTTAACAATAGTTTCAGAGCCTATTCTAGTAGCAATTAACGGTGGGTTTCCAGCTCCGGATAGATTTTTTGTAGCATCAGCAAATACAAACTTGGAAGGTTACGGGCTTATTTCAGGCAATAATTCATCTTTAGAGTATGATATTGTTGCTAGTGTAGGTGATAAATTTGGTAACCCGGTTAAACCAGGTACTGCTGTAGATTTCAGAACAGTAGGTGCTGGAATTATAGAAGGTTCTGCACTGACAAATGAATTTGGAACAGCAACCGTAAAATTAAGACCAGACGGTAGTCGACCAACTACTGACCCTCTTGGGACGGGCTTTTTTACAGTGAAAGCTAAAACGGTAGACGAAAATAATGATTTTGTCAATCAGGAACTGAAATTGCTTTTTACAACATCACAAGCCTTAATTTCAATAAACCCTAATTCAGTTAATATTCCTGCTGACGGAGCTCAATCCTTTACTTATACGGTCACAGACCTGAACGGGAATCCAATGTCTGCAGGTTCAGATATCAGCGTAAGTGTTGCTACTGGATTAGAAGCTTCTGGCGATGTGGGCTTCTCATTGGGAGATTTTACAGCTCCGGGTGCAGGAAGCACTGAGTTTGGATTTACCGTTTCTGATACTGATGATGAAAATTCTGATGTAATTGGAACATCAATCACAATAACAGTGACCTCGGCAAGCACTGGTTCCACCACATCATTAACCATTCAAGGTACCCGTGCAAAAACAGGCGGATGGAAGTTTGATCCTGAAGACTCAGAGCGAGTTTTCATTCATGGAAAAAAATAACTTATATAGAAATATTAAAGACATAATGTTCGATTACAACAGCACCTCATACAACGAATTTCTCAAAACTTTCAGAAATAACCCTAACCAAAAAAAGGTTATTGTATTTGCAGGTAATTTTTCAGAAAATAGAAAATTTGCCTTATCTCAGTTTGAAACTGAAGTAATAGGAGAAGTAAAGAAAATTTCTTTAAATAATTATATTTCTCCATCTGAAAAAGAAACACTGGGCAACCTGGATGCTCTCTTTAATGAGCTCAAATCAACTAACTCTTTAATTATTTTTAAAGATGCAGAGCAATTGTGTGGGGTTTATACAGGACATACCTATTCTGTAGTGAAATACGCCACTCCACAAGAAAAGTACTTCATTAAAAAAATTAAAGATTTAAACTGCTCCTGCATTATAGAATTTGAAGAGCTAAACCATCTTGACAAAGCTATAGAAAGAGTTGCTGATGTAATTATAAGGTTTAACGTTCCTTCTTCATTAATAGAAAAGGTATTTTTCTGGTTAAGTCAAGTGAGAGTTAATGGTTCGAACCTCCCCTCCCGCCGGCCGGTGTAAATAAATGGAACAAACTGAGGAGAACCAACTTAATGAAACTTCAATTTGGAGTGAAGTAAAAGCCTCTCTCTCAGGAACAGATAAAGATTTCACAAAAGGAAGCATCGGAAGAGCAATTCTGGTGCTCTCTATTCCTATGGTTCTGGAAATGTTGATGGAATCCGTATTTGCAGTTGTTGACATTTTCTATGTTTCAAAACTAGGCGCTGAAGCTATTGCAACAGTTGGGATTACAGAATCCCTCATGACTCTGATTTATGCAATAGCAATAGGTTTCGCAATGGCTACTACCGCTGTGGTATCCCGAAGGTTTGGAGAAAAAAATTATGATAAAGCATCAATAACTGCTGTTCAGGCGATCATTGCAGGTATATTTGTCTCCACTCCTATTGCAGTTTTTGGAGGTTTGTTCTCTGAAGAATTACTTGTGCTGATGGGGGCTACCGGTCAAATTGTTTCCGATTTCTCTATTTATACTACAATAATGTTCAGCACAAACTTCGTGATTATGCTCATCTTTGTAATCAATGCAGTTTACAGAGGAGCAGGAGACGCAAATATAGCTATGCGCACCTTATTTATTGCGAATGGAATTAATATTGTTTTAGATCCGCTGTTAATTTTCGGAATTTGGATTTTTCCGGAAATGGGAATCGCAGGAGCAGCTGTTGCTACTTCTATCGGGCGTGGAATCGGGGTAGGCTATCAATGTTACAAGCTTTTTGATGGTAAAACCAGAATCAATGTGCTCAAAAAGCATCTTATATTGAGATTAGACATTATGTCAAACCTGATAAGAGTTTCTCTTGGAGGTATTGGGCAGTTTATAATTGCAACAAGTAGTTGGATTGGACTTGTCAGAATTATAGCAGAATTTGGTAGTGTTTCTTTGGCCGGATATACCATTGCAGTTCGTATATTAATATTCTCAATTCTACCTTCCTGGGGTATGAGTAACGCTGCTGCTACCTTAGTGGGTCAGAACTTAGGAGCTAACCAACCCGATAGAGCTGAAAAATCTACCTGGATATCTGCATTTGCTAATATGGTTTTTCTTGGAATAGTAGGATTAATATTTTTTACCAATGCTGAACTATTGATGGGAATATTTACTTCTGATGAAGCCATTATTGATGTTGGAGCTCGTTGCTTACGAATAATGAGCTACGGATATCTGGCTTATGCATTTGGAATGGTAATTATTCAAGCCTTTAACGGAGCAGGTGATACCTTTACTCCAACCCTTATCAATTTGATCTGTTTTTGGATTGTCGAAATTCCTTTAGCTTATATTTTAGCTATGCAACTTGGACTGGCCGAAGAAGGTGTTTTTTATTCTATCGTGGTTTCTGAAACGCTTTTGGGAATAATAGGCTTTATATTATTCAAACGTGGAAAATGGAAAACAACTCAAGTTTAAATGAAAGTTATAATCACATTAGACCGATCAGGTCGCAGAGGTAAAGAAGTAACCCTTATCAAAAACATTCAACATAATCCTCAACACATCGAAAAGATTGCCAAAAAATTAAAAGGGCAATTGGGAACCGGTGGAACAGTAAAAGGCAAAACTATTGAGATACAAGGAAATCACGTGGAACGTGTAAAACCTCTTCTGGAAAAAGAAGGAATTACTTTCTAAAGAGAAACTTTGCTTTCCTGTCTTGGATCCAGGTCATACAAAGAGGATGCTGTGGCTTGTACTGTTTTATACCATTCATTACCGTACTTATCATTTATGGTATAAAAATCAGCAAAGTCAGGTTTTCTGAGGTTCATCTTCCATTCCTGAGTCTTGGATTTAAAAGAAGGATCAATATGCATCAGTTCATGGTAGAGAACCATTTCTTTTGTTTTATTATCAAGCATATCCCACAACTCGCCTGAAAGCTCAATCAGATAATCGTTTCCTGAATAGTACTTAACTTCTCTGGTAGCTTTCATACACTTAGCAGCTCTTTGTTTAGAAATGTTAGGGTAAACCAAAAAATAACCAATCTCAGCCGGTCCGAACTCCATATTGTTTTTTGCAATTACATCTTTGGCAATCTTCTCCACTTCCGGAGATTCCATTAGTTGTTTATCGCTTGATGTTACTTCTACCGGCTTCAATAAATCGTTATCGTTCATTACTATTTTTTAGTTTCTTTTTGAATTATTACAGTTGATGCTACAATTGAATATTCTACTTGTTCCCCACTTATACTATCCGCACTTTTACCGGCATCTTCTGCAAAATGTTTTGCCTGTTTTTCCGATAATACCTTTTTACTTAGCTCTCCAATAATTGTCACTGTTTTTCCTTCAGAATCAGTAGGTACAAAAAAACCGTAATCCTTAAAAGTAATACGTGCTGAGTGCTCCCCATCCTGAGCTATAAAAAAACAACCTTTCTTTTCACAAACTTCTGCAATTGATGTATTTACAATAACAGTAGATGAGCTCTTTTCATCACTCAGCAAAACTTCTGCTAATGTTTTAGGGTTTTCAAAGTTATCTACTTCGTTGCCGTAAACTTCATAAGTATCTGTAATTTTTACGGGTTCTGATAATTTTATTACCTTTTTTTTGTCCTGAGCCTTTAGACTTGATCCCAGAAGAATAGTTAGTATAAGTACGAATATAGTTTTCATAAATTCTTTTGTTATTTGATGGTCCCAAAATACTAATTAAGCGATCAATTGTTAACCTTGATTATTAATTATTCTATATTATGTGATATGTTAATTTTAAAATAATTTTGTATTGAAAGCATTCTTTTCGGCTGTCTTTGGTTTTGTATTTGGACTATTTGTTGAAGGTTTTTCCCGAATCATTATTTCATTTTTCCACAAACAAGATTTTTATTTTTTTGGTATAGAGGCCTTACCCGGATATTCGTGGATAATGATCATCTATATAGTTTCTTTTACTGCAACCTGGCTTGGTGTAATGCTGGCTTTAAGTATGGCTGAACCTAACTCATCAAAAGCATTGTACATGATTACTTTTTTGATCATATCCTGGATAGTTTTTGAAATATTAGCCTCTATATCCGTTGTACCTTTATGGTATTTACTTACATTCCCGATCACCTCTCTTTTTGGTTTGTTCACTGCAAAATTCACTTATAATCTAAACGAAACTCACAATGCGTCTTCTGATAATTAGTATCTTTCTGTTTACTGCTTTTAGCTGTTCTTCAAACAAAGAGTATTCAGTCAAGGACTTTCCTTCTCCCGCCGGAGATAATACTTCATTGCCACGTCTTTTTACAGATAATACCGGTACTGTATTTCTGAGTTGGGTTGAAAATAAAGATGACTCAACCTTACTCTTCTATTCCTCTCTAACTAATGATAAGTGGACGGAACCCAAACTGATCAGTAAATCTGATAGTTGGTTTGTCAACTGGGCAGATTTTCCTTCCGTAATTGCTAAGAATGGAAAAGCAGTAGCAGCCCATTGGCTACAAAAAGTACCCGGTGGTACCTATGCCTATGATGTAAATATTGCCAGCTCAGCTGATAATTGGAAAACCGTTCTAACTCCACATAATGACAATACACCAACTGAACACGGTTTTGTTAGTTTAACCCCCGTTTCAGATTCCACATTTTTAGGTATATGGTTAGATGGCAGAAATACTGTAAATGCAGGTGGGCACGGTAATCATTCTTCAAATCTCACTTCTGCTATGACCTTGAGATCCGCTCTTATTGATAATGATTTGAATATCCTTAAAAGTTTTTTAATTGATGAAAGTGTTTGTGATTGCTGTGGAACTGCATCAGTAAAAACACAAAACGGATACATTACGGCTTACAGAAACCGAACTGAAGATGAAGTTCGGGACATTTATATATCTCGTTTTACAGATGGAAATTGGGAAAAGCCATCTTTAGTGTATAATGATAACTGGGAAATCGCGGCTTGCCCTGTAAACGGACCTTCAATAGCGGCACACGGTCAATCAGTTGCTGTTGCATGGTATACAGGAGCAAACGATATATCCAGAGTAAAGGTGGCTTTTTCTGATGATGAAGGTAATTCATTTCAAAAGCCTGTTATTCTGGATAACGGCAATCCACTTGGAAGAGTTGATGTCGAATTTCTTTCAAAAAAGGAACTATTAGTTAGTTGGATGGAGAGAAAGATGAAAGATCGATCAAAAGCTTTTTTTAAAGCAAAAAGGTTGTCAATTGAGGGTGAAATAAAACAAGAATTTGAGTTTTCTTTAATGGAGTCGAGTAGAAAAAGTGGATTCCCTCAGATCAGTAGCTATAAAAATACAATAATAGCTGCATGGACTGATCTGAGTGATCCTGCTTCTTCGAAAATTAAAATCGCTATTCTAAATTAAGAGGAAACTCTCCAAAATTCATTAACTCAGCTAATTTAATACCAATATCTGTATTGTCATTCCAACCTGTGAATTCAATTGCATTGGGTCCGTATGCCATAAGTGCTACAGGCACACCAGTATGGTAATCAGTGACCCATTCCACTCTTAATTTATGCGGGTCATCTGAAGCGGTCATCATTGTCATTCCGCCAGTCTCATGATCGGCGGTAAGAACCACTAATGTTTCTCCGTCCTTTTCAGCATAATCAAGTGCAGCTTTCACAGCATCATCAAAGTCTTTCATTTCCCGAATTACATATTCAGCATTATTTCCGTGGCCTCCCCAGTCAATTTGGCTACCTTCAACCATCAGAAAAAAACCATTTTCATTTGGTTCTAATTTTGAAAGAGCAGTATTCGTCATTTCTTCCAATGTCGGAGTACGGTTTTCACTTTCTATTCCTGAATTAGCAAAAAGTCCTAGAATTTTATCAGAGGTAGAGTTTTCCATTTCTTCTTTTGTGGAAGCATAATCATACCCTCTGGATTTAAACTCCTCGATTAAGTTTCTGTCATCTTTACGTGAACTTCCCTCCTCACCCTGAGGAATAAAAAACTCTCTTCCTCCACCCAGAAAAACATCATTACCGGAATCAAGGTACTGCTCCGCTATTCCAACCTGATTTCCTCTGGAGCGAACATGAGCGGCAAAGCTGGCCGGTGTAGCGTGAGTAATTGTAGAAGTAGCAACTAAACCGGTACTCATTCCCTTCTCTTTAGCTATTTCTAATAGTGTTTTGCAATGAGTTCCATCCGGGAGATATGCGATCATTCCGTTATCTGTTTTCATTCCGCAGGAGTATGCCGTAGCTCCCGCTGCAGAATCAGTAATTAAAGAACTTGAAGACTGAGTCTTAACAATTCCCGTAACAGGCATGCGTTGTAGATTTAGGTATCCATCGGCACCTACTAAATTTAATTGACCTGAAGAAATTTGAGCAATACCGGTACCGTCTCCTATTAAAAGGATCACATTCCTGATCTTAGTATCATCTATAAGTGGCAATCGTTCTGTGTTCGATGAACTTGTTTTAACCACTTCAACTTCCTGGCTTTTTGTACACGCTAAGCCAATAAGAAATACTAATACTATACTTTTCAATCTCATTATTTTGTTATTTTTATTATGAATTTAGTGATCAGAGATTAACAGAAAATAAACTACTTAGGAAATTTTGGGATGAAAGTTTTAATGAGTCCCCATATTCCTTTTGATGGTTTTCTTACTTTTTGCTTTCTGTCTGTAGCTTTTTCAATACGATCCGGTCGGTCATATTCGCTCCACATTTCAAGCTTTTTATTTTGTTTTTTGCTTTCTTGGTTTTTGGAGCTTTTTTTATCCTTAAGCTTTACTTCAACCTTTTTCTTCTGATCTTTCTTTGTTTTCGAAGATTTATTCTGCTTGGCTTCTGATTTTTTTTCTTTGTTCTTAAGATTAACAGTTACTTTTCCCTCCTTATCAGTTGAAATAATAACTGTTTCCTTTTCGATATTTATTGGTTTGGGAGTATTTGTTTTCTTATTTGGTTTGCTTTGTGGCTTTTTTGTAGTTGAAGCTTTCGCTTTGGATTTCTTCAAATCCTTAGCAGAGGTTTTTTTATCTTCAGGCAAATCGAGGATTTTAAGATCATTACCTACTTTTTTCTTTATCGGCTCAAAATATTTTTGATCTGCCTTGCTAACCAATGTAATTGCGATGCCTTCCTTATCATACCGACCTGTCCTTCCACATCTGTGTATATAATCTTCTACAGCTCTGGGAACATCGTAATTAATAATTACTGAGACATTATCAATATCAATTCCTCTGGCAAGAACATCTGTTGCTACTATAACGGGAACGGTTCCATTTTTAAAAGCTCGTAATGAAGCAGTTCTTTCCTCCTGTGATCTGTCTCCGTGAATACTTCCTGCGTTAATCCCTTTCTTTTTCAGAGCTTTTTCTAACTCGTTTGTACCTTTTTTTGTAGCAGAAAATACAATACAGGAAGTCCAGTCCAGTTCGTCCAGCAGATCCTCAACCGCTCCAAGTTTCTTTCTGGGAGGTGCATGATAAGCTCTTTGGTCTACTTGTTTAGAGGTAGTAGAAACCTCAATCTCAATTTTTACGGGATCTTTCATCACACTTTTCATTAGCTTTTGCAACTCTTTGGGCATAGTTGCCGAAAAAAGCATTGTATGACGATTCTTGGGTAGTTTATCAATAATGTGATTTACATCTGGCAGAAAACCCATATCCAACATTCTGTCTGCTTCATCAAGTACTAGAAAGTCGATTTGACTGAAATCAACATCCAGAACTTTCATTTGATCGATCAACCGTCCTGGAGTTGCAACAATGATATCAACACCTGCTCTTAAAGCATTTGCCTGTTTGGAAAAATCTTCTCCTCCAATTATTGTTGATGAACTAATCCCTGAATGATAACCAAGCGCAAAGATCTGTTCATCGATCTGTTGAGCTAATTCTCTGGTCGGCGATAATATTAATGCTTTAGTACCATCAGACGGATTTCTTAAAATCAATTCAATGATAGGGATTACAAAAGCTCCCGTTTTACCTGTTCCCGTTTGTGCGGCTCCTAAAATATCTTTGCCTTCCAAGGCCTGAGGAATACTTTGCTCTTGAATAGGTGTTGGTTCTGAATAGCCAATATCAGATAAACCCATCTGAAGAGACTCTTGGAGCTCAAAATCTTTAAATGTCAAAGTGCTAAATTTCTTAAAAGTTCTAAATCATGTAAATATACATAGAAAGTACGGAATATATATTCCACTTTGGTGCTAATTTACTGTACTTTTAAAGTTGAATAAATTTTCAATCAAAAAAACACTATGACTTTTAAAAATTCATCAAGGATAGCAATTTTACTGCTTCTATTGACAGGTTTTGCTTGTGACAATTCAAACAATTCATCAATCAGCAAAGAAGTTTCTCTTTCTTCTGCTCAAGACAGCATTAGTTTTGCGTTAGGATATCAAAATGGTGATTTCTTTGCCCGTGAAGGTGCTACTGACTTTAGTTATGATGCATATATTTCCGGATTTATTAACGGTATTGAACAAAGTGATGCATTAGATCAGGAAACCAGAAACTCCCTAATAAATGAATTCAGAATTCAGTTAACAACAGCTCTTAAAGAAAAAAACAAAGCTGAAGGTGAAGCTTTCTTAGCTGAGAATAAAACTAAAGAAGGTGTACTAGAAACGGATTCTGGTCTTCAATATAAAGTTATTGAAGAAGGAACAGGTGTATCTCCTACCGCAGAAAACACTGTTGAGGTTCACTACGAAGGAACCTTAATTGACGGAACTAAATTTGATAGTTCTTATGACAGAGGCCAAACAATTGAGTTCCCACTAAATGGTGTGATCAGAGGTTGGACCGAAGGACTTCAACTAATGAAGGAAGGTGCAACTTATATGTTTTATATTCCTTCTGACTTGGCTTACGGTGAAAATCCCAGACCCGGTGGTCCGATTAAACCAAACAGCACTTTGATTTTTAAGGTAGAACTGGTATCTGTAAAGTAGATATTATAAAAAATAAGAAAAGCCCGTGATTTGGAATCACGGGCTTTTTTATTGTCTTTAAATCAGCTGTTTAAGAAGCCAGATTTGTAAGAATAATTATATTCGTTACCGCTTCAAGATTAGCTTCACTCATTGAAGTTGAGCTGGCGTTATCATCTGAAGTAGACTGAACTTCACTGAAAAAAGTAGTGAATATATTCAATGCTACATCAGCAGATGTTGTACTAGAAATTGCATTTTCAAATACAGTTTTAGCTCCTGTTTGAGAATTAATTTCAGTATTAACACTGATTACAAAGTTAGCTTCTACAGAAGAATCACTTTCCATAGCAGTCTGAACTTCTTCCTGATATTCTTCGAACGCAGCCTCAACATCAGCTTTTACACCTACAGCTGTTCTAAGTGCAGCTTTTAACTGTACACCAGCGTCGGCGATAGTTTGTTTAGACTCGTCAGACATTTCAGAAGCTTCAGCTTCAGCCCTTACAGCAGCATCTATTGCAATACCAGCCATAATTGAAGTTTGAGTTCTTACTGAGTTTTCAACTTCTTGAGAAGCAGAACTGATGTTATTAATCATAACTCTTCCCCAAACCTCTATAGCCTGTGCAGCTTTATTCGCTTCAACACCAGCACTTACAAAGGCACTTGCTGTTGTTTCTATGAATAAATCATAAGCTTCAGTTTCAGCTTGTGTAGAGCTCGCAGCAGTTAGATCTGCTTCAAGTTGAGCTTGAGCTTCAGCCAATATATTCAGCGTGGCTTCAAACTTCTCTTCACCATTCTCTTCAACTTCATTTGCAAAAAAGTCTGCTCTTGCTTCGGCAGAACTCGCTAAAGAAGCTGCAAATTGAGAAGCTAATGATGCATTACTTCTTACTTCACTTTCATTTGTTGCTGTAACTACAGTTTCTATATCAGACTTAGTTACAATGTCAGCATTGCCCTGTGCTACTAATCTTGCAAATACGTTGCTCTCTGCAGTTGATTCAGTATCGATAGGCTTTAAAAGTATAGTTTGTCCGTTTTCTACATTAGCTGATAGAAAACCCATTGCTTCTGATCCGTTATTTTCAGCAACTACAACAAAGTTTTGTGCTGCATTTGCATTAAATGACAGAGAAAAATCTCCATTTGCATCAGTAGTTGTTTCTGCTCCATCAATTGTATTGATAGACCCGTTGGAAGTAACTGTAGCCATTGTTACAACTGTTCCCTCGGGTAAAGATTTGGCTTTAGATTGAGACTGTTCAACATTTCCGTTTACGGTAGCTGAATCAGAATTATTATTACTGTCTGAGCATGCGAAGCCAAAAACTGCAAGCATCAGAATCATTATTGGATATTTATAAAATTTGTTAGTCAACATATTTAAGTTGGTTTATTTTGATTAACTACTATCTTCAACAGACTTCAACTAACATTGTTCCAATAATCACATTAAGTTTTTTTAAATAACCGGCACGTCCTTAATTCCTTATGAAAGTGTTGATCTTATCCACTAATATTTTTAGATCTTATCTGTAATTAGAATTTTTTAAGGGAAATATTGGTAAGAATATCGCATATTATAAAATAGGAGAACGGATATCATCCGTTCTCCTATGAATACGTTGGCTTTTTCGGGGTACATTCATAAAGCTGCAACACTTTTTATGTGTTGTGGCTTTTGTTTTATTTAAATTCTGTTTTAAGTTTTTCGGGAATTGAACTAGTTCTTCTGATCTCATTAAGGATTACCTGCTCAATTAAATCCCTTCTTCCTATTACAAGAGCGTTTTCCTTGGCTCTTGTTACACCGGTATATAATAATTCTTTTGAAAGCACCGGATTAAAGGAATCTGAAAGGAATAAACAAACATCGTTAAACTCTGAACCTTGACTTTTGTGGATTGTGATAGAATAGGCAAGGTCATAATACTTAAGTTGAGAAGCGCTGACTCTTTTGGACGATTCGAAACTAACAAAATACTCTCCATCTTCAACAGAATCACAAAAGCCAATCTCTCCATTTTTAATTCCTAATGAGAAATCATTTTTCGTAGCTATTATTCTCCTGCTTAAATACCATTCATGGTTTGGAGGCACATCCAGTTTACTCTTTATTAGTGTTTCTATCCTAGAATTTAGCTTCATCGTACCAAAAACACCTTTCTTGTTAGAACTCAAGAACTGTGTTTTAAATTCACCTGAGATAATTTCATCTATATATTTATCTATTAACTCCACAAGTATTCTATCCGAAGGTGTTGCTGCCCTTATTTGGTGAAACTCTTCGGTTAGCTTAAAAAAACCTTCTACATTTTGTTCATTAATTGCTTTACCCCATTGGGAGATACCTGAATCAGAAGTTACTCTATATGACTTATCTAAAAGCACAATGTTATCGTTAAGTGCGTTTGTGGAACTGTTCTCAATTAACTGAACTTCATAATCAAGTTGATTTAAGGATAGTTTTGAAAATTTTGAATCAGATTTATGACAAATATCACCCAAAACAGAGCCCGCTTCAACGGATGCTAATTGGTCTTTATCACCTAATAGAATAAGTTTACAATTATCTTTAAGAGACCTCACCAAACCAATCCAAAGGCGAATGTCCAACATTGATGCTTCATCGATTATTACTATATCATGTAAGAGCTTATTATCTGTTCCATGCTTGAACTCGCCGTTTCTTCTTGCTCCAAGTAGTCTATGTACAGTAACTGCTTCTAAGTCAGGAAAAACTTCACGAATGGACTCATTAAGTCGTTCAGCTGCTTTTCCTGTTGGTGCAGCCAAAGCAATCTTAAGCTTGGTGTCTTTTTCCAGAAATGCTTCTAATATCTTCTTAACTGTGTAGGTCTTTCCTGTTCCCGGACCACCTGAAATAATTAACAACTCTTTAATAAGAGCCATCTGAGTAGCTAATTTTTGATAATCGAACTCATTCACAGATTCAGGGAAAAGCGATTCTATTTGATTTATTTCGGATTCAGATAATCTGTGATCTTGTTTATTTGCCTTAGCTTTGAGCCATTTTGTAATTTCTTCTTCATAGGACCAATACTTGTGAAGATATAGTTTGTTATTTTCCAGAATAATGGGTTTGAAGTCACCCGGCGTTCCAACGGATAAAGAGTTAGCCAGTGTTGTCTTAATCTCATCCGGATTCTTTGTTTTTAACTTCAGCTTAGAAGCAAGAACGGAGTTTTCTAATTCATTCAAATCAGTACAAATGTTTCCTGAAAGTTGGTCTGAAGCAACTAAGACAGCACATGAAATTAATAGATTATCCGGATTGATTTCCTGGTTTGCTATAAACTTCGCAAACTGTTGCTCAAATAAACCTATCTCTCCATCTAGTTTTAATTCTTGTATGTGTTTAAACCAATCAATCATTTACTACCAACCCCAAAATTGATTCTAAATCTTCTACAGTTTCAAGAGAAGGTTTATCAAAGTAAACACCGGATTCTTTAGTATTCTTATCAATTCCTCTTAAAAAAAGATAAAACACCCCGCCAAAATCTTTTTGGAAATTGAAATTCGTAACTCTTTGCTCTAAATATAATTTTAAAGCCAATGAGTAAATATGATACTGAACATCAAAATTTGATGACCTTATTTTATGCGATAGCCTCTCAGAATTATAGTCGTTCAAACTATCTCCCAGATGATTACTCTTATAATCCAAGATATAATATTTACCATCCTGCCTAAATACTAAGTCTATAAATCCCTTCATAAAACCTGAAATTGATCTATTCAAATCTAGTGAGGGCTCTACCCCTCTTATAATTTTAACTATTCTATGGAAATTTATGTCACTAACAGGAAAGTGAAATTCCATTTCTTTCAGAACATCTCTTTGTGATAGATCTGCAAGCTTTAATCCCTTTGTCAGATGGTGATTTAGCCCTTCAGATATCCAGGGTTCTAACAATGAAAACCACTTTTTATCTAACCCTGATGTTTTAAATTCATCTTCAATCACTGCCAAATGATCAGAACTATTTTGAAAGTTTATTTTTTCAAATATGTTATGGAGCAGGTTTCCGGTTCCGGCTCCTTTTGGAAAAGTAAATCTAGAAAGAGTCTCCTGTTCATCCTCTTGAGTCTTGCTTGAAAAATCTAGCTGATCATAATCCTTAGCTTGATCTGATTTTTCCTGAGAACTGGATAATGATGAAAAACTAACTATTCTTGAAATTGAGCCTATATCCGTTCTTGAAAAAGCTTTGCATGAATAATTAGCTTGATCAAATAATGCGCCTTGAACTACCGATGGTTCTCTTTTGCCAACTTGTCCCAATAAGTTCTTTGAGTCTTTTAATTCAACGAAATCATTCTCACATAATAAAAAAAGGTCTTCCTGAAATTGGTCGAGTAATTTCGACTGATTTAATTTTGAAGCTAGTAATTTTTCAGGTCCGGATATCATTGCAAAAAGAGCCGAATTAATGATGCCCTTATATTTTACAAAAGGAATATAACAAGCGACCTCTGCTCTTGTTAATGCTACATAGCTAAGCCTCAAAGTATCAGCTAGAGCTTCTTTTCTAGCTTGATTTTCAGAATCACCATTTTTTGAAGGCAATAAATCAATCGTAAGAATATTATCCTCATTATGAAACTCCTGAAGATTGATTTGCTGGTAATTCTTACGTTCAAATTCATCCCAAAGAAAAGGGATAAATACAATTGGATATTCCAACCCTTTGCTGGAGTGCAATGTTGTAATTGTTACCAATTCATGATCACTTTCCAGCCTGATAAGTTCTTCATCTCCCGGACTTGAAATAGAGCTCTTTTTCTGATTTATAAACCTGATTATAGAATGAGGAGATGTTCGTTGCTTAGTTTCATGGCTTGATATTAATTCCTCAAGGTGATTTAAGTTTGTGATCTTTCTTTCAGCTTCTTTTTGTCTCGATAAATTTAGTCTGATTTGAAAAAACTGATCTATATGCTGCAGTGATTTTAACACTCCTTGACTTTCCCAAGCTTCTGATGCGTTTCGAAAGACTTGAATAATTTTACTCCATTCTACTTCACTATTTTTTATCTCAGCTATTTTGTCAGAACTATAACCAATTAATTTAGTAACTAAAGCTGCTCTTAATAAATCATGATTTGAGAAATCAAGTATCGCTTTTAAAATCAAATGGACTTCATCGCATTCATCAGTTTGAAAAATAGAGTCCTTGCTTCTGGCAATACTTTTAATACCCACTTCTGAAAGTGATTCCTGAACCTCAAGAGCTTCTTGTTTTGTCCGTACAAGTATAGAAATATCTTTTGAGTGTACTTTTGACTCTCCTATTTTGTAATCATCGGTTAATAGTTGCTTTACCTTCTTAGCTATAAATTCTCTTACTTCTTTTTTTGAAACATCTTTGTTTGCATCTTCTAAACTACAATTTATAAATGTGAGCGGATTTTGTTTCTCTCCATTTAAAGTTAAAACCCTTTGTGCTTTACCTTTGGGAAATTTCGCATCTCTAAAGTTTGGTTCATCAAATACAAATGGAGATTCATGCCTGTTAAAGACAGCATTAACAGCAGAGATTAATTCTTCAGAAGACCGGTAGTTATAATCCAAGGAATATCTCTGTTTATCCTGAACATCATGAATAGCTTCAAAATAAGTAAACAGGTCAGCGCCTCTAAAACTATAAATTGCTTGTTTTGGATCTCCGATCATAAACAGAGAGCCATTTTCAGAATATATTTGTTTAAATATTGAATACTGAATAGGGTCTGTATCCTGAAATTCATCAACCAGAGCCAGAGGATATTGAGAAGCGATCTTTTGAGATAATTCAGAATTTAGATTGACTTCAACTTTTTGAAGAAGATCATCAAAGCTTAGCGCATTTTTCTTTTCTTTTTGAAACGTAATAATCGCTTTTGATTCTTCAATAGCCTCTTGAAAAAAACTAGCTTTCAGTGCGTTAAGGTTACTAATCTCTTCCAGAAATTCATCTAAAAGATGTGAAAATACAGGTATGTAAACCTGATTTCCCTTTGTAGTTTTACTTTCAATCTTTTCCGCTCCAAAAATATCCATTTTATCAAATCCGGTTAACGGAGTTCCGGGATTAGCAATCCAGGATTCCAGATTTTTCCATATTGTATTTAGAACTTCCGGTTCTTCTACCTTATATGTGCTTTTATAAAGCTTTCCTGAATAGATGGTCTCTTTAAGACTTGTCTTATCTTTATTCCATTGACTTTTTAGCTTACCGAAAAGCTCTTCTATCAACTTCGTTTTAGATTCAGCGATTTCTTTAACTTCTTCTGAAGGTAATATCTTAGCATAAGGTTTGGCTATTATTCGCTCAATAACAAGCAAGAGTTTATCGGGCTCTATTTTCTGGTTTAAAAGAAATTCAATTTTACTCTTCCCTATGTCGGTTTCAGAATGTTTAGAGATATAATCACGCCAAAATGAATCTACTGCATCCTGCATTAATTCAGAAGTATCCTGAAGAATTTCAAAATCCGGCTGTACTCCAAATGCTAAACTATTTTCTCTTAATAATTTTTGGCAAAAACCATGAATAGTAAAAATGGAAGACTCATCAAAAGAAAACAATGCGTTTTTAAGTAGTGGAAGTGAATTACTATCATAGTTTTTTTTCAGACCATTAAGAAACTCATCATCTTCATCTTTTAAAGATCCTGATAAGAATTCAATACACTCCTGAATTCTAATTTTAATTCTCGACTTTAGTTCAGCCGTAGCTGCTTCGGTGTAAGTCAAAACCAGAATATTTACCGGCATCAACTTTTTTTCTACAATTGCACGTATATAAAGCGAAGTGATATTATATGTTTTTCCGGTACCTGCACTTGCTTCTACTAAGCTAAAACCATTAAAAGGAGCTTCAAAAACGTCCAGAGCTTTCATACAGAATCTCCAACTACTTGAAGTATAGGAAACCATACTTCTTGTGCTCTTTTCTTAAAAGATGCATCAAATATAAATGAGCTATCATTGAATACTTTTTGATTATAGAAATCATCAGCTTCGGAAGGAAAAAAATTATTCCCCTCCCATTTAGACAGTGCTTTTTTGATAGCTTTTTCTTCATCATTTTCCTTGAATAAAGATTTTGCGAACTCAAAACCAGTTTCCACAGGGCAAAAAACATTGTCACTACCTAAACAAGCTTGTTTATATAAGTCAGCCAAGAATAGTAAATGATTTTGATCAGCTTGGTTAGGATAAATACTAAGTTTCTGAACCGATTTCTTTTGCTTTATGAAATAGATGTTGCTCAAATATTCAAACTGTGTATTTAACAACAAGTGATTTAACCAAAGTTCTATTAGATTTTTTCCTTTTAAATCTCCAAGTCTGATAACTACTCTTTCGTCATTTATGATTCTATCAATACTTCCAAAGATTGTAGTCTCCTTAAATTGTTCCTCAACTTCTACCCTTACTTTTGATAAGAAATCATACTTCTTTTTTACATCTTCAAATTGAGATATTAAATCTCTGGTATTGTGAAATTCCAGTGTACCTGGAAAGCCTTTGGGAATTAGCCCTAAAGCATCGGCAGGCTGTTTTAAGTTATCAATATCAATGCCATCGAAATATAAATCACTAACAAAATCTTTCAGGAAATAAGAATCTAAACCCGTTAATTTAAATGGTTCTCTGTCTTCTAAATCTTGAAAATCACTGCTATTACGTATTCCAAAAATTTGATTGCATAAATACTTCGCGGGATGTGAGTAAAAAGAAATCAAATCGAATATGGAGATTGTTTTCAAGTCTAAATTTTCATTCTGGTAATTACCGGAGTTTATAAAAGTTGTAGCCGAATGATCCTGCACATTAATACTCCTGGTTATTTTCTCATACTTCTTTGAAAAACTTTTTGGCTCTTCTTTATCAAAATAACTTTCGTCAAACCCATGAAGTTTATGCTCTTCAATAGGTATCCTTAATCCTAGTGAAGAAGTAATATCAAGTAATTGTTGCAGAAGTATGGATGGTGCTTTTTTATTCTGGGAATGCTGATCTTGACCTATGTAACTTATATGAAGTTTTTCTTTAGCAGATTGAATCATTTCAAAAAAGAGGAACCGATCTTCTTCCGTTAAGATACGATCACCGGGCTGAGGAAAAGCGTGAATCAGATCAAAATCTGGGCGAATTACTTTTTTCGGAAGTACAGACTCATTAAAGCCTAAAACAGCCACAAATTTATATGGAATAGATCGGTTTGACACATAATCACTTACATTAATTCCGTGGCCATAACCCGAGCTTGAAGAAGATTTCCCGGAGAATTGATCTTTCAGCCAGATAAAATATGTCTCAAAATCAATGTTTTCAGTGAAACCGGATAACTCACATTTTTTGCTCAATAGTTCCAGTTTTGATATCAAACCAGGAATTTTATACTCTTCATCAAACTGATTTAGCAAGAAAACTTTCACTAGATTTCTGGAAATCATTAGCCATTCTTTCAACGAATTATTTTTAGAAATAGAATCAGAAAATGACTCCAACTCTTCAATAAAAGAAGATAGTTTGGCTACAAGTTCAAGATTATCTTTGGAATGAATTTTCTTGTAGGGTATAGATTCATTAAACATATTAATGCTTTGGGATTCCATCACAGATCCCAGGATCAAACGATTCAAACCGCTTCTCCACGAAAAAGAATCCGAATCTAAGAAACGATGAATATGCAGATCCTTACTCCATTCTCTAAGAAGTTGAATATCTGAGTTGTCTAATCCCCACTTTTTTGAGATAATTGAATTGTCAATAAGATCAATAACAGCATTTACTTTAAAATCGGAATTAAGTATTCCGAACAAGTTTATAAAAGTGGACTCTACAAATTCAGTTTGATCAATGTAGCCACTGTTAACCGGTAGAAATAAATCATACGATGAAAAAACATGTTCGATGTGCGATTTATAATCCTTTGTTTGAGGAACTAAGATTAAAACATCTTCAGCTTTCATCTTTTTATCGGAATTCAAAGCTTCTAAAACAGAGTCTTTTAATACTTCTATTTCTCGTTTAATAGAGTGACATGAATGTATGGTAAAGCTTGAATCTAAACCCTTCGGTATATTTAGCTGAGAATCATTAAAAAGCATATGCTGGATTCCATTTAATATGGAATCTTCACCCCTTTTGCTATTGGGTAGCTCAATTAGTTTTGTTTCGGTTTTATTTTCATCCAAGTGTTTTTGAAACACCAGATCATTATCTCTAGCACTTTTCGTTAACTTTTGTGAAAACAAGTCCACTTCTTCATTGCCTGAATTTGAATCAAAAGAAAAATTGAAATTGTGGCAATCTAAACGTTTTGCCAAATCCGAAACTATATTAGCAAAGGGATTTGAAATCTGAGGAATTGAAAATAACCAAATGTTTTCTGGAAGTTCTGTGAAAGGATATTCTCCATTATTGATCCAACTTTTAAGTTCTTTTAAAGCCTGAACTCTAGTTTTAGCCTCAGGAATATTATTCCATTTCGATTTAAGTGAATTCCAAAGGTCTGACTGCCATTTTTCTGTAGTATGATTATACTTTAATCTATTATTTTCCCATCCATTAATAAGTTCGGGTCGAAAAACTTGATATAGATCAAATACATCCGCTATCGATTTACTAATTTGAATGAGAATTTTAAAAGTAACATTCTTTTCTCCAATGAGACTTTTTCTAAATTTCTTGTTCGTTTTCAAAAGCTCGAAAATCGACCACTGTATAGGCGTTAAATCAGAAGGCAGGATATCACTCAGTTCCGGGTTTTTTAATCTATAAAGCTTCCATAAAAACTCAGAAGGGAAAATAAATTTATTATTTGCAGAGATAGAATTTCGAGCAGATTCCTGCAATGTTAACCATTGTTGCATCTCTCTGTTTTGAACAATAATCCAATTCCCCTTAAAAGGATCTTTTGGAGATTTATTGGAAAGAAGTTCCAAAAACTTCCCTGAAAGATTTGTAATAGAGTTTGATCTGTAATCGTAAAACATAAGCCTTTTAGTATGGCAAAAGTATACTAAAAAGGGATGTCGATTACAGAACTATTCTGAAGCTTCTTCCCTCTTTATGGAAGCTTTTAGAAACTCGTTTACCAAACAGCTGTAAGACTCTTTCTGTTGTTTAGCTATAGCTTTGATTTTATCGATAACTGGCTTTTCCAGATAGTAGCTGACTACTTTTTTTTGAATAACAGGCTCATCAATATCATTGGCTGTATTATCCTTAGTGCTTTTAATAAAGTCGAATGAAGCATGGCTCTTTAGGCTGTAAGCTAAAGGATTATGCCCCAAACTCGTTTTTTTAGACATGATCTAATGACCGTTCTTTATTTCTTTTGCTAGTGCAAAGTAATCTTTTGCTCCATTGCTGTTTCCGTCGTATTCAAAAATAGTTTTATGGTGGCTGGGAGCTTCCGCCAAAGCTACATTATCTCTTATTATTGTACTGAACACTTTCTCCCCAAAATAATCTTGAATATGTCCTACTACTTCTTTGTTCAGGTTTTTGCGACTATCGTATAAAGTACAGATGATACCGCCTACTGCCAATCTGTTATTTAATCTCTGCTGAACAATTTTTATCAGATCAAGTAATTTTGATAACCCGTGTAAGGCCAGATATTCTGATTGTAGCACAATAAATATATCTTCTACGGCAGTAAATGCGTTCAAAGTTAAAAGGCCTAAATTCGGAGGACAATCAATCAGCACAAAATCATATTCATCATCTTTTATTTGTTCCAGAACATTCTTTAATAATCCTTCTCTGGCAGGCTCATTTGCAAGTTCAAGTTCTGCACCCGATAACTCCAAAGATGATGGTATAAAATCAAAACCGTTATGTTTAATAATGGCATCCTGTGCCTTTGCTTTACCTTTTAATGTATGGTAAATATTTTTTTCTACACGATTAGAGTGCATTTTTAATGAATAGGTGAGATTAGCCTGTGGATCCAAATCAATTAATAATACTTTTTTCCCTAACTTAGCTAACCCGGCACCTATATTAATTGTTGAAGTTGTTTTACCAACACCACCTTTTTGGTTTGTCAATGCAATAGTTTTCATTCTGAATAGAAAATTTTGTCCTAGTTCTGAGTCTTTCTTCTATTCATATAGAGATTGAGTAGTGTTCATTGTTACATTTCAGTTCAAAAGTTTAGATTAAAAATATTTTAAGTATTAGAATCTACATATTGATCAAACCTAATTGATTCAATGTGAATAAACATCGTACATTGAGGCAAAAATAATTTCATGCGATTTTTTAGTAGAAAGCTTATTAAACCTCAAGACCTGAATGCTCACGGAACGTTGTTTGGTGGTACTGTGCTGAGTTGGATTGATGAAGAAGCGGCTATATTTGTACTGTGCCAGTTGGGCAAAGGCAATATTGTTACTAAATATATGTCAGAAATCAATTTTGTGAACTCGGCTCCTTTAGGTGAAGTTATTGAAATTGGTATGGAAACTGTAAGATTCGGAACAACTTCCATCACCGTTAAATGTGAAGTGCGAACAAAGTTTGAAAAGAAAACCATCATCACTATTGATGAAATAATTTTTGTTCACTTGGATGAATTTGGTAAGCCTTCTCCCCATTTTATCAAAGAAGCAGTAAACGAATAAGTATGGCAAAATTGATTGATTTTACTGACCTGAATGAAATGTTATATGGTGATGAGCGCTATATTAAGGAGTTTGCTGATGCAGCAGTAATTTCCTTTTCAGAATTTAAATCTAATTATTCCAAATATCTTAAGCTTAGAAATGAAGACGCCTTTCGTAAAGCCGGTCATAAAATTAAGCCTGTAGCTCAGATGCTCGGACTCAATATCATTATTGAGGAGTATGAGCATGCAAAAAAACTGATTTGGGATGAAAAACAAGATTCAGAAGTGGTGGCTTCAATTAACAAAATGGATAAAATCTGTACTACTGTTCTCAATGAGCTTGAGAATTTATCCGATGATAATTAATGTTACTTCTGTGTGATACTTTTACTTTATTGATGACTTAGTTTCTCATTAAAAGTATACATATGAGTACTCCACCTTATCCCATTCTTATTGTAGAAGACGATTCCGATCTTTCTGAATTAATTAAAATTCAACTTACAGATAACGAATACGAAGTAGAGCAAGCTTTCAATGGAAAAGTTGCTCTTAATAAAGCAATCGAAAATAAATATTCACTCATTATACTGGATATAATGTTGCCGGAAGTAGACGGATTTGAAATTTGTAAATCCGTTAGAAAGGATAACCAACAGGTGCCTATCTTAATGCTTACAGCTAAGGCAGAAGAAGTCGACAAAATAATGGGTCTTGAGTATGGAGCTGATGATTATTTAACCAAACCTTTTTCTATAAAAGAACTTATAGCAAGAGTTAAAGCCCTTTTAAGAAGAGCTTCTTCTTCTGAAGCTGAAGACAGTTCAAAACTTGATGAAATGGATTTTGGCGACCTCGTTATTTATCCGAATAAAAGATCCGTACAATTGGGAGATGAACTCATAGAATTAACCTCCAAAGAGTTTGAACTTCTGCTTTTGTTTGCTAAAAATCCCGGCAGAGCATACAGCAGACAAGAACTGCTTGATGTAGTATGGGGATATCAGTACAGTGGATATAGTCACACTGTAAATTCTCATATCAACCGATTGAGAAGTAAGATCGAAAAAAATCCCTCAGAGCCCAAATATATAACCACTGTTTGGGGAATGGGTTACAAATTTGCTGAATTGGAAGAACTGGGAATCCAATGAAAATAAAACAGAGTTTTTACACAAAAATTTCTACAGCCTTTTTATTGCTTGTTTTAGCTTTGGGAATTTCCTTTGCTTATTTAGGTGTTTCTTCCTCATTAATGTTTGTGGATGAAACCGGACAAAAGGTAAACAAAATGCTAGCTGCTGATATGGCCTCTCATTTCCAACCTTATTTAATGGATTCCATAGAAGGTGATAGTATTATATCAGTTATAAAGTACCTGAATGGAATAAACCCCGAAATCGATATCTATTTACTGGAAAGTAGCGGAATGATAAAATGGTTTTATCCGAGCCAGGATCCTGATGCAGAGGTTCAAATTTCAAGAGTTAATACAAAGCCCCTCGACGAATTCTTATCGGGGAAAACTTTGCCAATTTATGGCGACGATCCCTTAAACGCTGGTGTAAAAAAACCTTTTTCAGTTTCTCCTATTTCAATTATGGGCAGTCAAGGTTGTTACCTCTACGTGATTTTATCAGGTCAACAGTTTGACAAAGCTGCTGGAATGGTGCAGAATAGTTATATCCTAAGGAATACCTTTATAGGATTAGCTCTGATTCTTTTGGTTACTTTAATTCTTGGACTAATTGTTTTCAGGCTTTTGACCGGACGTTTAAGACATGTTAGTGAAACTGTCAAGTCATTTGAACAAGGTCAGTTAGAAAGAAGAGTCAATGTAAATTCTGAAGATGAAGTTGGATTGTTAGGTTCATCTTTCAATCAAATGGCTGACACACTGGTTTCCAACATGGAAGAAATAAAACAAATCGACAAATTAAGAAGAGAACTTGTAGCAAATGTTTCCCATGATTTGAGAAGTCCCTTGGCATCGATTCAGGGATATTTAGAAACAATTCTTCAAAAAGAACCTTCCATTAAACCTGAAGAAAGATCAAAATATTATGAGATAGTGCTAAGAAACACAAAAAAGCTTGGCTCATTGATTGAAGAACTCTTCGAACTTTCAAAATTTGATGCTCAAGACGTTCAGCCAGACATGGAGCAGGTTTCTATGGCTGAACTTGCTCAGGATCTTGTGCAGCAATTTAAACCACTGGCTGAACAAAAAGGTATTACACTTAAAGCCGTTCTTTCTGATGAGCCCTCTAATCTGGTTTATGCCGATATCGCCCTCATGGAAAGAGCGATTTCCAATCTTATCGACAACGCCCTTAAACACACACCGGAAGGCGGATCGGTTTCGATCATATCAAAAAATGATGATAATAATGTCAGCTTTACCATTTCGGATACCGGAAAAGGAATTGCAGAAGAAAACATCCAGAGAATTTTTGATCGTTTTTATCAGGAAGATCCTAGTAGAACAGTTGGGTCGGGAGCCGGACTTGGATTGTCTATAGCTCAAAAAATTCTTGAACTTCATGGCACTAAATTGTCTGTAGAAAGTGATTCCGGTAAAGGAACAACATTTTCATTTGTTCTTTCTCCGCAAATGAGCTATTAAATTGCTTTCCGGTTTTGTTTTATAATTTCAAAATCATAAACTGAACTAAACTTAAACCAAAGCAAAACATGGCAATATTAGTTACCGGGGGTGCAGGCTATATTGGTAGCCATACTGTACTTGAGCTTCTTGAATTGGGCAAAGATGTTATTGTAATTGATAATCTTTCTAACAGCAGTAAAGAGTCTTTATTAAGAGTTGAATCTATAACAGGAGAAACTCCAATCTTCTATGAACAGGATCTTTTGGACAAAGCTGCGCTTTCAAAAATCTTTTCCAGTCATCAAATCGATTCCGTTATACATTTTGCAGGCTACAAAGCAGTTGGGGAATCTGTTCAAAAGCCGATGATGTATTACCAAAATAATCTGGACAGTACACTCATTCTTTGTGAGGTAATGAAAGAACATAATGTGAAAAACCTTGTATTCAGCTCCTCTGCTACAGTATACGGTGATCCTGAATCTGTACCGATCACAGAAGAATCTTCATTGTCAGCTACGAATCCTTACGGACGAACTAAACTTTTTATCGAGTATATTTTAAAAGACTTGTACAAATCTGATGAAAGCTGGAATATTGCACTTCTTCGTTACTTCAATCCTGTTGGAGCTCATAAAAGTGGATTGATCGGTGAAGATCCAAACGATATTCCCAATAACTTAATGCCTTATGTTTCTCAGGTGGCTGTAGGTAAATTAGAACAACTTTCTGTTTTTGGTGATGACTACCCTACTCCTGACGGCACCGGTGTCCGGGATTATATTCATGTTGTTGATCTCGCACTTGGCCATCTTAAAGCTATTGACAAACTTAAATCTGATCCGGGATTGGTCATTTATAATTTGGGAACCGGGAAAGGAACAAGCGTTCTTGATATGATAAAAGCTTTTGAAGATGCATCAGGAAAGACCGTAAATTATAAAATAGGTTCCAGAAGAGCCGGAGATATAGCAACCTGCTATGCAGATCCGGCTAGAGCGGAAAAAGAACTCGGTTGGACTGCAAAAAGAGGCATCAAAGAAATGTGTGAAGATGCATGGAAATGGCAATCTGAAAATCCAAACGGATATAATTAAGAAAACGGTTGTTAAGAATTTCAAACACACTTATCTTTGGAATCTGTTAAGCCAAAGTGGCGGAACCTGTCTGTCGACAGGCAGGCTGGTAGATGAAATTTTATTTTGCCAAAGTGGCGGAATTGGTAGACGCGCACGACTCAAACTCGTGTTTCTTCGGAAGTGTGGGTTCGACTCCCACCTTTGGTACAAAAAGCCTTGTGGAATTAAAGTTCACAGGGCTTTTTTTATTTCAGTAAAGTCATCTTTATGGTTTGCAGAATGCCGCTGGTTCTTAACTGAGCATAATAAATACCACTTGCAATATGAGATGCGTCCCATTCAACAACTTTAGCCCCTTTACTCTGGTGGGCTTCAACAAGCGTAGCTATTTCCTGACCTGTAGAAGAATAGATTTTTAATGAAACATAGGTTGCTTCACCTAAAGAATACCTTATGTTTGTTGATGGATTAAAAGGATTTGGATAATTTTGTTCCAACTTAAACTCGTTTAAAACACCAGATTCATCTTCGTTGCTAACTGTTACTGATGGTTTGATATACAAAGAAAACCGTTCGTCTTCCCCCTTTTTCATTTTTAGCGGATTTGCAATACTAAAAGATGATTCACTATTTGAGTCAGTAGTTAAAACTGAAGGATGTTTAAACAAGTAAGTTCCTCTACCTGAGAGAATTTTTTCAGTATTGTTTGCCTTATCTAAAAGCACAAATTCCCCTATCGCTGAAAGATCTTCGCTAATCTCCCATTCCAACTCCAGATCATCATCTACATTATAAGACTGGATTTGTAGCGAAACCTTAACTTCATCTTGATCTAATTCAGGTAAAGAATGTACAGATTTACTTGTGTGGCCTTCAACACAGGATAAAATTGCATATTCAGAAACTGTTGGTTTAAGTTTAGCTGCATCAAAAATATCCCTGCCTTCAATTGCATTTTGCCGGAACGTAATTTTACAGCCTCGGTCATATGTTTTACCTGACTTTAGGCTGAGCTGAATCTCATAGTTTTTGACTAAATTCTTTGAATAAGCACTTTGTGTTGCATCAGAGCTAGTTTTTCCGCTAACGGGAAATGTAACGGATGATGATACATCAGAATTTGGTGATTCAACCCAGAAACCTTGCCAGGGCAATAATATAGTTGAGCTTCTGTCTGCCGGAAAATATAATCCGTCTTCCAGCAGATGAATATTTGCCTGAATGGATGCATCAGCAGTAAGAGAACTCACATCAAAATTATTCTGAAATGGGTTTCCAACTAAAGTAAAATAAGAGCTGCTTAATTCAGTGGTAGTATTCAAAGAAACATTCACATCGGAAGTAGGATTATTCTGCCCAGAAGTTAAATCAAGTACAATTGGTAATTCTTTACTTCCTGATAAATTATTATCAAAGAAGTAAACAGCTATACCCTCTCCTTTATTAAGAGCAGTATTTATGGTTGAAGGAGTAGAATAAGAACCTGAGCTATTATAAGTAAAAACATTAGGATCATTCCCGTTATCCACTCCGTTGATCTGCATATCATCAGAAATCTGAGCAAGTGTAGGCCCATCTGAAGGAATAGAAATCAACCTCCACCCTGCTGAACCGATAATAAGACTTTCAGTAAGGTTGGAAGATTCTATTCCTTTACTATATCCCGGAGTAGCTACAAATTTTGCATTTCCATTGTTAGAAGAGATACTATAAACCTTCCAATCTCCTGAAGCAACAGTGGCTCCGTTTGCAGAAATTGATGTCTGACCAAAATCCCCATCATTAGGCAGTTCAGAATAGATCCTGTACGCAACTTGGTTTTTTGAAAAATCTGAACCGTTCCCAATATTATCTCCGGCAAAAGCATCAATTTGTTCAGGTGTACCTGAAGCATCTTTTACTAATGTATATTTATCATTTCCGTTATGATTAATACTACTTTCATTTTGGTCTATTATGCCTTCACCAAAAACAGATTGTACTCCACCGGAAGCGTTATCATCGCCGATCACATAAAATTCTTTTGCCTTTATTGTGCCCGTTAACGAAATATTGCTACCAGTACCATTTGCATTACTATATCGAACCAGTGCCCAATCATCTGTAGTAAAATCAATATCTGAATCCGTAGTATTGAAAAGCTCAACATATTTCACTGTACCTCCATTTGCTTCATACACTTCCGAAATAAACACCTCCGGCAGTGATGAAGTCTGAGGTTCTTCGTAAAAATAAGCCCGACGTACTAATGTCGTGTCATGAATAAACGGATTCTTATTTCCCTGAATGCTTTCAATTCCTTCACTACGTTCAATTTCAGCTGCATCAACAGGATCGTCCTTATGCCATTGATACAAAGTTTCTTTCATACCGTTAAAATACGCCTCGTTATCAGATCCATCATTAACTATATCAGAATTATTCTGATACAATGTCCAGAAATAAAACATAGATCTGGCAACGTTACCTTTATGATCTTCTCTCGGTTCAAAAGTATCATTAAAATACTCGCTGTACAGATTTATATCTGATGAAGGTATACTCTGCTGGCTTCCCCCATTTTTCCAATACCACCAGGAAGTAGTAGAATTATCATCTATCTCTGCAAAAGGGTGATTACTTCTGGAAGAGTTTACTGAGCTCCAAACCGGATACAGATGATGTATATCTCCCCTCATCGGTTCTGCGTTATCATAAAAACTTTGTGGCCAGGAGTGCTCCGTGTTGAAACTCTGGCTACCATTAGAAGGAGTTCTGGTTCCATCAGCTTTTGCTCTTAAGCCCGAATATACACATGTCAAGCTGTCGGTCATGTCCACATCCAGACTTTTATACATAGAATCCCTGGCTTCATCATAGTCTTTTGGACTGGATGGAGTATAGTTAGTACGTAAAAATTCGATCAGAGTTGAATCGTTTAAATTCGATCCAATGCTATCATTTTGTGCCACTGAGTTTGAAACGAAAAACAAAACAGCACAAAACGCCAATAGAAACCTGTTCATTTAAATCGTCGTCTGTAAGTAATAGGTGTCCTTCCGTATTCACTTTTAATTTAAGGGCTGTAAATGAACTTTAATTATAAAATATTACTACAATTTTCATTTTTAGAATAGAATTTTCTCATATTTAAAACTAAAATTAGATGTATAAATATTTAATAATAATAACATGCATCTATATTATATTTTAGTATTCATTTGAGTGCTTACCTCATGCTGTATTGAATTTAACTCTGTGCGTAAATTCTGTTAAATATTATTGTGCGTTTTTATTTCTGTCTTGAATCCCGTTCTTTTCATCAAATCAGAACTAATTAAAAATTATATGAGCTTACTTCGTATTATACTGGCTGTATTCCTTCCTCCTGTCGGAGTCTTCTTAACTGTTGGAATTGGTGCCGCTTTCTGGATCAATATATTATTGACAATTCTGGGCTATATTCCTGGTATCATACATGCGGTATGGGTTATTGCTAAAGCAGACAATGGATCATAAAAAAAGCCATCACAGCAATGTGACGGCTTTTAAAGTTTGAATCTCAAAGGAACTTATTTTTCAGCTTTCTTAAGCATTTCCCATTGTTCTGTTGTAAGCATAAACACATAAATGTCACTTCCATCTGTTTCAAAGTCTGTATCGATATATCCAGCGGCTTGTAAACCAGCCATATTTGCCTCAACATCTGCCGGAGTTAATGAATAAGCTGCACCACTTGCAACATCTACTATAATTCCAACTAAACCCCATGAAAAAATATTTCCAACAACTGCAGTGCCGATATCAAATTTCTTGAATACTTCGAAATTCAGGTCTTCGTATCCATCTTTTTTGAAAGTCAATACATAATCGCTATTTCTTTTTAAGGATAGAGTTTGCGGCGTAACCCCTCTGTCAATTCCATTGATGAAAATATTGGCTCCTGCCGGATTTGAGTTTACTCTTACATCTGCACTTGAACCCTTAAATATTGAAGCACAAGAAATTGAAAGTGTACTCATTAAAACTAATGCAGATACCACCCGAAGACTTTTAGAATTTAGCATAAAAAATATAATTTAAAGTTTAAAAAAATGATGAGGAGATTAGTATTATTTAATTAAAAACACAAACATAGATTAAATCAAAAACTGTAAATAGAAACCAAAAAAATGAGAGACAGTGTTGGATTTGGCTGTATGTCTTTGCAGGGTAGAAGAATAGAAAATATTCAACTCCTCAGAAATGCATATAACAACAATATTAATTTTTATGATACTGCTGACTTGTACGACCAAGGCAGAAATGAGCAGCTTGTTGGAGACGCCTTATCTCCCTTTCGGGCTAAGGTTCAGATTGCTACAAAAGTAGGGAACGAATGGAATAAGTCGGGCACAGAATGGAGATGGAACCCTACAAAAGAGTATATCTTAAAAGCTGCAGATAAAAGTTTAGAAAGGCTTAAAACTGACTATATTGACTTGTACATGCTGCACGGCGGTACACTGAATGATCCAATTGATGAAACTATTGAAGCTTTTGAAATACTTAAACAACAGGGAAAAATCATTAATTACGGGATCTCATCTATACGTCCAAATGTTATAAAGGAATGGATAAAAAGATCCAATATGAGTACTGTTATGATGCAGTACAGTTTAATAGATCGGAGACCGGAAGAAGAGTGTTTGGATTTGTTAAACAAAGCTGATGTTTCTGTAATAACCCGTGGTACATTAGCAAAAGGAATGCTCATCAATAAACCTGCTAAAGAATATCTAGGATATACTGAAGAGGAAATACAAAGGATTAAAAAAGCTGTTACAAAAACTATTGATCCACTTTCAGCTTGTATTCAATATGTGAACAAACACTTAGCAGTGAAAACAACTGTTATTGGAATAAGAACTAAAGAACATCTTAATAAAATAATTTCATCGAGATCCAATAATGTTTCAAAAGAAACACTAAATCGACTTTCTCATATTTTACCCCCAAACCTCTATTTAAAACACAGATAAATATGATTTGACATCAAAATCTATAATCAACAAACTGAATTTCAGAATAAATGAAATCTTCTCCAACACTTTTTGAGCAATTTCACTATTCATAAGAAATTCAATTTAGAATTTCTTAAAAGAATTATCTGAATTTTTTTCCTCTATTAATACAATCTCCGTTTCAAACCTGAAATACTTATCCAGGTATTCTTTCAAAGTAAAAAACAATTCATCAGCCTGTTCAAGTTCGTCATCCGGCGCCTTAACAATTCTGGAGTGATTATTACCCAGAATTATATCAATTGTGTACCATTCTTTCATTCTTAAAGTTTCCTGAAGTACATTTCCCGATTCTTCATTTGAGAATCTCACACACTTAACCTCTGTAAACGTAAATTCTTTTCTCTTTATCTTTAAGTAACTAAACCATCTTATGTTTTGAGTTACAGTGTATTTATCAGTGTCAAAGATAAATTCGTAGCTTGCGAATAGTTTTATAAAAATAGCTACAAAGAACATCCAAAAGAATACAGCGAATATGAATCCCAGGATAAAACAAACGATTAACGCTGTAAAATCAATAAGAGTGAATGTAGCTTCTACATTCAACTGAATAACTGAGATATTTGAGTCTATTTTATACTTCATCTATGAAGATATTAAAACAATGACAACAAAAAAGCCTTGCTTACTTTTGTAAACAAGGCTTAAATTTATGATAGCTGATTATTTGTTAATCATCGTCTTCGTCGCCCTCTCCATCTTCATTATCATCTTCAAAAGCTTCTATTGAATTCTTAATATTACTTTCGATGAGAAGAATATTATTAGAATCAGCTGGGTTAAGAACGTTTCCATCCTGATCTAAGAACCACAACGAAGTATCAAAATTCAGAGTAATACTAACCTGTTCTTCGTCATTAACTTCAAAAGCTGGCTCAAATTCCAACTCCACTTCAAAATCTTTTTCTGAACGGAACGTAAACGGCTCCCCATTTATAGTACCAGAGATAACCATTGAATAATTTTGACCATTTTCTCCTTCAAAATCCGGATCGTTTACCACAACTTCCTCTTCTTTTCTGGCTTCGATCTCAAATTCTAATTCTTCATAAAAACCTGCAGGAACGTTGGCTATACCAACTTCGGTTAAACCTCCGTTTAAATTCAAACTAAGAACAAGAGGTCCTTGCTCTACATCGGTGCTGTCATCATCTGTGGCGCTTTCAAATTCTATTTCGCTGAATCTGAATTTTGCTTCAGTAATAATAACTGTATCTGCTACACTGTTTAGTTTTTGATAGTTCTGGCCGTTAGAAGCCTTCGCATTAAGTTTTACACTTGACTGTTTGGTATCTGAACAAGCGCTCAACAGAAGAGAGCTTGTTAGAAGCATTACTGCCAATGACAATTTATTTAAATAGTTATTCATGGTCTTGATGGGTTGTTTATTTTATTACAAACCAAGTAAACCAAGATCTCACCACAATGTTCCCTATGACTTTATAGAAGATTTTAATAAAACTACGTTTGAATAACTCCTGTCTTAAACTCTTCTATATCAGCATTCAAGTTAGCACATTCTAGTGCATTAGAAATCCTTTCTCTGGTTTCTGCGGGATGGATAATAGCATCAACCCAAAGCCTTGAAGCAGCATACCTGACATCCGTTTGCTTGTTATATCGATCGGTAATTTCTTCCATAAGCTCATTTTGCTTTTCTTCGCTTACCTCTTCTCCCTTCTTCTTCATTGTAGCAATTTTGATCTGAGTAAGAGTCTTAGCTGCTGACGCACCACTCATTACAGCAATATTAGCCGTTGGCCATGCAAACATAAACCTAGGATCATACGCTCGTCCACACATAGCGTAATTTCCTGCTCCGTAGCTATTACCTACCACAACGGTAATCTTTGGGACGGTGGAATTACTCATCGCATTAACCATTTTTGCACCATCTTTTATTATCCCTCCATGTTCACTACGTTTTCCGATCATAAATCCAGTCACGTCCTGAAAAAAGATCAACGGAATTTTCTTTTGATTACAGTTCATAATAAAACGAGCGGCTTTGTCTGCTGAATCAGAATAAATTACACCACCAATCTGCATCTCTCCTTTTTTCGTTCTTGAAACTGTTCTTTGATTAGCAACAATTCCTACACTCCAACCGTCGATTCTTGCATAGCCTGTTATAAGGCTTTGTCCATACCCCTTTTTGAATTCGGTAAAGCTGTCTTCATCTATAATACACTCCAGTAGCTGATTCATATCATAAGGAGAAGTACGTGCTTCAGGCAGAATATCAAAAATCTCGGCTGAAGATCTGGATGGGAGTTTAGCTTCCTTTCTATTAAATCCTGCAGTTTTATGAGGTCCTAACTTTGCTACAAGATCACGAATAGTTTCTAAGCACTCTTCATCATCCTTCATCTTATAATCGGTAACACCACTTATTTCAGTGTGAGTGGTAGCACCTCCTAAAGTCTCATTATCGACAGATTCTCCAATTGCTGCTTTTACCAGATAACTTCCTGCTAAAAACACACTTCCGGTTCCATCTACGATCAAAGCTTCATCACTCATGATAGGTAAATAAGCGCCTCCCGCAACACAACTTCCCATTATTGCCGCAATTTGAGGGATTCCTTTGGCCGAGATCACGGCATTGTTTCTGAACATTCTACCAAAATGATCTTTATCCGGGAAAATCTGATCCTGCATAGGAAGAAAAACACCAGCTGAATCTACCAGATAAATCAAAGGAATATGGTTTTCAATAGCTATTTCCTGAGCTCTTAAATTCTTTTTCGCAGTAATTGGAAACCAGGCACCTGCTTTAACTGTAGCATCGTTAGCAACAATCATACAATCTCTGCCCTCTACTTTTCCTACACCTGTAACTACACCACCACCCGGACAACCTCCTTCGTCTTCGTACATCTCAAAACCGGCCCATAAACCCAATTCAAAAAAATCTGCGTCATCATCCAATAATAAGTCTATTCGTTCTCTTGCAGTTAGTTTTCCTTTTGCATGCTCCTTATCAATTCTTTTTTGACCTCCTCCCAACATTATTTCCCGTTCCTGAGCTCTTAAATTATCGAGTAATTCATTTAACCAGTTTTCTTGCTTTGATGTGTTTGTATTCGCCATGTTTGTCAGAAATCTTTTATTATAATACTAGTGATTACTATTCCGTTTATTATAGGAATTTTAATGATTCATAACGTGATTTTTGATGTAATTGAATTTAAAAACCTTCCATATGAAAAAACTTACTCTTTCTGTATTCTCTTTTTTGCTGATCTCAACTTCAGTTTTATTAGGCCAACGTCGTGGTGATATAAATTATACAACATTAGCAAACAGAGCTGCCGCTCCAAATTTCTTCTTTGACACCATTGTTATACCCGGTGAAAATACCGAATCTGCGAGGCTTATTTTTATTTTTCGAATGGATAACAGCTTTTTACCTTTTAAAAAGTTGTCTGTAGATGATGAAATTGTTTCGCCTGAAAATGCTCAGTTTTACAGTATGGCAAGATTAAACACAGAAATATTTAAAGGGAAAGCATCCAGGAAAGAATTGAAGAATATTGCTTCTGTTTCAAGGGATCTTTGGCAGGATACTCTTTTCGCAGAAAGTTATGAGGATACTAAATCAAAAATGAAATACGCTTCCGGGAGATTGGTCACTGAGCTGTCTCCGGGAATGTATAATTACGTTCTTCAACTCAGCTTAATGGAAGAAACTGATGACCGTAATTCGCAACGAAGAAATATTAAAATAAAAAACTTTTCGACTAAAGATGAAGGAGAAATTTATCTGATCAAATCGAGCAGTACACCTTCAGGTATGGAATTGATCAATATGGGTAACAATGTAGTGTATGGAAAGGATTTTAAGGTTCTTATCAGGATACCAGATTATCAGTCAGATGAAAAATATAATCTAGTTATAAATAAAGCCAGAATTGAAAAAAATGATACTACCAATATTGAAACTGTAAGAAATATCCCTGTATCTGATGCACAAATTTTTAATAATTCATCGCTCTCGTTATTAAATAAAAAAGAAACTACACTTTCTGTTAAACGCAATAGTGGAGCCTTCACTTATGCTTTGATAGATGTACCTAATTCGGAATTAGAAAACTCAGTTTACTCTATTCAACTAAAAGCAGATTCCAATAAAAAAATAAAGGCACAAAAAGTGGTTCGCTCTTTCTGGCCTGATATTCCGCCTTCTCTGCTGAATCTTGACATCGCCCTTGACATGATGAAATATATAGTTCCTGATGAGCAATTGAAGAATCTAAAAAAAGGAAATGCTACCCAAAAAGAAATAAAATTCAGAGCTTTTTGGTCTAAGAGAGATCCTACGCCTGACACTGAGTTCAACGAACTTATGACTGAATACTACCGCAGAGTACATCATGCCTTTGTGGAATTTCGATCTCCTGAAACCCCGAATGGGCAAAATACAGATCGCGGAGAAGTTTACATTAAATACGGCCCTCCAAATTCCCGCGACAGATCTTTTCCTAAAAAAGGACAAGTTATAGAAACCTGGACTTACAATAACAGAACATTTGTATTCGAGAAAGGTTCGGGATTCTCAGAATTTATGCTTGTAGGTAAATAATACTCTGCGTTTCAATAGCTTAAGTATTAACTTTGGTTATGATGCCAAAAAGAATTGGAATAACAATTGGAGATATTAACGGAATAGGTCCTGAAATTGCCCTAAAAGCAGTCGCAGAAATTGATAATGCTACTTCAGTACCTATTCTTATTTCACCTGATTCCGTAATTAATTTCTACAACTCTAAACTGAGTCTGAACAAATCACTAAAAATTATTTCTTCCTTATCTGAAGCTGAGACAGGCTTCTTAAATGTTCTGAAAACAGAAAAATCTTCCCCAAAAATTGAAACCGGTAAAATTACCAGAGAATCAGGGTTGGCTTCAATGCAATCTATTGAAACAGCCATATTTCTTTGCAAACGAAAGATGCTTGATGCTATGGTAACTCTTCCTATTTCAAAAGAGTCTGTACAATTAGCAGGATTTAATATCCCGGGACACACTGAATTTTTAGCTGAACAAACAAACACTGATCAGGTTTTGATGATGCTTGTTAATCAGGAGCTGAGAGTTGCTCTTACAACAGTACATATACCAATAAGCAAGGTTGCATCCTCCGTAAATCATGATTTGATTATTAATAAAGCAACCATTCTCCGTAAAAGTCTAAAACATGATTTTGGGATTTCAGATCCTGAAATTGCTATTCTTGGGTTGAATCCGCATGCGGGTGACGGAGGAGTTTTAGGTTCTGAAGAAGAACAGATTATTATTCCCGCCATTAATAAGTTAAAAAGTATTGGTATAAATGTTGAAGGCCCTTTTCCTGCCGACGGATTCTTCGGACAAAAAAAATACCTCCACTACGATGCTGTTTTAGCAATGTATCACGATCAGGGGCTTGCGCCTTTCAAACTCTTATCTTTTGGAAAAGGTGTTAATTTTACTGCAGGACTTCCGATTATAAGAACTTCACCTGACCATGGAACAGCTTTTGATATAGCAGGAAAAGGAATAGCAGATCCATCCTCCTTTATTCAGGCATATAATCTTGCAGTTCAACTTGCTCAAAAGAGATAACGGGATGAAAAAAGCTGACAATTACTCTAACCTTGCCCCTTTATATGATAAATTGATGGAAAATGTAGATTATGAATCCTGGGCAGATTACATAGATGAGATTATTCAGGTACATCATCCTGAGTGTGAAAAAGTTCTTGAGTTAGCCTGTGGTACCGGTTCGGTAGCTATTTCGCTGGATGAACTGGGCTATTATAATATTCTGGCAAGTGACCTTTCTCCTCATATGATTGCTGTAGCCAAACAAAAAGCACTTGAACAAAATGCTGATGTTCGTTTTCAGACTCTAAATTTTTTGGATATTCACATAGTGGAGAAATTTGATGTAATCTTTTCTGTTTTTGATAGCGTTAATTACTTACAAACTTCTTCGGAAATAATTAAAATGCTTGAAGAGTGTTCGAAAGTTCTTAAACACGAAGGTTTACTTATATTTGATTTTTCAACACCTTTGAATTCCATTGAAGCTGTCGAATACCTGAACAATGAAGAAGCTGAAGTTAAAGATCTCAGATTTTTCAGGACAAGTGAGTATGATGCCATCAACAAAATACACACCAACACTTTTGAGATTGAGCAACTCTCAGACGATAAAAAAGTAGTATTGTCTACTTTTAAAGAAGTTCACAAACAGCGTATTTATACTTTAGAAGAAATGTTATCAATTTTGAAACAAACGCCCTATCATTTAGTTGCAAAATATGGCGATTTTGATCTTATTGATGCCGACGAAAACAGCGCACGTATAACCTTAGTACTTAAATGTCAGAAACATCTGTAATAGAATTAAGAAATGTAAGTTTAAGCTTCGAAAACCGAAGAGTTCTCAATAATATCGATTTCAAGCTTCATAATGGCGAATTCATCTACCTTATCGGAGCTACAGGAATTGGTAAAAGTTCTTTCTTAAAGCTTCTTTACAGGGATATTGTACCGGATACCGGAACTGTCCGTGTTACAGATTATCCTGTAAATAAGATCAGCATGAAGGAAGTACCCATGCTCCGACGACGGCTAGGTATCGTTTTCCAGGATTTCCAACTTCTGCAAGATCGTAATGTATTTGATAACGTTGCTTTCGCTCTACAGGTAACCGGTGAAAAACCAAAATTTGTAAAACAAAGAGTACTCGAAGTTCTGACTATGGTTGGTTTGAGTCATAGAAGAAAACATATGCCGAAAGACCTTTCAGGTGGAGAACAACAACGTGTGGTAATTGCACGTGCTTTAGCAAATGAACCCAGAATTCTGCTTGCTGATGAACCTACCGGTAATCTTGATCCCGGAGCAAGTAAAAGTATTATGGATCTTTTAAAACAAATTAATAATCGTGGAATGGCTGTACTTATGGTAACTCACGATTATGCTTTAGTAAAAAAATACCCTTTTCGTACCGTTCGTATGTTAGAAGGTTCTCTTCAGGAGCTGCAATGGAAAGGAGATAAACTGATTCCGGCAAACTAAGCAGATTATGGATTCCAGAAATCTGACTGAAGCTGTTAAAAATTATGCGTTACAGTTGGGGTTTGATGCGTGCGGTTTTGCAAAAGCTGAACTTCTTGATACAGAAGCACGTCGCTTAGAAGAATGGTTAACTCAACAACGAAATGGCTCAATGAGCTGGATGGCAAATAATTTTGATAAAAGGATTGATCCTACAAAATTAGTTCCCGGTGCAAAATCTGTGGTTTCTGTGATCGGAAGCTATTTCCATCCTCAGCATGATCATAAAAACGATAACTCTCCTAAAATTGCCAAATATGCTTTGGGCAGAGATTATCATAAAGTATTTAAGAAAAAGCTGAAAGAGCTCTTCAATTATACAGGGTCATTAGTTGGAAACATTGAAGGGCGGTTTTTTGTAGACTCCGCTCCTGTTCTGGATAAAGCATGGGCTGTACGTTCAGGCTTAGGATGGATGGGTAAAAACTCCAATATTTTAAACAAAGATATCGGTTCTTTTTTCTTTATTGGAGAAATGATCCTGGATGTTGAATTTAGTTACTCGGTTGAAACAACCGATCATTGCGGAACTTGCACAAGATGCATCGATGCCTGCCCCACAGATGCCATTTACGAACCTTACCGTGTTGATTCGAACAAATGCATCTCTTACCTGACGATCGAGCTTAAAGATCAAATACCTGAAGAACTGCAATCTTATCTGGGACAATGGATGTACGGATGTGATATTTGCCAGGACGTTTGCCCATGGAACACAGCACCCTCTATAACTCGAATGGCTGATTTAGAACCAAGAAAAAAGTTATTGAATCGGGATATTGATTATTGGAAAGAAATCGATAATCCACAATACGAAGCTCTTTTCGAAGGTAGTGCTATTCGCAGAGCAAAATTCGAGAAATTTAAAATGAATACAGGTATTGTACACCACAACCTGAAATAATGACCCATTCTAAAGGAAATTATAGTCGTTGTTTATTTTCACAAGCTTATCACTTTTGACAGATACGCACTCCATTTCCATTACACTATCCGGATCAGATTTATCAACAAATTTCATGTACATAGTTAATGAATCTTTAATCTCGGGATTCTTTGTAAAGGCATAAGAAATATTCTGACCGGGAAACACTTCATTTCCTGAAAAGTTTACTTCTATTTCAGAAGCAACATAAATAATCAAAGTAGACTCAGGGCTATCTATTTTAAAACCCTTCCCTGTATAGCCCAAAAAATCTTTATCCGGTAGCTCTGTTACATTTACAACATCCTCTGACCCTGTAACATATACACTTTCATTAACTGAACTCACCGGATAGGAATAGGACATGGCAAATGACTGCCCCTCCTCTTCGGTGTAGGAAACTATGGCCTGATTCTCCTGATCAACAACAGAAAGCATATCAGGGGATTCTGAGTTTGAATAAGCAAAATAGGAGTTTTCTGATGATAACCAGTAATCCATATTTACAACCTCTGAGGAAGTTTGATTTGTCATTTTCATTTCATACTTCCAGTCAAAGGTATACTCTTCAGGTAATTTTTCGGGTTTAGAAATTTTAGTACCGCCTCTGTATGGGTTTGAATCCAACTCAAACTTCTGAGTCATTTTACCAAGAATAGCTTCGGCTAATTTCTCTGAAATTTTATCAGCGACCTTATCTTCTACTTTTTGTTTGGTCTTGTTCTTAATTTTCTTCCAGATTTGAGCGTTGCTGCTTTCCATCGGTATAATCAGCAAGAAAGAAACTAAAAATAAGTATCTGAGGAACATAATAAACGGGTTCTTATATTTGAATTATTAATCAAATAATACTCAAAAGAATAGATTTTTTCACTGATAGTGAGCGAAACCAAATCTTAAGTGAGTGAGCGGTACTAGAAACTTCCCCTTTTATCCATTAATGCCTTATACAAAAGTTCCCGGGCTCTGAAGATATGTGCTTTTACCGTGCCCAAAGGTAAATCCAGTTCGTCAGCAATTTCATCATAAGAAAGCTCTTCCATATGACGTAATTGTATTACAGCACGATATTTTTCGGGTAAATTTTGAATCGCATTCTGAACGATCTGCTTTCTCTCTTTACGAATTACTGCTTTGTCAGTAGCATAAGTTTCATCAGGTAACTGTATTTCCAGTTCACCGTCTTTTGTTTTGTAAGGATCATTTATAGACAGCGTTTGAAGCTTCTTCTTTCTAAGATAATCTATGGTGTGATTGGTAGCAATACGGTACAACCAGGTTGAGAAAGCATATTCATTACTATAAGTAGACAAATTCTTGAAAGCTTTCATAAATACTTCCTGCACGAGATCTTCAACAAGCTCTTTTTCTTTGATCATTTTCCGTATATGAAAATATATCGGACGATCATATTTACTCATCAGATCTTTATATGCGCTTTCGTCTCCTTTTAAAGCTCTTGTAACAAAGCCATCATCCTCAATACTACTGGCTGAGGCATTTTCTCTGGGTGATGAATTTTTTTCTGTACTGGTATCTGACATTGTCTGATTTTATGCAAGGCTAAAATACAAAGCTTAGCGTAAATGAAAATCGATTTTTTTGAAATGTGCTAAGTTTTTTTGAGTTCATTCAATAATGCGCCATGTCTAATTCCTCCCGTGGAAACTCTGATCTCTTCCAAATCAGTGTAATTCAGGAATCCTTCAAGAATAAGCAATCCGGCCAAAAATACATCTTCCCTTCCTTTAAGAACCTTCGGGCTTAACTTTAGCAACTGCTCATGAGTGTGTGCGCTAAAAATTTCAATTACTTTTCTAAGTTTTTCACGAACTATCAAATGACCGTTTAAGAGTTCCGGATCATATTCATCAATCTGAAGATCTATTGCCCCTAATGAAGTTAGAGTTCCGGCTACTCCAACAGCTCGAATATCTTTTTTATGTTTGAAATTCTTTGCATCAAACATATTTTTTACGACTTGTCTGCATTCTCTTATTTGCTCCTGAAAAGGCGGATCCTGAATCAGAAATCGTTCTGTAAACCGAACACATCCCATATCAAAAGAATGCATATTTATAAGTTCGCCATCTCTGCCAAGTGCTACTTCCGTACTTCCTCCTCCAATATCTAACACAAAAACGTCACCAGTAACTTCTTCATCAAATACGGTTAATGCACCTTGAAAAGTATATTCTGCTTCCTGATCTCCGGAAAGCAATTTAATCTCAAAACCTGCTTCTTCTTTTACAACATCAATAAATTCATTCCTATTAGAAGCATCGCGGACAGCACTTGTGGCTGTAACAATGACCTCAGAAACTTCCGGAAAACGAGTACTCAGAATATTTTTATATTCCTTTATAACCTCAGTTACCCTTTCCATGCTTTGATATGAGAGTCTTTTATTTACATCTACTCCTTTCCCTAGACGGGGCATTCTTTGCTCTTCATGAAGTATTTTGAACCCGTTTTCCTGTTCTTCAGCAACAAGTAGTAAAACTGTATTTGTTCCTATATCTATTGCGGCTTTCATTTTGTCAGCAGAATTGCGATCCACTCTCCGTTTTGTCTGGTTTCTCGATGTTTTAATCTCTTAACAGATTCTAAATTCATTATGACTTTTTTGTCATTTTCCAATAAACCTGATAGCAGTAAAGAACCTCCTTTTCTTAAATAAGAAAGTAATTCAGGAATCAATTCCATTAATGCATTTCTGTTTATATTTGCCAGAATTACATCGAAAACACTTTTGTCGGGTATTACTTCTGTTGAACCAAGTTTCACCTCAAACCCTTCAACTTTATTTATTGCAATATTCTCATTTGAGTTATCTTCGCTCCATTCATCAATATCAAAACCAAAGGCTGATTCAGCTCCAAGCTTTAATGCGGCTATACCTAAAATCCCTGTTCCGGTTCCTGCATCAAGCACTTTATCATCCTTTTTGATGATTTCTGACAACCATCCCAAAATCAAACGCGTTGTTGCATGATATCCGGTACCAAAAGCCATTTTAGGATCAATAAGCAATTCTATAAGATCAGAATCTGCTTCCAGTTCTTTACCCCATGTCGGCCTCACATAAAAATTACCAATAGTTTGAGGTTCTATAGTAGTTTCCCATTTCTCATTCCAATTTTGTGGAGAAACTAGTTCTTCTTTATGGAGTTTCGCATTTTCAAAGGAATTCAGAATTTTTGAGATCTCTTCTCTTTTTATATCATCAAACTCAGGTGATGGTACCGAAGCAATTAAAAGATCTTTTTCCTGTTCAAAGCCCTCAAAATCAAGTTCAAAAAGTTCAGCTATCATTAATTCATGCAAATCATCAGATAACTGAATATGAAGTCGGATATAGTCCATTAAATACGGTTGTAGATTAATTCAAGCAGAACATTTCCTACAGCTTGTAGTGTATTTTTATCAATAATGGAAAGGTCATCACTGTGTGTATGCCAGTGCGGAGCAAATTCTATATTTCCATCCGGTCCAACTGTATGATTAATAATATCAATTACAGGAATATTTGTATTCTCATAAACGATATAATGATCGTCTAAAACTCCTGCCCCCCTTTGATTTAGAAATATATCAGAGTATCCTTTATTCTCTGCAATTCCCCAGATTTCATCCACAAGATTTGGAGCATAGCTTAATGAATAAGTTTCTTTTGGAAATACAGCTCGCTCGGCCCCTACCATATCTAGTAAAATTCCAAATCTTGGATTATAACCGGGTACGGGTGGATTTAAAGACCAGTACCTTGAGCCAAGAAAATATTTTTCAATATCACCGGATGTTCCATAATCTTCTCCATCAAAGAGAACAATATCAACGCCAATTGGAGGGGGATTTTCTGAAAAAATCCGGGCCAGTTCAATTAAAACTCCTACACCACTTCCACCATCATCAGCTCCCGCAATATATTCACCGGTCCGGGACGTGTCCTGATCTGCCCGAGGACGTGTATCCCAATGGGCACACAACATAATTCTATCACTTGCCGAAGTATTAAATGCAGCAATAATATTGGCCATCTCAAGAGTTTCATTATAACCTTCTTCAGAAAATTCCTGAGAGAACACCGCATTTGCTCCTGCATACTCCTTTAGTTTTTTTTCAAGAAACTCTCTGGTTTTAACATGTCCGTAGGTGTTTGGAACTCTTGGTCCGAAGTTAACCTGGGTTTCGATGTACTTATATGCCGAGTCTGAAGAGAACTCAGGAACGTTTCGTCCTTTTTCAGAAAATTGCAGTCCTGCTCCTTTATTACAAGCTATAATTGTACTACAAGTGAACAGTAATAGTAAAACTTTATTCATCTCTGTAAACCATTGTTGGGGAAGATTGTGAAACCGGATATATAATCGTATCCATAATATTTACATGTTCCGGTCTGTTTGCAATAAATACTATAATTTCTGCAATATCTTGAGCAGATAACGGCTTGAATCCTTTATATACTGATTCTGCTCTTACATTATCACCTTTGAATCGAACGTTACTAAACTCTGTTTCTACCATTCCGGGTGATACCATACTTACACGCACTTTCGTTCCGTGAAGATCTTTCTTTGTAGATTCGGTGATTGCTTTAACCGCATGCTTTGTAGCACAATACACTACTCCACCTGCATACGCTTCGTGCCCAGCAGCGGAACCAACATTTATGATATGTCCTGCATTTCTGGCTTTCATTTGAGGTGAAATAAGTCTGGTAAGTTCCAAAAGACCCTGAACATTTACCGCAAACATTTGATCAATATCAGATTGATCTAATTCATAAACAGCATCTTTACCTAAAGCCAAACCCGCATTATTGATTAAGATATCAATATCACAATTAATTGATTCCACAAAATGGTTACAGGCATTACAATCTGCTAAGTCAAAAGTGTACGTATTGACCTCAGAGTCAGGGTATGCTTTTAAAAGATCATTCTTTATTTCCTGTAATCTTTGATCCCTTCTACCGGTAAGCAGCAAATTAGCACCAAGTTCACCAAACTGATAAGCAGCCGCCCTGCCAATTCCTGACGTAGCTCCTGTTATGATGATATTTTTTTCACTTAGTCGATTCATTTATCTGATTATCAGAACTTAACTTACCTATTTATCCAGAAGTTCAACTAATCTTCCTGCATTAAGTATTTTTGATTCCTGAAATGAATCTCCCAGAAATTGAATACCTACTGGAAGTCCGTTTGAATGTTGCCCCGCGGGCACACTTATTCCACAAATACCTGCTAAATTAGCTGACGTTGTATAAATATCATTCAAATACATTTGTACAGGATCATCTAACTTTTCACCCTGACCAAAAGCGGTGGTCGGAGTTGTGGGACCTGCTATTACATCAACTTTTTCGAATGCTTTTTTGAAATCATCCTGAATCAAACGGCGAACCTTCTGAGCTTTTGCGTAGTAAGCGTCATAGTAGCCTGAACTAAGAACATAAGTACCTAACATTATTCGTCGTTTAACTTCGGTACCAAATCCTTCCGTTCTCGATTTTTTATATAATTTGATCAATGCACTATCCATTTTAGAAAATGCAACATCCAATGAGGCCTGATCATCTTTATACTCTTCTTTTAATCGGCTTTCTTCTTCTTTGAGCTCCTCAATTACTGCAGCTTTATCAGCTCTGTGTCCATATCGAATACCATCAAATCTTGCTAAATTACTGGATGCTTCCGCAGTTGCAAGTACATAATAGGTAGCAATTCCATATTTGGTATGTGGTAAACTAATAGGAACTAATTCAGCTCCGTCAGCTTCAAGTTTTTTCAGAGTGTTGTTAATGCTTTCTGAAATCTCATCATCTAACCCTTCCCCAAAAAACTCTTCAGGAACACCGATTCTGATATTTTTAATCGGCTTCTTAAGTTCTTCAGTAAAGTTCTGAACCGGTATATTTGCCGATGTATTATCTTTTTCATCAAAACCGGATATAACTTGCAGCACGTTAGCTGCGTCTTCAACACTATTTGCGAAAGGACCTATACAATCAAAAGATGATGCAAATGCAATTAACCCCCATCGCGATACACGCCCATAGGTAGGTTTTATCCCAACTACACCGCAAAATGCTGCCGGTTGACGAATAGAGCCTCCTGTATCTGATCCAAGAGTGGCATTAACCATTTTTGCTGCTACAGCTGCTGCGCTTCCACCCGAAGAACCTCCTGACACTTTAGATATGTCAACAGGATTTTTCACAGCACCGTACCTACTGAATTGGTTTGCTGAACCCATTGCAAACTCATCCATATTGGTTCTGCCTATTAAAATTGCATCTTCTGCTTTTAAGCGCTCAATTACTGTAGCATCATAAACACTCTCAAAATCACCAAGGATCTCAGATGCGCAAGTAGCCTGCCTTCCTCGCTCACAAATTAAATCTTTTATACCCAGAACGGCACCCGCGAGAGAGCCGGCAGTTCCTTTTTTAATTTTATTTTCAATTAATTCTGCTTCAGAAAGAGCCTCTTCGAAGTAAGTTGAAACAAAAGCATTGATTTCAGGGTTCTGGTCATCAATTGCCGCAATGTACTCACTAACAATGTCTTTCAGAGAGAGGTTTTCGTTGAGAATTTGTTCTTTAATCTCAGCGATACTGTATGTAGACAATCTTCTATTATTTTGAGTTAGACTTTGTTTCTTCTGAATTTATAGCATCATCAATATCCCGGGAACTGTCTTCTATTTCTTTCTTGATATCACTGGATGCTTTTCTAAACTCCTTAATTCCCTGTCCTAATCCTTTCGCTAATTCGGGAATTCTTTTAGCACCAAAAAGCACTAAAACGATAATAGCTATGATAATAATTTCGGTTGTTCCAAAACTTCCCATAAAAAATAATCCTCTTTGGATTTAGTTGATGTAATTGTGCTAAGATAACAATATTTTCGGCACGATTTAAGATCAAAAATTATTTGGAACGATACTTGGAAAATTCAAGTAGAATTGTATCATTCACTCACTTAATTAATAAAAAAATTTATTTATGATTTGGACAGTAGAATTAGCCGCCGCTTTAGATGAAGCACCATTCCCAGCAAACAGAGAAGAGTTGATAGAATGGGCAGAAAGAAATGGACTTCCAACTCAGGTGATCACCAATCTTGAGGAATTGGAAGAATTAGACGAAGGTGAGAATACAATCTATGAAAGCATAGAAGATATTTGGCCGGATTATATTCAAAAAGAAGACTTCTTTCATAATGAAGAAGATGAAGGCTTCGATTATGACGATGTTTAGCTCCAAATAAGTCTGGTTATGTAATCTGACATAGCCTCCACCATTGAGAAATCCCCTATCTACAATATCATTTATCACTATATCCTTCCTATTTACGGTGCTTTTATCAAGTACCGCTCAGGTTAAAGTAGTAGCCCAGAATTCTTCTGTTGTTTCGGACAGCACATCAGATGATGTGGTAAGGAGAATTAGATTTTCGGGTAACAAAAATGTTAAAGACCGAACCCTGGAAACATTAATAAGAACTAAAACCAATCGGGAATTTTTGGGGATTCCGAGATTTACCCCCTGGTATTATTTCTGGGAACTCAGCAACGGGCGTTTTGGTGAAGATCCAATTTATCTGGATCGGTCTGTAGTTGCGAATGATATGGAAAGGATAAGACTTTACTACGAATCCTTAGGATATCTCAGGGTACAGGTTGACACCACTATTGTTGAGTATAAAGTCAATAAAGTGGAAGTTTCATTTATTGTTTCTGAAGGAACACCTTCAAAAATTGAAACCATTTCATTCAGAGGACTCCCCTCCCTTTCCACTTTTGAAAGACGAATTGATTTCATGAGAGATAGTCCTTTAACAAAAAACAGAATAAATGATTCAACCTACACTGTAAATCGTCAATATAACACACAAGAACTGGGCACAGAGCAACAAAGAATCATAAATTTTTTAAAAAATAATGGGTACGCATCAATCCAAAAAGATTCAGTAATTGCTCTGGTTCAAACTCAAAAACAAGATTCCACCTATCTTGATATTCAGTTTCGGATAAACCCGGGAAAAGTATTTCGTTTTGGTGACGTTCATGTAAATCTTGCTGACGGTACCCCTCCGGATAATTATACACAGATCGATACAGTTTCGTCACAGCAAGAAGTATCAGATACTTCAAAAATATTCCTTAGAAAAGAACCCGCAGCACAAACTAAGTATTCTTTACTGACAGATCAGATACTTTTCAAACCCGGTGATATATATAATCATGAGTTATATCTGAATACCATTCGCGAATATCAAAATTTAGGAATGTTATTTATCAGAAGATTCGGACAAAACCAGGCGGGCAGCCAACCCGACTTTTCACAAACGTATATACCTACATATCTGGACTTGCAATCCCTTACAAAGCATAGCATTGGAGCAGAGATATTCGGGATGAAGAGATATGGATTTGGTACCGGGCTTGGGGTAGACTATACCAATAATAATGCCTTTGGTAAGGCTGAAAATTTTTCCCTTTCTGCGAATGTAAGTTTTGAGTTTGTAAGTAAAAGTGTACTTGAAGAAATTGCTGATACTTCCACTCAATCTTCTATTTTCAGAAGTTATGAATTAAGGGGGGATTACACTGTACCAAGATTAAATTTTCCATTCGCATTTCTGGATAATACCAGATTTTTTACAAGCGGTTTGACCAGATATTCACTTTCATACAGCCGGTCAGATCAATTATTTTTTGATATTAACAGCGATGTACAATTTAATTTACGATATGAAGTGCAACACAGCCAACGCTTTTCAAGTTTTTTAGACCTTATTGAACTGGATATTGTAGATCCCTCACCAACCGATGAGTTTATTAATAATCTGCGGAATGATTTTGATTCTGATACTTTGAATGACGGTACAATTGTTGATCCCATTGAATTAACACGTATTCTGGAAGATTTCAGGCCTCAGATTTCGTCAGTGATCCGATACACATTCAGAAGCCAAAATACTGACCTGATCAAACGGGATCGGGGATATTTCAGCGAATACTCATTGTCGACTGGTGGTAATATTCCATATGTGTTGGATAAATTTGTAATTACTCCGGACACTTTAGAGCAAAGTCTCCCTTCCCTTTTCAAAGTAAGTGAAAATGAACTAAGCTACAGCAGATACATTAAAGCAACAGCAGATTATCGTAAATATATACCTGTTTCTAATTCCGCTGTGTTTGCATGGAGAATTTATGGAGGAATAGCTCAACCCTATGGAAGCAGTACAACTATACCACTGAACAGACGTTTTTTTGCCGGGGGCAGTAATGACATTAGAGGCTGGGGGCCATTTCAGCTTGGTCCGGGTTCAATCAAATCAGAAGATGTACGGATTAACGGTGGTGAAATTAAGCTAGCAGCATTTACTGAAGCCCGTCAAATTTTTATCCGTGATCTGTTAGGTGCAAATTGGCATGCCGCCTGGTATGCCGATGCCGGCAACGTTTGGTACGGTCCTAAAAATGACGCAGCCAGAGATGAAGAATTAGAAAAAGGAAGGTTTTATATTGATGACTTTTATAATCAAATTGCAGTAGGAACGGGCTTGGGACTACGTTTGGACTGGGAATATATAGTAGCGCGCTTTGATTTTACATTCAGGGCTCATGATTTGGATGTTGGATGGTTCAACAACAAAAAATTATACTTTAGTTTTGGTATCGGTCATTCTTTTTAACGTTATTTAACTATGGGAAAACTATCAAATATTAAACAGCAGCTGAGCATTGTTTTTGGCTCAAAATTTCTTAAAAATCTATCCAGTGCAGAACGGTATGAATTTCTGCAACTTTGCCACAAAAGAAATTATAAAGAAGGCGAATATGTATTTTACAGAAATGATCCCGGAACCGGCATGTATTTTATACAGGAAGGAAAAATCGAACTTATGCTGAATGCCAATACTGAGGAAAGTGATCATTCAGATGATTCAAACAAGTTTATCTTAGACGCTCCCGATAGTTTTGGTGCACTCTCTATTGGATATAACCTGAGAAGAAAAGCGACTGCACAATGCGTAACAGATTGTCAACTTCTCGGCTTTTTTCAACCTGATTTTGAAGTTCTGAGAGACCGACACCCACAAATAGCAGTAAAATTTTTACAGTCACTTACTAATATTGCACTTAGACAATTAGAACAAGCAACTTATATTATTGAAGAAGTAGCAGGACAGGAAAAAGCTCTTCAAATACAATTCGATACTTACTACGAAAATAATTCCGAAGAATAAGAATGGCATTAAAAAAAGGCGAGGAAGTCACCTTAGAAATTGAAAGTGCAGCTTTTAAAGGGAAAGGAGTAGCCAAAGTAGATGGGTTGGCTGTATTTGTATATGGAACTGCCCCCGGCGATGTTATAAGAGCCCGAATTATTAAAAAAAAGAAGAATTACAGAGAAGCCAAGCTTTTAGAAATTCTTGAACCCGGAAAAGATCGTATTACACCTAAGTGTCAGCATGCTAATGTTTGTGGCGGATGTAGTTGGCAGCACGTTCCTTACGCTAAACAACTGGAATATAAAGGACAACAGGTAACTGACCACATAACAAGATTGGGAGGTTTGTCAGAAACAATTGTTCACCCTGCTATGGGAAGTGAATCTGAGTTCTATTACCGGAATAAAATGGAGTATAGTTTTGCAAACAGACGCTGGCTTACTCAGGAAGAAATTAACAAAGATGAGTTTGTAGATGATTCAGGCTTTGCTGCGGGAATGCATGCACCGGGCAGATTTGATAAAATTCTTAACTTAAATGAATGTCATCTACAGAGAAAAGAGTCATTTGAGATACTGGATTTCGTCAGAAACTATTGCATTGAACACAACATCCCTCCTTTTGATGCAATTAAGCATGAAGGCTTTATGCGTCATTTAATGATTCGGAATTCATTCCATACCGATGATTTCATGGTAAATTTAGTAACCTATCAAGATGATCAGGAACTAATAAAAAAATTATCTCACCAGCTTTTGGATGAATTCCCGGTAATTACTACTATTGTCAATAATATCAATGATACTAAAAGTCCTACTTCTGTTGGCAGAATTGAAAAAGTAATTCATGGTCCCGGATATATCGTTGATAAAATTGGAAACCATACTTTTAAAATTCATCCAAATGCCTTCTTCCAAACCAATACCGCTCAGGCAGAACAACTGTATAAAATAGCCAGAGATTATGCCGACCTTCAGGAAGGAGAAGTAGTCTACGACCTTTACTGTGGTGTTGGGACATTAAGTCTGTTTATGAGTCAAAAAGCTGAAAAGGTACTTGGGATTGAGCTGGTTGATGTAGCCGTTGAAAATGCAAAATTCAATGCAGAAGAGAACAATGTAAAAAATGTTTCTTTTATAAAAGGTGATATGAAAGATGTATTTACACAGGAAATGGTTAATGAATTCGGAGCTCCTGACGTATTAATAACAGACCCCCCCAGAGCTGGAATGCACCCTGATGTTGTTAAGAGATTAAAAGAATTAAAAGTACCCAAACTTGTATATGTAAGCTGTGACAGCTCTACTATGGCAAGAGATTTAAAGGAACTTGCTGAGGTTTATGATGTGCTTGAAGTACAACCGGTTGATATGTTTCCTCAAACCTATCATGTTGAGGCTGTAGCCAAACTCAGATTGAAAATATAACTTTAAACTAACCTCAAATGAAGATCTTAGTAATAGGCGGAAATGGAACCATCGGAAAGCCGGTGGTTGAATATTTCTCAGAAACTGAAGAAGTGATTACCGCAGGAAGAAGCAGTGGAGATTTTAATATTGACATCTCTGATACAAATTCTATCCAGGAAACTTTAAATAAAATTGGAAACCTGGATGCCATCGTTTGCATCGCCGGCGAAGCTAAGTGGGATTCATTCAATAATTTATCCGAACAAGATTATTACATTGGTATTAAGAGTAAACTTATGGGGCAGGTAAATCTGGTAAGAGTTGGTCAAAACTTTATTAAAGATAATGGATCCATAACACTTTCTACGGGTATTCTGGCTGATGATCCTGTCATCAAAACCACAAGTGCAGCAATGGTAAATGGTGCCATTCATAGCTTTGTACAAGCTGTTGCTTTAGAGCTATCAGGAAACCCCAGAGTAAATTCGGTATCTTTAGGAATGGTTGAAGATGCTTATGAAAAATATAAAGATTTTTTCCCCGGACATAGTCCCGTTCCTATGCATAAAGTAGTAAAAGCGTACGAACGCAGTATAAAGGGGAAAGGAAATGGTGAAATAATTCGGTTTTATGAGTAGATACTTAACAAAAATTAGAATTATCAGGATATGAGCTAACTTATTGATTAAAATGTATAAATAATTTAGATTTTTGTGAACCAAATCCTGAATTGATGAAAAAAATATTACTACTGGCTTTGTTCTTTTTACCTTTTCACGGTTGCGTGGAAACCATGCCTACCGGAGCGGAAGATGTTCAGGAATATCAAAACGTAAAATTTGTTGTTACCAGCAAAGAATTGGTGGACGATACTTTTTTTGTAGAAGGTACTGTTCAAAATCAGGGAACTGAAACTTTTACCCCAACTTGGTTTATGGAAGCTCAGTTTTATACTGACTCACAACATTCATTAAAGCTTGGAGGCGCAGTTGACAGTTTCAATTTTTCATTGGAAAATGGTGAAACGACGCAATGGTCTTTACGTTACAAGAACTCTGACCAGGACCTCGACGATTATCCAGATTTTGGAATCAGTAATTTCAGAGCTTATAAAAGATAATATCTTTTCATTTGTACTGTTTTCTGTTAATGATGTATAATTGGTTTAATCATCAATTCAGAATAATTCCTCAATCAATGAGCATCAGAGAGTTTTTTACCTGTACCACAATTATTGTTTTCCTTACGGTTGCAGGTTGTAATACAAATAATGACGAGGGAGATCCAATTCCTGAAGGGGTTATTCCGGTTCTTACATTAAATACCTCCGGAGAACCTATTCCTAATAACCCGAAAATTGATGCTCAATTAACAATTTTCATTGATAATGAAATCAGTTTTGAAGGAAGAGTTGCTATAGAATCCAGAGGTTCCAGCTCACAAAGCTTTCCAAAAAAATCTTATAGCTTTGAAACCAGGGATGATAATAATCAGGATATTGATGTAGCTTTGCTTGGTTTGCCTGAAGAAGAAGACTGGATCTTAACCGGACCCTACAGCGACAAAACTTTAATAAGAAATGTTTTTATTTATGACCTGTCCCGTGAAATGGGAAACTACTCCAGCAGAAGTCTACTTGTTGAACTCAGTCTGAATGATAGCCCTGAAGGTGTTTATGTGCTTTCAGAAAAACTAAAAAGAGATAAGAAACGAATTGATATCAGCAAACTGAATCCGGATGAAAATTCCGGAGAAGATCTTACCGGTGGTTATATTCTACAAATTGACAGAGATAATGAAGATCAACTCAATGATTCATTTACATCAGATTACCCTCCTCCGTTTGCTGAAAAGGGGCAGCAAGTCACTTTTGTGTATGAAGAGCCCGGTGCTGATGAAATCTCCTCTCAACAAAAAAATTATATACAAAACTATATTTCAGGGTTCGAAGATGCCTTAGCTTCTCAGAATTTTACAGATCCGGTTGTTGGATATCTGTCATATATTAATGTTTCCAGTTTCATAGATTTCTTTCTCATCAACGAGCTTGCCAATAATGTAGATGCCTATCGTTTGAGTACATATATGACCAAGGACAAAAATGGGAAATTAAATATGGGACCTGTTTGGGATTTTAATTATTCCTTAGGAAATGTGGATTATTGCAGTGCCGGTGAAACCACCGTTTGGGCATATAAATTTAATGAAAGATGTGGAAATCATGACCAACAAGTTCCTTTTTGGTGGAGCAGGTTTCTTGAAGATCCTTCATTTGTGTCACAACTTAAAGATCGCTGGACCAAACTTCGTAATGATGAGTTCTCATTGAATAATCTGCATAAAATGATAGATAACTACTCCATTCTGCTTAGAGAAACCGGAGCAGCAGAAAGAAATTTTGAAACATGGACTATTCTCGGAACTGATATTCACCCCAATAGTTTTGTGGGTGATACTTATGATGATGAGATAAACTTCCTTAAAAGCTGGATTTCTGACCGGTTAAACTGGATGGACGGGGCCATTAATCAGCTTTAAAACTCTGTTTAAAATTTTAGATCCTTTCAGCTAATATAGCTTTTAAACCAACTCCTTCGATCTCACAAAAGATGAGGAACTCTTTTCCTCCGTCTTGTAATCCAAACTTCTTCTTGATCTTGTTAGCTCCCAACGGATAATTTCTGACAATCACATTTATTTTTCCTGCTTTCACTTTTCTTTTGATTTCCTTATTCGACGGTTTTAATACTTCTTTTATCAGTAGCTTCTTTCCGGGAAAATTATTTATAAGTTTATCAGAAGTGTATAAATGTGTATTCGGATGTAATTTCTGAAGCCCAAACTTTGAGCCAATTAATTTATAAGCTCCGCCTTTCATTAATGCTGCGTTTGGTTCATACAGATATTTCTGAGGCAGCCCGATATCAGAACCACAAGATTCCTCTTCAGAATAGCGAAATGAGAACCGTTCCTCCTCCCTTTTATCAGAAAGATTCCATGCTTCAATTTCGGGTTCGCCGCTAATATCACTATTCAGATGTATCAGCAATTCTTTCACTTCATTGTCAACAGCAACTATCTGAACTTTATGACAGGAGGCAAACTGTTCAAGGGCCTTTTTTATATCCAGCATCGGCGAAGCTTTGATCAACACATTCTTTGCTGAACTCAACATTTGTTCTTCTAACCCTATCACATTAGGAATACAATCTTCCAGAGCATATACCCTGTTCTGCGAATCATCCCGTCTGGAAGGATCGATAAATATCCAATCATACTGATCTGAATTATGCATTAGTATATTTTCTGCTGTAGAGTTTTGAATCTGAATATTTGCTCCAAGAACTTCAAAATTATACTTTGCGACCTCACAAAGCTCTTCATTCGGTTCCACATAAACCGTAGATTTCATTTTACTGGACAAATAGAACGTATCCACTCCAGTACCTCCTGTAAGATCGATAAGCAATTGTCCACCTACGAAACGAGTTTTAAACTTTGCAGTAATTTCACAAGAAGCTTGTTCAAGATTTTGCTTAGGAGGAAAAACCAGATCATAATTTGCAAACCATTCCGGTAATTTATGTTTCGCTTTTTGTCGAGATGCAATCTGAATCACAATATCTCTCATCGGCAATTCCGGAAACTTACGCGACTGAAGCATAATCTCAGCAGGATCATCATTGATATGATCTTTTATAAAATCGATACTTTCTTCAGAGAATTTATTTTTCATTCTTATTTTGAAATATAAATGTGTTTCTTATTCAAGAGCGGATCATGATCCGCCGCTGCAGTCGACTGTTTAAACGGGCGGACGCGATCCGATCTTACGAATTTTGAGGACTCAAATCCTCTTCTAATAAATTTTATTGCATGAATATAATCATTATCGGAGCAGGAATCGGAGGATTATCCGCTGCATGTTTACTTGCTAAACAAGGACATTCTGTAACCATTCTGGAAAAGAACGAAAGCGTGGGCGGCAAGATGAACGAGATCACCAAAAATGGATTTCGATTCGATACCGGCCCTTCCCTTTTTACAATGCCATATATTCTGGATGGTTTGCTTAAGGAATGCGGAACTTCTCTTTCCGGTGAACTTGAAATGGTTCCACTGGATATCAATTGCAGATATTTCTTTCAGGATGGAATGCAGTTTAATAATTACAGCGATCGCGCACAAATGTTTAGAGAGATCAGGCGAATAGCTCCGGAAGATGAAAAAGCTTATATCAAATTTCTCAAGTACGCCGAAACTCTGGATAAAAAAACCCGAAATGCATTTGTCCTTAATCCACTCTACGACTTTTCAGATCTGAAAAATCTCAATCTGTTTTCTTTTTTAGGGATTGATGCATTTACCACAGTTAGTAAGCGGGTCGACTCCTATTTTGAATCTCCATACCTGCAACAGTTCTTTAAACGCTTTACTACCTACAACGGTTCTTCTCCCTATCAGGCACCTGCTACACTCAATGTAATTCCTCATATTGAACTGAATGAAGGCGGATATTACATAAAAGGAGGATTATATCGTGTTGCTGAAAGCTTGCGGAATCTGGCGATTTCTTTGGGAGCTACTATTGAATACAATGCAAAAGTAGACCGTATTCATATTTTGGAAGGCAAAGTTAAAGGAGTTGAAACCGAATCAGGAGATCTGAAAGAATGTGAACTTGTTGTTGCCAACAGTGACGCTTCCGAAACCATTCTGAATTTAATCGACGAATTCAGTATTTCCACTAAACGAAAAGAAAAGCAAAAGAAGTTGGAACCTTCCTGCTCCGGATTTGTACTTCTGTTGGGCATTGATATACAATATGAACAACTTATCCATCATAATATCTTTTTTTCTGCTGATTATGAGACGGAATTCAGTCAAATTTTTGAGGATAAAGTTATGCCAGGCGATCCGACCATCTACATCGCAAATACTTCTTACACAGACAAGGATCATGCTCCTGAAAGTGGTTCAAACTTATTTATATTAGTGAATGCTCCTTATGTAAGTGACTCTTATGATTGGAAAAGCAGTTCATACGGAGATAAAGTAATAAGAAAGTTAGAACAACGTGGTTTAAAGAATTTGAGTGATCATATTCATTATCGCCATGAAATCACTCCAAAAGATTTCTATGAAAAATACCTTTCCAACAAAGGGAGTATTTACGGCACATCTTCCAACAATAAATTCTCAGCATTTCTGAGGCCCCGGAATAAATCCCGGGAAATTGAAGGATTATATTTTACTGGCGGCTCCACTCATCCGGGCGGCGGCATTCCTTTGGTGGTACAAAGTGCGATCAATGCGGTAGAGTTGATAAACAGAGCGTAGCTTTCATCACAATATTGCTACGTCATATCCATTCCTCACGCATGTAGCACATTCAAGAGCTTTGCGAAGCGATCTCCTACCCACATTCCGAAGCTTCGGAATTCCGCCCAAATGTTCTTATTACTACTTGGTTTATTTAGATGTTTTACTATCTTGATGCAGCCGGCAAACGGATCATTCCTTTCAAAATGATGGATTTTATTGAGACAAGAAATGCCCTGAACCGGATAGATAAAATCCAAAAAAGCCTGATTTAATAAAACAGGAGTATCTTTTAGGATTTTATTAAGAAAAATAAGGAAAACCCTTGTTTGGATAATATTATGTTAGCTGGCTTTTAATCTATAGAATATGATTCCAAATATTTTTGTTAGTTCAACAATTGTTGATTTACAACACCTAAGAGATGCAGTTAGAGAAACAATTGCTGATCTTGGTTACAATCCAATACTAAGCGAGTATGGTGATATAGGTTATTTACCAGATTTGGATGTTCAAGATTCTTGCTATTCTTCACTAAAAGATGCCCAAATTTGTGTCCTGATAGTTGGTAAAAGATATGGTTCAATTACAGATAATGATTTGAGTGTTACTCATAATGAGTTTTTGACTGCCAAAGATGTAGAAGTCCCGATAATCACATTAGTTGATAGAGAAGTTTTAACATATCAGAGAGTATATAATGCCAATAAGGATTCCCAGCCAAATTTTCCGGGAATGGACAACCCAAGAGAAACTTTCAATTTTTTAAGAGAAATAACAGAGTCAAATCTGAATAATGGGATCCTATCTTTTTCAAACGCTACAGAAGCAAGAAATCACTTCAAGAAACAATTAGCCCATCTTTTTGGGGATCTTCTAAGAAAGAGATTTGATCCATTAGATTCACAAATAAAGGATGTTCTCTCTGAAATTAAAACACTTCGCCATGACCTTGTACGTAAACCGAAAGACGAGTCGTTAAAATATCTAAGGGCAACAAGATTTTTATTAAGCGATAAAAATAATATTGATAAATTTAGAGTCTTTATTAACAAGACTGTTGGAAGTATAGATACCTCCGTTCCCATCCTAATTAAATCAAAAACTTTTGATGAGTTTTTAGAAAAATCGGAAATCGAAATTGATATTGTAGAACATAAAGAAGTTCATCCTGAAGAAGAAGAAAGAGACCGGGCTCTTTTTATGTCATATTTTTTAGCTGGTCCAATGGATATTGAGAATCAAGATAATGATGCAGCATATTCAGTATTTATTGATAAGCATGTACGCATGAATAATACAGCAAAAAATTGGTTTGATAACACTTATGAAAAACTAAGAATACATATAGAATCAGGCGCCAGCTAACAACCGCATTAACGGCGGACGCAGACGTGGCTTTGTTTATATTTCTTGCCAATGATTGTTCAAATGTTTAGCCTTTTAAAAAATCATAACCCCTGCGCCGGTTATGCGGCAGGCCGTTATGTTTACCTATGAAATATATCCCCATTTTAATCCTTCTTCTTTTCTTACAGGGTTGTAGTGAGGAAAATCTAGTTCCCGGTTTTCCAGAGAACAATTATTTGTTAGAGGAAAGCCAAAAATGGGGTGAACATTCAGAGTTTGGTAGTCTTCCAGAAAAGGAAATAGGAGAAGGCAATCTTGAATTGAGATATTGGTCTGGCTTTGGCCTTTTGGGCAATCGAGGTGTAATTATCAACAGATCTTATGATAAATGGAATGCATACTCTATTGATGTTCGAATGTGTGAAGTATTAAGCCTCAAAACTGGAGTTCATGATAGTTTAAAAACCTTCTTAACAATTGATTTAAAATATACAGACCAGATCAATTGTAATATTGAATCTGACCAAGAAATAGAAAATGAAATGGCCCAATTCACAGACTCTGTATTTGTTTCAGAACTTCAGAACGATTACAACTTTGATAAACTCTGGAACAAGCTTAAAAGAAAAGGAATTCTAAATTTGCCAATTGAAATAAATCGTTCTTATGGTATGACTGATGGACATTCATATGTTATTGAGATTAAAATTGGAGATGATTATCGTGCCTTTGTCTCAGCAAATTTTGACGAATATGAAGTAGATGTCCGTGCCAGAGAAATGGCAGGAATAATTGATGAATTCTTAGGAACAACACTAAATGGTAGCAATTGGTAAACATAACATCTTTAAAAAGGAAAAAGTCAAGGACTCGTAACTTCCCCGCCGTATACACTACGTTCTGTATCTATATTCGGTAAAGCATTCCAAACTGAATGCCGGAAGCTCGATATTCCTCAGCCTTCCACCAGCTGGTCTTTGTACTGCAGTTCGTAAAGTTTTTTATACAATCCGTTTTCCTGCAGAATCAACTCCTGATGAGAACCGGATTCCCTGATCACTCCTTTATGCATAACAAGTATTTTGTCTGCTCCCTGAATGGTTGAAAGTCGGTGGGCTACTACAATGGAAGTTCTCCCTTTCATCATCTTATCGCTGGCAGCGGTGACCAAGGCTTCGGTTTCGGAATCCACACTGGAAGTGGCTTCATCCAGGATTAATATCTGAGGGTTATATACCAAAGCACGAACAAAGCAGATCAATTGTTTTTGCCCCATAGAAAGCGATGCTCCCCGTTCGCGGAGTTTGTAATCGTAAGTTCCTTTCAGTTTTTCAATAAAGTGATGAGCTTCCACTTTATGAGCTGCTTCAATTACTTCTTCCCTGCTGATATCAGGATTTCCCAAAGTGATGTTTTCTAAAATTGTACCTGAGAACAAAGCATTGTCTTGCAGTACCAATCCAAAATTAGATCGAATTTCATTCAAACTCAGATCACGAATATCAACTCCGTCCAGTTTTATACTACCTTTTTGAATGTCATAGAATCTGAGTAACAAATTAATTATGGTGGTCTTTCCAGCCCCTGTTGCTCCTACAATAGCAATCGTTTCTCCTTGTTTTGCTGTAAAAGAAACATCTTTCAGAATTTGTTCGCCATCTTCATTGTATTTAAACCATACATTTTCGAAAGTGATTTGTCCTTTTGGCTCAGATATCACTTTAGGTTCCTTTGGCTCCTGAACATCCGTATCAACATCCATCACATTAAAAATCCGTTCTGAAGAGGCCAAAGCTGATTGAAGTGTATTGAATTTTTCGGAAAGTCCACGGATCGGCATAAAGAACTGCCGCGCGTATTGAATAAAAGCCAGAAGTACACCAAAGGTTACCCCACCCATCAAAGCGCGGCCACCTCCGTACCAAACTACTAAAGCCATCGCAAAACTTGCCATCATTTCCACCAGCGGCCAGAATATAGAAAAGTAGAAAATGGTTTCAATATGCGCTTTACGATGAGCTGCATTTATCTTTTTGAACTTATCCTGCTGCTTCTTTTCTCTGTTAAACAACTGAACGATATCCATACCATTGATATGTTCCTGCACAAAAGAATTAAGACGAGCAATCTGATCTCTAACATCCAGAAAAGAAATCCGGACTTTATTCTTAAACCAGAACGTAGCGTAGAAAAGAGCCGGTAAAATTGCGATAGTTACCAATGTGAGTTCCCAGCTCATACTGAACATGAAATAAAGAATGAATATGATCCTGAAACAATCTCCGATAATGGCCACTACCCCATCCGACAGAAGTTCACTTAGTGCTTCAATATCACTCGTGGTTCTGGTGATCAGTTTCCCTATGGGATTTTTATCGAAAAACTGAATATGCAAATTCTGAATTTTCTTAAATACGGCATTTCTCAAAGAATACAACGATCCCTGACCAAACCATCGGGTTATATAAGTGTTTATTACCTGAAGGACGAATTCACCTATTTGAGCAAGAAACAGAAGTCCGATGATCTTAAGCAATCCTTCCAGATCTTTAAATGCTATGTAATCATCAACGGCAACCTGAGTAAGTTTTGGGCGTACAGTGCCCAAAAACGCCGCTGTAAGCGTTAAAACTATGGCAAGCACTACGAACCATCTGTAAGGTCTTATATAAAAATAAAGCCGCCGAATTAGTTTTCTATCGACGGCTTTTTTGGTTTCTTTCTTACCCAATGCTTTTCAGTTTAAAATCTGTCCTGATCTCTGTATGAAGATCTGGAGCGATTACTTGAATCTTTGTTCCAGCGGTTTTCATCGTTGCTTTTGGATCTGTCACTGTCTGAAGATTTTCTGCTTTTATATCCACTGTTACGATCTCTGCTATTACTTCTGTAATTGCTTCCTCCGCTCTTTCTTCTTGACCGGAAGTTCTTTCTGCCACCACCTCTGCGATCGTTGCTTCCTTTGCTGTAATTGCTACTGCTTCCGGAATCTTTTGTCAGATCTTTTAACTCAACTTTTGCTTTAACAATTCCTCGTTCATGGGTAGGATCTGTAAAAATTGGCCGTAATTCGTTGGCTAACCAAGCCGGATAAAAACCCTCTCTTGCTTCTTTCAGTAATAAATGAGCATTAGTGTAACGTGCAGAAAAATGACCAATAACCAATAGTTTTGTTTGAGCTTCAGTAGCAACTCTCGCAGCGTCTTTAGCTGAAGAATGTCCTGTTTCTGAGGCTTTATCAGCCAGTGAATCACTAAATGTTGCTTCGTGATAAAGGATGTTGGTATTCATTCCCAGTTTAACGGCATTCGGGCAGTATTCTGTATCAGTTACATAAGCAAAACTGTCTCCGGGTCTCGGATGTCCTACAATATCAGATGATTCTACAACGGTGCCATCATCTAAAGTAACATCTTGTCCGTCTTTGAGGTCTTTGAACTGCTGATCTTCGGTAATTCCCATTTCAGTAGCTTTCTCAGCATTTACTTTGCCGGGTTTGTCTTTTTCCTGGAACCGGTAACCAAGACAATATCTCCTGTGCTTGAGCGCTCTTGCCTCAACATAATAGTCCTCGGCATCGATTACACGAGCTTCATCGGTTCCTTCTTCCACTTCTATGAAAATGATCTCGAAGCCAAGTTCAACTCCTGAAAATTTGAGATTCCATTCCACGTATTCCTGAATTCCTGCCGGAGCAACAATTCTCAGTGGTTTATCACGCCGTTGTAGCTGCAATGTAGATAACAACCCTATTAATCCTGAATAATGATCTACATCAAAGTGTGAGATAAAAATACATTCAATTTTTGAGCGCTTTATTCCAGCCTGAAGCATTCTCATTTGAGCATTTTCACCGCAATCGAAAAGAAAAACGCTACCTTCTCTCCAAAGAGCCAGTGCGGGTAAATGTCGTACTGCGGTTGGTGTTGCTGAGGCTACGCCTAGTGGAACTACTATCATTTTGTGTCTCCCGTAAAGTTATTTTTCATGAGGAATGGCGTTCAGGCTATCCTCATTGTCCTGTTTTTATATTTCAGCCAGTTCTTGTTCTAATATTTGCTTGTTATACATGTTTGTATAGTGTCCTTCAAGTGCTAAAAGTTCTTGATGATTCCCAGATTCTACAATTTCACCATTCTTAAGATAATATATCATATCCGCATCTTTTATAGTAGAAATACGGTGACTTATCATTATTGTTGTCCTGCCACTTAATTCATGTCTCAAATGTTTTAGTATGGCTTCTTCTGTTTTTGTGTCTACGGCACTTAGCGAATCATCAAAAATCAGAATATTCGGGTCTTTGATTAATGCCCTTGCAATAGCCGTACGTTGTTTTTGCCCACCCGAAAGAGTTATTCCTCTTTCTCCTAACATAGTCTCGAATTTTTTTTCAAAATCCAAAATATTCTCCTTCACCTGAGCTTTTTCTGCAGCGTCTTCAATCATACTGTTGGTTGCCCCTTCGATACCAAATGAAATGTTATCACCAATGGTGTCTGAAAATAAAAAGGTATCCTGAGGCACAAAGCCAATAGCAGATCTGAGCTCTTCCAGATTCAGGGATTTAGTGTTTTCACCATCTATAAGTATTTCACCATCATGAGGGTCAAACAAACGAGGAATTAGCTGTACTAAACTTGTTTTGCCTGATCCGGTTCTACCAACAATAGCTATATTTTGGCCCTTTTCAATCTTAAAACTTACATTTCTGATCACATTTTCAGTAGTGTCAGGATATTTAAAACTTACGTTTTTGAACTCAATTGATCCAAAAACAGGATTGTTAACGTCTTTTTCTTCAAACTTATCAGAGCTTTCAATTTCAACAGGCTGATCCAAAACTTCCTCAATTCTGTTCCAGGATGCCAGTGATTTTTGAAACCTGTTTGTAGTATAACCCAGAGCAGCAACCGGCCATGTTAAATATGCAACATAAATCAAAAATTCGGCAATGTTCCCAACCGTTAATGAGCCTTGAATGATCATCTCTCCTCCTTTCCAAATCACAATTAGAAGAGAAATTCCAATCAGAAAGTTTAATGCCGGATGGAACAAAGATTCGATCATATCCAGACGGAGTTTTTTCTTTCTGTATTGCTCACTCAGCTTCTCGAATTTATTTTGTTCATTGTCCAGTCTGTTGTATGCTTTAATCAATCTTATACTCGAAAATGTTTCTTTAGCCTGCCCCGCAAGTTCAGAGTATTGCTCTTGTATAATAGTTGAATGTTTATGTATGTAGCCTGTTATCCAGTAGGCAAATACAGAGATAAACGGAAGAGGAATAAGCGCCCATACCATCAAATCTTTGCTTACGATATACATCATTGTAATCACAAAACCGGCTCTCGTAATAGTATTAATACTGTACATGATCACCGGACCGTAGTATTCACGTACTTTATTTACATCTTCAGTGGCGCGGACATACACTTCTCCAGAAGAATACTGGGCATAGAAACGTTGTGGTAGTTTCATGAGTTTTTCCAAGATCTCATTTCTCATATCGAACTCCACTTTTCTGGAAGAAACGATCAAAGTCTGACGTGTTGCGAATAGCAGAATTCCATACAAAGCTACAGCTCCAATCAGATATCCGGCATTTTCAGCGAGTATTATTCCAGCTTCTGTAGAAAAAAGTGTGGAGAAAAGAGTTTCAGCTCCGTCATAATCAGCATCTTTAAGAGCCTCCACTTCATCCATTGTTTTCCGGATAAGACCAGGAATCCACACCAGGAAGAAGTTTGCTCCTGTAAGGAACAGAGTACCGAGTACAACTGCCCACTTGTATTTCCTTAGATAGCTATTTAATCGCTTTAAAGCACCCAAAAGAACGGGTTTTAGAATTTATATATTTAGCCAGAGAATTTATCTGACCAGTATTTTCCGATTGCCAGACCGGATAAATAGGCAGATTCTACTGAACCTCCATTCATATAACTACCTACCAAAGCTATAGGAGCATCGTTCCCTACAACTTCCATAAACGGAGATGGCAGAGGGTTAATAGCTTTTGTATATCTCCAAAAATGCAATTGTTTCCACTCCGGAAGTGCGCTCCAACCACCTAAAATATCTGTTAACTCATCAAGAATTATTTCTTCAACTTCTTCATGATCTGCATCTTTAAATTTGTTCGCAAATTCTGAAGTTGTATTAATTACAAATGCACTCTCTGAATCATTTTTTCTTTTGGAAGTTTCATTAGTAATCGATTCAATTACTTCATTCTCGCAAGTCATCATAGCCCAATCCGGAGTTTCTGCAGAGCCGTAACCAACCAAAAGCGAAAAAGAAGGCTTATATGCTACATCATCCACTTCGCGAAGCAGCTTCAGAGTTTGTACTTCATCAATTGTAGTATTCAGAATGGCATAAGCTTGTTTAGATGGTGTTGCAATAATGACGGCATCAAAATTTTCTGTTAGACCGGTCGGAAAGTTCAGCATCCAGGAGCGTTTCTTTGTTCTGTCTTCACCAATATGTGTAACACCACTAACCTTGGTTTCAGTTCTAACATCCACCATTCTGGCTAATTTTTTTCCAACCTGATTCATTCCTTCAGGAGCTATGTATCTTTTTTTCGATGGCTTTACATCCGAGATTTCTCCTTTACTATTCATGTGAACGAAAGGACCTTGCCAGGGAGCCAGAATTCCTGCTTCAACCATCTCATCAATTAAAGGCTCAATATCAGGAGAGGAAAGTTCCATATAAGGTAAACCATGATCAACTTTAGTAGCATTATCTGTTCCTGCATACCGCGTTGCCAGTCTTCCGCCATAACCCCGGCTTTTTTCAAAAACCACAACTTCATGTCCTGACCCGGCTAATATTCTTCCGGCTGTTAACCCTGCTACCCCTGCTCCAATTACTGCAATTTTCATGTACTTTTCTGATTCTTTAGTTAGTTAATTTCATAAATAGTTACTCTTGGCTGAACCGCTTCTTTTGACAACAAAGCAGGCCAATATGCCACAACATCACTTGCTTTTGGTCGACCACCTGCAAAACCAGTCACTCCACTTGGTCCGGTCAATATTAACGGAGCTATTTCCATCCCAAAACGATTCAGGTCTTTTTTCTCAGGTCCTGTTACAGAGATTCTCATTTGAATTTCGTCTATATCTTCATTATCTGAATCGTTAGTTGGAGGCTGTTCATCCACACCATTATATCCAATATACTCTTTATTGAATTCAGTTAAATGCAAGCCCAGAGCTTTTGCTCTTTCCTCAAGAATTTCTGCTCCTTTTTGAGCTTTTTTGAGCGCATCCGGCCATGAATATACCAACGTTGCTGAGAGTTTATAGCCGTCATTATAGCTCGCAGAAACTTTATAGGAATCCGTAAATGGCTCACCTTTAATTCCGTAAACTTTAACTCTGTTCTTTCCAACATCTTCAACATGGATAGAAGTAAAATCGGCCACTACGTCGGGAGTTATATAATCTTTCGGGTCGCCAATTTCATACAACAATTGCTCTTTTACTGTTTGTGAACTTACCAGTCCACCGGTTCCTTCATGTTTAGTAACAAAAAATTCACCGCTTGGATATGCTTCTACGATCGGAAACCCGATATCCGTAAAATCTTCAACTTTTTCCCAATCTGTAAAATTACCGCCTGATGCTTGTGCTCCGCATTCAAGAATATGACCTGCTATAGTACCTACAGACATTTTATCAAAATCATCGTATTCCCATCCAAACTCATGTATCATGGGTGCCAGAGTAAGCCCTGTATCAGTTACTCTTCCGGTTATGATCACATCGGCTCCAAGTTTTAATGCTTCAACAATTGGTTGACATCCGAAATATATATTTGCACTTAGCAGCTGATCTTTAACAGTAGTAATCGGCTCACCGGTTTCCATATTTTTTAGCGCATGGCCTTCAGCAATCAGTTCGTCGATATCAGGAAGGATATCATCACCATCCACCACTGCCACTTTCAGATTTTTATAGCCTTTCTCTTTAGCAATTTTAAGAATTTCATCTTTGCATGCCTGAGGATTTACGCCACCGGCATTACTGATGACTTTTATTCCTTCTTTTTCTATCTCCGGGAGAACTTGTTCAACTACACCGACAAAATCCCGTGCGTAGCCCCATTCCGGGTTTCTCATTCTTTGTTTTTGCATAATGGACATGGTCACTTCTGCCAGATAATCCATTACTAAATAATCTATCGGTCCTTTTTTTGCCTGATTTACCGGAGCAATGGGGAGATCTCCCCAAAAACCTTGTCCTGATGCTATACGAATAAATTCTTTCACGGAAAGATGCGTCTTGATTAAGTCTTTTAATTGGACTGAATATCGTGAAAAATAGAGTGGTTGTGAAATAAAAAAACCCTGTCTTTCAAAACAGGGTTTCTTGATGAACTTAACGTGTTCATGTTAGTAAGGACTATATAACCTAATACAAATCAGAAGGCTTAAAACCACATATTTAGGTGGTTCTAAATGTCATTTGATCAAGGTCATTCTTTTAATTTGCACAAAATCTACTGCCTGAATCCTATAAATGTAGATACCTGATGACAAATCAGCTGCATCAAAATTTACAGTATGTATTCCCGCTGGCTTTCGGGAATTGACAAGCGTTTTTACCCTCTGTCCAAGTAAATTGTAAACATCAATCTTTACTACGGATGCCTTGGGAATAGCAAATCTGATTGTTGTACTTGGATTGAATGGGTTTGGATAGTTTTGAAAGAGTAAAAACTCTTGTGGAACAGATCTGGATTCAATCTCATTTGAAACTCTGATAATTGTTATCTGAGCTAGCTCAGAGGGTTCACTCAAATTGCCAGAAAAATCAATTGATTGAACGAAATAAGTAAAATCGCCAGATTTTTTTAGTACATCTGTATAATTAGTACTGTCGACTTCTGTTTCGGTGACAGAAGTACCATCATCGCGGGATATAATATATTTATCAAGATCTGCATCTGTGACAGCACCCCAAGTTAATTCTACTAAAGCTGAGTCTGTTGACTCGCTCAGTGTGGCTTCAAAGTTTTGTGGGGTTTCCGGAGCAGTTTTATCTTCTGTGATCAATATCTCTCCAAATTCTATTTCAATATCGATGGAACCGTTATTAATTGAAGATTCAATAACATCGAGCTCAAAAAGTCCTTCTTCATTCGAATAAATCAAAATACTTCCTAAAGAAATATCCTCTGAAACAGGAGTTTCGCTCGCACCTGATATTTCAATTAATGAATCTGCTATTATAGACGTACTGATATCATAGCCTGCGCTTAAAAGTATTTCGTTGATCTCAAATGAAATCAAATCAAATGAATTCTTTCTATAATCTAATATAAAACTAAAGCTATTAAGGTCTCTTCCCAGCAACCCGGATAAACTGATATTTAAAGGCAGATTGGTTCTAACTTCTGTAGTATCTCCCGAAACTGATAGTGTTACAGGGCTTGTTACAGAATTAATTTCTGCAGAAAATGAACTTTCTATTTCATCTTCTTCATTTACCCTTAGCTTTGAATTATTCAGACTGGAAAAAGATTCAAGCTTAGGCCTGATTGACAGTTTAAAAAGTGTGCCACTTTTGCTAATTGGATGTACAGACGACAGAGAAAATATAATGGTGTCGTTTTTATTATTTATAGCGGTCAATACAGAGTCTGAAATAGTATTTTCGGATGCCATTCCAATAAATTCTAAGTGCTCTGGATCAAACTCAAATTCTATTCTTAAGCCGAATACTGAATCTTCATTTTGTACATCTAATTGTATAGGAATTTCGTGTATTTGATTAGCCTCAATTGTTGTGTCTGAGTATGAAATTGAAACCTGCCCGAAACTTAAATTCGCGATAAGGCTTAAAATTATAATTCCAAGAACAAACTTAATAGAATTCATGTCTACCTTTATTTAACGAGTAGCATACGTTTAGTAAATATTTTACTTCCGGCTTTTAAGCGGTAGAAATAAACACCACTTGAAACTGAACTCGCATCCCAAGTTTGGCTGTACGTACCTGCTGCTAATGTTTCATTAACCAAGGTTGCTACTTTTTGCCCTAACATATTGTAGATAGTGAGTGTTACATTTGTCTGCTCTGGTAAGGAGTATTCAATATTTGTACTTGGATTGAATGGGTTTGGATAATTTTGTTTTAAACTAAATTCATCCGGTAATGTATTTACTATCAATTCATTTAGCTTATACAACTCACTCTCGTTTAGGGTAACGTTTGCATTTACAATTGCTTTCAATGAGCGCTGATCTTTGGTTAACACGAACTCCAGTGATTTAGATTCAAGTGGTTGCACTCCAAACATAGATACCAGAGTTGACCCTTCTTTTGTATTGACAAGAGTTTGCCAGTTTGTGGGTTTATTATTTATGCGACTGAATGACAAACCTTCCTCAATTTTCATATCTAATTGAGCTGAATAAATATCAAAGTCATTGTTTGAAACATCTATTGTAACAAGTACTTCGTCCTCTTTCTCAACTTTATGCCATAGAGCCTTTGTAATAAGCGGTTCTTTTTTTGTTGCAACTGAATTACAGCCCAATTCATCTATAAACCCAACTTCAAACTGAAGAATTCTGGATGCATCAAAAGCACTTATATCCCCATTTCCGGTAACATCTGCCGCTACAGAATCTAAGCCGGTTAGTGGATATTGTGGAGAGAGAAATACCGTATGTCTCAGAACAAAAGTAGCATCTAAGGTACTTACAGTCCTGTCATCCGTTACATCACCACACACTCGTTCAATTATAGTAATTAAACTTTGTGAGGGATTTACCAGTTCTCCATCCTCATTAAGTGTTAGTCTTTCAACATCAATAGATCCTGTTCCTGAAGATTGAGGATAGACATTAAGGAAAAGCAAATCACCATCTGAACTTATACTTGAAGTAGATGCTCCAGATACAACTATCTTTCCCGGAATTATTTTGTTTGATTCAACCAAAAAATCAGATGTTAACGACTCTGGATTATCAGATAATTCTAAATCTATTAAAGCAGGATCAAAATTAATTGCCAGTTCAAAAGAACTCATGGGTAAATCTTCTAATCCGGTAATCTGAATCGGAATTTCAATGGTATCTGTTATAAATGCATTAACAGGTTCTATTGAAAGGCTAATCAATGAATCTATAGGTACACTACCATCATCATCACTGAAGAACACCCGGTCCAACACTACGTCTTTAATGCCATCTTCATTAGTATCCATTTCATTACCGCTGAACACATAGAATCTATTATGAAATTCAGTAGCTACAGGAGAAATTTCTGGATTTGGATCTTCAAAAATTATAGAATCATTTTTTGTATATACAAATTTATAGAATAAGGTGTCACCGGGAATTGGATCTATAAAATCCTGAGTTATGTCGTATCTATGATCACCTAAATTTTGCATATCCACTGTTGAGCTCCATCCGGTGAAACTTCCTGCAAGCTGTGCTGTCATTGAATCAGGATTAAATTTGTCTTTATCAACTTGAACAGACATATCAACCCTGAATGTGATTTCCAGAATATCGGCTGCCGGTTCAATTTCAATGATATCTACTTCATTAATCGGACGTAATTGATGTCCTGAACCTGTTCCCTCAGGATCAAATTGTCCTAAAATTCCTTCATAATTGAATAATGCAGGAATAAGTCCTTCTTCTACCTCGGTATCGCCCGAATTAGGGATGTACAATTGTGCAGATGAAGAACTGTTTTTTTGAAAAATCTTATACCCAAACCCGAAATTAAATGTTGATGATTCGGTAATGAATAAACTATCCAATTTCACGAGTTCTGCCTGATACTTATAACCGGATGAAACCAACTCATCCATCGTTAAGAAAACAGGTTCCGGCAACTCATTTCCTGAAGAAAGAACTTCAAATTCAGATACACTATTTAATTGTCTTAATCCTTCAAATTCCGAAACTTCGCCGGTTACTATAAGTGAATCTCCCGATTTTACTGAGCCATCCACAACGGCATCAAAAAAGATTCCATCTGGATTGAACATATTTACTGCAGCGCTATCCTGCTGAATGTAAGCGAATCTGCCTTTTGCTCTGGTCACCAGTGCTTTAACGGTAACGATTTCTCCGAGAGGCATTTCTCTGATTTCTGCGATTGTTGGGAACACAGGCTCCGCTACATTGGTGATATCGGTAGGATTATGTGCTGCAAGAACATGATGCGTTCCACCTTCTCCATCATTTATTTCTTTGATTATTCCCTCGTAATCAAAAATAGTTTGTGGAATAGGTTCACCTGCTATATCACTATTACCAGGACCATGAACAAAAAACCGGTATGTAGTATCTGTTCCCGCTTTTTGCACAGTGTATCTAGTTCCTAAAGTGAATGTACCAGAGGCCCCGTCAATAAATTCTAAATCTCGTATTAAAACGATTTCACTTTCGTAGTTCTCTGCATTATTGATAGCTTCAGTGAGTGAAATTTCCTGAGATTCCGGCAATGGATTTCCGGAATTAAGGACAGAAAATTCGGTTACATCTATGATTTCTTTTAATCCTTCAAATTCGAATAAAGACCCGGTCACCAACAAAGAATCTCCGGCATTTAAGGAATCATTTTGAAGCGAAGAGAAAAAGTTTGGGCTGGATGTTTCGTTTGCAAAAATCATCAACGCTGCTTGTTCTTCCTGCAGATATACGAAATTACCTGAAGTTCGAGTAATCACCCCCTTGACTGTAACCTCTGTTCCATTATCTAGTGTGCGTGCTTCTGCAATAGTGATTAAAGGATCAACCACTTCTATTTCTTGTTTGGCTATTAAACTCCATTCTCCGTCTTCATCTTTTACCCGGATATATGCGGTATACATTCCCTCAGAAAGTTCGGTAGTGTTTAATGAAATCACTTCATCAATTTCTGAACCATCGGTTAAATCAATAGAATTACCATTTCCAAATCCGGGATCGACATCAAAGAAATATTCTGCTTCCGTAATGATGCTTACGATATTGGGATCGTCTTTATCTACCAGCACTAACTTTTTTACTGGAAGTCCCCAGCCACCGCCACTTGCTTTAGCCCGAATGAACAATGTATGAATTCCTTCTGATAATGAGCTGGTTTCCAAATCTGTGGTTACATCAATTTCTGTGGAAGTGGTAACAGAAAGCGTAGTGCCCATCCCCACTCCCGGATCTGCATTAAAGAAATATTCTAATTCATCTATTTCGATGACTTCTCCGGCATCTACCAGCACTAACTTTTTGATGGGAAGTCCCCATTCTTCATCGCTGTTTTTAGCTCGGAGAAAAAAAGTATGGATTCCATTATCTAATATGGAAGTCTCAACATCTCCGGTAAACGTGATTTCTGTATCATTGGTAAAAGAAGAAATAGATGTTGCAGCACCCACACCGGGATCAGTATTAAAGAAATATTCCATTTCTGTAATGTTTTGAGCCTGGATACTCCCGCTAAATACCACCAGGAACAACGATAAGATGAATTGCTTTTTTAAAAACTCATCCTGAGTATACTTGCGAAGGATCTGCACAATTCTTTTTTTCCAAGTTAGTGATCGTACGAACTCTTCACTGCTTCCTCCGTTTACAATCCAACAGACTTGCTCTGAGTGATTGCATTCCATTCCTATATTCTTGAGCAAAGACATAATAAACCTCTTTTAATTTTAGAATTGAATAAGAGGCTTAATTGCCTTTTGCTTTGATGGTAACCTCGGTGTTGGTTCCAACCTTTATGCTAAGTGGTGCTATAAGATCGGTGATTGTTGGAAGAGATTGGCCGGTTCTGTTGTATGGATTTGAACCTCCCAAAGCGCCAATATCACCGCCATCACTTGCTGCATCGATTAAGGATGTACTTTGATTAAGTGTTGGATCTAAATTTTCTAACCATTGAAGCCCAGAATCATCAAAAATATCGCTGTTATTATCTATAATATTATTAGATCCAGTATTGCCACCCTCCCCAATTGGTATCGAGGTTAATGAGTAGTTGTTATTGTATACATTGTTTTGATTTCTTTGTTGGAATGAACCTCCTGAGTTAACATTGGGTAAAGCCTCTAAAAAAATATTGTCTACAAAAAGGCTATTCCATATCTGGTTGGATAAGTTATTGCTATTGTCATAGAAAATTGATTTCCTAATCTCCGAATTATAAATAGTGGCGAATTGAGTTTTAATCAAACTATTTGAAATTACTGTTCCATTCGAGGATGAATGGATGTCACTACTCCTTTCATTACCAATATAACAGCTATTCAAAATCGAGTTTGAAGCATCATCAATTTTCAGACCTTGAAGACTAGTTTTCCTTACTATATTTCCCGAAGAAGGCTCTTCAGATGAACCGGAAGCAATAGTAATATCAGTTTGAACAACAATTCCTGAAATTAAGTTATTGTTACCTCTTATTGTAACACTTTGAATTAGTGTCTTTACAGGTTTTCCTGATAAATAGCCATCTCCTACTATCGTTATTTCTTCTTTTGTCGAAGGTATCTCTACATTTCCATAACTTGTTGGACTCGGCATCACCTGTATCACATCCCCCGCTTGTGCAGCGTCAATGGCATCTTGTAAGTTAGTATAAATGTGATCACCTGCAGGTGCGCTCCCCGTGTTATCAACGATGAGTGTGTTTTGCGAAAAAGCAGTTGCTGAAAAAAAGAAAAACCCGAATAGTAGAATTGCACGTTTCATTGTACTCCCAATTAGTTTAAGCGTTAACAGATTATGACATTTTATAAGTAACAAAACACCACATGACTGTGTGGTTAAACTAATTTTGGGTGAACAGGTTGTAAATACCCACAAGTGGGCATTTTTGAGGAGAACTTGGTTTTGAATTTATAAATAGCGTGAGTTTAAGCTAGAAACTCGTCATTGCGAGGAGAATTTGTATTTGATAAGGTCTAAAAGCGTATTCGACGAAGCAATCTCCCTTTAAAGAGCGAGAACGTAATCAGGGAAATTGCTTCGTCGATAAAATATCCATCTTTATTACACATTTTATACTCCTCGCAAAAACAAACTCTGTTTTATTTTTCCGGTATATCGAACTAAAGTTAGATAGGAACAATCACAACTACAGACGTTAACTACGTCCATCTGACGGATAACCAGTCTGATGGATATTATTTGATGCTCATAATTTATCTCAAACGGTCAGACGAACTGTGAGCCGTCAGACCGTAGTAACAGCGCTACTTAATCAAATCAAAGGCTTGAGCAAATTTTACAAGCTCCACCGTATTTTTACATTCCGTTTTCTTTTTGATATGCTTTCGATGTTGTTTTACGGTCGCTTTGCTAATGAAAAGTTTGTCAGAAACTCTTTGGTTTGTGGCACCAGAGGCTAATAATGTCAACACTTCAATTTCTCTTGGAGTTAGTGATTGATAATGCAAAAAGTATTGATGCATAAACGAATACTCTCGCAACAATTTTCCAACTTTGTTAGATAGTCCTTCCAGATTATCTATTTGTAATGAGTAAGAAATCAAATTATCGGTCCCCCTTAGCGGTTTTGTAGCTGTATAGATATGTTCGAATTCTTTCTCTTCTCTTTTCCTATGTGCCTGAGAGAAAGTAAAAATTTCGTTCTCATTATCTCTTTCTATAAATGGAACTAAACTTTTTACCGTTACATGCATGGTGTAAGGATCCAAATGATTTTCCTGATACTTGTAGCCCATCTCATTTAATTCGACATTTGTGAAGCCTGTTTCCTTAATTCCTGTTTCGTTTATGTAGTGAACAAGAATTCCGGATTTTTTATTAAGATGAACAAAGCCCGGAATATCATCTAAGAAGTCCTGCCAGTCATCTCCATGTTCTTTTATTCCTTTTTCAATTCTTAAAAGATCAATTTTTTGCCCAATCAATATTTCAAAATCAGTACGGTAGCTCATATCAAGTCAAAAGCCTGAGCAAACTTTACCAATTCTACCGTATTCTTACATTCCGTTTTCTTTTTTATAAACTTTCGATGTTGTTTTACGGTTGCAATACTGATAAATAATTGATCTGAGATCTTCTTATTTGTTTTACCCTGAGCAATTAAAGTCAGAATTTCAATCTCTCTTGATGTCAACAGCTGAAACTGAGAAAAATGATTCCTTACAAATATTTCTTCTCCGGCAATACGTAATATCTTTTCGCTAACCCATTCTAAATTTTCAATAGGATTTGAAGAGGTTAACAAAAGTTCTTTTTGTTTAAAGGGTTTACTTACTGTAAAAAAAGTATCGTACTTATTGGTTTTAGGGTTTCTGATTAATTGAAAATCAGCTTTAACCTTTTCATCATCTGCTTCTTCATAAAATTTTTGAAATCGGGGTCCAACTACTTCTATTGTATATGGGTGGGCATACTTTAAAAAGTAATCAATTCCCATTGCATTTATTTCATCTGTGGTATGCTGTGTATATTCTTCCCCATCCTTATTCATATGATCAATGGTCATATTCCCGACATGATTTGTATGAAAAATACCAGGAATATGATCTCCGATTTCTTCAAACGAACAGCCCTCTTCTCGAAAAAGCTTATCCAACAAATACAGATTCTGTATTTGTGTTTTCAATACTTCTTTTTCTGTTTTATACGACATACTATCATAATCCCCACTATCATTAAAATGATTTATTTTCTCTAAAAATCAAGTTTTAGTAATAAAAACAGCAATTTTTAATTCCTTCGAAACACATAGTTATGTGGTTATAGCATAAAAAAAACCCCATATAGAAAACTATACGGGGCTTTTGGGTTAAACTAACCGGAATCGATTATTTGATTAAAAGCATCTTATTGGTTTTTACAAAATTACCTGATGTAATTCTGTATATGTATATCCCTGAGGCTAATTGTGAAGCATCAAAACTAATTGTATGCCAGCCTGCAGTTTTTCTACCATTCACCAATTCTGCTACTTTTTGCCCAAGTGCATTGAACACCTCTAACTGAACAACTCCTGCTTCCGGTAATCCGAAGCGAATTGAAGTTGACGGGTTAAATGGATTAGGATAATTTTGATCCAATTCCACGGCAGAAGGCAGCTGTATATCATCTTCTGTTGAGACGATAGTTTTTACCTCAATAACTTCCTGGCTTTCAGCAGTTAAACCACCGTTGTCTGTTACAGTTAAAGTTACAGTGTAAGTTCCAATCTCGGTGTAATTATGTGATGGATTTTGCTCATCACTTGATGAACCATCACCAAAATCCCAACTCCATGAGACAATACCGCCATCATTTACATCCTTAGGATCAGATGAAGAATCTGTGAATTGAAAATCCGAACTGGTGCCTTCAGAAGTAAAGGAAGCTACAGGAGCATCGTTCACAGGTACTACTACAATAGAAACATCCATCGAATCTACAGGATCTCCTTCATGACCTACATATAACGTAGCTGAAGTTTGTCCGAAATAATCTTCAGATGCACTCATTGTTAGTGTATGGTTTGCCGGATCAGCAGTAAGGGTTATATCGTCACTGTGTGCACGAGCCCAGACTCTAAGATCCGCATCTTGTCCTCCAACACCGGCAGCCATACCAACGGTACTTAGTGACAAGCTATTGTCTTCCAGGAATACGTATTGCTGATCGCTTCCTTTAACAAATTCAGGACTTGCAAAAACTGAAATGTATACTACAGCAGTATCACTGGATTGTCCATCAGTAATTGAGTACCCCATGACATCTAATCCGTCATAGTTTAATGGAGCTACATAGGCGTGACCTATATCCCGACTCACGTATTTCAGATTACCATATAAAGGATCACTGAAATCTTCCAGGAATAACGGTCCGTCAGGGTCACTGTCATTACTTAATATGAACCCAAGAAGAGCATTTAGTGAAACTACATCTCCAGCCAAAATTCCTACCGTATCATCCACTGCTACAGGAGGCTGATTAGGTATATGGAAATCGGTAAACTGGAATCCTGCTCTACCTGAGAAAGACTCCTCACTGAAGTAGTCTATTACAGAAATTGCGGTATAGTTACCTGGAAATAGTAAGGGAGTATTTACAGTTACATCAAACTCTTGGGTTTCAGATGAGTCAATGCTTCCTTCCGCAGGCTCTATATAAGCAAGTGCCGGTTCTGTTCTGATCAGAATATTGTCAATAAACGCAAACGATGATTGTACAATGAAATCTGTTTCAACCACAAAGGCAAGAAACACATTGTCGAATCCTTTGAAAGCGGATAAGTCAATATTTGTTCTGTAAACAAAACCATCGTTAAAGAATACATCTTCTGTGGTTCCAATCAGGAAGAATTGAACACCAAACTCAGTTTCAACACCTACCCATGCTGATCCGAAATCAAATCCGGGTTCAAGCAAGAATCCATAATCAAATTCCAATACCGGGTTTTGACCTGCAGGTACTGTACTAAGGTCGAAAGATGGCGAAAAAGCAGCAGTTCTGGTAAAATCGAACATTACAAAAGTTTCCGGATCTCCTGCAAAAAGCCCTTGGAACGGTGCTTCTTCTGTTCCGACATTTTCAACATCCCAAACATTACCCAAACCGAAGCTTGCGTCTTCAACTTCCCAACCTTCAGGTAATTCCCCTCCTTCGAAGTCTTCTGCATAAACATCTTCAGATTCGATGCTTGCCGAAGAGAACCTTGAAGGAATAATTGGCATTGTTTTGCTTTTCTTAAAGCGTTGTATCTCTTTATCCTTTAGAGTACTGATCAGGAAGTTTTTATGATCTAAAGGATTCAGAGTAATAGCTTCTTTTTCAGCATTTTCAAACCTTTCTTCTGCTTTATTTTTTGCAGCAGAGAATCCTTCGTCAAAATCTCCTGCACGACTATTATTGAAGCTGAGGAATACATCGGCAAAATAATCCACATCAAAAGCTCCGGTATTAGTTGCTGAGAAATCAAAGCTGAACGACTCATCATTGCTTACCTCACCTACATTCTGGTACTCAGGATCTATAGATAGATTAGCAAATCTACTTTGAAAGAATGTTTCATGTACAGGGCTTCCAAAGTAAAAAGCATTAATTGCATCACTAAAAACCTGTGTCCCGAGGACAAAATCACCCGGAGGCAATAACTCAGTTCTGACTGTAATATCAATTGTCTGGCTTCCCCCTGCTTCTACATTTCCTGTGAAATCTGAAACAAAGAAAGGCAAGTCTCTTACTACTACTTCAACATTATCAAAGAAAGCACCAAACCCATCAGCTATGCTTCCATCCGTACTAACGATAAACCAGAATTCAACATCATCTAATCCTGCAAACGATGAGATATCCAGGAATGCTGAGTAAGCAGTTCCATCGTTAATCAAAGTACCTAGGTCAGTAATATCCAGAGTTGTAAGTCTTTGGCCATTAGAAATTACATTAACGTAGAAGAAATCAAAGCCTGTTTCCAGATCTGCAGCATAATCAAACTTCAGATACGCCGGAATCTGAGGATCTTCCTGAGTCTGTAACTCGGTAAAATCGAAAGATGGAGCAATTGCCACAGGTAAGAAGTTATTTACATACCCGGTTTCGAAATCTCCGGCTAAGAATATATTATCTGTTTCTCCTTCTCCTATGTCAAATAATTCCCAATTCAGTCCTTCGCCTTCATCAGATCCAAATGAAGTCAGATCCCATTGAGCTAAAGTTGTTTCAGCATTGTTCAGGTCATCAGAGAAGATCACTTCTTCATCATGGTTCTGAAGATTTCCGGTTGGCGAATATTTAATTTTTGGCCGCTCGGTATCACCTCTTTCCAGCATAACTTGTGCAGTTACCATATCCATAACAGCAGCGATATCTACCGGGTTTTTCGAAGTATTTAATACCTGAACAGGATCAAACTTGTTTATCTCACTCAATTCAGCCGTGAATTCTAAATCAGTAAAGAATAAATTCTGAGCAATTCCAAATTCAAGTGCTTTATCTCCGGTGTTAAGTATATCGAAACTTGTGTTAACCTCGGTACCATAAGGAACACCGCCAAGATCCGAAACAGTTGAGGAAAGCTCGATATTTCCAAATGCTTGCTCGCGACCATTCATAGCTATTGAAACAGCTCCACCGCTAGTTTGAATATCAGCTGTAGCCAGAATCTCTCCAACTGTACCAACATTATCAAACATTACAGGAACCCCAAATGCGCCCCCTGCCGGTACTGTAACATCGTCAAATGTATCAGTAGAAAATGCAAATGCTCCTTCTCCTGAGAAAGTAACATCAGTTACAGTAACATCATTTTCAGTGTTGTTCACAAATCCGAGAACTTTCATGGATTCTTCATCAATAAAAGTCCGGTGAAAAAATGCTGTACCATGACTAGGTACTAAACCAGCTGCCACTCCTTCTGAAGATAAATCAAGAGCTCCATTAGCATTTAATCGTCCACCTTCTCCAACTATACCTGTTAGAGATGAAATAGCTTCAGAACCGGCCAGAACTCTAGCTGATAAAGCGAATCCACCTTCGTCCGGGTTTGCAGCTTTAGCAAGAGCTAATGCACCTGTAACATGTGGTGCAGCCATCGAAGTACCTGATAAAAAAGCATATCCATTATTTGGAAATGTAGATATGATACTAGAGCCCGGAGCTCCAACATCTACTGTTCTAACCCCAAAATCTGAAGAACCAGAAATTCGATCAGCCCAATCTGTGTTTGCAACTGTTATAACATTAGGAGACTGAATATTGTTTGGGTAAGAATAAAAATTCAATTCGTCACGATCGGAAGCAGAATTACCTGCTGAAATCACCCATAGAGCTTCATATAAAGCGTGATGTAATGCATATTCAGTCATAACAGATACAAAGTGTACATCGCTTTCATAAAACAATGAACCTCCGCCACCCCATGATTGGTTAATGGCTGTTATTTCTACTCCGTTATCTAAAAGGCTACTTATATAGTCATAACCTCTCATAATTGAAATAGCATCTGTAGAACCAAACTCATCAAAGATCATTACTGAAATGATAGAAACATCCTGAGATACACCGGATACTCCGATTCCGTTATTTCCTTGTGCACCTACAATACCAGCAACGTGCGTTCCATGAAAACTTCCCGGATTTATGAATGAATTATCGTTGTACACAGCACTCCACCCCCAGAAATCATCAGGATAACCATTACCGTCATCATCTATTCCATTTACATCAGCTTCAGTTATAAGACCATCTTCGTTGATATCTTCACCCAGATTTACCCAGGCATTATCTCTAAGATCGTCATGATTAAAATCCACTCCGTCATCATAAACAACTACAACTACATCGTCGCTACCGGTAGAGGTTTGCCATGCATCAAATGCAGAAACATCCGCTCCCTCAACAGCGTCATTTGCAAACAACCCATCGTTGTAAAGGCCATACTGTAGCTCTACAAAAGCATCATCAGTCGGATATTCTTCAATACTGACATTTTCAACCGACACTATAAATTCACCATCAGGTGATCCGAATTTTTCTACATAAATGTCTGCTGTTAAGGTGTCTCCAACAAATTCTGTAATATCCACCCAGAAGAATTCATCAAACCCGGAAACATCAAAGAAACGATTGGCCCCTGATTTACCTTCAAAAAACATCCCAATAAAAGCACCTGAGAAACCATTGGTGAATTCTACTCTCATCCGGTAACTTTTGGTAGTGTCCAGATTAGTCATATCAAATTGAGGTGCAAATAAATCTGTGGCAATGTCAACGGTACCAGATGTATCAGAGTTAGCAGATGTATCCGCTACAACTTCAAATATAAAGTCGCCTGCTGAGGGTTCTGAAAGTGACCAAACTTGACCGCTTTCTAAAAAATCTACAATAGTCCATTGAGAATTAACCGTTGCAGTGTCATCAAAATTTTCGTCATAAATTCTATTTATTGGTGTAAAAGAATTCAGATTTGCTAAACTAAGGCTTTTGCTGATTTTTGTTGACGGACGTGTTTTGTTGGTTCCGTGCAACTCTTGCTTTAGTTGGCGATTTATCTCATTCTGATTGAGAATGGTTGGTTCTAAATCTTCCCTGCTGTAAACATAATTAGGAAATGCTTTTACACCCGGAATTCTATTTAATCTGTTTAGAATACTCGAAAGGTCTCCCGTAACTTCCCACTCTTCAGCATTTAATATGCTTAAAGATTCTGTAACAACAGCTTCAAATTCATTCATTACTGATGCTGCCATTATTTGTGGAGTTGTTGTTAATCCCTTGGCCTTTATCTCTTTGTTGTCATATTTAACGACAATACTATTTGGTCTCACATCACGATCTTTATACTTAGTTACACTTTGTGCAACAGTATTGTATGTAAACCCAAAAAGTATGGCGAAAAACAAGAATAGTTTTAGTATATGTTTTTTCATGTTGTACCCTTTAGTGATAGGTTATTTGGTGTTAAATTCTTTTTTTTTATTAAAAAGAATTAATAGTAAAAATGTGTAATTATTAGCCATAATCTGAAATACCAAAGCTTTGGTATTTCTTAACTAAAAGAATCAGTAAAACAACTCGAAAGCAGAAGCAAATTTCATAATCTGAAACGGCTTTTTAATATTTAGTTTTTTGTTGAGATTTTTTCTGTGTTGTTCAACCGTTCTTCTGCTAATGAATAATACTTCAGCTATCTCAGGGTTATTTTTTCCGGATGCCAATAGCTTCAAAACCTGAACTTCTCGTTTTGTTAACGATGCCAAAACTTCTTTTTTGGAAAGAATAAAATCAAACTCTCTTGCTATTTTTTGAGCTTTATTGTTTAACAGGTCTTCAATAGTAATGTCAATATCCTGCTCGATTCCTTTCAGAAAATCAGGATCTATCTGAACAGAAATATCTACAGAAATCCTGTTATCAGATAATGATTTCTCCGAAATTATTATACTTTCGCTACCCAATTCATCTTCCATAAATATCCCTTTTGTAAATACTTAACCCCAATAGTATTTAACTATTACTGTATAATATATTCTTTTTTAATTCATTTCCTATTTTTAAATCTACAATGGAGCAACTCTGTGAAGATTATAAGTTCAGGATTAGATATACATCAAAGTATTCTCTTGAAAATCCAAGACCTGATTCAGGAATACCATGTAATAATCATTAATTGTGACTCTATATTTTGACCAAAAAAACCCTGTCTTTCAGAACAGGGTTTCTTGATGAACTTAACGTGTTGGTCAATACCCCTGATTCAGAATAGTATAAATTCAGAACTATTTGACTACCTGATTATGTAGTTTTGTTATTTAATCAGCGTCATTCTTTTGATCTGAACAAAATCACCTGCCTGAATTCTGTAAATGTACATTCCTGAGGACAGGTTAGATGCATCAAAAGAAATGGTATGGAACCCTGCTGATTTACGATCACTGAGGACCGTTTGCACTTTCTGTCCGAGGAGGTTAAAGATTTCAAGCTGGACAACGGCGGCTTCAGGCAATCCAAATTTTATGGTTGTACTTGGATTAAATGGGTTTGGGTAGTTTTGGGACAGAGAGAACATATTGGGTATCTCTATATCTTCAATTTCATTAGAAACAGAGGTTGGCTTTGTGAATGTGACCATTAGTATTTTCTGTAAATTGAGTGATTTCTGAGCGGTGTCAGTTACAGTAACTTCTATGACGTCTCCGTCAATTCCGTCTGCTGAGAAATTAAAAACAAAAGGCTTATCAGGCTTTGATGAAATCGTTAGCTTATCGTCGTTAGAGAATTCAAATGAAAAAGGTTCTAAATCGTATGAAAATACAGTTTCAATACTCACTTCGATCGTTGAATCGGCAGGTAGAGTTATTGATGAAATACCTGAGGGGTTTTCTGCACTTCCATTTACAATTATGTCTCTAGGAACTGAGTAAAATTCACTGGCATCAAAAGTAGTGCTTATTTCAGAATCTGATCCTGTATTTACATTGTCTTTAATTCGTACAGCCAGAGTACTGTTAATGCTTCTGCGCGCAGATGAATAATTAAGCCAATAAAACGATTTACTAAATAGTTCAAGACGAGTTTTTACTTGTTCGAATCTCGTTGTAAGGTTTTGAAAATCTGTATCTATAAATGTACCTGCGTTACCAATTTGTTCGAGTGCGTTTCTATCAAAATCATTAGGATCTAATTCAACGCCAACTGTGAATACTTGTTTATTGCCTCGGACACTTAATACATCACTTAGTGTTCTACGACCTGCGAGATCACGACCATCGGTAAATAACAGCATAAATCCTTGATTTATATCTGTTAAGGAGTATTTATCATTCCAATAATTTAAACCTTCTATTGCAGCAGAATACAAATCTGTTCCCGGTATATTTGTGAGAGAAATATCATCAATAGCGTTCAACAAAGAATCGGTGTTTGATGTGTAGTCCAGAATTAACTCTCTACCATCAGCAAAAACATAAAGTGCTATTTCCATTTCCGGAATTTTATTTTCCACAAAAAATGAAGCCGCATCTTTAATCAATTCTAAATTTGATTCCCCTATACTTAATGAATTATCAAGCATAAGCACTGTTTGTAGTGAAAAAGGAATTCCTTCTAATTTTGAAACCTGATAATTGGATTCTGTTGGAGATATAGGTGATCCTGCTTCAAGAAGCTCAAAAGAATCTTTGTCAAGAAAGTCCAATCCCAGATTATTTCGGTCAGTAGCATGTAGCATTATATTAACCGAGTTGGGTGTTCTTACAAAAACGGAATCTGATATCAACCTAAAGAACTCCGGTTTTACTTTGAATGAGCCATAATCCCATTCACTGCTTTCTTGAGTTGAAATATGTTCTTTTCGAACTCTCCAATAGTAATCTATGCCATCTAATACATCCTGATTAGTTAACTGCAGAGAATCAGGATCAGGATTAAAAGTATAACTACTGATCTTTTCCTGGGCAGTAAAAGTTTCTTCTGTTGATAACTCTAATTTAATTTGTTCCTCAGCGGAAAGACTATCTGTGATCCACTTAAGATGTACAGGATATGCAACTAAGGAATTATTTATTGGCGAAATCACCCTTACAGAAGTTAAACAACCAGGCTGTTTGGTTGCAGATATATCCCAGGCTAATTCTTCAGAGAAGTATTCAACAGCATAAGAAGAATTGCAATATTCTAATCCTGATCCTCCAAAATTAATAGTAAAGAATGGATCAAATTCGATAATAGGATTAGGTGTAAGTCCGAGATCATACCATCCAATTAACGTGCTGTCAAAGTTAATTACCGACATATTCGTGTTGTCAAGCATGGATTCTATGAAACCGTTTTGAGCCGCTTTACTTATATCCCATGTCCCTAAATTTTGATCAAAACTTGTCGCCCCTGAAAAAATAGTTACCAACACTTCTACATTGCTGATGTCCCAAGAACTGATATCCCCATTAAATGTGGAAGCATTTTCAAACATTCCCTGCATAGTTCCTACATTTGTAACATCCCATCCATTCAGGTTCTGATTAAAAGCCTGAGCTTCATAGAACATTTTATCCATATTGGTAACATTACTTACATCCCAATTATTCAAGGGAACATTAAAAGTTGCAGCTTCTGAAAACATCAAAGACATATCAACGACATTACCAACATCCCAATTTTGGATATTTCCTCCTCCAAAACTTGCTGTATTCCGAAACATTCCACCCATGTCGGATACTTTGCTAACATCCCAATTTCCTAAATCGGCTGAGAAATTTTGCGCAAACCAAAACATTAAATTCATATTTGTTACGCTACTCACGTCCCAGTTGCCAATTCCTCCATCAGTGAAATTAGTTGCACCTCTGAACATATCACTCATATCAGTAACGCTGCTGACATCCCAATTACTTAAATCGCCATTAAAAGATTGAGCGGAAAAAAACATACCTGACATATCTGTTACGCTGCTAACATCCCAATTGCTCACATCCTGATTAAAGTTTGAGGCCCCGTTAAACATTGATTTCATATTGGTTACATTGCCAACATCCCAATTACTTATATCCTGATTAAACTCCGAACTTACAAACATTCCACTCATGTTGGTTACGCTGCTAACATCCCAGGAGCTCAGATCGCCATTAAAACTACTTTCAGCTCCTGAACCACGGAACATTGCACTTATATTAGTTACGTTACTCACATTCCAACTGCTTATATCTTCATTGAAATTATTTGCACCAATAAACATTTGACTTAAGTCCTGAATATTCGAAACATCCCAGTTACTAAAATTTCCGGACAGATTTGTTGAATTGACAAACATCCCTCTTAAAGATGTCACATTTGATAGATTCGGGGCATCGGATGCATTGATTGTCAGATCAGATGCAAACACGAAGCCAAATTCGAGACTTTCCCAAGCAATATCTCCCCACTGTTCAACCGTACGTATTGCCTGAGGAGTACCCTGACCATTAAAATTTATGGAAGGAAAAGTTCCTGAAATAGTAACCGTATAGATACCAGTGCTTGAATAAGTATGCGTGGGATCAGGATCGTCACCAGTTATAGATTCTTGAGTTCCATCTCCCCAATCTATTGTAAAATCAAAATCTGTGATTTCAGAACCCCCTACTGTTCCAATATTAATCTCTTCATTTGCCGACGTTATTTCCCAAGTAGTAATAAAATCGGTTTGTGCTTGAATTGAATTTGAATTGATTGTAATGAAAAGGATTCCAAAACACATTACAAGGCTAATATTTGATAGATCCATTTTGATCATTTAGTTTTGGCTTTTTAAGATTGCTTTTATGTTTAAAAGATTTTGTTATTTGATCAATGTCATTCTTTTGATCTGAACAAAATCACCTGCCTGAATTCTGTAAATGTACATTCCTGATGACAAGTTAGATGCATCAAATGTAACTGTATGATAACCGGCCGACTTTCGTGTATTAACCAGAGATTTAACCTTTTGTCCTAACAAATTATAAACCTCCAGTTTAACAACAGCCGCTTCCGGAATACCAAACCTGATCGTTGAACTTGGATTAAATGGATTCGGATAATTCTGGGAAAGTGAAAATTGAGTAGGAAATTCTCCTTCTCCCTCATTAGAGGTTGACATGGTTACAACAAGTATAATATCCACAGAAACTGAATCACCATCTGCATCGGTTGTTTTAAAGTTTAATAATCCTTCGCCGGTATAAGTGTCTGAGGAAAGCTGGATAACTCCGTTTTCCGCATCTAATGTAAAAGCTATTCCTTCAGGCGTAACTGAAGCTGAAAAAGTAAGCTCGTCAAATGGCGTTTCAACGTCAAAAACTTTGCCTGCGAAGTTAAATTCTCCCGGAGATTTATCAGTAAATGACACGGTATCTACAAGATTCTCATAGTATGGAATATCATTCACAGACAGCACATCCACAGTAAGTGTGTCGTATACGAACAAACCACCCGGATCGGTAGCTTTTACTACCACCTGATTAACACCGTTAGAATCTTGTACAGAAGAAACAAAAAGTGAATCTGTATTTAAATTCGCATTTATATTCTCAGAGTTAAAAACGATCTCATAAGCCAGATCAGAAGACTCATTGTCGGTAAATACTGAATCCATACTTTTGACAAAATATTTCCCAAAATCCTCTTCCAATGAGATTTGCCCTAAAGCGCTTGAAATAACCGGGGCACTTTCCGGAGCTTCTTTTATTGTAAAAGAGTGGATTACTGAGTATTCACTTTCTCCGGCTGTATTTCTCGCACTAACCCTCCAGTAGTAAGTATTTTCGTATTCGAAACTTTCAATAATTATTGATGTGTCAGATAAAGCAGAGTCAATAAGTATCGTACTGAACGCATTATTCTCTGAAATTTGAATGTTATACTCTTCTGCTGATTCAACAATACTCCAGGTAAATTGTTCTTGCACTTCCAGATCATTGGCTCCATCAACCGGGCTAATCAGAACCGGAGTATTCGGAATATCAGGAGTAGTTGTGAAAGTGATAACAGAAGACCAATCTGAAGAATCCGAAGCAGCACCAATTCCACGAACTCTCCAGAAGTAGGTAGACTCAAAATTCAGATCAAAATTGATTCCGGTTGTTGTGTCTGTATAAACATCAGAGACCAGAGTTGTATTGAATTGAACATCATCCGAAAGCTGAAATTCATATTTAACGGCTCCTTGTGCATTGCTCCAGATAAATTCCGGAGAGACACTCACATTTTCACTGTTATTTTCCGGAGACAGAGGTTCGGGAACAGAAGGGTCTTCCGCTTTTACAGTAAATGAAAAGGTAGTTGAATAATCGCTGTCACCGGTGGAATTTGAAGCTTTTACTCTCCAGTAATAAACAGATTGATAATTAAAATCTCCAGCCGTATCCATGGTGTCAATAAGCGTTGATTCAAAAAACATAGTTGTAAAATCACTTACTTCTGAAACCTGAAGTGTATAAGATTCAGCGTTTTTGACTGAAGTCCATTTGAATATAGAAGTGATATCTAAATCCACAGATCCATCTTCAGGTGAAACCAAAACCGGAGCTTGTGGCTTATCAACTATGGTTTTAAAATTAAACACCGGGGACCAATCAGAGGTATCGCTCACTCCAATCCCACGAACTCTCCAAAAGTATTGAGTTTCGTAATTCAGATCTGAATTCAGACTAAATGTGGTATCTGTAATAATTTGATGTTCATTTAATGAAGAAAAGTCCAACACAGATGAAAGCTGAAACTCATATTTAGTAGCACCCTGAGCAATACTCCAGATAAAATCAGGTGAAAGCTCTGCGTTTTGTTCATTATTAACAGGACTTAGTAATTCGGGAACTGATGCATCTTCTGCTTTAACAGTAAAAGATCTTACTGTTGAGTATTCACTTTCCCCTGCTGAATTTGAAGATTTCACCCTCCAGAAATATTCTTTCTGAAATTCCATCCCTCCTACATTTTCTGTAGTGTCTGATGTATTCTCTTCTAAGAAAAAATTACCAAAAAGACTGTCTGTAGAAATTTCAAGTGTATATGAGTTCGCTCTTTCAGCGTTGTTCCAGACAAATGTTGTTAAGGTATCAACATCAACCTCATCATCAGCAGGTAATAGAAGTTGGGGGATTTCCGGTTCCTGTTCTCTAACAGAAAAAATTCTTACTGAAGTCCAGCCACTTTCTCCAACCGAATTTACAGCTCTGACTCTCCAGTAGTACGAACTGGCAAATTCAAATTTTATATCATCAACCATGGTAGCACTCAGGCTATCCTCAAAAAAGAGGATGTTGAATTCCGAATCTGTTGCCACCTGAATTTCATAAGCTTCTGCATCATTCGCCGTGTTCCATTGGAAACTCACCAGCGTATCAAGATCTGTTGCATTGTTTACCGGAGATGTTAACTGTGGTACATCCGGCAATCCATCTTCAGTAATAAAACTTCTGGAAGAACTGGCTGCACTCTCCCCTGTTGCATTAGATGCATAAACGCGCCAAAAGTATTTGATATCATAATCCAGATCAGGCAACAACATGGATGTTTGAGAATTACTAGTGGTACTATCTAACAATGTAGTTGAAAAAAGTGAATCACTTGATAATTCAACTCGATAATTGCTGGCATAAGTAACACTATTCCATCTTACAATTGTTGTCAGCGGCTGATCCGTCGCATTATCAGATGGGCTAGTCAGTGCCGGTGATTCAGGAATTGGATCTTGTGTTCTGAATGACCAGGTTTGGCTCCAATTACTCATTCCGCTTGAGTTTACTGATCTGACTCTCCAAAAATAAGTAGTACTTCCTGTAAGTTCGTTTACATTAATTTGATGAGTAAGTACATCACTTGTATCAATTAATGTAGAAGAAAAATTACTTACTGTAGATAATTGCACGTCGTAAGATTCTGCACCAACCGCGTTAGACCAATCCAAAATCGTATTCAGAGATAGATTTTGTTCTCCATTCGTTGGTGAAATTAAATCAGGAGTTAAAGGTTTGGTTGAGATGAAAATCTGACCGTTACTTTTTAAGACATTCGGTGATCCTTCATTCAGGAGAACCTCATTTAAAGTGAGAAAACTTGTTCTGTCTGAATTAACTGAAGTATCTGCTTTAAAAATCAAATAAATTAGTTCTCCACTTGATGAAACAGCATTGGCTCCACCACCAACAAGCTTAACTTGGTTATCAGATATTTGATTTTCAGCGAAGCTCCATCCTTCTGTCTCTGCACCTGTTGAAGAATATCCCAAGTAATTGAGTTGCGAATCTGTATAAGTGAATAGCAACTCAGCCGAAATAATTGAGGAATTTGAATTCTCAACATTTTCTGTAAACACCGGATAGTAAAGTGTATCTGAAACCAACATGGAAGTGTCTGCTAGATCAACTTCAGTGTCATAGAAAGTAAATTCTCTTGATTGCGCCTCTGAACCAATAGAGTCCTCTACAGTTACCCTGAATGAACCTCCTTTTATGGAAATTAGTTTGCCTGATGTATCTATTGTTGCTAAATCAGGATTGGTAACATCCCATTGGATCGGACCTGTATTATTGGAAACCGAGAATTGAAGTGAGTCACCAACCAAATACTTTGGCAATGTATTATTACTTATGCTCAAAGACGGTAAAGAAGTCGATCGTACCGTAAATGATCGCCCCCTTCCATCAATATTCTCGTTGATTAAAACATCACTAAAAGAAGCTCCGTAGAAAAATGTTTGGGTTTCTGAAAATCGTAATTTTACTTCAAGAAGAATTCCTTCACCAACAATATCGGAGGTTTGAGCAAATGCAAAAGAAATTCCATCATTCTGAACACCATAAGTAAGTGAAGCTCCTGCATCTAAAATTGTTCCTTTATCTACACTAAGAACTTCGAAGTTTGATGTTGGGATATTCAGGAAAAATGAACCGGACTGAGCATTCAGGGAAGTTAAATCCGTAGTTCGGATTATCATCGAAGCTTCCTGACCCTGAAAGTTAGTAGTATCTTTACCGCTGAGTTCAAAACCTAAAATCGTTAAATCCGTCGTGTCTCTTATTCCCCGATTATCTTCAGCTACTACTCCAACTGTTCCGTATGCTTTGGATTGAACTATGCCATTTTGCTTAACTGAGGCTAGAGATGTATCAGTTACAGACCAGATTGTAGGATCTTCCTGACCACTCACCGAAGCTTGTACTGAATCTCCCAAAACAATAACTGCGCTCTTTGCAAGACTTACATTTATAATCGGCTTGGTAGCTGCATAAATCTGTCCATAATCATTGTTGTAAATGATTGGAATATCATCCACCCTTTCATTAAAAAAGGTGTTCTGCCTGTCCAAGTATAGAAAAGCTGTACCCGGGCTAATCATTACAAAATCAATGGAAAACAACCGACCGGAACCTGATAATTCACTGGTACCGGCAGCTGCCAAAGTAATTTCTTCAGCATCAGTTAAATTCGAAGTTAAAGACCAACCTGCATCTTTAATTATAGTGCTATCGGTTTTAACAGCAATTGGAATTGCAAAACGATCATCATATGTTATCCTTGAAGTGAAGGCTAAAGCACCTTTACCGGTCAAGCTTGAATCAGAAAAAACTGAAACATTTACTGTATCACCTTCTATAAATCCGGCTTCAGTGCCAAATCTTTCAAAGGTTAAACCAACCTGTGCATTAGCCGGTAGCGAAATAATAATCGCTACCGTCATAGCTTTAATTGTTTGGAGTATTCTTAGTCTCATAACTTATACCTCGATGATTTTAAGTGGAATTTGATTCCCTTTATCATCAATTATTTAATGAAGGTTAGTTTTTTTGACTGTACAATATCGCCGGCTTGAATTCTGTAGATATACACTCCGGTACTTACTCTGCCTCCTATATTATTTGTTCCATCCCAGGTTACTTTATACCTGCCTGCTGAATACACATCATTTACGAGTGTCTTTACTCTTTGACCCAAAATATTATAGATCTCGAGTCTGATTTGTGTCTTTCCATTTGGAACATCAAAACCAATAGTTGTAGAAGGATTGAATGGATTCGGATAGTTTTGATATAAATTGAATTCATCAGGTACATTCAGTACTACATCTTCATTACCAACGGTTGTTGCAGTCAAATCAACTTCGTTTGCCTGAAATCGTAAAACTGATAGTGATGGTGACGAATTCTCATCTTTTAGTCTGAATGTTAAAGAAACAACCTCCCCGCTTTCAGAAATTGCTTTTGTTGATGCAATTGCCAGAGAATACCGACCGTTTGCATTGTGATTTTCTGATACTGATGCATCTTTGACTATTAAAGAAAGATCAGACTTTATCAATTCTAGGTTATTGTTGTCGAAGTCGATCTCAATTTCTGACGAGAAAAGGGAATGTACGTTATCGATATAAACCGGAACACTGAATTCTGTTTCATTTAAAGGAACTGGTTCACCTAAACTCAGAATCATATCTTCGGTACCTTCAATGGTGTTTATATCATAACGTTGCTTGGAATTAAGCTCAGCAGGAAAGGCTTCTATTAATCCTACCACATATTGAAGAATGAAAGAGGCATCCATAGCACTTACAGTTCCATTGCCTGAAACATCGCCTACTTTTTGTTGTTTACTGTTCAAGGTATCCAAAGAAGCAGCGACTCTCAGAATTTTCGAAGCATCAAAAGATTGTACTTTTCCATTCAAAGAAACGTCACCAAGGATAGGGTTTGAAGCTCCACTTCCTGTGAATGCCCCGAAATCAACTCCATCGCTGACTTCATCACCTGTTCCGGTTGGATTGGTAGTATGAGTTGGGCCTGAATTATTACCCCACCAGTTATTGGTAGCATCAATGGTGAAGGTTTTATCGCGATTAAAAACTCCATATTCTGTATTACCGGTAATGTCACTATTCGTGATAGTTGGATTTCCTGAACCAAATACCTGAATACCACGAGCATTATTAGCTATGATTGAATTTGAAATGGTAGGGCTGGAATTATCAGCTAAAATGCCGGCAAGAGAACCTCCACCTCTGGCATATTTGATAATTCCATAATTAATTCTGGATTCTGCAGGAAGAGAGGTTCCTTCGTAATCAATTCCGCTCCAATTGTTAATATTTGGTTGCGTTGCATTACTATCAGCGTTAGTGTCACCTCCATAAAAATCATCAAATATAGAAGTGAAAACGATCATGCTATCCGGGGTGCTTCCACCCTCAGCAATAAGCCCCTTTTGTACCCTGAGCTGTCCATTTCTGAATTTATTTATTACTCCCGGCGCAATTGTGAGTACAGCTCCGGTTCCGACTGTGTATGTTCCTGTGAAGAAATAAGGAATCCCAACTTTTCCCCCAAAAGTTCGCTTTTCAAGAGTTATATCCTGAACTAATGTCTCAGTACGTACTCCGATTGCCTTGTATGTACTTCCGCTCATTTCATTTCCTGAAACTGTTTGTGGGTAAGAAACTAGTGAAATCAATAACGGAGTGAAATCCAGATTATGGAAAGAGTTGTTTTCAACAAATGGCTCTGAAACCCCCGTAAGTGAAATTCCATATCTATTTTGCTCAAACGTTGAGTTTTTTATTGTTGGATTCGCACTATTTGCAACAATGGCTTCTGTTCCAAATTTAAAAATCGCATTGTTAATAATGTTACTTGTATCATTACTTGTAGCGTTATAAATAATCCAATGCCCTGATTTGTAGTCATCATTTTCATCAACAGATCCATTACCGTAAATATCTGCCGGTTGTCCATAGCTGTCATCCGTATCAGATGTAAAGATAACAGGATTTGAATTAGTACCGGCTACTTCCAATGCACCATTTACCGTAAACATATTGAAACTTTTTCTACTGGCACCATACTGAGTTTCTCTTTTCAACACCATTCCATCCGGAATAGTAATTTTAGATCCCGAAGGAATAGTAATTCCAGATGTCATATGATAGGTAATACTGTCAGTTCCCGCGAATGAACGAAAAGGAAGTGTTGCATCGCTACCCCATGTTCCTCCTTTTATAGCCAATCCTTTAAAAGACACATTGGATTCTACATTTCCCGAAAAAGTAGGATTTGAAAACATATCCATATAAACAGAATGTTTTCTAAAAAAACTACTCGGTCTTCCTATGTTTTCAAACCTGTTATTAGTGATAACTGGATCTGCGTTTCCTGAGATGTCTATTGCATCTCCTGAACTTAATTGAATTAAAGAACTGTCTATCGTACCACCGGCATTAATAAATCGAATAGGATTATTAGGGTATCTGAACTCGGTATTTTTAACCAAATTTGCAGAATCTAAAGAAGATGCTCTGAATTGGATTTGTGCAGATTGCCCCCTGTCAGGAACAGTATTATTTCCATCATTGTTTGAATCTCCGCCTGCACTGTCATCATTATATGAAGTGAATATTACCGGTTCAGTTTCAGTTCCAAGTACTCTCAATGCACCATCTACATACAAAACATCATCTCCTTTAAACACAGATAAAGGATCAATTGTAACTGTAGCATTTGCTCCCACTGTCCATCTATTTCTGGTTATAAATGGAATGTTGGCAAATCCTGCAACTGTATATGGGGAAATGGTTACATCAGATGAAATTGTTTCCCGTGTATCAAAAAATTTATTCCCAGTATTGACCCCACTTGAGCTATGAAACGAGTTCGCTTCTAAAATGCCCACTGCATTAGATCCATTCCCGTTAAAAGTATTACCTGAAAACGTTGGAAGTGCATTTGAGCTTATAGCTATAGGTTCCCAACCACAATTTTGAATGGTAGAATTATTTATGGAAACATTAGAACCACTTTCAATTCCAAAACCGTACAGACCACATGAAAGTACTGTTACATTATCAATAGTTGGAGCTGCATCTGTGAAAATTACTCCATGCTTCCCATATCTTAGTTCCGCATTAGAAATTTCTGAATTTGCATCATCAGAAGTACCCATAAAACGAATAGCTCCCCAGTTATTTGCACCCGGTGAAGATCCTCCCCCATCATTATTAGTATCTAATGGGTTGCCAACCTGATCATCAAAAATAGAAGTAAAGTAGATTAAACTATCCCGAGTTCCGGTTGCATCTAAAGCACCTTCTACTCTAAGAGTTAATCCACCAAAAGGTCCTGATTGAGATTTGATCACTGTACCGGGCTCGATAGTTAATTTTGTACCGCTTGCGATTGTAATATCTGATAAAAGAACCGAAGTGATATTGTCATATCCTGCAAACGTTCTGGCTCTGATTATCCCATCATTATTGAAAGTTCCCCCATGGTAGCCTATTGCAACCAAGCCGGCATTTGCTAAAGTATTTCCGCTAAATGTCGGATCTGAAGAAAGGTCAAGCGCTACGGGAACAGATCCTGTATTCGTAAATGAATTATTTGTGATCGTTGGAGCAGAAGTTCCTCTTGAGTCAATTGCAAAATCACGTGTATTGCCAATTACAGAGTTAGTAACTGAAACATCTGCATTATATAAATTTAAAGCACCTCGTGGAGAGATCGTAGAACCTGATGAGCCATATTGAAAACTTGTATTATAATAAGCGTATCTGATCTCGTTATAATCGATCACAGAGGCATCTGAGTCTTCTCCCAAAGCAATCCCTCTCCAATCCGAATTCCCGGGAACTGTGTTATTTCCGTCTTTATTGGTGTCATTCGGATTTCCTACGTTATCATCTTTTACTGAGGTAAAAACGATGTGATCTGCAGAAGTACCATCGCTGGTCAGTGTTCCTTTTACTCTGATTCCTGATCCTGTTGATTTAATAACAACTCCGGGTTCAATTTCTAAAGTTGCACCGGTGTCCACATATAGTTCTCTAAGTAGCAAATAGGTTACGTTTGGAATAGATGTAAAATTCCTTTTTGGAAGATAATTACTTCCCGTAATGGTAGTTCCTATTAACCCAATAGCATCATATTCATTGTTTGCAGATGAAAAAGAATTATTAGTAAAGGTAGGTTCACTATCAAAAGTTAATGCTACAGGAACCACTCCACTACTTCCAATCGTATTATTTGTGATAGTCGCATCTGAACTATCTCTGAGTACAATTCCGTAATAGTTATTATTGAATGTGCTACTGTCAACCGGAGAATTATTATCTACTAACGTAATTCCACCCTGGAAACCTGAACTGCTTGAATGAGGTACATATCCTGCAAAACTCACATTCACATGTTTAAAAGAACTGCTTGTTGATTTACCGTTTATTGTTACACCATACCAGTCTCTGTTACCGGGAACTGAGGCTGTACCATCATTATTAGTATCTCCGCCAATGTTATCATTACGATTTGAAGTAAAGTAGATAGGTTCTGCTTCACTACCTTCAGCTATAATTACTCCTCCATTCTGGGTGTATAGTTGATGGTTTTGATTAAACTTTAAAATATTTCCTTTTTTTATCGTTAAAGTATCTCCGGGAGTAACATACTTTGTCCCACTTGGTAAATATGGAATACCCGGATTTTCAAGCGTAAAATTAACATCAATGTTAGAAGCATGACTCAGGTATACTACATCATTGTCGTTGCCTGTAAAATCATTGGTTCCTTCATAAGCGATATATCCCTCAGATGCTATATTGATTGGATATTCAGTATTAGTAATAGTAGAACCGTTTATTGTTGTATTTGTATTCTGAGTGATCGTTACTCCACGATTAGAATCACTAATTGTAACAGTATCAAGCCGAACTTCACCTGCTCCTACATAAATGGCATCTGTTGCAAACTGAAGAGTTGAATTTCTTAAGTGTATCCAACTTGTTGCAAAATTGGTGATTATGCGATTCCAGGCACCTCTTGAAGTTCCTGTGTTTGCAGTAAATGTAACTCCATTTCCAACCAACGCCCCTGAAACGGTAAGCTGAGTTCCATTATCGAATTTTACTTCCACACCATCTTCAATGGATAAAGTATCTCCACTAGTAATGGTTGTGCTCCCTACTATAACGTAAGGACTACCGGCTGTGGTCCAGGTAGTGTTTGTGGTAATGTTTCCGGAAATACTTGTCTGCGCATTAATATTGGCCCCTACAGTCCCTAGAAAAATGATAAGAATGGTAGCTTTTAAGAGTTTCATCGCGAATGAATTGAATTATGTTTTAATGCCTGTTCAGGCTTCAATCCATTCTAATAATGAGATCGGGAAATCTCACTACCGTTTCATGTAGTATTTCAGGATTTAATTAAGTTGTAGCTAATACCTTTAGCAACAGCTTCTGCTCTGTTCTTCGCTTCCAGTTTTTGATAGATATTACGAATATGATATCGCACTCCATCCACAGACAAAAATATCTTTTCGGAAATAGCTTTATAAGAAAGGCCTGAAGCAAGTTCTGTAAGAATCTCCTGCTCCATTTCGGTGAGATCAACGTCCAGATCCTGTTTCTTTTGAAAGGAAGAAATTACTTTTCTGGCAATATTAGGGCTCATGGGGGAGCCACCATCCACAGCAATTTTAATTGCATCGATAAGTTCTGACGGAGAGGTTTTCTTTAGCAGATAACCAACAGCTCCGTTTCTCAAAGCAGTAAAAATTTTTTCGTTCTCATCATGCATAGTAACCATTAAAGTAATCAGGTTAGGATATTTCTCTTTAAAAACTTTCACCCCTTCTGTTCCATGCATTCCCGGAAGTTCTATATCCAATAAAAGCAGATCACTTTTTCCCAGCTGGTTTTCTTCCAAAGCTTCTTCACAGCTTCCATATGTCCCTATTACACATAAATCTGCTTCGAAATCAAGAATGGTTTCCCATCCTTCACGCATATATTTGTTATCCTCAATTATTGAAATCTTAATCATAATTGAATTAAATACTTTAGCATATAAAAGTAACTACCGAAACGGGTAGTTATAATTCAGTCTCTTAATCTATTTAGTACTTTTGATTTATTTTGTTCAGCAGACTATTAAGCATCCAAGAACCCTGTCTGAAGTATTTCTAGAGTACTAATAAATCATTAGAGTTAACGTCATATTCGATTACTGGAAAATACAGAAATAAACGGATCTTTAATCCGATTCATTTTGCCATTAAAGTAAGTTCCCATCTGGTTCCTTTATCAGGTTCAGACTCCAGAATCAGATTAGCATTTTCACTTATTGATGATACTCGTTTTTTAATATTGAATAAGCCTTTTCCTTTATAATTTTTTTGGGTATCAAATCCAATGCCATCATCTTCAACTATAAGTATAAACCTTTCTTTAGTTGACTTAAAGATCACTTTTGCATTCGAAGATTCAGAATGACGAACCAAATTTGTTATGATTTCTTTGAATACCAGCCATAAATCTTTTCTGGCTTTAATATTGATGGGTATTTCGGCTTTTGTATCTATGTCTATTTTGTAAGCTATATTTTTGCTTTCGAACATTTCTGCTGAGAACCGTTTACATTTTGTTAGAAAAGATTCCCAATCGTCGTTACCCGGATCTATAGCCCAAATTATGTCATTGATTCTTTCTTTAGCTTCCACAGCGCTTTCATCAATTCTCTGAAGAAATCTGTTGGGACCATTGGAATCTTCTCTTTTAGCTGCTTCACTAAAGAAACTGATACTACTTAATGTTGCACTTAAATCATCATGCAAATCTCTTGCAATCTTGTTTCTTGTACGTTCTTCCTTAAGTAAAAAGTGAACTCTGTAACGATATAAAATATAAGCTGACAGCAATAACAACAGAATAATTATAAGAGCATTTCTGGTTTTAACAGTACCCAACTCATTGGTTACATCAGCTAGTTCCCGGTTTTTTGCCCTCATTTGAAACCGAACTTTTGAATTCGCTTCTTCTCTTACTTTCGCCCTTTCTCTTATCAGTTCAGTAGTTGCCTGAGTGTTCTTAGATATCTCATATGCCTTCTCATTATCTCCGAGTTCGTTATAAATTTCGGCGCGTAGTAGGTTTACATCCGTTTCGAGTGGACTAGGAGGTACTCTTTTAAGAATTTCCAAAGTTTGTTTCAGAACAGATAAAGCGGGTTTCAACTCATTGTTTTGCTTAAGAAGCTTAGCTTGCAATATATGAACATGAATTTGGGTAAAAGTTTGCTCACGTTGAAGTTCTCTATCCGTTATTAAAGCTAGTACTGAATCAGATTTAGCGAATTCATTTTTATCAAAATAGGTTTCTGCAAGAAAAAGATATGCTGTTATATCCTTTCTTCTTGTTTTGTCTTGCACAGCCATTGCTTTTTTCAGATAGAACAGCCTTTCATCAACATTACCAAGTTGCTTTTCCAGATCGGCATAGCTCTTATTAATGGCAACCTGAACAAATATCGGAATTTCCGGCTCATCGAGACAAGGTTCTAAAAATGACTTAGCTTCCTCATACATTTGATTTGCTTTATGGGCATTACTTATCCCCATCCTAACCCTGCACTCTCTGTCTTTTGATGTTTCTATTTCAAGCATTTGTCTGTATCGGCTGATAGCAATATCCGTTGCCCCCACACGCATATAAATTCCCGCCAGAGCATTGAGCAGATTATTCATCTCCAGATCATCAAAATCTTCAGGATTACTTTGTACTATCTCAATAGCTTCAATTAATGCATCTTCTGCTTTTAAATGCTCATTTTTCTGGCCGAGTATCCGTGACTTCAGGTTTAAAAGACCCGGTATTTTTTTTAACTCATCGAGTTCATTAAATAAACCAATAGATTTTTCCACTAAAATTAAAGCTGAATCAGGGTTTGGGCGACTGTATAAATTTGCTTCAATAAAACTAATGTGAGCTTGTCGCTTTGCAAATGGAAGGTTCTCTATCTGTGACATCTTTTTAATGGCAGATATAGTAGAATCCGGATTTGACCTTAAATTTTGTAATGCATAAGTGGTATAGAGTTCCACAATGGTATCAGGGCTGTTTGCAGAGTTTATGCGATCCTGGAGTTGCAGATATAATTGATGAGGCGAAGGTGGCCTTGTTGTTATTTGCTGCGCATTTAGCCCAATAGTAATTGAACTAAGAATGATGCCCAAAATCAATCTTATCATACCAAATATCCTAAAAATTGTCCTAGATTTTTAACTAGAAACAGAATACTAAAAGGAATTGATATATTCAGGTTTTATGTGATTTATCCTGAAATCTTAAACTGCAATAAGATTTCGGTTTATGCCTTTGGTAACAGCTTCGGTTCTGGAGTTAACTTCCAGTTTTTTGTAAATACCTCTGATATGATGCCGGACGCCATCCACAGATAAAAAGATCTTCTTTCCGATTTCAGCGTAAGACCTTCCTGTGGCTAGTTCACGAAGTATTTCCAGTTCCCTCTCTGATAATTGTTTATCAGGTGGAAGAGATTTTATATGGAAGGTTCTGATCACTTTTCTGGCAATATTAGGAGTCATAGGAGACCCACCTTTAAAAGCCTGCCTTATTGCTTTTACCATATCTTCCGGAGAAGTTTTTTTAAGTAAATAACCTACTGCTCCAGCTTTAACTGCGTTAAAAATGTTCTCATCATCATCAAAAACTGTAGCCATTATTATTTCAATATCCAGCCCTTCTTGTTTTATTTTCTCAACTCCTTCAATCCCTGATGCTCCGGGTAGTTCTATGTCCATTATAATAAGATCACACTTTTTCAGTTCCTCAGATTCCCAGGCCTCTTCAAAAGATTCATAACTACCAATTACGCACATATCTTTTTCCAGGTCAATAAACGTTTCCCAGCCTTCTCTCATATAGGGATTATCTTCAATTATCCCAACCTTGATTATCTTTTCCATATCTGATTAAGTTTTATTTTAATATATCTAAACTCGATCTGTAATTAGCTACATGATAATGTGGTTTCACAAAGGAATTTCAATATTCCATTTTGTTCCATCTGAAATTTTTGATTCCAAATTAACGGTTCCGCCGATAGTTTCTACCCTTTTTGTGATATTAGTTATCCCGTTTCCGCTTTTAAGAGCATTTATATCAAATCCTTTTCCTTTGTCTCTGATGGTAATACTCAGTTTTCCCGATTCTGTTGTAAAACGAATAAGTACGTATTCAGCATCAGCATGTTTTATAATATTGGTTATGATCTCCTTAAATATCAACCAAAGATTTTTTCTTAACTCCATTTCCAGCTGCCCCGGAATACTTTCATCCATTTCAAGTGCGTATTCTATGTCCTGAGCTTCAAAAATATCTGAGGCATGACGACGACATTTGGTTAAGAAATTAGTCCACTCATCGTGGGTTGGGTTAATGGTCCATACGATATCACTGATTTTTTCTTTTGCTTCATCGGCACTTTTTTCAATTAACCCGATAAATCGTTCCCGGGTGTCTTTATCCGGATTTTTTGTAATCGCTTTAGCAAAATTACTGATTCCTATCAGGGTACCGGATAGATCATCGTGCAGATCATCCGCTATTCTGTTTCGCACTCCCTGAATTTTTAAGATTTGATTTATTCTGATCTTATAGATGCCATATAACATTCCCGCTATCATTATCACATACAGCGAATATGCCCACCATGTACGGTACCAGGGAGGAAGAATAGTGAAAGCAAATTCATCGGGTATCCCTTCATGTTCATATACATTTTGGCTTCGCACCTTAAAGGTATACGTTCCCTCAGGAATATTGGTATAGTCTTTTTGAGTTTCGGAAGACCAGGAGCTCCATGAATTGTCGAAACCTTCCAGTTTTACCTGATAGGTATTCCTGGTTTCATCGATATAACTTGCCGCAGCGTAAGAGAATCTCAACTCATTATCTTTATAGGGTAGAATAATTGGTTTCACAGGTTCTCCAAGAGAGCCGTAAATTAAAGAGTCGTTTTGGATGAAAACACCTGTAATATTCGTTTTAAAAGATTTTTCATAATTCCATTCATCGTTATCCAAATAATAGACACCATTAACTCCGCCAAACCAAACTCCTTTATTTGTACAAGAGATACTATAAATGTCATCATCTTCACCTATAATTTGAAAAGGAGAATTCGATATAGAAAAATTGTTTTCTACCTTGGAAGCATATTTTATTTTACGATCATTTCCGAACCAAATACTTCCGGATGGACAGTTTTCAATTAAGAAGACTTGCTTTTGAGATAATTCTTTATCCTGTTCTGCAAGAAATTTTGACCTTTTAAAGATTTCTTTATCACTATCTAATTCAAAAAGACCAGACATTCCATCCATTCCCTCAACTCCCAAAAAGATTGTTGATGAATTAACAGAAATGTCATTAAAAATTATTTTCTGTTCGCTAAACTTAGCATCAGAAATTTCAATTTTTTTTAAATCTCCATTTGAGTATTTATAGACTCCTTTTTCACGTTCTAAAAAAAATATATTTTCAAAGACTTTTACAGCTTTAGAAAATATTAACTGGTGGTCAATATTTTCAACTTTGTTCTCTTTACTGCCAAGAGTTAGAATTCTGTTGGTTGAAAAAAAGGAAGGATCTTTGTTATAATCATTGGTCTCAATTGGAGTAAACCTTTCGGTGGAATCCCATTTTTTTTTAAGCTTCTCATTTTCTGTCCAAGTATATACTCCACCCGAAAATGGTAGAATGTAAAGTGTATCTCTATGCATATATAACTGAGTGTTTTTAATCTCAAATGGAAGGCTTAAAGACTCATAACTACCATCTTTTAATCTAAATATATTTGTAAAAGTTTTTATAAAAGCATTCTCTTCAGAGGCCTTTACATCCAGAATTACCTCTCTTTCAGCTCCCCCCAACTCAAATTTTCTTAGATTACTTCCGTAATTAAACTTCTGTATACCATTTGCTAAACTGACCCATAGATTTTCTTCTTCATCAATAAACAGATCATACACTGAATTCGTTATTAATCCGGATTCTTCATCTATCTTATTAATAAGATTTCCTTCCAAATCAATAAAGTAAATTCCTCCTAAAAGAGTAGCTATAACATATTGATCTCCTAGTTTTATCCCATCATAAATTTGGTTTTTCTTTAGCTCGTCATCTATTTCTGTTTCAAATTTTTCAAATCTATTATTCCGAAATTTTAAAAGTAAATGATTTCGCATTCCTAAAAGGTATTCATTGTCACCTATACTAAATCCGAATTTGAGTATGTCATTTCCAAGATATTCACTCCCTTTCAGAATTTGATATTTGCCTTCGGAAAAACTTAATAGTCCCGAATTAGAAAGTACAATTAACTCTGAGGTACCATACTTAAAAGAACCTTTTAAGTCACCGTGAGTAGATGGATAGGTTTCTAAAATACCATCGCTATATATAAAGAACCTATCTATCCCTCTGCTGTAAATCTTTCCATCTATTTCGTAAACTTCGAAAATTGCATTTAATACGTTTTCGGCATCAGAAATAGATCGAAAAGCAAGTTGATTTAGCGAATCAGGCTCTAGAAAACCAAAATCATATTGTCCATTAGCAAAAATATGGCCTTTTGAGCTAACAAATAATGAAGTACTTCTTCCTGTATTCCCTATATGTATGTGTTTCCAATTTTTCCCGTCATATTTGAGTACCCCCTCTCCATTGCTAATATATATATACCCGTTAGTATCTTGCACTGCATCCCAATTTTGTTGATGCGCATCGTGATCATCTTCAGAATAATATTGATAAATAGGAACGCTTTGGGAGTACAAGGGACCTTCAATAAGAAAAAAGGATAACGCGAATAGAAAAAGTATTTTCATTTTAATTAATTTACCTAGGATCAGCCACCACCTGAGCATCTAGGATCGTCTGGATCACAAATATGGCCTGTAACATGAAGGTCTACGGGCTCTGGCTTTGAGATTAATCCATCTACTTGAATTACCAGTTGGAGATAATCAGGATGATATTCTGTATAAGTTAAAGGAGCAACAACAGTATACTTTTTTGATGACAAGCTTAGTGCTAACCCTAAAGTATCTCTACCTAATTTCATTCTCCTAATAACCAAACGGTCACCTGATTTAAAATGACTTACTTCTGATTTATCTTTTTCAGATGAGCTAGGTAATCTTGAGATAAAATCATCTTCACCACAAAATATTTTCTCACAAAAAGCACCTCTTAGTGGTTTATTTCCTGATTTTACAAAAACCTGAAGAGTGTCACTGAATTCATGATAAAGTTCAAAGTCGGTTTTTTCAGTGTATTGAACTCCTCTTTTTAAAGCTGAATTAAAAATTACAGTTAAACTCACTGCTATCACTATTATAGCAATAGCTGCAAGAATCACAATCGATTTATCCCCTTTTTTCATAGTAACCCAAATTTTATTAATAGTTAGTAACTAATAATAAAATTATATCCAAAAAACAATTCACTGCATAACTATGTAGTTTTATTACTTTATAAAATCTTCGAAGCCTGCCGACTCTGTAAATTCTTTTTGGTATCTGTTGTTAGAACCAAGACCAGTTTCAATCAATTCCCCTACTTCCTGCTTACCGATTTCAACCCTTGCAAAGCCTCTGTAAGAACCTGCATTTATTGCTGATTCTGAATGTGTGATTGTAGCTTTTTCTTCTATTTTATAATGAGCATTTCGAAGCATCAAGATAAAATTCGGTTCTTTAACTATGTTTGAGCCATCTCTTTCCAGTTCAGATCTTACATCTTCTAATTCTTTAGCAATGTAGCTTTCCAGTAAAGCTCGGGCCTCTTTTTCAGCTCTTGACTTTGCTGTTTCTGAATCAGATGAAACTGCTGTTGCTCTGGCATAAAAGCCCGAAGTATCAGATGAAAACTCATAAGCACCATACCATGATGGATAAAGAGCGTTGGTTGTTGACGTATTTTTGTTAGTTACTTCACTCGCTCCTGAGCATGCAATCGTTAAAAGCACTACGCACATCAGAGCATTTCTGTAAATATTTTTCATCAATTATCTTTCAATTCTATGTAACCACGGGCGTTGTTTTCATCAAGCACTTCAATAGTTACAGCCTTATTCTTATTTAAATTTTCACTAACAAGTTCTTTTAAACTTTCGAGATCTTCAACTTCAATTTCGTCTACTGATATTACTTTTTGATTCTTTTTTAGCCCTCTGTTCCAGGCTTCTGAATACTTATATACTTTTGAAATAATCAGCTGATTTAGTTGACCGTTTTGAACGGGTACTTCTATAACTCTGAAACCAAGATCAAATTCATGGAAATCCACGTCCAATTCAAATACTTCCGGTTCAGAGTCTTCTTCCTGCGTTACTTCCGGTATGCCGGCCAAATCATTTATTTGTTGTTGTTCAAGCATTTTTAGTTCCACGGATTGACTGAATTCCTGCCCATTCCGCCAGATCGTAAGTTCAACTTTTTCACCGGGCCTTACGATAGCTATTTTTTCCTGAAGCTGATTGGATTCGTTTACTTCCACCCCATTCACTTCCATAATTACATCACCCAGTTCTAAGCCTGCTTCATAAGCAGCTCCGTTTTCAGTGATAACTATGATCTCTACACCTTTTACTTCATCCAATCCAATATCTATAGCACGGTTATAATCCACTGATACAATACTAACTCCAAGTAATGCTCTGCGGACTTCACCAAACTCAATGAGGTCAGTGGCAACTTTCATTGCCAAATTCACAGGAACTGCAAATCCATACCCTTGATAACTACCACTTTGTGAAGCAATTGCGGTGTTTATGCCGACTAATTGTCCGCTGGTGTTTACTAAAGCTCCGCCACTGTTCCCTTTGTTAATTGCGGCATCAGTCTGAATAAAACTTTCAATTCTGAAGTTGTCGTCAATGATCTGAACATCCCTGCTTAGTGCACTCACAATACCTGCTGTAACTGTTGAGCGAAGCCGGAAAGGATTTCCAATCGCAAGAACCCATTCCCCCACATCAACAGATTCTGAGTTACCGACTGTAATTGCCGAATGATTCTCTCCATCTATTTTGATCACAGCCAAATCTGTGCTCGGATCCAGACCAACAACTTTCGCAGGATATTCTCTTTTATCATTTAATACTACTTTAATGCCTTTATCAACAGCATCTTCTATAACGTGATTATTAGTAAGAATGTATCCATCACCTGTTATCAAGACTCCTGAGCCTACTGTCCGGGCTCTACGTGGAATTACTCGATTCCAAAAACTATTTGACTCACTTTCTCTGTTTTCAGAAACCGGTATAATAGTTTCAATATAAACTACAGAGGGAGTTACGTTGTTTGCTATAGTTTTAAATACAAAGCGGGGATCGATATTTGCTAATTCTTCATCTTCAAAGAAAGGAGATTCACTTTTTTTGATTTCAGTATATCGTACCTCAGAAAGTGGAGCCAGGTCATCATTGATAGTATATAAAGCAAAAAGTGTCCCAATAGATATACCAATTAGGATCAATAAAATTCCTGTTAAAAATCTGTCTCTCTTTCTCATGTTCAGGTCTCCTTTAACATCTGTTCAAAAATTGTGTCTGATCTTCGATCTTTAAAACCTTCAATATGGTACTTAAAATAAACATCTAAATGATGAATAAGTTGTTTTAATTCCACATTTGTAAAATCAATATTAAAAATTTCAGTGTTTCTGGAATTAACTCCAACTTGTAAAAACAGTGCCTGGTTTTTAGTTAGTTTATAAGATAATTCAGAATCAGGATTTTCCGTTAAAGTTCCACTACTAATATTCAGGTAAACTGTTTCATTAACATTTATATTCTGAACAATTAATCCCACACCTGCTATCTGCGCAAGTCTTAGTTGTACATATGGAAAAACAGAAAGTGAGACCGGTTCTGTATCACCAAGCCATTGGATAAACGTAGTTGTAAATAAAAACAGTTGTTCATTTTCTTCATTCTCATGAATAAGTTGTGAAACAAGTTCTAAAGTTGAATATAGTATGGAAGCTCTCTCAAAATCTTTTCTGAAATTTAATGACTGATATTCAATGGAGGCTTCCGCCAGGGTTTGGATATTTCTTGAAGCTTTATGGTAGTAAGTAAGTTCGAGTATATTACCTACTTCAATAGCCCCGGCAAGTTTACTTTTTGGCTTTTTAGCACCTTTAGCAATTAAAGCAATTTTTCCGTGTAACCGGCTCAAAACGGTTATTATTTTACCGGAATCCTGATAATCAATTGAGCGAAGTATAATAGCTTTTGAGGTTGTGATCATGCGTAGAATCTATCTCAACAAGCCTTAAAATGAAACTTTTATTCAGAAATATTTATGCCGCTGCAAATTTGTTAATTGCTTTCTTTAAAATATTCGAAAGTTCTTCAGGTTGAGCAGGTTTCTGAACCAGTCTTTCTATGCTCAATGCATTAGCACGATCGATCAAACTTTTCTCTGTAGTAGAAGATATGTATTGAAAGGGAACTTTTATATTCGGATACAGGTCTTCAATCTTCTCATGAAGAGTGAATCCGTCCATTCCCGGCATTTGTATATCTGACAGAATGATATTTGGAATAATATATTCCAGCATTTCCAGTGCTTTATACCCATCAGAAAATAAAAGAACTAAAAATCCTCTTTGTTCCAACATTCTCCCTATAAGTACTCTGTAAGCATCATTGTCTTCAACAATGAATACTATTGGTTTTGATATTTCTCTACGCATTTTATTTGTCTCAATTATCAATTATAACAGTAAATGTTACGATACCCGAACTTCCGGGCTGTAATGTTCCTGTAAATGTCCATTTTATGCCACCTGCAGTACCCACAGATGGACTTGTAATCGTACAATCGGTTAGATTGTTCGGCAAACTCCCACAAGCTGCCGTATTAAAAGTTGTGTAATTTGGGGTGTTGTCAATGATTTCAAGAGAGCTTATTGGTTCATCTCCATTATTTTGATAACTCACGGTATAAGTTAAAGTAGCTCCCGGTAATGCCTGATTTTGATCTACAGTTTTTATCAGAACCAAACCCGCTTCATTGTTATTTACAGTAACAAGATCACTTCTGGATAAATTTTGTTCAATCACCGGTGAAGTATTTGAGTAACTCATCACTGCAGAAATTGTAGTATTACTTGTTGACCCGTTATTAAGCCCTTGTGGAACACTGACTTTTAGCAGCAAACACAATGTTTGCTGAGCTGTAACAACTACAGGAGTACTCCCATCCAGAATTGTTTCACCACTATCTACAGAACCGTTACAATTCAAATCATTGTAAAGTATTACTGGCCATGTAACATTATTCGGGTTATTAACAGAATTTGTTGTGAATACTATGCTTCCGGCAGTTTTAGCTTCAAAAGTGTGCTGGAAGAATGCAGTTGCTCCCGGTAGCACATTCTGACTACCATTTGTATTAAAAGTACTCACTTGTACATCAGCAAAGTCAACACCCGTGTATGAAATCCCTACTGTGTTAGTAAAAGTAGTTATGTCAGTATTTTTGTCGTAGGTACCGGAAGTTGTACCTGATGCCCCGCCTATAGTCAGATATGCAGCTTTATTTACTTCCTGAATTTTGACAGTTCCACCACTTGGTACTGTCGATTTTGGAATAAACAGTTCATAGGTACCATTGGCATTTGCTGATGTTTGTTCAATTAGTACATCTGAACCGGTTAATGCTTTAACAATGGTTCCATTAATTCCAATCTCTCCTCCATTTTTCACTGCGTCATTAGCTGTTCCACCACCAATTCCGTTATCAGTGAAAACAGTACCTGTGATTTTTGAGCCTTCATAATCACCAAAATTTTGTTGTGCAGGAAGGTTGTTAACAATTACAGTTCTTAAATTCGGAGTAGTAGAAATATGATCGGTTGGATCTGTTTCTGCTGGAGTACAAACATCCGGGGTTGGAACACTTTGTCCAAACGATTCAATTAAGTCGTACTCGCCATTAAGAACATTACTGAATTGGTAGAAACCATTCGAGTCTGTAAGAACACTCTTACAGTTATTCAGATTTTTGTTAAAGAGAACAATAGTTACATTTTCAATACCGCTTTCTCCACCTTCTCTCAGCGCGTTATGGTTATCATCTTTATACACATATCCGTTTACGGTAACTCCTTTAGCAACCACTCTTTGATTGGTTGAAAATTCAGAAGTGTTATTACCGGAGTCAAAAGTAAGTGCGGTTATTCTGTCATTAACAACGATGCTTGTTGAAGAAACAGTGAATGTTTCACTGAACGTACCATTTGCATTTGTATTGATAGTACCGATCAGAGTTTGTCCTTCTCCGTGAGGTCGAATTAACGAACCACCTTCTTCTATTAATCCTTGCTGATTACCATCGTCTGCAGCTTTATAAATTTCAATGGTATATACACCCGTTAACCTCGTTGAATTCTTACCTATATAGCCCTCAACTGTAAGTTGATTTCCATCTACAGTAGCTAAAGTAAACACAGGATAGTCAAGTCCTCTGTTTGGTTCTGTAGTAGCATTTTCTATTACACCATCGTTGGGAGATACACCGTCTGCTTCTCCGTTTCCTGAAGTAACAATATCGATTGCTAATCCTTTGTTATTAGAGAAGCTGTTTTTAGTAATAAATACTCCTTGTTGTGGTTGAGCATCAGGGAAACTTAACCGAACCCCGGCACCTTTATAGGGACTTGATGAGTAATCTGTTCCATTTCCTGTAATAATGTTTTTCTCAACAAGCGTACTTGATACTCTGTTCAAAACATTAATACCGGTGGTTCTTTGATCTCTGATAGTATTATTTCTGATCGTATTCCCGGTAGTCTGTGTTCCTGCGATATTACCCAGTTCTATACCAGCTCCACCATAAATATCACTTCCGTTTGATTTTCCATTTTCGTGGAATAAGTTCTGAGTGATTGACCATGTACCAATTCCTTCTAGTCCGTCTGCATTATTTGCTGAAGAACCGGCTCTGTACACTTCATTTTTAGTGAACTGAATAGTGGCATTTCCGTTCTCTGATCGTACCCCGCTGTCTTTAGTGTAAGCGATATAGTTTCTTTGAATCAAAGGTGTCTGAGAACCTGAACCCGTAATAAGAATACCAATATCAGATTGATTAAGACCTGTTGGATCAGTTCCGTCTGCTCTGGAACCAATCATATTATTTTCAATAGTTCCACCTGCAACATTAGCCAGTGAAACGGAACGACTATTATTAAACAGTGCGAAATGTCTTAGTACAACTGCGCCTGAGCTATTTATAGAAAGTGCGTTATTCCCCACATCATTAAGATCCACTTCTAGTTCTTTTCTCTCAAAAGTGTTTAATGAAATTCCATCAATACCAACAGAACCTCCTGCACCAACCGTACCGGAGTTTGGATTCAGGATAGAAATCGGAGAGTTAAGGTCAAAAGAACGCCCGTCAAGTGTTGTAAGAGGATCTGTTATTGCAGGAAGTTCTGAGCTTAGTATGATTTTCCACCAGTTGCCTCCACTACCTGTTTCATTAGTTGCAACAGATGGCACAAATCTCATTGTATTAGCGCCTGAGATCTCGTTCGCATTAGTAATGAACTGTCTCAATGAACCCTGAATACTTCTGTTTGAAGAAAGATCATCGTCACCGTCTCTGGTATCAGTAACCACATTAAAACTGAATCCAAAATTAAGCCCTGAAATGTTGTTACTTGCCATAGTGAACTTTGCCACATGTTCAGCGTTTGCAAGATCAGTATCAGACGGATCCGTACCAACAGGCAGATTATCTGATTGATTTCCTCTTCTACCTCCAAAGCAATTCCCTGCTGACCCTTTTGTTCCAATTCCACCCGCTCCATCTGAACATAGTGCTCCTGCCGGTGCATATACTTGCTCTGCCCAGCTTGAACCGTTTGTCAGATTTCCTGTTTTAGAATTTACAGCTACCCAATAGTCTGCGTCTTCTCCTATCTGAAATGAAAATGCACCCGAAATATTAGTTGTATCTGATCGTAAGAATATATCATCACTACCATCAGCTAGCCCATCACCACCATCTTTAAATAAATGAACGATCACATCTTTTACTGCTTGTTGATCTCCGGAAGCATCCCCAAAATTTGTATCTCCGTCAGTTATACCGTTTCCGGTTTTATCTCTGAAAACAATACCTTCAACTTTATTGCTTATATAAATTGCTACTTTAGACGTATCGTTTGCCTGATTTGGGTCAAATTGATTCAGACCTAACAAAAATGCTTTATTTACCAGTGAGTCTGCTGTTACGCCAGAATTCACGGTAGCTTCCACACTCATAGTTACTGAACTACCGTTGTTAAGAGTACCGATTGCCCAGGTTTTAGTGATCTGGTTGTATGTTCCCTGACTTGGAGTTGCTTGAACTAAAGCAAGGCCGGTCGGCAGCGTTTCGTTAACATCAACTTCTGTGGCTCTTTCTGGACCGTTGTTTGTAACTGTAATAGTGAAATTAATTGATTCATTTTCCAGTGGATTTGCATTATCCACCGTCTTGGTTACGGAAATATCAGCATCTCGTGTAGTTACAACTTCAGGATCAAAATCCTGATTTCTACATTGAACAAAATCAATATCCACTAACCGATCGATGCTATAACCATTAGTGGTGTTTGACCCTGTTCTGAAATCAAACACTGAAGTGTAATTGTACTTTATATACGCCATGTGGTCGAAATCCAATGACCCGTTTCCATCTGTTGTCGGAGTAGAAGTAAAGAACTGGAAAGCCCCTGTAGTAGTTTCGGTTAAATTGTTCCCTCCCTGGACAGAGTTTGACTGATTCTGAGTAAAACCTAAAAAATCACGAATTGTTTGGGTATTATCATTCGGGTTTACAAAACCATCAATATCCAATGCAGTCATTGCAAAATTCTTTTTTACAGGATTTGTGGTTCCTGTAGCAACAAATTTAACCTCCCAGTCAATATATCCACCACTTTGTGTAGCTCTGAATAAAGGACTGAAATTTGCTGCGCTATTTCCTGAAGCATTATCATCAACATTGCTCAGAGTAGCATTACTGATTGCCTTTATTCTTACCAAGGCGTCAAGTCCCGATGCAATATTATTAAACCTATATACTGCATTTACTTGTCCGGCAATACCTTGCTCCAACGTATTACTGCTGAAGTTAAAGAGAGGTGGTTCACTACATGTTAATCCTGATGACGGATCAAATACTATTATATCAACTTCTGCACTATTGTTACTTTGATTGCCATCCCCACCCGTAAAATTTGAGAAGGTAGCTGTATTTTTGATCGTATTTCCTTCCTGCCCTGTATTAACTGTTGCTTTTAGGGTTAGCGTAGCGGATTGCAATCCGGATAGTGTTCCTATATCCCAAATGCCTGTCCCGCTTGTATATGTTCCTAGTGATGTGGTAGCGGAAACATAAGTTAAACCTGCCGGAAGTTGATCTGTAACCTCTACATTACCTACTGCATTTCCTTTTTCATTTTTTGCAGTAACAGTATAAGAAACCGTATCTCCAACAGAAGGACTAACATTGTCAACAGCTTTAGTAACAGAAACATCAATTATGTTTTCTGAAACAGGGTCACTAAAGTTATTAATCTCACAAGGATCAAAGCTCAATCTGTATAAACGATTAGAAGTAGAACCGCCTGCCTGAATTCCTGCTCTGAATCTGAATCTTGGTTCATTTGTGTAAGCACTGTATACCGTATGATCAGTAAAGTCGGGATCTGTTGAGGTTACACCGTTAAAATTATCCGGAGTATAGGTTGCATAAATTCCTGCAGAACCAATGATAAGATCCGTAGTACTTTCGATGGTGTAAGAACTCAGATTTTGAAAACCAACATATTCTTTCAGGCTTCCTCCTGTACCATCCACATCACTGGATGTAGCCGCAAAAGACAAGTATTTCTCAACATTTGTAACTGAATCATAAAATGAAATTTCAAAATCCATGAAGGCATCTTGCCCGTTGGCACTTTGAATTCGCGGAGAAAATGCTTCATTAAAAGCTGTAGTACCACTGGTTTGATCAATATCCGTTATAGTGGCGTTATTATCAGTGATAATCTCGATACGGGCATACACACCCGGAATTACAGAATCAAATTTATAAACCGCTCCCAGTTGTAAAGCTGTACCGCTTTCCAGAGTGTAGTTGGTAAATCGAAGCAATGGACGGTCATTACAAGATGCAGGAGCGCTTGCTTCGTCTACAGTAATATTTACTGTGGATGAGTTATTTGAATTATTTGGGTCATTCTGGTCAAGGGTCTGCACTGCAGCTGTGTTAGCTATAGTGGTTCCTTCTGTATTTTGATCTACTCTCACATTAATAACTAAGGACGCGCTTGCTCCATTTACAAAAGTACCTATATCCCAAATTCCAGTTGAGTTATTATAGGTTCCAACGCTTGGATTAGCACTTTGAAAAACTACTCCTGATGGAAGCTGATCTATGATTTTCAGATTTGAAGCGTCTCTTGGCCCCTGATTGGTAACAGAAATTGTGTAGTTAATAAAATCACCTTCAATAGGCACTGAATTATCAACAATTTTAAGTACCTGAATATCTGAAGCTTCAGCAACCACTGTAATCCCAGCGGAAGCAGAATTGTTGTTTAACTCAGGATCATTCTCGTTTAACTGAGTAATTTCAGCATTATTTGTAATCGTATTTCCTTCTGTACCACTATTAACAGTAGCAGTAATAGTTAATGTAACTGTGGTAGTATCACCTTCAGCTAAACTACCAATGTTCCAAATATTCGTAGAGGTATTATATGTTCCCTGACTGGCCGTATGCGATTGGTAGGTAATTCCGTTAGGCAGGTCATCTGTAACCTGTATATTAGTTGCTTCAAAATTACCCGGATTGGTAACAGAAACTGTGTATGTAATAGTCTCACCCTGAACCGGAGTTGAATTATCTACCACTTTATCAATTTCCAGATCAGGGGTAGCCGGTTCCTGAATACTAAGTCCATAATCTTCAACTTCTCCACCAATTGCGATTCCATATGGAGAAGCTACGCTGCTTGTTTGTGAAGCAATTCTGAATCGGGCAAAAGTATCTCCGGTAATTAAACCTGAAATTCCGTTCCAGCTTAAATTAGCTACTCCACTAACACATTCGGTAAAAGCATATTCTGAGTTGTCAAAAGTACCATTCTGATTTAAATCCAACCACCCTCCTACTTTTGCTCCCGAAGTACATACCAGATCCACATCATACTGTGTGTAATTTGTTCTTAGAACCGGTAGTATTGTAATTGCATCTTCATCGTCACCAGATCCGATTCCCGTAGATTCAGAGTCGTCACCATTGGCTTGTGAACCTGCAGCTCCGTTTCCATCTGCATCAACCGTGCCACCAAAGTAAACAGGGTTTGTACCTGTGTTACTCAGTATATGAAAAGCAGGGTCATTACCTCTGGAATTATAGGTAGTTCTGTAAGAATTTGGTGCATCTCCATAATCTGCAACCAAAGCTAAACCCACATGTATGTTATCGGTATTTGCTACAATCTTTCTGATTTCAATTCTCTCCACGCCCGGAGTGTTTACTCTGAACCAAATAGCATTTGAAGATGAAGTACAGGAAGGATTACCGGAAACAACAGGCTGAAATTCAATGGTAGTGTTGCCGTTAGTATAGTTCAGATTAACAGAGTTTGTACAAACCCCGCCATCCACACCCTGACCGGTTACCCAACCATTAAGTGCAACTTTAGTGTTGGTTCCGTCAAAAGCTTCAAGTGTATAAGAAGTATTACCTGAGTTTGGCCTAAGTTTGTTTAAGCTCAGTATAAATGCATCAGAAGGAATTCCATCCGCTATGTTAATATCAAAAGAAGTTGCATTACCGGTGTTCCCACTTGCATTAACCTGAGGACCGTTAAACTGATCACCTGAAAATGCACCACTAGACCATTCCTGCAGTGCATTAGGTGAAAATGTGGTTTGAGTTCCCCCTTGAGCATCCACTGTAGCAATTTCAACATTTCCTACTTTAGCTGAAATCGTAGTAGAATTATTAGTTCCGTCAAAACAAGCCCAACTTGCATCATTTCCATTAATAATAGGACACGGATCCGGACCAAAAGGAATATTAGTTGACGTGTAGTTAATTGCATTTGTTCCGGAAAAAGCTCCTGCTTCATTAGTGGCAAGATCCCGAATTCTATTTGTTCCAGGGGTGTAATCGAATGTTACATTATCCCCTTGTTGAATAGCATTGGTTAATTCAATATTAACTCTGACATTTGTAATAGAAATACTTGAAATGCTTACTTGTGAACCGTTCACTCTAACTTCAAAATCAGTTATTGCGGGCACTGAGCCGGCATCCAGAATTTCATCGTAATCAAGTAAGAGTGAACTTCCACCTACAAGACTAGTTTCATATACAGGTGCAACGTTATCTGAAATAGCGGAAGCTTCATCAGAGAAACCACTTTCACCAGAACTACCATCCAACGAAGTAACTACATAATAATACGTAGTTCCGTTTACAGACGTATTATCCGTAAAAGTATAACTTGCGCTTTCATTGTCCGTTACCGTTCCTACCTGAGAATAGCTTCCTCCCTGAGAAGTTGACCTTTTAACTGAATATGTTGCAATCTGTCCCCCTGTACCTACATCCAGGAATGAAACTTCGATAGCGCCGTTAGCAACAGCTAAAGCACTTACATCCTGTGGAGGCGTTGGGGTAAACCCGGCCGTTTGGTTTGTAACAGACTGATTATTTAAAGAGGCTGCTAAATTTCCAACATTATCTCTGATCTTATTAATACCCGGAGTATAATCCAGTTCAACGTTATCTCCCGGTTGAACCACATTGGATAAAGTAAGTATTACCTGGTTTCCTGATATTGTTAAACTACTTACCGGATTGTTGCTGCTGTTTACACTTACGTCGTAATCAGAATTAGCAGGAGCTGACGAAATATCAATTGGTTCATCATAGTAAAGAGTCAGCTTTTCTCCTTTTACGATTACAGAATCCAGTTGTGGAGAAATTCCATCGGCAGTAGCAGACACTTCAGCAGAATTTGTGCTTTCATTAGCTGAGCCATCAATAGCACTAACCACATAGTAGTAAGTGGTTCCGCTAACCGGAGTATTATCAGTAAATGCATAGCTTATACTTTCATTATCACTCACAGTACCAACCTGAGAATAAGGTCCACCTGAGCTTGAAGCTCTTTTAACAGAATAAGTAGCCACACCGCTTCCAGTAGATTCATCTACATCATCAAAATTGATTGTAATACCACCGCCGGCTATTGCACTTGCTGATACATTCTGAGGAATTCCCGGAGGAGTATTATCTGGTGTATTATTGGTAACCGCTTGATTAGAAAGATTAGCAGATTGGTTTCCAACAGCATCACGTACCGGGTTAGATCCTGCTGTGTAATCAAGAGTTACATTATCCCCAAAATTAACAGCTGATGAAATTGTGATTGTTATCTGATCATTATTAATGGACACATTAGTAACTGAAACAGAACTGCTATTTACGTTTACTACATAATCTCCCAAAACCGGTACAGAACTGTTATCTAGATTTTCATCATAATCCAGAATCAGAGTAGTACCATTTACAGTAACCGTTTCTAAAAGTGGAGCTGTTCCATCTGAAGTAGCAGAAGCTTCATTTGATTGTACACTTTCATTATTTCCATTATCAATTGCATAAATTATATAATAATAGGTAGTACCATCTACAACAGTATTGTCTGTAAATGTGTAGTTTGCACTCTCATTATCAGCAACAGTTCCCACTTCATTATATCCGCTGCCTGACGTTGTAGATCTCTCAATTCTGTAGCTAGAAACTCCACTTCCTGTTTCATCTACATCATCAAAAGAGATGTTTATATTTCCCCCTGCTAAGGCTGTGGCTAATACATTTTGAGGAGCACCTGGAGGTGTTGTATCGTCAGTGAAGAACACTTCTATAGAACCATTCGATTCATTGCCATTTCCATCGCCACCGGCAGTAAAGTCACTGGTAACTGCTGAAGAATGCACATAAGATCCACCACCACCGGCACTACCATTAGCACCGGCTCCACCACCGCCGGAATAACCGGCTCCACCACCAGAGTAGTTGGCATCTGCACCACCACCACCGGAAAAACCGCGCCCTCCTGCTGAACCGGTTCCATTTCCGGAGCCCCCATTTGCTATTGAAAGGTCTATAGCTGGATTAGAAGTTGTATTATCAGAACGTGCTCCTCCATTTGCGTCTCCTGAACCTCCTGCAGAAAAAACACCTCCTCCTCCTCCAGCGGCGGCAGTATTTGTAGTTGTTCCACCTCCATTTCCGTTGGTACCGGCTGCTCCTGGTCCCGTTCCGGTTCCGGCATCTCCTGCGTTGATGGTATTTCCACCCAAACCAATAGCGCCGTTTGAATTATCACCACCACCACCGGCACCGGCAACCATTACCAACACATCATTTATATAAACACCTGTACTACCACCACCACCGGCGCTTGATCCTCCATGAGTATTTCCTGCTTCCCCAACTACATATCTGATCACATCCCCGGAGTTAACGTTGAATGTTGCTACAACGGTTGCTCCAGCTCCTCCATTTGTATTGGAGCCGTCACCACCATCGGCTCCCACAATTGTAATAGTTACACGACCATCTGCCGTTACTGTATAGGAATCGGAAATAAGAGTTGTCTCATTTACAACCACCTGAGCTGAAACATCCTGAGTTAAAAGAAAAAAGAAACATCCGACTAATAAAAACCAGGTTGTTTTTAACTGATATGTAATTTTACTAATACTCAATTATTTACCTCCACCTCTACCATCATTGATAAGGTCTAATTCTAAAAGGTTGATTGAATCGGCATTCAGATATTCGATATTCACCTGATTATCTGAAGCTGTTGACCCATTGCTGATTTCAATTCTGTTTGCATCGATACCCCATTCAACTAAATAATCTTTCATTGCTTTAAGTCTGGCAGAAGATCGTTGACTTCCGTCTCCTGTTAAAGCAATTCTTACTGAAACTGAATTTTTCAGGTAAGAACCTATTCTGGAAAGAATAGCCTGAACTTCATTACTTAACTGAGTACTGTTACCTGCAAATGTTACCATATTTGGCACTGTATAACTCTGAGAAAAATCTCTGATTAATAACAGATCTTCTCTTTGTCTTAAAATGTTCATCAGATTATCCATCATTCTGAGAGCCAGGCTGTTGTTCACCAAATTGACATCATCCCTTTGATCATAAATTCTCAACAATGAATCATCAGAATATTCAAACTCAACTTCAGATCCGGACGATTGAGTTACAACAATGCGATTCTGAGCAATACCTTCTCCATAAAGAATAGCTTTAACTCTGTTTCCGATTTCCAGTGAAGGAGCCTTTACTTCTATTGTTAAGCTTTGATATTCTTTCATTGGTAGAGAGATACGTTTTACGAGATACTCATGTACTCTGTTGAGAGATGTACCTGAACCTGTATTTAATCCACTTGGAACCGCATTATGCTCAGCGATAAATACGTAATCCCAGCTTCTGATTCCTCTTATTCTTGGATTAACCTGAAGATCCTCAACCTGAGAAATAAACCTTATGTTTCTGTTTTCCACACTTAGTTCAAGCTCTACACGTCTGTTTCTGGCCATATCCACGCGATCTTTTTCCGGAGCCGCATTTTTACTGAAGCTTAAGCCTTCGAACTGTAATTTATCTGCATCCACACCTGCTGCAACCATATAAGCACGTACAGCTTTAGCTCTTCTCTCTGAAAGTGCAAGGTTATAAGATTGAGAGCTCTTACTATCTGTATGTCCTGTTACTTTAATAAAATAATCTTCGTCTCTCTCGATCAGGAATTTAGCAACCTTGTCAAGCATTTGAGCTGCAGGCTGATTGATATAAGTACTGTTATTGTTAAAGTGGATATGCTTAGGAAGCACTGTTAATGTTTCTAGCTCACCAAAAGCAAGACTTCTAGCAACAATAGTATCAACCTTCAATTGATGAGGAATTACTTCAGGAGTAAATGGAATGATTTCAACCGGAGTTGTATCAACTACTAAACATTCTTCTTCACAGGTTAAGTAATTACTAGGATCTATGATCGGGGTTTTCTTAACACTGTTTGGGATAAGATTATCAAATAGACGTTCGTCAAACTTGTAACTGAAACCTAAATATGCGCCTCTTTGTGTGTAGTTATTGCCAAGAAGATCCTGATCATCATATCCAGAGAAATTAAACCCTGCTGCTAAACGAAGATTTGTTGCTACTAAGAAGCCGGCTTCAATACCAAACCCAAAATCCTTTGTAGTGAAGTCACTATTAGCTAGCAAACCCGCATTGATCCCGGCATCCCATTTTTCATCTATATCATAAATAGCTCTACCTGATATTAACTCCAGGAAACTTGAAGTTCTTAATTGGCTGTCAGACTCAAGTGAATATTTGGCAGCTACTCTTCCCGAAAAGGTAAGGTCTGCTGTTGGATGGTAGTTTCCGTGAGAAGAAAGTACATGAGCAGTTCTGAAGAAATCATCATCAACATTTTTATCTATTTCATGCTTAAACTCATAACGGAAAAGTGCGTCAAACTTATTTGTTGATGTACTTCGATACGCTGCTCCAACTTGTAAACGTTCCTGCAATTTACTTAAACCCGATACCCCATCTCTGGTGTTCAAAGAAATGATATTCTTAGTTAAAAGTGTCCAATCAGTATTTAATTTCAAACCATAACCAAGACTATTCAGATACAGGTTGTCCGTAGAGGTAAATCTAGCTTCTGCTCTTGCGGTAGCTTTCCAGTTTGTACTACCGGTATAATCTACTGCTGATGTAATTGCTGTTCCGTCATTCACAGCCTGGCCTTCCAGAGTAAATACTCTTTCAAAACCAAAGTTCAGTCCAAGACCTTGAGCTAATTGGAACTGATTTCTTAATCCAATTGCTGCCTGTCCACTTCTTCCGTCAAAAGAATCGTTAACTCTGTACTCACTGTACACCTTACCATTTTTCATGTAACTGGCATCAATACCAACTACCGTGTTATTTCTTTGCTGTGAACTGCTAAGTGTATTAATACCTGCCGCACTTGAAATAAACTCATGGCGAGCATACAATTTTGCAATCTTTCTGAGTCTGTAATCTGCTCCAACTGCAATTAATCGCTTGTCTGCTTCATTCAGATCTTGTTCTACTTCACCAAAAGCTGAGGCTCCAGAAAGGAATGGAAGGTCTGCCTTTACTTTTCCTCTTATGTTCGTGTTATAAGACGTTGAGTCGAGAGCTGATTTATAATTTTCAGAATATCTCAGCCCCATTTCCGCATTGATATTATTTCCAAAAGTTTTTTCAGCTGAGATCAATCCACCAAAAGTGCGATCACTAGTTGTATCGTTTCTTGTAAATAAAAGCTCATTCTTAAGTGAAGTTGAACTGTTTAACTTATAACGTGTTCTTGCTCTCGCTTCAGTTCTACCCTGCCCTAAGCTGGAACCTTCATTGCTGAAGTCCTCATTTGATTTACCTAATTGTGCAAATACATCCAATTTTGAACCTTTATGATTTACCTGAACTCGTGCTGCGCTACCGCTACCATTGTTATCGGTAGTAGTGTTAGCAAATTCACCAACTACTTTTGTTGCTTTACCTAATTCTGCAGAAATATTACCGGAAAGTAATCTGAAATTATTTTCAGGATTGTTATCCTGAACTGCATTTGCACCTATCTTGATTCCTTCTCTTAGTTCCGTTTCGGCTTTAACTCCACCTATCAAATACCTGTCTTGGTTATTTGTAACTTCGTAAGTAGCTCTTATAAAGACCGGATTGAAATCAATATCCACACTTGAAACGGGATTTTTAAAAGTGATCACTCCTGAAAATGGATCAATAACGTAATCACGGAAACGTGTTAGTGGTTCTACACTTAAAATAACTTCCGGTTGTTCTCTGTCATAAGTTACTATTTCAATGATCTCACTGTTATCTACAATGTCTCTGTCAGGAAGATCATATCTTGAAATCCCTTGTCCCTGGAATTCTCTTACTTTTCTGCTTGAGAATGCATTTACACCAAATGCCTGAGCTTTGATTTTTCCTTGTTCAAAATTTGTTTTTAAACCGGTTTGAGCTCTGCTATAAGTTCCTAACTGTACATTTTGATCTCTCTCCTGAGTAATGAAGTCACCATATAATGCATAGGTTTTACCTCGGTCAACACGCACATAAAGCCTGCCGGAAGATTGAGCATCGAAACCTTTAATAGATGATTCTCCATACACAGGATAAAATTCATCCGGTCTGATATCTCTGAATAATCTGTCTTCTTTTGATTTTTCGGAGTCAAAACCTGCCGTCAGAAGAGATCTCCCGCTTATTTTACCTTTGATGAAGAAAGCGAGTCTTGCATCACCTGTAAAGTTTTGGAAATCATATGAAAGTTGCTTCAATTCTCTTTCAAAACCATCAGCTTCTTTTTCAGAGCTTATATTAACCTGCTGATTAAATCTAAGTGTTCCTTCAATTATCCCTGCTGCAATTAATGGCCTTAAGTCGGGTAAAAATTCAACTTTTACTTCTCCTTTTATGATACCAAGATTAGCACGAACTAAAGAAGTTTTTGGCTTAGAAGTAGAAGTAAGTTCAAATTCAGCTACACCACCCTCAATAAATGTTTGAGTTCCGGGCTCATTAGTATTGTTATCTTTAACTTTCCAGTTACCAAATTCCGTATCCAGTGTTACTAATACACGATCTCCAACATTGATGTCGTTTTCATCCAATATCTCTACTCTTATTAATGCCGAAGACACCCCATCTGCAGAAACATAATTTCTTGGAGCAGTTACTTTAAGTTGACTTGTTTTACCCGGAGCAAATACCTGTATCTCTTCCCTGCCTCTGATGTTGCCAAACGGGTCAACCTCTTCTAATACCAACACGTTCTTACCTGCTTCAAAATCGATACTTACATATTCCCAACCCTGTAAATTATTTGTTGGTGAAATGGAAGATTGACCAACTTTTTCATCATTAATCAAATTTCCATTTAATGTCAGTAAGAACTTGGCTCCTGATTTTCCTTTAGCCCAAATCGTATAGTTGTTAACAGTAAGCGTATCGTTATTTGAAAGATTCAAAAATCCTAAACCATCTTCAGCTTCCATTAACGCCTCTTCGAGTAATATACCCTGTGTTGGAGCTATCTCTTCTTCTACTGCTTCGTTTGTTGGTTTTCCATCAGGGCTGGTAGCTGCTTTTTTCGATACTGAAGCCTTTCCGTCTACAGTACCACTTGCATTTTCAAACTGACCTCTGCCTGATTGAGCGTTACTTTCGTTTAGTGTGAAGCTTCGTTTTAAAGAACCGTTCAGTGCATCTTTAGATGTTTGAGAAAGCAATTCCCTTCTGGAATTAATTTCCTCATTTACTCCCGGAGTACACTCACAAATCGCAAAATCAGCTCTGTGAAGTTGTCCTTTTTTCACATCCACAAATCTACTGGAAGGGTCGTTGGCATGACGGTTATCCAGAACTGATAATTTACTTCCTTCGGGCAGTGAATAGTTGTCTACTTTAAGCACATGCTTGTTGGGTTTAACGGCGTAGAACGTATATTTACCTTCGCTGTCAGTAACAACATACGTACCATTTTCCATGTATAATCTAACCCCCGGCACACCAACTTCTCCGGGATCCTGCATGTTATTTTCATTACAGTCCTGAAAAACTTTACCTATCACATACGCATTGTCATTGAAAAGTCCACCACGTACTTCTACTTTTACTTTAGCTTCATTACTGCTTTTTACTACAACTTCATCACTCTTAGCTACCGCTACATTTATCCCTTTCCCTTTTTCTGAACCCGGACCTACGAATACTCTGTATGTCAGTTCTTTAGTTGCTCCCGATTCAATATCACCTACATCAAATTTTAAACTCGGGCCTTTACCGCCTTCAGGATCCTGAAGCTTTACACCATCCAGTTTAGTTGATCCCAACTGATATTCGAAACCAAATGGAAGTAAGTCATCAATAAACAGATTTCTAACTGTATTGATGGCTTCACTCTTAATAGTAATGGTATAATTGATGTAGTCACCAATTTCTGCAGTTGGTCTATCTACTGTTTTTTTGGTGAATAAAACCCCTCTTGCCTGTGGATCTAAAGGAATATCAAAATTAGTACCTTGAGGAACATTACTGAAAGACCAGTCCTTACCATAAGATGCTAAAGTATCAACTTTCCGGCCTGTTGGGAGTAATCCCAATGGTACTTCAGATGAGAAAGTATAACCTTCCGGCGTTTCTACCTCAACTTTATAAGTTCCTGTTTCAAGGTAACTGAAAGTAAATCTTCCATCAGGACCTGTAATATACTCACTTGATGCAGGAGTAGTTCCGTCTGTTTCAAATACTTTTGCTCTTCCGCCTGCATCTCCACCGTTATTAGCACCTGTAACATCTATTACTGTTACTTTTGCATTTCTAACCGGTTGATTTGTTTCACTGTCAAAAACAATTCCATAGGGATCAATAACAATAGAAGTCTCAATTCTAGCCCCTTCACCACCACCACCTGTATTATTAATTCCACTACAGTCTAAAACAGCCAGAATTACATCATCCTCAACTGTTTCAAGGATATTATTACCGATAATAACATCAAAATCAACAGCATTACGGGTTGCTACCCCGCCTGCAATTCTGAATAAACTGGTATTGATTCCCGTTTCAATTCCAATGAATTTTTCAGAATCATTGGTTTCAAAAGATTGCAACGTTATTTCTGTTGTGTCAATTCTGGATCTGAACTCATTACAAGCAGCAGCAGTTGCCTGAAGGTTAAGCTTACGTCCTATACTTGACGTTCCTGTTTTCTTACCGAAAGTATCATCCGTATAATAATCAATGGTAGCTCCATTTGAAGGAAGGAAAGCGATCACATTGTCTGATGCTGCATCAACGATTATATTTTCTTCCGGATCGCTGTAGCTTATTTCGGCTCTGTTTTGTACGGTATCGCTGGCTCCTGGATTAATCTGCACCTGGAAAGTTGTACTGAATTCTTCTCCTGATCGAAGTTCGTCAAAAGCCAGACCTATAAAGGAAACTAACGATGGATCCGAAGGTAATGATGAACTGAACTCAAATTTATCATTGCCCTCATAACCATAAAGCTCCTGGCCGTTTGTGGTTTCTGTAAACTGAACAAAACTCACATTTGATGGAATTGAATCAAGTAGAATAATTTTTTCAGAAGGTATACCGTCAATTGTTACTCCGCTTCGTGGTAATGCAGATACATCACCATTATTTATTCCTTCTATCGTATAAGTGAAATTTTCGTTCGGTAACTTCTCATTGCCACCTGATTGTGTTTTATTCAATTCAATTTCGGCACCGGATAACACATATACTGAGTCACGTTTTAACAATTTGATATCAAATTCTCTCGAAATTGCTTCTACATTAATGATAGAAGTAATTGAGTCGTCCTCTGCTTTATTAATTGCACCAGAATACCTGAAATCGAAGCGCTCTCCGGGATTTAACGTAACCTCCTGAAATAATGTGTCTGTTGACTGGATTTTGGTTTTCTCTCCACTTAACCATTCAAGATCTTCAAGGTCATATTCTCCTTCTTCCCAGTTATAAATCTTAATATCAAATGTTGAGGCTATGTTTCCTCTGTTTATCAGATAATGATCAAAGTTTACTCTATCTCCCCTGAATCTTCTGAAGGAGTTATTGACTTCTAAAGCGAAATCAATAGTAGCATCAACAACTATATTCACTTCATTAGAAAGTATTTCAGTGGGGGTTGTTTCTCCTGTCTTGGCAAAGGTTGTTTTAGCCTGATTTTTTATAGATGTGCCACCGGGAGGAGCTTGTTGTGCACGAACCTCTCCCATCCCTGCTATTAGCAGCAGAATCAGAAATAATAAGAGAGAGTTAATTTTATGCACTTATTTAATTTTTAAAAGGAGAATGAGGGGTCAACCTCATTCTCATAATTCTGGGTTATGAATATTTAATTAGCTCAACTATCTACTTTTACAGCAAAGGTAAGCTCTACTTCTTCAGTAGGATCGAGTTGATCTATGTCAACCTGAATGGTACCGGTAGCACCTACTGCAGGTTGAGATGTGATAACAATGCTTCCAATTGTTCCGGAATTAACATTAGTAGCTGCTGCTACCAACATTTTAGTGAACGACGGAGTGTCATCAGTTATAGAAATAGTTGTAACAGGCTGTGAACCATCGTTACGAACAGTGATTTTATAATACACTGTATCACCTGGTAATACATTGAACGGGTTCTTTGTAAAGGTTCCTGCACTACCACTGACATCAGGTGCCTGGAATTTTTCAACTACAACAAGACCAGCTTGAACTTCAGTAATATCAGTATTACTTCTTGAAGCCAGGTTGCTTAGGTTATCACTAATAGTGATTGTAGTCGTATTGGTCTCACCATCATCAAGTCCGGCCAAACCGGTAACTTTAACAATGAATTTAACCTGGTCGTTAAAGCCAAGGTTACCTACTTCTTCAGGCAAGTTATAAGTACCTGCAGTTGCTCCTGAGGTTAACAGAGAATCAGAAGCGTCAATAACACCGTTATTGTTAGTATCCCAATAAACGTTTGAAGTCCAACCTACCGGTTTAGAGTTTGTTAATTCAATTTCAAGATTAGAATTTGAACTATCATTCTCAGTAACGTTACTAAGAATAGTAAGCGTATGGAGGTAATTACGAGAACCACCCGGTGCAATTTGACCTGATCCGTTCGCTGTTAGCTGCATATTCTGCAATGTATTAACAACTACCTGGTCATGAATAATATCAATTGCATTTGTTGTAGCTGAAAGGGCCTGGAAATAAACTGCTTGAGTTCCCGGTTGGTAGCCAGCAGGAATAAATACTTCGGCAGTTATTTGTTTACTTGCACCAGATGCTAAGTTTCCAGTTTCATTTATAATACTGTTTCCAGCATTTGGGTCACGGAAAGTAACCGTCCAACCAGTTGGCATTGATCCGGGATTTAAAAGACCTCCGGAAGCATTTGTATCGGCTGCAAACTCTAAATCGTATGCATCTTGCCCGGCACTAGTATTTTTTACAAAAAGTGTAAAAGATACGGTAGTTCCCGGGTTAGTTGTTTGGCTAACAACTGCAGCAGTTTCAGGTCCTTGTCCTTCACCTAAAGCACCTGCTAATCCGGCAGCAGCATTGTTAGTTAAATCAACTGTAGGAGCTACAATGGTATTTAACCTGTCCGTATGAGTAGCGCTTTCGTTCGGATCTCCTAAAGAAGTAAGTGTCTTATCAACAGAGAATGGTCCAACTCCACTTATTCCTGAAGGCAACTGAACTTGTAAAATTACAACTACAGTGTCTCCGGGTTGAATCTGACCAGTATCTTCAATTCCGTCTGTACCGGTATCCTGCTAAGTACTGGTAGGATTATTATTCGCATCTGCTTTGTAGAGAAAGAACTGTCTTCCACTTGGATAATTATCAGTACCAAGGGTAATGTTATATGTATCAGCTGTACTACCTGTATTTACATAACGGTTTACAAAGTTAACTGTAGCACCCTGTTCCGTTGAATCTATCAATACAACCTGAGCATCAACTAATGCAATGTCATAGTTTTCATTTACAGTTACAGGAGTACCATTAACAGTATTTTCACCCACAATATCATCATGAGTTGTTATTACAGTATTGGTAATCGTTTCTCCTTCCTGTCCGGCATCAATTGTAACCTGAAAAGAGAGAGTACCTGAAGAACCGTTAGTTACATTTGCAATAACTGCACTCAAGGTATCCTGAGCACCACCTGTAATATGCTCGAAAGTAATTCCACTTTCGTTTCCGTCATCGGCGTCTGTTAGAAATCCAGTTTTACCACTCCAAACCGCAGTTCCGGGAACATAAGTTAAACCTGCAGGAATCGGATCCTTCAAAACCAGGTTTGTCGCAGGAGCTGTACCATTTTCAGAGTACTGAATAGTGTAGGTAAGTGTATTTCCTACATCCGCAGTAGTTTGGCTAACGCCTTTACTAACTGTGATTACAGCATCTTCATCAACAACAGCTTTGTCAGTAGCAACTGCATTTTCATTGCCGCCGTTATCAGTACTGAACTTACTTGTTGCTGTTACTGTGATATCCTCAAACTGACCATCCTGAGCACCAGCCGGAACATCAGCTACAATTACAATCCCGTAAGAATTGTTAGCGAGACCCGAGCGGTCAACATTTGGCGTTATAGATATTTCAGTAAAGTTATCCGCAACACCATCTTTATTGGCATCGGGATAAATCCTGATGTTGTTAAAGTTATAAGCTCCATTATTCGCATCAACTGCGGTAATTGTGAACTGATCAGTTCCGTTACCGGTGTTGGTGATAATGTGGCTGAATGTTACCTGACCACCGATACTAACTTGCTTAGTTACCCCGGCTGTAATTGTAACACCTGCTACTTGTTGTACAGTTGTAACAACAGTATTAGAAGTAACAGACTGGCTGTTACTACCATTATCAATGTACGTTGCAGTTGCCTGGTTACCGATGGATGAAGATGCTGGCGGTACCTGAGCAAAAACATCCGTAGATGTGCCAAGTACAACAGCAAAAACCATCAACATACCAAACAAAGCTTGTACCCTTTGTCGTAGTTTATGTGTTGTTTTCATTGTTTGAATCCTATGATTATGGTTCAATTGATTGATTTTATGAACACTGTTTAGATTTGAATTTTGAAATTCCGTTTTAGTCCTGATCATGATCGGACCTCAACTCTTGCGGTAAGAGTTATGCTTTCTCCAGCCGCAAGAGCAGGAACTAGCCATTGTAAGCGTCGGTATTCCTGAGCAGGAATGACGCGGTTTACCTGTGAGCCATCCGGTTGTGTAACCTGACGGGTCAATGGTGGTTGTCTGAAGTCATTAGCAATAGTGCTAACACTTGCCCCACTCAGCGCCGGCGATGCGGAGCTTTCGAGATAGAACATCTCGGGTGGTATTGGCAAAACAGGCATAAGTTGAGAGATGTCTCCACCTGTTCCATTCTGATAAGTTAGTCGATATTCAATAATATCTCCCGGCTTAACTTCAGTCACTTCAGTTGCAACCTCATTACTATCTGCATCCAATGAGATTTTATATGCCTTCAGAACTGAAGACAATTCCCCATTTTGTGCATGAGTGTTTACAGATAAACCCAGAAATAAAACGAATAAAAATAGATACTTATATTTCATAAGTGTGTTTATTTTTAGTTATTGCGCGCTTTTTGCGCTGTCAAAAGATACCCATACCCTTAATTAAACCCCGTTAGATAGCTTTAATGAAAAGTGTTTAATTATATATTTTAGTATTAGAGTATTTTAATGTTTAAATACGCATTTGAAACCCATTAGGATTGGATTATCTAAATTTTTTTTTATGGTGGGCGTACTACAATTAACTATAATTAATTCTCTTGATATTATACACTATAATATTTCTTAAAATGAAATTTTTATCCTTAGTTTAAATATCAAATGCAATTAAATTCAGTTAAGTGGTATCCAAAGAAGTACTTAAAAAGATCAGAAAGCTTGAAGTTCAAACAAAAGGCATTGTTAATACTTTGTTTGGAGGCGAATATCAATCTGCTTTTAAAGGACGCGGAATGGAGTTCTCAGAAGTGAGGGCTTATAATTATGGAGATGATATTCGCCAGATAGATTGGAATGTTACCGCACGTACAGGTGATCCTTACATTAAGATCTTTGAAGAAGAACGAGAACAAACACTTATGCTTTGCGTGGATATTTCACCAAGCGGAACTTTTGGAACCCTTAATCAGACTAAGATGGATCTAGCCATAGAAATCTGTGCTGTCTTGGCTTTTAGTGCTATAAAAAACAGTGATAAAGTAGGATTGGTTTTATTCAGTGATCATATCGAAAAAGTAGTTCCTCCAAAAAAAGGGAAAACTCATGTACTTAGATTGATAAGGGAATTATATACCACGAAACCCACTGGAAAAAAAACAAGCATTGCTAATGCTTTATCATATATAAATCGTTTGTTAGACAGAAAAGCTATAGTTGTTCTGGCTTCTGATTTTCAGGATACCAGCTTTGATAAGCAACTTAGAATTACCAATCAGAAACATGATCTGGTAAGCATTATAGTTAGCGATGAACATGAAGAGACGCTTCCGGACTTGGGGGTTATTTCCTTACGGGATTCAGAATCTGATAAAGAAATATTGATTGATACCTCAAGCAAAAAAGTCAGAGAAGCATTTCATAAAAAGAGAATTCTCAGAAAACAAGAACTGTCAGATAAACTTTTAAAAATGAAAATAGATTCTGTAGAAGTAAATACAAATCAATCATATGTACAACCTCTCATGAATTTCTTTTTAAGAAGAGTGAACAGATACTGATTATAATGAAGCTTCCGCCAACCTCTCTCCTTCACCAATTTGTTTTAATTCTTTCTGTGCTGATTCTATAGCCATTTTAAAATCCTTCAATTCTGAATCTGAAATTCCTTCAGAAGGAGGCAAAACGAGTTTTACGGGATTTACGGGCTGGTTATTTTTATAGACATTATAGTGCAGATGAACACCTGTTACTCTACCTGTTTTTCCAACATATCCGATTACCTGACCCTGTTTAACCCTTCTTCCTTCTTTTATACCGGAAGCATATCCATTTAAATGAAGATAAGCTGTAGAATAGGTAGAATTATGCCTGATCTTAACCATATGCCCTGCTGCTCCATTATATCTTGATGTGATAATTTCACCATCTCCTACTGAAATAACTGGAGTTCCCATGGGTGCAGCATAGTCTACTCCATAATGCGGCATTCTTCTTTTTAACACAGGGTGAAAACGGTTGTAAGAAAAATTTGAACTTATTCTTTGAGAGTACTTAAAAGGAGCTTTTAATAAAGCCTTTTGAACACTGTTTCCATCTTTATCATAATATCCGTAAGCTTCATCACTCTCATAGAAATAGGCATCATATTTCTGCCCACGATGTTCAAACTCAGCAGCAATTATCTGACCAATTCCGTAAGGCTTTCCATCTACAAAACGTTTTTCATAAATAACTTTAAACTTATCTCCCTTATACAATCTGAAAAAGTCGACTTCCCATCCAAAGATTTCACTTAAACCGTTTGCAACTAATATATTAACTCCCTGTCCTGCAAGAGTTTCATATAAAGATGATTCGATGGTACCGTAAGCTGTAGCAATTTCTGTTTCTATTTCTTTGGAGCCTGTTTCCACTTCAATTCCATTACTCCAGTCAAATATTACATAATCAGTTGCAGTTTGATGAAAAATCATCCGTGTTGGAACACCTGTTTTCGTATCATGGTAAGTGTAATATTTCTGATTTTGGTTAATCCTTCTTGGATTGAATTTTCCTTTCGCTTTTTGCTGAATTGTATAAATATCCTCCGGAGTTACATCCAGGGATCTAAGGATAATGTACAAACTTTCATTTCTCTTTACTCTTGCTTCCTTTACTAAGGACTTATCTTTTACATAGCCATAAGCATCCAAACCGGGCAACTCTTCAATCTCAACAAATTCCTGCATATTAACTGAATTCTCAGTTAATGGTTCTCTCTCATGAAAAACAAAACATGCCTGAAACAGACATACTATTACCATACTTAGAAGAAAATTTTTAACCCAAATCATGTATTAATTTTACTTTGCAGATGATTATGAAAAGCTACTATTATTTATTCATATTTCATAAAATCTTTGAGATGTAAATTTGATTAAACAATGCTCTTAAAAGCCATTATATTAATTTCAATATTTTATATTCATCAAAAAATTTAAGCAGATATAATTCAATAAATGATCTACGTTGATCGGCACTCACTTTATAAAATTTTAATTACTTTTATTAGTTGTTTTTATTTGTTTTCAGGAACTGCCGCTGCTCAGAATTTATCAACTACAGGACCGGTTGATTCCCTGAGTGTCGGGGAAATCTTTAATTTTTCAATTACCTTAAAAAACTCTGAACCAACCGAAAAAGTAATATTTCCGGATTCAAATTCATTTGGTGGAGACGTTGAATTTATCTCGGTCAAGCATTTTAAAGTCAGTGCGGCTAACGACAGTGCTCTGTATCAGCTACAATTTTTTGGGATAGATCAAGGAGTTATCCCTCCTTTACCTGTTAAAATTATTTCAGATAGTGATACCAATTTTGTTTTCAGCAAATCCTATCCTCTGCTATACAAACAAACAATAACTTCAGCTGATGAAGAATTTAAACCTCTGAAGCCAAACTATACTTTTCCCATTAGATGGTGGCCTTTCCTGATTGGCCTACTTTTACTTTTAGTCATCGGGTTTTTACTCTGGAGAAAATACTTCAGAAATATACACGAGGAAATTGAGCCAAAACCAATTCCCGAATTCAAAAATCCTATTAAAGAACTTGAAACAATTCTGAAAAATATCAGAAAAAAGCATTCAAATAGCCCTGAAAAAGATTATAAATGGTTTTACAGCGAATTGAGTGATGCTTTACGATGGTATATCGAAGAGTTGTATAAAATTCCGGCATTAGAATCCACAACCAGAGAAGTACTACGCTATATGGACGCTTTTGGAGTAGATGTTCAGTTGGTAAAACACACTCGCAAGGTTTTAAACGAAGCGGATATGACCAAATTTGCCAAGTTTAAACCTACACTTGATGAATCATGGGCAGCATTTAAAGAAGGTTTAGCTTTTCTGGAAAGAACAAAAACTGTTGATAACATGAGAATTCATCGTATGAAAACTGAATTTGAAAGTCAGTTTATTCAGAATGAGGAGGATAATTATGCAGTGGGCTAATCCTGAATGGTTCTGGGCACTTTTACTGCTCCCTTTTGTTATAGGGGTCTACTTTTACCGGGTATTCGGGAAAAAAAGAGCCGTTCTTTCTTTTTCCACTCTCGATGACGCAAAAAATTTACCCGGAAACTGGAAAGCTAATTTACACTGGATTACTTCACTATGTACCTGGGCAGGTTTTGGGCTCCTGATACTTGCTTTGGCTCGTCCTCAGGAGAAGCTTACAACCATTGAACGGAATGCTGAAGGAATCGATATAGTAATGGTTATAGATATTTCATCATCCATGCGAGCAGAAGATCTTCAACCAAACAGATTTGAAGCTGCCAGAGAAGTGGCCAAAGAATTTGTAGATAAACGAACCTCAGACCGAATCGGACTGGTTACTTTTGCTATGAAAAGTTTTACTGTAGTACCTCCCACTCTTGATTACAAGCTACTTACTCAATTGCTTGAGGATCTCGAAATGGGAATTATCGAAGATGGAACAGCAATCGGAATGGGAATTGCAACGGCTATAAACAGACTTAAAGACAGTGAAACAAAAAGTAAAGTTATCATCCTTTTAACCGATGGGCAGAATAACGCAGGAGAAATAGATCCGGTTACAGCAGCAGATCTGGCTGTTACTTACGGCATCAAAATTTATACTATCGGAGCAGGAACCAGAGGCACTGCCCCATACCCGATTCAGGATCCGATCTTTGGTCGACGTTACCAAAATATTGAAGTTAATATTGATGAAGAAATGCTTACATCAGTAGCTCAACTAACTGGCGGAAGATATTATCGTGCAACGGATACGGAAGAATTAATAAATGTCTACAACGAGATTGATGAATTAGAAAAATCTGAAGTTGAGGAACTGATCTATACCGAATATAAAGATGAATATCCATTGTATTTAGGACTCTCGGTACTGTTATTTATTACTGCTTTTGCAGCTGAACGTTTTATTCTACGAAGTGTAGTTGAAGCTTAAAGCATTAACCAATTTCCAACATTCAATTTTCAGATTCTATTTCTAAATACAATGAAGTTATACGTTCCTTCTTGAATAGTAGATATTCGTAAGTTCTTCCATTCATTCTTAGCTCTTCTTTCGTACCTTTATAAAAATTAGTTTTTAGTACTTCTTAACCTATTCATGAAGAAAACCACTTTAGTAAAGCAAGTATCTGAAACCACTCAGTTTTCAGAATTTTTATCATACACGGACAGCAATAATCGTATTTTTGTAAGAGAAAGTGTTGGCTCGCTAACCTCATTCGCTATTAATGAGCTTAATTCTACGTTCAAAAACATCCTTGTAATAACTGATACAGAAGAAAACGAACGATTCTTAAAAGCTGATCTTAATGTGCTTTCAAAATCAAGACTTGTAAGCTTTCCTTCTACTAATCATAAACCATATGATTCAGACCAAATCGTTGATTCCGGTTCGTTGGTATTAAGATCAGAAGCCCTGGAGCAGTTAAATAGCCGAAGTAAAAAAATAGTCACAGCTTCAGCTTCAGCAATTTCAGAGAAGGTAGCTCCTCCCCATGTTTTGGATAAAGTTAGTGTTTCTGTATCTAAGGGTGATAATGTTGATCCTGAGGATTTAAAGGAAAAATTAGTGGATCAGGGATATAGTCCTACACGCTTTGTGGATGAGCCGGGTGATTTTGCTGTTCGGGGCGGGATCTTTGATGTATACCCGTTTACCGGAGAGTACCCGATAAGACTTGAATTCTTTGGTGATGAGCTGGAATCCATTCGTGAATTTGATGCCGATTCTCAACGATCTGTTTCTTTTTTGAATCAAGCTAAATTTATACCGGATCTTACAAATCTACCTGATTCTGAGAAATCCAGTTTCCTTTCTTATTTCGATGAAGAAACTGCACTTGTTCTCATAAATCCCGAATTAATTTCAGCAAATATTGAAGAGCTTTATCATCAATCTGTTCAGGCTTACAAAGAACTGGATAATCAGGAAGAACCAAAACCTGATGAACTTTATCTGTCTGATGCAGAGTATTTTAACGAAATCAGTACATTTAAGAATCAGATCTTGTTTGGTTCTTCAAGTGCAGATAAATCTTCTTTCGGTTTATCCTCTAAACCTCAACCTGACTTCCACGGAAACTTTGAGTTACTAAGAAAGGATATTGCCAAGCAAAGCCAGGAAGGTAATCATGTATTAATCTGTTGTGACAATGACGGACAAAAAAGAAGATTTGAAGAATTACTTGGTGAAAGAACTAAAGAATTTGACTATTCACTGCTGATCGAATCTTTACACGAAGGCTTCATTTACCCTCCTGCCAAGCTATGTGTTTACACGGATCATCAGATATTCAACAGATATTATCGGCCGAAGATCAAACGAAGAAAGCATCAGGGTGGTATTTCATTTAAAGAACTCAAAGATCTTAACGTTGGTGATTTTGTAGTTCATGTTGATTATGGAATTGGAAAATTTGCGGGTTTCAAAAAAATCCAGGTCAAAGAAACCGAACAGGAAGTTGTTGTTCTCCGCTATAAAGATGACTCTGTACTTTACGTAAACGTTAGCAGCCTTCACAAACTCCAAAAGTATTCCGGTAAAGAAGGAACGGCTCCCAGAATTACTAAGCTGGGCTCAGGAGAATGGGCACGCAAAAAAGCTCAGACCAAAAAGAAAGTTAAAGACATTGCCAGAGAGCTTATCTTATTGTATGCCAAAAGGAAGGCTCAGAAAGCTTATTCATTTGATCAGGATACAAGCTGGCAAACAGAAATGGAGGCTAATTTCCAATTTGAAGAAACTCCGGATCAGGATTTAGCAATACAGGCGGTCAAACAGGACATGGAAAGCCCTCAACCAATGGACCGTTTAGTTTGTGGCGATGTAGGGTTTGGCAAAACCGAAGTGGCGGTCAGGGCTGCTTTTAAAGCAGTAATGGATCATAAACAAGTTGGAGTACTTGTACCAACCACCATTCTAGCCGAACAACATGCTAAAACCTTTCAGAAACGAATGGGCAAATTCCCGGTATCAATAGAGGTGCTTTCAAGATTCAGATCCAAAGCGGAACAAACCAAAGTATTAAAAAAACTGGATGCCGGTGAAGTTGATATATTGATCGGTACACACAGGATTCTGTCAAAAGATATCAAGTTTAAAGACCTTGGATTAATGATTGTGGATGAAGAGCAACGTTTTGGTGTAAGTGCTAAGGAAAAGCTTAAAGAATTTCGCGCGGCTGTGGATGTTCTAACCCTTACAGCAACTCCCATCCCCAGAACACTTCAGTTTTCGCTTATGGGTGCCCGGGACCTAAGCATTATTAATACTCCACCCCCCAACCGTCAACCCGTTTACACTGAAATTCACAGTTTTAACGAGGAACTGATTAAGGATGCTATCCTTCAGGAAATGAGTCGCGGAGGACAGGTTTTCTTTATTAATAACCGGGTCAAGAATATCGAAGAAGTTGCAGAACTGATTCGTCGACTTGTTCCCGATGTCCGCGTGAGATTCGGGCACGGACAAATGACCGGTTCCCAACTCGAAAAGATCATTACTGATTTTTATAATCATAAGTTTGATGTATTAGTATCCACTAATATTGTTGAAAACGGAATTGATATAGCTAATGCAAACACAATCATCATCAATCAGGCAGATAATTTTGGTTTAGCAGAATTACATCAGCTCAGAGGAAGAGTTGGGCGTTCTAACCGAAAAGCATTTTGTTATCTGATAACACGTCCAATACAAACATTAACTCCCGAAGCCAGAAAACGTCTGCTAGCTCTGGAAGAATTCTCAGACCTTGGATCAGGATTTAATATAGCCATGAGAGATCTTGATATCCGAGGAGCAGGGAATATTCTTGGAGGTGAACAAAGTGGGTTTATCAATGATATTGGTTTTGAATTGTATTCTAAGATATTGAATGATGCCGTACGGGAGCTCAAAGAATCCGAATTCAGTGATATGTTTGAAGGCGTTGAAACAGAAATAGAGCTCCCTGAAACTGTGGTAGAATTTGATGAATCCGCATTGCTTCCTAACAATTACGTAAGTGATAATGTGGAACGCTTAAATCTCTACAGAAAGCTTTCTCAGGCTAAAACTGAAAAAGAGATTGAGGATTGGAAAGAAGAAATTGAAGATCGTTTCGGTCCTGTTCCAAAAGCTACTGAATACCTGGTCCAAGCCAGTAAAATCAAACTTTTTGCTTCCAGGTGCTTATTCAAAAAAGTGACAATCCGGTCTCAACGTATGTGGGCAGTTTGCCCAAAAGCAGATTCAACACTTGCTGAAGCTTTTTATGAACAAGGAAAATTTCAATCAATTCTAAAGCAATTAGAGACTTTACGCCCTAATAAATTCCAGCTTATCCAAAAAAATGAAGCTGTTCGATTAGCCATTCAGGATATCCCGGATATTTTTGGTGCTACGGAGTTTTTGAAAGGATTGGCTGAAGAAATTGAGTAAAATACCACGTTCATCTCGCGGCGAACGCCCAAGATCCCGATCGTTTTGAAGGTATGTATCAACCCGCTGGACGTAAACGTCCTTCTTGTTTAAAGCTCATCGATTTAGATCAAGGTTTTTTTCACAAGCAGATCCTTCAGGGTCGGCAGAGTGAGGTTTACCTGACCAAATCTACATCATCACCATCATCAGCATCAAATCCACCAGTTAGGACTTCAGTCCGAACGGCTGTAAGGGTTCTTAATCCGGATTTTTGAAGATCCTTCGGAAGTATCCTCAGGATGACCCTGAAACTATATAAAGAATACTGTCATCCTGAACCTGTCTATTCTTATGGTAAAATCAATAGTCAGGCAGGCTCGTTTCAGGATCTTTGTGGGGACTGGTAGCTTGATCTGCCTCTGTTCCAGCTCTCCAGCGGGCGTGAACGCCCTTCTAGCTAATAATCTTTTTGAATTAAAACCTTACTCAATTAGAGCTTTCAGGCTCGGCGAAATAAGCCAACTCTTACATATTTGCCAGCAGATTGCGCTAAATTTTTTATTAACTTAATTCACCTAATCAAATAGAGCCCGTTAAATAATAAATGCCAATTGAACAAAAATATATTCAAGCTATAAAAGATGGTGATGTGATCGCATTCCCTACCGAAACGGTATATGGACTTGGAGCTGACGCATGGAATTCTGAGGCAATTTCTAATGTATTCGAAATCAAAGGACGACCTTCAGACAATCCATTGATTGTTCACGTCTCAGATCCGGAACAAATCAATGATTTTGTCATTGATGTACCGGAAGTAGCTCAACTACTCATTGAAGAATTCTGGCCGGGACCATTAACCTTGGTTTTTATAAAGAAACCAAAGGTTCTGGATATTGTAACCGCAGGATTAGATACTGTTGCTATCCGAATGCCTGCCAATGAAATAGCTTTAGAATTTATTTCTAAAACATGTCCACTAGTTGCTCCCAGCGCCAATAAGTCAGGCGCCCCCAGTCCCACCAAGGCAAGTCATATAAAAGCTGATTTCGGATCATCTGTTTTAGTTATTGATGGAGGCTCTACTCAGGTTGGTCTGGAATCTACAGTACTTGATATTTCCGGAGACCAACCAATGATCCTGCGTCCCGGTGTAATCGGAAAAGATCAACTAGAACAGGTCCTGAACCAAACAGTTCTTACTGATGAAAAGAGTTCTGAAAAGCCTAAAAGTCCCGGGCAAAAGTATTCACATTACAAGCCCAAAGCGGATGTAAAATGGTTAGACTCTGAAGATGAATTTGAAGATACTTCTTCCTTGTTCTTGCTTTTGAATGCTGAAACTGAGCAGCAAAATGTCATAAGCTATAATCAGGATTTTGAAAAATTAGCTCGCGAATTGTATGATAGGTTTCGTCAGGCTGATATAGACGGTTATAAGAAAGTAGTTATAGAGCCCTTTGATGAACGGTACCAACATTCAGTAATTCCTGCTCTTTTGAATAGGATTAATAAGGCGATTTCTTAATCGCTTTGATATAATTAATAAAGATTACATTTGCGAGGGAAAATAGGCCGAAACGAACTACATGTTTAGTGTTACCGAAGCAATCCCATTGATCTAGACTTTTCTGGAAGATTGCTTCGCATTAAATCATACGTTAAGAAGAAAATTGCCTTATTCTGCTCGCAAATGGTTGCTCTTAATTTTAATCAAATCACATTATGCACGGAACCCAAAGAAAAGACATCAAACCAGGAAGCTCTGTTGAAGTAGTTCAGAAACACCATCAACGTAGCGGAGAACTAACTTCAGGAGTGGTAAAACGATTACTTACCAAATCCGCTTCTCATCCACATGGTATTAAAGTAATGCTGGAATCCGGAATTGTGGGTAGAGTAAAGAAAGTGAATTAGAGCTCTGCACTATTTCTTTATAACTAAAAAAAACGCAACCTTTGCACCAATTACTTCGTGTTATTAGAGAAGTTGACAGGAGAAAATATGGGTATTTGGGCCGAATCTGCAAAAACACTTAAATTCAACAATTCAATGCTTAGAGGAAAAACCCTCTTCAAAACATTGAGTGAGAATTCAAGATATAATATCCTTCAATCCGAAATTGTTCCCGAAAAAATGAACTTCGGGTTAGATTTAGTTCAAAAAAGAAAGAACAGAAGAACTCTAATATTCTTTCTTCTAATTTATCCGATTACTGTTACAGCATTTGTAATCTGGATCCTCTCCACTATTTGATCAATTCTCAAAAACTCCGAAAGTCTGATCAGGCCGCATTGCTAATACAGTTTCAACCATAAGATTGATCAAATCCTCAACATCGTTCACATTACAAGTCTCTACCGGTGAATGCATATAACGAAGTGGTAAGGAGATCAATGCACTTGGTATTCCTGTCTGCTGATAAAAAATACTATCGGTATCGGTTCCTGTTCTTACACTGGTAGCTTCATGTTGGATATCGATCTTAGCTTTTGAACAAACTTCTTCCAGGAAATCGACTACTTTCGGGTGATTTGCTCCTCCGTGCTGTATCGCAGGGCCTTTTCCCATTTCTACTGTTCCATGCTGTTTCTGATCAATTCCGGGAGTGTCAGTTGCATGTGTTACATCAGTTACCAACGCAACATCAGGCATAAAACGGTAGCTCATCATTCGCGCTCCGAATCCTCCTACCTCTTCCTGAACTGAATTTAAAGCAATCACATTAACCTTGAGATCTTTTTTTCTTTCGCTGATTTTTCGGAGAGCTTCAGCGATAATGTATCCGCCAATTCTGTTATCTAATGCTCTTCCGGTTAGAATATCATCATTCAGATATTCCAGATCCGAGGAATATGTAATGGGATCACCAACTTGTATCAATTCAAGAGCTTCTTCTTTTGAACTAACACCGATATCAACGTAGATGTCTTTCCAGGCCGGCTGTTTGCCTCCACCGTTTTTTGTATCCTGCAAATGAATGGCTGTATTTCCGGTCACTCCAACAACTCTGCCTCTTTTGTTGTGGATGAAGACTTTCTTTGCACGAGCTATGGTAGAATCACTGCCTCCAAGCTTGTTGATATACACAAACCCCTGATCAGAAATATGTTGGACCACCATTCCGATCTCATCACAATGAGCTTCCAGTAAAACCGTAGCTACATCTCCACTGGTATTAATTTTCCCGGCCGCTGAACCATAAGCATCAGTTACCACTTCATCCGAAAACTGATCTACATAATCTTTCCATACTTTAACTCCTGCTTTTTCAAATCCGGTTGGGCTCGGAGTAATGAGCAGATTTTCTAAAAATTGTTTACTGGAATTGTTAGCCATGCCTGTATTGTTGTAATTATCTTAATTTAATTTGGCATCGAATATAACGAAAGAAGTATACAATATTGAATAAGGATAGTAGAATAAAAGACAGAAATTATATTCCTTTATTCCTAATTCCCTTATTCCTAATTTAAAAACATGATTAAACCCGACTACGATTCCGATTTCTTTTACCATTGGCATGAGCTTACTGTACGATTTAGTGATGTAGATTCACTTCAGCATGTCAATAATGCAACATTCAGTACTTATTACGAAGAGTCCCGATTACGTTTTCTGGGTGAATATTTCGAAATGAGTAAAGAATACTACGAAGGACGTTCTTTTGTGATGGTTCGTTCTGAAATTGAATATCTTGGTCAGATCAAATTTCCGGATTCTATTTTGATCGGAACCGGCATTTTGAAAGTTGGTAATTCCAGTCTGGATACCTATCAAGCTATATATAACAATGAATCTAAAAAACTAATGAGTGTTGCTCAAACCACCGGAGTTTGGTTCGATGTGAACAAACAGCGACCGGTAAAACTACCTGAAATTCAGAACCTGGAAGCCATGCTCATAAAAGCTGATCAAGATGGATAAAAGCACCAGGTACAAAATTTTCAATGATCCTGTCCATGGATTCATCACCGTTCCAAAAGGAATCATTCTAAGACTGATCGATCATCCCTATATCCAGAGATTGCGAAGAGTTCGTCAGCTTGGGTTAGGTTATCTGGTTTTTCCCGCAGCTGAACACTCACGTTTTTCTCATGCACTGGGAGCACTTGAATTAGCCAAAAGAGTGTTGAATAATTTACTGGAAAAAGACACTACCATCACCAAAAAGGAATATGAGGGCACTTTAATTGCAATATTGCTTCATGATGTTGGTCACGGTCCCTTATCTCACACTTTGGAACATACCTTGATCAAAGATTTCAATCATGAGCAAATGAGTTTAGCCATCATGAAAGAACTCAATAAAGAATTTGACGGAGAACTGGATACTGCAATAGCTATATTTACTAATCAGTATAAAAAGAAATTTCTGCATCAACTCATTTCTTCACAGCTTGATCTGGACAGGTTAGATTATTTGAGCAGAGACAGTTTCTTTACCGGTGTTTCTGAAGGTCGTATTGGTATAAACAGGATTCTGAAAACGATGCGAGTCCATAAAGGAAACATTGTAATTGAAAAAAAAGGAATTTATGCGATCGAGAACTACATCATAGCCCGAAGATTGATGTATATGCAGGTTTATTTACACAAAACGGTACTTAGTGCTGATGCCTTAATAAGAGCTGTATTTAAAAGGATTAGAGATTTGTTAGACTCAGGTTTCGAATTGGATTTTGCCTCTGATAGTCTGCGATATTTTATGCAAGATCAGCCTTCTGCTAAAAAACAGATCACCGGAAAGATGATCAAAGCATATACCTCTCTAGATGACTATGACATCTACTTGAATATTAAGTTCTGGACTCAAAGCAGTGACAAGATTCTTGCTGAACTATGCAATCGCTTTTTGAACCGGAGCTTATTCAGAACCACTTTCTTTGAAAATACTCCCGCTGAAAAAGATCATGAGAACATTAAAAAACAGACTAAACTGAGTTTAAAAAAGCTGGGTTTACCACATGATGATGAGTCTTCTTCTTATTTTTACAGTTTTGATCAAAGCTATTCCGAAGCTTACAAATATCAAAACGAGAGTATATGGATTTTAGAAAACGATAATGCTGTAGAATTTTCCAAAGCTGCAGACACCAAAAATATAATCGCTTTAACAGAACCTGTAGTTAAAAACTATTGTGTTCACTTAAAGGAAGTTAAGATATAGACCAACCTGTCTCCGAAGAAATTCAGGAAATATGGAAATCTACTAATCTGTCAAGCGGTTTACGTACCACGATAGAAAGATCCATGTCTCGCTCAGATAGCACCTCTTCTAGTATTTCCTGGTAAACCGAAGCTATTGATCCAACAAAGCCTATCTTCTTTTCTTTCGATTCTTCGAAATAGCCAAGTTGTTTATCCGCAAAAGCTTCGAAACCTTTTCTTACCATGTCCTTTATGAACGGGTGATCTCTGTAATCACCCAAAATCTTTGAGAAAGAAGCCACAAATCTGTTGGCCTGTGGCTCTTCATAGATCTTATGCAGTACACTTTCTAACGACATATCACTTGTTTCTTCCAGAGCCTTTCTCAGATCTTCCGGCATAGTTTTATAGTAATATGCATTCAGAATTCGCTTTCCGAAATATCCACCGCTTCCTTCATCTCCGAAAACAAATCCAAGTGAAGGAATTGAATTCACGATCTTTTCGCCATCATATACACATGAATTTGAACCTGTTCCTAAAATGCAGGCAACTCCCTCCTTTTTACCAAAACAAGCGATAGCAGCTCCAAGCATGTCACTTTCAATATGAATATCAGATTCCGGAAAATTCTCTCTTATTGCATTCTGAAGTATTGCCTTTCTGGATTCATTCCCGCTACCTGAGCCATAGAAAAAAATCTCATCGACCTGAGTGTTTTTTAAACTGTTTTTAACTCCATTTTTAATAGCTTCAGAAAGCTGTCCGTGTGTCCTGAAATAAGGATTTAATCCGTCACTCTTAAAGAATTCTTTACCCTCTTGTTTTACTAAAACCCATTCCGTTTTTGTTGAACCACTGTCAGCTATTAAAATGCTCATTTATATTTTTTGTTAAATTTTATTGAAGATACTTAACACATTATTTCATTACCACATTAAGAATAATTTTTAAGTACATTCCGAAAATAATTTAATTTATATGACCTCAATCAGCGGTATTTCTTCGGGTAAACGGTTAGTTTCTTTGGACTTTTTCAGAGGAGCGACTGTAGCTGCCATGATACTTGTTAACAATCCCGGATCATGGTCTCATATTTATGGACCTTTAAAACACGCTCCCTGGCATGGCTGGACTCCAACCGACCTGATTTTTCCCTTTTTCTTATTTATTGTAGGTGTTTCTATTGTGCTGGCATTCACCAAAGCCAGGAATAAAGGAGCTCATGATTCTGACCTTTTAAAAAAGACTTTAATAAGAGCTGCCAAAATATTTGGATTGGGTCTGGCTTTAACGGCATTTCCATATTTGACTTTTTCTCCGGATTTCGGACTTCATTCAAACCTGATTGATATCAGAATTCCCGGTGTTTTGCAAAGAATTGCTGTGTGTTATGCTATCGGAAGTGTCCTATTTCTATATACCAAACCGAAAACCCAAATGTACACCCTTGCAGGTTTATTGATAGGTTATTGGATATTAATGATAGGCATACCTGTGCCCGGATTCGGAGCCGGAGCTATCGACAACCCAGAAGGCAATCTTGCTGCTTACATTGATCAACTTACTTTATCCGGACATACCTGGAAAGAAAATTGGGATCCTGAAGGTATATTAAGTACGCTTCCCGCAATAGGAACTACACTTATTGGGATTTGGACAGGAAGAATATTAATGAAGGACCACGATTCTGAAAGCTCAAGAACACTTCAGTTTTTTATCTGGGGATTTGTTCTGATCACAATCGGATACATCTGGAGCTGGGTCTTCCCTATCAATAAAAATATCTGGACCAGTTCTTATGCTCTTTTCACCGGTGGACAAGCCATGTGTATTTTTGGATTATGCTACTGGTTTTTAGATGTGAAAGAAAAGCAAAAATTCACAGACTGGGGTGTGGCTTTTGGTTTGAACGCAATTACAGTTTTCTTTCTGAGTGGTGTGATAGCTCGTGTTTTAAGTATGATCAGGATCACCTATGACGAAACTTCGTATTCTCTAAAAGGCTGGATTTACGAAGTGATACTCAAATCAATTGCTTCCCCGATAAATGCATCGCTTTTATATGCTGTAATGTGGATACTTCTTTTTTGGGGATTAGCTCACTGGATGAAAAAGACCAACGTTATAATAAAGGTTTGATAAAAGACTCAGTTAAGAGCCTTTTATCTATTTATTAAATCACTTGATCAAAGTCATTCTTCGGGTAATTGTGGTTCCTTCAGAACTTAGCTGATAAATATAAATACCGGACGAAAGATTAGAACCATTAAAAGAAATTTCGTGTGATCCCGAGCTCATATTTTCATTCAGTAATGTTGAAACCTCTCTACCCAGCATATCATAAACCTTCAGTGAAGTAAAGCCACTTTCAGGTAAACGGAAACTAATCACAGTTGTAGGATTAAACGGGTTGGGGTAATTTTGAGATAACTGAAATTCCTGTACCAATTCAGGTTCTTCATCGATTGATACAACAATTCCTCCTTCTTTAGCAGGCGTAGGATCACTTTCTACATTATTTCTGCTAGCAGCAGTTACAAAATACCAGTATCCATTTTCCGACGGCGGAGTAATGTCAGTAAAAGTAGTATCCCCGGTAACTTCAATAAGGTTATAGTACTTTGTCATTTCCTCAGCTTCATTCGGAGCCATTCCTGAATCTACTCTGTAAACAGCATATTTAACCAGTGAGTCTGTATGGCTACTTGCATTGGATTTAGTAATCTGATCTATGGACGAAGGACTCCAGGAAACATTGAAAATATATTCTGCCTCAGGGTCTCTGTTCACGATCAGGTTCTCGGGAGTTTCAGGCTTCACCATACTTTTCCAGTCCATAATGGGTTGAAGAGCATCATACTTATAAAAATTATTTCTTAAAGTATCCGCAAAGCCTTTAGATGAAAATCCGGTTAAATTCTTTTCTCTGAAGAACACACTACCCTGAATTTTTGGATTGTCACGATTGATCCGGACTTGTTTGGGCACTTCATTTGCAGCATAACTCGCATCTCCGGTATTAGAATCACTTCTGTATAGTGCATGCCCCGGATACATATGCCGCTCATTTGCCGCGGCGCTGTCCGCCCACCAATTTGCAAGTGCTTTATAATCCTGTCCAAAAGGCCCGAATCTGTTTATTCCCCAATACAGTTGCGGTGTTATATAATCAATAGTTCTGTCATGTAGCCATGCAATTCCGTCTCCGTAAATAACTTCATACGCGTTCATTCCGCTTATTCCGCTCGGAGTACCACTTTTCCAAATTCCAAATGGACTAATACCAAACTTGACCCAAGGTTTAACAACCTGCATACTGTCATAAAGCGCTTCTACATAGATATCTATGTTATTACGTCTCCAGTCATCTTTGTCGGTAAATCCTCTTGGATATTTTATAAAAGTACTATCATCTAATGATTCATTATTATTCGATGCCATATGGTTTGGCGGATAAGGGTAAAAATAATCGTCAAAGTGTATTCCATCTACATCATATCTGTTCACCACATCCATTACTACTTGAACATTATAATCAATAACCTCCGGTAAACCCGGATTCATGATTGCAATCTTTCCATTCATTACAAATAACCACTCAGGATGAGTATTTGCAACATGTTTCTCATCTCTCTCATTGGTATCAAACTGTTTACTTTTACCCTTTTCATATTCTTTTTGAAGAAATGGTTTTAAGCTTTCATCTACATCTTCTTCTGTGGCATTTCCGGGTAATGCTTTTTGTGTAAAATCATCAGGTATGGTTCTCATTGCTCTGTATGGATTTAGCCAGGCATGTAATTCCATTCCTCTTTTGTGAGCTTCTTCAATAGCAAATTCTAACGGATCCCAATAAGGATTTGGGGCTTTTCCTTCTTCTCCGGTAAGATATTTTGACCATGGCTCAATAGGAGAATCATAAAGTGCATCTCCTTCTGTCCTGATCTGGAAAAAAACTATATTAATTCCTATCTCGTCCAGCTTATTTAATTTGTTGATAAGATCTTCTTTTTGAAATCTAACCGGGATACCACCTGCCTGTGGCCAATCCAGGTTTATAACTGTGGCCATCCACGTACCTCTGAACTCATATTTAGGTACTTCTTCTTGTGACATTGCCATAGCCGGAGCTAGAATAAATAACAGGATAAATAGCTTTTTCATAAAAATTGTTGTGCTTGTACTCTCTATTATGGATAAAAAAAAGGCAGCACGAGGCTGCCTTTTGTATTAAACAATTGCTTATTTAATTAAAGTCATTCGATTGGTTAAACGTATACCATTCGCTTGTAGTGTATAAATGTATACACCGGAAGCTAAATTAGTAGCATCGAAAGTTACAGTGTGATCACCTGCATTTTCTCTGTTGTTTACTAATGTGGCTACTTCTCTACCGGTAATATCATAAACTTTCAATGTAACCAGACCAGCCTGATCAATTGAATAGTTGATATTAGTAGTTGGGTTAAAAGGATTCGGGTAGTTCTGACCTAATTTAAATCCTTCAGGTATTTCATTTACGTTATCATCAATAGAAGTAAACACCTGAGATGTAGTAAATTTCTGAAGGTCATAAGGAGTATCTCCTCCACTGAAAACCCCAACATAAGCTACTGTTCCTTCAGCATCAAAGTCGAGTGCTCTGGGACGACCACCGTCAAACTCACCTGTAAAATCAGGATTCCATGCACCGGCTACCCAACGAATACTGTCTAGCGGCTCTTCGCTCTCAGTACCTAAAGTAGCGTAGTCAAAAGCATACCATGTTTGTGGAGTGTATGGAGCGTCAGGTACATCATTTAATGAACCGGCACCAACCCATAGATATTTAGTAACAGGATGTATATCAAAACTTTCAGCTCTGATTCCTCTTAACACAGTATCAGGAGTTCCAAAACCACTAAACTCATCAGGTTTTTGGTATCTTAATACGAAACCGTTTGTATACCCTGCCCACCAAATTGTTTGACCATCAGCAGAAACCTGAAGATCTCTAGAGAAGCTTCCTGTAATTGTAATAACAGATTCCGGATTTTCTAGGTTAGAATCATATTTCAAAATTGGTGTATCAGCTCCACAAACGGCACCTACATAAATGTTATTCTCTGCATCAGTACTTGCCTCAGTAATAGCACAAACATCCGGAACATCTGCTTTAGCAATACCTTTACCAGTTTTGTAATCCACTTTGTAAAGTCGATTAAATTGAGATATGATAATATTACCATCGCCTACACTTGTTTCAATTCCTCTACCGGAATATCCTTAATAAGCAGAACCATCCCAAACACGACCTAAAGTATCATTTGGAGTAGTTCCATCTGTATATTCAATTACTTTCAAAGGTGAGAAGTCAGCAGGAGTTCCATCTGCATTATAAACGTAAATAACTCTTGTACTAAGAGTATCCGGATCTCCGTTATTTCCATCTCTGTTAGTAATAATTGTTTCGGTAGCTGAAAATGGTTGAACCCATACTTTCCCATCCGGATCTACAGCCGTTCCATGTACTTCAAAAAACAAATCACTCGTATTTGCAGTATCTGGTATAAATGTATTATCGAATGTCCAATTTTGTGCGTTTACCAGCGTAGGCGCAAGCAAAAAACACAATAGAATTAGTAGTTTGTTGTTTTTCATAGTTCTCCTTTTTGTATCCGTGTTTCTATATGTTTTATTTATTTGTTAAGTGTTTAACAGTCTGTACTGTAAAATTTTTTCTAATTAAATCCAAAAACGCCGGCTCTTGTACGATCAAACATGTCCATGAAATTCAAGCTAGCTTCTTCTCCTTCAGTAGCTACAACAGCAATTTCATCATCTCTCCAGGTAATACTGAATGTGCCCTGTTTGATCATGCCGGGATAGAATGGCTGATGCCGGAGTGTTGGGAAAACTCTTACTATGCTTGTTTCCCCATCATTTCCTATGAGCAACTCACCATTTGATGCAAAGATCAAAGAAGTTATCACCCCTTCGTAATTTGCTCCAAAATCAAAATACAATTCACCGGCTCCTAAATTTCCACTACCATTGATAGAGAATTTCCATACCTGCTGAGTACCTCCAATCTCTCCTCCGACAAATAACTCATTATTGTTTTTGAAATAAGCAACTGCAGTAAATTGTCCGGTAAATGGAAACTTTGTTTCTGCTCTTGATGAAGCATTAAATCTGTGAATCTGATCACTATCAAGCCCTACTACCCATAAAAACCCGTTATCATCAAAAATCATATCATTGATTTTAAGATCTCCTGATGAGGATGCTGCCCAAACTGAATCTCTTACATCTGATCCAAAAGTTTTAAAGAAGATAGCTCTGATACTTTGCTGGGATGTAAACATTTTCCCTCCCGGTCCTATTTCAAGATCACTATATGCAGTAAATCTCATTGTACTGTCTGTAGGATATGGTCTTGTATCATTTGGATCAGGTCTGGGTTCACCCGGATATTTGACTAAATCTCTGGTTATAGTCCCATCAGGTGCTATTTTAGTATATCTGATCACACCATTACGCTCTATAATTGTATAAATATTATTATCGCCATCTACTCCAATAGGCGTTGTCGGCACATAACTAACATCTGTACCCGGATAAAATCCTTGTGGTTGTCTTAATGTATAGGCGTAGCTTTCACTTAAAAATTCAGCATCTCTGACCCCAACCTGAACTGACAGATCCGATCCGTGAATGGTTCCCGGACGTACAATAAGCTCAGTTGTTGTGGCACTTAGTATGACCCCCGAAGAGCCGCCAAAATTAATAACTACATCATCTATATCATCTGAAAAATTTTGTCCTGATACTATTACAGAATCAACTCCCGCCAGATATTCAGGATTTGGAGAAATATTAGTCACAACCGGTCTTTCTGCCGGTAGTTCGAAATCCGGATCAAAAATACTGTTTCCGTCTCCACAGTTCGAAAATATCAGAGCAATACCCGAAAGAATAATTATTCTTGTGTTCAATTCTTTAAAAGTTTTTAAGTACGTTTTCATTTAAAATCCAATTTGTGCACTAAACCGATTAACTTCTCCCCATACTCCAAATTGAGTATAAGAGTAATCGATACTCAGGTTTAACTTTTTTAAAGGCTGAATAACCCCAAACCCAAATGATAATTTCTCTTCATCTTTTGGAAACCCATACCCCCCTCTGAGTTTGAACTTATTCATAAAAGTATATTCTGTACCAATGAAAATTTGTTCGTCATAATCTCTTGGTCTGTTTGTATCAATTGCCACCAAAAGGGAATGTGTTTCCGGGTCTATATCAGTTAAATCCAAAACATTCATAGAGATTCCTATCTTGAATGTAAGTGGTAATTCCTGTTCTTCTTCAGCAAAAGAAACCTCTTGCGAAAAATTCCTTAGGGCAAAGGCAAAATTCAGACTTTTGAAACCGGTTTTATAAAAAGCACCGAAATCCAAAACTCCAACACCTGCTGAATAAGATTCCGTTATATAACCTCCGTTGCCGTCTGTATTAACAGGTGCAGAGGTCAAGTCTTCGTACGCGTATTTGAAATTGGCACCTACTGAAAACTTATCTGTAATTGCGTTAGCATAAGAAAGACCTATGGTTAATGCTGTGGGATTCACAAACCCATTGTCTAAATATCCAAGAGGGTTGTTAGGATCATTATCCCGAACGGTTGCAATAATATCTCCATAATCAACAGAAGTAGCATTCAAACCAAATACACCTATCTTATCATTTCCGGGCTTGTAAATGATAGAGGCTGAATTGTGATTAATATCTGCAATCCACTGAACTACACCTGCCGTAACACTGATTCTGTCTTCCACCAAAGCTAAAGTCGCAGGATTATAAAAAGGACTGTAGGCGCCCATATTAACGGAAGTAACAGCATCTGACATAGCAGAAGCTCTTGCGGAAGGAGAAACAGACAAAAATTTCATACTTGTCTGAGCTCTTTTGTCCTGAGCATTAAGCGATGGTAAACTGAAAATTATTAAAAAAAGTATGGTAGCTATTTTCTTCATATTTGTAGGAGCCCTTATAGTATGATTACAATTTTACGAACGGCTACTTGTCCAAATTCATCGTCGTTGGGATCAGTATTAATAATACGGGCGATATAAATACCGCTGGCAACTCTTTGTCTTGAGTCAGTTCTCAAATCCCATGATTCATCCCCACTTCCACCGGTATGCTCAATGGTACGAACCCTTTCTCCCAACTCTGTATAGATTTCAATGGTACATTCACCCGGAATCTCATAAAACTGAATTCTGTCACTTCCGTCTGAATCTGTGGTAAATAATAAACTGTTATCAGCGCTAGCGGTGTAAGGATTCGGAACCACACGAATATCACTCATTGCCTCCCCGGCCGCTCTAAGCAATGTGGCAGGATCATAAGACTGTGTGTAATATCTGCTACTTCTTAATTTTGCACCTGTGGGAGTATTTCCGGTATTATCATTGTTCACTGAGCCTATGCTTACTATGTAATAATAATAGTTAAGACCTCTAATCGGTACATCTAACTTGAAAGCTCCGGGATTTTCGGATCTTCCCGTTTCACCATCCAGAATAGATGTTTCTGCAGGACTGGCTTCATATAATAAACGGTAAGTACTGTCTACTCTTCCCTGAGCACGATAGATTTCGAATCCTTCTATATTACCAACGTCCCCTTGATATTCCCATTCCAGTTGAATTCCTCCACCTTTTGATTCAACAAAAAATAATGCCGGAGGCTCCGGTGATTCCGGTATAGAAAAATCAGAATCATAATTTGCAATTGCTCTTTCAAAAGTTTGAAATAGTGAGTCTCTTCCGGTAAACACCCACTCATTTTTTGTCATACTTAGAGACTGTCCATCAGCCTCATATGTAATATCTGAATATTGATCTCCGCCTGATTCTACAATTTCTTTAAACTGTCGCCCAACTCCCTCTGCAATATCTCTTGAAATACCACCTGAACCTTCCGCAATAACAATTCTGACGCTTTCGCCAGGAGCCAAAGTATATGGTCCATAACCATAGGTATAAGCAAAACCACCTAAATTATTACCTTGTTTTGGCTCACCCGTAGGTTGAATAAAACCATCGTAGCCACTAGGCTCTACCTTATAGGCATGTCGTTCAGAATCTCTTCCACGACTCATCATTTCGTACTCAGCAACCATTTTTGTTTCATTGAATGCATCATTCTGACTGTAAAGCGGATCATCATTATGCTCTTCACGCATAGTAAACGGTTGCCCGGGATCATCAGAATCGTCACTTGCTGATGCATCAGCATGAAGGGTTACTGTTCCTACAAAATGGTATGCCTCAAGACGTCCGGTAGTATCTGCTTCCGTTAAATAACCACCGGAAGTGTTAGGTACAAATATCGGAGCTCCGATGTTATCATAATTAGCATCCATAAATGATGGGAACCTGCCATGCCACGCAAACTGAGCTCTGAAATCTTCCGGTTCTGAAGGTCTGAGTCCATCTCCCCGGCGATCGTTCATAGTATTTTGCCCCCAACCTGTTGCATTTCCGATAGAATGACGAGAAGCTTTAACAGGCGCCATTCTATTCAGAAAGAATGGGATAAAGCCCTCAACTGTTTGATTTGGTAATTCAATATCATCATCGGCGTCAGTGTTGCCTGTGTTGGTGAAAACATATTCTATTACATGATAATTATCATGGTATTGCTGACTAAACTGCATGGCAGTTCTCTGAACTGTAATTCCCAGCAAGCTATTTACTGTGGTAACAATCTTACGATCGGCCATCATATCTGGATCAACTTCGTCATTACTGACATCTTTAGAGAAAGATACCAAGCCATCTACAACAACTTCCGGGGGGGTGAACTTACTTATGGTCTTCATTTCTATAGGAGTAAATTCTCCCAGTCCCTGAACTCTTGGGCCCACGTGAACTACTCTCTTTGAGAATGTAGTTCCATTTTCATCCGTAAAGTTTTCAGCACCTAACCAGAGCGCTTTCATTGCCTGGGCATCCTGCCCCAGATAGATTGCAGGCCATTGCCAACCACCTTGCTGTTCTTTTATAAATCCTTCTTCAATTTCAGAACCAACACTGGCATAGAAATTATGAAATGAACCTACTGATAACCATCTGTTTTCAACCTGTGCAAACAGGAAACCGGAACAGCATATTACTACTAATAGAAAAGAAGTCGTTTTTTTCAAAATTTTCCTAACTGTCATTTAAGCTAAATTCTAAATTAAAATGAAAACCTTACACCAAATCGAATAGTGCGTGGATCCAAAAAGTTAAAAAATTGTTGGTTTGGCATATTTATGTAAGCTTTATCATCCAATACTTTATCCACAAAATTGCCATCTGCGTCTACAAAACCATTCCCATCCCACTGGTAGTATTTATCCTCAAGCGAGTTATAATAAAGTGCTCGGGTATTCCCGGAACTTGGAAGCGTAGTGTATACTTCGATTGGAACATACTCGATCCCACTAGGTCGGTAATCTCCCGGCTGATCACTTCCTGAAACACGTTGATTCAATAACCCTATCTCATCCCATGTATCTGCTGAAAGATGTAATGAGTTCATGTAATCGAAATAATCATTTCCATCTATCAGTCCTGAATTAAAAATACTGAAGTTACGTCTGTTTATAACATTACTCACATCCACGAAGAAACGTAAGCTACCTCCTGATTCAGGAGTAATTTGTTTAGCAAGACGTAAACTGGTTCCCCAGAAATCTCTGTTCTGAACGTTGTTTAAAACGCCCGGTATTGATCCCCCACCTGTATATGTAAAGTGGCTACCTGCCTGCCACGATATTAAAGGCGCTATCTGCCAGTCGCCCAAAGGATGAGCCCCCATTAACTCAGGTCCGAATTCTTTAGGTACCTGAAAATATAGTTGTAATCTGGCAAAGGGTCTGGGAACGGGTTTAAATATATCATTATCACGAGTTCTTCGGTCATAATTTCTTTGGTCAAACGGATTCTCATAGTTTTCGAGAGTCCCGAAAAGACCTGCAGACCTGATACTGTATGTATAATTAATTTCTCCCTGAAAGAATCTGCCTCTTTGTTTCCGGAGAGTTAATTCCAAACCACGAACATCAGCATATGAAAGAGACTGACTCACTGAGTAACTATTATTATCTCTGCTTATGAAATCAACCTGAATGGGCTGATCACTCAGATCTTTATAATATCCACTCACCCTTATAAGATATTGTTCAAAAATATTATGCTCATACCCAACTTCATAGTCAACAGTTCTTGGTAACTTATTGTTAGGTGCAGCAATTCTTGTCACTGTATTTGTAAATGGTTCTACCCGAACTAAATATAAATTTTCCGGGTCAGGGAGTTGAACCATATGTTGATAATTGAAGAAGAGTTTACTTTGCTCAGTTATGGGGAATGAAACTCTTAATCTGGGTTGTAATACTACTTGCGGATTAACATCCGAAACAGCAGCTGTATCTAATGCATCAGCATTACCATTATCAAATAAATCTGTAAAAGCATTATAATCATACCATTCAATATTAGGATCCGAGTAGGTCAATCTTAAACCGGCAGTTGCTATCAATCCTTCAAATTCAAGCTTGTCCTCGATAAATCCGGCAATACGGTACGGCTTGGTACTCCATACTGAACGGGTTCTTCCGGAGGGAAGTACTTTATCAAAAGATCCGTAATTAGCCCTGCTATTCTGTGCAATTACTTCAAAACCCGCTTTTATTTGATTTACTCGGTTTACCTGACTTTGAATCTTAAACTTTGCGCTTAACACAGAAAAGCGGCTGCTATCTCTGGATGTACTCATACCAACACCCATTCTCATCCCGGAAGCCAAACCACTGGAGGTTTCATCAAAGAAACCGAAAGGACCTTCATCAAAACCAACCCCTCCAATTGTAATTACATTTGAAGTATCTCTGAATGCTCCAGGATTAGTGCTGTTGCGTTGGAAGAAGCTGTTTACTTTTACTTCGTAAAATGTTTTGGAATTAAGGTTGTGCGTGAATTCTAACCCAAAGCTATTCGCAATTTGCTCTGTAGGCGCCCAATAATCAGATGCGTAAATTCTGGACTCAATGAAACTTACCCTGTCCATTGAACCTGCTATACCTGCCGGACTCACAAAGAAACCCGGAAATCCTGACTGGCTTGCACCCGTCCCGCTTTGCCTGTTATAATAAGCGTCAAATGATAATTTCATTCCGGATGCAATATCACTGGTTACTTTTCCCTGAAAAGTAGTTTCCAAAAATCTATCTCTGGATAACGGAATCATATATACATCCTGGGTTTGACGGAAAGAGGTAGAAAACCTTAAATCTCCAAATTGCTTACTTACAAAAGGAACTGGACCGCCAAAAGTAAAATCAAGATCATAGTCAGGTTCATTTACTTCCATATCCTTTCGGTGTTGATATAAAAATACCTGCTGTGCTGCGCTCGGAGAAAGATCATTAGTCGGATCCTCATCATTCATTAACTGCTGAGAAAAAGCATTCCAACCTTGAAAACTTGGATATTCTCTTTGTGTATATGAGTCCCAGGCTCCGTTACTTGTCCCTGTCCATGCAACCTCATCATCAAGATAAGGCCTTAACCAATATGAGTTCGGATCATTTATCGCCTGACCAACATTTTTCTGTTGAGGAGGAGTTACTCGTATCAAACCATCTAATGTATACCTGTCTCTTTCTCCTTCCTTAGTAATAACTGTAATAAGTCCGGACCTGAGATTACCATATTCTGCAGAAACACCTCCTAACTGGACGTTGACTCTTTCAATTGAAGTAACACTCAACCCGGTTATAGGTGAATTTGAACGTGGAGAATTTAATGAAAGTCCTCCCAGGCTAAACCCAACTTCATCGCTGGAACTTCCTCGGATGCTCAACCCCTGAACACCTGCTTGCAATCCCACCGCTTCTGTAACGCTTGCAATAGGTAAGGCATTTAAAGTTTCCTTGCTGATATTAGCCTGACTACCTGCCACATCTTTCTGAACAATTGGTCGCTCGGCTATTACAACAATTTCTTCACCTTCAAAAGTCTCCTCTCTCATCGTTATATCGATCTCAGTAGTCAGATCAATATTAACTTCTACATTCTCAATGAGGATAGGAGCAAAACCAATATAGGTTGCTTTTAAAGTATAGTTACCTGGCTTAACATTTAAAATTTGATAAAAACCATCGGCCTGAGCTGCGGTTCCCAACAGGGTTCCTTCAATAACTACCGTTGCCCCGGGTAAAGGCTCACCGGATGCATCTTTAATAAAGCCGTTTATTTTACCCGATTGAGCAAAAAGGGTTGATGATAATAAAGTAAAAATGAAAAAAAATAGTAGCTGTTTTAAACCCATATATTTTCAAATTGAATAAAAGAAATCGATCCCATGGAAGGGCTTTTTTTGTTGTGCTAACATTTTAATAAAAAAAAATTATTGTTAAAAAAATTTAGTATTCCGGTAACATCTTTTGATACTTAACCGCTAATCCTTCTTTGAACAAAATTGAGACACTTTTTTTGCTCTATAACCTGATACAGCCCTCTTTCTAGTTCTTAGAAAGTATATGTACATAATAATCACAATGCATTTTCCTTGAGAGTAAGACCTGATCGTCTTAATACATAATTTCTTTTTTAGCTATGAGAAATCTGAACTAAGCCCCAAAAAAAAGCCCTGATTAAAGGGCTTTAATTTTGAAATTTTTTACCGCCTGTCTCCAAAAATTCTCAACAGAAAAATAAACATATTTATAAAGTCCAGATACAAAGCTAAAGCTCCCATTACAGCTCCCTTTTTGCCTTGTTCTGAATCTGCGTCAACCTCAAGACTCATATTCTTTATCTTTTGAGTATCATAAGCTGTTAACCCGATAAAGATAGCAACTCCAGCATAGCTGATTATCCAGTACAATGTGGAACTGGCCAGGAAAATATTAACAATTGTAGCAATTATTAATCCTACAAGTGCCATAAACAAAAAACCACCGATTGAAGTCAGGTCTTTTCTGGTGAAATAACCATAAGCACTACATACTCCGAAAGTCCCTGCAGTAATAAAAAATGTAGATGCTATGGAAGCACTGGTATACACATAAAATAATACTGATAGTGTAACTCCGTTTAAAGCCGAGTACAGAACAAATAAAGCAGTGGCAAAACCAGAGCTCATAGAATCTATTCTGGAAACCATCCACCACACAAGACCTAACTCAACGGCAATTAAGATATAGAATGGCATTGCACTGGAAGCACCGGTAAATATTCCCATAAATGCACCGGAATCAGCAACCCTCATTGCCACAATACCGGTTATAGTTAACGCAAGCCCCATCCAAACATAAACTTTGTTTATAAAGGTTGTTTGTATGCTTTTAATTTCTTCTGCTGTAAGTTGATGCGCCTGATTCATGATATAAAAAAAGGATTTAGTTCTTGATGATTTACACCAAAATACTAAATCCTTAAACAATTAGATATATTCTTAACCGCCGAACCAGTAACTAAATTTCACTAAAAATACATTAGCTGGTTCAGGATCAAATAAACCTCTGAAATCATTACCAAAGTTGAATTCACCATTAGGTCTGAATCCACTACGTTGTTGTTGCCACACTAAAAAGAATGTAGAACCGGGACTATACTCCCATCTGAAAACTGCATTACCTTGTAAAGATGACACATTAAAATCTAACGGTCTTACCGTAAAGGGATCTTCCCCACCCGCTCCGTCAGGATCAACTGTTTGACTTCCATCATTATTCTGAGTTATTGTTCCCTGATCTTCTCCATATATATCAAATCCAAAACCTCCCGGGTTATTGAATTCTTTAAGGTTGTAATATTTACCCGAAGCTATAAATGGTCTCAGATAAGTTTGTAAACTCATTTTGGTGTTAAATGTCCAGTTTAGTCTGAATGAAGTAGAAAAATTAGTTTGTTCGATGTCAGAGAATACATATCTGTTTCCAAAAGTGTCGTCAGAATCTTGTGCAGCTGCATCCCTTGAACGACTTTGAACAAACTGATCCACATCATTTTGAAAACCATATTCAGGTTCTATTGAAATCTGAATGAATGTTGTTGGTCTGTAGGATAGGTATCCCCAGAAAAAGTGATCGTATTCTCCTACTCTGTCTTCTCTGTGAAATTGACCGGTTCCACCTGAAAGTTTTTTAGAACGGTTTGAATTAATATTAAAATTAAAATTCCAGCTTCCCGGCATTTCAAAAGTAGGTCCGCCGCGGGTTATTCTGTCTGAAATAGTATCAAAATTTGCATTTCCATTTATATTAAATGACCATAGATTTTTAAATTGGAACCAACCACCGGCATTATAACCTCTGGCAATCAAATCACCATCGAAGTTCCATGCGTGAGTAGTATAACTCCATAAATTAATATGTTGGAAAAATTTGGGATCTCTTTCCTGATATTGTAATCCGGTTGTTATTGCTCTGTAATCAGCTCTGTTTTGGAAACCTATATCATTGGTTTCATAACCCGGAGTTACCATTGAACCGGTTACCGACCAAGTCCAGTGGTCTCCACTGGCTTTCTGTAAACTCAGCTCAGATGCCAAACCACTCAAACTTGTTTTAGTAGTATCAACCGAAAGATCCTCTGAATCTATTCTCTGATAATATCTTTGAGGAGCAGTTTGAGTTCTTGTTATTGCTTCATTAGTCCCGAAAACTGAACTTAAAGAGGTTGTACCGCTGATAATCCATGTACGGTCTTTCCAACCATGTTCAAAATCTGCACCTGTAATAAAAGCAGAATTATGAAGCCTGTTTTCGAAATAAGTCCCGCCAATATCACGGTTCATTCCACTGAAAAATCCACCAATAACAGTATTTCCCTGATTAAAATCCTGCTTTAATCTACTTACCAGGTAATTATTAGAAGGTTGTGCGATAAAACTTCCTTCCACACTGTTTCCGTTATCCTGATTTGCTGTGTAATCTGATCTCTCTTCCAATGTTCTTGCGTACAGTGTACCAACAGATAATCCAGATTTGGTTTTACCACTAAGCTTTGCTGCACCTAAAATCTTAGTCTGATTAGGAGTATTTGTAAAAGTAGCATCTGTTTGAGCAGGATCGTACAAGCTGTTTCCGGAAAAGCTATTAGCCTGTGACAAATTCCCTTGTGGAGCTCGTCCTATTCTTCTGGAATAAAAAGTATTCGGGTTCCCGAAATTATTAAAAGTTTTTGTACCTCCGAATCTGAATATCTCATTTCCTTCTAAAAAGAATGGCCTTCTTTCGGAAAAGAATTGCTCGAACTGAGAAAGATTAATTGTAGCTGGATCAGCTTCAACCTGACCAAAATCCGGATTAATTGTAGCTGTTAATGTAAGATCAGAAGTAACTCCGTACTTTATATCTCCTCCTATGTTAGCATCTAATTCATTTTCACTGTAATACGGATTGTTGGGATTACCGGGTGCCCGTTCCAGAACTGACGACACATACGGAGTTATCTCAAGTCTTCTGGGTTCTTCCAAATCTCTAATACCGTTTAATCTTCCAAAAAGTGAAACACTCCCTGAAGCTGACTGAGAGGTGGGTGCCCAAAAGTTAAATTCCTGATGCCGGGCTATTCTACGCTGAAAATTAACTCCCCAGGATTTCACATCATCTTTGGAGCTGAAACGCAATTGTGACATCGGTATTCTCATCTCTACTGACCAGCCGCCTTCTACCATTTTAGCTTCAGCTTCCCAAACAGCATCCCACAATACATCCTCACCTCTGTCATCAAAATACAGAATATCCTTTTGTACTCCTCTCGGATTTACTGCAAAAGTGAATGCTGTCCTTTTATCGTTATAGCTATCCAGACTCACATAAACCCAGTCACTGGTCTCATTTCCATCTCTTCTGAATAATGATGCAATTACAGAATCGGGTGCATTATCAAAGGCCATTATGCCTACATACACTTCATTGTCGGTATATAGGATTCTGGCTTCTGTTTTTTGGGATGGCTTAGAACCATCTCTGGGTGCTCTTTGTGTAAAACCAGTAGCAACGGGAGCGGTGCCCCATATTGCCTCATCAAGAATCCCATCTAATTGAATATTTTTTCCTGAAATCCTTACCGCTTCCATAGTCGGGTTTTGTGCGTACCCAAAACGGTAATCGATTAAATCTTTTTTAAAACCAGCACTTCTTAATTCTTCTCTTTCTTCTGGTTGATTTTGCTGTGCTTGTACTCCATAATTTAGACATAGTAATAGCAGGGTAATGGTAAATTTACGCATGACAGTAGTATTTTAAGGCTTTGGTAAGAAACTGCAAATCATTCTCTCCAAACGATTTGCAGTTTTTGATATTTGGTTCTGAATGTTAGACGAGTGAAATATTAATTCGTTACCCCTCTTTACTAGTTTTTACGAATTTCTATATCTCCGTGGAGTGTTTTGAATAAATATTCCGGTCCTCCTCCGTTAACTGTACCATATACCCATTTATTGATTGACACTTTGTATTGTCCTTTCTTTGAAGATACCTGTGTATCAGTAGGGTTACGTTCTATATTCATATCAAAATTGGTGTACACATCTCCCCAGTCTGTTTTCATTTTTGCTGAGAACTTGGCACCCTCCGGAATTGAAACTTCAATATCTCCATTCACTCCCGTGAATGACATTGGAGCTTTAGGATCAATCTTAACAAAACTAACTTCTATATCTCCGTTTACGCTGTTTACTAAAGCTGAACCGGAAATGTTCATTACTTCAACATCACCGTTTACAGACTCAATCTCAACTTCTCCCTCTAAACCTCTGACCTCAACGTCGCCGTGTACTGCGTTTAGTTTTAGGGAAAAGTTTTTTGGAACATAAACAGTAAGCTCAAGATCATTATGCTGAGGCTGACTATTTATTTTAACAACATTATTGTCTTCAGTAATTTCGAGACTTAATCCACCGGATGATATTCTTCTTAATCCGTTTTTGCGGTTATTCCAATCGTCATCGTCGTCGTCACCATTATATCTTACAATAACGTCCTGGCGATCATGTGTTTCCACAACAATATCATCTGCATAGACCAGATCAATTCTTAACATCCCGTTTTGTCCCGGTTTTGACAAGGGAACGGTTATATCTTCCTGAGCTGCTATCGGTTTTGTAACAGCCAACACAAGCAATGCACTAAATAGGGTAATTAATAATTTTTTCATGATTCTCTTATTTCTTGATTTTAGTTTCTTTTTCGGATGTAGGCACTTCCATTAACCGTCTCGAATTCCATTTTCGCACCACCATCTCCAATTTGGATTGGCGTGGATTTACCGATTCGGTATCTGTAACCTTTTCCTTTTCTTTCCTTGTTCAATTGGCTTTTAAGTCGAGTTACTTGTTCAAAATCTGTGTAAAGATCACCGTGTAAACTTTTAAAAGTTACTACAGCTCCCAAATCTTCAGGAGAGTAAATTTCCATACTTCCGTTCACCGTATTAAATCGTGAATCTTCTGTAGGACTTTCAGCAAAATAAACTGCTATATCTCCATTTACTGTATGTGCATGAGTCTTGCCTGCTACTTCTTTTAAAACTACATCACCGTTTACATTTCCGGCGTCAACTCCGTTCATCATATCCTCCACGATCAATTTTCCTCCGTTTACTGTGGAAGCTTTTACCATCATGCGTTCCGGCATTTTAACCTCGATATTGAACTCAAATTGAACTTCGTCATAATCATCCCATCGATTTCGATTCCAGTTCATACTATGGCGCATTTTTCCATCTCTGAATTTAACTTCAACTCCCGGAGCCTGAACATAAACATAAATGATTCCTTCATGCTCTTGTTGGCGAAGATAGATCTCGTCAATTATTTTTTGATCGAGTTCGCCTCTTCTCTTACGAATGGTTTTGGAGCCTGTGATCACTATTTCATCCCCTTCATAGCCTGTAATTTTCAGGTCTCCGTTTATGTTCTTAATAGTAAAACCATCAACAGATGACAAAGCAGTTTTTTTAATCTGAATGTCAATACCTTCGGTCACTCTTTTATTTTGTGCGGTTGCCTGAACTGCAATTAATCCAACCAGTAGTATTCCTATGATCTTTTTCATGATTGTTCCTTCCTTAAAGCGAAGCAATGGTGCTTTCGAGCTTCTCTTTTACATTAATATTTAAATTTCTTTCCCTGATCAGATTTTCGAACTCAGATTTTGAGTTTTGTAACCCCAGTTCAACCATGGCATCAGCCAGTGCTATAATTACCACATCAGAATTCTGAGCTCCGATTGCACTGACCAGTCCTTCCCGAACATTTTCGTCTTCACCCCATCTCTTTAAGGTTTCAATGGTTTGAACCCTTACGTTCACGCTTTCATCATTATTGAGTGTGAATAATAAAGCACGTACAGCTTTTTCATCAGCTATCGGTAATTCTGCACTTATATTTACTGCTCTCAATCTATCTGTTGTGGATGCACCTTCAAGCATGCTAACGATCATCATTTCTCTCATGTCCTGCATTTGATTTGTTAATTCATTGATCTGGGAATCGTTGCTACTCACTTGAGCCCCTATAAATCCTCCAACCACCAAAAGAACAAAAGCATATGCCAACCGAGGCATGGTTAAGGCTGTAAACAATTCATTCAGCTTTTCTGAAATATTAAACATTGGTTTAGCAGAAGCTTTTTCTTCTTCCAACATCGCATAAAACCTATCGCTCATTTCCGAAGATGGCTCCGGAGCGGAAACTATTTCCAATTCATCATGTAATTGTTCCATCGCTTTAAAATCGATCAGATCAATCTCGCCGGAAGCAATCAGAGCTTCTACCTTTGCTGTTTTTTCTTTATCTAATTCACCGTTTAAATATCCGGCGATCAGTTCTTCATATTTTTCATTCATCACTGTATTCCTCACTTAATGTGTGTACAATGTTTTTTAAATCTTTCATTGCCCTAAAGAATCTTACTTTTACTGCACTTTCTGTCACTCCCTGAATCTCTGCGATCTCTGCGTATTTCAAACCTTCGTATCGGCTTAAGATCACAACTTCTTTTTTGTCCTCATCGAGTTGACTGAGAGCTTTTTCAAGTATTTTCTTTCGTTTTGTTCGCTCATCCATTTCACCAAATTCAGGAGAGGCACCTCCCATTCGATCTTCATCAAGCTCTTCTTTTTCATTATGCTTTTTATTTTGGCGATAATGATCAATATGCGCATTACGAGCAATGCTGAACATCCATGTTGTAAATGCCCCTGATCCTGAATAGGTGCTTCGATATTTGAGCATGCGCTCGAACACCGATTGAACAAGATCTTCACTCACATCGGTTTGAAACGTTTTCTTGTAAAAAAAACTGTAAAGCGGTCGATTGTAGCGTTCGAATAGCAGACCCAGTTTATCCAGGTCTCCATCCTTCACTTTCATCATTAAAGCTTTATCTGTAGTTGAGTTCACTTATGTTTACCGTCTCAATGCCCGAAGTTTCGTGTTCTGTTAGTTACACTTATGATTTTGGGAAAGGTTACACATTTTTAGTATCGAGTTTTTAGTACTTAGTATTTAGCAACTCGATACTAAATACTAAGTACTAAAAGCTACCCAACAGGTAACCCTTCCATTTCCATGATCTTTAAAGCGTTTGTACTTGGGCACGGACCTGATTTCAGCTTGTACTCGAAACTCATCTTACCATTTTCAATGGACTCCACGAAATGCCAGTTGCTCAACGCATCAATTTCAGATTCCAGATCAGCCAGTTCCAAATCATGAGTTGAAACCATCCCGATTCCGTTCTTTCTTCCTACTTCTTTTAAAAAAGCAGCGCTCCCTGCATAACGCTCACGATTATTTGTTCCTTTGTAAATCTCATCCACAAAAAAGAATAATGGCTCTTCATCATTTTTGTTCAGTTCATCCAATAACTCACGAAGACGCTTTACTTCAGCATAGAAATGAGAAAGACCGTCGCTCAAAGAATCATTTACATTTATGCTGGTAAAGATTCTGTATAAACTTGTATTTAATGATTTAGCATTAACAGGCGCTCCCGAATAAGCTAAAACTAAATTGATTCCCACAGTCCTCAGAAATGTACTTTTCCCCGCCATGTTTGAACCGGTTATGAGAAACAGATCTTTTCCGGATTTAACTTCAAAATCGTTAGCTATTTTTTGGTCTTCAGGAATAAGAGGATGCCCAAGTTGTTCTGCTTTAAATATTTTAGAAGAAGTCATGTCCAAGGTCGGAAACGAATAACCTGTATTCAGGAAGGAATAATTAGCAAGAGAATTCAGTGCTTCTAATTCATAAAATGTATCGAGCCACCTGGAAAGTTTTGGCTCCAGGTCCTCCTTCAGGTTCTCCAATTTCATTGAAAAGAAGAGATTCCAGGGTATAAATAAGTTAATGATTGGTCCCAATAGCTGATCCTTTTGAATCGACGCAGCAACAGCGAATCTCCTTACCTTTTTTAACGTTACAGATGGTTTTTGTTCCGCTTCCTGATACACTTTCAATAGGTCAGATATCTGTTTGCTGTCACTTGCTTTAAACCGCTCAACATGACTTAAAACATTACTAAAACTCCCCAACAATTTTTCCATTTGAAAAGCGGAATCGAACAGCCCCTTTACTTTTTTTTCGGTGACTTTAAACATGGTAAGATAGCTTACAAATGAAATCACAAAATAAGCACTGCTAAGCATATCAATAAGTGCCAGAATTCCCAGCGTTACATTTGAGAGCGAAAGAAATATCATGATGACTAAAGGAAGGATAAACCCTGTTTTCTTAGGACGACGCATCCATTCCAACATTTCTTCCATTGTCCAGCTGTACTTGTCATAATGACTTTTGGTAAACAAGGCCTCCACTCGAAGTTTATCCCTGAATATTTGCAACGGAGTTAATTCCTGAATCAGATCCTGACGCTTTTGTATTACTTCAACTTCTTTAGTTTGATTCAATAACCAATTTAAAAGTACTCTTCCACTTCCTTCATAGATCGAAGTATCCACCAATTGAAACAACGATTTTTTTCCAATGATGTTTAAGTCCCCTGCAAATGCATGATTTAAAAACTTATCTCGATTCATTTCCTGAAATGGTATTTTATCCCATTCCAAAGACATGCGTGCAATTTGTTCTTCTTTAATCAGCTTGAGAAATCTCAGTTTTTGAATGAATTCCTCAACATTTTTATGTCGTCCCATCAGATTAAGAAATACAACAACAAATCCGATTAGTACTATTGTGTATACTAAGTCATTAATAACCCCGGTTGCAAGAAAGGCAAAAAGTAAAGTGATAAGGAAGATAGCTAAACGAGCCCCTGATATTTTACTACTCAGTTTAGTATACAACTCAACCTTTCTTTCAATACGAGCAATATGTTGTTCAAATAGTTTCTTCAATTTTGGATAGATTTAGATAGATATCATTTTTCAAATTTAAGGATACAACTTTTTTTAAAAATTACAGGTTTAACCAAAGTTAATAGTTATTGGTTATTAGTTTTTTCCATACCACGATTCACAAATAACCATTAACTATTCTTCAGCTCCACCAATGTTGCTCCCCAACTGCTTCTGTCATCAGCTAACTGATAAGAAACCACACTTTCATTTTTATCCAACAAACTATGAACCGTTCTACGAAGTACTCCCTTCCCTTTTCCATGAATGATCCGAATAGAATAGATCTCTTTCTCCAGACAAGCTTCTATATAACCCGGAATCAGGTCTCCCAATTCTTTAGGACTGAAAAGATGCAGATCCAAAATTCCGTCAATCGGTAACTCTACTGGTTCAAATTCTTCCAACTTCAATATTGGTTATTGGTTATTCGATATTGGTTATTCAGAAATGTAGTCAACTACTCTTCGCTCATTCACTACCTTCTTAATAAACTGAACCACTTTCTGATGCTCCGGATGATCAGCATAAACTTGGAGCGCTTCTTCATCTTCGCATTCCGTAGTCAAAACTACATCACATATTGCTTCGTCCTCTCCATTCAGAATATTGATCCCAACTTCTGCTGAATCCAATTCTTTGATTTTCGAAGGTAATCCTTCCAGTAGCTCTTTCATGATACCGGCATTTTCTAGCTTTGTCTTTCCTTCAGCAACTTCTTTCAGTTTCCACATTACAATGTGTTTTATCATATTTTAGTAGTTAGATTTTAGATAATAGATTTAAGAGAATACTGAATTAAGCATTTTTTTACTTACACCAGTTGAATTCTTCACATCCCATTCTGGAGCTTCAAGTTCTAAGTGTAAAGAAATATATTCGTCATCAATTGGAAGATATATCATTACAGTTCCTCTTTTGTTATTCTTAGAATTACCGCTATACCACACAAAAGCTGTTTCAGGAATCAATGTTCTAATTTTACGGTTAAAATTTGACTCAGAATTTTGGACTATATGTATTTTTCTATTCGTTTTAGATATCTCATACAATTCTGTTTCAAGATTCTTTGAATAAAATTTTTCATAGGCAACCCTATTAGGCACGAATGGTGGAATTCTTAAATCATTGGTAGAAACTCCAAAGGCTCCTAATAATTTCCCGGTGAATTTTAGCCACTTTTTATCAAACCAATTATCAATTTTGATTAAATAAAATGAATTTGGCTTTTTGTCTAGAATAAATTTTTCAATCAATACCTCAACTCTTGAAATAAATTGGTCATTGTCATCGGGTTGTCTTTTAATAGTAAGCATACTTAAAATTTATTAAACCGAATATCCAACATTCGGTAAGGAATATCCATTCTCAAGTTAGTTCATAATAACTGGATATTGAATGTTCGATATTCATTATTGGATATTCGTATTTAAGCTTAGGAACCCTTAACTTTAAAATTCGGTTTTAAGCAACCTAAACGGCTTAATAATCAACAAAGAAAATCCCTTTACACTTGGATAATATCGACTTAGACAAAATTACAGCTGAAGACCTTGGCGAAGCGCACATCGGTACTTCAGAACTTACTCCGCTCCGTGATGATGCTTTTGATCTTTCTGATTCAGAAAAAATCGACATCATTCAGGATCATTTCAAAGAGATCATGGAAACTCTTGGTTTAGATCTCACTGACGACAGCCTTAAAGGAACTCCTTACCGGGTTGCTAAAATGTTTGTGAAAGAAATTTTTAACGGACTTGACCCAAAAAACAAACCTGAAGCTCGCACCTTTAGTAATAATTACGATTACAATGACATGGTGATGGAGAAGAACATTCAGGTGACTTCCTTCTGTGAACACCACTTTCTTCCATTTATCGGAAAAGCTCATGTAGCTTATATTGCTTCCGGTAAAGTTATAGGTTTGTCCAAGATCAATCGTCTGGTAGATTACTACTCCAGAAGACCACAGGTTCAGGAACGACTTACACTTCAAATCGCTGACGCTCTATCTGAAGCAATGGAAACCGATGACGTAGCTGTATTTATCGACAGCAAGCATTTATGTGTTTCTACACGCGGTATTAAAGATATTTCCAGCAGTACCATTACTACTGAATTCCGAGGCGCTTTTAAAGAAGAAGCAACCCAACGTAAATTTATTGACTTCATCAAAACTGAAACTGAACTCTGATTGGTTTGTCTGAACAGAAACTACAAGTTTACAACACTCTTACCCGAAAAAAAGAAGATTTTGAGCCACTTAACCCTCCGTTTGTGGGGATGTATGTTTGCGGACCAACTGTTTATGGTGATGCCCATTTAGGACACGCCAAAAGCTATGTCTCTTTTGATCTGGTTCTGCGTTATCTCAGATATCTGGGTTATAAAGTTCGCTACGTTCAGAATATTACCGATGTTGGGCATTTGGTTGGTGATGGCGAAGAAGGGGAAGACAAACTTGGAAAACAAGCTCGTTTAGAGCAAGTCGATCCAATGGAAATAGCGGAAAAGTATACGTACACGTATTTCCGTGATATGGATGCTTTGAATGTTTTGCGCCCCGATATTGCTCCCCGTGCAACGGGACATATTCCGGAACAGATTGCCATGATCGAGAAGCTAATTGAAAACGGTCATGCCTATAATTCTGATGGTAATGTCTATTTCGACGTGAATTCAGATGAGGATTATGGAAAACTAAGCGGCAGAAAAACAGAAGATGCTGAGTCCGGTACTCGTGTAGAATCTGCTTCAGATAAAAAGAATCCTGCTGATTTTGCTCTTTGGAAAAAAGCTGAAGATGATCACTTAATGAAATGGGATTCCCCTTGGGGAGTGGGTTATCCGGGATGGCATATTGAATGTTCGGCAATGAGTACTAAATACCTTGGCGAAAGTTTTGATATTCATGGAGGCGGACTAGAAAATCAGTTTCCACACCACGAATGTGAAATCGCCCAATCAGAATGCGCCCATGACGCTCAGTTTGTAAAATACTGGATGCACAACAATATGGTTACCCTTGAAGGGCAAAAAATGGGAAAGTCTTTAGGGAATGCCATCAATCTTCATGAGTTTTTTACCGGAGAGCATAAATTGTTAAACAGAGCCTGGGATTCTCAGGTTATACGGTTTTTCTTGCTTCAAAGTCATTACAGAAGTACTACAGATTTTTCAGAAGATGCATTGGAAGCTGCAGAAACAGGGCTAAAGAATCTTCACTCGATGATTTCTACCATTGAGAAAGCAGAAAATGGTTCCGGTGACTCGTTTGATACTGACGGTTTCAAATCATCTTTCGAAAAGGTAATGAACGATGATTTCAACTCTGCGAAAGCAATAGCCGTTGTTTTCGAAAAACTCAAGGAGATCAGAAAGACGATCAATGAGAATAAAACGCCTTCAAATATAGAGGACGTTAGATCTGTGATCAGAACATTGGTTGATGATGTGCTTGGTATCTGGCCACGGGAAAACAAAGGCAGTGATGAGGAATTAACCAAAGGTTTGGTTGAGCTTTTGATCGAGATCAGAAAAGAAGCCCGAGAAAACAAGAATTTTGCACTCTCGGATAAAGTCCGGGATGACCTGAAAGAGCTCGGCGTACAGCTCATGGATGGAAAAGAAGGAACTTCCTTCGAAATTGACTGATGAATCTGCTGAACATCATATTCAGCAAGTTACTCATCGGACTTGTACGTTTTTATCAGTTAGCTATTTCTCCATGGTTGGGAAGCAGCTGCCGATATTCCCCTACTTGTTCTCAGTATATGATTGATGCTGTGAAGGAATGGGGACCATTAAGAGGATTTTGGATGGGGATTAAGAGAATTGGCCGATGTCACCCCTGGGGTGGCGACGGACATGATCCGGTTCCTCCGCGAATATCCAATAATGAACATTCAATTTCCAATGATGAAGTTGCTGAGAATTGAAATCAATGACTTTTTATAAAATTAACGAATAGTCATCCTGAGGATACTTCCGAAGGATCTTGTCGGATAGCCCGCGAGATTCTTCGCTTTCGCTCAGAATGACCCATACTTACAAATGATGTCAGAAATAGAATTCAAAGAAAGAAAAACAGTAGAACAAGTAGAAGAAGCCAACGATCTGGCTCCTAAATTTCAGGAAGATGGATTAATTCCTGTAGTAACCACTGATTACACTTCCGGTGAATTGCTTATGCATGGCTACATGAATGAAGAAGCTTTTAAGAGGACCATAGAGCTAAGCGAAGCAGTGTACTATAGCCGAAGCAGAGAAACATTGTGGCACAAAGGAGCTACTTCCGGTTTGACTCAGATCGTTAAAGAAATGAGAATTGATGATGACCAGGACTGTGTGTGGTTACGAGTTGAAGTACAGGGCAATGGTGCCAGCTGTCATGTTGGGTATCGTTCTTGTTTTTACCGAAGCGTACCAACCGGTGATGAATTCTTTGAAAAAGACGGTGAACTAGCATTTGAAGAATCTGAAAAAGTATTTGATCCGAAAGAAGTGTATGGAGATGCACCGAATCCTACTAAGTTGTAACAGTACCAAGTCATCCTGTGGATACTTCCAAAGGATCTGCAAATCTTTAAACTTAGCATACTCTACAGATGCTGAATCAAGTTCAGCATGACCGAGATATAATCAAGGTATAGAACTTGTTCTAAGATTCTCTGTCTGACGAACCATCAGTATCGTTATAAATCAACGTTGATAAGACAGCTTATGATGGGAGGAGTTGGGAATCTTATTGACTTTTCCCAAAGGGATGCCTTCGGCGTTGGTCACTGACGCCTGTCCCGATGGAGATCGGGATCTGACAAAAGTGACACCACAATACTGATTAAAACTTGGTACTGTTACATCACTTGAGACCTATAACGAGAAACTCAGAATGACCAATTTACTTTTACCTATGTTAGAACAGAGGGATGTTGTGAAGCTTTTGAGTTTCTAAACTTCTCAACATCCTCCGTCCGCCAACCGGCGGATACCTTCTTCGAAGGAGGATTTTATCCCAGCCTTATAATTTACACTTCCGTGACAATTAGATCTATCAATGTTTATACATTAATGTCACAACATTAAAATATATATTAATCATGAAATCACTATTATTAACTCTTATAGCCGTTTTCGGACTCTCTACTTTTGGGATAGCTCAGGAAATGATGAGCACTAAACATCTGAATGTAGATGATGATGGAATTGCTATCAAAGGATATGATCCGGTAAGCTATTTTATTTCTGAAGAACCTAAGGAAGGAAAGGAAAATCTTACTTACGAATATGAAGGAGCAACTTACCAGTTTGCAAGTCAGGAAAACTTAGATACTTTCAAAGCTGATCCGGAGAAATACGCTCCTGCTTATGGCGGATGGTGTGCTTATGCAGTAGGAAATGGTTATACAGCAGATGCAAACCCAAAAACTTACAAAATCCTGGACGGTAAATTGCTGTTATTCTACAACAAGTTTTTTACTAATACTTTAGAAAAGTGGAATAAAGACGAAGAAAACCTCAGCAAAAGTGCAGAGAAAAACTGGCCGAAAATCAAAGCCAAGAAACAAAATTAGGAATATAAAATACTCGAATTAGGAATAGCAGGTTATCAACCGCTATTCCTAATTCTCTTATTCCTAATTTCATATTCTTTAAGCATTAAATACACCTCTCAAACTTTCATCTTTGTTTCGGAGATCAATCCCTCCCTCAAGAATTGATTTCAAATTGGTCATGTAGAACAACCACCCTTCTCCGCAGCCTACATATAGATTTTTCTTTGGGTCTTCCTCAATCGGAATATTATGTTGAGACAACTCCACCAATACGTGTGCATCATTGATCTGAGATAATTTCACTTCCACATCGCACTGATCTGTAAACATAAACCGGAAATAATCTTTGCCGTTTAGTTCCAACACTTCCCGTTCTTCATATACGGAATCCGGGTAACCATACCACATCCAGTAAAACACGTCTCCGGGTTCGTAATTTTCGTTAGCAGGACGCTTACTTCCATCTTTTTTTGTTGCTCCTGCACTTCTCAGAAACCAACTTTCAAGTCCTTGCTGAGTAGTCCAGGCATCATAAATTTTTTGCATAGGAGCCTTAACGGATATTTTCTTAGTAAAACTTTTCCACTGATCATTCATGGCTATCTTTGTTTGTTGAATAAGAAATAAAATCGAATCTGATTTGAAATACAAAATCAATTTGTAAATAAGTGGATAAGTAGATAAGCTATCCCCACAATATTTATTTACCAAGGTGAAAAAAGACATCAAAGCATATCACGACAAACAAGCTGATTCAGATAAAAAGATCTGCGACTTACTTTACAAGGAGATCAACAAAACACTGACAGAAGCAGAAAACAAAATGTGGCATGCTCATCCGGTTTGGTTTCTGGATGGAAACCCGGTTGTAGGGTATAGCAAATTGAAAGACTGCATCCGATTGATGTTCTGGAGCGGAATAGACTTTGATGAAGATCAACTTAAGCCGGGAACCGGGAAATTCAAAGATGCTTCAATCAGGTATACAGATATTGATCAGATCGATACTAAAGATCTGCAACGATGGCTGGAAAAATCACGAGAAATTCAATGGGATTACAAAAACATCGTTAAACGAAAAGGAAAGCTGGAAAGACTAAAGTAACAAATGATAATGGCTGCTAAAAAAGAATTAAGTTCTGAAGTAAAGGAAGAGTTAATCGAAACATTGAAAACCCGTTTTCAGGAAAATATGCATCGTCATAAAGGTTACGATTGGGATAAAATTCAATCCAAACTGGAAGCTGACCCTGATAAGCTTTGGTCCCTGAATGAAATGGAAGTCACCGGAGGAGAACCGGACATTATAGATATTGCTGATACTCCCGGAATTTATACTTTCGTTGATTGCTCCCCGGAAAGCCCTAAAGGCAGACGAAGTCTGTGCTACGACAGAGAAGCTTTAGAATCCCGAAAAAAATATCCTCCCAAAAGTTCTGTGATCGATGTTACTAATGAAATGGGAATCGAGCTTTTGAATGAAGAACAATATTACAAATTGCAGTCTTATGGTGAATTTGATACCAAAACTTCCAGTTGGATAAAAACTCCTGCCGAAGTAAGAGAACTAGGCGGTGCACTGTTTTGTGACAGGCGTTATAATCAAGTCTTTACCTATCACAATGGTGCAGATTCTTATTATGCAGCAAGAGGATTTCGTGGGGTTTTGAGAGTTAAAAATTTGTGAACTTTGAGACATTACTCCTAAAATTCCAATAGGTATTATTGTACATGCAATTTTATCATTTCTGAAAAGTTACCAAGACAAATCATAAAAAAATTCATCTAAATTACACTATGCTTCACCGTTACTCCTTTCTGATCATTCTCATTTTTACTTTAAATTGCAGTAGTAATGGAATTGGCAACGATGATATTCAAGTTGACCCTGAACTTATAAAAGAGTTACGCTCTTCATCTTCAGAAACATTACAAACAGAGTCTAATTCTTTTATTTTAGACGCTTATTTATGGCGCGACTTTATGCCTATCAGTCCACCAAACGGACAGCCCCTGATTGCAATTAACAAACTTATTGAAACAAACTCAGATACAATCCCGCATCATATTGATCTGGTAAAACAATATGTTATTCACGATAACACAGTTTGGGTTACTGATTACGAAGATGAACAAAGAAATTCCAACTTTCCGTACATAATTGAAAAAGTATCCAGAGACGGACCAAAATGGGATACAGGAATAAGCGTTGATGTTGTAGCTAAAGTTTACAACTCAAAGACAAGAGAAAATCATTACTTAATTCTGAAGAATGTTACTATCAACAGAACGGATTAGTTAAACTCATCTCAATTTTTTACTTCTTTTCTTCAAGCTTCTGAATAAATCTCACCAAAACAGAAGAGCGTTCCAACTCAGAATGTATGGAATGAGGTAAATTCAATGTCGCAGGGATAAATCCTTTGCTTGATTATGTTCTATTTAATGACAAGATCATAAACAAGAAGGGACTTTAGTCCCGTATAAATGCACAAAAACCATCTGAATTCCTATGAACCAAAGCTTCGGAATAAATTCCTCTCTGGTAAACATGACTAAAATCATCCTTGTTCCGGTTCACTAGCCAAGGACTTCAGTCCGCCAGGCTCAGCTAATGCTTTCCAAAACCTCTTCTGCCAACACCTCCGCAGCTGAAGGATTTTCCCTAAACCACAATTCCGGTTCAACAAGCTCCACTTCAGAAACAGCTATTTGATAATCATTATCCCACATCACATCTACTCGTGCATACGCTGGTAAGGGTTTACAAGCATGAACGACTTCTTCTGCAAAAGCGATCTCATCTTCTGAAGCATCGTAATTATGAACCGTTCCGCCGAAATCATCCTGAACTCTGAAATCTCCTGATTTTGCTTTTTTGAGAATAGCATGAGTAAACCTCCCTCCCATCACCATAAAAGAAACCTCGCCTTTTGTAGCAATATTATATTGAAAAGGCTGAAGCATCATGTCCTCTTTTGCAATTAGTTTTGCAAATAATGCTTCGTGCTCTTCAATATTGCTTGGATCGAGTTTATAGGTATGACGTGCAGCCCCGGCAACCGTTGGCTTTAGGATAACATCAATCCATCCGGTCTTTTCAATAATGGATTGCAGTGAATCTGTTTCTCCACGGTTGATGTACTTAGTCTCTACAACCCTTATTGCCTTATCTCCTAACTCTTTCAAGTAATGCTTATCCATATTCCAGCGGATGGTAGAAACGGGATTGATAAGAGTTGTTTGGGATTCAACACGATCCAGCCACTGTTGAAATTCCTCAAACCTATCGAAATAATCCCACGTAGTTCTGAAAATGGCACATTTTGTAGAAGACCAATCGAAATCAGGATCTGCCCAGTCTTTGCGAATCACATTTAAACCGTGTTTCTGTAAAGATTTTTTGAGCAGTTCCTCCTCCATTAGAATGTTTTGAATGTAGTCATTCACTTTCTCCGGATTCAAATACCTGGATTCTGTTAAAATAACTACATCAAATTTTTTCATTTTCTACTTCTTTTTCGATTACCGCCTTTGCGTTTTCCTTTTGGAAATCCGCCACCTCTCTTTTTTCTTCCTCCACCACTTTTGCTGCTCTTTTTATCATCCTGAGCGCGCTCAACGGCAACATCTCTTCCTTCAAATTTAGCTCCGGTTACACCATTTGTCAACGCACTTTCATAACCGTTTTCTACCTCAAAGAAAGAGAAATTATTCTGTAGATCGATCTTGCCAAAATCAGGCTTGGAACCATTTAATTGTTCGTTTACCAATCCCATTAAGCGAACAGGATTCAAACCATCTCGACGACCGATATTAATAAAGAAACGTTCATAACCTGCTTCTGCAACCCTTCGGTCTCCGCCGGATTTTTTGCCTCCCCGATCACTTCTGCTTCCTTTGCGGTCATTCCCTCCTTTTGCATTCAGATCGTTTGAATTGGAGTAATAATCCAAAAACTGATTGAATTCTACTGAAAGAAATTGTTTTATCAATTCTTCTCTGTCCAGATCAGCAAGTTTTTCCATCGCCTGAGGAAGAAACTTCTGCAACTGATCTTCATTAACTTTGGTGTCTTTGATCGTATCAATAAGATCCAACATACGGATTCCACAGATCTCTTCTCCACTTGGCACTTCTTTTTTGATGAAATCTTTGCCCGACATCTTTTCCAGATCACGAATTCTGCGAGTTTCTCTGGTGTGGATAATAGAAATCGAAATACCTGAATTACCGGCACGACCTGTTCTTCCGCTTCTGTGAATATACACTTCCAGATCGTCAGGAAGATTGTAATTAATTACATGCGTCAATTCATTTACATCCAATCCACGGGCAGCTACATCTGTTGCCACTAATAGTTCAAGTTCTTTGGTTCGAAACCGGTTCATAACATTGTCGCGCTGAGCCTGTGACAGATCTCCGTTGAGCAGATCAACATCATAACCGTCTTTGTTCAGTTTAGCTGCTATTTCAGCGGTTTCACGACGAGTTCTGCAGAAAATGATCCCATACACATCAGGGTTCATATCCACAATTCTCTTCAAAGCTTCGAAACGGTTCTTTGCATGAACCATGTAATAGTGGTGTTCTACATTTTTAGCCCCGGCGTTACGCTCTCCCACTTCAATCTCTTCCGGATTGTTCATGTATTTTTTTGCCATTTTAGCAATTTGCTTTGGCATCGTTGCTGAGAACAAAAGCGTTTGTTTCTCTTTCGGAGTATCGGCAAGTATAGCATCCAGATCATCCTGAAAACCCATATTCAGCATTTCGTCAGCTTCATCCAATACGAGCGTGCGTACGTTACGAACATCCAGCTGCTTTCTGTTGATGAGGTCAAGCATGCGACCCGGAGTTCCTATCACTACCTGGCATCCATTTCTGAGTGCTTTAATCTGAGTGGAGATATTTGCACCACCATAAACAGCTACGGTTTTAACACCTTTCTGAAATTTTGCAAAATCTTTTAGATCACGAGCTATCTGAATAGCTAATTCACGGGTTGGAGAAAGTACCAAAACCTGAACATCGTCAGAATTTGTATCAATTTGATGCAGTGCCGGAAGCCCGAACGCACCTGTTTTTCCTGTTCCTGTCTGAGCTAATGCAATCAAATCACGTTGAGAAGCCAGAATAGTTGGTATTGCTAATTCCTGTACTTTAGTGGGTTCTGTGAAGCCCAGTTTATCTACTGCGTCGAGTAGTTCTTGTTTAAGACCTAGTTCTTTGAACGTTGGCATATATTTTTAATCGTTTTTATCCCGTTCAAAAACTGCGCTGTGAGTATTCCTGCCCGGGTCATTGTAATTTTAAGGTGAGCTAATGACAAGAGGCAAGCGAGACTGCTTGATTCATAAAAGCCAGCAATGATCTATAAACCTGAAGGTTGTTACAGAAGTAAAATTTCCAGTCTTATCGCGAACTCACATTTCAGTAAGCTTAAAAGATACGCATTAATTCTGCCAATAATGAGATTCTTGCTATAATTCTTTTTAATTCTTCAGATTCCAATTATTACAACTGGGAAATTTAAAAACCCAGTTTTAAGCCTACTGAAGTGTCGAAGCCGCCATAAAACAGACCTTCGTATTCCTTTGAGCTTACCAATTCAGAATAAACGAAATCAGATTCTGCTTTACCAAAGTAGTTCCAATTTGTTCGTACAAAAAAACTTATCCCTTCATCATTATCCATCTCCCACTCTAAATATGGGCTAAGTACAACTCTTCCAAATATATAATCTTCCTCTTCATCAGAAAAATAAGACGCCAAACCACCTTTCTCATACAAAAAGTCTTTTGAAACCATTTCTCCGGCCCCGATTCCGAACTTAAAAAAATTATACTCCGAAATGCCAAATACATATGCAGTTCGAAGTTCCCATGAAAAAGCAATATCAACTCCGTGCCCGAATACCAAAGCCGTTGAAACTTCGATTGGAGAACGCTCAAGATCAAAACCACCTATTTCTATTGAAACTGAATTCCCTTCAATTTGGTTTTGATCTATATCTTTAGCGGGAACACCTCTTGAATAGGCAATTCCTAATCCGCCAATACTTTTTTGAGCTATCAGCGACTGAGATAGAAAAATTATTACTAATACAAAAACTAAATTCTTCATAGAGATAATAACATTCCATTATAATTTTTATTTTGAGGAAAGATAATTTTAAACTGAGATTCTAAACTTTATATGTCTGTTGAAACACATTACCCAAAAGCTATTGAAATCAAAGAACTGGAACAACAAATTACCGTTGAGTTGAATCTACACGGTTTTAATCTTTCGGGAACTATCTGGGGTACATCGATCTGCTCTGATGAAGTAAACAACTCATTCAATATTTTAAGCAACCTTTTTGCAGGTCCGGGACCTTTCAGATTTGGTGGAATCTCAGGATATCCATTCACAGGAAAAACAGGAATTATGGCTTTTGCCAGTCATATACCGGATAATGGTGGGGCTTTTATACTTTACGGCCCGCACATCGGAATTTCAAAAGATGGCACACCCGGTGAAATGTTGCGACAGGCTCAAAAAGGAAATTCAACGTGCTGTGGTTCTCTTATTGCCGGTTTATCTGCCATTCAAAATCCTTCAACTATAGGACAAGAAAGTAGTTCTGATTACCAGCAAGCTCAGGTGGTACAAATGCTGAATGCAGAAAGAGATGAAATTTTAAGCGCTGACAATCAGGTTAAAGAAGTAACTGAAAAAGCATACACAAAAATTCATAACGACCTGAAAGCTCTTATTCATGATTGTAAGGCTGCCCTTTCAGGAAAAAAACTTTATTTGATGGGCGGAATTGTGATCAATACCAATTGGGATGAGGAAGATTTTTTTGATGTCCGTAATTCAGAAATGATCGAACTCACCTGATAAATCTTTCCCAGGGGGATTTTTTAGTTACAACTCCGATAACAGCAAATCCCCAAATCAGAATATGAAATATCAGAAATAATCCGTTTATAAGTTCTGAGGAGCCAAATGCAAAGAACTGAGCTCCGAACCATCTCACAATAATGAAAAGAATATACCCGATCATCAAATTGCTCAAGAAGCGGATAGCAAATAACGCAACCGGGTGATAATCGCTATCCATCTTTTCTTCGTGTTCTATGTCAAGCTCTTGTTTTCGGAGATCCCTTTCTATTTCATTTTCAAATTCTTTCTGTTCTAATTCTCTTTCTATTTTGTTTTTCATAATCAGGATTGCCACTAAATCACTAAAGCATAAAAATTTTTGGTGATTTTGTATTTTAGTGGTCTATTTGTCTTGTTTTTATTAATCATATTCGAAAATAGCAAAGTGGACTAATAATAAAAATTTAGGTCAGCCCGAACTTGTTTCGCAATCTTACAAAAAGGCTTAGCATAGCACAAGGGTACTACTTTTGTCTTGATACAAAAGTAGCGAAAGATGAATCCAAAGTATTTAAGACGGGTTCACTGATCCTCCGCTGAATAATCCTAAAGGTCTTTGTTCAATCAGAAGCAGTTCTAGATTTCTCACCGGAAAGGATTATTCCTGCCTGTCTGCCGACAGGCAGGCTTCGCAGACACTTCCGGATCACGCTCTCTTCTCCGTCTTAAATACTAAGGGCGAATTTTGCCTTGGGCTGGCACTGCTAAACTGTCAGCGGATTATGTAATATCTATAAGAATGCCCCTGAGGGGCTACTATTTACTGTTCTGCTAGTTCCGAACCAAAGCAAAACGAGATGTTCTGAATGAGAACAAACCACAAAAATTTTAGTGATTTTGCGTTTTAGTGGCCTTTTACTTTTCCTCAAACATAAATTCGATCATATTTCCATCCGGGTCGGCAATAAATAGAAATCTTCCCTTTTTTCTGTTCGCCGGACCGCTCATGATCGTGACTTCTTTTTCACGGAAGTATTTAGCCAACTCATCTATTTTTTCTGCAGAATCCACATAAAAACCGAAATGGTCTACACGAAAATCTCTGGAAGTTGGGTCATAACTGGTTTCCGCTTCAACGATCACCATGGTATCTCCTCCACCGATGTCGTATACAGCCATGCTCTGCCCCATAGTTCTTATAACTTCAAAGCCAAGAATGTCTCCGTAAAATTCTTTGGATGCATCGATTCTGTTTACCCGAATAGTAATGTGATTTAAACCTGAAGGCGTAAAATTCATTTTGTTCAATTAAAAATTAAGTATTGTTCAATAATCAATATCTTAAGTTAATTCTTAATTGTATAATTTCATTCCGAAATTCTTTCAAATCATTTTTATTCGTGTCAACATTTTACATTGTAGCTACTCCGATCGGTAATCTTGGTGATTTTTCGCCCCGGGCGGTAGAGGTTTTAAAATCTGTAGATCATATTGCTTGTGAAGACACCCGTACTTCAGGCAAACTATTGAGCGCCTTTGGAATAAACACTCCTAAATTTTCGTTTCATCTTCATAATGAGCATCACAAAGTAGAGCACGTGATGAATATTCTGAGAGGCGGACAATCGGTTGCTTTGATCTCTGATGCCGGAATGCCGGGGATTTCAGATCCGGGATTTTTAGCTGTTCGGGCTATTAAACAAGAAGGGATTACAGTTACGGTTATCCCCGGTCCGGATGCCGTTACTACAGCTTTAGTGGCAAGCGGACTTCCTTGCGATAAATATTGCTTTGAAGGATTTCTTCCACCTAAAAAAGGACGCCAAAAACGGCTCAAAGAATTGTCTGAAGAAGAACGAACAATCGTGTTTTATGAAAGCCCACATAGAATTGTGAAATTACTCAAAGAACTGGAAGAACATTTTGAACCGGAACGATTAGCGGCGGTTGCCCGAGAACTCACCAAGAAATTTGAAGAGGTAGTACGTGCTCCTATTTCAGAGTTAAAAGAAGACTTTGAAAACAGAGCTTCCATCAAAGGGGAAATTGCAGTTGTTGTTGCAGGAAAAGGGTATTCGGAATGATAGTAAATGTTAGCAGTGCTAATCCAGCGGAAGTAGCCACCGTCACCCTGAACTCGATTCAGGTCTGTAGGGTGTGTTTCGTTGAAACTGATAAGAGCTAATTCAAAGCCGTGTTTCTCACAGATGCTGAATCAAGTTCAGCATGACAAAGATATGGCAAACAGGAGCCTGTCTGTGTCGGCAGATAGGCTTCCCCGGAATGTTCCCAAGCAGAGCTTAGGACAAGGTTGATTTACCGTCACCCTGAACTCGATTCAGGGTCTGTAGGGTGTGATTCGTTGAAACTGATAAGAGCTAATTCAAAGCCGTGTTCCTCACAGATGCTGAATCAAGTTCAGCATGACTCTGTATATTATATTATTCAAAAACAGTAATCAAATTACTGTCATCTACTTGAGTGACTTTTACTATATTATTTTCCAAAATTCGAATCAGGAATAATTGATGAACAAATTTCTCGAAAACAAATGGGCGTTATCTATCACAGCCGGAGTTCTTCTCGGACTAAGCTTCCCTCCCATTGATCTTTCATTCCTGAGCTTTCCTGCTTTTATACTTTTATTTTTGCTGGCTGATAAATGTGATTCCAACAAACAACTAGCTTATTATAGTTATGCAGGATTTGTAGTCTGGAATCTGATCACAACATACTGGTTAATGATGGCAAGCTTGGTCGCAGGAATTGCCGCTGTACTGGCAAATGCCGCAATCATGACCATTCCGCTGGTTCTTTTTCGTATTTGTTCAAAGCGATTTGATAGATCATGGCTGATCGCTTTGTTACATGCTTGCATATGGGTGAGTTATGAATTCTTCCACCACAACTGGGATCTTTCCTGGCCCTGGTTAACACTTGGAAATGCATGGGCAAATCAGGTTTCTCTGATCCAGTACATCTCTGCTACCGGGCATCTTGGGATTTCTTTTTGGGTGATCTTTACAAGCTCCTTAGCTTTTCTAGCCCTTAAACATAAAAAACAATCTATTGCTCTGGCCGCTACTTTTGCGCTGCTTCTGCCTTCCGGAATTTCACTCATGATGTTTTTAGGCTCGACAGAAGAACCTGCACCCAAAGTAACCAGTGTAGCTGTCATTCAGCCCAATCATGATTCTTATCAAAGTCATGGTGGATTAGGCAGTCATTCTGTGTTGATGGATAGTCTGTTCAGTATCACAAATAAAGTGATAACTGAGGACACCGAACTCATAGTTTGGCCTGAAAATGCGGTTGATGCAGGAATCTACATGAACTCAAGAACAGCTGTAAGTATCTCAGACTCAGCCCGGGCCTGGAATGCTTCGGTGATTACAGGAACCGGTTTATTTGAGCTGTATGAAGAGCCTCCGACTTTATACAGAGATATGGTTAATGGAAGGGCAAGGAATTACTTTAATGCTACTCTTTTCGTTAACGAGGATGGTACACGTACGCGGTATGACAAACATAATCTGGTGCCCGTTGTAGAACGCTTTCCTTTTGTGGAATTCTTTAATGCGGCAGATATTTTCGGATGGTTGGATTGGGGAAACATTGCCGGATTTGGTAAAGGTCTGGAAGCTACTTCCCTTAAAACAGAAAATTTTACCACTCAGGGTTTAATCTGTTATGATTCTGTGTATCCATCGTGGATCAGAGAATTTGTAAAAGAGGAAGCTGATTTTATAACCATTATTACCAACGACGGTTGGTGGGGAAATACCAGCGGACATTACCAGCATTTTGCCTACGCCCGATTACGAGCCATCGAATTTGATCGCTGGATCGTGAGAAGTGCAAACAACGGTTTTTCCGGCATCATAGATCCTGAAGGCAATGTACTCCAAAAAACCAACTACTGGGAACGAACCGGTTTCACTTTTGAAGTTCCATCAAAATCCACCACAACTATCTATACAAAATTCGGAGATTGGTTGGGGTATTTGTGTTTGGGTTTAAGTGTTGGAGGATTATTAATCATTTCTGTAAGAAGATTCAGGAAACCTTCGCTTTAATCATCATATTTATGTATATACGCAATAAAATAAGTTAGGCATATACGCAATGCGTGTATACATAAGTTGTAGCACATTGAAGAAATGACCGAAAAAGCACTTGAAATAGAATTGCTGTCAAGTCATTGGATTAAGTTCGAAGATGACGATGAAGATTTGTGTTCTCATGGTCAAGTAAGGGTCAAAATCGGGCAAGAAATTATAGTAGACGAAGGTGAAAAGGAAAATTTCTGGACAACTTCTGCAATGGCGATGCATTTACTGAGAACTCTAAAGAATAACCATAGTCCTGAAAATTTGGTTGGTGAACACTTGATTCCTTGTTGCGGACATCATATTGACCATTTAGAAGGCGAAGAAAATGTTCATATTCAAGGCTGTATGACTGGTCATAATTTCTGGGTAGAACACAATAATGATAAAGTCATTCTGACAACAGATAACGGAACAAAGGTTCAATTGCCTTTTGAGGACTACAAAGAAGAAGTCCTACGATTTGTTGACAGAGTGGAAGATTTATATCAAACGAGTAAGACTAAAAAACTACCAAAAGATGACTATGACAGAATTGGACATGAAATGATGTGGGAGGAATGGAAAAAAAGAAAACAAGAATTTAAATAAAACGTGCTACAACAACACCTATACGCAATGCCCTGCGGGACACTGCGCATAGCCAAACCGTTATAGAAGAATTCGCTTCGCTCTTCTTCTATAACGTTCCGGGCTAAGCTCAGGAGTTGCGAAGCAACTCTACATAACCCTCACTAAATTCAATGGGTAAAACCAACTGAACTTAGCCCGGAACGTTGCCAGTAATTATCAAAAAACGCTAACCGACAAATGACAGTACCAGATTTTCAATCATTTTTTTATCCAATTTTAGAATTTGCATCTGACCAAAAAGAGCATTCTTTGAACGAAGTTCGAGACTATCTGACAGAATACTTTCAACTGACAGATGAGGCAAAATCTGAACGAGTACCAAGCGGAACACAAACCAAATTTGACAATAGAATTTACTGGACAAAAAGCTATTTTGGAAAAGCTAAACTAATTGAAAACACCAAGCGAGCGCACTTCAAGATTACAGAAAGAGGTCTAAAATTTTTAAACAAGTTCAAATCGGATTTTACAATCAAAGACCTAAAATCCATAGATGAGTTCAAAGATTTTCAAGAGGGAACAAATACAGATGATAATAATGAGAACAAAACACAGATAATATCATCTGAACAAACAGAAATAACTCAAACACCGTTAGAACAACTTGAGGAAACGTTTCAATTCATACAAAACGAATTAGCATTAGAATTATTAGAAAAAATACGAATTAACTCGTGGCAGTTTTTTGAGGATTTGGTAGTCGATTTAATGATTAAAATGGGTTATGGCGGTTCAAAAAGTAAAGCGGGAAAATCAATCCAAAGGACAAATGACGAGGGAATTGACGGAATAATTAATGAAGATAAATTAGGACTTGATGTAATTTATTTACAAGCGAAAATGTGGCAAGCTGAAACCACAATTTCAAGACCTGAAGTTCAAAAGTTTGTGGGAGCGCTTCACGGAAAAAGAGCTAAAAAAGGAGTTTTTATAACTACAAGTTCCTTCACGAAAGGAGCGATTGAATATGTCAAAACAATTGACCCAAAAGTCATTTTGATTGACGGACAAACACTAACAAACTTAATGATTGAACATAATGTCGGAACAACTGTTATCGAATCGTATCAGATAAAGAAAATTGATTTAGACTACTTCGAAAAATAACTACTGGCAACAACGTATATAGCTCATAGCTAATTAGTTGCTTAATCGAAGTTAAGGCATATTTGGAAAGTCGCCAAACCGAGAATTATTTTCTAATTTGCACGCTACGAGCCATATACAAAACCGTAGCGGAGCGGTGACTTCAGAGCATTAGTTACGGAAGTCTCTGACTTTCATCAATTATCAAATCAATTTCATTATTTGAGATTCAATATTCGATATTCTCTCACCTATTTACTTCGACTGAATAGCAATTCTGATGTTGAATCGTATTTCCTGATTCGTTCGGGGCGGAATGGATGATCCTTTTGGAATTACACGGTTGTAAGTGTACTCAAAATTAGAATTAATAGTACTGGATATACGGTATCCGATTACCAAAGATCCATTGTACCTCTTCTGCCCTGTTTCGTTTTGAGGTGTAAAGTCATAAGCGTCTACATCAGTTCCGTTTTCATTAAAATTCTGGAACGCATTAATCAAATCGTTTACCAGAATAAAATTCTGATCTGAATCTTCACTGAAATTACCACTAATGGCGAGGTCAATATTGTTCTTGATGTTCGGAAAAATTGGTATCGATACTTTGCGGAAGGTATAATTCAGATTTACTTTAAAACCCTTTGATCTTCGTTCAGAAACTGTTTTGCTGGATAACGCGAAGCTTGTTAGTTTACTGGTTTCATAGCCAAAATCTGTTTTTAAAGCATTCTTCCAGGTTATATTAAGTTGAATAAGTGGACTAAATCTCTGATCGATAGTAATGGAAGCAGGTTCAAACTTATCTCTGTTATCATTAATGGTAATACCGCCAATGTTTTGAGAAGTCTCATCACCAAACTGATTTATAAATTGCCAACCCAGACGGTAAGTTCCTTTATAGCTGTGCGTTAACGAAGCCCGGTTCATGTTATCCCCCAGTAGTGGAATAAATTTCTCAAAACCCTGCCATGTCACTCTCCAGTTAGGTTTGGGAATCGGCGTAAATTGTTTTTGACCAACTCCGGAAGTATTTCCCGACAGATAAGAATTTCGGAAATCATCCTGAAGTGTAACTCTGTTTAAAACAGTTCTTCCGTCATTATTACCATTTTCGTCGTCAATAACACCGCCATCCAAATCCTGAAAAGCTGTTTGGAGTTGTGTTCGGAAGAAATCTTCATATCCTGCTCCAAAAGCCCAGATGGAAGAGTTTATATCTCCGGATGAAATGTTAACAGAATTAAAATTATCAGCACCTATGTAAGTAATTGTTTCTGTAGTTCTCTCATCCCAACGGGTGGTCCAATCCAGATCAATGGAAATATTTTCAAATAACCTGAGCGTAGTTCCCAGAGTAAGATTATCAGAGTAGGTTTTATTTATTGCCAGTGGGTTATTGTTATTTCTCACCAACTGATCTCTGGAAATATCCTCATTTAAACCTGTTCTGTAGCCAAATGGCGGGGAGAAAGAGCCAGAACTCTCGTCTCCAAAAGCATAGAAAAACTGGGATTGGCCTCCGTAGCCTTGCTGACTTGAACTCTTTCCTTTTCGATAGGAAAAGTCCACAGTTTTCATGCTAAAGAGTGCCAGTAGTAATTTTCGACCTGTATACTGAACATCCTTTAATACATTTATTCCTCCTGTTGAAGTTGAATCATCTGCAGCCTGTTTGCTGTTTTTCCTACTGTTTGATTCCTTTTTATCGCTATCACGCATTGATTCTATAAAACCAATGCCATCTATTATCTTTCCTACATTAAATTTGAATGTATTTGTAAGGTCAAATGTATTGGAAACTCTTGCTCCTAAATTAGATCCCCTGGGGCTGTTATTCCACTGAAATCCCCCTGAGTAAGAACTATTATAAGTGATCCAGTTCAACGCTTTTATTGAATTTAATTTTGGTCTCCAGCTGGCTGTATACGCCTCAGAATAGCTCGATCTTCTGGCAGAAACTGAATCACTCGTGAGAATTTCGTTAAATACATCGAAAGTTGGTTTTACCTGAAAGCGAAGACTATCTACTCCGGTTTCATTGGTATTTTCAATTCCGATGTTAGACAAGTCAAAATTAGTGTTTGACCTGAAAGAAGTTGTTATTGAAGGGGTAAAGTTATAATTGAAGCCAAAATTTGCTCTTTGTGTAAATGAGTGGGTTTGCTGGATAGGCTGGATGGTATCATCACCTAAAATCTTTCTGCGTCTTTCATCATAACTCCTGGAAACAGATGTTGAGGCATTTATACTGGATGGCATATAGCCAATCCTCAAGCCCGAAAGTATACTCAACCCGGGTAACTGTTCAGTAAATTTAAATGGCCTGAAAAGTTTAACCCTTGGAAAAGTAAGACCATAATTTAATGTTGTAGAGTAGTTCCAGTTGTTTTGAAGTGCTAACTGCGGGTTTCGGGAAGTTCCCTCATTGTAAACATAGCTCAACTTCATTTTGTCAATAGTATACTGAGCAAGCTTACTTTCAGAATTAGACTTACTTATATTAGATACATTCAATGAATAGCCTTCTGTAACTGTTTGTACTTCTTCAATCTTTTCGTTCACATTTTGCTCAATCTCAGTATCTGAGATATCTGTTCTTGCTCTTTCTGCTTCAATAAAGTCATCAAGTCTGATATCACCACGGTCAGGTAAAAATTTAGGAGTTGATGAGTTTCTTCTTGCAGAAACTGTAACCGGAAAAGACCAACCGAAACGATCCGGAATAAGCTTGTGAAGATTTACTGTCGAGCTTACTGAATACCCTAAATTATCAGAAACACTACGTTGACCTAACCGTGAATCCAATCCACCAAAACCGGTTGTTTGTCGGGTTACGTTAGCATTCATTGTTGCAAAATCTGCTAGTTTTAAACTTGCTTTACCATTAGCTGCCCACCCGTTTTCGTTGTCAAAGCCTGATAATCTAAGCTCGTTTACCCAGAACTCTGCATCCAACACCGGCATGCCGGGTGCATCCGGGTCATTATTATCCATATCATGAGGATTCCGTATCCCGATCGCGAATTCCGATACTCTGTCTAAGGATGGATTTCCTTTTATAGAAATTACAGCTCCGGGAGCCATGCCATCGGGCAAAGGTGTTTGACCTTTATATATTTCGGAAGGATCTCCGTTATTATTTATTCTTTCCTGTTTTAATACATTAAAAGCAGAAATTATAATATTCATACTATTCTCATCATACTTCCATACTTCTTCAGCTTCTGAGTTAAGTCGTCCGCCTTCTGCCGGATCGTAAGCACCAAAATTAAAGTTCGGATCACTCGGTGTTACCGGTTGGCGATACTCATAAAAATCGTTGTCCAGATCGGTTCCCATTCGTATTACAAGCTCTGCATCTTCCCTGTTCTCATAACCTTCACCATGAACAAACATTCTAATGTTCGAATAATTGAGAAAATTCAAGCCTCCGGGATATACTCTTTTCACAAAATTGATTTCCTGAGAACCCAGTCCTTCGGTCTGAAGCACCAAAGACTGTTCATTAGCAAGAGTTTGAGATTGTGCTCCCCTGTTAACCGCTCTTATCGCACCTTCAGGTTGTCGGTAAGGAATCGGAGACCTGCTGGCATTTTCTTCTATGTTTACGGTAGCTACTTTAAAATCAGATACACTTCCTCTGGATTCGGTAATATTTTCAGCCTCTCTCCATTGGCTACCCACAAATTCAAAAGTGGCAAAACGCATTGTGAAAGGCTCTTTATAGCCAGACATCCATAAACGGATGTAAGAAATATTCTGAAATCCATTGATATTACCTACCTTGCGAGTGAATTCATTGAGGGGAATTCGAATTAATCTCCATGTACTTTCCTGAGTCCCCCCACCTACTTTATCAACGATAAATGTGCTGTCAGATCCAATTTCAAGATTATCGAAATCAGCTGGATTATACTTGATTTCATATTGAAAATATGAATTTTGTATTTCCACATTTGAAGGAGTAATCAATCCCTCTTTTTCGGGTTTATTTGTTACAGCTCTTTTATCTCCCCCTGCAACTGGCGTATTCCCATCATAATAACCTCTTAATCTGTGGAAGCGCTCGTGCAGCTTTAACCCATCTACTTTTGATTCTCCGTAGTACACATAGTCATCATTAGAAGGGTCTGATTCAATTTCCTGATATTCAGGGCTGTTAAGACCATAAGCTTCTTCCATTTCGGCGAGGAAACTTGCAAAAAGAGCTTTTTCTGTTGTTTCCGGGCTAGATCCGTCTTCATTGGGAACGCCATCCAGTCCCACGTCTTCCAGATCCCTGTTCTCATTTGAAAACTGCCCTTGTGGCGGTGTAGGTATCGTTGGAATATAAGATCTGCCTGAGGCATCTTTTTCTAAACTAGAGATATTTTGTGCCAACCCGTCTTCTGTATTAGATACGCTGTTAGGAACTACATCTTCAGAAATTATTCCCAGATCAATATATATTTTTCCGTCATAGTCTTCATTGATGTCCTTCGCATCGGGTTCTCTTCCATCCGGCAAAACAGTTTGTACCCAAAACTCGAGGAATTCGATGTTATTTTGGGTAAGATCTTCCTGCCCGGTCGGAAGTATAGCTGTCATTCCGCCCCACATATCCTCCGGTTCATTTTCCAGTTTATTTTTTAAATCCGGATTGTAATTATATGGTCCTCTTTTAGTTGGATTATAATACACATCCAGCGGAGTTATGATTTCTTCCTGAGGATTATTCGTTTCCCTACCTCTGAAAACATCGCGAACAAAAACAGGTCTGGATTCCGGAGTAACCTCAACATTCCCTAAAATATTTGAAACGTTTCTTGGAATTTCGTACCAAACAAACTGAGCCCTTAAATCTGAACGGGCTATCTTTGACATTAAATCCGGAGCCGGGTTCGGATTGTTTTCAAAATCTGCATCATAACCGGGAATTGCGGCAGGAGCACTCGGCAAATTCCATCTGGAAGCAATTTTAAAAGGAATGCTGAACTCAGCTCCTTCAAAATCATCAATAAATGACAGTCCGTTTTCCTCATCTTCAAATAAAATTCCATCATCAATTGCATCTCTAACGGCGTTAGTTTGCGCCACACCCGGCCTTAACTGTGCAAATTCTCCACTTACACTGAAGTTAGACTCTGCTCTTGTTTGCAATAGAGGGATTTTATCAATAAAGCGAGTAATCCAGGGTGTATCGAATTCAGCATTTGCATCTAATCCAATTACGGTATTATTAATAGGTTCATTACCAACTCTGATCTTTTCAGAAAGTGTTTGCTCATTTAACCTGAAAAAGGTACTTCCTAAGCTAATGTTATTGGAAACAAAATATTCAGCCCTTACCCCTGTGAAATTCTTTTGTCCTATTGAGAAAAACTGATTGTTCTCATACTCAACTCGTAAATTTTGACCGGAAGCCAAAAATTTATCATTTAAAATACTCACACTACCGAAAGAATAATCAACTTCATAATCCACACCTTCTATCAGTTCTGCTCCATTTGCAAAAACTTTTACGGAACCCTCTACAAGATCACCCAGAAAGAATGAACTTGAAACCCCTCCTTTAGAATTACCACTTATCTCATAGAACCTGTTTTGGGTGCTTTCGAAGGCGATGTCTTTCTTTGCTGAATATAATGAGTCAAATACCAGTTCAGATTCATCTGTAGGTAAATCTGAAATCAGCGTATCAATTCTGGCTCCAAAGGGCTCAAGATACGGAAACATAATTTTCCCGGTAAACGGATCAAATCTCAATCCGTCAAAGTCTATTTTACCGTCTTTTCCTAACGCCTGCTGAGAATCCTGCAGATCCAATCCAAGATCTTCTAAGAGTGTAGGTGTTCTTCCGGGAATTCTGTTGATGGATTGATTGTCTTTAGTAATTTCAAAATCAAGCGTCAGACCTTCCTGAGTTATGTTGGTTACACCCAGTGAATAAATGTTTCGCATCGTTAATTCCCACGCAAACTTATCAGCAGTAAGGTTTCTTGGTCTTAGTAACTTTAAATAAGTTATTGCCCCATCTCTGGGCTCAAGGTCTCCTACTTCAACGATGTTTCCGGGATCATTTAATGTAGAGTATGAAAAAGAAACAGCTAACGTGGCATTGCTTCCCACTCTTCTTTTTAAGCTGATTATCCCTAAGGCTTCATTGAATTCATAGTCTTCTCCTCGCTTCAGCTTAACATAATAACTGCCCGGTTGTACGCTTCCTTTAAGATTCAGATCATCAGTTTGTACTGAGTTATCTCCTCTTCGGTCTTCCAGTTTTTGATCATCAAGGCGATCATTATCAGGATTCGGGGGTTCAAATGATCCATCAGGATTTTCTACGACACCAAGGTCAACGAAAGCATAAGCTCTGAAAGATTCACTTGATGCAGCTCCTGTAGCATCTTCAATCCAAACATTAATTTGGCTAAACTGAAAATCTGTACCTATAACAGGAAGATTATCCAGCATGTTGCTTTCAAATTGTTGCCTGTTATAGAAGTCAATAAAGAAATGCTGATCATCGTCATAATCAGTAGGTCGCAACTCAAATTGAACTTCCTGAGAACCACCGGTAATAGACTGACTTTTACTTTCACCTTTCTGTTGAGATAAAACTGAAGTTACTCTCAGTGGTCCTAATTCAGCTACAGATTTTATACCGAATAATGCTCCACCTCCTTTTACAAGAGAGTTTCCGGTTTCCATAGAAACATTACCCAACTGAATGCTTTTAATAATCTCATCCTCATATCCTGTATAAGCAATCTTAAGTCGGTTTTGATAATCAAATGTTCTCTCAGTATCCCAATCTGTTGCTATGGTGAGTTTGTCTCCTATACTACCCTGAATATTTAGTTGCAGATTTTGATTAAAAGTAGGATCAACTCTTTTCTGCTGATCTTCCGGGATATTGGGATCCTCAACCTTTTGAATTGAGGCTCCTACATTCATATTGGCAGACCCATTAACTCTTAAGTTTACTTCCGGTTTTCCAAAAATGGAAGTAAAGGCCGAATTCTCTCCACCGGGTATTCTAAGACTAAAATCCAGAAGTCCTCTTCCCTGCTGTTCTTCCTTTTTCCCTTCTTGTATTAAAAGACGGGATAATTCTCTTTTCTGAGCTTCTTTCTTTTGGGCGGCATAATTCTCAAAACCATAAATACCCGGTATTAATACAGAAGTTCCGCTGATTTGCTGCTGAATTGTATAAGTAGAAAGAGTATCCCAGGAAACCCTGGTATTGAAATCATTTTGAGATAACCTGTAAATCTTTGGAACCTTTCTGAATGAAAAATTACTTATCTGCTGTTTTTTAAAGGGATCATAAAATTTAATTCCAACTAAAGAAGTATCAGCTACTACTCTGGAAGTATCAATAACCGTTCTTTGCTGAGCATAGCTATTCCATGAAGAAAAAAACACCGAGCCACAGATCAGGATCGCTGAAGTAAATAAAAGCCTAGTTGATTGATTCAAAAGACTGCTAAAACTGTAGATTTAAAACTTAGTTTCGTAGCGATTTATTTATAGGCCGTAGAACTTCATTAGAATTCGAATTGGCAACGATAATAACATATATTCACTTATCTTAAAAGTTTAAATCTACAAACCTTTATATATTTTCATCCAATAAAATCCTTTTCTTTACGTGTAGAAATCAAGATTAGTACTTAAAAATATTCAATGCTAAGAAAATTTATCAATAAACTTCAGTCTGATCTTTTAAAAAAGCATATAGGTCCTTTTCTGTTCTGTTTTTTTACGTTAATGTTTTTGTTACTGATGCAGTTTCTGATATTGCATATTGATAAGCTCATTGGCAAAGATATACCGCTTCTTGTAATTTTTGAACTCATTCTCACAAACCTGGCTTATATGGTAGTGCTCGCTGCTCCAATGGCAGTTCTGGTTGCCACTCTTATGGCCTTCGGTAAATTTTCTGAATTGCAGGAACTTACAGCAATACGTGCTTCCGGTGTTCATCCGATGAAAGTAATATTACCCGTTTTGATGGCTAGCATTTTTTTGTGCGTTGGACTTGCCTGGTTTTCAAATGACATGCTTCCTGAAGCAAATCATAAATCCAGATCTTTATTTATTGACATCAGGCTTAAAAAACCGGGCTTTGATTTAAAACCTAATGAATTTTATGACGGGTTGGACGGATATATATTTTTAGTTGAACACATTGATAATGAAACTGATAGTCTATACGGGATTACCTTATTTCAGGAGCCAACAAGAAATACAGACAGAGCCTTTATAAAAGCCAAAAAAGGATATTTATTCTCTGAAAACAGTGAAATGCTCTCTCTCTACTTATTTGAAGGAAATATGCAAAAATTTCCACTTACCTCAGATCGTAATAAAACGACAGTAGAAATTTCGCAATTTAAAGAGCATAGAATTACATTTGATCTAGCTGATCTTGCTTTTGAGAAATCTGACCCAAACAGAAGAAACCGAAGCGACAGAACCATGAACATTCAATCGATGAAGGTTATTGTTGATTCACTTTCCCTGGATATAAATGAGCAAATAAACAATGCTGTTGTACTCACCAATACATTGCCAGATATAAATTCAGAAGAACCCGGCAGAGAACGTAGTTTTGCAGGTGGTAATGATCCTGTTAATGATACAACACTGGTAACTTCATCACTGGTTGTAAACGCGCAGTCAAGAATAGGCGATCAAAAACGTGTACTTCAAACCGCTATTTCAGACCTGAACAATTATAAAGCCTCTCTGCAAAACATTAAAGCAAACATACTTTTTCGTAAAAAAAGCGTGAACAGATATCTTGTAGAGATTCATAAAAAGTTTTCCATTCCTTTTGCTTGCATTGTTTTTATACTTTTAGGAGCTCCAATAGGAATCATGACTAAACGTGGTAATTTTGGAGTTGCTGCTATGATTAGTACTGTTATACTTACTTTTTACTGGATCTCACTTATACAGGGCGAGAAATTAGCTGACCGCCTATTTGTTACGCCGTTTATAGGAATGTGGTCATTTAATATAGTTTTCTCAGTAATAGGAATAGTGCTATTAATTCGGTTAACTACTGAGTTCAGAATTTCAGATATTTTTTTAAAAAATGATTAATAAGCTTGACCGATACATAATATTCAGGCTGTGTACGATAACCCTGTTTGTTATTCTAGTTCTTGTTTTCATATTTATAATGATCGATTTCTCAGAAAACAGTGATGACTATACTGATAAGGGAGCTCAAATGGCTGAAATCTGGGGTGATTATTACTCAAACTATATACCTGAGATGGCACGCCTTATTCTCCCGGTTGCGGTATTTACGGCTTGCCTTTTTTTAACCGGTCAGTTATCAGAACGTTTAGAAATAACGGCTTTAAAAGCAGCCGGCATAAGTTTGTACAGATTAATAGTTCCTTATCTCGTTTTTGCAGTTCTGTGTGCAGGTACTATAAGTTTTCTGGATTCCAGCATAATCCCCAACTCAAATAAGAAAAAAGCAGCCTTTGAAAAAAAATATCTCCAGAAAAAATCTGAGTCTATAGACAGAAATGATATTTACCGCCAGATTTCAAAAAATTCTATTCTAAGTGTTAATTATTACGATGATAATCAGGATATAGCTTATAGGGTAAAGCTTATCAACAGCGATACTACAGGAGTTAAAAAAACTATTTCGGCCAATCAAATGGTTTGGGATAGTGAAGCAAATAACTGGACACTGAAGACTGTAACCGTCAGAGAGTTTTCTCAAAACGGTTACCTGGAATCTACTATTTCTGAAATTGATACTTCCCTCAGTGTTTTTCCGAGAGATTTATCCAGATCAACCTCTGACATATATCAACTTACATACGCTGAAGCAACAAATTATATTGACTCAATAGAACGCAGCGGAGCGGGAAACGTTAATATGCCTAAAGTTCAGTTTTATGGAAGGTTAGTATATCCACTATCTATAATCATAGTAATTATTGTAGGATTCGCTGTTGCTTCAGTGAGACGAAGAGGTGGAAAAGGAATCTATCTTGCTGCCGGGCTTGCTATAAGCTTCTTATATCTTGCTTTTATGAAAATTGCAGAACCGTTCGGATACTATGGAACTATCAGCCCTGCTTTTGCAGCATCAATAGCTCATATAAGTTTTTTTCTTGTGGGTGTTTTCTTGCTTATCTCAGCAAAAAAGTAATTACGCTTCAGGAACAGGTCCTCTATACATAGGAATATCTACTTTTTCTTTGCTGGAAGAAATAGCTCCATGCTCATCTTCAAACTTCTTTACATTATCATTTAATGCACCTGCTAGCCTTTTTGCATGATCCGGGGTTAGTATCATTCTCTTTACAACTTTTGCTTTAGGTACACCCGGCATAACTGCGATAAAATCTAAAATAAACTCTGATGGAGAATGAGTAATCATCACAAGATTTGAATACGTTCCCGTAGCCTCTTCTTCTTTGAGTTCGATCTCCATTTTTCCAGGGTTCATCGTTTGGTTTTGTTCAGCCATAATATTTTAATCTAAAAATCCTTGTTTTTTCATCCATTCATCGTTGTATATTTTGCCAATGTAACGGGTTCCACTATCAGGAAGTATAATTACCATCACATCGTTCGGTTTTAGCGGATATTCATTAATAAAATCCAGAGCTCCCTTTACTGCCGACCCACAAGACCACCCTACAAATAAGCCCTCTTCTTTTGACAAACGTCTGGTCATTAGTGCAGAATCCTTATCATTCACCTGAATTACTTCATCCACAAAATCGAAATTTATGGCTTCAGGAATAATATCTTCACCAATCCCTTCTGTCATATAAGGTTTGATCTCATTTTCATCGAACTCGCCTGTTTCAAAATACTTTTTATATACGGAGCCAACACTATCGATGCCAATGATCTTAATATCCGGGTTTTTTTCTTTCAAAAATTTAGCGGTTCCTGAAATAGTTCCTCCGGTTCCCATACCTGCTACAAAATGTGTGATCTTTCCTTCGGTTTGCTCCCAAAGTTCCGGTCCGGTGCTCTCGTAGTGCGCCTGAGTGTTACTCAGGTTATCATACTGGTTGGGATAATAAGAATTCGGAGTTTCTTCACTTAAACGCTTAGAAGTTGAGTAATAACTATCCGGATGATCTGCTTCCACATTGGTCGGACAAACAATTACTTCCGCACCCAACGCTTTTAAAATATCTACCTTCGACTGGCTTTGTTTATCCGTAGTAGTAAAAATGCATTTATATCCACGTTGAATAGCAACCAGAGCCAACCCCATTCCTGTATTTCCTGAAGTTCCTTCAATAATGGTTCCACCGGGTTTTATCAATCCTTTAGCTTCTGCATCATCGATCATTTTAACAGCGATTCGGTCTTTGATACTCTGACCGGGATTAAAGTACTCTACTTTTGCGAGTATAGTTCCTGGTGCATCTTTAGTTATTTTTTGAAGCTTCACTAAAGGAGTATTTCCTAACGCTTCAATTACTGAGTTGTAATACATTCTTTTTTTCAGATTTTATATTCCCTTCAAACTAAGGAATATTAGGGAGTGAAATGAACTGATCATCAGATTTTATTACAAACTCTTTCCGAAAGATAAACCCCCAGTAATGAAAAACTCATTATACCTTATTGAGTAACCGGGAGAAAAGAAAAGCCTGACCATCCCATCTCCTCTTTGAATGTTTTGCTCCCGAAAACCAAAAGTAGGACCAACCCAAGCATCAAATTTTTGATCAATTGTGCTTATTGTCATAAAAGCTCCAATTTCTGCAAATGAATCTTTATCGGTGGCAAGTAGGTCTGTAACAGACATCGGAAAAGTAAAGCCGTTGAAGCCCAAATATCCATCGGTATTCAGGTATGAGATTCCCATTCTCAAAATAGTTGGTCTTGATGTGATACGCTCAAAATTCAAAGAATAAAGCCCGCCATGGCCTAAAACCTCAAACTGAAGTACGTGCAATGGCTTTCCGGAGTCTTCTGAATTACTTTGAGAATAGCCAGGCTCCCAAATCAATACAGACAACAATATAAATACCGAACAGATTTTCATTTGATATGTAGCTTTAGATAATTCATAGTTAAAGTAGTTAATTTCTACTTAGCTTATCTGTATATAGAAACTCTTTCAGCACGATAAGAAATATCTACATTCCCAAAACCTGCTCCGTTTCCTAACTGGTTCTTAAAAATCATAGTAGATTCAAAGACTACGTCTTTACTTGGATAGGCGATTTCAATAATTTTAGATTTACCGTTACCTTCGGTAATGTTTCCGGGTGCAAAAAGTATATTTCCTGTTTCCGAAAGGTAGTCTACATCACTAATAATCAAGGAATATGTAGATTCTCCCCTTTCTTTGCCATAAGACCAAACTTCTTTTACGGTCTTATTATCTTCGTCTATTTCATACTCAGTAGCTGCAGAAAAAATTGAAGCAAAGTTCCCGAAATTTCTGTTAAAACCTCCATTGTCAAACACCAAAACATTTCCACCTGGCAAAATTAATGGTGCATGTTGTCCCCAGGTCCAGTCAAAATCGTTGCTGGCTAAAGTACCTTTTTGTATATCTTCGTTGTAAGGTGTTCCGTTATCATCAACAGCCGTTAAAAGAAACGGTGTGGTATCAGGCCCTTTGCCTTTTCTACCTGCTTTACCCCATCCTTTATGTGGAGCTAGTATCCATTCCAGTGTATTATTCCAGCTAACTTTTACAACGCCTTGATTTCGGCCTGAGATAATTAATGATGAATCAGCATCATGATACCAAACGGCATTCATATGAAACCAGTCTCCATTTCCGGGATCAGTAAAGTCTCTTCTGTCAATATCGAGCAATTCAGCCATATCCCACTCTCTTAAAATATTACCACTATTTTTATCTACTTCAATTACAAAATCTTCAACACTTCTAAACTCAACACTATCACTATCAGTTATATATTTATCTTCTTTTGAAACCGCAGCCAGATAATTCCCATTTGGTAACTTTATGATATCATGATGCATATTATTAAAGTCAACAATCAGATTCTTGGTCGCTTCACCGAACATGTTAAATTCATGAATAGTTACTCCTGAAGCTGCATAAAAAGACAGATCATCGTTAAATTGAATCGGCCATACAATTGTATTTCTATCACTAAAATCTATATACCATCTTATGTCTCCGTTATTATCAAATATCATCGGGTAGGTATTGAACTTACCTTGATTACCTATATGTACCTCACTGAAATGCATCCCCGGTTCCATTCTGGATTCGTCTAAAACATCAATTTCGATTTCAGGGAAAAACCCTGGCAATGGGTCTGTCTGTATTTCTAAAGTATCTGTGGCAATCAGCCCTTTTCCGTTTTCGTAACTTATTTCTACTTTGTTTTTTATTCCAGCATACAATCCGTGTATACCTATAAGATGTATTGAAAAACTCCCCAATTCTTTTTCGATCGGAATATCTCCTAATACTTTAAATCTTACAGAAGTTGGAACTCTTGTTACAACTCCTAAACCTGCAGATAACGGTGCAAACCCTGATGGGTTGTATACAAGATCATAATCATCTTTGTGGAAATATTTTCCAGGCAAATTCTCATCCAGATATACGTAATAATCCTTACTTGTTTGCCCGTCTTCAGAAACTACTTTATAAAAAAGCCCTCTTTCAAAAGAATTAGTAGCATCTCCTGAAGTTTGAACTTGATCATCAACTAAAAGCTCAGCCCCTTTTGAGACAGAAAAAACTGCAGTGAGAGAAGTGATATCATTTGGTATTTTTACAGAACTTCTATTTGATAAACTCACAATCCCCGTTTCGTTATCTATATTAAATATAGCATCTGGCATTTCCTTAATGCTGAATTCGGTAAGCAAAGCATCTGTATTTGGATTGTTAACTACATTGTCTTTACAGTTGACAATAAGGAGAATGGAAAAGCATGTAAACAATCTGACAGATTTCATTTCTATTGGATTTTTAATGTAAGTTCTTGTTTTAAATGTAGTGAATTATTTAAGAACATATTTACCAAGTATTAATTATTATTGATTTACAGTATGCTTATTTATCCATATTATTGAAATTAACAATATCCAATCAACCTTTTACAAAATGTTCATCGACCAGAAAAAACCAAAAGACTTTGACTGCGGCTACAATTTAGACCTGATGATTGCTGCACTTCCCCGTATTAAAGATGATCAGGAGCGAATTAAATATGCTAAAAGAGCCGTTGGATTAATTAAACAAAGCCATCCTACCTGGGTTGACGAAAATGGCAAAAGCGAGGCTGCCTGGGAATATTTCTTTGAACTCGCTGAATATGATCTGAATGAAATCGGGATCAAAAGTCCGTTTGCATCAGGTGAAGATGATGATGCCCAATAGTTTATACTTTTAATAATTCCTTTCGTACATATTTGTATTACTAGTTTTTCTTGGGATTTGGTGTATCAATGCTTATTTTCAATTTAAATTGAAAGTTAATTGTTGACAAGGCTTGTATGCCTCATAATCATTTGCAAAACCATACCTTAACCTCCTTATTTGATTATCAGATAAGTCAACAAGAGCTTTCTACTCTTTTAAAGCAGGCTTTAGTTTTATTTGAAGAAGGAGAAAAAAAGTATCTATCTTTATCGTTTCCGATTCAAAAAGTTGATGTTTTGGCAGTTTTGGAACAAAACCCTGATAAAACTTCCTTCGAATATTATTGGGAAAAACCCTCTGCCGAATTTTCAATTGCTGCAGCTGGTGAAGTTTCAAGAATAAGAACGACAGGAAAAAACAGATTTAAAGATGCATCAGGATCTGGTAAACAGTTGATAAATGAAATTTTCCATTTTTCTAAGCTTGCCCATTCCAAAACAGCTCCACATTTATTCGGAGGGTTTTCCTTTTATGATCATAATGTAAGTAAGGATTGGGCAGATTTTGGTGCTGCTTCCTTCACTCTGCCTGAATGGTCAATAATAGCTAACGGTTCTCTTTGCTTACTTACGATTTCATTTAAACTCGAATCCGGGCATACGGAACAAAGTCTTATTAAGGATATTTATCAAAAGCTTGAACATTTGAATGAACTTTGTACATCAGAAGATTATGAAGCAGTTCCTGAACCGGATGAAACCCATAATATTGAGTTACCTGATAAAGATTCTCCTGAATTTTTTAACTGGAAATATTCAATTGATCATGCTACCGATCATATTGCAAAAGGGAAATATGAAAAAATTGTATTGGCAAGAAAATTAAACATTAAAACTCCGGGCTCTGTTTGTGATACTCATATTCTTAACAGACTCCGACATCAATATCCTGATTGCTATTCTTTCCTCATCAGACAAAACAAAAGCGCAAGTTTTATAGGTTGTACTCCCGAAAGACTCGCTTCTTTTAATAAGGAGTTTATTTTAACTGAAGGATTAGCAGGCAGTACTCCACGAGGTAAAACAGCATCAGAAGATGTACAACTTGAAAATGAATTAATAAGAAGTAAAAAAGATCGAAATGAACATGAGTTTGTGATCAATGCTATTTTTAAAAATTTAAAATCTTATTCAGATTCATTGCATATGCCTAAACTGCCATCAGTTAAAAAATTGACGAATGTTCAGCACCTTTATACTCCTATCAGAGCTCACATAAAAAAAGGAGTTTCCAAAACAGAAGTTTTGAAAAATCTGCATCCTACTCCGGCAGTCGGAGGTTATCCAAAAGAGCAAGCGGTTCCTTACATTTCACAATTTGAAGATTTTGACAGAGGTTGGTATGCAGCTCCCATTGGCTGGATCAATGCTAACGGAGATGGTGAGTTTGTAGTTGCTATAAGAAGCGGGTTAATTAAAAAAGATGAAGTAAATTTCTACGCAGGATGTGGTATAGTAAAAGGCTCTGATCCATTAAAGGAATGGGAAGAAACGAATCTTAAATTTATTCCAATGCTTTCAGCACTTGAATATGCGAGAAAATGAACCTCAGAATTTAGCTTTTTTCTGGAGCACTCTTTTTGTTCGTTCTCTTTTTATGGAAGGAGTTAAAGATGTTGTTATTTCTCCGGGTTCAAGGTCTACTCCCCTAACTCTGGCATTTTCAGCCCATCCCGGAATAAAAAAAACGGTAGCTGTAGATGAACGTTCAGCAGCTTTTATTGCATTAGGTCAGGCAAAAGCTTCAGGGATTCCAAGTGCACTTGTTTGTACCTCAGGAACAGCTCTGGCAAATTACACTCCTGCAGTTTTTGAAGCTACAAATTCAGGTACGCCGCTTATCATTGCAAGTGCCGACCGACCTCCTCACTTACGTGGATTGGGAGCTTCTCAAACCATCGACCAAATAAAAATTTTCGGCACACAACCAGTCTATTTTCATGATGCGGGAGAGCCAAGTACAAACCCGGAAAACCAGAAAAGGATTGAAATAGCCGCAAGACAAGCAGTGCAGAATTCTATCCAGCTTTATGGTGTTTCGCATGTTAATTTTGCCTTCGATAAGCCTTTTGAACCGGATACTGAATTTTTAAAATTAATAGAAAAAGAAAATCAAAATCATTCTAAAAGATCTCAAACAGATTATTCTCAGGAACTGAATGAAACAGAACTTGGAGAAAAATTTTGGTCTCAACTTATATCAGCTGAAAAACCGATAATCATAAGCGGAGCGAAAAATGTACTTGATGATCTTAGATTTATCACTCCCCTTGCAAGAGCTATTTCAGCACCGGTTTTAGCTGAACCCGGTTCCAATATTCCTAATTCCAAACATGTTATATCAGGGTTTGCAGGATTTCTTAAAGATCAGGAATACAGAGAGCTCCTGAAGCCGGATTTAATAATCAGAACCGGAAGCTTCCCGGTTTCGAAAGGTATTCAGGAGCTACTTTCTGAATGTTCAGATGTTCACCAAATCAGCTTTGCACATCATAAACTACCAAATGATGGAGATACTCCACCAGAAAGAACTATTCATCTAAAAAGCCCTCTTAAAATTCCTGATATTAATGGAAATGCATCCCCTAAATGGCTTAAAGAATGGAAAAAAGTATCAAAGAAATATTCTTCTTTTTTGGTAGACAACATACTTCCCTCAACTCCGCTTACAGATGGATTCATTTTTAAAGAGGCAGGTGATCTGATACCTAAAAAGAGTTTTGTTATGCTTTCGAACTCATTTCCTGTCCGGGATCTGGCTCTGTTTACTGACTTTTCAGCGCAGGAAATTTATGTAAACCGTGGCGCTGCCGGAATTGACGGTATTATCTCTACCACTACGGGATTAAGCAGCGTTCTGAAAAAAACGGGCGTTCTATTTATCGGTGATATCGCTTTTTTACATGATGTTAATGCTTTGCTGAATGCGCGCAATATCACGGAACCTCTTATTATTGTTATTCTGAATAATGGAGGAGGAACCATTTTCAGAATGTTGCCTGTATATAAATTCAAGAAGAAACATAATCAACTTTTTGAAACCCCTCAGGATGTTCGTATCGTTTCTTTATGCAGAGGTTTTAATGTTGATCATACACTTGTCTCAAAACCTGAACAGTTTTCCCCTGCATTTGAAAGCTATGTCGATAAACCCGGGATTCATGTAATTGAATGTATAACTGATGCTGATGATTCCATGATTGAACGTCACAAGCTTTGGAATTTCTCTTTATCTTCACAGAATGAAGATTAAGATCAGAGGAATTCAATATCACTACGAGATTCATCAAAACAAAGAACAGCTACCTTTTTTAGTTCTTTTACATGGCTTTATGGGTAGCCACAAATCGTTTAGGGCGCTTATCCCTCCACTTTCTGAGTTCTGTAATCCAATTACAGTTGATTTGTTGGGACACGGAGAAACTCAGGGCTCTGAAATGCATTATCGGTTTGCGGCAAAAGAACAAACTGCCGATATAATTAAATTAATCTCTGAGCAACTTCAATACCCTCTCTTTTTGTATGGCTACAGTATGGGAGGAAGACTAGCTTTACAAGTTGCACTACAACGTACCGATCTTATACAAGGTTTAATACTTGAAAGCACTACATTTGGAATAGAGAGTGAACAAGAACGCCAGGCCAGGCAAGCACTTGATGGACAAAGAGCCGATTCTATAATTGCAAATTTCAGTCAATTCCTTGAGGAGTGGAAACAGCTGCCTATTTTTGAATCAGAGTTATTAAGTAAAAGTATGAAAGATGAGATAGAACATATTCAAAGGGAACAAGATCCTGTATCTATGAGTAATTCTTTGCTAGGCTTTGGCACAGGAAGCATGCCTTGTGTTAAAGAACATCTAAATATCTTATCAATGCCGGTGAAATTGCTGGCGGGAGCTAAAGACCAAAAGTTCACAAATATAATGAGCTCTATGCAAAACCGAATTACCACAGCTTCTCTTGAGATTTTTGAAAAAGCTAATCATAGAGTACATTCAGAGCAGCCTGAAGCTCTTGTTCAAACAATTAAACAATTTATACAAACTAATACGCTCAAATGAACTGGAATACAGTAAAAGAATACGAAGATATTACTTATAGAAAGCTTAATGGCGTAGCCAGAATTGCATTCAACAGACCAGACGTCAGAAATGCTTTTAGACCAAAAACACTCTTTGAAATGTATGAAGCTTTTTCGGATGCAAAAGAAGACAATGACATTGGTGTGGTTTTATTAAGCGCTGAAGGGCCCTCTTCAAAAGATGGTAAGTATTCTTTTTGTTCTGGCGGAGATCAAAGAGTGCGCTCAAAAACGGGTTATCAGGCAGGCGATGGTATCAATCGTTTAAATGTGCTTGAATTGCAGAGGTTAATTCGTTTTATGCCAAAAGTTGTGATTGCAGTCGTTCCCGGCTGGGCAGTAGGCGGCGGACATAGTTTACATGTAACTTGTGATATGACCTTAGCTAGTAAGGAGCACGCTATTTTTAAACAAACAGATGCAGATGTAGCCAGCTTTGATGGTGGATTTGGTTCTGCATTACTTGCCAGACAAGTAGGACAAAAGCGTGGACGCGAAATATTTTTTCTAGGCAGAAATTACAATGCACAAGAAGCTTTTGAAATGGGAATGGTAAATGCCGTAGTTCCTCATGATGAACTGGAAGAAACTGCTTACGAATGGGCTCAGGAAATTCTGGGTAAAAGTCCAACGGCCATTAAAATGATAAAATATGCATTCAATCTTATTGATGACGGATTAGTTGGTCAACAAATATTTGCAGGAGAAGCTACCAGACTAGCGTATATGACAGACGAAGCTGAAGAAGGAAAGAATGCCTTTCTTGAAAAAAGAAAACCAAACTGGGATAAATTTGACAGAAACCCTTCATGAAATACTCTGCTCAGGATACTACTGTAGGCGGGTACTTTAAAGCTTCCAAAATTCTCTTTGGTGCTTTTATACTTGGAGTTATAAATTTCGGTATTGTTATAACAGTACTTTTTTTTATGGAAGTACTCCCTCTTGTGGAATTTGCCCCGGAACTTAGGATCTACTTTATTGCCGGGAGTATCACTTTATTCCTTCTCATGACTTATCTGGGTTCTTTAATTTTTACTAAAAAAATAAATAAAGCTAAAAACAGTCAGAATTTCACTTTAAAATTATCCGCTTACAGAGAGGGTAAATTGATTCAGGCTGTTACTCTGGAAGCATCTGCTCTTGTTGCAATGGTTTTTATCATGTTAAATACACATATAGTTTTCGTAATAATCGCAGCTTTGAGCCTTCTGCAAATGATCAGAAATTTTCCTAAAAAATCGGACTTAATTGAGAAAATGGATCTCTCCTATTCAGAAGAACAGAAACTGGATAATCCGGATTTTAATTTAGAGTAAGACTTTACAAGTCAACTCTGTAAATCTCTCCACTCTCTTCAACAATCATGACTGTTTCCGAATCTAAAAAAGTAACACTTTCCACCTGATCGGCTTTGAACTCATAATGTGAGATTTCTCCATCAAACATATCTTCGGTATCATCATCTTTGAATATCCATAGCGATTTATAAGTAAGTACTGCCAGTTTACCAAAAGCATAATCAGCTGCGGTAACTTCATCATCGAAATCTATTTTTTGAACTAACTTAAACTCATTGTTCGTGTCTGAAGACAGATTTTCAAGTTTGAATAATTTAGTCTCACGTCCTCTGAATCTTTTAGTAAATGCATAAACCTTCTCGTCTCTCCAAAAAATAGCTTCAACATCCATCGAATAGTTCATAAATTTATACAGAAAGCCATCCGGTTTTTGATAAGAAATATTGAATACGTCATAATCCTCTGTTGACTGATTCTTTATAGATGGATTTTTTATCCTCACAAGAGTCTGATCTTTTCTGCAACTACAATTATTACCTACATCCGCTACTATTATATTTCCTTTTTCATCTATGGTTATGTCTTCCCAATCTTTGTTTTTAACACCTTTGATTTCAAGCCCTTCAGAATCCGCATCAGGAAGCATCTCTCCTTTGCCATTGATGGCATAAATTTTGTTCTTGGTGCCTGAGTCTCCATGAACCCAAAAAACATTTTGAAACCTCGGATCTTTTACAATTCCGGAAACTTCATCACGAGCCGGTTTATCAATTCTTTTAAACTTTTTCAGATCAATTTTTTTTGTTGACTGAGAATAGGAATCAAAGCTTATAATAAAGCTTAGGCCAAAAAGTAAAAATAGAATAGTTTTGAATTTCATTTATTAGATTCGCTTATCCCTTAATTTGAATTTTTTGAGATTGATGATGAAAATACAACACGATGAAACTGAAACAAAAGGATCATTTTATATTTTAATAGATAACGAAAAGGCCGCAGAACTAACCTATTCCCAAGCAGGGAGTAACAAAATTATTCTCGATCATACTGAGGTTTCTGATAAGCACCGAGGAGAAGGACTTGGAAAGAAACTGGTTGTTCATTCCGTGGAATTTGCCAGAAAGCGAAACCTTAAAATCCTTCCTTTATGCCCTTATGCCCGCGCAGTATTTTCAAGAAATAAGGAATTAAGAGATGTGACATAAAAAAGCCATTGATTATCAGATAGCCAATGGCTTTTTAACTAACGTCCTCTTCTGTGACGGTTTCGGTATTCCTTAAATGAAAAATTTATATCCTTCTTTAATATTTGTTCGAAATCTTCCATCAACCGCTGGTGTCTTCTTGCTTCTGTAAAAAATCCATTTCTACTATACAGATGCATATTTTCCAGTTTAACCACGATTTTTCTTTGATCACTTAATTGTTTATAAAGTAATCTGAGTGCTTTTTCATTAAATGAAACTTCGTCTGACGATCTTTTACTGTAGTTATTTCCTCTGTTATTTTTTTTATGAAGACCTTTGTCAAATGAATGAGAAAGTGTTCTCTTAACATATTGAATCTTATCTTTTGTATCATTGATTTCACTTCTCATTCGTCGAAGAATTACTTTCTTAATTCTCGATGCCTTCCGTATTTTATTCCTTTGAGAAGCTTCGAAAAAGGCGTCTAGTTCTTTTTGAAAAGCATGAAACTCTCTTATATCCTTATTTTTAAAACTTCGGGAATTTGAATCTGAATAGTAAGAAATTCCAAAAGAAAGTCCTTTTTGTGACATACCGTTATCTATTCCAAACATGAGTGCGAAAAGTGAGATTAAAGTTATTAACCGTTTCATGATATCTCCTTTATATTGATAAAGCTTTATTGCCTGATTCAATTAACGCTTAAACAACCACTTCAGTAACCACATATTCGTGTTAGCATACTAATGCTATAAAGCTTCGGATCAGAATCAGAGTTAACTTCTGAGAAAAAAATGGCTTATAAAAGATTCGCTGAGTTTTTATTCTGTAATTAGACTAAGTACATCACTAAACAGGTCCGAGAAAAATCAGATTGAATCGTTTGCCATTAAAAATGAACAAGAATGAAAAAGGCATTAGTTAGTGAGGAACAAAAAACCATGCGAATTAAAAAAAAGAACTATTTTAAAATGCCATTGGGTAAATCAATGATCATAGAGAGCAAACCCCTTTTTTATGAGGCAACTTTATTTCAGTTTTTTGTAACATTTCCGGGTATCTCTGCATCTAAGCAATAAACACTTGTATTGAACAACTCAGGAAACGAAAAAAAGATTATTAAAAAAGCCCTGACTGGTCATCAATCAGCATTTAAAGCTTTGTATGAACAACACGTGGACGAGCTGTACTGCTTTTTATCCCAATTTGCAGAGAATACCTCTCAAAAAGAAGAGTGGACACAACGTGCTTTCATTAAGGCATTTAACAATCTTGATCAGTTTAATCACAAATCCAGTTTTAAAACCTGGCTGTTTACAATTGGATTAAATGAAATGAGGACAGATATGAGGAAGAAAATCCACTTTGAAAATATCGATGATAAACAGATTGATCTCGTAGACTCCGAGCCTGTTGAAGAAACCAGCATTTGGTACAAAGCAAAAGCTGCAATCAGACAGCTGGCTCCTGATAAAAGAGTTATTTGCCTTCTTCATATTGCTGAGGATTACAGTCACGCTGAAATTGCAGAGATGATCGGTATTACCGAAGGGACTTCACGAGTTATTTTACACAGAGCTAAACAAGAACTCAGAATAATGGTGTCAAAATGAAGAAAGAAAATTTTTATTTAGAAGATGACATGCCTACCGGCGACCAGAAAGAGTTGATGTGGAAAAATATTCAAACAGTGATCCCTTTAAAAGATAAGCCAAACATTCTGGTACATTGGAGAAGCTTTGCCTTAGGGAATGCTGCCGCTATTCTTCTGATCTTTTCCTCAATCGGGGTTATCTCTACGTATAATAATTTATTTGACCAGGCTTCCACAGAAGAGCAGGTTTACAAGACTTTGAGTACAGCTACCAAACAACTTCAAAACCTTACTCCTTTACTTATTCAGCAAGCAAGTGAACAAGATAAAAACTCTATAGAGTCCACTGCGGGAGCTATAGAAGAAATTGATCGCCTTATCAACGAGATAAAGTCAGATATGCTAATTAATGGCTCAACTCCGGCTAAGGAAAACAGTCTTAAAAGACTTTATGCTACCAAACTGGATTTTTATAAAGAAATACTACTTAACCAAGAGGAACAATCATGAGAAATTTATTTATCACACTATTTATTTTAATCCCTACAATAATTTTGGCTCAAAGTGGTACTAAGGATGGTGAATTTAATGCCTCTGAAATTGACCAGCTTCATATTATCGTTGATGCCGGAATGAAGATTAATATAACCGGTTCTGATTCAGATAAGATTCAATATACTTACGAACTGGATGGGAATGATCAGGCTTATGATCTCTATTTCAAAAACTTTGATCCGAAATTCGAATCTACAGGAGGCAGAGCTTTATTCAGAATTGATTTTCCTAAAAATAGACGAAAGAATGTGAACCTTAATACAAAGAAGCATAACCTTGTACTAACGGTACCAAAAGAGATTGAACTTTATCTGGACACCAGATATTCAAATGTCAACATACAATCTATACAAAGAACTACAGAAGTGAATAATAGAAGTGGTACTGTTTATGTGCATAAAATAGGCCAGGGCGCTGTATTGAATAATGAATATGGGAATATTCGTGCCGAAGAAATCAATGGAGATGTACGCATCACAAGCCGGTCAGCCAGTGTTGATGTTAAAAGTGTACGTGGATCATTAACGGTTAAGAGTAATTACACTAAGATGAATCTGACTAAAATTTCAGGTGAATTGAATCTTGAAAATAAAAGCGGAACCATAAATGCATATGATCTTGATTCAAAACTAACCGCCCGTGGAGATTATGTTAACTTCGAGCTTACGAATCTCAGAGGGGATGTGGATATTGATACAAAAAGCGGTTCTGTTTCTATTGATAAAGCTGAGAATGTGATCATAACCGGTGATTATACAAATACTAGTGCTACTAACATTCGTGGAAGCAATGGTATCAGAGTTAGTGCTAAATCTTCAAAGGTTGACATTAAGAATGTTACAGGCAGCGCTAGTGTTACCGGTGAATACATCAATGTTGTATTAGAAAATGTAGATCAACATATTGAAATAAGAAATAAATCCGGAAAAATTAAAGCGACCGGTATTGGTGGAGCTGTCTTAATAGATGGAGATTACAATAAGGTGGATCTGGAAAATTATTTGGGAAATGACATTCTTGTAAATAACCGTTCAGGTAATATTGATGTAGAAGCTCAAAATAAATTGCAGAGAATTGAGGTCAACACTTCTTATGGCGACCTTGATATCACTCTTAACAGTTCTTTTGAAGGGAACGTGGACTTTAATCTGGAATATGGCAAACTGAAACATCCTTATACACTTAATAATGCCCGGTTTGATAATGGTACAAATTATACAAGAGTTCAGGGAACTGTTGGAAAAGGAACAGGAACTATGCTTATTAAAGCAAGAAACACGGACGTTACAATTAATCAGAAATAAACCATCGGCAGGTTTTATTCATTATTCATGGCGTATTGCATCAACCGGAGTAAGTTGAGCTGCTCTCCATGCAGGGTAAGTACCAAAAACAATTCCTACAAACAGTGCTATTACTAGTATCGATAGCACTGTTCCTGTTCCAATAGCAGCTCTGAATTCTCCGATCTCTGTGAATGAATTCACGATGGGAACAAAAATAAAAATTCCCGCAATACCTACTATCCAACCTAGTATGCAACCTACAAATGAGATTGTGACTGATTCAGCCATAAACTGAAGAACAATATCTTTCTTTTTCGCACCGGTTGCTTTTCGAATACCGATCTCTTTCGTTCTTTCAGTTACAGATATCAATAATACGTTCATAACTCCTATTCCCCCTACCAATACAGATATGCCAGTAATGGCTCCCATTATTAGTTTGAATAACAGAATACCCTGACTAAACTGCTCAACTCTGGCCCTGTTCGTAGATATATCAAAAGCTTCGCTGGTCTCCGTGTAAGTAGAATCCAACCATGCTTCTATCTCCTTTTCAATTTCGGGAATCTGTTCAGCTTTGTTTGCTTTCAATACAATACTTGGGTATACCTCAGACAGTTTAGAATAAGTTGTGGTAGGTATAAAAACCTTTTGAGCACTTTGCGTATTTCTTTTCAGAATTCCAATGACCTGAAATTCAACACCTTCAATCTCAATTATTTCTCCTAGTAAATTATGTCTGGAAGTTGTTAACCTATCTGCTATCTCCGCCGATAAAACTATATTTTTTAAAGAGTATATCACATCTTCTTCAGATACATACCTACCAAAAGACAAACTATCTGTTGAGAAAAGCAGTTCATGCCCCAGTGTACCTTGCAAGTACATTCCTGAAACAGAATCCTTAAAAGTAATTTCAGCCGATCGAGTATCTGTATAATCTAACAATGCTTTATCCTGAACCAACGATCTTAACTCTTTTACTTTTTCTAAGGTAAATTCAGGTCTGTCTTTTATTTGAATACGAATATCATCTACAACCTTAGTGCGTTTCGAATTAACCGTAATTATATTCAGCGACGTTGTATTAGCAATTTGTTCTCTGCCTGTTTGCTCCAGGCCATCTCCCAAAGCAAGGATTCCCACCAAAGCAGCTACTCCGATAATAATCCCTAAAGTTGATAAGAACGTATGAAGTGGATTAGCCCTTATATTTTGCAGAGCTATTGAAATAGATTTAAAGAAATGTCCCATAACCTCATTTGTCTTTTGAAAAGACAAGTACGCTTAAACACATACCTTGTTTCGTAATAAAAAACTGAATTAAGACAGAACTTTGAAATTAATTCAATCATCCAACGAACTTTTAAAAGCATCAAAAATTATAATTGAACCAACCATCAAACAGATACTTTTATTTGTTAAGTAATCAGATGAGTAAAATCAGGTTCAAAGCTGTGAATTTATGACACTACTATTTGATATTGATGGACGTGGTGTAGTAATTATCAGCGACTTTAAACTTTGAATCTTCCCATGAAGCTGGTCCGAATCTTCCTCTGGCGTTATTAGAAAATCCATAATCTTCTTTAGGTATCCCTAGAAAATTAGTATCAATTTTACCGTTCTCATTTTTATCGTGATAAACAGCTATTGCATATTCACCATGTGGAAGCATTTCCTGAGTCCATATAATAGTTGTACTATCAACTGGTAACACAATAGCATATACAGGTTCTTTGGTATACTTATCCTTGGAATCGAACATTGCAATTCTGATTTCCCCCTTCAGTTCTTCTATCCCATTTATATAAAGACTAAATTCAGTAAAATCCTTTTTTTCAGGATAGGAAATTTCCTGAGCTTTCAAACTTAATGCAAAAATTATAGCCATTAAAAATATGGATGCTGATAATAGTTTTGTTCTCATGATGTTTTATTTTTTCAAAAACTAAGCAGATTATTTCTACCAAAAAAATGGATTATTGTTTCCTAATTTTCAAAAAAGACGCTTGCCATTTTTTACTTTTTTGTCAGGACCGACCAATATAACTTTCCCTTCACTATCAGGTAAGCCTGTTACCAAGCATTCTGACATAAATGGCCCAATTTGTTTTGGAGGAAAATTAACCACTGCTATCACTTGTCTCCCTTGCAGTTCTTGTTTTGTGTAGTACTTCGTAATTTGAGCAGAAGCTTTTTTTATTCCAATTTCCTCCCCAAAATCAATAACCAGCTTGTACGCTGGTTTTTTGGCTTCAGGAAAATCTCTTACTTCTGTAATTGTACCAACTCTCAATTCGACTTTTTCAAAGTCACTCCAGGAAATTTCTTTCATCGTGTTAGAATTTAGAATTTTATCTTCTTAAGATACAAAAAATCCTTGCTTCCATTGAAAACAGGGATTTTATCAAAACAAATAAAGAAACTTATTTCAATAACACCATAGATTTTGTTTGTCTGAAGTTTTGTGCAACCAACTCATAGTAATAAATACCGCTGGGCAATTTAGAACCATCAAAATTAATTTGATGTCTTCCTGAAGACCTTGGTCCTGAATAGAGTTCAGAAACTTTTTTCCCAAGTATATTATAAACTGTTAAACTTATATTAGCTGATCTCTCCAAATAAAAAGAAACCGTAGTACTCGGATTAAATGGGTTTGGATAGTTCTGATACAGAACAAACGAGCTAATCATTTCTTCCGGTTCATTTGAGACTGTATTGTCGTAGCTATAAAAGGAACGATACTCTTCATTCCAGGCTTGAAAATAATAGCTTACTTTACTTTCTATTATACTATTCCCATCGTACATATAGTCGGTTCTATATTCAGGATTCCAATTCTTAGTTTCATTATCGTAATATTCTTCCAGCTGTTGAGTAACAAGCCCATTCTCTTTCTTATGTGTTAGCCTTGAATATGGTTCAAAACCTATCTCTTCTGAATAAAGCTCATCATTATAGATATCAACAAAATAAAAAACATCACTTATTTGTCTAATGTACCCATCCATGTCGATATCGTAATAAATATATCTGTCGATATAATCCTCATACGCATAAACTTCATGCAGATTACCATCTTTAAAGACTAAATAGGATAGAGTATCAGGAACTCCATCAAAAATAAAAGTAATCGAATCGGGTGTATGGTAAACCAACTCTGTTAATTCATCACTTATTCCTTCTTCTTCATATTTAGCTGAATCAAGTCTTCCCTCTTGATTATAAAACAAATACGTAGCATAGTTAACCTCTCCATTTGTACTCGAATTTACAATGGAAGTCAATTTACCGCCTTCCAAATAGGAAAAATTAATGTTGCCAAAATGTAACCAGTTATCGTCCTGAAATCTGTACACCTTTTCTGTAATTAAAAGTCTGTCCTCTGAATATGAAAAGACACTTTTATCTGAATTAACCCAATCAACCCCTTGCTTTGTTTGAGTAATAATTTCACTTATTCCTCTATCATAAACTTTTGTTTTTCCTGTAACCGGAACTTTATGGGGTTTAAGGTTTGCCTTCAAAATGAGTTCTTTGGCTCCCTTTTTTTGTTTTTTACTGCTCACTTGTGCACTTGCAATTTGTGAACCACTTATCAGAGTGTAAATCAATACACATACTATTAGATAAACCGTTTTAGGCTGCATAATAATACCCTCTCTATTTATTTTATTGTTTTAATAACCCAGTTGTTTAATTAAATAAATAAATTGATAATCTTGCAAGCAAGAAAATTTCAACTGAACTTTTTTTAAAAAAGCGCTGAAAGAGGATGAGAATAAATCACATAAAAATGTGATGATTAAAAGTTCAAACTTAAAAAAGAAATTCTATTCTTTAATCAATCTTTTTGAGGCTTTTCAAGAAGTTTATTTGGTAGTTTTAAAACTTACCAGTCCAAAGACAGAGCTAAAAATATCTGAGCTATATAGTATACAGGGAGCCCTATCAGCTTGTTTCTAAATTCCGTTTTAATAAATTTCTCTTTTGCTACAAACAAGTCTGAAACTGCAAAAAGAAAAGCTCCCACCAAAACCCCATTTCTATAGATGCCTTCCCATGCGTAACCTGAAAGTGCACACATACTACCAATTATTAAAATATAAATGGCTACTAATACCATAAAATCCGCATTTACTTTTGGTTTTAACCATACATAAGAATAAATCATCAGAATTATTGCTGCCGTTGTTGATAACAAGAACAAAATCCCAAATGATCCTATTGATATAAAAGCAATAATAAATGCAATATGAGCACAAGCAAAGCTTACAACCCCACTCTTAAAAAAGATGCTTTTATTACTTTTTATTAAAAATACATCACCAAAAAAACTAAAAAGAAAACCGATCAGCATCCAATTTGAAAATGAACTGTAAATATCTGCCAAGGTAAGCGCTATTAGCACAAATGCTGATGAAGCAGTTATTTTGAAAATCCATTTACCTAATTTATTGTCATGCTTTTCAGCAAATAATAAAGCGATACAGGCAACAAAACATTTTACTATAAATATGAGTGTGAGCAGATTCAAAAAATATTTTTAAAAAAATTTAGTACTGTTAGCAACTATTCCTGCCTGATTCCATCACTTAATTAAGGTCATAGACTTCATTTCTACAAATTCGGTGGTACGTAAACGGTAATAATAAATTCCACTGGATAATCCTGATGCGTCAAAAGCGACTTTATGAACACCTGCTGCTTTCTGACTGTTTTCAAGAGTTGCTACTACCTCACCCAGCAAGTTATACACTTTAAGTTCAACCTGAGTTGTTTGAGACAACTTATATGAAATTTGTGTAGTGGGGTTAAACGGATTAGGATAATTTTGCAATAATTTGGGTTCACCCGGTATAACGATTTCCTCTTCTTCAATACTTACCGGTAATCCGGTGTTAAACATTCTGGTTTGTGACCACTCTCCTGTTCCGTGAGAGTTTTTAGCCCGGACTTTCCAGTAATAGTCATTGTTACTTTCAAGATTAGAAAAAGTATATTCTCTGTTGACTAATGATGTTTCTGATAAAACAATGTTGTTGAACATCTCATCTTTTGAAATTACTAGTTCATACTCATCAGCATCTGCAAGAGGCAGCCATCTCAGAAGCTGAGTTTCTTCAGTAACTCCTGTATCGTTTTGCGGGCTTTGCAGATAAACAGATATTGGCTTTGTATCAGGATTACTGACTGTGAAATGATGAGCATATGACTTTCCCTGAAACTGAGCTTCAAATTTCCAAAGTCCTGTTTCAGCAAATGAGGAAAGTGTATTTGTCCAATACCAGTAAGAAGCCGCATAATGAGGAACTTCATTGGATGCATAATTCCAGCTTCTGAAATTTGTTTCTGAAGGTGTAATAATTTTATAGGTCGTATTTTGCCCCTGAAGTTGATCTCGGTAATAAACCGCTGTAACTATTGCCTCTCCAACTAAAAATCCATCCTTGTAATTGGGTGTCGCGGGTTGCGGGCATTGATTAAAACCCGGACCACTTGAATGAGTACGAAGTGCATTTATTTCTGAATCATAATAATCCGGTTGTGACTTCCATAAACTATCCGCTATTTGATTGCATGATCCCTTAAATGGATCGACTACAACTCCATTTTTATCATGTAATTCAAAGTGAAGATGTGGCCCCGTTGAATTACCTGAACTTCCTACTATTCCAAGGTACTCCCCTTCCTCTACTTCCTCTCCAATTCGTTTTGAAGTCAGAGAATTTTTTTTCAAATGCCCATACCAGGCAACACTACCATCGGAATGTCTGACATACACAGCATTCCAGTTGTTACTATTGAAAGAACAACTTCTGTCAAAATTTCCATCGCTTTGAGATATAATTACTCCGGGAGCTGCTGCTACAACGGCTACTTCACTATTGTCCATTTTATTCCACCCAAACGGCCAGGTAAAAAAGTCGATCCCTGCATGGTTATAGCCTGAATTAGTGTCATAAGTTCTGGTTCCACATGTATAATCTTTCAATTGGTCAGGAAAAGCTGAATTTAAATCAACAAAATTGGAAACTCCGTGATATCCAAAATCAAATAAATGACTTTCGGCTCTTAAAGGCCATGAAAATCTTACATCTATAGCTTTTGGTTTTGATATAACTCCTAGACTTTCCAGACTGTCAATACTGATGTCCAGTTTTTGAATTATTTTTAACCGCTGCTCTGTACTTAGATGATCCTCAGGTAAATCGACTGATCCTCCTCCATCTGGCTGAAGAAATTGAGCTGATGAGGAATTAACCATAAATAAAAATAAAAAAACGAAAGAGTATCTCATATCACAAATACAGGAGTTAAATGTATTTAACAATAAAAAACTCTGTCAACTTTCGCCAACAGAGTTTTAAGGAAAACTTCAATAAGTCAGTGAGTTCTTATGAAGCTGATTTCACAGTTTTAATAATTCTTGCTGCCGCTGTATACGGATCAGCATTAGAGGCAGGTCTTCGATCCTCTAACCATCCTTTCCAGTCATTTTCTACCGTAGCAATAGGAATGCGAATTGAAGCCCCTCTGTCAGACACTCCATAACTGAATTCATCATGAGCTGCAGTTTCATGCAAACCCGTCAATCGTTCTTCATTATAAGCTCCGTAAACAGCCATATGTTCTTTTACAACCGGAGCAAAAGCTTCACATATATTATCGTAGGTTTCTTTTGATCCCGCTTCTCTTAATACAGAGTTTGAAAAATTGGCATGCATTCCTGATCCATTCCAATCAGTATTTCCTAGTGGTTTTGGATGCCAGTTAATTGTTAATCCATATTGTTCAGCAGTTCTTTCTAATAAATAACGAGCAACCCATATCTGATCACCTGCTGAATCAGCCCCTTTTGCAAAGATCTGAAACTCCCATTGCCCGGCTGCTACTTCAGCATTAATTCCTTCAACATTTAATCCGGCTTCAAGACAAATATCCAGATGCTCTTCTACCAGATCCCTTCCAAACGCTTTGTCTGCTCCAACTCCGCAGTAATACGGCCCCTGAGGAGCAGGATAACCACCAACCGGGAATCCGTATGGCATGTTTGTTTCCGGATCCCATAAAAAATATTCCTGCTCAAAACCAAACCAAAAATCATTATCATGATCGTCAATGGTTGCTCTTCCGTTTGTTTCGTGTGGTGTTCCGTCCGCATTCAAAACTTCTGTCATAACCAGATAAGCATTTACACGAGCCGGATCTCTGTAAATAGCCACCGGTTTTAGCAAACAATCAGAGGAATTACCTACTGCTTGTTGAGTTGAACTTCCATCGAAAGACCAAATTGGTGCGTCTTCAAGCTTACCGGAAAAATCGTGAAGAACTTTTGTTTTACTTCGAAGTCCTTGTGTAGGAGCCGTTCCATCTAACCAAATATATTCGAGTTTTGATGCAGACATGTTGTAATGATTTTTTGAAATTTAAATTGACGGCTTAAGATAACCGCTTTATTAAATAAGACTCAATTATTTTGGTATTTTTTTATTAACAATTAATTAAAAAAGGCTTGTTATTTTATTAACCAAATTTAATTACGTTTCTAAAAAACAAAAGCGCTTCCAAGCTTAAGAATTTAATAGCATAGGATTTTCACTTCATTTTTTTAGGCTTCAACTAAAGTGGTATCTTATATTCGAAATGTTTCCACATAAATTTTCAAGTAATTTTTAATTTTTGAACACATCTAATTTAAAAATTTGGGTAGAAGCTGCGCGTCCGAAAACTCTTGCCGCTGCTTTTGTTCCCGTTCTCATCGGTGCTACTCTTGCTTATCAGCATGAACTTATTAACTGGACTGCAACTACTGTCGCTCTTCTCTGTGCTTTTTTAATTCAGATCGGAACCAATTTTGCTAATGATTATTTCGACTTTGTAAAAGGAGCAGACACAGAAGAAAGAATAGGATTTGAACGAGCTACTGCAAAAGGTTTAATCGCTCCTAAAACAATGCTCAATGCCACCATTATTAGTATGGTATTAGCATTCATATTTGGTCTTTATTTGGTTTGGACAGCTGGTATGGTTGTACTGATTATTGGTTTATTATCATTATTGTTTGGGATATTGTACACTGGTGGACCGTTCCCTCTTGGATATAATGGCCTTGGAGATATTTTTGTATTTATATTTTTCGGAATAGTTGCCGTAATGACTACTTACTATGTGAATGCTTTAGCCTGGTCGGTGGATACTTTCTGGGCTTCTCTTGCAGTAGGCGCATTGTGTACAAATATCTTAGTAGTTAACAACCTTAGGGATGTTGAACAGGATACAAAAGCAGGCAAAAGAACATTAGGTGTACTTTTCGGTGAAACCACACTTAAGATCGAATATTCAATTATGCTTTTACTGGCTTTTTCAATTCCTCCTCACTTTTATTTTAAACTTGAATATAGTGAATGGGTGTTCCTGCCTTTTCTGGTTTTACCGGTTGCTGTAATTAATGCTAAAACAATATGGACAGAAACAGAAAAGAAAAATCTTAATCAACAACTTGAGAAGACTGCTAAATTTATGACCTTATTCGGATTACTTTTTTCTATCGGAATCATCTTATAATGCTCAAATTCTATACTTACAAAATCCCTTTTCGCACTCCATTTAAGATTTCAGGAGCTGATTATAAATTCAGGGAAGGAATAGTTTTGGTATTGAATCACGATGGAATTCAGGCATTTGGAGAAATAGCACCACTTCCCGGCTTTTCAAACTATACTACTGATGAAATTTTATCTGTACTTCAACTTAATAAAGAATCCTTAAGCAGCGCACTGATAAATGATGATTTTCCTCAGTTCTTATATGTTCTTTCACAAATACATAATATTCCATCACTGAAATTCGGACTGGATACTCTATATCATGATTATAAATCTAAGCAAAAAGGCGTTTCATTAGCTGAATATCTATTCCCTGATTTATCAAAAGACGGCATACCTTCTAACGCTGTGTTGGGTATAAAAGATGTAAGATCAACGCTTGTTAAAGCAACAAAGATGGTTCAGAATGGTTTTAAAACACTCAAGGTTAAAGTTGGAAGTGACTTTGAAAAAGAGTTCGGGATACTTGAAGCATTGAGATCTGAGCATCCTTCCGTTCAAATAAGAATAGATTGCAATCAATCCTGGAGATTTGATGAAGCGGTGTCAAACCTTAAAGTACTTGAACCATTAGATATTGAATATTGCGAAGAACCTCTTAAACCTGAAGAATTACACCGCATAAATTTCCTTAAAAAGGAAACTCAGATCAAAATAGCTGCCGATGAATCTTTAGGGAACAAAACAGTTAGCACTGCGGTAACAGTGCAAAATGAATTTGATCTTTTTGTTTTAAAACCAATGATGCTTGGTAGTTTTTCGGAAATTTACGTAACAAAACAATTAGCGGACTCTCATTATACTGACATAGTGTTCACAACATCATTAGAAAGTAAAATAGGAAGGACAGTTACGGCAATTTTAGCGCTGGGTTGGGGCACAGAAAAATATGCCCATGGACTAGCAACGGGTTCACTTTTATCATTCGACCTGAATGATCTTGAAGAAATTGCTTCAGGCTCTTTTGTGGTCCCCAAAAAACCGGGAATTGGAATTGATTTGAATTATAATTGTATGAAAGAGATTATATAAATAGTGTTTAAGTCCAGATTACATATGTTTGAATTCGGAAAATCAGAACCTCAGAAGGTTTTTCTGACTTCTGAGCATGGAATGTATACCTATAGTGATCTGGAGAGATTTACGGGTTTTTTTCTTGATATCATCAAGCAAAAATCAGATTCAGTTAAATGGCCGATAGCTTTTTTATCTGAATCATCTGATTTACTGATATTCTCTATTGCCGCTGCCTGGAAGTTGGGAATCCCAATCATTCCATTAAGCCCTAAATTAACTAAAAAAGAACTTGAAGATATTGTTCAGGAATTGAGCCCTTCTCTGATCTTTTGCGATACCGCAAACCGAAGCAGACTTTCCGGCGAAGATGTAGTTCATATGGACGAAAACTTTTTCCTGAATGCATTTACATTCGATATCAGGGAGTTGGATCTACCAAACCCATCAAAGATCAAAGAAAGCTCCATATTTGGATATTTCCTGACTTCAGGTACAACAGGCACTTCCAAGATTGTTCCGCTGAAAAGACGACAGATGATCTCCGCTGCAAAAGCATCCGCAAAAAACTTCCAGCCGGAACCTAATCATTTCTGGTTGCTATGTCTCCCGTTAAACCATGTGGGTGGAATATCAATAATATTCAGATCCTTATTATTCGGCTCCGCAATCTACCGAATGGGACGTTTTAATGAAGAAATGGTAACCGAATTTCTTTCTGAAAATCCACGATTTCAAGCGGCGTCCCTGGTTCCAACAATGTTGTCACGTTTGTTAAAAAATCCTTTATTTAAAACACACAGAGATTTCAAAGCAATTTTACTGGGAGGCGGACCAACAACTCAACAATTGCTAAAAAGATCAGTTGAAAGAGGTATCCCTATTGTTTCCAGCTATGGAATGACCGAAACATGCGCACAAATTGTAGCTAATGCTATGACTACTCCATCGGGGATGTATACACCTCTTAAAAGTGTAGGAAAACCATTTCCTCCAAATAAATTGCAAATACGAGACAGCGAAGGAAAGGTATTGGGAAAAAACCAATCCGGAATGATATGGTTAAAAGGTCCTCAGGTATTTGACGGTTATTATGAAACTGACGAGAATACAAATACATTTGATAAAAGTAATTGGTTCAGAACCGGAGATTATGGCCATTTAAATGGATTTGATCAACTTTTTATAGAATCCAGAAGAGAAGATCTGATTGTTACGGGTGGAGAAAATGTAAACCCGCTTGAGGTTGAAGAAGCCATCAAACGCTTACCTTTGATAAAAGAAGCTGTTGTAATTGGAATACCAGATGAAGAATGGGGCCAAAAAGTTACTGCTGTAATTACTTTATTAAATGGTCAAACTCCGGATTTCGAAGTGATAAAAAACAAACTCTCTTCAGAACTTACCGATTTTAAGATTCCTAAAGAGCTCGTTGTAGTAGATAAAATACCCAAAACGGTAATGGGTAAAGTAAAAAGATGGGAACTGGCTCAGCAGATCATAAAAAAATAAGTACAGTCAAGACTTTGGCAAAGTTAACATAAATGTAGTTCCCTTCCCTTCCTCACTTTCAAAATTGATTTCCCCTTTGTGCAAATCAGTAAACACCTTCACAATCCAAAGACCTAAACCTGAACCAATTTCATTTTTTGTTCCTTGTGATGAATCAGAAAATGCATTGAAAATAGTTTTCTTTTGAGCTTCAGCTATTCCAACACCATTATCTTTAACAGTAATCAAATACCTTCCTTCTCTCTCCTTAATATTCAATTCAATCTTTCCATCCTGTTTGGTAAACTTAATAGAGTTTTGAATTAAATTATTTAAAACAGAGATCATCTTCTCTACATCAACTTTGAGTTTTGATCCAACCGGAAGTTCAGAATTGGCAATAAACTCTATCCCCTTCATTTCAAAATAGATCTTATGATTCTTTGCCAGTTTGGTGAAAATATCTTCCGGAGATACTTCCTTTTTATTCAGATGAATTTCACCATCATCAAATCTGGCCAGAGTAAGCATATTGTCTAAAAATCTGGCATGACTTTCGGTACTGATCTCGATCAACTCGATGTACTTGAAAATGTCTTCACGGTCAGGGTTATCACCCTGCAACTCATCCTTGATCAACTCATTTGCAATTTTTATAGATCCGATAGGAGTTTTAGAATCGTGCGAAACCATTGCAATTAACCGGTTTTTCAACTTCAGGAGATCATCAAGTTCCTCAATACACTTTTGGGTATTCGCCATCAAAACCCCGGCTTCATCCATAAAATGCCTTGGTAATGAAGGAATCTTTTTCTCTGAATTATACTTGATGACTGCTTTATTGGTCATTAAAATTGGAGCGAGTAAACGAAAAATAAAATACAAGGTAACAGTAGCCCCAGCCACCGTTGCTACTAAAACCACCAGCAGTATAGAAACTCTCTCCTCAACCGGAAAATAAATAGTAAGATAAAGGAACAGACCAATTAATGGGATGTGTGTTCCAATGAAGGCTATCAGAAATATTTTCCCGGTATACCTTTTTGGCCATTTTAATTTACTTATAAGACTGTAGAATGATAATTTACTATCCATGTGAAACTAAACTTGATGAATTTACTAACCTTATCGACAGCATTACATGAATTTTAATCCTGTAATATTTGCAATTCCCGTCTTTTTCGGACTTATGAGTTTAGAACTTATGTATGAAGCCATAACTAAGAAAAAAACCTATCGCTTGAATGACGCAGTTACGAATATTAATCTAGGTGTTTTGAATCAGGTGAGCAATATTTTTACCAAAATTGTTACTATTGGTGTCTATTCCTTTATCTACCAATACTTTTCAGTTTTAAAAATTCCTGAAAACTGGCTCTCTTTCGTTGTTCTTTTCTTTCTTTATGATCTTTGTTTTTATTGGAGTCACAGAATGTCTCATGAAATCAGCCTTTTTTGGGGAGGGCATGTTGTTCATCATCAAAGTGAAGATTTTAATTTATCAGTGGCTTTAAGACAAAGCTCTACAGCTTTTATCTGGAGTACTCCTTTCTATTTACCATTGGCTGTACTTGGTTTTGATCCAATTCAGTTTGTGCTTATCGGAGGGTTCAATCTACTTTATCAATTCTGGATTCATACTGAACATATAAACAAGTTAGGCTGGCTTGAGAAGATCATGAACACTCCCTCCCATCACAGAGTACATCACGGCCGGGACCCGAAATATATCGATAAAAACTACGCCGGTGTTTTTATAATATGGGATAAGATGTTTGGAACTTTCAAAGAAGAGGAAGAACGACCAAATTACGGAATTACCAAACCGGTGGCGAGCTGGAATCCGGTGTATGCAAATTTTGCTCATTATATAGATCTTTTTCGCTACACCAAGAAGTCCCGATCCTGGAGCGACACAAAGAATATGTTATTTAAGCAACCCGGCTGGTTACCTGATTATCTTGGAGGAGTACAAAGACCGGAAGATGTAAGCGGTGACTTTAAGAAGTACAATGCTGATGTATCTTTTATATGGATGAAGACCTATATCTTTGCTCAGTTTCTAATAGCTATTTCTATTACCGCATACTTTCTTTTCAATTTTTCGGACTTCTCAGCCCCGGGTAAAACACTTTATTCCTTCTGGATAATTTTCTCATCTGCTATGTTAGGAATATTGTTTGAATCGAAAAGTAAATGGATTTTTGGAATTGAAATCATTCGGTTGTGTGCAATTCCTTTGCTCATTTGGACTGTTTTAAATGACAATGTTTGGTACTAGAGGGCAAACAACATTAAAAATAATCGATAACCCTCTAATTTATTTTTGGATTTGTAAGCTAACTATTTAGTTTTGCACGATCTTTAAAAAATTATTCTAATGAAAGCTATTATTGTCCTCATATTTCTCACTTTTACTTCTTCAGTTTACGCACAGCAGTCTGAAACTTTAAAAAAGCCAATACAGCTAAAATCAAAATCAGCTACCTCAGGATATTACTATCCCGGTTTTGGATATACAGGAGGCAGCGAACCCTCTTACATTTTTAGAGTTGGGAACTTAGGAACAGAAAAAAAAGTAAGTTATTTCGGAGAAAATTTGAAAGAAATAGTTAAAGACAATCCGGAAGCTTTAGCACATATGAATACCTTTGCAAAGAAAAGGAAAAATATGGTTGCGGGTTATGTAATGTCAGTGGGAGGAGTATTATTGACCGTTGCTTTAGGAGCTGAAAAAACAGGTGAACAATCTTTTGATCCAAGAACAGGCCAAAATGAAGATAAATACGCCATTAAACCAATTGGTTTCGTGGGTATAGGCATGGCTTTAACCGGGATAATTGTTGCGGGAGTGAACGGTAACGGAGCTACGAAATATGTTGAAAATGCAGTTGAAGCATATAATAAAGGATTAGATTTAACTTCAAAAGAAGGAGAAACCGTAATGAAAATAAACTTTGCTCCCACTATAAATTCGAATTTTATCGGTGCTGGATTTAAATTGAGTTTATTCTAACCCAAACCCACCCTTTCGAAAATAACATCTACATTTCTGGTGTGATGTTTCAGATCAAAAGCATCTTCGATCTCTTCTTTGCTGAGTTGTGATGAAATAAATTCATCATTATCGATCAATGGACGGAATAGCTTTTGATTTTCCCACGATTCCATTGCCAACGGCTGAACTGCATCGTACGCTTCTTCCCGGTTAATTCCTTTATCAATGAGTTTATTCAGAATACGTTGAGAAAATACCAATCCCTGCGTTTTCCAAATATTGGCTTCCATGTTTTCTTCAAAAACCACCAGATTTTCGATCACGTTAGAAAAACGAGAAAGCATGTAATCCAGTAATGTGGTAGCATCCGGAAGAATGATACGTTCCGCAGATGAATGTGAGATATCACGTTCGTGCCAAAGCGGGATATTTTCAAAAGCGGTAACCATATAGCCACGAAGTACTCTCGCACATCCGGTTATATTTTCAGAACTGATGGGATTTCTTTTATGAGGCATGGATGATGAGCCCTTTTGCCCTTTTCTGAACGCTTCTTCTGCTTCCCTGACTTCACTGCGTTGTAAATGACGAACTTCCACAGCCATTTTTTCCATGGTTGACCCGATCAACGCCAAAGTTGATAAATAGTAAGCATGTCGATCTCTTTGTAATGTTTGCGTTGAAATAGGAGCCGGAGTCAAACCTAATTTCTCGCACGTGTACTGTTCTACTTCCGGTGGAATGTTTGCGAATGTTCCTACTGAACCCGAGAGCTTTCCGAATTCAACATCAGCAGCGGCTTTTTCGAAGCGCTCTAAATTACGTTTCATTTCCGCATACCAAAGTGCGCACTTCAACCCGAACGTGGTTGGCTCCGCATGAATTCCGTGCGTTCTGCCCATCATTACCGTATATTTGTGAGCTTTCGCCTTCTCCCCCAAAACTGAAATAATTCGTTCCAGATCTTCTCTGATAAGCTTATTTGCTTGTTTTAAACGAACGCCCCAGGCGGTATCAACCACATCCGTGGAAGTCAATCCGTAGTGGATCCATTTTTTTTCTTCGCCCAGCGTTTCCGATACCGCTCGTGTAAATGCCACCACATCGTGACGGGTTTTGGCTTCAATCTCTTTGATTCTCTCCAATTTGAAAGATGCTTTTTCATATAATTTATCCACATCTTCCATCGGGATGGTTCCCAGTTTTGCCCACGCCCAGCATGCAGCAAGTTCAACCTCCATCCAGGCTTGAAATTGATTTTCTTCCGTCCAAATGTCTTCCATTTCTTTGCGGGAATATCGGGATATCATAAAAGTAGTTAGTTTAGTTTTTCAAATGGTTAAAACTTGAGTTCGATTTTAAAGTTATCAATGTAACAAATCATAACGTCATTCCACGGCGAATGCCTGGAATCTGGATCTAAATAGACAGCAGAATTTTGCTTTATAATATGATCCGGATTCCTGCCTACGCAGGAATGACGAAGAAGGACTACCTCTGTATTAACGTAAAATCAAACTCTGTTTTAAGATAAGACTTCTGAATACAGATTGCCTTAATTCAATTATTTTTTTTGGAAGCTCAAGTTTTTGGTTGTATTCAAAATTTATTAATCGTAATATTGCAATGAACAAATACAGAAGTAATGGGACTTACCAAAACTGAAATTTTTACTGAGCAACAAAACAAGATCGCCGTATTTGCAAAAGCATTTGCACATCCTGCCCGGGTTGCTATCCTTCAACAATTATTTTCTACTGATTCCTGCATTTGCGGTGACCTGGTTGAAGAAATTGGCCTGGCTCAACCTACAATTTCCCAACATCTAAAAGAGCTGAAAAATCTCGGGCTTATTCAGGGAAATATTGAAGGAACCAGTGTGTGCTATTGCATAAACAAAGAAAACTGGTCAGAAATGAAATCAATAATTGCTGAATTTCTGGATCAGGATATAAACGGCCCAAACTTAACCTGCTGTTAACATATAAACCTATATCTTCGAATTATGAAACTATCTGAAATTAAACGAACACTGGTAGACTTAGAATCTATCGCCTTCCAATTACCGAATGGTGAATTGGTACCAAGACATTTTCACGTGACCGAAGTCGGAATGATCACTAAGAACTTCATTGATTGCGGTGGAACGCTGAGAACTGAAGAAGTAGTAAACTTCCAACTGTGGAGTGCTAACGATTACGATCACCGCATCCATCCTGAAAAGCTATTGCATATCATCGAGCTTTCCGAAAAGACTCTAGGACTTCCTGACCTGGATATCGAAGTTGAATATCAGGGCGAAACCATTGGCAAATACGGTCTCGATTTTGACGGAACTAACTTCCTGCTTACTACCAAAGCTACCGATTGTCTGGCCAAGGATAGTTGTGGAGTTCCGGTTTCCAAACCAAAAGTTAAACTATCCGAGCTTCAAACAGCAGATTGCTGTGCTCCGGGAAGTGGTTGCTGCTAATACTTTAAAAGCTTGAACATGACTCCAACTGATTCTCCCCTTTTTGATGAGCTTTTAAGCTACACCAAAGAACTGGAACAGAACTTTGATTCCATCCCGGAAGAGCGGAAAAAAAAATTACTTTCTTTAAGTGAATATCTTTCCGATAAATGGAGTGCAAACCAAACTCCGAAAGCAATTATCATATGCACGCATAATTCCAGAAGAAGTCATTTGGGACAGTTATGGTTAGCTGCAGGGGCCGATTATTACGGACTTCCGGAGATCGAAACTTTTTCGGGAGGAACTGAAGCCACGGCTTTTCATCCCAATGCTGTAAATGCAGTCCGCAGAGCCGGATTTGAAGTAAAAGCTGACAAACCGGAAGCTTCCAATCCTATGTATCAGATTTCCTGGAAAGCTGAAATGGATACGTACAAAGCATTCTCAACCCGTTTTGATGAAGCTCCGAATCCGACCAAAGAATTCGCTGCCATTATGGTGTGTTCGGAAGCTGATCAGGGATGCCCTTTTGTGCCCGGAACAGATTTCAGACTGGCTCTTCCCTTCGATGATCCCAAAGCTTTTGACGATACTGATGTTCAGGATGCAAAATATGATGAACGCTGCAAGCAGATCGGTACGGAAATGTTATTTGTAATGAATAATGTAGAGTTGAAATGAGAAAATATTTTGCGGAATTCATCGGTACATTCGCTTTAGTTTTTTGCGGAACCGGAGCCATTGTGATCAATGATGTAACCGGCGGGACGGTAACTCATGTCGGTATTGCCATTACCTTTGGATTGATCGTTACCGCAATGATCTATGCTTTTGGTAAAATCTCAGGAGCACATATTAATCCGGCCGTTTCTATAGCTTTTGCAGTTACCGATCGATTTAATGAAAAGCAGATAGCTCCGTATATTATTGCACAGATTGGAGGAGCTATTTCTGCTTCAGCTATTTTAGCTTTTTTGTTTCAGGAACATGAAGGCTTGGGAGCAACTCTACCTGCCGGCGACTGGCACCAGACTTTTATTCTGGAAATTATTCTAACTTACTTTTTGATGGTGGTGATTTTATTTGTAAGCCAAAACAAAGCCGTTACTGAATTTACCGGACTCGCCGTAGGATTTGTAGTATTGCTCGAAGCCATGTTCGCCGGACCAATTACCGGAGCTTCTATGAACCCCGCCCGCTCAATCGCTCCTGCCCTCGTTTCCGGAAACCTTACTCATCTTTGGATGTATATCGTCGCCCCAATCATCGGAGCACTTCTAGCCAGTGGGACTTGGTTTTTGTTGAGGGAGAAGGAGTAGATCTTTCTCCTTTCTTTAATCCCATTTTATTCTGTGTAAATAGTAGAATAAAGTGATACTGCTATTTTGATAATAATCGGGTTTTATTCATTTTACTATTACCTATTTAAGAATAAGGTGAATAAAACTTAAACATGAATAGGGATAAATTAAATTCAATTCCTAAGATCTCTGAAGTCTTTAGCGGAGCGTTGACTTCAGAGTAATAATTAATATAAGTCTGAGACTTCGATTTCCAGCACTTCCAACAAACAAGATTAAAATTCTGCTTTCTCATAAAATTTTTCCTTATCGTTGGCGCAACTTAAAAATGAGGAATGAAAAAACTATTTGCAGTACTATTACTTGTCCAACTGGTTGGTTGCAGCAACACCCCAAAAAATAATCCCGAAAACATTATTGAGGATTTCGTTACGCAAGTAGAATCTGATCTTCAAAGTGATAACATTAACGGAAGTATTTCAGTAGCGGTTCTAAAATCAGATGATATTCTTACTTCCAATACTTTCGGATATCTAAATCATGATAAAACTATAGTTGCTGATTCTGAAACACTTTACCGAATTGGTTCTGTAACAAAATCATTCACTGGTTTTCTGTTGGTGAAATTACATCAGGATGGTGTTCTGAATATGGATGATCCGGTTGAAAAGTATTTACCCGAGGTCAAAACCATAATCGGATATGATAATTACACACCTATTACTTTTAAACAGCTAGCTTCTCACACTTCCGGTTTGGATCGAGAGACAAGAAACAGAGATGCAAATTTTGGATCAGTTTCCGAATGGGAAGAAAAACTGATCAACGCCCTTCCACAAACTTCATTCAGATCGAAACCCGGAGAAAGATTTCGTTACTCTAATATTGGTTATGCCATTCTGGGTTTGGCAATATCCAGAGCAGCAAACAAGCCTTATATGCAATTAATTGAAGAAGAAATACTTTCTCCTTTAAACATGAAAAATACATTTTTTGTAGTTCCTGAAGAAAAAACTAAAAAACTAGCTGAAGGCATGGCGGGTGGGCCAACTGCTGAGTTAAACTTTCAGCTACCTTTAGATGAACATAATGGACGAGGATACCGAATTCCAAACGGCGGACTTTATTCCACTGTATCTAATTTAGCTGAATTTATGAAAGCCTGTATTGGAGAAATCAAACTGTTGAATGAAGAAAGCTTAAAAATGCTACAATCAACACAAACCCCGACAACAAGATTAAGAGCCAACTACAGTTTAGGTTTTGATTTGTACTCGGATCAGGGAATTAATACCATTGGCCACGGAGGTTCAACTCCCGGATACTCAGCGCATTTCGAGTTTGAAAAGGATAGCAAGTATGGAGTTATATTACTCAGGAATTATAATTTCGGCAATACTAATTTAGACTTAAGATCAAACGCATTGTTAAGGACTTTAAGTAACTTAGATTAATAAAACTACAGCTAAACAAGGACTCAAGAGCAGTAGCTATGGAATGTTACGATTTAGGAATTTCTATTGAAAGCAATTATGCCTAAGATCTCCGAAGTCTTTAGCGGAGTGTTGACTTCAGAGTAATAAATAATGGAAGTCTGTGACTTCCATCCATAAACCAACACTAATACTTAAAACTTGCAGAAAGGGAATCGATTTAAAACCAGTTGTGCAGATTCTTCGCAGATATGCTCAGAATGACCGGAAACCTACTGTAATACAAGAATCCTTAACAATAACAAACCGTCATGCTGAACAGCGAAATAAAATGGAGTGTGATTCAGCATCTGTAGCGATTTAAAACCTGATTCAGAAAGCTTCACACCACAGACCGTGAAATCAAATCTGATAAAGCCAGGTTTCTATTATACCCCTCCCATCTTCCAGAACAACCGAGAATAGTAACTTCCGTTCTTTAACCATGAAATTAAAAGGTGGAGCTAAAATATCTAATCCGCTTTTCTTTTTTAATCTCGTCCCCTGACCCGAGATAATGTCTACATTCGGACTGAAATTACCTTCCGTTATATGTTCGGTAAGGATCACATATTTAAAATCATACAGTTTTTGGATGATACTCTGTACTTCCTCATTTGAAAGGTGTTGAAGGACTTGTCTCAGAATAGCACAATCTGCTTCAGGGAGATCATCAGTGGCGATATTCAAGCACCTAAATTCAAGATGATCAGCTTTAAACATTTCCTTATTTCGCTCAATCAGTTTAGGTACAATATCTACAGCGATGTATTTTTTTGAATGTTGTACCAACTCTTTCCCCACATTAAAATCTCCACATCCCAGATCGCAAATAGTAAGAGGCTGTTCAAACGAGTTTAAAAATGATTTAACTACTTCTACATACGGATCTACAAACTCAGAAAGATGTGAGCCATCTCCTGAATAAAATTCGTCGCTCTCTCCTCCCCAAAGATTCATTTTATACACCTGAGCCATTGCTGCTTTGGTAGGCCAAGGCTTTTTCTTTCTTTTAGATCTGTCTTTTTTATCGTTCATAAAATCAGTTCCCGGTCAGGGAATCCGGATTGACTCTGAGTAACTATTTATTCAATTTGATTTGATCTTCTCTCAGTTATTTAAAAATTAGAGTATGAATATGGTATCAGAATATATACAAAGCATCAAAAAGGAATTTGAATATTATAAATCACTGGGTGAAAAGACTTTTACTCAATTAAATGAGGAGGATTTTTTCTGGCAATACAATGAAGAATCCAATTCAATTGCCATAATAGTTAACCATCTTTGGGGTAACATGCTTTCCAGATGGACAAATTTTTTAACAGAAGATGGAGAAAAAGAATGGAGGAAGCGGGATCTGGAATTTGAGCCTGTTATTAATACAAAAGAAGAGCTCCTATCAAAGTGGAATGAGGGATGGAATTGTGTTTTTGAAGCTTTGAATACTTTAAACAGAGATAATTTTGAAACTAAAGTCTTTATACGAAATCAGGAACATTCGATTATTCAGGCGATAAATCGGCAGCTGGCTCATTATTCTAATCACATTGGTCAAATTGTTTATATAGGACGAATGGTAAAAGGTAAAAACTGGAAAAGTCTCACTATACCAAAAGGAAAATCAAACGAATTTAATAAGGATAAGTTTGGCAAAGGAAAACACAGTGGTCACTTTTCCGAAGATTTGAAATAAAGATAAGGTCCTGACCTAGTTAAAACCCCGGTAGGGTGAGAATTGTAAATACATTATAAGCATGCTTTGAATACAGCAAACTTTCATTCTTAAGTACTATCAAGGTCGCTCGTATACCAAAAAAGTCAGCTCTTCGGTTTCTCTTCTCTCGGTTTCAATCCAGGTTTTGCCGATATCATCCCGGTACTCGGGAAAATAGGTATCACCATTATATTCTTTGTTTACCTGAGTTACGATCATTTTATCAGCTTCAGGGAGCGCATCCCGGTATAGAACACCTCCTCCGATAATAAATATTTCCTCTTCATTTAACTCATCCAGCGCAATTTGTAATGATGTATAGGTATCGACATTATCGTAGGTCTTAGTTCGTGTAAGAACGATATTTTTTCTACCCGGCAAAGGAATCTCATTCAGTTCTTCAAATACACCACGTCCCATGATCATGGTTCCGCCCATGGTTGTTTCTTTAAAGTGTTTCAAATCTTCCGGATAACGCCAGGGCAAACCTCCGTCCTTTCCGATTACAAGATTGGGATCGTGAGCAACAACAATCGTTAATGTCATACTGCAACCTCAAATTTGATCACAGGATCAGGATCGTAGTTATGAAGTTTAAAATCATCAAAAGTCAGCTCGTCAACCGATTTTTTGGTAATTTCCAAAGTTGGTAATTCACGAGGTTCTCTTTTAAGCTGTTCTTTTAATCCGTCCACATGATTTACATAGATATGAGCATCAACGATGGTATGAGCAAATGTACCCGGCTCTAATCCTACTTCTTGTGCAATTGCCATAGTTAATGCAGAGTAACACGCCAAATTAAAAGGAATTCCCAATGCAATATCACCTGAGCGTTGAGTAAGGTGACAGTTTAATTTTCCATTACTTACATTAAAAATATACATGATATGACAAGGTGGTAAAGCCATTTCTCCCAACAAACCCGGATGCCATGTACTTACCACAATTCTTCGACTGTTCGGATTGGTTTTGAGCATATCGATAGCGCGTTGAACCTGATCGAATTCCTTACGAACCCAGGTTTCACTTTCAACAGCTCCGCCACTTCCTTCCAGATTTACTTTCTCTTTTTCCAGATATGGGAATCGTCTCCAAAGTACCGGATAGATCGGACCTACATGTCCGTCTTCATCAGCCCAGGCATCCCAAATATGACAATCATTTTCGTCGCGTAGCCAGCGAATGTGATCTTCTCCACGCAAATACCAAAGTAGTTCCAGAATTACAGAACGGAAAAACACCTTCTTGGTAGTCAGTAAAGGGAATCCTTCTGAAAGATCTACTTTATAGAATTCCGCAAAATTTGAGATGGTATCGGTACCTGTTCTGTTTTCTTTTCGAACTCCGTTTTCAAGTACGTTTTTTACAAGATCAAGATATGCTTTCATTGAATGACTTAACGATTAGAGTAAAATTCCACTGAGTAAAAATACAGCAATGCTAAAATAAATAATGATTCCGCTTACATCCACTATTGTTGCAACAAATGGTGCAGAAGAAACAGCAGGATCAAGTCCGATCTTGGAAAGAATAAAAGGAAGCATCGCCCCTATCACATTTCCGAATAAAACGATCAATAATAAACTGGATGCTACTACTGCGGCTTTTAGTATCAACTCCTGATTCATGGGATCTCCATCTATCAATCCCCAAATAACGAGTGTAGCAAAGCCAAGTGCTCCTAAAATCGAACCCAGCATCAACCCGGAACTTCCTTCTTTCTTCAGAACCGTTTTCCAACCATCTGATTTAATATCGTCTGTAGCAAGCGCACGAATGATCAATGTTGCTGCCTGAGAACCCGAATTTCCCCCGCTGGCAATTAATAATGGCACAAAGTATGAGAGCAAAACAATTTTCTGAAGCACTTCTTCATAACCACTCATAGTTAGTGCCGTCAAGATCTGACCAACAAAAAGTACAATCAACCAGGTAATTCGTTTTTTCACAAGTTTACCCACAGTAGTCTGAGAATAGTAATCATCCAGGGCATCCATCCCGGCCATTTTCTGCATATCCTCTGTGGCTTCTTCCTCAGCTACGTCAATTACATCATCAACAGTAACAATACCTACAAGAATACCATCTGTATCCACAACGGGAAGAGCAGCTCTGTCGTACTTAGCAAACATCTTTACAGCTTCTTCCTGATCTTCATAGGCCATCAGAGTCTCGAAAGATCTGTCCATTAACGTCTCAATGGTCTCTTCCGGATCGGCAAGAATAAGTTCCGTTAACCGTAAATCATCGATCAAATATTCTTTGTCATCAACTACATAAATGCGGTTCAATGTCTCAGCTACTTCTGCATATTTGCGGATATGCTTCATGCTTCGTTCGATAGTCCAATCGGTTTTAACACGAACATATCTTGGTGTCATTAAACGGCCGACACTTTCTTCCGGATAACCCAGTAATTTTTTTACCTGTTTCTGGTCTTCCAGATTCATTGAATTCATTACCCTTTGGGTCAGATGTCCGGGTAATTCTTCCATAAGAGAAACCTGTTCATCAGGCTCCAGATTTACCATTACATCGCTGAGCTGCTGCCTGTTAAAGAGTTCAAGTAATTCTACTCCTTTACCAGACGGGAGTTCGGAAAAGACATCGGCAGCGAGTGGTTTTTTAAGTAATCTGAATATTACAACTGCAACGTCTCCCTCAAGTTCTACTAAAAGATCGGCTATATCTGCAGCAGGAACATCAGCCAGAACATCTTTGAGAGCCACCCAGTCTTTTGCCTGGATAAGTTCTTCAAATTCCGGTTTTATAAGCTGCACAAGCATAGTCAGAGGACTTAAAAAGTGATTCTTTCAGCAGGCTAAGAATCGTATTAAATCAACCAAAAAACAAGTAGAATACTATCTGATACCTAATGTTTTTAAAGCCATTTTTGCAGCTTCCTGCTCTGCGTTTTTCTTACTTCTTCCTTTACCGGTACCTAATTCTTTATTATCAACAGAAACCATGATCTCAAATGTTTTATCGTGGCCGGGTCCCGATTCTGTTATAACTTTATAGCTTGGTAAGCTCATTTTTTCGGCTTGAGTATATTCCAGAAGTGCACTTTTAAAGTTATCTACCTGATTAACCAGTTTTTTGAAATCGACCTGCTTCTCAAATACTTCAGATACAAATAAAAAGGCATTTGCGTACCCTTTAGTTATGTAAATCGCAGCTATAATCGATTCAAAAACATCAGCTAAAATACTCTTTGAAATACTTACCTGATCTGATCTCTCTCCTAGTTCAAGTAAATCTTCTATACCAAGTTTTATGGAAAATTTGGCTAATGTATCCCCTTTTACAAGTTTGGCTCTGCTTTTGGTCAAAAATCCTTCATTAGCTGTAGGGAATTTTTCGAATAAGACTTCAGCTGCAATTAAGTCTAACACTGCATCTCCCAGAAATTCCAGCCTTTCGTAAGACTCATGACTTGAATACTGATCGTTGGCTAGTGTAGATCTATGACGTAGTGCACGCAGAAATAAAGAAGGATCATCGATTTCAAAACCAATGATCCTTTCTAATTGTAATAACCGTTCGTTTTTAACCTGATCGTTTGATTGATCTTTTTTCTTAAATAAAGACCTTAACCAGGTTGGCATAAACTATTAATCTTCAAATTTTTTGAACACTAACGAAGTGTTATGACCACCAAAACCGAAAGCATTATTGACTGCATACTTTACATCTCTGGCAACGGCTTCATTTGCAGTATAATTCAAATCACACTCAGGATCCTGATCAAACAAATTTATTGTTGGTGGAACCAAACTGTGATAAGTAGCCAGTAGTGAAGCTACAGATTCTATTGCTCCGGCAGCACCTAATGTGTGTCCGGTCATAGACTTAGTGGAATTCAAATTGATCTTTTTAGCATGATCACCAAATACTTTCTTAATTGAATTGGTTTCAGCAATATCACCAAGTGGAGTTGATGTACCATGCATGTTAATATGATCAACATCTTCCGGCTTAATTCCCGCAGCTTCCAATGCGTTATTCATTGCGAGCATTACCCCACCACCATCAGGATCAGGAGCTGTAATGTGATAAGCATCGGCTGAATATCCATAACCTACGATCTCGCCATAAATTCTTGCTCCACGCTTTTTTGCCATTTCATATTCTTCGAGGAAGAAAATTCCGGCTCCTTCCCCTAGAACAAAACCATCACGATTAACATCGAATGGTCTGGATGCGGTAGAAGGATCATCATTTCTGGTAGACATAGCTTTCATGGAGTTAAATCCTGAAATACCAATTTGTGTAACGGGGGCTTCAGAACCACCTGTTATTGCCATATCTGATTGTCCGTACCGGATAGCATCGTAAGCTGCACCAATGTTATTAGATCCTGTAGCACAAGCTGAGACAACACTATAATTTGGTCCTCTGAACCCATACTTAATAGAGATCTGCCCCGGAACTAAATCCGGTATAAGCATTGGAATAAAAAATGGAGATACACCTCGTGCACCTCTGTTGTGAAACTCAATCGACTGGTCGTAGAATGTCTTCATACCACCAATTCCGGTTCCTACAATTACAGCAACCCGATCTTTATCAATCGATTCGAGATCAATACTACTGTCATTTATAGCTTCTTCAGAAGCAACCAATGCGTATTGAGCAACATTATCCAGTCTTCGCGCTTCTTTTCTATCAAAATAGTCAGAAGAGTTATAGTCCGGTATTGTTGCAGCAAATTGTGTTGGAAACCCTTCGGTATCAAAGTGCTCAATTGTTCTGGCACCGCTTTTACCTGAGATCAACCCATTCCAGAAATCAGGAGCACTCTTCCCTATAGGGGTAAGAGCGCCAATTCCTGTTACAACGACTCTGCGTGTTGTCATAAATTAAATAAAGTTTTTTAAGATAGTTTACCCGAAAGGTAGCTTACTGCATCACCAACTGTTGCAATGTTTTCAGCATCTTCATCAGGAATACTGAGATCGAATTCCTTTTCGAATTCCATAATTAACTCAACGGTATCCAGTGAGTCAGCTCCAAGATCATTTGTGAAGTTTGCATCTGATACAACTTCTGATTCATCAACACCAAGTTTATCGATGATAATGTCTTTTACTTTTGATTCTACATCTTGTGACATATTGTGTCCTTTAAGGTTATTTAGTAGTTAAGTTTTACTATAATAAATTAAACATAAAAATTCATTCAAGCACTAGCAATAAGCTACATTGCCATTCCACCATCTACCCTGATGGTTTCACCTGTAATATAAGCACTCATATCTGATGCTAAAAATACAACTGCATCTGCAACTTCATGAGCTTCCCCTGCTCTGCCGAGAGGAGTTTCAGCTTTTATACCTTCTAATACTTTTTCGTCCAGTTGGTCTGTCATATCAGTTAGAATGTATCCCGGTGCGATTACGTTCGCCCGAATATTACGGGAAGCAAGTTCTTTTGCATAAGACTTTGTAAAGCCGATTATGCCTGCTTTAGAAGCAGAATAATTGGTTTGACCTCCATTTCCGGAAATTCCTACCACTGAACTTATATTGATAATTGAACCTCCGCGATTTTTCATCATCGGTCTGGCTGAAGCTTTGGAATAATTGAATACACTTTTCAAATTTGTAGTGATCACATCATCCCATTGTTCCTCGCTCATTCTGAGTATTAAGTTATCTTTGGTGATGCCCGCATTATTAACTAAAACATCGATTTTACCAAATTCTTCGGTAATCGTTTTAATAACTTCCTCAGCCTGAGAAAAATCAACTGCATCAGCCTGATAAGCCAACCCTTTCCGTCCAAGGTCTTCAATTTCTTTAATAACTTCATTTGCTGCATCTGCTGACCGTGCATAAGTAATGGCTACATCAGCTCCAAATTCTGCAAGTCTTAGTGCAATAGATCTTCCTATTCCCCGGCTTCCTCCGGTTACTAAACAGCTTTTTCCTTCTAAAGATAAACCCATGATTATTTTGTTATTGATGTCCTGAAATTTCTGCTTTTCTATTAGTTCTTTTTACCAAACCTTGTAAAACTTTACCCGGTCCTACTTCAACAAATGAAGTAGCGCCTTTTTGAATCATATTTTGTAATGTTTGAGTCCATCGAACAGGATTCATTAACTGATCCAGTAGATTTGATCTGATTTCGTTAACATCAGACGTAGGCTTAGCAGTAAAGTTGCTGTAAATAGGACAATTCGGTGTATTGATCTCAAGATTCTCTAAAGACTCTTTTAATCCTACAAAGGCCGGTTCCATTAAAGAAGAGTGGAACGCACCGGAAACCGGTAATAACATTGCCATTCTTGCTCCATCATCTTTTGCTATATCAACTGCTGCTTTTACGGCTTCAACATAGCCTGAAATTACTAACTGTCCCGGACAATTATAGTTTGCTGCTACTACCTCTTTTCCGGTTTGTTCAGCAGCTTTTTTACAAACTAATTCTACTTTGTCATCATCCATACCAATGATAGCCGCCATTGTTCCCGGATTTGAAGCCCCTGCCGCCTGCATTAATTCACCTCTGCGTCGAACAATTTTCAAGGCGTCTTCAAAACTTACTGCGTTGCATGCCACCAAAGCTGAGAACTCACCAAGGCTATGCCCCGCAACCATATCAGGTGATGCATCTAATGTTTTGTATAAAGCAACAGAATGAAGAAATATAGCAGGCTGTGTAAATTCGGTCTGTTTTAATTTCTCTTCCGGTCCGTTAAACATGATCGACTTAAGATCAATTCCCAACACATCATTAGCCTGATCGACTATTTTTGCAAATTCAGAATTTGAGTTGAAATGATCCTCTCCCATTCCAACAAATTGAGAGCCTTGGCCCGGAAATAAATACGCAGTACTCATTATTTAATTCCCCATTTTAAGTATATAGCTCCCCAGGTGAAACCTCCACCGAATGCAGCTAAAATTATATTATCACCATGATTCAGTTTTTCTTTCCAATCATACAAGCAAAGCGGAATAGTTCCTGCCGTGGTGTTTCCATACTTATTTATATTTATCATCACTTTTTCTGATGACAGGCCCATTCTGTTCGCTGTAGCATCTATAATTCTTAAATTTGCCTGATGTGGAACTAACCATGCTATATCTTCGGGATCCAAATTGTTTTTCTCCATGATCTCTAGGGAAACATCAGCCATACCCATAGTAGCTTTTTTGAATACCGCACGACCGTCCTGAGTAACATGATGTTGCCTGTTCTGGACTGTTTCAATAGTAGCAGGATTTCTACTTCCTCCGGCATGTTGATATAAACTGCAATTAGTGTCTCCTTCAGAATGGTGAATTTGATCAATGATACCTGTACCGTCTGTAGATTCTTCAAGAATAACCGCTCCGGCACCATCACCAAATAAAATACTTGTAGTTCTGTCAGTATAATCTAAAATAGAGCTCATTTTATCAGCTCCAATCACTAAAACTTTTTTTGCTCTTCCTGATTCTATATACATAGAGCCTGTACTCAACGCATACAGAAATCCTGAACATGCTGCTGAAACATCAAATGCGAAAGCATTTTTAGCACCAATCATATTCTGAACCAAACATGCAGTTGCGGGGAATAAATAATCAGGAGTTACTGTAGCCAATACAATTAAATCAATTTCTTCAGCTGATGTCCCTGAACTTTCCAGCGCTTCTTTAGCTGCTTCAGCACCCATAAACGCAGTGGCTTTATCTGGATCTTTTAAAATTCTTCTTTCTGAGATACCTGTTCTTGTTCTGATCCACTCATCATTGGTATCCATGAGCTTTTCGAGCTCAAAGTTGGTCATTCTGAATTCTGGCAAATAATGTCCAACTGCAGTGATCTTTGCTTGTTTTACTTCCATAAAAAGTTTAAATCAGTTTAGTGATGATACGATTTTGCCGTTTACATCATTTTCGATGCAAGACACTGCGCTTTTGATCATATTTTTAATTGCAAGAGGTGAGCTGCCCCCGTGACCTACGATACTTACCCCATTAACACCTAAGAATGGAACCCCGCCCACTCTTTCATAATTAAATGGAGCTAATGCTGTTTTCAGAATCTTTTGTGCAGCAACTATTTCTTCAACTTCAAGATCCAGTTTTGAGACTGCTCTTTCCACTAATTTCATAATAGTAGCAGGAATAGATTCTCCGAATTTCAGTAAAATGTTTCCAACTAAACCATCCGTTAAATACACGTCCGCTTTGCCGGAAAGAATATCTTTACCTTCCACATTACCTATAAAACCGGGTAAGTCTTTAATATACTTATGAATTGCTTTCAGCTCTTCTGTTCCTTTTTCATCTTCTTCACCAACATTAAGCAAACCAACAGTAGGAGATTCAACGCCTATAATGTTCCGGCAATAAACCTGCCCCATTTTTGCAAACTGAAGGGCTACTTCCGGTTTAACTTCTAAGTTTGCTCCGGCATCTAATAAAAGGCGGAATCCTTTTACCGTTGGGTAATACGCGCCTATTGTAGGACGCAAAATACCTTCCAGCTTGCCTAAAATAAAAGTGGATGCTGCAAGTAGAGCACCGGTATTTCCTGCGCTTACAAACGCATCGCATTTACCGGCTTTATGTAATCCCATTCCGATTACAATAGATGAGTGCTGCTTACCTTTTACAGCAGCAGCAGGTGACTCCTCCATTCCTATGATCTGAGGTGCATCCTGAATAAGAACACGTTTTTTGTCGTATTCTTTACCTTCCAGTTCTTTTTTTATCAAATCTTCGGGACCCAAAAGGAGAACAGTTAAACTTTCGTCTTCCTGAACTGCTAATAAAGCTCCTTCAACAGGAGCTTTGGGGTAGTGATCTCCACCGGCTGCATCTACTGCAACAATCATAATATTTTATTTAGTTAGCGGCTGCTTTTGTAACCTGACGACCTCTGTAGAATCCACACTCTGTGCAAGCATGGTGATATCTGTGCAGGGCGCCGCAGTTTGAACATTTCGCTAAGGTAACATCTGAAATTGCATGATGTGCACGACGTTTGTTCTTTCGTGCATTCGAGGTTTTTCGTTTTGGATGTGCCATTATTTACTTAATTATTTCTTTAATTCTTTTAATGCTTCCCATCTTGGATCGATGTTTTCTTCCTCTTCATCAGAGTTGTTACCAAATTGTTGGTGTACAAACTCTTTAGGATTTCCTTCATCATCCAAAAAACGGGGATGTAATTTTTTTACCGGGAGATTGAGCAATATGCTATCCAACACATCCTGCTCTAAGTCTATTTGTTTAGAATGAATATCAATATTCCTGATGGAGCCTTTTTCATCCGCCGATTCTTCCACTTCTTCAGCTTTAAATAAAACTTCGTAATTGGTTTCGATCTGATGATCAAATTCATCTAAAGACCGGTCACAAATTAGTTTTGTATCAGCTTTTAATCCAAATTTAACCTGGATAAACTGAAGTGTGCGATAGAAGTTGATATCGAGTACAGCTCCTTCAAACGGTACTTCCTCAATCTCAAGATCATCGCTTTTTAATTCGATGGTTCTTTGGCTTTGTCCTTCAGGTATTTCAAAGATCTTAAACTTCAACATAGAACGTCTCCTTTACAGCTTGTAAATATAAGGATTATCCTACACGCTTACAATCAATTAAAAAGACCAAATAGTCGCTTATCAACTTGCTCGATTATAGATCCTAAATCTTCGTTATTATTCACAAAATCGAGGTCGTCTGTTTCGATAATAAGCTTTTCATGGGGATAACGATCAATCCAATCCTCATATAACCTGTTCAATCTTTCAAGATAATCGATTCTGATAGTGTTCTCATAATCTCTTCCCCGCTGCTGAATTTGGTTTACAAGAGTTGGAACCTGAGCACGCAAATAAATGAGTAAGTCGGGCGGGCGCAAGTAATGGCTCATTTCATGAAACAATGCTTCATAATTCGTGAAATCTCGATCACTCATCAAACTCATTTCATGAAGGTTTTTTGCGAATATTTCCACATCCTCATAAATGGTTCTGTCTTGTATCAGGCTGATATCGTTTTCCAGCATCTCTTTCTGATGTCTAAATCTGCTGGACAAAAAATATATCTGGAGATTAAAACTCCATCTGCGCATGTCTTCATAGAAATCTGCCAGATAAGGATTATCATCTACTGACTCATAAAAAGCCTCCCATCCAAAATGTTTAGACAACAAACTGGTGAGCGATGATTTACCTGCACCAATATTTCCGGCTACTGCTATATATTTTGAGTTTTTATTTTTTGAATCAGTCATAAGTTCCTTTTAATCTTTTCCAAGCAAACGGTACATCGCTTTTTTGTAATCTTCAACCCCGGGTTGGTTAAATGGGTTAACCCCCAAACTATATACAAATACCCCCGTCAGCAATTCAAAAAAGTAAATTAGTTCTCCAATTACTTCTGCATTCAAAGAGCTCAAAGATAAATTTATGATTGGAACCTCTCCATCTTTGTGCGCTTCAGTAGTACCGATCCTCGCTTTGGTATTAATTTCATGGAAAGAATTTCTTGCCAGATAATTTAATTTATCATGATCTCCTTCCAACGAGTTCACCTTTAAATTTGAAATGGGCTTTTCAACTGCAATAAAAGTTTCCATCATACTTCTGGTACCTTGTTGAATAAACTGACCTAAGCTATGCAGATCAGTTGAAAAAGCTGCTACGGTTGGAAAAATTCCTTTTCCCTCTTTGCCTTCACTCTCTCCCATTAATTGCTGAATCCATCCACCAAAAGATTGTAATTCAGGTTCAAAGCATGAAAACACATCAATAGTGATTCCTTTTTCATGCAAAGCCCTCCGCACCGCTGCGTAGTTCACAATATCCGCGGCATCATTTTCATACTTATTAAAAGCAGATACTGCACCGTAGAAAAGCGTCTTTATATCAATCCCAGCCACGGAAACAGGTATCAGTCCAACCGGAGTCAATACCGAGAATCTACCACCTACATCTTCAGGTATGATAAATTTTTTATACGCTTTTTCTTTTATCAGTTCATTCAAAACTCCGCCATCTTTACTTGTGGTACAAATAATACGGTCAGCGGCTGCCTCCTGATAGAGCTCTTCCATTACCTCGCGAATCATCCTGAATGAAAGTGCGGTTTCTAAAGTAGAACCGGATTTGGAGATTACATTCACATATACACTTTTCAGGCTTCCATCCGGCTTCGGTGCTTTAATATATGCTAAAAGTTCCTGCAGGTACTTCCCTCCCATGTGGTGCCCTGCGAAAAGAATTTCAGGTCCTTTTTTATTAAAATGAGGAGAAAGGGCATCAATAACTGCTTTTGCTCCTAAGTATGACCCTCCGATTCCGCAAACAATAAAAATATCTGCATTTTTTCTGATGTCGTTTCCCAGAGAACTTACCTTTTCCAACAAAGCATCATTTGGAGATTTCAACAGGTCTCTCCAACCTAACCATTCTGAGCCTGGTCCTGATTTTTCTTTAAGCTGAATAAGAGCTTCCCCGCACTTTTCAAGCGATTCTTTTAATGCTTTTTCTGAAACAAATTCTTCGGCTATACCGGTATCAATTGAAATCATTATCTGAGTAGTCTTGCTAGTTCTATGAGTGAGCGATCGAGGTCTTTTTTTCTATCTACGGCTATTTTAATCGGAGTTATCTTAATGTCGCCATTAACAATACCAACCATTACGCTGCTATGCCCTTCCATTAGTGTTTTTATTGCAGCAGCTCCTAAACGGCTCGCCAAAACACGATCGCGAGCAGTAGGCGAACCTCCTCTTTGAATATGACCAAGTATGCAAACACGCATATCATATTTTTTAAAGTCGTCCCGTATCTGATCTGCTAACTCAATAGCTCCTCCTGATTCATCTCCTTCAGCAACAACAACAAGACTACTTCTTACCTGATTCTTAAGCATATTTTTAAGTTGGGATTTCACGTCATCAATATCCATCAACTCTTCAGGAAGTAAGGCGAGTTCGGCACCTCCGGCAATGCTGGTTTCTAGTGCAATAAAACCGGCATCTCTTCCCATAACCTCAACAAGAAACATTCGCTCATGAGCATCAGCGGTGTCACGGATCTTATCTACTGCGTCAAGAGCAGTATTTAATGCCGTATCGTACCCAATAGTTTCATCTGTACCAATAATATCATTATCGATAGTTGCAGGTATGCCAATTACTTTTATTCCGTGTTCTTTGCCGAAAACGTTTGCTCCTGTGAATGTTCCGTCTCCTCCGATAACCACAAGAGCGTCCATATTATATTTCTCAATAGTAGCTGCAGCTTTAGCTCTTCCTTTTTCAGTTCTGAATTCCTGAGAGCGAGCTGATTTAAGAATGGTGCCTCCTCTTTGGATGATATTTGAAACTGAATTATTTTTCATGAGCTTTACTTCATCGTGAATTAATCCATGATATCCATGTCTGATTCCAAATACTTTTAATTCGTATTTTGCTGCAACCCGTACTACAGCACGTACAGCTGCATTCATTCCGGGTGAATCTCCACCGCTTGTTAAAACCCCAATGGTTTCAAGCCCGGCTAACTTCGTAATCATAATTTTTTTTTAAGTGAGTGAGTGTGATTAGTCCTAAATAATTGTCGTATATATTAACTAAATTTCGAGCTGTTCAAGTTTAAGAAAATTTAAACATATTTGATGGCTGATAACATTTCTCTTGCCAGAGTCGAAAAAGATTCTGTGGTTCGTAAATCTTTAAAGGAAATAACCGCGCCTGTTTCAGAACATTTAGCTGAATTCAGGACTTTTTTTAAAGATACGGTTAAAACAGATGTACTTCTTCTGGACCAGATACTGAGATATCTTCATAAACAAAAAGGTAAGGAATTGCGCCCTACTCTCGTTTTTATGACTGCCAATTTATTTGATGGAATCTCAAAGAGAAGTCATATCGCAGCTACAATGATCGAATTGTTACACACTGCTACTCTCATTCATGATGATGTTGTTGATGAAGCTAATTCCAGACGTGGATTTGTAAGCATTAATAAGATCTGGAAAAACAAAGCAGGAGTGCTCCTCGGAGATTTTCTTCTTTCAAGAGGATTATTGGTTTCTCTTGAGAATAAGGAATACAAGTTATTAGAAGTGCAGTCGAAAGCAGTTCAAAAAATGAGTGAGGGCGAACTTCGCCAACTAAAAACTGCCGGTTTATTTAACATGACTGAAGAGCGTTATTTTCAGATCATCTCCGAAAAAACAGCGAGCCTTATTTCCACTTGTTGTGAATGTGGTGCCGTTTCAGCAACCGATGATGTGCAGCTACATGATTTGATGGCAAACATTGGAATGAGTGTTGGTATTGCCTTTCAAATCAGGGACGATCTTTTTGATTATGGCATGTACGACATCGGCAAACCCAAGAGAAACGACATTCAGGAACGTAAAGTGACTTTACCTTTGATAAAAGCGCTGGAGCACAGTTCTAAAAAAGAAGCTGCTCATATCAGGGCTTTAATGAAAAAAAGAAAAAAAACTTCAAAGAATATTGATGAGATTGTAGACTTTGTTCATGAAAAAGGCGGTATGGATTATGCAAGACAATCCATGTACGATTATGCAAATAAAGCAATCGAAGCACTGGAACAAATTCCTGCATCCCCTGCCAGGGAAGATTTTGCAGAACTTATACATTATGTAATTACCCGTAAGAAATAAACCAATGGCAGAACAAACCAGTTTGTTTATTTCTGATGTTCATCTGGGAGCTTTTGATGCAACTACAGAAAAAGAAATAGAAAGCGAACTTATTGCACTTATACATCACTGCTGTGAACGAGAGATCAAGATCTATATTCTTGGCGATCTTTTTGATTACTGGATGGAATATCCGAAAAAGAATTTCATCCCAACTGTGGGGAAAAAAGTACTGGAAGCCTTCAAAAAGCATAACTCACAATGTGAACCAACCACCTATATAACAGGAAATCATGATAACTGGACGTACGGGTATTTCGAAGAAATGGGATTTGATGTGGAATGCAATTATCGCATTATCAAACAAAATGGTTTTAATACCTTGTTAATGCATGGCGATGGAAGATTTGGAAAAAGCGATGATCTGCTCCGCCCCTTTTTTCATGGAGTATTAAGAAGTAAATATTTTGTGAAAATGTTTCAGGCATTTCTACCCCCTGAGTTAGGAATTCCCGTTATGAAAAAATTCTCCGGTTTCTCTAAAATGAAAGAAAACAGAACTGCTGTACCGTTGAATAATCATGCAAAACGAGTACTCAAAGAGAAAGACATAGACTTCATTATAATGGGCCACGATCATATTCCAAGAATGGAAACATTTAACGACGGATCGTATATAAATCTCGGAACCTTTTTCTATCATAAGACGGTGGCTCTTTACAACAATGGTGCCTACCAACTCGTTAGATGGAGTGCTTCTGATAAAGAATTTGTACCTTTCACTGAATCAAGTGTAGCAGAATGAGCGATAAAAAAGAACCTATTGACCATCAACGGTATTTTAATGATCCCGAATACCGTAAAGAAGTACTTGCTGAACGAAAAGCAAAAGAAAGAAACGCAAATGAACTTTCTTCAGAAAATAATTTTGTCTCGTCCGGTCTTAGAAGAAAAATACTTAGATGGACCGGAATAGTTGCTGCAACCCTTTTAATTGCAGTAACAGGATATGTAATATTTCTTTTTCAGGGACTTCCACCACTCGAAAAACTTGAAAACCCTGACACTGCTATTGCTACCGAAGTGAGAAGCCGGGATGGTGCCGTTCTGGATAAATATTTTACCGAAAACAGAACCTGGGTTCCTTATGATCAAATTTCGCCACATGTTATAAATGCTCTAGTTGCTACGGAAGATCATCGCTTTTACAACCACTGGGGAATTGATATGGTTAGAACCTTGGCAATTCCTTTCAATTTGATGCGTGGACGTGTGGAAGGTGGATCCACTCTCAGCCAACAGCTTGCTCGTAATCTTTATAAAGAAATTGGTTTAAAATTTTCCATTTCCAGAAAATTCAGGGAAATGATAACCGCCGTTCAGATCGAACAAAATTATACCAAGCGGGAAATTATTGAAATGTACCTCAACACGGTTGAGTACAGTAATAGTGCATTTGGCATAGAAGCAGCTTCAAGAACCCACTACAACAAACCGGCTAAAGAACTAACTTTGTCTGAATCTGCGGTTTTGGTGGGATCGGTTAATGCAGTTTATGCCTATAATCCACGAATCTATCCTGAAAGATCTCAAAGAAGGAGAAATATTGTTCTGTTACTGATGAACAACAGAGGATTCATTGATTCCACTGCTTATCATCAGCTACGTGAAGAACCCATCACCTTAGATTATCAACCTCCATCAAAAGCGGGTAGAGTGAGTAGATATTTTGGTGAATATGTACGCCAAAGAGTATCCGGCTGGGCTGAAGAAAATGGATACGATATTTATAAAGACGGGCTGGTAATTTATACAACCATTGATTCCCGACTTCAGAAACATGCTGAAAAAGCATTAAGTACTAAACTGGATTCCCTTCAAAAAATATTTGAGTATGAATGGACATCCCGGGGCAGCACAGAATACATGGACAAGCTTTGGGATGAATTCCCGACTTTTAAAGACAGTTTCCTGGAAGAGACCGATCGATATAAAAACGGATATCAAACCTATAATACCAAGATCCGAAAAGTAGTTCTGGACAGCCTGAAAGCAGATACTGCTTTTGTTGATTCAGTACTTAAAGCCCGAACAAGATTAGAAGCCAGTTTTGTAGCCATTGAACCTTCTAACGGAAATATTCTGGCCTGGGTTGGTGGTTCTAATTACGGAAGCGTTCAGTTCGATCATGTGTATCAGTCACGCCGACAAGTGGGTTCTACTTTTAAACCCTTTGTGTATTCTGTTGCTATTGATAATGGTTTTAAACCCTACCATAAATTTTCCAAATTTCCCATCTCATTCAGAGACAGAAACGGTAACGTCTGGAATCCTAAAGATGCCGAAGTTGCCAGCGGTGCTAATGAAGTTCCTTTGCGTGAAGCGCTAGCAAGAAGTATGAACAACGTAACGGTACGCCTGCTTCCTGAACTTGCAGGCTATCCGGGAACCAATAAATTATGGGAACTGGATGCCGCAGCCAGAAAAATAAAAGCAATGGCTTCTAATTTAGGTGTGGATATGAGTAATACCCCTGCTTACCCTTCTATTGCTTTGGGAACGGCTGAAGCTTCGTTATTAGAAATGACTTCCGCTTACACTACTTTTGCAAATAATGGTGTTCATATTGAACCTATTGCAATTACCAGAATTGAAGATAAAGAAGGAAATGTTTTACAGGAGTATTTCCCTGAATACAGAAAAGAAGTTATCAGTCCTGAAACTGCGTACATGATGGTTGATATGATGCGGGGTGTGATAAGAGGCGGCGACGGATATTTCGGAACAGGCGTTCGATTGCGAAATGTGTATGGAGTGCGACAGGATATAGCCGGAAAAACAGGAACTACCAATGATGCTTCTGACAACTGGTTCATTGGTATGACCCCTCATATTGTAATGGGTGCCTGGGTTGGTGGTGAGGATCGCAGGATTCGTTTCCCTCAGGACGGAAGTTATAGTATTGGTCAGGGAGCAAGAACTGCACTTCCTATTGTAGGAACATTCATAAACTATGTAACTGAGGACCCTGAAGCTTATTGGGGTTACGACGCTTTTTCTCCTCCTCCCGGTTTTGTTATGCCTGAAGATCCTAAAGAAGTTCGTGATGAACTGGGAACTGATAAAAATCGGGGCAGAATTGGCTGGTAGGACTTTAAAGAGTATCTAACGGACTTTTAACATTTGATTTACCCACCTTAGTTACGTGAGTATATATTTCTGTAGTTTGAATTGATTGATGGCCTAAAAATTCCTGAATATATCTCAGGTCGGTACCTGATTCCAGTAAATGTGTTGCAAAACTATGCCTTAACGTATGTACAGTAGCATTTTTAGTGTTTCTGGATTTTTTTAACGCTCTTTTCATAATCTGCTGAACACTTCTTGAAGAATACTTCCCTCCATTTTGTCCTTCAAATAAATATTCTTTAGGCTGATATTCAGCTACGTATTCACGGAGTAGCAACAGCAGTTTCTCAGCCAGCATTACTTCGCGATCTTTAGCGCCTTTAGATTGCCTGATTTTTATCGTCATTCTATCAGAATCAATATCATACACTTTTAAGTTAAGAACTTCGGACATTCTTAAACCACCGGAATAAATGGTTTGCAGGATAGCTTTGTGTTTAATATTTGTGATTACAGAAAATAATTTTCTAACCTCATTTTGAGAAAGTACATCAGGAATTTTGTTTTGCATTCTTTTTGGATATAAATATTCAGCCGGCAGGCTTTCATCCAGAACTAAATTATGATACTTAATAAGTGCCGCTATAATATTTCTTTGATAGGAAGGTGAGATTTTATGTTCCGTAATTTTATAATTGATATACCTCTCGATAAGTTCTAAGGGAAGAGCATTAACACCGGATTGTTTCATTTCTTTAAGTGCCATTTTTAACGCACTTGAATAATTTAAAACAGTATTAGCGCTGTATCTTTGAGCTTTTAATCTACCTTCAAACTTCTGTATTAATTTGCGTTGCAGCATATATCATTATCTATTACATTCGTATAGTAATAAAATAGATTGTATATACGCAGTGCGTGTATACATAAGTTGTGGTGCATTTGAGAAAAATGAAAATGAGTCAATTAATCATATTAGCCTCTAGTCTTTCCTGCATTTTCTCTTGCGGACAGAAATCGCAATCTGAAACCACCGACTATGTCTATTATGACAAAACTAAATCAGACACGACAAACGTTGAAATATTAATCGCAGTTACTGATGAAGAATTTCTACAATTTGGCTCTCGAGTAGCTTACTTAAATACAAAAGGAGATACTATTATTCCATTTGACAAGTATGCGTATTTAGGCACAGATACTCTGACCCATTATGCGAATGTGATAGAATTCCTAAAGGATAGCTCATACGGAAGGTGGATTACGATTGACAGAAATCAAAATACACTTTACGACATTGTGTCTTTTGACAACGGACCTGATTATTTTCACGAAGGACTTCTACGAGTAAAAAGAAATGGAAAAATGGGATTTGCTGACAAATACGGTCAAATAGCTATCCCATGTAAGTACGACTTTGCTTGGTGGTTTAAAGACGGAAAAGCAAAAGTTACTTTTGACGCAAGAGAAATAAATGACAAATACGATGACCACACCAGAATTGAATCTGATGAATGGTTTTATATTGACAAAAATGGAACGAGAATAAAATAAAAACGACACCACACCAAGGTGGATAGCCAATAGGGCATTTAGAGATAAAATGAAAGTCCTGTTCCTTGAGCAGGCAACGCCAAAACAAAGTTTTGACGTTTAACAAAAAGAAATTTAAAAGTAAAAACGTTTGTTTTTGCTCAGTGGTAAACAGAAAGTGAAGTACTTCGAATCTGCCCTACTGTCCATACACAGACCGTTCCGAAGCAACTCATCCCAACCCTCACTATATTCAATAGGTAAAACGAACTTAATGTAGCCCTGCACTTTGTAGGTATTGTAACATTACATTCTCCCGCACGAAAAATGACCCAATCTGAACTTATAATTTTAAATTTTACAGAAATACGCAGAAGAAGTTTAAAACTTTGGAATACACTACCCAAGCAATCTTATAATTGGAAACCTAACGAAAAAGCAATGAGTGCATCAGCAATGATTCGGCACGTTTTAGAAGCTGACTATGGCTGGAACATGATTATTAGCGGTAAGAATATGACAAATTACCAAACACCTTGGGAAAATCGACCTTTTATCAGTGTTTCTGATGAAATTGAATTTGCTGCCCCCTATCGGAATACATTTTTAGAAAATGTTCGACGGTTTTCGGATGCAGAGTTAAGCGAGATAAAAATCATTCACCCCGGAAATGGTGAAAAGAAAATTCTAGGAAAATATTTACTTCGGATTGGATATCATGAATCTGTTCACGCTGGACAATTCCTTTCTTATTTAAGAGCAATGAAAATTAGTCGGCCTGAGATTTGGGACTAATTGAATAAACACTAAAGCCAAAAATGAGTATGAAAGATATTGAAGAATTTTGTCCTGATAACAAAAAGGATTGGCGAGAATGGCTCGAGTTGAATCACATTAAAGAAGATGCAATTTGGCTTATATTTTATAAGAAACAGTCTCCGAATTACAATTTAAGCTGGAGTGAATCGGTAGATGAGGCTCTTTGTTTTGGTTGGATCGACAGCACCAAACAAGCCATAGATGATGAGAAATACAGACAGTATTTCTGCAAGCGAAAACGTAGCAGTAATTGGTCTAAGATCAATAAGGATAAAGTGAAAACTTTAATGGATCAGGGGCTTATGAAAGAAGCGGGGTACAAAAGTATCGAAATCGCAAAAGAGAATGGTTCCTGGACAATTTTAGATGATGTTGAAGCACTTGTAATTCCGGAGGATCTGAAATCAGGATTTGTAAAATCTAAAGGCTCATTGGAATACTTCAACAGCCTGAGTAAATCTGTTAAAAAACAACTGTTGTACTGGATAGTTTCTGCAAAAAGAACAGAAACAAGGCAAAAGAGAATACAACAGATCGTTGAAAGTGCAGTTCAAAATAAGAAACCAAAGCAATTCCGGTAAGAAAATGCTAATGCCCTGAAACCGTATGAAAAAGAAACCCAAAAAACTTGTACTCAGAATAATATTGCTGGTTGGTACGATAACTTCCTTGTTCTTTGTGCCCTGGCTTTTAGTGTGGGCGTGGATATTACCTCTGCCCGATTCGGTTCAGGGGCAAGCAAATGAAGCGATCGAACATGGCTTTGATGGAATGATTGTTTATGTAGATGAAGGAGGCCAACCTCCCGCCTTTTATGCCGCAGGCTTTCACAACAAGGAAAATAAAATACCTGCTAATCCGAAAGCTTTATTCAAGATCGCCAGTATCAGTAAGCTGTATACTGCAGTTGCTGTTACTAAATTGGTTAATGATGGCCGTTTAGATCTGGATGAAACACTTGCTGATTATTTACCCGAGCTTGATGGAAGAATCGAAAATGCAGACACAATCACTTTGAGAATGATGGTAAAGCATAGAAGTGGTATTCCCAATTATACAGACGCGCCAAATTTCTGGGGAGCCCCCACACAAACCTATGAAGAAAGTCTTGCACTGATTCTGGACAAACCGGCCAACTTTGAACCCGATGAAGACTATGAATATTGCAATACTAATTACCTGTTACTCAATAAGATCATGGAAAATGTTCTGGGTTATGAGACCTTTCAATTCGTTCAGGAAGAAATTCTGACTCCGCTAAATCTTAACAATACTTTTGCTTCGCTAAATGAAGTGGATATTGACAGCGTGATGAGTGGCTATCACGTGGGATATCCTTTTGATTTAAAAGAAGACGACCATGGAATTCTTGCCACTGCTGAAGACGTAGGCATCTTTTTACGGGCATTGAATAATGGTTCTTTATTTGAAGAAGGAGAACAGGAAATCTATTCTTCAATTTATGAATATGAACACAAAGGTTGGGTTCCCGGCTATCAAAGTATTGCCGAATACCACAAAGACATTGATGCGGTAGTTATTCAGTTTACAAGTACAACCGATCCCAAGTTATACAACTGGAATTTAGCTGATATTGTATATGGCCGGATTATTAAAATTTTGGGTAAAAATTAGAAACTTAGGATCTATAAATTAAATAGCTTGCAACTCCGGAATCCAGACTTTCATAAAATCAGTAGACCTTTATTTGACGATTACTTTCCTAATGTGATTAGAATTGATCAGATCAATTCCGTAAAATACTCAACGTTACTTATTAGGAGCAGGAGCTCCCTTATTTGCATCCCAAGCAAGAGCTTGGGAAGGAGAAAGGAACCCGAAAACCACACTTTTGTAATTTGAAATTTGGGTTTTGTCCTTTGTTTCTAGAAACTCTAACCTACTCTAAACTTCAATTCCTCGATTGTAGAAAGTATCTCATTTCGATCCATTTCACGGTAGCGCTCAGGAAGTAATTCTTTAGATGTACATTCAATTACTGCATTCAGAGTCTGTAGTTCCACTTCTTCCGGATAGGTTGGTGGGATGAAATCAGCTAATGCTGCATCCAGTATTTCCGGGGTGACTTTCTTCCTGCCTTCTGCTGCTGCACGGAACTTAGCTCTGGTTAAAGCGGCTTCCATATCAGCTCCGGAAAATGTTTTTAATCCTTGCTGAACAACAGCCGGAATATAATCTTCGGTAAGTTTTAAGCTGGTTTTCTTAGCCATTGCTTCGTACAACTCGATTCTCTCTTCTTTGGTGTGAGGGGGAAATAACGCCAAATGCTCTTCTGCCCTACCCTGTCGCTTTAAATCGATTGGCATCAGATCTGGTCTTGCCGTCATTAAGAACCAAACAATTTTACCACGATTGGTGGTATCACTCATAAAAGTAGCGATCTGTGAAAATACTCGGCTGGAAACTCCACTGTCTCCTCCCGCATTTCTATCACCCAAATAAGCATCCGCTTCATCGATCATAACCGCTACCGGCGACATCGCTTTCAACAGCGACAAGATCTTTTCGAGATTTCCTTCCGTTACACCCTGCCATTGGCTTCTGAAATTCTTCAGTTTCACCATTGGTATTCCAACTTCACTCGCGAAACAAGTCACTAAAAATGTTTTTCCGGTTCCTACAGGACCACAAACTAAATATCCCATCGGCATTACATCCTGTCGGCCTGCTTTAAGGGCTTTTACTGCCTGACGAAGGTGTTCTTTCACATGAGTGTGTCCGGCAACGTTATCGAGCGAATACGGCGTTTCCACAAATTCCAATAATCCATACGCTTCCGCTTCGATCAGATCTTTTTTGTTTTCTGATAATCCATCGAACGTGATCTTTTCCTGATTTTCACGGGCATTTGAAAGTACACTACGAATATTCACATAATTCAATCCGGCCGTTTGCTGAGCTATGATCTCCGGAGAAACGTCTGATAGTTTCTTGAAATCATCATTTTGTGTCTCATATTTCACAAACGCCAAACGATCCTCTTCTCCCGGAATATTGATCTTGATCTCAGTCGTGTATGGATTCTGAACAATGGTCTTATTCAGATCAGCTAAATTTTCTGTGATCATCACACAGGTAAAATCCGACGCCAAAAACATAGGATCGTGTGCCCAACGTGACAAATAAACCTGAGAAGTTCTGTCCTCATTTCCTGTAGAACCGGCGTCACTCATCGGCACAATTGTTTCAGCATAATCGATGATGAGTGCAATGCTTTTCTTTTGATCTAAACGAAGCCTGAAATACTGCTCCAACAAAGACATCACACGAACAGGATCCTTGGGCATTTTTTTTGCGTATTCAGTTCCAACAATGCTATCACGTCCTGCTATAGCTTGATTAAAATCCTGCTGAGATTCTTTATCTCTGAAATAAATCCCGGATGCTCTGTCGTAGAACACCACGAAATCACGAGCTCCAAAAAATTCATCTGACAGAAACGATTTTAAACGATTGAATTCTGTTCCTTCATCGGTTTTGAGTGCAACCATATCGTGCACGTTTCCGTGAATCAAAAAAGTATTTATGGTTCTGCTAAGGTATTTTCTCGCAAATTCCTGCGACCACTTCGGATAATGATCAAACATATGCCCTACTCAATAATAGTTAGTCTTATTGTCTCAATTCGGCTTTGAGTCGCCTTACTGATAATGAATTTATTGCCTTCAATCAGCACTTCTTCATTCACTTTTGGAATGCGCCCCAAATGATTGATAACATAACCCGCTACGGTATCATACTGAGAAGGTTCCAAAGGAATTTTAATTTCTTCGAAGGCATTCATTAACTCATCAATTTCAACATTTCCGCTTACCACAAAATTGTTTGGAGCGATTCGTTTCATCACCTCACTGTCGGTATCATACTCATCCTGAATATCACCAACCACTTCTTCTAGCAGATCTTCGATGGTGATCATTCCTGCCGTTCCACCATACTCGTCCAGTACTATAGCCACCGACAAATTAGACTGACGGAATTCCTGCATCAGGTCTTTGGACTTTTTACTGGAAGGGACCAGTTTTATTGGACGGATAATTTCATGCAACGACTTTGGACTTTTGAAGAAATCGTGAGCGAATACGACGCCAATCACATCGTCAATACTGTCCCGATATACCGGGAGTTTTGAATGTCCTGATTCGATCATGGTATTCAGCACTTCTTCAATGGGTGTAGATTTTTCGACGGCTTCAATATCAATCCGTGGAATCATAGACTCTTTAACCCTCATATTTGAAAGTTCGAGCACATTATGCAATATCTCAGAATCATCTTCATCAATATCTTCACTTCCACCACTTTCCCTGAGTTCCTTTACGATCAGTTCCACATCCTGCCTTCGATAAAATTGTTCGGTTTTTTCAGCATCAGGAACCAACCATTTGATCAGCACATTGGAAGATCCGTTTGCCAGAGCAATCAATGGTCTTAAAATCCAGTAAAATAATCTTAATGGAAGTGCTATCACATTCACCATGATATCTGCTTGTGCTCTGAAAATTGCTTTAGGAAGTATTTCACCAAAAAGCATAATAACCAGTGAAGCTATAAACGTTTGTATTGCCAGTATCTGAAAGGATGACGGCTCAACACCAAACCACAATTCGGTGTAAAGCATAATCGGTTCTACAAGAAAAAGAGCCATTAAAGTAGCATACACTACATTTACAATGTTATTTCCAACCAGCGTAGTGGTGAGAAAAGTGTCCGGATTTTTAGTAAAGAATCCGATAGAACTTGAGATAAGATTATTTTTTCTGGAAGCTACTTCAAGTTTGAGTTTATTTGCTGTTACAAAAGCAATTTCGGATCCCGAAAAAAATCCACTCAATAAAATAGTTCCGGTAATGAGAAGCCATTCCATAATTTATTTGGCTCCTTTTTCTACTTCTTTACAATATGTGAAACTCGATGGAGGTTCGTCTTTCATTAACGAAATGTTAGTTCTTATTTACCGGTAAAAGAAGGTTTCCTTTTTTCCAGAAACGCACTTGTACCTTCTTTAAAATCATCAGTGTTGTACAATTCTCCAAATAAATTTGCTTCGGAATTATACCCCGACTCATTCCCTGATTCTTTAATTGCCAAGATAGCATTTTTTAATGCAAGAGGTCCTTGCTTCAGCATACTTTTGACCATTTCTTTGGCTGTCTCTAAAGCCGACTCTTCTGCTATCTGATTAATCAATCCAATTTCTTTGGCTTCTTCAGCTTTTGCAAATCTGCCAGACAGTGTTAATTCAAGAGCTTTAGCTTCTCCTACTAATTTAGGTAAACGCTGAGTTCCACCATATCCCGGAATTAATCCCAGACTTACCTCAGGCAAACCTAACAATGCATTTTTAGAAGCAATTCGAATATGACAAGCCATAGCAAATTCACATCCTCCCCCCAAAGCATAACCGTTAACGGCTGCTATAACAGGAATGGTCAGGTCTTCAAGTTTCTGAAAAACTCTTTGCCCCCGAAGAGATTTCTTTTTTGCCTCAGAATCGCCCAACGTGTTTAATTCTTTGATATCAGCTCCGGCTACAAAAGCCTTATCACCTGCACCGGTTACTATAAGCGCCTTAATTTCTTTGCTTTCTCTGATATGATCCAGCGCTACATCAAGTTCTTCAAAAACCTGATTATTTAACGCATTCATTTTGTCGGGACGGTTTACTGTAAGTACACACACTCCTGATTCATCTACATCCAGAAGTAGTGTTTCAAATGATAAGCTCATGAATTATTCTTTAACTTGTTTCTTTGTGCTTGACACGTTTGATACATCATCAGAAAGTTCATCTAAAATAGAATCAAAATCCAGTTCAGTTTCCCATTCTGTGGTGTACTCAGGTAAGATATCCTGATCTAAGTCGTCAATCAATTGCGAAGTTTCATCCACTTCGGTTAACAAGTTATCTAATTGGAAGCCAATTTCTTCCGGATTACTCATGGTCATAGATTGCTCGTAGATATATCTGACAGCGTCTTCTATGGTTTCCAAATGAGTTTCACACACTAAATATTTCTCTTTTGCGATCTTAAATTTCTGAAGCCTTTTTTGCATGATCGCCACACGTCGTGCTTTTGTTCGCTTCAGCTTTTCTGACTCGATGGTCTTAATTTCTTCTATTTGTCGAATTACTTCTTCTTTAAGATTGGTTTCCAGAGAAGTATTCAGATACACTTCATAGCGCTTTATCAGATCCAGAAGTGTGAGATAATTTCCTAATAATTCCTCGATCTTTTTGCCGATGTTATCCAGTAAACCCTGAGAACTGTACGGAAGTTTTTCAAAGTTTTCCTGCACCATCTTGGCTAAGTGTTTTAATACCAAAAATCTTTTTTGACTGGCAGAATCCAACGATTGAAACAGATCTTTTTCATTGCTGGAAGCATGGCGTTCTTTGATCTTTTTAAGCTCTGTCTTTTTTCTGAAACGAGGCAGCTTAGGAACTATACCCAAGTACATCAGCTCTAAACCAAACACGGTTGTAAGCATCACACTTGAAGCATCTCCAAAATCACTGATGAAAAAAGCAGTGAGTGTTGCGATCAATAATCCTCCCAGGTTAATGGGATTCATAAATGCTTCGCGAGTATAATTGATGTTTAGTTCGTCTGCTGACATTACTCTTTTTCTGTATCGTTGCCTGGTGATGAATCGTTTTCTTTATTTTTCGACTGATCCTTTTTCGTCCCGATCGTTTTCTCCGTCTTTATTTCGTCTGCGGTTTTTTCGATCTCGGAATAAAGCATTCCCATTTCAGCTTTCACCTGCTGTAAAGTCTGTTTGGCTTTTTGCTTTTTTAACTCAGCTTCGTGCTGTTCATTTTTTATTTCGGTTTCAAGTTTAGAGTCGTCATCTATACTGTCCATGGCAACATCTAGCCGGGCTTCCACATGAGTAACTTTGTCGCGAACTTTTCCAAGAAACTCATCAACTGATTCCAGCAAATTGTCCGGATTCATATTGTTGACAGCCTGAGCGATCTTTCCTTTTTGCTCAGCTCTTTTACCTCGCTCCTTTATTTCTTTGATGCGACGGTAATGCTCCTTGTATTCCTGTTTCAGACGTTCGCGTTCTTCTTCACTTTTGTTACTCATAAGAGTCTCCGTTAGTTTTTCTCTTTATTACCAACAGATTTTTTTGGAGATTCTTCAGCAACAGGTTCTTCATCTATATTGATTGAACCGGAAGATTCACCCATTTCAAGCTTGAATTGCTCTACCAATGATTGAGCACGGATCTTTTCAGCGTTGGCTTCAATTTCCATCGTCTCAGTATCGATTCCATCCAGAGCAATTTCCATGCGAGCTTCGTTCTTAGCCGTTTTTTCGTTTAGTCGGCTGATCATCTCATCATGAGTCTGATCCATGCCACCAACCTCAAACTGCTCTAATGTATCAGCAATTTTAGACTGCCATTCAGCTCTTTCGCTGGCACGTAAAGCTTCTTTAGCTTCCTGAATTTTGCGGTCTTTTTCACGCATGAACACTTTCTTCACTTTCAGTGCTTTGTCATAAGCTTTTTCAGCAAAAACTAACTGGTCTTTTGTGTGTGCAAAATTCTCTTTCGCCTTTTCCAGTTGAAGAGCATACCCCTCAGCAATGTCATCGCGATTTGCCTGAATAGCAGATTTGATCTTAGAAGTTAGTTCACCGATCAGCTTTTCATTTCGGTTTGACTCCTTCTGAAGCATGATCAAATTTGCTTTAACCGTCGCAATGTTTTCATTCATTTGCGGGATTTGATCGTTCAGATCACGAATGTTTTGCTCTAAAATTAATTTTGGGTCTTCCATGGAGCTTATAACTCCACCAAACATTGATTTTAATGCACGTATGAATCTTTTAAACATGATTTTTTCCTTTTTTTAATGCCCTATGTTCATTAGATACAAATTAACTGATTATTAGTGTAATTCAACATTTTAAAGCCGGAAATCCCGAACCCCGTTTTTGTCAACTACTTTTGTAACCAGAAACTCCTTTTCAGGTTTTGCATCTGAGATCGTTACTGCTCCATACAACTGTGCGGTCACAGGCTCGATCGTGGTTGGCTTGTTCGTATATGCCGCTAAAATTGTTTCACCTTTTGTGATTTTATCTCCTACTTTCTTTTTTAAGACTATTCCTGCTTGTGGATCCACATCATCTTCCTTCACTTTTCGGCCTGCTCCCAATTCAACAGATGCAGTACCAATTTCAAAAGCATCCATCTCAGAAATATATCCATCTTTAGGCGATTTCAATTCAAACTCATAATCAGCATTCGGGTATTTATCCTGATCGTTGATATATGAAATATCTCCACCCTGCTCTTCCACAATATCCAACCACTTTTGAAAAGCTTCGCCGTTTTCAACCTGTTGCTTACTGATTTCGATTCCTTTTTCGACTGAATCTGCTTTCCCACCTAGATAGATCATAGTTCCGGAAAGCAGGTGTGAGATCTCCATTATATCTTCCGGCCCTTCTCCTTTCAGAGCATCTATGGACTCCTCCACTTCAAACCAATTACCAATCTTATATCCCAAAGGCTGTTTCATATTGGTTAGATATGCGATGGTCTCTTTCTCAAACTGCTCGCCAATTCCAACCAAGGCCTGAGCAAGTTTAGTGGCATCTTCTTCTGTCTTCATAAATGCACCGGAGCCGTATTTCACATCCAGAACCAAGGCATCAATTCCTTCGGCAAGTTTCTTACTCATAATACTGCCGGCAATTAACGGAATGGATTCTACCGTTGCAGTTACATCACGTAGTGCATAAAGTCTTTTATCAGCCGGAGCAATTTCTTCGGTTTGCCCAACAAGCACCAGGTTTTGTTTTTCCAGAATCTCCTTATAGCGTGCCAGATCCACATCCACATAAAAACCGGGAATTGATTCCAGTTTATCCAAGGTGCCACCGGTATGTCCAAGTCCACGGCCTGAGATCATTGGAACAGGAACCCCTGCACTTGCTACTATTGGGGCAAGTATTAATGAAAGTTTATCACCTACTCCTCCGGTAGAATGTTTATCTACTTTTTTGCCCGAAACATGTGAAAGATCCACAACTATACCTGAATGAAGCATAGATTCTGTTAATGCTGCTGATTCCTCATCATTTAAACCGTTTAAAAAAGCTGCCATGAGAAATGAACTTATCTGATAATCAGGAATTTCATCTGCGGTATATGAATCGATTAAAAAACGGATCTCGTCCTGAGTCAGAACTTTTCCGTCTCGTTTTTTGCGAATTAGGGAAACTATATTGTACTTTGATTTCATAGTCCAAGTATAGCCAAAAAACTAGTATTTCTTCTATATGAAGATAGATTTTTCATACTTCTGCTCTATAAATAATATTCTGCTCATTATTATTGGGTGCTTCTTTTCTACAGGCTGTGGTTTTAAAACAATTGTTCATCCCTATCCGCAAGAAGTAGAAAAAAAAATAAACAGCTATAAAAATAAAATAACCCTTCATAAGGATGAAAAACTTAATTATTTACCTGATGGAAATGCTACGGACTCTTTAATTGATCTGAATTATAAAGAAGGTCCATTATATGTGGATACAGGTTGGTCTTACCGTTTAAAAAAAGAAGATCAATTTTCAGATCCATTTACCAAATCTGCTTTTACTGTGATATCAGAAGCTTATTTTGATGATCAGTACAGAGAAAACGTTTTCAAAGTAAATGTCCTGAACCAAAAAAATCCGGATAATAGATATTTAGTTACAGGAACATCTCAAAATTCAACAGTTCTAAGATCTGACTCAGCTGTTTTTCAAATTATTGCTAAGAATCTCTGGCCTCCTTCAGTTAAGAAAGTAAAAGCTGAGAATGGAAATGAATGGCATCATTATCCTTTAGGTGGAACCTGGGAATATTTTGATGAGACGAATGAACAATACCTAGTGGCACAGGGAAGTCCCGTTAGAAAGAAATTAGGTTACAAAGCCAATTATGGTGAATCTTTTACTTTGCTATCAAATGAAGAACTGTCTAAGGCGTTCAAATCAGAATTTATACTCGTATTTTTGGGTTACTGGCATCTCACGAATATTCAATACTACTACGAAGAATGTGATTTTGAAAATATATCATCTGATGCCTGCCCGGGATCTGTAATCATTAAATAACCTATTCACTAAAACAAAGTTGATTTGCTGAAAATCCTTGCTGATAAAAACATCTATAAACTGGCCGAATTTCTTCCTGATGAAGTAGATTTAAGTCTTTATGATCCAAACGAGCCTCTTCCTTCATTAAATGACTATCAGGCTTTGTTGTGCAGAACAGTTACCAAATTAAACTCTGAAACCATTCCTGTGATCCCGGATACTCTGAAATTCCTCGGTACAGGTTCCTCCGGATCAGATCACATAGATATAAAATATTTTGAACAACATGGAATAAACGTTATTGATGCTAAGGGATCTAATGCTAATGCAGTAAGTGAGTTTGTAATTACTTCTTTGTTACTTTGGGGCATCAAAAGAAAAAAAGATATACACCAGCTTAAAGTAGGAATTATAGGAGCAGGAGCAACGGGGACTGCAGTATCAAAACAGCTTTCGCAATTTGGCATCTCTAATTGTAGTTATGACCCACCAAGAGAGCTAAGAGATAAAAATTTTAACTCTGCTTCTCTTCAAGACATTCTTGAGTGCGATATACTTACTTTTCATGTTCCGCTTACTAAAACAGGAGAGCATTCAACATATCACTGGCTAGATCAATCTAAGCTGAATGGCAATACATTTAAATTAGTAATTAATGCCGCAAGAGGCGGTGTTATTGACGAGCTGGCTCTTTTAACCGCCATTCAGAAAAAAACCGTTTCAGACATAATTATAGATGTGTGGGAAGGAGAACCTGACTTCAATACCGCTTTAGTAGAAAAAGCGTTTATAGCCACCCCTCATATAGCCGGGTACTCAGAGCAGGCTAAACTGAATGCTTCAAAAATACTCGCCGAAAAACTTGCTGATTTCTTTAACTTGAAATTACCTGATTACTCGGATTTATATACCCCCAAAAAAATGGATATTGCTAATTTAAACTATTCACTTTATGAATTGATTCTAAGACTACATCCTCTCAGAGAATATGATGCAGATATCAGAGAACTTTGCCTAAGGCCGGATAAAGCAATTTTGTTTCAAAAACTCAGAACGGACAGAGATTATCGCTTTGAGTATCCACATATCAGTTTGAAAAAAAGTTTTTTGAATAAATTTGTTACTCTAATAAAACTAGGGATTAAACCTTGTACTAATATTTAAGATCTTTTAAAGCTTTATTTTTATGATCGGGCTCCGGATCTTCAAGAAACTGAACTACTTTAATAGTTTCTTTACCTTTCATAATAGCTTTTAAAATACGATGCATACCGTCCATCACTCTTCCATCAGAGGAAAGTATTACCGGATATTTAAAACTTGTTTTCTCAGCATATTCAACATGCTTTGCTATTTCCCGGGCTGACGGCACATCATCTTCTCCGTTGAACCAAAAGTTTTTGTCGATATCATCAATCGACTCAATCATTACTTCTTTTGGTAAATAGTGTTCTGAAATTTTTACGAGTTTATCTACGTCCCATACAAGGGTATCGCCATTAACTTCTCGAATGTGATATTGCTTTCTCATTTATTGCTTTGGTATTTTTATCCAACTGCCGGCATTGATGTTCTGGTCCAATTGGACTTGATTAATAATTGCTATGTCTAGCGGTTCAATATTCATTGGTAAATTTGTAGGCAAAAAGCTGGAAAATGAACCTGATCTTGTGGTTTTTATAAGCTCTAATCGTACAGGCTGTATATTCAGAACAGAAGAATCAGTTAATCTGTCGAAACCATTTGAAACTGAATTAAACTCTGACTCATAAGCCCCAAACTGATCGCTGGTTGTATATCCAAGGAAATTATAAATATTTCCATTATAACTGATCGCAGTAATATCTACCGTTAGTGATGTTCCATCTTCCTGCTGAAGACTCGCCTCGGCTTCATATCCTGTTAAACCGTTTGGTCGGGTAACGTTTTGTTCGATTGTATTTACGCCCTCTTGATTCAAAAATGCCTTTACTGATTCTTCAGCAGTAGTACTTTCATTGTCAATAGAAAACTGAACTATGGCATCCTGATTTTCATTAACCAGAATTACAGCTGATGGTTGATTGATCACACTAAATCCTAGGGGAACAGGGAACTGAAATTCAAGATCAGGATGATAGAACAGACCATCCCTCTCAAACCCTTCTCTCGGGTTTTCGCCATACATAATATCATCGATCATCTGCAAGTATTCATCGCCATCAACAATAGTTTGTTCGTATCCTTTATCTGCCCACTGTTCTGCCAGCCTTGGAATATTTTCTTCTCTTTCACCCGGATCCGGATGTGAGGATAAATGAGATGGAATATTATATCCTGATTTTTCCGAAATTCTTTTAAGGGACCTGAAAAATTCTCCCCCTTCTGCGGCCTGGTAGCTTTTCATTGCAGAATACTCTACCCCGAGTTGGTCAGATTCCCTTTCATCGTCTCTGCTGTAGCTTAAGAATAGTAGTTGTGCGGTTTGACTGCTAAGTTGTAAAATATTTCCTCCGTCCAAACCTAAAGATTCTCCCAACACAGCTCCGCCAATGATGGCTAATTGTCCAAATTGTTGTTCAGCAGCTCTTTGGGAAGCATGTCTTGCAGCCACGTGGCCAATTTCATGTCCTAATACTACCATTAACTGAGCTTCATTTTCTAAATGAGCCAATAAACCTCTTGTTACATAAACATATCCTCCCGGTAAAGCGAATGCATTTACAACCGGACTTCCCAGCACTCTGAAGGTAAAATCTGTATTTCTGTACTCTTCAGGGGTGTCCTCTCTGTTAAAATGACTTACTTTCAGCAGCTCATTTCCAAGTTTGCTTACATAATCAGAAAGTTCTTCATCATCGTAGAGACCATACTGAGCAATAATTTCGGAGTCAGCTTCTTTACCAATTTGTAATTCCTGTTCCCATGAATATCCGTATGCTCTTTTATTCCCTGACACCGGGCTGGTCTGAATAGAAACACAACTTGGAAGTACAAGCGAAGTTACAACTAACAGAATTATAGTTTTAAGTAATGATTTCATAGTATTCTTATGTGCCTTAACCAATTACGTTCACTTCAGGAGTGAGCATTATATTAAATTTCTCTTTTATTGAAAGGGAAATTTCCTCTGCTAAGTTCCAAATTTCTTCTCCGGTGGCTTTTCCATGGTTAACAAGCACTAACGCTTGTTTTGTATGTACCCCTGCATCTCCAAACCTCTTTCCTTTCCATCCTGCTTTATCTATCAGCCAACCCGCCGGGATTTTAACCTGATGTTCTGTTACAGGATAGCCGATCAGTTCCGGAAATTCTGATTTAAGCTGATCAAATTGTTGTACAGAAATAACAGGATTCTTGAAGAAACTGCCTGTATTGCCAATTTCTTTGGGGTCAGGAAGTTTGCTTCTCCGGATTTCAATTACAGCTCTGCTAATATCTGTGATATTCGGATTTGTAATATCTTTTTCTTTAAGCCAATCATTCAGTGCTTTATATGAAGTATTTATTGCTCCATTTTTAGAAAATTTAAGAGTAACAGAAATAATTACCGCTTTCCCTTTAAGTTCTTTTTTAAAAATGCTATCCCTGTACCCGAAATTACAATCGCTTTTACTGAAGGTCTTAATTTCACCTTTATCGATCATATAAGCTTCCAAACTTACAAAAACATCTTTCAATTCCACTCCGTAAGCACCGATATTCTGAATAGGAGCCGCACCTACAGAACCTGGTATAAGTGACAGGTTTTCGATACCACCAAGTCCGTTTTCAACGCAAAATAAAACAAGCTTGTGCCAGTTTTCACCTGCAGCTACCTTAAGCTCTGTATCCGCAATAAAATCTTTACCTTTCAGAGCATTATGAATGATTAGCCCTTCAAAATTACTTTTAAATAGAATATTGCTTCCTCCACCCAGCACAAGCAATTTCAAATTCTCTTGTTCAGCAAAATGAATAGCTTTTTTTAGTTCGTGAACAGAGGTTACTTCAACAAAATAAGAAGCTTTTGAAGATACCCCCATGGTATTAAACCGACTAAGATCGAAATCTTTGTGAATAGTAAGTTCGATAGACATTAAAGTTAGCTTTGTTTATTAGAGGTTTCTTCTTTCTCCTCTGTTAACTTCACCCGAACTTTTTTGATCCTGTTATTTTGGACAGAATGAACCGTACATTCCAAACCTTTATAAGTTACTCTCACTCCAACAGTTGGCAAGCTTTCTGTCAGGTGATAGATCAATCCGCCCAGTGTTTCAAAATCATCGTCTTCGGAACTTAGTTCTAAATCAACAACGTCTTCCATATCGTCCAGATCGATCTTTGCGTCAAAAATGTAAATACCATTTTTGAATTGAGTATACAATTCCTGGTCATCGGAAGATTCATCAGTAATGTCACCAACCAGCTCTTCCAGGATATCATCCATAGTCACAATTCCTTCAGTGCCTCCATACTCATCTACAACTACAGCAATGTGTGTTTTCTCCTGTTGAAAATCTCTCAAAAGGTCATCAAGTTTTTTCGTTGCAGGTATGAAAAGTGCATTTCTGGATATAGTTTTCCAGTTAAAAGAGGGTTCTTTTCTCTTATCATTCAGATAGGGCAAAATATCTTTAGCGTAAATTACTCCCAGAATATTATCCAGGTCATTTTCGTACAGAGGCATTCGTGACAGGGCTTTCTCCTGTATTGTACTTAAGATATCTGATAGAGAATCCTGTGTTGAAACCGCAATAATATTAACTCTGGAAGTCATTATTTCTCGGACTGTAATATTTCCAAACTCAATTACATTCTCAATGATCTCCCTTTCGTCTTCTTTGATAGAACCATCCTGTTCACTAACCTCCGCCATCGTTCTTATATCATCAGTGGTCATCTTGTTTGATGGTTTGGGAAGATATTTTTCCATGAAAACAGTGCTATCTGCAATCAGTTTTGAAAATGGTTTAAGCATAATAAACAGTATATAAATAAATGTGCTCCATCTTCTTGAAACTGTTAATGGGTCATTAATTGCTATAATTTTTGGTGTAATTTCGCTGATGATCAGAATCATGAATGTTAAAACAACCACCTCTGCTGTAAAAACAACTACTTCTGACAAACCAAAATATGCTACAAATGAGCCCGTAATCACCGCTGCCATTACTGAAGCTACTATATTAGCGAAGGTATTACCGATCAAAATGGTAGCCAACAACCGACGAGGTTTGTCCAGCATGGAAAGTATTCGTGCATCCGAAGCATGAGGAATTTCAGCATTTGTGAGGCTTTCAAGCCTTGATGACAGAGAGAAGAATGCTACTTCTGAGCCTGAAAAAATGGCTGAAACCGCTAAACCTATTATCATTACGATAAACTGAATTGATATCACAACATAATCTATCTCAGAAGAAATAGTTGGTACTGAAAAGTCTATTAAGAATGCTGAAACTAAACTATGTAACTCGATGAATGCGTTCAATTATGTAATATTTTAATGGACTGGAATTTAACGAGGTGAACACTTCCTAACAAAATAAAAAAAGCGGTGTAAGTTTGACCTTGCACCGCTTACATTTTTTTTGGAAAATTTTAAAAAGGAAGATCGTCATCCATATTATCAAAATCTTTTCCAAGCTCCACATTACTGGACATGGCCTGATTCTGATTTCCAGAATTTTGATTTCCACCCTGTTTACCTCCACCACTTCCACTGCCTTTGCTATCAAGCATCGTCATTTGAAGTGCTTTGATTTCAGTTGTATATCTTTTCTGACCCTGATTGTCTTCCCATGATCTGGTTTGGATAGGTCCTTCAATATATACCAGTGATCCTTTTGTTAAGTATTGCTGACAGATTTCAGCTAATCTTCCCCACGCTACCACACGATGCCATTCTGTTCTTTCCTGTTGCTCGCCGTTGCTGTCTTTATAACGTTCGCTTGTTGCGATGCTTAACGTGGCCACAGCTGTGTTTGATTGCGTGTATCTTACTTCAGGATCCTGCCCGAGTCTTCCGATTAATTGTGCTTTATTTAGTGAACTCATTACGTATTGGATTAAGTTAATTTGTTTGTAAAGTAAGACAAGCTCAGAAGAATTCCTTACAAAAAAACTTTAAAAAAATTTCCATCATTTATAAAATAAATGATGTAGAACTTCTTATTAACTCTTTTTAACCAATACTAATTGTGCATTATCAGCTTTTGAAACTTCCGTAAAAAATTCTCTGAAACTATTGTAATACTCAGCCGGTAATCTGTCCTTATTTACAATCAATTCTCTTTTCAAAACAAGATTTCCCTCTTCGTTCACAATATACTCTATATGATATTGAGCAAATTCGTTATCAATACTTAACTCTTCCGGAATTGCTTCAATTTCATATCCTTTCGGTAGTATATATACTGATGAATCTTTTTCAGTGAAAACGTAAGGAAGCCGGATTTCCTGCTTTCTGTCCTGATCTTCATCCGGTTTAAATGACCATGAATTAATAGTTTCTAAAGGGACAAAAATTCTTGAAGAAGACGTACTTGTGTAATTTTTAAAATCTAAAATATAAGAATAGCTCGCAGATGAATTATTGCTCTCAATTCCTTCAAAATTTGCTTTAACTATTTTAAAATTCCCTGAAGTTATTCTTTTTTCAAGCCATTCCAGTCTGGCAGCTTCTGAAATCGGCAACAAACTGTACTGGAGGTTTTCCTGAAGAACTCCTCTGTTTTCTCTCTGTGTATTTATGATTACTTCTCCTGCCGGTGATATTTCTATCATAGAAATAGAACTTGAAACATTGTCTGACGGAAGACTTTTGGGCGTCCTGATTAATTCCCCTCCATCTTTACTCACCAATAATGCATCTTTATTTTCATTACCACTACCAATATGCCCCGGAGCAAAATATTTGCTCGTACATTCGAGCCATAAAATCTCTCCGTTTTCAAGTTCTACTCTTAACAATACGTGATTAAACTGATTGCTCGAAAACTCAGTTATCATTGCAGGTTCAGAAATGCCTCTTCTGATCAGAACAGGATTAGCTTTTATACCCAAATGTTCTAGTATTGCCTGCATATAGTTTGTAAGTGCTTTGCAATCCCCATATTCGTTTCTGAATACATATTCTGCTGAAAACGGTTTCCAGCCCCCCAGCCCAAGTTGTATGCTAACATATCTGGTTTTATCCTGAAGATATTTATATAGTGCTTCAATTTTTTCTCTGTCACCACTTAATCCTTCAACTACCTTGTCAACCTCAAGAATTGCTTCCTTATTTAATTCTCTGGTTCCTTCTCCCAGCGAATAGTACCACTTCCCGAAATCCTGCCAGTTGGAAGCATTTCCTTCAGTATTTTCAATCTCAAATTTGGAAGGTGCCAATACAATACTTGGTAAAAGTTCCTGTACAGGAGGACCAAAGTCCTCACGTTCTTTAGAAGTGAGAAATCCAACTTCCCAGTGTAACTCTTTCACCCCTAAAGTGTCCTTAATTTCGGGTTCATCTTTAATATTTCTGGAATAAAACCGAACACCCTTTGTATGATCGATCACTTTTAAGGAAGCCTTTTGGACAGATTGCCCCGGAGATTGAGGATACCAGGTTGGTAAAAACAGAGTCGCATTAAACTTCATTTTGTATTCCACTTCTACTGTATAAGGAAAAGAACTGTAATTGAGATCTAAAACTTTAACTCTGTTATCCGAGAAAAAACTAAATCCATCATAGGCGCTAAAGTCTTCGGCATCAGACTCACTAAATGAATTAACAATCTCTCCGTATTTATTCACAATATTAGCTTTGATATAATCAACTTGCTGAAGCGGGCTGTAAAAAACCACCAGTCTTCCGGCGTCTTTATTGTCCTTATCAAAAATAGTAGTAGCTTTTTTAACCGTTAAATGTGCTTCTGAAGGATTCAGAACTTCCACTATCATCTCGCTGTCCCGTATTACTGAATGTGCATTTAAGCTTAGAATCTTTGATACTGGATCATCTTGAGCACCTTTTAAATCAAATATTTTTTTTTCTGCAGAACAGGACAGAAAAATAAACAGGCCTAAAATCAATAATTTATTCATTCTACATCCTTTTTTAATACTATTAATTCAGCATTGTCTTGTGCTATATTTTCGTACATAAACTTGATTTCGTCATAGATTGCAGGCTGAAATCTGTTCTCTCCAATATTGAAATCGTATCTTATTGTGATAAATCCTTCTGAGGCCTGCAATATTCGCCTGTAAAATCCTTTTCCGTTGCTGAGTTTATATGCTTTAGATTCTGGTATCTCATCAACAGACCAACCTTGAGGTAAAAAATATGTCATGATTACTGTTTTTTCGAAATCATATTCATAATCGATGGGATAAGTTCTTTGCTTTCTGGTAAAGGGATTTTCATCTATCGATTCAATTAACATTGGATTCAGATACATGATCTCATCAGTAGACTCTAACTCAGAACTAAAATGGATTTGGTATTGAAATAAACCCGGGTCATCCTGATTTATGATTGTGGTTGAATCTACTGTAATATCATTTACACCTGTGAAAACAAATTCTTCCACATCTTTATTTACTTCATCACTGGTAAGTACCTGAGCATATTCATATGCCGGAAATCCTGTATTTGTTGATTCAACAGATCCGGACATCTTCCCATCTTCAGCAATTCTGATGTTGATAAGACTGGACAATTTATTACTCAGATCATTTTTCAGGTTTACCCATGTTACCGAATTATCCTCTGTAATTACTAAACCTCTTCCATTCAGCACCGAAGCCGGTAACAAATTATAGGGTCTGAGTTCATTTTTTGCATCCAGCAAATGCTCTTTTTCGTCAATTTTTACTAGTACAACAGTATGGTTGAATTGATCAGAAATAGGATAAATATCAATAATTTCTCCATTTCCTCTTGTACTCAAGATAACAGGATACGCTTCAAGCCCCGCTTCTTTAAGCATTTGAGTAAGTATTAAATTAATTTCTGAACCACTTCCGGAACCTGTGTTATAGATATCATCCAAATCATCACTTACAAAAAGACCGTAGGTTTCATCCCAATCCATTGCTTCCCCTACGTGCTTGTATAATGAGATCATTTTTTCTGTTTGATCTTCTACCCCATCAGTTACTTCAAGGGCTTTAGACTTAAGTAATGAACTTGATTTCATTCGTTTACCGTAATTCTCGGAATCATTGACAGCTTCTACCAATAAAGGCCATGTGTTTAGTACATTTTTTCTGAAATCGTTTGGAAATTGATATGATTGAAGTTGAAAACGAACTTGAGCCAGAAAATTTACTCTGGCATTCATGAAAGGTTCTTCACTCAAAGCGGGCACATCTTTCATTACGTAGTGATATTTAGTTCCTTCATAATCCAGTCTTCCACCTCCTCTGAATATCGCGGCATCATTATATCTTTCCCTGTTGTTGATTGTGAAATTGTGGTAACCTCTGAAGTAATTCAGGTAGTTAAACCATTCCGGAATTGATAAGCTGAACTCACTCCATACAGTAGGATATTTATTTTGAAAAAACCAATCCGGTATATCAACAGGAGACTCGGAAATCATTTCATAGCTGTAATCAAAAACAGACCCTTTTCTTAAAGCGGGAATAGTAAATTTAATTTCTTTCCAATTCTCGGATACTTCATTTTCAAATTTATCTCTTCTTCCAAGTTTCTCTTTCTCCATTTTTCCGTTTTCAGCCAGGAAGTAAGATTCCGCCTTAATTCTTTTAATTTCCTGTTCCGGATCGTCTTCTCTGAAGCCGATTGAAATATCCCCTGCCTCTAACCCTTTATCGGTTAAAACTTTAATTCTGACGTGCCTTTTGAAACGAACTTCAAGCTGTTCATTTACATAGACTTCACCAACATCAAATAATATCACAGCATCGGCAGTAGAATCTTTTTCATAAACCTCCATTTCCAGCATAGTTTTTGAAACATCTCCAAAATCCTGTTGCTGAGCTAGGACATAATAATTCTGAAAGAAAATAATGGAGAATAGTACAAGAGGAAAAAATTTTAAAGTCATTGTAATGTATTTTTTAATGAATATTAGCTCGAATGTAAATAGTTATTTATAAATTATTTATCGGATCTTCAGGTCGCGCTTTAAACCATCAACTGGAATTATTTTTACCGGTGAAAGAGCTCACTTAAATTTTTCTAAGGACAAATACTTCATCCTTACTTTTTTTCATTAAGTCATACATACTTTTTAAGTCAGAATAATTTTCGGGCATAAATCTATTCTCCAAGATGGTTAATGAATTTACAATTGTAATGATTCTCCCGTTTAACTGAACCAATCTTCTAAACTCTGCTTTTCTGTTTTCCGTTACATGTATCACTGATTGAGGAACTTCAATTACTTCCCAATTTTCAGGTATTGTAATTGTAGATATATAACTTTTGGAGAAAGTGTAAGAATAATCGACCGGATATTTTCTTTCCTTTAATGAAAAAGAGCTTTCAAATCCATTGTCAAAAAGCGGTGGGCGAAAATAAGCAATCTCTTTCGACATATCTGTATGTGAAGGAATAGAGAAATAAGTTTTAAAAGAGATGTCCTCTTTAATGTTACTTAACGGCTCACTCACATCGATGGAGTCAACTATAGCATTATATTTGTTACTGAGTATTGATTGCTCGTCCTTATCCTTAATTATTTTTCTTGAATTGATAGATAGCTGACCTGACAAATCGGAACTGACAGAACCTTTAAGATCTCCATTTTCTGAAAGCGATACACTCATAAACTTTTTTGATTTGTTTACCGAAGCACTGCCAATCGGAATCCATCTGGATTTGTCTCCATCCAGTTGCAGTCCTGTACCGTTAAGTACTTCAATCGGCAGAACAGTATGTGGACGAGAAGGATCTGTGGCATCCAGAACCATCACATTATCGTCTATCTCTGCATATACCAAAGTATGATTAAACTGACTTGTTAGAGGATATAAATCTATTACTTCACCATTATTTCTGGTACTTATTATTACAGGAGAAGAATAAATTCCGGCTTCTTTCAACATTTTAATCAGGATCATATTTATTTCTGAACTGGAACCTGTGCCCTCTTTATATATTTCCTCGAATGCGTCATCTGCAAAAAGTCTGTATCTTCCATCCCAACTGATCTTCTCTTTTATATGATTGTAGATGGCTAGCATTTTTTCTTCTTTCCCTGATAGTTCTTTAGTCAACTTATCAGTCAGGTTTTCCAAAAACTCATTTTCTTCAAGTCTTTTACCATAGTCATCATGTTCTTCCAGCGCAGAAATGAGCCTTGGCCATGTATTTAATATATTTTCAGGTTGTTCCTCCGGAAATTCAACTCTGGCAAGTTGAAACCTGACTTGTGCATAATAATCTTCATGAGACTTCATATAAGGCTCCGGGCTAATCGCAGGTAAATCTTTCATTGCCCAATAGTACTCTGTTCCTGAATAATTAAACCTTGCAGTTCTGAATTCTTTACGATCTTCTCTACTAGCGAGTGTTTCGCTTAACGGTCGACCTGTATATACCTTGTAACGAACTGTTGCTCTGTCTTCATAGGAAGTCTGCTCTTCAGCATAAAAGTCGTAGAAGCTTCTTTTAAAAATCACATAAGTAAACCATTCAGGAACCTTAACACGGTAATCAGCCCACATAACAGGAATGGATCTCTGGAAATATTTGTCAGGTAAGTCATGAATCGACTCTGACTTCCAGGTATACTCGTATTCCATAATTGATCCTTTTCTCAATTGCGGAGCTACAAATTTAACTTCAGAGATCGATTCAGATATCTTTTCTGTAAATTTATCCCTTCTACCGAGTTTCTGTTTTTCTATCTTTCCTTTGTCGTTCAGATTATACGTTTGTGCTTTAAGATCATCAATTTCCTGTCTGTCTTCGTCGTGTACAAACCGTAGAGATACGTCCCCATAATCCATGCCTTTATCTGTTAAAATCTTAATTCTGACATGCCTCTTTAATAGAACTTCTAGATTTTCATCGATAAGTGCTTCGTTAACATCAAACAAAACTACTGCATCAGCTGTAGAATCTTTTTCATAAACCTCCATTTCCAGCATAGTTTTTGAAATATCACCGAATTCTTTTTTTTGCGCTTCGGTGCATATTGGAATTAAACCAATTATCAGAAGCAGAGCATATTTTTTGGGCATAAATAAATAAGTAGCTATAAGTAGTAGTTAGAAATTGAACATAGTTAATAATTTTAATTTTTTCCTGTCAGATTTTGGCAGAAGATCTAGAAAATGGTCAACCCGTTGTACCCCATCAGAAAAGAGATTTTGCATTAATTTTTTTTGTTTGTCCCCTTTTAGTATTCTGATTTGTTACTCAAGTAACAATCAATTAAATACGGAACCATGAAAAAACTACTACTTATTCTTGTTATGAGCGTATTTGCACTTCCGGCGATAGCTCAGCTTACGGAAACTGAAAGGGATTTTGCGATCAGCTATTTAAAAGCTACCCACAGTAACATTGTTGAAACAGTTAAAAGTCTTCCTGATGATGCTTTTAATTACAAACCCAAAAATGGCGGATGGTCAGTTTCAAACGCCTTGGAACATATATTACTTACCGAAACTGCATTCTTTGGAATGGCACAGGGTACATTAGCTAATGACGAAACAATGTCAGAAAATGACCTTTCCGGTAAAGACGGAGTACTAATTGGAATGCTGGCCAACAGAGGAACAAAGGTTAAAACAGCAGCCCCGTTTGAGCCATCAGGTAAATGGGATACCAAAGCAAAAATGCTTGAGGAGCTCGAAAGATCAAGAAATGAACTTACTGAATTCTTAAGCTCTACAGATGCTGACCTGAGAGGACATATCACAACAATCCCTGTTGGTGAAGTAGATGTATACCAGATCATTCTTATTGTAGCGGCTCACAGCCAGCGACATACTTTCCAAATGCAGGAAGTGTTAGCAGAAATGAAATCCATGTAATAAATTTCAATCATAGATTAAAAAGCTTCTTTTGTACAGAAAGAAGCTTTTTTTTATGATATAATTTTTTGCCTTCTTTTAATGTTTTGATAATGGTTGTTTTGTATCCTTAATAAAATTGAAATTAAATCAGCTTCATGAAAAAAATTCTAGTTTCCACTCTTGTACTATCTTTTATCCTAACATTAACCTTGAATCCAAGTTCAGGTATTTCCTGGAATTCCACAGGTCATCGTGTAATTGCGGCTATTGCCTGGGATCATTTAACTCCTGTAGCCAAAGAGAATATCATGTCTGTTTTAAAGCAGGCTCCGGAGGATTCTGATCTTATGGAATTTTATGATGAAGAAAGTGAACATGCAGATAAGTACTATTTCATGAACGCTTCATACTGGCCTGATGTAGTTCGTGACAGAGATGAACAAGCCCGCTATGAAAAATATCACAAGGGCCCTTGGCACTATGTAGGAAGTTATTGGAAACAAACAGAAAACGGTCCTGTGGAAGCAGAAGGCTTTGTAGACGATGAACATATTGTAGAACGAATTTCTTTATTCAGAGAAACTTTGAACAGCGAAGAAACTTCTGCAGAAGAAAAAGCAATTCAGATAGCATGGGTACTTCACTTGGTTGGTGATATCCATATGCCTTTGCATAATACTTCACGTGTTACTGAAGAAACTCCGGATGGTGACCGTGGTGGAAACAGCTTCAGATTTGGAGACAGCTGGCCCTGGAACCTGCATGCTTATTGGGATGGCATTATTGATGTAGCTAACCCTAAAGATGATGAGGTTGAAGATTTCGATTATTATTTATCGAATGCGGAAATGATTGAAAAAAAGCACCCAAAATCTGAGTTTAAAGGACTTATTGATCTTCAGGATTCTAAGGTGTGGAATAGAGAAGGAAAAGAGATCACCATGAAAAGTGTATATCCTGAAGATCTAAAACAAAACGAACAACCTTCTGAAGAGTATAAAGAAATGGCGTACAAAATTGCTCAGAAAAGAATGGCGCTCTCTGGTTATCGAATGGCGGAATTTCTGAATGAAATCTTCGGAAAATAGTTTTAAAACTAATCAAACAAGAGCGTGAGTATCCACTTCAGGCTTTTAATTGTACAAAACCAGCTGCTTTTTTTCTGAAATGAATCTTTACTAAAAAAGTTATTCCGGATTCCCAATGTTTGTATCCGGGATCTTCTCTAAAGTAACCGGCCGATTTTTGTACTCATAATATTCATCAAATAAGTTTTTGATGATTGGGTAATCTTCTGCAGAAAACACCGTCTTATTAACAGAAAAATCTTCCAGTATTGTTAATGTATTACCGGAATATTGAGTGACATATCTGAACCTCGCTAAATTGTTATCAATAGTAACAGTTTTAGGTTTAGAAAATTCCTTGAGTTCATAATCTTCAGGAAATATAAACTTTGTGATGATTCTTTCCTTAAATGGATATGGAAAATACATCGGAAAATCTCTTTCCTGTTCCTGAAGTGGTGATTTTTCATTGTAAATAAAAGACGGATTCAGGTATGTAATATCATTAAAACCCCCAATGTCTTTGAACGGAACTGATAATTGAATATTAATTTTTAATGCTTCTTCAGGGTTTTTAATCCCGCTTATCACAAGACTGTCAACTTGATAATTCAAAGACGAATTACTGATCAACTTTAAAGTTCTTTCTTTTTCGGTTAAGTTTCTCATCGTCTCAGCAAAATACCCATCAATAGTTCCTGATATTTTTGTTTTTATGGTATCTGTTGAAGTGAAATTGTGCTCCAGAAAAAGATTTTTTGAGGTACTTACGGAAGGGGCTGTTTCAATCCACATATAATCTTTATCTGTTACCATTAATCCAATTCTGTATAGATTTTTAACCGGAGGCTGGCCTAAATTTCTATATCCTTCTGTTGCGTCCAGTAAAAACACTTTATCCTCAGTCTTAACAATAGCAACCACATTATTGAATTGATAAATAATTGGATAATTTGTTATCAAAAACCCATTGCTTCGGGTGCTTATAAATGCGGGATTCACTTCAATACCTGCATATTCTAACATTTTGATGAGCATTATATTTATATCCGCAGAGTTCCCGCTACCTTCTTTAAATGTATCTCTTATCCCTTTATTACTTGTTACCCTGTGAAAACCATTCCATGTTATATTTTCTGAAACAAATTTGAAAATCTGTTTTATTTTATTCGTTTCACTATCGGTATCTGAAATTATTTCGTCTACTTTATCTTTCATTTTACCGTTAAGCCTTTGCTTTCCTATTGAGTCATTATCACGGAATTCATCGGCTATTTTTTCCCATGTATTCGCAAAAGGGCGTTGAATGGCTCCGGTATGATTTATATAAATAAGTTGATTATAGATTTTTGTCTTGAAATCATCAGTAGTAGTAATAAAAGGAATGTCTTTAACTGGCGGGATATCTTTTTTGCTTACAACTGTAATTACTCCACCTCCACGTGAAGATATATATTCCTCACTGTTTGAGTAGAATGTTGAATCCACCCCTGAGAGGATGGTATTATATTTATAATTATGAGGGATTTTCATTTCATATTCACTGAATAGCACCGGAATTGATTTATGAAACTCCCAATCCGGCAAATTGAACGCACTTCCAACTCTTTTTCTGTATCTGTATTCTATAATAGACCCTTTTGAAAGTGATGGTATTACAAACTTTTTTACATAAATATCATTTGTTATAAGTTCTTCAAAAATCTGATCTTCATCGAGTTTAGTTACTTCTATTTTATCACCATTTACTTCATAAGAAGCAGCTTCAATATCAAAAACATCCTGATCAATATTTTTATTAAAGGGAATACTAACTTCACCCCACTCTGTACCTTCATCGGTTAACACTTTAATTCTAATATGTCTCTCATATTCAACGTATAGCTGTGGGCTAAAGAAACTTTTAGCAACCTCAAAAAAAACTACAGCTGATTCGGAAGAGTCATATTTAGCGGGATATGAAGAAAAATCCTCAATACTCACATCACCAAAATCAGATTTTTGAGCGGTAACCAGATTACTAAAAAAAAGAGATAACAGGATAATTATGAAAATTTCAAAACGCATTTTGTGGCTATTTATCAGTTAACGAACTTACACCGGGAAGATCTTTACCCTCCAGATATTCCAGGCTGGCACCTCCTCCTGTTGAAACATGAGATACCTGATCACTTAAGCCGGATTTTTTAATCGCTGCAGCTGAATCCCCACCACCAATAATTGTAGTTGCTCCGAATTTAGTAGCTTCAGCAAGTGCTTCGGCAACAGCAAAAGTACCATCGGCAAAATTACTCATCTCAAAAACCCCCATCGGTCCATTCCAGAGTACCGTTTTGGCCTGCTTTATAATATTTCCAAATGAAATTGCAGATTGTGGACCGATATCCAGTGCCATCCAACCCTCTTCTATTCCATTATCGTTTACTACTTTATGTTCGGCATCGTTATCAAATTCTTTAGCTACCACAGAATCTATTGGCAACATTAACTTTACATCTGCTGATTTAGCTTTTTGTACCAATTCCTTTGCCAGATCAACTTTATCTTCTTCCAGTAAAGAATTTCCGATCGGAAGCCCTAATGCTTTATAGAAAGTATATGTCATTCCTCCGCCAATAATAATTGTGTCTACTTTATTCAATAGATTCTCTATTACTCCGATTTTATCAGACACTTTGGCTCCACCCAAAATTGCTACGAATGGATTGTCAGGATTGTTAACGCTTTCACTTAAATATCTGATTTCTTTTTCCAATAAAAAGCCGGAAGCACACTGATTCATAAACTGAGTTACACCTGAAACTGAAGCATGAGCTCTGTGTGAACTTCCGAAAGCATCGTTTATAAAAAAATCAGCATGGCTGGCTAATTGACCACTGAATATCTCATCATTCTCTGTCTCTTCTTTATGGAATCGAACATTTTCCAATAAAACAATCTCACCGAATTCTGCTTGTGCTATAGCCTTTTTAGCTTCATCTCCAATACAATCTGTAGCAAAATGAACCTTGGTATCCAGCAAAGAGGCTAAATGATCGGCAACCGGTTTTAATGAAAATTCTGGGTTTGGTTCTCCCCCGGGACGGCCAAGATGACTGGTTAATACCAGCAATCCCCCCTGCTCCAAAACGTATTTAATTGATGGTAAAGCCTGAACAATTCTGTTGTCATCCGTAATTTTTCCATCTTTAAGAGGCACGTTAAAATCAACGCGCATAAGTACTTTTTTTTCTTTCAGTTCAAGATCAGCAATCGTTAGTTTCGCCATTTATAATATAAGTGATGTTAAAAAGTGTCTGTAAATAAGGAATTCAAAATACAGCTATGTTTTATAATTATTAAAAAAGTATTGCTTACTACCACAATTATTCTCTGATAATATTAATGATATTCAGCTGCAATTTGAATATTTTCTTTGCTGATATTATCACTACAATGAAATCTATGAAAACAGTTTACTTTGATAATGCTGCAACAACTCCAATTGATGAGCGGGTACTTGAAACTATGCTCCCATACATGCGTGAAGATTTCGGTAATGCTAACTCTGCTCATCATTTAGGGCAAAAAGCAAAAGTAGCAGTTGAAGATGCCAGAGAGTTTGTAGCATCTGTAATTGGTGCTGAGCCATCTGAAGTTATATTTACCAGTGGAGGAACGGAAAGCGATAATGCAGCTATAAAAGGAGTATTAGCGGTTGCAGGAGATAAAAATGAGATCATAACATCCGAACTGGAACATCATGCGGTTCTTCACCCGGTTGAAATGTCTAAAATGAACGGTTTCAAAAATCTTTTTGCTGAGCCTATTGAATGTGGTACAATTACAGCTGATTCAGTTCAAGAAAAGATCTCTGATAAAACTGCTCTGGTTAGTATCATGCACGTCAATAATGAGATCGGTTGTATAAATCATATCAAAGAGATCGCAGAATTATGCAGAGGCAAAAATATACCTTTTCATACTGATGCTGTTCAAAGTTTAGGTAAAATCCCGGTCGATGTAAAAGACCTGGGAATTGATTTGATGAGTGGTAGTGGACACAAAATAAACGGACCTAAAGGAGTTGGAATTATGTATGTCAGAAATGGCTCCAAATGGCTACCATGGATGACCGGAGGTTCTCAGGAAAGACGTCGCCGTGGAGGTACTTTAAACGTTCCCGGAATAGTAGGATTTGCAAAAGCTCTGGAACTAATGACTTCTGAAATGGAGGAAAATACTAAGCATTATAAAAAACTCAGATCTCTCCTGCTTTCAAAAATGGATGAACAATTGGATGTCGAATATCAAATTAATGGAAATCCTGAAACAGGTGTAGCTCATATTTTGAACTTATCATTCTCAAATAATGAAGGTCGCTTTATTGATGGTGAAATGCTGCTCCTCAATCTTGATATTGATGGTATTTGTGTGTCAAATGGCTCGGCATGTACTTCCGGAGCAGTTGAACCTTCTCACGTTTTGGCTGGAATCGGATTGCAGGAGAATCTGGCAAAGTCCAGCATCAGAGTTAGTTTTGGTAAAAAGAACACCGAAGAAGACGTTCATTACTTTGTTGAGAAGCTAAATGGAGTATTAACCCGAATGTTTGCTACCGCATGAGTTTGAATATTTGTGTGTACTGCGGTTCACGGATACCTACTGAAAAGAAATTTCGAAACCTTGCAGAACAGGTTGGCTCCGCAATAGCTAATAAGAAATGGGGTTTGGTTTACGGTGGCGGCAAAGTTGGTATGATGGGCGTTATTTCCGACTCAGTTCTAAAAGAAAATGGAACAGTAATCGGTATTATACCAACAGCTTTAAAACGAGCTGAAGTTGTCCATACCGGAGTTACAGAGATTATTGAAACTCCTGATATGCATACCAGAAAAGCGTTGATGGAAGAAAAATCTTCTGCTTTTGTTGTGCTTCCGGGTGGTTTCGGTACACTCGATGAATTTTTTGAGATACTTACCTGGCGACAACTCGGCATACATAATAAACCAATTGTTCTTGTTAATGCTTTTGGCTATTTCGATGGGCTTAAATCTTTCGTTGATAAAGCAATAGACCATGATTTTGTACGAAGAGAAAATCTGAACTTATTTTCAATTGTTTCAAACGTTGAAGAAGCTATGGTTGTTTTGGAGGGAAAACTGAGCAACTAAAGGACTAACGATCTGAGAAAATTGCTTCTAATAATTGTTACCCATAATTACTAATTAATTTGAATATTCCTGAAAACCCTATCCCTCCTTGTCCTGACACACCTAACTGTTACAGAACATCTCATGTTTTTAATAGAGACCCGAGTTCAGCATTTGAAGCTCTGAAGATATCAGTCAGGAATGCTGGAGCTGAGGAGCTAACAATAGAAGGCAACACAAAAGACAAAACAATAAAAGCTACCTTCCGAATTCCTCTATTTGGCTGGAAGGATGATGTTACAATTAAAATTAAAACTGATTCTTCCGGTATAGACAGGTCGTTTGTTTTTTTGAAAAGCTCAAGCCGGGAAGGTTATTATGATTTTAGAGTAAATAAAAGACGAATTAAACGTATCTTAAAAAAAGCACACAAAGAAATTAATAATTAGTAGATCATGTATAATATTTTACTTCATTTGCATTCTGTTAACAGATGGATTGTTTTAATATTAATAGTACTGGCTTTGTACAAATCCTTTTCTGGCTGGTTCGGAAAAAAAGAATTCACAGCTACTGATAAAAAAAGTGCTCTTTTTGCGCTCATTTTTACACATATTCAGTTAATACTGGGGTTAGGGCTCTACTTCATAAGTCCATTGGTCTCTTTTGAAGAGGGAGCTATTAAAAATGAGGTGTTCAGATTTTATACGATCGAGCATTTCTCTATGATGATACTGGCCATTGCATTAGTTACTCTTGGATTTTCACTCTCCAAAAGAGCAACTGAAAATGTTACCAAGTTCAAAAGAATTGCTGTGTTTTACCTGATCGGTTTAATTATTATGTTATCCTCGATTCCATGGTCATTCAGGATTTCGGGCGCAGGCTGGTTCTAGGATAGGGATTCAAATTTAGACAACATTTCTTTGTCTAAAATATACACGTTGTCTACTTGTTCAATGTTTGGGATTACAACTTCTCCTGAAGTCTTCCTTTCCTCCAAATCGACAGTAACTACTCGATTGTGAAGATATTTACCGGTAGGAATTACTTTTAAATATCTTTTTCTGGTAGCAGAAAGGCCTATATAGCCGGTATTTTCTTTTTCAGAGAATGCCATTCCTCTTCCGAACCCACCGAGTACTATAGTTGACTTTAACTTCCATTGCTGATCGAATATTTTTACTGATTTATCACCACTATCCTGAACCCAGTAGTTGCCATCTATTAACCTGACTGAATGAGGGCTTTGCAGCTTTAGCGGGAATACTTCATGTGTACCCAGATTTAAAACACCTCCATCCCCTTGTTGTTTAACCAGCGCTTCAAAAAGAATCCTGTAGTACTGCCAACCACTAACATGATGAATTAATGCACACTTCTCGTTTTTATAGTTTAGAAAGATCTGATTACAATGAAATCTGTCTATCACTTTTTCAATATCGGAATTCTTCTCATACTCTTGCCTGAATGGAGCCAGAGAAATCCTTTCTTCCACTTTATTACTTTCGGGATTAAAGCCGATCCCTTCATCATACTCAGTATTTGATATCCAAAGAATATCATTCAGAAAGTGTATATCATGAATATCTCCAACCCTTCCAAGTTCTATAGTTTTAAATGTCCCTGTAGTTGTATCAAGTCTTCGTATTTCTTCATTTTCAGATACAAAAAGTTCGGTGGGATATTCAGGATCCCAGGCAATAGAGCTCACCCCGACTTTACCCCATGAATTAAAAAAACTTACCGGTTTTGTCGATCCGTCTTTGTACAATATCTGTACCGGCCTGATCTCATCTCTGTTTAGTTTCTGATCCTGTAGCTTGGAATTCTGTGACCCCAAAACCAGTAAATCATGTTTAATAATCCCCATTAATCAGTTTTTGTCATCTTTAAAGATATCAGCAATCTGATCTGCATATTTCTCTGCAATAACTCTGCGCTTTACTTTCATGGTTGGAGTGATCTCCCCTGTTTCCACTGTAAATTCAGCAGGTAATAACCTGAAATCACGGATCTTTTCATGTGAGGCCAGATCTTTTGAAAAAGCCCGTATCTCTTTTTTGAATAATTCATTCACTTCAGGATGTGAGATCAACACTTCATTGTCTTTGTAATCAAGTCCATTGTCTTTGGCATACTTTGCCAGGATCTCAAAATCAGGTACAATCAATCCGGCCATAAAATTTTGAGCTTCTCCTATAACAACCATTTGATCGATCCACTTACTGGTCTTGAACATATCCTCAATTGGGCCGGGATAGATATTTTTTCCACCTGCGTTAACGATCATATGTTTGATACGATCGGTAATTTTCAGATTTCCTTCTACAAAACGCCCGACGTCTCCGGTATGCAACCAGCCGTCTTCACTAATCATTTCCTTGGTTGCATCTTCATTACGCCAGTAACCTTTCATAACATTAGGGCCTTTACAAAGGATTTCTCCGGGATCAGAAGATAAAGTAGTTGGATAATCCTCTCCGCTTATTTGAGCTATGATTTCGCCGGAATCCAAATCTTTAATTCCAACAGTAACACCGGGTATTACAGCGCCTACTACACCGGTTACCTCTTCTCCAACTCTGTTTGCAGCCATTACAGGTGATGTTTCAGTTAATCCATAGCCTTGTAAAATGGTTAGTCCGGCAGCCTTAAAGAAATCATCAATTTCCGGTGGCAAAGCAGCTCCTCCTGAAACAAAGATCCTTATCTGCCCTCCCGTTCTCTCTTTCAATTTATCAAAAACAAGTTTATCTGCGATCTTCTTTTGTACAGATACCAAACCTCTTTTACCTGATGAATACTTTCTTCCGGTATCAACTGCCCAGCTAAAAATCTTTTTCTTCGTGTCACTACCTTCCTCAACACTTTTTACAATCAGATTATAGATCTTTTCAAAAAGTCTGGGCACGCTGATCATTACCGTTGGCTTCACTTCAGGCATATTTTTTGAAACGGTATCTACACTTTCAGCATAATAGATTTCTGCACCACAGGAAATTATTGCATAATAGCCGGCGGTTCTCTCAAAAGAGTGACATAATGGAAGAAATGAGAGCAACCGGTCTTTATCATCCCAATAAATATGTTGCGTAGCGGCTTTAACATTACTTACAATATTTTGATGAGTTAGCATTGCACCTTTCGGCTTTCCCGTGGTACCTGAGGTATATATCAGGGTAGAAACATCCTGTGAAGAAACCCCATTAACTCTTTTTCTGATTTCATCTTTATATTTCTCAACTTGTTTTGCCCCCTCATTTACTACATCCTCAAATAATTGAACAAATTCTTTTTCTCTGTGAGATTTATTCTTGGGTGTATCAAAAGTAATTACTTCTGTTAGGTGCTCACAGTTATCAAAAACCTCAACAGCTTTTTTGAGTTGAATTCCTGTAGAAACAAAGAACATTTTAGTTTCTGAATCCTGTAATATATATTCAGATTGGCTGGCAGGAAGTGACGTATAAAGTGAAACGTTTATTCCTCCTATCATTTGAATAGCGAGGTCAACAACAGCCCATTCGTATCTGTTTTCACTTAAAATTCCAATCCTGTCTCCATGTTCAATTCCTTTAGAAAGCATATATGATGCTAATGAATGAACATCTTCGATCACCTGATCCCAATATATCGGAATGTATTCAGATTTAGGATCGGGTTTGCGGTGGAATACAGCTTTATTATTTCCAACGTATTTATTCGCCAGATTTACAGGAAGTTCAGCTAATGTTTCAAAAGGAACGATTGTAGGCATACTTGTAAGTTTTGTTCAATATTTTCCGAAGGGAATATACTATATATAGAAAGAAATTCTTGTGTTTCAAATGCACCATTACAAGTCTTATATTAAAAGAAAAATTCCATAATGGCACATCCGGCACACGAAGAAACAATCCAGTTAGTAAAAGAGATTTTCAGGTCTTATTTAAAAGAACATAAACAACGCCAAACTCCCGAACGGTTTATGGTTTTGGAAGAAATTTATCGTGCCGATGGCCATTTTGATGCGGATGATATATTCTACAGAATGGAAGAAGTTGGCACACGTGTATCACGCGCTACGGTGTACAACACGCTCGATCTTTTGGTTGAGTGCGGACTGGTTCAGCGTCAGCAATTTGGTAAAAGTCAGTATTACTATGAGCGCGCTTATGCTTATCAACAGCATGATCATATTATCTGTAACGATTGTGGTCATGTATTAGAATTCTGTGACCCGCGAATTGGGGAGATTCAGGAATTACTGGGCAAGATTCATGGTATGAATATCGACTCTCACTCACTTCATTTCTACGGAACCTGTAAAGACGAAAAAGCCTGTGAGGCGCGTCAAGAAGAAAATGCTAAGAAAGAAAGCGCTGAAGCTTGATGGGAATTAGGAATATGGGAATAGCTGAATTAGGAATAGTTGACCATTTATTCCTAATTCTGACTTAAATTTAATAAAGTTGTAAAGTATAAGTTAATAGCTATGAAATTTTGTGTTTCTTCTTTGGTATAATCTTCCTCATTGAGAATTCTTAACAATAAGTCAGCAAGAATTCTTGGACTCATAAACCCGCCAACATCTTCTATACCATCAATTAATTCTTGAAATTTCTTAGAATCACTTTCTTTCAGACAGGTAAAATAATTGCTCTCAGTGTCTACATCCCAAATTTCAGAGTCCTCATTTTCTTCCTCATAACCATCATTTGATATGACCTCTTCTAAAATGATATCTGATTCTTTTTGATCCTTAGTCCAAATTTTTTGAAAATTATTATGTCTTTTCAAACTATCCGGAACATCAGTTTTACTAATATTCACAAACCATGAATTAACCAATGGATCAAAACTCAAAAAATTCAGAAAACTTGAATAGATTTCTTCATCGTTCGAGACATCATATACTTGTTTCATTTGATCCTCAAAAGAGTTCCTGAGAATATCGATCAATTCAGAGTTTGACTCGCAATTCCTATCAACTTCCTGACTAAATAAACTTGGACTAATTAGAACTAATAGTGAAAAGAAGCCACCTAGCGACCGATAGATCTTATTTCTAATTCGATTATTCACCTATTCCTAATTCTCATATTCTCATATTCTCAATTAACCCGAAATGTACGTCTCAGCAATATACTTTCTGGACGCGAGTCTGCTGCCCCACCAGCCCATCAAAACTGATAAACCAAACATAGCACCAACTAAGAAGTACCAACGCCCGAAAGGCCATGCTACAATTCCCACGTCTGGAACATAGAGCGGTACTAAAAACTCAAAGATCGCAAATACACTCAACACTGCTAAAGTACCGGCAATTAGTCCCTGAATAATTCCTTCCACAATAAACGGACTTCTTATAAAGCCATTCGTAGCTCCAACAAGCTTCATCGCTCTGATAAGATCCTTTTTTGCATAAATGGTTAATCGAATAGTGTTATAAACCAAGACTACTGCTGCCAGTAAAATTAAAATTCCCAACCCGCTGCCAATTAAGCTGAAAATACTCAGGTTTGATTCCAGAGCTTTTAATAGTGCTCTATTATACTCTACCTCGTCAACGCCTCTGATATTTTGAATTCGGGAGGCTAAACTTTCTACCAGTTCTGATCCTGAATCAGTATTCACATCTACTTTAAAAGATGCAGGTAAAAAATTCAGTTCGATCAGTTCTGTAACGCCCGCTCCTAATTCTTTGGCTGCAATAACAGATGCGCTGTCTTTCGAAATATAGACTACATTTGTAACCAGCTCTTCATTTTGAATTTGATTCTGAACTTCTTCTACAGAACGTTCATCCATATCAAAAAGAAAAACTTCGATTTGAATCTCCTTCAAACTCATCGCTTGTGTGTACACATTGTAAGACACTCGCCCGAGAATGCCCAGTAACAGGACCGCTATAAACAAAGAGAATATAGATGTGGTTACAGCCAGTTTAGCACGCTTAAATCCGGCTGTTCCTTCTTTTATTACATATTTTAGACTCATATTAGTTTCTGAATTGAGCTCTTATTCCAACAATTAATCTTCGCGGTGGCATCGGAAATGATGACGCCTCAAAGTAGCCTGCCTGACCTAAACCGTCAAGTGCATTTTCCCATCTTATCACTACCATTATTGCGCGAACCCGGGCTGAAAGTTCCGCATCTAATCTGAAAAATGCAGGAACAAATGACTGCATGCTTTCATCATTGGTTAATGAGTTTGATTGCCAATAGTTTAACTCTGTATTATAAAACTGACTTTCATATGCGAATGGCGACAACAATGTGCGAACACCCATTTTAATAAAAGCTGCCCTGTTGAACGCATAGTTCTTGTAAAATAGCGCATTTCTGATCCATAACTTCGTATCTACAGACCCAAATGTTGAGTGACTTTGATCTGATTCAAAACTCAGCGTTGTTTCATAAGCTACTGAACTTTCGATCTCAAAATTTGGATTCTGAAATTTGACAAATCCTGAAACGAAAGCCAGATCCTGAGAATTTGTATTGCTGAAAGTACTGTCTGTATCTAATACTATCCGATTTTCTGTAAACTTGAGTCTGCCCGAAGCACCTGCTTTCCAGTAACTTCCAAGCGAAGAATTTACTTCTCCGTAAAGCGATGTTATTTTTTCGTTTTTAAGATTTGAATTCCCTGAATAGTCCTTTGATGACCAGTATAAAGTCTGAATAGTTGGAATCCTGCTTTCTATACCGGCTGTCGCTCTCAGATTCAAATTATCAGGATCTCCGATATTCACACCAGTTGAGAACTTCGACCCGGAGTGACCAGTATTACGTGATATTAGTTCACCTGAACCGAATAATTTAAAGTAGCTTGATAATTGAAACTCAGTTTCTAATTTAGTGTTTGCTGTAATCCAATTACTTCTGGTAATGCTGTTACCCGATTTCATATCAGAAAGAAAAATCCGGGCATTCCCCTGAATGGAAATCAAACCCAGCTTCTTTTTCTTAAAAATCTGAGCTCCATGTGTTAACAGCTTCCGGTTAAGAGTATCAGCGCTAATGCGAACTAACCTGTCATTTTTTGTTCTCGTGAGAATTAATCCCCCAGACTCTGCTGATGAGGTATCTACTCTCTGATAAAGACCTAACTTTATATCATTTCTGAGTATTTCTGAGTTTCCGGAACTGCTCACCGGTGCCGACGTAAATTCATCAAAACCAAAAGTTGTAGGATCATTAACTACATAACCACCGGATTCATCATTATTGAAATCGTTTCGAAGAATCAATCCCTGAATTTGATATTTCTCTCCCAAATGATGGTAAATCCTTCCCATTACCTGACTCCCTTCCACCGAATTATTAGGATAAAAGCCTCCTCCTCTCCTGTCCCAATAAGAAACTTCTATATTAGTTCCCGGCGCCGTATTCTGAGCTACAAAAAATTCAAGATTTCTATAGTCATGAGATGCTTCGTCAAAATTGAGATAGCTTACAGGTTCATTGATGTAGTAATCACGAATATTCACTTGTGAATTTAATTCTGATGTATAAGTCTCATACACGGTACCTATTTTATGATGTGGCACATAATTATAATTGATCAATCCCGTAACCGGATCATTCAGCGGGATATCATCTAACCACAAATTCTGCTCATATTGATCGTAACCGTTGATATTAAATGCATCAATCCTGCCTATTGTCCCTTGCCTGAATGATATCGCGTTACTTCGGTATGCATAGAAATCGCCCCAGTTAGGATAAATATTCCACCTCAAAAGACTATCAGTAGTTATTTGTTTAGAAAATGAAGGGATACGATTTTTCCAGAGGTAAATTTTCGCTACTTCTGAGTTATCCTTTTCGGATGTAAGCAAACTATCATTAAGAGCATCCGGTACAGGAGAAGTAATATTAACCGAATCTGCATTGGATGAGTCTGCTACCTGAGCAAATACCGCCGCAGAGCTTACAATAATTACGATATATAGCGCTACAATAACTCTCAAGAAGATTGTTTCTCCAGATTATAAGGCATTTCATCTATTCCCTTTAAAACTCTGCGTGCCATTTCCAGAGTGGTTCGCATACTTCTTTCCTTGTTTAGCAAACGATCTTTGGTGAATAACGCTTTAATAGCAAAATGATCATCTTTGCTCCAGTATCCCATCCAAACAGTTCCAACAGGTTTATCTTCCGATCCACCACCCGGTCCGGCAACTCCGGTTGTTGAAATACCAATATCAGAACCTAATTTTTCTGCTACACCTTTTGCCATTTGTAATGCTACTTCTTTACTAACTGCTCCATAGTTCTCCAGATCACTTTCTGAGACATCTAACTGTTTTACTTTTACTGAATTAGCATAAGAAACAATTCCGCCCAACATATATGCACTGCTTCCGGCGATATTTGTAAGCTCATTTGCAATCATCCCTCCTGTACAACTTTCTGCGGCAGCAATTGTTTTATTCTGCCCGATCAAAATTTCACCAACAGCTTCTGATATCGTAAGGTTTTTTCCCTCTCCAATTATATACTTAGATGCTTTTTTATAAATATGATCAGCGAGTTTATTTACTGATTCTTCCGCTTCTGCCTTTGTTTTTCCTTTTCCGTTTAACCTAAGCGTTACTCCACCAGCCATCGGTAAGTAAGCCAGACTTACTCCGTTGTTAAAAAAGGAATTCAGATCTCCGATAATAGTATCACTTAAAGTACTTTCGCCTATTCCAACTGTTTTAAGATATCTGGAATGCAGGAAACCCACATCTCCGAATACTTTTCTCAATTTCTGAGAAATAGCATTTTCCATCAGATATTTCATTTCATAAGGCACTCCCGGCATAGACGCCAGATAGCAATTATTCTCATAAAACCACATTCCGGGTGCCGTTCCCATTTTATTGAATAACACTTCGCAATTTTCAGGGACTTCAGCCTGTATTCTGTTCGATTCTGAAAATGGGATATTCCTGCTCTCAAATAACTTTTTTATATAGTCGAGAACTCTTTTTTCCAGCCGCATACTAACTCCGAACAATTCTGCAATTGCCGCTTTTGTAATATCATCGTGCGTTGGGCCTAAACCACCCGTACATAGTACAACATCTGCATTTTTCATGGAATATGAGATTGTTGACTTAATAAGCTGTTTTTCGTCCGAAATAGTATGAACTTCTGTAACCTCAAAACCCAGCCCTGTCATAAACTCTCCCATCCAGGAAGCGTTGGTGTTTACAGTGTCTCCAATAAGTAATTCGTTGCCAATTGAGATGATCTGAACTTTCATACCTCTAAAATTCAGAATTCCTTTGTCCAAAAGCTAGTTTTCATATTATTATCTCAAATCTATTTCCTATCTTCGATCAATGAAAAGTCTTCCGAACATTTTAAGTTCTCTTCGCATCATCCTTGCCCCGATATTTTTGTATCTGTATTTGCAGGGTGGATTGATCTGGGGGGGATTAAGTATACTGATTTTTACTATTGCTGCGATCACCGATTATTTTGATGGTCATTATGCGCGCAAGTATCAGGTTGAGTCTTCTCTCGGTGTCTTTCTTGATCCGTTAGCCGATAAAGTACTCACATTCAGCGCCTTTATTGTACTTCCATTCATCGATCCTTCACAATTTCCATGGTGGGCAGTTATTCTGATCATTGTACGTGATGTATTTATGACCGGATTACGGGTTTATGCAAATAAAAAGGATATGCAGATGAAAACCCGTTCTTTTGCAAAAACAAAAACAACCATTCAACTCACATTCTTATACATTGCTTTATTTCTTGGTGTGTTTAAGGGAACGGGAAGTGTTCTGGCAGACTGGTCCGAAATAATTCTTTCAACCGGTGTTATGTTCTGGTTGATGATGTTTGTGACTTTTATAACTGTTTATTCCGGAATTGAATACATATTCACCAATAAGAAGCTGTTTCGCAATTCCACATCCTCATGAAATCCCTTAAACTTTTCATTGGTTCAGGTTTTGGATCGGGACTACTACCTTTTGCACCCGGAACATGGGGCAGTTTGCTCGCATTATTACCCATCTATTTTCTGATGAAAACCGGAAATATATATTTGGTACCTCTTTTTGTATTCATTTCCTCTCTGTTGTCGCTATGGGTAACTTCAGCTTGTGTAGAACAATGGGGAGAAGATCCCGGAAAACTTGTTATGGACGAATGGGCAGGTCAGGCGCTCACATTTATATCAATTTCATCAGTGGGTGTACTCGATTCGGATTTAATGATTTTAGCCTTTGGTTTCATATTATTCCGAATTTTTGACATTTTAAAGCCTTTAGGTATCAATAAACTACAAAAATACGAAGGCGGAGCCGGAATTTTGCTTGATGATTTACTTGCAGGATTATATGCGCTTATCTGCCTAAAAACTCTTATTTTCATCTGGTCTTAAAAAAAGACCTATTCTCGGGATTTCAGAAGAGAAAAAAAGATTACAGACACTTATGATTATTAACGATTCATTTGCACGCGAACTAGCGGCAGACTTATTAGATATTGACGCAGTTATACTAAGACCGAATAATCCTTTTACCTGGTCATCGGGATGGAATTCGCCTATTTATTGCGATAACCGTCTTACTTTAAGACATCCGGAAATAAGAAAGAAGATCGCTCAGCAGTTTACTGCTTTCATCAGCGATAAATTTTCCGATGTTGATGTAATTACAGGAACAGCAACTGCCGGTATACCTCATGCCGCATGGGTTTCTGAAGCTTTGGATAAACCAATGGCTTATGTTCGCGCTAAGGCGAAAGCTCATGGGATGGGAAATCAAATTGAAGGTGGTGTGGATAAAGGACAAAGCACGATCGTTCTTGAAGACCTGATCTCTACCGGTGGCTCAGCAATCTCAGTGCTTGAAGCACTTCAGTTTGTTGGAGCTAATGTTGAAGCTGTGTTATCTATATTCACTTATGGATTTGCAAAAGCTGATGAACGTTTCCAAAAAGTAAGCGTTCCTGTGTACAGCCTCACCGATTATAAAACGCTGATCAATGTAGCCATTGAAAAAGGCATCGTTACCGGTGATGATCTTGATCTCCTGTCGAGCTGGAGAGACAACCCCGACACCTGGCCTAATTAGAATTTTAGTTTGAAAAGAGAAGTACAGTGAGTAACAAGAAATTTTTTATTGAAACCTACGGCTGTCAGATGAATTTCGCTGATTCGGAGGTGGTGAATTCAATTCTTATCGAAGATGGAATGAAATTAGCCGACAACCCCGAAAGCGCGGATGTTGTTTTGGTTAACACTTGCTCTATTCGTGAGAATGCAGAAACAAAGGTTTGGAACAGGTTAAAAGAGCTCCGTAAAATCAAAAAGTCTAATAAAGAACTAACCGTTGGTGTACTTGGCTGTATGGCTGAGCGTATCAAAGACAGAATTATTGAGCAGGAGCATTTAGTTGATATCGTTGTTGGTCCGGACGCTTACCGCGATATTCCACGCTTGCTTCAGGAAGTAGATGATGGAAGAAAAGCAGTAAATGTATTGCTTTCTCTGGAAGAGACTTATGCTGATATCACTCCGGTAAGAACCGTTGGTAACGGCGTTTCTGCCTTTGTTTCCATTATGCGCGGTTGTGATAATATGTGCTCTTTCTGCGTGGTTCCGTTTACCCGTGGACGTGAAAGAAGTCGGCCTATGGAAAGTATCTTAAAAGAAGTTCGGCAGTTAAGCGACGAAGGAATTAAAGAAATTACCCTGCTTGGACAGAATGTAAATTCCTACAAAGACGGTGAAAATTCTTTTGCTAAACTGATGCTGGCTTGTAGTCAGGTTAACCCTGAAATTCGCTTCAGATTTTCTTCACCACATCCGAAGGACTTCCCGATCGAATTACTTCATATCATAGCGGAGCAGCCAAATTTGTGCAACTATATTCACATTCCCGCTCAGGCAGGTAGCGATTCTATGTTAGAAAGAATGCGCCGACCTTATACCCGTGAGCAGTATTTGGAACTGATCGACCAGATGAGAGTCATTATACCGGGCGTTTCTTTCTCTACAGATATTATAGCAGGTTTCTGCCACGAAACTGAAGAAGAGCACCAGCAAACGCTCAGCCTGATGAAAGAAGTAGGCTATGACCTCGCTTACATGTTCGCTTATTCTGAACGTGAAAGAACATTAGCTCATCGTAAATTCGAAGATGACGTTCCTGAAGAAGTTAAAAAGAGACGTTTATCTGAGATCATTACTCAGCAAATGGATATTCAGGGTGAAAGAAACAAGAATGAGATCGGAGAACGCCATTTGGTGCTTGTAGAAGGAACCAGTAAAAAATCTGAAGAGCAAATGAGCGGGCGTACCGATACAAATAAGATCTGTGTATTTGACCGAAGAGATTTTGAGCCGGGTGATTATGTGGAAGTTGAAATAACTGATTGTACTTCTGCTACCCTTCTTGCTAAACCCATCAAAAAGAGCAGTATTTCTGAATTTTTCGGAGTAGCTGTAGAAGCATAAGTGAAAACCCGCAGAACATATCTTTTGCGGTGGGTGCTTTTTGTATTCTTTTTTGCTTTCAATTATTCCTTAAGCTATGCGCAAAAGCAAATAGCCATAGAATGGGACAAGCCAACTGATATTCTCACTTTTAACGAAAACCTGGCTTTTTTCAGCGATCATAATGTTTCCCACCTTTTGGTGAATCATCCGTTGAATAAAAATGAAATAGCCGCACTGGACAGCTCCAGAATTTCGTTTTTTGTAAAGCTGGAAAATAAGTTTGTTACTGAGAATCAATTTATCAGCAACTCGGATCAGTATTTGGAATCTGTAAGTTCAGCCAAAGCTTATTACGATTCATCTTCAGCTTTTAACGGAATTGTGGCTTTCTCCAATAGTATCATTTCTCAAGATGTGTTGATGATCAATGATGAAGACTTTTTAGAGATAAAAGATCAGAAAATTCATTCCGTTACCATTCATCCTACTCCGCTTTTCGCTTTTTTTGAACCGCAGGGTTCGTTAGAACAATCCTTATCAGATTTTAAAAACCAACTTTCTGAAAACGACCTGTCTTTGATCGTAGATGATGTATGGCTGCAGCGAATTTTGCTGGAATTCCCGCATCTTGATCCGGTTTTGACCTCAGAAAATGGAATTAATCACGAAGAAATAGCTATACCAACTCTCCCTGCTCAGTTTCCTTCAATACACTGGTCAATAGTTATTCTAATTCTGCTTTGGATCAGTCTTGCCATCAATGTAGCAACCAATCCAACTTATCTGGAAACTATTCCTCGTTATTTCACAGCGCATCGCTTTTATGTAGATGATATAATGAGCTACAGAGAGAGAACATCCGCCAGCGCACTTTTTCTTCTGCTTCAACATGCTATTTTTGGTGGATTGGTAAGTTATATACTCGCCAAGGTGTTTATAAGTGATACCGGATTAGAAGCTTTGTATCATCATATTCCTTATATCGCTGTGATGGGTAAAAACTATTTCTCACTGTTTGTACTCACTTCTGTCTTGGTTCTGATTGTAGAGCTCATTGCACTGATCTGGTTGTATGTCCCTAACAAGGAAATGACACATTTTAATCAGGGGTTGAATCTGTTTACCTCTATTTTCCATCTGGATTTTATTCTTATCACTTTGATGATAACCGTCTACTTCTCGGAATGGAATTCTTCATTCCTGGTGGGCATACTTGCTATACCCTATGTGCTTATCTGGTTTTCCAGTTTTAATATCACCGCTTTTGATGCCTCCAAAAAGCTGGGAATGCATCGCAATTCTTACCTTTTCAAAACAATCGGATTACATACCATAGTCAGTCTCGGCTTAGTTATCTTACTTGCTGTTTTTGATGGATGGTGGGATATACTGGATCTAGTGATTACGGTCTAAGCTACTCTTTGGGTTACTGATTCATCTCGTTCAGTTCCTCCGGTGCGGAACGCCCCGAAAGCTCTGCTTCTATTTGGTATAACTACTTCAGGTGCACACCGCCGAGCCTGAAGGCTCTACTGGTGTAAAACTCAGTTATAGTTAGATTTTCAAGCCCGTAAAGATGTTTAGACCCCGGTAGCATTACCTAGGATCTCACAAACAACCAAGCCATTAGCAAGCTAGGTTAGCTGCTTTACGGAATATTATACAGAAACGTACTATCTACGGAGGGAAGGACTATGAGTCCTTGACTTTTTCCTTTTTAAAGATGTTATAGAGCTTTTAAGAGTAGTATGATTCTAGATTAACTAAAACCTCACTTTTATCATTATTAATTATGTATTCTTTTAAGAGCTCCATTTCTAAATTGAAATCAAATGGGAAGGAATCGAATGCTATATGTCCATCACCTCTTCTTTGATCTCCACCTGAACCAAATTGTAGTTCTACATCTATGACTCCAAATCCAGTGATTCTCATTACATTTTTCTCTCTTAATAATAATTCATGTATTTCCAAATCAGAAATGCTATCTATAATAGTATGAGTAGAAATCTCATCTAACTCATGAGGCATATTACTTATTAGATAATTTAAAAGCAGCTCTTCAAAGCCGTCAATTATTATCTTCTTATCTTTTGGAGGTCGAGCAATTAGTATCCTTAAAGTACAATTTTCAAGTGTGTTAATATAGTCTGTAAACTCTGCAAGTCTCTTTTTATCAAAACTAGACATTTGAGTTGTTTTAACTTCAAAGATAATTTTTTCTTTATCCTTGAAAGCAATAAGGTCAGCTCTAAATTTACCTAAACTTACCTCTCTACTAATTTTATATCCTTTAGACTGATATTCTTCAGCAATTTGCTGTAGGGCAAGTTCTTCAAGATTCTTATAAAGAATTTCTTTTTTAATTTCCATATTAACCTAGATTGAATTTGTACATGTCCATGTCGAGTGAGCCACATTCTATGAAAACTACATGTTGTTCATTGTTAATGGCATCAATTAAGTCTACAACAACATTGCCTGGTACCCCAGTAATATCCAGAAGGTTAAAATCATTTTGATTCAAATCGATACTCCCAGCTATTCTTAATTTGACCTGTTTATCATCTTGATATAAAAACCCGGTTAAACTGTCCCAAATAGGCTTACTTATATTGTCAGCGTCTGTCCCAGTATTTATACTATGAAAATAGTATGCAATTCCATACAGATCACCAGATTTGGGAGTAAGGTTCTGATATAAATTTGAAAATGATTGTCTTATATCATTGAGATACTGTTGCCCTCTGGGACTATTTTTTTTCCAACTATTGTATGACTTTGGTTGCTTTCTAATAATCGAGCTATAATTCATATTGGGAACTCTGCTAATATTCTTTTGATGATTTTGAGTAAAAAGGCTTCTCACTCTTTCCAATAAGTTGTTTAAAAAATTCAATATTCTGTGATATTTTTAAAGCTCTATAACGGTCTGCGGTTTAACCGGCTTGGCCTTATTGGCTGGTAATGTAATTAAAACTTGGAATTTCTATAAGCCAACAAATTTTGAATCAACAAATAGTGGCCAAGTCCGTGTTGAAACCGTTGTTAGGTGCATTTTAAGTCTATATTTATCATATTACTCATCTATGACTCTAGCGAACAGGAAATATTTTTTACCACTTTATTTGACTGATCAGGTGGAAACAGCCTTTTATATTCCTCCCAATCAAAGCTATTTATATGATAATCTGATTCTTTGACTCTAGGAAGATCCGGCTTACATTCTAACGGCCTTAAATTCTCAATATCTAATAGTAGTTCGGCTACACCTGGAAATACATTGTGGATCTTTTTGTCATCTTCACCAAACTTTATATTTCTTTCCTCCCCATTTAAATCCAAAGTAGCATCAGCTGGGAGGTCAGAAAACTTTACAGTTACATGAGTAGTTTCAGGTAGATAATATTCCCATATTTCAGTAGCGAGTAAGGTGATCACTATTCCAAAAATCAAAATACTTATTTTAATTACTCGCGGTGATAAAAAACGATCTAAAAAAGAACCTTCAGAATAATCAGATTTAGATTGATTATCATATAAATATGCTCCTTTAGATAAATGTTTTTGTAAGGCTGCAGCTGTTGCATGGTCAACATTAAGTGAACTAGAAATCTCAAGTTCTTTATCAACTTCAGCATTTTTATTTTTTTTGTGACGTTCAAGATGATCATCAAGTGGAATTATACTTCCTTTTCCAGCTCTTCCTTTAAGACCTTCAAGGTTATTATTAATCCATATATACCGAATATTTCGAAAATAAATTTCGGGAATTTGAATGCTGGTGGGATTAGGCCTGATTCCTATATAATGATAGGCTGTGAAGCATACGATTTGTTTCCATACTTTTTCAGATCTTACAGAGGAAAAAATGGTAAGTGGAGCTCCTCTCGTGACCATTTCTTTGACCGTATGGTTTGCCACTAATAAGTTGTCATACTTCGTTCGATTTTGAAGCCGTTTTTCTATTATTTCATATATGTTTAGAGTTGAAAATTCTGTTTTATTATGATATTTATTCAGTTCCTTTGCTATTTCACTCGCCTTTAAGAAACGAGCCTTTTCTCCTAATACTGAAAATTCTTCAATTTTACTGAGATCAATAAGTGGGCCAAGGGCATCGTGACATATTTCAAGCTCATTACTTCCTAACAATTCAAAATACTGTGATACTATTTTTGATGGGTTTATTTTTTCTGATTCTTTCATATGACTAGTCTTGGTTTTTTCAATAATTTTTCAGAGAAAAAGCCAGTTAGTTGCACAATGGAATCAATTGCTATACCGGATACTGCAATGACAATCGTAGTGATGAGGGCATCCTGTATGGGCAAATGAATAACCTCAATAAATGAAACGACAGAACCGATTCCATAACCACCAATAATTTGTTCATGAACAATAACAAGGATAAATGCTAATGAAGCACCGTATCGAATACCCTGTAAAATTTCAGAATGGGTAGATGGCAGAATTATGCTGGATAGTATTCTTTTTGAAGGTGTATTAGAACGTTCGCCAATAAAGATTTTAGACATCTTGCACTGTAGGAATGCATGTAGAATCTGAGACGAAATGAGTGGCCAAGTGCTAACAACTGCAAACAAAATAGCACCAGGTCTTCCTGAAATACCACCAATGACGCGGGTACCTGCGATAAATAAGGGGGGGAGAAGAACTAAAAATGGCAGCCAGGCTATAGATGGAATAGATCTTAAACCAGTAACCACTTGATCCACTTTTGAGAGGCCTTTACGCCCAAAAAAAATATAACTTAAACTAGAAATCAATAAAGAAACTAATGAAGCAAGACAACAGCAATTATTGTAGTTAAAAGGGTCTCTAATAACGAAAAATACACACCAGAGATACCAACATATTTTACCACATTGTTCGTATAAAAAAAAGGAGTTAAAAACCCTAAAAGTAAGAAAATTAAGCGTCCAACAGGCATAGATTTTTTTTAGAAGGTTATTCTACAACTACTTGCATAATTTTTTGGATATATTTAGATAATTGTTTTGCACTGATATCCTGTGATTTTTGTTCTATTTCAATTAGTTTAAACTCGCTATTCTTTAAAACAAGAACTTGATCTGAAAAAACCACAGCTTCCTCTATATTATGAGTTACTGAGAGGATTGCGAGATTAAGTTTTTTGGCAATTTTTCTCAATCCTAAGATAATTTTTCGTCTTCGTTTATGATCGATGGCTGATACAGCTTCATCAAGAAGTAGAAGTTCTTTTGCAAAAAGTAGCTCACGGGTTAGTATTATTGATTGCATTTCACCCCCACTCATACTACCTCCCAATTTTTTTAATGGAAGAGACTGATTAAATAAATCATTTATCTCAGTAATAAACACTTCGTCAATTTCTTCAAAAGCATCGTCCCAATTTCCAGATTTTAAAAAAAAAGGAAATACTAAGTTTTCTATACCACTGAGCCATTCAAAAATGGATTTGGAAGGTGTTTGAGGAACATATCCAACAAATTTTGAATCTGGCATATTTACACTAGATGATTGAAACCAAAAAGTGTTTGGAGTTGGATATCCTGCTAACCAGTTAAGAAGTGTTGTTTTTCCAGAACCATTTGATCCAAATATTGTAACAATCTTCGACTTTTGTACACCAAAATGAAGATCTGCAAGAAGAGGCTCTTCTTTCTTACTAGAATTTTCATCATACCCACAGGAGAATCCATTGATACTTAAGACCATACTATTCAATAACAGATTTGATATTAAAGGGAGACTCAACTAGGTCCCAATTTTCCAATACTTCAATAAAATTAATTAACTGTTTACTTACAGTAGTATCATTGACAACAGCAATGTCAACGGGAGGTAAATTGGAAAGATATTGTTCAGATATCGATGTATGTCTTTGGATATATTCACTAGGATCGAATCCAGTCCGTTCCATAATTTTATTCGCACCTGTAAGAACAGAATCAAGATAAGTTAGAGTTAAACGATCTTCATCAGAATCATTCCATTTTAAAGACATTGCACCACCTGGAAAAGGTGTTCCATTTAGCAGTTCTTCTGAAAAGACGTCTCGCTCTATTAGATAACTACCAGCTCCACTCTCGACTGCAAACCTACCAGTTGGTTCTAAAGTAATAAGTGCATCGACTGCCCCTTCATCCAATGCAGTAACCTGAAGTGCTGGGGAGATTGGACTTATTTCGACTTCGTCTAATGTTATGCCATGTTGTTGAAGTAATTTTTCAACATACACATGAAACACACTGCCTGGAAACACTCCGATTATTTTACCTGAAAGTGAAGATAAGCCTTCCTCTGAATCCTCTTTACTTACAAATGCAATAGTACTATGATAGAGCGCAGCTATTCTTAAAATACTCGAGTCTTCTTCCGCAAGATGCAGAGCTTGCGTTGTTCCAGCAATTCCTATTAAATCAATTTCTCCAGTTCTGAGTGCTGAAGTTGCTAAATCAGAAGTTCTAAACTGAGTGGTTGTGACTTCAAAGCCATATTTCTCAAATAAACCTTCATCAAGTGCTACAAATAAAGGAAGTCCAGACAGAGATTGAATATAACCAACATGAATTTCCTTGTTTGTCTTTTCCTTATCCGAAGAACATCCTTGTAAAGTTAATAGCGTGATTACCAAAATCAATAAGAATCGAATTTGCATATATACACCTCTGTATGTTTAAATTTTATTTAGATGTAGCAAAAAATCCTTTAAATAAATTGAACCTGATAACAATCTTCTGTGAATATTTAACAGAAAGACAATAGCTTTTTCAATCGGACTTCTTTCTCTAAATACAAAAAATTATTAATTAATTGCACATTAATTTATTTATAATAGTTACCAAGTGATTTTCCAATAAATTCTGCCCCTTGTCTTGTTAAATGTCCAAGCCCATCAATGTAATGTGAACAAGATAATACTTGAGGAAAATACCCTTTGACGGCAATTTCTTTCTCCTGATTAGCAATTACTTTCTCTATGGCCTTAGCGATATATTTATGTTGCCAAGAAGCTCGCACATTTTTAAAAGTTGTTTGGAACTGTGAATTTTCAAAATTACAGTTGCTTGTGCATGGGCAGGTCGTTTCATCAGGTCCACCGATTACTGGTTGTAAAATAATTCTTTCTGCCGTCGGTATTTTTTGTTGTATGGTATCTACTACTTTTATGATAGCATTAGACCACGCTTTTACATCCTTACCATATGGCCCACTGATTGAAAAAAGCACACGATCAGGAGTGTCGAAATTATTATTGCAAGGCGATATTATATTTTGGTTCCACCCCTCATAATTAGAATCTATCCATTTGTCAACTCCACCTCCTCCATTCCAAATTAATTGCCAGTGTTTATCTCCCACAATCGATTCAAATATCCCACCAGCTATATACCAGCCATAACCTGGAACACTCTGTTCCTTTGAACCGGTTTGACCTACTTGGCTAAACCCGATTACTTGTGTACATGAATAATTTAGATGATCAGAATCTTGGGCAAGTAATTTTGAAACATCATTCACCGAAAAAATTAGAAGTGCTAATAAGATAATTTTGCTTGATAATGACAGAGAATAGTAAAAAAAATGCTCCTTAGTGGTGTATATCATACCTATCATTTATTATGAACTTATTATTTGCACCTAACATATTATTAGACGAATGAAGGTTTATTATGGCGAACAACAAAAACCACCCAATAAACACTACAAACATCATAATTGTTTGAATTTGGGATTTATCACTCACCTGTTCCAAAATATAGTAAAACACATATATAAAACAAGAACTAAGATAATTCTGTACATATACGAAGATTAACCCCCGTTACGTTAGCTATTTATATAGTAATCAAACCTATTGTCATGGCTGTTCCCTATATCTTTATTACCCAAAAAGCCCCTTACAAAAAAGAGGGTATTCAGGAGACTGTTACCTACGCTCGTACAGTTTCTACGCGTAAAGCTACTACCGAAGAAATAGCTGATAATATTTCTTCACGATGTACATTGAATCCTGCTGATGTTATAGCTGTATTGTATGCACTTGGATATGAGCTCAAAACCCGTATCAATAATGGTGAAATGGTTGAATTGGAAGGAATTGGATCGTTCCGTATTCAGGGTGGAACGGGTGCTGTAGAAGAGCCTGAAAAAGTTCGGAGCAAGGACTTTGATCGCAGAAAGGTCAACTTCACTCCTGATGCATCACTTAAAGCTAGCCTACGAACTCTTTCTTTTATAAGGAAGCACAAAGACTGATACTCCTATGCGCTTGTGAGCTCACCTTTGGTGAATTCCCGGATCACCTTTGGTGAAGTGAACGGGGCACCTTTGGTAAAACCAGCAAGTCACCTTTGGTGAAATTGAAAGTACATGCTTATGCTACCATGAGTCTTGCTTATCTCTCCTTCCCTATCTATCTATTTAGTGGATACAAAGTAATGTTGAATTCTCTTAATGGTTTTTGGGCTGCTTCAGAACCAGAGAGCAAATCAATTTTTAGATAAGGTTTTCGTTGAAGACATCATCAGCATAAACAAAAGAAAATCAGCCAATCAGTGATCTATATCTGCTTCCTCAATCTCGCCACCGGCTCATTCAGTTGCTCACGATATTTACTTACCGTTCGGCGGGCAACTTTATATCCTTTTTCATTGAGCTGATTTGCAAGATCCTGATCACTCATCGGACTTCGTTTATCCTCTTCATCAATAATGGTCTGAAGAATGTTTTTAACCTCTCTGTTGGACACCTCTTCCCCACTATCCGTTTCCAACGCTTCGTTGAAGAAATACTTTAGTTCATGTACACCGAAGTTAGTTTGAACATATTTTCCGTTTACCACTCTTGAGATCGTGGAGATATCCATCCCGATCCGCTCTGCAATGTCTTTCAGGATCATGGGCTTCAGGCTGTCGCCATATTTGAAAAAATCTTCCTGAAGTGCCACCATCGTTTTCATCACATTCATCAACGTGTTCTGACGTTGTTTGATGGATTCTATAAACCAATTGGCCGAATCAATCTTTCCTTTTATAAAATTCTGTGTTTGCTGATCCGGCTTCTCTCTCTTTTCTTTGATGTCTTTCCACATCTCCTTGTAATCAGGAGAAATCCGCAGGGAAGGTGAATTTCTTTGATTCAGATTTATAATGAATTCTCCCTTATCCAGATCCGATTCATCCGTATTTCTCCAGTACACTTCAAAATCGGGTTCAATGTAATTCTGGGATTCTTCCATTCCGGTTGCTACTGCTCCCGGACGTGGATCCATTCCCTTGATCACATCAAAAGCGTCTTTCAGTTCTTCTTCAGACACATTGAATTTCTGAAGTAGTTTATTGAAGTGTTTCTTCTCAAAAGCTTGCCATGCATCTTTAACAATGTCGATAGCTAACTCTCTGCCATCCAGCTCATTGGAAGACTGCTCGATCTGTACCAATAAACAATCCTGCAAGCTTGTAGAAGCAATCCCAATGGGTTCCAGTAATTGAATTTGTTTCCTGATTCGGTCTACGTCTTCCACTTCCACATACACACTGTGATTAAAAGCGATATTATCAGCCACGGCTTCCAACTCTCTCCGGAAGTATCCGTCTTCGTCTAAGGAACCAAGTATCTGATCAGCTATCAATTCTTCTTCGTCAGTAAGATCCAGAAGCGCCACCTGATTTTCCAGTTCTTCCAAAAAAGAAGCCTGGTACGGATCGGGAAGATCTTGCCATTCCTGCATATCAGGATGTGTGGGCGTAGAATAAGATTCTCCTTCATATTCTGTATTGGAATCAAATTCATCCCAATCTACTTCATGCTCTTCAAGCGTTTCTAATCCTTCTTCTTTTTCTTCGGAAACAGGTTTTTCGTCTTCTACTTCGATACGTTCCTGACGAATTTCACCCGGTTCGGCTTCTTCCAGAATTGGGTTAAGTTCTAATTCTTCTTTTATACGTTGCTCTAATGCAATGGTAGGAAGCTGTAACAGCTTTATAAACTGTAGTTGTTGTGGCGACAGTTTTTGCTGCTGTCCAAGCTGCTGTTTTTGACTAATATTTTGTTGATTCCGAAGCATGTCTAGTCTACCGCCTGTTCCCGTATATAGTTACAGGCAGCTTTAAATTCGTCGTACCAATCCTCCCCATAACGTCTGGTGAGTGGTTTTTCCAGAAAATCGGATAAATAAATTCCTTCTTTGCTTCCCTTATCACAAGCAGCCGAACACAAACTGTCTACATATTCGAAATTGGCATAGTCGAAGTCGGATATCTTCTTTAACCGTACCGGAAACAAATGGCAACTCAATGGCTTTTCCCAGTCAATGCGTCCGTCAAAATAAGCTTGTTGGATGGAGCAATAAGACACATCGTCTTCACCGTATTTCACAAAAATGCATTCAGCTTCATTTACACATGCAATCTCATATCCGGCTTTTTCGCTTCCGATGACAACTCCTTCCCTGTCAGCAACTTCTACCGCTTCCGGTCTCAGTTCATCTTTCAGTAACCGATAGGCTTTATGTAATACAGGAATTTCGTCTTTTACAACGGGAGCTCCCGCATCCCCCACTACACAACATGCTCCTTTGCATCGCGGCAGATCGCATGCGAACTTAGTGGTTGCAATTTCTTCTGTAAGAATGGTGTCTTGAACTTTGAACATATCCAAAGATACGAATAGTGGACGGATTTTCTGTTGTTTTCATTAATGATTTTACTCACACTACGGTGGTATAAATTTCGAATTTGTACCGGTCGGATTAAAATCCTCTCTGGGTAACTTGATGATATTGACACATCCAACAAATTCCATCCGGTTCACCAGCACGGGACCTGCAGGCAGGTAGGTTTAAAAAAACGTTCTCTGCTTTTTCTCGAAAATTGTTGAAGCATATTACAAAGAACCCCGATAAATATATTTATATATACTATTACTGATTTCTTTTAAGTTAATGATCAAACTCAACCAAATTTTCAGCTATGCTTTCATTGATACTCCTATTGCTTACTTCGCCTTTTCACCAGGTAACTTCAGATAGCGTAATCGTAAAATCAGAAATTGAAAATGTAACCGTTTTCAGGTCTCAGGCTCAAATCGAACGAAATTCAGATGTTCGGTTATCTCCCGGAAAAAATGTGGTAGTATTTACGGAGTTATCCGAATCAATGATCCCAAACAGTATTCAACTGAAAGGAAAAGACGCATTTACATTGCTCTCGATCACCCATCGTAATAATTTTATTGAAGAGAGATCCAATAGTAAACTTGTTAATCAATTGACTTCACAAAGGGACAGTCTTCAACGTTTGATAACATCAAAAAGAGCCCGGATAAATGTCATAAACAGTAATGTTTCCTTATTGAATTCATCCAATAACATTGCAAATAATCATAAACTATCGGCTTCAGAACTGGACGCTCTTCTTGATCTTAACTCAAAGCGACTATTGGAGTTTGAAGAACAGAAAATTGTGTTAAATAATGAGATCAGTACCATTAATGATCGGGTTAGATTACTCAATAACAGAATACGTGAAGAAGGCAGAAGCATCAGAAACAGATTTAAAGAAGTAGTTGCTGAGATCGAAGTGGAATCCGCAAAGGAAATTGAATTTTCGCTTCAGTATTTGGTATATAATTCTGGATGGAATCCAAGCTACGATATTCGCTCGGAAAATATAAATGCACCTTTGGCTTTCACTTATAAAGCCAACATTTATCAAAACACCGGCTACGACTGGAATAATGTACAATTTACTATCAATTCCGGCGATCCCTCTCAGAATGTGCAAAAGCCGGAATTAGCTCCGAATTATGTAGGATTTTATACTACCAGACAAAAGCGAAACAGAAGTTCCGGCGGAAACTCGGTAGCAACATTTCGGCGGTCTGAAGAGCGGGGTCTTATTGAAGGAATAGTGATGGATCAAACTTCAGGCGAGCCTGTTCCTGGAGCATCTGTAATTATACCTGAACTCAATAAACGAGTAAGCACTACCGTAGATGGGCTTTTTGAATTAGATAACATTCCGAATGGTACTTATACGTTAAGGGTCAATTATGTTGGATATCGATCATTGAATAAAAGATTCTCGATTAATAATTCAGGACTGAATGTGTTTGCTTTATTAGCAGCAGATGTTTTTGGTTTGGATGAAGTCGTTGTTACCGGAGTTTCAGATAAATTACAGGGACGAGCTTCCGGAGTTGCCGTAGAGAATGAAGTATTTGTAAGCTCAGCTCCAATTCAAAACCAGGAAATCTCTAACCAAACTTCATTCAGTTATAAAATAGAGCGTCCGTATTCAGTTCCTTCAGACGGCAAGGAACATACGCTTGAGATCAAGAGAGAAACCCCTCAAACTGACTACCTCTATGCATCGGTTCCGAAGCTGTCTTCTAATGCTTATCTGATAGGGAATTTAACAGATTGGGATGAGCTGAACCTGATCGAAGGTGACGCAAATGTATATTTTGAAAACAGTTTTGTGGGTAGCACTTATTTAGACCCCTCATCTCTTTTGGACACCTTAGAAATCTCTCTTGGTAAAGATGAGCGCATCATCATCGAAAGAAAAAAACTCAAAGACTTTGAAGAAAGACGGTTTTTCGGAAGCAAAACCAGAGAGAGCTTATCGTTTGAGATCAGCATCAGGAATACAAAATCGGAGTCCATTGATATTATTATTGAAGATCAGATTCCTGTTTCTACTGATGAAAGTATAAAGGTATCTCCAAAAGAACTTTCAGGTGGCGAGCTTGATAAGAACAGTGGGATTATAAGATGGAAATTAAAAATCGAACCGAATGGAACAAAAAAGATTATATTAAACTATGAGCTTGAGTATCCGAAAGGAAAAAGGATAAACTACTAACTACACCTTCACCTCTATGCCTGAAAATTCCGGTCGAAATAAACAAAGCTTTTCAGAACGAAATACTGTTATGATAAAAGCTGTATTTATAGCCATCATAACGCTTTTGTTACTTATTCCTGCAGCAATGATCAGTAATTTAGTATACGAAAGGCAACATACTAAAAATGAAGCTATTAATGAGATTGGTGAAAAATGGGGAAAAGAACAGACCATAACCGGACCGTTTTTAACAATTCCATTTACCAAACTCATAAAAAGATATTCCCCCAAAGATTCCACAGATGTATGGGTTGAAAGAACGGACTATCTGAATATACTTCCTGAAAACCTCCAAATTTCGGGCTCCATAGCACCGGAAAAACGTTACCGGGGTATTTTTGAAGTCATTGTATATAATTCCAGCATCTCAGTTGATGGTGATTTTTCATCATTAAATATCAAAGAGTTTGATATCGATTCGGAAGATCTTCACCTTGATGACGCTTTCCTCAGCATCGGTATTACTGATCTTAGAGGTATTGAAGAACAAATAAATCTGAACTGGGGAGAAGATCTTAAAATTTTTAACCCGGGTACAGTAACAACAAATATTATTAGTTCAGGAATTAATGCTCCTCTGGATATTACAATCAACGACAGTGGAGATATTTCATCTGAACCCTTTACCTTTGATTTGAAGCTTAAAGGAAGTGAATACCTGCAGTTTGTTCCGGTAGGAAAAGTTACGGATGTTGAACTGAGATCCAACTGGACTACTCCAAGTTTTGACGGTGCCTTTTTACCTGATAGCAGAACTGTTTCGGATTCTGGTTTCACTGCAAACTGGAATATTCTTCATTTGAACAGAAATTACCCACAGGCCTGGCTTAACTCGGAACACAGAGTACATGAATCAGCTTTTGGTGTGGATCTTTTATTACCGGTTGATAATTACAAAAAATCCGAACGAAGCATTAAGTATGCTATTCTTTTTATAGGCTTAACTTTTTTGGTTTTCTTTTTCATAGAGATCATCAATAAAAAGAAAGTACATCCTATTCAATATATCTTGGTTGGCTTAGCCTTATGCTTGTTTTATACTCTTCTGTTATCCATATCAGAACACTCTACTTTTAATTTTGCTTACCTGGCTTCCTCCATCCTTACTATTGGCTTAATATCAGCTTATACAAAAACTGTATTGAAAAGCAATTCATTATCCGGATTAATGGCAGGTATACTTACGGTACTGTATCTGTTTATTTATGTAATTATACAGCTTGAGGACTACGCATTATTAATGGGAAGCATTGGCTTGTTCAAAATCTTAGCTCTTGTTATGTATTTTTCAAGAAAAATAGACTGGTATCAGATAAATAATGATGTGAATTTATGAGTTCTAATTAGCAACTCCCCTCTTAATATTTTATCTTTAAGGATTCTGCAAGCTGGCAAAAAACCAGCTTGTTTTATTTCACGCATTTAAGCAACTAAAGGTGACTGGATCACCTTTTTTTATAAGCACCTAACATCAATTTTTTAAATCCTGAGAACCTTGGAACCCGAATTATCAGCACGATCCGTCAGCGTTGAAATCTTAATCGAATTTGACCGCGAAAAAAAACTGGACTATTCACTGGCAAACGAGTTGGATTCTCGTGAAAAAGCTCAGGTAAGAGAGTACGTTCAGAATATACTCCGTAAGAGAAGTTACCTCGATTTCATTATTGATCATTTTTCTTCAATCGGTATTGAGGAAATGAAACCGGAATTGAAGAACATTCTTCGTCTTTCTATTTATGATATGCTGTTTATGGACAGCACGCCGGATTATGCAGCTATTAATGAAGCAGTTGAAATCGCTAAATATATGCTGGGTTCTAAAACCGGTGATTTGGTAAATGCAATTCTCCGTAATATGCAACGCGAAGAAGGTGCTCTGCCTAAACCTGCATTTAAAGACAGAACCAAATTAGTAGCTACTACTTTCTCACATCCTGAGTGGTTAGTTGCCAGATGGAATAAGCGTTTTGGTGAAAGAGAAGCGTTTCAGTTATATCAGGCTAACAACAGCCGACCAAATTATTATGTTCGTGTAAATACAATTCGTACCAAGCCGGAAAACTTTGAGCTAAGGATGGAAAAGATGGGTATCGAATTTGAAGCAAGCGATTGGTTACCTAATTTCTATAAAGTTGATTCCGTTCAGCCTTTCATAGAAAAAGGATTATTTGCTAAAGGATTGTGCCATGTTCAGGATCTGGCTGCAGGGTTTGCTCCTTTTGTGTTGGATCCTCAACCGGGCGAAAAAATATATGACCTTTGCGCAGCTCCGGGTACAAAATCAATTATGATTGCTGACCTGACTGAAGCAAAAAGCGATATTCTTTCTGTGGATATTTCAGCGGAACGACTGGAATTGCTTGCTGAAAATGCATTGAATTTTGGTGCTGAGAATATCAAAATACGCCGTGGAGATATCCTTGAACTTTCTCTTCCTCTTGCTGATGCTGTTCTTTTAGATGCTCCTTGTACCGGAACAGGAGTATTAAGTAAACGTGCCGATCTGCGCTGGAGAAGAGATGAGGAAGGTTTGAAAAATGCTGTTAAGCTCCAGGAGCAACTACTCGAAGAAGCAGCTAATATGGTTAAAGTTGGCGGACGTTTAGTATACAGTACATGTTCGCTGGAGCCTGAGGAAAACATGGAACAAATCCATAAGCTGATGGATAAAATGGAAGGAAATTTTGAGCTGCAACCGCTTGAAGATTTTGTTCCTGAAGAAATTCTGACCGAAAATGGTAAGGCGTACCAGACCTATCCTCACAAACATGGATGTGACGGACATTTTGGTGTACTATTGGAAAGAGTAAAGTAAGAAGAAGTGACAGAGTGATTTAGTTGCAAAGTAACAAAGCACTCTGTCACTTTGTTACTTAACAACTATGTCATCTAATTTTATAAAAGCGAAAGACCTTAATAAGTAGTTAAAGTGAGCGAATCAACGAATCCCAAAAACATTCCCGCGCAGTACGACCCTTCGAAAGTTGAAGACAAATGGTATCAGTATTGGATGGATAATGATTATTTCCACTCCACACCTGACAAAAGAGAACCGTTTACCGTTGTAATTCCTCCACCGAACGTGACTGGTGTGTTACACATGGGACACATGCTGAATAATACCATTCAGGATGTATTAGTTCGTAAAGCCAGAATGCAGGGCTATAATACTTGCTGGGTTCCGGGAACAGATCATGCATCTATCGCAACTGAAGCCAAAGTAGTTAGAAAGTTACGTGAAAAAGGCATTACCAAAGCAGATTTAACCCGTGATGAGTTCATGGAACATGCATGGGAATGGACACACGAACACGGTGGTATTATTCTCGAACAGCTTAAGAAATTAGGCGCCAGTTGTGATTGGGATCGTACTACTTTCACTATGGACGACAAATACTCTGAAAGTGTAATTGATACGTTTATCGATCTGTACAATAAAGGAAAGATCTATCGTGGTGCAAGGATGATCAACTGGGATCCTGCTGCTAAAACTGCTTTGAGTGATGAAGAAGTAATTCATAAAGAAGTTAATTCCAAGCTTTATCACGTTCGTTACAAGATCGTTGACTCAGATGAATATGTAACTATTGCCACTACGCGTCCTGAGACTATTCTGGGAGATACTGCAGTGTGTATCAATCCCGAAGACGAACGCTACAATCACCTTCATGGTAAAAAAGCGATCGTTCCACTGGTAAATCGTGAAGTTCCTATCATCCTGGACGATTATGTAGATATGGAATTCGGTACAGGCTGTCTGAAAGTAACTCCTGCTCACGATCTGAATGATTATGATCTGGGACAGCGCCACGATCTTGAAACCATCAACATGATGAATGCGGATGGTACCATTAGTGAAGAAGGAGAATTGTATGTTGGTATGGATCGGTTTGATGTTCGCAAGCAGATTTCGAAAGATCTTGATGAAGCAGGTAACCTTATTGAAGTGGAAGATTACAAGAACAAAGTTGGTTATTCTGAAAGAACGGATGCTGTCATTGAGCCCCGGCTTTCGCTACAATGGTGGGTAGCAATGAAAGAGCTAAGCGAACCTGCTCTTGAAAACGTGATGAATGATAACATTCAGTTTCATCCGGAGAAATTTAAGAATACTTACCGCCACTGGATGGAAAACGTTCGTGACTGGTGTATTTCTCGTCAGCTTTGGTGGGGGCATCGTATTCCTGCCTATTATTACGGTGAAGGTGCTGACGATTTTGTTGTTGCTAAAACGTTGAAAGAAGCAGTAAAAGCAGCCAAAGAAAAATCAGGTAACAAAAGCCTTAGTGCTGATGATCTGAAGCAAGAAGAAGATGTATTGGATACATGGTTTTCATCCTGGTTATGGCCTATTTCTGTATTCGATGGATTCTATAAAAAAGACGAAGTAGATTACTACTATCCTACCAATGATCTGGTTACAGCTCCGGAAATCATGTTCTTCTGGGTAGCCAGAATGATCATTGCCGGATATGAATATCGCGGAGAGTTACCATTCAAGAATGTGTATTACACCGGAATAGTTCGAGATAAACAAGGTCGTAAGATGAGTAAAAGTTTAGGAAACTCCCCTGATCCTTTAGAGCTTATTTCAGATTTTGGAGCGGATGGAATTCGAATGGGTATGTTGTTTGCAACTCCTGCAGGCAATGATCTCCCCTTCGATTCAAAATTGTGTGAGCAGGGAAGTAAATTCAGCAATAAGATCTGGAACGCATTCCGTTTTTTATCCATGAATATGGAAGATGATGTTGAATACAATCCGACTACTGAAATAGATCCCGAAAATCTGGTAGATCGCTGGATGATGTCTCGCATCCATCAAACTATCAAAGAAGTTGAAGAGGATTTTCAGAATTATAAACTGAATGATGCCCTCAAAAAAGTATATTCATTGATCTGGGATGACTTCTGTGATTGGTACATCGAACTTGCTAAACCGGCTAATTATGGTGATAAGTTTGATAAAGGGCGTCTGAATGTTGCTTTAGGAATGTTTGAGCAATTGATGAAGCTACTCCATCCATTTATGCCGTTTATCAGTGAAGAAATCTGGCAGCATATTGATGAGAGATCTTCAGAGGAAGCATTGTGTGTTTCAGATTGGCCTGAGTTTGATGAAAGCAAGATCAATACGGAAGATGTAAACCTGTTCGAGAGTATTCAGGGAATGATTTCTGCGTTAAGAAATATCCGCTCTGAAATGGGTGTTTCACCTAAGAAAGATATTGAAGTACTCATCAAGTCTTCTAATGCTGAAAAAATTGAAGAAAACGAATGGATCCTCAGAAAGCTACAAGTTTTAAAATCCTTGTTTATTGCTACTGATCTTAAAAAACCAAAGGCCTGTGCTTCTTCTCTGGTTGGTAATGATGAGATCTACGTTCAGATGTTTGACCTGGTGGATGTAGACAAGGAAATTGAACGAATTGAAAAAGAAATCAAGCGCATTGAAGGCTGGCTTAAAGGCATTAACGCAAAACTGGGTAATTCTAATTTTGTGGATAATGCACCCGAAGCTGTTGTTGAAAACGAACGAAACAAAAAACGCGATGGTGAAGCAAACCTTGAAAAGCTAAAAGAACAGCTGAAAGATTTTCAGTAATTTCAAATTATAGTCATCCTGAGGATACTTCCGAAGGATCTTCACTACTACTTTATGATTATTTTAGTTTTGAAGGTTCATCGCTTCGCTCTGAATGACGACCGAAAAGAGAGATAATTCTCATTAATGAAAAAATTCACCCTACAATCTGAAGAACCTCAGGGTAAACCTGATTTCCTTAAAGGACTTAATGAACAGCAACGTAAAGCGGTTACACATACCAATGGACCGTTGCTTATAATTGCAGGTGCGGGCAGTGGAAAAACTCGTGTTCTGACTTTTCGGATTGCCTATCTTCTTCAGCAGTTTAAAGCCGCTCCGAATGAGATTCTAGCGCTCACTTTCACTAATAAAGCGGCTCGTGAGATGAAAGACCGGATCAAAGGGTTGATAGGCGATAAAGCTTCTAAACTATGGATGGGAACCTTCCACTCTATTTTTTCAAAGATCCTGAGGTTTGAAGCTGATAGAATTGGTTATGGTAAGGATTTCACCATTTATGACACCAGTGATTCTGAAACCGTTATTAAACAGATTCTTCAGGAATTGAATTTTGACCCAAAAGAAATCAAGCCGAAAACTATCCGTAACAAGATAAGTGACGCAAAGAATCAACTTATCGATCCGGACACTTATCAAAATAAGTTTGTTGGAAGCACACTGGATGACATCACAGCCCGGGTTTATAAAATTTATATCACACGGTTAAAGGAAAGCAACGCCATGGATTTTGATGATCTGCTGGTAAAACCTATTCAATTATTTGAAGAATTTCCTGAAGTGCTGGAAGTCTATCAAAATCGCTTCAAATATATTATGATCGATGAGTATCAGGACACTAATCATGCTCAGTATAAGGTCACTAAAATGCTGGCCAAGAAATATGGAAATATTTGTGTTGTTGGTGATGATGCACAAAGCATCTACTCATTCCGTGGAGCTGATATTTCAAACATTCTGAATTTTCAGGGAGATTATGAGGACGCCACTCAGATTCCTTTAGAACAAAACTATCGTTCAACAAAATCTATTCTTCAGTGTGCTGATTCTATCATAAAAAAGAACTCAAAACAACTTGATAAAACACTTTGGACTGAGCAGGATTATGGCGATCCGGTAATCCTTCTGGATAATTATGATGAGAGAGATGAAGCAAACAGAGTGGCCAGTTATATTCATGAACTTAAACTTCGTCATGGATATAACAACAATGATTTTGCGATACTTTATCGTACCAATTATCAGTCCCGTGTGTTTGAAGAAGCGCTTAGAAGACGTGATCTGGCGTATCAATTGGTAGGCGGTCTCTCTTTCTATCAGCGTAAAGAAATTAAAGATGTACTGGCATATCTGACTTTGCTGGTGAATCCTAATGATGAAACGAATCTGATTAGAATCATCAATGAACCATCAAGGGGAATTGGCAACAAATCCATTCAGGACCTGAGAAAAAAAGCCCGTTCAGAAAGTCGCACCGTGTGGAGCATTCTTCAGGATGTGGAAAATACGGACGTTTACAAGCCTGCAAAAGTTCGTATTCGAGAGTTTGTAGATATGATAAACCGACTGCGTTCCGAAATGGAAAACGGAATTGGTTTAACTGAATCCACCCGAAGCATACTGGAGCAATCCGGATATGTACGGGCTTTAGTTGAAGAAAATTCTCAACAATCTATGATGAGAAGAGATAATATTCTGGAATTCCAGAATGCTATCGCTTATTACGAAAAAGGGAATTCAAACCCTTCGCTAAGTGCTTTTTTACAGGAAATAAGTCTTATCACTGATGCAGACAAATTTGATGAAAATAAACCCGCCATTACACTAATGACCGTTCATGGTTCAAAAGGACTGGAATTCCCTACTGTATTTGTTGTTGGGCTGGAAGAAAACCTCTTCCCTGTTGGAGCCCGGGTTGGTTTTGAGGTTGATATAGAAGAAGAACGTCGATTATTTTATGTAGCTATAACAAGAGCTGAAGAAAGATTGTATTTCAGCCATGCCAGAAACAGATATAAGTTTGGTGAGGAACAGCGACAAATTCGTTCACGATTTATTGATGAAGTAGATTCAGGGGTCGTACGTACTGAAACGGGAGCTACCATAACCCAAAAAGCAGATCGTTTTACTTTGGATGAGTCTTCATCTCCAAAAAAATCGACGAATTCAACTTCAATAGAATATGATTGGGAAACCCCCGTTAGTGGCAAGACTTATAAATCAGCAAGTGGCAGCACTATAGAATATGACCTTCAGGAAGGAGACGATCCTTTTCAGGTTGGAGCTATTGTCCAACACGCAAAATTCGGTCCCGGAAAGATTATAAGCAGAACCGGATTAGGAATGGATACCAAAGTTGTTGTATTTTTCAAGTCAAGAGGACAAAAAAAGTTGATGCTGAAAGCAGCACCACTTAAGGTTATAGGTTAGTAAAAGGACGGCTTTTAATAATTATGTGGAAGGTTATATTATCCATTTTTATGGGCATTTTTTGTGTAAATAGTACATTTGCACAACCGGTTTTAACACCCAAGAATCTAGCTCTTGGAGGTGGTGGAACTACTTATATCACAGATTTTAATGCTAATTTCTACAATCCTGCAAACCTGCTGATTAACGATAGGAAAAAAACTGTGGATATCGGGTTTTTATCAGGTACTTCAACTTTTAATGGAGTATTGAATTTTGAAAATCCGGAAGATCAGAAAGATAATTATCTCAAATATTTTAACAAGTTTAGTGTTGGCGACTTTGAACTCACTCAGGCAAACAGAGAACTGATCATTGATAATCATTATAAAAGAGAACGTTTGAATTCCGTCCATCAGTCTCGTTTTGATGCAACTACATTCGGGGTAAACTGGATAAGCAATAACCGTGCATATTCTCTTGCAACCAGAACCAGAGTGGGTTCAACTTTTGAAGCAGGAAGGAATTGGTATACAGGTCAATTAGTTGTAGAAAATAATGTCTCTATATCGAACCAGGACCTTGTTCACAGATATCAGGTACTTCATGAGGTTTCGATTGGATATTCGGAGTCAGCAAAATTGATCAATGGACTTAGTTCTCGTTTGGATAATTTCCTGATTGGCATTGCTCCTAAATTTATCTTAGCGGGTCCATACCAAAATACAGAATGGCGAAATGAATACACACGTGAAAATGATGCCTCTGAAATAAACAGGACTCAGGAATTTAATTATCAATCAGCTGGAAATTTAACTGCTGCAACTCAAGCATATTTGAATGGAACAAGTGCTTCTGAGGCTTCTGATGAGTCTTTGAAATCATTTCAGGATGAGCTTACAAACATCCATGGATTTGGCATTGGTGTAGATGTAGGATTCACATATTTACTCACTTTTGGAAGTGATTTATCCACACTTAACTCAAACATGCAGCGAACAAAGCGATCTATTCGCCTTTCACTTTCCATAAATGATATTGGTTTTGTAAGATATAACGACCAAACATTATTTTTAGAAGAAACTACCTCCTCTTCTCAATCTAACGGCTTTCCTTCTGTCTCAGATGAGTATTTTGCAGGTGCCCCCGGACAATTCATTAACTTCACTGAACAATATGGAGATGGTAATCCATTTATGGATAACAGAGAAAAATTTGAATCCGGTTCTTTCTCAACACTTCTTCCCACTTCATTTAACGGAGGAATTTTAATAGAGCTAAACAGAATCAAGCTGATGGGAGATATGAGTATAGGAATATCCAATAATGCTTTTAATTCTACCAGATTGGTCACTTCACTGGGAACCGAAATAAGACCTTTAAATTTTCTACCCTTAAGAGGTGGGCTTCAATTTACTCCGGGTTTACCCGGATCTTTTAACGTAGGTACTGCTATAGAAACCAGATTTTGGGATTTGTCTTTTGGTCTGAGTGTATCAGCCCGATCATTTACATCCGCTACAAATATATCCGGAGCAGGCGTTGCGGTACTACAGTTTCATCTGTAACTGACACTTTGCCTTGGCTTACTGCCAGCAACTCAAAAAGCATGACGCTTTGTATTATACCTGAGTTTGGCTTTGTATTTGCGTTAATTGCATTAATAAAGAAATTTTTGAAATAACATTTATGAAAGACCGATTTAATACGTTTGATAGTTTTGATGAATCAGATGCTAGCTTTGATGATTTTGAACAAGCTATACCACTAATGTCTGAAGAAGAAGAAAGGGAGCTTACCGAATCTGTAATTCCGGATGAACTTCCTATACTTCCTCTGAAAAACACTGTTTTGTTTCCCGGGGTGGTAGTACCAATTACGGTAGGAAGAGATCGCTCCCTTGCTTTGGTGAAAGAAGCTTACGCAGGCGACAAGATCATTGGCGTGGTAACACAAAAAGATGAAGACATTGAAGAGCCGGAAGATAAAGACCTTCATCGAGTTGGAACCATGGCTCGCATTATAAAGCTCATAAAGATGCCGGACGGCAGTAAAAGTATTGTAATTCAGGGAAAGTCAGGGTTTGAAGTAGAAGAATTCACGCAAAGCAATCCCTTTTTTAAAGCCAAAGTAAAAGCATTTCCAAAAGAAATGGATATTCAGGGAGTAGAGCTGGATGCTTCTATCAGGAACATCAAAGAAACGGCAACAAGGATCATTAACCTGTCCCCTAATATTCCATCTGAAGCAACAATTGCCGTAAATAATATCAACAGCCCTACTTTTCTGTTGAATTTTATTTCTTCGAACCTGAATGTAGGCATTGAGAAAAAACAGCAACTGCTCGAAATTCAAAAATTCTCTGATAACCTGAATAAGGTAATGGAATTCCTTGAACAGGAAGTTCAGGTTCTTGATATGAGTGAAAAGATCAGGACCAAAGTAAAATCTGATATTGATGACCAGCAACGTGAGTTTTATCTCCGTCAGCAAATGAAAGCCATTCAGGAAGAACTTGGAGAAGATGCTGAGCATCAGGAAGTAGAAAAGCTTAAAGAAAAACTGGCTGCAAAAAAGCTTCCCGATAACGTTAGAGAAGAAGCTGAAAAGGAACTTCGCAGATTAGAAATGACGCCTAATGCTTCTCCGAATTATGGCATTATCCATAGTTATGTTGAATGGATTCTCGATTTACCCTGGGATGAGTATTCTGAAGATAAACTGGATCTTAAATTCGCCAAAGAAGTTCTGGATGAAGACCATTATGGTCTTGAAAAAGTTAAGAAGCGTATCATTGAATATTTGGCTGTCCTGAAGTTGAAAGAAGACATGAAGGCGCCAATTCTGTGTTTCTACGGCCCTCCCGGTGTTGGTAAAACATCTCTGGGGAAATCCATTGCAAGATCTTTAAACAGAGAATTTGAGCGTTTCAGCTTAGGTGGAATTAGAGATGAAGCCGAGATCCGTGGTCACAGACGAACGTATATTGGCGCCCTGCCGGGAAGAATTATCCGTTCAATGAAAAAAGCAGGTAAAGGAAATCCTGTTATCATGCTGGATGAAATAGATAAAGTAGGATCAGATTACAGAGGCGACCCCACTTCTGCCCTGCTTGAAGTTCTTGACCCTGAGCAAAACGATACTTTCAGCGATAATTATTTAGAGCTGGAATATGATCTTTCCAAAGTAATGTTCATTGCAACAGCAAATAGTTTAGATACTATCCCTGCTCCCTTGAAAGACAGAATGGAGATTATAAATATTAGCGGTTATACCCTTGAAGAGAAAACTGAGATCGCTAAAAAGTATCTTATTCCTAAACAGGTAAAAGAAAACGGACTCAAATCCGAACAAATTTCTATAGATGAAAAATCAATTCATAAGATTATTGATCAATACACCAGAGAATCAGGAGTTAGAAATTTAGAGCGTCAGGTTGCAGGTGTTTGTCGTGGTGTAGCTGCTAAAATCGCAAAAGGTGAAATTGAAGAATTTTCCGTTAATGAAAGTGATATTGTGGAATTTCTTGGAAAACAGAAATATTTCAGCGATGCTGCGGAAAGAACAACAGTTCCGGGTGTGGCAACAGGATTAGCCTGGACCCCGTTTGGAGGAGATATTTTGTTTATTGAAGCGAGTGTATCCAAAGGATCCGGAAAACTGAACATTACCGGTCAACTTGGTGATGTAATGAAAGAATCAGCGATGCTGGCCATTTCTTATTTAAAAGCTCATGCTGAAGAAGTTGGCATTCCTGAAGAAGCATTCAAGTATTGGGACCTTCACATTCACGTTCCCGCAGGTGCTGTTCCTAAAGACGGTCCCTCTGCCGGAGTTTCATTGATGTCAGCGATAGCATCCATCTTTACTCAAAGAAAAGTAAAAGGAACTATTGCCCTTACCGGAGAGATTACCCTTCGAGGATTAGTATTACCGGTTGGTGGTATTAAAGAAAAAGTTCTTGCTGCAAAAAGAGCGGGTATCAAACAAGTACTACTTCCAAAGAAAAACGAAAAAGATGTTGCTGAGATCGAGAAAGATGTGATCGGCGATCTAAAAGTGAACTATCTGGAAAGAATGGAAGAATTACTGGATCAAATGTTAGAAAAAAATCCGGAAACCGACCCTACTGAGTTTTTTAAAGTAAGTGATGCTCATAAAAACTCAGTCTCGGGTAAAAACGGAAAATTAGAAAATGTGACTGTTTCTAAATAATTTTAAAAAGACCCTTAACCGGGTCTTTTTTTATTTTAGACTATTCCACTGTTCTTTTGTACCTACCGAAACCTGATGTTCCATCAAAATCTTCCATTTTCTATCAGCTTTAATAAGTAAAGCCTCAAGATGAATATATACTGTACTTTCTTGTGCACCTTCTTGTTGGGAAGAATATTTGAACATTCCCGTTTCATAGGCTGTGGTTTCACTATGAAATCTTTTTGAAAACCTGAATTCAACACTGGCTTTCATTTTTCCCGCTTTGGTGTCTTCAAATCCTTTTTTCCATCCTTCCAAAGCTTCAGCGATTGGGTAACTATTTTCAGAAATTCCATTTACTAAAACAGCATCCGAATGAAATGTATCAGAATAGCCTTTAAAATCACCTTCCTTTACTGTTCTTGAAGCTTCATCCCAGAATTGATCTAATTCCTGTTCGGGATTATGTATCCCGTTGATGAGAAAAAATAATAATATCGGAAGAATTGAAAATCTGAGCATTTTATTAGGTTTAAAGTGGTTAAAATTGATTCTAAAAGAACCTAAAAAAAACTAATTATCCAATATTTTAAGTTTTCTCCTTGCCAATAGCAGAGTCTTCCTTATTTTCAGGAATGCAAAAAGGACGAGTATTAGAATCTACCGGAAGCTGGTATAAAGTTGATACCGGAAATGAGATTATAAACAGCCGACTTCCGGGTAAGTTTCGTTTGGATAAAAAAGAAGTTACCAATCCTGTAACTGTTGGAGATATGGTTGAACTGGAAGTGAATGATGACGGTTCAGGTAATATTGTGCAAATTTGTGACAGGCAAAACTATATCACGAGACAGGCCACACACGGTAAACGAGGTGAACATATCCTGGTCTCTAATCTGGATCAGGCTTTTGTTGTTCAGTCCATAAGAAGACCCAAACTGAATGAAGGATTTATCAACAGGTTTCTGGTAACTTGTGAAGCATATGATGTATCAGCAGGAATCATTATTAACAAAATGGATCTGGCTAAAAAAGGAGATCTTGATTTTGTGAAAGATATGGCAGAAGTATATTCTGCAATTGGTTACCCGGTCTATACCTGTTCAATTAAAAATAAAGAGCAAATTGAACAACTAAAGATCTTGTTTCAAGGTAAAATCTCTGCGTTTATCGGGCCATCCGGAGTGGGAAAAACAAGTATTCTAAATGCCATTGATCCGGATTATAATCTAAAAGTCGGTGAGGTTTCCAACTCGTCTAATAAAGGAAAACATACTACTACTTTTGCACGCCTGATACCTTTGGAAATCGGTGGGTTTGTCGCTGACACTCCCGGAATCCGGGAATTCGGTTTGGTAAATATTGAAGACTGGGAACTATCGCTTTACTTTCCGGAAATGTTGGAGCCACGAGAATCATGTAAGTTTAATACCTGCACACATATTCATGAGCCCGGGTGCGGTGTTATCGCCGCTTTTGAAAATGGAGAAATAGACCCGAACAGATATCATTCCTACATAAATATGCTGGAATCTCTGGAAAATTAAGATTTTCAAATACCTCTATCAGGGTATACAAACTAATCAAAATAATACAGATATTAGTCTATAATTATAAACACAGGAGAATATATGTTAAACCGCTACAAGACTATTACAAAAATCATTCTAAGTACATTTGTACTGGGATTTATGGCTATTAGCCCGGCAAAAGCGCAATTCGGAGATATCGGTGCTTTCTTAAGAGCCGGTGCTGCTGATGCTGAACTACTAACCAGAGAGTATATCCGCCCGCTCCCAACTGGTTTTGGAACCGGATTGAACGCCGGTTTTACTGAAGGCTCAAAACCTAAAAAAGTTCTTGGTTTTAGTCTGCAGATTAGACCTTCATTAGCTATAGTTCCATCCTCAGATCAAGAGTTTGATATCGCACCTTTGGCTCTTACGAATATCAGACCTGCTGATCCTAATAATACAATTACTCCCACTATTTCAGGCGAGAACTCAACAGGACCTGAAATGATTATCGAAGATGATGACGGCAATGAACTATCCCGCTTTAACATGCCAAAAGGACTTGGAATACCCGCTGTTCCTGCTCCTATTGTACAAGCCAGTGTCGGATTAATAAAATCGACTGACGTAACTGTTCGTTTCGTGCCTGAAACAACTATTGACAGTTTTGGAAGTTTTAGTGTACTTGGTGGAGCAATTAAGCATGGTTTAAATCAATATATACCCGGGGGTAAATTACTTCCTGTTGATCTATCTGTGATGGTAGGTTTTAATAAAATTAATTTAGATGCTGATTTAGATGTTCGCCCCGATCCAACTTCTGTACCAAATGGTGAAACCGGTGACTTCTCTGATCAGGCCGTTAGAACAGAAACAAATACACTGGTAGTAAATGCTTACGTAGGCAAATCGTTACCTTTTATATCAGTTTATGGTGGGGTTGGGTATCAACAAGCCTCTCTGGATGTAAGTGTTGAAGGCGATTACCCGGTTGAACTTCCATTCAACAGATATGACGTTATAACAGATCCTTTTGATTTTTCATTAGACAGTGAAAGCAGTGTTCATTTATTGGGTGGATTCAGATTACGACTTGGTATTTTAGCTTTCTACGGTGAAGCTACTTTAGCAAACTACTTTACTGCTAATGCCGGTGTTGGTATTAGTTTCAGATAATTATACCGGAACTTAAACTACAAAAAAAGCCGCTTGTCGAATGACAAGCGGCTTTTTTATTTTTATATCTTTTTAATCAATGTGTTGCTAAAACAGGGTTTGCAACTTTTTCGTCAGACTCTATTACCCCGTCTCTTAATCTTACAATTCTTCGGGAATACTCTGCAATTTCGTTTTCATGAGTTACCAGTATAATGGTGTTTCCGGCTTTATATAATTCCTCAAACAGGAGCATGATCTCATCCCCGGTTTTGGTATCAAGGTTTCCTGTGGGTTCATCTGCAAGGAGTATCGAAGGCCCGTTGACCAAAGCTCTGGCTATAGCAACCCTTTGTCTTTGTCCTCCGGATAATTCATTTGGTTTGTGATCTAATCTGTCACCCAATCCTACTTTTGTAAGCACTTCTGAAGCTCTTTCCTTTCGCTCCGAAGCTTTTACCCCGGCATAGATCAATGGCAGTTCCACATTTGCAAGGCACGTTGTTCTGGGAAGTAAATTAAATGTCTGGAATACAAAGCCGATTTCTCTGTTTCTTACTTCAGCTAGCTCGGCGTCATCCATTTGGCTTACACGGTTATTGTTCAGAATATATTCTCCACCTGTGGGAGTATCTAAACAACCGATCATATTCATCAATGTTGATTTACCAGATCCGGATGGACCCATTATTGCAATGTATTCATTTTCGAGTACATCGAAAGTTACACCGTTGAGAGCTCTTACTTCGGTTTCTCCCATTTGATAAAACCTGGTAAGATCTTTAATCTGAATTATTGGTCTTTTTGACATTGTGCCCTGTTAGTTAATTGAAGCGAATGAATCTGAGTTATTATCCACCTTTACTTTATCGCCATTCTCTAAATTCTTAGACAATGTACGGTAACTACCGATTACTATTTCATCACCAGCATTTACGCCTGTTAGAATTTGAGTATGGGTGTTATCACTGATTCCTGTTTCAACTTCGTATCTTACTGCAGCCCCATTTTCTACGATGAATACTACCTTTCTTATATCTTCCTTTTTAATGATGAGATTATCATTTACATCATCAGACGACCCATCTTCTGAATTAGTTGAATCATCTTCAGAATTATTCTTTCTGTCTTTCTTATCCTTTGCAAAATCTCTTACAGTAACGGCCTGAATCGGAACAGATACTACATTCTTAGCTGTTTTGGTTTCTATATCAACCGTAGCTGACATTCCCGGTTTAAAATTAGGCGAAAAATTTTCTTCGGGATTTTCAGCGGTTTCAGACTGAACTAACTCTGCGCCTGACATTGAAAGGTTGTGAGGGGTGATAATTCTGACCTTTACCTGATAATTAGTTACTTGCTCGTTAGATCCTGCACCGGTTATTCTGGCAGAATTTGCAATTTCAGTAACGATGCCATTAAATCTTCTTTCAGGATATGCATCCACTTCAATTCGTGTAGTGTCAAGTGATGAAATATTTACGATATCGTTTTCATTCACTTCAACCAGAACTTCCATTTTATCCAACAGGGAAACGCGCATCATTTCTGTTCCTGCCATTTGTGAATTACCCAAGACTCTTTCTCCAAATTCAACAGCCAAACCTGTAACTGTACCATCCTGTGGAGCACGTATCACCGTTTGTTCCAATTCTTCTTCTGCTTTTCTCAACTGAGCTTCAGCACTTTGAATCTGGTACTGAGATGCTTTTAAACTTGCTTTTTGTGACTCATAATTCGACTTGGTTTGTATAAAATCAAGTTCAGAGATTATATCCTTCTCATAAAGTTCTTTGTTTTTCAGATGAGCTGCCTCAGCTTGAATCATACTGGCTCTGGCTTGTTCCAATCGTGCTTTCTGAGTAAGCAATGCTGCGTTTAGGTCGTCAATTCTGGCTTTAAAAATATCCGGCTTAAGACGCACCAAAAGATCTCCCTTACGAACAAAATCGCCTTCGTTCACAGCTAGTTCTATGATTTCCCCGGAAACATCCGGACGTATAATAACTTCCACTTCAGGTTGAATTTTTCCGGAAGCAGATACGAGTTGGGTTATTGTTTTAAGTTTCGCCTTTTCTGTCTCCACCGTGGTTCCTTCCTCAGCTCCACCTATTACACCGGCTGCTCTTAATCCAAAACCTGCACCAACTATAACAATCAGAAAAATTCCGAAGTATAAAAGTATTTTGCCCGTTGATGATCCTTTTTTTGCCATTTTCCCTCTAAAAATTTATTTCGTTATTTATTAAAAATTGATGTCTTCGCCCGAAAGTTTACCTACATAGTAATCCAGTAATTTTTCCTGAAAGATCAGGTTATATAAAGCACTGGTTCTTGCAGATTGAGCATTAAAATATTGCGTTTGTGCCTGACTTAATTCAATAAGTGTACTCGCCCCAACATTATACCGCTCTTGTTGTGTTTCAAAAGCTTTTTCTGATGCTATCAAAGATTTTTCTGAAGCCTTAAGTTGCGCTGAATAAGAAGAGTAGTCGTTTAAAGCTTGTGTAATCTCTTGAATCACCTGTAATTTCGTATTTTCGAGACCAAGTTCAGCATTCTTCAAGTTTACTTGTGCAGATTGGATTTGAGTCATTCTGTTCCAATTGTTGAAAATTGGCAAATTGAGAGAAAGACCGATAGATTTGTTAACACGCTGATCAAAAAACTGATCAGAAAAATTCACATCTTCAAAAATAGGATCGTTCGTATTTGGATCCCTACCAACCAAAATAGTAGCTTGATCACTATAACTGGACGACAAAGAGGCACTACCATTTAACGTAGGATATAATGCACCTTTAGCAATTTGAAGCTGATACTCTAACGACTCGATATTATACTCAGAGCTTTTAAGATCCGAACGATTAGTGAGAGCTTCATTAACCAAAGCATTGATTTGCAAGCCTGCAGTTGATGAAGTTATTGATGATTCTGGATCAAATTCAGGAACAGCAAATTCGTATTCAACTAAAGGATCTATTTGTAAAGAGCGTACTAACTGCAATCTTGAAAGCTTCAAAGCATTTTCCCTTTGAGTAATGGTAAATTCGTCATTAGCAACTGTAGCTTCCTGATTGAATAAATCAACACTTGGTCTGGATCCTACTTCAACTTGAGCTTTAGTTTGTTCTAACAGCTTTACAGAAGTTTCTAAGCTTTCTTTTGCGTCTTCAAGCTGTTGTTTATTCAACAACACGGTAAGAAAACGGGTTGCAGTTTCGAAAATAATATTTTCTTTTGCTCTTTTGAGGTTTTCCTCACTTGATAGTTTACTGGACTCACTTGACCTCAGAGTTAAAATGTTATTAAAACCGTTAAAAATTGGAATACTAGCATTAATACTAGCACTTCCACTTGTAGAAGTAAGATCTGTAAATGTTAGCGTTTCCTGTACAAACTGTTGACCAGCTTGTGTAGAATAGTTAGCTCTTGAAGACAGACTTGGTAAAAAATCTGCTTTCTCACTTAAGATTCTGTATTCAGCGAGGTCTAAATTGTTTTCTGCTTGTTTAAGCTGGTAGTTGTTTTCTAAAGCAAGTTGAATTGCTTCGTTAAGGGTAATAGTTCTTTTTTGTTGTGCTGTAATGGATGTGCTGATGAAGAGCACAGAAAATGCCGCTAAAAGAAAAAGTTTTTTCATTGAAATATTCTTTTTGTGTTTATGATTCGCTTTCACGAATTGATAAATATATAGTTTCAGTATTTGAGGATATTTTTAAGCAAATTGAAAAACATCCCGATTGTTTAGGCGAGATTTATCTCTATTTCTCTCGGGAATTCATTTTTCTTTCGATGAGATCACTAAGCATTGATAACCCTTTTTTGGCAAAAGCTTTTTTTAGCTCGGATGCAATCAATGAATCCGATGAAGAACCGGACGATTTTGGCTTTCCTATCAGGAAACCTACTAAAACAGAAGCTCCCAATACATGAAGAGGATATTTTCTTATGATAGTTTTCGGATCCAAATTCTCAACTACTTCTTCCTTTACTCCATCAATAGATTTATCAATCCCTTCCTGTATACGGGCAAGTTCGTTTTCTAACTCGATTTTCTTTTTCTCGATTTCTGATACTCTTGAACTACCCATATTACGATTCCCTGTTTTTATTTTCTTCCAGAAATTTAATTTCTTCGTTATCCTTTTTAGCGTCTAAAGCTTCAATTACGTCGTGCATAATCTGAGATTGAATTTTTCTGGATATATTTTTTGGCTTGGAGACTATAAGGATCAACCCAACTAAAAATAAAAACCCACCTATAATTCCAAAACCTGCCGGCATACTATTCAAAACCTCACCTAAATAAAATCCAAGTGCGATCAATCCAAATAGCAATCCGGTTCCGAGTATAACTAAATTAAAAGTATGCTGTATCAGATCGCCTAACCAAAGCGTTCCTTTATCACTCAGATTTAGAATCAAAAGTTCAATGCGTGTTTCCACGTATCCTTTTAATTCGTTTGATACTTGCTTAATACGTTGGGTTAGTTGATCCATAATTAATCATCATCTCCAGAAAGAGCTTTACCCACCAAAAATCCAACAGTAAGTCCTACTAATATACTTTTAATCGGATGTTTCCGGACAGTATCTTCAGCTACATTCTTCAGATCCTGAATTCTTTCCTGAACATCTTCATCTTCAATAAGTTGCTTACCCCTTTCCAGTGCAAGATCGAGCTTATCGGTTACATTTTTTACGATTTCATCATTCATAATGATTGCCCTTTTTCTTTTAAGATAACAAATACGAACGGAAGCTTAAATCGTTCCTTTGCAAAAAGTTATTCGTAGCGTAAACTTTCTATCGGATCCAGCTTTGAGGCTTTAAAAGCGGGGTATACACCAAATATCAACCCTATTAAAAGCATACCAAAAAAGCTTATAAACAGCGACATTGCCGGAATCACCGGTTCTGTATCAATCAGAATCGCCATAATGTTTCCACCTGCAACTCCAGCAAGTAAACCAATCAAACCTCCAATCTGGCATATAAAGACAGCTTCCATAAGAAACTGATTTACAATCGCCTTTCGGGTAGCTCCTACTGCTTTTCTCACACCAATTTCTCTGGTTCTCTCAGTTACAGAAACCAACATAATATTCATAACTCCGATACCTGCTCCAAGCAAAGTGATAAACCCAACCGCAAAGCCTGCGAAATAAAGTATAAATGTAAACTGATCAAATGTTCCTGTAAGTGAATCGTTAGTTACAATCTCAAAATCATTCTCGTCTGCCGGACCTACATTTCTTATCACCCGCATTATCCCGGTAACTTCATCAATAGTTGATTGAATTTTTGCGATTTCAGGAGCTCTTAATTGAATGCCAATACCTCTGTTTCCGCCATAGGCATTAATTCCTGCGGTGTAAGGAATTACTACCATATTATCGAATGATTGACCAAATATTTGTCCTTTCTTTTCAAGAACAGCAATAACAGTATATGGACGCCCATCAATGCGTATTGTTTTCTGAAGCGGGTATTCTGTTTGAAATATTTCATTCTGAACATCTTTACCAATAATTGCTACCTGTCTGGCATACTGTATATCTTCTTCATTGAAATTCCTACCGTCTTCTATTTCATATGCATTATTTGTAAAGTACTCGCTGTTACCACCTCTTATTCTAACATCCGGATCAGTTTCATTATCCTTATAAACAACTTTGGTTAAACTGAAACTAGTTACAGGAGTCATCCCTTCTCCGATTTTCATGCGCTCATCCAAAGCTTCAGCATCGTCGAATTTAATTTGTTTTCTGTTTCTTAAACTAGCATCTCTCGGACCCATTTGAACAGCCGGGTTTCTCTGAACGGTAATTACATCGCTGCCCAGAATCGACATTGTATTTGTAAAAAAGTTATCAAGTACCGCTACTGCAGTTGTTGATACAATTACCGAAAAAACTCCTATAACCAATGCAAGAAGTGTTAAAAAAGAACGGATCTTATTAGCTTTAAGAGACCCGAAAGCCTGTGAAAAAGTTTCTTTAAAATTCATTATTCAAATCTAAGTGATTCAATGGGATCTGATTTTGCAGCTCTATATGCAGGAATAAATCCAAATATTAATCCAACCATGGTACAGATTAAGAAAGCAATCGCTATAACTCCGAAATTCATAGTGGCAGTAAATGCCTGATCAATAAAAAATGTGGCTATTGCAGCTAAAGCAACACCAAAAACTCCGCCAGCCACACATATTGCAATTGCTTCAATTAAGAACTGAGACAATATTTCCCAAGACTTTGCTCCCACTGCTTTACGTATTCCTATTTCTTTAGTTCGTTCCCTAACAGATACGAACATGATATTCATTACACCAATTCCTCCAATCAGTAAAGAAAGAGCAACTAACCCAAAGCCCACTGCATAAAGACCGTTCTTAAATCCTTCTAAAATCTCTTTAAAAGCTTCGGGTTTATTAATTGCAAAATCATTTTCTTCTGCCGCATCCAATTGCCGGGCTTGTCTCATCAAACCTTCAATTTCATATTCACCTTCTAATAAAGCTTCTTCTGACGGAAATTTAACTCCAATTTGAATTCCTCTTCTTAACCCGTATATCTCACTGTAGGCATAAATAGGAATAAGAGCTACATTGTCGGCATCTCCAAGGCCTAAAAAACTTCCTTGCTTTTCAAGTACTCCTATAACTATGAATCTTTGTCCACCAATTCGGATCTGTTTTCCAAGTGCATCCTGTTCTTCAAAAAGAGCTTCTTTTAATGATGCCCCGATTACAACCACATTCACTGCTGTTCTAACTTCTTCCTGTGTATACATCCTTCCCTCTGCAATATCCAAGCCTTGTATCTCAAGATGATTTGATGTAGTACCACTCATTTGTACACGTTCGGCGTTATTCTCTTTATACCTGATATTAACATTTAGATTTGCAGCAGCAGAAATATCGCTGGCATAACGGCTTCTCTCTGTCAGAAAATCAACATAATCAATTTGCATCTCCTTTCGTCCCGCAATTTCCCACCAATCCATATCATCATCCCATGGCCATTTTTCAATGTAAACCACATTTGTACCCAGCATTGCCATGCTGTTATCAAAAGTTTCATCCATCCCGGTAGTTACTGCGTCAACAACAGTTACCATCGTAATGCCTATAATAATACAGAGTGCTGTGAGGAAAGATCGGGTTTTATTGATACTGAGAGCTAAAAAAGCAATCTTAATTCCTTCGAGCAAGCTATTTAAAAATCTCATAAGATAATTTGGTATAATTGACGAGCTAGTACGAGCGTAATACAATTACGTTGCAGTAACTTAAGAATTAATTTTTGGTGAAATTCTCTATTTATGAAACTAGATATTTTAGTATTTGCAGCTCATCCGGATGATGCGGAATTAAATATTGGGGGAACAATATGTACGTTGACAGATCAGGGCAAAAAAGTGGGTGTAGTTGATCTTACGGAGGGTGAAATGGGCACCAGAGGAACTACCCTAACCAGAAAAAAGGAAGCAGAACGAGCCTCCGATATTCTGGGATTATCTTACAGACAAAATCTAGACCTTGGAGATTCAATACTTGAAAATACCAGAGCTAATCAATTAAAAATTATTACTGAAATCAGAAAAACCCAGCCTGTTGTTTGTATAACCGGAGCTCCTCACGACCGGCATCCTGATCATGGAAAGTCTACTCAACTGGTTTTGGATTCTTTATTCTATTCAGGACTCAGGAAAATTGAAACCAAAGGCTTACAGGAATGGAGACCTGAACACATCTTACATTATATGCAGGACCGGCCATTCGAACCTGATTTTGTTTTTGATATTTCTGAGACATGGGAAACTAAAAAGAAAGCGGTGTTAGCTTTTGATACACAATTTAATGTTGAAAATGCAGGGCAAGAACCTGAGACTTATATTTCTACTCCATCTTACTTCAAACAGCTTGAAGCCAGAGCCCGTTATTTTGGTCATCTGGCAGGATTTGAATTTGGCGAGCCCCTGAAATATTATAACGGACCTTCTCCCTTATCTTCTTTTGATGAATTCTTTAGTAATAAAGCTAACCGCTGATGCTTAGCAAAAACGAACAAAAACTACACCGGAGCACTATATTCCGTCACTTAGATGGAATTGGAACCGCGCCTTCGGCTTTGATCCTTTATAAGAAAGGGATTCTGGATTATCTGATCAAAAATGGAGAAGTATCACTTTCTGATATTTCTAAAAAATTCAATGCCAATGAAGGGTACTTGAATATTGCACTCAGAATACTTGCTTCACAAGGTTGGTTAATTCAGAATATTGAAAACAGAACTGATAAAATTACTTTTGCTGTAAACCAAAAGACCAAACTCGCTTGTAAATATATCCCCCTTTATGAGGATGCCGTAGAGCTGATCAATTATTACGAAGGACTTCATCCCAAAAATTTCGGAGATATACCTTTATCCAAAATGGGAAAAGCTTTCTCCGGTTATCAGGAAAGTTATGGCATAGATCTAAGTGTAAAAGGAATTGAAAAAGAAGTACAACAGCAGATTTTAAAACATATTGAAGGAGTTCTTTTAGGACCGGTTATCGTTTTTCTTGGAATGAGCGGTATGTTTCATAAATATTTTATGGAAGCAAACTTCCGACCCGAAGAATTCCATGAAGAACCGGAGAGATTCAAGAAGATCCTTGATATGTTACGATATCTGGGATGGTTCAAGGAAAAAAATGGCACCTATCAGTTTACAGATATAGGATTGTTCTTCGCAAAAAGAGCAAGTGCATACGGAGTTACCGTTTCTTACTTACCTATGTTCAGAAATGTTGAAGAACTCATTTTCGGAGATCCTGAAAAAATAAGAGATACAAAGCCCGGCGAACCTGAAAAACACGTGGATCGTGAAATGAATGTTTGGGGAAGCGGCGGTGCTCATTCCTCCTATTTTAAAATAGTGGACGAAATTATCATCGAGATTTTTAATCAACCAATTACTGATCAACCCAAGGGTGTGCTGGATATGGGATGTGGTAACGGAGCTTTTATTCAGCATTTGTTTGATGTAATCGAAAAACACACTCTTCGTGGGAAAATGTTAGACGAACATCCTCTTATACTTGTGGGCTCAGATTATAACGAAGCGGCTTTAAAGATCACAAAGGCCAATCTTATTCAAGCTGATATCTGGGCAAAAGTTATATGGGGAGACATTGGAAAACCTGATCTTCTCGCCAAAGAGTTGATCGAAAATTACGATGTTGATCTGAAAGATCTTTTGAATGTCAGAACTTTTCTGGACCACAACAGGATCTATGAAGAACCCGTAATTAAAACTCAAAACAGAGTAAGTGAGTCAACAGGAGCTTTTGCATTTCGTGGTAAGAGAATCAGCAACAACACAATTGAAGATTCTTTACTCGAGCATTTCAGAAAATGGGAGCCTTACATTAAAAAGTTTGGCTTACTGGTTATTGAACTTCATACCGTTCCGCCAAATGTAACAGCAAATAATCTTGGCAAGACTGCTGCAACAGCGTACGATGCCACTCATGGTTTTTCTGATCAATATATAGTAGAAGTGGATGTATTCAACAAAATTATCAATGAAGCAGGTTTAGTTGCAAATACCAAACTTTGCAGAAAATTTCCGGATACAGAATACGCAACAGTAACAATAAACTTACTGCAAGGCACTGAAACCTCACTTATTTAAAATTCTGAGTTATCTGGGTTTGTAAAAAATGAACTATACCAGCATTCCCGGAAATTATACTTTGCCCGAACAACCAGTCATCTCCATTGTCCCAATCTGTTACTAATCCACCGGCTTCTTTTATAATTAATGCTCCGGCCGCAACATCCCACGGACTTAGGCCATATTCAAAAAAACCTTCGAATCTGCCCGCGGCAACACAACAAAGATCATAGGAAGCTGCTCCGGGTCTTCTTAATCCGTGAGTGTTTTGCATCAGGCTTTTTAGCAAGTTCAGATAGTCCTCTACATGTTCAAAAGCAGTGTATGGAAAGCCTGTTCCAATTAAAGATTTAGAAGGATCGGTTTCATCCGAAACTTTCAATTCTTTACCATCCAGAAAAGCCCCTCCCCCTTCTGTTGCCCAAAATAACTCTCCTTTTGCCACTTCTTTGACCAAACCAACTTTAGGAATCCCATCTACCCAAAGCGCTATTGAAATACAATAGACCGGAAAACCATGTGCGAAATTAGTAGTTCCATCAATAGGATCTATGATCCAGACTCTCCCATCCGGCAGTTTTGTTTTTGTATTCGATTCCTCTGCTAAGAAATCATCTTCCGGAAATTTCTTTTTTATGACACGAATGATTTCTTTTTCTGAAGCCACATCTGCTTCTGTAACCAGATCATTCTTTCCTTTCAACTCTACACTGAATGATCTTGAAGAAGAATATTGGTGAATTATTTCAGAAGCTTTTTTAGCTGCTTCTTTCGCTGTTTCGAGTTCTTTCTGATATTTTTTTGACACTGACCTGACTGTTAAACTATTTCCGAATTGAGTTCTTTAAACTAAGTGAAATTTTAGAGATATTTGAACTAATCATTTCACACTAATCTGATCCCATGATCATACCCATAGCAAGCGATCACGCAGGATATACCGGCAAGGAAACCGTTAGAAAAATACTAGAAGAATTGGGGCACACTCCTGTTGATTTTGGTACTCACTCAGAAGATTCAGTGGATTACCCTGACTTTGCAGTACAAGTAGCTAAAAGAGTAAATGACGGCGAATACGATCAGGGAATTCTGGTGTGCGGAAGCGGTCAGGGTGTTTGTATGACCGCAAACAAGTATCCGAAAGTACGGGCCGGACTAATATATTCTCCCAAATCAGCAGAAATGACCAGACTACATAATAATGCAAATGTAATGTGTCTTCCCGGTCGTGAATTAGACGAAAATCAGATTAAAGAAATTTTAAAGGTTTGGTTAGATACTGAATTTGAAGGTGGGCGACATGAACGTCGTGTAAATAAAATTGAAACTCTTACCCAAAAGTAATTCTCGGAATGAAATCATTAAAGCAGCAAGATCCGGCAGTCTTTGAACAACTCGAAAAAGAAACAAACCGACAAAATTTTAATCTTGAATTAATAGCCTCTGAAAACTTTGCTTCAAAAGCAGTGATGGAAGCAGCCGGTAGTGTGTTAACCAACAAATACGCTGAAGGTTATCCTGGAAAACGATATTACGGCGGTTGTGAATACGCTGATGTCGTAGAGGATATTGCCAGAGATCGTGCTAAAAAGCTTTTTAATGCTGATTGGGTAAACGTTCAGCCGCATTCGGGTGCAACAGCAAATGCAGCAGTTTACCTTACTTTCATGAAACCGGGAGATACACTCCTTGGTTTTGATCTATCTCATGGTGGTCACCTAACTCACGGTTCACATGTGAACTTTTCCGGGATTTATTTTAAGCCTGAATTTTACGGTGTAGAAAAAGAAACCGGCAGACTTGATTACAACAAGATTCGTGAAAAAGCCAAAGCCGTTAATCCTAAAATGATCTCGATAGGAGCTTCTGCTTATTCCAGAGATTATGATTATGAAGCATTCAGAAGTATTGCTGATGAAGTAGGTGCTTTTCTTTGGATGGATATGGCTCATACTGCCGGTTTAATAGCCGTCGGTAATTTAAAAGATCCTCTTCCTCATGCTCATGTTGTAACTACTACCACACATAAAACTCTGCGCGGACCTCGCGGAGGAATGATTCTGATCGGTAAAGATGGAGAAAATGAATTAGGTGTGGTAGCTCCAAAATCAGGAAGAGTTAAAAACTGGAGTGAAGTACTGGACTCAGCAGTTTTCCCTGGTACTCAGGGCGGACCGTTGATGCATATTATTGCAGCAAAGGCGGTTTCGTATGGTGAAGCATTACAGGAAGATTTCAAAGAATATCAAACTCAGGTTCAAAAAAATGCTAAGGCGATGTCAGCTCAGTTTATGGAAATGGGTTATGAGATCGTAAGTGGTGGAACGGATAATCATCTTATACTGATCGATCTGAGAAATAAAGGAGTGACAGGAAAAATCGCTGAAGAAGCGCTCGGAAACGCGGCTATCACTGTTAATAAAAATATGGTACCATTCGATACTGAAAGCCCATTCGTAACTTCAGGGATCAGAATTGGGTCGCCTGCAATGACAACAAGAGGCTTTGGTGAAGCTGAGTTCAAACAAGTTGCAAAGCTGGTAGACAAAGTAATACAAAGCCCGAACGATGAATCAGTTCACCATTCTGTTGCAAAAGAAGTAGAAGGACTTTGTGAAAATTTTCCATTGTATGATTTTGCAACTGTTTAAGGGGTAGATTTGGCAGACCGACAAATAATGCAAAAAAACCTTCCAAAAGCTCCAAAGGTGGAAGACCGTACAAAAGAAATGTCTTTTCTGGAGCATTTAGAGGAATTACGCTGGAGAATAATAAAAGGAATGGCAGGAGTTCTGTTTGGGGTAGTCATCGCTTTTTTCTTCTCTGATTTTTTTGTCAATGATGTTCTACTCGGTCCTACCAAATCTTCTTTCTTTATGTATGATCTGATAAGGATCGATGCAATTGATCTAACCCTGCAAAGCAGAAGATTACCGGGACAGTTCTTTACTTTTTGGGGGGTTTTGTTCGTGGTTGGTTTTGTGATCGGCTCCCCGGTTTTCTTTTATCAGATCTGGTCTTTTATTGAACCGGCCTTTGAAGTTACTACCAAAAGAAAAACCATTCTAACGGCATTCTTTATAACCTTCTTTTTTATCATTGGAATTTCTTTCGGATATTTGATTCTGGTTCCTTTTGCGCTCCAGTTCTTTACACAGTTTCAGATCTCAGATGTAATAAGAAACGATTTTGATATAAATGCTTATTTCAGTTCGCTAACTACCTGGGTTATTTCCTGTGGCATGATATTCCAGATTCCAATAATCAGTTATTCTCTGAGTAAGATAGGATTATTAACTCCCGAACTTCTTAAGAAATTCAGAAGACATGCTATAGTTGCCAGTTTAATTTTGGCAGCTTTTTTAACACCTCCTGATCCTGTATCTCAGGTATTAATAGGTATACCACTTCTTGTACTCTATGAATTTTCAATTTTGATAAGCAGGATTGCGGTAAAGCAACGAAAGAAAAAGTTAGATAAGGCATTTTCAGATAATGAATCTTAAGCTTTTTCAAGTTTCTTACTAATAATCCTTTTATCTTTTATGCACTAAAAACTACTTTTCCGTGTTATAATAAGCGGAACTAAAATCAAATATATAATCACTCTTGAATCTTAGAAATACTTTTTTTGGCACATTACTTTTAATGTTTATCATCTCTTGTGGTGGTAATGATCCTTTCTTTTTTGAAGACGACTTCTCCACGGTACCTGAAGCTTTTTCTGTTGAGGGCATTACACCGGATACAACACAAACCGGTTTGATTATCTATGAAATAGCAGCGGGAAGCGGAAATCTTGAAATAGGTATACGTGACGACGTAGAAATTTTTTATACAGGCAGAACCACAGACGAGGAAATTTTTGATAGTTCTTATAAGAACAGTAATGATGACCCTTTAAGAAGCTCTGTTAGAAGTTTCGTTGATGGATTTACTGAAGGTTTAATAGGAATGAAAGAAGGCGGAAAAAGAGTATTGGTTATTCCTCCGGCTTTAGCTTATGAAGGCACTACCAACGCTTTACGAAATGACACTTTAGTATTCGATATAGAAATAGATTCAATTATTTTTTAAATACTTTCTGGGTATTTTGATATTCAGACCAGTTGTGATTTCGTAAGGAATAGTATTCAGTACCTTCGCCCATTTACCGGGATTAAGTTCATAACCGTTAAAAATGTTTACTTCATCCCCTCTCTTAAATACATCAGCAGCAGAATAGATGCCGAAATAGTCCATACTAATCCGACCCACCTGCTCAATCATTTTTCCATTTATCTCAACAGTAAATTTATCACTAATCAATCGCTGAACGCCTTCTCCATATCCAATGGGGATCGTTCCTATAATTCCATCTTCAGGAGCGGCCCACGTTTCACCGTATCCAACAGATTCCCCCTTTTTAATAACTCTGGTTTGCATCACATACGATTTCCATTCAATAATTGGAGTTAGATCAGAAGACTCAGATTCTCCTGCTAAATATCCATATAAACAAACTCCGGGCCTAACCGCGTCAAACTGAAGATCCAGATCCTGATAATAAAAAATAGCTCCCGTATTAGCTGTGTGCTTCATTAATTCATCTGGAAAGTGCTTCAAAACATATCTGAATTTTTCCAATTGACTTATCACACTTTCATTATCAGGCTCATCAGCGGAAGAAAAATGGGTATATATTCCGGTGCAATTGAGCTCGTTATACTTTCTGAATAGCTTTATCGCTGAGTCAAGATCTTCATCAGGAATTCCCAGTCGCCTCATTCCGGTATCAACATTGAGATGATATTCTGTTCCGGGTTTCAAAATTTCAAAAGTCGAAATATCTGAAATAGTTGCTGTAATGTTATAGCTAAAATATTTATCAGCATCTTGTTTTTCCGGAACTTCAAATACCAGTATCGGAATTTCTATTCCACCTTCCCTAAGTTCAATAGCCTCAGATAATGTAGCCACACAAAACCAGTCAACTTGAGGGCTTAAATGCCTTGCTATTTGTACAGCCCCATGACCGTAAGCATTATCTTTAATAACAGCCATCACTTTAACGCCGGATTTTAAACGAGACTTAATGGCTTTAAGATTTCCATCTAACTTTGACAGATCAACTGTAATTTCTGATCTCAATTATTCACTCCTTTAAAACCATTTTTTTTTGTGTTTATCTAATATCACCGTAGCCGCATTTAGTCCTGCTGCTCCAAAAACACCACCGCCCGGGTGACAAGAAGCACTGGACAGATATAAATTCTCGATCGGTGTTTCATACTGACTCATTTCCGGAATCGGGCGAAACATAAACATCTGATCAAAACTCATTTCCACATGCATCACATTACCGCGAAGTAAGCCATGTTTCCGCTCAATATCCAACGGAGACTGAATATACCAATCAATCAGTTTATCTTTCATATTTGGTGCATAATCCACTACTACATCATAAATTTTTTGAGCTTCCTTTTCTCTGATGTCATCCCAATTCATTCCGTTTGCAAGTTCGTACGGATGCCATTGCGCCCACACAAACATAGTATGATTTCCATCCAGCGCTACATCAGGATCAATTGCGGAGAATGTCATGGCAAGAGCAGCCGGTTTTTCGGGCGGAATTCCTTTGGTGTAATCTCCGATGGCATTTTTCATGTATTGTACTGAAGGAGCAAGCAACTGAATTCCGTTATGGATATAAGGGTCATCCGGTGCGGCCGTGTATTGCGGCAGTTCTTTTACCGCACAACGAATCACCATCCCAAAGCCATTGCCAACATGTATATTTCCCACTTTTTGGAAAAGAGAATCATCCAGATGATCCCGACCAACCATTTTCATCATCGTTGTTTGCACATGAGCGTTGGATACGATGATCTCTGCTCTGAACTCTTCTCCATTTTCTGTTCTGGCACCAAATGCTTTACCATTTTCAATCAGGATCTTTTCAACCGGATGATCGGCTTTTACTTCTCCGCCATGAGCTTTAATAAAATTCTTCATCGCCTGGGTGAGCATTCCACTCCCTCCTCTCGGATGTTTGGCTCCGCTTTCATGAAGCATGGATTGCCATCCCACAAAATCTCCGGTAGCCGAATGATCCGGTAACGGACCCGACTGAGCTGCAAACCAAAGCAGTGCGGCTTTCATGTAAGGATTTTCAAATGAATCCTCAACCACCTTTCCATAGCTGGATAAGATCTTTTGCAATCCGGAAACCTGTTCCCCTTTTTTGAACATGGCGCCATCCTTGATCTGATTGAGTGCCATCTCAGCAAAAATATTCTTTGTAGAAGGCGGTGTCGTAAAAATTTTAAGAACACCTTTATTGATCTTTCCCCAAAATTCTACAAAGTCTTTGTAATTCTTAACGTCTTCAGGAGCTACTTTTGAAATGGACTCTAGAGTTCTGTCCAGATCTTTAAAAAAATGAATAACCCCTTTTCCTGTTGGCACCGGATACGACATGATCGGGTCCATCTCGATATATTCAAGCCCATACTTTTCGAGCTCTAATTCCTCTATAATTCCTGTTTGATGGATCATAATATGAACTGAAGAACCAACATCCATTCTGAACCCATTGGGGTTTTCAGGAGATTTAAACATGGTTTCTGTACGTACTGCACCGCCAATGGTATCGCATTTTTCCAGCACCAAAACTCTCTTTCCTGCCTTAGCCAGATAGCAGCCCGTCGTTAATCCGTTGTGACCTGAACCAATAATTATTGCGTCGTATTTATTCATGCGTCAAAGATAAAATGAATTGATTGAAACCAAAGGTTTATTAAGATATTTGTTGAAGATATTTACCATCATCGAAATCATTTCTGATATCAGATAATTCCAAAGTTATTCCTGTCCGCCAGTTGGAGGATCATGATTTTCGTGAGACTTATTTCATAAACGCTGTTACAAACTCCATCACCCCGCTTTCAGCGAAATGATGGTTAGCAACATCTCCGTCTGTCAGGCTTTGCACGGCTGACGGTTTTTGGTTTTGGAAAGGGAACGGACCTCCCCAACAACGAAATAAATTCTTGGGTTCTGAATAGTTCACCGCTCCCTGCCCACCGGTCAGACAGGCATTATTAGAAGGGGAATTCCCGAATTGATTCTAATTTTATTCTCGAGGCATGAGCCTGCTTATTCGGCAGACAGGCTGCGAGATGACCGATTCATTTTATAAATGAGTCCTTTTCAACAAAACAGAACTATTTTTGTAAGTGAAATATCTAACATCTATTATCCCGAAAACAAATCAACTACAATGAAGATCGGAACATTCGAAATTGAGCATTTAAGTGAGGGAATCTTTGAAGCCTTTGAAGATGGTACATTTCAGAAAGTTGATTCAGAGACCATTACCGGTATGCCTGACGATGGTTATGGTAAAAATCTGACTGCTAAAATCGGTATCGACCCCATTCTTATCAAAACCGGAAAACAAAACATTTTAGTTGATACCGGATTGGGTTGGGGATTGGATGCAAAAAGTTCTTATGTAAATACCTCCAATTTGAAAACAAATCTGGATATTTTCGGACTAAGTCCGGTAGACATTACTCATGTAGTGCTCACACATTTACATTTTGATCATGCCGGAGGTTCCACTTATGTGGATGACAACACAAGTACACAGCCAACCATGGCATATGCTAATTACTTTCTGCAAAAGAAAGAATGGGCCTATGCTCTTCAACAGATCGGAGAAGAACAACTACAAAAAGGCGGTCATTATGATCTGGATGAATTCTATAAACTTGCTGCAGATGAAAAACTGGTTTTTGTAGTAGATGCTCACTTTGAATTGGTTCCGGGAATTGAGCTCATACGAACCGGAGGTCACACGCCGGGACACCAAATCGTTAAAATTCAAAGTGAAGGTGATACAGCCTATATTTTAGGAGATTTGGTTCCAAGTGAAGATCATTTAAATCACTACGCCATGAAGCAGATGGATGTTGAGCCACTGCAATCCAAGAAAGCAAAAACTCTTTTACTCCGACAAGCTTACGAAGAAAACGCGGTATTACTTTTTTATCACTCCATTCACACCAAAGCCGGAAGGTTGCTGAAGGATGTAGACCGAAAATATGTACTGGAAGATGTTAAATAATTCCTTTGAAAAGATATAAGTGACAGAATAATTAATACTTATTAGTGATATTCTGCTATTTTGCTGGATAACATCAATAAATCTTAAACATGTAATTGGGATAACATGAATAGAGCGCGTGTTATGCCGATGTTGGCGGGCATGCAAAAAAGACGACCTTAACATAAAATGAACTTCTTCAAAAAAATATTCAGAACATCTGAAAAACCGACTGACAGTTGGACGATGTTCAGTACTTCAAAGAAAGAAGTTAACGACTTACTCGTTTCGACAGGACAACTAAGAATTGAAATTGATTTTCTGCAAATTGACAACTATCCTTTCCAACCTTCTATCGCTTACGGACAGACAAAAATATTAGTCGACACAATTGACGAAATTGACATTGAATCTTATCCACCAACAATTAAGGTAAAGGATGATCTCATTTTTCTGACTTCGGAGAAAAGGGATGAATTGAAAGAATTTGCTCGTAGAAACAACCTAAAAACGGTAAAACGACCAGACATTTGGGGTTGGATTTTAGAACCTTTCTTAGACACCGAGTTCACGAAGGAAACAGATGAACGCTTGACCAGACTTTTAAATGAATATGGATTGTCAAAAGAAACTGTTGACTCAATTAGGAAGGAAGTCAAAACCCAAATGCTGAAATATAATTTTGACACTATGCTTTGGGAATGGGGTGGATTAGGAGCAGAAGATGTTCTTAAAGCCATGCGGACAAAATATGACGAAGAAGATTTTAAAGAGTTTTACGATAAGGTGATGAAAATCGCATTGTTGACTAAACAGACGAAAGAATAAAAAAAGCACGACCCGCCAACATCGGCTATAGCAAATGCGGGCTGACTGCACAAAATGAAGATATTACAACTAAATAAAATTACGGTAGGCAGACAAGAAAGCGGTTTCAAAATCCCGCACTTGCCATAGCCAGGGCCGTTAAAGATGAATTCGCTTCGCTCTTTATCTCTCTCCTGCCCCGGCCATATCCATAATTTTATTCCATTCGGCTTCACGAACCGGAGTTATGGATAATCGGGATAAGCGAAATAATTCCATGTCATCCAAAGCTGATTCTTTTTTCATAGCTTCACGATCCACAGGCGTATCAAACTTTTGAAGGAATTTAACATCCACTAATATCCAGGTGGGATCTTCTTCACTGCTTTTAGGATCGAAATATTTTGAGTCAGGATCGAATTGTGTCGGGTCCGGATACGGTTCACTGGCTACTTCCATTGTTCCTACTATTTCAGGGGGAGAAATACGGGAATGATAAAACAATACCTTGTCTCCTATCTTCATTTCATCCCGCATGTAATTCCGGGCTGCGTAGTTTCGAATTCCGTCCCAGGGCTCAACCTGATCCCTTTCGAGGTCATCAATGCTGTACGCATCAGGTTCAGATTTCATTAACCAATACTTACGTTCGCTCATTGCTCACTAATTTTGAATTGAAAATTAATAATTAAGAATGCAGATTAGGGTTAGGTAAAACTAATCTGCATTCTTAATTGATATTTGAATCATCGTTGATTGTTATTTGTATTTCTGTACATACCACAAAACTGTGTCTCTCAGCATTCCATCAAAATCAACAGAAGGTTCCCAACCCAGTTCGTTTTTTATCTTTGAGGCATCAATCGCATACCGGAAATCGTGTCCCAATCGATCGGTTACAAAACTGATCAGGTTCTTGTAATCACCATCCGGACCGTTGCCAACTTCTTCATTCAATAAATCACAAAGCTTGTGAACCAGTTCAATATTTTTCCACTCGTTGTTTCCACCGATGTTATATACCTCACCGGCTTTTCCTTTCAGGTAGGCTGTTTCCAGCGCCGAGCAATGATCGATCACATTCAGCCAGTCACGTACATTTTCGCCTTTACCATACACCGGTATTGGATTGTGATTGATCGCATTTCGGATTACAGTTGGAATTAGTTTTTCATCATGTTGATGTGGTCCGTAGTTGTTAGAACAATTGGTCGTAACCACATTCATTCCATAGGTATGAAAATACGCTCTTACAATCATATCACTGCTCGCTTTGGAAGCACTATACGGAGAATTCGGGGCATAAGGAGTTTGCTCGGTAAAGAAACCATCGTCTTCCAGTTCACCATAAACCTCATCGGTGGAAACATGAACAAAGCGATTATTTATCCAGTTTTCTTCGTCATCCTGCCAAAGCTGTCTGCATTCTTCCAGAATATTGAAAGTCCCGACCACATTGGATAAAATAAACGGTTCCGGGCCCGAAATAGAATTATCTACATGAGATTCTGCGGCTAAATGAAAAACCCCGTCGGGCTGAAAGGTTTTAACAATGTCTTTTACCTCATCGCGGTCAACAAGATCAATTTTTTTAAAATAATAGCGTTCTGAATCCCGAAGAGGTTTTAAATAACCTGTATCTGAAGCGTAGGTCAGTTTATCAATATTCATGATGGTCCAATCAGGATTATCCTTGAATAATTTCAGTATCAAATTTGAACCAATAAAACCGGCACCTCCGGTTACAATGATCTTCTTCAAAATGTATCCTCTTCTTTAAGTGATGAAAATAGTGGATGCTTTCTGTCTTTTTCGGAAAGAACAGGCTTACTTACATCCCAGTTGATTCTAATGAGCGGGTCATCCCAACGTATGCCTCTCTCTCCTTCTTTGTTATAATAATCTGAGCACTTATACGATACAATGGCTTCTTCACTAAGTACTGAAAAACCGTGAGCAAATCCTTTGGGAACCAATAGTGAGCGATGGTTTTTTTCAGATAGTTTGTAGGCTACATAATTTCCGAAGGTAGAAGAATTCCTTCTTATATCTACAGCTACATCCAGTATTTCACCTCTCAAACAGGTAATCAGTTTATCCTGTGGATTTTCGATTTGATAATGCAAACCCCGTATGGTTCCCTGATAAGATTTAGATACATTATCCTGTACAAATTCTAAATCAAATCCTATTTGTTCTAAATGTGATTTTCTGAATGATTCGAAAAAGTATCCCCTGTCATCTCCAAAAACGTCAGGTTCAAAGACATACACTCCTTTTATTCTGCTTTCTGAGATTTTCATTCTTATAACTGTTTTAGCAATCTTTGTAAACCTGTTTTCCAATCCTGTATCAGGATGCCGTCAACATTACTAATTTTTTGTGTACTTAACTTGGAAAAAAATGGTCTTTTGGCTTTAGTGGGAAAGTCGGCTGTACTCACCGCGTTTACCTTTACATGTATCCCTTTTTGTTTAAAGATCTCCTTAGAAAAATGATACCATGTTGTCATTCCTTCTGAGCTTAAATGATAAGTTCCGGATTTGTTTTGTTGAAGTAATTCAAAGGTTTGCTCCACAACCTGGTTTGCAAAAGTAGGAGCACCAAACTGATCGTTCACTACATTCAGCTCATCTTTTACTACTCCCAGCTTCAGCATTGTTTTAACAAAATTATGTCCGTACTGTCCGCATAACCATGAAACTCTTACGATTAAGTGATCACAATCTGAATCTTTAATAACTACTTCGCCTCTTCTCTTTGTTGCTCCATATATATTGATGGGCTTTGTAACAAAGTCTTCCGGATAGCCATCAGGAACTTGCAGACGATCCTCTTTAGAACCTGAAAAAACGTAATCTGTTGAGTAGTGAATAAATTTCGTGCTATGATCTGAACAAAGCTTACAGATATATTTCAGAGCCTCTGAATTAACCAAAGCAGCTAATTCTACTTCTTCTTCAGCTTTATCAACTTTAGTATAAGCTGCACAATTTATGAAAAAGTCAGGTTGTTCGGTTTTGAAACTATATTCAAGCTGGTCTTCATCCAAAATATTTAATTCGCTTGAAGCATACCCTTTGAATGAAATACCATTATTAATACAGAAATCAACCCATTCCTTTCCCAGTTGACCTCCGGCACCGGTGATCAAAAGCTTCATAAATTAACCCTGAACCAGTTTGTTCGCATGTTTATAAGAATCAGGGGTTCCGGCATCAGTCCACCAACCTTCTAATACCGAACTTTTCATTTGCCCCTGTTTTATGTAGTAATTGTTTACATCTGTAATTTCTAACTCTCCTCTGCCGGAGGGTTTTAATGTTTTAATGCATTCAAATACGTTCGCATCATAAAAGTATATACCTGTCACCGCAAAATTGGATTTTGGTTCTTGCGGCTTTTCATCGATAGAAATAACTTTCTCACCTTCCAGCTCCGCAACGCCATATCGCTCAGGATCTTCCACTTCCTGAATCAAAATTTGAGCGCCCGCGCCGTCATAATTTTTTACAGCAGTACTAAGGGAATTTTCAAAAATATTATCTCCTAAAATTACAATTACAGGATCATTTCCGGCGAAATTTTCTGCAAGCCCCAAAGCCTGAGCTATTCCACCGGCTTCGTCCTGAACTTTATATGTAAATCTGCAATTAAAATCTTTTCCCGATCCCAGAAGGTTTACAACATCTCCCATATGCTCGGTACCGGTAACAATTAAAATCTCTTCAATACCAACCTCAGTGAGCTTTTCAATGGGATGATAAATCATGGGTTTTTCCCCGACCGGTAATAAATGTTTGTTTGTTACTTTGGTTAAAGGATAAAGTCTGGATCCCGTACCGCCAGCCAAAATAATGCCTTTCATAATATAGATCTGATGTCAATAATTTTTCTTTTCAGTGAAGGTACAAATAGAATTGATGTTTGACCAAAACTACTCTTTCTAAACTTAATTAAAAACTAATATTAGAGTTGATTAATCCTTAAAAGTCCAAACTCATTTAATCCTTCAACTAAGATCAAATTCACGCTACCGGATCAAAGCAAAGCAATACTTGAGGTTTATGATATATTAGGAAGAAAGATTGTTGACTTAGTATCCGAAGAATTATCTGCCGGAAAATACATTTATGAATGGGATGCCGCAATCAATCCAGCAGAGTATACTTACATCGCTTAGTTACATTTAATGGAACTCACATCAGGAAGGTGACTTTAGTCAAGTAAACGTTTCTATAAATACTGTAGTTAGAATTGTTTAATGAAGCCAATTAAGCATTAATAATTGGTATATTTAATATATTCTAATTACAAAATTCCTTTTTTGAATCATCACGGGAGAAACATATATCGAGTCTTATCAGCTTTAATTCTGATTATCATTTTTTCAGAAATTGGCTTGTCGCAAGTAACCGGTTATACCAACAGGTTAAAAGGACAGGTTAATAGCGCTCAGGTAAGTGGTACATCTGATTTAACCAATTTTCCGGTATTGATGAGTTTTACCCTTCCAGATCTTAGATCCACAGGAAATGGAGGATTGGTACAAAATGTGAATGGTTACGATATTCTTTTTACCGCTGCAAATGGAACTACAATTCTTTCCCATCAAATTGAGACCTATGAACCCACAACAGGGCAAATAGAGATCTGGGTTAGGTTTCCTACACTCTCAGCAACTTCTAATACAGAATTTTATATGTATTACGGAAATTCTGGAGTTTCATCTGATCCTTCCTCTCCTAACGTTTGGGACTCCAACTACAAAATGGTGTTGCATATGAATAACAATACCGATGATGCAGCAGGAGAAGGAACAGATGCCACTGACTCAGGAACTTCGGATGAAGCAGGTCAGATAGGCAGAGCACGAATTTATGGAGAGAATGAAGGAGATTTAATTCAGGTTCCGGATCCCGGTTCTTCCCCTCTTGATATTACCGGTAATATAACAATTTCATTTTGGGTAAATATCTCAAACCTGGGTGATGGACCGGATCTTATCACGAAAGGTACCTATACCGACGGATACTCGATATGGGTTACTAACAATGGAAATTTGCGATTTCAGATCAATAATAATGCTTTAGGTGGCTCATCAAATAATCAGATAAGTAACGGAAACTGGAGTTATCTGACTTTTACGAGATCACCTTCGGGAAGGAATATATACATTAATGGCGTTTTGGATAACTCTGATGGTTCCGGAGTATCTTTTAATACTAATGATGACCCACTTTTTATTTCTACTTCAGCATTTGATTTTGAAGGGATTATGGATGAAGTGCGTATTTCAAATACAACACGTAGCGCTGATTGGATAGCCACAGAATACAACAACCAAAATTCACCACTGTTTTTTGTTTCTCAATTAAATGCGGAACCTGTTCTGCAAAGCATTGAAGGTTCAGCCATTACTTTTAATTCCGGTGACGCTCCCAAGACCGTCACTTCAACAATAGATGTTTCTGATGGCGACGATACAAACCTTGAAAGTGCTGAAATATCCATTTCCAATAATTTCACTCTTACCGAAGATGAACTTGTATTTGCTGATCAGCTGGGTATCACCGGAAGTTACTCCTCAAGCACCGGAGTTTTAACGTTGACCGGTACTACAACCAGTGCAAATTATCAAACAGCTATAAGAAGTATCACATATAGAAATCAAGATACTTCCCCTACAGAAAATACAAGAACAATCAGCATTACTGTTAATGACGGAACGGATGATAGCAATACATTAACCAGAAATATTAATGTGATTAAAGTCAATAATGATCCTGTACTATCCAATCTGGAATCTTCTTCATTAACATTTTTCTCAGGTAGCTCTGCCAAACAGGTAAGTAGTACTATTGAAATTTCTGACATTGATGATACAAATATGGAAAGTGCTACCGTACAGGTTTCCGGAAATTACCTCAATACTGAAGACACTCTTCAATTTACATCTCAAAATGGAATTACTTCCTCATGGAATGATATATCGGGTACGTTAACACTGACGGGTTCCGCTACTAAAACAAATTATGAAAATGCGATCCGAAGCGTAACGTACCTGAACTCTAATTCCACACCGGATATGTCAGTCCGTACACTAAGTTTCACAGTAAGTGATGGCACTGATAACAGTTCTACGCTGACCCGCGATATTGAAATACCTGACTCTATATCAGATCCTTCTACAGATTTTTCAAATACAGTATTTCATTTTGATGCCTTTGACATAGACGGAGATCTGCTTACAAATGATCAACCGGGAGATGGAACCGGAGTATCGACATGGGGAGACAGATCAGATAACGCAGGAGGAAGTTCTGCAGATCTTTCAGGGACCACAAGTCCTGCCAGTGATGAGCCTACGTTTGATTCTGACTATTTTGGTGAAAGAGGCGGATTACTTTTCGATGGCACAGATGACAAATTTGATGTACCTGATAATACAATCAATAATACAGGCAGCTATACTGAAAAATCTTTTGCTGTTGTATTCCGAACGGGCTCGTCAACAGCAGGTTTGCAAATCATATACGAGCAAGGTGGGGGGACGAGAGGTTATCAAATAAGTATTAAAGATGGTGTTGCTTACGCATTTGTATGGAATAATGCAGAGTGGGGATCCGGAAATCAATATAAATCCATTAACCTGGGATCAGTTTCCGTTAATACAAACTATATAATTATTGCCAGCCACGATGCTACAGCAGGATCTCTGGTTGATAAAACATGGTCAGCAAATATTAATGGCGGTAGCATTACAACACAAACAAGTGTTGATTTTCAAAGGGCTCATAGTGGTGATGCTGTTATTGGAGAAGAAGATGGTACCAGAGACCCCGCTACAACAGGAAATAATCCAGCGGGAACAAATAATTTTGATGGAATAATTGGAGAGCTTATATCATGGAATGATGCTTTATCAGCAAGCGATTTCACAAACATATATGCTTACCTTAGCGACAAGTGGTACAACAAAGCCCCCATCCTTTCATCTATTGAAGGGGAAGCTCTTTCATATTCAGAAGGGGATGCCGCTACAGCAATTACATCTTCTTTAGTTGTTAATGACCCGGACAACACTGTTTTAGACAGCGCCAAAGTGAGCATTACAAATGGTTTTGATAGTTCTGAAGATGTCCTTGCTTTCTCGGACCAACTGGGAATTAGCGGTAGCTGGAATTCATCTGCTGGAGTATTAACCTTAACAGGTTCCTCTTCTGTTGCAAATTATCAAACTGCACTTCGGTCCGTAACCTATGAAAACACAAACGGGTTAAACCCTTCCACAACAGCCAGAGAAATTTCGTTTCAGGTTTTTGATTTTGAAGACCCCAGCGGATTAATTTCACGTGAAATTGATATTGTACCCTCAAATGCTACCCCGGTTTTAGCAGCTATTGAAGGAACTACAATTTCCTTTACTGAAGGCGATAGTCCTACTTCAATTTCTTCTGCCATTACAGTTTCTGATTCTGACAATCCTAATTTGGAAAGTGCATCAATCCAAATCACAAACAATTACTTTTTAGGAGAAGATGTTCTCGATTTTGTTGATGCCAACGGAATAACATCCAGTTTTGATTCAGGAACAGGTACATTAACCCTTTCCGGTACTGCAACCGTAGCCAACTATCAGGCAGCCCTCAGATCAGTTACTTTTGAGAATATCAGTACAGACCCTGTTACTGGTTTAGACCGTACTGTTACCATTACTGTAAATGATGGTCTGGATGATAGTAACACACAAACCAGAGATATCTCTGTTTCCTCAGTAAATACCCCTCCTGTTCTTGATGATATTGAGCAGGATGCAATCCTCTACACAACCGGGGATTCCCTGGAAGTTTCCGACGATATTACGGTTTCTGATTCTGATGACACAAATATTGAGACAGTTACTTTTCAGATAACATTAAACTATGACAGTGCTGAAGACACACTTGTTTTCGCTGATATATTCGGTGTAACAGGCTCCTGGACAGATGGATCTGGAACATTAACGTTAACAGGACCTGCGTCAAAAGCAGACTTCCAAAGTGCACTCAGAACGGTCAGATATGCAAATACATCTTCCAATCCATCCGATCAGCAAAGAACTATTTCGATTACCGCAAACGATGGAGATGATAACAGTAATATTGTTACCAGAAATGTTACGGTTAGTGTTCCCGCTACTATTAATGATCTCACCGTTTGGCTAAAAGGTGATGACGGAACATTTGATGCCACTTCCGGTGGTAGTGCGAGTACTAACGGCGGAAATGTAAGGAGATGGGAAGACCAAAGTGGCAATAATCACCATTTTGTAACTTCGGGTACGGCTCCAACCTTTCAGACAAGTGTAGGGAGTATAAATTCACAAAATGCTGTTGAATTTCCGGGAGGTGGTACTGTAGTTCGTTTGGAAGATGCTGACGCTGAAACACAGTATCTGAATGGTCTGGATGAGTTCACCATCTTTTTTGTAATCGAATCTGACATCACAAATACAGACCGGGGGTTCTGGACCACCTATCAACCGGATGGTACCGGAGACGATAAATTCTTTAATATTAGATATGATGCCACCGGAACAAGTGGTACTAATATTATTACTGCAGGATTAAGGGAAGGTGCATCTTCGAACTTCATTCTTCAAAGTTTCTCAGATGCCCAAACCACATCAGGACAAATAATAGCTTTAAAGTGGCAGTCTGAGGAATTATTCGATCTGTATGTAGATGGTGTTTTGAATAATCCATCCGCTTCAGGAAATGTGCCAACGGGTATTCTTACCAACTTAACCACGGCAATACTTGGTCAAAGCAGTCAGGATCAAAGTAACAGCTGGGATGGATTGATTGCAGAAATGTTGTTCTACTCGCGTGAGTTAAGCATATCAGAACAGCAAAATATTGAAGATTATCTTTCAGTTAAATATGGAATACCAATTAGAAATCTTACCGCTGCTACGGGAGGTGAAGCAATTTCAGCAGACGATGCTTCAACAACTTACACTACATTATCAGGCCCCAGAGTTCAGGAAAGTTTTACAGGTGAGTATACTTCAAGCGGAACGTTTGTTTTTAAAGCTCCAACAGGATTCGAATGGGATACCGGGGGAGCAAACCCTTCTGCTACAGTAGCTCCAGCATTTGGAGGAAGTACAAATCTAACTATTTCATTTACAAGCAGAACAACAAGCGAAATTACCTTTACAGTTACTTCTGCATCTTCTACGAATCCTGCAGAAATTACCTTCAACAATTTCAGAGTACGACCAACAACAGGTACTCTCCCAAATGAAGGCAATATTAGAAATATCGGGACTACAGGTTCAGGAGGAACAACCAATTACGGTAATTTAACAATGGTTGCAGGAACTCAAATTGCAATGGAATATTCTCAACAACCGGGTACTTCCAGCGTGAATTCAGCCATTTCTCCCTCCGTAAGAATACAATTGGTAGACCAATTCGGAAATTCGGTGGAAGAAGGCGGAGTAGATATTGATGTAGCTCTTAACGTTGTAAGTGGTTCAGGATCTTTTACCGGAAGTTCAACTACAACTATTCGTACAAATTCCCTTGGAATCGCAGATTTCACAAATCTGCTGATTGATGACACCGGTTCATATACTATCACTGCTTCTTCTGCAGGACTGACCTCCGAAATAAGTGACGAGTTTGATGTAGTAGTGCTTGGGCAACTTACCGAGTTTAAAATAGAAAGAGTTCCCTCCGGAAATATTTCCAATAAATTAGCAGGACAAAGCTTTAACATAAAAATTTCTGCTGTAGATGGAACCGACGCTGTTGTTACTGGTTTTTCAGGTACTGTTGAAATTTCTTCATCCTGTACATTGGAGACTGGACAAGGTACTTCCCCTGCTTTCTCATCAGGAGTTTTATCCTCACTTACTGTTGGTATAAGTAGCGTTGGTTCCTGTACAATAACTGCAACTAATTCTGCAGGATCTGAAACCGGAGATAGTAATAGTTTTAATGTAACACCGGGAGCTGCTTCTGAAACAACTTCACAAATTTCTGCAAGCCCCACTGTAATTTTTAATGATGGGTTTTCTACTTCTACAATTACTGTTCAAGCTAAAGACGCTTCAGGAAATAATGTAACTGTAGGTGGAGCAACTGTTACACTCTCGGCAACCGACGGTTCTCTAGGGAGTGTTACGGATAATTCTGATGGTACATATACAGCAACACTTACCTCTTCTATTGTTGAGGGAACTGCAACCATTACTGGTTCATTGAACAGCAATGCCATTTCTGATAATGCTCAAGTTGAGTTTGCAGCATTCAATAAAATATGGAGATCTCAGGTGGGTTCAGTAGCTGATGCCAGAAACTGGGATGATCCCGATAACTGGTCTTCAGGAAGCGTTCCTCTTTCCACAGATAAAGTTCTTATACCTGCTAACCCTTCTGTTGGAAATCAACAGCCTGTTGTAGATGTTACCAATACTACCATTGCTCAAGTTTCTATTGAAAGCAGTGCCACTGTTACAGTTTCAGGAGGTGTTAATTTTGTTGTTACCGGCGAAGCTTCCGGAGGAGGTAAAATACTTGGAAGTAATACAGACTCATTAACAGTTGGAGGTAATCTGGATTTACTTGATATAACTTTGGGAAATGTAATCCTGAATGGTTCTTCTAAGCAAATAGTGACAAGTCCTAATGATTATGTGGATCTGGAACTCAATAATTCATCAGGTGCTGATTTCAATGCAGATCTCACTGTTACCGGAGATTTAAATCTTACGGATGGTACGTTGTTTATACCAAGTGGTAAAAACCTGATCGCAAACTCTAAAACTTACGGCCCGGGAGGCTCATTAAGATTTCAACGAAGAATTTCGGGGGTCAGGGGTTGGCGTATGATTTCGTCTCCTGTAAATACAACTTATGGAGATTTTCTAGACGGAACTTTAACTCAGGGTTATACCGGTTCTACTCTTGGTAATGCAGCTCTGGATAGTTTGCAACCCAATGTCCTTACTTATTTGGAAAGTTTTCAAGGCACTGATAATCAACGATACCGAGCCCCTGCTAACGCATCGCAATCTGTATCTCAGGGACAAGGAGTTTTTGTATTTATATTTGGTGATATTGCAGCAGATTCCCGATATAACGATCCAATTCCCGATACACTTGACATTGAAGGTCAGGAATGGGATGGCGACGGTACAGAAGTTGATTTCGGGATTACATATACTGCTGCAGCCGATACAGGCTGGAATCTGATCGGAAATCCATTTGCTGCAACCATTGACTGGGATGACAATTCCAATTGGACGAAAACTAATGTTGAAAATACCATCTATGTCTGGGATCCTTCTGCAAATGGAGGAAATGGTGAATATCTTACATGGAATGGTACCACAGGAACGCTCGGGGGAGGGTTGATCTCTCCTTTTCAGGGATTTTGGGTAAAAGCTAATGCAGCAGCTCCTGTTCTTAAAGTTAATAAAGAGGTTAAAACAACAGGAGGTAATTTTCTACGTAAAGAAAACAAAGAAAAGCAAAGCGATCCACAACTTGAATTTTCATTAAATGCTGATGGTCTGAATAAGAAAACAAATATCATGTTTTCGAACAGCGCCAGAAAATCCAAAGACAACAGTGACGGATACCGCCTCCTCCCTTTTTCTATAACCCATTTGGAACTTCATACATTTCTTGAAGATGGAACTGAATTATCCATCAATAACTTACCGCTTGATTTCAATTCCAGATATAAAATTCCGTTACACGTTGCTGCTTATAGAGATGGAGTACCCGTTTCCGGTGAAATGGAGCTTATTTGGAGCGGTTTAAGAAATATTCCTGATGACTGGATAATTACCTTAATTGATAATGATACTCAGGAGGAAATCAATATCAAAGAGCAGGAATCCTACACCTTTAATCATACAACAAAAGCTAAAATTTCTAAAACAGACCCCTATTCACCTGCTTTTAAATTAAAGACAAAAGGGAAAAGCACCTCAGAAAGTGCAAGGTTTACATTAAAAATCAGTACTGAACAAATTGAGTTAGAAGTACCTGAAGAAGTATTTCTTGCTCAGAATTATCCAAACCCATTTAATCCCAGAACTACTATTCCGTTTGGTATCGATGAAGACACTAACGTCAGCCTTATTGTGTATGATATACTTGGAAGAAAAGTTCATACATTAGTTAATAAAAGGCTTACAGCCGGAACGTATGACGTAACCTTCCGGGCCGGCCACCTAGCCAGCGGTGTATATTTTTATCGTTTGATTACTGATTCAAAGGTGCTTGTAGAAAAGTTTACTCTTATAAAATGATACAGTTTCCATTGCCTGTTCCTTCAAGTTAGAATTGATTAATCATCTCTTTTACTAGTCCTTAATATTTATATTTCATCAGTTTTAGGTGAATTTATGAGTATAAAGCCAACTAAATTTTTAAAGCTGATCCTCTTACATCTTGTAATTATTTTTACAACGGAAATTCTGTATTCACAAATTCCCGGATACGACTTCAGAAAAAAATTTACTATTGATAATGCTGAAGTTAATGGAAGTTCTGATCTTACTGATTTTCCTATTCTGTTTAGTGTTACGGATACTGATTTCCGGTCAACAGCAAACGGAGGTGATGTTGAAAGTTCCAACGGATTTGATATCGCATTCACTTCATCTGATGGCTCCACTCAGCTTGAACATGAATTAGAAAGTTATAATGCTTCAACGGGAGAGATTATCGCCTGGGTAAAAATCCCGACTTTAGGAGCTACTACTGATACCGATTTCTTTGTGTATTATGGTAATTCGTCTCAAACAACATCTCAAAATTCAACCGACACCTGGGACAGCAATTATCAATTGGTTTATCACATGGACGATGGAACCACAGATGCCACTTCAAATAATAATACCGGTACAGATAACGGAACCGCTTCAGCAACAGGACAAATCGGTAATGCACGGGATTTTGAATTAGATGATTCAGATTTTATCTCAGTTCCTGATGATCCTTCTCTTGATATTTCCGGGAATATAACCATCTCTTTCTGGCATAATCATGAATCTACAGCGGGTCCGGATTTAATTCTTAAAGGAAATAGTAATTCCTATGAAGCAAGTTTTAATAATGGCAATTTACGAATGCGCTTTCGAAAAAATGGCGGAAATGAATTAACAACAAATACGAATGGAAATACCGGAGTTTGGTATTATTATACTTTTGTGCAAAGCTCAACGGGTCGAGCTATTTACCGTGATGGAGTTGAGTTAAACTCAGATGGTAACACTACCGCATTTAACACAAATAATGATGTACTTCAAATTTCGAAATCATCAGATCCGGCAGATGGTATCATTGATGAAGTACGTATTTCTGATGTTGACAGATCTGAGGACTGGATTGTTACCGAGTACAACAACCAAAACAGTCCCGGAACATTTTACTCTGAGGTAGCGGATCCCCCTGTTCTTGCCGATATCGAAAACGATCCTCAAACTTTTACCAGTGGAGGTTCTGCAGTTTTTGTTACTTCAGAAATTACAGTCTCTGCACCATTTATCACAAATTTAGCAAGTGCAACTATTCAAATAACCGGAAATTATCTTGCTTCAGATGATACTCTCACCTTTACGGATGCCGGTTCAATAACAGGAAGCTGGAATGACGGGAACGGAACACTGACTCTTTCCGGAACCACTTCCATAGCAAATTACCAGACAGCTTTAAGAAATGTTCGCTATGAAAATACCAATGGAACTCCAGATCAATCTACAAGAAGCATTTCTTTTACTGTAAACGATGGAAGTAATGACAGCAATACTGAAACCCGAGAATTAAATATTCTTACCACTATAACGGATTTATCTACCGATTTTTCTAATCCTGTCTTCCATTACGATGCTCAGGATATTGACGGAGATCTACTCACTAACGACCAGCCCGCAGATGGTTCATCAATAGCAACCTGGGGTGATCGCTCAGACAATGCGGCAGGATCCGGCACTGATTTACCTGCAACAGCATCAGGAGCTGAACAACCTACTTTTAATTCTGATTATTTCGGAGAACGTGGAGGAATTTTGTTCGACGGAGTAAACAATCAACTCAACCCGCCTGACGATAATACACTTAATACGAGTACTTTCAATGAAAAGTCATTCAGTACAGTGTTCAGAACCGGTTCGTCAACGGCTGGTATACAAATTGTGTATGAACAAGGTGGAGGAACCAGAGGGTATCAAATCTCAGTAGTAGATGGAAATGCCTACGCATATGTATGGAATAATAATGAATGGGCTGGCGGAGATCAGTATAAATCCATCAACTTAGGAGCTGTTGAAACCAATGAGACTTATATTGTTGTAGCTTCTCAGGAATCGACTACTAATGATACTTGGTCAGCTGCTATCAATGGCGGTTCCATTACCACACTCAACAATGTTGATTTTCAGCGTTCTCACGGTGGGAATCCAGTTATTGGTGCAGAAGATGGTACCAGAGATCCTACGGATAATTCAAACAACCCCGCCGGAGCTGCTCGCTTTTCCGGATTCATTGGAGAGCTCATTTCCTGGAATACCGCACTCAATTCAGGTCAAATGGCAAGTGTGCACGAATTTTTATGTAACAAGTGGTGCAATGAGCCTCCGGTAATTGCCAATGTAGAAGGCACAAACCTGGATTACACCGAAGGCGACGCCGCAACAACCGTTACCTCTGCAATAACCGTTTCAGATACTGACAATACCGTTCTAGACAGCGCATATGCAACAATTTCATTAAATTTTGAAAGCTCGGAGGACGTGCTTGATTTCACTGCTTTAGGTAGCATCACAGGTTCCTACAATTCATCTTCAGGAAAACTAACACTTACCGGAACTGATACGCCTGCTAACTACCAAGCTGCACTTCGTTCAGTAACCTATGAAAACACTAATGGAGTTGATCCTTCTACAGCCCTCCGTAAGGTTGATTTCATCGTTTTTGATTGGGATGATTCCAGCAATGCAGGTTCCAGAACTGTAAATGTAATTGCAAATAACAGTACTCCTGTTCTTTCGGGAATTGAGGGAGGTTCTTTATCTTATACCGAAGAAGACTCACCGTTAAACATTACTTCATCAATAGCTGCAAGTGATCCCGATGACACTAATTTTGAAAGTGCGGAAATTCAGGTTTCTTCCAACTATTTTTCAGGAGATGATGAACTTTTATTCACCAATACGGCAAATATTACAGGTTCATGGAGCAATCCAACTGGTATTCTTACATTATCGGGTTCCGCAACTATTGCAGAATATCAAACTGCATTACGTTCAGTAACATATACTAATAACAGTTCTGATCCGGTAGAACTTACCAAAACCATTTCATTTACTGTAAATGATGGTGATACTGACAGCAATACTCAAAGCAGAGATATTTCGGTTACCGCTGTTAATTCCAAGCCGGTATTAACTAATATTGAAGCTACCACTCCTACTTATGATGGTACTGATCTTCAGATTACAAACACCATTGAGGTATCTGACCCTGATGACACTATGATTGACAGCGCTATTGTTGTTATTAACGGTAATTTTAAAACCGTAGAAGATTCGCTGATCTACTCCCCTATTTTCGGAATTTCAGGAACGTATAGTACTTCAACAGGAAGATTAAAATTAACAGGAACCTCCTCATTTTCAGATTATGAAACCGCACTTCGTTCCGTTAAATATCGGAATTTCGGTTCCATTCCCACCGGCCCGGCTCGGGAAGTAGCTTTTATTGTGAGCGATGGAGCTCTGAAAAGTGATTCTTTAAAACGCACTATTGAAGTAAATGCCGTAGAGGCAATAGATGATCTCAAAGTCTGGCTTCGTGCTGATGTAGGGGTTGTAACCAGTGGTTCTGAAGTTACAACCTGGCAAGATCAGAGTGGCAACGGAAATGATTTTACCGGGACAGCAGGTTCAGGGAACCGTCCTACTTTTGTTTCAAGTTCGGTACCATTGGGAGATCAACCCTCTATTGATTTTGCAGGGAACGGAGATCACTTCCTTGATGATGATGGTGAAACCAATTACTTAAATGGTATGACGGAGTTTACCTTATTTCTGGTATATAAATCTGACGAAACAAATTCTGATCAGGGATTGTGGATTGCTCAGGATCCAAGCGGAGCCGATGAAATTTTCACCATCCGCTATGATGCTTCAGGTGCAAATACCGGAGGTTCATTTACCGACGTGGTAAAGACCGGAATTCTTGGAAACGATCCCGATAACCAAATCGAAAGTTTTTCAGATATACAAACCACCGGAGCACAAATTACAAGTTTACACTGGGAAAGTGGTACAGCTTTTGATGTATATGTGGATGGGATTTTGAATAATCCAAGTGCTGCGGGTACACCACCATCAGGAAGCATCAGCAGTGCAACCAAAGCAATTGTTGGAAAAGGCGGAAAAGATACCGGAAACAACAGTTGGAATGGGCAGATTGCAGAGGTAATACTTTACTGTAAGAATTTAACGGAGGAAGAAAGAGAAAAAATTGAAGATTATCTTTCTGCTAAATACTCATCTGCTATACGTAAAATTACTGCTGCAACCGGTGGAGAAGCCATTTCGGCAGATAATGCTAATACTACTTACACTTCGTTAACTGGTCCTATCATACAAGAAGGATTTGCGGGCGAATTAACGGCATCAGGTACATTTATTTTAGAAGCTCCTTCCGGATACGAATGGAATACCGGAGCTACTATTACTGTAACAGAAGCAGCTGCATATGGCGGAAGCACTACTCTTGATGCCTCTTTTACCAGTGTTACCTCTTCTCAGGTCACTATTACGGTTGATACAGAATCATCTTCAAACCCGGGTCAACTTACTTTGAGTGGCTTGGAAATTCGCCCTATCACCGGAACATTACCAAATACAGGAAATATCGAAAATGTCGGTTCAACCGGGCTCGGTGGAGCCACAAATTATGGAACGCTTGAGATGATACCCGGAGCTCAGGATAGTCTGATTTTCATCCAACAACCAACCGATGCAAATAAAGACAGTTCTCTCACTCCTTCTGTCAGAGTGCAGGTAGTAGATCAATTTGGAAATGAAGTAGAAAACTCGGGAGTTTCAATTTCTGTTGCTCTTACATCAGGAACAGGAACATTAAGCGGTACACTTTCAGATAACACAAATTCATTAGGCATCTCCGACTTCCCTGATCTCAGTATAGATTTAATTGGGATGAAGAGATTAACTGCAAGTGCCACCGGTGTGAGTTCAACTATAAGTGATGAATTCGAAATTGTAAATGCAGGAACATTGGTTACCTTCAGAGTTGAGCGGTCTCCTTCCGGAAATATTAGCTCAAAAACAGCTGGCCAATCATTTAATACAGTTATAACCGCAATTGATGGAACCGGAGCCACTGTTACAACATTCTCAGGAACTGTAGTAATTACATCTAATTGTACTCTTGAATCTGGTCAGGGAACTACAGCCGGCTTCACAAGCGGAGTACTTTCCGATCATTCAGTAAGTGTTTCAAGTGTAGGAAATTGTTCAATCACAGCAACCAATTCCGCAGGATCAGAAACGGGAACAAGTAACACATTCAATGTTTCTGCGGGAGCTCCGTCAGAAGCAACTTCTATTATTACCGCATCACCTACAGTAATCTTAAATAATGGTACAAGCACATCCACTATTACCGTTGATGTTAAAGATGAATTTGGAAATAATGTTACCGTAGGAGGAGCTTCTGTTTCACTTACAATAACACCTACTGCTTTAGGAAGTCTGGGCTCAGTTACTGATAATTCTGATGGTACGTATTCCGCGACATTAACTTCGTCCACTACTGTGGGGACTGATAACATTACCGGAACTTTGAATAGCAACAGTATAACTGATGACGCAGATGTTGAATATGCTGCATTCTCCCATATATGGGAAAGTCAGTTGGGTTCAGCGAGTGCAGCATCCGACTGGGAAGATGTTGATAACTGGAATGTCGGTTCTATTCCCGGTTCAGGGTCGGTTGTACTGATTCCTTCAGACCCTGCTGTCGGTAATGAATACCCGGTGGTAGATGTAGCAGGAGGAACTGCTTCTTCTATCTCCATGGAACCAGGAGCATCTTTAACCATTTCGGGAGGTATCAATTTTACAATTGGTGGTGATTTATCAGGAGGAAGTGTATTGGGAAGTAACACAGACAGTTTAACCGTTGGTGGAGATGTTCTCAGTGTTACAGAAATTACGGTGGGAACCGTTGTCTTGAATGGAGCAACATCTCAGTCTGTAACTGATCCACATGAATACACAAATTTAGTAATTGATAACTCTAACGGAGTTTCTGTAGTTGATAATCTTATTATTTCTGATTCACTTAAAATGAATGATGGGGAATTGCTGATTCCAAGTGGCAAAAACCTTATCACTGATGGAATTTCTTATGGAACGGGTGCACTCCGGTTTCAAAGAAAGATATCAGGAGTTCGTGGCTGGCGTATTCTTTCTTCCCCTGTATCTTCTACATATGGAGATTTTCTTGACGGAACACTTACACAAGGTTTTTCCGGTTCAACACTGGGTAATGCCGCTATGGATAGCCTGCAACCTAACGTACTTACATACCTTGAAAGTTTTGTTGGAACGGATAATCAGCGATACCGGGCTCCGTCAAGCTCGGCAACCAACTTAACACAAGGGCAGGGTATTTTTGTATTTTTCTTTGGAGATATTGCTGCAGATTCACGTTATAACAATCCCCTGCCAGATACACTTGATGTAAGCGGACAGGAATTTAACGGAACTGCCGGGGAAGTTGATTTTGGAGTAACTTATACAGCAGATGCTGATACAGGTTGGAATCTTGTCGGAAATCCGTTTGGTGCAACTATTGATTGGGACGACACCCCCAACTGGACTAAAACGAATATTGAATCCACAATTTATATCTGGGACCCGGCTGCTAATGGTGGAAACGGAGAATACCTGACTTGGAATGGAGTAACAGGAACATTAGGAAGCGGACTAATCCCTCCTTTTCAGGGATTTTGGGTAAAAGCTTCAGCAGCAGGTCCCGAATTAAAAGTTACTACCGAAGCAAAAACAACAGGTGGGGTTTTTCTCAGAAAGGATCAAAATCAATTTAATGAACCAACATTCGACTTAGAGTTATCATCAAATGGGCTTCAAAAAACAGCCAGTTTTGTGTTTACAGATGGCGCTAAAAAAGGGAAAGACCCTTTTGATGCCTTTGAATTACTTCCACTAACCGACAGCCGGCTTGAAATCTATAGTATTCTTGGTGATAACACCCCACTTGTAATCAATAATTTACCGAAAGAGCTTACTAACCGATATATAATTCCTGTGGGTATAAATGGTTACGAAAATGGATTACCAATAAATGATGATTACTTACTCCGTGCAATCAATTTTGATAATATTCCGGAAGAATGGCTGATAACACTTACAGATAATGAAACCGGACAAGAAATTGATTTAAGAACTCAGGAAGAATATAATTTCTTTCATTCAACAAGAGGAAAAGCAAAAGTCGCAAAACCTTCTGCTCAACAAAAAGTAGTAGCAAAAAAATCTACTTCAACAAGATTTACCCTAAAAGTTACCACGGAAGAAATCGAAGCTAATATCCCTGAAGAAATCTTCTTACATCAAAATTATCCAAATCCGTTTAATCCCAAAACTACTATTCCATTTGGTTTAGATACGGATGCTAATGTAAAACTGGAAATATTCGATATCATTGGGCGAAAAATCAGCATTGTAATCGATCGAAGATTATCCGCAGGTATTTATAACATTTCCTTTCAGGCATCTAATTTATCAAGTGGAGTCTATTTTTACAGGTTAACAACAGATTCTCATATTTTAGTAAAAAAATTCACGCTCATTAAATAAAAACGGGATTTCAGTTTATTGGTCATTTTAGCTAAATATTAAAAACTGACCATGCTAATAAAGTGAGTTTAGATAAGAAGAAAATTCGAATTTATTTCCACATTAGAACGTTCTTATTAAAAAGAATTAACTGGCATTAGTATCTACAAAATTGGATTTTTAGAATAATTAAGCTCCGGACATGAAAATTTTTTTAAAACTTTTTTTAGCACTGCCTCTCTTACTTCTTTTCTTATCTGACAAAGGTTTATCTCAAACCCGGAATGATAAAGTAGAAGCAAAAATTAACATAAGTGCAAATGTTGTTAGTTCTATTGAATTAATAACAGTTAAAAGTATAACTATAGGGAGCTTACAACCCGGGCAGCAAGAAATCTACATTAATTCTATCAACGATATTAATTCAGGTTATATGATAGCTGTAGGTGCTCCCGGAGCTGATTTCCGACTTAATTTTGAACGAACCAGGACTTTAACTCAGGTTAACGGAGACGGCACATTAGAATTTGAATATGAGTTATCAGGAAACAATATAGAGGATCAAAACAGTGCTGAGTACATCGAACAGGATTTTAGAAATCTAAAGTTTAATTCAGAAGGCCAATTTCATATCTGGGTTGGGGGAACCTTAGACCTAAGAAATGCACTTCCCGGAAACTATGATGGTGATTTTACCATCGAAATAGAGTACATATAAATTTATGTCTATACAGAGACACATATTTTTTTTTCTTCTCTTCCTCATTATAACTCTGTTTAGCAGGAATTCCTTATCTCAAGAGGTAGATTTTGGCAGCTACAGTTCAGCTTATACAGTAACATTATCAGAATTAAATATGGGAGAAGACCTTGATTTTGGACTGCTAATTCAAAATGAGGGATTGGTAACTTTACCAATTGCCGAATCTAAAGTCTTAACAATTGAAGGTGTTAAGTATCTTGATATTATAGTAGATATCACAGCTGATGATTATCTGTTACTAAATGGAAACCTATCCTGCGCAACAGATCCTAATTGCAGAATTCCGTACACCCTGCAAGCATCTTATGCGAATGCAGGAACGAATTCATTCAGCCAAGCTAAAAACATCACAGTAGTGTCAAATGTAGCAAGCACCCAGTTTCAGGTTCTAAGAAGAACAAGCGGACCTCCCCAACCTCCCCCAACACCTGTGTACGAAGGCTATAATCCTAGTTTATTTCTTGAAACCGCTTATATATATATCTATGGTTCTTTGAATGTTGGTAACATAACTGCTGGTAGTTATACCGGAGATATAACCCTTACTGTCAACTATGACTAGAAAGAATTACATAGTATCCATTTTCGGCCTGTTTCTGTTTATAATAACCAGTAATTATTCAACTGCTCAATTTATAAATCTTCAGATCACAATAGAGCCTGAATTGAGTGCCCAGGTTGAACAGCCACTTACTTTTGGACAAATGGTATCAAATTCCGGAATACAGGAAATTGAGATCGGAGATCTGAATATGGGCGTATTTAGTATTAGAGCAATACGTTCTCAATCCTTGTTCTTAGAACTAAATCATCCCAGTGCCTTAACCTCACGGAATAATAATGGTGAGCTGATACCATTGGATCTAGAAATAGCCTACTCAAATAATGGATCCAATAATGTTTCAAATGCTCAGGTACTAACTAACAAAGCCGGATCTATTAAAATTGCCGGCTCTAATAATAATTCGGGTTCTTACTGGCGTATTTTATATGTGTATGTTTATGGAGCCATTGATGTAGGCAATATTCCAAATGGAATATACACCGGAGATGTAACTCTTTTTGTTAACTATGACTAGAATGAATAAGAAGCTTGTAAACGTTAGATACTTCTAATTAAAAAAACCTAACTTTTATAAGCGATTCATTCTGGGTAAGTTGAATTAGAGATTACAAAAACCTTATTCAATCAATACAATCATGAAAACTCTATTAAAAACTACCCTTGCATTTTTAGTTGCATTTGGTATTTCAAACGCAACTTTTGCACAAGGAACCTCGGATGACGCAACAGTTTCTGCTACAGCAAATATTGTTGCTGCACTTACAGTTACAAATGTAGCTGATTTAAGTTTCGGAGATATTTTAACTTCTGAAACACCTACAATTTCTGCTACTACTACCGGTGCTGGTTCTGTTTCTGTTTCTGGCGCTACAAGTGGTCAAACATTAAATGTTACTATTGATTTTCCATCTGTTCTTACTGATGGTACTCCTGCTAACGATTTATCGTTTGACACTTACTCCGCAGCTGTAACTGCCAGTGGTAATGATTCAGACCCTACTAATGGTGTTGCTCTAACAGGTGCTGCTACATCAGGTACTCAGATTACAGGTACATTTGTTGCTGGTGCAACTGCCGCTCACATTTTCGTTGGTGGTCAGATTGATGATGCTACAAATGGTGTGGCTGGAAATACTTACGCAAATGACATTACAGTAACTGTTGATTACAACTAAATACTAGTTACTTTTTTTAAGTAAAAGTCTTATTTGAAATGAATAAGACTTTTTTTTTGCAGGTGGTTAAAACCAGAAAGTACTTTTTTCTCCATTTTTGTGTATGTTTTGTCAACTAAAATACAGACACATGTTAAAAACTCTATTTGCAACAATCTTATTGGCTTTATCACTGAGCACATTTAATGCTTTTGGGCAGGTTACCATTGCACCAACAAATTTGTTTATTGATGATAATTCCAAGTTTGGAACCTACATGGTAATAAACGGATCAAATGAAACTCAGGAAATTTCTATTGATTTTATATTCTCATATGCTAACCTCGATGAAAATGGTAATCGTACTTTAGTTTATGATGATGCTGAAATGGAAGAACAGTTTTCAATTGTTGAATATGTGAGAGCATTCCCTAAAAACTTTACGCTTGCACCCAATCAACGTCAAATTGTAAGATTGAGAATTTCAGCACCGAATAATATGCCAGATGGTACTTATTGGTCACGAATAAAAACATCATCTACTCCTGAGGCACCCCCACTGGAGTTACAAACAGACCAAGCTGTTACAGCACAAGTAGGTATTATAGTAGAGCAAGTTACAGGACTTTTTTATAAAAATGGCAATGTTAACACCGGAATTGAAATTAATACCATTCGTACAGAACGTGAGAGCTCTGTATTGAATGTTTATACTGATTTCTTAAAGACCGGAAACTCTCCTTTTTTAGGCTCAATAACTACTACATTATTGGACAATTCAGGGAGAGAACTAAAAACAGGATTCATTTCCACTTCGGTTTATACCGACGGAACCCATAAACAGGAATTGGATATTTCCGATTTAGGGGCTGGATCGTACTCTATTAAAGTTACATTTGAAACCAGACGATCAGATATTTCAGAAAGAGACATTGTTGGAATGGAACCTGTAACACAAACAACTTCTTTTGAAATTAATTAAAATTGAAGTGCAAAGCTTCTTTATTATATATGGTCTTTGCTGTACTCTTTACAATGAGTATCGGGCAAATTCTGTATGCACAGGAAGCTTCTGAAGAAACTGAAGTATATCTGGGTTTTCAATATCAGGGAGTTGTTAACTCTGTAGTTATAAGCTACTATAAAAACGAAGTATTCTATCTTCCGGTGAGCGAACTTTTTACGCTTTTCAAAGTTCAGAATGTGAAAGAAGGAAACAAAATTTCAGGAAAATTTGGTACTGAACAAGTCCCTTTTCAGATAGATTTTACTAATCAAACAGCCCAATTCGGAAATAATTCATTCTCTATGACTCAGGATGATTTTCTGGTTAAGGAATTAGATGATTACTTATCACCTGAATTTTTCTCTCAAGTTTTTGAACTTAATTTCTCCATAGATTTTAATAAACTTATCTTAAATCTTGAAACTGAACGGATGCTTCCAGTTGTTGAAGAAGTTCTCAGAAACAGACGCAGAAAAGTTGTAGAAACTAATAATTATCAAAAAAACTACTATGACTTAGCCCTCGATAGAAACAGATCTTTTCTTAATGGTGGATTTGTTGATTATTCTCTTACGTCCTTTTTTTCAAGCGACAGAAATAACTATTCTTACAATACTTCATTAGGATTACAATTAGCAGGTGGTGACTTACAGGGTAATATTTTTGGTAATTATTCCGACGATACTTTTACTAATTCCACCAATAATCTTCGTTGGCGATATGTAATCAGAGATAACCCTGGTATTACTCAGGTTTATTTAGGGCAAACTACTTTAGATGGAATATTAAACTCGAGTTTTACAGGTGTTAAAGTTACTAACCAACCAATCGAACCCCGCAGATATTTCGATGAATATGTAGTTCAGGGAACAACCATTCCTGAATCTGAAGTAGAGTTATATTTGAATAATGCCTTAATTGGTTATGAAAAATCAGATGAACTGGGAAATTACAGGTTTACCGCACCTCTTTACTATGGAACCTCAGACCTTGATTTAAGGATTTATGGTCCAACAGGTGAAATTATTGACAGATCATCTAAAATTCAGATACCATTTTCCTTCTCTCCTCAAGGCGAGTTTAATTATAACCTTAATGCCGGAGTACTTGACAATCCGCTACTTGGAACCAATGAACGCCCTTTGGTAGCAAATGCAAATGCCACCTATGGCTTCACAAAATGGTTATCAGGTTCACTTGGAACAGAGTATTATGAAGGTGCAATGGAAAATTCAATCCCTGCTATAACAGGAGGCATTTCCACCCGCTTTCTTACCAATTATATTTTATCATTTGAAGGAGTTACACAAGGCTATTACAGAGCAAATTTAAATGGTTTCTTTGCTAACTCTTCAAATTTCAATATAGATTTTACTAAGTTTACATCAGAATCTGTACTATATAATGCATCGGGTAGAGATCAACAATTAAACACCTCTTTTTTCTTTCCTTTTACTGTTGGTAATCTGCCCCTTATTTCCAGAGTTTCAACTTTTAGTGTTTTTAGAGATAATGTTCAATCAACTTCAATTCGTTTTGATTTAAGCACGCGAATAAGGAAGTTGAATTTCCGCTTTGGATATTCTGACCGTATTCTTAATTCCTATAATTTTCTGAAACCGAGCTTCTCCTCTACTTTAGATAATTCTGTGACCTACAATATTAGTCGAAATCCGAATATTCCTAAAATCTTTAGGGGAACCTTCTTGAGAGCCCAAATGAGGTATTTACCGCGGCTTTCTAAAATCGAATCCGCTCAGTTCGTAGTCTCAAAGAATGTGCTGAATGCAGGACGTTTACAAATATCCTATGGCAGAAACTTTATTGGCAGTTTTGATAACATCCGGGCAAGCCTGGTAATTGACTTTAATAAAGTAAGATCCAATTCCACCGTTTCTTCTATTCGTTCAGAATACAATATTTCTCAAAATATCAGAGGATCTATTGGTTATGATACAAATTACAATAATTTTATTGTTACAAGTAGAAATCAGGTGGGACGTTCAGGCACAGCCATTAAATTATTTGTGGATAACAATGGTAATGAGCAATTTGACGAAGATATAGATCAACCTATAGATGCGGGATCAATACGGATTGACAGAACATCTGCATCTTCATTCCGTAAAAACGGGGTACTTTATTATTCCCAAATGCAGCCTTACTACCGCTATAATATGCAAGTAAACAAAGGATCCATTGAAAACCCCTTATTGGTACCTGAATTAAATAATTTTTCAATAATAACAGATCCAAATACTTTCAAAAAAATTGAAATTCCTTTCTATATGTCCGGAGTAATAGAAGGAAGTGTAAGCAGATATATAAATGATGAAACCAACCAAGGTCTTGGGGGGGTGCGTATTCTTTTATCCGGTATTTCTAACGATTTTAATAAAGAACTGCGAACATTCTCTGACGGGAGTTTCTATTCCTACGAAGTTCCACCGGGAGAATATACAATGAGCATAGACCAAAACCAGCTCAACGTTCTTGAGTCAGAATCCACACCTGGAACAATTGAGTTTGAGATAGAACCTTTAGCTCAGGGAGACTTTATTGAGGGGTTAACTTTTCTTATCATTCCGAAAGACTTTGATCCTGAAAAAGCAGAAGAAATACCCACCGAAGCTATCATTGCCGATATCAGTCAAAGACCTGAAATTATTGAGTATGAAACGCAGTTAAATGAAAATATTGACAGGACCTTAAGATTGATAGTACAGGCACAGTCTGCTTTCTACAGCAGAAATATTGAACGAGCAATGACTTTGGTTAATGAATCTTTAGATCTATTTGAAACGGCACAGGGTTATGCCTTAAAAGGAAGTTTAAATTATTTAATGGGTAAAAAGATAGAAGCTCAACAAAATTGGGAAACAGCAACAGAATTCAATCCTGATATTTTGATTCCTGACATCGAAGTGCTGGATCAGTTAATCAGAACTCAACCCGGTAACTAGGAGTATAAAAAATTCCTATGGCGATCAAAATGTATACGTTGGTTAAAGAATATTTAAGTAATTATTTGATTTTGAGATATTTGTTTTGTCTCATAATTATCCTTTTTATCTCAGATTTAAAAGTTGTTGCCCAACCATCCGCTGTCGCCTCCCAATCAGGTGAACTTCAAATTGCATCTCTGGAACAAGCATATGACTCTCAGGTCATTCAGATATTGTCTAATCATTTTGACCGGAAAAAGTTTTTTGTTGATGTAAACATTAATGCTGAGTTTGTTGAAGAAACTTTCCAAACACCTGTAAGTCAACCAGTAACAAGACGTCAGCAGAGTTTTTTACCAGGACTCCCCTTTTTACCTGATGAAAACTTACAAAATTCTCAATCCTCCACTACACAGGATGCTGTTCAAAATCAAGCTACTTACAGAAGTCTCAGATTATTAAACCTCGCAATAAACATTTATGCTGATACCTCTCTTACGGATAGTGATTTAGATTTTATGAGGCGTGTAACCGGGTTCGCAGCAAAAGTTGATTTTACTCGAGGTGATGTAATAAATATTACTCAACTTGCTATCCCCGACCCGGAATTTGAACCCCCAGTAGTAATAACAAATACTGAAGAACCGGAACCTAAGCCACTCTTAAGTTCTTTCAGAGATTATTTGGTTGAAATAATTTTAATAGGAATATTTTTATTGGGTTTATTTGGCTATGGAATGTTCAGAAATTCCAGAGATAAGTCTAATTTTCAGTCACAAAGAGATACTCTTAAAAGCGATATTACCGTCGAAGGTAGTTTAAACCCCGATAGCAATCTTTCTTTTTTCGGTAGCTCCAAAGAACAATCAAGGAATATAGTTTCGGAATTTGAATTAGTCTCTGAAAACTTCTTCAAATATCCTCAGGAAGTGTCTCTTGTTTTTGAATTTTGGATAGATAGTGATGAAAAGAATGGTCCATCAAATGTTGCTGAAGTTGTTTCTTCCATTGACTCCAGTTCACTTAAGCTATTACAAAATCATATAGATGAAGAAAAATTGGAGACAATTAAAGTAGCCATTAGAAATCTGCCACCAATGTCTATTGATGAGAAGTACAGAGCTGCTAAATACTTTAACTCTGTTATTGAGGATGAAAACACCGAGGAAAAGTCAACTAAAAAGCACGCTAAGCTAGGCCTGTTTAAATTTCTGACTCATTTATCCGACGAGTTGTTAACTGAACTCGTAAAAACTGAAAATAATGTTAGTGCAGCTCTTATAATTGACTACTTACCGGAAGATAAAGCAGCTTCTATCTTAAATTCTTTTGAAAGATCCAGAGCAGCCGAAATTATGCTAAAAATGTCTACCCTCCATACACTCTCATATAAGGAACAGAGCAAAATCTCCAGTGGGTTATTTGAAAAAGCGATACTTGTAAGAGATAATGAGCATCAGCAAGACTTTGGTGTAGAAAATATTTTACCAATACTCGAAAATCTTCCTGTTGATGAACAAAAAAGATACATCGATCAGTTAAAATCAACCGGTTCACCCGTGGGCGCAATTTTAGAAAAAGAATTCTTTACAATTGATCAAATACCTGAACTTGAAGATGAAGTGATTAAAAATGGTATTGAAGAAATTGATACTTCTACTTTACTGGAAGCATTGGTTGGCCTTGAACCCGAATCAATTGATAAGCTGTTAACAGGAAGACCAAAACGGGAGCAGCAACTGATCCGTCTTGAACTTGAATCTATAAACGGAGAGCACCAGATTAACTCTGACGCTAAAAAGACATTGGTAAGCTCTTTGAGAAAATCCTTAAAACTGAGCAAAGCAGATCAGCAATAAACTTCACATATCGAATAATTTTTTAATAGCCACATGTCTTATATCGACAGTATGTCTTTTTTCTTGTGGCAGCTCTAAAGAAGTACCTGTTAGTGAACCAGTTGAAACAGTTCAAAATCAAGAAAATGTAGCTCCTGCTGACAGTTCAGGTACAAGCCAGTCTGACAATAATCTTGAAAAAATAAGACGAGACTCACTTACTCAGGTCTATAAAGAAGAGCTTTACAAAGACTATCAAACAAAGGCTAACAGAATTACAACACTGTATATTCTTTCTCAGCAAAAATTTTATAATGGCGAGTATCAGGAAGCACTTTTTTTGATAAACCGGGCACTGGAAGTAAAAGAAACAGCTGAGCTTCTTGCTTTAAAAGGAAGCATTTATTTGGGACTAGGATCTGTAGAAAGCTTCGTAACTTTTTGGAGAATGGCTCTGGAAATGGATGAAAATTTACCTATTCCGCCCTCTCCTGCCATTGTTGAAGAATTAAGAAGACAGGGTCTTATAGAATGAAAACACTTATTAAAAATTAAAATTGAACTAAGACATGCGTACCTCATTTTTGAATATTTTCTGTTTCTTAGTTTCTTTAGCGGTTTTAGTTTGGGGAGCTCTTCTTGTGGTAGGCTTTGCACAGTATAACATGATCCCATCAAAATATGAGTTCCTAAACCTACCCAGTCTCGCTATAGTATTTGGAGGTATATCAGCCAGCGTTTTTATTAGTTATCCGTTTAAAAAAGTTATAAGAGCCTTAAGGGAAAGTACACGACTTTTTTCCCAAAGTAATATTGATGATCAGCTACTTGAAAAGGATATCGAGAAAATTCTGGAGTGGCAAAAGAAGATCAGAGTAGATAAAATAAAAGCTGTTTCCGAACTAAGTGAGGAATATGGAAATCGTTTTGAGGGGTATCTTTTTTCAATTTTAGACACAAATTACTCAACTGAAGATCTCAGGGAATTAGCTGAGATAAATATTCAGGAAACCTTTACCAGGCAACAACAAATCAATCAAATAATTGCCAGTATGGGGAAAACAGCCCCGGTTTTTGGGATGCTGGGCACACTGTTTGGTCTTATCGTTATTCTGTCAGGATTTAATGAAATGGATTCGTTATTAACCGGACTTGCAGCTGCGCTGATGACGACCCTTTATGGAATCGTAATTGGTAATTTCATCTTTATTCCAATGGCAAAAAAAATGAATAATATTGCCTCTCTTCAGTTTTTCAGAGAAAAACTTATACTGGAAGGTATTCTTCTGATTCAGCAACAAAAATCTTCCCTTCAGATTTACGACAAACTCAAAGCTCATATGCACAGAACCAGTCAACAATTTTAGATAAGTACACTTGAGTTTAGATCAAACAAATAACACCAAAAACTCATTATATCCTAAGCAAGAGGTTGAAAATGAAGATGATGACAGCTGGCAGGTTAGTTATCTTGATATCATAACCATTCTTCTTGGTTTTCTTATCATATTACTTTCATTCTCTGATTTAAACAATGGTGAACCTTTCTCAGTCTCTGAACTTTTTAAATCATCTGTAAACGAAACAGAATTTATAACTACTCCTATTGAGAATATTAAAGAAGAACTAGAAAACCTTTTGGAGCCCGAAATCCAACAAGGTAAGCTTGAAATCTTCAGAGAACTTAATGATGTTCGAATAAGATTTAAAAGCGATGATTTATATAGTTCAGGAAGTGCACAACTAGAAGATGATGCCTCAGAGATACTTAACAGAATACTGGCAGCTTTCAAGCTAATAAGTTACGATGACTTTGAAATTGATGTTGAAGGCCATACTGATAACGTACCTATTTCTACTTCCAGTTTTGAATCAAACTGGGAGCTTTCAACTTCAAGAGCCTCTAATATTGTCAGATATTTTAAGGAAAAAGGAATATCTCAGGAAAGATTAAAAGCTTCAGGATATGCAGATTCCCGTCCATTAGTGGAATTTGATGAACAAGGCAATCCATACCCTGCCAGTAAAGATAAAAACAGAAGAGTTGTTCTCCGGTTATTCTATTCAAGCCCTGAACAACTATCTAAAGCCGAAACTGATACTGTTGATACGATTCAGGAATCTACAGAAAATGAATTAACGCAAAATGCGGCAATTTCAGAACCTGAGCCCTCCGAAGACTTATCTTCGGCTGATCTTTCAAATGAATCAACAGTACAGAATGAAGATAATGAAACCACATCAACTGAAGAAGCCCTTGCTCCAACTAATGAAGCTGACGAAACTCCTGTACAAAACCCAGTAACCACTACAACCTCGAAGACTTCTTCTAAACCGGAAGCCAATACTGAAATTACCGGAAATTTCGAAAACGGATGCCGATATTCGGTACAGGCCGGGAGTTTCGAGTCTTTCAATAACAGTTTTAATTTTTCCGGAGAAGCAGAACAAAAAACCGGTTACAAATTTGAGGTTTTATATAATAATGCATCCTTCTCAAGCAGAACAGCCGGAAGCAGATCTTTAACGCAGACTTTGGCTTTACAAAAAACTATAAAAGAAGAACTGGGAGAAGATCAAATAGCAGCTATAGTTCAGCAGTGTTATGATAATGGAAGAGAACGTCCTCAGGCTCTTCGGTATCAGATTCAACTTGCTTTCTTTCAAAACGAACAGAGCGCTATTGCTTTTATAGAAACCCTTTCCCCCGAGTATGATATTGAAGCTTTGATAGAACAAAAATCTCTTCAGGCTTATACTGTTATTACTCCTTCAATAGGTGATATAACTACAGCTCAACAAAGATTGAGTGACATCAAAAATATAGAGTCTTTGAATGGTGCTTTTATAAAATTTGATCCTTCTACGGTCTCAGATTATACTTTTAGTTACCAGATCCAGCTGGGCTCATTTTCGTCTAAACAGGAAGTAGATCAGCTTGCTGAACGACTTACATCCGAAATGAATGTGCAAAGTAGTATAAGGACATTCAGTAATGGAGATTATTATCTACTGACACGTCCATATTCAGATTGGGATGAAATAGAAGAGATTTATTCTGTTTTAGAGAGTGACAGTTCAGAACTTTCTCCAGTTTTATATATGAATGAGCGGAAACTATAAATAAAAAAAGCCCTGATATGAATCAGAGCTCTTTTGTTCAAACTGTAAATTAAGCGTTGCTTAAAGCAACATAGATAATGGATTTTCCAATAGATTTTTAACTGTATTCAGGAACTGAGCTGCCTTAGCTCCATCTACAATTCTATGATCACTGGAAAGAGTAATTTTCATTCGCTTACCCGGAACTACAGCACCATTTTCTACAACAGGCACGTCTCTGATAGCTCCTACAGCTAAAATACACGCATTCGGTGGATTAATGATGGCAGTAAATTCTTCAATACCAAACATTCCCAAGTTAGAAATGGTAAACGTGCTTCCTTCCATTTGTTCTGGTTGAAGTTTTCTATCTCTTGCCAATCCGGCTAATTCTCTGGTCTCGGATGAAATCTCTGACAAGCCTTTCCTATCAGCATGAGTGATAACAGGAGTCATCAAACCCTCATCAATTGCTACAGCAACGGCTACATGAACGTCTCCGTGCTCTTTGATCACATCATCATGCCAGGAACTGTTTATCGCCTGATGTCTTGTCAAAGCGATTGCGCATGCTTTTACTACAATATCATTAAAGCTGATCTTTACATCATTAGCTTCATTCATAGATGATCGTGCTGCCATTGCAGCTTTCATATCTATATCAATTGTCTCGTAAAAATGAGGATTGGTAAACTTGCTTTCTGAAAGCCGACGAGCAATTACTTTTCTCATCTGAGAAACTTTCACTTCCTTGCTTTCTAAGCTTTCGAAAGATTTACTTGCTGCTGGAGAACTTGATGGTTTTGATAAACCACTTCCGCCTTTGTACTCTTCAATATCTTTTTTAACAACTCTCCCCTCCGGACCTGAACCATTAACTGAAGCAATATCAATGCCTTTATCTTCAGCCATTTTTTTGGCTAATGGAGAAGCTTTTACTCTTCCGTCATCAGATCCGGATGAAGTCTCTTTAGTTTCTGTTTTCTCCTCGGATTTATCCTCTTCTTTTTCTTCAGACTCTTTTTCTTCTTTTTTTGAGTCATCAGAAGATGAACTTTCAGAACTTCCTCCTCCAGCACCATCCAGAATATCTGAAATATCTTCACCCTCTTCTCCGATAACAGCAATTAATCCTCCAAGTGGAACTGCATCGCCCTCGGCTGGAATAATTTTTAGAAGAACTCCATCATCAAAAGCTTCCACGTCCATAGTGGCTTTATCTGTTTCAACTTCAGCGATGATATCACCGGCAGAAATTTTGTCGCCTTCTTTAACATTCCATTTAGCGATCACACCTTCTTCCATAGTGTCGCTCAGCTTCGGCATTTCTATCTTTATAGCCATAATTTCTTCGAATTAGTGAGTTTATTAATTTCTGTAAGTAACTTGATTCACAGCATCTACAACCTGCTTAACAGAAGGATACCAAAGATCAAAAAGGTTTTTAGCAAATGGTGCACAAACATCAGGAAGTGTAACACGCTGTACCGGTGCGTCCAAATAATCAAAAGCTTCCCGTTGAATTAGAAATCCAACTTCAGCTGCCAATCCACCAAATGGATGAGCTTCATCCAGAATAACACAACGGTTTGTCTTTTTGATGGATTCAATAATCAGCGGAAGATCCAGTGGTTTTACTGTTCTCGGATCAATAATTTCACACTCCACCCCGTCTTTTGCCAGCTCTTTTGCAGCCTGTACTGCTAAATGATACATTTTTCCATGAGCAACTAAAGTCACATCGCTTCCTTCACGCTTTATCTTTCCTTTTCCTATCGGAATGATGTAATCTTCCTCATCAGAAACTTCTCCTTTCAAGCCGTACATTTGTTCTGACTCCATAAACAAAACCGGATTATCATCGCGAATGGCTGATTTAAGTAATCCTTTGGCATCATCAGGTTCGGAAGTATAAATAACTTTTAAACCAGGGAAGTGAGCGTACATGGAATCATAAGCCACAGAATGCGTAGCTCCTAACTGTCCTGCTGAGGCGTTAGGACCTCTGAATACGATAGGGCAATCTATTTGTCCACCCGTCATATACTTAACCTTAGAAGCGTGATTTATGATCTGATCAGCCGCTAATACTGCAAAGTTGAACGTCATAAATTCCACAATCGGACGTAAACCATTCATTGCAGCACCTACTCCGATCCCAGCAAAACCAAGTTCTGAAATTGGAGTATCTATCACTCTTTTATAACCGTATTTATCAAGAAGTCCTTCGGTGGTTTTATAAGCGCCGTTATACTCAGCCACTTCTTCACCCATTATCAGAACTTTCTCGTCTTTTGCCATTTCTTCATCGATGGCAGCTTTAATTGCTTCTCTAAATTGTAATTCAGCCATTATTCTATTCTTTGAAATTCTTTTTAGGTGTGGAAATAAGGATCTTCTTCAACAAACATATCCTCGTAAAGCTCTTCTTCTTTAGGGAAGTCGGAATTGTCAGCAAATTCTACTGCATCCAAAACTTCCTGCTCTACTTTTTCCTCAATCTTTTCAAGTGCCGACTCTTTAGCAACATCATTCTCAAGGATATAAGTCTTCAATCGTTCGATCGGATCGATTTTCTGATACTCCTCTAATTCTTCTTTGGTCCTGTATTTTTGTGGATCTGACATCGAATGACCACGATATCTGTATGTTCTAATTTCTACAAACCAAGGTTCAGAATTCTCTCGAACATCGTCAGCAATTTCTTTCATTTTCTCATATACAGAGAACACATCCATACCGTTGATCACAGCACTTTTCATTCCGTAACCATCAGCTCTGTCCACAATATCAGCAACAGTATGGCGTCGGGCAGCTGTTCCCATAGAATATCCGTTGTTTTCTACAACAAAAATTGCCGGAAGCTTCCAAAGTTGAGCAATATTAAAAGTCTCGTGTAGTGCTCCCTGATCAACAGCTCCATCTCCAAAGAAACAGGTAGAAATTCGCCCGTTCTGCTCATATTTATTAGCGAATGCAAGACCACCACCAATTGGGATATGTCCACCCACGATTCCGTAACCGCCCCAAAAATGATTTTCTGCTTTAGCGAAATGCATCGATCCTCCTTTACCTCTGGAACATCCGGTTCCTTTACCAAAAAGTTCTGCCATTCCTTCATTTGGTGAAATCCCTCTGCACAATCCCCAGCCATGATCACGATATGCAGTAATTATATCGTCATCGTCATTAAGAGCAAAAGTTGTTCCTGTTGAGATCGCTTCCTGACCAATATAAAGGTGAAGAAATCCGCCAAATTTTCCTTTTTGATATTGTTGCATTGCTCTTTCTTCAAAACGACGTTGCAAATACATTTGCTCATACATCGCTTTTAGCTTTGCAGCTGAAAGACCCAGATCTTTATGTTTAGATTTTGTAGCAGCCGGAAGATCAACCCCTTTCTGTACTGCACCTGATTTTTCATCTCCAATACCTCTTGGAGCAAATTCAACATTACCGCTTTTCTTTTTTGCCATAGTTCGTTTTTTATAACCTTAGCCCTTCAAAAATGGGCTTGAATATATTCAATTTTTAGAAAGATTTCGTAATTCTCTGGAGTACAAGTGTTAAATGGTATTTAAAATGATTTCATTCACTTTAGATAAAGCTTCTTCGAGTTTTTCAGGTTGGCGCCCGCCTGCAGTAGCAAGACTTGGTTGTCCGCCCCCACCTCCGCCAACTAACCGTCCAAGCTGTCCAACTAACGCTCCTGCCTTTAATCCTTTTTCCTTGATAAGATCGTCGGTAACTGATACCATAAGATATACTTTACCCTCTTCCAGATCTTTAGAGCCTAATACTGTAATTGTATTTGAAGAAGATTTTTCCAAAGCATCGTAACCCAGTTGCTTTAATACATCCATGTCAGCGCCGGGAATCTCTCCTTTTACGAGATTGATATTTCCATCTAGTGATTCAGGATTTGAGAATAACTCAGTGAGTTTTGCACCGGTGTTCTGAAGATTCTGAGCAGAAAGTTCTTTTTCCAGAGCTTTCTTTTCATCCTGAAGTTTCTTGATGTCTGCAACTAAATCGGTGCTTTGACCAATTACGCCTTTAATTTCTCTTAGAAGAGATTGCTCATTTCTTAATAGTTCGTCTACTGCTTTACCGCATACAGCTTCAATTCTTCTCACTCCGGCTGCCACCGAAGTTTCTTGTGTAAACCTAAAATACCCTATTTCACCTGTTGCCTGAACATGTGTTCCACCACACAGTTCTCTGGAAAATTCAGCATCAAACGTAATAACACGGACTTCATCTCCATATTTTTCTCCGAATAACATCATGGCTCCCATTTCTTTGGCTTCATCAATTGGGACACTCCTTTTTTCGTCTAATGGGATATTTTCCTGAATTTTTTCATTTACTCTTTGCTCAATTACTTTTAGTTCTTCATCCGTAACTGCTTCAAAATGAGAGAAATCGAATCGTAAGTGATGATCATCCACTAATGATCCTTTTTGAGCCACATGGTCGCCCAGTTCTTCTCTTAATACTGCATGAACTAAATGAGTTGCAGAGTGATGTTTCTGAATTTCTTTTCTTCTGGATGTATCAACCTGAGCAATCCAACCATCTGACAGGTCTTCAGGAAGGTTTTCTGTGTAATGAACAAATTCTCCGTTTACCTTCTGAACATCAAAAATCTTAATGCTTTGCTCATCATTAGAAATTGTTCCGGTATCCGCTATTTGTCCACCACTTTCAGCATAAAATGGAGTTTTTGATAATTTGAGAGCAAAACGGTTTTCCTCTTTTCGGTATGATAAAATTTCTGTTTCTACTGCTAATTCATCATAACCCACAAATATTGGCTCTATATCAGAATCACTATTAACAGATTCCCAATCACTTCCTCCACTCTGATCCACAGAGAACTTACCTGCCGCTCTTGCACGTTCTTTCTGTTCTTTCATTAACTCATTGAAGCGTTCTTCATCTACTTCAATACCTTCTTCTCTAGCCATTAGCTGAGTAAGATCTATAGGAAATCCGTAAGTGTCGTGAAGTTTGAAAGCATCGTCTCCTGAAATTATTTTTTTCCCTTTCGATACTTCTTTGAACAGTTCGATTCCTTGACCTAATGTCTTAAGAAAGCTCTTTTCTTCTGATTTGATCACATTGATCACATACTCTTTCTGAGCTTCCATTTCCGGGAACACATCCTTGAATTGCTCCGCAAGAACACCAACCAGTTTGTAAAAGAACGGCTCTTTAAAACTAAGTTTATCCCAACCGTACCTGATCGCACGTCTCAGGATTCTGCGAATTACATAACCACGACCATCATTTCCCGGAGAAGCTCCATCCGCAATAGAAAAAGCGACCGCTCGAATATGGTCTGCTATAACTCGCTTGGCAATATCTTGCTCGCTGTCAGAACTTGTGTATTTACTTCCTGCCAGATCAGAAATTTTATTCAAAAGCGGGGTAAAAATATCAGCGTCGTAGTTGGAAGTCTTACCTTGAAGTACTGCACAAATTCGTTCAAAACCCATTCCCGTATCCACATGCTGAGCAGGAAGTGTTTTCAGTGAGCCATCTTTTTGCCGATTAAACTGAATAAATACAAGATTCCAGATCTCCATTACTCTTGGATCATCTGCATTAACCAGCGATGCTCCATCCACTTTTTTACGTTCTTCTTCTGATCTGAGATCAATATGAATTTCAGAGCAAGGTCCGCAGGGACCTGTATCTCCCATTTCCCAGAAATTGTCTTTCTTCCCGCATTTCAGAATATGTGCATGATCAATGGTAGTTTCGCTTTTCCAAAGCTTAATTGCTTCCTCATCAACCGGAAGTCCGTCTTCATCATCTCCGCCAAATACGGTAGCATATAACTGATCCGGAGCTAATCCCCAGTTGTCTACTAATAATTCCCAAGCCCAGGCAATGGCTTCTTTTTTGAAGTAATCTCCAAACGACCAGTTACCTAACATCTCAAATAACGTATGATGATAGGTGTCGTAGCCTACTTCTTCAAGATCATTATGCTTCCCGCTTACCCGGATACATTTTTGTGTATCTGCTGCGCGTCTCCATTCCTTACCTTCATGTGAAAGTGTCTTCTCCTCCCCTAAAAAAATAGGTTTAAACTGATTCATTCCTGCATTTGTGAACAATAGCGTAGGATCATTTTTGGGAGCTACGGGAGCACTGTCAACGATTGCGTGATTTTTATCCTTAAAAAAATCCAGAAATTCCTGACGTATTTGGGATGAAGTCTTAGTGGACATCAATTTGTATTAAAGAATCGGTTGAAAATTAAGATGGTGAAGATAAAAAAAATCTGCTTCACACTCGATGATAGATTTAGGTTTGCCGAAATATTTCAAATGTTGGAATCAAAAAGCAGGAATAAACATTTTGTGCTTTCATGAATTAGTAGCGACATTTATTCCGACTAAAAATTTATCAGACTGCTATGAAAACTATTTTGAATTTCTTCTTCCGGGGAATGTTAATTGTATTTCCTGTTGGTGCTACCATTTATTTGGTGTCAATTGCGATCGGATGGGCAAATGAATCATTAAATTATCTTTTCTACGGTTGGTTCGATTATAATATTCCGGGACTGGGAATTATTACCGGATTTATAGCCATAACTCTTCTTGGATTTGTATTTACAAGAGCTTTCACAAAACCCATTGTTCACTTATTTGAAAAACTTCTTACCAGAACCCCTTTGGTGAGTATAATTTACAGCTCATTAAGAGATCTCACCGAAGCTTTTGTTGGGGATAAAAAGAAGTTTACAGCTCCTGTTGTCGTAGATTTCGGCGTCCCCGGTGTAAAGCGACTAGGTTTTATTACTCAGGATTCTCTTACTGATCTCGGTCTTGAAGATGAAGTAGCTGTGTATTGTCCGCATTCATACAATTTCTCCGGAAATCTCTATATAGTAGATAAGGTTCATGTTAAACCGATAAAGAAAGACCCGGCTACTTTTATGAAATTTGTTGTTTCCGGTGGAGTATCAAATTTAAATGAGATTGATTAGAACTTTTCTTATTTCCTGCAGACTAAAGTCCTTGGCTTGTTAACTTGATAAGATCATGGGTGTAACATAAAGCCAATCCCGACTAACTTATCACTTTTACTTAATAGACTTCTTCGAATGTTCTTGATGAAGGTTTGATATTCTTTTTTAGATCTTCCCATTTCCATTCTGAAGGTGGAACTTCAGCAAGATCACCACGAACCTGCAAATATTCCATATGCCCTTGCAATGCAAGATTCTGATAAATACCTGTTTCCATACCTTTCATTCCACAAATATAGATAAGTGTATTTTCCTTTTCGAGGATAGGATTTAGAGTATCGGAATGATCATTAATTACGCTTTGAACATAATATTTACTTCCGTCGCTACGTCGATCCTCTCTGGATACACAACTCAAATAATGAAAATTAGAGTGCTTCTCGGACATTTCTTTTATAAAATCAGGATACAGGATATCGGTTCTGTAGGCACAACCAAATACCAATGCTACATCTCCTTTATAGCCAGACTCAAACAATTCCATGATCATTCCCCTGAAAGGAGCGATTCCGGTACCGGTTGCAAAGAATATATAATTGAAATCCTGAGCATTTTCCGGAAGTAAATATCTTTTACCGCTTGGACCTGTGAGTTGGACTTTATCACCGGGCTTCAAATCAGAAAGATAATTCGAAGCAACGCCTAAATACAATTTACCATCGACCTCATCTATTGATCTTTTAACAGTAGTAGAAACCAGGTGTGATTTTCCTCCTTCTCCTTTTGTTGGTGAAGAAACTGAGTATAAACGCAGTTTATGAGGGCGGCCTTTTTCATTCTCGCCCGGTGGAAGTACGCCAACAGATTGCCCCACTCTTATTCTGTCTACTAAATCAGTACCTGATATATCAAAAGTAATATGCCGTACAATATTGGGACTGTTTTCAGCTGTGCAAACATAATTTTCTACAATGGTTGCTTCTGTAGGATCTTTAGGTGAATAAATATTTAGTTCAACTTCGGGAAGAATAATTTCTGCCATTCCAATAATTTGATTTTATGCATAAAAAAACCCGGTCTTCTGTTTAAAGGCCGGATTTTTAAAATAAGGTTTTTCTGGTTTAGAAATAAAACGTTAATCCAGCGGATATAACATTACCACTAAATTCAGTATCGTCCAGATCGTCTCCTTTATCATCAAGAAATAAATATCTGTAGTCAACATTTAAACCTGCACTTTCATTAAGTGGTAAATCAAGACCAAATCCAAGATGGTAGCCTATATTAAATTCTGCATCATCACCAGGAGATACAAATCCACCGTCATAATCATAAAAAGTATAATAAGCTCCTAAACCTGCCAAACCGTATGGTTGAAAGTTACTTGCAAGAGGAACATGCATTAATAAAGTTGCCGTTACAGGAATCTGTTTAATGGTTAAATCACCATTTGTTGTTGAATAACTTTGTTCTCCTCTGTATTCAGCGGCAAATTCAAATCCGAATACATCTCCACGGCTTCTTGTCTGTACACCAATAAACATAGTCCCATCTTCAGCATCAGGTGCTTTATAATATCCTATTTTTGGACCAATTCCGGACTTATCCTTCGTTGGAGCTGTCTGTGCTTTAGTTTGGGATGAAAATGTTAAAATTACTGCTAAACTTAGCGTAGATATAAATAATTTCATAATTAGTATTAGTTGTTGTTAGATAATACTTTAATGGATATAAGCTTTATTAAGTTCCATTAATTAATACTAATAATGATTGTCTTACTATTGATTACTGATCTTGTACCTTACTAATTCATCAATAGTTGGTTTTTCCCCTCTCTGCTCAATTAATCTTGAGGCTGTTCTGTCTGTTACATCTACACCACGCATTCTCATCAGATTTTCTTTTGTCAATTCCTCTTTGGTATATCCCAAATCCATCATTCTGCTTGTAAAATTAGCCGTAACCCCAGCCCGCCTTGTTTCTGCCAACTCTTCTAAAGATAATGTATATCCAAGTTCTTTCATCATTCTGGCATATGTTGAGCTTACATCTGCTCTTTGGAGCTCTACTAATTGTTCTAAAGTTACATCAGTATAACCAACATCCCTTATTGCGGAGGTATACGTTGCAGTAACCCCTTCATTTCTCAGAGCCAATAATTCTTCGTTGGTCAGCTCTCCGTACCCCATTTCTGTCATCCAGGCTCCCATTCTGTTTAGTAAATCCTGATCGGGTTCATTGATGGCTTGTTCAATCCTGTCAATAGGGTTATCAATACCGCTAAAGTCTATTCTGGAACCAACATAAAAAGTAAGTGTAGCTATAAAAGCAAAAAGAAGTATATAGTTAGAGAGTTTACCGGAGTTTGAGTTCTTATCTAATGAATCTTTGTTAAGTTGAGAAACGGTATCGTCTTCCAGATCTTTAAGATCGTTTTTTAAATTCCTGAATTTCGTGCTCATATTCGCCCTTTTTAATTTCTAAAACCAGTACGGAAGTATAACTAAAAAGATGCGATTTTTTTGTATCAGGCGATTAGCTTTAATGACTTATCAAGATCTCCTATTGTGAAAGGCTTCACAATCAAATCAGCAAAATCGGTGTCTTTAGCTCGTTCAAAATTCAGGCGGTCTGAATTACCTGTAAGATATATAACCTGAGAATCTACAGTTTCCTTGATCTTAGCTACTGTGTCAATCCCATCCATTTCACCTTTCAAACGGATGTCCATTAGCAGAATGTCGGGTTTTTCCTGATTAGCAATAGTAATGGCCTCTTCGCCAGAAACAGCTTTACCAACCACAATATGCCCAAGTTCTTTAATCATATTTTCTACTACCAGTGAAATGATCATATCATCTTCCACTATCAGTACTTTTTTACTATTGCTCATCTTTTATTGAACCTGATTTTTAAACCCTTATCGTACTTTTTTTTGAAACTTTAAATAAGTTACAAAATTTATTTACCTCTTTTTATAATAATTTAATCTCTAAAATCTCACCGGTTACAGTGCTGATAAAAATATTCCACCTTACATTTTCAGTATTCTCCTGTAATACGTTGACAGTCCAAACTTTATGAATCTCTACCCCTTCATCTACCTCGATTGCTGCAAATTTCAATTCAGGTTCACCTGATAAGTGCTTTTCAGATATATGTTGTTCAAAAACCTGATTTTTTGAATTTGCGTACCTCACCTTCATCCCCATAATTGCTTCCTTAGCAGCAATAGAACCAAAATCTACAAAGCCGGGATCTGTAACAGGATACCAGTTTCCCCATATTCTGTTCACTCCGTTCATATCCATATAAACCAGAATTTGAGTATCTATTACTTCAATATCATTTACCACTTGGGGGCGAAATGTAAATTTCCATTGTAACGGTACGCTATTGATATTCCCCTCACAGATTGTACAACCATTTAATGAAGTTATATCTTCCAGAACTAAAGCTTCTGTATTTTCAACACCCGTAAATACAGCATTAGTTTTAAGTACTTGTTTCGCTAGTAATAGAAGATCGTTGCTGTAGGGTATTTCAAGTTTTAGTTCAGTCCGGTTTAAGCAAGGATTTACGTTATCCGGGAATAGAATTCTACTGTAACCGGTTAAACCCAGTTGATTAAGCGTTGAACAGATCCGGTTGTTATTATTTTCATGATACTTTTGATTTAATAACTCAAGTTCAGAAGTGCTTAACCTTTCAATAAAAACAGGATAGTCTCCAATTCTATCATCTAATGACAAAGATTCACAGCTCAGTAAAAAAGCTGCAAAAAATATAAATAGATAAGCAAATTTTTTCCTAATCACATCATTCATCCTTACCTGAAGTTACCCAAACCACGGATTTGCTACAATAGTCTTACCAAAGTTCTTTACCTTCTTGTATTAAATCTTTTTAAAAAATGTGAATGAGAAAAAAAGTAGCTGTTATTGGGGCAGGAATTTCAGGGTTGACCACAGCCATACTGTTACAACAGAATGGTTTTAAAGTATCAATTTATACGAAAGAACATCCTTTAACTGAAGTACAAAATCCCTATTTTGGAAGCCTGTTTCCTTCCGCTTCTGTTATTCCTCATTCAGTATTTCATACTGGTTTAAATGAAATTTTTAAAACAAGTCAACAATTTTTTTCAAGTTTAAATAACTCTTCTTTTAAAGGTTTAACCAAACATGAACACTTCGAACTTTTTGCTTTTAAAAGTTCTGTTCCTGATTATGCTCGTTTAATTAATGGCTTTAAAAAATTATCTGATTTAGACTGGCATCCAGAACACCCTGATATTTTTTTGAAAAGCGGATGGAAGTTTGATTGTTTTTTTGCTGACTGGACCGTTTACTTTCCACTACTTGTAAAGATTTTTTTAGAAAGCAGAGGTGATTTCATAATCGGGTCAGTTGATCTTAATTCTTATTCTTCAATAAATGAAGAAATTGTTATCAACTGCTCAGGTCTTGGATCAGTACAATTGAAACAGGAAAATAAAAGCCCACTCTTATTAAAAGGTCACCTACTTAAAGTGCAGAATTCTTTGAAGCTTAAATCGCCTACTGGAAACACTGTGTCATATAATTTTAGTCCGGGAACTGATATTTATTCAGACTCATACGGTGCACCTTTGGATGTATACTGTTACCCTCGTGAAAAAGACTGGATTCTTGGAGGAAGCCGCTTTAAAGGTACTCTTGATAATCAATATGATTGGATTTCGGAAGATGATCTTTCACATAAATTTCCAACTCAAATTGAGACCATAAATTCAGAAATTATAAAACATACTTTTGGCATAGATCTTTTCAGCTTTACTGAGAGAGAGTATTTACATTCATATCGATATGTACGAAACAAAGATAATGGTCTGCGGATAGGCACAGATAATTCTTCTGACAGACTAATAATTCATAACTATGGCCATGGTGGAGCAGGTGTTACATTAAGCTGGGGATGCGCTTTTTTTGTGCTCCAAATGATCTGTAAGCAGTCAAATAATATTAGTAGTGAAATCAGTGTTGAAGAAGCACTCAGTCGTTTACATAAAGGGGTAGCTATTCCCTGACTTTAGATTTAGACTTATAATTTAACCAATGTCCGGTTATTAACAGGATACTGCCAAGCAATGTAATTGCTGCTTCACCATACTCGCCAAGCATTTCGTTGAAGTACCAAGCCAAAAAAATTACAAACAACCCGGAAAGTAATAGTACTGTTATTTTTGAAGATTGATGTTTTTGCCTCAGTGACAGATACACGGCCGGTGCAATAGCTATAAAGAAAATAAAATGGGTATACTCATGAAACTCTTCGAAAGCAGGCCAAAGAGGCATTAACGCAACAATAACCGGCACTAATAAACAATGAATTGCGCATATTCCGGATAAGCCTATTCCTACTCTGTCCCAAAATCCTGGTCTTGTTTTTTTAGATTGATTATTCAAATTATGGAAGTCAGCTTTATTTTTTTTTGAATGATTCGAAACACTAAAGATATTAATATATCTACTGAGTTATTCATCAAATTTTTTTCTTTACTCAAGCTTAAAATCATTTATATAATCTTATTCCTGTTTCTATCGTTGATGGTTTCCTAACCCTAAATTTTATCTCATGAAAATATTTCTAAAAGGTTTAAAATGGTTAGCTGTTTCTCTGGGAGTATTTATAGTTATAGCTTTGATCTATGTTCACAATCTTGATTTTTCAGTGAATGAAGAAGATGTAAAAAATGCCTTCTCAGATTTACCTTACAATCCGGAACAAAATTTTGCTAAAATAGATGGCCGAACAATCCATTATGTTGCAATAGGTGATACATCAAATCCAACTATCCTCTTTGTTCATGGTTCCCCCGGTTCATGGGATAACTTTCTCGGCTTTATGCGTAATCAGGATCTGCTTAGTAAATTCAGACTTATATCAGTAGACCGACCGGGATTTGGAGATTCTGAAATTGGAAATCCGGAACGCTCTTTAGAAAAACAAGCAAAATTGATTAATAGAGTTCTGGAACTTGAGGGGACTTCCTCCTCTATTCTTGTAGGGCATTCTTTTGGAGGACCTGTAGTGGCAAAAATTGCAATGGATTACCCAACAAAGGTTAGCGGGCTAATTTTGGTTGCTGCGTCTATAGACCCAGAACTTGAAAAAACAAAATGGTTTCAGATTCCGGTACATTATAAAATACTTTCCTGGGTTCTTCCTGATATTTTGTACTCTACAAACGAAGAGATCCTGGCATTAAAACCCGAACTAGAAAAAATGATACCATCATGGAACTTGATAGCTCAACCTACATCTATTATACAAGGGAAGAACGATAAACTAGTTCCCTATGAGAATGCCTTGTTTGGTGAGAAAATGCTTATTAATTCAGAATCAAATCTGGTTATAAAAGATATGAACCATTTTATCCCATGGGAAAACCCCGATCTTATCATTCAGGAAATTTTAAGATTAGATTCCCTTACAATCATTAACTAATCAGTTATTGTGAATCAAAAGGTCACAATGTTCTCAATGTGACTTTGAATTGAGTTAACGTTATTATTCCTGCTCCGTCTAATAGTGGCAAAATTGCCCTCAAAAAATTTAATTCTAAAAATAGAAATGTCTCAATTCAGTATTAATCCTGAGTCACAAAAATTTGAAAAAATATCAACTTCGATTTTTTCTAACGCAAAAGATGCCTCCATCCATGTGGCGCGTCAAATTGCAGATCTTATAAAGAGAAAATCTGAAAAAGGCGAGCAAGCTGTTTTAGGTCTTGCCACAGGTTCAACACCTACTCAAATCTATGATGAGTTAGTGAGAATGCATCGTGAAGAAAACTTAAGCTTTAAAAATGTAGTAACCTTCAATCTTGATGAATATTACCCTATGGATCCTGATTCGATCCATAGTTACGTGTATTTCATGAAAGAATATTTATTCGATCATATTGACATAAAACCTGAGAATATTCACATTCCTGATGGAACTTTAGAACGGGAAGATATTTATTCTTTTTGTCAGGGCTATGAAGAAAAGATCAACGCTTTAGGTGGGCTAGATATTCAAATTCTGGGGATTGGCCGCACGGGGCATGTAGGTTTTAACGAACCTGGATCAGCAATTACCTCCCAAACAAGATTAATTGCTTTAGACAGCCTTACTATTTTAGATGCAGCCAGTGGATTTTTTGGTGTTGAAAATGTTCCAAAACGAGCTATTACAATGGGCGTTGGAACAATTATGAAAGCCGATAAGATCTTCTTAATGGCATGGGGAGAATCCAAAGCTTCAATTATTCACAAGACTGTAGAAGGAGAGCAAACGCCACATATTCCTGCTACATTTCTTCAGCAACATAATAATGTAGAAATAATACTGGATGAAGCATCTTCTGCCGAATTAACAAGAGTCAAAACTCCATGGCTGGTTGGTCCGATTGAATGGGATGATGCCACACTCAGAAAAGCTGTTGTTTGGTTAAGCCTGTATTTAGAAAAACCGATCCTTAAGCTCAGGGAAGAAGATTACAGTGAGCACGGTATGAATGATGTTCTCACAACTATAGGAAGTGCTTATAATGTTAATATCAGAATTTTTAATGAAGTTCAACATACTATTACCGGTTGGCCCGGTGGTAAGCCAAATGAAGATGATACCTACAGACCTGAACGTAAATCACCGTTTCCAAAAAGAGTATTAATATTCAGTCCTCATCCTGATGATGATATTATTTCGATGGGAGGTACTTTTATTCGACTTGCAGACCAAGGACATGAAGTGCATGTAGCATATCAAACATCAGGAAATATTGCTGTTTTTGATGATGAAGCGTTACGTTTTGCAGATTTTGTTATGGATTACCATAAAAATTTTGGTTCAGGTTCGGACGAGATCAGTAAGCTTTATGAAGAAGTAAGAACCTCAATAGAGAACAAACAACCGGGTCAGGTAGATTCTGATAGTGTTAAAACAATCAAGGGAATGATAAGGCGTGGAGAAGCAAAAGCAACAGCGCGTTATGTTGGTTTGCCTGACGAGCATATCCATTTTCTGGATCTTCCTTTTTATGAAACAGGCAAAGTTAGAAAAAATCCCATTGGTCCTGAAGATATAAAAATAACGAAAGAACTTATTTCCGAGATCAAGCCTCACCAAATTTACGCTGCAGGCGATCTTTCTGATCCTCACGGAACACACAGGGTTTGTTTAAATGCCGTATTTGATTCACTAAGAGAATTGAAAGACGAGTCGTGGATGAAAGATTGCTGGATATGGCTTTACAGAGGCGCCTGGCAGGAATGGGGAATTGAGGAAATTGAAATGGCTGTTCCATTGAGCCCTGAAGAAACTGATCGCAAACGAACAGGAATATTTAAACATCAGTCACAAAAAGACAGACCCTTATTCCCGGGAACAGATAAAAGAGAATTCTGGCAACGTGCTGATGACAGAACAAGAACAACAGCAAGGCTCTATGACAAACTGGGACTTGCTGAATACGAAGCGATGGAAGCTTTTGTAAGATGGAAAGAACTGGATTAAAACTGTTTCAACTATCGTATAATTAATTTTGGTTCAATTAAAACTTTTGAAGGCACTTTGTACTCACTTTCCTCAAATATTATTTTGAAATTTTTGAAAAGAACTCTCCCAAGTTCTTTTGAATCGATTCCGATGGTATTCAGAGATGAGTCATGCTCTTGGGTTTTCTTAACATTGCCAAAACCAAGAATAGAAATATCCTGTGGAAAATTATATCCTTTTTCTATTAAAGCATTTTTAAAACCTCTGGCTACTTCATCATTAGAAGCAAAAATAGCATCAATTTCTGAGTTTGCAAGATCTAAGACTATTCCGATGTTGTATCCGTCTTCATATGTTGATCCTTTATTTTTAAAAGAATTACGTATCACAACACAACGCCCGCTGGCTCCCTGTTCTTCGAGTTCGTCTAAGAAGCCTTCCAGTTTTAAATCATCCGATTTATATCCGTTTTCATCCAAAACTATACAGATCTTTTTCTCGGATTTTTTTAATAATTCCTGGGCAGCTAACCGACCAACCTTATAATTATCTATGGTAACTATTGGAACATTTGAATCATAAATATCATGGCAAAAGAAGGCTGGAATCTGTTTTAAGATTTTATTGTATAGCTTTACACCGAATACAGATTTACGTGAGGTTCCCAATATTAAGCCATCAACCTCCTTGTTTGAGACAAGTTTAGAAATTAATTCCTCATGAGCATTTATAGTATCAGATACATGAACTTCCAACTCTTTTCCAAGTTTTTTGGTCAATTTTTCAACTTCGGTAAGAATATCAAAAAAATTAGCATCGTTATAATTAATAAGGGCAAAAACAATCTTATTGGCAGGTTGCCTTTGCTCCTCATTGAACTTTAAATGTTTTTTATTAATGAATGTACCTTTTCCAACTCTACTAACCAGATATCCTTTATCATTAAGCAACTGCATTGCTTTTTTGATTGTGGACATACTTACATCATACATCTCGGTGAGTTGTAAATAATTAGGTAACCTACCACTTTTTCCAAAATGATCATCAAGAATTTTCTCAATAAGGTCTTCAGTAATTATCTCGTAAAGATGCTTGTTCGTATCGTTTTTGTCGATCATTCTTACTCAATAAATTTTTCTAAATCTGTTTATCCAATACTAACAAATAATTGGATTAAAATGTGTCCTATTCTTAAATATTCTGGACCAAAATTAAAAAATATTCCACAAGTAACTTTTCGAAACTTGAGACACTCTATTTGCTTTTTTTTAGGAGTACTGTGCCTGTCAACTCACCAGTTAAAGGCACAATCTATTATCTGGACTGAAAAAAGTGAGTCAGTAGAATTACCCACAGGAGTAAAATTTTACGAAGGTGTTCGTGAAAGTCCGAAATTTAAAGCATGGTATCTTGAAGTAGATATGAGTGTATCAGAAATTGCTCTTGTTCCATATATCGCAAAAAACGGCACTGAATCTATCACTAATTTTGCTTCAAGAGAAAAAACTTTTGCAACAATAAATGGCGGTTATTTTGGTGGGGGGATCAGTTACTCTACGTTAGTTAATCCGGGGCAGGTTTTAGCTCAAAATGTTTCATCACTTACGAGAAACTCAAAAAGCTATCCTGTTATCAGAAGTATGTTTGGGATAAAAGAAGACCGAAGCATGTCGGTAGATTGGATCTATCACTTCGGAGGAAGCTTAGAAAATTTATACAAATTTGAAGCACCTCTGCCCTACTCGAGTTCTTCTGATGATCCTCTTACCGCTCCCCAAAAGTCAAGTGGCGAACAATATTCTGATGCATTCATGGGAGTTGGCGGAGGACCGATTCTTGTTAAGGGAGATTCTGTACATGTAAGTTACAATGAAGAAATATTCTGGGGTTCCGGAGTTGGAAGAGATGATGCCGACCCAAGAACTGCAGTTGGATACACTAACGACGGCAAAGCTATATTGATGGTTGTTGACGGCAGACAAAGTGCTTCATTGGGAGTGAGCTTGCCGGAACTTGCACAAATTATGATCGATCTTGGAGCTACAGAAGCAATTAATCTTGATGGTGGGGGCTCCAGCCAAATGGCCATAGGTGATTCTCTCATTAACAGGCCTTCAGGTGGGTCTTTCCAAAGAAACGTTGCTACTTTTTTAGCTGTTGTCGATGCGGATTCTATACCTAAGGCACCTGTTGTAGATTTTGAAGAAATTATAGATACAGGTGATGACAGTGCCAGCGTAAGCTCGGGATGGAGTGAATCAGCAAACTCGGGTTTCTATGCTGAAACAAAATCGCTGATCGCTTTGGGTGGCGACGGTTCTGTTACTGTAGATTTCAATCCTGCTCTCCCCGATGAGGGATTATATCAAGTATATGGTTGGTGGGTATCATCCGGAAACAGAGCAAAAAAAGCTCCGTTTATAATTCAGCATTCTACTGGAACAGATACACTTTACGCTGATCAAACAGTAAACAACTCTCAATGGGTAAAACTAGGTGAATACAGATTTTCAGGTACTCACACCGATCAAGTAACTGTAAATAATTTTGGCGTAGCCAGTGACAGATATGTAGTTGCAGATGCCGTTCGGTTTGTTGGTATTGAAGATAACACCGGTGTTTACAATGAGTATGAAGTATCAAACCCAGAGAGCTTTAAACTTTTACCTGCTTATCCTAATCCGTTTAACCCATCTACAAACATACAGTATCAACTTTCAGTTAACAGTACTGTTACCGTAGAAGTATTTGATACCATTGGAAGAAAAATCACTACTCTGTTCTCAGGAAACAGATCCTATGGAACACACTCTTTAAATTGGGATGCTTCTTCTGTTTCCAGCGGAATTTATTTAATAAAAGTAAAAGCAGTCAACGGGTCAGGTAGTTTTACCGATATTCAAAAAGTAACCTTAATAAAATAAAAGGAATCCATTTATGAGTTCTCTTGCCACTTTTAAAAAGAATCCCTGGTCATGGATTCCAACGCTTTATTACACTCAGGGGATTCCATATGTAATAGTAGTTACTGTCTCTGTAATTATGTATAAAGATCTGGGCATTGATAACGCAGAAATCGCTCTTTATACCAGTCTGCTATCTGCTCCATGGGTTTTTAAACCGGCCTGGAGTCCTTTCATAGACATTTTTAAAACCAAACGGTGGTGGACTTTCGTAATGCAGGCTTTAATTGGTATTTCATTTGCCGGTGCAGCCATTACGCTGAATACACCAAGTTTTTTTCATACATCATTGGTATTTCTTTTTATAGTAGCTTTTTGTTCATCCACTCATGATATAGCTGCCGACGGTTTTTACATGCTTGCTTTGAATGAAGAGCGGCAATCATTCTTTGTCGGAATCCGGTCTACTTTCTTTCGTTTAGCTATGTGGAGTGGCGAAGGGGTATTTATAGTATTAGCAGGGGTAATAGCCGCCAAAACCAATAGTCCTACTTTTTCGTGGATCTCTATTCTCTCAATTGTTGCCGTTTTAATGATGGTAATGTCTGCTTATCATGGCTTTATGCTTCCTAAGCCTGTGGAAGATGTCCCCGTAAAAGCGGAGGGTGAGTCACAACTAAAAGCGGTATTAAATACATTTGTAGAATTTCTGAAGAAGGATCAAATAATTTTATCCATTCTGTTCATTTTACTGTACAGACTAGGAGAGGGGCAGCTTGTAAAGCTTGCCGGACCGTTTTTGCTGGATGCAAGAGAAGCCGGAGGACTTGGACTAACGGTAACTGAAGTTGGTGTGGTAAACGGAATAATCGGATTGCTGGCATTGACTGTTGGTGGAATTCTGGGTGGTATTGTCATTTCCAGGCATGGATTAAAGAAGTGGTTGTGGCCAATGATCATTATCATCAACCTTCCTAATATTGCTTACTGGTACCTTGCATATGCACAACCTGAATCATTTATTACAATCAGTGCCTTAGTAGGAATTGAAAAATTCGGATATGGTTTTGGATTTGCAGCTTTTCTGATGTTTATGATTTATGTGGCAAAAGGTAGCCACAAAACAGCACACTATGCTTTCTGTACAGCACTAATGGCTCTTGGGATGCTTTTATCCGGAGCGGTATCAGGTTACATCCAAGAAATAGTCGGTTATGAAACATTTTTCATTTGGGTACTGATATCGGCAATTCCAATAGTTATAGTAACCCCATTCGTTAAAATTGAAGACGACTTCGGTAAGAAAAAAGAAGAACCGGCTTCGTAGACATCGGAACTAAAATAAACTTCGTAATTATACATTAAGAGCACACATACAAAACACACACTATGAGATTCAAGAAATATACATCTATAGCTTTTCTACTTTTAATAACTGCACTAACAGGTTTGAAAGTACAAGCACAGCCCCAACCTCTCGGAGAGCCTCAAATACTACTCAAGCAAGACGGAATAAGTTTTCAAGCTCCCTTGTGGTCGCCCGATGGTTCTGCAATTGCTGTAACTGCCGACAGATATGTTGGCATCTGGCTTGCCAATTCAGATGGTTCAGGTCTTACGCAACTAACTGACGCAGATGCCGGATATGGAATGAGTTGGTCTTTGGATTCTAAAGCAATTCTTACCCGTTTAAATACAGTTGAAAACCGCCGACGTAATCACTCTGTGGCCATTTTTAATACTGTGAATGGTAACCTGAATCAGATTTCTGAAACTCGCCCGACTATGGAAGCGTTACCAAAATGGGCTCAGTACGGTGAAAAAGTTGTTCTTATACAAAATGATAAAATTGAAGCTTTTGATTCCGGAATGGAAATGCCTCAACAATTTAAGTCGAAGCCAAGCCAAGCTTTTTATGTATTGAAAAGTAATGAGGTAGCAAAAGGCATGATCCCGACTAATTCTACAGAAAACATCTCTCCTTTTGATGACGCTCAATATTTGAACCTTAAAGTATCTCCTGATGGACAAAAACTCGCTTTTGAAGTGTATGGAGGTAACCTCTATGTGATGAATGTGGATGGTTCTGATCTTGTGGATCTCGGCAAAGCAAACCGACCAAGTTGGTCACCCGACAGTAAATACCTGGTTGCATCTGTCAGCGAAGATGATGGCTACAACATTACTAAAGGCGATCTGTTTGCTTTCAGCATTGACGGAACTCAAAAAATCAATCTTACGGAGCAATCAAGTTTAATTACTCAAAACCCTGATTGGTCCTCAGACGGCTCAAAAATAGCTTTTGATGTACCTGGTGAAGGTGCTATCTATGTAATCAATATTCAGCAATAAGTTTAAAAGAAATCATAAACATGAAATTTAGATCAGTAAAACACATAATGAAATCATTCGCTCTTTATTCCATGCTGAGTATTGTTATTATCAGCTTTTCAACATCAACACAAGCTCAGCAAATAACAGGACTCGATGGAGCGTCCATTTTTCTGGATCCCGGTCATAGCCAAACTGAAAACCAGGGATTGTATGGGTACTCAGAAGCTGAAAAAGTATTGAGAATTGGATTAGCACTTCAGGAAATGTTACTTACTCAAACCGATATAGATACGGTATATATTGCCAGAACAAACGATTCTCAACAGGTTCCGCTTGGTCAAAGAGACGACCTGGCAAACGCAACGGGAGCAGATTTTTATTATTCTATTCATAGCAATGCCGGAGCTACATCAACAAATAATACGTTAATGCTTCACGGTGGATGGAGAGAAAACGGGAAAACCGTAGAAAAAACTCCTAATGGCGGAAAAGCATTTGGTGATACTTTGATCGTAGAACTTACAGACGCAATGCGAATCCCTACCATTGGAAACTTTGCTGACCGAACTTTTTATCAGGGTTTTCCTGATAATCATTCCAATCGCTTCCCATATTTATTCGTAAACAGAACCACTAATATGGCTTCTGTGTTAAGTGAAGGAGGGTTTCATACCAACCCTTTTCAACAAAAAAGAAATTTAAATGCAGAATATAAACGATTGGAAGCACAAGCTGCATTCTGGACCATTATTGATTATTTCGGAGCTACAGAACGCCCAGTTGTTGGTATTGCTACCGGAAGAATAACTGATAATGACAGCGAAGAAGCACTTAACGGAGCAACTATTTCCATTGACGGTCAGAACTATACCACTGATACTTTTGAATCTTTGTTTAATCAGTATTCTTCTGATCCTGAAGAGCTAAAAAATGGTTTCTATTATCTGGAGAATCTTTCTAATGGTCCTCAACAAATAATTGTAAGTGCTGAGGGGTTTTATTCTGATACCGCTCAAATTGATGTCTTAAATAACGACTTTACTTTCCATGATGTTAGTTTGGTATCTTCTATTCCTCCTTCCATTACAGGACTTCAAAGCCCTGATTCAATTTTAGTTAATCCCGGAGAAAACCTGGTTCTTCAATTCAGCAGAAATATGGTTAAGACTACCGTTGAAGACGCTCTTTCATTAACTCCTGCTGATAGTATCCGTTTGATATGGAGAACAGATTCCCGGTTAGAAGTCATCACAAATGAACTTGAATTTGAAAGTAACTATGTATTAAAGATCGATTCTACAGCTATTGATAAATCAACTTATATGCACCAGCTAGATGGCAATGGTGACGGGGTTGGAGGAGATTCTTTTGTGCTTAATATTGAAACCGGAAATGCTGATATCCAGTCGCCGGTAGTATCTGATATTCGCCCAACCAATACTCAATTCAATGAGTTAAATCCGATTGCTTCTGCAACTTTTGACGAACATTTAGACACAACAAATCTGAGTTCCGCAATTGAGATCAAAAAAGGAACATATTCTGTTCCCGGAACGGTGAAGTATTACGAAGTTTTTGGTAAAAGTGTAATCAATTTCTTCCCTTCTCAAAGACTTGATAAGAGCACAAATTATTTACTAAAAATAAATGGTTCTCTGAGTGATACTGTTGGTAATACACTTGGATCTGATATTAACAGAACGTTTCCAACATCAGATCAGGAAATAAGTAACGAAATTGTAGTTGATGATTTTGATGGGGGTTTAAACGCATGGTGGGAACCTAGCCAATCCGGAAGCACTACAGGTATTGATCCTGAAGCTACGAGCAAAGAAGTAGAAACTGATATTGTAAATCTGTTAACAGGAAGCACCCAATCTATGAGAATAAATTATGGGTGGAGAAGTTCTGACACCTCTCATCTCCTCAGAGAATACAGAGGCAGTGTTACTACTCCTAAGTTCGGAAATTCGAGAATTCTGCAATCCTATGTATTTGGTGATGGAAATGGTAATAAATTCAGATTTGTGGTTCGTGATGGTAACGGAGAGCTGGAAGCCAGTGAATGGTATACCGTTGATTGGTTAGGATGGAGATTAATCTCCTGGGATATGGCAAATGATCCTGTTGTGGCATGGGCTAATGGTAACGGTACACTTAATGGCACTCTTTATCTGGATAGTTATCAATTAACATACACACCCGGACAACCTTCCACCGGTTTTATTCTTTTTGATGACTTGAGAGCCGTAGAAATGGGACTTGCCACCTCTACTGAAGATGAGCTTCTTACAGATATTCCATCTGACATAGAATTGAACCAGAATTACCCGAATCCGTTTAATCCAAGTACTAACATTACTTTTGGATTACCACAACGGAGTAAAATAAATATCACCATTTATGATATGCTTGGGAGAAAAGTTGCTACTGTATTCGCAGGATCAAAACCACAGGGCTTCCATTCTGTTCAGTTTGATGCTTCTAATCTTTCCAGTGGGATTTACATCTATCAGCTAAGAACAGATTTTGGTGTGATATCCAAGCAGATGACTTTGTTGAAATAACAATTTAGGACGATCAATACGGCAGGGAAAATTCATGAATTGTCCCTGTTACCACAAACAAACCCTGTAAGGGGAATTCATGAATTCCCCTTACAGGGTTTTAAAATATTCGCCCCCATTCCTTTACTTGTTACAAGATTACTCTCAGGACTATAGTCTTTACTAGTGTTTATGCTCATGTAATTAGTTCAAGTCATAAGCTAGAAAGGGCTTAAGCCCTTGGTATCAAAGCTCAGTACCGCATTTAAAATAATGGTTCTGCTAATTAAAATAGTTTCCATCGGAACTATCATAATAAAGCCAGGCTCGTTTCAAAGAGAAGCATATGGAATCAGATTTTTTCTGTCACCCAACTACTAGACATATTCACTTATATTATTGCAAACACGCGGTAGGTAGTAGGGACAATTCATGAATTGTCCCTACTACCTACCGCGTTTTATATTGTCCTTACTTCTCCGGCATTTCTGAGACAGACTCAATAAAAGAGTGCTCCAGATAAAACTGCTCTAACCCCGCAACAATTTGTTCGGCGATTTTATTTTGAAAATCCGAATCAATAAGTAAAATCTCTTCTTCCGGATTTGAGAGAAACGCCGTTTCAACTAACACATTTGGAAATTCTATAGGCGCATTTAAAGAGAAATTAAAACTTCCGGTTAGACCGTAATCGTCAAGACCTAAACTTGTCATTCGATCGTACATGATCTCAGCTAACGGCTTAAACGCAATATGTTTGTAAAAAGACCCTGTTCCTCTTATTTCTAAAGGATCACTACCATAACCAATTGAGTTAGTGTGAATACTTACTAAAAGATCAGCCCTTGTTTCAATCGTCATTTCTCTTCTATCTGACATATACACATAGCTGTCGTCTGTTCTGGTCATTATTACTTCAGCGCCTGCTTCTTCAAGTTGATTTTTTAACAACTCAGAAATTTGCAAAGTAACATCTTTCTCCTGATAGCCTGCAGCTCCTAAAGAACCTTTATTATCTCCACCATGCCCCGCATCTACCGCAATTACTCTTCCTGTTAAGGGCTTAATAACGCTTGTAAGGATTGGCGGTCTTTTAATTCTGATATCCATGATCGATCCCCAGCCATAATCAATGGAATACCCCCAGTTTTGGGTGTTATTTAGTTTGATCGTTAAACGAAATCGGTCGTTTTCAACCTGTTCCCAGTCAACACTTTCGATTCCTTCAGAAGTAAGATATTTGATTTTCCAATTTGTATTAGAAGTTGCGCCAAAAATATCTACAATTATTTTATTTGGATCGATTTCCTGCGTTGTGATATAAGGTAGTTTTTCAGAAAGCGTTACTCTTATTAAATCATGACTTGAAGTACCAGAAACTCTGATATTTCCTGTTAATGAAGAAACCGGCTCCAAATCATCTTCTGTAAGCTCAACAAAACGTCTTGGTATCCATGCATCCAAACTTTCTGAAAGACGCACTTTATACATTCCCTGCTGCATACCGGTAATATTAAGTTTTACGCCTTCCGGAATGGTTCCGTATTTTGTACCTCCCAAACGGTCGGTCCCCAATCCTACATTCAGATAAGCGTTATCAGTTATTACCACTCCGACGATGGGTTCAGGTAAAAAACTTACTTTAAATGTACTTACCCTTTTATGGTAACCAAGTAATCCCTTTTTAATTTTGAAAGTAATAGCAGCATCTTTTATATCATCTCCTTCTTTTACATGATATGTTCCCCGGTATACCCCTTCCTTACCTCCTACTAATCTTGGAGAAACTTCTTCCATTTTGATATTATCAGTAAATCCATTGATATTAAAGTAAGCGTCTTCACCAGGTTTGCCCTGAAATTGGACGTGCAACGCCTCCCCGGGTTCAAGCCAGGTATCCGTTCCGGGTTCAACCATCATTTCAGAGATAATATTTTTACTTAAATCAGGTTCCTCAGGTTTAGATTGCACAAGTAACATGGTATCAGAAAGACTTTCTCCATTCATCTCCACCCGGAAAATGATATCTGTTGTATCCTCATCATGTTCTATCATGGTAATGAAAGCCCCGCTTGAGTAAACCTTAACTTTTTCCCCGTTTATAAATGCGTTTGCTGCAGGATTAGTATTAGCAGCTACCCTATATCTCGAATAAGAATAAACAACAGTATCCTGTTCGGGAATTATGATATTCAGATATAAAGAATCATTGGTTGATTCTTGAATTTCCTGCCCAAAAGTACCTGTGTTAAGCAATAAATAACTTAAAAATAGTAGCCCGATCTGTTTCATTGATTTATTTGTATAGATGATATTGTGATGATTTTTTTCTGAATGAATCTACGTCTTTATTGAGATATTCTTCGATATCTGAAACTTTATATGATTCTTTAAATTTGTTTCTGATTTCGTTGGTACCCGATACTTTATCAAACATTGACCATCGGTTCTTTCCTTCTTCAAAGATGTCCATTTCAGGATACATTTCTTTATGAACCTGCATAAAATAGTACTGCAAACTCATTAAATGTGCTTTTGTATAATCTGAAAAATGAATCTGAACTCCGTGTAAAGTCTTTCCCTGATCTCTTCCGTAAAATGGCTTAATTACTATCGGTCTGAATTCTACACCCGGAATTTCAAGTGCATTCATTTTTTCCGCTAATTTCCTTTCATCAATCCATTCTGCAGCAAAAACCTGAAAAGGAAGAGTATATCCAACACCTTCAGAAAACACTCCCAGCTCTCCCATTATTCCTGTTGAAACATAGAAGTATGCTGAATTAGCATGAGGAATATGCGGAGAAGTGGGCACCCATTGTAATCCTGTTTCTTCGAAAGTCATTGAACGGTTCCAACCTTCCATTTCCACAACAGTGAGATCCACTTTTTTTCCATCTCCAAGCCATCCTTCTTCACTGATCATAATGGCTACTTCGCCCGGTGTCATTCCATACACATAAGGAATAGGATATTGACTAACGAATGAGAAATATCCTTCTTCGGCGATATTTCCTTCAATTTTATTTCCACCTAAAGGGTTTGGTCGGTCCAACACTACAAATTCGATATCATGTTCCGCTGCTGCTTCCATAGCTAAGCCCATTGTACTGATATAAGTATAAGATCTTACGCCAATATCCTGAATATCATAAACAAGGACATCCACGCCTTCCAACATTTCTTTGGTAGGTTTTCTGGTTTTTCCATATAAAGAATACACCGGAACCTGAGTCACAGGATCTACATAATCGTCCACTTTATCACCGGCAGCTATCTCTCCTCTTGCTCCGTGCTCTGGTCCATATAAAGCAACAAGTTCAACATTCCCTGCTTCGTAAAGAATATCAATAGTAGGTTTTAAAGAAGAACTTAGTCCTGTTGCGTTGGTAATTAATCCTACCTTTTTACCATTTAATATTTCAAAATCATTATTTTTGAGAACCTCAATACCGGTTTTAATGGTTTTTGACTGTTTGTGATTTTGTGCACAAGCAGTGCTAAAAAGAAACAGTGTTGTTATCAGAACCAACGAACTTTTGATATTCATATATAGCTTTTTATTACATTTTATTTTCAAATTGAGTTGAAGTTAAACCATCTGAAGTTGAACTTCTGTAACTAAATATTAAATCGATCTGAACCCACATAATGCAGGTTAATCAGTACACAATAAAAGACTTATCTCTGAAAGAAAAAATTGCCCAATTGTTTCTTATTGGATTTCATGGAAATGAATGCAACGACGATTCAGAAATTTCAACATTGATCAGAAATATCAAACCTGGAGGAGTTATCCTTTTTGACAAGGATATGGTATTTAATAAACCCGTTCATAATATCAAATCTCCCGAACAGCTCAAGAATTTAACTGCACAGCTTCAGGAGGCTTCAGAGATTCCCCTATTTATTGGTATTGATCAGGAAGGCGGACTTATTAACAGGTTAAAACCTGAGTACGGCTTTCCGGTAACCAAGTCTCATCAGGAACTCGGTAACATAGATGACATCACTGTCACTCAGCAAGAAGGAGCATTGATCTCTGAAGTTTTGAACCAACATGGAATCAATATCAACTTCGCACCGTGTGTGGATCTTGCCCTTAATTCAGAAAGTTCTATCATTGCTAAACGTGAACGCTGTTTTGGAGCCACTTCATCAGAAGTCAATAAACATGCGGAAGCTTATGTGAAAGGACATCAAAAAAATGGTGTGCTAACCGCCTGCAAACATTTTCCGGGACACGGAAGCGCCGCAGGAGATACACATGCCGGCTTTGTGGATGTAACTGATACTTGGGAAAGCGATGAACTTGAGCCATACAAATACATGATTCAAAAAGATCTTTGTCCCGTTATAATGACTTCACACATTTTCAACGGTAATTTTGACGATAAATATCCTGCAACACTTTCTAAAAAAACCATACAGGATTTACTGAGAGATCAATTAGGCTTTGATGGAATTGTAATTTCGGATGATATGCAGATGAGAGCAATTTCTGATCATTTTGGTATGAAAGAATCTCTGAAACGAGGGTTACAAGCCGGGATAGACATTTTCTGCTACGGAAATAATCTTCTGAAAGAGCAAATAGATCTGTCAGATGCCATCAGCACTATTGAGGAATTAGTTGAAAATGGTGACATTCATGAAGATAGAATTGACAAATCGGTTAACAGAATATTACGGTTAAAAGCGAGTCTCTATAACGGATCAGATTAAATAACTGGTTTACTCGCTTACTCGTTTAATTGTGCAACCCAACGATTTTGTTTTTGACTGTGTGATTTTATCTCCGGCAATCATCTGCTCAATAGCATCTTTTATATAAAAGCTTTCTACTGCATTTGCGTCTCTGGCATTATCATCAATGGCTCCTACATAAACCAGCTTCATGTCGGCATCGAATAAATAAACATGCGGAGTTCTGGTAGCTCCAAATGCATCTGCGATTTCATGGTCTTTATCTAATGCATAGCTAAAATCGTATTTCATTTTTTTTGCTCTCAGTATCATATCCTCCATCCCATCTCCTCTTTCCCGATAATTTTCATTTGAGTTCAGAGCTATCATACCAACTTCATTTTTAGTGGCAATCTCAGAGATCACGGGATAGCGATCCTCCCAACGATCCACCCACGGGCAAGTATTGCATGAAAATATCACCAGTAATCCATTTTCATCTGTGGCTTTTTTCAAAGTGATTTCTTCACCGGAAACGGTTTGCATGATTTTATCAGTTAAAGGCGCTTCCGAACCAATTTTTAGTTCTTCATTTTGTTGAGAAAAACCAGTGCTAATCATCATTAAACCAAATAACAGGTTTGTTAATAAAATTTTTAGTTTTTTCATGGTCTTAACCTTTATTTATAACTTTAAGTAACTCTTGTTCAAATTGTTCATACTCAGCTTTACCTTCCCATTCTGCTGAAATGTTACCATCTTTGGAGTAAATTACTGTATAGGGCAATGCACCAGACCAAGTATCCGAAACTGTCTGAATGAACTCATTATCTTTACCTGTTTTATAGTAAGTAGTAAAGTTAACATTCTGTTCTTTTAAAAATTCTTTGGCTTCCTCTTTAGCTTCCTCGAAATCACCCGACACAAAAATAAGCTCAAATTCATCATCATATTGCTGTTTCAACCTCATGATATATGGAAATTCTTCAATACAGGGAATGCACCATGTTGCCCAGTAATTAACTAAGACGGGTTTCTCTCCTTTAAATGACTCGATCTGTTCTACTAATTGAGCAGCGCTTGTATCAACCAGTATTTTCTTTTCTTTTTGCTTTGCACATCCTAAACAAATACAAACAAGTATTATAGTTATGAATCTCATTATAAATATTTATGAGAGAAACTAAACAAGCAATTTTTTTAGCTCCTCTTTGGATTTTGGATCTAACTGAGTGAGTTCTACTGTTAAATAACCTAATTTTTTGTATATGCTCAAAAGCTCAGGATTATTTTTCAAAATTTTAACATGCTCCTTGATGGTTTCCACGTCCCCTCTTGCAATTGGTCCGGTAAGCGCATTTTCGAAACCCTTTTCCCTGACATTTGAAACCGATGACTGTGTTAAAGGCAATAAAGCCTTTAAAGCAATTTCAGGTTCTATGTCACCTTCTTTTGCAAGATCGTTTGCCAACTTCATTAGAGTTACAACATAATTTGCAGAAACTACTGCTGCTGCGTGTAGAAGCGGTTTTGCTTCCGGTTTAATTTCAAAACTATTTGCTTTCAAAGCATTGGTAATTTTTTTCAGGATCTTAATCGCATCTTTATCTCCATCCATATCAAACCAGACATTTTGCAGAGAATTGTCATTTAATGTAATTGCCTTCAGCGGATGAAAAGAAGCGATTTTTGCTCCCCTACTCTTGAAAGGCTCCAGTATTGATGCGTTCAGGGTTCCCGAACAATGAACAACAAGTTTATTGGTAAAGCTTGAAAATGTAGAAGTGAGTTTACGGGTTAAACTTCCGATCTCATTGTCCTGAACGGTAAGAAAGATTAAATCCCCAAGAATTTCTATTGAATCCGGAAAAGTATCTCTGGTAAATACAGATTTGATTTCGTAATCCAAATCAGAAAGAGATTTTTCAAGAACTCCCCCTACTCTTCCTGAACCAAATATTGATATTGAGGGCTTCCCGGTCATACTGCAGGTTGAGCTACAGGAGCATGCGCAAATCCACCTGTATAAGTTGTTTTCTCATTTACGGGTGTAAACCAGATATCAAGATCCCAGTATTTTGACACCAGAACTCCGGTCATAAAAGCACGGGCTCCTTCTACTTCTTTCTCTTTACTATTCAGATAATGGTGTAATCCCGACTCATTATTACTTTCTATCAATCCTTTTAGTTTTTCCAGTTCTGATGGATTAGAACTCGGCAGGTCGCAACAAAATACCAGTAAAGCATTCCGGTTTCTGAATAGCTCATCCAGAGCAAAAGCTAATTCTTTCACAATAGCAGGATCGTAATCTCCTATTTGAATACTTACCACATCAAAATCATCCTGGCATACCTGTAACATCATTAACTGAGTATATAAACTCATTTTGTCGCTCATTCCACCATCATTGATGTAAAAATCATCTTCTTCATCACATAACTCATTTCTGAGTTTATCATTTACAGCCACTTCTCCAAAAGGAGTAGTAAAGGAATGATTAGAAGGGATACTTAATTTCTTTTCGAGCTCACCATTGTAGGATTCGACAACAACTAAAGTATCAAAATCTGAAGAACAGACATTTTTATATATAGAAGTGAGTTCTTCAGGGTTATCTGGATCAATATGAGTTGGGACAAAAAGGACTTTTATATTTTTTAGCCCGTTGGTAACAGGATCAGTTTTATCCAATGATAATTCAAGTTCCTCTCTGGAAATATTTGCAAAAGCCATGTGCTGATATTTTTAACTTTTAGTCATAAAAAAACCTGAAGACACCAATCCCATTTGATGAGATTAAGTCTCTTCAGGCTTATATACTACAGAACCGATCTTTAAAGCTTTAATAAGCAATAGAAATTTGGTGATTCAGTTCTCGGAAGCTACAAATTTGAAATGTTTTTTCATCATTAATTCTTACTAAGAATTGAATATCATTTACTTTTTGTATTTCCAGCTCTTTTAAGTTCGTTCTCAGTCCCGTTCCCAAACACTTTACTGCTGCTTCTTTGATCGTCCAAAGTAATATGGGATCTTCATCTGAAAACACATCCCATTCTGACTCCCCGAGTATTCTCTTGACTATTCTCTGGTCTATCTTTCTGTCCAGCCATTCAGTATCAATACCAATATCCACTGATTCTGAGATCGCACAAAAAACATAGTCTTTTGAATGACTGAAACTTAAAAATAGATTATGCTCTTCATTATTGGCAAAAGGTTTACCAAGCTGATGCTTGTAAATTTTATAATTTGAGCTTAACCTTCCTGCTCTCAACATCTCTCTGAATAAATGTCTTGCAGTAAGATATTCGTTCTTTCTTTGTCGATTAGTAAAACTTTCCCACTCTTTTCTTTCGTCATCAGAAAGCAATTCATCAGATAAACCTGATTTTATTTCTGAATATCCCAGAATCACATGTTCAGGAAAGTCAGTAATTGAAGATGTATTCAGCAGTTCCAAAAGATTGAATAAAGATTAAGGTTAATGCCACAATTTTCCGCTTAATTCGGTATTTTCAGTGCCTCTGATTCGCAACACAACTTATTAATTAAACGATTACATGTCGAACCAAGAACTTACACATTCTGAACAAGAAGAAATACGCCGCGAGAAACTTACTGAACTTAACAAAATTGGAGTAAATCCTTATCCTTACTCCTTTGATGTAACGCATTCCAGTAAACAGGTTTTAGCGGATGATAGCCTGATCAGAGATGAAGAATCTAATCCTGAGTCAGAAGTAGTCTCCGTAGCAGGACGAGTAATGACTCGCCGTATTATGGGGAAAGCTGCTTTCTTTAATCTACAGGACTCTGAAGGAACAATTCAGATTTATATTCGTCGTGATGATGTAGGTGTTGAAAACTACAATACAGTTTTCAAAAAAATGGTAGACATTGGTGATATTGTTGGGATCAAAGGTTTTGTTTTCAAAACACGCACCGGAGAAACTACCGTTCATGCTGAAGAATTTGAGTTTCTCACCAAAACACTCCGCCCTATTCCAATTCCAAAAGAAGCGGAAAATGAAGATGGTGAAAAAGTAGTATACGATGCTTTTGCTGATAAAGAATTGCGTTACCGTCAGCGTTATGTTGATTTGATCGTGAATACTGAAGTGCGTGACACTTTCAGAAAACGCACACAGCTTGTACAAACCATGAGAAATTTTATGAATGATCGTGGTTATCTGGAAGTTGAAACTCCTATACTTCAACCGGTATATGGTGGTGCTTCAGCTAAGCCGTTTGTTACTCATCATAATTCTCTGGATATGGATCTGTATCTGAGAATCGCTAACGAGTTGTATTTGAAACGACTTATTGTTGGTGGTTTTGATGGCGTGTATGAATTTTCTAAAGATTTCAGAAATGAAGGACTATCCAGGTTTCACAACCCGGAATTTACTCAGGTTGAGTTGTATGTTGCGTACAAAGACTACAACTGGATGATGGACTTCACTGAAAAAATGATCGAACAAGTAGCTCTTGATCTTCATGGTTCTACCACCGTTAAAGTAGGTGAGCACGACATCGATTTCAAAGCACCGTGGCCACGTATTCCACTATTAGAAGCTATTGAAAAAGAAACCGGCAAAGATCTTTCGGGTATGGATCTGGAAGAAATGAAGAAAGTGGCAAAAGAGCTACATATCGAAATTGATGAAAGCTTTGGTAAAGGTAAAATTATTGATGAGATCTTCGGAGAGTATGTAGAATCAAAATTGATCCAGCCTACTTTTATTACCGATTACCCTATCGAGATGAGCCCGCTTACAAAAAAGCATCGATCCAAAGAAGGATTGGTTGAGCGTTTTGAGTGTATTTGCAACGGTAAAGAAATTGCAAATGCTTATACCGAGCTTAATGATCCTATCGATCAAAGAGAGCGGCTTGAAGAACAAGCTTCACTGCGAGCCGGTGGTGATGATGAAGCAATGACCATCGACGAAGATTTTATTCGTGCACTGGAATACGGAATGCCTCCTACAGCCGGAATTGGTATAGGAATAGATCGCCTCGCGATGATAATGACAAACTCTGCTTCTATCAGGGATGTACTTTTCTTCCCACAAATGAAACCTGAGAAAAGTGAATAGTTATTAAGTTATTAGTTATGAGTATTCTTAACTAATAACTAATAACCAATAACTCAACACTATGAATTTTGAGTGGTATTTAGCGCTGCGTTATTTCAAGGGAAACCGAAAAGGTGCCCGTTTTTTATCGTTCATCAAGATCATGTCTATTACAGGAGTAGCTATTGGATCTGCGGGTCTTTTAATAGCTCTCTCCGTTGTTCATGGGTTTAAGTCTACCATCAATAATAAAGTTCTGGGATTTGCTCCTCATTACACAATAGCAACTCAATCGTTTATTACCCCAACTATAGAACGAGCTGATACATTAATTGCTTTTCTTGATAAACAGCTTCCTGAAATTTCTCAAAAACAACCTGTTATTCAGGGACAGGTCATGATTCAAACCAAAGATGAAATCAGTGGAACCATTCTTAAAGGTGTAAACAGATCAGGCGGGGTTTCTAATCTTTCTCAATATGTAGCTACAGGCAAGTTTGACTTATCTGAACAAAACAATGGAATGTTTGGCATAATTATAGGTTCTAAACTAGCTTCACAATTAAATGCTGAGACGGGTGATATTGTAACAACCTATACAGTTAGCGGAGTACCCTCACTCATTAATTCACCTGAGATCAAACAATTTCTGATAACCGGAATTTACAAAACCGGTATAGATCAGTTTGATGATGTTTTTGTAGTTGTAGATCGTGAACAGGCTAGAGATTTGTTTAAACTGAAGCCCAATGAAGCTCATGCTATCGAAGTAAAACTTCAAGATGAAAATTCAATTGAATCGTTTGAAGACAAACTTATAAATACCCTTCCCTTTCCCTTTTTTACGGAATCCATTCTTGAAAAATTCTATAGTATTTTCGCCTGGGTTGAGCTTCAGGAACAAATGATTCCGTTGGTTATCGGGGTAATGATCATAGTTGCAGCTTTTAACCTGATTGGTGCCGTACTTATGATGATTCTTGAACGAACACGAGATATTGGAGTTCTTAAGACTATCGGCACCAAATCTTCTATTGTACGCCGAATTTTTCTTTTTGAAGGACTATTGGTTTCATTTGTTGGATTGGTCATAGGAATCGGAATTTCCCTTCTTTTTGCATATTTACAACTGGAATTTCAGATCATTCCGCTTTCAGAAGAAAACTATTACATGAGTTATGTTCCGGTAGAACCCCATTTGCTGGATTTTCTTATCGTTACTTTAGTTACAACTATATTATGTGCCTTAGCTTCCTGGATACCTGCACGTGTTGCAGCTAAAACTGATCCTTTAAAAGTGATTTCTTACGGAAGATAAAAAGACACTTAGAGCTTTTATGAAACCTGACAAAATTAAATTAATGAACGAAATCGGTATATCAAGAATCATTCATGGTCAGATGCGCCTGATGGAGTGGGGATTATCTGATCAGAAACTCCTTCACTTTATAAATGAATGTATAGAAATTGGAGTTACAACATTCGATCATGCTGATATTTACGGGAATTACGAGTGTGAAAAAGCTTTTGGAAAAGCGGTCAAACTCGAACCTTCTTTAAAAAATACAATTCAGATCATTTCTAAATGTGGAATAAAACTGATATCTGATAAATTCCCTGACAGAACGATCAAACATTACGATTTCAGCAGTAATTATATTATTTCTTCAGCTGAGCGTTCTCTGGAAAATTTAAACATTGAACGGATTGATGTTTTTTTACTCCACCGCCCTGCTCCTTTCTTTGATCCCACCGAAGTAGCAAAAGCATTTGATCATCTTTACAAATCGGGGAAAGTAAAGCATTTTGGTGTTTCAAATTTTACACCAATGCAATTCGAATCGCTACAATCCCATCTTGATCAGAAATTGGTTACCAATCAGGTTGAGATTTCTCCTTATAATCTCGAACATTTTGAAAACGGAAATATTGATTTCTTTTTGAAAGAAGAAATTATTCCGATGTCTTGGTCTCCACTTGCAGGTGGATCTTTATTCAATCCACAAGATCAAAAAGGACATCGCTTAGCAGAAGCATTACGAGTGGTTGCCACAGAACTTGGGCTGAAACGTACCGACTCTGTAATATATGCCTGGTTATTAAATCATCCTGCTCAAATTCTACCAATTGTAGGTTCCGGAAAGTTTGAGAGAATCAAAACCGCTGTTGATGCTCTTCAAATTGAAATGAGCTTAGAACAATGGTATAAAATTTGGGTTGCTTCTAAAGGACACAGAGTACCTTAACCTCTAGGATAAGCGCTTTATTCGAACTAGTCATCTCCACGCAAATGCAGGAGATATAGGTTGTCTTGAGAAATAGACCGTAATCATAAGATTAGATTTAGGAAACCAAGGACTGAAGTCCTTTCTAGCTTATGTCCTTTTCAATAATCTCGTGCACAAGTTAAAATGGGATTTATCCCTGCGGTTGAGCGAATAGATACCTCCAACCATTAATCCGCACAACTAGTTTTGTCAGTGTTCCATTTTTATGAACACAGATAAAACAGATGAGGTTGAAAGTCGCTGGATTTAAATTGTGGAAATTGGATACCATGACTAAAGTCCTTACTAGCTCATGTTCGTAATCTTATCTCGGGCATAAGCTAGCATGGGATTTATCCCTGCGTTTGTAGAATGGCATTTTTGTAGCTACTGAACGCTTCATATTAGTCATCTCGAAGTGTATACCCGAGATCTGGGTTGTTTAAAGCTCATTAACTCCAATTAAGATTGGATTCCTGGCATTTGCCAAGGAATGACTTACTCGACGTAAAAGCCTAATCCAGCGCAGGTGTCGCGCTAATTATAGATTAAACATCAAACTAAAAAACTCCTTTAAACAAAAATGGACATGATAAATCACGTCCATTTTATAGTAAAGCATAAATCTGCTTCAGAACTTAGTTCAATACAGAATCAACCGGTGCCCATTCCATTCCAAAAGCTTCAGCTACGTCATCATAAACGATAGTTCCGTTTGCAATATTCAATCCCTGGAGCAACTCGTTATCATCTTTAAGGGCTTGTTTCCAGCCTTTGTTTGCCAAAGCAACTGCATAAGGAAGCGTTACGTTTGTTAAACCCAAAGTGGAAGTATAAGGTACGGCTCCCGGCATATTTGCCACACAATAGTGAACCACATCTTCAACCATATACACAGGATCTGTATGTGTGGTTGGCTTAGATGTCTCAAAACATCCACCCTGATCAATAGCAACATCAACAAGCACAGTTCCGGGGCGCATTTCTTTTAACATTTCTCTGGTGATCAAATGCGGAGCTTTTGCACCCGGCTTTAAAACAGCGCCGATGATCACATCAACACTTGGCAACATTGCACGGATGTTTGCTTCTGAAGAAAAGAATGTGTGAATGTTTTTTGGCATCACATCATCCAGGTAACGCAGCCTTGGCATATTGATATCCATGATGGTAGTGTCTGCACCCATACCTGCAGCAATTTTTGCGGCATTAACACCTACAATACCGCCACCTAAAACAAGTACCTTTGCCGGCTGTACTCCCGGAATTCCTCCCATCAACATACCACGTCCGCCTTTTGGCTTTTCCAGATAAACCGCTCCTTCCTGTGCCGCCATTCTTCCGGCTACTTCACTCATTGGTATTAACAAAGGAAGAGAACCATCTGCCTTTTCAACAGTTTCATAAGCAATAGCGATACACTTTGAATCAACAACGGCTTGGGTTAGGGCTTCATCGGCAGCAAAATGGAAATAAGTAAAAATAACCTGCCCTTCTCTCATTCTTGGATATTCTTCAGCGATGGGCTCTTTTACTTTCATGATCATATCAGCGCGCTTCCACACTTCTTCTACATCATCAACTATGGTTGCACCTGCTTCAATATAATCTTCATCAAAAAAACCACTTCCAATTCCAGCCCCTTTTTGTATTAAAACCTCATGTCCGTTGCGTTTCATTTGCAAAGCTCCACCGGGTTGGAGAGCGATTCGGTTTTCGTGTGTTTTAATTTCTTTAGGTACACCAATAATCATAACGTTGGGAATTTAGTTGCTTAAAATTTTGAAAGACTTAAAGGTAGGTATTTTTCATAAAAAAACGCTTCCATTTTTTTGTTAAATGTTTAATTTGGGAATCTTCAAACTTAATAATGACTCTTATCTCCGGTTTGTACAACCTTTACGGCTTCAATAACCCTTTAAAACTAATTTATGTATAGAAAAACCTTCTTTTTGCTGTGTTCTTTTTTATTAATTATGAATTGCCAATCTTTAAAAAAAACACAGAATAATACTTCTCCAACGCACCCCGAAATACAAAGAGAATTCAGAGCTGCATGGGTTGCTACTGTTGATAATATTAACTGGCCAAGTTCTCCGGGATTACCGGTAACTGTTCAGAAAGAAGAGGCTCTTAAAATACTGGATCTGCTTGCTGATAATAATTTTAACGCTGTAATATTTCAGATCAGACCTCAGGCTGATGCATTATACGAAAGTGAATTGGAGCCCTGGTCTTACTACCTGACCGGTGAACAGGGAGAACCTCCTTTTCCTTATTATGATCCTTTGGAATTCTGGATTGAAGAATCCCACAAGCGAGGAATGGAACTGCACGTATGGCTGAATCCATACAGAGCTCATCATCCACAAGGAGGAATCGTTTCAGATAACTCACTCGTAAATACTAAAAGTGATCTTATTTTAGAACTGGAAAATGGTTACTGGTGGTTCGATCCTTCCATAAAAGAAACTCAGCAACATGGTGTAGAAGTAGTGATGGATATTGTTAAACGATATGACATAGATGGGGTTCACTTTGACGATTATTTTTACCCTTATCCATCTTATAACAATAATGAAGATTTTCCGGATGATAAAAGCTGGAATGAATATGTGGAAAATGGCGGGAATTTGAGCCGGGGTGACTGGCGCAGAAATTCAGTTAATGAGTTTATCGAAAAAATCTACACTTCCATCAAAAAAGAAAAACCATATGTAAAATTTGGATTAAGTCCATTCGGAATCTGGCGTCCCGGACATCCTTCTTCAATTCAAGGTTTTGATCAGTATGACGTTTTATATGCAGATGCTAAATTATGGTTAAACGAGGGTTGGATAGATTACTTTTCCCCACAGTTATACTGGCCTGTAAACCAGGTTGAACAAAGTTTTCCGGTACTTTTGGGTTGGTGGACAGAACAAAATTACAAAAACAGACATGTTTGGCCCGGTATTAGTATTGGTAGATTTGAAGGCGAGAAACAAATTGATGAGGTACTTAACAATATTATGATAACCAGAGGAATGATGCCTGAATCGCCTGGCATTGTTCACTGGAGTGTGGGACCATTAATTGGTAACGATTCACTTCAAACAGAATTAACAGCTAAACCATATAAAGAAAAAGCTGTTATTCCATCACTCTCCTGGATTAATCAAAAAAAACCCGGTTTGCCTGATATTGACTATGTGTTTTCAGAAGAAAATGTTACGATTACAAATAATAACGAAGAAACAGAGATATCAAACTGGATAGTTTACTATAAGTACGACGATACCTGGTCTGAAAGAATTCTGAGTAAAAAAAGAAAGCAACTTGTTCTTCCGTACACAATCGAAGTTCAATCAGAGAGTGAAGATTCACTGATAGTAACTGAAATTTCTCTGCTTCAGGAAATACAAGTTACTTATATAGACAGATTCGGATTTGAAAGTGAGGCTGCTGTCAGATATCTGGATAAATAAAACCATTTTACGAATGCGGTTTCTTTTTTTACATACTTTCGTGCAATCAAATTACTTTAATTATCTATAAATGAAATATCGCAATATCTTTTTGAGTCTGATTCTTGCTTCGGCACTTAGTTTTGCCGGTTGTACAGGAGCCAAGAAATCTACAGCTAATAAAACAACTACTCCAAGTACTTCCAGACCTTCAGCTAAAGGTGGAATTAAATCTTTTGATAAAGTCATAAAAAAGGGTGCCACAAAAGATGAAGGTGTATTCACCATTTACGAACAAGAAGGTAAATATTTCTTTGAGATCAGTAATGATCTTTTAAACAGAGAAATGTTGATGGTAAGTAGAATTGCAGGTGTCCCGCCCGGTTTTTCAGGCTTTAGTTCTGCGGGGTCGAAATCTGCCGAACAGGTAGTTAGTTTTTCCAGAAGCAAAGACAAAGTATTATTGCGAAAAAAATCGTACGAAGCTATTGCTGATCAAGATCTTCCGGTTTATGAGTCAGTAAGAGCAAATAACTACGAACCTGTAATCGCTGCATTTGATATTGAGGCATTAAGTAAGGACTCTTCAGGAGTTGTTATAGATGTAACCGATCTTTTCACTAAAGATGTGGAAGCAATAAGCGGAATTCCTTCTTATTTAAGAAGAGCCTATCAGGTACGCAGATTAGATGCAAACCGTAGTTTTGTAGAGTCAGTTAAGAGCTTTCCTGAAAATATAGAAGTTCGTCAGGTTATGACGTATATAGCTGCCAACCCTCCAAGTGCCGGATATACTCAAACTCTTTCTGTTGAGGTAAGTCAATCTCTTGTTCTCTTACCTGAAGAGCCGATGAAGAAAAGATATGCTGATTACAGAGTTGGATATTTCAGCATCAGACAAATAGACTATGGTTCGGATGAACAGAAAGCAGCTCAGAAACAATATATCCGGAGATGGAGACTAGAGCCTAAGGATCCTGAAGCTTATGCACGTGGTGAATTAGTAGAACCTGTAAAGCCTATCGTTTACTATCTTGACCCTGCAACTCCTGAAAAATACCGTTCATATATTATTGAAGGGATTTTAGACTGGAACGAAGCTTTTGAAGAAGCAGGATTTAAAAATGCTGTTCAGGCTAAACTTCCCCCAACAAAAGAAGAAGATCCCGACTGGAGCCCCGAAGATATTAGATATTCAACAGTAAGATGGGTTGCCAGCACTGTCCGTAATGCTGTTGGCCCGAGTGTATCTGATCCACGCTCAGGAGAGATTATAGAAAGCGATATAGTATGGTTTCACAATCATATGAGATCTTACAGAAACCGTTTAATGATCGAAACAGGTGCAGCAAACCCTGCCGCAAGAAAACTTAAATTGGATGATGACCTGATCGGTGAAACTATGCGTCGTGTTATTTCTCATGAAGTTGGTCATGCAATTGGTTTGCCACATAATATGCAGTCCAGTTCTGCCTACCCTACCGATTCTTTGAGATCAGGTTCATTTACACAGAAGTGGGGAATTGCGACAACCATTATGGAATATGCCCGCCAGAATTACATCGCACAACCCGGCGATGAAAACATACGTTTTATCAGGCAGATCGGTCCTTACGACAAATATTCTGTTAACTGGGGTTACAGAGTAATCTCTGGTGCAGAAACTCCCGAAGATGAATTGGAAACACTGGATAGTTGGATCGAAGCCAAAGCTGATGACCCGGTTTACAGATTTGCATCTTCAACGGGTTATGACCCTTCATCACAAACTGAAGATCTGGGAGATGACCCAGTTAAATCCAGTACTTATGGTTTGATGAACTTGAAAAGGGTGGTTCCCAACTTAATTGAATGGACTTCAACCGATGGGAAAGGCTACGATGATCTGGAAGAAATATATAGAGAACTGATTGGACAATGGTCTCGCTATGCACGCCACGTTGCTACCAATATCGGAGGAGTTTATCAATCCAGAAAAGCTTCTGATCAGGAAGGATGGGTTTATACTCCGGTTTCCAAAGAATACCAGAAAAAAGCGATGGTATTTCTGAATGAGCATGCATTTACCACACCAGATTGGTTACTGGATGAAGATATTCTCTACAGAATACAGGCTCAGGGTGTAACAAACACTATCAAAAATCTTCAGTCAGGAATTTTACGCTCTACAATGAATGCCGGAGCAATGATTCGCTTATCAGAGCAAGCTGAATTTGACAAAAATTCCTATCCGCTTCTTGAAGCACTTGAAGATATCAGGAGAGGAATCTGGAGCGAAGTATATAAATCTGGTACAAACAATATCGATGCTTTCAGAAGAAATCTTCAAAGAGAGTATCTGAGTTCAATAGCTACCATGTTTGAAGAGGACATACAAGGTGGCGGGTTCAGAGGTCCAACACTTGATATCAAAGATTCCGATATCAGACCTGCTCTTCGGTATGAATTAACTGAGTTAAGAAAAGCGGTTCAAAATGATATATCATCGAGCGCCAATGCTGCAACCCAGGCTCATTTAAAAGATGTTTTGATCAGAATTGATGATATTCTGGATTCAGATAAATAGAAAACTACGATCCTGACTTTTAAAGGCTCCGATTAGGAGCCTTTTTTATTTCTGAGATCGCACTAATCCCTTTTTTGTAAGAGAAACATGTCCGTATAAATATTCCCCTCCTAAAGTCTCGATCTTTAAACATCCTTTTGATTCAAGATATTCGAAAAGATTTCTGGATTCTGTTTTATCAATTCCAAGGTCCTCGGAAATATCTTTAACAGACACCCGTACTCCCTCCTCTCCGTCAGAATCGATATACATCCTTTTCAGAATGCTTTTGGCCTTCGAATTAAAATCATTTCCCAGTATCACTTTTCCGCTTTTTCATTTTTTGAAAAATCTCTTTTTCAGCTAAAACTTTTGTTAACTAAATGTTATCCTTTCATTAACTCATTAATTCAGCGAACAGCTCAAAACTTTGAATTTTGATAACTTTGAATTATGATATCTTTCTAATCGTATTTTTAAGTTTAAAAGCAGACCTTTGGTCAGTTAACTAAATCGTTCATGTTTCAAAAACTAACTCTCAGGGATCGAATTTTTCTGATTTCATCGCTTCTTATTATGGCAGCGATTACTTTGATATGGGTTTTTATAAAACCTGAATATCAGGATAAGATTATTAAAGAGAGAACTACCATTGTATCTCAGCTTCAGGAATATACGCTGCGACAAACAGATGGTACGATAAGAAACTGGCTAAATTCCACCATCAGACTAGCTCAGGATCTTTCTCAGGATCCCGCCAATGCTCCTGAATTGGCAAACAAAGCTATAAATTATACGCCGGGATTAATGCGGGTAATTATAGCTGACACGGAGAGCGATGAAGAAATAGACTTGGTCCGAGGTATATATAATTCTCTGGATTTTTCCATTGAACAGATTGACTGGTATCCTTCCCGTATAGATGAAACCACTAATACGGCATTCGTGGAACATCCTGAACAAAGCGTTGATTTCTTTATAACAGAAAGAGCATTTCAGATTGGGTCAAATATTTTCAGACTACGACTGTATTTTAATGCTCAGAATTTGAATAACAGCCTTACTAAAATTCCGCTTGGCGGCACCTATTTCACCAGCATTTCAAATTCTTTAGGTGAGAGTATTACTCCGGCTACAGAATTTGAATTCCCCAATGATTTAATCGGTGAGACCAGTTTTTCTGATGAAAAGATGATATCCATAGATTCAAATAACTGGTATATCCTTTCATCAAGATTCGAAACCGTTCCTTTCTGGCATCTTATTGCTGTAGATGATGCATTTATACTTGAACCGGTTAACCAACTTCTGCGTTTTTCATATTACACCGCGGCTTTTGTTCTTTTATTTATGTTCGGGTTTAGCTGGTATGTAAGTCTGAGAGTAAATAAACCCATAAAACTTCTTTTAGAAGATGTTGAGTATTTGGGAAATCTGGATTTTGATCATCGAATTAAGCAAGTCTCCCTCCCTGAATTCCAGCCCATGCATGATACTCTGGAAAACATCCGTGCCACTTTAAGCAGATATCAAAAACTGAATGTAGAGAAGATCATACTAGAAGAGTGGAAAAATAAATATATGGTTACCTATTCTGAAGATCTGATAGGTATAATTGGAGAGGAAGGAACTTTCACTTTTATCAATAATCAGTTTATATCCTTTTTGGAAGACCTTGAGCTTAATCCAAAAAATACTTCATTGGAGAAAATCCTCAATCACGCAAATATTAAAGTTTCAGAGTCAAGCCAGGCTTTACATTATCCCGACCCCTTCACTATAAAGGTAAATCAATCTTCATTAACACATTCAACCAGCGAGGGTACTGAATACTATTATGACTTTCAATATCTATCCATTCTGGATGAAAGTAATGAAGAGATCGGTGCCTATGTAATTATTCATGACAAGACCGAAGACCGTCTGCTGGATATTAAACGTAACGACATGATCAACGTAATTGTACATGAACTAAAAAACCCGATCACAGGAGTAGTAGGATTATCCAGACTTATCATTGAAACTGAAGATATGGAGCCTTCGGAGTCAAAAACGCTGATGCAGGAAGTACTTAATTCCGGAGAGCGTATGAATGAACTGGTAAATCGCTTTTTGGAAGTTCAAAAACTTGAAGCCGGAAACACATCTTTGAATATTTCGGAGTTCAACATTAAAGAAGTGCTTGAAGATGTCACAATGTTGTCAAAACCGTTGCTTTCATCCAAGAGTTTGTCGCTTTCAGTTTCAGAGACAGGAAAAAAGTTTAATATAGAGGCAGACAGAGACCTTGTTTTTGATGCTCTTCAAAATATCCTTAGTAATGCTGTAAAGTACGGAGATCCGGAAAGAGTAATTGAGATTGATCTTAAATCAACCCGCGATTCTGTTAATATTGCCGTAACTGACCATGGATATGGAATAAGCATAGAGGATCAAAGCAAAGTATTTGAAAAATTTTTCCGGGTTAAATCCAACGCTAAGTCTGCTCGAGAAAAAGGAACCGGGCTAGGCTTGGCTTACGTTAAACAAATTATGCAACGTCACCATGGTGATATTGCATTAGAATCATCTGCTAAAATTGGAAGCAGATTTATACTAACTTTCCCAAAAAAATATAAAGCCGGATAATGAGAACACTGCTTGCTGCTTTCTTACTATGTTTTATTTCCTTTGATATTCTGGCTCAGGAGCCTGTTTCTTTTTCAAGCGACAAACTCCAGCAAATATCACAAAGATATGCCGGTAGTTCTCTGAATTGGCCTGTTGTTGTTAGTCTTGCTGAGCATAATATTACTAACAACACTTTTACACTGTCGGGTAGTGATATCCTCAAACTGAGAGCCCTTACCAATTCAACCATAATTTTTGAAAATCAACAAAAGAGAACTAATCAATTAATTAGTGAAGGCGCTACTATTTTTGCCACTAATCAACTAAATGACACCAATACTTTATTCAATGATTATCTGGATGAAATCAGGAATGGGAATTTAGAAAACGCACTGAATATAAGTGAGCAACTAAAACCATCTGTTGACGCATTAGAGAGAACTCTGAACAGTAACAGATTAGTATCTATTCAGGCGCAATTGATATCCAAAGATGGACTTGTTGATAAAAGACTTGGACTGCTTGCCGGCTGGAAAGAAGCTTTTGTAGGCGACCTTTTTGAAGAATCGCATGGCGTAAGAACACAAGAGGAAAGCTATGCTACTTTAGCATTTACTGACGGAAGTAATATAATAGTTAATCCGAGTACTACAGCAATCATAAGGAAATCCAGAATAGATAAACTTGACGAAAGTGCTGATGCTGAAATTACTCTGGTAGAAGGTGGCTTACTCTCAAAACTATCAGCTGTTGGAAAAGAACGAAGTAAATATATTCTTAATGCAGGAAGTTCAACTACCGAACTGAATACTCAGAATTTTCTGGCAGAAAATTCCGGTGGAACAGATATAAGATTATCGAATTATGATGGCGATGCTCATGTATCAGCAAATAACGTTATAGTAACTATCCGAAAGGATGAAGGGACAATTATACGAGGCAATCAGGCGCCATTACCTCCTGTAAAATTATTACCTGCACCCCGTTACCTAACCTCAAAGCTAGATACTATTATTTACCAAGATGATTTTCTTTTGAATTTTGATGGAGTAGAAAAAGCGGTCAGCTACAGAGTAGAATACAGTTCAGCATATAATTTTGATGGAAATGTATTGATAAAAGAAATTCTTAATCCCAGAGTTTTGATTGAAAATCTTCCACTTGGCACAACTTATGTGAGAATTCAATCTGTGGACGACCTGGGGCTAAAAGGTCCTTTTACAGAGAAGTTTCTTGTTATCAGAAATCAGGATACAAAAGCTCCGCCCATTTTTGGAGATCAGTTTAACCAAAAAGTACATTTCGTGCTATCAAATTCAGTAACTGTTACAGGGGTAACTGAGCCCGATGCAATAGTATTAGTTAATGGCAAAAAAACTAAAGTATCGGCTTCCGGAACTTTCAGCAGTGTAGTTTCGCTCGAATCAAATGATCAGATCATTAATGTAACTTCCACAGACGGCTCTCAAAATACAACTCGCAAAGAACTCAGAGTTGTTCACTTAACTGAACCTTACCTTTTTAAAGTAAAACTTGATGGACTGGATATAAAAGAAGATATTTCCTCCACAAATTCTGCAAAAACAATAACAGGACGTGCTTTTCCTGAGATGGAAGTGGAGCTTAAAAATGGTCAAACTATAAAAACTGTAAAAACAGATTCACAAGGTAGATGGGGTGTAACAATGAACGTGCAACAAGGCAAACTTTCCATTACATTTAAGGCAAATCAAACAGGCATAGAAACATTGTCAAAATCCTATACGGTTAAGTAAATTCGATCGGGTTATCATGATAAAACGACTAACACTCGTTCTTACTTTATTTTTTATCTCGCACTCTATTTTTGCTCAGGAAGTATACCTTTCTATATCCGGCAGAAACACTTCCATCATAAGTGGTGATAGCCGGAATCAGTATGATATCTGGATAAAACCAACAAGTACAGCTCAAAGCGGTAAAATTGAGATTTTTGATGCAGGATTAGGAGGCGCTGTTGATATCGTTACTCAAAACGGAGCTAACACCGCTACTTCTTTTTCATTATTTACTTTTGATGAGCTATATAATATTGAAAACGGTTCGCTTCGCTCAAAAGCCAATCCATCTAACAGAATTACACAGTTAACAACCCAAAATGAAGAGCGTTTTAAAAACAGATGGGTTGCTTTGTCCGATATCAATTCCTCTTCAGCTAACGGCTATATAATCCGGGTCTCTACTGATAACGGAGATGATGTGAATAGTTTTAACTTCAGGGTTAGTTCCCCAAACGGACAGATTTTATCAGGTCAAAACTGGCAAATTATAGGTATCGATCTTTCAATCGGTCTTTTTAACTCGCAGAGAAGCTCGGTATTTCAGTTAAAACCTTACTCATTAGAAGAAAATTCGGATTCCCCCCGTTTGGTTGCCAGTGGTCAGGAAGATTCCAGAGTGCGGAAAATAGATTCTTTCGGAGAGATCTTTGACCTTTCACGTTCCGGAATCCCCGCATCAAAATTTGGCCTTAAAAATAATTGGGGTTTGAATATTACAGGATCTACAGACCGGATAAATACATTGACAGTATATGGATTTGACGCTCCCGTTCTTTGGCTGCTTGAGCCTTTTGTAAGCGAGAACAACAGAAAGCCTAACCTTGGTATAAATGAAGTACCTACTCAGCAATGTACAGAAAAAACATTTGAATTAGCCGGAAACAATTTTAACAATGCTGAAATCAGCAACTCCAGATGGATACTGGACGATGAACAAGTTGCTTCGGGTAAAACACCAACCATTTCATCTGAAACCCCCGGTGAAATTCAGTACACTGTTCTTATTCCTAACCAACGATCACTTTTTCCGGAGTACTGGACCTATTCAAAATCAGTTTTTATAAACTCACCTCCTGTTGCAAGGGTATCTGTACCAAAACGTGTTATTTCCCCTACTGAAACTATATTACTTTCCGGCTCAAATTCATACGATATTGAAGGTAAGCCTCTGACATACCAGTGGTATGTGAATGGTTCACCAAGAGGAAACGATTCCGCTTTCAGGTTTTCAAGTACAATTTCAGGTATCTATAACGTAACGCTCAGAGTTTCTGATGGCGGATCTAATCCCGTTTGTTCTATAGATGAGCGCCAAATACAAATTCGGGTTAATACACAGCCTTATGCTGAAGTAAATATCGCTTCTGTAATTGGTACTAATGAAGACGTAACAGCAATTGTAAGCAATCAAACCGATGCTGATAATGATTCATTAATTTACTCATGGAGAGGAATTGGTGTAACTGGTTCTTCAAATGGGAAAACAGTAATAGTTAATCATACTGAGCCAGGTTCATACACACTGAATCTTACTTTAGACGATGGTTCGGGATCCAGCAACGGATTATACTCAATCACCAAAAGATATGAAGTAAATGCGCCTCCGGTTCCAATGTTCACACTAACTGATAAAGCCGCTCCGGGAGATAATCTTACTTTTGATGCTACCGGTTCCACAGATGGAAATAGTAATCTGTTGACCTATAAGTGGTTTGTGAATGACAATCTGATCGCATCCGAAGCTGTTACTCAATTCCAGTTTTCTGAGCCGGGCGCTTATCGTGTTAAACTTATAGTTGATGATGGCAGAGGCGTTTCAAATTCAGTTCAGGAACTAACTAAAACCGTTCGTATTAACACTCCACCTCAACCTGTAATTACAGCTGCAAAAGTAACTTCAAGTTCCAGAGTAACTTTTTCAGCAGAACAAAGCAGTGATTCAGAATCTGCATTAAGCACCTACAGATGGGATTTTGGTGATGGGAATACCGGAACCGGCCCTAGAGTTCAACATACCTATTCTAAAACAGGAGAATACAGAGTAACTCTTCAGGTAAATGATGGTGAAGGATTATCAAACAGTAGCAGAACAACAGAACACATTTTATTAATTAACCAATATCCTGTTGCTGATTTTAATTCACCGATAGTTGTTGCTCCTGATCAGGAATTTACTTTAGACGGCTCCGCAAGTACGGATAGTGATGGATTGATTACCAGCTATGAATGGTACAATGAAGGAGAATTAATCGGAACAGGCAGTACAATCACAACCAGCTTAAGTAAAACAGGAAACGCAAATATCTCACTAAGAGTAAAAGACGATTCAGGTTATGAACTCGCTGAAGGAATTAAAACCAAAAAAGTGAGGGTAAACACTCCTCCTACTCCTGTGTGGAACTCTGATGCGGACTACGTGGCACCCAACAAAGAAATAAGATTTTCTGCTGCTGAGTCTTACGATCTCGATGGAAGTATTGCACGGTACAAATGGGAATTTAACGACGGCGTGACGTTGCGTGGTCGCGTAATTCAACGTACGTTCAGAGAAAGCGGTACTAAAGCTTTTACATTAACAGTAACAGATAGTGACAATTTATCAAATTCCAGCTCGTCTGTTTCCGGTGAACTCAAAGTAAATCATCAACCTTTAATTGTTACAGAAACTGTTTTAAGGTCGAACGCTCTTTCTGTTAAACTGGATGCTACCTCCAGCTATGATCTGGATGAAAATCCATTAACTTTTGAATGGACTTTACCTGATGGAACAAAACGAAACGAATCTTCTTTTACCTGGCAGGCAAGTGAACCCGGAGTACATTTTATAGGTCTTACTGTTGATGACGGGCTTGGACTTGAGAATAGTATTGCTGAAGAATCTGTCAGAGTTTTGATAAACAGACCGGTTAAAGCGGTAGTAGCGTCAGAAATTGCTTCCTGTACAGGACAAACAGTTTTATTTAACAGTTCTCAGAGTTTTGATCCCGACGGCGATCCTTTCAGTGTTAACTGGAGCTTTGGAAATGGGGTCACTTCAGATCAGGCTAACCCATCGTACATATATGAAACACCCGGAATTTATGAAGCCAAACTTACTTTAAATGACGGATTCACTGAAGAACAAACCGTGGCAACAATTCCTGTTATTATTGAAGGATCTCCTGTAGCAAAATTAAATGTATCTGACACTACTATTTGTGTCAACAACAGCATCAGATTTGATGGCTCATCAAGTACTGATCCATCCGGTTCTCTCCCTTCTTTTAGTTGGGATACCGGTGACGGAAAATCAAAAACGGGAGCAGTAATTGATCATATTTTTACAACCCCCGGAGTTTATACTGTTTCGCTTACTGTGGAGGGCTCAGGATCGGGTCGTTGTAGTAATATCAGTCAGACAACTGCAACAATAACTGTTGTGGAAGGTCCGGAAGCAAGTTTTGAACTTCCCGAATACACTATTCCCGGAGAAGCGGTAACACTAGACGGAACTGAATCTACCGCTGATGGAGGATTTAAATCTGCAAAATGGGTAATTGACTCCGAAAAAGGACAAGAAGTTGTGGAGGGATTAAGTACTACTTATACCTTTGATGAACCCGGGGAGTACTTGGTAAGTCTTGAGCTGGAAACCAATTCAGAAACGAATTGTAATACCGTCAGCATTACCAAAAGCATAAAAGTTAACGCGCAGCCGGTGATAAACTGGAATCTGCCTTCAAATATACCGGCAGGAACAGACCTGAAACTTGACGCATTGAATTCCAGAGATACAGATGGATTTGTTAAATCTTACAAATGGTTTATGGATGGTGAACTTATCAGCGAAAATGCAGCTGAAATAATTAAGGCAATTCAACCCGGAGAACATACAGTTAAGCTGGAGATCACTGATAACACAACAGCATCAAATAATACCGCCTCTCTTGAAAAATCATTTTTTGCAAACAGCAAACCATCTCCGGTAATTATTGCCCCGGAAGCTGTATATCTGAACGAGACCGTAAGCTTCAGCAACGCATCTACTCTGGACAGAGATGATGATGTATTGAGTTCAACCTGGAAATTGGATGGAAATGTACTATCTAGCCCGACTTTTGAAGTAACCAATCAGCAAGGTCATAAACTTGTTCTGATTCAGAATGACAACAGAGGTCTTTCAAACTCTGTAGACAGTGCTGTTATTCGTGTAACTCCGAAACCTTTGCCTGTAGCGGACCCGGATCTTCCAAACTTGATCGCAGTTGGAGGAGCTTTATCACTTCAGGATATCAGAATGGAAAATCCCTGGAGATTTAAAAATCAGGGGCAATTTGAGTTAACCTGGACCTCCACAATACCCGGAAATAAAACTCTGACCCTTTCATACATTCTAAACGGTTCTGAATTAATTTCTCAGGAATTTGCTATTGAAGTTGTTCCACGGCTTAGTTTCACTGAAGCTGCTGAAACACAAACTCTTGAATGGAATCCTGCAAATCCATCTATAATTCTCAGGGCTCCTTCCGTTAACAGAGACGACACTGACGTGATTTATACATGGAAGCAGAGAGGCAATACTCTCGGAACGGGAAAACAGATTGGTGTTCAGTTGGTTAAAGGTGAAAACAGATTCACTGTTCAGGTAACGGATCAACGGGTAGCAAGATCAAGCCCGGTAACTATTGACCTGCTTATTATTACGGAGTAACTATTGAGTTATACCGGTTCAAAATCTTTCATTTCAGTTAAAAACACAGTAGTTTAATTCGTTAACAAATTACGAAATAAAGCTCTTTTTGAAGATCATAATAATTGGTGCCGGAGAAATTGGATACGACCTTGCCAGTGTACTCTCCAAAGAAAAGCATGATGTAATAATTTTAGATCGCGACAAAGAATCTCTTTCAAAAGCGTCAGATACTCTGGATGTTCTGTGTAAAGAGGGCAATGCTACTTCCGCAACTGATCTTAATAAATCAGGCGTTTCTGAAGCTGATATTGTGATCTCTGTTACCAGTGTGGATGAGGTGAATATGATCGCATCCATGATCAGTAAAAAGCTGGGAGCCAAAATGGTGATTGCCCGAGTCAGAAATGATGAATTTTCTCACCGAGATTCCCCTTTAAAAGCTACAGATCTGGGTATTGATGTAATGATCAATCCTGAGCTTAGTGCTGCACAGGAAATAACACAACTATTAAAACGCTCAGCAGCCAGTGATGTGATTAATCTCGCTGATGAACTGATGCAACTAGTAGGTATCCGCTTAGACAGAAACGCTCCATTGATAGGTAAAACCCTTATCGAATATGCTTCTGAAAACGAAGATATCACATTTCGAGTTGTTGCCATTGCTCGTCGGGGGAGAACGCTGATGCCCCGTGGGCCCATGAAGCTCCAGACCTTTGATCAGGTTTTTATTCTGGCAAAAACAGAAGACATTCCTGCAATAATCAAAACTACCGGAAAATCAGAAACAAATCTGAACAGGATTATGATTGCAGGTGGTACAGGAATCGGTACTACTATTGCACGTATTCTGTGTGGTGACGATAAAAAAGACTGGTCAATTAAACTTATTGAACCAAATTACGAAAGAGCGGAAGAACTAGCCATTGAGTTAAAAAATGCAATGGTTCTGAATGGAAATCCTACAGATCCTGATCTTCTTGCTTCTGAAGGGATAACAGATATGGATGCTTTTATTGCGGTAACCGATGACGAAGAGTCAAATATCATTTCCTGTTTAATGGCGAAGCATCTGGATGTAAAAAAAACGGTAGCATTGGTTTCCAAACCTGATTTTATACCTCTTTCTCAAACCATTGGTCTGGATGCTGTAGTTAACAAAAAAGTAGCAGCCTCCAATGAAATTCACAGATATGTGCGTAGAGGTAATGTTATTTCAGTAACTGAGCTCAGAGGAATTAAAGCAGAAGTGATCGAACTATTGGTTTCTGAAAAATCTAAAGTAGCCGGAAAGAAGATTCAAAAGATCAAACTGCCTGACGGGTGTATAATCGGAGGAGTTCTTTGTGACGGGTCGGTGGAAATTGCTACCGGAAAGACGCTTATTAAAGCAGAAGATCGTGTAATGGTATTCTGTTTACCGGAAGCCATAGATAAAGTAACCAAGCTGTTCAGTAATGGCTAAAAGCAATAGTGTAATAAATGCTTTTAATCGTCCTACCATAGATTTTCTGGTTGTTCTGGGCATATTGGGTGCATTTATTTTTTTTATGGGGTTTGCCCTTTTGTTACCTGCGGGAATTGACCTAATCTACGGACAGGATACCTGGCATACATTCCTGATCTCAGCCGGAATTTCGTTTGGGCTTGGCGGTGCACTCTGGTTCTTCTTTAAACCTAAAGAAGAACTTAGAATCCGTGAAGGATTTCTGGTGGTAAGCTTAACATGGCTGGCTCTTTCATTGGTAGGTGCCCTCCCCTTCACTATTTCAGGTATTCTGCCTAATTACACCGATGCTGTTTTTGAAACCATGAGTGGTTTATCCACCACCGGTTCAACTATTATGGGCGGCACTACAAGTACCGGTATTGTAAACCCGGCTATCGAAGATCTCCCGAAAAGTTTTTTGTTCTGGCGTTCGCTGGCTCACTGGTTAGGCGGCATGGGAATCATTGTACTTTCACTGGCCATTCTACCACTTTTGGGAATTGGTGGAATGCAGCTATTTCAAGCCGAGTCACCCGGACCCACAACTGATAAATTAACACCAAGAGTTCAGGAAACTGCCAAACTACTTTGGGTTGTCTATGTTGCCTTTACCGGTGCTGAGTTTTTACTTTTATGGCTTCACCCTTCCATGGATTGGTTTGAAGCTATAAATCATGCTTTTGCTACTTTAGCCACCGGAGGATTCTCAACCAAAAACACCAGTATTGCAGCATTTGATTCAGCTTATATAGACACCATCATTACTATATTTATGTTTTTGGCAGGGATTAACTTTGCTATGCACTTTCGTTTACTACGCGGTGACTTTCAGCCATTTTTTGCAAACAGGGAAACCAGATTCTATACCCTCATCACTATGATCGGTATTCTCGGAATTTCCTTTTCTCTATGGTTTTTTGATGGATACACTATTCTTGAGGCTATTCGGTCGGGAGCTTTTCAAGCAGTAGCTATAATTACCACAACAGGATTTGGAACCGATGATTATGAACTTTGGTATTCTTTCGGGGCTTTCTTACTTCTTATTTTCTTTTTTACAGGAGGCAGTTCCGGATCTACCGGTGGTGGAATTAAAATGATCCGATGGATGATTCTTATCAGAAATACCGGTCGGGAAATCAAACAGATCATTCACCCGAAAGCCATTCTTCCGGTACGCATCGGAGATCAGGCAATCAATCAGAATATTCAGAGAACCGTTCTAAGCTTTTTTATTTTCTATATGTTCATTTTTGGATTGGGAGCGTTCATTATTTCACTATTCGGATATGATATCATGTCATCAGCCGGAGCAAGTATAGCTGCACTTGGAAACATTGGTCCCGGTTGGGGAGAATTCGGTCCTACCGACAGTTTTGCTAAAATGCCTTATCTCGGGAAATGGGTAATGATTTTGCTGATGATGATCGGGCGACTTGAAATCTTTACGGTGTTAATTATCTTCTCACCTGCTTTTTGGAAGCAATAAAGTTTTTACTGATATTTTCCTTAAACTCTGAATCGAATAAGCAGAAAGGAAATGCCTGAAAATTTAAACAAAGTATTTATAGCCACGAGTTTAGATGGGTACATTGCTGACAAAAATGGTGGTATTGACTGGCTGGACACCTTTCCTGAAGTAAATGAAACAGATACAGGCTACCAAGCATTTATTGATGAAATTGACGCTCTGGTTATGGGAAGAAACACCTTTCAGAAAGTACTTAGTTTTGATATAGACTGGCCGTACTCTAAACCGGTTTTTGTACTAAGCAACAGTTTGAATGAAATCCCTGAAGAGATTAATACCACAGTCCAACTGGTTAATGGATCATTAAAATCCGTTCTTGATCAGATTCATCAACTTGGGTTTCACAAACTTTATATTGATGGCGGACTTACCATTCAGAATTTTCTCACTGAAGACTTAATCGATGAGATAATCATTACGGTTGTTCCTGTACTTTTGGGTGATGGTATTCTTTTATTTGGCAATCAATCCGAATTACGAAAGTTCAAGTGCGTTGAAACCAAACTCTTCTTTAACACATTGGTTCAGAATAAATTTATAAGAGTACGGGAATAGTACCTTTTGTCCTCTTTCCCAAGCTCCTGCTTGGGAGTACACATAGGAGCTCCAGCTCCTAATACTGCTTTTAAAGTATCACAAAAGATAATTGTATCACTTCGATATCACTCTTGAATGAGATTTTACTTTTATTACCAAACTAATATTACAAAGATCTCTGAAGTCTTTAGCGGAGCGGTGACTTCAGAGTAATAGTTACGGAAGTCTGAGACTTCCATCATTAAACATAACTTCTTATCACCACATCACTTCTCTTAGTTAGTTTATAACCCGATGCTAATTCATTCACCCTTGGTATTTAATTCCCATTTATTCATATTAGTCTCAAAATTTTAAGAACAACAGGAATTGAGTACATGTTCTTTTTTGTGTCTAATTAAAATCCGTCATCACCACATTGAGAAAAGCTCTTAAGTTTCTGATAATCATTTCACTTTTCGTTTTTCTAACAATTACGACTCAAGTTGGCGGAATAATTTTACTGATAAGTCTGCTCTTTTCTAAAAAATGGAAAGCTGATTTTAAGTTTAAGAAATCGACAGTTTTTATAACTTTATATTTGATCTCAACTTATATCATTGTTCCTCTTCTAGCTCCGGTATTCGGGCGCCAAAAAATTCCCCAAAGATCTCTGAAGTCTTTAGCGGAGCGGTGACTTCAGAGTAATTGTTTCGGAAGTCTGAGACTTCCATCAACAAACATATGCCCGAATCAGTAAATAACTAAGACTATATGAAGAATCACTGGAATTAGAGACTGAATTGATGATATTAATAGAGCATGAAATTGAATCCTGAACTTAATTTATTACATTCATTTTCAATTCTAAATTAATAGGAATCATGGCTAATTACATAGACGGATTCGTACTTCCAATTCCAAAAAAACACTTGAACGAATATCGAGAGGTAGCCGGAAAGGTTGCTGAAGTCTGGAAAGAATATGGTGCTCTTGGCTATTTTGAATACGTTGGCGATGATTTGAAACTGGAAGGTACACGCTCTTTCTCTGAACTGGTAAATGCAAATGAAGACGAAGCGATCATATTTGGATGGGTAGTATTTCCATCCCGGGAAATTCGGGATCGTGCCAATGAGCAGGTCCCCACTGATTCCAGAATGAATGATTTAGTTGCTCCCTTAACTGATCCTTCAAGAATGATTTTTGATGCAGAACGAATGGTTTATGGAGGATTCAAACCTCTTGTTCAAACAAATGGTGATAGGAAGGATAAGTAATATACTTGATCATCAAAATATTTTAAGTATTTAATCTTGTTTCTTCAAAAATAGATATTGGTTTTTTATTTATAAATTAGGAAAATGAATACTACAAAAAAGAAAGCTGCCAAAATTGCTGGGATTCTTGCATTTATTTCTTATCTGATTCTATTCTATGTTACTGCTTATTTGTTTCAGTGTTTTTGCTTTAATCTAGGTTCTCAAAATCCATGCCCTCCCTGTGATGAATCCTTTTTTGGAGCTTTTAGAACTTTAGGGGAATTTGTGGTTGAATCAAATGGATTAATTTTCATTTCATTTTTTTTAAACAACCTGCTTATTATCGGCTCGGTATTCTTCCTGACTTTCCTTGCTATTTATTTCTTAGAGAAAAGAAAACAATAGCTATTCCAAAATAAATTCAAGTCTCCTGCTTTATCGCTATTTATCTGTTGCTTAGCTCGATTCATAATCGGTCGGACGGCTTGAAGCCGGCAGACCGATGCTTCTAGTTTCCTAATATTAGATCATCTCGCTGTAGCCTGCCTAACGGTATAGAAAAGCTGGTAAATGACAGAACCTCTCCCCTTTTTGAAATAAAAGTAAAATTCTCCATTTTAGATTTCAGCACTTTAAAGAAATTGAAAGTATGTCACGTTATTTCAGCAATATCAGCGAAAAAATATTCTCCGGAAATAAACCGGGAAACTACCTGAAATATGCATTAAGTGAAATTTTACTGGTTGTGATCGGAATCCTGATAGCAGTTTCAATAAACAACTGGAATGAACAGCGGAAACAGGAAAATGCGTTAAAAAATACTTTTTCAGTTTTGGCTGAGGATATCAAAAATGACAGAGAAGAAGCCCAATTTATTCTGGATCATTACAAAAATAGAGAAGACCTCTTCCTCAAAATAATGAATGGTACGATATCAGAACAAGAAGTCAGGGATTGCCGGGCTTGCCCTTATATAATTACAGGTCGCAGATCTTTTGTTATAGACAAACGAGCCTATAATATGCTTCTTAACTTTAAACGAAACACAGCAACCGATGAAGATTCGATGATAGTTAAGATTGTACTTTTCTATTCTAATATTATTGCCGATACCGAAACCATTCGAAATGAAATTCAGGAAAATGTAACCGAAAATCTGGCTTTCTTTCGGGATAATTATGATTGGTTTGCAGACGCTATTCAAAAAAATATCACTTCCGATTATATAAATTTCATGCATAGTAGCCCCGCCTTCAGGAATCGTGTTGCTTATCATTTTGCTCTTATCTACGAAAACTTCATCCCGACTTTAGAAGCCTTTTTAGAGAACAGTGAAATCATTCTGGATAGAATTGATGAGAGATATGACGAGTAAGCGGTTGAACAATATGAAAAACTTTCACTATTGATAATAAAATATCTTTGTTCCAGATTCGTATTTGGTGTAAATTTACATCAAAAATATAAGACTATGGCTAGACAAAGTGTCTCATTCACGAAACAAAACGATGAATGGCTCAAAGATCAAGTTGCCAGTAATGAATATTCCAGCAAAAGTGAATTAGTAAATGATTTGATCCGGCAAGCCCGAAAACAGCAAATTCGAATTGATTGGGTTCGTGCCAAACTGGATAAAGCTGAAAAAAACGGATTTACAAATGACACTAAAGAAAAGATTTTAGCCGAATCAAAGTCTTTACTAAATGGCAAAATATAGGCTCAGCAACGAAGCTAAAAATGATTTAATTCGAATCCATCAGTATGGATTTATTAAATTCGGATTAGTGCAGGCTGATAAATATTTCGACTCATTTTTTGAATGTTTTGAAACAATAACTAAACAACCATTTTCTTTTGAATCTGTTGATTATATAAAAGAAGGTTATCGTCGTTGTGTTTGTGGAGTCGATAGTATTTTCTTTAAAGTAAATAGAAATATGGTGGAAATAATAGCGATTATTGGAAGGCAAAATGTTGATGAAAAGCTATAGCTGATCTCTCTCCCATGCTCATAATTGAGAAACATAATGGAGTCTGTTTGTCGGTAGACTCGTTCGTTGACAGTTTAAGAAAATTATTCTCTTCCCAAATCTCCTGCATAGGAAAACACAAAGGAGCTCCTGCTCCAAATACTGCTTTATAAGAATCACTCAAAAATAGAGAGATCTCTTCAAATCACTCATAAAAAGAGATTTTTGAACCTATCTACTCTAACTCAATTCATTATAGTTCGGACGGCTTGGTGCCGTTTGGCGGATACAAATTAGTATCAAAAGCAAAAATTGAAGCTTGGAAAACAGAAAGAAATCTATAAATTGGAAAACTTTAAAAATCTAAGCTATGTCTAGAAATTTATTTCCTATTACTTTTGCCTTTTTTATAGCTGTTGCGAGTCTTTCATGTTCTAGTGAGACTACCGAAAGCACTATAGAAATCTCTTCTCCTGAAAAATTAGATAATATACTTAATTATTACGTTGAAGAAGGATTTTATCCTTTTATATATGCCCGGTTAGAAGATTTGGACGGAAATGTGGTTTATGAACACGGTGCTGTCAACGAGGAGCTATTGCCTAATACAATCGTAGATGGAAACACCTGGATTCGAATTTGGTCAATGAGCAAAATAGTCACTATATCGGTTGTATTAGATCTGGTAGAAGACGGAATTCTGACTTTGGATGATCCTGTATCAAAATATATTCCGGAATTTGAAGATCTGCAGGTGGCAGTTTCAAGTGAAGGCAACAGTTTAACAGAATATGATTGGGGAGCAAGAGAGCAAGGCTGCCCGATACAGCTGGTACCGAATGATTCTGTAATGACGGTACTCCATTTGATCAATCATGAAGCAGGTTTTTATTATGCTGTAACCGGTTTCCCTTGTCTGGATTCGTTGGTAGCAGAACAAAATCTTCCCACTGCAAAAAATTCCGATGAACTTATAGACCGAATGGCTAAACTTCCTTTGATCCAACATTCCGGCTCAGATTATTTTTACGGTACAAATACAACCGTGTTAGGTCTGGTTGCTGAAAGAGCTACAGGTAAGGATCTAAGTCAATTAGTTACCGAGCGTGTAACAGAGCCAATGAATATTCAGGGATTACAATATGGGCTTTCTGACAATGAAAAGCTCCTCCCTAAGTTTACAGGAAGAGATTCTGTTTTAAGAAGGGCAACCAGAGGAGAGTTAGATATATTCGGACCTGATGTACCTGATTATGACCCTGTTCATTCTTTGTATTTAGGAGGTGAAGGAATGGTGGCAACAGCAGATGGTTATGCTGATTTTGTTAGAATGCTTTTGCAAAGAGGCGAATTGAATGGCTATCGGTTTTTAAACAGAGAAACCGTCGAAGATATTTATGCGCCACATACCCAACTTGAAAGTCCGTATGGTTATAACGGTTACAACCTGTGGGTTAGCGGTGATACCATGAGAACAATGAATCAGGGAGAAGCCGGATTATGGATTGGAGGAGGTTATGAAAGCACATACTTTTGGGCCGATCCAAAACGTAATTTTGTAGGAATTATCATGTCTCAGAATAACCAAGTTCACCCACCTGGATATGAAATGAATGATAAGTTTAGGGCTGAGTTGTACCGGCAATTTTGGGAGAGCGAAAAAAAGAAAGGGGCTAATTAAAAAGAAATTTAGTATCAAAAGTTTGTGTTTTCCGACAACAAATGATCAATAAGAGTACATTTGAAAGTCCCTAAAAACACAAGTCACTCCACTATTATTCTGCAGCCTTTAGTCAATAAAACCAAAAAGTATACATAAAACGAAATTGTGTATAAGGCTTTAAAGTAGTTGTCTGTCGATCTTAATCTTGTTCTTTAAAACAAATAAAACAAAGATGACAACAAATCAATTTGGCAAACAAGGATGGACTCCCGATAGAATAGGATCCCAAAAAGGTAAAACATACGTTATAACAGGAACTACGAGCGGTACAGGATTTGAAGCAGCAAGGATACTTCTGTCTAAGGGAGCAAAAGTGGTGATGTTAAATCGTAATCCTAAAAAAGCGGAAGAAACCATCAACACTTTAAAGCAAAAGATGGGTAATAGTATTGATGTACTGAATATCAGTATGGATTTGGCTGAGCAGGTGTCTGTAAAAAAAGCAGCAGAAGAAGTATTAGACAAAGTGGCACGAATAGATGCCTTGATTTGTAATGCTGCTATTGCCCAAGTACCTACCCGAAAACTTACTGTTGACGGCTTTGAAAGTCAACTTGGCGTAAACCACTACGGTCATTTTACCCTGCAAGGATTGCTCTTTCCGCTGATTGAAAAATCTAAAGGTAGAATTGTGACGGTTGGCAGTATGGGATATAATATGGGACTTAAAACCATCAAGTTTGACGATATGAACTGGAATAAAGATTATAGTCCAAATGATGCTTACAGCCAGAGCAAACTTGCGCAGATTATGTGTGTTTATGAATTACAGGATAAATTGGAAAAAGCAGGCAATACTGAGGTTAAAGTGTATGCTTGTCACCCAGGTTCATCCAGAACCTCACTGATTGATACCAGTGGTAGCTTTATGATGCGTATAATTTTTAACTTGATGAAATTTTCAGCACTCACCCAATCTGCTGAAAAAGGTGCTTACCCTGCAATAATGTGTGCTACTGAAGAAGATTTAGACCAGAAAGCATTCTATGGACCTACAGGATTTAACAACTTTAAAGGACCTGTTGGGGCTCATAAATTAGAGCCACACGCAAAAGACAAAGTTGTTGCAGAAAAATTATGGGCCGTTTCCGAAAAAGCAACAAATTTTAAGTGGGTTATATAGTTATAAAATGGTTTCAAAAATTATGATTGGTTTACTGATTACAGTTGGTATAGTGGTTGGTGGAGTAATGATCTTCTTAAACACAGAACGATTTGGTAAGCATCCATCCGGAGAGAGATTATTAAGAATTGAGCAATCACCTAACTATGTTAATGGTGGCTTTAAAAATATAAATACAACCCCAACACTTACTGAAGGTGTTAGTTATGGTAAAGTACTATATGAATTCATTTTCTCTTCAAAACCTAAAGAACCCAGTGAAAAATTACCCTCTATAAAAACTGACTTAAAAGCATTAAATGCTGATGAAAACGTACTCATTTGGATGGGACATTCATCTTATTTCATTCAGTTAGACAGAAAAAAAATACTTGTAGATCCTGTATTTAGTGGTAATGCATCACCATTTTCTTTTACCACTAAAGCCTATAAAGGGAGCGATATTTATACAACCGATGACATCCCGGAAATTGATTATTTATTCCTTACTCATGACCATTGGGACCATATTGATTATAAAACGCTGAAACAGTTAAAATCTAAAATAAAAAAAGTAATTACCGGACTTGGCAATGGGGCTCATTTGGAACACTGGGGATTTGATCCCCAAAAAATAATAGAAGGTGATTGGTATAAAACCATAATTCTCGATGATGGATTTGTAACACATATCACTCCTACCCGTCATTTTTCTGGCAGAGGGCTTACTAGAAATAAAACCCTTTGGGCTTCTTTTGTTTTAAAAACACCTTCGTCAAATATTTATATTGGTGGAGATAGCGGTTACGATTCTCATTTTAAAGATATTGGCAATAAATATGGGCCTTTTGATTTAGCCGTACTTGAAAATGGACAATATGATGTAAAATGGAAATATATACACATGCTCCCGGGTGAACAATTTAATGCTGGAAATGACCTTAAAACCAAAGCTATTTTTCCAGTACATTCAGGAAAGTTTACACTTGCAAACCATAATTGGGATGAACCCTTAACAGAGATAACGAACAGAGTTCATAATTCAGAAATCAGAGTTATCACACCCATGATTGGTGAACAAGTAAATTTAAAAAATAGTCTTCAACAATTTAACTCTTGGTGGAAATCAATTAATTAACAGTACTATTAAATAATGAAGCACTTTAAAACATTATCGTCATACTTAGAGTATTTGGAACTCCCCAGGCCAGAACATCCAATGTTTAGCGTTTACTCTGCTATTGGAGATGGATTTTTGCCCTGTCCGAAAGAAAGTTCTCCACCTATAACCAATGATTGCTATTCCATTAGTTTCAAAAAGATCCTGAAGGGTGAATTAAATTATGGTCGAACCAAATATGATTTCACCAATGGTGCTTTGATATTCATAGCTCCAAGACAAGTTCTGCAATGGGATGAAAGTGTGGTATATGATCAAAAAGGATTTTCGATAAACTTTCATGAAGATTTTATCAAAGGAACAGAATTAGCGTATCAGATTAAGAAATACGGTTTCTTTTCATATTCTGCAAACGAAGCGCTTCACCTGTCCCCAAAAGAAGAGAAACAGATCGAGTCTATTGTTGAAAATATTGAAATTGAATATCAGAACAACCAAGATGAATTCAGCAGGGATATTATAATTTCGCAGCTCAGTACGCTGTTGAAATACGCCAATCGCTTTTATGAAAGGCAGTTTTTAAACCGAAAGAAGTTGTCGAATGATCTTTTGGAGCAGTTTAACAATCATTTATCAGCATATTTTGAATCGGGGCAATTAGAAAAACATGGAATTCCAGGTATTGAACAAATCGCAGAACAGCTGTCGGTTTCACAGCGTTATTTAAGCGATACCCTTAAAAAGGAAACCGGGAAAACCTCAACCGAACATCTGCAATTGTACTTGATTGATGAAGCCAAGAATATTCTTTTGAATCCTAACAAAACTATCTCTGAAGTAGCCTATGAACTGGGCTTTGAATATCCTCCTTATTTTTCGAGATTATTTAAAAAGAAAGAGGGAATAAGTCCAACTGCCTACAGAGAAAAATACACATTGAATTAAATCATGGATATACTAAAAACAGCAACAGATTGGGCTAAAACGGAAGTTTTTTCATCTTCATTTTTCATCCTCTTTGGAATAGTGTTTGTATTGGCTAGTATTGGATTTTATCAGCTAGGCAAAACTGATATGGCAAAAGCATACATAATCCCCACTTTGATAGCAGGTGCATTGCTTTTGATTATAGGAATTGGTTTAGTCTTTACCAATAAATCAAGGATCACTCAATTTGAGACAGCATATAATAATGATGCACAAACTTTTGTTGAATCTGAAATTGTACGAGTAGAAAGAACATTAAATGAGTACAGAACCATTGTATTCAAGGCTATTCCTTTCATAATTATTGTATCAGCACTTTTGATTCTTTTAATTGAAAAACCGGTTTGGCGAGCAAGTGCAATTACTTCTATTGCAATGTTAGTGATTATTCTTTTGATTGACGGCACTGCTAAAGCCAGAATTGATACTTATAGTGAACAATTGGAATTAGTTGTTAAAAAGAAAATTAACCAACCGGATCAACGAGACTAAATTAAGAGTGAGATCATCTCTTTTATACGGATTACATCCAAGATCTCTGAAGTCTTTAGCTGAGCGGAGACTTCAGAGTATTAGTTACGGAAGTCTGTGACTTCCAGCTTTAAACAGCACATTCCACACTACTAATATAAATAGCATTTCAATTCAAAAAACTCTCTATCAAATCTTCAGGATGGCTGGTTGGGGTAACCGGAAAATCAAACCATTCCTCAATGTCTTTTTCAAGCCCTTCATTATTCAAATAAGAATTTAAGGCTCCATTTAATCCCTGAGTATATAACGTGTGCTCCGCTCCCTCAGGATCTTCATGCCACAGATCATTTTGGGCAAAGCCCTGAAATTCTGGTCCGGTTATTTTTATACCAAATGCATCCGGATTATTCCCAATCGGACTGTGAACCGTTGTTGTGAATAAATGCCAGAATCCCGACTGGATACAATTTTTCTCAAATAATTGCCGCACCACTTCCAGTGAGTCTATGGTTTCCTGCTGAGTTTCGGTTGGAAATCCATACATCAGATAAGCATGCACCATAATGCCATTTTCAGAGAAATTATTTGTGACTCTGGTAACCTGAGCGATATCCACTCCCTTTTTCATCTTTCCCAATAATCTGTCTGAAGCTACTTCCAACCCTCCTGTAACGGCAATACAACCTGCTTTTGCCATTAATTCGCACAACTCAAAATTGAACGTCTTTTCGAATCGTATGTTAGTCCACCAGGTAATCGACAGATCTCTTTTTATCAATTCTTTTGACATGGCCTTCAGCATTTTAGGAGGAGCAGCTTCATCCACGAAATGAAATCCGGAAATTCCTGTATCAGCAATGATCTTTTCGATCTTATCTACAAGAATTTCGGCTGTAGTATTCTGATAGTTACCAATGTAATCCAGACTCACATCACAAAACGAACACTGTTTCCAGTAACATCCGTGTGATATCGTCAATTTATTCCATCTCTTGTCGGTCCACATACGATGCATAGGATTTACAACATCCAGAAAAGAAACATATTTATCATATGGTAATCCTAAATAGTTAGGAGCAGGCAGGTCTTGATGATGGTGAATAGTATTCGGCAATTTGTTCTTATAAACAACTTTCTCGTCTTCTAAAACGAAAGTTCTTTCCAGCTCATTTATATCAACCTTTCCATCCAGATATTGGATCATTTTCAATAAAGGGCCTTCTCCATCGTCTAACGAAATAAAATCAACGATCTCGAAAATTCTTGGGTCTTCTAAACTACGCAATTCGGTATTACAATATCCCCCGCCAAAAGCGACTTTAATATCAGGATAGAACTGCTTAATAAATTGAGCGCATCGCAGAGCTGCAAATAAATTTCCGGGAAATGGAATAGTAAAGCCGATCAGATTCGGAGCATGGGTTTCGATCTGTTTCTCCAGGATATTCAGCATCTCATCTTCAATAAGCGTAGGCTGATATCTCAAAAACTCATCTAATTGATCAAAACTGCTGGCTGATGTCGCAATTTGCTCGGCGTACTTGGTAAACGCAAAAAACTCGTCGACATTTGCCTGAATAAAATCTCCGATCTCTTCAATAAAAAGCGTTGAATAATGCTTTGCTTTATCGATAATGCCTTCATCGCCCGATTCCCATTTGATCTCTGTATTCACATCCTTCAGTCTATGACCAACAGGCAGAAAATCAGTTTGTAAGATCTCATGAGCGGTTTCGATGTCGTTCTTCTGAAGAAAACCAATAACTTTATCAACTCTTGAAATATACTGGTCTTGCGTAACACTCATTTCCGGGTAGTGATCATTTCCAAGAGCTTCCGCTTCCTGAAAAATTTCGGCAAGAAATTCACTTGTAAATACAGAAGTGAACAGCTCAATACTCAGATCACAATGAGAAACCGAAACATCTTGTTCTTCCAAAAACCCTTTCAGATAAGCAGTTGCAGGATATGCCGTATTCAACTGAGTAAAAGGTGGCGTAACTAAAAGGAGTTTGGATTGCATAGCTTAAATATAATGCTCTTTTGGTAGAAAATGGATTCTCTTCAGCTTTGTACCCATCTGACTGGAAATTCTCCTTCTAAATTGAATTGCAGATCCTTCGTAAGTATCCTCAGGATGACTTTCGATACTAGTATGACTAGTAACTCGAAAAAAAAATTCAATAACCACCAATCTAAGATTACAGAATTCTGATAATTGAAAATTGAGTGTTGTAAATTGGCTATTGAATGTTGTCTTTGCTATTTATTCATCGAGATCAGGAACTCTTCATTTGTTTTCGTGCCTTTGATCTGTTTGAGCAGGAATTCCATGGCTTCAAATGCATTCATTTGTGTCATATAGCGACGAAGCAGTACTACCTTCTCTCTCTCCTCTTCTGCAACCAATAATTCTTCACGACGAGTTCCACTTCGGAATACATCAATAGCAGGATACATTCTGCGATCAGAAATACGTCGATCAAGAACAATTTCCATGTTACCTGTTCCCTTGAACTCTTCGAAGATCACATCATCCATTCTGGAGCCTGTGTCGACCAAAGCTGTTGCAAGAATTGTAAGCGATCCACCATTTTCAATATTACGGGCAGAACTGAATAGTTGTCTCGGGATCTTTAATGCTTCTGAATCCACGCCACCACTCATGGTTCGCCCTCTGTTGCTCGCTTTTACGTTGTAAGCGCGTGCAAGTCGGGTAATGGAATCTAACAGCAAAATAACATCGTGACCGCTCTCAACCAATCTCTTGGCTTTCTGGAAGGTAATTTCTGCCAGATCGATATGGTTTTCCGGTTTTTCATCAAAAGTTGAAGCAACTACTTCAGCGCCTTTAACCGTACGTTCCATTTCGGTTACTTCTTCCGGTCGTTCATCGATCAGTAAGATCAGGATCTTTGCATTCGGATGATTGGTTGCCACTGCATTCGCAATTCCACGAAGTAGTGTGGTTTTACCGGTTTTAGGTTGAGCTACAATCAATCCACGCTGTCCTTTACCAATGGGTGCAAACAGATCTATAAAGCGAGTAGAATAATTACTTGGGTCATATTCCATCACATAACGTTCATCGGGATGGATCGGAAGCATATCGTCAAACTCCTGACGATTATCCATATCACGAGGAATACGTCCGTTCACCCCTTCTACTCTCAATAAAGCGAAATATCGCTCACCAACTTTCGGTGGACGGATAATACCTATTACGCAATCACCACTTTTAAGTCTGAATCTCTTGATCTGAGACGGCGATACATAAATATCGTCGGGACTGGCTTTGTAATTATAGTTTACAGATCTCAGGAATCCATAACCATCCGGTAGAATTTCTAATGTTCCTTCATTAAACAGATATTGTCCTAATTCGGGTTCCAGTTCTTTAATTCGCTCTTCCAGAGTTTCTGCTTCTGATTCCGGAAGAAGATCATGTTCCTGCTTCTTTTTATTGTTATTGCGGCTATTTTTGTTCTTATGTGAACGTTTATTCTCTTTAGGTTCCTCTTTTTTCTTATAGGAAACAATGTGGGAATCACCACCATAGGTTGCAAGTTCTTCATTTTTTTGAGAAGAGTTATTACCGTTTTCTTCCTGATTTCCCTTCTCTTCTTCTTTTTCCTTTTTTGCCTCTTCCTTCTTCTTACTCTTTTTCGCAGCTTTGGCTTTTTTCTCTTCCTTTGCCTTTGTCGGAATCACTTCTTTAGGAATCGGAGGACGTTCGCTCTTAGGTCTTAACTTTACAGTGATGCCTTTTGGTTTAGAACTTGAAACTTCACGGATATTATCGATCAATTCCTGTTTCTTAACACCGGTTACCCTTTTTACACCAATCATTTTGGCGAGGATCTTTAACTCGGGTAATTTCTTCTTCTCTAAGGATTCCAATTCCCCAGCCGTTAGATTTACGGTCTGATTATCTGACATAAAAAATTGTGGATATTATTATTGTATAAATAATGATTCTTACTGAGTTTGGGATGAACTTCACATTATCAATTTAGGATAATTCCTGCGAAGCTCTATCAGGTAAGGAAAGATTGACGGGACTAACAATTACTAACCCATCGCTTAACTGTGCTGTAAAAGTAAAAACTTCCTGTAAAAATAACTAATGAAGTCTCAAATTCCTTTAAAATACTTTTGTAGGAGTCTTCATTGATTCTTTTCACTGAAATTATTTCTTTGATCTCCTGCAGTGATGCTGCCCGCTCCGTATTCAATTCGAAATAGAATCTTCGGGATCTTTCTTTAATAATTTCAGCTATTTCCGCAGTTAGTTTATCTTTCATTACCGAGAATATAATGACAGCTTCTTCATCAAAAGTATCAATAGTTCGCATGACAGAAGTTAGCGCCTGAATATTATGAGCTCCGCTAAAATACCAATTCTTGTTGTCGTCCAGCTTTTCAAACCGAGCCGGGACGCTCTTGAATTCTTCGAAAGCTTCCATTAAATGATTTTCTAAAACCGGGTATTTATCACCTAAAGCTTCGGCGGTTTGATAAACTGCAGCAAAATTCCATTTATTCACTTCTTCCACTAATTGTGATTTTACTGACCACGCACCATTTTTTAACGAAAACAGGCCTTTATCAAGCTCAGGATTCAGACCTGAAGTTCTCATAACCCGAGAGTGATTCTTTTCAGCTATTTCTGACATCACATTGGAAATTTCATCTGAAATATTTCCCAGTACAACTGGTTTTTCTGATTTTATAATCCCGGCTTTCTCTTTCGCGATCTCTGTTTCTGTTGTTCCCAGGATATCCATATGATCCAGACCAATACTTGTGATGATGGCTAGCTCAGAGTCAATGATATTTGTGGAGTCCAGCCTGCCTCCCAATCCGGTTTCAATAATTGCGATTTCAACATTTTCTTTTGCAAATATCCAAAACGCCAACGCGGTGCTAATTTCAAAGTAAGTCAATGGAATTTCTTCCAGTTCTTTTGAATAGGATTGGAAAAATTTCAGAATCGATTCATCCTGAATCTCTTCTCCGTTAATTCTAAATCGTTCGTGATATCTGAACAAATGTGGCGATGTAAATAATCCCGTTTTATAACCTGCTTTTCTGTAAACCTCTTCCAGTAAATGACATGTAGTACCTTTTCCGTTGGTTCCCGCAACATGAATAGATGGAAATGTATTTTGTGGATCCCCTATTGATCTGCAAAACTCAGTGATGTTCTCTAATTCAAAATTAGATGCTGATGCACCCTTATCCTGGAATTTTGGGATCTTCTCTAAGTATTCCCATACATCTTTAATGTTGTTGAATATTCTCATTTAGAAATTATTGAACCAGCTCTTTCTGGTGACTTACTTTTGTCTTGATACAAAAGTAACAAAAGATCAAGACTAAGTATTAAAGACAGGCTCATTGAACCCTCGCTGAATAATTCCAAAGGTCTAATTTCATACAGATTCAGTACACAGTTCCGTGCCAGAAGGAATTATTCCTCCTTTGGAGACGCTCTGATTCAAATTCACTATTCTGTCTTTAATACTAAGGTCATTTTTAAATTACTCAACTTTCAAAGATCTTTCTTTATAAACTTTAAAATCACCTTTTAGCTTTTCAAACACAGAATGTTCGGTTTTATACAAATGATCATCAATACCAGATACGGGCATCATCTCCATTACTGAATTAGTACAAAATACTGCTTCAGAACTATAAATTTCTTCCAACCCGAAAGCTCCTTCGATTAACTCCAATTCCGAATCCTGATCAATTAATTCAATTAAAATCGATCTGGTTACACCCGGTAAGAGATCACAATTAACGGATGGCGTAAAAACCTGATCTCCTTTTATCCAGAAAATATTTGAAATGGTAGTCTCACTGATCTTTGAATCCACTGTAAGCATTAAAGCATCGTCTCCTTCCTTCTTCTTAGCTTCCTGAGCAGCTTTGATATAATTGATGGAGTTGCTGAGTTTAACTTTTCTCTCCAGCGCTGTAGTTGGAATTGCCCGAACCGAAACTGTTTTTAGTTTGAGCGATCCCAGCCGCTGTGGAATTGATCTGGTTGAAATAATAAACCCTGAACGATCAGAAATATCAAAATAACCCGAACTTCCTTCTCTGTAACATTGTATTCGAACTACTGAATGTTCATCTTCAAGTTCATTCTTTTCAATCAGCTTCAGTATCTCAGTAAGTAATTGGTCTTTTGAAAGGTTGGAAATCATTTCCAGATACTGTAATCCTTCCTGAAGTCGAAAAAAGTGATCTTCAAAATGCAGGAATTTACTTTTATAGCTTACCAGAGTCTCAAAACAACCGTCACCGTATGATATCGCTCTTGAAGTAGCCGGAAGTGAAGCTTCCTCTTCAGGAAATAAGGTTCCATTTATGTTGATGAAGCTACTCATTCAGCAAGTTTACTTCTCAATAAACTATATCCTGCGTTTTCCTGATATCCGACATGGGCATATTTTAAAGCACCTTTTTTATCCAATACAATATAGGACGGAATACCCGGTACTTTCAGATCATTATAAAGTGAAGCTCCATCTACATGTACAAAACCATCTAAAAACTTTGTGTTTGAGATATCATCGGTTGCATCCAGAACCAAAGCAGAGATCACTTCTAAAGAATCCGTTTGATCCTGAAGTGTAAAAATTTCCTGCAGCAACAGATCTGATTTTTCGGACCAACTTGCCCAGAACACCACAACTATATCATTTCCTTTGTACTGATCGATCGAAATTGAATCACTTTCATTAATAACCAATAAAGATTTAGTAAGTAATGACTCACTTTCCTGAATGGCTTCAATAAAACGCTCTTTCTGAGTTTCTTTATACCTCAATGATGAAAAAACAATGGCCAATGCAGTAAGAACTGCTACTACCGCCATAAACGCGGGGAAGAATTTATTATCTAATCTCATATTCTGAAATTAAGAAAATCTCTCTTCAATGATTAGCTAATTCAGAAAGAATAATCTGAAATTACTCAGACTTTATTACAACAGCTGTCAGAGGATCAATCGTGATTGAATTTGAATTTATATTTATACCTGAAATCTCTGAAACGTCTTCTTTACCAGCTTCGTCAGAATCTACAAGAACTGAACCTTTAGTCAGATCGATATCCAATTGGATATTTCTGATTTCAGAATCTGCGTTAATAAGTACATAATAAGTTTCTCCTGAAGTAGATTTTGCTTTGTAAAATAGCACCAGATCTTCTTCACTGATATCTTCACTTTTGATCAATTTCACATTTTCAGCAATAAGTTTTTCTGTAGCTAAACGAAACGCATCTGTTGATCTTCTTAGCGCAATCAAACCTCGGGTATATTCCATGGTTTGCTTATGAATTCCTTCCTCAGTTGCTTTGTCCCAGTCGAACATATTTACTGCTGCTGAAGCATCGTAGGAGTTTCTTATCAGATACGGATACTCAAATTCATCTACCTTCATAAACTCTCTTTCCGGTGGAGTTGAAGAAAACCATTGCTTAGTTCTGCCATATTCCTGTCCGGCATGTAGAAAAGCCGCTCCCTGACTTGTCAAAATAATCGTGTTCGCCAACCTAATCCTTTTATGAATTTCTTCTTGGTGATTTTTCGGATCTTTTTTGATGGAATAAGCGATCATATCATGAAGGGTAAGTCCGTCGTGCACAGCTACATACTGCAGCACATCTCCCGGATCATCTTCAGTCATATTATCTGGTTTTGCAATAACATTATTGAAAATAGTCTGTATTGATCTTGCTCCTCCTGTAATAAATCTTGGCTCACCTTCAATACCATGACCGGATTTTAATTCATTTCTGATCTCATCCGAAAAACACACAACGCTGTTAGTTCGATCCATCCAGTCCTGGTCGGCAGGGGTAACGGATTCTCCGTCATCTCCTGCAAATGTTCTCCAACACTCTCCAACCATAAGAATATCCGGATTGACCTTTTTGGCTTCATCGTATGCTATTTGAATAGTTTCCGCATCAAGATCTCCCATAAGGTCGTATCGAAAACCATCCACTTTATATTCTTTTGTCCAGTAAAGAATTGAATCTACAATCAGCTTTCTCGCCATTGCGTGAGTAGAACCAGGGCGCCCTCCCCCATAACTTTGTTTTGCAATACCTTTCGCATCCATGAAATGATAATAGCCCGGAACGATATCTTCCAGAAATTCTAATCTCGCAGTGTGATTATAAACCACATCCAAAGTAACACCCATTCCTTTTGCATGGATGCTTTTAATGAGTTCTTTCAGTTCCTTGATCCTTAATTCCGGATCAGTTGGATCTACTGAATACATTCCATCCGGAGAAAAATAATTATCGGGCCCGTAACCCCAATTGTAGTTTGCTCCCAATTCATAATTCAGATTCCGTTCATTATTGATTTCATCTGAATAAGTGTAACTGAGCACAGGAAGCAGTTGAATATGAGTTATTCCAAGATCTTTGATGTAATCAAGTCGTTCTGAAAATGCATTGTATGTTCCATAAGGAGCTTTTGTTTGAATATCAGGATCAACAGTGAGATCCCAAACATGAGCTTCCCAAATAATGGCGTCTTCTCTTTTCTCGTATCCTTCAATTTGTGCGAAATCTAAATTTGGCCCGGTGGAAGATTGATCTACAATTGCTCCTCTGGGTGTAAAAAATGTCTCTTTTACGGTTTCGGCCATTGATTTGGCATAAGGATCCATTACTTCTTTAGTTATTCCGTAATTAGTTACAGAATAGGTGTAATACTTTCCCTTCAGATTTCCGGGAACAGAAGTATGCCAAACCCCTTTTTCTTTTCTGTTCAGTGAAATCGTTTGATAAGGTTCTTTATCCAATCCTTTTTCATACAAATTCAGAACAACATTTGAGGCCAATGGAGCCCATAATTTAAAGTCAGTTTTGTTCCAATTGTAGAATGATCCCAATTCCCCGTCGTATGTATAAAGCTTGTCAATAGCTTTCCAGTGAGGCTGGGCATGCTTTTCTGAATCGCCTATTCTTACAATATATTTCTTTGTGAAATCCAACTTCTGTTTTACTTTAAACCGATATTTATTTGATTCAATAATTTGAATATCAAAAACAGGAATGGATTCTTTTCCTGAAAAAATTTGAATTTTATTTTTGTCAGCTTGATTTACAGATATAACTTCAATCATTCTCTCATCGGTTACAAAAGCCGAAAAAATCTCTTCTTTTTCCTGGCTAAATAGGCTACCCGAAAAAACTATTGTTATAAGAATGGAATAGAATACTTTCATTTTAAATAAGGTGAAATCAGGTTAAGTTTTTTTCCTTGAGAATCTCTATAAATGAGAAAGTCAGAGTCGGTAGTAAATATGGCTGAATCCTTTTGCTCTTCGTATAATACAAGAAGACTTATATCTGCTATTGATGTTTTCAGATCATTGTACTTGTTTATTTTTTCGAAGACTGCATTTGGATTTGAAACTAAAGCGGATTGTACTACCATCATACCACTTTCAATCATTCCTGATATTGAATCCAGAACTTCAGGTAAGTTATGTGTCAGAAACAGTGTTTCAGTTAGTACAGCTTCACAGGTTATAAATCCATAATCATCTTTACTAAGCTCTATTTTCACCCATTGATGAAATTGATCCCGTTCTCTGAACAAAGCAACAAGAGGTCCTGTATCAAGAAAGACTGTCTTTGCCAAAATCTTCCATATATTTAGGATTTGTAGAGAGGTCTACGGGACCGTCTTTGATTATCCCCACATATGGAGCCAGTTTTTCTAATGTTGATCCCGGTTTGGCTACAATCTCGTATTCTGTAACCTGCTCATTTACAGCATTCATTACTGCTTTTTTTTTAGAAACACCTTTTCTTTCAGCAAGTAATTCGATCTTCTGCTTTTCTTCAGGAGTTAGTTTCATCCCAAACCAAACAATATCTTTATCTTTCTTCGCCATAATTAAGACTTAAATAACGGTTGCAACTAATTTAGTATAAAGTTGCAACCTTAACAATTTAAAATTGCAACCTACTTTATTGCTTCTTCTTCTGTAATAAGAAAGTTACTGAAAGCGGCAATTGCCAAACAAACTCCTGCAAGAAGCATGGTTCCTATCGTAGCTTCTCCAAAAATCGTTTTATATAGGAAATTGATCCCTCCCAATGCCGCAATGATCTGTGGAATTACTATAAACATGTTAAAGAGTCCCATATACAAACCCATTTTCTTTGGATCTATACTACTCGAAAGCATAGCATACGGCATGGAAAGAATACTTCCCCATGCTATTCCCACACAAACAAAACTCAGGTTCAACATTCCTGTGTTTTCGGGAGTAACGAAATACATACTAATAAATCCAAGTCCACCAATTAAAAGCGACCCGAAATGAACCAGCTTTCTGTTGATTCTGATCTTGCTGGTAACAAAAGTCAAAAGCAGTGCAAAGAACATAGAAGAAAGTCCGTAAGTACCCATATATGATCCAACGAGATTAGCTGCGTTGTTATATGCAACATTAGCGGTATCAAAATCTATGGCATCCGGAGCAGGCACCGGAGCCAGAAAAGAATGTTCGGTAAGTGCCGGCACGGCAAAACTCCACATGGTAAAAAAGGCAAACCAACTGAAAAACTGAACAACCCCAAGTTTTCTCATTACAACCGGCATGTTTCCAATGTTTGAGAAAATTTCCTTTACTCCGGTAAAAAATCCTGCGCTTTCTTCTTTCTCTTTTTCAAAAGCCTCCATGTCTTCCGGCGGGTATTCATCCGTAGTAAAAACAGTCCAGAGTATACTTGCAATAAATACAAAAGCTCCAATTCCGAAAGCCACTTTTACAGACATTGGAACAACTCCGGGAGCAGCATCATTGGCAACACCAAGCTGGCTTACCATCCATGGCAGGTTACTTGCAATCCATGTACCGATACCGATAATCAAAGTCTGAACTACAAAACCATACGATCGCTGCGATTCAGGTAATTTATCTGCAACCAAAGCTCTGAAAGGCTCCATGCTTATATTGATAGATGCATCCAGAATCCATAAACAACCTGCAGCTACCCACAAATACGGCGAATGTGGAACAAATAGTAGTGTGATGGAGCTTAGAATTGCACCAATAAGAAAATACGGCCTTCTTCTTCCTAACTTAACGCTCCAGGTTCGGTCACTCAAATACCCAATTATAGGCTGAACCAGTAATCCTGTTAACGGTGCTGCAATCCACAATAAGGGAATATCATCTTTTGCAGCGCCCAAAGTTTGGAAAATCCGTGACATGAATCCTCCCTGAAGAGCAAATCCAAATTGAATTCCGAGGAATCCAAAACTCATATTCCATATTTGCCAAAAGCTCAGGCGTGGCTTAGTATCTTGTTGCTGCTCAGACATGTATCTTCCTATTATTGTTTAAGCGTTGAAATAATGAACCACTCGTTTGCCGGTAATTCTATATTTGTAAAATCAGTTGCTCCTTCAATTACTCCGTATACTGAGTAAGTTTCATGGCTCCACTCAGGTAAGTTGATCACTGAAGGCTCAGAATTATTATTTATTGCTACCCAAATCTCATGTTCACCCTTCTTCCTCTTGAAAGCATAAGTACCTTCCGGCGAATCAATTCTGATCGTTGCTCCCCCAAAATCGCCATTCCACAAAGCTTCGTTTTCTGTATTTAAAGCAAGCAGCATTGTATAGAAGTCAGCGTATTTATAATTTTTCCATTCGATTTCGTCCTTTTCAAAAAACTCTAATCGTTTATCTAAATCACTTTCTTGTCCATTATAGATCAATGGCATTCCTTTCACGGTAGCAGACAACACTGCAAAATTCTCAAAATTAGCGCCATACATTTCCGGATCGGTTCCGTTCCAGGAATTCTCATCGTGATTGGAAGTGAAATACATTCGGTATGCGTTATCAGGAAAACGTTTACTGTCTCGATAAAAAAGCGAATCCAGATCTTCGAATGTTTGCTCTCCTTTGGCGATCTCACGAATTACATGAGCATATTCCCATGCATAATTCATATCGAAAGCTTTGTGAAGCAATTCAGGTTCTCCATCTTCAGCAAGCATAAATACCGGCTTAATTTTATCAAGCTCAACTCTTGCATTTTCCCAGAAATCTGTCGGTACCATTCCTGCAACATCACAACGATACCCGTCTATATCAAATTCTCTAACCCAAAATTCGAGAGCTTCTAACATTGCCGCACGCATTTCTTCGCTTTCGTAATTTAATTGAATAACATCAGACCAGTCCGTTCCTCTTGGGGGCATAAAATTTCCATCTTCTGTCAGTTCATACCAATCTTTGTTTTCAGTCCAGGGATTGTCCCACGCAGAGTGATTGGCAACCCAGTCAATGATCAGCTTAAAGCCTTGCTCATGAGCTGCGTCAACCAAATTTCTGAAATCTTCTTCAGTTCCAAAGTTTGGATTTACTTTTTTGTAGTCAGCTACAGAATAATAACTTCCTCTACTTTCTTCTGTTTCTTTCCTGTTGATCTTTCCGATTGGATGAATAGGCATCAACCACAAGATCTTAACACCCATTTCTTTTAATCGCGGAAGATCTTCCTGAAAAGCTTTGAATGTTCCTTCTTCAGAATACTGACGGATATTCACTTCATAAATATTAGCATTTTTACTCCATTCAGGATGTACTACCTGACTTGGTTTTTTCTCAACCGGTTTTTCTGTCGGAGTGCAAGCCGCAAATACCGAGGCTACAAAAATGGATAAAAGTAAAGTTCGCTTAAGCATATTTATTTTTTAAAGCGTTAAAATTTCGAATGAATTTGAAGGCAAGGTAACAGTCAATGTATTTCCATCGATCAGGAAGGTATGACCAAAATTATTTACCAATTTTGAGTAATCAAAGCCCGGTCTCAGGTCAACTGAAACTTGTTGTTGTGTTTTGCTTTTGTTGAAAACTACAATGGTTTGCTGTGCAAAATAAGCTCTGGAATACGCCATAACATCATCTTCAACTTTATGGAATTGGAAGTCCCCAAAAAGAATGGACATTTCTGAAGTTCTCAGCTCTGACAATTTTGAATAGATACTTCTGTTCTTCAACTCAAGCTGAGTTAGTTCAGAATCTTCAAATCGCATCCATCTTCTGTTGTCCGGATCGTTGGCGCCGGGCATTCCAAATTCGTCGCCCATGTAAGTAACCGGAATTCCCGGAATAGTAAGATTAAAAGCCAGAAGTAAGCTCAGTCGATCGTAAGCAAAGGCCTGAGGCGAACCGATCTCTCTGGTCCAGCCTGCCAGTTTGGAATCTTCATCCCATTTTACTTCGCCACTGGTTAGTGTAATAAATCTTGGCTTATCATGATTTCCTGAAATGACTCCCATCATATTGTGATAACCAAAATAATTAAAGCTTTCCTGAAGCTGGCTTTGTAATCCTTCAAAAGAAAGATTCTGACCAAAGGCATTCAATCCTGCATCGTACATACTGAAATCGAACTGACTTTCAAGCATTCCGGAATTGATATAGCTGGCTACCAGCTCACGACTCCCGTAAGTCTCTCCCACCTGAAATACTTGCCTGTTTTCGGGAACTACAATTTCTTCTTTTACTTTCCTGGTCAATGTTCTCCAGAACTCTAACTGAATGTGCTTTGTTGCATCGTGACGAAAACCATCCAAATCATACTCTTCCACCCAGAAAAGTGCTGAATCTGTCATGGTTTCAATCACTTCAGGATTTGAAAAATCCAGAGAAGGCATAAAAGTATCAAACCAGGTTGTGAGGCGTTGTTCGTCCCACAATTCTGTGTTCATTCTTCCATCCGGGAGATACAGATCGGTCGCCCATTCAGGATTTCTTTGATAAACAGGGTGATTTTTATGAACATGATTGGCTACATAATCCAGTATTACAGCCATTCCGTTTTCATGTGCAACACTTAGCAGCTCTTTAAACTCTTCAGAGGTACCAAACCGGTCATCAATTTTTGATGAAGAGACCGGCCAGTATCCGTGATAGCCTGAGAACTTTGTTTTTACACCGCCTTTGTCCCATAATCCCCATGCATCTTCCGGGTTTTGTGAAATCGGTGAAAGCCAAAGTGCATTTACATTGATCTTATCGAAATATCCATCTTTGATCTTTTGGGTAATTCCTGCGAGATCCCCGCCATAATAATTGGCTTTGGGATGAATATCAGGATCATCAACTTTTCTGGTGTTTGATGGATTTCCATCTTTGAATCGATCAATAAGAACAAAATACATATTCCATGCTCTTACGTCGTTTCGGGTAAGATTCTGGGAACTATCCAAGACTTTGCCGTTTTCCAAAGGAATAAGCACATCGTTTGAGATTCCGTTTTCATTGAAAGTCCAAGCCCGAATATGTGTTCTCCCATCAAGATCAGAATTATCAGGTAAATACACTCTGATGATATCATCCTTAAATTCAGTTTTGAGTTGATGATTTTCCCAAAGCGCTATTACATTCTCTGCTTCATTTGATTGCAGATACACTCGTTCGTATGAAAAGTCATACGTATCTAATTTCGGCTTTTCGGCATCGATATTACCAACTGTAAGCAGATTATTAAATCCCCCCATGCCATTTGAAACAGTTTCTGAATTAGATGGATCTTTCATTTCTTCTCCATCAACAACAAACAAATACTGATACAAACCTTCGTTCACCAACATGCTGAAAGTCCACGTGCCATTTTCCTTTTTGAAATCAGAAGCATTTGGATTCCAGGCATTCATCTCTCCTTTTATCTGAACCAGATCATAGCCTTTGTCTTCTATACTGAAAGTTACTTCCTGTTTTGAAGTCTTCTTCAGAAGTATATCGTAAGAAACATCACCATCATGAAAAGAAATAACATCAAGTTTTCCTGATATATCACCTTTCAAAACTAATTCCGAATTGTCCTCAGTGAAATAGTAAGTGATTGAAGAAGGTATAGAAACATCATCGATTGTTGACGGATCGATGAAATAATCTTCCATGATCACAACCGTGGAATCATAACCCAAAGTAATTGGAGATCCCAATCCAACGATCTGATCTCCGTAATTGATATTACTTTCTGAGGAGCATCCCAAAATCAAAAACAGTACTAATAACCCGGTTAATTTCCTCATGCTATGCTTTCTAAATTATTTTAGTAATGTCATTTTCTGAACCTGAACTGTATTACCTGCTGTAAATCGGGTAAAATAAACCCCACTTGAAAGTGAAGACGCGTTAAAAATTACAGTATGTGTCCCAACAGATTTCTTACCATCAAAAAGTGTGGCGACTTTTCTTCCAAGTATGTCAAAAACCTCCAGTTTAACTACTCCCGTCTTTGCAACATCAAACTTGATGTTTGTAGAAGGATTGAAAGGATTTGGGTAGTTGTTGTAAAGCTTAAATGATTCAGGACCTTCGCCTGGCAGTTCTTCAGTTGAAGTTGCTATTCCTGTCTCCGGTGCGTCAAACTGTTTGGTCGTATATACTTTGAATTCACCCGGATCTAAAAGAATTGCTTGCTCCGAATCTGTTACTTCGTATTCCGTTCCCTCAAAGAAATCATACCAGGTTCCTAATTTTGGAAAGTCTCCGGTAGTGGTAATAACAGACACATCAAAATTTCCAACAACTACTACATCTGTATCTGAATGTTCTAAAATTATTCGTTTAATACGGTTAGACAAAGCATAGGTAGTACTTTCGGGTTCTGTGAACGCTGCACTACTGTTACGAAGGTTGATGAGCGCTGCCCATGTTTTGTACAACTTAACTCTTTCTGTTCCTTTGGTATTCCAGTAATCCCAGCGAATGGGTTTGTTTGCAACTCTGCCCGGAGCGCTTGCGGGACAGTCAGGAGAATCGTTCAGGCATTGTTCACCGTTGTTACCGTATCCGTAACCAACTTCACCAAACTGCCATATCATTTTAGGTCCGGGAAGTGTAAAAAAGAAAGCTCCGGCAAGCTTTTGCCTACCCAAAGCAGTATTCAGGTTTCTGACATTATAGTCACCTGATGAATTACCAAAACTGATATTTTTAAACATCAACCATTGTTCATCATGACTTTCCATATAACCGATCAAATGCTTTTCCTGAAAACCTCGTGATTCAGAAAGTACCCCAGACAGATTTGAATTCTGAGTATACCCCATCGTCGCTTCATTGTATGAGTGATTCATATTTCCCCAAAGCATGATTCCTTTACCTTCGTTAATACGGTAATCGGCCCATTGCTTTTCTTCATTGGAAGTTCCCAAGTGCTCGAATATCACATAAAAATCCGGATCGGCATCCCATTGGTAATCCGCGTACTTTTTTAAGAGATCAACTCTGTCTTGTTGATAAGAACTAGTACAACCATTTCCTGCCGGACTACAATTCTGTGTAAACCCTTTGGTAAGATCCCACCTAAAACCATCAATATTATACTCATTGATCCAATGTTCGATCATTTTTTTATTGTAGTACTGTGTACCGGAATACTGATGATTGAAGTCATTAAATACATTAAACTCATGTTTCGCTTCCACATTGAAATATGGATTACTTCCAACTTCATACATTCTGTATAATGAGTTTTGCCCGGTCGCGTGATTCATCACCACATCCAGAATTACTGCTATTCCTCTTTTATGTGCTTCGTCAATGAATTCTTTGAATTTATCGGGAGTACCGTAATACTTATCCAGCGACAAATGGAAGCTTGGGTTATAACCCCAACTCTCATTTCCGTCAAATTCATTAACCGGCATCAGTTCAATGGCATTTATTCCCAGTCGATCCAGATAATCAAGTGTATCTATTAGTGAAGAATAGCTGTGATCAGCCAGGAAATCTCTTACCAAAAGCTCATAAATAACCAGATCTTCTTTTTGGGGTCTTTCGTATGAAGTTGCTTCCCATTGGTACGGGGTTTTTCCCGGAAAGAGAACTCCAACATAGTTTGTGGTTTTTCCGTCAGGATACTCTTTTAAATTTGGAAATATAGATTCAGAAATGAAATTATCGTCATTGGGATGAAGAACTAATTCTGAGTATGGATCAGCAATTCTTAAACTTCCATCAATTTCATACTGGAAACCATATTCTTCTCCCGGAGTTAGCCCTGTAATTTCCGTCCAGAACCAAACACTGTCTGCTTTTAGTGAATCTTTCTTCATCTGATAGTTAAAGTCCAATTCCCAATCAGTAAAATCTCCGATCACAAACACATCTTTCTTTCCTGGAGCAAACAGAGACAGTATTACTGATGTACCGTTCTCTCCGTAAGTGATTCCATCTTCCAGACCGGCAGGGCGCGCTTCTGTTACTGCCCCGTCTGTGACGATGATATTTGCGGATGTTGAATCTGTCTCGCCGGCACCATCATCTCCGATAAGATCAAATCTGAAATTTCCTTCTGAATCAGATGAAAAAGAATAATTTACTGTATCAGATACTGAAGTTTGTGCTACCTCAGTCCCATTTTGTTTAAGGCTTAAGTTAAGGTTTCCTACCGGAGAATTACCAAGACCTTGTATTTCTATAGATTCGTTCGTTCTAATTATTTTAGACTTTTCTCCCGGATTAAGGAACTGGACAGACACTTCATTTTCGAAAAGCTCTAAAAAAATATCAGAACCTCCTGCTGCCCTTCCAACCTTATCAGGAGCTCCGGTTCCGTCAAGTGTGCCTCTGAGTAACAGTGCTATTTGTTCTACTTTATCACCGGATGACACACTGTAGAATTCCCGTACTGATGATGGGTATCTGAATTCCCATTTATCATTTCCAAGAGGAGTTACTTGTAATTTTGCAGGGTAAGATTCCCAACCTGACTGAACATTCTTCCAGTCGGAAGGATTTGAACTTTTATCGGTGATTACTCCTGTATGTAGATATACATCACCATTAAAACCTGCTAGTTCGCCATTTCCTTCGGTAGCATCAAATGTAAGGGTAAGGGTATCGTTTTGGGTTGCAAAGGATGGCTCAAATGTAACAACCTGAGATAATGCAATTATTGGTAAAAAAAGAAGGGTTAGAAATACTGATCCTGATACTAAAAAATTCTTCATAAATATAGTTACTCAGTTGAGTCTCTTAAAATTAATTCCGGTGTATAAACAGTTTGTGAAACAGCTTTTTTAGGGTTTTCCAATCGCTCAATTAAATTTTGAGTAGCAAAAAATCCCATATCTCTCATTGGCTGACGAATAGTAGAAAGCCCCATATACTCTGCAAGTTCAATATCATCATATCCTATTAGTGGAATACATTTATTCATATCCTGCATAGCTTTTAAAGCACCAACAGCCTGAATATCAGAAGCACAGAAACAAGCCTGAATTTCGGGGTTCATAGTAAGAATTTTGATCATAGCTTCATATCCTCCGCGTTCAGTGAAACCATCACGGTAAGTAGAATCTCCGGCTACTATAAATGAGTTTGAAAATTCTTTACCTGAAGCATTGTAGGCTTTTTTAAAGCCTTTCATCCTGCTTTGAATAGGCTTTGAAGTTATTAGTGCTGAAAGCATGGCAACCCTCTCCAGCCCTCTGTCTAAAAGGTATTTTGTAGCTCTGTATGCGCCCTCCAGATTATCAACACTTACTGAATCAAAACCGTCGTAATATTCATCAATTAAAGTGATCGGAATATTATATCTCTTTAGTTGACGCCATTCTTCCTGTTCCAAATGTGTTGAAATGAATAAGCACCCTTCAGAAGCTCTTCTTTTAAGCACATGCTCAACCTGTGTAAATGTATTTTTACTGGGGCTGATATTGAAAATAGTTAATTCGTAATCATAACTATTCAGTTTATCCTGAATACCTCCTAATACTTCCATAAAGAAATAATTGGAGATCACAGGAACAACAACAGTAATCGTATTCGTTTTTCTGCTTGCAAGACCTTGAGCATTTGCCTGTGGGTGATAACCAACCCTTTCAGCTATTGCCAAGACCTTTTTACGGGTTCTCTCAGAGACATTATCTCTTTGATTGAACACTCGTGAAACAGTAGCAATACTTACTCCTGCTTCTTCTGCAATATCGTATATAGTAGATGCCAATTTTTTTATCTGATTAAAACGCAGATGCCGGTCAAAGCATCTGCGAAGACTTATTAGAGAAAATTATTTAATTAAAGTCATTCTCTTCTGACTTGTGTACGAACCTGCCTGAATTCGTTAAATATAAATACCGGAAGCAAGGTTGCTTGCATCAAAACTCAAAGTATGGCTACCAGAAGTATATTTTCTGTTGTTTAATAACGTAGCCACTCTTTGTCCAAGAACATTGTATACCGATAATGTTACATCTGCGGCATTTGGCAGGTTGAAACTAATGGTAGTACTTGGGTTGAATGGATTCGGATAATTTTGATTTAATCTGAATGATTCAACTTCACCAATTAACTCTTCATTTGAAACAGTCTGGTAATCTGGCGGCATCTCCCAGGGAAGATCAGTAGCTTTCCACGTTAACTGTGGGAAAGCAAATGATGAAGCCCAAGTTACATTTCCTTGTGCATCAACCTGAGGAGAAATGTATTGATAATGTCTACGACCGGCATCAAATCCTCCACCATTTGCTACAAGAGATCCATCCGCTGAGGTTGGCTCACCATAAGCAATTCTGAAACCAATATGGTTTAGAGTTGGTAAAGTCAGATCAAGGTCTAGTTCATAAACCATATCTCCGTCGTCATCTGTAAAACGAAGTCTTTCTCTTTCAGATGCAGATGTTTTAATAAAGTTCTCACCATTATCACCAGGAACAGTAATCCCGTTTGTTAGTGCAAAGAATGGAGTATCCACAAATAAGAATACAGAATCTGAAGCAGGCAAAAATGGTGTTGTATGCTGTAGTGCCGGTGACATATCAATACTGAAAGTAACAGAAATCGCTCCGCCTTCAACATTGTTTGCTGTCAGTAATGCTTCAGGCTCTACCCCATTGTAGAACTCAGACAGTTTATCCTGATTGTCTGTATTCTCAATGGTGAAAGTTCTGTCAGCACCACCGGTAACACCGGGCTCTTCCCAACCAGTATTTGCTGATTGTATACCCTCTAAGAAAAACTCACTTTCTGAGGAATCTCTTCGAATATCCCACTTAATGTAGTATTTATATTTCTCAACAGTTCCTTCGGCTTTAGTATAAGGCAAGTTATTAGTTTCGTATACTCCGTTTCTTGAGTCAAAAGTCATTCTACTTTCTCCCCAACTATTAAAAGTACCACGAACCGCTACTGTATCAATAGTGGTATTAAATAAACCTAAGCCACTCAGAATACCAACATTCACTTCAAAACTAAGTGTTGTATTTACAATTACTGCATCTGTTGGAGGAGTATTATTGAAAAACACCCAGTGAACAGTAGAATCCTGATCAGGAATATTAATTGGTCTGTCATCAGAAGACTCCCATGTTACTGCTCCATCCGGCGCTTCAAATACAAATTTATAATTTATCGATCCTTCTATAGCTGCCGCAGAGTCTTTTTGAGCTCTTACCACACCTTCATAGAATAAATTATCTCCAGTTTTAGCTCCTTTTTCAAGGAAATCGCCTGTTCCCCAATCATTAGTAAAGAAAGCGCCGTTACCACGAACACCTACTTTAAAAGTCTCAGGATCAAATGATCCATCCTGAGCTTGAGCACCAACATTTACTCGGAAGAAAAGAGAAACGCTGTCTTCTTCTGAAGTGAATGGCGCCATTCTGGTTTCGTACCAATTCATGGGAGCAACAGAGTCAGAAGCTTGATCAAAATCTAGAGTAAACTGTCTGTTATCTCCACTTTCCCAACCTCCTCCGGGAAGTTCAGTATCTTTGTCAGATCCGATCCAATACTTGTAATTGTAAGTATCACCGGCAGCCATATCAAAAGTTACAGACCAATAATCTCCACCCTGATTCTGTGTAACAATATCGGTAGAATTATTCCAATCAACTGTTTGACCTAAGTATGGGTTACCAGCGCCATTTGGACCTGAAATTGCTCCAAATACACCTACATAATGGTTTTCCATTACAGTATCAGGTGCAGTAGCAGTATTTACCATAAAAGTTACTTTAACGATGTTCTGAACATCGGTAGAATCAAATGGCATCATTTGTACATCAGAATTAAACCTGGCAAGTACACCTGTCAAATTAAATGCTTCTGTAGGAGCAGGAGCTCCATCATAGTAAGATTGGTCTCTGTCAATTCTCAGTACAAACGCACTATCAGCTGTAGCAACATCAACATTCACTCCAGAAGATGTTTGAGCGTCAGCAGGCCAGGTTTCACCATCAGCTAAACCAACTGATTCTAATTTCACCAACATACCTTGAAATTTTGAATCTACACTAAGATCTGCTTGTGTAATTGCAGTAACAGGTACTGAAGATGCATCACCGGTTCCTACAATAGTAATACTATTAGGAGCTATTTGGATTTGATTACCAAATGAACCGATTGTTCCAGTAATTTGTAAAGTATCGCCTTTGGTCCACCCTAGGTACGCACTTGTATCTTGATTATTTGCACCGCCAACATCGTTATAAAATATATTTATACCACCGGTAGAATCCTGAACAAAAAATTGTCCATCATTAAAACCGTAGTCTGGGGTGTTCATAATACCAACTATTGTGACTTCCTGGCCATCCTGGCCGCGGGCATCACGTATTTTTGTTTGCGCCATTGTTATAGCTGTTGATCCTAAAATCACAACTAAGCAGGATAGCACAAATTTTGTAGCTTTGTTCATGTCTGAACCCTTATTTGTTATTGTTTTGGTTAGTTTAAAAATAAACTTGCAGGCTTAGTTTGTTAACATCACCTAAGTATTCGTATCCGTGATAAGCGTAATTAAATCCAAGTTTTAAAGAACTGTCTACCTGATATTTAATACCGACCCCGGCATTGAATGTCTCCCTGCTGTTATTTTGACCGATATAAGGAACTCCTCCTCTAAGAAATACCGTATCATTTAACAGCGAAATTTCTCCTCCTATACTAATGCTTTGCACATTATTTGATGGATTGTTACCATCTAACGTTAATGTTGCTCTGATATCGTCGCTTGTATAAGCATCCCAGGCAAATCCAACTCGAAGCATTAATGGTAAATCATATTCTTGTGTAGCCAGATAACAATCTGTTTCATTATTTCCGGCACTACTGTCATCCAAATCGCATTCAGTAATCAATCCATTTCCGGTTAGCTGCATTTTTGAACCTACATTGGTTACACTTACCCCAAATCTTATATCATCGAATGGTGTAATAAACATCGTACCAATATCGAAAGCAATTCCTGAAGCAGAAACATCTTCAATTTGTTCATGAACGAATTTCAATGTTCCACCTACTGATAGTTTTTCTGTTAAGTACTGAGAATAACTTCCACCAACTGTAACAGAATAAGCCCCAAATGTTCGTCCGGTTTTACCCTGAGCCTGCTCGGTGGTTTCCTCAAATTCCCCGTAATTCATGGCAAGTACATGAATTCCTGCTACCCCTTTTTTTGTTGGTAAACCAATGCCAACATAACTATGAGTAAAATCCAGATAATAATCGGTGAACTCTATAAGTACTTCTTCATCATTCAATTCAGCCAAACCTGCAGGGTTAAGCACCATAGCGGAGGGATCATCTAAAGTAGCTGCAAATGCAGACATTGATGAAGCCCTTGCGCCTACCGGAAACCGTAGAAAATCACCGGCTGTAGTACCAACCTTTGATAACTGGGCTAATACATCATTACTAATACCACTTAAAACAAGTATTAAACAAGTGTAGAATATTTTTTTCATCGAATTCATTATTTGATCACCGCAAATTTACCTGTTTTATTTCCTACACCTTTTGCTTCCACATGGTAAATGTAGATTCCATAGGCTATCTCTAAATTATCCTTGGTGAGCAAATTCCATATATAGGTACCTCCATTTTCACCCTGTGTATTAGAGGAAGTAACATCAATTTCCCTTACAAGTACCCCGGAAGAAGTAAATATTCTCAAAGTGGATGGAACCGGCAAACCGGTGAAGTGGAGCTCTCTGTTTTGCTGTCTGCTGCCCCCGGCTGCTTCCTGTTCATAAATACTGGAAACCTTATAAGGATTCGGAATCACTAAAATATCATCCAGTGCACTTTTAGCAGAGTCTGAATCAACTTTAGGTAAATTTTCGGGATCCATTCTGAACTGAAACCGGTCATTTCTGGAAAATGGTTTTGTAGTAAAGATACTTAAAGTGTCTCCTTCTTTCGGATTATTCGAAATAAGAATATTGCTACCAGATACCGTTGGTCTCAGTTCAATTCTGTAAGTAAGTGTATCTGTAAAATCTCTGGCATCTTCTATGAAGTAAATCCCATCAGAGCAAAGCCCACTAAGCCCACCTACCGCAGAAAGTATTCCTGAAGCAGGTGTTACATATACTGAATCAGGCTCATTATCCGGATCTTTGGGAGCATTTAATGTTGGATCACAACTGCTAGGGTTTACATTTGAGTTTTCAACATTAATATCATCAAATGCATATTGAATTTCTTCTCCGGTGTATGTGTTAAAAACTTTGAAATTTGTTGGGATGGATGGTGTTGTAAAACTATCACCACCCTCACCAATTGTACGTTCCGTAGACTGACCAAAACCAACACTTGCACCTATTACAATTTCGTAATCAGAAACTTTTGAAATTGATTCGGTAGAAAATGCAAAATCATGAGGATTACTCTCTTGACTAGTTGACCAACCGGATCTGCTTCTGTTCAAGCCAAAAGTCTCAATATTATTCATTGAAATGGTAAAACCTTCTGTAATTGGATTATTACCACCATCTACATTCGGAGAGCGAGCGATCAGTGTATCATTTGCTCCTTCGGTTACATTCCTTAGAGTAAAGTTTTCTGTTCTGAGCGTATCCGGATCATTTCCTCCATCAATTAAAGTATCTTCAAATGTCACTTCATATAAATTATCTGCTTTTAACTCAAAAGGATCAATAATATCAACATTGACGGTACCCCCGGGTGAGCCTTGAATTATAGTAGCCTGTGGTTTGTCCGGCGCAACATATCCGGCTTGCGATCTGGAAGGACGAACTTCCACAACATTTACACCAAAACTGATCGTGCCATCCGGTCCCTGACTAATTTGAATGGGAGATTCTGATGGCGAAATACCCGCAGGAACATATCCGAAATCAAATCCTGTTACGGCATAGTAGTAGGTTTTTCCGTTTACAACGTCAGTATCCACAAAAGATCTTTGAAGCCCTGAGTCATTCCCCAAATCAAATCTGACTCCGTTTACATCAACAGGATGTAACCCTTGAATACCGTTGTCTTTATCAAAGATTGCGATATCACTGTAATAAGTAGCATTTCCAAATGCATCTGTTACATTAAAAATATCCTCGAAAGACGGATCTGTAGACCGATAGATTTTATACCCTTCAAAATCGAAACCATTTCCGGAAATGTTATTCAGGTAACGGTCGAACGAAGATTCGGAGTTGGTTTCCCAATAAAGTGTCACCTTTCCATCGCCGGGAACAGCTGAAAGAATAGGTGGCTCAGGAGCAACTGCAAACTGATAATCTGCTTCATAAGCAACACGAGCCTGATCCAAATTATCATTAAGCTGAGCTCTGTCCTGAGTTGCCGTTCCCGTTGGTGACGTTGAAGCTGCAGCTGAAATTGCTACGGCAAAGCTTTGAGATTCTCCCACTCTGAGTGGAAATAATCCTGAAGACACATAAATATCCTGATCCGTGCCGGGATTACCAACTACATCAAACTCTCCGGGAATGAGGTAATTAAACCAAATATCAGAATCCAGGTTTACCTGTAATGCTCCGGCTGAAAATATTATTGCTCTTGAAACCCCTATAAGATCTGTTTCACTTACATCAGTTTTATCAATATTTGGCTCTCCCGGAAAAGTTGTACCTGCTCCGGAAGTGGCTTTTCCATCGCCCTGACCCTCGCTCGGGGTGTCAGGATCTCCCTGAATTCCCACATCATCAAAGTTTTCGTTCCAATCATTGTCATTATCGAAAGAATCTCCGCGGCCTTCATCGATCATTGGAGCGCTGGTAAAATGGTTTTGAAATCTCCCATCATAAGTATCATTAACCAGATCTGCGAAGTCCTGATCGGATGATATTCTGGCTCTTATTTCCTGATTAGAAACAATTAAACCTTGCTGAAGACTATCTCCGTCATTGAAATACAAATAATTAATAAATCTAACGGGCTTTGTAATGGAGTTTCCATTTACAAAGGTCGTCTTCTCTAAATGGTTTGGCGTATTTTCATCTATCAGACCATCAAAATCATTATCTAATCCATCTATATGAACTCCGAAATTTGGATCAGATAGTGGTAGCAATTCTTCCTGTACCGTAAATGAAGCACCTAAATTGTAAGTTATCCCTTGTGACACAAAACTGTTACCATCATATTCCTGAGTTATTCTGGTACCATCACCATCAATTAAAACTATTTTATCTCCAATATTGATAGTTCTTGAATCAAAATCTGTTGCCTCAAATTCTCTAACAACAGTGTCTTTTAATGTGGCACTTGAATAAAAGCCACCATTTGTCTCCAGCAGCAAATTGAAAAGGTCAACGTTATCTTCATCGTAGAAATCTGCGTTTTGAGAATCATAAGTATCACTATCACCATCATTATCAATACCGTCTCCGGCATTTCCGGGAGTTTCCAAAAAGCTTAATCCCATTTCACCTATTGGAAGTCCATCAAAAGAAGATGGTGCATTGTTTCGGTCTGTATCCGTCAAATATGCAATTGCTCTAAGGTTATCGAATACAGGTTGATCTGTAGGCCCACCACCCGCAACAAAATCTGCGATCCATAACCCAAACGACATTCTCGGGTAATCATAACTTCCATCATTTGTGATCTCAAAAATGTTAAAATGAACAGAGTTGATCAGAATCTGAGACCAGGCCAGAATCCTTGTATCCATTACAATTGCTAATCCTCCTCTGGTTGGATCAGTATCGTCAGGTCTGAAAGCTCCCGAATTACTATATCTGGTATATCTGTCATCACCGGCCTTGTAATAAAATTCTAAATCTGCGTTAAACTGATCTCTTCCGAAAAATCCGTTCCATGAACCTGCCCAACCATCTCCACCATCTTCAAATTTATCGGGCCAGGAATCAGGCCAGGTATTACCTAGAGGAGAAGCGGGGCCACGGTCACTACGTGCAATTTCTTTCGAATCATCACGAGAGTAACCTTCAATCGGGTTTAAAGACCAATTCTGACTTCCATCTCTGTTTGTTTTGTATGATGCCACATCAACAATCTGAAGCACATCAGAACTGTTCTGAGCTTCTACTTCTGTTCCAAAATGAACACTCATAAAGTACATGTACTCACGATTGGTATTTCTTGGAAATTCAAAAATGAGTTCATCCAGACTGGTATTATTTCTACGCCCTGCATGTCCTGTATTAAAGTAAGATGCTCTTAAGCGGTTGGCATCCATTGTAGATTTTTTTCTGTCTTCAAAAGAGGATCTTTCCTCACTTGGCGTATAATCCTGAGCCAATAAAACTACAGGAAACAATGACACCGTAAGAAATATGAATAAGCCTTTAATATTGAATGTGTTTTTATTCATTGTTTAAAAAGAGATTGAAAGTCCTAATTGAATTCTTCGTGGTTCTGCATAAAATGATGGATTTGAATAAAATCCCGGATCTGCAGTATCAACTGTATTGATGGGTAATGGGGCAGTCGCTTCTCCTGAATCTCCATATACATTATTCACAACTTTATTATCAAGCAGGTTATAAATATTCAGAAAAAGTTCCATGCTGGAACCGTTGGGTAAATTGATATTCTTGTATGTATTCAGATCCACAGTTAATCTGGTCGGAAGTCGGGAAGTATTTCTTAAATCTCTGGTACTTGCTCCTACTCCAATTTCAACACCGGGAATATCTGTTTGCGGAGTGTATGGAGTACCGGTACTGAATCTGGTTACCAAGTTTGCCCCCCAAGAATTACCTGAGTAAAACATAGACCCATTTACAATATGGGTTCTGTCCCAATTTAACGGCTGAATTAATTTGGTTGTAGAAGAAGTCTGATTAGTGGAATCAATCTGAGTTCCCGCATTTACAATATCAAAATACTCTGAACTGGGATCAGAGTTACTACCTTCTACTGAACTGAATGTATAATCCAAACCAAAATTAAACCTCTGACTTACAAACTGGTTGAAAGCAAAAGTAAACCCTATCGATTTTGAAAAATCTCTGTTAAAATAAATCCCATAATTGGTAGAGGCAGCTCCGGTTACCTGCGGACGACTGGATACATAATCTCTGGTATCTTTATAATAGCCGGTTAATTCAATTGCAGTTCCGTCAAAAATTTCCTGCTTTAAACCCAGTTCATATTGTGTAGATCGCTCAGGTTTAAGATCAGGATTTCCGAATAAACCCAGATTTCCGCTTCGCTCACCAACAAAAACTCTGCTGTTTGTGTACATGAAACTATATGATGGTACCTGAAAGAAATAGCCATAAGAGAAATATAAAACCCCACGATCATTGATCGGGTAAGCCACTCCTATTCTGGGGCTAAGCTGTGTTTTTATACTTGTATCCTTAAACCAGTATTCCTGTCTTTCTTCTAAAGTCACATCAGGCTCATTATCATCTTGCTGACCATTGTTATTAAGATCTCTGTACTGATTCTCTTGTTTTGTAGGAGATGTGATGTCAGGATCTTCCAAATCTGAAACTACTCTGGAATTAGGATCAAAGTAATCAAATCTTAATCCCACATTAATAATCAGATTATCAAATTCGATCTTATCCTGAACATAAGCGCTGAAGTTTCTTGGTGATTCTGAGTATTTCTGATAACCCGGTGTATTTAGTTCAGGATACCCAAGCTTTACAAATGGTTTCAGATCTTCAGGAGTCCCGGGCGGGAAGCTGATAGACGGATCAGTAAAAGGAACTAAGGAAATATTTTCAAAACTTACTTCATCAAATTGCAGATTAAAACCGGCTTTTATATAATGATTCTCACTTACCTGACTGGAAATTTCTGCTTTTCCAATAAATGTATCTGTAGATCGAAAAAACCGATTATTATCTGTCCCATAAAAACTGAATTGGGCAGCTCCGGGTACGCTTTGCTCGGCAGGGGAATAAAATTGAACTATTTGATCGAAATTAAAATATCTGGGATCCCATGGATCATCATATAAATAGTTTTTTTGCTCATTATATCTGTTTGCCAGATTAATGGTCAGAAATGTTTTGGATGAAGGAGTAATTGTCGTTTTGAAATTCAGTGCATAGTTATTTCTGAAACTTGTTCCTCTACCCAAGGGCACTAATTTATTTTGATGATCATATCCCTGCCCCTCCTCCTGCCCATAAGAACCTATTAAATTGAATTTCAGAAAAGATGAAAGCCGGTATTCCAGATTCCCCTGAAAACTAGTACTCTGAAAATTATTCATATTTACCAACGAACTGTCTCTGGTGCCATCATCAGTTAAAACCAATCGGTCTGTTCCCTGAAAATTAACGGTATCAACAGAATACCATGGTTTATTGAAATCAACCCTTTCATTGTAGATTGTTCTGTACGATTCAAAATCAGTACCCAGTGCAAGTGTATCTCTGAATTGTCCATGAGGAGAAAATGCGTTACGACCTGTTAAATGTCCTTGATTTTCAAAACGGCGAGCAGTTACAAAAAATGTAAGTTTATCTTTTACTATAGGACCTGATACCGATGCTGAAAGGTTATACATTCTGTCCGGGTTTATGGAACCAAAGTTTGTTCCAATTCCATCATAAATACCACTCTGACTAGTTGCCAAATAACTTCCTGTCCAGGCATTCAAAGAAGCATCAAACTGACTTCCTCCTGATTTAGTAACCACATTTACAATTCCGGAAAGCGCCTGTCCATGTTCGGCGTTAAATGATCCTGAAATTACCTGCAGTTCCTGTACGGATTCATTTTCAATTCTGACACCGTTGGACCGGTCATAATCATCTGTAACTCTTATTCCATCAACTACATAAGAAACCTCAGAAGTTCTACCTCCACGAATATGGATTCCGCCACCATTATCAACATTTACCCCTGCTTGTAATCCGATTACATCTGAAACTTCCTGTACAGGCAATTTTTCGATCTCTTCGCTACTTACTCTTGATTCTGAGCTCGTCACATCCTTTAATACAGGTTGACGTGTAGCCACAACCACAATTTCTTCACCTTCAAAAGCTTCCAGTTCAAGTCTGAAATCCTGTTCCGTTGTAAGATCTGTTCTGACAATAACTTCCTGAACAGCAAGAGTGGCATACCCAATATATCTTGCTTCCAATGTATACGAACCCGGAGCTACATTCAGCATCAGATAATTACCATCTATATCGGCAACCGCACCTTTTGTGGATCCTTTAATTCCAACTGTTGCACCAATCAGAGGCTCACCGGTTTCAGCGTCAAGAATTTTACCTGTAATTTTTCCTGATTGCGCATGCACCCCTACACTCACAAATAAAAATAAGACCGGTAGTAGCTTTTTTAAGTTCATATACTGCTTCAGATTTGAATAGTAACTTTATTTAATTTTTCGATATCAATAAGAGCATTATGCTTTTCTTTAACATCTTTGATAGTTTTTTCTTTCAATGCACTTAATTTTTTATTCGTTAAAAATGCATTGACTGACTCTTTAGCTTCATTAAATGTCAACAGACGGCCTTCAATTCTTCCATTCATCTTATAAATGGTGTACTGACCTGTTTGATAATTAATTACTTCGGAAATCTCACCCACCTTTAATTCAGAAATATCAGGCGAGTAGGAGCCATAGTTCTTTACACTTTTAAAACCCAACTCACCGTTTGTCAGCAAATCTTCATTTATAATAGTGTGCTTTTCAACTAACTCATTGAAATCCGCTCCACGATCCAACTCAGAAATCATCTTTTTGGCTTTTTCTTCAGTATTTACCACTATTCTGGAAAGATTTACTTCTAGTGGTTTATAGAATCTCTCCCTGTTAGTTTGATAAGCATTTCGGAGCTCCATATCTGAGTTTGAAACAGAACTCCTCAAATCCTGAACAGCAGTTTGAGCCAGGTAGGTATAAAAGGTTTCCTGAATTGACTCATTTACAATTTCCTGATCATCTATCCCTGCTTCTTTTGCATTCTTAAATAAATAAGCTCTTAAAGCAGTCCCAATCACAAAGTTTTCGAAACCCTGCTTCCCTTCTATCGCATTGATTTGAGACAATGGAGTAAATCTGTATTCTACTGCAAAATCAGCCATTGAAAACTCGAAACTCTTAAAAGAAGCCAGGATCTCATCTGATGAAAGATTAGATATAAATTCTGAGTCTTTAGAAATAGCCAATGAGTAATTCTCATTCATCTTATTCCAAAGAGCATCAAATATATCGGGCTTGAATTCTAAGTTGTCTCTGAAATTGTACAGGTGTTCTCTGGTGGCTAGCTCTTTTTTCTTTTTATAAACGTAGGCTGCAATCTCAGACTTTTTGTTTGCAAACTCATTTTTAGTCAGAATTGGTTTCGTAAACCGATCGGTTAACTTAATAATACTATACCCTTGTGCAGTAGGAACCGGCTTTGAAATCTCCCCGATTTTTAGTTTAAAAGCAGCTTCCTCAAAAGCGATATCCATTTCATCGGTAGTAAAACGACCAATATCCCCACCATTATTTGCCAGATAAGGAGTTTGAAACACTTCTTTTGCCAGCTTTGCGAAAGATTCCCCGGTTTGTAATCTTTGGTATAGCTCATTTGCAGATTCAAGATCATGAGCAAAAAGATGAGATGCTCTTAATCTAGTATTAAACCGAACGAAATATTGATTCAGTTCCTGTTCCGTTACCTGAATATCTTTGAGTATCACCTGATTGAGAAATTCTTCGTTTAATACCCTTCTCTCAATTTCGCCTCTTTTTTGAAAAGCTTCTTCAGTTTGATCCAATCCTTGGTCTTCAGCGAAAGTAGCCAATACATAATTATCAAACTTAGCATTCAGAACTGATAGTTTTGTGGAGGGATTGGCACTGATTGCTCTTCCTGTTCTGAAGTAATATTCCTTGAACGCATTTTCAAAGTGTACTTCTGTAATAGAATAGTCATTGATTTGAGCCAATACATTATCATCAACCTTTTCCGAACAGGAAAGCGCTCCCACAACCAGAAACAGCAAACCGGAAATTAAAATTAAATGATCACGCATTGATTGCTAACAGTTTTTTATCAAGGTGAAAGAATGATAATGAAAGCGCTTACATTTTTCAACACATTTTTAAAGATTTCTTAAATATTGTTTAATTCTTTCTTATTACGGGAAGAAAAATACCAAAACAAATAAGTAACTAATTGTTTTCTGTAACCGGATAACTAGTTACAAAGAACCTAATTCTTATAGTTCTTTACGATATAATCGTTCAGAATGGATCTAAACTCTTTTCCGATGCCCTCCCCTTTCAGGGTTTTAAAATGCTCTCCATCTACGTAAACAGGAGCTTTTGGCTCTTCAAACGTTCCGGGAAGAGAAATTCCTATATTTGCCGCTCGTGATTCCCCCGGCCCGTTTACCACACAACCCATTACCGCAACATCCATCTCTTCAACGCCCGGATACACCTCCCTCCATACCGGCATGGATTCTACTATGTAATCCTGAATTTCTTCAGCTAATTCCTGGAAATATGTACTTTTTGTACGTCCGCATCCCGGGCAGGATGTAACCTGAGGAATAAAACTTCTGATACCTAATGATTGTAATACCTGCTGAGCCACCTGAACTTCGAGTGCACGATCAGCACCGGGCTGAGGGGTTAATGAAACTCGTATTGTATCGCCGATTCCTCTTTGTAAGATCACAGAAAGCGCCGCCGAACTTGCCACCATCCCTTTCATGCCCATCCCGGCCTCCGTTAAACCAACATGAAGTGGATACGGAACAGCTTCTGCAATTCTTGTATACACTTCGATCACGTCCTGCACATTAGACATTTTGCAACTGATGATGATCTTATCCGAAGCCAATCCTACGTCTTCAGCTAGTTTGGAAGACCTTTTCGCACTTTCAACCATAGTGTCCAGCATCACTTCTTTTGCTGATTTTGGCTCATCAAGATCGTTATTTGCATCCATTTTTTTAGCCAACAATTGCTGATCTAACGATCCCCAGTTTACACCTATACGTACCGGCTTATCATACTTTATCGCTTGTTCTACAATCGTAGTAAAATTCTCGTCCCGGGTTTTTGTACCTGTGTTTCCCGGATTGATTCTGAACTTTGCTAAAGACTCCGCCATATCCGGATATTTCGTCAATAACACATGTCCGTTATAGTGAAAGTCTCCAACTATCGGAACAGGAACTCCCCTGTTCATCAGTTTCTCTTTGATATGAGGAACTGCTTTCGCGGCAGCATCATTGTTTACTGTGATTCTGACGATCTCTGAACCTGCTTTGTGAAGATGATCAATTTGATCTACCGTTTCGTCAATATCTGCAGTATCTGTGTTGGTCATTGATTGAACAACGATCGGAGCTCCACCACCTACCGGAACATCACCAACCATTACTTGTATTGACTTTCTTCTTTTTATAGAAGCCATGCTTGCCCTAATTTTTCTTACTTAATTCGAATAATTTCTGTTTTTCTTCTTTCGTCAAAGCGTCGTAACCGCTTCTCGAGATCTTTTCAAGAATCTCATCAAGCTCGTTTTGATCTGTTTCCTCAACGATCTCAACATCCTTCACAATGTGCATATTCTTATTTTTCGGCTTTGAAGAAGGACTTGGTTTTAAACGACCGAAAAGATACTCAAAATATCGGATTACTTTACTCAGATCTGTTCCTTTCTGATATGCTTTGATGAGTAAATATCCACCTAGTGCTCCCCCAAGATGTACTAACCTTGCAACATTATCACCGCTTCCAAGAAATAGAACATCTATGGCAATCCATCCTACAACAAAAAAACGGGCTTCAATGGGAGGTAAAAGAAAAAGCATGATTGGCGCTCTGGGATAAAGCAATGCAAAAGCTACTAATATTCCTGTTACTGCTCCGGAAGCTCCTATCACAAGTGCGGCTCCAAAAACCTGAGCCAGACCAGCATCAACTAAAGCTCCTAGCACAGTTGCTCCAAGATAAACTATAATAAAAGAACGTGGCCCAATAGTTTCTTCCACCGATCTTCCCATCCACCATAGCCACAGCATGTTGAATAAAAAGTGAAAGAAACCCGCATGGAGAAAAGAATAGGTAATTAATCTCCATGGCTGAGTAAATACGGTTGGAAAAGACGGATCAAAACCAAGGGTTGGAATCAACCAGTTATTTAACCCAGAGCCCCCTAAAGATTGAATAATAAAGAACGCAGTATTTATTGCTATGATTGTACGAATGGCAACCGGCATTCGCATGAACCCGCGCTTAAAGGTATTACCAAATGAATCGTATGACTGATTGCTCATATTCATAATTTTTTAAGTACTAAGCGTATTCCGATGGTTTTTTTAATCCCCATAATTTGATCAAAATAAAACCTACTAACAGTCCGCCCAAATGGGCAAAATGCGCAATTCCGCTATCTGTTCTGGAAAGCCCATTGAATAATTCCAGAGCGCCATAAAATCCTACAAAATATTTTGCTTTAATAGGGATTGGGGGAAATAAAAGCATTATTCTTCGGTTTGGATACATCATACCAAATCCAAGTAGGATACCAAATACAGCACCGGAAGCCCCGATTGTTGATCCGCTACTTACAAATAGCTGAATGATTCCTGCCCCGATGCCCGTAAGAAAATAATACATCAGAAAGCGCTTTGTTCCCCATAATTGCTCCAATGCCTGACCAAATATCCAAAGGGCAAACAGGTTGAAAAAGATGTGATAGAAATCAGCATGAAGGAACATATAAGTAACCAGCTGCCAAGGCATAAACCCATCTCCAAAAGGCTGTAATACCAGAAGCGGAGCCAGAGCAGAACCTATGGGCGTCCAACCTGAACCAAAAATATTAATGGTGGCTAAGAAGAAAATCCCATTCCAGATCAGCAGGTACTTAATGGCCGGTGGGAAAAATGAAAACTGTGTATTCGGTGAAAATTGATTCAATTTGAAACCTTTATTTCTGATTTTGTTTAATACGCCAATATACGTTGATACCACTTAAAGTTACGCCCGGAATTCCTTGCCCCGGATAGGTTGTATCGCCCGCAAGGTATAATCCTGAGAATGGCGTTTGGTTCGGGATCCAGTTAAGCAAGCTGCGTGCCATGCTTTGGGGGATTCCTCCAACTCTGCCTTTTTTGCGGTACACCCAGTTTTGCCATGTAATGGGAGTGGCGGTATGTATTGTTTCGATATCACTTTCTTCAAAACCCGGGAGTTTTTGTTTTAGTGTTTCAACTATATACTCTTCAGTTTGTTTCTTGGCAGCATCATATTTTCCGTTTAATGAAAACCAATATTCAGGTGAAGCGTGACAGGAAATATTGAGTGTTCGCTTTCCTTCCGGAGCTCGTTCGGTATCTCCACGTTTCGACATAGATACAAATACAGAATCAGAGTTTGTAAAAGGAACTGTTTCTCCCTTATTCAAATGAATTTGATGATGTAAACTCATTTCTTCAGGATAGGTATCGGTTGTGGCAATTCCCAATGTTATCGCTCCCCACGCTTTATCAAAATCTTTTGACTCATCAATGAAGTATTCTTTCATTTCTCCTGATGTGATGTCTTTCATATTCCAAATCGGGATGTTTGAAATCACAATTGGAGTTTGATATCTATTTCCTTTTTTGGTTTGAATGATGAAATCTTCTTCTTTTTTGCTGATATGTGTAGCCGCTTCTCTGGTGTGAAGTGCTCCTCCTTTTTCCTGAATGTAAGTCCGAATCGTGTTGATCATTTCCAGCAATCCACCGGGAACATAAAAATTGGAATAGTTGGTGTAGGTTAATCCTGCTGCTCCAAACAGAAACGGAGTATCTTCAGATTTTGACTGAGCGGTAATCATGAGTTGTTCATCTACAAAACGGTGGAACTTGGGAGTATCAACTCCATACTTTCTCATTAAATCCTCAACCGATTGAATTGCATAAGGTAACACCCAAACATCTAAGGGTGAATTTGAGATCGCCAATCTTCCCCAATCTGTGATATTCTGTGGTGGAAAAAATGGGTTTTTCAAAGACACATCCCAAACGGTATCAGAGACTTTTAACGCTTCTTCCCAAAAGGCTCGTTGTGCTGATTGATTCCCAAAAACTCTTCCTGCTTCTGTAATCCATTCTTCCCGATCTTTGTAACGAATGATTTCATGTCCATCCAATCTGACCGTCATGCTTGGAGTAATTTTCTCTCTTGGAATCTGGATTCCCGTTTCTTTTTCCAATTTCCATAACGGCTGATTTTCGTCAAATCCGATAAGCGTTGTTGCTCCAGACTCAAATGTAAATCCTTTTCTGTAATACGATGAACTACATCCACCCGGAACGGCTGCTGCTTCCAGGATCAGCACTTTGTACCCATCCTTGGCAAGCATTGCCCCTGCACTCATCCCGCCCATTCCGGAACCGATGATAATAGCGTCGTAGTTTTTGTTGATAGTCATGGGAGCAGAACAACAATAATCAGGTAAAGTGTTCCATTTGATCACTGATTAAATGATTGTAGGATTTTCGCTGATTGTAAACCAGTTTATCAGCGTAATCAGCGATCCTTAATGTGCCTCCAACCAGTTATAAGCACTCCCTCCCCACGTCATCCTGAACTTGTTTCAGGATCTTATGAGCTACCTCATATCTATGAATCAATAATTCAACCCCTTAAAGTCTCATACCAATCTTCCAACTTTGGGTTATGTTGCTTTATCAAATTCCATTTCCAATCTTTATGCCAATTCTTTAATTGCTTTTCGCGATCAATGGCATCTACAATTGAATCGAACTCTTCCGCGTAAACGAGAATAGTTATCTTGTACTTTGAAGTAAATTTTGAACCTTTCCCCTCTTTATGCTCCCAAACCCTTCTTGCGAGATTTGAAGTAAACCCAATATATAAAGTGGATCTTTGAAAGTTGGTTAAAAAATATACATAGCCTTTGTTCATGCATAGTTAGACAGATTCAACTACCATTCCTTACAAAGATCCCGAAATAAATTCGGGATGACGTCGGTTTTTTCATGTCTATACTTAATAGTCGATCAGATTCTTTAAAAGTATCCTCAGGATGACTTTTAAAATAATGACTAAGCCTTATTCCTATTTCTTCGCTTATTAACCTGACAAAAATCTTCTCCAGTACACCAGATAGGACTTTAGCCGTGCTAATCCGTTGATTGCAAAGCTCAAAAAAAGATTAAAGTCTCGCCTCTTACAAAGATTCCGAAATAAATTCGGGATTACATCAAAGTTATTTTTTTATATATCTATATATAGATCCTTCGTCTCGAGGTTTCAGAATCAGGATGACGTCTTGGTTTTTTGCATGTCTATACTTAATAGTCAGCAAGATTCTTCGGAAGTATCCTCAGGATGACTTTTAAATTAAAAACCAAGCCTTATTCCTAATTCACCTATTCCCTTATTCCTAATTCCCTAGTGCGCCTCTAACCAATTCTCCCCAATCCCGGCTTCTACCTTCAGCGGAACATCCATCTCAAAAGCAGATTCCATTAATGACTCAATCTTTTTTGGAACTTCATCCAGTTCACTTTCGTGGATCTCAAAGATCAATTCATCGTGAACCTGAAGCAGCATCCGGCTTTTCTTCTTGTTGTCTTTCAGCCAGTTGTGGATATTAATCATTGCCAGTTTTATGACATCAGCAGCGGTTCCCTGAATAGGCATATTGATTGCCACTCGTTCTGCAAAACCACGCACATTCCAGTTTCCGGAGTTGATATCCGGCACATATCTCCTGCGGCCAATCAGCGTTTTCACAAATCCGTTTTCTTTGGCAAACTGCTTTGTGTCATTGATATAATTCAGAATATTCGGAAATCGCTCGAAATATTCATCGATCATCTCTTTCCCTTCGGAATTTTCGATACCTAAATTCTGAGCCAATCCGTAAGCACTTAGACCATAAGGAATTCCGAAATTCACTTCTTTTGCTTTACGACGATGGTCAGCCGTTACATCATCCAGCGAGTCTAAATGAAAGATCTCCTTGGCTGTTCTTGAATGAATATCTTCTCCGTTTTTGAAAGCCTCGATCATTGCTTCATCTTTGGCGATATGGGCAATTACCCGAAGTTCCACCTGAGAATAATCCGCAGACATTATTTTATATCCATCATCAGCTATAAAAGCCTTTCTGATCTCGCGTCCCCGTTTCGTTCTTATAGGAATATTCTGAAGGTTCGGATTCGAAGATGATAACCTCCCGGTTGCTGCCACACTTTGATTGAAATCTGTGTGAACTCGTCCTGTATCTTCGTTAACCAGTGAAGGCAAGGCATCCACATAAGTAGATCTGAGTTTTGCCAACTGACGATATTCCAAAATCAGATCCGGCATTTCATATTTAACAGCCAGCTTGGTTAATACAGATTCATTGGTAGAATACTGTCCGGTTTTGGTTTTTTTCCCTGCAGGTAATCCAAGTTTATCAAATAAAATGGTTCCCAGTTGCTGTGGAGAATTGATATTAAACTCCTCTCCTGCCTTCTCATAGATTTGCTTTTCCAGTTCTTTCAAATCGGTAGCCAGATCTTCCGAAAACCCTTCCAGCATCTCCGTATCAAGTTTCACTCCCTGATATTCTATCTCAGCCAATACCTCCATCAATGGAAATTCTACCGTTTTCGCTACTTCATCCAACTCATCTTTGGTGAGTTGCTCGCTGAAAATTTCATACAGCCGCAATGTAATATCCGCATCTTCACAGGCATATAAATACACTTCTTCCGGAGTAAGGTCTGCCATCGAAATTTGACGTTTTCCCTTCCCAATCAATGACTCGATAGGAACCGGCTCGTAGTTCAGATACTTCTTAGACAACTCGTCCATTTTAATCTTTTGAGTTGCGTCAATTAAATATGCCGCAATCATAGTATCGAATGGCTGCCCTTTGATCTGGATTCCGGCTCTGTGCAGAATCAGCCAATCGAACTTATAATTATGTGCCACAAGAGTTTTACCTTCATCCTCGAACAACGGACGAATTACTTCTACTACTTCTTTTTCATCCAAAGCTCCTTCCACATTTACGGGAATGTAATATCCCATTCCCGGCTTGGCTGAAAATGAAAATCCAACTAATGAAGCTGAAACCGGATTCGGAGAATTTGTCTCTGTATCGAAACAGATCACAGATTCTTTCTTTAAATCCTCAACAAGCTTTTTAACTCCTTCAATATCTTTGATCAGTTCATATGCATTCTTTTCTTCATCCAGCTTTTCAACCGGTTCATCTTCTACAAAAGTCCCGAACAGATCACCTTGGTCTCCTGCCTTATTCTCAATCGGTTCTTCCCCTAAATATCGTTTGGTGAGTGTACGAAATTCCATACGCTTGAAGAATGCTCCAAGATCATTTCTGTTCGGGCCATTCCATTCCAGTTCTTCCCACTCGGCCGTATCAGGTACATCCGTTTTGATGGTTACCATAAACTTAGCATGCATCGCCTGATCAGCATATTCCTGCAATCCTTCACGCTGTCTTTTTGCTGAGATTGTATCAGCTTTGGCAATGGCTTCTTCCAGAGAACCAAATTCATTGATGAGTTTTGGAGCTCCTTTCTTCCCAATTCCGGGAACACCGGGAATGTTATCGGAAGTATCACCTATTATTGCCAGTACATCGATCACCTGATCAGGATAAACTCCGAAATAATCGTGTACGCCTTCTCTGTCGATGATATTAAATCCGCCGTCTTTGTTGTCTGGTTTCATCATTTTCACATGATCGTGCACTAGTTGCATAAAGTCTTTATCGGGCGTAACCAGATACACATCCACATCATCTTCGTTCGCTCCTGATGCTATGGTTCCTATAATATCATCGGCTTCGTAGCCATCCTGTTCTATATTTTTAATCCCCCAATTTTCCACCATTTCTTTGATAAGAGGAATTCCCACTTTCAGTTCATCGGGTTGGGGCGGACGCTGTGCTTTATAGGTTTCGTCTGCATCATGACGGAACGTCGGAGCATGCGTATCCCATGCAACGGCTATGTGTGTCGGTTTTTCTTCGTCCAGCATACGAACCAATGTGTTCGCAAATCCAAGCACAGGACCGGTGGCTATCCCTTCAGAATTTTTAAGTCGGGAATTAACAAATGCGAAATGCGCACGATAGGCTAGTGCCATCCCATCAAGTAAAAAAAGAAGTTTCTTTGACATGTGGTCTTTTATTTGTCGAAATTATAGTCTTTGAAACTAAAGGTTTTGACATTAATTCCGAATTCAGATTCCAAATCATTTGAATAATTTTACTCAACAACTTCAACAACTCCCAAAAATAGAACTGCATGTTCATTTAGATTGCTCTCTGAGCTATAAAGTAGTTCAGAAATTACTTCCCGGGACAACGCAGGATGAATACAACGAACGGTTTGTAGCTCCCGAAAACTGTGGAAGTTTAGTTGAGTATATAAAATGTGCATCTGCCAGTATAGACATCATGCAAACCAGAGAGCAATTGGAATTGGTTACGCTTGACTTTATAGAGCAGTTGAAAGCGGATAATGTGATTTATTGCGAAGTTCGGTTTGCTCCACTTCAGCATCTCAAGCTTGGATTAACTGCAGAAGAAGTTGTAGAAACAGTGGATTCAACCATCTCAAAAGCTACTGAGAATCTGGATATGGAAGTTAGGTTAATCTTGTGCTCCCTTCGACATTTTTCTGAAGCTCAAAGCATGCAAACCATCGAATTAGTAAAAGCCTTTTCTGGTATGAATGCGGTTGGATTTGATTTGGCTGCTGATGAAGCCGGTTATCCTATTGATGAACATAAATCAGCGTTTGAGTTTGCTGAGAAACACGGGATTCCTTGTACTTGTCATGCAGGAGAAGCCTGCGGACCCAAAAACGTATGGGAAGCCATTGATGAACTTCATGTACAGAGAATCGGTCACGGAGTGCGAAGTTATGAAGATTCAACACTGATGGATTATCTCAAAGAAAAAGATATTCATCTGGAAGTATGCCCGACCAGTAATATTAAAACGGGAATCTATCCAAAGCTGGCAAATCATAATATCGATAAAATTTACAGGACCGGGACTTCTATCAGCGTAAACACAGACGGCAGATCGCTATCCAATGTTACCCTCGCGGATGAATATCAAAGTTTAAGTGAACATTTCAATTGGCAATTACAGGATTACCTAAATGTAAATCTGATGGCAATAGAAGCCGCTTTCGTGGATGAGGAACTAAAGGATAAGTTGAAAAAGAAACTTCTTGATCATAGATAACCCATTCTTAATTCTTAATTCTTAATTCTTAATTCTTAATTCTTAATTCTTAATTCTTAATTCTTAATTCTTATAAGAAAGATAAATCAAGCCAATTCAAAACTTTTTGATTATTATTACGAACAAGGCACAAGTAAATAATCACAAACGCATACTTTGAGTTTAAAAAACGAAGCACAGTCGGGTTACGGAACCAAGAAATTCTATCAGGAATATGTTTCCGGAATGTCTAAGGACCGAATATCCAAAGAGCTTACTGCTGATACCGACCGACTTAAGCTACTTTACAAAGAGGCTGTTGAAGATATTGAACGCCAACAAGGACACAACCTTCCGGGACATATAAAGTTTCTTCGGGTTTTTTCTGATCTCACTCAGCGCCTTAATCCCACAAGACGATTAGCTTTTGGACTGGGATCTGTAAGTTTTGTGGCTCATTATCTGGTAAATATTTTTGGTCTGGAAGGCATTGTATTTTTCTCCAATCTTCTTCTCCCCTTTGGATTCATTTCTATGTTTCTGCTTTTACTTGTAGAGCTTCTGGAAAAATCTGATGTACAAAAAGAGATCGATCTGGCTCGTGATATTCAGTTAAGCCTTTTGCCCAGCACTTCACTCAATAAGAAAAATCTGGAAGTTTATTCCTTTGCTCATACAGCCAAAGAAGTTGGCGGCGATTATCTGGATGTGATCAATACAGAAAAAGGCACATATGTAATTATTGCTGATGTCTCCGGAAAAGGACTTTCAGCGGCTCTGTATATGGTGAGGATGCAGGCATTGGTGAATATGTTGGTCTCCAAAGAGCATCCTACTCCTAAAGATTTGTTCATTCAGTTAAACGATTACGTAAAAAGTAACAGTCGCGATAAAACCTTTGTGACGGGATGTGTTGGGTTTTTCCCGAACGACAAAGAAGAATTTGAATATGTACGTGCCGGACATAATATTCCTGTTTATTACAGCAGAGAACGTGACACCACCTTCAATCTGAATGCCGAGGGTTTTGCATTGGGAATGACTAACAGTGCATTGTTAGAAAAGCATATGGAAGTAAAGAAATTCCACTTTAAACCCGGTGATTCAGTGTTGTTTTATACCGATGGATTGAACGAATCCCGAAACTACCGCGGTGAAGAATACGGTGAAGAACGCATTCAATCCCTGATGGAAATCTATGGCTCCCTTCACGCCAAAACCATTGTCAAAAAACTCCAAAGCTCGTTAGAAGCATTCATCGGACAAGAAGCTCCTCTTGATGATGTGACTTTTACTTGTGTGCACAGGCCGGAGTAAGAATCGCTGATTCTTGATCTATAATCTAGCTAATCTAGTTACTGGAAACGATACATGTATTATAAACACTGCCTTTATTTATAATTTTGATTAAATATACTTTTCTATTATTGAGAATACTTTTAAAATAAGCAACGTCATTCGATTTAGTATTACTTGCAATAAGATCACCTTTATAGTCGTAAACGTAAAAATCTAGATCTGTATCTCCATCCCCTTTAAACAAAATCTCTATCTTATCCTTTTGAAACTCCCACTCTAATATAGTTGTATCATTAGCTGGGATTTTATATTCCCCATATATACTGTCAAGGAATAAAACACCTTTATTAACGATTAAATTTCGCTTCTTATAGTTAAAAATTATATCTGAGATTTCTTGTCTTGAAAAAGAAATAATATAGTTAGACGTAGTTTTGCTCTCCTCATATATCTCACGATTGATTCCTTCAATAAAATTACTAATAAAAAACTCTTCTCTTAAAAGAATATCGATCATAGACGAATCAATTGCGTCTTCTTTCTCTAATATTTCTCTCGCAAAATCTAACAATTTTATTCTATCAATATACGGTATAAGCGAATCTTGCTTTATAACTACTCTTTTAAAAGAACTGTGATCAATATTTTCAAAACTTAAATACTTACTAGGAGGTACTATATTTATCTTATTTGGTCCCGTAATATTTCGGATAATCTGAACAGCATTTATTATTGATAAAGCCGAATCGTGCTTATATCCATAATTAACTAAATCTCTGACTAATTCTAATTTTTTTAGATCTTCGATATTTTTGATTACTTGATAAGCCTCGGCATTATCCAACTCATTTTTTTGGGAGAAAATATCTTGGCTAAAAACTAAAATAAAACTAAGAAATACTGAAAAATACTTGATATATATTATCATATATTTGATGTTAGTGACAATTGGAACAGTTTCTTATATGTATGCTAAAATCTAAAAAAATTATACAATGGATAAAAAAACATTCATCAAGCTTATCAAAGTATTTTTGGAAAAAGAAAAAATATCTACTTTTAGAACTTATCTTAATTGTTTTTGGTATTTTGATAGCCTTGTGGATTGGAGATTATCAAAAAATGCGATATGAAAAAGAACAAGCTCGAGAATCGTTATTGACACTTAAAAGTGAATTAAAAGCTGTTGATTTTACTATAAAAAGAAAAATAGACAATTTTAATCAACAGATTCAACTTTCTTCAGAATTAATTGATATAATTAATTCTGACTACTTAAAAATTGATCAAGAGTACATTTATAGGACACTCTGGAATTTAAGGCCACTAAGACCTGAAATGCCAAAAAGAGGTTCATTAGATGACATCCTAGAAACTGGGAAATTATCATTGATTAAGTCCGACGTACTAAGACAAGAGATTTCTTCATACTCAAAAAAATTAAATCAAGATTACGATTTACAGACCGAAATATCTAGAAGCATGCATGTACAATTTGAAAAAAAAATTATACCATCAATCAACTACGGTAAATTAATAACTATTGGTAAACTAACAGGTGCTTCCAAAACTGACAATTTATATATCCCAAAAAGTGATTTTAAACTTGATAAACAAATATTGAACATAGACACATTTTCAAATTTTTTATCTTATAGAATCCATCAAATTACTGAATTACTTAAATCGTACTCATCCATTACTACTGAAATTAAAGGATTGAACGATATTATAGATAGCAATATCTATAACAATTAGATTACATTTCACAAAGTTTCTTAAAATTAAAAAAACAACTATTCAGTTTTTAATTTGTGGAAGTATAGAAAATCTTTCGTCTGGGATAAACAAAACATATTATATATAGATTTAAGAATTCTGCAGACATTTGATACTTTTTACTTTTGTAGGTTCAAAAGTAAATAGATCGTTGGTATTCATCAATCAGCGGAATCAGCTATCAAAAAGGCTGACCAAAATTTAATTTAGCCAGCCTAGAAGTGGAGGTGCGGGGAGTCGAACCCCGGTCCGAAACAGTAAACCTACAAACATCTACATGTTTAGTTACTGATTAAATTTCGCAAGAAGCCGAGCCCAGTAACAAAGCGACTACTCACTATTCTGTTTAAGTTTCACGCATTGCAGACAGAAAACACCAATACGCTATCCTATCTTGTATGATGTTCAGCCCGGCACTGACAGGCACGCCACCGGGGGAACAGACCAGTCAGCTTACGCTGCTAGTCGGTATGAGTAATTATTGTCAATTACATTAATTTCCATAATGATTATTATTACGAGAATCATTGGACACTCTCGACATGCAACCTGCGATATTACGCGTCCCGTCGAAGCCAGAACACCCCCATCGCTTACTGCTTTCTAAAAATACGGATTTATTTATACAATATTGTACTTAGATAGAGAAAGAATTTTGAATGAATGAATTCTAAATTTTGGATTTTGGTTACATCACTTATACTTAGATTAGCTTAATACGTAATACAAATTCAAAATCCATAATTTAAAATTAAGAATTAAAAAAGATGAAATTCGGAAGCGTAGATAACCCTGAAAAAATAGATTTTACACTCCCTCAAGATCACCCCGATACTTATCAGGTTCTTGAAAGCAATTCCTCTGATCACTTTAATGTATACGTTGGTTGTGCAAAATGGAACAAAAAGGATTTAAAGGGTTTTTATCCGCGGGGAACTAAGGACGAACTCGAGTATTACGCCAAACACTTTAACTCTATCGAGCTCAATGCAACTCATTACAGGATATTCGGACAAGATGTGGTTTCCGGTTGGAGAGAAAAAACAGGCGATAATTTCAAATTCTTTCCCAAAGTTGTAAATAGCATCAGTCACTTTAAAAGATTGAAAGGTGTTGAAAGTCTCGTTGAGGAGTACACGCTCCCAATAAGAGCATTTGAAGACAAGCTGGGAATGATCTTTCTGCAACTCCGGGACGATTTCAAACCCAAAGATTTTGATCGAGTAGAACGATTTCTGGAAATCTGGCCAAGCGATCTTCCTCTGGGAATTGAAATGAGACACACTGATTGGTATAACGACCAAACCGTGGCAGACAGAACCTACGAGCTGTTCAAAAAACACAACGTAGCAAACATCATCACAGATACTGCCGGACGCAGGGATTTGCTCCATATGCGATTAACATCACCTACTGCATTTATAAGATATGTTGGTGCCAATCATGAAACCGATTATGCCCGCCTTGATGAGTGGATTGACCGAATTAAAATCTGGAAAGAACATGGATTGGAAAATTTGTATTTCTTTGTTCATCAGAATATTGAGAAAGAATCTCCGCTTCTGTCAGCATACTTCATCGATAAACTGAATAAAGAAATAGGTACTCATATTAAGATACCGGAAACGTTATCTGATCAACCCAAGCTGAACCTATAAATCATATATTCTTAACAATAAAAAGCTATTTATTTCGCTAACTTTTTGAGCGCTTTATCGTTAAAGATCAAAAATATTATTACCGACTTTAATTTATGATAAAACAACTTGCAGCATTTTTGATGCTATTCACACCAACAATTCTGATTGCTCAAAATGCTTCGGTAAATGGTTATATAACAGATAAAAGTTCCGGAGAGACTCTGATAAGCGCAAACGTAGCACTTCTGGAAAATAACAGAGGTACCTCTACAAATACACTTGGTTACTATTCCCTGACAAATCTTGAACCGGGCACTTACACTATCGCAGGGTCTTATATAGGTTTTAAGCTTTTCAGAAAAACAATAACTCTTTCAGAAAATGAAACACTCCGGTTAGACATTGAACTGGAATCCAATGTAGTAACAACGGAAGAAATCATTGTAACCAGTGATCGGGTAAAGGAAGAACAAAAAAATATAGGTACAGCTGAGATTAACACTGAACTTATTAAATCACTCCCTAAAGTTTTCGAAGCGGATGTATTTCGATCCATACAGTTGCTACCCGGAGTAAAAGCTGCATCAGATTTTTCAAGTGGTTTGTATATCCGTGGCGGAAGTCCTGATCAAACCTTGATTCTGCTGGATCGCAATACAGTTTATAATCCGAGTCATTTTTTCGGATTTTTTTCCACTTTCAATCCTGATGCCATCAAAGATGTGCGACTATATAAAGGTGGTTACCCCGCGGAATATGGAGGTCGCTTAAGCTCTGTTCTCACTATTTACAATAAAGATGGAAACAGAAACAGAACGGAAGGCACTGCAACACTGGGAATGTTAGCATCGCGGGTTTCTATTGAAGGGCCCTATAAAAGAGGTTCATGGATGTTTTCGGCCAGAAGAAGTACTCTTGAACCTGTGCTTGCCGCTTTAAGAAGTACGAGCGATAATATCCCTTCCAGCTTCTATTTTCTTGATTTCAATGGAAAGGTAAATTTTGATGCTTCCAAAAATGACAAGTTATCTCTTGCATTCTATTCAGGACAGGATAAAGTAAACTTCCCCTTTTCAGACGATGCTGAATTTAAACTTAACTACGGAAACAGAACACTAAGTGGTAACTGGACGCATATCTTTAGCGAAAAATTGTTTTCAAATTTTGTGCTCACCGGCTCCCAATATTTCAATTATCCTGAATTGGAATTAGGTGGTACTCCCATCGAAAGAAGAAATAATATTTATGACTATTCCATTAAATCAGACCTTGAATATCTGCCTAATGAAAAACATGAACTAGCTATCGGAGTTTGGGCAGGAACGTTAACCATTCGATTAAACGACCGCTTTGATAACGAACCTAGTTTCAGTTCCAGAAGTCATTCCCGATATGGCTCTGTGTATATATCCGATACATGGCGACCTACTGAAAAATGGAAAATTGTAAGCGGTTTAAGAACCAGTTATTTATCTGATGGGGACTATCTGAGACTGGAGCCCCGGCTATCACTTGAATACAAAGCCAATGACCGAATCAGACTACAAACGGCTTACGGAAGATATAATCAATATTTAACACTTATCACAAACGAGGCTTTTTCCGGATTTGATGTTTGGTTAACTGCAGACGATGGCGTTAAACCTGCGTATGGCGATCAGTTTATTGTAGGAGCTAAAACAATTCCTTTTGAGGGTTTCGGTTTTGATATAGAGCTTTACTACCGAACAATGAATGATATTTTTGAACTGGATCCTTTTTTGCAGGATGTTTCAGGTTTAGACTATCCTGAATTATTCAGAATAGGAAATGGCGATGCATATGGAGCGGAGTTCTTTTTTGAAAAAAGAGCCGGAAAACTATCAGGATTTATAGGTTATACTTTTGCATATACCTGGAAAAAATTTGATAACTATAATAATGATATTGGTAATCCTGACGGCACCGGCAGAAGATACCCGCCAAAATATGATCGCAGAAATGATGTAAACCTGGTTCTTTCATATCAACTTAGTAACCGGTGGAAATCCACACTTTCTTTTAACTATGCAACCGGTCAGGCTTACACAGAAGTACTTGGACAATATTCCGCAAACAACACTCCGTGGGCAAACGATGAATTAAATATCTTCACTGTTGGTAAAATTAATGCATCACGTTTACCCTCTTACCACAGAATGGACATCTCGTTCTCCAGATTAGGAACATTCTTCGGAATAGGAGAAGCTGAATGGCAATTCCAGATCATAAATGTGTATTCCAGAAGAAACATCTGGTTCTATAATTTCGACTTTGATGAAAACCCTGTAAAACGTACCGAGGTACCTCTTTTACCATTACTCCCAACAATATCTTATACAGTTAATTTTTGATTTTATGCGAATACTATTTCTTACAATTTTTGCATTTTTTTTTATACTCACTTCTTGTGATTTGTATCCTCAGGATGAATATGAAAAATTTTATGTTGTTGAAAGTTATATGGTAGCAGGCGAACCGCTCCCTCCTATCTTTTTATCAACAACAGCTCCGGTAAATTCAGTATATAGTTTTGGAGAATTTGCTGTATCAGGTGCTGATATTCGTGTTAATTTGCTTTCAAATGACGGAGACTCAAGTATTGTTCAATCATTCTCCTATCAGTTAGATAGCGCTGGTGTGTATACTTCTCAAATTGATCACAATACACAGCCGTCCAGAATTTATCAGCTACAAATTTCAGGTATTCCGGATGACCCAGGCGCTTTCATAACCGGATATACTTCTATACCTGACACCTTTAGTACCAAAAGTGAAATACCTGATACGGTTATTTATCAATCAGAAAATCAAATTGAGATTGAAATTACACCTAGTGTTAACACTGAAAGGCAAAGCTATTTTATATTTACTACAATAGCTTTAAATCCTTCAAGAGAAAATTTTACTCCATTTTATTCCGATTTTTCAGATGAAGAAGATGAAATTGGAGAATTCGTAAAAACAAGTTCAGGAATTGTTAATGAAGCCAATTTCGAAACAACACCTGATGGGACTGTAACTTTAAAATACCCATGGTTGGCCGTCGCCTTTTTTGGCGATAATCAGATTATCGCCAATACTATTGATGACAATATTTATGATTTTTTAAGATCTCAGTCTGTTCAGCTTGGTGGTTCAACACTTTCTCCTGGTGAAATCCCCAATGCTATATACCGTCTTGAAGGTGGGATTGGGGTATTTGGGTCCCTTGCCGCAGATACAATTCAAACTTATATTAAAAGACCTGAATAATTCCTTATTTATGAGACTTTTCTTACTGACCGTTGTCATTATTCTTTTTCAAGCCCCCGTTTTTTCCCAAACTTCGTCTGAGTTCGAAATAGCAAGAGCTAAATACCGAGGCGGGGGAGATTGGTACAATGACCCATCCTCCCTTTCAAATTTGATAAGCTTTACTAAAGATCAGTTTTCAATCAGTATAAAGTCAGAATATAAAGATGTTTCGATAGGAAGCAGTGATCTTCACAGCTACCCGTTTATTTTTTTAACAGGTCATGGAAACATCAGTATTAACCGATCAGAAGCAAATAATTTAAGAACTTATCTGGATAACGGAGGATTTCTGTATATAGATGATGACTATGGCATTGATGAGCATGCCAGAAATATGATGAAGCAAGTATATCCTGATGAAGAATTCATTGAAATTCCTTTTTCACACCCAATTTATAACAACGTTTTTAATTTTGAAAAGGGTTTACCAAAGATCCATGAACATGACAATCAATCCCCAAAAGGGTTCGGATTGTTCAAAGACGGGAGAATGGTGGTTTTTTATACTTATGAATCCAATTTAGGAGATGGATGGGCTGATCCACAAATTCATAACAATTCTGCAGCTGTTCGCCAACAAGCCTTACAAATGGGTGCTAATATTCTTATTTATGCATTAACTGAACTTTGATTGAAATACTATGAACTTGATTACACCGTATATATGCTTTCAGGGCAACTGTGAAGAGGCAATTAATTTTTATAAAGATTGTTTTGGAGGGGATCTATCTATTCGAAGATTTGCCGATACTGAAATGCCGGTACAGGAAGGCTACAGGAATAAAGTCATGCACGCAGAGCTTACTATTGGAGATCAGAAAATTATGTTTTCGGACGGAGCTCCTCACAGAAAAGTAACGATTGGAGATAATATTCAGATAAATTTAAATTTTGATGATGAAAATGAGCTTGAAAAAGTATTTAATAACCTTGCTGAAGGTGGCACAATTACAATGCCTGTTGAAGTAACCTTCTGGAATGCCAGGTTCGGAATGCTGACCGATAAATTCGGAATCCGTTGGATGGTTAATTATTCACTCACTGACCGATAATATTTATTCAAACCCTCCAAAATAGTATTAATTACAAAATCTAATTGTTCATCAGTAATAATTAAAGGGGGAGCTAACCGAACTAACGTATTGGAATGAAGGGTCCAGCCTAAAAGTATTCCTTTTTCAAAACAATAATTTACTACAGCTTCCGTAAGATTCCTGGTTTCAAGTTCTAAACCAAGCATTGCCCCGGTTCCTCTTACTTCAATAATTCCCTTTCCTCTCAAATTTGATTTTATTTTGCTTTCAATTTCCTGAGCTCTGATAAGATAATTACCTGACAGCAGCTCCCTCAAATTTGCATGCGCTGCTGCACAACTCACCGGATGTCCTCCAAAAGTAGTAACGTGATTTAAAGGAGGGTTATATTTGAAACTTTGAAAAATCTCGGATGAAGACACGAATCCACCTATCGGCATTCCTCCCCCCATTGCCTTTGCAATACATAAAATATCCGGTGAAACCTCATAATTTTCAAAAGCAAATAGCTTTCCTGTTCTGCCAAAACCGCTTTGTATCTCATCAAAAATTAAAAGCGCTCCATGGTCGTTACATTTATTCTTTACTGCTTGTATCCATTCTTTGTTCGCTGGAATTATACCTCCTTCCCCCTGTATGGGCTCTAAAATCACGGCAGCAGTCTGTTCATCAATCTGATCAAGTACAGAATCAGAGTTAAAATCTTCAAAGTGTACATCCGGTAATAGTGGTAAATAAGGATCTCTGTAAACATCTCTGCCCGTAACACTTAATGATCCATGGGTATCTCCATGGTAGCTGTTTCTGAATGCAACTAATTTTGTTCTTTTTGTGTATTTCTTAGCAAGCTTCAGAGCACCTTCTACTGCCTCAGTTCCGCTGTTTACTAAATAAACTTGTTCTAAAGACTCTGGAAGCTGTTGAATTAACAATTGCGCAAATTCTATCTGAGGTTTTTGTATAAACTCTCCATAAACCATTACATGAAGATGTTTATCAATTTGTTGATGTAAGGCCTGTATTATTGCCGGATGATTATGCCCCAAACTGCTTACAGCAATTCCTGATATAAAGTCAAGGTACTTCCTTCCACTGGTTGTGATTATATAACATCCTTCGGCATTAGAAACCTCTAATGCCATTGGAGCATCACTTGTTTGTGCAATTGTCTTTTGAAATAAAAGTTTACTCAAAATTATTGTTGTTGACTAAAATATTATAAATTAACACTGATATAGTTAAAGTAAATTACAATATTGTACTATCTAATAATTCATCTATTCTAAATGAAAAAAAGTTTACTTCTGATAATTTGTACTGCTCTGATAATGGGTTGTGCTAATAAAAAAAAGATGACCGATAATTCTGAACCTGTTCCTGAAGCGCAAGTTAGTCTGGCCCCGGGATACATTCAGGCTAATTTAAAAATTATAACTATTGAAGATAGTGGTTCTCAGAAGTTAATTTCTTCTGAAGTTCTGGAAATTCTTAATTACGGGAGTGCCACAGATCCTGTTCCATCCGGATCTGACTTAACGTTCGTTATCGACAATGAGTTATTTAATAAATCTTCAAATAAAATAAAACAAAACGGAACTCTGATCGCTATACTATCTGGTGAGGAAAGTACAATGATGATGGGTAACGAGAAAAAGACTAAACTTTGGAAATTAATAACTATCAATAACTAATAATGAAGAAACATAAACAGAACTTGCTGAGTGTATTCTTGCTATCAGCTTCGCTTGTTATCCTGGTACTTTTGTTACCCAACCAAGGACATGTTAAATCAGAAACCCCGTTTTTAAATGAACAGGAAGAATCTGTCTTTGACAGAGCTGAGAATTCTAAAGACAGAAGAGATCATTTTTTCAGATTAACCAGGGATCCTCAAACAAACTCTATTCCGCGTAATATCAGATCCAGAGAACTTGAATATGCCAAATCGCTTGAAAGTTCAATGCGCAAAAAATCTACTCTTCTTCAGGAAGAAATTGATATTGTTGAAGCCGGACCTAACGACGTTGGAGGCAGAACCCGAGGTCTTGGGGTAGATACCAGAAATGAAGATATTATACTTGCCGGCGGAGCCTCAGGAGGAATGTGGAAAACCACAGATGGTGGCCAAAACTGGGTGCAAACAAGTGATTTAGGTGAAAATCTTGGCGTTACTTCGCTTATTCAGGATCCTAATAATTTAGATACTTGGTATTATTCAACCGGAGAATTTTCAGGAGCTTCTTCCAGAGCAAGAGGTGGCGGTGGTCAACTTTATGGCTCGGGAATATATGTATCGAATGATAATGGAGATAGCTGGGCTCAGATTCCTGCAACAGAAGATGATGATGTTTCTTTCAATACAGCGTTTGACTTTATTTCCAGAGTTGAAGTAAGTCCGACCACAGGTACTAAATTCTTTTCAAGTAATGCTATAGGTGTATATCGGTCAACAAATAGTTTTGTAACAAATAGTTTGGTACTTGGGGGAACAAATGAACATATTTACAGTGATGTTCAGGTTGCCTCTAACGGTAATGTAGTTGCTGCAATTTCAAGACCTTTTAATGGCTTTTCTCAAACGAATTCTTCTGGTGTTTATGTTTCAACAAATGATGGCCAAACATGGATTGACGTAACTCCTAATGATTACCCTACAGCCCCGGGCAGAGCGGTTATAGGCACTTCAGAATCCAGCCCTGATAGTATTTATGTTTTTGTAGCAAATAATAATAACCAGGCCAATCTTTTTCTTATCGATGTTTCTGATATAAATAATGTTAGCTCTTTTAATCGAACTAACAATATACCTGATTTTGGGAATCCGGTTGGTGACTTAAATTTACAGGGAGGTTATAACATGGTTTGTGAGGTGCATCCGGAAGATCCCGACATTTTAGTAATCGGAGGCACCAATTTATATCGCTCTTTGGATGGATTTACTTCAGTACCAGAAGATTCTGATTCAGATGGAATTACTGATGTAACAGAAGTTAATAAATATTGGATTGGCGGATATGATAAGGATAACGATGTTTCTCAATACAGAAGACATCATCCCGATCAACATGCTGCTGTGTATAGCCCTGCTGACCCGGATATATTATTCAGTAGTCATGATGGGGGTATCGGAAGAAGTACAAATATCACTCAATCAAGTGTTAACTGGAACGACCTGAACAATGGCTATAATGTCACACAGTTCTATACTGTTACAATACACCCTGATGCCGGTGACTCTCGAATTCTTGGAGGCACGCAGGATAATGGATCACCTTACTTTGAGTTTGATGACATATTAGGAACTTCTTCCTCTGAAGACATTTCTTCAGGTGATGGGGCATATGCCTATTTAGGATCAAATTACTTAACCACTTCTTCTCAGCGAGGACGCCTTATAAAATATGATTATACAGTTAGTGGAGATCCTACTTCATTCTCTTATATAGCGCCAATTGGAGCAACTGATCAACTTTTTATACATCCGTATCTGGTAAATCATACTAATGAGGATATACTTTTTTATCCCGGAGGCAACAAACTTCACCGAAATGACATCGTTACCTCATTACTAAGAAATACTTCTCAGCCCGATGGTATTTCTCAAGGATGGAGTGAATTATCAGACTTTTCAACTGATCCGGGGTCAATAATCTCTACTCTTGAAATCAGTACAACTAATCCTGTTGATATACTCTATTATGCTTCATTCTCTAATGGTTCACCTCCTAAGATTTACAGACTTAGAAATGCTTCTACATCTACGTCTGCATCAGATTTAACTGTTCGTACCTTTACTGCAGCTACATCAGATTCTATCCCTCCTTCCGGAGCTTATATCCATGATATTGCCGTAAGTGAGGACAATGGAAATGAAGTAATAGCTGTAGTTTCCAATTATAGTACGGAAAGTGTTTACTATTCAACTAACGGAGGAGCATCCTGGACAGGTATTGGGGGAAATTTAGAACCTGTAAATGGAAATGGTCCATCAGTAAGGACTGCAGCGATTACCAAAACTTCATCAGGCCAAAAAACATATTACGTAGGTACCAGCACTGGTCTTTACGCAACAAATACCATTGATGGAGCTAATACTGAATGGAAATTTCAGGGAGCATCTACCATTGGTAATACAGTAGTTGAATATTTGGATTATCGTCCCTCTGATAAAACTTTGGCAATTGGGACACATGGTAGAGGCATTTTCTTAGGTAACGTATCAATGTCAGTTTCAAATGAAAATACCGGACCGGCTGATCTGCCAAAAGAATTTACCCTGAATCAAAATTATCCAAACCCCTTTAACCCATCAACCAATATTTCTTATTCATTACCCTCTAACAGCACCGTTTCTATTTCTGTGTATGATATTAATGGAAGGAAAGTAGCTGATCTCATCAATGGAGCTTCTCAAACAGCAGGTTCACATTCACTGAGTTTCGATGCCTCTAATTTGGCTAGTGGGGTTTACCTTTACAGAATTGATGCAAAATCAGTTTCACAAAACCGTTCTTTTTCTCAAATAAAAAGAATGACTTTGATTAAATAGATTTTTAATCTAAAAAAGCCTGATTTATAAAATAAATCAGGCTTTTTTTATAGAAAAAAACTAATTACTTCTGAGATAATACAGCTTCAACTATTTTTTCAGAAGTAATTCCAAAATGTGCATATAGCTCTTTATAGGGTGCTGACTCTCCAAATGTATCAATGCCAATTGCTACTCCTGTATTACCAATCCATTTATTCCAACCAAAGGTAGAACCGGCTTCCACAGACACTCTGTTAGTTACAGATTCTGGTAGTATTTTTTCGATATATTGACTGTCTTGCTTTTGAAATAATTCCCAACAGGGCATGCTTACTACACGAGCATCTATTCCTTTTTCAAAAAGTGTTGCTTTTGCTTCCATAGCTAAGTGTACTTCTGAACCTGTACCAATTATGATTGAATCAGGAATCTCTTTAATGGAATCAGCCAAAATATAAGCGCCTTTCTCTGTCAAGCTTGCAACGTTCTCTTTAGTACGCACATATGTAGGGATGTTTTGTCTTGTTAAAACAATAATCGTTGGAGTCTCTTTGCTCTCAACCGCTATCTTCCATGCATAAGAAACCTCATTGGCATCTCCGGGGCGAATAACGTTAACATTAGGCATAGCTCTTAAACTAGCCAAATGCTCGACAGGTTGATGTGTTGGTCCGTCTTCTCCTAATCCTATACTATCATGAGTCATTACATAAATAGAAGGAGTATTCATTAAACCGGCTAAGCGAATAGATGGTCTGCAATAATCTGTGAATACAAAAAATGTACCTCCAAATGGTATTACACCACCATGAAGGGCCATCCCGTTTAATGCCGCAACCATCCCGTGTTCTCGCACCCCATAATGAACATTTCTACCAGTCGAATTTGAGGCATTGAATACTCCTTCATTCTTCAGATTAGTTTTAACACTACCTTCCAGATCAGCAGAACCTCCAAATAAGTTTTTTATATTTTCTTTCAGTGTATTTAACACGGTTCCGGACGATGATCTTGTGGCAATACCTTTTTCATCAGCTTCGAAAACGGGAAGTAATGAATCCAAATTTTCAGGTAATTTACCGTTTATCCAGTCTTCAAATTCAGAAGCTAATTCTTTATTTTCGGCACGATAATCATCTAACAAATTATTCCAGGAACTTTCATTTGCTTCTCCTTTTGTGATTTCTTCTCTGAATACCGTTAAAGCTTCCTCAGGTATAAAAAACTTTTTTTCTGGATCCCAGCCATATGCCTTTTTTGTAAGTACAATTTCTTCATCTCCAAGAGGTGAACCATGTGAAGAAGCTGTATCTTGCTTGTTTGGGCTACCAAAACCAATATGTGTTCTACATATTACAATAGAAGGTTTTGATAGTTCTGACTGAGCATTTCGAATAGCGTCTTCAATTTCGTTATGATTATGCCCGTCAATCTCCTGAACATGCCATCCATATGCCTCAAACCTTTTTACCGGATCTTCAGTAAATGCTAAATCCGTCGAACCATCAATTGATATTGAGTTTGCATCATATAGATAGATCATCTTTCCCAACTGTAAGTGACCTGCCAAAGAAGCAGCTTCATGAGAAATCCCCTCCATCAGATCTCCATCGCTTACAATTGCATAGGTATAATGATCTACTAAACTATGGGCTTCAGTGTTAAATTTACCTCTTAGGAATTTCTCTGCCATTGCCATGCCAACTCCGGTTGCAAACCCTTGCCCCAAAGGACCTGTAGTCATTTCAACTCCCGGAGTTAAATGCTTTTCAGGATGACCAGCTGTTTTACTGCCCATCTGCCTAAAATTCTTTATCTCATCCAGGCTTAGATCATAACCTGTTAAATGCAACAAACTATAGATGAGCATAGAACCATGTCCAGCAGATAAAATAAATCTGTCTCTGTCAAACCATTCCGGGTTTTTCGGGTTGTGTTTCAGAAACTTAGTCCAAAGTATATACGATACATCAGCCATTCCCATAGGCATACCCGGGTGTCCTGAGTTAGCTTTCTGAACAGCATCTATTGAAAGGGTTCTTATTGTATTTACGCACAGCTGATCTAAAGAAGCCATTTAAAGAGTAGTTAGTTTTGTTTTAGAGTATTAAAATCAAAGATATGAAAAGCTTATTTGAGATTGAAAAGATAAATCCCTTTCCACGCTTTTTGCAAAAAAAAAGCTCAGTGTAACATTACACTGAGCTGAATTTATTAGAACAATTATTATCTGGTTGTTCCACACTTTAATTCGAATTCCATGGAGTGCTCAGCAGGAGCTTTGAATGACCCGAATGAAGCGTCAGTATATGCACTACAGGCCTCAGCCTTATCCCCTTTCATCTGGTAAGCAAAACCCATTTCAAAGTAAATTTTTGCCTTATCTGTTTTACCACCATTTTCATGAGTCAATGCGGTCTTAGCATTTGAAATAGCTAAATCATATTTACTTTGCTTATTGTAGGCTTCAGCAATTCTGTAATAAACATCAGCTGACTCTGCATCATACTCTGTAGCTAACTTTAAGAGATCAATTGCATCACTGTAATTCTTTGACTCAATTAGTTTAGCTCCTCTGAAAAGAAGCTCATCATGAGCAGCATTTTTTGCCTGTCTTGAAATTTGTCCTTTGTTCGTCTTATCAGCTACTGCAATAGCCTGATCAAACCATCTTAGCGCGTCATTGATATCCTCAGATAATTTCTTGGCAACAAGACCTTTTGTATAGTAAGGTTGTGCGTAATTAGCATTTGCTTGAATAGCACTGTTTAATGCATTATCTGCTTCTTCGTACATTTCTCTTTTAAACAGCATGGTTCCTTTTTGATAATATAACTGAGGAACATATCCCTGTGCAGTTTGCATTACCCGGTTATCACCATATTCTTCAGCAATCTCAACTGTTCTCTCGAATTCAGCTATTGCTTTATCAAGATCCGGAATTTGCTTTGAACTTCTGAAAGCATTAAACATGCTTCCGGCTTTGTTAATTTGCACCTTAGGAATTTGCTGTTCAGAACGTGTTTTAATGTCCGTTCCCTGGGGAGTTCCTAACTCTTCTCCAATAACAGCGGCTTGTTTGTAGCTTTCAATGGCTTTATCGTACTCTTTAGCTTTTGCCTGTTCATCTCCGGCATTATATAGATTTACTGCATCTTCATAAGTACTTTGAGCATATGCAGCACTAGTTAACAGCCCCACAAATAAAACCAATAAACTTTTATTGATAAACTTCATTTTTCTAATGTCTAGTGTTAATTATTTCAAAGCTTTTAATTTAAATAAAAAAAAGCTTCATATCTAAAATTAATAACCCATTTATTACAATGGATATTTTTCACATATTCATGTTAGAGTAAGTATTCTCCTTAGTACATTTAAAAAGAAAAATTCGGTTTAGGTTCCTTTTTCTCATAAAAGTCGCAAATTATCTTTACAGCCTCTTCTTTACTATCAGTAACATGAAATAAATCAGAATCTTTCTCCGAAATTGTACCAGACTCCTTCATTGTACTATTAATCCAGTCAACTAAACCTGTCCAATAATCAGATCCAAAAAGTATGATAGGAATCTTTGTAATTTTATGGGTCTGAATCAGAGTCAGACTCTCAAAAAGTTCATCTAATGTTCCGAACCCACCCGGGAAAACGATAAATCCCTGAGCATATTTTACGAACATTACTTTTCTGACAAAGAAATAATTGAAATCAACTGAATATTCTTTGTTTACAAATTCATTCATTCCCTGTTCGAACGGTAGTTCTATTCCCAATCCAACTGAGCGGCCATTTCCAACTGAAGCTCCTTTATTTCCAGCTTCCATAATACCGGGGCCCCCTCCGGTTATTACTCCAAATCCTTTTTCTGTAATAAGTTTACCAGTTTCGACAGCGAGTTCGTAATACTTATCACCCGGCTTTGTTCGTGCAGATCCAAATATGGAGATACAGGGACCAACTTTGTATAAAGTATCAAAGCCTTCAACAAATTCTCCCATAATTTTAAAGACACTCCAAATATCCTTATTACTCCCTTCCTCATACTGCCTTTGTATTTGTGCTGCTGATTTATTGGATTCATTCATACTAAAAACTTATTGAAAGTGAAATTGAAGGTAAATCTCCCAACAAAGGAGATGTAATGCTGTTGGGCTTAAATGTTCTATTCATTGAAAGGTCATCTGATACATCAAAAGGCCGCAAATGTGCAAACACATAAGCATCTACTGCATTTAACACATATGACAGAAATATCGTTACATAAATAAAATCTCTTCTGTTTCTAAGAAAATCTCTGTTATTTTTCAAACTACTTACATTCTGTCCTTCCAGATAACCCGGCGTTGCGCCAAACCTCATATCTGTATTTGAGTCAAAAGAATTGTAATATGCAGCCCTGTAGTCATGATATTGTTTTGTCAGATATACACTATAGTATCCAAGCCCCCCGATCAAACCATAAACAATTGGTACCTTCCAAGCTTGTTTATTAACTACCTGCCCCCATCCGGGTATAATCAAAGATTTTCTAACTACTGATTCAGGATCCGGGTATTGGGGTTTTGTACTATCCGATTGTAATAAATAATTATTCGAGGCTCTGTTAATTTCAGCTCTTTGTAAATATTGAGCATTAGTACTGATAGTGCTTATAATCAGAAAACTAATCAAAGCAATATTAAATCGAATCAAGAATACCAAGAATGCGTTCCAGATCATCTTCTGAATAATATTCGATTTTAATTTCTCCACCTTTGGCTTTTGGGTTTACTTGTACTTTTGTGCTGAAAGTTTGTCGTAGCCTTGAAGATATTTCTTCGTAAAACGGATTGTTTGGATCTTTTTTAGGCGAGGGTTTCTTTTTCTTTCCACCTGAAGATAACCCTCTGACAGCATCTTCCATTTGTCGCACTGACCATTCGTTAGATACTGCTTTTTTTAGCAGTTTTTGCTGATCAGAAACATCTTCAATGGTTATAAGAGAACGGGCATGACCCATTGCTATTTCATTCTTCTTTAATGCGGTTTGAATAAAGTCAGGCAAGGTCAATAACCGCAACATGTTCGTAACTGTTGTTCGATTTTTTCCGACCCTTTCAGCAACCTGAGCTTGTGTATAATCGAATTCCTCTAAAAGCCTTTTGTATGCAAGAGCAACTTCAAGAGCATTTAAATCTTCTCGTTGAATATTCTCTATCAAAGCAAAAGCCATACTTTGCTCATCATCAGCTTTACGAACGTAAGCAGCTACCTCTTTTAAACCTGCTAGTTTTGATGCTTTTAATCGTCGCTCACCACTGATAAGTTCAAATTTTCTCTCGCCGATATATCTGACTGTAAGTGGCTGAATAATTCCATGCTCTTTAATAGAATCAGCTAGTTCGTCCAGTTTTTCTTCATCAAATTCCTTACGCGGCTGGTGTGGGTTTGCTCTGATATCATCTACAGGAATATGAAGAACAACATTAACTAATTCGGCGGGATCAACTTCAACAGGTTTTTCCGATTTGGAGCCTTTTTGTTTTGCTATTGGCTCTCTTTTATTTTCTTCAGATTTCTCCTCATCGGATTGATACTCCGGGAAATATACTCCTAAACCTCTTCCTAAAACCTTCTTTGCCATTCTATTATTCCTTAATTAGAAAGTACAGGACTATTTTTAAATAGCTTTCTGTTTTTCTTAATGATCTCGCGTGCTAACGACAGATAGTTTTTACTTCCGGTACTTGTTGAATCATATAAAAGCGCCGGTTTTCCAAAACTTGGAGCTTCAGCAAGCCTGATATTTCTGGTAATCACGGATTTGAAAACTCTGTCATCAAAATAACGTTTTACTTCCTCAGCAACCTGATTGGATAATCTGGTTCTGGTATCATACATCGTCAGCAAAACTCCTTCTATATCCAGATCAGGATTTAAGTGCTGCCTTACAATCTTGATGGTGTTTAATAATTGGCCAAGTCCTTCCAATGCAAAATATTCACATTGAACCGGTATAACTATAGAATCAGATGCTGTTAACGCATTGATGGTTAAAAGCCCAAGCGAAGGCGGGCAGTCAATAATGATAAAGTCATATTTATCTCTTAAATCACCGATTGCCTTATCGAGAATTCTTTCGCGATCCTCTCTGTCTATCATTTCAATTTCTGCACCTACCAAATTTATATGAGCCGGTACCAAATCCAGAAAATCTAATTCTGTTGAACGAATTGTGTCTTCGGTATCAGTGCTGCCAATCATAACCTCATAAACAGAGTTAGTTACCGTTTTTACATCGATTCCTAATCCACTGGTTGTATTACTTTGAGGATCTATATCTATCACTAGTGTTGGATGTTCTATGGCAGCTAAACTTGCAGCTAAATTAATCGCAGTTGTAGTTTTACCTACACCGCCTTTCTGGTTAGCTATAGAAATCACTTTACCCATTAAACACTCGCTTTTTTTGGTTCATTGACATTAAAATCAATATAAAGCGAGGCTCCATCCCATACAAAAATACTTATTCACATCAATAACTAAAGTTATCCACATTTATGGTCAATGGTTTACCGGAGAACTTGTGAGTAGTACACCTTGTCTCTTACTTGTGGGTGAATCCACTTTGTTTACAGGAACCAGTTTTTCGTAACTCCTCTCATATTCAGCTCCAATTCTTTCGGCTTGTACAGCGTCTGTGCGGTCTGAAATTTTAATAATTTCATTTCTGTCAACCCAGGGTTGTACAGTTCTTGCAGACATAACAGAAGATTGCCCAGTTTGGTCTATTAGTGTACCCGTATTCATGAAATAAACAGATACCGAAATAAGCAACAGAAAGGTTGCTGCTATAGCAACTGTTTTTCCAAACCAGCCAATTAATTTAAAAGAATTGCGTAATTGTCTTTGCTGATCTGATACAGCTTGTTTTTTAACTTTTTCGAGTATTTCAGCAGGAGTCTGCTTTAATGGTAACTTTTTAACCTTATTGTATGTACTCCTTAAACTTTCAACTTCTATGAGTAAATTTTCATTACTCATCATTTCTCTTTCAAATTCGATTTCCTCAGAGGGATCCATCTCCCTCATGAGGTACCGAATACAGTCTTCATCGTTTATTTGCATGTTTAAACTCATGTTGTCTTTCTTCCTCAAAGTGCTTGCGTAAATTGATCAACGCATAACGCATACGACCTAGTGCCGTATTTATTGATACATTAGTCAATTCTGCGATTTCTTTAAAGGGCATTTCATAATAATGCCTCAAAAGTACAACGGTGCGTTGTTCTTCAGGTAATTTTGCTATATGAGCCATTAAACTGGACTTTGTTTCACCTTCAACTAATTGCTCATCAGCGTCTACCCAACTCTCATCAGTCATTCTATCGAAGTAATCTGAGCGAGAATCTTCATCGTCGTACCAAGAGTTAACGTCGATGTAACGCTTTTGTTTTCTTATATGATCAATTGTTGCATTGTGCGCAATTCTCATTACCCAAGCAATCCATTTACCCTGTTCATTGTAGGTGTCATCCATTTTTGTGACTACCTTGGTAAATACTTCCTGAAAAATATCATTAGCCGTTTCCGGATTGTTGATCATACTATATATGTATGAATAAATTTTTGCTTGATGTCGGTTCATTAATTCATTGAATGCAGCTTCATCTGCTTTTTTTCTGAAATAACGTACCAGATCTCTGTCCCGAAGATCTTTATAAGATGCCTTTGTAGTTCTCTTTAATAGTTCCATTGTGTTCACCCGTGTATTTTGGGGTTAACTCTTTGCCAATGTATTGATTAAACTCTGAATACCTCATTTACATTCAATCAATAACATTTATTAACACAAAGAGCATTTTACCTCTTGCCTTATTCTATTGTACGAAGAGCTAAGTCAAGTGGCTTGGTTCTATTTTAATTGATGACGCTCAACCTTCATATCACATGATGATGTTAGCCGCTCCATCACATCGAAATCTTAGACGATCTAATTATTGAAATGGTTGTAGACTTTTTCTCCTGATTTTTCCCCTATTACTTTTTGAATCTCTTCTATCTCTGCTTGTTTAACTTTCTTCACAGATCCAAATTCTTTTAACAGCGTTTGCGAAGTTTTTTTTCCTACACCTTCTATGTCAGTAAGCTCTGAAATTAGAGTCCTTTTTGACCTTTTTTGGCGATGAAAAGTAATTGCAAATCTGTGTGCTTCATCTCTGGCTTGTTGAATTAGTTTGAGTGCTGTAGATTTTTTGGGAATCATTATTGAATCCATCTTTCCCGGTACAAACACTTCTTCCAATCTTTTTGCTAATCCTATGATTTCACACTCCCCATAAAACCCGATTTCTTTTAAGGCTTCTACTGCTGAGCTTAGTTGCCCCTTTCCTCCATCCACAATAATAAGGTCGGGAGCTTGAAGCCCTTCTTTCATCACTTTGGAATATCTGCGTGTTAAAATCTCTTTCATTGAAGCAAAGTCATCCGGACCTATAACCGTTTTAATATTGTATCGCTTATATTCACTTTTTCTGGGTTTAGCATCCACAAAGCAAACCATAGAAGCTACAGGATCTGATCCCTGTAAATTTGAATTATCAAAGCACTCAATTCTACGCGGAAGTCTTTGTAAGCCTAAATGTTCTTTCAACTCTTTTACAGCATGTGGAATCCTATCTCTTTCTGCTTTTTCTTTTTCTAATCTTCTTTCATTGAGATGAAGCTTCGCATTCGCTTTTGCCATTTTTATCAACTGAGCCTTTTCTCCGATCTGAGGAACGTGAACCGGTACTTTTTTCCCTCTTTCCTGATATAAGTATTGTACAAGTGGTTCATCATCTTCTAACTCTGTGCTGATGTACACCTCATCCGGAATGGCTGCTGTATATTGACCGGTGTAATAATCCTCCACAAAAGACTGAAGCAGAACACCTTCAGCCAGTCCATCAATATTTTTTAAGAAGCGATGAAACTTACCTATCAACTTACCTTCCCGCACTTTAAATAAAACCCCGCAGGCTTCTCCAAGTTCTGAATCGATGATCAATGCAAATACATCACGATCTACTTTCTTATCAGCAACCATTTTCATTTTCTTACTGTAGCGCTCAACGGCAATAAGACTATCCCGGAGTTTTGCCGCTTCTTCAAATGCTAAAGCGGAAGAAGCTATTTCCATTTCTTCTTTTAGTTCACGGATCAACACTTCCGTTTGTCCATTTAATAGTCTCTCTACTTTAGATACAACGACATTATAACGTTCGTTGTCCCAATCTCCGGAGCAGTTTTCCAGATAATCATCAAAACAGGAATGCCACCTAGGAATCCCACGAGTTCGATCAATATTCTTGATTGAAACTGCACAGGTACATAGATCAAATGCTTTACGAATGGTTTCCAGCATTCGCTTCATATTTACAACACTGTCATACGGACCATAATATTTGCTTCCATCTTTGATAATAGTTCGGGTAGGAAATACTCTGGGCTTATCATCTTTTGTGATGCAGATGTATGGATACGACTTGTCATCCCGATACATAATATTGTAGCGAGGCTGATACTGCTTAATGAAGTTATTCTCCAAGATCAGAGCTTCCGCTTCCGAATCAGTAACCACCACTTCCAGATCATCGATCTTTGAAACCATCGTTTTTATTCGCCCATCTACATTCCGGGATTCCTGAAAATATGAACGAACTCTGTTTCTCAGCTTCTTGGCTTTTCCTACATAAAGTACACTCCCACTTTTATCTCTGTAGATATACACTCCGGGCGAAAGCGGTAGATTCGCTACTTTTTCAGAAACTTCTATGTTGATCTTGGGATTACTCACGGTTGAAGGTAGTGGTTTTGACACACTGATTTAAAGGAAATTTGTTTTCCGGTGAATAAAAAACTCCATATCTCGTAATACAGAAAAGGATGAATCAGATACTAAACCACTCTTTCAACACACAAATAAAAAAGCATCCTTCAGAATCTCCGATGAATGCTTTTGTTAAAAAATTAGTAACACTAACAACTGTGATTTACGAGATTTTTGTCATGGTACATGGTTCCAAATCAGCCAAACCGAGATGCTGTGTATACAGCATATAAAATCCATTACCAGACGAACCATCAATTTTTATCGAGTAAACTGCATTCCACCAGCCATAAGGAGACGGCCCTTGAATGATCAGGTTTTCACCACTGTCATCTACTGCCCATATTCCTTGCGTTGGTTCAGCAGCACCAATAACATGAATTTGTACAAAGCTTTTTGAGGGCGCAAATGTTAAATCTATTTGAGCTCCCCATCTTGGTACTGTTATTTTCCATTTTGTGCCAGATAAACTCATATCTTTAATCCTCTTTTTTAGTTAGATATTCTAATGTGAACTAATGTAATTAAAACGATTAATATTCAATATTTTTACTTTTTCGATAAATAATTTAGATTTTCAGGATTTCTTAATTTGATGGTAAAAATTTTCTGATTGTTGAATACAACATAAAGGTCGAGGGGGCTTTTAATCTTCTTTCATTTAAACCTTGCTTTCCGTATTTAGAACGAAATAATTTTTAATATGGAACATAAAATCCCAACTGGCTTAGTTTTTTCATCACGGTCTGCAAATCGAAGAAAGCGGGCATATATTTTAATCTCTGTTCTGGTGATAATTCAGCTTTGTTTGATTTGGCCAATCTATCCTCTTATGAGTTCTGCAAAACCGTTAATTCTCGGTCTTCCTCTTTCTTTTTTCTGGGTGATTCTGATGGTCTGCTTATCCTTTATTTCACTGCTTATCTTCTTTCGGAAAGATACTGAAAACGAGGAGGACGAATAATTGGCTGACTGGATCATTATCCTTGGAATTTGCGGAATCTATTTAGCAATCACTTTGGTGATGGGAATCATCCCGGGTAGAAAAGTAAGTAACAGTGCAGCCGGGTATGTAGCCGGCGATCGCTCCATGAACGTGCTCATTCTTTACTTCGTGCTCGGAGCTTCAATCTTTTCATCCTTTGCATTTTTGGGAGGACCGGGATGGGCGTATTCCCGTGGTGCAGCAGCCTTTTATATAATTGCTTACGGGGCTTTGGGAATGGTGCCCTTCTACTTTTTTGGTCCTAAAGCCAGAAAGCTTGGAGCAAAACACGGGTTTGTCACTCAGGCAGAACTGTTACAAGATCGTTATAACAGTAAAGTACTTTCAGCTCTTTTAGCTATACTAACAGTGGTGGTATTAATTCCCTATTTAACGCTTCAAATGAAAGGCGCGGGATTGGTCTTGAATACGATCAGCGAAGGAACCATACCCGAATGGCTAGGAGCCGGGATTGCCTACGGCGTAGTTTTGATCTACGTATTCTTCAGCGGAGTTATGGGTGTTGGTTGGACCAATACTTTTCAGGGAATTTTTATGTTGATTATCGCCTGGTTTTTGGGAATCTATTTACCTGAGAAAATGTATGGCGGAATCGGACCAATGTTTGAAGAATTAATTGCTTCCGATTTCGGTGACGCTCTTTCTGCTCCGGGATTAACCAGTAGCGGAGCTGCATGGGATTGGTGGGGATTTAGTTCTGCAGTGTTGATCTCAGCTATTGGTTTTTCGATGTGGCCACACTTTTTTATGAAAGCGTTTGCTGCAAAAAGTGACCGAACTATTAAATTAACCGTGGTCCTCTACCCTACTTTTCAGATCTTTTTGGTACCCATTTTGATCATCGGTTTTGCTGCCGTTCTGGCTTTCCCCAATGTAACTCCTGCTGATTCTATTCTCCCACATGTACTTCTGCAAATGGATCTTCCGGTTATTCTGATTGGATTAGTTTGTGCCGGAACATTAGCCGCGTCTATGTCTTCGGGAGATGCCATTGTTCATGCAGCAGCTTCGGTTGCCGTTCGGGACGGACTTTCAAAATCCCCATCGCTGGCAAACTGGATGAAAACGGAAGGAAATGAACGAACTTTGATACGAATTTTAGTAGTCGTCATTAGTTTGATCGCTTATTATTTCGCGGTGTTTTCAGAAACGGATATAGTCTCACTTCTACTCGGAGCGTATGGCGGAATTGCTCAGATGTTCCCGTTGGTATTTGCCATGTTCTACTGGCCACGGGCAAATGGAAAAGGTGCGCTGGCAGGATTGATCGGTGGGATTGTAGTCACATTATTTTTCCTGTACAATCCCGAATTCAAACCGCTCCCCATGCATGAAGGGGTTTATGGATTGATCGTAAATCTGGCTTTATTGATCGGAATTAGCTTAGCAACGGAACCTGAAGAAAGGGATAGAATTGAGAGGTATACCAAGTTGTGATAAAATTAAATAACAAAATATCAATGCAATTTAATTATAGCATCAGAATGCTTCCACTTTTCATTTTTTTCTTATTGTCAAAAACTTCAATTGCCCAAGACGTCAAAATATATGTATCGTTCGAAAATTTGTATGGTGACATAACAGACGGTGCTCCTGATCAAGATTCGTTGATACAAATTTACTATAGCGATGGAACAAAAAAAGGAATAGGTAAGGTCGCTGTAGGTAATGAAGGAATTACAAATCTAAAATTTGGACAGTGGAAAGAATATGATTTATCAGGCAAAATTAATAGTGAAGGAAGCTATAAACTCGGCTCTTATATAAATTGCTGTATAGATGGTGCATGTACTCAATACTATTATTATGGAATTGGCTTGTGGAAGTTTTATGGCTCTGATGGCAAACTAAGCCATGAACTAGAATTCACTCCTAGAGAGTTGAAAATTGATACAAATTGTGAGGGCGGTGATAAATTGCTGTTTGGAATAGTAAAGTCAATACCATTAAAATATTCGGGATTAGTAACACTCGATACTATTTTTGAAAATCAAAAAATAGTAATTGAATAAGAGACTATTAGAGAAACACTAGTTCCTTTGAATGGAAAAGTTTATATCGACTATAATTAAGACAATGACGCTCTCTACAAACCCTAAAACCACACAAGTTTTCGAACATTATCCTGATTTCGTCCAATCTCAAATGTACCGACTTAGGGAGTTGGTGTTGAGTACCGCTTCAGAAGTTGAAGGACTGGAAAACTTGGAAGAAACATTGAAATGGGGTGAGCCTAGTTATCTTACTAAGCATGGCAGTACGGTTCGGGTGGACTGGAAAGAAAAGAAACCGGATCAATATGCCATGTATTTTAAATGCACTTCAAAATTGGTTCCCACTTTCAAAAAACTCTATTCCGAGGTTTTTACTTTTGAAGGTGATCGGGCTATAGTATTTAAGCTGGATGATGAAATCCCGAAAAAAGAATTAAAGCACTGTATCTCACTTGCCCTCACCTATCACAAAGTGAAGCATTTGCCGCTCTTGGGTGCATGAGGGTTTCTTAAAATCAGCCTTAGATTTTATACTGACTCATAAGCACAAGGCATCTTTATAGATGTTAGGTAATTCGATCCCAATTTTTCTTTTGCTACTTTTTATCAAGACAAAAGTAGATTCCCTTATGCTAAGTCAAGCCATTTTAAAAGATTCAGTTCCTTTGTTCTATGTACTTTTGTACCGATACTGAGCTTCCTCAGTACTGGCGCCAGTACCAAAAGCTCCCGACAAGAATTATTGGCGCGAACTCCGAGGTCTCGTTCTTATCTCAGCAACCAAAAACCGTCAGCCGTGCTAAGCCCGACAGACGGAGAAATAACTATCCATCATTTCGCTGAAAGCGGGGTGGTGGAGTTAGTGGAATTAATTCTAAAGGTCGGTGTAAAGGAAACTTTTTCTGAAATCATCAGGATTATAAACAGGATAATTTTTGTAAGTGAACCAGTCTGCCGACAGGTAGGTTATCTAACATCTACAAGGATGACCCAAATTTCTATAGATCATTTTTATTCAAAGAAATTTTATTTAACCAATCGGTTGAATATATCAAATCTCTTTCCTATACTAACATTCAACCAACTAGTTAAATATATGCTTGACTCAACCCTACATGCTTTGGCAGATTCAACAAGACGATCGATTTTACTTCGTCTTGGAGAAAAAGAACATTCCGTTAATGAAATAGCAGAACCTTATGAGATGTCATTGGCAGCAGTATCCAAACATTTAAAAGTGCTGGAAAACGCCAATCTGATCAAAAAAGAGAAAGTGGGTAGAAGTTATTCATGCAGGATGAATTACGAGCCTTTACAGGAAGTACAGGAGCTCATCAATGAATACCGTGCTTTTTGGGAGGCAAGACTTGACGAGTTGGATCATTTTATCACACAAACCAAAAAGGATTAAATATTATGTCAAACGATAAATCACTCACTGTATCAAAAACTATAAATGCTGACAAAGCGACTATCTTTAATGCGTTAACAGATGAAAAGATCATGGCTAAATGGTTTTTTGCAGGACCTGAAGGCTGGAGTGCTACAGTAAAAAGTGACAGCAAAAAAGGTGGTTCCTACAAAATTGATATGCATAACGGCGAAGGTGAAACCTATTCTCACACAGGTGAATATAAAGAAGTATCCCCTACTGATAAGATCGTATTCAGTTGGAATTCACAAGCTGTTACCGACACCTTGGTTACAATCACTCTTACCGAGGTTGATGGAGGAACTGAAGTTAAATTAATGCACGAATTTATGCCAAATGATCAGCAAGTTGAAAATCATACCGGCGGTTGGACTGCAATACTTGAACGACTAAATGTAATTGTTTCGTAAACGAACTTTCTCAGATTAAAACATTTACCAAACAAGTTTAACTAAGTGAACATTATGGAATCAATTAAAAATGCAGAATATGATGGTTATTGCGCATTTGCAGTTAGTACCGGAAAAACTAATGTAGAAGGTGGAAAACACCGGTCTATTATCGAAGGGAAAACTTACTTATTCTCGAACCCGGTAGCAAAACTGCTGTTCAAGATACTCCCCAATAGAATCCAAAAAGCAGATCAGCATTGGAAAAACTGCTAGCCATGTGTTAACCTGATATTGTTCGTAACTGTATGATCTTTATTCCCAATTATGATAACACTATATGATTTATAAAGACTAAAAACTTACTGCTTTTTTAGTACCCCGTTGACGATTTGTATTGATCAAGTTATAAGCAATCAGTTTTGGATCAACTCCTCGTTTAACAGGATCTAAAATCGCAATCAACATTTTTTCATTTTCCTCTAATCCAATAAGACTATAGATCTTTATTGAGTCATTATTTAAGTCTACACCTGATAGATCTTGTAATGTTTCAATGTCATATTCTTTTACAAGCCTTCTTATATCTCTGATAATGGATTTATTTTTACTTACGATAGTTGCAATTTCAATGGAATGTTGATATCTGAATTCTATATCGTTATCCAAAAAAATTTTTGGGATACAAATTTCTCTGAATACTTCTTTTTTCTTGAACCAATTAAACATATTACGTCTTAAGATGATTTTTTTCTCTTTCGCGTTTTTTTAATCACTACTATTAAAAGAGTGAAAACAACACCAAGTGTTACAATTTAATGAACTGAACGGATCGCCTTAACTCTTATTTCACAGAACTATAAACTAAGAATATTTTTATTTATTAGCTTATCCACCTTTTAATATTAAGGATTTATAAAGAACAACTTATCGCACTATAATTCATTGAAAGTCAATGAATTAATCAAATGCTGATTAAATTCAGGATATAAAAATTTGTATTTTTCTAAAGAAACTGAGAATAAATATGAAAAATCAAACCACAAACACTAGACCTGACATTCCTGTTATTTACGAGGACAATCATTTATTAGTGATTGATAAACCGGCGGGAGTACTTTCCCAGGAAGATCATACCGGAGATCCTGATGTTTTAACGCTTTGTAAAAAATACATTAAAAAGAAATATAATAAACCCGGTAAGGTATGGATGGGGCTTGTACACCGGTTGGACCGACCCGTGAGCGGAGTCATGGTGTTGGCAAGAACTTCCAAAGCTGCTTCACGACTTTCCGAACAAATCCGGAAGAACAAAATGGATAAAACCTATTGGGCGATGGTGGAAGGACTGACACCTCCCAGCGCTTCATTGGTTCACTATCTGGAAAAAGACAATCGCTCAAATAATGTTTCAGCTTATAATAAACCCAGAGGTAAGGCTAAAGAATCCAGGCTTAGCTTTGAAACCTTAAAGCAAAATGCCAATTACAGCTTAGTTGAAATAGATTTATTTACGGGTCGACCTCATCAAATAAGGGTACAAATGGCGAAAGAAGGTCATCCGCTATGGGGCGATTACCGATATGGAGAAGAAGGAAACAAAGATGGAAAAGAAATGGGTTTAAGAGCCGTTCGATTGAGCGTTGAACATCCTACTTTGAAAAAGAAGATGACTTTCGAAGCACATGTTCCAAATCTTCAGCCGTGGAATTTCTTTGAGTATTAAAATAATCCCCAGATTCGTCATCCCGAATTTATTTCGGGATCTTTCTAGTGATCCTTAGTAGTATATTTGGCAGATTATTATTCAAAGCCTTTTCTTAAGATCCTGAAACAAGTTCAGGATGACCCATCTAACAGGATATTCTGCATTAAATAACACCACTTATAAACTCAACAAACTCTTCCTGTATGGTTTTGCCTTTATCTCTGGCATACCACAAATGGAGTTCTTCAGCTGCTTTCTTATTATCATAATCAACATCTCTCCTTTTCTGGACATAATCATCATGAACGGCTTTTGGACGTGGTCCCCAGCTACCTAAAACTTCAAGGGTTTCTTTATTCAGAACAACTACTTTTGGAATTGACCGACTTCCATCTGTTAAAAACTCATCCATTACTTCGGGATGTTGATCTCTTAGTATGAGTTTCAGTTCAACTTTCTCATTTAACTCTGAAATTTTATTTATAAAGGGCAATATCTGAGCAGCATCTCCACACCACCCTTCTGTGATCACCAGCCAAATCTGATCGTTACTTATCATATTGACAACTTCTTTCAGATTGTCATTCAACCTAGCTCTCTTTTCCCATCTTGAAGCTCGCTGAATATTCAACTTGGTATAGTTAAGCTGGCTTTCTGAATTATCGTCATTGGTTGTTCTGCTCTCAGAAAAAAGATCTTCTATCAGCTTTTTGTAACTATCATAGTTATAAGCTTTGGTCAAAACTTCGTTGGTAATGGATAATGACTTCATCATTTTTAGTCTCATGTAAATTTTATCAAACTTATAAACTATTTATATCACAATTGATTGATATATGTGATAAGATTGATAGTGATTACAAAAATGTTAAATCCAATTCCTTATCTTTGGATATGCAAGCTGTAATAATAGACATCAATATAGAAGTAGTTCTTTCGGAAGAAGAATGGAAATCCAGACAAAGAGATCACGAATCCAAAGTAGATAACTTAGTCGGTCAATATTTGGTCGAGCGTTCTCAACACAAAAAGAATCCTGTAATGGATTTCCTATTTCAATATTATGCCTTTCGTCCTTCAATGCTTAAAAGATGGTCGCCCGGATTTGGAATTACTCTTGAGTTTTCTGATGTGGATAAACTCCCTGATTTTGAAGAGTTGAAGATCTCCGATAATAAAGCATGGATCGATATGGATCTTTTTCCGGAGAGAAGAATAAGGTCTGCTACCTGGATTCTGGAAATGTTGAAAAACACTCAAAACAGCCGCCCTTCTTTTGGGTGTTTTGGCATGCATGAATGGGCAATGGTGTACAAAACTGAAAAACCAAGGCACGATCAGGTTCCCTTGCGAATGGAGCCGGATGAACTGGCTGAATTTGTGGAATCACGTCCTTTGCTTTGCACACATTTTGATGCTTTCCGCTTCTTTACTAAACCTGCCCAGCCCATGAATCGATTTGAACTTTCCAGAGAGACCTTTTCGGAAACTGAACAGCCGGGGTGTATTCACTCTAATATGGATCTTTATAAATGGGCGTTCAAATTATATCCGTGGGTAAGCAGTGATCTTATTCTGGAAGCTTTTGAGCTTGCTTTAGAAGCCCGAACCATTGACATGAAAGCAAGTCCATATGATTTACGGGATCATGGATTGGAACCCATCAAAATCGAAACCGAAGAAGGAAGAAAAGAATACAAAGCGCTTCAGGAAGCTATTTTTGAGAAAGGGAAACCGGTACGAGAAAAATTGATTCATCAATATGAAGAACTGCTAGCTAACTAGGCAAACTAACCTTCCCCAACTCCCACTCTCCCCCAACAACACATTCGTTAGCAAGAAATGCCATCAATACCGCTTCTTTTGAATCTGCTGTTATTCCTGATTCTTCAAAATCTTTGAATTCAGCATTAGCAAGTCTCTCTTTCAGTCCATTCATTACAGTTGAGTTATGCACCCCTCCACCGGATACAAACATCTCAAAAGGTTTATCACCAATAACTTCTTCGAAAGCTCGTGTAATACTTTGAATGGTTAAATGGGTGAGTGTTGCTATAAGATCTTCCGGTTTCAGATCAATTTTGAATCCTGTCATTAATTCTTCCACCAGATCCAGATTGAAATCTTCCTGTCCGGTTGTTTTAGGAAAAGGCTTTCTGAAAAATGGTTCCAGCAATAAATATTTTAATAATCCTGAGTGTACTTTTCCGTTTGACGCCACTTTTCCATTCTCATCAAAAGGCTTGTTAAAATGCTTCTTCATCGCTTCATTAATGAGCGTATTGGCCGGACCAACATCTGAGGTCAATATTTCTTCGCCACTTTCCTTACTTGGTAGCCAGGTAAAGTTTGAAATTCCACCCAGATTTAACAACAAACGATGTTCTGTTTCCGACCTGAATAAAGCCTCGTCCATAATTCCTGCTATAGGAGCACCTTCACCTCCTTTGGCAACATGCTTTTGCCGGAAATCTGAAATGGTAACAATTCCGGTTTTTTCGGCAATATGATCTCCATCTACAATCTGTAGCGTGCTGTTCATTTTTTTATTGGGATGATGGTAGATCGTTTGTCCATGACTGGCAATCAAGTCCACCGTATGCGCTTCAACTCCCCATTCTTCCAGAGATTCCAAAACCAGATCAGCGTATAAATGAGCCAACTCTGTATGCAAAACACAAACTTCCTGAAGATTAACCTGTATCTGAGACTGAATTGCCTTGATCCTATTTCTTAAATCTTGGGAATATTCTACAGTTCTGAAATTCAGTAACTGAGGCTTCTTCCATTTGAACTTACACATAGCAATATCCAGTCCATCCAGTGAAGTTCCGGACATCAATCCGATAATAGTTCTCTGAGGCTTTTGGGCAATCTCAGTTAGTCGAAGAAGTTGCTTGTTCATGACTCAAACTCGGGGTATTTTTGCTTCAAATCAAATCCATCTGCATGAATAATATAGAAGAAACAGAACATCAATCCTTTGAAGAAGACCTTCAATTTTTAATTAAAACGTTAAAAGACAGCTTCGAATCTACGGATGTTCAATATTTTGTGGATGACCATAATGATACTTTGTATGTAAAACTGGAAGGTCTGGATGAATATCCCGAGGAAGAAATTGAAGAGATAGCCACTCCGATCTTTGAAATTCTGGATCTGGATTTTGAAGAGATTATTTTATTACCGCTTTAGCTGATAGCTGATAGCTGATAGCTGATAGCTGATAGCTGATAGCTGATAGCTGATAGCTGATAGCTGATAGCTGATAGCTGATAGCTCAAAAAAGCGGTTTTCTATCCTTCATTCCTATTTAAAAGCTTTGTATTTTGGCTAAATTTCAAAATTATTTTTCATGAAAAGTTCAAATTCCGGCTATACTGTTCGATGTATTATTTGTGATACAGTAAATGACGAGCGCATAACCAGCACCTACTGTACTAACTGTGGCGGTGTACTAACCGTTGATTACAATGAAGCCCGGGAAGAAATTCAATATCCTTTAAAGAACATTATTCCTGATCCGCTGAAAACAGATTTCACTTCTTTAAAGAAACTGGAAAGACTTTCTGAATTATACGAAGCTGAGCTTTATGCTAAACTTGAATTAGAAAACCCTACAGGGTGCTTTAAAGACCGAGGAAGCTACATTGAAGTGCTTAAAGCTTTAGAATTAGGCGCTGATGCCATATGTTTAGCTTCTACCGGGAATATGGCTGCATCTGTAGCCGCGTATGCCTGTTATTTTAAAATTCCCTGCTTTGTATTTGTTCCTGAACAAACACCTGATGCTAAACTCGCTCAGTCTACTATTTATGATGCCACTATCATCAGAATAAAAGGTGATTTCAGAACGTGTGAGCTACTTTGTCGTGAATTTGCTAAATCAGGAAATTATTATTTAGCAGGCGATTATGTGTTCAGGCAGGAAGGACAAAAATCCTTTTCTTATGAACTGATAGAGCAAGGGGCAATGGATTACGATTATATCTTTGTGCCGATTGGAGCCGGAACTAACTTTGCTGCTATTTATAAAGGATTAGTAGAATTAAAAGCAGCAGGAAGAATAGATAAAATTCCAAGTTTTGTTGCCGTTCAGCCTGAGCAAAGTTCTCCGGTTGTTGAGGGTATTTTCAAGAAAGAAAAAATCATTAAGGATCAAGTAAATACAATGGCTGATGCAGTGGCTGTTGCTGACCCTTTCGATTTCTATAAAGTTCTGGAAGGTATCAACGAAACCAACGGACATGCTTTTACGGCTACCGAAAATGAACTACTTTCTTCCATGAAAGAAATGACCGTGGAGGAAGGAATTTTCACGGAACCGGCATGTGCAATTCCTTTGGCTTGTTTCAAAAATAATCCGGATATCTTTAAAGGCAAAAAGTGCCTGTTCGTTTTAACGGGAACCGGTTTAAAAGCAGCACATATTGTTGCTAAGTACTCCCTTTCTTCTCCTATTCTTTCTCCTAAACTGGAACGTATTCAGCAGTATATAGAATCCGGGTTTCCGGATATGCAGAAAAATAGTTGGGGACAATCCAGAGATCTTTTCTCAGGGAATGTCACTTTGGATGAAAATCATGAAAAGCTCTATACCGAATACGTTAACGGAATCAATAAAAAAGGAAAGACCCTTAGAGAAGCAGAGATCAAAGCTCTTAAATCTATGGTTTCTGCAACAGATGCTGATCTTGAATTCCCGATTGAGGTTGTTGATTACAAAATCACTATGCGAAAGCATGGATTAGTTGCAGCTGCTGTTAAAATGAAGATCGATGGCGGTGAAGAAGTCATTTCTCTTGAACAAGGTGTTGGCCCTATGGACGCTGTTCTCGCTGCCATGAAAGCCGAAACAGATTCATTTCTGGCACTGCAGATACTTAATCACGAAGTAGAAATTTTAAGTCCTGATACGGATTCGTTGGTTATTGTAACTTTAACGCTCGAAAAAGAAGGACATGAATTTACAGCAAAAGGAGCTTCACCCGATACTATAGAAGCTCTTATTCAGGCATTTGTAAATGGATTGGCAATAGCAAATAAAGCATTGGCGGTTTAGTAATGAAGGTGTGATAGTGTTAAGGTGTGATAGTGTTATAGTTGCTCAATTCAACCTTAACACTATCACACCTTAACACTTTTTATTTGCTCACAATCTAAACAATTTCACTTCTACATCTCGATCAATCTGCAAAATTGTTAAAAATTCTAAAATACATAATGACAACGTTTTTTGTTTTAGCAGTTCTTCTGGTAATTGCTACTTTTTTCTATATGCGTCAGGCTAAATTCGGACAAGCTCCTGCCGGTCAACATCTCGAAGAAATTTCAAGATCAGAGAATTTCAGCGATACCATGTTCCAGAACCTTCAACTTACTCCTGACCTTTCCGAGGGGCATTCTTATTTCAGTATTCTCTATCAACAGTTTTTTGTAAATCATCCAAGAACTAAACCAAAAGATGTAATTCCATCTGTAAAGACTGATCTGTTTTCTATTCCTGAAGATGAAAACGTGCTGGTTTGGTTTGGTCACTCTTCTTACTTCATTCAACTTGATGGAAAAAAGATTTTGGTTGACCCGGTTTTTAGTGGCAATGCCTCCCCAATTCCCGGAACTGTAAAATCATTTCCCGGAACAGATATCTATACAATCGATGACATTCCTGAAGTAGATTATTTGCTCATCAGCCACGACCATTACGATCATTTGGATTACAAAACCATCACGGGATTAAAGGATAAAATTAAGAATGTAATTTGCGGACTTGGAGTTGGATCACATTTAAAAAAATGGGGATTCTCTGATCAACAAATCACTGAGCAGGATTGGTTTAGTGAGTTACAAGTAGATTCCGGTTTTTCTATTCATACCATGCCCACACGTCATTTTTCAGGACGTGGGTTTAAACGGAAAAACACATTATGGGCTTCTTATGTGCTAGAATCCGAATCCCAGACCATTTATGTTGGTGGTGATAGCGGTTATGGGGATTTCTTTACAGAGATCGGAAAGCGGTTTGATTCTATTGACTTAGCCATTCTGGATAACGGTCAGTACAATGATGCCTGGAAAGAAATCCACTTGCACCCTGATCAGGTTCTACAAGCAGCTCGTGATCTTAAAGCAAAACGCCTTTTCCCTGTTCATTCTTCTAAATATGTACTGGCAATGCATCCCTGGGATGAGCCTTTGAAAAAAGTTACCCGGTTAAATCAGGAAAGCTCTAATCCTATTTCTCTTTTCACTCCAATCATCGGAGAGAAAAATATTCTTGATGATACCACCAGAGTTTTTGAGAAATGGTGGGAAGGAGTTGATTAGAATTGAATGACTTTTTTTAATCCCCGAAAAGTGTATCGAATTTCTTCATCCGCAATCATATTAGAAGGATTTATGAATAAATTAGTTGGATAACCATATCTGGGGCTATAATCGACTGAAATACTATCAGCCGTAAGTTCATACTCATCTATTAGATCAAATACTTCATCAACTGTTTTAACCCTTAATCTAGCACTATCATAATTTGTTTGTTTACCTTCAATCCTGTGATTATCAAAATTAACATCTACTACTTTATTCTTACTTATAAGAATTTCTGCCCCATACGGCTGTAAACATTCACAGCTCCATTTTTGCTCAATATAGTAGTCTTCAAGTTCGTACGCATTCCAGCGTTCTCTTGGATTTTCGATTGAACTGAAGTCGTCTTCAATATCTACAAGAATCGGATCAGTGTTATCCGATGTACAGCTTAAGAATAATGGGGTTAATATTGAAAGTAGAATTAACTTTTTCATAATATTTAAAATATAAATACTACCATTTACAAATTACCTCAACGCCTCTTCCAACTCCAACGAAGCATTACTCCCTTCATCTCTGTATTTCACGATAATAGGACAAGCCATACTTAATCCTTCATTTTGAGCCCACTCGCCTTTTACGGGACGTGAACCTGGAATTACAACAGCTCCTTCAGGAATTTCAGAACCTCTTTCACGAACTTCTTCATTCACCGCATCATAAACCGGAATCGATTTAGAAAGCACTACTCCGGGAGCAATCACCGCTTTAGTTCGGACTAGAATTCCTTCAACGATCACAGCTCCTGCTCCTATAAAACAACCGTCCTCAATGATCACAGGGTTCATTCCAACCGGCTCAAGCACTCCGCCAATTTGAACTCCTGCTGATAAGTGCACATTCTTTCCGATCTGAGCACAAGAGCCCACCAAAGCATGGCTATCAACCATGGAACCTTCATCTACAAAAGCTCCAACATTAACATAAGCCGGTGGCATAATGATCACTCCAGGGGCAACATAAGCTCCACGTCGAACTGAGGAACCACCGGGAACTAGTCGCACACCATCTTCAGGTTCAAAATACCTTGGTGGAAGATTATGCTTATCCACAAAACCCTCATAAATCCCTTCATAGGAAGTATTTTCACCGTTTTTGAAAGATTCTAAAATCGCATTTTTAACGTCCACATTGGCTTCCCAGCCGTTTTTAGTTTTATCAGCTGACCGAAGTTCGCCTTCTTCTAATTTGTCTAAAATTTCTTCGTAGTTCATTCTATATATCAAAGTTTTAGAGTTACAAAGTTGAACAGTAACAAAGTGGCTTATCCAACTTTGTTACTAAACGCGAAGCGTTGATGTCACTTTGTAACTTCTTTAATCCATAAGTTAATTTTTCTATCTGCTTCTAAAAGAGCTTCTTCACTTTCGTGAGTTAAATCTTTCAATGAAAGCGGTAATCGTACATTCGTGTGTGTGATCCAGCCTTTATGCTGCAGTAGTACTTTTGTTGGTACCGGGTTTGAAGCAGAAAACAGTGCATTTGCTGATTCTTCCCAATCCTCAAAAAGTTCCTCGAAACTTCCATCCAGCATCAGATCTACCATCTTTCTGGTTTGAGTCGGCCACACATTAGATGCCACCGAAACCAGTCCGATTCCTCCTTCTTTTACAAAAGCTTCTGTCAAACCATCGTCTCCGGAATAGAAATCTAAATCGGGGCTGTGTTTTCTAAATTCGATAAATTCATCAACACTTCCACTCGCTTCTTTTACACCGACTACATGATCAAATTCTTTAGAAAGTCGGGCAGGAACTTCTGGGTGTAATTTAATCCCTGTTCTGGATGGTACGTTATACAACACACAAGGAGTTTCAGTAATCGACAGCAATTCTGAAAACCATTCATACTGCCCTTCTTTTCCCGGTTTCGCATATAGTGGGGTCACTAATAGCAGCGAATCAACACCAACTTCATCACAATAATCAATAAACTCCTTTTGAGCTTGAATACTATGCCCGCCAATGCCAACCATTAATGGAACATCCAGATTCAGTTCTTTAGCAAACTTAACGATCGCTCTTTTTTCCTGTGCGTTAAGATTCAGCCCTTCACCTGTACTTCCCAGAACCAAGGTTCCAACTTTGGCTTCCTGTTGTTTTAGCAATAAATACTCAAAGCTTTCAAAATCCACACTTCCATCTTGATTGAAAGGTGTTATCATTGCAGTAAAAACCGGAAATTCTAATCGTTTCATTTTCTTTTTATGATGATGTCAAACAATTGTCCAAAGGTATAAATACCATTTGTTAAATTCTGATTCTTGATCAATTGTTCCGCTGCCCAAATCGCTCCCTCAGCAAACAGAGCTCTGTCTTTGGCATCGTGTTTCAATGTAATTTCTTCGTTAGCAGTATTAACAGTTAGTTCGTGAATTCCGTTTATATCACCTTCTCTTTCCGAGGTTATTTCAGCATCTCTGTTTAACCATTCTCTCCACGAAAGTGCGGTTCCGCTTGGAGCGTCTTTTTTGTGAATATGATGTACTTCATGAATATTGAAGGATGGATTTTTCAAAATTTGTGATCCTGTGGAAATAGTTACTATAGCATTCCTGATAATGTTCATCCCCAAACTGAAATTAGTTGCTAACACCCATTTTGTTCCTGCTTGCTTAACATCATCTTCAAGGTCATCCTGCCATTCGTAGCCGGTGCTTCCCCATGCTGCAGGAATTCCTGATTCTAATACAAGTTCAAAAATTTCTGAAACAGCATCTCCGGGTACAAAAATAATGACTGCATCACTTTCTTTTAATTTTTCAACGGTAGGTGGATTGGATTCATTGAAGGCATAAGCAAGATTATCGCCCAGCATTTCAACTACTTTGCTTCCTGTTTTTCCTGTACCAATTACTGAAATTTTCATTTAAAAAATTCTTAATGATTAGATTCTTTGAGGCAAAATAAGATCCCTCAATTCATAGTGGTATTACGTTATATACCTTAAGACCCTTCTGTTTCTCTGTCAGAAAGTATTTCCCCGGATCCTAACACTATAGCAAGTGGACGACCATTGATCAGGTCTACATAAAGAAAATCCAACCCTTCAAATAAGTAATTCACCCTTTCGTTCAAGGTTGTAAGTTTTCCTCCATATACAGTCTCATAGTAACCTTCTATTTCAGTTTCATATGCCACATCTAAACGATTACTGAATACTACATTCTCAGGAATTTGAGCAACATAAAATATTTCTGATATATTATTATTTGCTTCTGAAAAGAAAACATCTTTTGTAGCTATAAGGTAAGTAATTGTAATTCTGGCAATGAATTCACCTTCTTCATTAGTTATATCAGAGTTAACTCTGAGAATTTCGGCTTTATTAAATTCTTTTTTAAGATTGTGTTCCGGAATAGAGATCATACCGGTATTAAGTCCAATCTGATCTACTGAAATAATACCTGAAACTTCAAATTTCGCATAGGAGTTTTCATTACGTTCTATATCAAAATTATGTTGGTTAAAAGAAGACAATTCATTGACTCTGTCTACCAGAGAAGCAAATTCATTGGTTTCACCAACACCCGGACTAAGAAAACCTCCTTTACAGGAACAAAGAAAAAAAATTATAAATAAAACTGATCTGCTTAAAGTCATTTCTAGAATTTGAAACCCAATCTAAGTGCACTATTAAAATTCGGACCAAGCTGAAAAGTTGACCCTCCTTTAACTTCATTTGTTGCAGTACCGTTAAATTTTTCTACTATATCAGCTTGTTTAATAAACTCAAACCCGAACCCAAACTCAGTTCCGAGATATAGTTGTCTGGCTATATAAAAATCTGCTCCTGCAATAGCATTCAATCCTATCCTGTAAAAACCTCTTTCCTGTCCAAAAGAACTCCAGGCTCCCTCAATAGTAAATTCCTGATTGGCATTTGCACTAAATGTTGAACCCGACTTTTTATAAGCCAGATCTAATTCGCCTCCTATATATGGAGAAAGCTTTTCAGTTCCATCAAAATGCATTTCAATACCCGGTCTGATATTGATTTCAAATGTAGAGTTTTTTTGGTCTTCATCAGGTTTTTGAATATCTGCTCCAAGAAAAACCCCCAGTCTGAAAGCTTTTTTATTTTCAATAAATTTCCTGGCTCTTAAATAATTAATACTAACGGGAGATGATGAAAAGGGGGAGAAATTTACTTCAGCTACCCAGTCTCCTTTTTCTGGTTTTATATTTTGAGACTTTACTGATACTGAGTAAAAAATGAATAATAAGGTGAATAGAGTAAGTTTCTTCATCTAAGTAAGTATTAAGTTAATTTATAACAGTATGTGGTATGCCGGTTTAAAAGTAAAAAGTATTCACTGCTCAATAAACTCCTTATGCAGCAATTTTACAATAGCCTCTCCGTCAGCTTCATTAGCTAAAAAACAAATATTGTTCTCACTCGCTCCATGACAAACCATCCGGATATTATAATCCTTTAGTTTATTAAACAGTGAACCACTGATTCCCGCTGTCTTAGTGAGGTTATTCCCAATTAATGCTACCAAAGAATATTCTTTTTCAATTTTAACTTCACAAAACTCTTTCAGTTCGTTTATTACATCCCGTGTTAATTCTACTTTATTTGATGCGTTTACGGCTGTATCTAATGTTAAGGAAACACTAACCTCACTTGTGGTAACTAAGTCGACTGATATTTTATTATCTGCCAAAACTTTAAACAATTCTGCTAAAAACCCATATTGATGAAGCATATCCAAGCTTCTTACAGTCAATAAAGTTTGATTTTTTCTTAATGAAAGAGCTCTTACAACCGGTTTATCGCTTGATTCATGAACGATCAATGTTCCCGGTTTTTCAGGCTCATTAGTAGATGCAACTCTTACATTAATCTTCTCTCTTATTACGGGTTTCAAAGTAGCCGGATGAAGCACTTTGCCGCCAAACACTGAAAGCTCTGCCGCCTCATCAAAAGTAATCTCATTTATGGGAATAGCTTTTCTTACTGTTCTTGGATCTGTTGAATAAATACCGGATACATCTGTCCAAATTTCAAGTAAATCTGCATTAAGACCTTCTGCAAACAATGCTGCGGTAAAGTCACTACCTCCTCTTCCAAGGGTTGTTGTATTCCCAAAAATATCCGAACCAATAAAACCTTGTGTAAGGTATACTTTCTTTTTTTCTATAGTTTTTCCAAGATTGTTTCTCAGAGAGTTCCGATCAGGAGTTGCATTCCCAAAAGTTGAATCCGTCTTCAGGACTTCTCTGGCGTCCAACCAGTTTGCATCTATTTCATTCTGCTTCAGAACATAAATAAAAATTTTGGTAGACATCAGTTCTCCAAAAGAAACCAAACGGTCTTTCCATCTTTTATCTCTGGCAACCTGCTCCAGATGTTGCCTAAGTTGAGTCAGCTCTTCTTTAAAGTCCCTTTCAGCCTCTTCCTTATTTTCAAGCTCATTGATTATTGAAAGGTGTCTTTCTTTAATTCGAATTAATATCTCTTCCTGAGAGGTAGCATTAAGTTCTGAAGACCCTAAAGCAACCAAATCATTGGTTGTACCTGAAGTTGCACTTATTACAATTAATTTTCTGTTTACGTCGGCACCAACAATTGCTGCACTGTTTTTCATTGCCTGAAAAGTACCTACACTGGTTCCACCAAATTTTGAAACGATCATATTCCTCTTAATGATTAAGCCTGAAAATAAGAAGCTTCGCAATCAGTAAATTAAAAAATCGATTTTTTTTACCAGCTTTGATTTTTTAGTGATCTCCCTTTCAAATCATCCCTAAAATGTGTTATTCTCTCATGATTAACTTTTTAAGAAAAATCCCGTGGAACAAAACAGAATCAAGCTTTTACTTTTAGTATTTATTTTTGGGATTTCCTGTTCTAACCAGTCTGCCAAAAAAGAAATAACCATTACTGAGTTGGAAGAGCGGCTGAATGATATTTCAGCTATTCAGGATAAATCACAGCGAAAAGTCGAAGCAGATTCACTTTGGGCCAGGCTTATTGAAAATGATCAGATTCCATTTAAACAAGATTCTACAGCTATATTTTTGTTTAAAGGAGAAGCTGATCAGGTTAGCTGGAACGGAGATTTCAACTCATGGAGCGGAGATAACAGCTTCAACAATAAAGGCTCTAAAGTAAAAGGCACCAACATCTGGATGCTTAAAACTACATTCCCGCCTGATGCAAGAGTTGATTACAAAGTTACTATTGATGAAAGCTGGATACTGGATCCGGTAAATCCATATTACCAATGGAGTGGTTTCGGGCCTAACTCAGAACTGAGAATGCCTGAATGGAAACCTGAACCTTTACTTGAAAGAATTCCGGAAGCTGCTGAAGGATCTTTAAGTAATTATAAACTTATCAAAAGTAAGAATCTGGAGTATGAAGTTCAGTATCAGGTATATACACCCGTTGGTTATGAAAGTCTCGAAAATCTGCCTGTAATTTATATTCTGGATGGACAGGAATACTCAGATGATAGACTTGGTGCCACTGTAATTGTACTGGATAATCTTATTCACTTAAAAAAAATAACGCCTGTAGTTGCCGTCTTTATTGATCCGAGAGATCCTGAGGATCCGGGATCCAATCGCAGAGGAGAAGAATTTGGTACCAACGAAGATTACAATGACTTCTTCATTAAAGAACTAATACCAACAATTGAATCCGATTATAAAATTTCTGCCAAGAAAAATGACACAGCGCTTTTAGGCACTTCTTTGGGCGGATTAAATACTACCTATCTTGGTTTTAAAAATCCTGATACGTTCGGAAAACTGGCAATACAAGCACCAGCCTACTGGTATAAAGAAAAGGAAATTTTTGGATTAGTAAGAGAAACTGAAAAAGCAGAATTTGAGGTTTTTATGAGTGTTGGTACAATTAATGATAATATGCCCGACACCAGACTAATGAAACAAGAGTTTGAACGACTTGACCTGAACATGAACTATATGGAGGTAAATCAGGGTCACTCCTGGGGAGCATGGAGTGCTCAAATGGACGATATACTCATCCAATTTTTTAAGAAATAATAAAACCGAACAAATCTATTTATGGAAACACCACTGATTACTAATGATGCTGTAGTTTTTGGATTACTGATGGCGATCCTGGCCGTAATTTTCACCACATCACACAGTGATAAACCGGGCTGGCAAAAGTTTTATAAGTTTGTTCCTTCACTCCTGCTTTGTTATTTCGTGCCTTCTGTTTTTACAACACTCGGAATAATTTCTCCGGATGAGTCGAACTTATATTACGTGGCATCAAGATATCTCTTGCCTGCAAGTTTGATCTTATTGACCTTAAGCATTGACCTGAAAGCAATCATGAATCTGGGTTGGAAAGCTGTGGTTATGTTCTTTGCGGGTACCATCGGAATCATAATTGGTGGCCCCATTGCTTTAATGATCGTTGGAGCCATTAATCCTGATATTGTTGGCGGTGCTGGCCCGGAAGAAGTTTGGAGAGGTCTTTCTACGGTAGCAGGTAGCTGGATTGGTGGAGGAGCTAACCAAACGGCTATGTATGAAGTGTTTAATCCCAGCGACACATTATTCAGTGCAATGATCACTGTGGATATTATAGTAGCCAATATCTGGATGGCCTTCTTACTTTATGGTGCCGGTATGAGTGATAAAGTAGATAAATGGTTTAAAGCAGACTCTTCTGCTATTGAAGCCCTCAAGAAAAGTGTGGCTGATTATCAGGCCAGCATCGCAAAAGTTACTACACTGGTAGATTTAACTAAAATTGCTGCCATAGCGTTTATCATTACCGCTGCAGGTCACCTGGTGGGAGATTCTGTTGGTCCGTGGGTAACAGACAATGCTCCTATGCTGAGCAGATTAAGCCTTAATTCTTCTTTTTTCTGGATCATCGTTGTAGCAACTCTTGGTGGTTTTGCCCTGTCTTTTACTAATTTAAGAAAACTGGAGGGAGCAGGAGCTTCTAAAGTCGGGAGTTTGTTTTTATATATTCTGGTTATGACCATCGGGATGAAAATGGATTTAAATGCATTCGCCGATGTACCAGGATTCTTTGCCATCGGTTTTGTCTGGATCATTTTTCATGTGATCGTTTTGTTGGGAGTTGGGAAGCTCATTAAGGCGCCTTTCTTCTTTACTGCGGTTGGTAGCCAGGCTAACGTAGGTGGTGCAGCATCGGCTCCGATTGTAGCTTCTGCCTTTTCTCCGGCTCTTGCACCGGTTGGTGTTCTACTTGCTGTACTCGGCTACGGAGTCGGAACATTCGGAGCGTGGCTGTGTGCTCAGTTGATGAGGATTGTTTCTTAGATTCATTACTGAGCTTTTATCCCAGGGTTGAAACCCTTTCTAGCTTATGTATGAGATTTAAATTAAGAAATAAGCTAGAAGGGACTTTAGTCCCGTTTTATCAGCTTTAAGTGACTATCTGCCTTTACATCCACCATCTCGATGCCTAAGCCTGGGATCTGGATTGCTTTCAAGCTCATGAATGTTAACTAAGATCCAGATTCCGAGCATACGCCGCGGAATGACCGAGTCTTAATCAATTTTTTGTGGTTTTGTGCTTCCGTGGCTAAACCAGTTTTTGAATAAAATGCTCTGAAAATCAACGATCCTTTTTCAAATATGGTTATTGGTTATTCGTATCTTTACGGAGACTAGAATTTTAATTAATAATTACCATTTGTTTTGAAGAGAGCCCTCAAGTTCTTGCTAGTTTTTATAGCTGCAACCATCGTAATTGTGCTTGCGGCCGGAATTCCAAACTACTCTGCGTTTAAAACACTTTTTTCTAATACCGACGGAATGCGCGAAGGTTACGAATATGTGGAAAAGACTTTTTCGCTTCGTGGTTTAACAGAATTTATTGGAGAACATCCGGAATATATGTCGGTAGTAAGTTTTAATGTAAACCAACCTGATTCAGGAATTTATTACGGTGCAGATATCCCCCGAGCTCAGGGCGCAATTTCAAATCTTTTTCTGCTTATTGAATATGAACGACAAGTTCTGGAAGGAGAAATTGAACCGGATCAAACTGTTCAAATTTCAGACATTCAACGATTTTTTCTCCCGCAAATAAGTGAAAATGCGCACAACTCAAGTATTGAACTTCTTGAAGCCAAATCGGAAGATGGCTTTCTTACTCTGGATGAAGCAGTTGCAACGATGATCGCATCAAACGGACTAGCTATTGCAGACTATGTCTGGTTCAAGTTAGGAAGAGAGAATATCTTTAACCTGATCGATGAACTTAACCTTGAAGTCACCGAAGCACCTCTTCCCTTTTCCGGACTTTATCTGGCCATCCAACCAAGTATTTCTGATACAAACACAACAAAATCCTATAACAAGATCATTGAACTGGCATCACGTTTTAATTCTGATGACACTTTTAATTCCGAAACCAAAGAACTTTTCAGGAAAGAGCGATTAAACCTGAGTTTTATTCAGGAAAAAGATGCATTGGCTGAGTTTCCTCAAACTACAGCTATGGAAATGGCAACTTTGATGGCGCAACTTCAAAAAAATGAATTGATCTCTGTAGAACTATCACAAGCGGTAAAAGAGAAAATGAAGTGGGTATTTGGCGGAGAAGCAATCAAAAGAAGTTTTTCTGATTACGGAGCTATCTACGATAACAGAATGGGAATGCTTAGTGGTATTGATTTCGGAACGTCGATCTACGACGGACATACTTCTGCTCAGGCTGTCTTTTTTGATCAACTGCCCGTTGCATTCTTTATTCATTTATCCGCAAACCATATGCAGGAAGATTATCAGCAACGCCTGATCTGGGACCCTGCTTTGTACGAAACAACTGTAAATGAAATCGAAAAAAATAACTGATGTCGAAATACAGATTACTCACTTTTTATTGGCTGATACCTGCTTATCTCCTTTTTCTTGTATCGCAACAAGGATTGGTTTATATCGGAGCCAAAGATACTATTGATGAAGGCATTCGCTATGAAGCAGATGTACTGGACATGGAAGTAAAGCAGATTGCTGCTCAAAGTAACGGATATATCGTCATCGCATTTGAAACGAATTCCGGCACTCGTATTGAAAGAAAAATGACGCTTTCCATACAAATGACCCAGCAACTACTTCAAAGCTCTAAAGTTGAACTAAGTTATCGAAAAGGCGGATATCCCGAGATCGTACTTCTGCCTACTTATGAACTACAGGTAAAAACATCTTTATTCAATGCTTCCGTAGCTTTTCTGGGACTAATTGTAACATTAATTGCCGGGATTTCTGTCCAGAAATATATTAACAGAAAAAGCGCTGATGAAACCGGTGATGATTTTAATATTGAACGGATAGATCAATGAAAGGAACCTTATACCTGATCCCGACCACTTTGGGAAAAACCCCGGAAAACAATGCTATTCCCGAATACACTCTTTCGATTCTGCGGGGATTAGAATCCCTGGTGGTAGAAAACATTCAGACTTCTGTGAAATTTCTGCAATGGGTCGGGGACACCATCCCGGAATACAAAATTGATTTTTATCAGCTAAACAAAAATACTCCTGATACAGAGATCTTTTCTTTCATAAAACCCCTGAAAGCCGGAAAAAATGTAGGTTTACTTTCTGAAGCCGGTGCTCCGGCAGTTGCTGATCCGGGATCAAAACTGGTAAAAATGGCGCATCAGAATGGAATCAGAGTAGTTCCGTTGGTTGGACCTTCTTCTATTTTACTGGCATTGATGGCTTCCGGTTTTAATGGCCAGTCTTTTTCATTTCACGGCTACCTTCCGATCGATTCCAACAAGCGAAAGCAAATGCTGATCCAGTTGGAAGGCGAATCGCGCCGACATGATCGCACACAATTGTTTATGGAAGCACCGCACAGAAATAATGAATTATTCAAAGCAGTTTTAGAAACCTGTGCTCCCCAAACCTGGTTCAGCGTGGCAACGGATATCACCTTAGAAACAGAAGAAATTTCCACAAAACCTGTTTCAGAGTGGAAATCAGCAGAAAAACCGGATCTTCATAAAAGACCTACTATTTTTTCTATTTACGCGAAGTGATTTTTGGCAAACCACAGAGTGCACAGTGCAGATTTAGCATTCTGAGCAATCAAAACAAAATTTCCCAGATAATTTGACCCACCCTTGTTCCCCTGTCTGCCGGACAGGCAGGCTCTCTAAGATTAGGGAGGGAAACTTCTTTAATTAATATGAATTATTTATAAAAACTTTCGAACTAATACTTTTCTAGTTAAGACGTCCCCTTCCCTCGGAGAAGGGAAGGGACAGGGATGGGTTCGTAATGGCAGATTTAGAGGACGCCTGATTTAGATTTCTGACCTCCCCAACTACTAAGCATATTTTACTTTTTTGCCAAGTTCGCCCCTCCTTCTACAAGGAGGGGAATTCATAAGCTAACTAGTCGCATCTACATCAACGAGTCCTTCTCCTTGTGAAGGAGGAGAAAAAAGAGGTCAAAATAAAGAACTACATTTCTTGGTAAGGAATCGAAATATTCGATCCGACTTGAAGCGTACTTATAAAAGAGAACCTTATTAGGCTTCGGTGACCTTTCTAAATACTAGTGTACCTAAATTCTAACGAATAGCTTCGCCTAGAGATTTTTAGCTCAGCTTGTTCTGTATCGGAAATCATCTTCTTAAAAATCAATACAGGGTTTGAAGGGTCTTCTCCTTGTATTCGTATTTTCCTTACTTCTTCCTCAATAAGAATAAAACATGGGTTTTCATATTCGAATCTTATATGAATAGATAAATCTTGCCAATCAGACTCAGTTAAATCATAAGAATTTAAGTAACGATCTGGAATCTCAATCTCGAAAACTTTCTCTGCTAACTCTTTTCGTTTCTCTAAATAAAACTCAGAACAAGAGAGAAACAGAATCATACCATAAAAATAAATAATACTATTTCTCAAAGCTCCAAAAAATCTGGGTCATAATTAATAATACTATTCTTCTTTTGGCTTGTTGGGAACACTACCCGGCAATAATTGTCGTCTGTTCAGCTCTGTTAATATCAGTTCCGTGATCTCTCCTTTCAAAAGAAATTCATATCGTATATCAAGTACATACGCTTTCACTTTAAGGTGTATGATGTAATTTTTGTCGATTACCTGATTCTCAGTGATCACTACAACAGGCTTATTCAGATATACATATCTGGACGAAATTGCTGCTTTGTACGCTATTGCTTTAACGGTATCAATGTTTGTATCGGCAGGTAAGTACACAGAGGCAACCACCTGACAATCCAATGCGCCCGAGTTTGTGTTGGACACTTTATTATTAACAATGTCAGCATTTGGTAATGTTACCAGTGAGTCATCGGGAGTTACAATTCTGGTCGATCTCAATCCGATAGTAGTTACTTCTCCATAATAGCCATCAATCTCAATCTTATCCCCTACCTGAAACGGACTGTCCAGAATAATGATAAAACCACCGAAAATATTTTTCAGGATATCCTGAGCTGCAAAACCTACAGCAATACCGATAGAAGCCCCAACCGTCAGTATAGTTTCCACCGGAGGATTTATAATTCCTCCAATCACGATAAATAGCGCGACTGACCATAGAATTACATTCAGAAATGGGATCAATCTTTTTATGAGTAAACGGTAAGCAGCCTGGTTTTCAGCAAGTTTACCAAGCAGAAAAGTGATAAATCTGTTCAGCAGAAAAGCCAGAATCAGAACTATGATGGAAGAGATGATCTTTCCGGTAGAAAACAGCTCTTCAAAAGGAACGATCTTTGACTTAACATTTATCGTACCGGAAGAATCGGTGACTGCAGAATCCGGTTGTACCGTACTCAATGAATCCTGAGCATATAGCTGGAATGTCGCTATACTGAAAATCAGAAACATGAAATATGTGATTATCCTTTTCATCTATCTTAGTGAATAATATTTCTGCGTTTCAATAGTCGTAATACCTGACGATAAACCAGCTGATTCAAATAGTAACCACCTTCTTCTTCGATCAGAACTCCCCGTGATTTTAATCGGGTTAGCAACACTCTGCTCTGTGCTAGTGTCAGATTCAGAACTCTGCAAAGCTCTGCCACTTTTAGCGTATCATGAAGCACAATTGCTGCCAATGTAAACAACGTCTCTGTTTTAAATATCTCCAATGCTTCAAGATTTGCAGATTGAAAAGGGGAAATAACCAGTGTTCTTCCTTCTACTTTTTTAATTGACCTAAGCCAGAGAATCGTAGCAACGGAAGCATTTCCTTCTGTAATATCGGCTAACCTCTCAAAATAAATTTCTTTAAGATATTCCTGAATGGCTTTGGGATCGTCCAGTCTTTTCTTATAATTTCTGGACTTTCTGGTTGATTCGTCAGCTTCAAAATTTAACCTATACACACTTTTTTGATGTCGATTCATAATCACAGACTGTATATTTGAATCGCCCAGAGTATCCGTAAAAAATACATGTGTGAAATGAGTTTCGATGCCTTCAACTTTATTTAAAAACTCCCATGCATATCTTGAGCAAGTGGCAACCCAAAATACTTTATCTTTGGTCTCCGACATAATCAGCCACAACGCATCCAGAGCATCAAAACCATTGATATTTCTGAGATACAGTTTTTGAAGCCCTTCTAAATTAACCACAATTCGTTCATCTAACCCATTCAGAGCATTGACAATATGCTCCGGTCTGTTCACATCTTTTACATCAAAAGCACTTCCGAACAAGCTTAAAACTTGTTCTATTTTCCAAATTGATTGCTTTATTTCTATATCTATAACTTTCTGATCTGCGAAAAACTCTTTTTTCAGCAAATTTGATAGCGTTGATTTACCACTTCCCTTTTCACCAATTAGTGCAACACTGCTAGGGAAACCCTCTGTCCAGGCTTCAAAAGCTGTACCGGCAGCTCGTATATTGTCAGATGTATTTACGTACAGATCCGGGTCAATCTTTTTATTCAGATCAAATAGCTCCCTGTAAGATTTGGGAAGTTCCTGAATTTTTTGATCCGTTTCGGTTAAGAACGTGCTTAATCCAACGCTCTTTTGAGCAGATTTATCATCAATGATCTTAAATCCGAAAATAGTTTGAACCGGGATGATAATCTGACGCAGTTTCCTACTTGCGAATCGTAAAAATATTGCAGTTGCGTCAACAGTTTTTGCCCAGTAGGCAATGGAAAGGTTTTTAACCCTTCCAGCCCAACGCTTAAATCTTAATAAATAAAGTTTTGATCGTTTTCTGATCTCTGTAGAATTAAATTATTATGCATTAATGTACCAATTTTGTAAAAATCTTCCACAGACGTATAAAAATTTATTTTCGCACTTCCCGTTAGCGACGAAAAAGAGGCTTTTTATGCATCTCAGAATGTCTTAAATTAAATCAATCATCTACAAAATTATGTTTAACAAAAATACCTTGATAAGAATGTTTAAAATTCATTCTTGGTGTACGTTTTCTTTTGTTCTTCTATGTTCTCTTCTGGCATTAAGTAGTTCGTTACCTGCTCAAAACAGCCTTTCAAGAATTTCTACTGTTGACCGGAGTGATGGAAAAGGTGCAGTTATAAGATATCATTTTTCTGAAGCGGTGGACTCATTTGAAGTGATACAGCCAGCTCCTGATCTCGTGCAAATGGTTTTATACGGTGATATTGATACTACAGGAATTAAAATGCCTGAATATGGGGAAAAAGTAAATCAGGTAATTTTATACGAGCAGGATTTCGGATTTGGTGTGGACATCTACCTTGGACACGACTATGCTTACAAGGCTAACGCTTATCCTGACCAGAATCAAAAACATTTGTTAGTTGGACTAACTGAAACTGATATGGAGGAATTAGATGCTTACTCTCAGCAGTTTCTGGCAAAAACATGGTATGAAAATTTCGAATTTCCTGAAACCCCTACCCCGTCAACAATTATTGATACAGGATCAGTAACAGATAACTATAATCCCGTTCGTGACAAATTAAAGTTTGATAAGATCGTGATTGATGCAGGACATGGTGGCCATGATCCCGGAAATCTTGGGTACAAAAAAAGTGCTCAGGAAAAAGATGTTGTGTTATCAATAGCAAAGAAATTAGGTGGCTACATAGAAGAAAATTTACCGGATGTTGAAGTAATTTACACAAGGGAGACAGACGAGTTTGTTGATCTTTGGGAACGGGGAAGTATAGCCAACAGAGCTGAAGCAGATCTGTTTGTTTCAATTCACGCAGATGGCTTTACTAAGTCTTCAGTACGCGGGGCTTCCGTTTTCTTCTTGGGTTTAGGAAGCACAGATCGTTCATTCGAAGTAATGAAAGAAGAAAATCAAATTTATGCTCATCATGAAGTTGTTCAAGACTTATCTGAAGAAGATCTAATAGTTTATGAATTAGCTCACAGTGGAAATATAGCGAACAGTGAACGAATTGCTTATTTGGTTGAAGATCAACTTAAAAATCGCGCTCAGAGAAAATCACGTGGTGTCCGGCAAAAGGGTTTTGTTGTTCTCTATCAATCTACCATGCCGGCTATTTTGGTTGAAACGGGATTTCTGACAAACCCGGCTGAAAAAAGATATCTGACAAGTGATTGGGGACAAAGTTTAATCGCTTCTGCAATTTACAGAGCTATTAAACAATACAAACAAGAACAAGACAAAAGCTATTCTTTAAAAGTAACTTCTGCAAATGACTAAACCTTTGATCATCGGAGTTGCCGGAGGTAGTGGCTCAGGTAAAACAACAGTAGTAAATACTATTTCAGAAACTCTGGGATTAGATAAGCATCTCTTATTACAACATGATTCTTACTACCGCGACTTAAAGCATCTTCCCTTTGAAGAACGAATTAAACAAAATTTTGATCATCCGGCTTCCCTTGAGACGGAACTTCTTATTCGTCATATAAATGTGCTACGTGAAGGTTATCCTATTGAAGTACCTCAATATGACTTTTCAAAGCATATCAGAAAAGACGAAACAAAAACAGTTACTCCAAAAGAAGTTATTCTGGTAGATGGTATTTTGATTTTCAGTGAACCGGAACTTCTGGACCTGATGGATGTAAAGATATTTGTAGATACTGATGATGATATCCGTTTACTTCGCAGGTTAAAGAGAGATATCAACGACCGTGGCAGGTCTGTGGAAAGTGTAATGGAGCAATATCAAAAATTTGTTCGGCCCATGCATCTGGAATTTGTACAGCCCAGTAAACGTTATGCGGATGTAATCATACCTCGCGGAGGTAAAAATAAAGTGGCTTTAGAAATGGTGTTAGCACTAATTAATGAGCAACTTTCTATTCGTCAATAAAAGTTTTCATTCCCTTAAAGATCAGGAATTCATCTATTACAGGATCTGAATATCCCCTTTCCACAAATTTAAAACATTCGCTGAATATCTGCGCGTCTCCTCCAGTTATAAATACTTTTGCACCAGGAAAATATGTTCTTAGACGCTCAAATATTCCTGCAATTCCTAGTGCAAAAAAGTCTAACCGCCCAAGTATCAAGGATTCTTTGGTTGATTTACCAATCCAGTTGCTTGCAAACTCAAGCTCGGTTTCCGGAAGCTCTGGAGCCACTTTATTTAAACTTTGTATAAATGCCGAAATCCCGGGAAGTATCATACCTCCGATAAATATTTCTTCTTTATGCATGCAATCTATAGTACATGCAGATCCTGCATCCACTGCAATTACACTTCTTCCCCCAAGACCTATTACTTTATTTTCTTCTTTTAACTGCTCTTCAATACTTGGCTTTTTATGTACTTGACTTAGTGCTCCTAAACAAACTAAATAACGGTCAATACCTAACGTTTTGGGTGTTTCGTAATCTAATTTTTCAGAATCTATACTTTCAGTTGTTATTACTCTGTAATCTATACCCTGAATACTTTGTTCTAGTATATTTAGATGGTCTTTTCTGACACTGGCAATAATCAATTTTTGAATTTCAGAATAATGATTGGTTAACCAAGAAATAAAGTAAGTAACTGACTTAAAATTATCATTCACTTTCTGCCATACGCCACTCTCAACGTAAGCCACTTTTATTGATGAGTTACCAATATCAACAAATAGCGTTTTTTTTGGATTTACTGAATCGTTTTTGCTCATGAATTTGTATTACATTAGACACATAAGAGAATAATCAATCTAACGGATAGTATGAATTTAAAATCAAAGATTGCGATAGTTACAGGTGCAAGTAGTGGAATCGGAGCAGAATTTTCAAAAGACCTTGTTAAAAAAGGTGCAATAGTTTATGGTTTAGCCAGAAACATTGATAAGCTTAATAATATTAAAGAAAAGCTTGGAGATAAATTTATTCCGGTACAGCAAGACATCACAAAAAGTGATGAATTAGAAACTTGGGTAGAAGAAACATTTTCTGACGAAAATTATCCGCATATATTGATTAACAATGCGGGGCTTGGATACTTTGCAAATGTTGATGATTTAAAAATTTCCGAATGGGATAAAATGCTGAATGTAAATCTTTCGGGAATTTTCTATTTAACCCGGTTAATTGTTCCTTTGATGAAGAAAAATGAAGATGTTTGCCATGTTGTAAATATTTCCTCCATTGCCGGTTTAATGGGCAACCCTCAAATCTCAGCATACAATGCAACTAAATATGGATTAAGAGGCTTTAGTGACGCTTTATTTAAGGAGCTCAGATATGATGGGATAAAAGTTTCCTGTCTGTTCCCGGGTTCCATAGCTACAAATTTCTTTGACGCCATTGATGAAGTCGATCAACATCCTAATATGATGCAGGCATCTGATGTATCTGATACTTTGATCCATGTTTTAGAAACACCTGATAATTTCCTCATAAACGAGCTTATTATGCGCCCACTTAATCCAAAGAATCCGGGATAAGAAGTGAAAAAAGCAATTGTACTATTCTTGGGAATATCACTATTGACAGCATGCAGAGATGAACAACCGGTTCAAAAACCTGATCTGTTAATGAATGAAGATCTTTATCTGGATCTTTTTTATGAACTTGAATTATTACGTGTATATCAAAACAGAGGAACAAGTGGTACGATAGTAGATTCTCTGTACCAAGAAATTTTTAAAAAATATGGAGCCGATAAAGATCTGTTTCATCAAAGTCATCAGTATTATCAAAGCCAGATTGACAAACAACAAATAAGAGTAGATACAGTGATCTCAAGAATTGAGAGAGAACTTATCCCTCTTAATAAGTTAGATTCACTACGGAATCATGAGGCAACAAGTAAAGTATATTGATCAGAATCTGTTTCACTAACAGCAATTGCATTTTCTTTAAGCAGATAGGATATTATTTTTTTAGCCATATCGTGTTCTACCGATAATTCCACAGCAATTTTTTTTAGTGATGCATCACTATTTGAAAGTAAATCAAGAGCTCTTTGAACTAATTCATCAGTTATAAGAGATTGATTTGATTTTATTGCTTTCTTCTCGCAATTATCACAATGCCCACAGGGTTTGTTTTCTGTGTCTCCGAAATAATTTCTTAAAAAAACTTCTCTACAGGTATCTGAATTTATGAATGAATTCATCTTTTCCAATTTGGAAAGCAATATATTCCTGTGTTGTTCAACTTCATTTTTTTGGATTGGTAACCTGACAGATCTTGGTTCCAAAATTCTTACCAAATCCCGCTCTTCGATTACAGTGAAAACAAGGATATGATCATTTTGCATTAGCACATTCAGAGCTTTAATAAGCCCATTCCTGTTTATGTCTAATGATGTTAGCAAACTTTCTTCATCTGTTTCAATCATATCATTGAAAGCCTGAGGATTAAGCACTCTCTCAAGTTTGTCCACAAATTCTGCCTTTTCAGGATTATTGCACCGCTCTTTGAATTTTTGAAGCATCTCACGGCTTAAAGTAAACTGTATGCAGAAAGCAGGTTTAACATCTTGCATTAACGCCAATACCCCAAATTGTTCCAAAAACTTCAATGAAGTTCTGATTATAGATAAAGGCTCTTTGCATCTTCTCTGAAGTGCTGGTAGTTCCAATACCGCTGAATCCATCATTATGGCTCCTTCAGCAAGTTCAAAGCTATCACAAAGCGTTTGATAAACCCTTTCCAATTGTGCTCTGGTAGGATAACTTTGTTCAATTCTCTTTAAAGCAGCTGAATAATCAGATGATTTGTAATATAAAATAGGGTAAGCTTCTTGCCCGTCTCTTCCTGCTCTTCCGGCTTCCTGATAATAAGCTTCGATTGAAAAAGGCATAGATTCATGAATTACATATCTGCAATCCGGTTTGTCGATTCCCATCCCAAAAGCATTGGTAGCCACAACCAACGGAGTTTCCCCTTTGATCCATCGACTCTGAATTTTTTTTCTCCTTTCCTTTTCAACACCGGCATGATAGGCTTCTGATATTATTCCCTTTCTGGAAAAAAAATCAGCCAGATGCTCACAATTTTTTCTGGTACCACCGTAGATTAAGCCATCTCCGATTTTCGCTCCTTTCATCACTCCTTGTATCATCTTTTCTCGGGTTTTATTTGTTTCAACAACCCACCATTTTAAATTGGGGCGGGTAAACCCCAGTGAAATTATTTCAGGATCTTTGAATTTTAAATTTTCAAGAATGTCTTTGCGTACTTCGGGAGTTGCTGTAGCAGTAAGAGCTATCCATGAGGCTGAATTTGAAAGTGATTCCAAATTATTTTTTATATCTCTGTATGCAGGGCGAAAATCATGTCCCCATTCAGAAATACAATGAGCTTCATCAATAGCTACTAAATCAATATTAAGATTGGAAAGCTCATTTTGAAAAAGCTCAGTTCCTAAACGTTCGGGAGCGCAGTATAACAACTTATACATACCATTTCTTGCGTTTACCAAACGTTGCTCAACTTCATAAAAGGCAATCGTGTTATTGATAAATGTAGCTGAAATGCCCTGACTCTCAAGTTGTTGTACCTGATCTTGCATTAATGCTACTAAAGGAGATATTACTAAAGTCATTCCATCATAAACCGTTGCCGGAACCTGATAGCACAGTGACTTGCCTCCACCTGTTGGAAAAAGTACAAGCGTATCGTTTTTAGAGAGTACAGAATTAACAGCAATATCCTGTCCTTCACGAAAAGATTCGTACCCCCAAAACTCTTTTAAATGTTCCAGCGCCTGATTAAATTGTTCTTCCAATTTTAAAACTTAGTTTCTTTACTCTAAAGTATTGATATCTTACTGTTCATCAAATAAAACATGAAGTCTTTTTTATATCTGCTCACTATCATTTTGCTTCTCAACTGTGCCTCATCATCTCCAAATGAGAGAATAGATTACAGAAATGAAATGAGAAATTTTGTCATCGATATTGCTGATTTTTCCAGAAAGCAAGATCATGACTTTATAGTTATTCCACAAAACGGGCATGATCTGCTTTTCAGTTCTGACGGAGATATTGCAGAAGATTACCTATCAGTAGTAGATGGATTAGGGCAAGAAAATCTGGAATTCGGTTATAACGGAGATAATACAGCTACTCCGGTAGACAGCAGAGAATATTTACTGCGGTTTCTCAGAACTGCCAGGAAAGAGGGCAAAACAATACTTGTTACTGACTACACTGATGAGATTCAACAAATAGAACGATCTTATAAAAAAAATTCCTTAAATGGGTTTATTTCATTCCCAGCCCCGGAACGGGAACTTACCTACATACCAGCATCGTCTGATTTTATTAAAAATAGAAATAACAATGATATTAACTCACTATCTGATGCCAAAAACTTTCTTTATTTGCTGAATTACGAAAATTATGATTCAAAAGAAGACTTACTTTCTGCATTAAGTGAAACCAATTTTGATATATTTATTATGGATGCTTTTTTCTGGGGAAAACCTTTCACCAAAGAAGATCTCCGGAAAATCAGAATGAAAAAAAATGGTGGAAAAAGACTACTTATAAGTTATATGAGTATTGGTGAAGCTGAAGATTATCGTTTTTATTGGCAAAAAAAATGGGATAACACTGAGTTGAAATGGATTGAAGCAGAAAACCCGAACTGGCCCGGTAACTATAAAGTGAGATATTGGAATAAAGAATGGCAAAAAATTATTTATGGAGAAAATGATTCTTACACTCAGCTAATTATTGATTCCGGTTTTGACGGTGTATATCTGGATATTATTGACGGGTTCTGGTATTTCGAGAATAAATGAGAATCTCACTGATCTCTGACCAACATGCTTACCATCTTTTCTCCGCTGTTGGTTATCAGTTTACTTTTTTCCTTAAACCCAAGTTTTTGATGAAAAGCTACAGAGTCAGGGTTTTGAGGTTTTAAGTTAACCTCACAACAAACCAAATCAGTTTCATTTTTTTCAAAAAGAAATTCATATAGCTTTCTTCCCAATCCTTTTCTTTTGAACTCATCCTTTATGACAATCCTGTCAACATATTCAAATTTACCATAATGGTTGAGGAAGAATTTATAATTTACGCTCCCATAGTCAGTTCCTTCTCTTAACGAAATTAAGAACCCTGCAATTCCCCCTTCAACTTCTACTACTATAAAATTAGAAGCTATTTCCAGAAATTTTAAAAAATCTTTTCTTCTGATACTACTAACATGAGGTACTTCGGCCTCATTTAATCTCAGGATTTCCGAAATATCTTTTGTATTCGCTATTCTAATTGTCATATTCTCTAATAAGTATTGCTAAAATACACCTAATAGTACAATAGTTTTATATAAAACGTGTCATTTTAAGGAAATAATCATTTCGTATTTATTGAAAAACTTTAAAACCTAAATTTTATACTTAGGTTTGATTTCAAAACCTATATTCAATTAAAATCCAGTTATGAATTGCAAAAAAGCTGAGTTTAATCTCAACTCTGATATTACTTATCTGAATTGCGCATATATGTCGCCCCTGATGCAATGTGTTGAGGAAGCCGGGATAAATGGAATCAAGAAAAAAAGACAACCAAATAATATTTCTGGTGAGGATTTTTTTACTGAATCAGATTCCTTAAGAGATGAATTTGCCCGCCTTATTAATTGTAATCAAAGCCATCAATGTGTTGCAATTCCTTCCGTCTCTTATGGAATGGCTAATGTAGCAAAGAATTTGAAACTGAATAAAGGAGATAACATTATACTTGTTGGAGAACAGTTTCCGAGTAATGTTTACCCTTGGAAGGAAGTAGCTGGAAGAGCTGATGCAGAAATTATCACCATTCCTCCTCCACTTTCTGAGAATAAAAGAGGAAAACTTTGGAATGAACAGATTCTGAATGCTATTAATAACCAAACTAAGATGGTGGCATGTGGACATATTCATTGGGCCGACGGAACTACGTTTGATATCAGGTCGATTAGACAGAAAACTTTCGAAGTAGATGCATGGTTAGTTATCGATGGAACTCAGTCTTTAGGAGCTATACCGTTTGATATCCAACAACTAAAGCCTGATGCTCTGATTGCAGCAGGATACAAATCTTTAATGGGGCCATATAGTATCGGAATGGCTTACTACAGTTCTGCTTTTGATTCAGGAGTACCCATCGAGCAGAATTGGATTAACCGGTTCGAAAGCGAGAACTTTTCTAATCTTGTAAACTATAGCACTGAGTACCAGCCCGGAGCGCTCCGTTATGAAGTTGGCGAGCATAGTAATTTTATTTTGGTTCCGATGATGCTTCAGGCACTGAAAAAGTTAAATGAATGGAAGCCGGTTAATGTCAATAAATATATAGTCGATCTTGTAGAACAACCTATTTCAAAATTAAGGAATAGTGGTTTTATAATTGAAGAAGAACAATATCGCGCTTCAAATTTATTTGGAATTCGTTTGGCAGGAAATCAAAATATAAACAATATTAAAGACAAACTATTGAATGAAAATATTTTTGTCTCTTATCGTGGCGATGCTATCAGAGTGTCTCCGAATGTGTATAACGATTCGGATGATTTAAATAAATTGGTTGACGTATTAACATCAAATTAAAGAAAATGAATACATCACGACGTGATTTCCTCAAAACACTGGCTGCCGGCTCTTCTGTTTCTGCACTTTCAATGCTTGCTCCAATTGAAACCGTATTTCAAAAAAAATTGATCAGAAAATTTACGGATACTGAACTACCATCTAAAAGTGACTATTCCCTTAATAGAAATGTTAAGTATCTGAACCATGGATCAATTGGGACTATTCCGAAGATAGTGCAGGAAGCACACCGCGAATATTTATCACTTTGTGAATCCAATCCCTGGTTCTATATGTGGAGTGGTGAATGGGATGAACCGGTTCAAAATGTCCGAAAAAAAGCTGCTTATTTTATTAATGCTAATTCAGATGAAATCAGTTTTCCGCATAACACTACTGAAGTGTATAACCTTTTGGCATTAGGATTGCCTCTTAAAAGTACAGATGAAGTTTTGTTTTGTAACCTGAATCATGCCGGAGCAAGTATTCCATTCCATATCCATTCTAAAAAAAGAGGATATACTGTAAAAACTTTTGATATCCCTGTTGATGATCTGTCATCAATTACTAAAGAAGAAATTCTGAATCTTTATGACAGATATATTAACTCTAATACAAAGTTAGTTGTTATCCCTCATATTGATAACACTTTTGGAGTTCGGCAACCTGTAAAAGAAATAACAGCTTTGGCTCGAGCAAAAGGGGTTCCTTTTGTTTCTATAGATACGGCACAAACTATGGGGATGATTCCCATCGATGTAAAAGAGTTAGACATTGATGTAATTGGTACCAGTGCTCACAAGTGGATTCAGGCTCCAAAAGGAGTCAGTGTTGCATATTTCAGCAAAAAAATTCAGAAAGAACTCGATCCTGTTTGGGTTACCTGGGGACAAAAAGAATGGGCAGATTCTGCCCGGAAATATGAAGATTACGGTACAAGAAATTTACCTGAGGTTCTCACTTTAGGACATTCTTTGGATTTTCAATCAAAAATTGATGGGAATGGTAAAACTGATTACCTAAAGGATTTGTGGAGCCATGCAAAAATACTTGCCGAAAAAAATCCTAGAACTTACTGGCGTTCACCGGCAGACTGGGAGCTTTCAGGTTCTTTATTTGTAATAGAAATTAAAGACACAAAAACTTCTGAATTAGCAAAAAATTTATACCGGGAACACGGGTTTGTATTCAGGCCCTTTGATCTTCACTCTACGATCCGGATTTCGCCAAATGTACTTAATACCAGTCAGGAACTTGACGAATTATTTGAATTAATCGTCTAGCTCAACATCATCAGGTGAGTCTTCTTCTGATAACAGATCATCGACATCTGAATCGTCTATAAGATCGTTATCTTCATCGTCTTCAACATCTTCTAAATCGATTGGAGCGGGTTTTTCTTTTTCGGGCTTCTTCTCCGTAACTGCACCAGCTCTACGTAACAGAATCGCTATATCTTCCTGATCATTTTCAGTAGCAATCATCATTGCCGTATCACCATTTTTATCACGTAACTTCACATCAGCTCCGGAAGAAATTAGAAATTTCACAATCTCATGATGTCCGTTTTTTGCAGCCAACATTAAAGCTGTATGCCCCCATCTTTGTTGAGCGTTTACATCTCCCCCTTTCTCAACCAGAAGTTTGACAGCTTCCATTTTTCCGGCTCTGGATGCAACAATTACAGCCATACCACCAATTTCTACTCCTTTTTCAAAGAGCAAGTTCATCATCTCAATATTACCATTCTCCGCAGCTTTGTTTAAAGCTGTACCTCCCATCTTAGTTTCTGCATTCAGATCTGCTCCTGCATTTACAAGAAGCTTAACAATATTTAAATGATTCTTTTCGGCGGCTGTAATAAGTGCATTAGTTCCACTCGATGTAGATTCATTAACATCTGCTTTAGACTTAATAAGTTTAACTACTTCGGCTTCATCTCCGGATTTAGCAGCTATAATTAATTGAGGTTGATCCATATAGAGTTTCTGTTACGTATTATTTTCCAGATGATAAAAAACGTGCTCGTATTCTCAAATTAATTAATAATAAAATTAGAGTCATAGGAAAAAACCTTCTACGTTATTACTGTTAATAAAATCTGTGGCGCTCATTCTTTTTTTCCCGGGCAGCTGAAGTTCTAAAACTTCCAGTGTTCCGCTGCCACATCCTACCAGTAATTTCCCATTTTTTTTCAATAATCCACCTTGTTCAACAGTTATAGCAGGCCCCGGTAAAGATCTGAAAATTTTTATTTTTTCATCATTCCATGTTGTCCAGGCAACCGGAAAAGGGTTTAATCCTCTGATTAAATTATGAACTTCTATACTGGTTTTTCCAAAATCTATTCTTGTATTTTCATTGAACAGTTTAGGAGCAGGAGTTGCTTTTGAATCTTCCTGTTTTATTAAATTATAATTACCTGAATCAATAAGGTTAATAGCATTTATAAGTTGATGGCTGCCCTCTTCCATAAGCTTTGAATAAAGCTCACCCGTTGTTTCGTTTTCATCAATTTTAATAGCCTTCTGAAGAAGAATATTTCCCGTATCAACTTTTTCATCCAGAAAAAAGATGGTGCACCCGGTCTCGTCTTCACCATTTATTACTGCCCAATGAATGGGTGCAGCTCCCCGATATTTAGGTAAAAGGGAAGCATGAAGATTAATACTTCCTATTTTAGGGATTTCAAGTATGGTTTTTGGTAGTATCCTAAAAGCAACCACTACAAATAAATCGGGATTTAAAGCTTCTAAAGCACTTTTAAATTCTTCGGATTTTAGATCTTCAACTTCTATCACCGGTAGTCCTAACTCTAATGCTTTTGCTTTAACAACAGTTGGGGCAACCTCAGAACCTCTTCCTCTTCTTTTGTCTACATTACTTACAACAGCTTTTATAGTGTGTTTTGAATTGTATATTTTCTCCAGACTTGGAACAGCAAAATCCGGAGAACCCATAAAAACAATATTCATATTAACCTCTTGGCACTACCGGATATTCTACTTCAATATTTCCTGAATCAATTTCTTCCAGATCAGATTTTACCATTCTTTTCCTAAAAGAGCTTAAATAATCAATAAATAAAACTCCATTTAAATGGTCGAATTCATGTTGAATGATCCTTGCCATCCAACCAGAAAACTCTTGTTCTCTGTCTTTAAATTCTTTGTCTTTATAACGTATTGTAATTGTTTCGGGCCGGAATACTTTCTCCCGAATTTCAGGAATGCTAAGGCATCCTTCATCCATTGGAATCTTTTTGCCTTTCTTTTCAATTAATTCAGGGTTGATAAAAACCATTACTCCATGCTTTTCTTCATCATCTTCAAGAACGGGATCACCATCCATCACAAAAAGCTTTAATGACTTCCCTATCTGAGGAGCTGCAAGCCCCACTCCATCTGAGTTATACATGGTTTCTATCATATTACTGATAAGTTCAGCAATATCATTGGTTAGCTCCTTTACTGATTCAGTTTCTTTTCTCAGTACCGGGTCATTGTATGTTACAATGGGTAAAATTGGCATATAAATTAATCTTTTGAATCTAGAAAACTCTGCAAGATAAGGGCTGCAGCAATTCTATCCACACGTTCTTTTTCTCTTCGTTTCTTTTTGGGGATTCCCGATTCAATCATTACGTCTAAAGCCTGATTAGAAGTATATCTTTCATCAACTTTAAAAACCGGAATATTGGGGTGTATTTTTTTTATCCTGTTTATAAATTCCTGCGCCATTTTGGTGGCTTTACCCTCTTTACCCTCGGGGGTTAAAGGCCAGCCTATAACAAAGCCCTCAACAGGAGACTCTTCCACCATATGAGATATCTTAATTATGATTTCATCTGGCGAAAAAGTCCCCACTGGTGAGGCGAAAGTTTGTAAAAGATCGGTCTGAGCAAGTCCACAGCGTTTCCTGCCAACGTCAATTCCGATCAGGCGTGCATAGTTTTGCACAGTTATTTCTTTTTTACGTCTTCCAATGGTTGGCGTAAGAAAGATTTCATCAGCTTACTAGGCTTAAAATGAGTTTTACGGTGTGCCGGAACGTATATAACTTCGTTTGTTTTTGGATTTCTGGCCTTTGGCTTGGCTTTGGTTTCTTTAACCTCAAGCACTCCAAAATCTCTGATTTCGATTCTGCACTCTGTATCCGCAGACATCATTATTTCTCTTAATGCAACAATTACTGCATCAACCCATGGTTCTGCATTTATCATTGCTTCGTCCTGTGCTTCAGCTACACGACGTACCACATCACGTTTTGTATATGTCATCATAGTTATAGTTGTTTAATTAGAGCGAGTGTTAACCCGCATTGTCCTTCCTGATCTATTCGCTATTGACTTTTGCTTAATTTGAAACCTAAAGCGATTTTAATCATTGCTAGCAATATACTTACAAGTATAGATTCTCAAAAATTAATAATGTTAAAGTTATTCATATCTCAAAACATTTTTTACTCCCTCTACTCGTTCCAACCTTTTCATTATTTTTTTAAGGTGCTGTAAGCCATCAACATAGATTGATATAATTCCTTCAAACATACCGCTATCACTATTTACATTTATACTTTTCATATTGGTTGAAAGAGATTTAGAAAGTACGTCCGTGATATCATTAATCATTCCTACACGATCTTCCCCAATTACTTTTACAGCTCCAAGAAATTTGGTTTCTAAGTTCTTAGACCAGTCTACATCTACAATGCGCTCCCCTTCAGTTTTTATTAAATGAAGAGCATTATTGCACATTGAACGATGAATTTTAATATCTCCGGTCCTGCTTATAAATCCAATTACATCATCACCGGGGATGGGATTACAACAATTGGCATATGAATATTTAACATTGCTCAGTTCACCATTTATAATCAGAGATTTACCATCACCTACCGAGCGCGCTTCATTTATGTATTTTTTCTGAATTTCATCTTCAGTTATTTTTGTATTCTCAACCTGTCCCTCTTCAATACGGCCGGTGCTCTTATATTTTTTTACTTCGCTGAACAGTTTATTGACTTCAAACGAGCCAGCCCCGATTGCATAAAACAAGTCCTGGGTTGTTGTAAAATCAAACATTTTTGCAAATTTAGTGAGCTCCTGATCACTGATTTCCACTTTTCCTCTCTCTGCTCGTTTATCCCAAGCCGCTTTCCCTTCATCAGATACAGTTCTTTCCTTTTGCTTGATGAATTGTCTGATTCTTGATTTAGCCTTATGTGTTACAACATCGTCGATCCAGTCTACATTTAGATTGATCTTATTACCGGTTAAGATCTCAACCTGATCCCCGTTTGAAAGTTTTTGGCGAAGCGGTACCATTTTACCATTTACTTTGGCGGCCATAGCGCGCTCACCTACCTCACTATGAATATCAAAAGCGAAATCGATTGCAGTTGCTCCATTTGGCAGAGTGGTAAGCTCACCCTTAGGTGTAAAAACATACAACTCTTCCTGATATAAATTAAGTTGGAAATCTTTTACAAAATCAGTGGCTGCATCAGGGCGGGGATTATCCAGAACATCCCTTACCCAATTCACAAATTTGTCTAAGCTTTCAGACCCCTCCTGTTCTCCTTCTTTATACTTCCAGTGAGCAGCAAGACCTTTCTCGGCAATGTCATCCATTTTTCTGGTTCGAATTTGAACCTCAACTTTTTTCCCCTGATTTGTTATTACAGTGGTATGCAAAGACTGATACCCATTCGCTTTAGGTACTGAGATAAAATCCCGAAAACGCTCTGGTATAGGAGTATACCAGTCTGTAAAAATTGAATATACCCTCCAGCAATCTTCTTTTGTGTGGGGTTGTTCCAGAATCACCCTGATTGCGAAAAGATCGTAGATCTCCTCGAAAGGCTTCTGCTGGCGTTGCATTTTCTTATAAATTGAGTAAATATGTTTAGGCCTTCCCTTAATTTCAAAAGCCAGTTTTAACTCTTCTAACTGTTTTTGAACCGGAGTCATGAATTGCTTTATAAACTTCTCTCTCGACTCCTTCTTTTCCTTTAACTTTCTTGCCACAAACTTAAATGAGGTAGGGTCCAGAGTTTTAAAGCAAAGATCTTCAAGTTCATTTTTAATCCTGAATAAACCAAAACGGTGAGCAAGGGGGGCATAAAGATCCATAGTTTCATTTGCGATCTTTAATTGCTTTTCTCTTTTCAGATGATGAATTGTTCGCATATTGTGTAGCCGGTCTGCAAACTTAATCAGAACTACACGTATATCTTCGGCCATGGAGAGAAGTAGCTTCATAAACGTCTCAGCCTGTTTGCTGTCTCTACTTTTAAAGACCCCTTCTATTTTTGTGACTCCATTTATGATAATAGCCACCTGTTTACCAAACCAATATTCAATATCATCAAGGGTAACAAGAGTATCTTCCACAGTATCATGCAAAAGAGCTGCTATTACAGATATCTCATCTATATTAATTTCCCTTGCTACAATTTTGGCTACTTCAACGGGATGGTAGTAATAAGGTTCACCTGAGGCTCTGACCATTCCATCATGTGACAAATAGCATAATTTAAAGGCTTTTTCTATCTGCTTTTCGTCTACTTCGCCTATATATTCACGGCATTCTTCCAGAAGCTGTTTCAGATCCTGCTTCTGGGCTTTTTTAAGTTTAAGATTGTCTAAATCTTTGCGTGCTATTTCTTTTAATTCACTCATTCTTACTAACAAACATTCAGCTGTATAAGATGGTTTCCATTTATCATTTTAAAATTGAAAATAAAACGTATAAAAAAAGCGGTTATGCATATACAAAACCGCTGTTAGTAGTTAACTAAAATTAAAAACTAAGTACAACCCCAAATATTATTCTTCCGGTCTTGTCATTAATATCGGGTATTTCAAGTTGCCTGCCTGAAAACCTGTATTCAACGAATGGTTTAACCAATGGAATAACAGTCACTTTTGCTCCCGCAAAGGTGTTCCAGTAAATATTCGATTCTTCTTCCTCACTGGGTTCCTGTCCAGGGGGAGGTGTATTTGAGAAATCTTCTGCGCTTAAATCAACTGTCTCTGAACCTAATCCAGCGCCTACGTAAGGTTCCAGTAACCCCAAAGTTATTCCGGCATATGCAGCTAAGCCAAAATCGTAATTCTCAATGCTCTTATCGTATGAAAATGTAGTTTCGTCGATATTATTCGTTTCACTAAAGTAGCTAAAGTGAGCTCTCAGCCCAAAATTAACTACCGGTATGGAATTAAAAAAACCTGACTGGATTCGAACTCCAAATCCGCTTTGAGGCTCCTCATCTCTTAGTTCAAATGAAGCACCAACTTCAATCTGAGCAATCGTTGCTGTTGATAGTATAAAACATATAATAACAGGTAGAGCTTTTCTGATCATGATATCTTGTCAATTTATTTTCTTCTTATTAAATGTACAAAACAGAAAAATTAAAGCCACTTTTTAATTGCACAAAAAAGCCTTGTTGAAACATCAACAAGGCTTTTAGAAATTTAGAATTTCATTTATTGCTCAATCGGAGGAGCATCCGTTGCGTTAAATTTTTGTTTAAGTTCAGATAAAGTAGAATTTTCGAACTGTACAAAACTGTTATTAATAACTTCAAATTCAGCCTGTCCTGCCTGAACCGTACTTATGTGAAGTGGAGTTGGCCCGTACGTTGAGAACATTGCTCTTATTCCGGTGAACATACGACTGCCCGGTGTTGGAGCGCTTCTTTCACCTATCAACCCTTTAGCTTCGCTGCCTTGCATTTGTTCTCTGAAATCTAACAACTTCATATGAGCGTCATAAAGTTCTTTCATAAGCTCAGGATGTGCATTGGTTGCGTTACCTAAAGCTCTTCTCATAGCATCTACTTTATCCATGTGCTTTTCTAGCTTATTGGAGAATTGAGTCATATTATTCTGAAATGAAATCAGGTTATCCTGAAACTCCAAACGTGTTTCATCAGAAACCCTATCCAGAGTAGGCTCTCGTAAAGGAACAAGATCAAAAGACATTGGTTCTGAAAGTTCTTTATACTCACCATTTTCTACCACAGCAAGAGTAGCAGTATAAGTTCCGGGAACCACAGGGAATCCACCCCCAAAGAAACCACCACCACCACGAGGCCTGTCTAAAGGAACAACATTTTTCGACATATAGGTCATTTCCCAGTTGACTCTGTGTATTCCTTTAGAAGCTGATCCGTCTACATGATTTACAATATTGTCATTCGCATCTCTGATAGTAATTTTTATGCTTGGCTTTTCTTGCCTCATTTCACTTTCCAGTGCATCCCATCCGGGGAAAGTAACATCAGCATCTCCATCTAATCCACGTTCTCTTTCTTTCCTGTCAGACTCCAAGGTTGAATATCCATCTCTCAGATAGTAAGTAAATACTGCACCGTGAGGTGGATTATCAGCAGTGTAAAATGAGGCTCCGGGATCAATTTCCACACTTCTTGGAAGAAACCAGAAAGCGTCTCTGCTTTGGAATAAAACTGCATCACTATTCAGCGTTTCCTCATCAATATTTCTTAACGGACTAATATCATCCAGCACAAAAAATCCTCTGCCAAATGAAGCTGCCACAAGATCGTTTTGTTCTCTCTGGATGGTAATATCTCTGAATGATATAGTTGGTGCTCCACCTTTAAGTTCAACCCATTCATTTCCTCCATCTACTGTAAAGAAAACACCAAACTCAGTAGCTGCAAAAAGAAGATCTTCATCTATATGGTCCTGTACCATTCTCCATACCAAATGCCTGTCAGGTAAATTTCCTGTTATAGAAGTCCACGATTTTCCTCGATTTGTACTTTTGATTAAGTAAGGATTGAAGTCACCATATTTGTGATTATCTAATGCTGCGTAAACCGTATTAGCATTATGAAGGTCGGCACGAATATCATTTACAAAAGCAGTTTCAGGAATTCCTCTGATATCGCCGACATTTATCCTTGTCCAGCTTTCTCCACCGTTTTCCGAAACCTGAATAATTCCATCATCGGTTCCGGCATATAATAAACCTTCCTCCAACGGAGATTCACCTAACGAAGTAATGGTATTATAAACAGACATTGCACCAACATCCCAGGCATTATCCCAGCTTTGCTGTTTACCCATAATAGGTAAAGTAATTCTTTGCTGGTCTTTTGTAAGATCTTCAGAAACAGGAGTCCAGCTATCGCCGCGATCATCAGACCGCCATACTCGTTGAGAAGCAAAGTAGAGCCTTGTTGGGCTGTGCGGGCTGATCAAAATCGGAGCATCCCAATTAAATCTTTCAAATCCTTCGCCTTCTCTTGCCTGTGGCTGAATGTATACAACTTCGCCTGATTTACGGTCTATTCTGTGTAATCCACCCTGTTGAGTTTCTCCATACACAATATCAGGATTACCGGGCTCTGTTGCAGTATCATGTCCGTCAGCAAAAAGAATATGCTTCCAGTCTGCATTTCTGATTCCTTCATTCAAATCAGTTCTGGAAGGACCTTCATGGGTACCATTATCCTGAGTTCCTCCATACATATTGTAAAACGGCTTTTCATTATCGACCGCAACTTTGTAATACTGAGTAAGAGGAAGATTTGGAATATATCTCCAGTTATCACCATGATCGAAGGTTTCATAAATACCTCCATCCGACCCCATCAATAAATAATCCGGTTCATCAGACCGAAATGCAAGTGCATGATTATCAGAGTGCTTGTTTCTTTCTGAAATATTTTGATACGTTCTCCCATGATCATCAGATACTATTGTTCTTACATTCATCAAATAAATCCTTCCAAAATGATGTGGAGAAGCATATAACTCCTGATAATAATGAGGTCCTGTACCGCCTGAAACCATATCGGACATTTTTCTCCAGCTTGCCCCACCATTTTCAGTCATGAATAAACCGCCTTCCGTATGATCCAACTCGATTGCTGCATATACGATATCGGGATTTTGTGGCGAGATTGCTAAACCAATTTTCCCAAGATTAGACCCAGGAATACCACTCTTAAGCTCCATCCAGCTTTTTCCACCGTCAATTGATTTATGTAAACCACTTCCAGGTCCACCTCCTAAATAAGCCGCTACTGTTCGGTGTCGTTGCCATGTTGCAGCGTAAAGTACCTCAGGATCTCTCGGATCGATCACAATATCTGTAACTCCTGTCCACTCGTCATCTCCAAGCGTTTTAGTCCATGTATCTCCGCCGTCTTCGGTCATGTATAATCCTCTTTCCCCACCTTTATTCCAAAGTGGACCTTGAGCAGCTACCCAAACAATGTCAGAATTTGTGGGATGAACAATAATAGTTGAAATATGCTCAGACTCTTTTAAACCCATATTCTCCCATGAATTCCCGTCGTCGGTGCTTTTATAAATTCCGTCTCCAAAACCGACGTGACGTCCTCCTACATTCTCTCCTGTCCCTACCCAAACGGTAGAAGGTGTACTAGGATCTATAGCAATACTACCAATTGAATACGATGATTGATTATCAAAAATAGGTTTCCATGTGATGGATGCATTTTCTGTTTTCCAAACACCTCCGGAACCGACTGCAACGTACCACACATTTTCGTTATCAGGATGAATAGCAATATCGGCTATACGTCCCGATGCAAATCCCGTGCTCACATTTCTGAGCTCAAGTGCATTATAATTTGTAGATGCTACTTTTGATTTATCCTGTGCAAATACTGAGGATGAGCTTGCAATCAGGAATATTACAAGCGTAAGTAAATTGAATTTCTTCATAGCTAGCGAATTTTTGTAGTTAGTTAATAGTGTAAACTCATGCTAAAAAGTTATTTAGGAACTTAATTCATATCTGTAGAAAATCAATCTTGGTTAACAGACTTTATCAAATCAAGTGGATCAAAAAAAATCTGAAATAGTTTTTGTAGAAGAAGAAACTATACCCTTATATTTGAGGCTCTTAAAATCACGCCCGAGTGGTGGAATTGGTAGACACGTTGGACTTAAAATCCAATTCTAATTAAATTGGAGTGCCGGTTCGAGCCCGGCCTCGGGTACTTTAAAGCCTTGTAGCTCATGTATTTACAGAGTTGCAGGGCTTTTTTGTTTTTGGTACATTTCTTTAATTAATTCACAAGCCTTCGCTTCATCGCTCTTTTGGAGGTCACCGGCTTTTCGATCTTATACCGAAATGTAAAGGTAGCTCCGCTATCATTGTTGATCACAAAACCGGCTTTCAATTGTTTAAGTAATACCGAAACCAACCTGAAGCCCAGTGTTTCGGGCTTTTCTAATTCAAAGTTTTTAGGGAGTCCCGGGCCGTTATCAGCTACTTTAATAATTACTTCTCCCTCCCTTTCCAACATACTTACTTTTATAACAGGGTTTAAAGAATCCGTTCCATATTTAAATGCATTTACTAATACTTCGTTTAAAAGCAATCCTGTTGGAATAGCCTGTTCAATACTCAGAAACACAGGATTTGTTTCCAGTTCCAGTTTTGGTTTTTTGATTTTCTGATACCCCTTAAGCTGAAGATTTTCTACCAGATCACCTAAATACTCATCCATTCTAATACTGGAAAAGCTTTCATTTTGATACAATCTCTCATGCACCAGAGCCATTGATCTTATTCGTGAAACTGTATTTACAAAACTTTCGCTCCTGTTCTCTTTTTCTATTTCGTTTTGCTGAAGCTGAACTAAGGTTGAAACCAAAGCTAGATTATTTTTTACACGGTCATGAACTTCAGACAACAGATAGGTTTTTTCAACAAGTTGATCTTTAATTTTTTGCTCGGCTTCTTTTCTATGGGTTATATCATTAATTACACCATAAATACCTGTAATACTTCCATCAACTAATATTGGAAGGTTGGTAACCTCAGCGGAGAAGTAAGTTCCGTCTTCCTTTAATATTCTTGTTTCATAAGTTTGAGATTTTCCGCGCAAAGCCAGCAAAAAATGTCTCTGGACTTTTTCAGCTTCAGACTGATCCACAAACCTATTAAAAGTAGAGTTTTTCATTTCCTGAGTGGAATAACCGATCATTTGTTCTAATACTATATTGGCATTAATCAGTTTGCCTTCAGCTGAAATCGAAAATACTGCATTTGGGTTTTGCTCGAATAGTGATCTGTATTTTTGCTCACTTAATTCTATTTCAAGGCTCCACTTTTCTATACTTTTAAAAACCTGTTAGAAAGTATACCTCCTGTAATAATTAAAATAACTACCAAAGAAATAATAACAACTATTATGACCAGATTCAGAAGTTCTGTTCCTGATGCCAGAGACCTCGACAATCTGAATTGCATTTCAGTTAGCTTATCATCCAATTCAATTACCGTTCGTATTAAATTTTCCCGGACTTCTGAACTGAACTCATTTTCCTGAATAGCATAAGCAGCACTATCCGAAATATCTTCTAATTCATAAATAAGTTTATCCGACTCAATCCAAAGTATAATAGTTTCTTTAAATTCACTAAACTCATGAAAGTTTTCAAAAGTGGTTATCATTTTAGTGATATCTTCCGGTACCGAATGAGATTTTAACAATAAATCCCGTACTAATTGTTTGTCGGTATTATCGTTCATTAATTCCACTCTTACCTGTTCCATCTCTTTGATAAGTTTGACCGAACTTTCCATACCGGCTTTATATTGCTCGTCCTGAGTTCGAAGATAATTTACCAACTGAAATGTGACGTCTTTTCGGGCTGTAGTCCAATTAGTTTGAAAAGATGCAAATCCACGAAGTGCTGAAAGTGAATTTGTAGAAATGATTATAGAAATCAGAATAAAAATTACCAATGATATAAATACCAGTAATATACCAACAACTTTCTTATCAACATTCAAGCTGTTGACAGAATGCTTTTTGTACTGACGGTTTGTGTCATTCATCTGCGAAATTTTCTATACCCCAAGCCAACAAGAAACATTACTAAAAATCAAAACAGAATACTATAATAAGATCAAGGAGGCAACTTATTTAGTTTAAACCGTTGAAACAGATCAAAAAGGAAGATTTTCTTAATTACAGCTTATTAAAATCTTTACTAATAAGAATTTTCTTTATCCATTAATCCTCTTATTATATAAGCTGATTTAAGAAGAGCTAATACTATGGACAATAAACAGAAAACGGTTATGATCGTTGAAGACGATCTCATCCTTAATCTGCTTTACGAAAGCTATCTGGAAAAACTTGGTTATGGTGCTGAGGGTGAATTAGTATATGGTAAAACAGCCATTGAAGTAGCAAAGCGAATAAAGCCTGATCTGATCTTAATGGATATTTCTTTGGAAGGTGAAATGGATGGAATTGATGCAATGCTTGAAATCAGAAAATTTTCTGATGTACCTGTAATTTATATTACCGGAAATTCAGATCCTTACCATGTTGAGAGAGCTAAAGAAACAAACTATCTGGATTATTTGGTTAAGCCAATTGAGTTTGATGTACTAAAGGAATCATTGGAGAAAAATTTCGAGAAGCTTTAATTCTCCTTTTCTTAATTCGTATTCATTTTTTTACTTCCATTTAAAGGATGGAACTGAAGATTCTTCTATTTTAGGTAAATGAATTTCATAACTGCTAAAAAAATTGGGCGTAACCGACTCCTCCGTTGGATATTGCTGATGCTTGGGTTGGTTGCAATTATTGCACTTACAGGTATGAATGTATTTAGTCTCTATGATATCAGAGAAAGAGTTACCGAAAGTGAAAGTGAACGACAACTCAAAAAAGCTGAAGAAATTACCACTCTGGTTCAAAGTGAAATTTATCAGCCTTTTACTAAACTCCTAAATATAGATAACCAGGCGGAAGAATCGCTGCAAGACAATGGAACACTTTCCAAAACTCTCGAAAAGATCTTTATTGATCTTGCAGATAATCCCTACACTTCTTCCGTTTATTATACTCCTGCTTCAAAAGATCCTTGTGAAGCAGGAACATCCATTTATTATTTCAATCAAAGTGACAAAAAAATGGAAACCACTCAAAACTATAGTAGCTTGGTTTGTGACGGAGTCGGACTTATTCGTTCAGCCACACGGATTCAGATCAACAACTTTGACCTCAGGTGGCGTTCTATGATTGAATTTGATGCACACCGAAGCATGAATATAGGATTAATAAATTTGACGGAGAACAGAGTAATCGGGTACTTCACTTTTATATTAAATCAGGAAGCTATTGTTGAAAAACTAATTGCACCTCTTATTTATGAGTATTTTGGAGGTATCGAGAATGATGGTACCATCGTTTGGTTACATGATCACCGCAGAGATATTGTTTTAGCTTCCAATAACTCATCTGTAGACTTTAGTGTTGATCTTGTAGACAACAGGGTTCGTTTTCCAAGGTTTTTCAGCGATTGGATTTTAAAAGTAGCCTTTCTTAATCCACCAATAACTTCAGCATATCAGGATACTTTTCGGAAAAATATTATAGTTTTGGGTTTTGCAGTTATGTTTCTGGTGGGCTCTTTGCTTTTTATGTTTTATACAGCACAAAAAGAAAGAGAACTTTCCATGAGACAGGCAGGATTTTTAGCTAATGTAACTCATGAGTTAAAAACACCTTTGGCTGTAATGCAAGCTGCAGGAGAAAATATTTCTGATGGTCGTGTAACAGAACCTGCACGTTTAAAAAAATACGGCGCTCATATTTATGATGAATCAATTCGCCTCAGAAAAATGATCGAGAAACTTCTGGATGTTGCGAAGTATGACGCAGGTCAAACTCTTGTAGATACGAAACCTCAGGATTTGAAATATTTAGTTGATCATTATCTTGAAGAGAACAAAGAGTTCATTCAGAATAATGAGTTCGATCTGGTTTATAGCTTTGAAAATGAAACAGAATTTATGATTGAAGCTGACAGTGATAGTATAGAAACTATTCTGGGAAATCTTGTAGAGAACGCCCTTAAATATAGTTCAGATACCAAGAAAATAGAGATTAAGCTTTTTGAAGATGAAGCACAGGTAAAGCTCTCGGTTAGAGATTATGGCGTTGGAATAAAGAAGAATGAGCTGAAAAATATATTTAAGAAATTTTACAGAGTTGAAGAAACTCTGGTTGCTAAAACTAAAGGTCATGGATTAGGATTGAGTATTGTAAGAAACCTTGTTCTGTTAAATGGAGGTGATATTCATGTAGACAGTGAATATGGCGTAGGAACAACTTTTGTGCTCTCTTTTCCGAAACTTAATACTCAAGAAATTTAAAACAACTCAAAAAAAAGTAGTATTATCCAATTTTACAATCTCAAATTAATAAGATATGGCAGAGAAGAGTTCTAAAATCCTGATAGTTGAGGATGAACCAAGTCTGATATTTACACTTCAGGATACTCTGGAAGGTGAAGGGTTTACTGTGTTTGTAAGTGAAGATGGTGAAAGCGCAGTTGAAATGGTAAAGGAGCATAATCCTGATCTGATGATACTGGATATTATGTTGCCCGGAAAAAGTGGATATGACATTTGCAAAGATGTGCGAGAACTCAAGTACACTTTTCCCATAATTATGCTTACTGCCAAAGATCAGGAAACCGATAAAGTAAAAGGTCTTGAACTTGGAGCAGATGACTATCTCACTAAACCATTTGGAGTTAAAGAATTATTAGCCAGAATTAAAGCACGTTTAAGAAGAGCTGGAACTTATTCCAATACCGGTGAAGTTGATATTCTCCAATTGGGAGAAGTTAAGTTGGATCTTGCAGAAAGTGAAGCTGTTCACCCGGGTAATAAAACTATTGAGCTAACTGCAAGAGAGGTAGAGTTGATAAGATATTTACTATCTCATGCTAACAATCCTGTTTCCAGAGATGAACTGCTTGAAAAAGTATGGAGATACGAATACAGCACTAATACAAGAACTGTAGATGTTCATATTTCAAAATTAAGAGCTAAGATCGAAGTCCACCCCGATGACCCACGCTATTTAATTACATTACATGGTGTTGGTTATATGCTGAAATCCAATTAAGAATTGTCCTGAACAAACTTAATAAAATTCTCTACCTGAGACTCTAACAGGTTTTGTTTGAATTCATCATGTAAGCCGGTTCCCGGATCAAATTCTTTAGAAACCCTGGGAATAAAAACACGTTCCGGAAATTGAAGCGCATTTCTGTAATTAGCAATCATTTGAAATTGTTCTACAGCTCTCAACGCACCGAATGCTCCTGAAGCTTCCCCTATAAATGCCATTGGCATTTTTTCAAATGCGCCGGGAAATGGCAAGTAATCGATAAACATTTTAAGGATTCCCGGGAATCCTCCGTTATACTCCGGTATTACAAATACAAGTGCATCAGCATTTAAAATGGGCTCCCTGAATTTTTTAATGGATGGTAATTCTTTACCATACTTACCTCCTGTAACATCAGCTAAAGGAAAGTCCTTCAAACTAATCACGTCAGCTTGTATACCCTTGTTCTTGTAAAGTTCGCTCACATAATGTGAAACTTTTAATGCCCATGAGTTGGGACGATCAGTGCTACTAATTATTTTTAAATTCATTCAGTATTGAGTTTTCCCTAATTAACACTATTCCACCCAAATCATTCACTTGCCTGAAGTATTTTATATTTTACCGGACTGTGTTTTTAATTTAGAATAGAAATTACGATAATCTTTTTAATAAATAGGTTTCTAAATTTTACTTGGGGCTTAAAGCCTTATTTAAGGCAATTTGATAATGGCTAAACTTTCAATAAAAGATCCAAAGGTAGTATCTGTTATTGGGCTTATAGGTTTAATAGGGTATATAACAGATGCACTGTTATTTCCCGTTTCGTATGAGCTCGCGCTTATGAATATTGCATGTAGTTTCTTTACTACTCTGGCTTTAATATTTCATTTAATAAAAAAACCAAAAATTGAACTCAGCCTTTCTCTATTTGCGCTCATACTTCTGGTCAATCTTTTGGTTGCTCCATTTTTTCAAATAACAGAAGCTGATTTTTCTTCGTTTTATATCAGAAATACACTTTTCTTTTGGGTTATAATGCCGCTATTAGGTTTAACAATTCACAAGAATATGTTCATAATAAGTGCAATACTTTACCTCGTTCAATTCGGGGTCATTTTAGTTGTGAGTAAAAACCCCTTTTTAGTAAACTCTTCTGCAACAATATTTTTAGTACTTATCGGATATTTATACGTGATACTTTTTTTGCTTCGAATGCTCGAAGAAGCAGCTCAAAGAACAGAAAAACTTATAAATGAATTACGTGAAAATAACACAGAACTAATTACTAAAAGAGAAGAACTAAGTTCATTGGTTAAAACTAAAGACAAACTCTTTTCCGTACTCGCACACGATTTACAATCTCCTTTTATGGGAATTTCGGGGCTTAGTGAAATGATCAAAAAAAATGCACAAAAAGGATATACGGATAATGTTATTGAGTATAGCCAAATGATCGCTGATACTACAAAAAGAACCAATGCACTTTTTTCAAACCTGCTTGACTGGGCTGCAAGTCAAACAGGTGAACTGAAAATGAACCATGCCGTCAACAACTTAGATGAATGCTTAGATGAAACTATTGCCTTACTTCAGGAACATCAACAAAAAAAGGATATTTCAATCCAGAGGGAAAACACAGATATCAAAATTACCGCAGACCCGAACGGGCTTAAGACTGTTCTCAGAAATTTGATATCAAATGCCCTGAAGTTTACTCCTAAAAAGGGATTGATTAAAATTTCAGCAAAAAAGAACAAAGAAAATATTGTTATCTCAGTTTCTGATTCCGGTGTTGGTATACAAAATGAAATGATTCATACTATATTTAAATCAGATACTTATATAAGTACCGAAGGCACAGACGACGAACAGGGAACAGGAATCGGGTTAAGCTTGTGCAAAGAAATGATAGATCGACATGAAGGAAAAATTTGGGCTGAGAGTCAACCTGATAAAGGAAGCACTTTCTATTTTTCTATTCCGGATAAAAATTCCGTTTAAAATGATTAAGATCTGTTTTTAATCTCTTCTAATCTTTTTATTAGCAAACCTTCTCTGCCTTCTTTACCGGGTTCATAGAATTTTCTACCATTCAATATCTCAGGCAGGTAATTCTGATCAATCCAGTTGCCATCAAAGCTATGAGGATATTTATAGTCCTTAGAAGCATTTTCAGTATCCAGATATGTAGATGACAGCCGATTAGCTGTTCTGTCTTTTAAATAAGGAGGAACCGCTCCCACTCCTTTTTCCCGTATTTCTTTACTCGCTTCAAAAATTCCTTTGGTGCTGTTACTTTTTGGACAAATACTTAAATACGTACACGCATGTGATAAGAAATACATCCCTTCAGGCATTCCGGTTTTTATAAATGCCTCCTGACATGAATTTACTATTGTGATCGCATTGGGTTCTGCCATTCCCACATCTTCGCTGGCAAATATCAATAATCTTCTGAAAATGAAATTCGGATCATCCCCTCCTTCCAGCATGGCATTCATCCAATATAATGCTGCGTCAGTATCTGAACCTCTTAGAGATTTAATAAATGCAGATGCATAATGGTAATGCTCATCTCCGGTTCGGTCATAGCGCACATTTCTTCTTTGAATGCTTTCTTCGGCGATCTCTTTAGTAATATGGACTTCACCCTGATCATTTTTCTTACTGGAAAGAACTGCTACTTCCAGTGCATTCAATGCATTTCGAACATCTCCTCCTGCATAGTCTGCTAAATGATCTAATGCTTCTTCATCTGCTTGTATGGATTTGTTTCCCAAACCTCGCTCCTTATCAACAAGAGCTCTGTCCAGCATTCTTTTCACATCTTCTACCGTTAAAGGAAACAACTCGAACAACTGGCATCGTGAAAGTAATGGATTAACTAATGAGTAAAATGGATTTTCTGTTGTAGCCCCTACTAACGTTATAATTCCTGATTCCAAATGAGGAAGTAACGCATCCTGCTGGGCTTTGTTCCAACGATGAATCTCATCTACAAAGAGAATGGTTTTTCGTCCATTTAATTTTTTCAGTTTTTCAGCTTGCTCCACTACGGTTCGAAGCTCTTTTATCCCATCTAATACAGCATTAATGACTTTGAAACTAGCCTTGATCTCTTTTGAAATGACATGTGCCAATGTGGTTTTTCCGGAGCTGGGGGGACCATAAAAGATCAATGATCCGATGATACCACTTTCGATCATTCGCTGAAGCATCTTCCCTTCCCCAACCAGATGCTCCTGACCTGCAAACTCTTCTAAAGATTGAGGACGCATTCGGGTTGCTAAAGGTTCATCCGAATAAGTATTCTTAGAGTCGTTTATCTGAAATGAAGATGCATTTTTATCCTGAAAGAGATCCATTTTGTTGGATTAGTTGAACATGTGCAATATATGTTATGCGGGGCTAAAATCACAATATTCGTATGACAAATATCAATCCTGATTATAAAAGTGATTTTTGATTCCCATACTTCGCAAGGTACTGATCCAGCTTCACTTTTCTTCTGGTACTGTCACTGGTCATGTAACGAAGCTTGCCAAATATCTCTCTTTCCTGCCATGCCCGGTCAAATCTACCGAAACACCAGAATATTCCCGAATAACTGTTCGGATCTCGGCCGTCAATTGCGTATTTATTGTTCAACTCGATCATATATTCTAATGCCGTTCGGTGATTGGGAGTCCATTCAATGATCTTTTTTCCCCACAGCATTCGTAAATAGTTATGAATTATTCCCTCCTCTCTCAACTGAGTTTGTGCTGCATTCCAAAGCTCATCGTGTGTTTTGGATTTTTCAAATTCTTCTAAACTGTACACCCATTCCCGCACATCATCTTTGTGCTCCGCCATTGTCTTTTTTGCCCAATCCGGTAGCGACTCAAATTCATCGTAATTATCTACATGATGAGCGTAGTGAAATCCGACTTCTCTCCAGGTTATCACCTCATCCAGAAAGCTCTCAATGTTTTCATCTCCGTTAAAAAAGCCGCTATTCTTTCCGCCATTTGGAGTCAGATCTTCCAGCGTCCATCCATCCGGCTGATGCTCCAGTGCTGCTTTAACAATTTCGTACTCGCTAATCTTTCCGAAATGAAGCCATGGACTTAACCCACTCGTTTTCTTTTCGTCCGGGTGATTTCGCTTCTCATCATATTCCAACAAACTATGACCAATAAAATGTCCTAACTTTCCCAGTGCGGCCTGGCGGGTTCCTGTCATTTCGATAATTCCTACTTCATGATCAATATTCAATTCAGAAATAGTTGTTTCGATGTTATCAAGCATCTTATCTGCTTTGGGATAATCATTCAGAAAATCTTGCGATAATTCGATCTTATTTTTGTTCTCTAGCTCATCAATCGGATCTTTCTTAGGCGGGTTTGTAAATCCTTCCTTGAAATGTTTTTGCATGATCTTTCTGAACAGATATGCTGAGTATGGATCTTTTTCAGTTACACCCAACGGAATAATGCCATTTGAATCGACCGTGGTATATGGAACATCAATCTTATCAGCTACTCTTTCATTATGCTTTTTTATGATAAAGACAGGATATTCATCTGAAATTACAGTACATGCTTTTTCAGCTAATCTATAGAACAGTCCTTTTCCTGCTCCGATCTCCGGTTCCACAAAACTGAAATAATTCAGATCATTAGATTGTGCAAAGTCCAGATTTTCTTTCATCCCTTCCATGATGAATGCATGAAATCGGTCACATGCCCAGGGGTATTCAATCGAAAGTCCTTCATAGATAAGTAGTGGTTTCCCTAGTTTATTTGCCCAGGCTATTGCATACTCCAGAGCGTAATTATACCGGAACCTTCTGTTGATCTGCATCCAATAAAGAACATAATCTCCTTCAGGACTTGGATCGTTATCGTTTCTTTCGAACTTTCGGTGGCTGTTGATGTTTTTCATAAGCATTTAGTCTTTTGATTAAACCAAATGCTGAGGAACGTAATTCCATATTCTAATATGTTCTTTGGTATTCAAAAATTTGATCAGAATACGGACGAATTGATGTAGTAGCAGTAAAGTTATTTATCTCATTGGATGACACAGTAATGATTGCGGAAGTATCTTCTGAACTTGTAGTTAACTGATATTTAAACTTTGAATTTCGAACCTCTTCAATTTCACTGGTATTAAATTCAGACAATTCTGATATGTTTTCTAATTCCAACATATGCTCAGCTACTATAAAAGAAATATCGATAAGCTCCGCCCTCATTTTATCCTGCATTCTATTATTTACTGATATCTCTTTTGAATTTTGATAGGTATAAAACTTCAAGGTGCCTGCAATTAAGGGCACAATTACGATCATAAGCATTAATGCACTCCCGATATACCAAACTGCAGTAGGGTTTTGTCTTCTTTCTGATTGCAAAGTGCCTTTCACATATAAATAAGGAATGAGTACAAACATGAGTATTAAGCTAAGTGTTATTCCTCCCCTGGCCCAATCGTATAAACCAATTTCCGTATCGTTTCCTGAAAATTCGTTTATAGAATCAATCACAGAAATAGCATTCACTTGAGTTGAGGGAACTGGACTTGGTAAAAACACACTCGGGTATGTAGAGAATGTGTATGAGTCAGAAACAGTAATTAATGCCGCAGTCACTATTATTCCTATCAATAAAGACGATATCCACGGAACCCATTTATTAGTTTTGTCTTTCATGAGTTACTCCTTGGTTTGTTAAAGTAGTTTTGGTTTGCAAAAGTCCAACGGAACCATCCCGGTTTTCAAAATCCTGTACCCAGCTTTTGGAATGTTCTGCTGTTGAGTAAATACTAAAGCTATCCGATTCAGGTTCTTTGCGGTAAACAAAGTTTAATTCCTCTTCCAGTTCTTTCGTTCCTATTTGGAATTTCTGGTCGTCTTTGAGTCGCTCGCCAAAAAAATCAGTAGCAACTTCTATAACTGATACATTATTTTTCTGGTTTGATAACAAATATTCTCTGTAAACCTCCAGAAGCTCGGCTCTGATTTCAGTTTCAATAACTGAACTATCTATTGTTACTCTGATTTCTCTAAGCAGTTCTTTTTGAAAATTGGCTTTGTAAAAATCGAACCCAAAAATTAACAGAGAACTGAACACTAAAATCGAGAAAAAAGTAACTGTAGTTTTCTCAGAATCAGTTTTAATAAAACCTTTCTTTCCGAATTTATACAGAACTATCAGGTAAAAAACTGATCCAAAAAGTGCAAAAAATAGCCCCACCCAGATGTAACCCATATAAGTCGGAATAAGGTAAAGTAAACCGATAGAAATTATTCCTGTGATCAATATTTTGTAATCTTGTCCCATAATCTAAATTTTATTTTTACGTAAATACATAATTTTTAAGACATTTTGAAGTGAAATATTCTTTCTGATCTTCTTTTCATTATTATTCATAAAAATAAATTAAATTGTCGTATTCATATTAGTAGTAACTGTTTTCAATATTACATAGAAAAAATATACTTAATGGCTGATAAGGTAACTTTTAACAACAAAATTGATCGGGAATTCAGTAAGCGGGTAAAAAAAGAGGTTAATAAGTATTTTGAAAACAATAACCTCTCTAAAAATGCCAATGCTTCAATGGTTATTAAAACCATTGTTATTCTTACAGTTTATTTTGGCTCTTACGCTTTAATTATATCCGGCAATTTCTCTTTGAGTATCATGTGGATGTTATGCTTTCTCATGGGAATTGGTATGGCGGGTATCGGATTTTCGGTTTCTCATGATGCACTACATGGGGCTTATTCTTCCAATAACACCATAAATTATTTGATTGGATTATCTTTCGATTTTGTAGGAGCAAACGGATATATCTGGAAGATCACTCATAACATCATCCACCATACGTATACGAATATACATGGACATGATGAAGATCTCGAAGTTGCAGAATTTATTCGATTATCACCACATTCTGAACATAAACCTGTACATCGTTTTCAGCAATATTTAGCATTTCCGGCCTACAGTTTCGCAACCATTTTTTGGGTATTCATTAAAGATTACTGGTATTTCTTTAAGCCTGAGTTGGGTCCATATGAAAATAAAAATCATCCTCCGAAAGAATGGATCACTCTTATTGTTACAAAACTAACATATTACGGTTACATAATTGTATTGCCTTTAATGATCTTAGATATCACCTGGTGGGAACTGCTTATTGGGTTCTTAACTGTTCACTTAACCGCAGGTTTAATTTTAGGGATTATTTTTCAACTGGCACATGTTGTTGAGGAAACTACTCATCCAATTCCGGACGAACAGAATATGATTGACAATCACTGGGCAATTCATGAAATGTTTACAACCAATAATTTTGCCCGAAAAAATAAAATCCTCTCTTGGTATATTGGCGGCTTAAATTATCAAATAGAACACCATCTCTTCCCAAAGGTATGTAGTGTACATTATCCTAAGATCAGCCCGATTGTGGAAGAAATTGCCAAAGAATTTGGTATTCCTTATAACTGCCATGAAACATTCACTGAAGCCGTTGCTTCTCACTACCGTACTTTAAAGAAGTTTGGCGATCCTGAATTTGAATGGGTTCCGGCAGCCTGAAACTATATTATCAATACTTTTAAGGCAGATTTAATCATCTGTCTTTTTTTTGGTAAATACTTTTTTTAGCAAATACTATTGACTTAGTATTAAATACTATTATATTAGTAGAGGTATTAATTAACAATAGAATCATGAAAAAATCTCTTACACCACTTGGCGAAAGCGAAATGGAAATTCTTCATCATGTATGGGAACTTGGCGAAGCAACGGTAGCTCAAGTTCAGGAATTGATCCTCAAGAACAGAAAGGTGGCATACACTACTGTGATGACGATAATGAAAAATCTTAATGACAAAGGCTTTCTTAAATACCGGAAACAAGGCGTAACCTACGTATACAGTGCAGCTATTGAACCCGAAAATGTACAATCCGGTCTGATCTCTAATTTGATTAATAAAGTTTTTAAAGGCTCTCCTTCGGCTCTTGTACAAACGCTGGTAAAAGGTGAAAATCTATCCGAGGAAGAACTCAAAGCCATTAAAAGCATGATAGATAACATGGAGGATGAATCATGAAGAATTTCTTCGATCTGATACAACAGTTTGGTTCATTTTCAGCAGATATAATCTGGTTTCCATTGCTTATCTGGACAGGGGTATCAACCTTGGTTTTTTTAGGTTTAAGAATTAAAAACTCCATAAACCCGCTTTACCAATATCATATTCGTGTTGCTACCTTGTTTGCGCTACCTATGGGGTTGATCTTGGCCTCAATGATACAGGCATTTTCTACCCTGTTTTCGTCTAATGATTTTAGTGGTTCGGTATTTATTGTCGAAAATCCACTACCTGTTATCTTATCAAACACGGCAAGTTCTGATATAGCCGAGTATAGTATTCCATGGTTTGAAGCTAACTTTTTAGTTGGTCTGGTTTCAGCTGTATTTCTAATTATAGCTGCTTTTATGCTCGTAAGATTGATTTACAGTTATGTTCAGCTTAAAAAATTACATTCTGACCTGACAACAGAACCTTTAACAAATACTAAATTCAGTAATGGAATAAAGGATGGCTCAGTTTCAGTAGCTTTTCATGATCATCCTTTAGTTCCATTCACTTTTGGCTGGAAGAATCCAATTATTGTTCTCCCTGAAAAAATAAAAAATGATCCTTCAAAACTGGATATGGCTATTCAGCACGAACTGGTTCATATCCGAAGAGGTGATTATCTATTACAACTGGCATTGTCTGTAATTCAGTCTTTGTTCTGGTTTCATCCTCTGGTCAAAATCGGCACAAATGAAATTGAAATTTATCGTGAAATCTCTTGCGATCAGGAAGTTCTGAATACTTCTGATATCCACCCAAAAAAATATGCCAATATGTTATTAGAGCTTATCCCTCTTAATAAAGGATATGGAAGCTTTGCTGTAAACATGGCTGTGAAGCAATCAACACTAAAACAAAGAATCGAAACTATGAAACATCATAAAATGCATAAAAGCTCTTTCAAACGAAGTCTCTTTCTTCTTTTATCTATAACTCTGATGATTATAGCGCCTATTGCCTGCTCTGATCTTAGAGGACCGGAAACACTTTCTGAAGAGGAAATCCTGAATGAAAAAGTTACTTTGACTGAATTTGTTATCGAAATTAATGGCAAAGAAGTCATGAATGCCAATGAACCGGGTGTAAGTGTAAGTACTCAGGGTTTGGGTGCAATCGCTGTTCATCCTGAGAACTATGGTTTATTCGAAATGTCAATAAGGCCATTTGATGGAGCTATACAAGCGGGTTCAATTTCTGATAATAATGTTGAGTTTAAAATAAATGAGCTAAGTGTTTCAATTGTCTCAACTCAAAAAGTACTAAAAAATAATTCTAACGCTATGGTTTGGGTAAAACACAACCCAAATGTTAAATATTCACATGGATTTATTTCTTATCCAGATGCTAATGTCCCACCTCCACCACCACCAACAAAAACACCACAAAACTTAGACCAGGATGTTTTTGTTGTAGTTGAAAGTATGCCTGAACTCGTCGGGGGGCAAGTAGGAATACAAAGCAAGGTCGAATATCCTGCCGCAGCTAAAAGAGCCGGTATCGAGGGACGCGTAACCGTACAATTTGTTGTAGATAAAAACGGAGATGTAAAAAACCCTAAAGTAATTCGTGGAATCGGTGGCGGTTGCGACGAAGAGGCTCTAAGAGTAGTAAGCCAAGCCAAATTTACACCAGGCAAACAACGCGGCCGAAATGTTGAAGTTCAAATGAGCTTGCCAATTCTTTTCAGATTGAATGATTCTGATTATCAACAATCAAGTAACGATTTTAAACTTCAACCACCCCCTCCACCTATCAAAGTTGAAACTCTTGAATCTTCTAATGGAACAGTAAAAGTTAAACTTTCAAATAGCTTTGGGCCTCTTATTGGTGCCAGTGTTAATATTGAAGGAATGAATAAAGGCGCAGCTACAGATCAAGAAGGAATTGCTACCATTACCGGCTTGGATAAAGGAACCTATAAATTTGTTTTTTCCTACGTTGGTCATGGTCAACCGGTAAAAGAAATAATTGTAAAATAATTTCAACTTTTTGAAACTTCTCTAATTTGCTTGCGTAACAATACATTGATTATAACCAAATTTGTATGTTATGCCAGCAAAATTAAGGAAATCCAGAAATGATAAAATGTTGGCCGGTGTTTGTTCCGGTCTTGCAGAATATCTTGGATGGGATCCAACCATAGTTAGAATACTTTTTGTAGTTCTGGCTTTCAGCTACGGGTTCGCCATCTTTGCTTATTTCATTCTTGCTATTGTAATGCCGGATTAATCCTTGGTTTAGTTATATAAAAGGTTCTTGTGATATTCATAAGAGCCTTTTCTTGTTTAATTAGTTTTGCATTAGCATCTTATACCAACTTAACTATATGATATGAAAGTTGGCATTGTTGGTGACGCTACTCGTACTGTTGCATGGGAAAAGCATTTAAGACCTCACGGAATTGTGAGTGAAGTTAATCTGGTTCCTTCCATTAATGATTTGGGAACGGTTGATGCATGTTTAATCCTGAATGATTCTTCAACTAATCTGGATATGCTACTAGATGCAGTTCAAGCAGGTTACAGCTCCTTTTTAATTTCAAAACAACCTACTGATGTTCAAAAGCTGGAGAAAATTCATCGTGCAGCTAAAGAATCAGGAGTCAAGATTCAGTTTTCCCATTGGCCAACTTTAGCCCCGGCCACACAATGGATGATGGACTCAATACACCGACCTAATTTCATTCATATTAACCGATATGTTAACAAAAATGTGTTAGTAGATCCGGTAAATGAATTCCGTAATATTTGGATCGATGAACTTGGATTATGTATAAAGTGGATTGACAGTGGAATTCATCATATTGAAGCCCAGGCCAGCTGGTTAGACAGTAAAAATCCTATTTCCACTCACCTTTTTATCCGTTTTGATAATGGAAGTACGGCTTCAATAATAATTTATGTTTCTTCTCAGGAAAACCAGCATCAAAGATTAGCAACCGGAAAAACTGAAGTGCTCGACTGCAATGTTCCCAGTCAAACCATCAGAATAGGGCGACTAAACGACGGAGGTCATCTCTTTTTTGGGAAACAAACCTTTGATCCCGCACAGGCAGCAGAAAAAGCTGCTCTTTTATTTTTAAAATCTATCCAAATGAATTCAGATACTGCTTATTCAAGCTATGATGCTATACAGTTGGCCAAGCAAATAGTAAAAGTCGAACAGAGATTAAACTTATTTTCATAAATGAATCCTATTTAGGCTTCATTGCTTTAAAAGCTTTTTTAAGTTTCTTTCTGGACATCAAATCATTTATAAAGTTGAACTGACCGGCTTGCAATCTTTCTCCACCGTCAATTACTACACTCTCACCTGTCATATACAAAGCCATGTCTGACATCAAGAAAGTTGCAAGATTTGCCAACTCTTTATGTTCACCGTATCGTTTCATAGGAATTTTGTTGATAAATTTTTTCTCGATTAATTTATCAGGAACTAAGCGAGACCATGCTCCTTTTGTTGGAAATGGTCCCGGGGCAATGGCATTAACCCTGATTCCATATTCTGCCCACTCAAAAGCTAAAGATCTGGTCATAGCCAGAACTCCCGCTTTACTACAAGCTGACGGCAATACAAACGCACATCCGGTACTCTCCGCATAAGTGGTAACTATATTAAGAATTGAACCTTCTTTTTCGTTGTCGATCAGATAGTTTCCAAAAGCATGCGTACAATTAAAACTTCCATGAAGTACGATATCAACTATGGCTTTAAATCCTCCGGGAGTAAGATCTTCAGAAGCACTCAGAAAATTTCCGGCTGCATTATTCACCAACCCTTCCATTGACCCAAAATCTTCGACAATTTTTGAGATCATTTCTGTAACAGCATCGTGATCTCTCACATCACAAATATAATATCCTGTTTTTATAGATTCTCCGGCTTCTTCAATTTCTTTAGTAGCTTTTTGAAGCTTTTCCTCTGTTCTTCCACAAATGGCAATATTTGCTCCACTTTCAGCAAAACCTTTTGCCATAGCCAATCCCAAACCGCTTCCGCCTCCGGTAATTAAAATTGTTTTGCCTGAAAGAGTGTCTTTAGTAAACATGTTAATTTCTTTAATTTTTTTGGATTAACTAAGATTTTCAAATATTCCTGCGGCACCCATTCCACCTCCAATACACATGGTTACCATTCCGTATTTTGATTTTCTCGATTGCATTTCATGAAGAATTTGTGCCGTTAATTTTGCTCCGGTACAGCCCAACGGATGCCCCATAGCAATTGCCCCACCATTTACATTAGTGATTTCCTGGTCAATGCCGAGTTCACGTATCACCGCCAATGATTGTGCTGCAAAAGCCTCATTCAATTCTATAAGATCTATGTTGTTAAGCTTTAGCCCCGTTTGTTTTAACACTTTCGGAATAGCTTCTACCGGACCGATTCCCATCAATTCCGGTGCAACTCCCGCCACAGAAAATCCAACATATCGGGCTATTGGGGTAAGTCCCAATTCTTTTACTTTTTCACCACTCATTACGATCACGCCAGCGGCTGCATCGTTCATTTGTGATGAATTTCCTGCTGTAACAGACCCTCCTGCTTTAAATACTGCCCGTAACTTTGCTAATACTTCTTTACTAGTGTCAGCTCTGGGACCTTCATCTTTCTGAAAAGTAAATTTCTCTTCAATGATCTCGCCATCAGCGCTGATTTTTTTCTCCACTACTTCGATAGGAGTTATCTGGGAATCAAACTTTCCATCTTCCCATGCCGCAATTGCACGCTGGTGACTTTGATATGCAAAAGCATCCTGATCTTCACGACTTACACCGTATTTATCAGCGACATTTTCTGCAGTCAGTCCCATACTGATATATAGCTCAGGTTTATTATCTACCAATTCAGGATTTGGCTGAACAGACATTCCTCCCATCGGAACAAGAGACATGGATTCGACTCCTCCAGCTACAATCACATCTGCAGCTCCAACCATAATTCTTTCTGCTGCCATGGCTATAGTTTGCAATCCTGATGAACAAAATCTGTTTACCGTCACTCCCGGTACTTCATCAGGAAGTCCACCTAGCGCTGCTATTTGTTTAGCTACATTCAGGCCTTGTGATGCTTCCGGAAATGCGCATCCTATGATTACATCTTCTACCATTTCTGGACTGATTTCTGGTGTTCGCTTCAAAAGTTCTTTAATAACCGCTCCACCCATCGAATCCGGTCTCGTAAACCGAAGTGATCCCTTATTAGCTTTACCACAAGCGGTTCGTGTTGCTGCAACTATGTATGCTTCTTTCATAAAATTTTTAGTTTTAATTATTAATTATGAATGTCCTCATTCGAAATTCAACATTCATAATTCATCAATTTCTTAATGGTTTCCCCGTTTTTAACATATGCTCCATTCTGGCAAGAGTTCGATCATCTTTAAGGCAATCCAAAATTGCTTCTCTTTCCAGTTTTAGTAAATAATCTTCAGGAACTTTCTGAGCTTCACTCAAGTCTCCACCGGCAAGTACGAACGCCAATCGTTCAACCACTACTTTATCATAATCAGTGATGAATTTCGATTCATGCATTACATAGAGCATCAATTTCATGGCAGATAGTGCCGTTTTGCCAAGGACTTTGATATCAGCTTTTGCCGGAGGTTGATAACCTGCTTTTACCATTGATATAGCCTCTTCTTTTGCTACAGCTAATTGAAGATCTCTATTCATTACGATAGCATCTGATTCTTTCAAAAATCCAAGCTCACGCGCTTTGTGTGCACTATCGGATACTTTAGCCATTCCCATGGTTTTAAAAGCTTCACGTATAAATGGAAGCGGATCTGCATCTTCTTCCAGTTTATTCATTCCTCTTTTCAAAAGTTCGGTAGTTCCTCCTCCTGCCGGAATCAATCCTACACCTACTTCCACCAATCCCAGATACAATTCGTGATGAGCGACGATCCTATCTGAATAAAGACAAAACTCTGTTCCTCCACCTAGTGTTCTTCCAAATGGTGCCGCCACAACAGGAAATGGGGCGTATCGTAAAGCAACAGCTGTTCTTTGAAAATTCGTTACCGCTTCAACAACTTTATCCCAATCTCCGGATTCGTTGGCTTGCATTGCTTCCATGAGATTTGCACCAAAAGCAAAATTGTCTCCATCATGTCCAATTACCAGCGCTTCAAAATCTTTGGCAACTATATCCAGGGACTTCTCCAAAGATTGAACCAACTCAAACCCGAGTGTAGCATTTCTGGTCTTGAACTCAAATAATGCAACGCCATCACCCAAATCATAGAGAGCAGCTGAATTATTCTCCATGACCGCTGAATCCCTTTTCTTAAGCTCAGCAACTTTGATTTCACCCGATGCAGCAGGATTTTCTTCCTTCATGGATTTTGAAATTGGATCATATACTTTTCCGTCTTTATAGAAAGATGTGTATCCGGCTTCTTTCATCTCTGTGATAATTGCAGGAACAGGAATTCCTTCTTCTTTAATTCTTTCAATCACTTTATCCATGCCCAGTGCATCCCAACGTTCAAACGGACCTAGTTCCCAATTAAATCCCCATTTCATCGCTCTGTCTACATCCTGAGGATTATCTGATATTTCGGGAACTCGATTTGCAGCGTATAACAATACTTCTCGCTGAGTTTCCCAGATAAAATTTCCGATCTTACTATCATGAAAAGCCAGAAACTTTAATCGTCCTTGGGTGTCTTTGATCTTCTTAGCTTCATCAAGAACAGGATTTTTAAGCTCTTGCTGTGACTCATATTCCAGAGTTTCAGGATTGATCACTTTGTATTCAGTTTTTCCATTTTCCCTGACTTTAGAATAAAATCCTTTGCCTGCCTTATTACCAATTTTACCGGATTCCACCATTTTTTTGAATTTCTCCGGCAGATCGAACACTTCCCTTTTCTCATCGTCCGGAATTGATGGGATGATATTATTTGCCACATGCAAAGTAACATCCAGTCCTGCCATATCCCCGGTACGGAATGTTGCTGCTTTGGAATATCCGGTCAGCGTTCCGGTTAACAGATCAATTTCCTCAGCTCTGAAATCGCCGTTAAAGAAATAGGGCATCATACTTCCGATCGAAAATATCCCAACTCTGTTTGCGATAAAGTTCGGGGTATCTTTACAAAGCACTACGCCTTTACCCAAAACTCTTTCACAAAATCCATGCATAAAACATGCGATCTCTTTCGATGTATGCTTTGTTGGAATGATCTCCAACAACTTCATATATCTTGGAGGATTAAAAAAGTGAGTTCCTAAAAAGTGTTCCTTAAAATCCTTACCGCAATCTTCACCTATCTCAGTAATTGGTAAACCGGAAGTATTTGAACTAACAATGGTATCAGACTTACGAACCTTTTCAATCCTGGACATCATATCCTTTTTGATATCCATTCTCTCGATGATAACTTCACAGATCCAGTCCACATCTTTAAGCAAGTCAAAGTCGTCTTCGAAATTTCCAAGCTTAATACGATCTGCAAACTCCGGTAAACCAAAGGGAGCCGGTTTCATCTTCAGGATATTTTTGATGCTTTCCTCAGCTATTTTATTGGGACGTTTGGGATCGTCACTTTTCAAATCCAATAAAACCACTTCCAGTCCGGCATTAATACAATGCGCAGCAATCTGACTACCCATAACTCCGGAACCCAATACCGCTACCTTTCTGATCCTTCGTTGTCCTTTACTCATAATTAAGTCTTTAGTCTTGATAAATACTTTCTATTAATTCTTTGTGATTTTTCATTACCCCTGCTCTTTTGATACTCATTTTAGCTGTGAGTTCTCCTTTTTCGATAGTAAACGGCTCCTCCAGCAGAACGAATTTCTTTATTTTCTCCCAATGCGGAAGTTTCTTGTTCACTTTATCAACTTCCTTCTGAATCCTATTTCGAACATGTTCGCTTTCAATTTTATTTTCACCCGGAAGTATATATCCAAAGCGCTCAAATCGTTTTTCCATATTTTTCCAGTCCGGGATAATAATTGCAGAGCAAAATTTTTCCTCTGCCCCAACTACCATAGCCTGATCGATAAAACCATTGTTCACCAACGCATTTTCTATGGGCTGAGGAGCTACATATTTACCGGTTGAAAGTTTGAACATGGATTTCTTTCTGTCCGTAATAAACAACCAATTGTCCTCATCCAAATGGCCAATATCTCCCGTGCAGAACCAACCATCCTCAGTAAAAACTTCTTTGGTTTGTTCCGGCATCTTGTAATACCCCTGCATGATATTAGGACCTTTTATCAATATCTCGCCATCTTCTGCGATCTTGATCTCAACATCAGTAATTGGCTTCCCTGCTGATCCAATTCGGATCCAATCCGGCAAACTTCCTGTGGCAACGGGAGATGTCTCTGTTAACCCATATCCTTGGCCGCATTTATATCCAATTCCATTAAAAAATCTCATCACAGGTGGAGCCAGTGCAGCACCTCCAACCATCATACCAACCAAATTCCCACCAAGGCCATCTCTGATCTTAGAATAGACGGCTTTATCGGCTACTTTGAATTTTATCTTTTCCAAGCCTGAAGGAGGATCTTCCGGATCATAATTTTCTGCCAGATCTATCGCCCAGTAGTATAATCTCTTCTTAACTCCGGATAACTCTTGTCCTCTTACTTTTAAACCCGCCATGATCTTTTCCAACAACCTCGGAACTGTGGAAAAATAGATTGGTTTAATTGTGATAAAATCGGTTTTAATCTCATTTACATCTTCAATGTAATAAATGGGAACCCCGGTATAGATATAAATATATGAGGCAATTCGTTCCAACATATGAGCCAGCGGCAGGTACGAAAGAATTTTGGGATCCTTCGCATCATCTGCAGTGTATGCCATGCGTTCATTGGAAGCCAAGACATTTGAAGCCAGATTATTATGAGATAACATTACTCCTTTTGGAACACCCGTAGTTCCGGAAGTGTAATTTATATTTGCAAGATCGCCTGGTTCTATTTCTGATTTCAACTTCTCTAAAAGTTCAGGCTCGTTTTCATGAAGTTTTGCTCCCATTTCCATGACTTCTTCAAAGCCTTTTAGCTTTTTGTGCTTCGAAGGTTGAATGGAAATTATCGCTTCAACCGTTGTTATTTCTTTCATCAGTGGTTTTGTCTCAGCAAACAGGTCATCGTTTGAAACGATATGAACTTTAGCCTCAGAGTTCTCGAGAATATATTTTATCTGATCAGAAGGCTGTGTAGTGTATACTGCTACATTGATGGCACCCAACGAGATCACAGCCTGATCACATATCAGCCATTCCGTACTGTTTTCCGAATGAATGGAAACCCGGTCTCCTTTTCGAACGCCAAGCTCATATAATCCAAGAGCTAAATTTCTGGTTTTTGTCTTAAACTCTTCGATGGAGGTTTCTAACCATTCTCCATTACGCTTTACTGCTGAAAAAATTCCAGTAGTGTTTTTACTGATGCCCGTTTCAATAATATTCGGGACTATTTCCGGATCGTATTTCATAAAATAAAAAGCTAGTTAATAACTCTTTGGTAAGTAACACTTTCCAATTACATTTAAAAGCGCTTTCTTTGCTCAATTTCACTAACTTAACACTGTTAATCAAACACTATTTTATGTTTATTGAAAATTCTTTAAAAGAAAAGGCAGATTTTTACTTCAATTCTAGTACTCCTCATATGGGACACGCGCTTGGAATTGAGTTCGAATACATCAGTAAAGAAAAGATTACAGCTACCATGCCGGTGAATGAAAATACCGTTCAACCATTCAGGTTGCTACATGGGGGAGCATCTGTAGTACTTGCAGAAACTCTGGCATCACTTGGTGCCTGGTTCTCTTTGGATAATCTCGATAAAACAGCTGTTGGCGTAGAGATCAATGCGAATCATATACGATCTGTAAAAGAAGGCGGGTTTGTTCGTGGAACAGCAACTCCTATTAAAAGAGGAAGCAGGATCCATATCTGGGAAACGAAAATTGAAGACGATAATGGAAAATTGGTATGTGTTAGCAGGTGTACTTTAGCTGTGATTGCTAGAAAAGATTAATTAGGAATAAGTAAATAAAGGAATTAGGAATAAAAGGAAGCTATTCCTAATTCCTTTATTCCTAATTCTTTTTTATTTCCTAAACTGGACTTCCTTCCATTCAGAAAAAAGATGAGCGACTTTCCTGCGCTGATATTTCCCTGTTGAAGTGACCGGAATCTCATTCCCAAATACAAACACCTTTGGAGTTTTTGCATGTGGAAGATGATTTTTACAATATGCTAAAATTGTCTCTTCATTTTCTTCAGCTCCTTCCTCCATTTCAATATATGCTCCAACCTCTTCGCCGTACCAGTCGTTTTCAAAGCCAACTGCAATACCTGCTTTCACGCCCGGAGCTTTGTTAATGACTTCATCAATTTCTAAAGGGGCAAAATTAATTCCGCCTCTGATGATCAACTCTTTGATCCTTCCGGTTATGAAGTAGTAGGCATTGCCTTTCTCATCGTTTTGATAGAAGCCTTCATCCCCACTTCTGAACCAGCCATTTGTAAAGGCTTTCTCGTTTGCTTCAGGATTATTGAAATAACCTTTCATCACATTCACGCCGCGAATTACGATCTCACCCCGCTCTCCTTCTTGCAAGGAGTTTCCTTGTTCATCATGAATCGACATTTCATTAGCTGGTATTGCCACTCCAATACTTGGATAACCGAAATCCTGCATCCATTTATTATGCTCTTCTTTGCTGATATCAAGAGGTAAATAACACGAGTAACAGGTGGTTTCTGAAAGTCCGTAGCCGTGAATGATTCTCTTGCCGAATTTGACTTCAAAGTTCTTAGCAACATTTACGGTAAGCGGACCAGCTCCACAAATAATATGACTAAATTTTTTGAGCTGAGGTGCTTCTTTATTTTCATAAAAACTGGTCAAGTACTGAAGCAATGTTGGAACAACGCTAACAATCTTTACATCCTCTTCTTCAATGACCGGGAAGAATTGATCGATCTGAAATTTCTCATTCAGAACTACCGATCCGCCAACAAAAAACGGAGTCATTATTGTAACTACAGTCCCGTTAACATGATGAATTGGGAGCACACACATCATTCGAGTTGCCGAATCTATATTATGCCATTCACTTATAGATCTGGCGTCTTCCAATAAATTTCGCTGACTTAAAACCACTCCTTTGGGATTCCCCGTAGTTCCTGAAGTAAACACGATCAACGCATCCGTTTCTGAATCAAATTCAGGTTCTTTAAGGTCTCCGTTTTTTAATGAAAATGAATCCGTGCTTTTTCCGCATTCTATAAGTTTTATCTCGGACAATTCAGTAGACGACTCTATGATTTCATTTAATCGGTAAACATATTCATCCCGAACCAAAGCCATCTTTACTCCGGCATTCTTTAGTATATATTCAATTCGCTGATCATCTTCGCTAAGGTTTACCGGCACAACAACCAATCCACAAAACCAAGCTGCAAAATACTGCACAACCGTATGCCAGTGATTGTGAGAAATAGTGGCGACCTTATCCCCAACTTGTAAATCTTTTGATTGGAAAAATCGGGCGGTATCTAAAACAGCCTCATAAAACTCTCTGAAATTTAGATGAGTTTTATTCCCTTCTTTATCCCTGTAGATCAAAAAGGTATCCGTATTTCCAATTCCTTTCTTGAGAAGCTGTACGATATCTGTTCCCAGTTCCGGTATTGGTTCTGAGAGAGAACGAGCATGTTGAATTTTAGCTTCAAGGTTTTCGAAATTCATTCTTCTAAAACTTTACTGCTTTGCCGGAATTCTCGGAATCATCATAATCTCTTTCTGTCTTCCATCAATATACCAGACTCCCGTTTCATCAAAGAAAGCATCTTCTTCCAGCATGATCCGAATTTCTTTTCCCCATTCCTCGATAAAGGTTGCTGCATTTAATTCGATGGAATAAGCTGTATTTAAATGCAAAGGGTAATCTCCACTTCCGGGAACTCCACCCTGAGAATCCCACATTCCTAAGGTCGTTCCTGCGGCATGACCATGGTATCCAATCGGGTGTGTATAAATGGAGGGTTTAATTCCTTCAGCAATGGCTTGCTCCCGAGACATTTTCAATACTTCATTTCCGGTTCTACCTTCTTTAAAGTTATTTGTGAAGATATCCTGAAGCCGGTTTCCGTTATCAAATGCTTTTTTCAGATATTCAGGAACCTCCATTTCTCCGGGTCGAAGTATATAAGCATGTTGTTGAGTATCCGTATTTAAACGCAGATATGTGATTCCAAAGTCTACATGGAGCAAGTCTCCGGGCATAATTACGTTATTATCAGGTCGGCTGGAAAAAGATCGTAGATGGTCAAACGATTCCGGATCTGCTCTTTGTATAGAAACACTCGGGTGAAACCAAGTAATCAATTTCAACTCTCTAATTTTTTCTCTGAACCACCAAACAACATCTTCTGTAGTAGTAACTCCCGGTTGGATTACTTCATCTGAAAATCCTTGTTCTATAATTTTATGTGCAATTCGAACAATTTGAGGATAGATCGTCATTTCTTTTACTGATCGCGTTTCTAACCAGCCAACTGCCAGTTTTTCTGCGGAAACAATTCGGTCTGCATATTTTTTCCCGATTGCAGATTTCATTTCCTGAAGGTCGGTGGCAACTATTCCATCCGCCAAGCCCCAATCATCACTTTGATTAATTCCGATTTTCTCAGGGTTTCTTTCTTCGATGATTTGTTTCAACCGCTTCCATTGATCTGGTTCTTTTTCTTTATCCCACGCTTTTTTGAAGGTTTTCCCGACATCATATCTGGCCACAGCGAGTGTTTCCACTCCTTTGCCTTCTCCTTGATCGTGCATCACCAGAATAGTTCTTCTGCGGGCTGCTAACCAGGTTGCAGGTAGTAATGTTTCTATCACAGGATCTTCATTGTATTCTCTGGACACAACGACCCACATATCAATTCCACTATTTCTCATTAAATCAGGCAGAACTGTTTTGATCTTGTCCTCAAGCAGATCATCGATGACTTCCGCTCTTTCTTTCATAGAAAGAATTTCCGGATAGCCATTTTGAGCTTTAGAATCAGGAATTAGGAATAATAGAATAAGGAAAAGAAAGCCGAGTTTTTTCATAGTTCGTTTGTAGTTAATTGATCGAAGAATATGACAAGGTTTGGTGAGGGAGGCAAATGAGAAAATTTAACTTTTTTAAAGAAATGAGCTCACAAAGATTCTGAAACAGGTGGAGGGTTACAACAGATTGTGTTTAAAGGAATAAGGCAAAACTCTAAGATTCTTTGTTTGAAGAACCATCAGGATAGATATCCATCAACGCTGATGATTGATTTATGATGGGAGGAGTTTAGAATCTTATTGATCTTTTGTTAATGTTTCATAAAGGCAAAAGTAACAAGCATTGCACATCAAAGACTCTTCTCACCGAAAAAGGAACCAAGTAATTTATTACCTGTAGTTAACTAGTCGTGAAGATTCTTCGCAGGTATGCTCAGAATGACATCGCTACTTACTCTATCAATTTCAGAATACGATTGAATCTTGGAACACCTTTATCGTGTGAATACCAGACGATAAATCCTTTTCCGATTATGTGGTCTTTAGGAATGAAGCCCCAAAAACGACTATCTTCACTGTTATCACGATTATCACCCATCGCAAAGTAATAGTTTTGCTTTACAGTATAAGTATTAGTCTCTTCCCCATTTATAAAGATCTTGCCATCCCTGCGCTCAAGACGATTACTTTCATATCGTTCGATAAGATCTTTATAGATAAACCAGTTCTGATTGTTTAGCTCAATCTGCTGACCTTCAAATGGTATTACAACCGGCGGAAAATTATCCTGACTTCTGAAAGCTTTAGCAAAATCGTAAGTCGACCTAGTGGAAGCGTAGCCGCGGTCTGTTTCACCATCCGGAGTCATACTTAACCAAAGAGAATCTAGTTCCGGCCAGGATTGTATCTGAGAAACTGCTTCTTCAGGTAAATTAACCCGATATGTATCATCACCCAGATAATCCATAAAAATATCATTACCTCCTGGAACATTTTGAAGCGCTCCCGCTCCAACCGATTTCATTTTGGCTTCACTTAAGCGAACCCTGTCGTTCATTTTTAAGAAATAGTGTTTTTGCAGGCCCTCGTGAGATTCTTCTTTTTCTCCATTTATATAAACGACCTTATCCCGGATCTCCAATGTATCACCGGCAACTGCCACTGCTCTTTTTATATAATTTGTTTTTTGAGAGATAGGTTTGATCTCATGCGGCACATTAAAAACTATGATATCATTTCTTTCCACATCTCTGAATCCGGGAATACGTGTAGAAGGAATTTTAACTCCCGGCAAACACCATTGTGTAAAAGGAACACAAACTCCCATAGGGGTTCTGGGACCGTAAGTCAGATTTGATACGATCAGAAAATCACCCACCATCAGATTTTGCTCCATAGAAGGAGTGGGAATTTTATAAGATCCGAAGATCAAAGCTCTTAGAATAGCGGCGGCAAAAAAGGCAAATACCAATGCATCAACCCATTCCCTTAACCAGGACTTTGCCTTTTTATCTTCTTCTAATCTTTCCTTCCGCCGTTGCCAAAATGAGCTTTTTTCCTGCTCATCAGTTTTTTTGTCTTCCAATGTATTTGCTTAGTTAAGTTTGATATGAGAAGGTTGTTTTATTGGTTTTACCTCATGGTTTTTACCGTCACTTTCTATCAGGTACCACTTCATTCTTTGTTCTTCGAAATAGTAATCTGAAAATTCAGCAGGTTCTGCTTCCAATAGTGCTTTCTCAAAAGTTCTCATAATCTGTGGCATCAGATCCACATACTTACTGGCGGCTCCAAAAGTTACACCGTTTCCAAATGGACCTGTAAAATCCAGAATAATTAGCGGAACCGGCTCGTCAGCGATAGGATCGTCTACGAAAAACCAGTATTCAAATTGAATGGCTTTTGCTAATCTGAAATTTTTCTCTTTAGAAAGACTTTCGAGAGTTTTAGTAGGATCACCAAAGGCTCCCTGAAGTAAAGCCCGTATTTCAAGTGAAGACATTCCATCAATAGTAGTTTGTCCGTACAAACCCTGCCCGGTTAAATTGAAGCTTCTGATCTTTGCTTCGTAATCAGCAACTTCCTTGTTTTCAACTTTCTTTATTTCCGGTTCTTCGAATTGAGCCATGGCAGTATTGCTTAAGATAAATCCCACTGTTAAACTCAGAAATAGCAGCTTCTTCAAATCTCTCATTTATCTATCGTCCTCATCCATAGATAGAACTGCTAAAAATGCCTCTTGTGGAATTTCTACAGATCCTACCTGTTTCATTCTCTTTTTACCTTCCTTCTGTTTTTCAAGAAGTTTTCTTTTACGTGAAATATCTCCACCATAACATTTTGCCGTCACATCTTTACGCAATGCTCTCACAGAATCTCTGGCAATAATTCTACTTCCAATTGCCGCCTGAACTGCTACTTCATATTGCTGTCTCGGAATTAATTCCTTCAATTTTGCGCAAACACGTCTTCCTTGATAATAGGCTTTGTCCCGGTGGGTAATACTCGAAAGTGCATCCACCTGTTCCCCATTCAACAGAATATCTAATCGAACCAGATCACCTTTCCGGTATTCGATGAATTCATAATCCAATGAGGCATAACCTCGGGTCCCTGATTTCAATTTATCGTAGAAATCAAAAACAACTTCAGCCATCGGGATTTCATACGTAATTTCAACCCGATTATTTTGCATGAATATCTGATTTACGTAAATACCTCTTCTTTCCTGGCATAATTTCATGATAGGACCGATGTAATCCGCAGGCGTAATAATGCTGGCTTTTATATAAGGTTCAAAAATGGCGTCAATATCTCCCACTTCAGGCATTTGACTCGGGTTATCTACCTGAATGGAGCTTTTGTCCTCCAGTTTTACTTCATACTGTACGTTCGGTACTGTAGTTATAATGTCGATATTGAATTCCCGATCCAGTCGTTCCTGCACAATTTCCATATGTAGTAACCCAAGAAATCCTGCCCGGAATCCAAAACCTAAAGCTTTTGAAGTTTCAGGTTCATACGAAAGTGATGCATCATTGAGCTGTAGTTTTTCAAGAGCAGACCTTAGATCTTCAAAATCTTCTGATTGGGTAGGATAAATTCCCGAAAACACCATCGGTTTCGATTCCTGATACCCGGGAATAGGTTCACTTGCAGGATTTTCCACCGTTGTTATAGTATCCCCAACTCTTACATCCTGTAACGACTTCACACTTCCGATTACATAGCCAACTTCTCCGGCTTTAAGCTCTTTGGTTGGTTCGTACTGCATCCGGAGAAAACCAATATCTTCCGCATTATACTCTTCTTTGTTTGCCATGAACCTGAATGCCTGACCTTTTTTTAAAGTCCCTTCCATTACACGTACATAAGCCACTGAACCTCTGTAAGTATTAAACACAGAATCAAAAATTAATGCTCGTAATGGTTTATCATCGTCTCTGGAAGGCCCGGGAATTCTTTCAACTATAGCTTCAAGTAATGCCGGAACTCCTTCTCCGGTTTTGCCGGAAACGTGTAAAATCTCCTCCCTTTCACATCCTATGAGATCGATAACCTGTTGGCCAATTCCTTCGGGATCAGCTCCGGGAAGGTCAATTTTATTTAAAACCGGAATAATATCCAGATTCTGATCAATTGCCTGGTATAAATTTGAAATAGTTTGAGCTTCAATTCCCTGAGCAGCATCCACCACGAGTATTGCACCTTCACATGCTTTGAGAGCGCGTGAAACTTCGTAAGCAAAATCCACGTGGCCGGGAGTGTCGATGAGGTTAAAGCTAAAAAGCTCTCCATTTGGTCGCTTATAATCTATTTTAATAGCATGACTCTTGATCGTAATCCCACGTTCTCTTTCAAGATCCATATCATCCAGAACCTGCTCCTGCATTTCTCTTTCGCTGATAGTACCGGTTGATTGTAAAAGGCGATCAGCGAGCGTAGATTTCCCGTGATCAATGTGAGCAATAATGCAAAAATTACGAATGTTGTTCATGTAAGCGTTTAGTCCGTCTCTTTATAAGCCTGTAAAGATACAAAGAACGAATGAGGTACTAAAGCGATTGTTTGAACAAACTTATTATTTTGCTACAGCCCTTTCCATGCTCTCCATCCAGTAACTTTGAATACATTCCCAGGTTGGGTTTGAGTAAGAAAGCAGTCTGGATTTAAAAGATCTTGATGATTCTTTCAGTTCTTGTTCTCTTTGAATGGCCTGATTGATATCGTAGTATTCTTCAACATGCACCAACTTGTTAAGTCCAAAGTTTCCTTTAGTACAATTCATTTTAAGGGAACGGTGCTTTTTAAGAATGTTTTTCAGGTCATTAGTTAACCCGATATAGATCATTTTTGAACGATTACTAACTATGTAAATATAATATTTTGGTCTCATACAATTTATCCGTTTTGTAAGTAAGACAGTTTCAAACCAATTCCTTACAAAAATTTCTAAATTTTTTTCTAGCCGGCTTCGGGACTTAGTAACTCAATATGAAATCTGAACTTTGAAGACTCTACAGCCATAATCTTGTACAGTTCCTGAATGGCTTCAAAAACAACATCAGGGTGTCCGATTATAGTTGTTGCTAAATATCCCACTTCTATCTGAACATCAAACTGTGCCAGATGCTCCATAAGATCCTGCACTTTTTCTCTTGGGTTATGTGTTTCCAGTGGAATGTATGTTAGTTGAGCAATCGTTTTCATGTAATCTATTATATTATTTTTAACAGAAGTTAAAGATATCGTTACAGGGCTTCAAAATCATTTTCAATTTAAGGAAACTCTAATATTTGAAAACGGGTTTTATGATTTTATCGATTTTTTAAAATCGCTATTTGTCCATAACTAACTAATCACTATCTTTGAGCCGTGAACAGAAAAAATCTACATACTACCCACCTCCATCGTGGTGTCCATCATCTTCATCAAGGACATCATCACGCGTAACCAGCGTCTGTTTTTCACATATTTTTCTTAATTCTTACTTTTACAATTACAATTTTACTGACTTATGACCCGATCGAAAGATTCTTCGACTTCTCTACGCATTGCTATTCAAAAAAGTGGCCGGCTAACTGATAAAACCGTAAGCTTGTTACAAGGCATAGGCGTGGAATTTGATAATTATAAACGCAACCTGATGGTTAAAACCCGCAATTTCGATGTTGAGCTCCTGCTCCTTCGTGATGATGATATTCCGGAATATGTACAGGATGGGATTTGTGATCTTGGTTTTGTGGGTGCCAATGAACGTGCCGAGAAAAATTCGGATGTAACCGTTCTGAGAGGATTAAATTACGGACGCTGCCGATTATCTATTGCTGCGCCAAAAAATGGTCCACTTAAATCAGCCTCCGATTTTGAAGGAAAGACCATAGCCACCAGCTATCCTTTTATTACTCAGAAATATTTTGAGGATCAGAGCATCAACATAAAACTGGTTGAGATTTCAGGAGCTGTAGAAATTACACCTCAATTAGGCGTTGCCGATGCTATTGCTGATTTGGTATCAACAGGAGGAACACTTAGAGCAAACGGCCTGGAAGAGCTGATCACCATTATGGAATCAGAAACAGAGCTGATACAAACGAATCAGGAACTTTCGGAAGGAAAGAAAGAACTGATCGAGAAATTTTTAGTCAGAATTGATGGTTATCAGCAGGCAAAAAAGAGTCGTTATATTATGATGAACGCTCCTACCGATTCCATCGAAAAAGTAAAAGCAATCATTCCATCTATGAAAAGTCCGACTATAGTTCCTTTAGCTGAAAGTGATATGGTTGCGATTCACACCGTAATTCCAATCACAAAATTCTGGACGGTAATGGAAGAATTAAAAGAAGTTGGTGCAACTGATATTGTGATGTTACCCATCGAAAGCATGATATTATAGAATATTGAATACTGAATTTTGAATAACGAATCCAGAATGAAAACATATCAGTACAAAAATCTATCTGAGCAGGATATACAAAAATTAGTTCAGCGACCGAAAATCGATTTTAAATCCATATTTGAAATTGTTGAACCAATTATTAATGGTATTGAATCTGGTGGAGATAAAGCTTTAAAAGCTTACACCAAAGAGTTTGATGGCGTTGATATCGATAATCCGGTATTCGATCCCAATAAAATTGAAGTTGAATTAGATGAAGAAATAAAAAAAGCCATTGATACAGCATTTGATAATATCTTCAGATTTCATCGTGCTCAACGAACAATGAAACTTGATGTGGAAACCATGCCGGGGGTAAAATGTTCGAGAGTTACCAAAGCTATTCAACGAGTTGGATTATATGTTCCGGGAGGAACTGCTGTTTTACCTTCTTCTGCTATGATGTTGGCTATTCCTGCAATGATCGCCGGTTGTGAGCAAATTGTTTTAGCAACTCCTCCTAAAAAAGACAGAAGCATTGCTCCTGAAATCATTTATATCGCTCAAAAAGCTAAAGTTAATTATATACTAAAAGCAGGAGGAGCTCAAGCGGTTGCTGCCATGGCACTGGGAACCGAATCTGTGCCGAAAGTGGATAAAATTCTCGGACCCGGAAATCAATATGTAACAGCTGCAAAAATGATACTGCAAAACAGCGACGCACAGATCAGTATAGATATGCCTGCAGGTCCTTCAGAAGTTTTGGTGATAGCAGACAAACAAGCAAATCCAGCATTTGTAGCTGCAGATCTACTTTCTCAAGCTGAACACGGAAAAGACAGTCAGGTAGTTTTGGTTTCAACTCCAAACTTTGATAAAACCGCATTCAATACAGAATTAGAGTATCAGCTTAATGAGCTGCCAAGAAAAGAAATTGCTAAAGAAGCTCTTGGTCAGAGTTTTATAATAGAAGTTGATACCGTTGAACAAGCACTTTCTTTTTCTAATGAATATGCGCCGGAACACTTGATCCTAAATGTTGAAAACTCTGAAGACTACAAAGATGAGATCATCAATGCAGGATCGGTTTTCTTAGGAAATCTGACTCCGGAAAGTGTTGGGGATTATGCATCAGGAACCAATCACACTCTGCCTACTTATGGATATGCAAAAATGTATAGTGGAGTTAATCTGAGTTCTTATCAAAAATCCATTACCATGCAAACTTTAACGAAAGAAGGCTTAAGAAACATCGGTAAGACCGTTGAAACTCTTGCTGAAGTTGAAGAATTACAAGCTCATAAAAATGCGGTAAGTATTCGTTTAAAAGCTTTGGGGGATAGTGAAGAATAATGCCCTTTCTTTGTCATGTCGAACGAATGTGAGACATCTGAAACACTCAGAAGCACCACTAAATTATTTAGATTTCTCAATCTCATGCTTCCGCATGATCAACCGAAATGTCAAATTTGTGGGCTTACTTCAATGAGCCGATTAATAAACTCATATCATTCTCAAAGCATAGGTCATCCTGAATTTATTTCAGGATCTTATGGAGAGGCTTTGATGTTAAATATGAGCATGTTTTCTTTTCAAACTCAACAAAGATCCCAAAACAGTCTGGGATGACAGCAACTTATTTAAAATCAGTTAAATGAATAAAAAATTTAATCTCGAAAAAATAGTTCGGGAAAATATCAGGGATTTAAAACCTTATCGTTCAGCGAGGGACGATTTTGATTCAGGAATACTTCTTGATGCCAATGAAAACAGTTTTGGATCACCCATAGAAAGCAATCTGGAATTGAACCGCTATCCCATGCCCTATCAGGAGAAATTGCGTTCTGTTATAGCTGACTACAGAAAAGTAGACACTGAAAATGTATTAGTAGGAGTCGGAAGTGATGAGGCTATAGATCTGTTATTCAGAATTTTCTGTAGTCCGGGAAAAGATAAAGTCATTACCAATCCTCCAACTTACGGGATGTATAAAGTATCCGCGAATATCAACAATATAAAAGTTGATGAGGTGCTACTGACTCATGATTTTCAACTTCAGACCGAAAAAATTCTGAACAGAGTAACGGATTTTACCAAGCTGATCTTTGTGTGCTCGCCAAATAATCCTACTGCCAACGATATGGACAGCAAGGATATAATCCATCTTCTGGAAAATTTTAATGGATTGGTTGTAGTTGATGAGGCTTACATAGATTTTTCTGAGCAAGCCGGTTTTGCTGAAGAAGTAAAAAATTATCCCAACCTTGTGGTTCTTCAAACACTTTCAAAAGCATTTGGTTTGGCTGGAATTCGTTTGGGTATTGCAATCGCTAACCCGGAAGTCATCAAGTACATGATGAAGGTTAAAGCACCGTACAATGTAAATAAGCTTACCTCAAAAGCTGCTTTGAGCGGATTTGAAAATTTGGAATCAGTTCAAAAAAATATCAAGTCCATTAACTCAGAAAAGAAACGGATCGTTACAGAATTGGAAAATCTGCACCAAATAGAAAAAGTATTTCCATCTGCTGCTAACTTTCTGTTGTTCAGAGTTGATGATGCGCTAAATGTGTACAAACAATTAGCTGATTCCGGAGTAATAGTACGCTACAGAGGCAACGAACCTCATTGTGAAAATTGCCTCAGAGTTACTATTGGTACTAGTCAGGAAAATGATAAGTTTTTGAGATCTCTTGTTAAAATACTTGGATAATGTTTAACACACTTCTAAATCCCCTTTTCAGAGTGGACTTCTATTCTTTTTTAAATTTTTCTCCAATTACAGGAATATGTTCTTTATTAAAGAACAATAGAATCGCAGAGCAGATAAAAACCACAATTGCTAATGCAAAAAGCAATCCTCCGTCTCCTTTAACTTCAATTCCCAAAACTGTTAAATGGCTCACGATGGCTCCGCTCATAACACCAAGTGAAAGTAAAGCACCTAACCAGTTGAATCGTGGTATCAATAGAAAAATTGCAGCGAATAATTCAGTGATTCCTGAAGCATATCTGCCAAATGGCTCCAAACCAACAGTTTCAAAAATGTATATACTTTCGGGAGCCCCGGTAAATTTAAAAAACAACGTTTGCAGTAAAATTCCTGCTGCTAAGACTCTGAGTACCCAAAATAAAATGTTTAATTTTGAATTCATTCTTCCACAATTTAGTTAGTAGTTGTATGATTTTAGCCAAATACCCACTTTTAAACTTCACAATTAAGTAACATTTCACATGAATGTATCCATAGACAGTAATGCGCTTTTGCCTGTAGATAAACAATTCCTGTTCCGTGAGCAGGCAATTTCTTCATTAAAGAACTTAATTGATGCAGGGTTCTCAATCTCAGTTTCAGGAACAACGATCACAGAAGATCAAAAGCGTTTGCTAAAGCAGGAAGGAATTGATTTTTCTGAAATTGAAAAAACTGAATACTTCATCGTAAGTGGAGACTCAGAGTTAGTTTTAAAAGATATTGAACATAAAGACTTAGTACGATCAGCGAGTTGGTCAGAAATTGCTTCAACATTGCTTGCTCCTAAACGAACGGCATCTATCAAAAGAGAAACAAAAGAAACCAAAATACAGATAGATCTGAATCTGGACGGCTCCGGAAAATCAACTATAGATACCGGATTAAAGTTCTTAGATCATATGCTGGAACAAATTGCACGACACGGATTGGTCGATCTTGACATCTTCTGCAAAGGAGATTTGGAGATTGACGAGCATCACACCATAGAAGATGTAGCTATTACTCTAGGAGATGCAATAACTGATGCACTGGGAGATAAAAAGGGCATTGAACGATATGGGTTTGTATTACCAATGGATGAAGCGCAATCTACTGTGGCTATCGACTTATCAGGAAGACCTTATTTAGTATTTGATGTACCTGTAAAACGTGAATATGTTGGAGATTTTCCAACCGAAATGTTAGAACACTTTTTTTATAGCCTGGCAATGAACTTGAAAGCAACTCTTCATGTTAGGTGTACCGGTGAGAATGATCATCACAAAATTGAAGCTTGCTTTAAAGGCTTTGCCCGGGCTCTGAAAGCAGCTACAGAACAAAACGGGCGCATTAAAAACCAAATACCTAGTTCCAAAGGCTCACTTTAATTTATGATTGCAATTATCAAATACAAGGCTGGCAACATTGCTTCCGTTTCTAATGCCTTAGACAGGTTAGGAGCACATTATTACTTTGCTCAATCTCCTCAGGAACTTGACGGAGCCAAGGCCGTAATTTTTCCGGGAGTCGGACATGCAAAAACTGCAATGGATTCCTTAAAAGAACTGGGAATTGACGAATGGCTTAAAGCTACAAATAAACCTGTTTTAGGTATTTGTGTAGGAATGCAATTAATGTACGAAGGTTCTACTGAGGGCGACACAAAAGGGCTTGGTATAATTCCGGGAAATCTTAAAAAATTCGATTCAGAAATTGATAAAGTTCCTCATATGGGATGGAATACTATTCAAAAATTAAAAGATCATCATCTTATTCACGGGTTGGAAGACAATAAACACTTATATTTTGTGCATAGTTTTTATGCTCCCGTTTCGGAATACACTATAGCAAGAGGAAACTATATCACTCCATTTTCTGCTGCTGTAGTTAAAGACAATTTTATGGGAGTACAATTTCATCCTGAGAAATCCGGGTCTGCAGGCTCAAAAGTCATCCAGAATTTTTTAGACCTTGTCTATTCAAAAGAAAAAATAAATCGCATATCAGCTGAATGAAAGTAATCCCAGCAATTGACCTTCTGAACGGAAAGGTCGTCCGACTTCACAAAGGTAAGTACGAAGAAGCCACCATTTATGATCAAAACCCATTGAATGTTGCTAAACAATTTAAGAATGCTGGTTTTGAGCATATTCATATTGTAGATCTTAACGGAGCTAAAGAAGGCAAATTTATTAACCTTCCTCATATAAGAAATATCATTAATGATCTGGGTCTTTCTGTTCAAACAGGTGGAGGAATACGAAAGTTAGCTGATGTAGAATTACTTCTGAAAGCAGGGTTATCGAAAGTAATTTGCAGTTCTATGGCCATCAAAAATGAGACTGATTGGATAGCAGCTCTCAAAAAATATCCTGAACAGATGATTCTGGGTATGGACTTAAAGGATGGACAAATTGCATACTCAGGTTGGCTGGAAACTGCTGAAGAAGACACATTTCATTTTCTGCAAAGAATGATAGATGAAGGACTTCAGGAAGTGCTTTGTACAGATATTTCTAAGGATGGAACTTTATCAGGGCCAAATACAGAGTTATATATATCCATTAAAAAAGTATTTCCTCAAATTGAATTAATTGCTTCAGGCGGAGTTGCTAATCAGAAAGATCTAATTAAACTTGATGAAGCTGATATTGATGCGGTAGTTGTTGGTAAAGCTTATTATGAACATCATATTTCTCTTGAACAAATGAAAAGCCTGCACAACTGAATGTACAGGCTTTAAATTTAAACTCCGGTTTCGTTAGAAGTACAATCGGGTACCAAATGTGATCGCTTCTAAATAACTGGCATCATCATTTGCAGGAATATTTCCTTCAAGCATTATATCCATTCCGTTACTTAAATGAACATCAAATCCAATGGGTACCAAAATTGCATGATTGGTGTTGTTTTGAATGAATAAAGGTTGATAGTTAATTCCTGAATAAATACTTACCGCGTCTAAATCTGTACTTAGATTAAGACCAAGCTTTAAACCCAGATCTCCATATGAATGAACTCCAACTAACGCTGCCACATCTATGTTACTTTCCGAATTGTTATTCAAAGCTGTTTCAAAGTGTCCGCCAAAGAAAGTTTCATCTTCAAAAAGCCCCAGTTTTAAATGTCCTGTAACTGAGTTGGTAATTCCATAGCCACCTCTGATGATGAACATGAAATCATCTTGGTTAGTAAGAAATACCGGTTGTAAACCAATAGATCCTACACCTTTTTCAAGTGTTTTTGCGTTTGAAAAAAACCCATCCTGTGCTTTCGCAGAATCAGTTGTTAAAAATGAGGTAAATATAAATGCTGTAAGTAGTATTAATTTTTTCATTGATCTTTTAATTGTTTGTGATTCAACACCTTGAACCAAAGCACAATGAAAATGTTTCAGGATTTAATTTTATTGACTGGTAGTACTTTTGGTTTTCTAATAAGAGTACTTAGAATAGTCTCAGAAACAATTGTTCTACTATAAAAACAATCAATGTTATTATGAATATAGAATATCCACTTAATAGCTGCTTCTTCCAGTTAATAACTTGGAACAGCATCAAAATTCCAAAAAAACAACCTGAAGCTAACATCACATCGGCATATAAATCAGGAGTTTCATAATAGCTTGGCGCACATTCTGAACCAAAAGGATACTGATCTATATCTTTTTTAATAGCAATAGTATAAAATTCAGAAAAAGATGAATAAGTAAGTAATGCCACAAAAACTGTAGCAAAAGCATTCAAACCTTTACCTACTAATAAATAAATTCTCTCTCTTCTAACCCTTCCCTTTTAACTTCTCAGTTCATAAAACAACTATTCATCCACTCTTTTGATCTTAGCCCCTACCGCATTCAGTTTATGTTCCAGATTTTCGTAACCGCGGTCTAAATGATATACACGTAAAACTTCAGTTTCATTTTCTGCGACCATAGCTGCAAGAACTAAGCTTACGCTGGCTCGCAGATCTGTACTCATAACGGAAGCACCTTCAAAGTCCGTTTTTCCGAAGATCGTGACTGTGTTCTTCTCCAATCTCATATCAGCGCCTAATCGCGTAAGCTCGGGTACATAACTAAATCTGTCGTAATAAACTGTATCCGTTACGGTAGAAACTCCGTTGGCTTGTGTCATCATAGTTGCCCATTGTGCCTGCATATCAGTTGGAAAACCGGGATACACTTCAGTAGCAATAGAAACGGCTTCAAGTTCTTTTGGGGCTTTTACTTTTATCGTGATTCCATCCACATCAACCTTGGCTCCGGTTTTAGATAACAATTCCGGAAGATTACCTAAGTGATCTACATTACAACCTTCGAGTTTTAATTCAGAATCGGGATGAAGAACTCCTGCAATCATAAAAGTTCCAACTTCAATTCTGTCCGGATCATTAGCAATTTCAACTCCACTTAACGACTCAACTCCACGAACGGTAATTCTATCTGTCCCTATTCCGGAAATATCTGCACCCATTTTTACCAAAACATTACACAACTGAACAACATCCGGCTCCATTGCTGCATTTTCGATGGTGAATTCTTCTGTCCTCAAAACAGAGGCAAGAAGTAAATTTACCGTTGCACCAACGCTGCTTGGCTCCAGTTTAAAACTAGATTTCTTTAAATTCTTATCTGCTTTTGCAATTACATATCCTTTATCAAGATCAATATCAATTCCCATGGCTTCCATCCCTTTCAGGTGGAGATCAACCGGCCTTGGTCCCCATGCACATCCGCCCGGAAGAGAAACTTTTGCGTAACCATGTTTTCCAACCAAAGCTCCAAGCATATAAAAGGAAGCACGCATTTTTCTTACCAGATCGTAAGGTGCTTCTAAGTGAGAAACATTAGTAGGGTCAATGATCAGTTTATTTTGTTGGTCCTGAAAATCAACTTTTGCACCTACAACTCTGAGTACGTTATTGAAGGTATAAATATCCTGCAAACGAGGAATGTTGGTAATTGTAGTTTCGGAATCTCCTAATAGTGAAGCTGCAATAATAGGAAGTGCTGCATTCTTTGAACCGCTTATTTTGATAGTTCCATTTAAAGGGGTTCCGCCTTCTATAATAAATTTATCCAATGTTTTCGATCTCCAAAATGGGTGAATTTTTTTCTAATGACTGACCAACTTCTACCGAAATTGATGCAATGGTTCCATCTATAGCAGCCTTCAATTCATTTTCCATTTTCATGGCTTCGAGTATTACAACAGGTTGTCCTTTTGTAACTTCGTCGCCTTCTGAAACTAAAATATCAAGGATCTTTCCGGGCATAGGAGATTTCAGAGAACCTTCAGCAATCGCATTTCCGGTTTTAAATCCAAGTCTGTCAAGTAGCAATTCCTGTTCATCTTTTACAGAGACTCTAAACCAATCTCCGTTAACTGAAAACTCTATATCAGAACCATCATAACTTACATTATCTATTTTATAGAGTTTTGTTCCAACTCTCAGCAGATATCTTCCATTTTGGGAAATGAATTCATATTCACCTTCCAGATCACCTGACTTAAAAGTGCCTTCCTTTTCAGAAATATCAACTTCGATTGGTTTTTCGGAAATACTTGCTTCAAATTTCATATAGTTGCTTTTTTTAAACTTTTAAGTCCGGTTTTAGTAGCTCTGAATGAGAAATTCCTGATGTTATCACTATCATAAAAAACCATTTTATTGTCTTTGTCGGCATCAGAATGTACAACTTCTATGAAACGATGATTTACAAGATTCATCAGGTCATCACGAAGTTCACCAAACTGCATATTGGTTTCTTCCATTATAACGTCAAATGGTTCCGGGAAGATCAACCGTTCAACAACTGTTTTTTCAGATTTGGTGAGTTTTCTCATAGGCAAAGAAGATAGAACTTTGAGAATTGAACATCCAACAACCTCAACCAATTATATTCAGCCAAACAATTCTCTGAGAACATCTGTTACTTTTTCAAGTTCATCATCCCCTATTTGGTAATGGAAAGTAGCTCTAATCGTATTCGGACCAAAAGGAACCATTCTAACGCCATAATTCTCAAGCTTACCCAAAGCTTCTACTGCAGTTTCATTTTTTACATCAAAAATTACAATATTGGTTTCCACACTTTCGCGATCAATAGACAAATGAGAACAAGAATCGATCGTTTTTGCTAATTTTTGTGCACGGTCGTGATCTTTTTCGAGTTTGGAAAAATTATTATCCAAAGCAAAATCAGCTGCTGCAGCCAGTAAGCCAACCTGTCTCATTCCTCCACCCCACATTTTGCGAAATCTTCGTGCTTTAGCAATATTTTCATCCGAAGATAAAAGCATGGAACCAACCGGAGCCCCTAAACCTTTACTAAAACATACTGAGATCGTATCAGCAATATTACCGAAGAAAGTAGCTTCAATATTTGAATAGGTAAGCGCATTCCATATCCTTGCTCCATCTAAATGAATTTTTAAATCATTATCATCCGCAAATGTTTTTAAAGAACTAAGTTCCTTCTTTGAGTAGCAGACTCCCCCACCTTTATTGGTCGTATTCTCGACACATAACAATGAAGTTTTCGGTTCCCAGTCAAACACACCACGCACAGAGTTTTTTATATCTTCCGTATTCAACTTCCCCTTTTTACCCTGAATTGTACTTATCTGAACACCTGATAAAAACCCTGCGCCACCTGTCTCATAGTTAAAAATGTGTCCTTTGTGATCAGTCAGAATCTCTTCTCCGGGATTGGTCAACACTTTTACTCCCAATTGATTACTCATCGTGCCGCTTGGAACAAACAAGCCCGATTCCATCCCAAACATAGTTGATACTTTTCGTTCAAATGCAGCAACCGTCGGGTCTTCTGCAAATACATCATCCCCCACCTCAGCTTTTATCATAAAGTCCAACATTTGCTGAGATGGTTTGGTAACTGTATCACTTCGTAAATCGATCATTTTCTTTTTTACTTTTTGGTTTGCTAGGGATACTTTGATTTCCTTCTATAATGCTTATTTGTTCACCGTGGATAATCCGTATAAAATTACCGTTGTTCAACACCCTCCTGTATATTTAAATCTCAGAGAAAGTGTTGACCTTGCTGTACGATATACTTCTGAGGCATCTTCTGAAAAAGTTGATATGGTCGTTTTTCCTGAAACATGGTTGCCGGGTTACCCTGTTTGGTTGGATTATGCTCCGGAAGCCGGAGTATGGGATCACCCTGCTGCAAAAGCACTTTTCCGGTTATTGTTTGAAAATTCCATCCAAATAAATGATGAATATTTTAAAATTTTATCTGATTCAGCCGTAGAAAATAACTGTCTGGTGGTAATGGGAGCAAATGAACGGGTTGGCAGAACACTATACAACACCATTTTCTACTTAAAACCCGATGGATCTTTTGACCTTCACCGAAAATTAATGCCAACCTATACAGAACGATTAGTTTGGGGAATGGGTGATGGAAGTACCCTCCCCACTATTGATCATAAAAGCGCAAAAATTACCGGACTTATTTGCTGGGAACACTGGATGCCACTTGCAAGAGCTGCAGTGCATCAAGATGGAGAAGATATTCATATTGCGCAATGGCCGATGGTTAAAGATCTGCACCAGATAGCCAGTCGACAATATGCTTTTGAGGGTCAATGCTATGTTATTGCTGCGGGATGCACACTTACAAAACAGAATATGCTTGATGGGATTCTCTCTGTTTCTGACAACAGAAATGTAGCATTGGAAATGGTTAAATCCATTCCTGAAGATAATGACAGATTGTTGTTACGAGGAGGAAGTTCAATAATAAAACCGAATTCGGAATATTTAGTCGAGCCGGTTTATGATGAAAGCACCAGCATTCATGCTGATTTGGACCTTTCAATTTTGAGTGAGGGAAATCTGTTTATAGATACCAAAGGACATTATTCCAGACCTGATATTTTTCAGCTCAATGTGAATACACAGGATCAACAAAACGTAAGATTCAGGGACAAGTTTGAAGATTGAAACTACATACGATCTGATTATTGCCGGCGGAGGAATGTCGGGATTAAGTCTGGCCTGGTATTTAGCTAAAGGAGGTTATAAAGGAGAGGTTCTGGTTGTTGATTCCACTTTTGCACCCATCAACGAAAAAACCTGGTGTTTCTGGACCAAAGAAACTCCCCCTTTTAAAGAAATTATTTACAGAACCTGGAATAAAGCTTTTTTTTCTGCTTTGGATATGAATGCGTTCCTGTATCTGAAAGATTATTCTTATCATGCAATAAGAAGTAATGATTTCAAAGAACTGGTGCTTACCGAACTTAGGAACCGTTCTAATTTTACATTGTTGGAAGAAAATATTTTGAGTGTTTCTTCAAACTCCACCAAAGCCGTATTACTTACCAAAAACAGCGACACTTATATTGCTGATCATATTTTCCAAAGTGTGTTCAAACCTAACTGGCAAAAACCCAAATATCCGTTGATTCAACACTTCTTGGGTTTCGAAATTGATACTGACCATTCTGTTTTTGATCCTGCCACATTTACTCTCATGGATTTTGATCCCAACTTTGATGAAGGTGTAGCTTTTATGTACGTGCTCCCTTTCAGCCATAATAAAGCTCTTTTAGAATTTACCGTGTTTTCAAATTCCATCCTGGATAAAGAAGTGTATGAAGAAAAAATTCAGAATTATATGGACAAGAAATATGGCCTTCATGTATCAGAGTATCATGTTAAAAGGACGGAATATGGCGAAATTCCTATGCAGGATCTGGACTACCAACCAACTTACGAAAACAATATTATTAATCTTGGTACAATGGGTGGACTTACAAAACCAAGTACCGGATATACTTTTCTTAGAACTCAGGATTACACAAAAAAACTAGCCAATTCTATTATCTCCGGTAACAGTCCTTTACTTCCTCCCCAATCAAAATTCAGGTATCGTTACTACGATCTTCTTCTGCTACATATTTTGTCTAACTCTACCGAAGATAGTCTGGCAATTTTTCGCGATCTTTTCAAAAAGAACAGGTTTGATGCTGTGTTAAGTTTTCTTTCTGAAGACTCAAATTTTGTTCAGGACTTAAAAATAATGAGTACTGTCCCGTACATTCCCTTCTTTAAAGCCATTGGTAGTAATTTGTTTAAACTGAATTGAACGAAATAAGTTTTATTTTCGATTACTAGCATAAATATCAAAACGAACTATGACTCAGGAAAAAGGCTCTCTATCCGAAATAGGAAAATTATTCTTTAAGCTTGGCTGTATTGCATTTGGCGGACCAGCAGCACACATAGCCATGATGGAAGAAGAAGTGATCGAAAAAAGAAAATGGATGTCCAGGCAGCATTTTCTCGATCTCATAGGAGCTACCAACTTGATTCCCGGCCCAAATTCAACAGAAATGACTATGCATTGTGGACATGAGCGAGGTGGTGTTCCCGGGTTATTCGTTGCCGGAATCAGTTTCATCTTTCCGGCAGTAGTAATTACAGGAATTCTTGGTTTTCTGTATGTGGAATATGGTCAACTTCCTGAAGTTGAACCGTTCATTTTTGGAATTAAACCCGCTGTGCTAGCTATTATTGCTGCCGCTGTTGTTAAGCTTGGAAAAAAAGCCCTTAGGGGATGGGAACTTGGAATTTTGGGTTCCCTTGTTTTAGTAGCTAGTTTGTTGGGTGTAAATGAGATTATTGCGCTACTAACTGCCGGTGTTGTTGGTACATTATATTTCAGCACAAAATCAAAATTTGATGCATCTCCAAAATCTGTACTCCCTTTTTTATTTCTTCAGGCCGGTTCGGCAACAGCGGCAAAGATAACAGCAGTTAACGTATTCTGGAGTTTCTTAAAAGTGGGTTCCATACTTTATGGCAGTGGATATGTACTTTTTGCTTATTTGGATGCAGAACTGGTTATGAGCGGTTGGCTAACCCGTCCTGAATTGATTGATGCCATTGCTGTTGGGCAGTTTACCCCCGGACCAGTCCTTTCTACGGCTACCTTTATAGGTTATCAGTTAGCTGGATGGGAAGGCGCAATAGCTGCTTCCGTTGGGATCTTTCTCCCTTCTTTCCTTTTTGTGTGGATTTTAAATCCACTAATTCCAAAAATGAGAAATTCCAAAACTCTTGGTTTCTTTCTCGATTCAGTAAATGTGGCAGCAGTTGCAGTTATGGTTGCAGTACTGTTTGTAATGGGACAAGATACTCTTACCGATTGGCGAGCAATAGTGATTGGTTTACTTGGAGCTTTCTTTACCTTCGGCCCTAAAAAGCTAAACGCTATGTGGATTGTAGCGGGTGGAGCGGTATTAGGTTATTTGCTGATGCTGATTTAGTTATAGAGCCTTCGATGTAAGCTCAGCTTGGCTGTAGATAGAGGATTAAATCTATAAAGATCCTGAGAATCAGGACTAAACCTGCCTGCGGTAGGCAGGGTCCTTACTAGTTTATGTTCTTTATAGAATTTTGGGTATGACCTAGTAAGGGATTTATCCCTGCTAATTTAAGAACTGTGTTATAGGTTTCTGCCGGAAAATAACTTCTTTTACTATTTCAAATACCAAAAATGACTTAGTCTTCAAAATTTACAATACTAAAAAGCGATCTCCATATGAATCTGGAACCTCATTATATCATCTCTGGACACATAATCAAGATAACCGGCACTTGCCTGAAGTTTAAGGTTATGGCCTGAAATGTATTTAGACAGAGCGAGCGTCATTTCTGAATGTTCAGTAAGTGAGGAAAAATTTCCGGTTTTAGTCAATGTTGCATAACGACCTGAAAGCCCAAAATTATCTCCAAAAACATAACCTAACGACCCCATATATGCAGTTCCGGTCCCAAAACCATTATCATTATCTGCATCCCGGTTTGCAAACTCGCCATGAACAGAAATCCCCTGATATTTAAGCATGGCATCAGCCAGAAATGTGTATAAATCGTTTTTTACTAAGTCTCCACCACTTGTAAATACAAAACCTCCTGTGTGTCCTCTGCTTCTAACTGCTCCATCATTGAAATCATATATCAGACCAACAGATAACTTCACATCTTCTTCTCTCTCAAGGTCGGGCCCGGTGTAATCTCCTTTTCCTTTAAAATTTCCAAAAGGTAAAAACTCCACTCTTCCTGTATAGCTGTATCCTCCGGGGTTTTTAGTAGTGATATCCCTACCCTCACCAATTGAAACGGCTCCCATTTGTTTAAGAACTGCATCACCTACTGAAAACTTATTCCTGAACTGCAATCCAACATCTCTGTCTAAGTTAAAGCTTGAATTCAATAAACTTCTGTCTACGAACTGAACTTTTTGTGAAGAGATCAAACGCTCCCTGTTTCCCGGAAGAACTGTCTGACCAAACCAGATCTCAAAATCAGAAACCGGATTGTATTTGATAACCCCATCCAGAACTATATTTGAGGTACCACTATTTTGGACAATTCCACCTGAACTTGAGTTCCTGGTGTCTCTGTTACTAAAACCTAATTGTACTTTATAAGTAAACTTTTCGGAGTAAATATGTCCATCTAATTTTAACCGCGCTCTGCGAATCAACGCTTGATCAGAGTAAACATCATTTTCCAAATTCCACTCCCCCACGTACAAACTTTGAAATCTCATCCCGAGCTTTACACTATAGGAATTATCTTCCGGTTCAAATACAATCCCTTTCCCAAGTGTCTTGACCTCTGCATTCTGCGATTTACTATTTTGAGGCAAAGCCACCAGGGCAAATAACAATAATAATAGCTTGGAGTAATATTTCATTTGATAATTTAGGTTAGGGTGAATTTTGATGGGGGCAAATGTAATTATTATAAGAGCACACTTAAAAGCAGGTTACCATAAATTAATATACAGTTAACATTGAGGTAACATAAAACCACCAATAGATTGATTACCTTTGTGCTCAATTTTAATCATAAATAATAACTATGGAATTTGGTTTACTCGGGTTTCTAAATCTGATTGGTTCTCTTGGCTTTTTCATTTATGGAATGAAAGTAATGAGCGAAGGAATTCAAAAAGTTGCCGGTACAAAAATGCGGCAGATACTTCGCTCAATGACATCAAACAGGTTCAAAGGTGTGTTAACCGGTTTTGCATTAACAGCCTTAGTTCAGTCCTCATCTGCAACAACTGTATTGGTGGTAAGTTTTGTAAACGCAGGTCTTCTGGCGCTTGTTGAATCAATTGGTGTGATAATGGGGGCCAATATTGGTACAACTATTACTGCTTGGTTGATCTCAATAATTGGTTTCAAAGTAAAGATTGCCAATTATGCACTTCCCATTATTGCAATAGGCTTCCCTCTTCTCTTTATGAGCAAGAGTAAAACCAAATCCTGGGCGGAAGTATTAATAGGTTTCGCTCTATTATTTATCGGTCTTTCTTACCTTAAAGAATCTGTACCTGATTTAAAAGCAAATCCTGAAATTCTTGAATTTCTTTCTCAGTATACAGATTTAGGGTTCTTATCTACCTTATTGTTTGTCGGAATAGGAACTGTGCTAACGGTAACTGTACAATCTTCAAGTGCGGCTATGGCATTGACCTTGGTTATGGCAAATAACGGTTGGATTCCGTTCGACCTTGCAGCAGCAATGGTACTGGGTGAAAACATTGGTACAACTATTACTGCTAACCTTGCAGCCTTAGTTGCAAACATTCATGCAAAAAGAGCCGCAGCAGCTCACTTTATATTTAATATTTTTGGGGTGGTATGGGTCATATTGTTAATGCCTTTTATGTTGGATTTTATTGACACCTATATGACTTCAAATTATGATGCATCACCTTTCAATGACCCCGAGTCTATACCGATTGCTCTTTCTATTTTCCATACCGTATTCAATATTTTGAATACCTTATTTCTCATCAGTTTTGTAGGTTTCATTGCTAAAACAGTAATCAGAATGATTCCATCCAAAGGTGAAGACGATGAAGAATTCCACTTGGAATATATAGGTACGGGAATGATGCAGACTGCAGAACTTTCTCTGGAAGAAGCTACTAAAGAGACTGCCAAGTTTGGTGAAATCACAAGTCGAATGTCCGAATTTTTGAGAGAACTTGTGGAAACAGATAAGCCAAAACGCCAAAAGAAACTTCTCAAGAAAATCAAAAAATACGAAGAAATAACAGATCGTATTGATGATGAATTAGCCAGTTATCTTATGAAGGTATCTGAAGGTTCATTAAGCGATGAATCAACCAGAAAAGTGTCTCATCTTTTGAATATTTCAAATAATTTGGAAACAATAGGCGATATATTTTTCCAAATGTCACGAGATCTTGAGAAATTCTTTGAAGGAGATATCATCTTTAACAGTGAGCAAAAGGCCGGAGTGCTGAGCATATTGGATGAGATCGATAAGGCGTTTGAAATAATGAACGCTAATCTTAACGAAGATTACGAAAAAGTTGCTATTGAACCTGCTTATGAGCAAGAGAACAAGATTAATAAGCAGAAGAAAACTCTTCAGAAGAAACACACCAAGAGAATCGAAACCAAGATGTATAACATTAACAGCGATTCTGTATACAAAGATTTGTTCTACGCTTGTGAGAAAGTTGGTGATCACATCATCAACGTAAGTGAAGCCATCACGGGACAAAAAGAAAAAGATCCTGAGGATAAATAAGAAGTTTGGAAATTATTCTAAGCCCTGTTTCAATTGATTCAGGGCTTTTTTTATGTAAAGTTCTCAATCAATTTCTATCTTTTATCTATGAAAAACCATGATTTTTTACTTCGATTCAAAAATTGCACACTTCCGCCTGAGTTGTTTGATCATAAAGCTCATCTCAGATTGGCATGGTTACAGATAAAGTATTTTGGATTGGAACAAGCCTTACAAAATTGTTGTAAACAAATATCAAGATTTGCTTCCTTCCATGGCGACAGCCAAAAATATCATACCACAATAACTGTGGCTTCTGTTTATGCTGTAAATCATTTTATGAAAGAAGAAATGAGTTTTGATGAATTCATTGAAAAAAACTCACAACTACTTTCTGACTTGAAAGCATTGATCAATTCTCATTACAGCTTTGATATTTTTGCTGTTGAAAATGCAAGAGAATTATTTATTGAACCGGATGTTCAATCTTTTATTTAGAGAAAAGAAATTGGCTCAAAAAAGCCACTACCGCTGTTTCCGCTCTTAAGCGGTTTTTTCCCAGGCTGATAAACTGAGCTCCCTTTCTTTTAGCAAGATCCGCTTCTCTTTTTGAAAATCCTCCTTCAGGTCCTACCAAGAGTAAATTCTCGGGATCTTTTAATTCACTTGGAGTATCAGTCTCACCTTCTCCTAAATAAGCCATCAGGATTGAGTGTTCTTTGTACTGTTCTAAAACTTCATCCAACGATCTTTTGATCACTAATTCGGGGAGATAGAATCTCCCGCTTTGCTTGAACGCACTTACGATCTGAGTTTGCAATCTTTCTTCATTTAATCTGGATCTTTCTGAATGATCGGCATCAAATACACAAATTTCCCAGGCATCCAGTTCTACTGCCTTTTCAATTGCAAATTCCAATCGATCCCTTTTTTTGATTGTCCCGAATGCCAATATTTTCTTGATAGCCGGTTCTTTTTCAGAATTGGTTTCCAAAACTTTGAGCTGGACAGATTTTTTCGAAATGTCTATAATTTCGCACTTCGATGAACTTCCTGCTCCATCGAGTACAGTGATCAAATCCCCGATCTTATTCCGCAACACTTTTGAAATATGTATGGCTTCCTGACCTATGATCTCAATTTCACTTCGATCATCTTTCCAGTTTTCCGATGGAGCGTAAAAGAAATTCATGATTTTTATCCCACAGCAAATTCTTTGTTACCATTCTGCATTTGCAAGCAGAAGTTGATTCTAATTGTATGTCTACTTAAAAACTGCGCAACAATCTCCCGGATCAAGCCAATATAATGAGATTGCTTCGGGGTAATCTTACACTTTCGATTGATTTTCTTCATTTACCCTCGCAAATGGAATTATTTCTTCCTTTTATAATAAGCGCCGGGTTCAAAAGCTGTTTCTCCGGTTTCCAGAACCATTTCAACATAAGGGGCACAAATTCGGCAACCATTGCTGCAGAAATTATCTATCTGAAGGTCTTCTAAATCTCTGTAACCTTTCTCCTTGGCATATTCTTTGATCTCTTCAAAACTGTGCTCATGACAAATACATCGATTTACTAAGAAATCACTCATACTTGTTTAAAATGCTTACCAAGTTTTAAGCCCTGTCCTTGATAATTGCTATCAATTTCTTCACCATAAATGAACTCAGGAAGTTCAGTATTCGGCTCAAATTGCATACTAAATAACGTCTGTCCATCTTCGATCATAAATGGTACATCGTGAGAGCGAACCTCCAAAACGGCTCTGGCTCCTTTATCCTCAACGGAGCCACCAAATCCCGAATCAAAAAAACCGGCGTAATGCGTTCTCAGTTCTCCTGAACCTGTATCGTAAGCCATCATTTCACAAGCCAGTTTAGCCGGCACCCGTATCCGTTCTTTGGAGGCGAAAATATAGAAAGCTTCCGGCTCCAGAATAAAAGTCGATTCTGAAGTAGCGTAGATGGGCTCCCAGAATTCATCTACATCATAATGACCTATGTTTTCCAGATCAATATAATTGTTATGCTTCTTGGCTTTATAGCCGATGATCTCTCCTTTTTTTCCCTTCAATTGCACACTCATGAACAAACCTTTATTCACTTTGATCTGCTGCATACTTACGGGCTTAATGTTTTCATCAAACAGTAACGGATCTGAGGCGTGAATTCTCAATAGATCCTGATCCGGTACGATCTCAAAACCATGACGAACCCTTAATTGATTCAAACGCTGACCTGTTCTCACTTTTATGGAAAATGATTTCGGAACTACTTCCAGATATAATTGTCCCTGATATCCCGGAGCGATTTCTTCGAATCGGTGCGAATAATCTGTAATTACTCTTGTAAATACATCCAGTCTTCCGGTAGAACTTTTCGGATTCGCTTTAGCCGATAAATTTTCAGGTGAAAACAGTTTTACTTCTTCAGAATTATCAGAAACTCCGTTTTGCGTGGAATAATGAGATTTCGGAAGATTCAGTCTTTCCAACAAAGGAATAATGTACACACAATTCTCTTCCAGTACTGCTCCGTCTTTGATTGAAAACGAATACTGCTCCAGTTTCTCGATCTTCTGTTCTACTGTTTCGTTCTCAGGCAAGAAACTACATCGTACCCGATATGCTACTTCTCCCAGACGAAGATCTAAAGAATTTGGCTGAAACTGATTGTCGTTGATCGGGTAGTCCGGATGAGAATCTAAAATTTCAAGATTACGAAGAATTTTTAATTTCTGAACCGGTAAAATTCCTTTGGTATGTAAATGTACTTCTTTGGAGCTGTTCGACATTGCCTGTGCTGTTACAATTTCCTGTAAGATAATAAGGCTGATACTTTAGGCAAACTTTGAATTTATGAAGATTTGATATTAGGTGGATTTGATTATTTTATTCGGGATTAAATTTTAGAAAACAGCTTTTGTAACCCGTTGGTAAGTTCATGCATCTTGTAATTAAACTTTCACGTCCCTTTAGGGACTGCCTATTGGTAGAACCAAACAAAACAACAAACACCCCTTGTGCCGTCAGGTACAACATATAAAAGCGGCATGGCTAACACCTATACACAAATTCACATCCAAGCTGTATTTGCTGTTCAAAACAGACAGAGCCTCATTGGTAATACATGGAAAACTGATTTATTTAAATACATCACCGCCATTGTGCAAAATAAAGGGCATAAAATGCTGCAAATAAACGGAATGCCCGATCATGTTCACATGCTATTAGGAATACGTCCGGTACAATCTCTTTCAGATTTAATGAAACAGGTTAAACAAGATTCATCCAAATGGATAAACCAACAGGGATTCATAAACGGAAGGTTCTCATGGCAAGCCGGTTACGGAGCTTTTTCATACTCAAAATCTCAACTTCCTCAGGTTATTAAATACATCCAAAACCAGGAACAACATCACAAAAAGAAAACTTTTCAGGAAGAATATCTTGAGTTCCTGGATAAATTTGATGTCGATTATGATCAAAAATATATCTTTAAACCAATTGAATAATCATATGACGTACCTAAAGGCACTTAAACTTAGAATCTGTTTTTATTTCTACCAAAAGTAAGTCCCTACGGGACATATAAAAATTTATAAACCATGCTAAAATTCTTCCGAAAAATTCGCCAAAAACTGCTTTCTGAAAGTAAGTTCTCAAAATATTTGCTCTATGCTCTCGGTGAGATCGTACTTGTGGTGATCGGGATTTTGATTGCACTGGCTATAAATAATTCATACAACTACAACGAACAAAGAAAAACAGAAAAAAAATACCTGTTGTCTCTTCAGTCAGAATTCAAAGTGAACCTCGCAAAACTTGACGAAGAGGTAAAGCGGAATCAGGATCGCGTAGATGCTGTTAATCAAATACTACCTCTTTTCGATAAAAGTATATCAGATACTGTAAGCAACGAATACGTTTCTAAACTCTTTTTTACGGTTTTTGGAACAACCTTAGACTATGAACCTTCGAATGGTGTACTTATTGACATAGTTAGTGCAGGGAATTTGAATTTATTCAAAAACCAGAAATTAAGAGAATATTTAGCGTCGTTTGAGAGCTCGATTGAGCACTATAAACGTCAAGAGAGTGAAGCAAACAATGTTAAAGGTAATCTACAAAGGTTGTATTACAAAAAAGGTAGCGTTAGAAATATAATGAGAGCGTTAGGAGAAGATTTTGAATACCAATCGATTTCAGAAAATACAAATGATAAAGAGTTATTTAACTCTATTGAATTTGAAAACTATCTTTTAGATTATTTATTGACTTTCAGTGGAGCGAATAATGACGATTACTTAGGTAGAATTGAAAAAGAAATAAAAGAGATATTGAATGAGATTAACAAGGAATTGAGTAAATAACTTAGGTATTTCCAATGTTAAAATTATTCCGAAAAATCCGTCAAAAACTTCTTTTCCGGCTATCAAAAACCTGTAAAATTTGTTTTCTAGTATTTCGTAATTAAATTTTATTTTCTACTTTTGATTTCAGAATCATTTCAAGATTCTGAGTTATCCCCGCTTAATTACTCACATAAACTAAAGGTAAATTATGCCTAAGATAATTTACTATGTAGCCGGTTCTCTGGATGGTTACATAGCAGGGGAAAATAACGACATCAGCAAATTTGCAGCTTCAGGAAATGGAGTAGAGAAATATCTGGCTGATCTTCAGAAATTTGAAACCGTAATTATGGGTAGAAAAACTTATGAATTCGGATATCAATTTGGGCTCAAACCGGGTCAGCCCGCTTATCCGCATATGGAGCATTATATTTTTTCGGATTCCTTAGAAATTGATGATCTATCAGAAAATGTTCATATCGAACAGTGCTCTGTTAAACGCATCAAAGAAATAAGAGATACATCTAAAACAGATGTTTATCTATGTGGCGGTGGTCAATTTGCAGGTTGGCTATTGGATCATGGTTTGATAGATCAACTAAAACTGAAACTAAATCCAATTGTACTTGGAAGGGGGGTTCCTCTTTTTGGAGACTCTACCTCTTCTTTTTCAGGTAAATTAATTGAGAAAGAATATTATGATCAAGGATTAGAAATACTTACCTATCAGATAAATGATTAAGCAACTTTCCTGTCCATTAAGTATACTCGTTTAAAACAGCTTTAGCGATGTATTTCATTTTTGATATAGAAACCATTCCCGATTTCAGTTTTATAAGAACCGTATTAAATGATCAGGATTCCGATCAGGAAGCACTTCTGGAAATTGCTTCCGAAGAATTAGCCAGAAATAAGTCGGGTTTTCTCCCTCCTATTTATCATCGGATGGTTTCCTGGGTAGGTTTGTGGATAGAAAATACAGGTCAGCCCAAACAGAAAGTTTCATGGAACGGCGAAGATGAAAAAGAAGGCCTGCAACAGATCTTTGACGCGATCGGAACTTTTAAAGATTTCGGATTAATTCACCACAACGGCAAAGGCTTTGATATTCCGGTTCTGATTTACAGAGCAATGAAACATGGCCTTCAGATGCCTGTTCGTCTCAATGACTATGATATTAGATACAGATATAGCAAACATAATATTGATCTCGTAGATGAATTCAGTAATTACGGGGCTAGTTCCTGGCCAAAACTCAAGCATCTGGGTCAGTTGATCGGCATTCCTTTTAAACAAACCGGAGAAGGAAATCAGGTGCTGGCTATGTTTGAACGGGGAGAGTTAGAACTAATCGAACATTATTGCTATGAAGATGTAATGGCAACATATATCGTTTGGTTATATCATCAATACTCGACCGGACATATTCCACAGGATCAGTTCAATAACCTAAAAGAACGGGCGTTGAGCAAACTCGATGAAATACAGAACAAGTAAAAGAGATCATGAAAATTAAAACCCCATTATTCCTAATAATTGCAGTTTCGTTTTTTTGTGCTTGTACTTCAACAAAAATGGATACTCAAAAACTGGGTGGGTATAATGAAAAAATTGAGTCGTTAGTTGTATCAACACTATTCTCAGAATACTTTGAAAAGGCCAGTAGTAGTTTCATTACCGGTATGGAGTCTCAGCTTGAAACTGAAGGAATTCTGGTTGAATATTACCCATATCCAGAAATTAAAAACGATAGTTTAGATCCTAAAATACAAACTGAGATAATTCTCAACCGAATATTAATGAAGGGGCTGGAGTTTGAGACTTCACATGCTTTGTTTTTAATTGATACAGAAAGAAAAGTTGAATCTATGAGCTTTGGAACTACTACCAATACAACAAAGACCCATTCGCTCCGAGGCTTACTGATTGATATAAATAAAGAACTTGTAGTTTGGCAAGCCGACATTAAACTCAAAAGTGGAGATTTTGGTAATTCTAACCAATCCGGTACTTCTCTGGCTAAAAATACAATTGACCAATTACGAGAGGATAATTTTTTAAAACCAGCCGGTTATACAATAACAAGAAAATCAGAAAAATCACCTTGAAGCTTTGGTCATTGGTCATATCACTTCTTTTGCTTTTAGGTTTCCAATTAAGTTATGCCCAGCCGCGGATAGAATATATTTCGGAAAATGAACAGAGTTTCGTTAGCAACTATGAAAATTCTAACCTGAAAAACCTCCCTTCATTCAAACAGTTTCTTATAACTACAAAGGCTGCATCAGGAAGTAGCTTTTATGAAAATCATTTAGTCGCTCTTCGTTCAAAAATCAGAGACAGAGACTCCAACAGAAAAAAGGCTGAAGTAATTTTTAACTATTTGCATGATGAAGTTTTTCGCCAATATGATTTAAATGCCTTGGTAGAGGAATTGCCTGGAAATCGTATATACAATTGTGTTACGGCCACTTCCTTTTTTGTAAGTATGGCTGAAGAATTTGAAGTGCCTTTTCAAATTTATGAGACGCCGGCTCATGTCTACGCTTCTATACGTCACCGGGATGAAGAAATTATTGTAGAATTAACTGCTCCTAAGGATGGGTTCGATTTTAGTTCCAATATGGAAACTCTTCTACAGACTTTGGTAGACAGCAAGCTAATTTCGAGAGATGAGTTGGCCGAAAAAGGAGCTGGACAACTCTATCAGGAATATGTAGCTAAAACCATTCCTATTTCTAAAAAGCAGTTACTTGCAATTCAATATCATAATGATGCACTTATAAAAGCTCAAAATAATGAATTTGATAAGGCTTATAATCAAATGAGCAAAGCTGTAAGCCTTTACCCCAATGAAGTTTTTTCAGAAGCCTACAAATACATTGTAGCTGTTTCTCAATCAGATTTTACTATTGATGCTTCCAGGAAATATTTCCTCCTTTCCAAATTAACTCTTTCAACTAAAAATGATTCCACGCTTACTTATTCTCTTGTTAATCATTTAGGTGAGCTTATCGAAGACCTGTTAAAATTTGAAGAAAATTTCGAGCTTGTTCACCAATTACTTGTTCAAGCGGAAGAACATATTTTATCTGATCCTTTTATAGAAGAAAAAATTAAAGAGTACTACATTTATATGTACACTGTTTTTGCTCAAAATGCCTCTTTGAAAGGAGAGACACTGCAAGCCAAAAAAAATATTGAAGAAGCCCTCTCACTTTCTCCTGAAAACAGCCGTTTAATAACTTACTATATATCTGTCAGCAGTAATCATGCCTCAAAGCTTTCTCAAATCGGTCTTTTTGAAACTGCACGATCAACTATTGATGAACTGGCTGCCAAATACCCAACAGGATATCCGGTTATTAAAGAAGCCCGGGTTCAAATCATCTTAGATGCTTTGGTCTCTATTCCTTTAGTAATTGAAAACGAAACAAAACTACTCCCCGAACTGGAGCTAGCATATTCAATTCAACCCGATAACATTTATCTTAAATCATTTTCCGCCACCGTATTTCATGAACTAGCCATGCAACAAGTTCGGAGAAGTAATTATCAACAAGCAAAAGACCTGATTCTGGATGGTCTTAAGTATAATTCAGAAGATCCCACCCTCCTATCAGATCTGGAACTGATCAACGAGATCCTTAAATAAGTTAGAATTCCTCATTTGAGTAGAATTTAAGAAAAGAGGAAGAGAACCGATAATAAATATTAGAAAATTTTAATATTAATTTTCTTTAATGTTTTCTATGAATAAGCATTACTCCTATTTTCTATTTTTTCTTGCCTGTATAGGGTGTCAGAATATTACAAGCTCAAATACTATAAATTCTCACAAAGTCTTTGAGTACGGTTTTACATATTCCGCTGAAGTCTCTTCCAGTGAAAAAAATATTATATCAGGATACTCTTCTATTTCTCATTTCTCCGATGTTTATGATCAAAAAATAAGCCTTTATGACGGGAGTTTTACCAATTTAGTATTCGCAGTTAATGATCAGAATAATCCGGTATTCGCATCATTTCTAACCGAGAACAATACTTATGTTTTCGGATATAAGGAAACTGCATTAACATTGATCTCTGCCCTCTGCTTACCTTTCTTAAGCCCGGCGAATTCTCAAGTAATGCGCAAACTGGAAGGTTATTCTGAATTTAAAAAACTTGTTAACCGACTGAAGTTTTTATCAACCAAAAATAAGTCATTCATTCATGACAAAATTTTCCTTTCATTGTTAAATGAAATATCAGTTCAATTAGCTAAAGACTTTACGCCGAAAAGAAATAATATAGAATTGATTTTTGAGCACGAAATTTCAAACTCAAATCTGCTCACTTTAACAGGCAACTCTAAACTTCCGTTTAACATCAACTTTCAGAATTCGGTTACTAAAACCAGTTTAAATTCATTGTATACCGGCTCCCCCTTGAAAAGTGAATACAGGGATACATTAAAAAGTAACACCTCTTTTTTGACAGAGGATGGTGGTTATGAACTTTTTGTTAAATCCGATGCACTCGCATCAAAAAACAGATACCAAAAAATCTCACGTGATCTTATTTTAAAATTGTATTCTATACTTGGTCTGGAAAGAAAAAATTACAAGAGTAACAACCCTACTGAAATATCAATTATTAGCAAAAACCTTCCTGAAAACCCCTCCAAGGTTGAAGCAGTCAATTTTACCCGCAAACACTTTGATGAACAGTCTGAGCTTATTTCACAGCACTTAATTAAGAAAGTTAAGGGTAGTGATTTTAACAGGGAAAATTTTAAGAACTTCGTATATATAGTTGAGTCGTTAATTCTTTCTCAGGATGCAGATTCTCCATTCTATAGTAATGATACTTTCTATGACGAGCTCGATACCTTCAGAACACACTTTGAATCCAGAACCATTTGTTTTCAAAACTCCAACGAAGTTCCGTGTCTTCCTGATGTGAGCGAAATAACTTACAATATTGGGCAAGCAGGTTGTAATGAGGGAGAATTCAGAATTACATTTGGATCAGGTTTCTATGCCCCATTTGGGTTAGACCAAGGTTCAAAAATAAAAATAAATTGGAAATTCGATCCTGTTGGGAAATCAGGTTTTTGGTTAATACCTGTAAAGAATAAAAAGACCACAATTACCGGGAGAACAAAAACCGTTGGTTGCTTCAATTTTGGTTCAAAAAAAGAACTGACTTTATCAATCACTTTAAATGATCATGGTCAGCGTTTAAGTAATACCTCTCACATTACCATTGAGAAACCAAAAACAAAGTCTGTAATATCAAATTCAGAGCCCTCAGCTACTTTTTTTGATACACATTTTCAAATACAAGACTAAACAACCCTCTCAGAGTCGCTATAATCCGGAATTTCTCCTTTATATCCGAAAATTCGTTTGATCCATTTTACGGTTCCGGCACTTTGGTTTTTTATATACCACTGATCGGCCGCACGCCTGGCTCCCAAACCCCAGCTTGGATAAGGATGCATGGTATCAGCTATATTACGAAGAGAAACTCCGTTTTTCATTGCCACAGCATATTCTGAGATAAACTCCCCGGCATGAGCTCCTACTACAGACGCTCCTAGTATTTTTCCTGAAAGTTTCTTCGCAAAAATCTTTATTAGCCCAACACTCTCTCCTTCTGTTATTGCTCTGTCAATTTTTGAATAAGGAAATCGATATACTTCAAATTTCTCTCCTTTTTCTTTGAGTTCCTTTTCAGTTGCACCAACATGCGCCACTTCGGGAGAAGTAAATGTTGCCCAGGTTATGTGTTTCATGTCCATCTTCATCGGAATTTTTAACATAGCTCTTGAGGTAGCTATTTTAGCCATATGCTCACTCATATGAGTAAACTGATATTTACTTGCAATATCACCTATAGCATAAATATTTTTCTTATTGGTTCTGCATGAATCATTAATGGTAATTCCTTTCTTAGTAAATTCAACACCAGCTTTATCCAGGCCTAATCCTTCCAGATTTGGTTTACGCCCTGTTGCCATCAATAACTTATCTCCTGAAATAACTTTTTCTTTCCCGTCTACTTCAATATTCACTTTTACTTTTCCATCCTTTTCTGAAACTGATTTGACGGAAGCCCCTAATTCATAATTTACTCCTTGTTTTTTCAGTTCTTCAAAAAGAATATCGGTCAATTCAGGATCATCATTCATCATAATCCCGTCTGCCATATCTATTACCGTAACTTTACTTCCTAAATTTGTAAAAGCCTGACTCATTTCTGTTCCAATAGGACCGCCGCCAATAATGAGTAACTCTTCGGGCAGATCTTCGATCTCAAACAAACTGTCGTTGGTTAAATAATCTACTGAATCAATCCCGTCAATCGGTGGAACAAAAGCGCTTCCTCCTGCGGCAATAAAGAAGAATCGGGATGTAACTTTTCTGGTTTCGCCATTATTTAGTTTGATCTCAACAGTATGGGCATTAATAAATCTAGCATTACCCTCAACCACTTCAATTCCCATTTCCTCAAAAATTTCAGGTCGATCTGCATCTTCATACACTTCATTTCGGACTTCATCCACATGTTTAATTACTTTTTTAAAATCGATATCAGGCTCTCTATCTATCAGACCATATTTACCTGCCTCCCGAACTTGTTGAGCCACTTTTCCGGCTTTTAAAAGTACTTTACTAGGCACACAACCCGTCCATGTACAGTCACCACCCAGCTTAGCTTTTTCTATCATCATAGTTTTTGCTCCAAAATTTGCAGTAATTCCTGAAGCAGTTAAACCTGCTGCACCCCCTCCAATTACAACACTGTCGAATTCGAAACTTCCTGTGTTATCTCCCTCCTTACTATCAACTCGTTTTCTGATTTTCTGAACAGTTGAATATGCTCCCCCTACAATCAACAGAACTACAACACCATACACCCACCATGGAACATTTTTTCCTGCAATTATCAGATATAAATATGCAGAAATAAAAAAGAAAGTGGTGCTTAACGCTGGCAGCACAATAGATTTACCTTTTCGATAGTTCTTTACTAACCAACCGAGTGATAGTGTAAAAAAAGGAATAGCTCCTACATAAATGGAACCAAAAATAATTGGATTAACTCCGTATTGTTCGCCAAGACCAAAAAACCAATCTTTAGCCATTTCAAGAAACTCTGCCATAGTATGTCGTGTTAGTTATGTATCAAGTTGTAATAATGTGCTTTAAGATAGTATATACGTAGAATTAAACTTCACGAAATTGTAAATTAAAGATAGACTTTTTCAATACGATCGATTAATGTTTCTAAAACATACTAAACACATATTTTTTGTTGCCTTATTAACGGTAACGGGACTTTTTTCTTCTTTGGTTCATTACCATAGTGAGGGATTGGAGTGTTTAGAACATGCTGAAGAAGCTCATATTGTTGAATATGAAGTTTATTGTCCGGTTTCTACTCTTGTTTCTGATGCTGACTTTATTGAAACAGAAGAAATTGACGCTTTTATTACTTTTGATTCTAAGATTTTTTATAAAAACGATGCGGTTTTAAAAAGCTTTATATCTACGAAACCGGGTCGTTCCCCACCATTCATAGCATAAGTATCAACTCTTGATCTGCAGAATACAGATCGTTTTTTAAATCACATTAATACAACTTTTATTTTTTAAGCTATGAAAAACTCATTTATTCATGCAGCTAAGACTGCACTTTATTTATTATTAGTAACCGGATTATTTGCTGCTTGCAGTAACTCAACCGGCTCAGATGATGATGACCATTCTGATCCCGAGGGCTTCCGTCTGAAACTAAACGGGCAAACCGTTGTTGAGCAATTACCTGATGCAACCGTAACCGGTGGATTTGAACTTGAACCTGGTCAGGAAACCGCTTTAATTACTATTTTCTTCCTTGATCATGATGGAGATGAATTCCAACCGGACGAACCTGAATTTAGCCTTGGAGCGGAGTTTGAAGATGAAGGTATTGCCGAATTTGAGCAACATGCAGAAGATGGAAAGTGGAGTTTTCATATTCATGCAGAAGCTGAAGGGATCACTGAAATGACACTTATGTTAATGCATAATGGACACTCTGACTTTAATACCCAAGGCATTCACGTGCATGTTGAGTCTGCAACAGCAGCTTCTTCAAATTAAACAATGAACTTTTTAGTTCTTTTTATAACCCTCTTCGGTTCAGTTTTCGGAAATATTCCGAATACCGGGGAGGGTTCTTTTGTTTTAACAGGTTCAATTACTGACAAAGAAACCAACCAGCCTATATCATTCGCATACATTCATCTGGAAGAATTGAACCGTACTTCAGCTTCAGATATTGACGGTTTATTCGAATTAAAAAATGTTCCTGAAGGATCTTATACGTTAAGTATTCATCGTATTGGGTACAAAACTCAAAAACGAAAAATTGAAATAGATGACAATCTTGAGTTAAAGATTGAATTGACTCAAACTCTGCTAACTTCAGAAACCATCGAAGTAATTGGCAAAAACAATAATATAACAGGCTCTAATATCGAGCATGTTTCAGAATCGGTTTCCGGAGCTTCTTTAAGACGTAATTTAGGAACAACATTAGCTAACACACTTGCCAATTTACCCGGAGTAGATCAACGTTCTTTAGGAAACTCAACTTCCAGACCTGTTATTCGTGGCCTTGGTGATGAAAGGGTAATTATTTTACAAGATGGACTATCTACCGGAGATGTCTCAGATCAATCAGCAGATCACGCTGTTTCAGTAGATCCGATAGCCAGTTCAGAAATTGAAATTGCCAAAGGAGCTGCAGCACTAGAGTATGGATCAAATGCTGTTGGCGGAATAGTTAATGTAGTTAATAATCTGATATCTCCTTCACAACCTAACTCTATAACCGGCTCTGCTACATTAGGCGGACAATCTGTAAATACAAGCGGATCTGTAGCCACAGATTTTTCTCTGCCAATCCGTGATTTTGTGATAAACACTAATTTGAATGGCAGGCTTGGTGGAGATACAAATACACCCGCCGGAAAAATTGAAAACACTCAATATCAGACAACAAACAGCTCCATTGGAATTAGCTATGTTAAAGATTGGGGTTATTTGGGTGGTTCTTTCGGAACCTATTTGAGCAATTACGGTATCCCGCCCGATCCAAACGGACATCCGGATGGCGTTGATATTGAAATGCGAAAGTTTAATTATGCATTGAAAGGTGAATATCTGCCAAAAGGTGACATACTAAAAACTATTGAGGGAGATTTCAGTATTAATAATTATAATCACAAGGAATTTGAAACTACAAGTTCTATCGGTACAGAATTCGGATTAGTTACCACTACATCACAAATAAATCTGAATCATGGTCAGTTTGGATTCTTTGAAAACGGAAAGTTCGGTATTTGGGGCGAAATTGAAGATTATGCCGTTCGTGGAGCCGAAACTCCGGATGCAAATAGCTATAAGTTTGGAACTTATATAATCGAAGAGGTTGAATTGAATGCTCTTAAAATTGAAGCTGGTTTAAGATTTGATTTTGTACTCAACAAACCAAAAGAGGATGACCCTAATTCTGACATTGGCAATATCAGACAAAGAGATTTCAGCGCTTTATCAAGCTCATTGAATGCATTTTATGAAATTGGAAAAGGGTTGTCAGTAGGAACTGTGTTGCTTCATTCATTCCGTGCTCCTTCTCTTGAAGAGTTATATTCAGAAGGTCCTCATTTGGCTTCTTTTAGTTTTGAAATAGGTAACCCTGAATTAAAACCTGAACGTAGTCTTGCAAAAGAGGTTTTCGCAAGGTGGCAAGGATCAAAATCTACCATGAGATTTGCGTTGTTTCATAATGATTTCTCTAATTTCAATTATGCCCGAAATACCGGTGAAGCAAATAATAGATTCCCTTCCTTAAATAACTATCAATTTGAAGGCACAGAAGCACAACTATATGGATTTGAAGTAGCCGTTGAACATCAGTTTTTACAGAATTGGGTAGTTGATGCTTCTGCAAGCTTCACCATAGGCAAACAGGATACAACCAATCAAAACGGGAATAATCCGGGATCGAGGCCTCTCCCACAAATCCCTCCTTTCAAAGCTAAGTCTTCAGTAAAGTATGCCAAAGACGGATTTGAAATAGGTTCAAGATTTACTTTTGCTGCTGAGCAAGATCGGACCGGAGAATTTGAAACCACTACAGCTTCATATTTTCTAACAGATATTTTTGCGCAATATAGGTTCGACTCAAAAAAACTGCTTCACACAATTTCTTTGAATGTGAACAACCTTCTCAATGAAGAGTATTACAATCATCTTTCAAGAATAAAAGATCTGAGACCTGAACCGGGCAGGAGTTTTTCTTTACTGTACCGAATTTATTTTTAAATAAAAAAGCCTCAACTTTTCAAAACTGAGGCTTTATTTTTAGGTTTCAAAAAAGGGTTGTGATATAGATTTGCGGAGTCATGCGCACAATCTGATCCCCTTAAGCGAGTACAAGAGAAACTCAGTCACACTTTGTTACAAAAATTTTTGAAATTTTTTTCTTAATGGAATTGCGGTAATTTGAGATCATGAAAATCATAAAAAAATCACTTCTAATAACTCTGAGCTTGGTTTTTATAAATGGATGTAATGCTTTAAAAGATCTGGCTTCTGTAAAAAAACCAGAACTTTCAGTAGCAGATGTGAATATTTCTGATGCTTCATTTAAAGAGATTGAGCTTACGTTTGATGTTGAAGTAGATAACCCAAACAGTATGGCGGTAAGTGTGACTTCTTATAATTATGATTTTCTGATATCTGATAATACCTTTGTAAGTGGTTCACAATCTTTGAACACAGAAATATCATCGACAGCTAAGAGCACCCTTCAAATACCTGTTCGGTTTACATACTCAGAGTTATTCCAAACCTATTCTGATATCCGAAATCAGGATGAAACTAACTACGCATTAAAATCTGTGATCGGAGTTAACTTACCAGTTCTGGGATTAACAGAAATCCCTTTGGAAAAATCCGGTGTAATTCCTGTTATAAAAACTCCAAAAATATCCGTTTCCAGATTGTCTGTTAAGAATTTATCTTTTACTAAAGCTGATCTCCAATTAATCCTCAATATTGATAACCCCAATGCTTTTGGAATTTCTTTACGCGACACTGAGTATACAATATCTTTAAATGGTCTTGAATCCATCTCAGGAAAATCTTTAAATCCCATTAAAATCGAGGAAAAAGAGTCCGGTACTATTTCGGTTCCTGTTTCATTAAACTTTATCCAATTAGGTAGAAGTGCATATAATCTTATAAAAGGAGATCAGCCTCTGAAATATACGATTTCCGGTAACTCGGATGTAGAATCAACGCTTCCATTTTTTAAAACTACCCCTTATAATTTTGATCGCTCAGGAACTGTCAACATCTTTAATAATTAAACAATGACCTTTGTAAGCTATCTGGAAACTCCAATTGGTTATCTCAGAATACTTTCTAACGGAAGTGGAATTACTGGTATCAAATTTATGGATTTTGATGGTCCTGAAGATCCTGACATTCATACCGAATCGGCAAAAACACAGCTTAAAGAATATTTTGATGGGAACAGGGACAAATTTGATTTGAATCTTGAACCTGAAGGAACCGATTTTGAACAAAAAGTCTGGTTGCAATTAAATAACATACCTCACGGAACAACTACTTCGTACGGAAAAATAGCTTCCCATCTCGGAGATAAAAACTTTTCACAGGCCGTTGGTTCAGCAAATGGGAAAAACCCAATTGCTGTGGTAATTCCATGCCATCGTGTTATTGGTTCTGATAATAAGCTGGTCGGTTACGCAGGCGGCATGGAACGAAAAGAATGGTTACTTAAACACGAAGGTGCTTTGCTTCTGTAACCAACTTTTACTACCACTATCTTCTGATTTACTTAGATTCAGAATTATATTCGCTTACTTACAATTTCAGCATATATATCTACATAATTAAAGATGAAAAAAATATTTCAAACACTTCTGCTTTTATTTATTACTTCTCCATTGATTGCTCAAATGAGTGATGCTCCGGATAGATCGGAAGGTGAAGGACCATACGACCGATTGATTATTCGGGGCGTAAATATGATTGATGGAACCGGCTCACCTGCAACAGGTCCTGTTGATATCGTTGTTGAGGGAAACCGAATAGCAAATATTACTACAGTGGGATACCCGGGGCTGCCTATTGATGAAAACCGCCGTCCACAAGCGGGAGAAAATGATAAAGTAATTGATGCAACCGGAATGTATCTGCTTCCGGGATTCATTGATATGCACGCTCATACCGGCGGCCAAGCTCAAGGCACTACACCGGAATATGTATATAAACTTTGGATGGCTCACGGTATCACAACGATCAGAGAGCCTGGTTCATTTAATGGGATGGAATGGACATTACGACACAAAGATAGAAGTGAAAAGAATGAAATTACGGCCCCAAGAATATCGGCGTGGATTGGTTTTGGTATGGGTAACAATGAAACCATTACAACTGCTGATCAAGCTCGTAAATGGGTTCAAATGATCCACAAAGAGGGTGCAGATGGAATTAAATTTTTTGGAGCTTCTCCAAAAGTGTATTCAGCTGCTATTGATGAAGCTAATAAGCTTGGTTTAGGAACCATGACCCATCATGCTCAAACAAGAGTGGTATATAACAATGTGCTAACATCTGCTCGTTTAGGACTAACAAGTATGACTCACTGGTATGGATTACCTGAAGCGCTTTTTGAAGATCGAATTATTCAGGATTACCCGCTTGATTATAATTACAATAATGAGCAACACCGCTTTGAAGAAGCAGGGAAACTATGGAAACAAGCTGCAAAACCTTATTCTGAGAAATGGAATGATGTAATGAATGAGTTACTGGAGTTAGATTTCACTCTAAATCCAACTATGACCATTTATGAAGCAAGTCGTGATCTTATGACCCAACGCCGAGCTGAATGGCATGAAAAATATACATTGCCTTCATTATGGAGGTTTTATGCGCCAAGCAGAATCTCACATGGCTCATATTGGCTGGATTGGGGAACAGAACAGGAAGTGGAGTGGAAAAACAACTTCCGGTTGTGGATGGAGTTTGTGAATGAATATAAAAATCGGGGTGGTCGGGTTACTTTAGGTTCTGATGCCGGTTACATCTACAAATTATATGGCTTTGCATATATACAGGAAATGGAAATGATGAGAGAAGCAGGATTCCATCCCTTAGAAATTTTTCAATCTGCTTCACTAAAAGCTGCTGAAGTACTGGAAATGGATCACGAACTTGGGACAATCGAAATCGGCAAACTCGCTGATATGGTGATTGTAGATGCCAACCCTATGGCAAATCTGAAAGTATTATATGGTACAGGAGCTATTCTTGTAGATAATGAAAACAATGTTAAACGCCACGGCGGAGTTGTTTACACTATAAAAGATGGAATTGTCTATGATTCCCAGCAGTTATTAAAAGACGTAGAGATTATTGTAAATGATGCAAAAGAAAAAGAAGGGGTTGAGATCACTCAACCCGGTCTTAAATATTAAAATTAATCTAACCACGCTTATTTTATCATGAATTTAAAAACCTTACTTACGGTTTTCACATTGTTAATATCAACATCTTCGCTATCTGCTCAGAATGAAGGGTTTGCAGTTGGAGCTCAAATGTTTTCGCCAACGGGAATTACTGCTAAAGCTACAATTTCAGAAACAGCAGCCATAACCGGTGTAGTGGGTTTTAATTTTAACGAGTTTAATAACTTTATTCTTCTACAAACCAACCTTATTCTGAATGGAAATAGTGATGCCTTTGATATTGAGTCGGGAATATTAAGACCATATTATGGAGTTGGTGTAAATTTCACCTTTTCGGAGAATTCGGATACTGATATTGGTTTCAGAATTCCATTAGGTATGGAATATTCTTTTCAGGACCAACCTTTTGAAATGTATATGGATATTGCTCCAACAGTGAATGTTGAAAGAAGCTCAGCATTCTTCTTAAGTAGTTCCATGGGATTTCGTTATTTCTTTTAACAGATAAAGCCAAAATATATCTAATGAATTGGCACGCACGTCGGGACAACCGAAAAATCCACAGATGGGGAGCCATTATTATAGCCCTCCCCTTTTTGGTTGTATTAATTACAGGGCTTTTTCTCCAGGTAAAAAAGGAGTTTGCCTGGATTCAGCCCCCAACACAAGAAGGTGTTTCTACAGATCTTGAAATTACTTTTGATGAGATTCTTGCAATATCAGCGACTGTTGATAAAGCCGGAATAAAAAAATGGTCAGATATAGATCGCCTGGATGTTCGCCCCGATAAAGGAATAGTAAAAGTGCGTGGAGTAAACAACTGGGAAATTCAGATCGACACTAAAACAGGTGATGTACTGCAAGTAGAATTTCGTCGCTCAGGTATAATTGAAGCATTGCATGACGGCTCCTGGTTTCACGATTCAGCTAAACTATGGATCTTCCTCCCTTCCGGCATAATTGTAACCATTCTCTGGATTACCGGAATCTATATGTTCTTCATTCCCTATCTCCAAAAACGAAAGAACAAAAAACGTTTGGATGAACTGAAGAGTAAGCACGAGTAAGCTTATTCAACATAGATTTTTAGAATTTTGAAATAAGCTCTGTTTTAACCAATTTCCTCTGTTAATAACAAAGGGGGTTTTGGGATATGTTTAAGTTTTTTCGGCGGGTGCGTCAGGCTCTCCTTTCTGAAAGTAAATTCAGTAAGTACTTGGTATATGCTTTAGGTGAAATTTTACTTGTTGTAGTTGGGATATTGATTGCGCTTCAAATCAATAATTGGAATGAAGAGCGTAAAGATCGAAAAATTGAGCAGAGTTATATAGAACTGCTCTCCAGAGATCTATCTGCAGATTCTGTTAGTCTTAATGAGTTAATTTCATTTTCTGATCATTCGGTTAAATCTAAAGCCATTATCCTAACCTATTTAAAAAATGAAACTTCAAAGCCAGATTCTTTGGGTACTCACTTTCTTCGAACAGCATTCCAAGGGGTACAAAGTTTTGTCCCCAATATGGGAGCATTTGAGGAATTGCAAAGTGCAGGAGGTTTGTCATTAATTAATGATGAAAATATAAGAAATCAAATATTATCATTGTACAATGCATACGATGAAATGACCCAAAATACAGCTCAATTTTATTTACAGAACAGATGGGAAACACGTGATCTGGTTTACGAAAAAGCGAATGGAAATTTATTTCAAAGTTCTGAAATTCTTCATGAGAATATTTTAGAAGAATTACTCAAAGATGGTGAATTAAAGGGTCGAATCATTAATAACTGGGCAGTTACCTACAATAATGATTTAAAATCGTTGGCTTTGTTGAATAGAAAAACGCTAAATGCATGCATAAATTACCTGAAAACATTTAAGTAATATAATTCATCAATGCTCCGATTCTTCCGAAATATCCGCCAAAAGCTCATCCAACAGGAAAATGTTCGGAAATACATCTGGTATGCTTTAGGGGAAATACTGTTGGTGATGGTTGGGATTTTACTTGCACTTCAAGTGAATAACTGGAATGAGCAAAGAAAAGATGCTAATCTTACAGATTCATACTTAGCTGCTTTACAAGAAGACCTGACCTTAGATATTGAAAATTTTGAATATCAGATAGATGACCTCTCTTTTCAATTGGATCAAATCGACAGCCTGGAAGAAATCATGAGCCAATCCGCTTTTTCCAATTCTGATTTTGACGACCTCATCAAAGAAAATTTAGATATCATTCAGACATTTGAAAACGCCAATCTCAATAACAATACGTTCCTGACACTTCAGAATACCGGCAGAGTCGATTTAATGGATCGAGCTATCCAATTAAAGTTAATGGATCTCAATTCACTGCAAAAAGTATATCAGGTTATGATCGAGGATAACCTCCAACTTAAATATAACTTGAGTGAAGATTTTATCAGCGAGGTTCCCTTTTATTTTCCAGAATTTCAAATTCAGTTAAACTCTGAAGTTGAAAATGATATATGGAATGATGTAGACTGGATAAATGCCCGAAGAAAATATTTCACCTTTCTGAATACAATGAAAACCGTAAATGAAGTAGGCATTGAAATTACAGAAGAGTTGAAATTGGAAACGGAAGCCCTTTTAGCACTTCTGGATAATTTGAAATAATGATTAGATTCTTCAGAACCATCCGAAAAAAACTTATGGAACAGAATAAAGTTCGTACTTATATTTTTTATGCCTTAGGAGAAATATTCCTTGTGATGATTGGGATTTTATTAGCTCTTCAAATCAATAATTGGAATGAGGATAGAAAAGAAAGAGAACGTGAAGTATCATATTTGATCAGACTAAACGAAAATCTGATTCATGATGGGATAAAAATGGAAGGTCGAATCAATTTCTTCGGTCAAATTCAGGAATACTCCTCTGTTGCCATACCTTTTTTGGAAGGAAATCCCCCTCCTGAAAAGACTGATTGGGATATATTATTGGCTTTGTTCCAGTCCAGTCAAATTTGGCCTTTGATACTTTCTAATTCCACTTATGACGAACTTAAAAGTGCCGGTGAATTATCGCTGATAAGAAATGAAGAACTGCGCACTAAACTTGCTAATTATTACGGAGAAAATAATACCCAATATGAAAATACCGTTGGGATATTACCGGAATACAGGCAAGCAATTCGTGGCAAAATTCCTTTGTATATTCAAGACATTATTTGGGAAAGATGTCATGAAATTACAGAAGATGATTGGCAGGTTTTACTTAATTGTGAATCAGGGCTTTCTGAATCTGAAATAAAACCTGTGCTAAAAAAGATTTTCCAAGAAGATACAATATTGGAATATTTAAGGTTTTGGATGTCAAATTTAACCGTGGGTATTGATATAATACAAAATCAAAAGGTACTTGGTGAAGAAGCTATTCAACTTGTTAATCAAGAATTGGAGCAGTTTAATTAATAGTTAACTTGTTGGCTCTAATTCTCTAACAGTCATTTCTAACAAAGAAAATTTAATCAGTGATCAAAAACCAACGCGCTATTCTGGATAAACTGGGCATTTCTGAGCTCAATGAAATGCAGAAAACAGCAAAGTTCGCTATTCACACAAATGCTAATGTAGTTCTGCTCTCCCCTACCGGAACCGGAAAAACACTCGCTTTCTTATTGCCGATTATTGAAGAATTGGATCCGGAATGTGAACAGATACAAGCCCTGATTTTGGTTCCATCAAGAGAACTTGCCATTCAGATTGAGCAAGTTGCCCGTGAAATGGGAACCGGTTTTAAGATCAACGCCTTTTATGGCGGACAATCTTTTTCCAAAGACAAATCCGAACTGGAAACCCCTCCTGCTATTTTAATTGGAACTCCGGGCAGAATCGCTGATCATTTACGCCGTGAAACTTTTGAAGTAATAAATATCAAGTCGTTAGTGCTGGATGAGTTCGATAAGTCGTTAGAGATCGGTTTTGAAGCTGATATGACCGAGATCGTACAAGCCTTGCCAAAGGTGAAAAAGAAGATCCTTACTTCTGCTACCAAAGGCATTGAAATCCCTGATTTTGTAGGGTTGAAAGATGAAGAGATTGTCAATTTTTTGGATATCGATAAACCTGATCTTGCCATCAAAACAGTTATTTCTCCCGAAAAAGATAAACTGGATACATTGGTTGCTTTGCTGAATCAGCTTGGCGACAAGCGAGGTCTTGTTTTCTGTAATTTTAAAGATTCCATTCAAAGAGTTAGCGATTTTTTGAATCATCATAGAATCCCACATGGTTGTTTCTATGGTGGACTTGAACAAAACGAACGAGAAAATGCGTTGATCAAATTCAGAAATGGAACACATCGATTATTGATCGCTACTGATCTTGCGGCTCGGGGAATTGATGTTCCTGAAATGGATTTCATCATTCACTACCATCTTCCGCTTAAAGCTGAAGAATTCACTCACAGAAATGGTAGAACAGCGAGAATGCATAGCGATGGGGTTGCTTATGTTTTAAAATGGAGTGATGAAGATCTGCCTGATTTTATTCAACCGGATGGAGTTGAAGAGTTATCGGTTTCAAATCCACCAACTAAGACAAAATGGAAAACGCTTTACATCTCGGGTGGTCGCAGAGACAAAATTTCCAAAGGTGATATTGCCGGTTTTTTCTTTAAGGAAGGAAAACTCAAAAAAGGGGAACTTGGTGATATTGAACTTAAACAGGAATCCGCCTTTGCAGCAGTAAAATCTGATAAAGTTGATCAGGTCATCAAACTCATCGACAATAAAAAACTTAAGACTAAGAAAGTCAGAATTTCGGTTGTTTGATTTCTACTAATCTGAACTCAACCTCAGAATTTTAATAACGACCCATTCTTTTAAATTTAAGACTCTAAATTTTCGGCATTTAAATGATGGTCGGAATAAGAGAACTAACTGGTTTGCGTGTCCGAATGGACGAATAAATCACTTCAGGATCAATTTAGAAAACTGTCTCAATTTGAATAAAGACCTTGTGATTTATTCAGCAAAACAGTTGAGAACGCCGATCAACATTTATAGCCAAGAGTTTTTGTTACTTTTGTCGGTACAAAAGTAAAAGAAAGAGACTATCGCCTTCAATACACATAGTGAATTCTGTTGATTCATCTAGGATTTTTAAACTTAAATACTAAATAATCTGATTTCGCTAGCTTAGGTAAATTTTCTTAGATCAAACTCAAGGTCCTAGGCAACTATTTAGCCATTGTCACTGTTAATCTATTAGTTCAAAATATTACTAACAAAGAAATAAAATGAAAAATTTGAAGAAAGCCTATATAGCCGGCGGTTGTTTTTGGGGAATGGAAGACTTATTCAGAGTTCGTCCAGGAGTGAAAGATACTGAGGTTGGTTATATCGGCGGACAAAATGAAAACCCCACTTACAGAAATCATCCCGGTCATGCAGAAGGTATTGAAATTACCTACGATCCAAGCGAGACTTCTTTTAAAGAGTTACTGGACTACTTTTACAGAATGCATAATCCCACAACGGTTGATCAACAAGGAAATGATCGGGGTAGCAGTTATCGTTCTGCCATCTTTTTTCAAAATGAAGAAGAAAAAGAAATAGCTGAAGAAGTTATTCAGGTCGTAAATGCATCCAACAGATGGGACAAAGATGTAGTTACTACTTTAGAGCACTACACTACATTCTGGCCGGCTGAACCTGAACATCAGGATTACTTGGTGAAACACCCCAACGGTTATACCTGCCACTTTGAGCGGTTTGAAGAGAGTTATTTTTGATGGAAGTTTTAAAACGGGTCTAGATGAGTTTAATCATTTATTTGAAGAATTCTAATGTACTTCAACTCCTATTTAATTTTGAAAACAGAATAAAGTATCATATGTTAAAAGTATGTATAAAAACAAAATTCAATAATTTCTTACCATGAAAATTGTTTCGTTTTTTTCTGGCGCTGGAGGTTTAGATCTTGGATTCGAAAAAGCTGGTTTTAACATAATTTGGGCTAACGAATATGATAAAGATATTTGGGAGACGTACGAAAAAAACCACCCTCAAACAGAGTTAGATAGAAGAAGTCTTTTAGATATTAATCTCAATGAAATTCCCGAATGTGATGGAATAATTGGAGGACCACCTTGCCAAAGCTGGAGCGAAGCAGGAGCTTTAAGAGGAATAAATGATAAGAGAGGTCAGCTCTTCTTTAATTTCATTAATGTACTTGAAGAAAAGAACCCTAAATTTTTTCTTGCTGAAAATGTTAGTGGAATGCTTTTACCAAGGCATAAAAAAGCATTATCGAATATCAAAAAAATGTTTAGAAATGCAGGTGATCATGGCTATGAATTATCATTTCAACTTTTAAATTCTTCTGACTATAAAGTTCCACAGGATAGAAAAAGAGTTTTTTTTATTGGGATAAGAAAAGATCTAAACGTCAAATTTGAATTTCCAAAACCTTCTCCATCTAAAATCGCTTTAAAAGAAGCTATTGGAGATTTACAAAATAAAGAAGTTCCTTCATTAGATAAGAATTATACGAATGGAAAAGATTGCGAAATCCCTAACCATGAATACATGACTGGTGGATATTCAACTATATTTATGTCAAGAAATAGAGTAAGAAGTTGGGATGAACAATCTTATACAATTCAAGCGGGAGGAAGACATGCACCATTACATCCTCAAGCGCCAAAAATGAAGTTTGTTGAAAAGAATAAACGAATATTTGTTCCTGGAAAGGAGCATTTATATAGACGATTATCTGTAAGAGAATGTGCAAGAATTCAAACTTTTCCTGATAGCTTTATTTTTCATTACGATAAAGTAGCTGCTGGTTATAAGATGATTGGAAATGCTGTACCTGTCAGGTTAGCACAAATTTTAGCCGAATCGTTAAAATCTCAACTTGAGTTATCGATTGAAAAGATAACGTCTGATGAATTAATCTACGCATAAAATGTCGAGCCAAGTAAAAAATGGTAAAGCATTTGAGTTTGCTTTGATTAACGAACTTTACGAAAGACTTTCGTTGATGACTGAAGTCTCTGTCTTAAAAGATAGTTCTTACGAAAATGTTAAACATTGCTTTCATTCTTTTAGTGAAAAAAAGAAAGATTCTTATATAATCACAGCTAGTGCTGCTATAAACTACCTAATTGACCTAGAACCAAGACTCTCAGATAATTTAAACTCTGATGATATTCTCACACTGGAAATTGTACCAGATAGTAAAGGTCAAAAAGGGGATGTTAGAGATGTAATAATGATAAGGAGTTTACAGAAATGGGAGATTGGAATTTCTGCAAAGAATAATCACCATGCATTAAAGCATTCAAGACTTTCGACCCGGTTAGATTTTGGAAAAGAATGGGTTAACCTTCCATCTTCAGATAAATATTTTGATGAAATAGGTATCATATTTAATAAGCTTACGAATATCAGGAAAAAGAATAAAAAAGCAATTTGGGAGGATCATTTCAATGATAAATTCCAAGAGCTTTACAAACCAATTTTATCAGCTTTCAAGAAAGAAATTCTTTCTTTGCAAGAAAGAGATCCAAAAAACTTTGCCCATAATCTTACTCAATATCTAATTGGAAGAAAGGATTTCTATAAAATAATTAAGAGTAGAGATAAGGTTGAAATTCATGCCTTTAATATAAATGGTACTCTAAATCAATCTTCAAAAAGGAGAAAACCAAAAGGTAAGATAACAAAGATTAAATTTCCTTCAAGATTAATTGAGGTTGTATTTAAAGAAGGACATGAAAACACACTAATAGCCTATTTTGATCGTGGTTGGCAACTTTCTTTTAGAATTCATACAGCTAGTTCTAAAGTTGAAGCCTCAATGAAATTTGATATAAGGCTAATTAGTGCACCTTATAACTTATTTTCAAACCATATCCTTATCAAAAATTAAAAATTATTACAAACCTACCAGATATAGCTGAAATCCATAATCAAAATCCCGGAACCAGCATAACTGCATTTTGCATCATTCTTGCCGGACCGACCCAAAACATTCTGTATTGAGTGTTATCCATCAAGAAAACTACATTCCCACTTCCCATTCCATGTACTGCAGCGAATGCTTTACCGGCAGCTTTTTCTTTGTTTTCATCCGAAGCATATCCTGAAGCCAACACTTGATCTGCATCGTTTACATAATAGCCAACCGTGCTGAACGATGGATCGGGCTTTAATGCATTAGTACTGAATTTCAAAGAATATAGTTTATCCTTCATTCCAAAAGCCAATGGATGAGAGTTGTCGATCATGGCCTTAAATGCTGAGCCAGGAATTCTTCTCAATCCGCTTGAATCTTCCTGATCTTTATAACGGGTATAAGATGCAGGGGCGATCTTATCTTCGTCTTCATCTTTCTCTTCTTCGAATAATTCAGCAGTTGTTATTCCTGACTGATCTTTGGTTAACCAGCTTGTGGATCCTTCCGTAGCCACCAGCGTACCTCCGTTTCTCACCCAGCTTTTGAGTTCATCCCTTGAGTTCTCATTGAATATTCCATTTAACCCAAATCCACTTGGCATTATAAGTACATCATATTCATTCAGATCAATTCCACTGATGCTTGAAGAACGAACTCTGTCAATACCCAGTTCAGTCCATCGATCAAAAAGGAACCAGATCTGACCGGCTGTATAAGAACTAAAACCGGAATCCATTATCAAACCAACCCTTGGCTTTTCTACCGGTCTCATGCTTGGGGATCCTAAGTCACTTCCTGCATCCATCCTGCCGGTATTAAATCCTGCAACTTTTACGTCTGCGTAATCAGCAATGGCTTTCATGTCCTGATGGATTGCATCTCCTTTATGGAGGTTTCTTCCTAAAAGCACTACCAAACTTCCTCTGGAATACTCCGTTCCATCCTTGGCAAATCCTTTCTCAGAAGAGCGCACTTTATATCCGTGCTTCCATAACTGTGCCAGTGCTTTAGGTGCATTTCTTTGATTCCAGTCAACTACATATGCGTACTGAGCATTTCCGTTTGTAAGTCCATTCGGATGAACTACTTCCTCATCTATCTGAGTAGTATTTACTCTAACATCTGATGTAGTCCAGGCAGCATCCAGATTGTATGCCAGAGGCGCCGACCATGTACTCATGTCGTACATAACCGAATCTTTGATCTCAAGTTGTCTTCTCATAATTGTATTTATAAAAAGATGCGCCGGTTGATCTGTTTTAATGATAAAATCACCCGCACTAAATGATCGTGAAGAAGAATTACCATCCCAATAACTGAAGGCGTTTCTAACATTGAAATCATCATTCGCCTGTTCCACTTCTACACCTTGCTTCAGCATTAAATTCACGAGATCATAAGTGTAATCGCTGGAGTTGTTTGGAAGGATGTATGCCTTCGTGTTTCCTTTTTGAGTGTTCTGAGAACGAGCATCTTTAAAGTATCCAACCAAATCTTTTCGGTTTTCAACTGAAGTTTTAACAATTGAAACTCCGTTTTTATAGTGATCAAAAACTCTTTGACGAAGTGTTAACACATAGCCATCATTGGTTTCAACTGCACGCCCACCTCTGCTATGTCCGCCTTGTTCTGCCAACATTCCGATTCCTCCCATTATACTTGGGTAAGAAGAGCCATACCCCGGATAAAAGAAATCGAACCGTTCACGAGTTTCAAAATTAACCTGAGCTTTATCAAATTCTTCAATGGCTCCGCGACCAAACACATCCGCCCATTGTTCATAATCAGCAGGCAATTCATGATTTCTTGGAGTAGTTCCCGGCATCGTAAAATAGTTGTTGTTAAAACCCTGCTCATGGAAATCAATATGAACCTGAGGCATCCATTGTTGATAAACTTTAATTCTACCTGCAGATTCCGGATGAATCAACCAAACCCAATCTCTGTTCAGATCAAACCAATAGTGATTGGTTCTACCGCCCGGCCAGATCTCATCGTGTTCCAGGTCTTCAGCATTTACGTTGAGTATGTTTGCTTGGCTCGATTTATACCAATATACATAACGGTCTCTACCATCCGGATTAAGCATAGGATCAATTATCACCACGGAGTTCTCTAACCAGTTCTGAGTTTCAGAATCTGTTGAAGCAACTAATCTGTACGCTGTTTGCATTGCCGCTTCACTACTTGATGGCTCATTTCCATGTACATTGTAGCTCATCCACACTACAATCGGTTCTTCATTCACATCAACAGAATTCGGTGTGTTTGCTACTTTTAAATTATGAGTTCGAATCTGATCGAGATTGCCATGATTTTCAGCTGATGTTATTATGGCATAGTTCACTGATCTGTTTTCGTATGTACGTGCATACTCATGAAAAGTGATCTTATCGGAAAGTTCAGCCAGTTTTTCAAAGTAACCCATCACCTGATGATGAAAGGTATATTCAGTTCCTAAATCATATCCTAAATATTCTGAAGGCGATGGAATAGAATTATCATAACCGACAGAAGGGTCAAATTGAAATCTTTCAACAGCATCCTGAAGTTGAGCTGAAACAGAAATGGAAATAAATGAAATTAAAAATATCAGTAGCGAATTTTTCATAGTGTAGTTAATTATGTTTTAGTCAGACTAACAAAAAAAGCCGTAAAATGGGGTTAAATATTTCTCGTAGAACTCAGACATTTTAGTAAATAAAAGTGTGCGTATACTTTAACAGTACAGAACCGGACTGCATTTTGGGAAGCCTGGGCAATCCGGGTTCATCCGGGGTTCTGTTGGTATAGGATTGCTCATTGATAACCAAAAAGAAATCTCTTCCTTCACTGAAATTATATCGGAATCTAATATTCGCTCCCACTTGTTCAGCTACATTGCTGTATTGAATGAACGCACTCAATGTAGCTTTTTTATCAAATGCATATTGTCCTCTGAATTGCCCTAAATGAGAAGTAAACTCAGTTGTTGATCGGTTAGCGCTTTCCGGAAATGTCAGGTATGTAATTCGATAACTACCACCGATTTCAATTTTCCGGGAAACAAAGAATCTGGGACTTACATCAAATTCAATGATTTCACCGTCATACAGAGTTCCTATTCCTCCATTAATTCCACCACCTACTTTCCAAGCTTCAGAAAACTCATATCTAAATCCATAAGTAGCAGTTTCATAAATTTGAGATGGTATAAATATTTTCCCTAAAAGATCAAATGACTCCCCTTCAGGGATATCATCTTTGCTGAATTCTGCTTCAATATTGAGCTCTCCGTACTGCTTAAAACGCCCATTCCATTGAGTTCTTAATGTTCTTGACTGCAGACCTGTATTGAAATCAGCAAGCACATATTCATTATTATAGAACCTGCCAAAATAAAATGCATTTACACTTGTACGTTGAAATACGGATGCTTCATCTGATAACCAACCATAACTCAATCTAAGGAATTTTTGAGTTGTCCCGCCTATGCGGACAAAACCAACCTCAGGATTAAAATCATCCCCCAATCTGTTTATGGTCATTTGGTACCCAAAACCTGTGCTTGTAACATTGCGGGCTGAAAGCCTGAATGCAGTGGTCTCATCAATATTATAGCGTTCAGAACCCGATAAATTATCATCTACGGATTGTGAAGCCCGAAATTCTATAAAATGATTATCGATGGTATTTATATCTCCATCAAGTCCATATACAATATTAGAACTGCCATCTGCTCCCAAACGACTTGTAAATATCCCTCCCAGATATGAAGCCGAATTAAAGGCCTGCTTTCTTAATCTGAGAACAGAAAAATTTTCTGAGGGCAGGTCATCGCTTTCTGCAGTTTGTAAATTCATTAGGCCGATATCAAGATTCCCGACTCTTCCGGTTAATCTACCTCCGCCTAAAATTCTGACGGGATTTCCACTTCCATCCAGACCAATTCTTCTGCTGTAGAATACTCTGTCTCTTCCAAAGGAAAAATCAAATAATCCGGATCTCTGTTGAAAAAATTGTCTTTTCTCCGGAAAAAATAGTGAAAACCGGGACAGATTTAGCTGTTGATCGTCTGCTTCAACCTGGGCAAAGTCTGTATTTACCGTTGCATCTAATGTAAGATTGCTGGTCACATTATATTTCAGATCAAATCCAACTTCAGTAGTAAAATCATTGTTGTATGTATATTTAGTAGAATCTGAGTTCAGAGCACTTATGGAATTTATTCCTCCCAATCCATATGGCGTTATATATAGCGGGTTTTTTGATTTAACACCTTCCAGTATCACGTCCTGAGCTTGTGATGGTTTCGCATTTCCTAAATTCCAGTTGGGAGGAATTGCCGGGTAAATATGTCGCTCATTCTTTTTGGTGATCCAACGGTATACGATGATGCCCATTTCGGTAATGTTATCATTTTCCTGTATGCCAATACTTGAAAAAGGAATTCTCATTTCAGCAAACCAGCCATCTTCAGTTATGGTAGTTTCCACATCCCAGAAAGTGTTCCAGCTGTCGTTAAATACGTTTCTTCCTCCGCTAAAATCAGCATCATTTGCCAATGCTACGTCAAACCTTACTCCATCAGGATTAGTAAAAAACCAGGTAGCATTCTGATTATCATTAAAACCATCTATTACAATCGCAAAGACATCGTCACTACTATACTTATCTCTGGTAAGAGAGTTTGTGGTTATAATTGACGGATCATCTGTATAGAGTTCACCTGCTACGTATATAAAACTATCATCGTAACCCACTTTAAATCTGGTAACTTCACTCATTTCTCCCATAAAAACCGGCTCATACTGAACCGGAGTATATTCCGGAATGATATCCCATGCGGGCTCATCAATATTTCCGTCAAGAATAACAGGTGATTCTATTCTGGATAATTTAATAATTTCCTGAGCTCTACTTATCTGTGCAAAAGCCGTAGCAATCAATAACCCTAAAAATATATTTTTCAAAACTTATTCCTGTAATTTTAAGCCCCGCAAAATTAGAGTTTAAACTCTTGAATCAGAACTCTCTTTTCCAACTTTTACACCTTTCTGTTCTTTTTAAAAGTTCAGTTTTAAAGTAGCATTCTCCTTATTTTGGCTAAACTATTTGATAATCAATGATTGACACACTTTCTATTCCTACTATTTCAGACATTAAAGATGCGCACAAAATAATTGATCCGTATGCTCATCGTACACCGGTACTTTCAAGCAAGAAAGTTAACAACCATGCAAATGCGTCTGTTTTCTTTAAATGTGAAAACTTTCAGAAAGTAGGAGCTTTTAAATTTCGCGGGGCTTGTAACGCTGTTTTAACTTTATCTGATGATGAAGCTAAACAAGGAGTGGCAACACATTCATCCGGAAATCATGCGCAAGCGCTTGCTTTATCAGCACGAATCCGTGGAATACAAGCTTATGTGGTTATGCCGGAAAACGCGCCAAAAGTAAAAGTAGAAGCGGTTAAAAACTATGGTGCAGAAGTTACTTTCTGTGAAGCAAGTTTAGATGCCAGAGAAGAAACCTTAGCCGAAGTTGTAAAAAGAACCGGGGCGACAACCATTCATCCTTACAATGATTCCAGAATTGTAGCCGGACAAGGTACAGCTGCTGTTGAATTTTTAGAAGAATGTCCTTTTCTGGATATCGTAATGACCCCAATCGGTGGTGGTGGTTTATTAAGCGGAACTGCTTTAGCTGCAAAATCAATTAATCCTGATATTGAAGTTATCGGTACTGAACCTGAAGAAGCGGACGATGCTTATCAATCTTTCAAAGCAGGAAAATTGATCCCGGCATACAGTACCAATACTATTGCGGATGGACTCAGAACCTCTCTTGGAGAACTCCCCTTTCAGATCATCCAAAAACATGTAGATGATATTCTTACGGTAGATGAAGAATCTATAATTTCTGCTATGCGGTTTATATGGGAACGAATGAATATGATCATTGAACCATCTTGTGCTGTTCCGGTTGCAGCTTTGTTCAATAATCCCGAGAGATTTGCTGGTAAAAAAATCGGGATTATCATTACCGGTGGGAATGTGGATTTGGATAACCTTCCTTGGACATAGAACAACCAATCATGAATTTCGAATAACGAATATTCATTATTCAGACACGTTTTCCCCTAGCATTCTTATGTGATTTAACACCTGTTTACAATCGGTTAGGTTGATTCTCAATCTTCAATAAATTTAGGGAGACACTATGAAGACACTCATTGCAAGCCTGTTGCTTCTTATCCTTCCGGAAGTAATTGATATTCCAAATCTAGTATTTGTACAAAACAAAGTCAAAGTTCAGGGAACTGTCGTAGATGCAGATACTCAGCAACCATTAGTTGGGGCCACCATCCAGATTAAAACCGAATCCATTGGCGAAACTTCAGATGTTAATGGAACCTTTGAATTCTATACTGAACCGGGAACTTATTTGATTAAGGTGCAATATGTAGGATTTAAGAAATTCGCCAAGCAAATTAATGTCCCAAAATCCGGACTTAACAATCTCATTATCTCACTAAGCCCTAACATTCCTGTTCCTATTGAAGTCCCTGATCAGGAAATTGTTCAACTTGAGGAAATAACTGAATTTGATTTTGATGGTCCGTTAAACATTTCTCCTCCAAGCAAACTAAGTGGGATTAACGGTCATGCCAACAAAATGTTTGTAAGTTTTGGATCTTCACATTCTGAAGAATATGCCGAGATTTCAGAGAACACCCTCAAATGGGCAACCAAAACTCCGCTCTCTACTTTTTCTATTGATGTGGATGGTGCTTCATATTCAAATGTTCGTCGTATGATCATGGACGGTCGCTTGCCTGTAAAAGATGCGGTTCGTGTAGAGGAACTGATCAATTATTTCAATTATAATTACGAGCAACCGAAAAACGAACATCCTTTTTCTGTGAATACCGAAGTTGGAAAAGCTCCCTGGAACCCGGATCATCAATTGGTTCAAATCGGAATTCAGGGAGAAAAAGTTGAAGCAGATAATCTACCTCCAAGCAACTTGGTTTTTTTATTGGATGTTTCCGGCTCCATGAATTCTCATGACAAACTTCCTCTTCTTAAAAAGGGATTTAAACTACTTACCAATCAATTAAGAGAAGACGATTATGTTTCAATTGTGGTATATGCGGGGAGTTCAGGATTGGTTCTGCCTCCTACTTCCGGAGCCGATAAAGAAACGATTCTGGAAGCACTAGATAAACTAAATGCCGGTGGCTCAACCGCCGGAGCTGCGGGAATAAAACAAGCATATGATGTTGCTAAAGAGAACTTCCGCAAAGAAGGAAACAACAGAGTTATCCTTGCTACTGATGGTGACTTCAATGTAGGTGTTTCTAATAACAGTGAACTTGTAGACCTGATTGAAGAAAAAAGAGAAGAGGGTATTTTCCTTTCTGTACTGGGATTCGGTTCCGGAAATCTTAAAGATTCCAAAATGGAGCAGATAGCCAATAACGGAAACGGTAATTATTATTACATCGATAATTTGCTGGAAGCCAAAAAAGTACTTGTTTCTGAGATGGGCGGCACACTCCATACTATTGCAAAAGATGTGAAGATTCAGGTTGAGTTCAATCCTCAGAACGTAAAAGCATACCGATTGATAGGCTATGAAAACCGTTTGCTAGCTGATGAAGACTTTAACAACGACAAAAAAGATGCCGGAGAACTTGGGGCGGGACATACCGTAACTGCTTTGTATGAAGTGATTCCACACGGAGTAGATATAGATTCATCTTTAAGTGATATCGATCCACTTAAGTATCAAACACCAACTTCTCTTGTAAAAGGTTTCAATGATGAATTAATGACTGTAAAACTCCGATACAAACAACCTGATCGTGATAAAAGCCAACTTCTTACTCAGGTTATAGAAAGATCAGAGAGATCTGAATTGTCGGAAAATCTCAGGTTTGCATCTTCGGTAGCTTCCTTCGGTATGTTACTTCGGGATTCAAAATTCAAAGGAAACAGTTCATTCGAAATGGTTCAACAGTTAGCCAAAGAAGCAAAAGGTAACGATGAAAACGGGTACCGTGCTGAGTTCATAAAGATCGTAGAACTTTCTGAGCTACTTTATAAAGGTGAGGCTAAAAACTAACTTTGAGTTCTATTAAATAACTAATAACCATTAACACAAAGTTATTGGTTATTAGTTAGTAGTATAACTCTTTGATCACTTCTCTTTTAAAGAATCGATCCGGCTCTGCAAAACCTGCTTAGTTCTATCATCAGAAGCTAATTCTTTAGCCTTTTTATACGCTTTTTCAGCTTTTTGGGTGTCCCCTCCTTCCTCGTATACTTCCGCAGCAGAATAATGTGATTGCCAGTTTGTACCCCATTCATTAGTCATTTCTTCAGCAGTGGCATAGCCAGTTTCTTTCATTCCTTCAACCACTTGTAATTTGGCTAATAAACCCACTGTTTGAACGCTCCGGTCTCTTCGCACTGCTTGTTGTGCCCATTCTAATCCTTTATCTGTTCGGTAATTATTTTGCAAAGTATAAGCAGCTCCCTGAACCCAACCTTGCCAGCCAAAAGCAGGTAATGTTCTGAATTGGTTTTCAATATGAGCAAATGTTGTTTCCATCGGAATTTCCACTTTAAAAGGCACCTTTAAATGAGCCCACTTCAACGAGATATCAACGGATGTATCTGTATAATCACTGAAAGAAAATTTCATCCATTCGTATTTACTATCCATTGCTTCAGGAGTAACCGTAATACGAAGCGCGTCTTCACTTTCATCATAAAAATAACTTCCCCATGCTTCGCTGAAATTTGAAAATATAATTATCCATTCATCTTCTCCGGGAATTGTATGCATTCCGTAAGAACCTGCTTGTAGTTTCTGACCATTGATAAGCACATCATCCGTTACCATAAAAAGAGTGTTCTTATTTGCCCCCGTTCTCCAAACTTCACCATAAGGAACCAAACCTCCCCAAATTTCTCTCCCTTTAATTCCAACCGAATTATATTCAAAACTGATGGTTGTAAACCCGATGGTAATACTGCGGGTCTCCTTCGGGCTTGCCTGTGGCAATGTTAAAGAAACAGGCAACTGTGCAAAAACTGTTGTCGATAAAAAACACAGAGTTAAAAAAGCAGAGGTAAAAATCGTTTTTTTCATAATTATTTTATTATTTGAAATTTGAAACAATCTAACAATTCTAGAGAGAAAGTTGCTAATTTGAAACAATATCGGATACTTTTTCGTCTTAGTTAAAAAACTGAACGATCATGACACAAAAGGGCAGATTTAAAAAATCCAACAATAACGACGATTTCGACTTGGATTCCTATCTCGATGAACAAGCTCATCAAACAGCTGAACCTATACATCAAACTGAAGACGAACATGAAACTTCATTCATAAAGAATGCCATGTTAGGATTAGCTTTGGTTTTTACAGCATTCCTGTGGTATCACGACTGGAGTCCAAAACAAGCATATGGAAGTATCTTCGGAAGTGATGAACCCAGAGTTATTGCTACCGGTCAAGCCGGAAACCAAATTGTAATAGATATTCCGGAAATTAATATCCCCGAAATTTCCATTCCTGAAACTGCTGAACTGGAAAGAGCCATTGAACAAGAACTGGCTAGAGTTTCAGGTTCGGCAAATTTACCCTCTGTTACAGACTATTTAGTTCAGTTAAAAGAACTTGGTTTACTTGAAGATGATAAACTAAGTGCATTTCAAGCCCGACAACTACATTCAGGAGGAGTTCCTGTATCATACATTCAGGAAGTAGATAATGCAGGTTTTTTGGATGAATTAAATTTTGTTGCGATCACTGAATTCTATGCCAATGATATTCCATTAAGTTATATATCTGAATATGAAGAGGCAGGGTTTTTAGATAAAGTGAATTTTGTAGGCATAAGTGAATTCTATAAAAATAATGTTAGTATGGATTATCTTAGAACGCTGGATCGTGCAGGCTACTTGAATGACTTGAGCTTTGTATACATCACAGAATATTTCAAAGCAGGAGTTACTACAGAGTTCTTGGACAACCTTAAAGCTACCGGGTTATATGATGACCTTAGTTTTGTAGATGTGGTTGAGATGTATAAAGACGAAAATAATTAGGAATACTATGAGTAAACAGAAATTTCGAAATGACCTTAACCATAATCCGAATCCGGATTTTGATCTGGATGCCTACATTGATGAACAGGCTAAAGGCGGAGAGCAGAATTTTGAACAGGAATTTGAATCACACCCAACAACCAAAAGAAACTTATTAGCACTTTCCGTTATTTTAATACCCGCTGTCTGGTTTTTCTTAAGCGATCCTTTCTCTTTGTTTACTGATGATGCAAACATTGCTTCAACTCAGGCGGGTCAAACCGTAATTGTAGAAACTCCTGATCCCAATGTCAGAGTAATAACTGCTCCTGCACCTCCCGCACCTGCTCAGGATTTCAACTTCGATTTTAATTTCAATTTTGATAACGGAAGCAATGTTGCAGCTCTTGGAATGAGCTACACTGATTATTTAGCTGAGCTAAAGCAATATGGTTATCTGGATGATTTCGGAGGAAGCGCATCTACCCGTTTATTTCAGAATAATGTGCCGGTTGAATATATAGATCAATTTGGAAAAGCAGGTATACTTGATAATTTTGGAAGTACATCAATTTCCAGATTGTATCAGAATAAGATTCCATTTGAATATATTCAAAAAATGGCTGATGCAGGTTTATTAGATAGTTTCGGTAGCACATCTATTTCAAGACTATACCAGAATCAGGTTCCATTTGAGTATATCATAAAATTTAAGGATGCCAATATTTTAGACAATTTCGGAAGCACCTCTATTTCAAGGTTATATCAGAATAGTGTACCAACAACTTACATTTCTGACTTGGCAACTAGTGGATATCTGGATAATTTCGGCAGTACTTCCATTGTACGCCTTAATCAAAATCAGGTTCCTGTAAGTTTTTTAAAGACTCTGGATGAAAAAGGATTGCTGAATGATATGTCATCAGAATCCGTAGTAACAGCATATGAACTAGAAGGGCAGTGATTATGAGTTCGCAAAGATTCAAAAATGAATTACGTGGCAATCAGGATGACCCGGACTTTGATCTTGATTCCTATTTAGATGAACAGACCAATGCCACCCATACAGAAAATTTTGATCAGGAATATGTTGAGCCACCAACTTCAACCAAGAGAAATCTATTGGCTTTACTTTTATTTGCCATAGTACCTGCCTTTTTCTTTCTCTATTCTTTCGGCCCTCCCATTTTCACTTTTGAAACAGGTGGTGAATCTACAACTGTTTCTCAGGGACAAAATGTAACACAAGCTCCGTTACCTCCCGCTGCACCACTACCGCCCAGAATTTCAACAACAGAAGGAGTTCCTAGTGTGTATTTGGATTACTTGCAAGCTGCGAATGAAGCCGGATATACCAATCAGATAAATCCTACAGGAATACGGGCGCTGTACGATAGCGAGGTTCCTCTTTCATATTTAGAGCAGATGAATCAAGCCGGTTTTTTGAATAATTTCTCCTATTCAGGTATCATCGGTTTATACAACGGCGGAGTTCCGATGGAGTACTTAACCATGACGAATGAAGCAGGATATTTGGATGACTTTTCTTATTCAGGAATTATTGGTCTTTACAACGGAGGCGTTCCCACTTCTTACCTGGATCAATTAAATGCCGGTGGGTATCTGGACGATTTCTCATATTCCGCAGTAATAGGCTTATATAACGGAGGTGTTTCCAATGAATATCTTGCGAGTATGGAAGCAGGCGGATATCTGGATGATTTTTCTTACTCTGCATTAATAGGTTTATATAACGGTGGAGTAACTATTGATTACCTGAACGAGTTTAATGCAGCAAACTTTTTAGATGAGTTTTCTTACTCAGCTATTATTGGACTTCAAAGCTCAGGCGTTACTACCGATTACATTATTCAATTAAAAGAAGCCGGTTTCCTGAACACCTTTTCTTATTCAGGAATCATCGGTTTATATAACTCAGATATACCCGTAAGTTTCTTGCAAGAACTGGACAGCAGAAGCCTCCTCGTAGATATGAGTTATACCGATGTGATCAGAGCTTATGGGGATGGGAATTAAGCCTTATTAACCGCCGAGCCTGAAGGCCCTACTTGTTTAAAAAGACATCTTACCCTCGTTCTCAAGCTCTGCTTGGGAATGCCAGTCGGAAGCTCCTGCTTCCAATGACAAATTGAAACCAACAGGCAGAGCCTCAATGTCACATTCCGAACAAGACGTACGGAATGAAAATTAAATACTGTGCAGTTTTTCAGCTCAGAAACTGCACAACATCCCTCTGATCTCACACAAGTATTTAATCTCCATTCACGAGCTTTGCGAAGTGATCTCCTTTATTTATTTCTGAGTATTTTACAGGGGATCCCGCATCATGTGCGGGATGACGGGCTCTACTTTCTGCCCCTCCCTTGTTCCCCTGTTTGCGGGACAGGCAGGCTCCCTAACAATTAGGGAGGGAGACTCCATACATAACTTAAAATTTAATTAAAACGTCCCCTTCCCTTGTTTAAGGGAAGGGATCGGGATGGGTTTAACTTGTACTCATTACAATTAATCCGTTACTTCAACAAAAAATTCGAGAACACGTGCCGCATAATCGCAGGGGCGGCAGACTAATTAGAAAAACTATTCAAAAAAAAGTTTCAATGAAGATTTATTTTTCCGGTTCGATCAGAGGAGGAAGACAAGATGCGAAGCTATACAATCAGTTAATTGAAGAAATTAAAAAGTACGGAGATGTTTTAACTGAGCATGTCGGCTCTTCTGAAATCAGTGAAAAACCATCAGACCAAGAAATCCATGACCGAGATATGGAATGGTTATATGAAGCTGATATTTTAATTGGTGAAGTGACAAATCCTTCTCACGGTGTTGGCTATGAAATTGGTCGAGCTGTTGCATTGAACAAAAAAGTTTTTTGCTTATATCGACAGCAAAAAAATAAATCTGTTTCAGCTATGGTCAATGGCTCACCTTCAATTGAATGCTATGAATATTCTACAATCAAAGAAGCCCAAAGTTTAATTAAACATATAATTTCCAGTGTTTAAACTACGCAACCTAACCCGATCATTAATAATTCACACTTCGCCTGTTTTCTGGTTTTTCTCTCTCCAATCCTTATTTATCAACGCAACATTCAGCCGTACGTCACTTTTGCACCAATCGTTATATATGCCTGCTAAATCGTAACAAAAAGAGAATTCAAAGCGTATTTGTTTCTAAATCATATTTGAATTTAATAAATACCAATGCGTTTAATTGCAGTCTCTTTCCTTTTCTTTTTAACTCCCCTGCTTGCTGTCTCTCAAATAACCAAAAATACATATATATGCCCTCCATGTCCGGTTCACGATACTCTGACATTTGATCGCGATGGTGAATGCCCGGTTTGTGGGATGAATCTGATTCAAAAGAAAGATTCCTCGGATATCAATAAAATTGATCTTCATACCGGTTCGGGCAACTTTATAGTAGATGGAGGGAGTTCACATCACGATAAGACGATTACAATTTTCTACCATAAACCCAAGAACTTCACCGAGCAATCTCCGGTAATGATGGTAATACCGGGAGCGAGACGAAATGGCCACGAGTACCGGGATGTCTGGCTTGAAGCATCCGAGAAGTATGGAATATTAATTTTGTCTCTTCAATATCCGGAAAAATATTACCCAGAATTTTGGAGCTATAATCTTGGAGGAATGATTACGGATGTAAAAATAAATGATGAACGTACCGCTATTTTAAGTTATGAGATAAACAATAATTCTGAAGAATGGATCTGGGATGACTTCGACAGAATTTTTTCCGGGGTTAAAAATGAACTCCAACTCGAAACAGAAACTTATGATATGTTCGGTCATTCAGCAGGTGGGCAGATCTTGCATCGCATGACACTTTTTAAGCCGGAAAATAATGCAGGCAGAATACTCGCATCAAATTCGGGTTGGTATACCACTTCTTCCATCGATGATAAATTTCCATATGGGTTAAATGGAATTACAACAACAGATACACAAGTTGAAAAGGCATTCAAAGCTAATCTTAAAGTGTTTCTTGGAGAAGCAGACGATGAAAATGAAACCAGAGGCCATTTAGTTCGAACGCCTGAAACAGACAAACAAGGAACCCACAGGTTAGCCCGAGGCAAGTATTTTTACAATAAATTCAAATTATTTGCTGATAGCCTGGAAACAGAATTTAATTGGGAATTAATTATAATCCCTGATGTCGGCCATGATTATAAACGCATGAGTAAAGCAGCAGCAAAATATTTGTACGCTTTGAATTGATAGTGCGATTTAGAATCTTCGCTTCAATTCTCTGACCCACCCTTATTCCCCTGTCTGCCGGACAGACAGGCTCCCTAACAATTAGGGAGAGAACTCCATAAATAACCTAAAATTTAATTAGAACGTCCCCTTCCCTTGACTAAGGGAAGGGACAGGGATGGGTTCGTACTTGTGTTTGTATGCAATAAAATTATTCGGTTACTTCACAAAACAGAAAATCTGTAACACCTAAATAAGAGTTAATTACTTTCACTCTAAATAAATAACAAAACATGGATTTTAGAATTTTAACACTCATTTTTCTTTTCACAACTTTTGGTAGCTTCAACTCATTCGCACAAGATACTGGAGAAGAGTTAATTGATAATTTTTTCTCTAAATATGAAAATGTTGGAGTTGATGAAGCAGTAGAGGAACTCTATAAAACAAACCCTTGGACAGCCAGAATACAAGATGGTATTAATAACGTGAAATCTCAATTGGGAAGATATAACGAGGAACTAGTTGGTAAGTATTATGGCTACAAAAAAATAGTTACTAAGAAACTTGGAAACTCTTATGCTCTTCATTCCTATTTAGTTAGGTTTGACAGACAACCCTTGAGATTCACATTTCAATTTTATAAGCCAGACAATGAATGGAGGCTATACAGTTTTGCATTTGACGATAACATTGATGAAGAAATCGAAGAAGCAGCTAAAGTGTATTTTCTGGAATTAGAAAAACTCTGACCCAACCTTTACCTCATTCCCAAGCTCTGCTTGGGAATACTCACCGGAAGCTCCTGCTTCCAATGATAAATTGAAGCAAACGAGGCAGAGCCTCTACACTGCATTTCGAACGGGACGTTCGGAACGAGAACATAAGATGAACTAATCCTTTTTTAATCCGAATAATCCCCAGCCAAATCTCTGAATTGCAACTCGTACAAATGACTGTACATTCCGCCTTTGGCAAGTAATTCATTATGCGTTCCTTCTTCCACAATTTCGCCTTTGTCGAGAACTAAAATCCGGTCTGCATTTTGAATGGTTGATAAACGATGGGCAATTACAAAAGTCGTTCTGTTTTTCATCAATCGGTTTAAGGCTTCCTGTACCTGAGCTTCCGATTCCGAATCCAATGAAGATGTCGCTTCATCCAGTAATAGAATTTCCGGGTTTTTTAAAATGGCCCGGGCAATGGCCATTCGCTGTCGTTGTCCACCGCTTAGCTTCACGCCTTTTTCACCGATCAAAGAATCATACTCATCGGGATGTTCTGTTATAAAATCATGAGCGTTGGCATCTTTCGCTGCCTGAATGATCTCTTCATCGGTTGCATCCAGCTTTCCGTACTTCAGATTGTCTTTAATGGTAGTACTGAATAAGTGAACTTCCTGCGGCACAATGGATATATGCTCTCTGAATGATTTCACTTTCAGGTCGCTGATCGGAGTTCCATCCAGCTTTATCTCCCCTTTTTCGACATCGTAAAATCTTGGAATCAGGTTTAGCAATGTCGTCTTACCGGCTCCACTTGGTCCAACCAATGCGATCGTCTCTCCTGCCTTGGCTTTAAATGAAATACTTTTCAGAACAGGTCGCTCATCTTCATATTGAAACCCAACATTATTAAATTCCAATTCTCCTTCCACATGTTCGACTTCAATAGCATCCGGTTTGTCATCGATTTCAGGAATTTCTTCTAATAATTCGAAAATTCGTTCCGAAGCTCCTGCTGCTGTATTTACTGCCGTGTACAATCTGGAAGTCTGGCTAATGGATCGGGAAATATTCAAGGCATAAATGATGAATGCCACGAGATCTCCCGCACTTAATCGCCCTTCAAGAACTTCTTTTCCCCCATACCAGAAAATAACTACTAACGTACCCATGAACATAATTCCTACTCCGCTCCAGAATAATTGAGTAAGCACTACTTTCTTCCGGACTGTTCCGAACAACTTCTCAATAGAATCAGAGTATCGGGTTACTTCATAGGTTTCCCGCACAAATGCTTTTACCAGTCGAACAGCTCCAAGTGCATCTTCTGCCACAGCAGTTGAATCTGCCAATTCATCCTGAATTCCACGGGATAGTTTTCGGATCTTCTGCCCAAAATAACGAGTAGCAATCGTTACAAAAGGAACAGTAACGAAGATCACCGCACTCAGTCTCCAGTTCAAGGCTACCATCAACGAAATGGAACCGATCAGCGAAAAAGAGATCGTTAATAACTGTGGTAATGAATCCGTAAGCGCCGTTCTGATGGAACCAACGTCATTGGTAAGTCTTGAAGTGATCTCACCTAAACGTCTTTCAGCAAAGAATTTGAATCCCAATCGGTGAAGATGTTCATATACTTTTTTCCTGAGATCGGTGACGACTCTTTCCCCAACCCATTCCAGAAAATAATTCCCGGTAAAACTGAATAGTGATTGAAGTACAAACAAACCTATCAAGCCAATGGCGAGTAAGTTGAGTAAACTGCCATCTCCTTTTTCGAAGACCGCATCCAGTAATTCCCTTAAACCCAGCGGAACCGTAAGCCATATTCCTGAAGCCAGCAATACTACAACAGTCGCAAAGTAGAATCTTCCTCTGTATGGCTTGCTTAGTGCAAAGATTTTCAGCAACGTATCCTTTAAGGAAGCGATGGAATGGTTTTTATTTTGGTCTTCTTTTTTTTCGGGCATGGATTGTATTGTCATCCTGAGGATACTTCCGAAGGATCTTCACGACTTTTATAAGTCTTTAAATAATTGTGAAGATTCCTCGCTTTCGTTCTGAATGACATTTTAATTTCAATTTATACACTGTCACCCTGAGCGGTTCAAATATTTTATAGATTTCGTTTTAACTTCGCCGAAGGGTCTCAAATGAAATACAATCTTTGAACATTTTTTCTATTTGAGATCCCTCGTGTTAGAAATCCAGTCAGAATAAAAACTATTTCCACTTCGTGACGACAACTCATCCAAATAAACACAAAAATAGTGCCAAGTAAACAAGATTTTTATCTCGCAATTTGGTATCTACTAAAGACAGTAAAATTCACCACAAAGCCATGGACAGCGAACTACTTACCTGGATTTTTTTAATTGGCGGAATCATCCTGATGTTGCTTGAATTTGTAATACCAAGCGGAATGGCATTGATCTTAGGCGCCAGTGGACTTTTGGTTTCACTTGCTCGTTTCCTTGGTTTTTTGGATGACCCGGTAACTGCAACTATGGCATGGATATTTACTTCAGCCGGAATTGCAATACTGGCGATGCCTTTGATCAGAAAATATTTAAAAGCAGAAACTTCTTTCAAATTAGCCGATGAGGATTTTGAAGCGATGGATCAGATTGTGGAAGTAGTTGAACCATTAAATGAACATAACGACGAAGGCAGAATTCGATTTCAGGGAATTTCATGGCAGGCAAGAACTTTAGAAGGAGAAGTTCCTGCTGGTAAGCAAGTGAAGATTAAATACCGGGATAATACTACCTGGATTGTGGAACCTTTGGATCATATTCAGGAATCGCAATCAAATAAATTGAAAGAAAAAAACTAAGGATACTCATGGAATATGTTTGGACAATAACTTTAATCACGATTTTAGTATTGTATTTCATCCTGACAAGGCTTTTTATCATCGTGGAAATGAGAGAAGAAGTAATTCAGGAACGGCTCGGTAAATTTAAAAAGAATTTAAAACCCGGATTTCATTTTCTGATTCCTCTTATGGATCGACCTGCTTATCGGCGTGAAATGAGGGAGCAGGTTCTGGACGTACCAAGCCAAACCTGTATTACCAAAGACAATATTGAGGTAGCCGTGGATGGATTGGTATACATCAAAGTAATGGATGCTCATAAAGCCAGTTATGGAATCAATAATTATCAGGCAGCTTCTATAAATCTTGCACAAACCACCATGCGATCTGAGGTTGGTAAGATTACTTTGGATGATACTTTTTCTGAACGTGAAGCTATGAATGAAAATATTGTCCGTGAAATTGATAAAGCCGCCGGGCCGTGGGGAATAAAGGTGCTACGCTATGAGATTAAGAATATCCGCCCTTCTAATGAGATTGTGGACACCATGGAAAAGCAGATGGAAGCCGAACGTGAAAAACGAGCTGAAATCACCCATTCAGAAGGTTTTCGTCAGGCAAGAATTAATGAATCTGAAGGTGAACAACGGAGTCAGATCTTAGTTTCTGAAGGAGCCCGCCAGCGCAGAATTAACGAAGCAAAAGGTAAAGCTAAAGAAATTGAATTGATCGCTAATGCTACTGCAAATGGTATTCAACGAATAGCTGAAGCCATGCAAAAACCCGGTGGAGAGCTCGCTGTACGAACAAAGTTGGTTGAGCAATACATAGAGCAATTCGGCTCTATCCTCAAAAATTCCAATGTGTCTGTACTGCCTACTGAAACTGCGAATTTAAAAACCTTCTTTGAGGGAGTTAGTAAAGTGAGCGATCATACAAAGAGTAAAGAAATTAAAGGAGAGGAATAGTTATGGAAATTGTAGAACTAATCAGCAAAATATTAGTTGGACTTATCACTCTTTTTGTGGTTTTCAAAGTATTGAAATCATTACGTCTGGTTCCCAACCAGTACTCTTATATTGTGGAACGCCTGGGAAATTATCACAAAACACTCGGTCCTGGTTTTCATGCGTTGGTTCCTTTTGTAGATAAAGTGGTTTACAAACAAGATCTCAGAGAAGAAACCATAGAAGTAGAACCACAGGAATGCTTCACCAAAGATAATGTAAAAGTTGAAGTGGATGGCGTGATTTATTTAAGCGTGATGGATCCTGTTAATGCCAGTTACGGAGTAACTAATTACAGATACGCTGCTATTCAGTTAGCGCAAACCACCACCCGCTCTGTAATAGGTTTGATGGATTTGGATCAGACATTTGAAGAACGTGCTTTTATGAGTAAGGAAGTAGTAAAAGTACTAAGCGAAATTGAAATTCCTTGGGGAATCAAAGTTCATCGGTATGAAATTAAAAATATTCTCACTCCACGTACGGTTCAAAATGCAATGGAACGACAAATGACTGCGGAGAGGGATCGTCGTGCTGTTATTGCTAAATCTGAAGGGGTGCAGGGGTCAAAAGTAAATGATGCAGAAGGGATTAAAGCTGAAATGGTGAACATCTCCGAAGCAGAAATGCAGCGACAGATCAATGAGGCGGAAGGTTTGGCGAATGAGATAGAATCTATTGCTGAAGCCACAGCAATTTCCATAGAAAGAATTGCGGCTGCACTTTCACAACCAATGGGAACAGAAGCGATGAAACTTCGGCTTTCAGAGAAATACCTGAATACATTGGAAGGTTTAGGCCAGGATAAAAACGATATCATTCTACCGAAGGATATTACCAGCTACGATGCAGTAATGGAAGGACTTTCGCTTAAAGATTTTGAGAAGAAGTAGCTGACAGCTATCAGCTGATAGCTAATAAGCTGTATATTTTTTTCCTTCTTTCAGTTCTTGAATTCCATCTTTGGTGGCAAATTTAACGGGTATAGAAATAAAACCTCCACCTTTTTTTGCTTTCATTACCGTAAAGTGAAGATGAGGGCCGGTAACATAACCCGTAGCTCCTGAATACCCGATTCTTTCGCCTGATTTAACTTTTTGACCCTTTCTTACTGAAACACCATTCTTTCTTAGATGTGAATATTGAGCTATTGTACCATCATCATGTAAAATAGAAACGAAATTTGCCTTATCAATATAATCCCTATCGCTACCTCCTTTCGAATAGCTCTCCTCAGTTTCTACAACAGTTCCCGCTCTTGAAGAATATATTTCTGTTCCTTCTTCCATGTTAAAATCCAATGAGTACCTGCTTTCTCCTTTATGGGAAAACTTTCCATTATATCCTTGATCAAGTCGGTGTTCAGTTCCAAGCTTAAATGGTAATGTGTATGCAACTTTATCATCATGACGGGCAAAAATACTTCCCTGGTAGTATGTATAACTGTACTTCATTCCCCAGCTTGCTTTAGGGTCATTAACTTTTAATTCAACAAGCTTTATTTTAGATTTTCCCTGAATTACGGTTATCAATGGATTCTTTTCTGATGAATTCATATTTGTTAAATCTGCATCAAGCTCAATAGTTATAGGAAAAAAGTTTTTGTTTTCCCCGAATAGTACTACTCCATTTTCTATTTCTTCCTTAGATATTAAAACGGTGTCATCCTGAATGCTGATGAAACCTGTAACTACAACCACAGATACTAATAAATAACCAGTCAGCAACATTCTTTTCATTTCTTCAAATCTTTCTTTGTTCCTTAGCATTACTTGCAATTATATTCTCTGGTATGAACTCGCTCTTACTACAACTTATTTTATTACTTGCATCAGTAGATTCTGATGAATTAACCGATCCGGAACTTGCTCTTAAAATAAAGAACGGAAATCATGACGCATTTAAAAAGTTTTTTGATCGTTATAATGCGTTTCTTCTCAATTATTTAATGAAGAGAGGAACTGCTAAAGAAGCTGCTAAAGATCTGGTTCAGCAAGCTTTTGTTATGATCTGGGAGAAACGTGACGAAATAGACGAAACAAAATCTCTACGTGCTTTCCTTTTCCGAATCGGTTATACAAGGATGCTTAACCTATTCAGAGATCACTCTAAATTCGATGAAGAAGCGGATCCGGAAGAGAATTCAATTCACTACGATCCGGATGATAACGATCACAAAAGAAACGACCTTAATAATGCAATCGAACAAGCTGTTTCAGGCATGCCTGAAAAAAGACAGGAGGTGTTCCGCCTATGCTTTATTCAGGAATTCACATATAAAGAAGCTGCTCAGGTACTGAATGTGTCAGTAAAAACAATTGAAAATCATATGGGACTTGCATTAAAAGATATGCGGGAATCGTTGAAAGAATTCAGATGATGTTATTCAATTTCCGATAAGAAAACGTAGGGCCGTAAGATTTTACATCCCTGCATTAATTAAAAATATTTTAAAACGGATTAGGGGTAATTAAAATCTTGTGTGTACTAAAGACAAATGACAAAAATGTCTTTAACAAAACAAAAGAGAAATCACTATGAAATCTTTACAAAACATATCAAAACTTACACTACTGGCTTTTAGCCTTTCAGTAACTTTTGCTGCTTGTTCTGCAGTAAATAACGATGTTGACACCCTTTCGGATGAAGATATCGAACTGGCAACTCAAATTATCGGAGAATCAGTTTCGGATGAAAATTCCGGAATTATGAGTAGCATGTACGATGCCGTTTCCAACGTTGACAGTGATGGAATTTCTTATGGAAGTGACCATAAAAAAGCTGATTCTAATGACAGAAGTGGCAGAGGGCGTGAAAGCAGTTATTCTTATTCTTACGATCCGGATACAGGTACTCACACTCTTCAGTATAACAGAAGTGTAAACAAAGGTCAGTTTAGTAAAAGCGTGTCTTTACTGAATACTTATATTTTTAAATCTCCTGAAGGTGATTTTATAGCACGCCCAAGAGCTAATGCTGATTCTATTGAAAGTGTTGATTTTACCGGAAACAAATCAGGTTCTGTGAATTCACGAAGAGGGAGTTCTGAGTTTGCCCGTGCAGATACTTTTGCAATAGCAGGTTTACATAGCACAAGTTCAGTAGTAAGTATTGACGGAACACATCACGGAGAAGGTAATGCTTCCGGATATACAAGAGATAGCATTTTGGTATCAAGAGACTTCACCGTTGATATTGAATTTTTGGAAGTTGAGATTGAAAAAGATTCCGTTGAAGCTAATGGTAACCTAGAACAAGGTGTAACCGGAACATTAAATTATAGTATTGTCCTCAATAAAACAGTTGGTGATGAAGCTGATACTCAGGTCATTGAAGGAACAATTGAATTAACCGGAGACGGAACTGCTCTCTTAAAATTCAAAAAAGTAGCCAAAGTTGTTCGGTTCTCGCTCAAGGACGGATCAACAGAAGACTAAACTACTAGCCAAAACGAGCTGTAGGTTGATGATTTAACCTGCAGTTCGTTTATATTATTTGAATCATGGAATCACAAAACCCTTTACCTGAAAATGATAAAGATCTGCTGTTGGCGAAACAGTTGGATACTGTGTTGCAATCAGGTGAAGGATTTTCAAGTATTCAGGATCCATTGATTAATTCTCTTTTAGTTTATCAAAACAAAGAACACGAGCAGATCAATACCTTCACATCCGATTCTTCCGAAATATGGAATAAAGTACTCTCAGAAACCAAGCCTCAAAAAAGAGCAAAAATAACTCCATTGAAAAGTCGCCGAAGTAATACCTGGGCATGGGCTACCGCAGCAACCTTATTGATTGCTTCCTTTATTGGGATCTTTTGGTTCACAAATCTTAATAACCCAGTTCTGGTTGCACATAGTGGAAATACAATCGAAACTGTTAGGCTGGCAGATGGGTCTCAGATAGCTTTACGACCAAATTCATCTCTCTATCAAATTGAATTTTCAGATACTGAAAGATCCTATCAACTTGAGGGAGAAGCCTTTTTTGTAGTAGCTAAAGATGCCGGAAGACCTTTTTCAGTGGCTTCTGATAAGGGTATTTTAACAGTTTTAGGTACTCAGTTTAATGTTAGTACCTGGGGAGACGAAACTACTATTTTTCTTGAAGAAGGAAGTGTAAGGATAAATGACTTCAATCAAAATTCGCTCGTTTTGAAACCGGGTGAACAAGCCACTATAACCGGGAATTTATTAAGTACCCCTTCGGAAGCTGATATAGAAGAGTTTAAAGATTGGCTTAATAATGAGATAATTCTGAAAAGCACCCCTGTTTCAAAAGTTATTAACGAGCTTGAACATCATTTCAAAGTGACCATCGATATTTCCGGTATGCAAAATACATCAGAACCGATTTCCGGAACCATTGCCCTTGATGATTTAACTGCCACACTTCGGGATCTGGGTATAATTTTAAGTGGCACATTCAGAGAAGTAAATTCAAATAGCTTTACATTTATTCCATTAAATTAAGGTTTAATGAAAGCCTTTTTAAAAATAGCTCTCTTGCTTTTTGCAGCAGGAACTGCAAATCAAAGTTTTGCACAAAGTTCTTCATCCCCAAGAACACTGTTGGAATTAATCAGTTCTATTGAACAAACTTCTGACATGAGGTTTTTATATAGAGAAGCACTGGTGAGCAATATAAACGTTGCCGTCTCTTATGACTCCCCTACTCTGTATGAAGACCTCAGAACTCAACTACTCGAATTTAATATCGGACTTCAGGTAAATCCGGAAAGAAATCAAGCTCTCCTTTTCAGAACTGAACGCAAAGATAATATCAAAGAAATTATTATTTCAGGATTTGTAATAGATGCAAAAACCGGAGACCGGTTGCCCTATTCAACAATATCCTGGTTTGAGAATGGTGAAATTACAGGAGTTGCTTCTTCTACTTCCGGAACCTTCAGCGCAAGGATAAATTCTTCCGGTTCCACAATTCCACTTTTATTCTCATTTGTAGGATATGAATCAAAACGAGTTGATATCAACATTTCTTCACAATCTGAACTAAGCGATATTGCAGTAAGGTTGCAGCCAAAATTATATGGCGGGAGCGAGATCATTGTAAATGGAAACGCACTTTATACACCTTCAGATTCCGTTTTCAGTAGTTTAATAGAAGCAGGTTCGTTCAGTCCTTTAGGTGATAACAATTCCTCAAAAGCGTTACAATCGCTTCCATCCGTACTTACGGGCCCTGCTATCAATGATGGGTTAAATGTGAGAGGCAGTTCTTCTGATGGTTTCCGTGTGTTACTGGATGGCATCACACTTTACAATCAAAGTCATTTATTCGGATTACTGGATGGTCTTAATGGAGATGTACTTAGAACCAGCGGTTTTTTTTATGACATTACACCCGCTCAGTTCCGGGCTCCACTTGGCGGCACTCTCGCTTTTTTAACTAAAACCGGAAACCTTCAAAATTTTGAAACCACTGTTGGGCTCAGTAATACTGCTTTTAGTACAACTTTGGAAGGCCCGGTTGTTTTAGGTAAATCCAGCTTTCTGTTTTCGGGACGTCATTCCTACATAGATGAAGTAAACTGGTTCAACAATCAGGGAATAATAAGATATGGTTTGGATATAGATCGAAATTTTGATTTCCAAAGTGATACCGTCCGTAAATTTGCAGACCGTAATGTTCAGAATATAGACGGAAATGCTTTTTTTTATGACCTGCACGGGAAACTTTATTTTGAAACTACTTCAGGTTCACAATTAGTTGCGAGCATGTATTTGGGAAAAGATGAAGCCAATCAATCTTATGATCGTCGTTTTCAGCAACAATCCGAAGAATTTGAAACCATTAATGAGTGGTCAAGCAAAATGTTCAGGTTGGCGTATAATACTCAATTCAAGAATGATCTCTATTCTGAAAGCAGTCTCGGATTCAGCGATTATTACTCTAATTATCTAAAAGAGGATAATGATTTCAGAAGGTCTGAAAACGACAATAACAATCAGGGGGGCACTATTGAAATATTACCTTTCAATTTAGAAAATGAACTTCAGGAATTTCAAATCAACCAGAGATACAGTAAGATCTTTGAGCATTTTGATCTGGATTTTGGAGCTACTTATAGTGATTTTGAAGTTTTATATACCGAAATAAGCCCCAGGAACCAGTCATTCCGAAGTAGACGAACTAGTCAGTTATTGGATCTGTTCAGTCAGTTTGATTTTGCCAATTCGACCCATGCTCATGTTAGTTTGGGAGGCAGGTTATACTACTTCAGCAATGGTAAATATTTAAAATGGTCTCCAAGGATTAAAGCTCAGTTTTTACCAGAATCATCTGTTTCTTTTGGATTAGGTTTCAGTAAAAATTATCAGTTTTTACATCAACTGGATTTCCTGACAGTAAACAGCACCGATTTCTGGGTAATGACCAACAACGAACAACCTCCTTCCTCAGTAAACTATTTTACTTCTAATATTAGAGTCAGACCATCAAATACACTTTTTTTCCAGATTGAAGCTTATTATAAACTTTTTGATAACCTCCGGATTCATAGCCTGAGTAATCAATTCATTTCTTCCTTTTTTGATGAAGATGATACCAATCCTTTTCTTTTTAACAATAAAGGTTTGGGTAAGGGTATTGAATTTTTACTGAAGAACAGATTTAATAAACTCAGCCTTTCCACAACATACACACTTGCCTCAACCGAGCTTGAAAACCTGGTGATAAATGACGGCAAACCGTTTCATCCTTCTTACGACCGAACTCATCAATTTGCAATAATTGGTGATTTAGATCTCGTTAACGGTCTTAGTTTATACACTTCTTGGCATTACGCAACAGGTACACCAAACACATTGTTATCAAGAGATGAACAAACGGAACAAAGAATTGGTGACTATTCAAGACTCGATATGTCTGTTAAGTATATAGTATTGGTTAACAGTTATGAAAAAGCAGAGTTTTTATTTTCAATTTACAATGTTCTTAATAAACAAAATCCCTGGTATTCTGAATTTAAAGCCGGGCGAAATAATAAAACCAACAGGATCGTTCCGGGGCTGTCTACAGTGTACGACCTTGAAATTCAACCCAGTTTCAGAGTGAAGTTATTTTTCTAGAATCTTAACCGGAAAACTGTCTTTCCTTTTTCTGACTCCAGCAAATATAAACTTCCATTGTGAAGCCTCATAATTTGTCGGGATAAACTCAATCCGATTCCTGATCCCCCTTCCGGAGAGTTCTTGCTTGTTGTATAGAATGGAACAAAGATCTTCTCTGCTGATGATTCCTTGATGCCCGGTCCGTTGTCCTGAACATCTATAAAAGCGTGACCTGATTCATCAATACCACTTTTTAAAATCACTTTAGGATTCTCCCTGTTTTTCAAAACTTTGAATGCATTTTTTACAACGTTGATTAAAGATTGTTCTATCAACTGTGCGTCTGCAACAACTTCAATAGAGTCAGATTCAAATTCAGTTTCAACCGTTATGGATCTGGAAAGGGCTTCCCCTTTCATTAAATTTTTAACTCTGTCCAAGATTTCTTTCAAAAGTACAACCTCAAAATCAGGACTTGGAATTTGAGTTATATTCCGGTAGGAATCCACAAACCGCATTAAGCCCAAACTTCTTTTATTGATCGTCTGAAGTGCTTCCTTTACATCTTCCATTTTTTCTGAAGAAATATTTTCGCTTCCTTTTTCAGACATTAAGTTACCTGATAACATTGAATTTACAGTGTCAGACAATGAAGCAATTGGTGTGATTGAGTTCATTATTTCATGGGCTAAAACCTGAGTCAGATTTTGCCAGGCTTCCATTTCTTTTTCTTCAAGTTCTGATGAAATATTACTCAATGAAATGATTTTATAAAGATCTCCCTTAACTCTGAATTCAGTTGCAAAAATAGCTATCTGTGATTCTCTGTTATTAATAGATGCCCTAACCAAAGTTCTGGCTCCACCTTTCAGGTTTTGGACAGCCTCAAACAATGGCTCACTTATTTTCTTTAATTGCGAAACATTCCTCAGAACAGCTGTCCCAATGATTTTTTTTGCAGCTGTATTAAACAGCTCAACATCTCCCATTTTATTGAATGAAAATAAGCCAATTCCAATATGCTGAACTACTGTTTCAAGATACAAATAGCTCTCTTCTCCTTTAGCTCTCTCCTTATTAAATTTCTCTATAATATTATTAAAAACAGAGTTCAGAGATTCTAAAGATTCTCCATAGCCTTTGTTAGAAAATGATTGCGAAAAGTCATTGTAACTAATAGCTTCAAAAAATCTTTTAAGGTTTTTATTGGTAGTCTCAACATATTTAATAAGATTGATGACCTGGAGCAGAATCACTACTGCGATAAGTGCTAAACTCACATAGTATTGCGTATTTATTGCAATATAAGCTCCGGTCAAAAGCATTATAAAGAGTAAGAGCACTCTAAAAATAATTCCTACTCTCAGGCTTCTAAGCATTATGAATTTCTTTAAAGTCCATATTTATCCATCCTTCTGTAAAGTGACGCCCTCGTCAAACCGAGTTCTTCTGCAGCTTTCGAGATATTACCCTCATGTTTTTTAAGTGCTTTTCGAAGAACCATTTTTTCAACTTCTTCCAGATTGTAATCTTCAAAAATAACTTGTTCGCTATCACTTATTTCCTGAGTTAAAAGAAAATCGGAAGGTTGTAATATTGTGGATTCACTCATAATTACAGCTCGTTCGGTAGCATGCTGAAGTTCCCGCACATTTCCCGGCCAACTGTGTTTCTCCAGTTTTTTGATGGTTTCTTTTGAGCATCCATTTACTTCTTTCTTATACTTTTTTGAATACAGTTTTATGAAGTGATCTGTTAATGCTTCGATATCTTCTATCCGTTCTCTCAATGGGGGTAATTGGATTTCTATCGTATTGATCCTGAATAAAAGATCCTGCCTGAATGTAGAATCTGCCACCATTTCATTTAAAGGCTGATTGGTGGCACATACTAATCGTATATCGATTTCTTTTGATTTTGCGGAGCCAACTCTGTTTACCTTTCTGTTCTGTAACACGGTAAGAAGTTTAGACTGAAGCGGTACCGGAAGATTTCCAATCTCATCCAAAAATAAAGTTCCTCCGTTGGCCAGTTCAAACCTTCCGGCTTTGTCTTCTTTTGCATCCGTAAAAGCCCCTTTCACATAACCAAATAACTCACTTTCAAAAAGAGAATCTGTGATTGCACCCATATCCACATTCATAAATACATTTTCATGTCTGGCTGAACGCCTGTGAAGTGCTCTGGCAATCATCTCTTTTCCGGTTCCGTTTTCGCCAAGAATTAACACGTTGGCATCAGTGGCTGCTACCTTTTCAATAGTATTAAATACATTGATCATTGCCGGACTTCTTCCGATGATATCCTTATAGTGATGATCTATGTCACTATTGATCTGCTTTTGTGTCTCTTTTAATTCTGCTACTTCTCTTTTTGAATCTGTGAGTTGCATTGCGGACATTACCGTTGTGAGGAGTTTTTCGTTCTTCCAGGGCTTTAATACAAAATCGGTAGCTCCTGCTTTTACGGCTTGTACAGCTTTATCAATATCACCATAAGCGGTTATAAGTATAACGGCTATGGAAGGATCTATTTCAAGAATCTTTTGTAGCCAGAAGAAACCTTCCTTCCCACTGCTCACATCTTCGGTAAAATTCATATCTAACAAGATCAGATCGTATCTGTTGTTTTTCAGAAGTGTTGGAATAGAGTTAGGATCCTTTTCTGTTTCTATAGATTTAACATGTTGCTTCAAAAATAAACGAGCTGCCTGTAAAACATCAGCATCATCATCTACTACTAAGATCTTTCCTTTCTTGGAGGTCATATCAATTTGTTAGTTCACATCCTTTTATCAAATACTGTACCTAAAGTGAATTCTATTCTTAAAATCTGTTCCGGTTTATTTAAAACGAATAGCCCTAAATTTCAGGTGTTCGATATCGAACAGTAAGTGTATCAAAATGAACAGTAAAATCCTACTGATGCACCAAAAACATTGATTTGAGAGGTTTTTAGTGCTTTGGCACAGTAGTTGACATTATATAAGAAAGAAAAATATTCATCTCTAAAAGAGTTTAAGAACAGCCCATGGGAATGGACAAAAAAATTGAAAAGAAAAAATGGACGCCTAAAAAGATCGGTCTTATAGTTATCATTTTAGCATTCGTTGGTTTTACGATCTACAGTTTTGCATATATGGATTTCAGATCCACACTAAATGTTGAGAAAGAAAAGTTGACCATTGCCACTGTTGCTGAAGATTCTTTTCAGGAATTTATTCAGGTTTCTGGAACTGTACAGCCCATACGCACCATATTTCTGGATGCACTGGAAGGAGGTGTTATCAAATCAGTTAATCTGGAATCCGGAACTACAGTAGAACAAGGTGATACCATTGCTGTATTAACGAATTCCTCCCTTCAGCTCAGTGTACTTCAACAGGAAGCGAGTCTTTATGACCAGATCAATAATGTCAGAAACTCGCGCTTAAATCTGGAACAGAATAACCTTCGGTTAAAAGAACAATTGATCAGTGTAGAAAATCAATTGAATCTTGCTAAGCCTGAGTATGAGCGTCAAAAATCTTTGTATGAAAAAAATCTTACTTCTGAGCAGGAATTTCAACAGGCTAAAGAAAATTATGAGTATCAGAAAAAGAGATATGAAATCAGTTCAGAATCCTTTAAGCGTGATTCAGTTCAAACAGGGTCTCAACTAAGACAACTTGATGAATCCGAAAAAAGGATGTTCCGAAGTCTGGATGGAGTTCAGGCTATTCTTGAAAACTTAATTGTGACAGCTCCTATTAACGGCCAACTTACCACTGTAGAATTACAGCAGGGTCAATCCATTAACAGAGGTGAAAGAATTGGTCAGGTAGACATTCTGGATAATTATAAGATCAGAGTTGGAGTTGATGAGTTTCATTTATCCAGAATTACAACCGGTTTGGAAGGCTCTTTCAATTTTGCCGGCCAAACCCATGAATTAATAATTACGAAAGTCTATCCAGTTATCAATAACGGACAATTCCAGGTTGATATGGAATTTGTGAATGAAGCACCGACGGGATTAAGAAGAGGTCAAACAGCAAGAATCCGACTAGAACTTGGGGAATCCTCAAATGCTATGCTTCTACCTAGAGGCGGTTTTTATCAAACCACAGGTGGAAATTGGGTTTTTAAATTGAATGAGGATGGCACTCAGGCAGTGAAGCAAAATATTCGATTGGGTCGTCTTAACCCTGAGTATTACGAAGTGTTGTCGGGATTAGAGGCTGGTGATCAAGTAATTACATCAAGTTATGACACTTTTGGAGATAATGAGGTATTGGAATTGAATTAACAGCTATTAGCTGACAGCACTTAGCTGTTAGTTCTTTGTACTTGTTGATGAAGCGAAGTTAACATCTTCATTACTTCATCGATAGAAACAGATAGTTCTTTACACATTTTGTTTGAAATATAATTTAGGTCTTTGGCCAGAATAATTTGATATCTCAATTCTGATGCAGAGCCTAATGAAATGTTTAAAAAATGAGCCATTTGAGATTGACTCGTGCGTCCGCATCCCTCAGCAATATTTGTGGGGATAGAAGATGAAGACCTTCGAATTTGGCTGGTAAGTCCGTAAATCTCTGATCTTGGAAAATCGGAGGTAAGTTCATAGACAGATAACGTTAACTCATGGCTTTTTTGCCATACCAAAAGACTTTTAAAATCACGCATTGAGCACAGGGTTAGGTTTGGATTACTAAAAGCCAATAGCTATCAGCTAATGGCTTTACCAGTAAGACACACTCAACCAAATTCCTTACAAAATTTTTAATCACTAACTAAGAAAACAATGATACAAGCAAAAAACCTTAAAAAAGTCTACTCAACGGAAGAAGTAGAAACAACCGCTCTCAACAACGTGAACATCGAGATCAAAGAAGGTGAATTCGTAGCCATAATGGGACCTTCCGGGTGTGGAAAATCCACTTTACTCAATATTATGGGTTTATTGGATAACCCTAGTGACGGCGAATATCATTTTCTGGGACATGATGTTTCTAACAAAACGGAAAGAGAACGAGCTCAACTTCGCAAAGGCAATATTGGATTCATCTTTCAAAGTTTTAACCTGATCGACGAGCTTACAGTTTTTGAAAACGTTGAACTTCCCCTTCTCTATCTGGGAATGTCGGCAGATGAAAGAAAAGAAAAAGCGGAAGCAGCTTTGGATAGAATGAGTATGATGCACCGTCGCAACCACTTTCCCCAACAACTCTCCGGTGGACAACAGCAACGTGTGGCAATAGCAAGAGCGGTAGTAGCAAATGCGAAACTGATACTTGCCGATGAGCCTACAGGTAATCTGGATTCTGATCACGGTAATGAAGTAATGAAAGTACTTGCAGAGCTAAATGAACAGGGAACAACTATAGTAATGGTAACTCACTCCCCTCATGATGCAGACTATGCAATGCGTGTAATTCATCTTTTTGACGGACATGTAGTTACTGAAAATATGCAGGAAGGCTTTCACGTCTAAAACTATTTAAAGAATCTGCCATGCTTAAGAACTATATAAAAATCGCCTTGCGTAGTCTTTTTAAACAAAAGATGTACTCCTTTATCAATATTTCAGGGTTGGCTTTAGGAGTTGCATGCTACGCTTTGATCCTGCTCTATACCACAAATGAATGGAGTTTTGATGAATTCCACTCCAAGTCAGATCGTATATATCGGGCATGGACACTGGAAGATTACGGAGAAGGAGATATTTATTTCAATACAGTTACTCCATTTGTGTTGAAGCCCACTCTTGAGCAAAGTATACCGGAAGTTGAACAAATTGCGCGCCGATATGTTTTTAATGACCTCGTTAAACGATCTGAATCTGATGAGTCGTTCTCTACTTCTATACAAGCTGTGGATCCCGGGTTTTTCTCCATTTTTGATTTTGAGATACTTAGAGGAGATTCCGATCAGATTTTTTCGGGACTAAATGAAGTTGTACTTACACCGGAATTGGCAACTCAGTACTTCGAAGAAGAAAACCCACTCCAGAAAACGCTCTTGATTATGATGGGTGGAGAGTTTCAGTCATTTACTGTTACCGGAATTATTGAAAAGGCTCCAACAAATTCCAGCATACAGTACGGACTTATTATCCCGATGGAAAAAGCAAAAACAATTCTCAATCCTAATTCCTTTTTAAGCTGGTATAGTGTTACTCCTGAAACTTATGTGCTTCTAAATGAACAAGCTGATTTATCTTCTGTAAAAGCAAAGTTCCCTGCGATGATGGAGCAAGCACTTGGAGAGGATTATAATGAAGGGGAATACGAAGTTGGCCTCCAGCCTATCACTGATATTCATTTAAATACAGAGTTTCCGGTTGGTATTGCTTCCGTAAGTGATCCAACCTACTCCTACATTTTAGGTGCGATTGCTCTTTTAATACTCATTATTGCATGTGTCAATTTTATGACCTTGTCCATAAGCCGATCTACTTCAAGGGCAAAAGAAGTCGGAATCAGAAAAACGATTGGTGCAGAGCGGCATCATCTTATGTATCAGTTTTGGGGAGAAGCGCTACTAATGACTGTTTTTTCGGTTGGTTTGGGGGCTTTAATTTCTGAATTCCTTTTACCTTTCTTTAACCAGCTTTCCGGGACTCAGCTTTCACTTCAGCTAAGTTTAAACACAATTCTGCTCTATTCAGGTCTGGCTTTCTTCATAAGTTTAATTGCCGGAATTTATCCTGCACTTGTTCTGTCAAACTTTAAACCTATTGAAGTACTCAAAGGTAAGCTTCAGGTAAAAGGAGACAAAAGTCTTTTCAGAAAAGGAATGGTTGTATTCCAATTCACTATTTCCATTTTTCTGATCGCCTGCACTCTTATGGTTAATAAACAACTCGATTTTCTTCGTTCAAAAGATCTGGGCTTCCAAAAAGAACAAGTCGTCATCCTACAAACAGATCTCAAACTGGGACCACAGATGGGACTATCAAGGATTACACAAGAATCTGCTCGTAAAAAGGAACTTCTTGAAAGCCAAATCTCCGGGAATTCAAATTTCATTGATTTGGCCTCCTCCATTTATACACCTGCTCAGCAAGGATGGATTGGAGTTGACTTTAAAGATACTGATCAACAAACAAGACGGATGAATATCAATTTTGTTGATACTGAATATCTGAATATGATGGGTATTGAAGTAATTGAAGGCAGGAGTTTTTCTCAGGAAATTACTTCTGATGAACGAAGAGCTATTATTGTAAATCAGGCATTGGTAGATGATTATGGATGGGAAAATGCAATTGGCAAAAAGCTTCCCGGCAGAAATTTTGAAGACCACGAAATCATTGGAGTAGTTGAAAACTTCAATTATCAAACTCTTCGTACTTCTGTTGAGCCTTTAGCCTTGTCTATAAATCCTTCGCTCTTATTAAGTGGTATTGCAAATATTGGTTTTTTTAACTCTCCTTCTCCAAGAATTTCATTGAAAATAAGCTCTGATAATGTTCCACAGGCTATATCAGATCTTGAACAAGCCTGGGCATCTGTGTCACCCGGCACCCCATTTAATTTTCAGTTTCTGGACAGTTCTATTGACAGCCAGTACCGTCAGGAAGAAAGATTACAAAAAATAGCAATATCAGGTTCTGCTCTTGCCATTATTATTGCTTGTCTCGGTCTTTTTGGTCTCGCTTCGCTAATGATTTCAAGAAGAGTTAAAGAGATTGGTATCCGAAAAGTTCTTGGTGCTTCAGCTACCAGCATTACAGTATTGGTGAACAAAGAGTTTACCGTTCTTGTACTTGTCTCTCTTCTTTTAGCAATTCCGCTGGCATGGTACGCTATTACAATATGGCTAGACGACTTTGCTTACAAAGCGGATATGAGTTTCTGGATATATCTATTAGCAGGTGGAATTGCAATTTCCATCTCATGGGCTACAATTAGTATTCAATCTATAAAGGCAGCTCAAGTTAACCCCGTAAATAGTTTAAAATCTGAATAAAGAGGAATATTATGCTCAGGAATTATTTTAAAATTGCAGCTCGAAAACTCAAAGCGAATAAAACCCAATCTTTTATCAATATTGCAGGATTATCACTGGGTATTACGATTTCGTGTTTATTATTAATTTATATTTTTCATGAGCTTAATTATGATTCTTTTCATGAAAAATCAGAACGGATTCATCGAATTGTCGAAATCGATAATAGTGGAGACAATACAAGGTACTACGGTCAAACTGCTCCCGCTGTTGGATCAACTTTAGCTGATCAATTACCAGAAGTAGAAGCTGCTGTTCGTTTATTCAGATTTATTGGTCAGGTTAATATTGAGCAAAATGGTCAAAAGTACAGCGAGCGCAATTGGTATATAACCGACGACAAATTTTTCGAAGTTTTTGATTTCAGTCTTGTACATGGAAATACAGAAACTGCCCTCGAAGAACCTAACTCAGCAGTTATCAGTAAATCTATGGCTGTAAAACTTTTTGGGAGAGAAGATGTAATCGGAGAAGTACTCAATTTTGAAGACAATGAAGATGCAGTTGTAACCGGAGTTCTCAATGATATCCCTAAAAACTCACATCTTAAATTTGATATACTCCTTTCTAAAAATACAGCAATGGATTTTTGGGATGAGTATATCGTTCGATGGGATCGGTACGGAGCTTACACCTATTTACTGACTAAAGAGAACACTGACCTTCAGGCGTTAAGCTCTAAGGCAGCTTCTGTAGTCAACGAACAATGGCAGGAAATAGCAGATCGCTCAGGGGTTTATCTTCAGCCTGTAAAAGATATTTATCTGCATTCCGAAAACGTTGAGTTCGGATTGGAACAAGAAAAGGGACAGCCTTTCTACATCAATTTATTTATTGGATGCGCCATTTTTGTGCTTCTGATTGCAGGCATTAATTATACCAACTTAGCTACTGCCAATTCATTCTCGAATACAAAGGAAATCGGGGTTCGAAAAGTAAGCGGAGCATTAAAAAATCAGTTAGTAGGTCAGTTTTTGATGGAAGCTATTATAACTGCTCTCTTTGCTTTTCTGATCTCCATTCTTCTTATTGATTTGTTCATGCCTTATCTGAATATGATAACGGGTAAAGAGTTTGTCTTTAATTTTAGCACCGTTGGATATTATTTAGGAATTCTTTTTGTAGTAACGATCGGAATTGGGTTGATTTCAGGGCTCTACCCTGCAATCTATCTTTCAGGGATTAATCCTTCCAAAAACTTCAAGACTTCAAATAATTCAAAAAAAGGATTTCTCTCTCTTCGTGAAGGCTTGGTTGTTACTCAATTTGCTCTTTCTACTATTCTAATCGTGGCTACAATAATTGGGTTTCAACAGATGAACTACATTCAGAACAAAGACAAAGGTTTTGATGAAGAACAGGTTTTAGTAGTTGATATCAACAGCGGAGAGGTGAGACAACGTTTCCAAACCATGAAAGCGGAATTTGAGAAGGTTCCCGGAGTAACCAAAGTGGCCGCTTCTTCAAGAGTGCCGGGCGAGTGGAAAAGTATCACGGAAATTGTAGCCAAACCTATTTTTAACCAAACCAATGATTCTCTCCAAAGTTATTTTATGAGCTTCGATAAACAGGTGATCGACCTCTACAATATAGAATTAATCGAAGGAGGAAATTTTCGGGGCAATTCAGGTACAGATTCCTCTAAAGTGATTTTAAATGAAACTGCGGTGCAACTTTTAGGGTTAGAAAACCCGATTGGTTCTCAAATAGAAATAACGGGAGTCTCCTACCCCTACACCGTTATTGGAATAGTAAAAGATTTCAATTTCCAGTCACTTCACACCAGGATAGAGCCTTTGGTAATCGGTTATTGGGATAATGCTGTTCGATCCATCGACTATTTTTCTATAAAAACCAGCGGCAATAATATTTCTGAAATTCTAGCCGGAGTAACCGCTGTACACAACCAATTTGATCCCGTTTCTCAAATTGAATATCACTTTTTAGATCAACAACTCCAGCTCTTCTATCAATCAGACCAGAGAGCAAATAATTTATTTACCATAGGTGCCATTTTCACCATTCTGATAGCGTGTATGGGGCTTTTCGGACTTACATTACACATGGTGGAAATACAAAAAAAATCTATAGGCATCAGAAAAACTTTGGGGGCTTCGGTCCAATCAATAGTGCTATTGCTTTCTAAAAACTTTATGAAGCTTATTGGGATAGCATTACTGATTGCTTCTCCAATTGCTTACTTCACCATGGACAAATGGTTGAATAGTTTTGCCTATAGTATAAATCCATCAATAGTTACTTTTATTACAGCCGGAATAATCATCTTAATTGTCTCACTTCTAACTATCAGCTTTGAATCTGTAAAAGCTGCAAAAGCAAACCCGGTCGAAAGCCTGAAATCTGAATAATAATATTACTATGCTTAAAAACTATTTCAAAATTGCTTTCAGGTCGTTCAAAAAGAATAAAGCTTACTCTGCTATCAATATTTTTGGCTTAGCTATTGGAATTATGTCACTCATATTCGTTCTGCTTTTTATACAAGATGAGTTGAGCTATGACACATTCCATGAAAATAAAGATCGAATATATAGAGTTACCGGTTCTTATGATCGTGGAGAACAAAGTAGAGTAGAAAGTGCATTAACAACTTACCAATTAGGGCCTCAAATTGATTTTCAATTTCCACAAATCGAAAAAGCAGTTAGGATAAGTCCAAACAATAATTCAAACTTTCTTATCAATGGTGAAAACATAAGTCAGGAAAATATTGTTTTTGCTGATAGTGGTTTCTTTGATGTCTTTTCATTTCCATTAATCGAAGGGGATAAAAAAAATCTCTTTAAAATTGCCAACGAAGCCGTTCTTACTCAATCTACCGCCCGAAAAATGTTTGGCGATGTTAACCCAATTGGTTCTGTCATAGAAATGGATTGTACTCCTATTACTATTTCTGGAATTATGAAAGACACCCCACCCAACTCTCACTTTAGTGCAAGTATGGTAATTTCATCGGAAACCATACATGATCAATATCCTAGTTGGATACGCGAAAATTGGAGTGGAACCAGTCATTACACATACTTACTTCTCGATAAAAATATATCTCCTGAAGTATTTGAACAGGAATTAAATAAATATTGGGATAACACATTCAAAGAATATGGAGATCTCGCCCAGTATGCTGAGTTTTCCCTTCAACCATTATCAAAGATCCACCTCGAGTCTAATCTGGTTAGTGAAATTCAAGCTAATGGAAATTTAACCTACGTTTATATTTTTGGCGCAATAGGATTTATTATTGTTGTAATTGCTGCCATTAATTATATGAATTTAGCTACAGCACAGTCACTTAACCGCACTAAAGAAGTAGGTATAAGAAAAGTTTTAGGAGCCGAAAAAGGGCATGTAAAAAAGCAATTCTTAAGTGAGTCTCTACTTATTTCTACAATAGCCTTTGTAGTAGCTCTAATTTCAGTAGAAATCATTATTCCTTTCTTCAATCAAATTACCGGTAAAAGTATTGATGTCATTTTCCCCGATGACCTCCCTTTAATCTTCGTGATTTTTGCTTCGGTACTTGTAATCGGTCTTATTTCAGGTGGATATCCTTCATTTTGGCTATCCAGACTATCTATTATCCGAACTCTTAAATCGAATAGTCTGGGGTCCAATAGAGGTGGTGAGTTATTAAAAAGAGGATTAGTAACGCTTCAATTCAGTATTTCGGCAATTGTTCTGGTGAGTACCATTCTAATATCTAAACAGATCCAGTTTGTTCAAAACAAAAATCTTGGAATTAATCCTGAACAGGTTCTGGTTATCCCCTTCCAAAATTCTGAAATAGCAAATCGGTTTTCAGAAATTAAAGAAGAGTTAATAAAAGAATCATGGGTTTCTAATGTTACTGCAACCAATAACCCGTTGCCTGGCAGAATTACGAACTGGAGACCCTATAGAACTAATGGTAGTGATGAAGACCTATCCATTCCAACGATTGTTGTTCATGATGATTTTATTGAAACCATCGAAGCGGAAATTAGTAAGGGTAGAAATTTTTCAAAAGATAGAATTTCTGATCGCTCAAATGCTTATTTGATAAATGAAGCGGCAGCTCGTTTTCTTAATCTTACTGATCCGGTAGGTTCTAAATTATCAGGAAGAACGTTTACAGGAGATGAATGGGGAACTAAAGATGCAGAAATTATCGGGGTGGTTAAAGATTTCCATTTCACATCACTTCATGATGAAATACAGCCCGTTGTATTTTCGCTTTCCTCAGAGCAAACAACTCCTCTTACTAATTTAGCTGTGCGTGTACGTTCAGAAGATTTTGAAACCGCTATCTCCGGATTAGAGAAAACATGGAATAAGTTTTCTAATGGAGTGCCTTTTGAATATTCATTTTTACAGGATGATATTTCACTTTTATATGAGGCTGAAAAAAAGTTTCTCCAGCTATTCTCGATTTTCACAACACTAGCAATCATCATTTCATGCCTAGGTATTCTTGGTTTGGTTGCTTTTGCTGTAAATCAAAAAATGAAAGAAATTGGTATTCGAAAGGTATTGGGAGCAGATGTTGTTGATATCATTTGGTCATTTGTTAAAAACTATTCCCAACTAATTATTATCTCAAACCTTCTTGCCTGGCCAATCGCTTATGTTCTCATGAAAGACTGGCTGGAAGATTTTGCATATCGTGTACCTATAAGTATGCTAGAGTTCGTAATAGCGGGCGCAATCATTTTTCTAATCTCAATAGGCACCATTTCATTAGTTGCTTATAAAGCCGCTCTTTTGAACCCGGTTAAAAGTCTCAAATCCGAATAAGGAAAATCAATCATGTTCAAAAACTACATCAAAATTGCATTTAGAAATCTTATAAAAAATAAGAATCAAACTTTCATCAATGTTGGCGGACTTACACTCGGAATAATCTGCGCTATTGTCATTTTTCTGATCATTCAATTCGATCTCAGCTTTGATAAATGGCACGACGATTCCGATAGAATTTATCGGGTTGTGCGGCATGAAACTGAATTCGGAAAAAGTGTTTTCTATCGGGGAGGGCCTTATCCGCTTGCTGAAGCGGTCAGAAATGATGTTACCGGTATTGAGTATTCCACTTTAGTTTTTAATAACCTTGCTAACGAACCGATCATATCCTATTACGATAATGGCAATCTTGTTAAGAAGTTAAAAGAAAGTGATTTCGCTTTTGCTGATCCTGACTACTTCAACATCTTAACTTATACTTGGTTATCCGGAAATCCTGAAACTGCCATTAAAAATCCAAATACTGCTGTTGTAACCGAAAGTTTTGCAATGAAGTTATTTGGAACAACGGATGTTTTAGGTAAATCAGTAGTCTTTAATGGTGGTACAGCCTCAGATATTGAAATCACCGGCGTAGTTAAGGATATGCCTGAGAACTCAGATTTCCCTTTCACATTTATTGGAGCTAATTCAACCATGGATAGAAATGGAGAAACTGCAGAAAATCCAAGTTGGGGAAGTAACTCAAGCTCGATGCAAACTTACGTCAAGTTGGAGCAGGGCATTAGCGAAGAGCAAGTTAATGAGCAACTAGAAGCATTGATTGTAAAATACCGAAGCGAGGAAATTGCTGCTGAGTTAGATCTCTTCCTACAACCCCTTTCTGAAATTCATTTTGATAGCCGTTTTAGCAATTATAATGGTCGGGTAATCGAAAAAAGTATGTTGCTGGCTCTTGGTATAATTGGTCTTTTTTTACTTATAGCTGCATGTATCAACTTCATAAACCTGAATACGGCAATTGCTGTAAGCAGATCAAAAGAAGTAGGTTTACGAAAAACCTTAGGAGGCACAAAATCTCAATTAATGCTTCACTTTTTTGGAGAAACAGCTTTTATAACTTTAATAGCTTTAGTTTTGGGAGTCGGTTTATCAGAAATCGTACTCCAAAATATATCCCCAATTTTGGGTTTTTCTCCTGAGATGAATCTCTTATCGAATGTTGAACTTCAACTATTTATTGTATCAATATTCCTGTTAGTAACTTTGCTTGCGGGTTGGTATCCGGCTCAACATCTCTCCAATTTTAATCCAATAGAAGCCATCCGAAATAAGATTCAGTCAAACTATGGGAAAGGCCTGACTTTAAGAAGAGGATTGATTGTAGTGCAATTTACTATTACTCAGGTATTAATTATTTGCACATTAATAATGGCTTCTCAAATAAGATATTTTCAAAATCAGGATTTGGGATTTGAACAAGAAGCCGTTGTTCATGTGCCCATCCAAAATGAGAGCATGCCCGTTCTCAATGTATTCAAAAGCTCATTACTTAATAAGACTACGATCCAAAATGTAAGTTTTTCTAACACAGGAACAACAAGTAACAGTGTTTGGGGAGGAAATTATTTAATGATTGAAGATACCATCAGGCACGAAAATTCAGGGCAAGTCAAATTCATCGATGAAAACTTTATTGATACCTACGGACTCACTTTGCTTGCGGGCTCAAATATACAACCATCTGATACTGTTAACGCCTATATAGTGAATCAGTCATTTGCGAAAGAAGTTGGGTATGGAGATAACCCTTCCGGCTTAATCGGTAAAACAACTTCCATGTGGGGAACAGAAGCTCCGATCGTTGGAGTAGTTAAAGACTTTAATACTCAATCTTTACATGAAGACTTAGCGCCCGTTTTATTGGCTCCCAGGAAAAGCTTCTTTGTCTCCGCTGTTAAGATTAACACCTCCAGAACTAAAGAAGCTTTGGGTGAAATCGAAAGAGCTTTTGATACAGCGTTCCCGGATCTGGTATTCGAGTATTCATTTCTGAATGAAGCCATAGAAAACATGTATGAAGATGAACAGCGTACAGCCAAGATCATGAATGCATTTACTTTAATTGCAATCATAATTGGTTCATTGGGACTATTTGGACTTGTTTCTTATATGTCTACAACCAGAACTAAAGAAATAGGTGTTCGAAAAGTACTGGGTGCAAACCTATCGGATATTCTAAAATTATTTGGAACAGAACTGGCTCTTTTAACAGGAATTTCGTTCGTGATAGCAGCCCCTATTTCATGGTATTTGATGAGAAGCTGGCTTGAAGATTTTGCTTATAAAATAGAGCTCGGAATTGGAATCTTTCTGATTGCACTTTCGGGAATCTTATTGATTTCTGTATTAACCATAGGATATAAGTCGCTCAGAGCCGCTCTAGCCAATCCGATTGAATCTTTAAAAAGTGAGTGAGTTATGTTTAGGAATTATATCAAGATCGCCTTACGAAATCTTAAAAAACAAAAGCTTTATTCATTCATAAATATAGCCGGTCTGGCCATTGGAATTGCTTTTTGTTTCCTCGTGCTTCTGTTTATTAATGATGAACTGAAATACGATACTTTTCATGAAAATAAAGAAGATATATATCGCCTTTACCGACAGCCACTGGCAGATGATATACCTTACGACCTCGATTTATACACACCAATGCCTTTGGGAGAGGCGATGTTAAATGACATCCCTGAAGTGGAAAATTTTACCCGTTTAGCTCCTTTAGGAAGTATGGTTATCAGAAACGATGGCCAATTGATCGATCAAACCGGTTTTGCATTTGCTGACCCGGGTATTTTCGAAATATTCTCACTTCCATTTAAATACGGTGATCCATCCTCATCGTTATCTAATCCAAACGCCTTAGTCATTGACGAGACCATGGCTGAAAAGTATTTTAGTGGAGTTAATCCGGTTGGTAGGTTTTTAGATGTAAGGCTTAATGGCGAGTTTAAAAAAATGGAAATTTCCGGTGTGTTTGAAAATATTCCGGATAATTCATCCTTCAAATTCAATATTCTCTTATCAGTACAAACAATAATTAATAACTTTGAAAATTATGCACGTGTTGAAAACCAATGGGACGCCACCCGATCACTTACATTCGTACAGCTTAACCGGCAAGCAAATCTGAAAACTGTACAGGCCAAACTTCCTTCATTCATTTCAAAATATATGGGAAACATCTTCGATGAAATGAGAAATGATGGAAGGTTCAATTCTGTCGGTCCTCCCATTATTTACAATCTGCAGCCTTTGATGGATATTCATTTAAACCCTGATTTCCCAGGTGCTTTTTCAAATCCCAGTAATCCATTGTACTCTTTTATACTAGGCGGAATTGGTTTGTCTGTTTTATTGATCGCTTGTTTTAACTTTATGATTCTAGCAGTTGGCAGGTCTGCTAAAAGAGTAAAAGAAGTAGGCTTAAGGAAAGTAGTAGGTGCTCAAAAAAATCAGCTCATGTTACAATTCTGGGGCGAAGCTTTTGTTCTGACTTTTATCGCTTTTTTTCTAGGTATTCTTCTTGCTGAGTTTTCTCTCCCCTTATTTAATCAACTTTCAGGAAAAGAACTTTCTCTGTTCGATCTGGCTTCCAGTATTCCATTTTTAACCGGTCTAGTTATGCTCTTTTTGGTTACAGGTTTCATTGCAGGAAGCTATCCCTCACTCATACTTTCCAACTTCAAACCCATCGAGTCACTTAAGGAAAAACTGAATTTTAAAGGTTCTAACAGATTCACAAAATCCCTAATTGTAGTTCAGTTCACCCTCACTATTTTTCTTCTAATTGCGACTATAATCATGAGTAGCCAATTGAATTTTTTGCAGGAAAAGAATTTAGGATTTTCCGGTGAACAAGTTGTAGTTGTACCTACCAGTGGTCTCGATGGTGAACGTGTAATTGATCTTTATAGGAATACATTGGGGAATGAACAAGATATCCTTGAGATTACCGGAGCTAATGTCTCTTTTTCATCAGGTCTATGGAGGCGAGGTTATCGGTACGAAGGTGAAGTTATGCAATCTGCAGTTTTCCGTGTTGATCATAACTATATCAATACACTGGAAATGAACCTTGTTGCAGGTAGAGATTTTGATCCTCTTCTTTCTTCAGATTCCACTGCCAGCATTATTGTTAACGAAAGCTTTATAAAAAGCCATGGTCTAGATTTAAATAGTATAGGAGATTCATTCCCGATTGATTGGGGCTGGATGGTCAATCCTAAGATCATTGGAGTTGTTCAGGATTTCAATTATCAATCATTGAGTAATACCGTTGAACCGGTAATTATATATATGAATCCACGAGATCCGATCCTTAATATGATGGTCCGTATCAGTCCGGATAATATCCCGAGAACTGTAAATAAATTAAAAGAAAATTGGGCAAATGTTACTTCAGATGTTCCATTCTCTTATAGTTTTCTGGATGAGGATATGGATAATCTATATCGAAGTGAACAAAGATGGAGTAAAGTTGTAAGCTACAGTTCAATGCTTGCTATAATAATAGCTTGCCTTGGGTTATTTGGTTTAGCTGGAATCGTTGCCGTTCAGCGCCAAAAAGAAATTGGAATCAGAAAAGTATTGGGAGCAACTACAGCAAGTATAACACTTATGCTTTCTTCAGATTTTGCAAAGCTGGTACTTATTTCTATAGCTCTGGCATCACCAATTGCCTGGTATGTTATGAGTGAATGGCTACAGGAATTCGCTTATCAAATTAATATTAGTATCTGGGTATTTATCTCTGCTGGAGTTGCGGCATTAAGTATTTCTTTGATAACCGTAAGTTTTAAATCCATTAAAGCAGCCTTGTCAAACCCCGTTGAATCCCTAAAAAGCGAGTAAGGAGTTATTATGTTTAGAAATTATATCAAAATTGCGTTCCGAACCATACGAAAACATAAGCTTTATTCGCTTATCAATATCTTTGGGTTAACACTAGGAATTAGCTGCTGTATTTTAATTTATCTTTTTATCCAAAATGAGTTCAGTTACGACAAATTTCATGATAATGCCGAAAACATCTATCGCATTGAGGAAGTTAATTACTATGCCCCTAAAGAGAGTATAGAACACAAGCCATTCTTCGATACCCGGTCACCTGAAAACGTCCGGAAATCTCCATGGCTTCCTATGCCACTGGGTCCGACTTTAAAAGACCAAATTCCTGAAATTATAAGCTATTCCAGATACGATCAAAGTGAGTATATCGTAGCAAATGAAAATCAGTCTTTTGAAGAAGAAGTTAGCTTTGTAGAAGCCGGTTTCTTCGAGATGTTTTCATTCCCATTAATTCAGGGTTCTCCGGAGTCCGTTATTTCTGAACCCGAAGCTATGGTCATAACTCCGAAAATTGCTAACAAATACTTTGGTGATGAAGATCCTATAGGAAAAACGCTTTCGGTTTGGATTAGTAATACTGAACAAATCTTCACAATAAGAGGAATTGTTGATTCTGCACCAAAAAACTCCAGTATTCAATTTGATGTGATCATCAGAATTGAGAACAGACCGGGTTATGAACGGAATATGCAACGGTGGAATAGTTTTAATACTCCCCTTTTTGTTGAATTGGCTCCAAATACAAAGATTGCTCAATTCGAAGAAAAACTAAATCAATTTGCAGAAAATAAATGGTCGGAAGACTGGCCGGAAGATAGAGCTAGAAGAGGGCTTCCGGAAGAGGCTACAGTATTCGAATTTGAAACTACACAAATTTCTGAAATTCATTTAGATGCAGGAGCTGAATGGTTTGGAGTCAGTAATCCTTTGTACTCTTATATACTCGGAATAATTGCGGTGTTGATCCTCATCATCGCCTGTATCAATTATGTGACTTTATCACTTTCCAGGTCTTCAAGCAGATTAAAAGAAGTTGGTGTGAGAAAAACATCAGGTGCTCTCAAAAACCAAATTGCCATTCAATTTTGGAGCGAAACGCAGCTACTCACTTTATTTGCAATGATAGCAGGAATTGGATTAGCAGAATTAGCACTCCCCTTTTTCAATGAGCTGTCTGGAAAAAGTCTTTCCATTAATTACATAGAGAACGCAGGTTTTTTGGGTTCACTTTTAGGAATAACATTTTTGACCGGTTTAATCGCAGGAAGTTATCCGGCTCTGATTCTTTCAAGTTTTGAGCCTGCTAAAGTTTTGAAAGGTCTGAACAGTTTTCAATTTAAACCACGTCTCATAAAAGGATTATTGGTTGTTCAGTACAGCCTGTCCATTTTTTTGATAATAAGTTCCGTAATAATGTTTCAACAGCTGGAATATGTCAGCTCAAAAGATCTCGGTTATAATCAGGAGCAAGTAGTTTTTGTAAATACGCACAAAGGTTGGAGTGAAGAAGGAACTGCTTTAATGAAATTATTTCGCTCTGAATTAAACGGAGCGACGGGCATAGAATTGGTAAGTGGTATGACTCCCTCTTTTACCCGTGGGAGCAATAGATATGGTTTTGAAATTGATGGTGAAAGCAGAAGATCTTACATCTATTACATCGACGATAAAATTATGCCAACGCTTGGTTTTGAATTACTTCAGGGAAGAAGTCTATCGGCTGAAAGACCTACGGATATCAAAAATTCAATTGTTATCAATGAGGCCTTTGTTACAGAAATGGGATGGGACAATCCTATTGGTGAACCGGTGCCCTGGAAAGGAGAAGAAAACCCCTCTACTGTAGTAGGAGTAGTAAAAGATTTTCATTTTCAATCACTAGAAACTGAAATCCAGCCCATGTTATTTCATATGGATCCAGAGCAAGGTGGTATTGCTGATATTGCAGTGAGAATAAAACCGGGAATGATATCTGAAGCACTACCCGAATTAAAAAAGGTTTGGGCTGATGTTTCTCCGGGAATACCATTTGATTATTGGTTTCTGGATGATGCTGTTGCCAATCAATATCGTGAGCACAAACGATGGCTCTCCATTATGTCTTCGTCTACGTTTATAGCAATCCTAATAGCATGTATGGGTCTTTTTGCACTAGCAAGTTTAACAGCAACAACACGTATCAAAGAAATTGGAATCAGAAAGGTTTTGGGAGCAGGTATAGATCAAATTATTCTATTGCTGAATAAGGATATTCTGAAGCTAATACTCGTTTCCATTCTTATTGCTGCTCCTGTGTCATGGTTTATCATGGATAAATGGTTATCTGATTTTGCATACCGAATTTCAATGAATTTCGGAGTGTTCGGGATATCTGCAATTGTTGCTCTCACTATCGCATTGCTTTCTGTAAGCTATCATTCTGTAAAAGCAGCACTCTCCAACCCTGTTGAATCCTTAAAAAGCGAATAAGGAGTAATTATGTTTAGAAATTACCTGAAGATCACACTCAGAAACCTTTGGAATAATAAAAGCTACTCATTCATAAATATAGTGGGACTGGCATTTGGTTTAGCTAGCTGTATCATTATTCTTTTGTATGTTAATAACGAATTAAGCTACGACAAGCATCACAAAAAAGCAGATAGGATTGCTCGTGTGGCTTCCTTTATTGATTTTTCAGGTAGTTATTTAGAGTTAGCTACTACTTCAGCTCCCATGGGACCTACTCTGAAAAATGACTACACAAAAGTAGAAGATATGGTACGGTTCAGGCCAAGAGGAGAATTTCATGTCAGAAATGGTGATATCAATATTAAAGAAAATGACATCATATTTAGTGATCCAACCGTTTTTAATGTATTCACAATTCCGGTAATTCATGGTGATCCTGAATCTGCTTTATCAGAACCCAATACATTGGCATTATCAAGATCAAAAGCTCTTAAATACTTTGGAAGAGTAAATGTGGTTGGCGAGTCACTGCTTTTAGACGATAATAATACATTCAGTATTACTGCGGTATATGAAGATATGCCGGAGACCTCACACTTCAACTTTGAGTTTCTGCTTTCCATGGAGACAAACGCTGATGAAGCCAACAATGGAGTTTGGTTAAGTAATAATTTCAGAACCTATTTACTCTTTAAAGAAGGAACAGATATAGAAGCTTTTCAAGAAAACTTTCAAACGATCAAGAAGACCTATATTGAACCTCAATTGATTGATTTCACAGGAAATGATCTTGAAGAGTTTCAGGAAGCCGGAAACAGCTTACATTACAAGCTCCAACCTCTTACAAGTATTCACCTTAATTCAGATTTGATCGCTGAATTTAAGCCTAACGGAAATATAAACTATGTATACCTTTTTTCGGCTCTCGCAGCTTTTATTCTTGTTCTTGCTTGCATCAATTTTATGAATCTTGCCACTGCACGATCTATTAAAAGAGCCAAGGAAGTAGGGATTCGTAAATCCTTGGGTTCATTGAGGAAGCAATTAATCGGACAATTTTTTACTGAATCTTTGCTACTGTCTATACTTTCATTTTTAATTGCTCTTCTGCTTGTGGAATTAACACTTCCTTTCTTCAGCAATTTATCAGGAACTAATCTTACGGCAAATTATTTCTCCAATAGTACTTTATTGACTTCTATTTTAAGTATCGTTCTTATTACGGGTGTGTTATCAGGAAGCTACCCAGCCGTTATGCTTTCTGCATTCAAACCCATTCAGGTGTTAAAAGGCGCTTTTCAGCATAAACAGAAAAGTAAATTCAGAAGTGCTTTAGTAGTTTTTCAGTTCAGCGTTTCGTTGGTGGTTATCATTGGGTTGCTGGTCATAAACAAGCAGTTGGATTTTATTCAAAACCAATCTTTAGGGTTTCAAAAAGAACAGACCGTTATTGTTCATGATGCTTATATGCTTGATTCAAACCTTCAAGCTTACAAAGATCGTTTATTAAATGAACAAGAGTTCAGCAGCGCTACCGTTTCCAGTTATTTGCCAGTAAGTGGATTCTCGATGAATGATCAGACATTCTGGCCAAAAGGAGAAGATCCGGTTCAGGGAAATAATTCTTCCATGCAGGTTTGGCGCGTTGATGAAGATTACATTCCTACACTGGGAATGGAAATTGTAGAGGGTAGAAATTTTTCTAAAGACAGAGGAGCGGATGAAAATACGGTAATTCTTAATGAGGAACTGGCCAATAGGTTTGGTTTTGAGAATCCATTAGGAGAGATAATTACCACATTTACTCAAAATCCTGATGGAACTTTTGATAATGAAAAACTAAGAGAGTTTACCATCATTGGGGTAGTTAAAAATTTTCATTTCAGATCTCTTAAAGACAACATCAGCCCGCTAGGACTTTTCAAAGGTAGTAGTCGTGGGAACGTGATCTTTAAAATTGATACTGAAAATGCTTCTCTTGCCCTTTCCAAGATTGAAAATACCTGGACCGAAATGGCACCTGGACAACCTTTCAGCTATTCATTTCTGGATGATCGATTTGATCAAATGTACAGGTCAGAAAACAGAGTCAGTAATCTGGTTTTTGCTTTCTCTGTATTGATTATTCTGATTGCCTGTCTTGGTTTATTCGGACTTTCAGCTTACAGCGCGGAACAACGCACCAAAGAAATTGGAATCAGAAAAGTTCTGGGTGCTAGTGTGGTCGGAATTGTTTCGCTTGTTTCAAAAGATTTTATAAAGTTGATACTCATCAGCTTCTTTTTTGCTGCTCCGGTTGGCTATTTCATTATGCAAAACTGGCTCAGAGAATTTACTTATAAGACCAATATCGGATTTGATGTATTCCTGATCTCAGGAATAGGAATCATCCTAATTGCATCTGTTACAGTAAGCTGGCAATCCATCAAAGCTGCTCTGGCAAACCCGGTTAAATCATTAAAGAATGAATAAAGGGACATTTCATGCTAGAAAATTATTTTAAAATAGCCTGGAGAAATCTGGTTCGTAATAAATCTTATGCTGTACTAAACGTGCTGGGTCTTTCGATAGGGTTAGCTTGTTGTATTATAATTACTTTATATGTGCTTAATGAGCTTTCTTATGACAAGTTCCATGATAACTACGATGAATTGTACCGTGTAGTGGAAACCATGGAAGTTGAGGGAAAACAAGAAACTTATGCGACTACCTTTTCCGCATTAGCACCTTCATTAAAGAATTCTTTTCCTGAGATTGAACATATAACTCATCTTTATCCGGTTTCAGGATTAGTGACGGGACCAAATAATATCAAGTTTCAGGAAGACCGGATCATCTTAGCCGACACCTCCTTTCTTGAGATGTTTTCATTCCGGCTTTTAAGTGGTGACCAAGGTACTGCATTGGATAAGCCCTTTTCTATGGTGATAACTAAAGCAACTGCTACAAAGTTTTTCGGTAATGAAAACCCTGTTGGTAAAAGTCTTTCTTTTAAAGATGCTCGTGAAAAATTTGATTTCGAAATTACAGGTGTTATTGAATCTCCGCCTTCAAATTCGCATATCAGTTTTGATTATATACTTTCTTACGAAAGTTTAAAAACGCTACGAGCTTGGGAGTATAATACAAAGTATTACCCACCTATGTATACTTATGCGCAAATTCCTTCTCAAAATATTGTTGATAAAATCAGCTCCTATATTCCACAATTTGCTGATCAGTATTACGGAGAAGACAATAGTTCAGCTAACAGCTTTTCTTTTCAACCATTGGCTGATATTCATCTGAGATCTAATCTTCAAAACGAACTTTCTACAAACTTTGATATATCATATATCTACATATTCCTGGCTATATCAGGCTTTATTTTGATCATCGCTTGCATCAACTTTATGAATCTTGCAACTGCCAGCTCTATGAAAAGAATAAAAGAAGTTGGCATGCGCAAAACACTTGGAGCTGAAAAAAGCCAGCTTGTAAGGCAATTTCTAAGTGAAGCTATACTGATGTCCACTCTGAGCTTAGTTATTGCAGTATTCATCGTTGAAGCAGTAATACCTTATTTTAATGCTATTTCAGGTAAAGTAATAGAATTCGCATTATTCAACAGCTGGGAACCCATTTTAATTTTAACCGTATTGATTTTAGTTGTTGGTACAATTTCAGGCAGTTACCCGGCATTCTATCTATCGTCCTTCCGTCCAATACAAAGTCTGAAGGGCGATAAAGCAGGACAGAGTTTTTCAAGTACTTTTTTCAGACGCGGACTTGTAGTGTTCCAGTTTTTTATTTCAACAGGATTGATCTTTGGAACTGTTATTGTAACTCAGCAACTGGATTTTCTAAAGAATTCAAAGCTTGGTTTTGATAAAGAAAAAGTCCTTATGATTCAAATGCGAGAAACTTCAGATCAGATCAATGCCAGTGCTTTAAAACAGAAATTGTTGACTATTCCGGGTGTAGAAAGTGTTTCGGCTGCTTCGGGCGTTCCCGGTATAGCTTCAGGTATTCATGGATTTACAGTAATACCGGAAAGCAACAAAGCTGACTCGGCAATCTTACAAACACTCACTGTAGACTTTGGTTATTTGAAAACATTGGGAATAGATGTCCCAGAAGGTAGAAATTTCTCGGAGGAATACGGTACTGACGAAACTTCTGCATTTATCATCAATAAAACGGCTGCAAATAAATTCAATTGGGACAACCCTTTAGGTGAGGAACTAACATTAAAATACTGGCTCTCTGATGAAGTATCTAAAAAAGGCCAGGTTATTGGTGTGGTTGATGATTTCCAGTATAATTCCTTACATAAATCAATAGATCCGGTAATTATACATGTGTTGAAGGGAACGTACTATCATGATTATCTGGCATTGAAACTTTCAACTAATGATTTGCAATCTGTTATTTCAGATCTGGAGTCGAAATGGGCTGCTTTCAATCCGGAAAGACCGATGGAATACGCATTTCTGGATGATACTTTCGACGCACTCTACCGCTCCGAAACCAGACTGAGTAATATTTTCAACATTTTTGCAATACTGGCAGTGTTTATAGCCTGCTTAGGTTTATTTGGACTAGCATCTTATAGCACTGAACAACGATTTAAAGAAATTGGAATAAGAAAAGTACTGGGTGCAAAAGTCACAGATATCGTCCGTTTGTTAGGCAAAGAATTTACTGTTTTGATCCTGATCGCCTTATGTATCGGATTTCCTGTAGCGTATTTAGCCACCACAGAATGGCTAAATAGTTTTGCTGAGCGTATAGACGTCAGCATTTGGCTGTTTCTGATCAGTTCCTTAATAGTTCTACTAGTAGCATGGATAACAATCAGTTTCCAAACAATAAAAGCAGCATTAATGGATCCGGTTAAATCATTAAAAAGTGAATAAAGAAATAGTATAAAATATGTTTAAAAACTATCTCAAAATTGCACTACGTAATCTTAAGAAATACAAGATAGACTCATTTATTAGTTTATCGGGACTCGCTATTGGTCTTTGTTGTTGTATTATCCTAATCATGTATGTTCGTTTTGAATGGTCTTATGACAACTTCCATAAAAATAAAGATTCTATTTATCGACTTACGGAACAGACGGTTAATTCCAGAAATAATGAGGTTAGACATAACACAGTTCATCCTTATCCACAATCCATAGCTTTGAAGGAAGAATTTCCTGAAATCAAATCCCTCATTAATATCTCCGGTGGAAGTGCCCAGTTCTTAAAAGATGGCAAATACATTTTAGAGCTCATAAAGTTTGCAGACCCTGAGTTCCTTTCTGAATTTACTTTTCCTCTGATCTTTGGGGATTCAAAAACTGCTCTCAGCAGTGTAGACAATATTGTGATCACGGAATCAGCTGCAAATAAGTACTTCGGAAAAGTAAACGCAGTTGGTGAACTAATGACAATCCGTTTGAGAGATGAACCCAAAGATTTTGTTGTTTCAGGAATCGCAAAAGATGTTCCTGCTAATTCAAGCATTCAATTTGATTTCCTACTTCCTTTTGAAAATCAGATAAGCAGCGCTTCATCAAAAGAACAAAAAACCTTAAGAGAAAGTTGGTATATCGGGTTTTTGGAAACATGGATCACACTAAAAGAAGGTTCTAAAAAAGAAGATCTGGTTGCTAAGTTTCCGGCATTTCTGGAACGCCATTATGGAAACAGTTGGGTTGAACGAAATCAGATCGAATACGGACTTCAGCCTTTATCTCAAGTGTATTTTAATGAAGACTATCGTTCGGGGGTTACACAAAGTTCGAACAAATCTTACTCACTTATTTTGGGAAGTATTGCTCTTGTAATTCTTATGATTGCAGGAATTAATTTCATGTCACTTACTTTAAGCCGATATACTTCCCGAAATCACGAGATAGGTATTCGAAAAACTGTAGGAGCCATCAGGCATCAAATCAAATTTCAAATTATCGGAGAAGTTTTTATAACATGTGCAATTGCAATATTACTTGGAATAGTTTTAGCAGAATTATTAGCTCCTTTTTCGAATGTTTTGTTTCAAAAAGAACTTAATCTCAGCCTTCTTTCTGACCCGATTCTGTGGATATCAGTTTTTGGGCTTTTAATAATTTTGACTCTGGTCACTAGTTTGTATCCCGCTGTAAAGATCTCAGGAAAGAATGCCACCTCTCTTTTTTCAGATGACAGTTCTGCACAAAAAATTCCAATGCTGATCAAAGGACTTATAGTCTTTCAATTCGGACTTGCAATAACCCTGATGATCGGCACTTATGTGATGCAAGGTCAGATCAATTTTATCCTGAATAAAGATCTGGGCTTTAATCCTGAAAATGTAGTTGCTGTAGAAATTAATTCAGAACTCCAAAATGCGTTCAAAATCGGACAACTTTATTCTGAGGAAGCACAAAGAATTCCGGGTGTACTTTCAACCTCAATAACAGCAGGTGAATATCGAGACTATTCTGAATACGGAGTAACTGATATTGGTATGGCACAATTGATGTCAGCCACAACTTTAACCCAACTTGGAGATGGCATCCCTTCTGAGGCTGTAGACACTCATTATCTTGAAACGATGGGTATCGATTTACTAACCGGAGTAAATTTTTCAAAACAAGCTAATTCCTTTCCTTCTGATGAGATAATTGTTAATAAGGCTTTTGTTGACGCCATGGATTGGGATAATGCTATTGGACAAATCCTTAAAGATAAACCTGAAAATCAGGGCTGGGTTGGACCTTTTGATGGGAAAAAAGTGATCGGTGTTATCGAAAACTATCATTTCAAAAGTTTGTACGATCCACTTCAACCAATGGCACTTCAGCATATTGAAGCAGCCGATGAAAACCCAGGTACTATTCTCATTCGTCTTTCTTCAGATAGAATGTCGGAATCGATCTCTAGTCTAAAATCACTCTGGAATTCTATTGCCGGACAAGAAGCCTTTAATTTGGCCTTTATGGACGATATGGTACAACGACAGTATAATGAAGAAATCCGCTGGAACCGCATTATCCGAATATCCTCTATGGCATCTATTTTATTGGCATGTTTCGGGCTTTTCGGTTTATCAGCTTTAGTAGCACAAAGACGGATAAAGGAAATTGGAATCCGAAAAGTTTTCGGAGCCTCTATTAAGAATATTCTAGTTCTGATTTCCAAAGATTTTGTTCTTTTGGTCGTTTGTGGATTTGTAATTTCAGCACCTGTTGCTTGGTACTTAAGCAATCAATGGCTTACTGATTTTAGTTACAAAATTGACCTTGGTGTTCTTCCTTTTTTATATGGAGGATTAACAGTTCTTTTAATAGCCTTAACAACCGTAAGCTGGCAATCGGTAAAAGCAGCGCTCCAAAATCCCGTAGAAAATCTTAGAAATGAATAAAAATATTCTTTAGAACATATGATCAAACTCAGAAACATAGACCGATACATCGACAAACGGCTTCAACGAAACTTCATCCTTAAAGGAATTGATTTGGATATCGTTGAAGGAGATTTTGTAAGTATCATGGGGCCCAGTGGAGCCGGAAAATCCACTTTGCTAAATATTATCGGCTTTCTGGATGATGCCAATGAAGGCGAGTATTATTTTTTGGATGAGCCTGTTCACGGCCTCAATGAAAAGCAGAAATCAGAGTATCACCGATCTTATATTGGTTTTGTTTTTCAGGCATATCATTTGATTGACGAGCTTACTGTCTACGAAAATATTGAAATGCCTCTTCTCTATCGAAAAGTAAAAGGCAGTCAGCGCAAAAGTATGGTCGCGGATATGCTGGATCGATTTAATATCGTCGCAAAGAAAGATCTGTTTCCAAATCAACTTTCCGGTGGACAACAACAACTGGTTGGAGTAGCCCGGGCTTTGATCGGAAGTCCAAAACTTATCTTAGCAGATGAACCAACCGGTAATCTGCACTCAGATCAAAGCAAAGAGATCATGGAAACCTTTAAGAAATTAAACAAAGAGGACGGAGTTACCATTATTCAGGTAACTCATTCTGATGAAATGGCGTCATACGGAGATCGGATCATAAATCTTCAGGATGGAGCCGTCACTGAAACCAATCCTTATGAGGAGGAATAGTATGCAAAACGTAAGAGTACAATTCACTATACCCAATGTAGAAAAAGTAGCTAATCTCGATATTCACGTTAATGGAGAACAACGAAGTCTGAAGTTTCGGGTTGAAACATTCGACTGGGATTCAGATAATGGAAGCTCTGAAGATCTGGTAAATATTCTGAGAGACCGAATCCAAAATTATGATTCTCAATGGGAATTGTATCATATTGGTGCTCCACAAGAACATAGTATTCCGGTTACATTTCGATTTAATGAAAATAATTCTGAGAACTAAATTTTATTTACAAGTAAGCATTCTGGTTTTGGGTTTCTGCTTTTTCGTGAATGTGGATCTGAAAAGTCAGTCTGTCGAAAGACCTGATCTGGATGCCATTTTCAATAAAGCTGATCAAATTGAACGGGTACGTACCCTTATAATTCAACAAGAAGGTGAAATACTAGCTCAAAAATCCTTTAACGGGAGAAACATAGAACGTCCATTTAATATTAAGTCTGCTTCCAAAAGTATTATTGGCTTATTGACAGGAATCGCAGTTGAAAAAGGGTTTATCCCTTCCATTGAAGAACCTATAAAAACGTATTTCTCTGAGTATTTTGAAGAAAATCCGGATTCCATTAAGGAATCTATTACCATCCGCAATTTACTCACTATGCAATCGGGTTTGAGATCAACCAGCTCAGGAAACTATGGGGCATGGGTAATTAGTGACAACTGGATCGAATATGCATTAAGTCAGGATTTTGTAACTGAGATAGATAGCAGAATGGTGTATAGTACCGGAACATCCCATTTATTGTCGGTTATAATTTCTAAAGCCTCTGGAATGTCCACAAAAGCATTTGCTGAAAACTACTTATTCGATCCAATGAATATTAGAGTAGGCGGTTGGGATAAAGATCCTCAGGGATATTTTATGGGAGGAAATAATCTGGCTTTAAAACCTGCAGATATGATCAAGATAGGCCAACTAATGCTTAATAATGGAAGGTACGTCGACCAACAGCTTATCTCAAAAGAATGGGTCAAAGATTCATTCGGAACGTACACTTACAGTAACTACAATCCTTATGGATATGGATACCAGTGGTGGAACCAAACCATAGGAGGATATAAAACTTTTTTTGCCTGGGGAAGTGGTGGGCAATATATTTTTATAATACCGGAGCTTGAAACCGTTGTGGTAATCACTTCTTCCACTATAACTACGGACCGACGCAGATCATATAAAACTCCTGTGTTTGAGCTCCTTCAATTTGATATTATCCCTTTTCTTGAAACTCGTATCAACTAAGAATTGAAGAATCAGTTCAAAGCTATTCATCATAACGCTTTTACATTAATATTGTGTTAGTTAATTATTTATTATTTGTAACAATTAACCATTAGGTTACTCTATTACCTGTACGAGAATAAATTTCTCAGGGGAATAAAAAGTAATTGGCTTAGGTATTTGTAGCAAATTTTCTGAGTTGCTGTCTGGCAGGATTCAAACATGTTTAAAAACTATATTAAGATTGCAATAAGGAATCTCCTTAAGAATAAGGTGTATTCTCTTATAAATATTTTAGGTCTATCTATTGGTCTTGCAACGAGTTTACTGATATTCTTATATGTAATAAATGAATGGAATTACGATAGGTTTAATAGTAAATCTGAACAGCTGTTCCGTGTTATCCAAACCATGGAATCTGAAAACAATGTTGAAGAAGAAGCCTCAACCCCTTTTCTTCTGGGGCCTGTTCTGGATGCTGAATTCCCCGATTTGATTGAAAAGTCGGTTCGGTTTTATAATCTTCAGGAAACTTCACATACCTTCAGAAATAAACAGAAAGGTGTTTCTTTCACTGAAACAAATTTCTACTTTGTTGATTCTACCTTTTTTGATCTCTTTTCAGCTAACCTCATCAGAGGAAACCCATCTGAAGTTTTAAAGAACCCCGGCTCACTTGTAATTAGTGAAGAACTTTCTGAAAAATATTTTGGAAACGAAGACCCGATTGGTAAAACACTAAACTACAAAGGTGTTATTGATCTCACCGTCACCGGCATTATGGAGGCATGGCCTGACCAATCTCATATGGAAATTGATCTCATTGCATCATTTACCAGTCTTAACGAAATGTATAGTTCAGATCAGGAGTACGACCAAAGCTGGCTATGGAATCCGATCTGGACTTATATTCTGCTTGCGGAAGAAACTGAACCTTCTGATTTAGAAACACAGTTCCCTGTAATTGAAGAAAATTATTTCTATGCTTATTCAGGATGGCCGGCAGGCGAAAAAGTAAATCTTTCTCTTCAATCTGTAACTGATATTCATCTGCATTCTGCTCTTGAGCAGGAAATGGAAGTAAACAGTTCTGTACTTTATTTGTATATCTTATTAGTTGTAGCTGGCTTTATTCTTATTATTGCCTGCATAAACTTCATGAACTTATCCACCGCACGTTCTCTGGAAAGAAGCAGAGAGGTTGGTATGAGAAAAGTACTGGGAGGTTACAGAAAACAATTATTTTATCAATTCATCGGTGAGTCATTCCTGATCTGCCTGATAGCAATAGTAATCGGTGTTATATTGGTTTTTGTTTCACTGCCATATTTTAGCGAAATGGTAGATAAAGAACTGACTTTAAATCTTTTTTCACATTTTGCAACTATTCCCACACTTCTGCTCCTCACCGTTTTTGTGGGGTTATTTGCCGGATCTTACCCTGCCGTTTACCTTTCATCTTTTGAACCTGTTCAGGTACTAAAGGGGTCAGTTATACAAGGAAGAAAAAGTGCGTTTTTCAGAAAAATGCTCGTAACCTTCCAGTTTACACTTTCCATAGCTTTAATTATTGGAACTGCTGTTATCTATAAACAGATTCAGTTTATTCAAGAGAAAGATCTGGGATTTGATGAAAGCTCCGTTGTGTTATTACCCACTAAGCAAAACCTTATAGCCTGGAAGTTTGAGACTTTTAAAGATCAGGTGCTTTCATTTTCTCAAATAGAATCTATTACCGGATTAAGTAAAGTAATCGGCTCCGAAAAACAAGAAAATTATCATTATGTACCGGAAAAGTTTGGTGAAAGTAATGATGAACTAAATCTTGCCTTTCATACAACTCACGATCTTGTAGAAACCTTTGATCTGGAATTGATTGCCGGCCGATCCTTTTCAAGGGATTTTCCAACTGACGCAGATCAGGCGGTACTTATTAATCGTAAAATGCTTGAAAAACTAGAACTAAACTCTCCCGAAGAAGCTCTAGGTGAGGTTTTTTTCTTTTATCCTAAAGACGGGGGAAGAATAACTAAATCAGTAATCGGGGTTCTGGAAGATTTTAATTATGCCTCACTCAAAAAAGAAATTGAACCTCTTTCAATTTCATTGGTGGAAGGCACCATCCCTTTTTTAGGGTTTATAGAATACACTGCTGTAGAAATTGCACCGGGAAACCCTAAAGATGCTTTAGCTCATATTGAAAAAGTATGGAAAGAAGTTAATCCGATTGACCCGTTTGAATTTCAATTTCTCGATGATCGTTTGGCTGAAATTTATGAAGCCGAAGATACCATGAGTTCACTTTCTATTGCATTTTCCATACTCTGTATTCTGATTGCTTCACTCGGATTACTTGGCCTTGCTTCTTATTCTGCACAACTCAAAGAAAAAGAGATAGGGATAAGAAAAAGCCTGGGAGCTTCTGTTTCTGATATTGTAAAATTATTAACTAAAGACTTTTTGACTCTTATCGGTATTGCAAACCTCATTTCCTGGCCAATAATCTATTTTATTGCTCTGAATTGGCTCCAAAACTTTCCTTACAGGTTTGATATAACAACAACCCTCCCTTTTATTTTTATCGGAGCAGGAGTGTTTATAATGATTATCTCTCTGATTACAATAAGTTATCATGCCTTAAGAGCTGCGCTTGTTAATCCTGTTGATTCTATACAAAACAATTAAGCTATACTTAGTGCTCATACTCTGTAGTTCATCCAATTAATACTTAAGTTTTGTGATGACACATAAATTATCTCTTACTGCATCTTACATTGCTATAAAATTTTATGGACTAACATTGAATCCCCGGATCGCCGTCTTTTTTGATTCATTTACTGCATCTTTTTATAAAGATGTGGTTTCCTACTTACCCAAAAAAATGAGTTGGAATCAAAAAGCGTTTAAGTCCCGGTTATGGAGAAACTTCTTTGTGTGGTGGGAAGAACTATTACTCCCGGGCGACCTGATGCATATAATATCCAGAAAATTCTACATTGAAAAAGCAGTACAAAACGCCATCGACGATGGGTTTGAACAATTAGTGGTTCTTGGCTCTGGTTTTGATCACAATGCCGTTAAGTGTGCTTCAAAAGGTTTGCCTTCCTTCGAGATCGACACTCATTCTATGATCGATCATAAGCAAAGAATGTTATCTCAATTCGATTATCCTGCTATAAATTTGAATTTATGTCCTGTCGATCCAGCCAATCAAAACATAAAAGAAGTTTTACTGAAAACAGGAAAATTCAATCCCCGTAAAAAGACCATATTTCTGGCAGAAGGTTTTTTTGATTATCTGTCTCTTGAAAGCACCCGATCTATTCTGCATAACATCTGCTCAATGCATACAAATGTAAAACTAATCAGTACTTTTTTTGATCTGGGAGAATTGAATTTCTTTAATCGGTTTATGTTCACGAGTGGAGTCGCAATGGTAGGTGAAACACTTAAGTTACCACTCAATAAAAACGAATTTGTAAGTTTACTGAATAAATTTGACCTCAAAATTGATACGGAGATAAGCTATCCACAGATCGAGCAGGATTTGATTTCAGGAATGGAAATAAATCTCCCTGTACTAAAAGGGTTCTATATTTTGGAAAGCTCCAAATAATAATCAAAATCTGAAATCTCTATTTCTAACAGAATCTGAACCAGTGCTGTCTTGTCTACTTTTATTATTTGCACTTATACCACTTAATGAAAAAGCTGTTCTGTTAATTTGAATTTTGTTGACAAATGGAGCATCAAAAATAAATGAAGAATCAGCTTTCAGCGAGTCCTGAACTACCTCAGGCTCAGGATGTTTGTAATAAGCGATCCCGCTCAGATTCATCATATTCTTGAGTATCCAATCTTTTCTCTCCTTCACATATGGCGAAGCAGGTTCCACTCTCATTCTTTTAGGGTTTGGAAGCACAGCTGCCATACGTGCTGATTCATCATCTTTTAAAAACTTGGCTTTTTTATCAAAAAAATGATCGGAAGCTTTCCCGATTCCATACATTCCGGGACCAAATTCAGCGATGTTCAAATACATTTCCAGAACCCGTTCTTTTCCCCAAACTGCATCTATGGTTAAGGCCAAGGCTGCTTCCACTCCTTTTCTTAGATAGTTCTTATCACTACTCAAAAAAAGATTTTTAGCCACTTGCTGCGTGATCGTGCTGGCTCCTCTTACTCGTTCTCCTTTTTCCATTTCCTGATAAGCTTCGGCAATAGCTACCAGATCTACTCCGGGATGGTTCCAGTATTTCTGATCTTCTGATGCAACAACTGCCCATTTTAAGTTCTGAGGCAGATCTTTATATTCGACCCAGTTTTCTCTTAAGCTATATCTATCTTTCCCTATATCTTCCCAGTCTTCCTGAAGAGTAAAAGCTGTGAAAGACGGATTTACCCATTTAAGAGAAACCAGTATTAAAAAGGAAATTAAAACAAAACCAATAAAACTGACCGAAGCCCACTTCATCGTTTTTTTTGTATAAACCCAGGTTTTTGCGGCAATTTCCTTAAAATTGGGTTTTTGCCCCTCATTTTCCGAATGTTCAAAATCTATGTAATCCATACCCTCTTATAGACCTGCTAACAGATTTTGTTCTGAGGTTTAATGTTAATATCCGGCATAGAGATGGTGAAGGATTAGAAAAACATCAAACAAGAAGCTCAACGAATAAAACTTGCTCGCAAAGCGAGCGTTTAGTTTTGTTCAGAGATTCGTAGATGTTTTGCCCTGAAGTATCTCAGCCGGGAGTTTTTGCTATCTTTTGCCGGTGCAAAAGTTAGATAACTAAAAAGATAATTACTCCTTCTCTCGAAGCCCTTCAGGTAGTTGTTTAGTAGCTTTAGCACCTAGTTCTTTAAGCATCTCTACCTGACGTATTACATTTCCGCTTCCTTCTGATAAACGAGACTTCGCTTCGTCATAACTCTTTTGAGTTTGTTCGATACGTTGTCCAACTTCTTCGAGACTTTCCGCAAAAAGAACAAACTTATCGTACAATGCACCTCCCCGATCAGCGATCTCTAAAGCATACTTATTTTGTCGGTCCCGCTTCCAAATAGTGTTTATGGTGAATAGTGTAGCCAACAGTGTAGATGGGCTCACAATCACTATGTTTTTTTCGAATGCTTCGTTATAAAGATTCGGTTCACTTTGCAACGCTGCTGCAAAAGCAGGTTCAACAGGAATGAATAAAAGTACAAAATCAGGTGTTTTATCGGCATAGATTTGAGGGTAGTTCTTCTCGCTCAAACCTTTTACATGAGTTCGGATAGAAAGTACATGTTGTTTAAGCGCCGACTGAGCTTCGGTTTCATCTTCAGCAGAAGTAAATCGCTCAAATGCAGTTAAGGACACTTTAGAATCAACGATCAGGAATTTCTCGTCTGGAAGTTTAACCACTACATCAGGTTGAAGTCTCCGACCATCTTCCGTGGTTTCGCTTTGTTGAGTAAAATATTCTTCGTCCTTTCGTAACCCCGATTTTTCAAGAATGCTGGCAAGCACTACTTCTCCCCAATTTCCTTGTGCTTTGGAATCTCCTTTCAGGGCTTTGGTCAGATTTTTGGCATCTTCACTCATTTGCTGATTGAGCTGAACCATGTTCTTGATCTGCTCTCTTAATCCTGACCGCTCCTGCGTTCCTTTTTCGTAGGTTTCCTCTACTTTCTTTTTGAACTCTTCCAACTTTAACCCCAACGGATTCAATATTTGATCTAAACTCTCTTTATTCTGCTTACTAAATTTCTCTGATTTTTCATCAAGAATCTTATTCGCCAGATTTTCGAACTGAACTTTCAACTGTTCCTGCATCTCAGCTAATTCACTTTTTTGCTCAGCAAGTTTTTCCTGAAGGGAATTGTATTCTGATTTCAATCCTGCCAATTCCCGGTCTAGCTCAGCACTTCGCTCCCGCTCTTCTTTCAACTGAGTTTCCTTTTCCTGCTGAAGAGCTTCCAGCTTTTGCTCGGTTTCGGTGAGTTGCTCATCCAGATTCGAATTCCTTTCCTCAAGTCGGGAAGTCTCTGACTTTGATTTGAAATGAGCAATAAAAAAACCTGCGGTTGCTCCTGCTACTAATGCTATAATTGCTAAAATGTAATCCATTAATCAGATTTTGTGTTTTTGAACGGTCGAATTATCAGGCGAATGCCCTTATCGTAAGTTATGTAATTCTGAACCCAGTTTATTAAAGCTACAACTCTGTTTCTGAAACCAACTAATGCCATCAGATGCACCAACATCCACACCAGCCACGCAAAGATTCCGACAAAGAAAAATTTTCCCACTTCCGCAACCGCTTTGTTTCTCCCAATGGTTGCCATAGATCCTTTATCAAAATAAGAAAAAGGTTTCATGTCTTTTCCTATAGCCAGATTATTCAAATTGTTGGCTAACAGATCGCCTTGTTGAATTGCTGTTTGAGCGACCATTGGATCTCCTGTAGGGTTTTCCTCTGTTTTCATCAAACAAACATCACCAATACAATAGATCTCATCATAACCTTCAACCTTATTATATGTATCTACAAGTATTCTACCATGAGTCATAGATCTTTCATCCAATCCATCAATTATGTTACCTGAAACTCCGGCAGCCCAAATCAAAGTTTTTGAAGGCAGCTCTTTGTTATCAGTTTTGACGGTTAAACCATCATAATCTTCAACCTTAGTATTTAACCAAACATTTACTCCCATTTCAGTCAGGTACTCTTTTGCCTTTTCATCTGCTTTTGGCTTCATAGTCCCCAAAAGTGTATCTGTAGCTTCAATTAGATGAACATTCATTCTTCTCAAATCCAGATCAGGATAATCTTTTGGTAAAACATGTTTTTTCAACTCCGCTAAAGCACCTGAAAGCTCCACTCCGGTTGGACCACCTCCAACTACTACATAATTCATCAATTGTTCTCTTTCGTGTAAATTATCCGTTAAAAGCGACGCTTCACAGTTTTCAAGAATCAGGCTCCGAAGATTTAAAGCATCAGTCACTGATTTAAGTGGCATACTTTTCTCTTCTATCGTTTTGTTTCCGAAATAATTTGTCTTACTTCCGGATGCTATTATAAGGTAATCATAATCTATAGGTCCGGCTTTAGTGACCAGCGTTTTATTTTTTGAATCAATTGATAGCGCTTTAGTATTTCTGAAATAGAATTCAGATTTATTCCATAAAATCTTTCGCAAAGGGTATGCAATTGAATCTGGTTCTAAACCTGAAGTAGCAACCTGATATAGTAGTGGCTGAAAATTATGATAGTTGTTCTTATCAATAAGAACCACCTGATAATATTTAGATGAAATCTTATTCAGAACTTTAAGACCTCCGAATCCACCTCCTACTATCACGACTCTCTTTAGATTTGATTCAGGAATATTTAGTGCAGACATTTTGCTAATTAATTGATTCTAAAATTTCGGGTGTTTTTCTGCGAACTTCTTCATTAAAAAATAAACCATTATGTCGTTGTCCTTTCAACATATAATGCTGATCGTTTCCATCCAAGAACTGATTTAATTTTATAGCTCTTTCAACGGGCAAAACCTGATCATTTTCAGCATAGAAAATAGTAATAGGTTCCTCGATCTTTTGCAAAGCAAGATCTGTTCTTAAAGGATACCGCACCAGAAATGAAGGAAGAAACGGGTACGCTGCATTTTTCATATCCACCATACTGTAATAAGGTGTCCACAACATCAATCCTTGTGGGTCATTAGCTGCAGCAACCTGCGCCGCAATTCCTGAACCCATTGAGTAGCCTAACAGGTAAATAGTCGATTCTTCGTACTCTTTGGTCATTTCATTATAGAGAATCATCATATCTCCAACCAGATCATCTTCGTTTTTAAGCTTACCTGTACTTTTACCAAATCCACGATAATCGGGATACAGGACATCATATCCTTCGTTCATGAACAAACTGAACTTAGCAGGACTGGTTTCATTATTTCCTGCATTTCCATGAAAGTAGATCACTAATCCTTTGGCTGAGTCTTCAACTTTTGCATGAATAGCATGAATTACAGCATCGTCTGTAGTTTCAAACAAACGTTCTTCGAAATCAAAATCGTAAGTATAAGTATGGTTTGCCGGTAATGGACGTGGACTGAATAAGATTGAATTCTGAATATTGTAGAAATAGATACATACTACTACGTACAAAACACACATTGTGATGAAGGTAGTCAGTAGTGATTTTTTTGTCCTTGACATGGAAGACTTTTGATTTCTTTTTAAGCTACAAATACCAACCCAAAGAAGTTCGAGAATTTGTAATTCCGGAATTATTTTGAAGAATAGGGGGCATCTTGTAGATGTCATCTAATTCGTTGTCGGTTTTGCCCTGATTAAAATATTAGGGTCATCCTGAACCTGTCTGCCGACTGGCAGGCTTGTTTCAGGATCTTTGTGAGACCTATAACTAAGACAGTGGCAGATCGTCAATCAAAGCCATTCCTTAAGATCCCGAAATAAATTCGGGATTGTAGAAGTTAGGTAATTCACTTACAAAAATGGATTTATTTATAATTCTTACTATTTCAAAAAAAGCTTCCAACTAAACCGATCTTTAGAATTATTGGCGAGTAAAGAACGTAATGAAATCGACGGCTCCGAAGGAGCAATCATTATACTCAGGTAGATGCTTGAATAGGCATCATACGAACGAAGACCTTTTGTAATGATTAGTGGATGTAATGAAGTTCGCGCTAATAATTCTTGTCGGGAGCTTTTGGTACTTTTGTCGGTACAAAAGTACACAGAGCTAAGAAACGGAATTCTGTTCACAGACTTAGCTTAGCACAAGGGCACCTACTTTTGTCTTGATACAAAAGTAGCAAAAGATCAAGCCGAAGTATTTAAGACGGGTTCACTGATCCTACGCTGAATAATCCTAAAGGTCTTCGATCATTCTGAGAAAATTAATACATTCTTCACCGGAAAGGATTATTCCTGCTTCGCAGGCTCATTCGGATCACGTTCTCTTCTCCGTCTTAAATCCTAAGGGCGAGTTTTTCAGGAACGATCACTATTAATCTGTCAACGAATTACATGACATCTAAAGGGATGACCTGCTCGCAATGATTAGATTGGTGTAGAGAATTTTTATCTGCGAATTATCTAACATCTACAATGATCACCGTAAAACATCTCAATTAAATACCATCTGATGATACCCCTTATGCATATATGTTGTGACAACTGTCAACATAGAAAGTCCGATCTTGATCTGAGTATTTACTTCCTCATGCTCATAATTTCGGGCGAGTAAAGATTGACCGCATACATATAACTCAACACCGGCTTCTTTGAGTTCATCAATAAGTTTCAAGTTTGGATTATCAAGCTCGTATTTCTTTTGATATGCTTCGTTATTCAGGATCACATCCGTAGCACCGCCATGTATTGCAACAACCACATTCAGGTTTTCAGATTTCACTCCCCCTAATCCGTGAAGATTCAACATCCTGGCGACATTATTGAGACCGGGATTTATACTTTCTTTATCTCTTTGTAAAGTTTTGAGATCTACCACAATCTTGTACTTAATTTCTGGATCCGGATTTATCGCTCCTTCAATTTCGTATATGGTGCCGAAATTTTTGATGATTGGATTCGCTCCTTTTTGGGCAAATGAGTTTAAACTGAATATTATTGCTATCGAGATCGTAATTAGGTATTTCATAATATTAGTATTGAGTACTGAGCTATGAGTATTGAGTAATGGAGAGTCAATCTCATTTCTCAATACTCAAGTCTCACTACTAATTTATTAAAGTTAATTTCTCAGTTATCACTAAATTTTGTCTTTAAGACTCCTGCTGCTTTGGTATATCCGCCATCTCCTCCATCCACAAAATGTATATGCTGATCTTTCCGGTCTCTTACGTAACAGGACATAATGCTTTCTTTACTCCGATGTGTACCAAACTGTATTTCGCCATCAGATTCCAATTTGTTTAGAAATTTTTCTAATTCATCGTGCTGAGTTTTTAATCCGGATATTACTGTATTTATTCGTCCATCAAGCACTAATGTGTCTGTTAACTCTATAAGTGAATTCAGATATTTCTGTCCTTCTTCATTGAACCGCAGATAAAACTTACCAACAGCGGTGGAGAATGTTCTCTTCAGAAAAAATTTAAAATTTCTGGAGCCGTGCTTTATTTTCATTTCTGAGTTTATTCTGTCCAGAGTTGCATTCAGGCTTAATCCGGCGATACTGATAGGGCTTCTTTTTTTATGAGGTCCATAAATTTTCTCAATTTTGTCCAGAACTTTCTTATACACAGGCCCCTGATCATCTCTGCTGCATGCATTTACCAACAAACATAAAATTTCATGTTGGTCTTGGGGTGGCTTGATTCGGTCCCATCTGCATTCCATCCCTTCCAGATTTAATATATTCTTCAGTACTTCCGGCGACTTATAAGAATCGTTTTCGCCTTTTATAATTCTTTCCACATAATGAAGACCGCCTCCAAGAATAACCGGTATAGAAAGATGTTCATTGATCTTTCCTTTAGCCAGTTTCAGCTTAAATCCATTTTCATAAACTTCCGACACAGGCATGCTTCCTACCCGCAAAAAAAGATCGAAATTATCAAAGCTGTTGTGCTGATGTTCATTCAGAGCGTTCAGGCAATCTTCCAGTATTTCAGAAGGAACCAAAAGAGTGGCTCCATCTCCGCCGAAAAAAAAAGGAATTGTAATTTTAGCTTTGTGAGCTATATTTAAAACTGCAATAATACTTCCGGTGGCAATCAGATTCACCACTTCATGATTTCCTGAATTTATTGATTGAGTGGAATCTAAAATATCAGTTATAACAACATGCCAATCAGAGGGTACATCCGCAAACAGTTCTTCTTTCTGCAATAATGAACCTGTGGATTGCCTGTATTCGATAAGTTCGGAATAAAACTGGGAGTTGCTCTTGATATTCATTACCTCAGAGGGTAGGAAATTCTGTAAAGAATGCAAAGGAGGCTTTCGGGAAAACCAGATTTACTTTAGAAAACTCTTGCCGGGAAATGAAGACTTGATCTCAAAAAAATCAGCAACAGAAACAGCAACGTCCGCAAAGGTTTCCCGAGTTCCCAAATTCATAGATCCGTCTGACGGGTTATCCGTCTGACGGATACTTTCCGAATAAACCAATAGCGGTACAAATTCACGTGAATGATCGGTGGAATTAGAACACGGGTCATTACCATGATCACCGGTTATTACCAGCACATCATCTTCCTTTAGCTTTGATAAAATTGCAGGAATGGCTCTGTCGAATTCTTCCAAACTTTTTCCAAAACCCTCAGGATCAAGTCTGTGACCATATAATTGATCAGTATCTATCAGGTTTACAAAAACAAAGCTATTTTTAACTGCACTCATTGCTGAAAGCAGTTGAGAAATTCCTTCCGCATTATTTTTGGTTTTACGGTATTGCGAAAACCCTTTTCCGGCAAAAAGATCCACAACTTTACCAATGGAGTAAGTTTTAATTCCATTAGCCTGTAGTACTTCGTTAATGTTATTCTCAGGAGGAATTGCAGAGTAATCTTTTCTTTGGTCTGAAATCCGGTCATAAGGATACGTTCCGGTAAAAGGTCTTGCTATAACTCTACCAACTTCATGTTCCCCAACGCAGATTTCTTTTCTGGCGAACTCACACCACTCATACAACATTTCAACAGAAGCTACATCTTCATGACAAGCAACCTGAAATACACTGTCAGCTGAAGTATATACAATGGGAAATCCGGTTTTTAAATGTTCTTCCCCATAATCCCGAATAACATCAGTTCCCGAATATGGTAAATTACATAAAGCTTTTTCTATACCAATGCCTTCACAGAACTGTTGAATTTCCTCATCCGGAAAGCCTTGTGGGTACGTTGGAAATGGCTTTTCAAGATGAATGCCCGCTATTTCCCAATGTCCGGTTGTTGAATCTTTACCTGCAGATACTTCCCTCATTTTTCCAAAAGCTGCGGTGGGATTTGCTTCTTCAGGAACTGAGGACAACGGAATAATATTTCCAATTCCCATCTTGCCCAGATTCGGAAGTATACATTGGGTTTCTTCACTCACATTACCAAGCGTATTCATTCCTTCATCTCCGTAGAGATGCGCGTCTTCCTGAGCACCAACGCCTAATCCATCAACTATTATGAGGTAAAAATTTCCCATTAAGCTACAACTGCCACCACTTCAGAATCATTGATTGCTTCCGCATGTGCTTTTTTCGCTTTTGTAAGAACCTGATAAGAGTTTGCACAATCCTGACTCAGCTGAGTTAATCCTATTTTAAACCTGATATTTATGGTGTGCCCATTCGATAACCTGAGTCCGTGAGCAAGACGTGTTTTAAATTTATCTATCCACGCTTCGACTGCTTCTTCTTTATCACTTTGGATGATAAAACTATATACGTAATCCGAATTGAAACCTATGTACCCCGGAAAACCATAAACGCTCGGATTCAGAAACCGTACAAAATCCTCCTGTATCTTCTGAAGTTCATCAAGACGGAATTTAGTACGCAAAGCTGAAATATCATCCGGAGAAATCAAACCAAACCATGTTTTAGTTCGGGATGAATTTGTTCTTTTCAATTCGGTATCCACTGTTGCTTCCCACAACTCCGGCATATACGCATCAAAGCTCTGGGTTAAAAGATCAGTAGCCATAGAAGACTTACTAAGAGTGGCCTGAATAGTTAATGATGCTATGCGAACAAGATTTACAAGCTTATGTTTCGTGGAATCTTTGAATGAAAGCGGATCATCATCACTTACCACTACAACAGCTTGTCGGCGGTCGTGTATCACAATTGGAATGGCGTAGCTCGCCCCTTCTGTAATTCCTTCTCCACTTGAAATTCTTTTCGGGTTATTATTGAAATGCATAGAGAAAACAGGCTCGCCTTTTTCTAAAGCATCATAAGCCACGCTTTTTTCTTCCACTTTAAGTCCGATTTTCCCCGGTTTGCTCGACTTCTCTGAATTCAAAACAACATTCCAGGTATCCATACCATGACATATCAGAGAGACATTTCCTTTAAGTATACAATTTTGCATTTCATTGAGCATGGTTTTCAGAATTTCAACCTTATGCTGACGGGGACTGAACTTTGAAAGCGATTTCTCATATACTTCCCACTCTTTCTGCTGTTCATGGAGATCTACTACTTCCAGATAAGTATCTAAAACATTTACAAGTGCATTATTATATGAAAGAATCTGATCCTTGATCCGCTCCACTTCGATTTCCAAATCACTTTCAAGTACTGTAATTGCTACAGTTTCTCCTTTATTTCTGAATGGAACCAGTACCATTGTTTTAGCCTGAACAAAATCGAAGTAATGCATTAGTTTTCCCTTCGGAATATCATCACCGACTTTCAGTACCGTAATTTCCTCAATTTCTTTGTAATCGTTAAGAAAATGATGATCAAAATTTACTCTGTCCTGAAACATCACATTCGGCAAGGTTGTGCTGTTGGTTTCCCACACAAATTGCTGTCTGGAATGGTTCACCCAACACATATACGTAAGCTGTACTCTCGTTGATGTACGCAACAAATGCACCAGATCTTCCATGATCTGTTTAAATTCCCGTAGCGCTTTATCCTGCCTGTCTAATGCCATCTATATTCTTTAGAATAAATTCCAAATACCAAACTGCAATGTAACAATTGATTTGTAATCCTTGAAATTTGTTTGACTGATATTTATTAGTTATGATTTGAAATTTGCTCATTAAGAGCTTCCGCTTCATCGATCATCATTTCAAGCGACTTCAACCCTTTGTTCCAAAAATTCGGATCTGTAATATCTAACCCCATTTTTGCTACTAATTCATGTGGCCACTCTGACCCACCTGCGCTTAGCAGTTCCATATATTTATCAGCGAAACCATCGGGACGTTCTGTAAACTCCTGATACAATGCCATCACCAACAACTCACCAAATGCATACGCATACACATACCCCGGAGTGTGTAAAAAGTGAGGAATGTAGCTCCACCAGATTCCGTATTCATCAGTTAAAGTAACCGAGTCACCGTATAATTTTTCCTGTTGTTCCATCCATAATTCTGAAAAACGCTCGGTAGTTAATTCGCCTTCTTCTCTCCGAGCAGTATGAATCGCATCTTCGAACCTGTTCATAGAGATCTGGCGGAATACCGTTGCGATGGTATCGTCAATTTTACCGGTGATCAATGCCAGCTTTTCTTTTGGGTCTTTGATCTCTTTCAGCAATTTCTGGAAAACCAACATTTCACCAAAAACCGAAGCCGTTTCCGCAGTAGTAAGTGGTGTTCCGGCTTGTAACGGTCCTTGCTGCCTGGATAGATACTGATGAACTCCATGACCTAATTCATGAGCCAATGTCTGAACATCTCTGATCTTTCCATCAAAATTCATAAATACATACGGATGAACAGATGGGACAGTACTTGCGGAATACGCTCCACCTCTTTTTCCCGGTTTTATAGCTGCATCGATCCAATTTTTCTCAAAGAATTTTGAAGTGATCTCCCCCATTTCAGGATGAAATTTTGTGTAAGCATCCAACACCATTTCTTTGGCTTCATCCCACGAAATAGTTTCTTCATTCTGGATGATAGGTGCATACCGGTCGTAATCCTTCATTTCATCCAAACCAAGCAAGTTGGTTTTTAACTTGTAATATCTTTGAACCAGATCGTAATTTGAGGTAACCGCTTCAACTAAAGCTTCTACAGTTTCATCATCAGTCTCGTTGGCAAGATTTCTGGATGAAATCCAGCTTTTATAATTCCGAAATCGATCATTTGTAGATTTATCAGCAAGAACGGTATTAAAAATAAAAGTCAGCGTTCGGCTCAGATCGTTAAATGTTTCTGTAAGCGCAGCATGGGCTTTTTTTCTGATCTTTTGATCACCTTCATGGAGTTTACTCAAAGCTTCCTGTTCTGTCAGCGATTCACCGTCTATATGGAATTCTGCAGCGCCGAGTGTTTCGTCAAAGAAACGAACCCAGGCACTTCTACCGGTTACTGCTTTGGCAGACATGATCTGCTCCTGTTGCTCTTCCAGCACATGCTTTTTATAGCGTCGCGATGAATCTAAGTAATGAAAATAGAACGAAAGCTGAGGATCATTGATCAAAGCCTCTGCTTTTTTTCCATCCACTTTCATCCATTCCACATCAAAGAAAACCAATTTCTGGCTAAGCTCGGAAGATAACTCATTCGACTCCTGCACTAACTTTCCGTAATCAGAATTTGACGTATTTGTACTCCATTGCAGATAAGCGAAAGATCCGATCTTACCTCCTTTATCCTGTATTGCTTCATATTCCTGAAGTAGTTCTTTGAACTCAGCAGCTGAAAGTGAATCTATTTTACCCTTGTATTTATCAGCAAACTTATCAGCAGCTGCCAATACCTCTTTTTTATCTTTTTGTAATTGAGGATCATCTGAAGATTTGTAAAGATCACTCAAGTCCCAGTTAATTTTTTCTGCGCCGTTTTCAGCCTTCATACAGGTTTTTTTCAAAGGTTAAATGTAAGCTTTGAATATAGCAGTTGTAGGATGGGAATTAAAGGGTTAGTTGAGAAACTATTCCTTAAAAATCTTTGTGTTTACCTATGAGGATAATCAACAGAAGAAATATCGTTTTTTAAGATTGTAATCCTTAATTTTAAACGCTTTTTAAATTTTGTTCGATATCGAACAAATTATTTATCAGCATAAACAAACAGATTCATTTAGTTGCATACAAAATCCGCACGAGGTTAACACCCATTGAAATCTCTTGAAGCCGTTTTCGGTCCTAACTCTGCCCTGGTAGAAGAACTTTACGATCAGTATAAAGAAAATCCTAATTCAGTACCTGCGCATTGGCGAAATTTTTTCGATGAGCATGATGGTAAGTCAACCAATGGCTCTTCATCTGAAAGTACTGCTACTGCGGTTGAAGCTCCTTCACAACCAAAAGAAAAACCAGCTCCCAAAAAACCGGAAGCAAGTGCAGGCACTCCAAAAAATGCTGAATTAGAAAAGATTAAAGGCGTAGCTACAAAGATCGTTGAGAATATGGATCTCAGTTTGGAGGTTCCAACAGCTACTTCTTTGAGAGTGCTTCCCGTAAAAATGATGATCGAAGACAGAACTATCATCAACACGCATTTGCTTCAGCGCAACGAACCGAAAGCATCTTTTACTCATTTTATTGCATGGGCTATTATCAAAGCTCTGGATGAGTTTCCTTCTGTAAATAATGCGTACCATTTTGATGGGGATAACCATTTTAAAGTAGTTCCTGATCAGGTAAATCTTGGAATTGCGATCGATCTGCCAAATAAAGACGGTACCAGAAACCTTGTAGTTCCCAACCTTAAAGGCGTGAACAAGATGAACTTTAAGGAGTTCTTACACGCTTATGCTGAATTGATAAATAAAGCCAGAAACGGCAAACTGCAAATTGACGATTATCAGGGAACAACTATAAGTATCACAAATCCGGGGACTATCGGAACCGTTTCTTCTGTACCAAGATTGATGCAGGGACAAGGTGCGATTATTGCAACCGGTGCTATCGATTACCCTGCTGAATATCAGTCCATGTCGAAAGAAATACTGAACCAACTTGGAATCAGTAAAGTAATGACGGTGACTTGTACGTACGATCACCGCGTTATTCAAGGGGCAGAATCAGGTTCGTTCCTGAAAAAGATCAATGATCTGCTTACGGGACAGGAAAATTTTTATGAAGAAATTTTCAGCGATCTTGAAATTCCTTATGAGCCGATTCCTTATTCGACGGATACTTACTCAGGTCCGTTTGGCGGAAAATCTGACTCTTTGGAATATGATAGACGTGCCATCGGTGTTTGGAGATTGATCAATATGTACCGCATGCGTGGTCATGTTCTTTCTGATCTTGATCCACTCGGCAAAGATCCTAAATATGTTCCTGAACTGGATCTGGAATACTACGGACTTTCGCTTTGGGACTTGGATCGTGAATTTTATTGTGGCGGTTTTGGAGGTAAGGAGAAAGCTCCTCTTCGTGAGATCGTAAAACTTCTGCGTGATACTTATTGTGGAAATATTGGTGCGGATTATATGCACTTGCTTGATCTGGAAGAACGCCGATGGTTAAGAAACACAATGGAATCCAGCGCCAATAAAGCTGATCTTGATAAGGATGATAAAAAACAGATCCTGCATAAGTTGAATCAGGCTATGGCTTTTGAAGAGTTCCTTCATAAAAAGTACATCGGTCACAAGCGTTTTTCATTAGAAGGCGCAGATACACTAATTCCAATGATTCACTTCATGCTCAACCGCTCAGCTGAAAGTGGCATCGAAAAAGCATTTTTCGGAATGGCTCACCGTGGCAGATTGAATATGTTGGTGAACATTATGAATAAACCATATCACAGAGTATTTGCTGAATTTGAAGGCAGTGTGGATCCGGATTCTATTCAGGGATCAGGAGATGTTAAATATCACCTGGGAACAAAAGGTGTTCATGAAGCCGCTGAGGGTAAAGAAGTTCAACTGGAACTCATGCCAAATCCAAGTCATCTGGAAGCAGTTGACCCTGTTGTTGAAGGAGCCGTAAGAGCAATGCAGGATCACTATGATGGTGAGGATGCCGAGAAAAAGATCTTACCTGTTCTTATGCATGGCGATGCCGCATTTGCCGGACAAGGTGTTGTTCCTGAAACATTGAACATGTCTCAACTGGAAGGATATAAAACAGGCGGAACGGTACATATTATCATCAACAACCAAATCGGATTTACTACTCTTCCTAAAGACGGACGTTCTACTGAGTATGCTTCTGATCTGGCAAAAATGATCTTAGCTCCGATCTTTCATGTAAACGGTGATAAGCCGGAGGCTGCAGTTCATGCTATTCAAATGGCTGTTGATTACCGACAGAAGTTCGGAAAAGATGTTATTATTGATTTGATCGGATACAGAAAACATGGTCATAATGAAGGTGATGAACCTGCATTTACACAACCGGGCATGTACAAAGAAATTAATGATCAGCCACCGGTAAGAGACTTGTACACTCAGTTCTTAGTGAAAAACGGGGAACTCACAGAAGATGAGACACAAGAGATCTTCGATGAATTTGATAAGCTTTTGCTGGAAGCTTTTGAGGACGCAAAAAAATCTCCTAGTGTAGATATTACCGAAGATATTTTTGATCGAACTGAAACCGATCAGAAAAACAGATCTGAGTTTCCGGATACAACCTATTCAGCAGATGAATTAAAAAACATCGCTGTTAAGATTAATACGGTTCCAAAAGACTTTGACGCCAACCCAAAACTTCTTAAACAATTAGCTAAACGTGCTGACATTGTTGAGAAGAATGAAAAGAAAATTGATTGGGGTTTTGCTGAAGCACTTTCATTTGGCTCTATTTTGAAATCCGGAAGAACTATTCGTATTACGGGTCAGGATGTGGAAAGAGGGACTTTCTCACACCGACATTCTGTATTACACGGTACTGAAACTAATCAGACTTTCACTCCATTAAATAATCTGGCAGAAGATCAGGGATATTTCCATGTTCATAACAGCTTATTGAGTGAGTATGCCGCAATGGGATTTGAATTCGGTTATAGTGCTCAGGAAAAAGATGCGCTCGTTATATGGGAAGCTCAGTTTGGTGATTTTGTGAACGGAGCTCAAATTATTATTGATCAATTCCTTTCATCCAGCGAAGCAAAATGGGGACAAACCACTTCCTTGGTTTTAAACCTCCCTCATGGATATGAAGGTCAGGGACCGGAGCATTCATCAGCAAGATTAGAACGTTTTCTTCAGCTTTGTGCCGAAGATAACATGCAGGTAATGAATCTGACTACTCCGGCTCAGTATTTCCATATGTTGAGAAAACAGACTTTGCAGGAAGCTAAGAAACCTGTTGTTTTAATGACTCCTAAAAGTTTGTTGCGACACCCGATGGCAACTTCAAATACTGAAGAGTTAGCAGAAGGAAAATTTCAACCTTTTATTTCTGATTCAGAAATTACGGATCCTGAACGCTTAGTGATTTGTTCCGGAAAAGTATATTACGACTTACTGAAATACCGAAAGGAAAATGAAATAAAAGACGTAGCAATTGCACGTTTAGAGCAATTCTACCCATTTCCGGATGAAGATATTTCAGAGCAGTTGAAAGCCTTCAAAAATGTGAAAGAAATTGTTTGGTGCCAGGAAGAGCCTAAGAATATGGGCGCCTGGACATTTGTAGCACCGCGTTTTATGGAGCTGCTTGAAAAAGGACAAACTCTCACATATGCAGGACGTCAGGCTTCTGCTTCACCTGCAGCCGGACAAAAGAAAATACATGAAGCTGAGCAAAATGCTTTAGTTGAAGACGCACTGAAGAGATAGCAACTCAGTTCAATTTAAATATTCAAGCCCGATAATTAATTTTATCGGGCTTTTTTTATGCCGATTATAGAACCTATTTTATTGCAACTTGAGCTTTTTTCTTACGTCTCCATGCATATGAAAATAAAAAAATCCATCTTAGCAACAGGCACCGCGCTACTCTGCCTTTTCTTAATTTCATCCTGCAACTATATATCTAATGTTCATCTGCTATCCCGCGGAAGCGTTGAACAAAGTAACTTTCTAGAATCTATAGATTTTGAAAATCGTCACGGTATTCTTGTTGTCAAAGGTACGGTGAATGATCACCCTGATACGCTTGAGTTCATTTTTGATACCGGAGCCTTTGATAATAAAATCACTCAAAATTGGGCAGATAATTATGGATTGAAAGAGCGGGCAACTAAAGATAAACCTGACTCGCAGGGTAATTCCAACAAAATATCCATGACGTTGATAAACAAGATTTCTTTGGGAAATATAGACTTCAAAAATACAGCTGCCGGTATCATCCAATATCCTGAAAATTCACTTTCTCCTTGTATTGCGGCTGATGGAATTATTGGTGCAAACTTAATCCGTGAAGCTAACTGGAAAATTGACTACGTTAATAATAAGATCTGGATCACAGACGATTTTTCCAGGTTTAAAGAGCTCAATACAAAAACCACTCCCTCCATTAAATTTAAGAAACCCACTTTGTCGGGGACTCCGAAAATTGATCTTACTGTAAATGGAAAGGAACTTGGAAACATTCTCTTCGATACCGGATCAAATGGAAGTGTTGATCTTCCAAAATCAATTAAAGACCAAATCTTCATCAACTCAAATGCTAAATGGGATACCACACTCGATAATTCTTCGTCCGGTATTTGGGGTACGAATTTTGATTCCGTATTCACTTCTCAATCCGGCATTCAGTTTAAGGGATATGATGTCCTGGAATCTGAAGTTAATTTTGCAGATAAAGGTTTCGCAAAAGTTGGTAACGATGTTTTAGAGAAATATGATGTATACATTAACTATGACAAAAAGAGAATTTACCTGAATAAAAATTCTGATTATGATGCTGTAACCTCAAAATCATCTTTTGGGTTTATTCCATACTACAGCACCGAAAATATCTGGACAGTTGAAAATATTGTGCTTGGTTCTCCTGCTCATAAATCCGGTATACACTTTGGAGATACGATCACTAAGATAGATGGAAAAACTCCTGATCAATTCTACTCCTCATTTTGTGGATATTTCGATTGGGTTACCACTTATTTTGGGGATTTAGAGAGTCTTCAAATTGAAACAAGGGACTCTTTAATTACAACTCATAAATAATTTTATTTTCCTATTGACTCTCCCCTAACGTCATGTCCTATCTTTGAAAAAAAATCAGAGAATCATGAGAACATATTCAATTGGTGAACTGGCTAAGTTGGCCGGGGTTTCAATTAGAACTCTTCGATATTATGATAAGATCGGTTTATTGAAACCCATTGACCGAGCTGAGTCTAACTACAGATACTATGGAAAAGATGAGTTGTACCGACTACAACAAATACTCTTTTATAAAGAATTGGATTTTGAACTGAAAAAGATCAAAAAGCTTCTTGACGAACCTGATTTCGACCGGCTTAAAGCACTGACTTTTCAACGCAAACAAATTATAAATAGAAAAGAAAGACTTGATACGCTATTGGTCACTATTGATAAGACCATCAAAGATATAAAAGAGGAAAAAAATATGTTAACAGATGAAGAACTTTATGAAGGATTTTCTAAAGAAGAGATTCGTAAAATCAAAGAAGAAGTAAATGACAAATACGATACTGAAGTAGTAGCGGAATCAAACAGGAATGTTTCCAAGATGTCCAAAAATGATTTTGATGCTATTAAAACTGAACAGATTCAGCAAGCTAAAGAACTTGCAGATCTGATTCACCAACCGGTTGACTCTGCGGAAGTACAAGCCGTTATAAAGAGACATCATCAAACCAATGAAAAGTTCTACAAAACCTCGGCAGAAATGTATAAAGGTTTAGCTGATATGTATGTTTCGGATGCTCGTTTCACTGAGTTTTATGATAAACATCAGCAGGGTTTGGCTGTATTTCTAAAAAATGCTATGCATTATTACGCAGATAACAATCTATAGGCCTTCAAAATTTGGTGATTAAATTAAAGTTGTATATACAACTTTAATTTGTATATTCACTCTATGAGCTTCAAAAATATAGAATCATTTAATCCTTCAACTTGTATATCCGGCAAAGTAATGCGACTGAATCGTATTACCGGGAACATCTTCAGAAAGTACCTAAGCCCCTTTGGTATTACAGACAGCCAAACCAGTATTATGTTTGTTATGTCAAAACATGAAGATGGACTCATTCAGAACCATATTGCTACGATCGTACAATTGGAGAAATCATCTTTAAGCCGAAATCTTAAGCGTTTGATTGATCAAGGATATGTTCAGAAAAATGATTCTTCAAAAATTGTGATCACTCACGAAGGAAAAAAGTTGATCGAACAAGTAATCCCTGAATGGCAAAAAGCAATGGATGAAATTCGTAGTTATATAGGCCAAGACGGCGAAGAAGCCCTAAGTACATTACTCAACAATCTAATAAATCATAAATAATGTCTTTAAAACTCGCCTTCATTGGCTTATCAATAATTATGGTGATTATTATTTCACTAATAGGCTCTAGAGCCTTTGACGATACCACTCAGGATTCGGGACAAGCAAATAAGAAAAAAATCAAGTTAATTGGATACCTTCTGCTCTGGCATTTATATATTTTTCTGATATCTCAAACCGGAATACTTCAATCGTTTGATTTCCCACCGAGATTTGTGCTATTCTTGATACTGCCAGTGTTTATTTTTACAGGATTATTTATCTATAAATACAGAAACTCAGAATGGATTCAGGCTATTCCATCAAGCTGGTTAGTGTACTATCAATCCTTTAGAATTTTTGTTGAAACACTTTTTGTATTTAGCGTGGCTCAAGGAATACTACATACTAATGTTACCATCGAAGGTTATAACTTTGATATGATATTTGCATTTACTGCACCGATAGTTGGTCTGCTTGTATACCAATTTAAAGTCTTATCCGAACGGGTCATAATCTGGTGGAACTATCTTGGACTGATAGTGATCGCGTCTATTATTTTCCTATTCAATTCTTCTATTTATTTACCTGAACTTTACGGCTCTGACATTGCGCTTATGCCCATCGAGTTCACTACTTATCCATATATAATTGTAGCCGGGTTTTTGATGCCTTCAGCTGTTTTTATGCACGTTCTTTCTATTGTGCAACTGAAAAAACGTTTATCATAAAAAAAGGGGCAGATCAAAGACTTGCCCCTTTTAGAATAGTTTTACAGGTCTCTTACTTAATAAGAATCATCTTCTTAGTTAAGCTTGCACCGGTTGCAGTTTCCAGTCTGTAAATATACACACCCGATGCCAGTGAGCTTGCGTCAAACCTAACTTCCTGAGCGCCGGCAGTTTGTCTTCCATTAACCAATGTAGCCACTTTTCTGCCTGTGATATCATACACATTCAGATTTACATTGGTTGAAGCACTCAGAGTATAGCTTATAACCGTACTTGGATTAAATGGGTTTGGATAATTTTGGTTCAACGTAATTGTATTAGGCTTTTCAAAACCTTCTTCATCATTACTTGTAATAATTCCGAACTTGAATCGCATCCAAACAGGAAAATGATCAGACGTCTCACTCAGGAAACTTCCAACATAAAATGGATTTTCAACTCTTTCTGTCCCTGCAAAGTAATCGTCCGAAAGTTCAGAGCTGAATGTGATATGATCGATCATTGAAGTACTGGAACGGGATGTAAATCCATTCTCTTCCAATGATTTTGTTACTATAGTATACTCAGAATCATCATCAAAGTTTTTGTAGGGAGAATCATTGCTGTTTACTATTGATTCCAGAATTTCGTCGTTGTAATCTCCCAAAAAGATCACATTCTTGTCAGCAAAATTTCTATCCAGATATTCTTTCATTTCACCGGAAGCAACCAATCTTTGATTGTAATCAGAAGCCGGATCATTAACTGTAGCTTTCGCATGAATGTTAAACGCATATACCTCTTGTTGTTCATCATTTATATCAGCCATAAATCTGAACATTAGAGGATAACGACCATTAGCCCAATTAGACTGTGTGAATCCATCGCTTGAACTTAGTGTAGCACTATCAAGTGAATCAATGGTAGCACGTTTAAACAAATAAGCTGTTTCCTGAGTTTGAGAGAAATCTGCAAGAAAACCTCCATACCCCTCTAAGCTATCAAGCAGAGCATTAAATCTGTTAGGACTTGAAATTTCCTGAAGCGCATAAATATCTGCATCAATGGTTTCTACTACAGTAATTACATTTCGTAACTGCAGATCATCATCTTCAGGACCATTTCCTGCATCTCCAAACCACTCAATATTCCAGGTAACTACGTCCAGTGTCTGGTCTTTTGAAACTTCATCACCGGGATAGGTTACTTCTTCTACCCCAACATCTTCAGTAAACCGAGGTAATAACTGGTATGTTCCACCGAATTGACCAATTACACCAATTATGTTTGATGGTTGTTCAGGAGCGTTCGCACCTACAAGATTTGTATTATTATCAATTCTCATTTCTGCAGCTCCTACACCATCAGCGATATCATAATTTTGATTGCCCTGAAAAGCTCCGGAATGATCAATGGTCACGTTTTGAACTACCACTAACTGACCTTCGTTAGCTTCCATATTAAGTTGCTCAAGATTTACAATTCGCGGAGTTACCTCTTTCTTTTCTGCGTCAAAAACTTCAAATACAACATTATCATCTTCCTCTGTATCTGAGATCTGAAGTAAAAAATCTTCATCAGGTCCGGGGACCCCACCTTTAAATACTGTTAATGGTCCGGAAACCTGAATCGAATCTCCGATTTCTGCTGCTGCATGTAAGGGTTCCCAGAATACAGCAATACCTGCCGTTGCATCCTGCATATATAATGGTCCGCCAAATTGATTTGCCACAGTTACACGACCGGCCACGGTAACCCGTGTTCCAAGCTGAAGTTGTCTTGCGTCAACAATAGATATTACATCACCATCAACAAATCCTTCACCATTCAAGGTAAGAGAAAAACTTGAAGCATTGTCTGCATTACTTGAGATTGTAATATTTCCCTGAAATGTTCCGTCTCCTGTAGGCTCAAAAGTAAGGGTGAGTTCTGTAGTTTCGTTAAAAGCTAATGTACTATCGGAAAGAGCAGATGATGAAAAGCCTTCACCTGTTACACTTACATCTGAAATAACGAGATCTGGATTCCCTGTATTTTTGATCTCCATCGTTTTTGTAAGTTGATTACCTTCAAGGGTAGAACCAAAAGAAATCATGTCAGAATTATTTGCGGTAGCATTATCTACCAAAACGCTGATAGTTGGTTCAGGAGCTGCTTCAACATAGTCTGTAATACTGATATCATCTATATTCATTCTATCCGTCCCTGCCGACTGAATAAACTTGAATCGGATATTTCCTTCTACCTCTACAGAAATTGTGTATTCTGTAAGTTCAGCCGGGGCTATTATTTCATCTCCAACATTCGTCCAGCTTGCACCACTATCGGTAGAATACTGAACCTGAAGGGCTGCATCTTCAGAGTTATTTCCATAATGGGCTAACTGAAACGTAACTTTATCTGCACCATTTGGTTTATCAAATTGCATAAAGATGTTTCCCATCCTGTCATTTCTTCTATCCATTCTCACACTTTGAGAACCATTGAATTTGTCGTTGCTCAAGCTTCCTAAAAGAGCGTCATCTAAAAACCAATCTCCTGTTGAAAGTGATACGGAGGCTCCGGCGTATCCTGATTTTTCTCCGTCATCAAAATTTTCGAAAAACTGAGCCTTGCTTAAAGAAGTTAATGTTAGTGTTAGTAAAAGAAGTGAAAATGAATAGCGTAATAATTTCATATAAATATTAAATGTGTATTGTAAACAGACTTAAAGATACCATTCTCCTGTTAACTCTGCGTAAAAATTAATGAATTAAAATATAAAGTATACTTTCATTACCTTGGTTTATGAATAGTTCATCATTTTTGATTTCCTTGGTTATTTCTGTAACTCTCTGTGTCAGTTGCACCTCCAACACCTCTAAGGTTCCGGAATATCTGACTGGCTCATTTGTGGATGACTATAACATTGAATACGAATTAACTGAAAAAGTATTTTATCAGAAACCGGCAACTCGTTTTCATATCCTTAAATGGAATATTGAGGAACAGTATTTTATTGCACAAAACGATTCTCTTAACTCCTATGATCCAAGTTTATACACCCGGATAGATTGGATGAAATTTGAGGAAATGCCACCATTTGAATGGGGCTTTTGTTTGAGTACTTACAATGCTAGAACTCCGGATTTAGCTGAAGAAGCCTATATTCCCGATCGTAATTTGCCCAAAACAGGTTGTAACGGTTATCCTTTTTCCAGAATGAAACCCTCCGATTTATGAGAAATTATTTATCACTTTTAATTACCACTTTTATTTTTTCAATCCCATTGCAAGCCCAACCGGGTACTGAAGTTTATCTTTTTGATTTTGCAATAACTGATACAGGATCTCAGATCAGTAACCCTGTTAATATTTCGGATAATGAAGGATATGACAACCAACCTTCCTTTTTGATTGACGGCTCCGGAATATTCTTCTCTTCAACAAGAAACGGACAAACGGATATAGCACTTTATAGTTTGGAAAGCGGTGAATTAACCTATCTGAATAACACCCCGTCTTTAAGTGAATATTCACCAGTACAAACTCCGGATAAACTCGGAATTTCCTTTGTAATTTTATCAGAAGATGGTACTCAACAATTCTGGAAAGTAACTCCTTCACAAGCAGAACCTACAATCATTGAAAGCAAAGTTGTAATAGGATATTACGTTTGGTTTTCCAATGACACTTATTTCTGTTTTGTGCTTGCTGATGAAGATACACCTCCAACACTCCAAAAGCATACAATAAGTACAGGCAAAAAAGAGATTCTGGGAAATAATCCGGGACGATCTTTACACAAAATTCCGGGCCAGAATGCAATCAGTTTTATTGACAAGAATGATTCAACCTGGAAAATAAAAGCATACTATCCGGATACCGGAACTTTTAAAGAATTGGCTAATACGCTTTCCGAAGTTGAAGACATGGTATGGATCAGTGATTCTGAGATCTTAATGGGTAAAGAAAATAAACTCTATATTTACGACCTGAAAGAAACAACTCCGAACCAATGGGAATTGGTTTCTGATCTATCTGAGTATAATCTTGATGGAATTACACGGCTCGCTTACCGGGATGGCAAGCTAGCAGTAGTTGTTTCAGGAAAATAATATTCTATTTATCTGTTAAACACATTTTTACTAAATAGATGTGTGAATATTTAGCTTGTACGGCTTCAATAAGATATATTATTGTCAACCAACTAAACTAACTTAAAAACACAAGAATGAAACTAATACGAAAAACTCTATTTCGTCTGTTATTCGTTCTTCCACTAATAGGGTTTACAAGCAATTTACAAGCTCAAAGTGATCCCACGGGTGAGTCTCCGGCAACTCGCACATACGCGATAACTAATGCCACGATTATTCAGGCTCCCGGAAAAGTAATGGAAGAAGGAACCATAGTAATTACAGACGGATTGATTACATCCATTGGTAAAAATGTAAGAATACCGGCTACAGCTGATGTAATTGATGGTACAGAAATGTTTATTTACCCGGGATTTATTGACGGTATGTCTAATACCGGAGCAGACAGACCTCAAAACCCGGAACGTCCGGATAACTTATTTACTCCTGATCCTCCTAATTACTACGCAGGAATTACCCCCGAAAATCAGGTAATTGATCAAATAAAAGTAGATGAAAACAGTATCGAAGCCATGCGTAAAGTAGGTTTTACAGTTTCTCATACTGTTCCTTATGGAAGAATGCTCCCCGGTTCAGGTGCATTAATACTCCTTCGGGATGCTGATCACCCTGACAATCTTATATTATCAGAAGGATCTTCTCTTTATTCTCAATTTTCAGGTGCTCCGGGCGCATATCCCGGTAACACTTTGGGAATTATGGCAAAGTTCAGAAATCTGTATAAAAATGCTGAACTTTCTAAAAATCATACAGAGTTGTATGCATCTAATCCTAATGGCATCTCTCGACCAGTAAGGGACAGAGTTTCAGAAGCTTTTTATCCGGTAATCGAGAAACAGCAACCTATTTTCTATAATGCTTCAAATTCTTTGGAAGCCAGAAGAGCTATCCGATTACAAAAAGAGCTGGGATTTAACCTTGTACTTGGAAACCTTCAGGAAGGCTGGGATCTAGCTGATGACATTAAAGAATCTGATACAAAAGTTTTTATGTCACTGGAACTTCCAAAAGAACCCAAAGACAGCAAGGATGAAGGCAAGTCAGACGAAGTTAAGCAGCTTGAAGAAAGACGTATGGAGTTTTATAAGAAATATGTAACTCAATATTTAAAACTTCAGGAAGCCGGTATTAAATTTGGATTCTCTTCAATCGATGCACGTCCTAATCAATTAAAAGATAATATCCTCACCATAATAGAAAATGGATTAAGTGAAGATGAAGCGCTTGCTGCATTAACTACTAACGCTGCAGATCTTTTAGGAATCAGTGACATGACAGGAACTTTGGACGAAGGTAAAATCGGAAATCTGATTGTTTCTAAAGGGCCTTATTTTGATAAAGATTCACAAATAAAATATGTTTTCGTTGACGGTGAAAAGCACGAATATGACATTAAAGATGGTTCAAAAGTAAAAGAGGGAGACTCTGCAACACCGGCTAATCTGGAAGCTATACTTGGAACCTGGAATTATGAGTTTACTACTCCCCAAGGCACACAAACAGGTACATTTGTATTTACCAATGAGTCTGATATTCTATCGGGTATTATGACAAGCTCTGACGGTACACCTGATACTGACTTGCAAAACATTAGTTTTTTAGACGGTGAACTTAGCTTTGATTTTTCAATCGACGCCGGCGGGCAGGCCGTTGATATAGTAGTTGTAGGTGTAGTGGATGGTAACAATTACGATGCTGAGGCTAGTGTAGCTGCTTTCAACTTTACTTTCCCAATCCAAGCAACAAAAGATGAGGCTTAAAATGAGACTAACTAAAATGATAAAATTATCCTCCTTTTTGGTGCTTTTTTTGTGTGCTTCTGCATTACAGGCACAAACAAAAAAAGGTGATGTATTAATAAAAAACGGAACTGTGATTACCATTACTGATGGAACACAGGAAAATACAGACGTACTTGTTCGTAATGGTAAAATTGACCGAATAGGTAAAAATCTGAGAGCTCCAAACGGTGTTGAAGAAGTTGATGCCACCGGAAAATTTGTAATGCCTGGTATAATTGATGCGCATTCGCACATCGCGGGCACTTCCATTAACGAGGGAACCAGTCAGGTTACTGCAGAAGTCAGCATGGAAGATGTTGTTGATCCTCTTGATGTTTCAATCTACAGAGCTTTAGCAGGTGGAGTTACTTCCATACACTTAATGCATGGTTCTGCCAACGTTATCGGAGGGCAAAATGAGACCTTAAAACTTCGTTGGGGAAGTACAAACCCTGATGATTTGAGATTCGAAGGTGCTCCAAGAACCATTAAATTCGCATTAGGTGAGAACCCGACACGTGGCGGGCGTGCTCGTGGTATTCAACCTCAAAGTAGAATGGGTGTGGAGGCAATGCTCAGAAACACTTTTAACGATGCGATCAAATATCGTGATGCCTGGAATGCATATCGTTCTGATAAAAGTTCAAGAAAAGTAGCTCCTGAATACAGCCTCAGAATGGAAACTATGGTTGATATTCTGGAGGGCGAAGTTCTGGTTCATTGTCATTCTTATCGTGCCGATGAAATCTATATGCTGATGAAGGTATTCTCTGACTTCGGAATCAAAAGATTGACCTTTCAACATGCTAACGAAGCTTACAAGGTTGCACCTGAATTAGCTGAGTTCGGAGCATCGGCTTCTGTGTTTTCCGATTGGTGGGCATACAAGCTGGAAGTATATTACTCCACTGCATATAATGCAGCTATTCTTGCTGAAAACGGAGTTAATACTTCTATCAATTCTGATTCAGGAGAGCTGATTCGTCATCTATTCCACGAAGCTGCAAAAACTCAGAAATACGGTGACCTTTCTGATAACGAAGCTTTAGCTTTAATTACCCTCAATCCGGCAAAACAACTTGGTATTGATAATAGAGTTGGATCTCTTGAGAAAGGAAAAGATGCTGATATCGCTATTTTTGACAGCCATCCGTTATCCATTTATGCTGTTCCTCAAATGACATTTGTGGATGGAGTAAAATATTTTGATATCGAGAATGATGTTGCTGACCAGAGAATCTATATAGATCCTGAATCTACTGTAGAGGATGTACAAATTCTTTACGCTGATGATCACGACAGGTGCATGGAAGGTGCAAATGTGGTGAATTTATTCGACCTCTTAAACAATAAATGAGGAATACAATGAAAAAACTTTTATCACTAATTACACTCTTAATTTTAATTCCTGCTGTTACCTTTGCACAAAGTAATAATGGAATTGAAAGAGCTGATAATTCAAAGTTTGCACTAACGAATGCTAAAATTTATACCGTAACAAACGGAGTAATAGAAAATGGTACCATTATTATTAATAATGGTATAATTGAAGCGGTTGGCGCTAACATCAATATTCCGGGAGACGCGCAAGTAATTGATTATTCGGGTCAGGAAATCTATCCGGGTATGATTGACTCAGGAACACGTCTTGGGCTTTCTGAAATCAGCAGTATCGCTGAAGCAAATGATTTTAGAGAGTTTGGTGAACTTACTCCTAATATGCAGGCTTTAACTGCTGTTAATCCAAACTCTGTAGCTATTCCGGTTACAAGAGTAAGTGGTGTAACTTCAGCCTTAACTATGCCTGCCGGTGGCCCGCTTCCGGGAACAGCTGCCACCATTAGCCTTTTCGGTTATACACCGGATCAAATGTATGCAGGTTCAAAAGGAGTAGTTATGAATTTTCCATCAACAACTCAGCGGAGATGGAGAAGACGAACTCCTGAACAAATCGAGAAAGATCGCCAAAAAGCTCAGGAAACAATTAATGATGCTTTTGATAAAGCAGAATTATATGCAAAGATCAAAGAATCAGATGATGCCCGCTATTATCCGGAGATGGAAGCTCTTGCAAATGTAGTTAACGGTGAAGTTTTACTTTATGTAGAAGTTAATTCCGCTAAAGATATTCTGAGTGCGTTGGAATGGATTGAGGAGCGCGGATACGAAAACGTGGTACTTACAGGTGTTGCTGAAGGCTGGCGAGTTGCTGATGAAATAGCGAAATCAGGATTCCCGGTAATAACCGGTCCTGTATTATCAACGCCAACCCGAGGCTCTGATGCTTATGACGCTGCCTATAAAAACCCGGGGGTAATGCAGAAAGCAGGAATTAAAGTAGCCCTGAGAACTATGGATACCGAGAACTCCCGGAACTTACCTTATAATGCAGGTTTTGCTGCCACTTATGGCATGGGTAAGGATGAAGCATTAAAAGCAATTACCATCAATGCTGCTGAGATTATGGGTGTGGGTGATCAACTAGGATCGATCGAAGTTGGCAAGAAAGCTAACATCTTTGTTTCTACAGGCGATCCTTTCCAGACATCAACTAAAATTCTGGATGTTTTCATTGATGGATATAAAATCCCGATGACAAGCAGACATACTGAATTATATGATGAATTCTTAAACCGGACTCCGGGATTGAATAAGAATGCTGTTAAAGTGGATGGATAGATAAGACAATTATCAAACACCAAAAGCCAACATTTAATGAAAATTGAGTGTTGGCTTTTTTTTTGGAAGATTCTTAGGATTATAGATGTTAGGTGATTCGTTGACAGTTTAATAGTGATAATCCTAGAAAAGTTCGCCCTTAGTATTTAAGACGGAAAAGAGAACATGATCCGGATGCGTCTGCGAAGCCTGCCTGTCGGCAGACAGGCAGGAATAATCCTTTCAGGTGAGGAGTAAACTAATTTTCTCAGGATGAATGAAGACCTTTAGGATTATTCAGCGCAGGATCAGTGAACCCGTCTTAAATACTTCGGCTTGATCTTTTGCTACTTTTGTATCAAGACAAAAGTAGGTGACCGTATTCTATGCTAAGCGTGTTTACAGGATTCAACTCGTTGGTTCTGTGTACTTTTGTGCCGCCAAAAGTACCAAAAGCTCCCGACAAGAATTATTGGCGCGAACTCCATTACATCGACTAATCATTACAAAAGGTCTTCGTTCGTATGATGCATATTCGCGAATCAGCCAGAGTGTAATGATTACTCCTTCGGAGCCGTCGATTTCATTGCGTTCTTGGCTCGCCAATAATTCTAAAGGTCGGTGAAGTTGGAAACTTTTTCTGAAAACATCAGGACGTTTAAGTAGAATAATTTTTGTAAGCGAATTAGCTGACATCTACAAGGATGACCGTAAGCAAATCTCATACAATATATTTAGCAACTATTTTTAATAATTGAACTCAGGTTATATGGAAAAAACTTTTTTATAAATCCATATAGCATCCTAAAATATTGTTCCTATAACGTTTATTTGATCAAACCGTTTCTTATATGGATTTATTTTAGTACTATCGATTCCATATAGTAATATGTTATTGAACCTTTAATATATCTGCTGAATATTATGCCATTTGTTGAATTCCTAACAGGATATGTTGCCAAGAAGGCTATGGATAAATTCATCTTTACAGAAAAGAATGTAACCTTCTTGAAGAAACAGGTTAGGCGGAAAGGATTTGCGGAGAAAAACCTGCTGTTAGATTCAGTGGAGTTAGCTGAGTTCTACAGTACCGAAGAACTAATCAAAATTGAGTTAGCTGGGAAAGAATATTTATTACCCATGGTTTTAGGCATAGATATACTGAAGGAGATAGATTTTGTTTGTGAAATACAGGATGAATTATACCTGCTTGATAAATCTATTCATGCATATACTGATCCAATAAAAGAAAGAGCAGCACTCAGCTCAAAGACTGTCGATGGTCGTGTTGTTAGACTAGATAATATTACCGGAAATACCCTTCACCTTCGAAAAGCGTCTTACTACGATAGTTTATCCACGAATTTTGCAATGGATTATGTACCGAATAATAGAAAGGAATCTCTCCGAGAGTATCTTCACGGACGGGAACACAAATTGCAACCTTTCGATCAGAATAAACTGGTGAATCATCTCGGTGTGGTTTGCATGGTCGAAAGCTCTGATGGACAACTAATAGTACAGAAGCGTAATAGCAATGTCATTAATAGATCTAACACATTGTCAGCTTCTTTCAGTGGGGCAATAAATTGGAGTGACCTACAAGGACTCCCTGTTCCATTTGGGATTGAGAAATTGATGATTGCTACTATAAGAGAGGCTCGTGAAGAATTGAATTCAGATATTCACGATATAGTTTTTTTAGGGATGTTGAGAGAGCTTAAGAGAGGTGGAAAGCCCGAGTTGTACTACTTTGCAAAATCAAAAAAAACGTTTTTGGAAATTGATAAAGGTTTCATACATGGAAGCCATAATCCGGAATCAAAAGGGTTTCTGTCTTTTGAATTTTACTCTGATCGTCTCAATACTTCAACACTGGAACAGGATAGATTCAAAAATCGTGTCAAATCTATACTTGAGGATGTTGAAAAAAAGGCAAATCTGACATTAGTTGCTGGGATTGTAATTTCAGCAAAGGAGCTCTTGCTACGGGATCAATAACACGCGTTTTAAGTCGGACTCGGACGCAGTTCGGGTCGTTAATTTTAAACCCCAGACTCGCCGTTTAAAACGCCGGGTCGTTATGGTGCTCACTTTAAATTGAAACTCTTTCCTGATTTAAAGACCATCAGTAGTAGATTATCGTTAAACAGAAAAATTAATTACATTTCAACTATGAAGTCGTTAACGATAAACATACCGAATACAGCCGACATCGATGACAAAGAGGCAAGAATGTCATTAGCTTCCAAATTGTACGAAAGAGGGAAGCTTACGCTAGGGCAAGCTGCCGAACTGGCGGGCTACTCGAAAGAAACTTTCATGGAATTGCTTGCTGACTACAATGTATCATTGATAAACTATCCTGTGGATGAACTTGACGAAGATATAGACAATACCCAACGTTATAGTATCTGACACAAGTTGCCTCATTCTGTTCTACAAAATCGAAGAGTTTGATCTTCTGAAAAAGGTTTTCGGTAAACTTCATATCACAGAAACGGTTCAAGAAGAATTCAATCAACCGATTCCGGATTGGATCGAAATTGTAGAACCAACAACTAACTTACATCAGGGATTATCAAGCTATTTGGATAAAGGTGAAGCAACCGCAATTTCATTGGCTGCAGAACATAAAAATTCTCTTTTAATCATTGATGAAATAAAAGGGAGGAAAGCAGCGAAAGAGATGGGTATTCCGGTAACCGGATCACTTGGTGTGTTAATCACAGCTAAAAACAAAGGACATCTGCAAGCTATTAAGCCGATCTTAAATAAAATCCAGAAAACGAACTTTCGGATTTCAAAAGAGTTAATTGAGCGAGTACTTGACAAAGTAAACGAGTCCTGAAGCGAGCCGTTCGCAACCACAACAAGCGTTTCAAGCAGACTTGGACGCGGTTCGGGTCTTTAATTTAAACCCCAGACTCGCCGCCTGCCTGACGGCATTGGCAGACTTAAACGCCGGATCTTTATACCAATTTTACAGTAGTTATTGCCAATCTCTCTTGAAAGTGATACTTTAGTATCACTATGAAAACCGAATTAGTCACAACACTTAAACGTCAAGCAACTAAACTTCTCAAAGAATTACGCGAGGAAAAGGAACCTGTGCTAATTACTGAGCATGGAAAACCTTCAGCATACCTTGTTGATGTGGATCACTTTGAGCACATTCAAAAAAAATTAGCTTTACTTGAAGGATTGGCTCGCGGTGAGAAAGCAATTCTTGAAGGCCGTATTATTCCCCATGCCGAGGCGAAAAAACGCATGGCAAGATGGCTCGAATAATTTGGACTGAACCGGCTCTCAATGAGTTAGACGAAATAGCTGACTACATTTCTTTAGATAATCCAACAGCTGCGAAGAAGTTAGTTCGATCTGCATTCGAAAAAATAGAGCGTTTGGCACCTCATCCTAAAAGTGGTAAGCTTGTTGAAGAGATTGAGAATTCTATATATAGAGAAGTAGTTTTATCTCCTTGTCGGATATTTTATCGGCAGGAAAATGAGATTGTATATATCATTCATGTAATCCGTGAAGAACAATTTCTACATCTTGATATACTTAAATCGCGGTAGTAAAATTGGTATAACAAGTATTTTTAGTCGGACGCAGGTAGGGTTCGCTGGAAAGCTTGTTTGTAAGAAATTAATTTCGCTACTTCAAAGAAATCATAATCCCCGCCCCGTTTAACCGCCGGATCGTTACACTTCTTTGGTTTCTTCTATTCTTTTAAAAACCGCTTGAGTCCAATCCATATTGGAAGGCATTTTTAAATAGTTTTTTTATTTCTTTTCAATTATTGGTTAATTAATGGCTTTCCCTAATGTAAATATTATAATTGCATAGTGCTATGGCTACTAAGATCGACGAAACTACTCATAATTTTATTAATGGAAAGTTTGTCTCAAACGGCTCTCCCCGTCTCGATGTAATAAGTCCCCTTAACGGAAATAAAATTTCAAGTGTTCCTCTTTCCTCTTCAAAAGAACTGGATGAAGCTGTACAGGCTGCAAGAAATGCATTTCCTGAATGGTCAGGACGAACTCTTAAAGAACGAGTACAGGTTTTTTATAAATATCGTGAACTACTCGAGAAACACATGGATGAGTTGACAGAAATTTGTCATACTGAAAACGGGAAAACGTGGGGAGAATCAAAAGCAGAAGTGGAAAAAAGTATCGAGTTAACGGAATTTGCTTGCTCAATGCCACAGATCATTACTAACGAAGTTCAGGAAGTTAGTCGTGGTGTAGAAGTTCGTATCGACAGAAAACCTTTGGGTGTGGTTGCTTCCATAGCTCCTTTTAACTTTCCGAATATGGTTCCGCACTGGACAGTGCCAAATGCAATCGTCCTTGGGAATTGTATGATCCTGAAGCCATCCGAAGTTGTTCCTGTAAGTGCTGTTAAAATTGCTGAATTATTAAAAGAAGCTGGATTACCTGATGGAGTTTTTAATATTGTTAATGGAGGTAAAGAAATTGTAGAAGCCATTTGTGATCATCCCGAAATTAAAGCGGTTTCGTTTGTGGGCTCTACTAAAGTGGCTAAAATTGTGTATAAACGAGCAACTTCCTCTCTTAAAAGATGTGTGGCTTTAGGTGGAGCAAAAAATCATTTAATTGTATTGCCGGATGCTAATGAAGAAATGACAGCTTCGAATGTAATCGCTTCAATGTCTGGTTGTGCGGGGCAACGATGTATGGCTGCTGCTGTTATGGTTGGAGTTGATAAAGTAGATCATATCGTTTCCAGAATGGTGGATGAAGCCAAGAAAATAGTTCCGGGTGATAACCTTGGTTCTGTAATCAGCAAAGAAGCCAAAGAACGCATAGAAAAATATATTGAAGAAGCAGAAGCCGCCGGAGCAAAAGTCCTCGTCGACGGTAGAAATGCAACCGTTAAAGGAAAAGAAGGTGGTTTTTATGTTGGGCCAACCGTTGTTGATTACGTAACTCCGGATATGGCAATTGCCAAAGAAGAAGTTTTCGGGCCGGTTATTTCTATTATCAGAGCTAAAGATCTGGATGAAGCTATTTCGATTGAAAACAGCTCCGGATATGGAAACGCTGCTGCAGTTTTTACTCAAAGTGGTGGTGCAGCCAAAGAAGTAATGGAACGAGCCAGCGCGGGCATGATCGGCGTTAATATCGGAGTTCCTGTACCACGTGAGCCCTTCCCTTTTGGTGGCTGGAATGACTCTAAATTCGGTGTATGTGATATTACAGGTAAAAGTTCTATCGAGTTTTGGACTCAGAACAAAAAAACATCGGTTAAATGGAATGCGGAAGCGCGAACTAACTGGATGAGCTGAGTCTTGATTGATAGATTGACTATTTGTTATTAGTGATTTTTTTGATATGAAGGAGCAACTTTTAAAACGTACTAAAGAATTTGCACATACTTGTGTAAAAGTTGAAGTCACACTTCATATTAATTATCTAGAAAAGAAAGAATAAATATGGAATCATCAATAATGAATAGTCAATCATCAATTTTCTAATAGTAAAGTATGTCTACAAACTCTTCAAATAGCCAAATTCGTGACAACAACCTGAATCACACTCTTTTTTCATGGTCAAAGCAAGGTGGGTTGAATCCTATCAGTATAAAAGATGCTAAAGGGGTTTATTTGAATGATCGTGATGGAAATAGAATTCTGGATTTCTCCTCACAGCTGATGAATGTAAATATCGGTCATGGAGATCAACGTATTACCGAAGCAGTAAAGCGACAGATGGAAGAAGTTAGTTTTGTGTATCCCGGAATGATTACCGATGCACGTGGCAAATTGGGAAAAAAGCTTTCGGAATTGGCTCCCTCCTCTCTGAATAAAACCTTCTTTACTTTAGGTGGAGCAGAAGCTATTGAAAACGGGATAAAACTGGCGAGAATGTTTACAGGTCGTCATAAGATCATAACTCAATACCGATCTTATCACGGAGCAACGTATGGTGCAATTTCTGCCGGAGGCGATCCCCGGAAATTTCCAATTGATACACAACGAGCGCCCGGATTTGTTCATGTTGAAAACCCGTATTTCTACCGCTGTCCCTGGAATTCTGAGACTGTTGAAGAATGTGGTGAATTAGCTGCACGTAATTTAGAACAAGTCATTAAGTATGAAAATCCTGATAGTGTAGCCGCTATTTTACTTGAAGGAGAATCCGGTTCTTCCGGTTGTATTAAATATCCTCCAAACTACTGGAAACTGGTCCGCAAAATATGTGATAAATACGGAATCCTTATTATAGATGACGAAGTAATGAGTGGATTTGGCAGAACCGGAAAAATGTTCGGTGTTGATCATCACGGAGTTGAACCTGATATCATGTGCATGGCAAAAGGGCTAACGTCAGGATATCTGCCTCTAGGTGGTGTTATGATATCAGATGCTATTGCCAAACATTTTGATGACCACCCGATGGTGATCGGACTTACCTATTCCGCTCATGCCGTTTCATGTGCAGCTGCTGTCGAGAATATCCGGATTATAGAAGAAGATGGATTAGTTGAAAATGCTGCGGATATGGGTTCTTATTTGGAGCAGGAAGTTGAAAAACTAAAAGAAAAACACCCTTCTATCGGTGATTTCAGAAATACGGGATTATTAGGCTGTATCGAATTGGTAAAAAACCGTGATACTAAAGAGCCCGTAACTCCCTGGAATGCAAAACCGTCTGAAATGGAAGCCACTACTCGTATGGCAGCTAAGATCAGAGAAGCAGGTATGTTCACTTTTGTGCGCTGGAACTGGATTTTTACCGCTCCCCCCCTTTGTATAACTAAAGAACAAATTGATGAAGGGCTCGACATCATCTCACAAGCAATTTCTATTGCGGATGAATACTGTGATTAATCGTAACTAAACACTATCGGATGAATGAAAACCTTAAACTACCTTCAGAATTAGAATCTTCTCCTTTAAGTGGTGAAGATATGGTTCCACTTCCACATGAAGACCGAACCTGGTCGATGTGGAATATGACAGCAATCTGGGTGGGGATGGCGGTATGTATTCCTACATATTTGCTGGCTTCCAACATGATTTTATCCGGATTGAGTTGGCAAGCTTCACTTATCATAATTGCGATTGCAAATTTAGTAATTACCATTCCTATGGTACTCAGTGGGCATGCCGGAGTGAAATACGGAATCCCGTTTCCTGTTTTTGGCAGAGCCGGATTTGGAATCTACGGCGTTCATATCGCTTCTCTGGTTCGTGGAATTATTGCCTGTGGTTGGTTCGGAATTCAAACATGGATCGGAGGATTAGCTTTTTATTCTATCTGGAATATTATTTCGGGACAGTCTGGATCTCTGGAACTGGATCTTGGGAAATTCATATGCTTCGGTCTGTTTTGGTGTATCAACATTTATTTTATCTGGAAAGGAACAGAATCCATAAAATGGTTGGAAAATTACTCAGCACCGATCTTGATTCTGATCGGACTAATTCTGATTGGCTGGGGATATAACAATGCCGGAAGTTTTTCTGCCGTTCTTGATCAGGGAGCTCAGCTTCAAAAAACTACAGCTTCTTTACAAGTCTCAGAAACCAACTCTTCAAAATACCTATTAAATTTAAATGTAGTAGCTGATCTGGATGGAAATGCGAAAGCTTCAGAAGTTTCTGTCAAGATTCCAACAACTTCAGGATATGACGACCTTGGTTGGCAACCTATCACTTCAATTTCATCCAATATTTCAATTCCATTTTCTGAAAACTATACCTCAGGTGAAGAACCTGTTTTGGTTCAGTTTAAAAATACAGATGGAGTTTTATCAAGTTCGGTATCTGTATATGCAGAAGAATCTGCTTCCGATTCACAACCAACGATCTGGAGCTACCTGATCTGGTTTACTGCTATGGTTGGATTTTGGGCTACCATGGCAATCAGTATTGCGGATATAACACGACTATCAAAAAACCAGACCGACCAAATTAAAGGTCAGTTTTTAGGATTACCGACAACTATGACCTTCTACTCATTCGTTGCCATTTTTGTAACCTGTGCTGCAATCATTTCCTTTAAAAATGTGATGATCGTGGAAGATACGCCATGGGATCCTGTTTCTCTCGTCGCACAATTTGAGCATCCGGGAATAGTAATTTTTGCTCAGATCGCTTTAATAATTGCCACATTAAGTACCAATATAGCGGCTAATGTTATAGCTCCGGCCAATGCTATTGCTAACGTATTACCTCAAAAGTTGAACTTCAGAACCGGTGGAGTAATTGCCGGAGTTGTAGGAATTATTACCTGCCCCTGGTGGCTTGCTGATGATATCGGAGCTATTCTCGTATTTGTAAGCGGCTTACTTGGTCCTGTTTTAGGAGTATTGCTTTGTGATTATTACTTGATTCGAAACAAGACCTTAGCTCTGTATGAACTTTATAAACCTGAAGGTAAATACTCTTATGGCGGATCGGGTTTTAATAAAGCAGCAATGTTTGCTTTAGCAGCCGGGGTTTTAACAGCACTTATCGGGTTTTGGATTCCATCCCTGAGTTATTTATATAGTTTATCATGGTTTACAGGTTTCGGGGTAGCATTCATTCTCTATTACTATTTAATGAAGGATCATCAAACCGGGACAGAAACCAAAGAAATTCACACTTAGTAATTGCCTTATGTCATCAATACTTATTAAAAACGGTAGAATTGTCACTGCATCAGAAGACTACATCGCTGATCTGTATGTTGAAAATGGAAAGATCTCAGCTATTGGGGCAAACCTGGACTATAAAGCCGATAAAATCATTGATGCATCTAACAAGCTAGTTTTCCCCGGAGGAATCGACCCTCATGTCCATCTGGACATGCCTTTTATGGGTACCTTCTCCAGTGATGATTATGAAACCGGAACACGTGCTGCTCTTTTTGGAGGAACTACCACTGTTATTGATTTCATTCTCCAAACGCAGGGCGACACCCTCAGAAACGCTTTAAAAACCTGGCAAAAAAAATCAGAAGGCAAAGCCATTGGTGATTACTCCTATCATATGGCCGTTACTGATTTCAATGATGATGTAGCCAAAGAGATCGTAGAGTTCATCGAAGAAGAAGGAATTACATCTTTCAAAACATTTATGGCGTACAAAGGCGCTTTAATGATCGATGACGGACAAATGGTTCAACTTATGAAAGTTGTTAAGAAACATGGTGGATTGGTTACAGTACACGCCACCAACGGCGATGTAATTGATTCGCTGATTGCCAAACATCTTGCCGAGGGAAAGACCGCTCCACTCTATCATTATCTTTCTCAGCCTGAAGTTACTGAAGCTGAAGCGAGCGCTCGTTTTACTGATATGCTCCATTACACGGGATGTACCGGATATATCGTTCACATGACTTGTGAAGGCGCACTCAATGCGGTTCAACGAGCCGGACTTAGAAATCAACGTGTTTTTGTAGAGACTTGTCCTCAGTATTTACTGGTCGATGCTTCCGTTTATGAAGAAGATTTTGAAGGAGCAAAATGGGTAATGAGCCCACCGATCCGCGAGAAAAAAGATCAGGCAGCACTTTGGTCGGGTTTACAACAAGGTTTGGTGAATGTGATCGGAACAGACCACTGCCCTTTTACCTGGGAACAGAAGAAAATGGGAAAAGACGATTTTTCAAAGATTCCGAACGGACATCCTGCTATTGAGCATCGCATGGAATTGATCTTTTCAGAAGGAGTTAAGAAGGGAAAGATTTCGCTCAACAAATTTGTAGAAGTTACTGCCACCAATCCGGCTAAAATTTTTGGAATGTATCCGAAGAAAGGAACACTTGCCGTTGGAACTGATGCAGATATCGTGATCTTTGATCCCGAAAAAGAGCATGTTATTTCAAATGACACCCATCACATGAATGTAGATTATTCCAGCTATGAAGGTTGGGAAGTAACCGGAAAAACAGAAACTGTGTTGCTCCGTGGACAAATCGCTATCGAAAATGAGGAATGTCATCTCGAACCTGGTAGCGGACAATTCGTGAAACGCGGAAAAACATCCTATGTGATCTAAAAGAATTCAGCAGATAGTTTTATACCGATCTGCCAATTAAACTGAAATCAAATAAAGAAACATTATGCCAAGAAAAGTTAAATCAGGTCTTATTCAAATGAGTCTTCCTATGACCGAAGGAGAAGGAAGCATCAAAGAGATCATGAAAGCCATGACCGATAAGCATATTCCATATATCGAAGAAGCGGGTAAAAAAGGCGTTCAGATTCTTTGTTTGCAGGAAATTTTTAACACGCCTTATTTCTGTCCGGGACAGGACAAAGAATGGTACGCTTCTGCAGAAACTGTTCCCGGTCCAACAACCGAGATGATGCAGGAATATGCTAAGAAGTACCAGATGGTGATCATTGTTCCAATCTATGAGAAAGAACAAGCCGGAGTTTTTTATAACACCGCAGCTGTTATTGATGCAGATGGAACTTATCTCGGTAAATACAGAAAAAACCATATTCCTCATACCACCGGATTTTGGGAGAAATTTTTCTTTAAACCGGGTAATCTTGGTTATCCCGTTTTCCAAACTAAGTATGCAAAGGTGGGCGTGTATATTTGTTACGATCGCCATTTTCCTGACGGAGCCAGAATTCTTGGTTTAAACGGAGCTGAGATCGTTTACAATCCATCTGCTACTGTAGAAGGGCTGTCTCAGTATCTCTGGAAATTAGAGCAACCTGCTCATGCCGCTGCCAATGGTTATTTCATGGGATGTATCAATCGTGTGGGAGAAGAAAAGCCCTGGGATCTTGGTCGTTTTTATGGAACCTCCTACTTTGTAGATCCACGCGGACAAATTTTCGCTGAAGCTTCAGAAGACAAAGACGAACTATTAGTAGCTGAATTTGATCTGGATATGATCGATGAAGTGAGATCTACATGGCAGTTCTTCAGAGATCGGAGACCTGAAACGTATGATAAACTCACTGAACTTTAATTAACGAGTTCATTCAATTCAAATTAATCAGCGATCAAATAGGATTTAGTTATGGCAGAATATAAAAGACCGGAATCCAGCGAAGATTTTCATAAGAACTTTGCTCAGAAAAAGCCGCTAATGAACAACACAGAGGCGTTCTATGAAAGTTCGCGGTGTTTGTTTTGTTATGACGCTCCATGCGTTACTGCCTGCCCAACCGGGATTGATATTCCATTATTCATAAAGCAGATCCAAACCGGAAACGCTGAAGGTGCTGCAAAAACTATCTTCGATAAAAACTGGTTCGGAAATACCTGTGGAAAAGTCTGCCCAACCGGAGTACTCTGCGAAGGTGCTTGCGTGTATAATCATCAGGATGTAAAACCCATCGATATCGGGCGTCTTCAGAATTTTGCTACTGATCAGGTTATAAAATCAAAAAAAGAAATATTCAAACCCGGCAAAGATAATGGAAAGAAAGTAGCTGTAATTGGAGCCGGACCTGCAGGAATTTCATGTGCATGCGAACTTAGAACTTTAGGTTTTTCTGTGGATATTTTTGAAGCCAAAGACAAACCCTCCGGACTTGCTGTACATGGAACTGCTCCTTATAAAATCACTAACAAAGAAGTTCTGGATGAAGTTGAATATCTTCAAGATCAACTTGGGTTCAGGATTCATTATGGAAAATCCATCACAACCAAGGACCAATTGAATGAGCTTGAGAAAGATTATGACGCCATTTTTATCGGGGTTGGTCTTGGTCCAACTGCTGATCTTGATCTTCCGGGAGTGGAAAAAGAAAATGTGATTGGTGCAGTAGAGTTTGTTGAAGAACTTCGCATGACTGAGCACAAAGTCAGAGTCCCTGATTCAGTAATCGTGATTGGTGGTGGTAATACGGCCATGGATGCGGCTTCTGAGTCAGCAAGAATGGGAGCTGATAATGTGATCTTGGCATATCGCCGTTCGAAAGAAGAAATGGGTGGCTACGATTTTGAATACGATCTTGCGCGCAATGCCGGGGCAAAAGGATTATTCAACGTTCAACCTGTTGAGATAACAGGCAATGGAAAAGCCACCGGAGTGAAGTTTGTTAAAACTGAAACCAAAAACGGAAAATTTGAATACATCGAAGGAAGTGAGTTCGTAATAGACTGCGATCTCGTAATTAAAGGAACCGGACAAGCAAAACTTGGTGAGTTCTTTGGATTGATCGATGGATTGGAAATCGACAAAAGCACTCGAATTGTAGTCGATCAGGAAAGCTTTCAATCGGGAAACCCCAAATACTTTGCCGGCGGGGATGCTGTAAATGGTGGAGCCGAAGTGGTAAACGGAGCGTATGATGGCAAACAAGCAGCTCATGGAATAGAAAACTGGCTGAATAAATAATCAATCATCAATAGTTAATAATCAATTTATTATGGCAGATTTATCAATCAATTTTGCAGGAATAAAAGCTCCGAATCCTTTTTGGCTGGCGTCCGCTCCTCCCACAAACTCCGGTTATCAGATAATGAAAGCTTTTGAAGCCGGTTGGGGCGGTGCCGTCTGGAAGACACTTGGCGTACCTGTTGTAAATGTCTCCAGTAGATATGGTTCAGTTGATTACCGCGATACAAGAATGGCAGGTTTTAATAATATTGAGTTAATCACTGATCGCCCGCTCGCTGACAATCTCAAAGAAATTGAAGAAGTAAAAAAGTACTTTCCGGATCATGCTGTAATTGCTTCTCTGATGGTAGAAAGCAGAGCAGAATGGGAACAGATCATCAAGGATTGTGAGAATGCCGGGGCTGATGGTCTGGAACTGAATTTTGGTTGCCCGCATGGAATGTGTGAACGAGGAATGGGTTCTGCCGTTGGACAAGAGCCCGATGTTCTGAAAACCATTGTGGAATGGGTGATGGAAGCCGCAAATATTCCGGTAATTACTAAACTTTCACCCAATATCAGCCATATTGTTGATCCCGGTCGAGCTTCTGTTGAAGGTGGAACCGATGCTATTTCTCTTGTTAATACTTTCAAAAGTATCGTTGGTATCGATCTGGATTCGTATGCGCCCTACCCTGTTGTGGATGGAGCCGGTTCAAACGGTGGCTATTGTGGTCCTGCAGTTAAACCCATTGCTTTGAATATGGTTAAAGAACTGGCGCAGGATGCCATCACAAAAGATACTCCGATCAGTGGAATTGGCGGAATTGAGAACTGGCGCGACGTTGTGGAATATATTTTACTCGGATGTGGTTCCGTTCAGGTTTGCACTGCTGTGATGCATTATGGCTTTGGAATTGTGAGAGAAATGGAAGCCGGACTCATTCAGTTTATGGAAGACAAAGGCTACGAAACCATTTATGATTTTAAAGGAAAAGCACTTCCGAATGTGAAGGAATGGAAAGATTTGAACCTGAAACATAAAGTTGTAGCTGAAATTGATGGAGACAAATGTATAGGCTGCGAACTTTGCTACATTTCCTGTGAAGACGGAGCTCATCAGGCGATTGGTTTGTCAGACGATCCTGACAACCGGGTTCCATATATCATTGAAGATAATTGTGTGGGCTGTAATCTGTGTTCTTTGGTTTGTCCGGTTGAGGAATGCATTACCATGGTAAAGCGTGATGATGGAACCGAGCACGTTACCTGGGCTGAAAGAACGGCTAACAATGACATCCCAACCACTTTTAACGATAAAAGAGCCGGTGGACTTGGACATTATGTTCCTGAGCCGAGCTTGGCTTTAAAGAATGGGAAGAAGAATTAACACAATGTTCATTAATAGTATGTTATACCGCTTATGACAGAAAGTGTAGCTAGAAATAATGAAGGTGAACCAATTGGTTTCGAAAACTGTGAGTTTGTTTCAGTTTTTGATCATTGGTTACTACCAAATGAGAACCATCTTCTAGATTCTGTAAACCCAAAAGAGTGGAAAAAGTTTTGGGCTTTAAATGACCTTCTATTCGAAAAATATCAAGTCTTCGCTTTACCTTGTCACGTAGCTCTGCTGCGTGATACGAATTTGGAAGCTCAGCTTCCATTGTGGCGGAGCCTCAAACAAGGCATTCCGAACGGGACGTTCGGAACGAGATGTAAGTCTGTGACTATCCAATCAATCGGCGGTATCAGCGTTCAAAAAAACTGAGTGTCTTAAAAGCTAAACATTCTTAAAAGGGCAATACTCTGCAATATTTCTTTCGGTTTCGTAGAGCTTAACGCTATAAAGTACTCCCCCTTCTGAAGAAGCTTCTTCTACTTCTTTTTTAAGCTCTTTATAAAAAGCTTTTACCAGGTTTTCTGAACTGGGTAAGATTCCTTCCAAAAAAGGGACATCCAAATTCAGATTTTTATGATCGCAAGGCTCCACAATTTTCTCTTCAATGATCTGCTTTAAATCAGAAAGATCAATTATAAAACCCGTTTCAGGATCAGGATTTCCGGCCACGGTTACTTCCATCACATAATTATGCCCGTGCCAGTTCGGGTGGTTACATTTTCCGAAAGTCTTCTTATTCCATTCATCACTTTTGGACGGATTATGCAGCCGATGTGCAGCGTTAAAATGTGTTTTACGAGTTACAAATACCAATTCAAGTCCTTTTTTGATTTATCTTCACAACCGTTTGAATTGCTTCGGGGTTCCTTTTACAAAAATATTTACATCATTGATTAAAAAGCTATTTTTTTTGGATACACTCAATAATTAACTTCATGATTATTTATTGATCTTATTTTCTATTGATCTTTATTAACAAATATCCTCAAAGCTATGACTTTTGCAACTATTTTAGTTTTAATTACTGGTTCTATAACGACACTTATTCTTTTCGCCATGATTTATTTTGGAGCAAAGAGTAACAAAAAAATGAGTGATTTAGATAAAAGTGTTAGTTCCACCAGCTCGGAAATGAAAGACAGCCTTGCTAAAGTTTTGAATTCATTAGAAAAAAATCAAGATCAACAGAAAAAGATTCTTACCCGATTGCAGAACTTAGAAACGATAGTAACCAGCGAAGCATGGGAAGCTATTAAGGAAGGTAAGGATTCAGAGCATATCGATCTTTTACTTGAAGAGACCGATGAGCAAGAAATCAGTACCGAGGAGAAAACAGAATATATCGCAAAGAGAATAAAGCATTAAAAAATATTTCCTTTATTAATAAAAAGAGAGTTCCGATTTCATCAGAACTCTCATGTGATCAGCACACCTCACAATTTCTGTGAGACGTAATATGTAGAGTAAGCTTCAAACTCTAAGCTAGTTATCAGTCCATCTAACCCAATTTCCTGTTGCCCAGTTTGTGGAACCAAACGCTCCTATGTAAGTCGCACTTGAATTAAAGAAATTGTTACTTGGAGGGGTTGCACCTGTTACCGGATTTGCAACTGTGTAATCATAACCTGCTGCATTTGTGAATCCGGGCGCTTGTTCCATTGTTACTGCACCAAAATCGGTTGAATCAGCAGCATTGTTGAAACCTTCATTATTCCAGACAATTGTGTTATCGATAGAAAGGCTGTTCGGGAACAAATCTCTGGTATCGTCTTCAAGCTTGAAATTCAGTCCATCAAAATCCGTAATGATGAAGTTTTCAAGTGTTCCGTTGAATTCTTCTCTTAAGCGCATGCCATAGTTTTTATCTTCAGCATCTTTAGTTGCGCCGTCTTGCTTCAATCCAACTAAAGTAACATTATAAAGGGTTGGGTTAGTCTCTCCACCGGAACCTAACGTTTTAACTCCGTCAGATTCGAACCCATTATCCGCTCCTGCAGCCTGTACTCCTAACCAGAATTGACCATTTCCGTTCCAACCTTCATCCATATCGAAAGAATCATCATCGTTGAAAGAAGAAATCAAATATTTTGCATTAACTGAGCCTCCGAACCACTCAAAACCGTCATCAGTACACTTATAAACCTGTATATATTCTAAAGTAGTACCTGAGCCTACTGAATAAAGACTTAAGCCATTTAGTTCTGAACCTTCAGCGAAAGAGAAACCTACGTATTCGATTCGAACATATTTCAGAATTCCGCTGTCGTCGTTATTGTTCATGCCACCATACTGAATGGCATCCGGTAGACCTTCAACTTCTCCTTTTCCCCCTTCTATGTTGTTAATTCCTTCCCCTGCCAGCACAATTCCACCCCAGTCTCCGGGAAGTTTATTATCTCGAGCTGAAGTAAATACAATAGGGTTGTTTGCAGTACCTTCCGCTACTAATCTTCCGCTTGGCTGAGGAGTATCAAAATTTTCTACATCTGCTGGAAGTGTTATAATAGCACCTACTTTATCTATATCATTATTATGATATGTGAAGCTTACTTCGATTCCTGCATCTATGGTCAGTGTTACACCGGGTAACACATAATATTGACCTGTTAATTCCTGATTTGTTGACCATCTTGTATCTTCAGTAATAACAGTTCCGGGAAGAGCTGCATATATAGCCGGAATTTCAGTGTCTTCATCATTTCCATCTGTGTCACTGCAGGACATAAATGTAAATGACAATGCTAGCGCAAATAGACTTAGAAGCTTAAGATTAGATTTCATAGTATTTTTTACTGTTTATTTTTTTGATTATTAATTGAATGAATAGCTAAAACTGATTGAAAAACTGGTTCCTATCTCGTATTGATTTGTGATAATATCACCTTGCTTGTAGACTACATTATCACCGAGAATATTTTCGATACTTGCATTGACGGATGCGTTTCTGAAATTCTTAGTGAAACTCAGGTCCAGTTTGTTAAATGATTGTTCATACTCATCATCCGGTTGTTCGTTGTTACCAACAGCAGAAATACGCTCTCCGAACTTGTTGAAAGACAAAGTGAGCTCAGAATCAATAGAGGGCATTAAATAGTATGCATTCATATTTAATGTATAAGGAGACTGACCAAACATAGGTCTGTCAGCGTTGGCTTGGCGGCCAGCTGAAGCTCCATCTGCGTATTCTACGCCTGACAATATGTATGAGAAGTTGCTGCTTAACCGAAATTTATTGGTGAGGTCTTTACGCCCTTCAATTTCCACACCGTATAAATTTGCGGATTCTACATTATCGTATCTTACTTCATTATTTTGTGTGATCCTGTAGAATACTTCAATCGGATTCTCAAACTTCTTGTAGAAAAGGCTGAATGCAAATAATTCTCCTACATTTGGAAATGTTTCGAGTCTGAGATCATAGTTATATATTTTAGTTCTCTGCAGATCTGAGTTCCCAAAAACAGTTCTTCCACCTACAAAATCCTGAAAATTAAATTCGGAAAGCTCTCTGAACTCAGGACGAGCGAGCGTAATTGAAAATGCCCCTCTTAGGTTTGTTTTTTCCGATGGCCTGAATGTAGCATTGAACGCAGGTAAAAGATCTAACTCATCTACCAAAACATCACTATTTATAGATTGAGATGAATTTTCAGCTCTTAATCCGGTAACAAAATTCCATTGACTTGTTGGAGACCAATTCAAAGAAAAGTATCCTGCAGTCAGTTCCTGCTCTCCATTATAAGAATCTCTGGAACTTGTACGTTCGGTAAGCACTAAGCTTTCATTAAGGATATTCTCTGTAGTGAATATTTCTTCAGCTGAAAGAGTTTTATCTATATCAGGGGCGTTTGAGGATGGATTATCTTCATAAATTAGTTTATATGATTCAAAATCTCTGTCTTTATATAGTGCGAAACCACCAACTTTTATATTAATTTTCTCGACAGGTTTGAAGTCATAATCCAGTTTAGCTGAATAGTTATTATCATTTTGATACGAGAAGAAGTGAGAGTTACCTCTGAATGGCAAAATTACTTCTAAATCACCTCTGTCAGTTCTTACATATTGTGTAGTTCTTCGATCCGGAAGATCACGAACAGCTTTAGAATATGTTATGGATGCATCCAGGCTGGACTCCATAAAATCCTGAAAATAAGTTTCAAAAATCACAGAAGAGGAATAAATGGCTCTTCGATCAAACTCAGCTACTGTTTGCCTGTTGTCATTATCAAAATTATAATAAGAGCCTTCAATAGTAGAATATTGATTATTTGAAGAATTAGAGTATAAATTCTTCATTCCTATTTTTGTTAGCTCATTAGGCTTAGCAAATATATTCAACATTCCATTAATGCTGGTTTTCTCCTCGCCTGAGTTACGGATATAATCAGACCCGAGAAGAGTCTCACCTGTGTTTTCATTGAAATTATTGATGTAGCGAAAGTTTTCATCAGTTCTGGAATCAGTAGCATATTTGTAACTTACATTAGAAACTATTCCTATTGGCATCTTGTCCTGATTGAACTGATTACTATAGCTGAATCCAAATTTTTGGCCGGGAAGAGATTGAATATTCTTTGAAGCCCACGAATTGTTCAGAGAGCTAACTATTCTTCCGGCTTCTTCTGTGTTTGTTATCTGGCTATCTTCAACGTCTTCAGGTAGGCTTCTGAAACCATTATCATACCCTAAGAAATCTGTTCCTCCGCCGCTATATCCTAAATAGTTTTTGAATGTGGAATTTGTATTAACATCTGTTGTATATGAAAAAGTGATATTCGGGTTGTTCGGAAATTCCTTCGTAACAATCTGAACAGAACCTCCTGAAAATTCACCTGACTGATCCGGTGTATATGTTTTCTGAACAACGATATTATCTACTATACCACTGGATAAAATATCTACCGGAGCTTCTTTTTTATTGGGATTTGTAGATGGAATCGGAGACCCATTTAACTGAACGTTACTATATCTGTTTCCTAATCCACGTACATAAACGTCTTTTCCACCAACAACGGTGACTCCTGAAACACGCTTCATAGCAGAACCAACATTACCATCCGTGGAACGTGAAAGCTCTTCGGAAGAAATTCCGTCCTGAACTGCAATTGCTTTTCTTTGAATTGAGAGTAGACCAGCTTCACCGCTTTTTATAGCCTCAGCAGTAACCACTACTTCATCCAGATCTGTTACATTTGTTTCCAGTGCGATGTTAATAGAAGTAGACTCACCTTCATAAACCACGATACCCGTTACCGTTTGAGTTGTATAGGAGATATAGGATACTGTTAAAGAATATGTACCTGCTTCTAAATTACGAATTGAGAAATGACCGTCCAGATCGGTTGCTGATCCTTTAGTAGTTCCCGTTATTCCCACGCTGGCGCCTATAATTGTCTCGCCATTTTCGGCATCGACAATGGTCCCTGTTATTTGTCCGGTTCCCTGCGCAAATACTGCAAAAGAGCATGCCCAGAGCAGTAAGGTTAAGAAGTGTTTTAGAATTTTCATTGTGTGCTGATATTTTGTTTTGATCACTTTATTTGGTGATCAAAAAATACCAACAGCACTTTGCTATACTGTTACCAACAGTTTATGCTTTAATTACCGCTTTATTACCTGAATGTTAAGAAGCAATTGAAAAGCCGGATAAATGCCTATGAGAGCGATTAATCGGCTTAATTTTCTGATTCCTCCTTTGGTTCCTGACTTTCTTTTTTTGAATCAGTTTCGGTTCCATTATTAGAACTTGTTTTTGACTCTTCAGTTTTCTCTTCAGAATCCGAGTCAGATTCAATTTCATCATCTACCACTTCAGCATCAGGAGTAGTGTATTCCTCATAAGTAGTTTTGGTGTCAAAGGGTCGTTCACCAATTAATTTTTCAAGGTCAGATTGATATAGTATTTCTTTATCCAATAATTCCTTAGCTAATATCTCAAGCTCTTTCTTTTTTCCGCTCAACAAATCTTTTGTTCGCTGATAAGCTTCATCTATAATCTTTTTGACTTCTTCGTCTATAATTTTCGCTGTAGACTCTGAATAAGGTTTCTGGAAGTTATAATCGTTTTGCTTAGAGTCGTGAAAAGAAACATTCCCGATCTTATCGTTTAAACCATATACAGAAACCATACTGTACGCCATTTTAGTGATTCTTTCCAGGTCACTTAAAGCACCTGTAGAAATCTTTCCGAACACGATTTCTTCTGCCGCTCTGCCGCCTAAAGTCATACACATTTCGTCCATTAACTGTTCGGTTTGATGCAGAAACTGTTCTTTAGGCAAATACTGTGCGTAACCTAACGCAGCCAATCCTCTTGGAACAATAGAAACTTTCACTAATGGATTTGCATGTTCCAGATACCAACCGGCAACTGCATGACCAGCTTCATGATAGGCAACAATCTTTTTCTCTTCTGGTGAAATGATCTTATTCTTTTTCTCTAGCCCGCCTATGACCCTGTCAATAGCGCTTTCAAAATCATCCATATCAACTGCCTTTTTATTTTTACGGGCAGCTATGAGTGCGGCTTCATTACAAACATTAGCTATTTCAGCTCCTGCAAATCCCGGAGTCTGCGCCGACAATTTTTTAGATTCCACTTCTTTACTCAATTTCAGAGGCTTCAAGTGAACTTTAAAAATAGCTTCTCTTCCGTTTTTATCGGGCTTATCTATACTGATCTGTCTGTCAAATCTACCCGGGCGCAACAATGCGTTATCCAAAACATCCGGTCGGTTCGTAGCAGCAAGAATGATCACACCTGAATCCGTTGCAAAGCCATCCATTTCTACCAGCAATGAATTCAGTGTATTTTCCCGTTCATCATTAGAACCGGGCATTTGACCTTTTCCTCTGGACCGACCAATTGCATCTATCTCATCTATAAAAATGATACATGGTGCTTTTTCTTTTGCTTGTTTGAACAGATCACGAACACGAGCCGCACCTACTCCAACAAACATCTCAACAAAATCAGAACCTGACAATGAGAAAAACGGAACTTCTGCTTCACCTGCTACAGCTTTTGCAAGCAATGTTTTACCGGTCCCCGGAGCACCTACCAGTAATGCGCCCTTTGGGATTTTACCACCTAATTTTGTGTACTTTGATGGAGATTTAAGGAAGTCTACTATCTCTTTTACTTCTTCCTTCGCTTCATCTAGTCCTGCCACATCTTTGAATGTGGTTTTTGTATCTGTCTGCTTGTCGTAAAGTGAGGCTTTATTTTTTCCGATATTCAGAACCTGTTGTCCCGGATTCATTCTTCTCAGAATAAGCACCCAGAAACCAATCGCTAAAGCGATCATTATCAACCAAACAAACACACCGCTGAACCAGTCCTCTTCGATAGTCACTTCATATTCCACATCATTGGCATCCAGAACCGGACGGATATCATCGCCGCGCAACATAGTTGTTCTGAACCTCAGGTAAGACTCATCTTCACCACCCAGATTAAAGCTGTTATTATCCTCCTGAGCCGGAGCATTTACAACTCCTTCAGCAAGGGCTTTTTGAGTATATTTTCCCTCTATGTAAGAACCATTTTTAATGAGTATCTCTTCAACGTATCCATTTTCAACATGCTCTAAAAAAATGCTGTATTTGATATTGTTGGTAACCTGAACTCCCGAATAAATAAACTGAGCGACAAGAAGCACTAAAAATATTACCAGAAATCCCCATGTCGGAAACTTTGGCGCTTTCGACTTATCCTTCGGATTTGAATCTTTCTCTGGTGCTTTAATTTTCTTTTTTGGAGCGGATTTTTTATCTGCCATCTAAATGATATAAACTGATGTTAGTGAATCTCAAATATACACATTAAATATATCTTTGAGGAAGTATGCTTTTTTAAACTAAGTTAAGTCAAAAAACGTGCCATAGGTTTTTTTATGACAAATCATCAAAAGAAATTACATCTCCTTCTGCTGTTTGCATTTTCATGCCGTCTTCTTTGGGAACCATTCGCCCAACTACGGAAAAGTCATTAAATTGTTCAACGAACTGTTCTACTTCTTTCTCCGGTAGTGTAAATATTATTTCAAGATCTTCACCACCGAACAAAGCATAACGATCTACATCTTCTTCCATCTCATCTGCTACATGTCGTGTTTCAACAGCAACCGGTATTGCTGCTTGATAAAGATAAGCGCCTAACCCTGAAGCAGACGCGATCTGACTTACCTCATGTACAAGACCTTGTGTAACATCTATCATTGAGCTTGGAACTATCTCATGTTCTCTTAACGCATCAATTAAATTCTTACGCGCTGCCGGAACTAATTGTCTTTTAACCACAAATTCGTATTCAGAAAGATCAGGTTGCGCAGCTTCGTTGCCATGTTCTTGCCAGTATTTTTTTTCTCTCATTAAAATTCTAAGCCCTGCAATAGCTGCACCGAGATCACCAGTCACACATATTGCATCTCCTTGTTTAGCTCCGGAACGATAGGTAATGGCTTTTCCGTCTACTTGTCCGTAAGCGGTAACTGTTATTACCATATTTGAGTGGTTGGCCGTAATATCTCCACCTACCACTTCTACTTCATAATCAAAACCTGCTGAGTAGATTCCTTTATACAGATCATCAATCATCTGTGTTGACTGCCGATTAGGAACTGCTATATTTATAAGAACAGAAGTTGGGTTTCCATTCATAGCATATATATCACTGATTGCCGTACTTACAATTTTATAACCCAAATGATGAAGAGGAGTGTAGGTGATGTCAAAATGCACCCCTTCAACAAAAGTATCGGAACTAATGAGAGAATGTGTTTTCCCATCCTTTTTTAAGACAGCAGCGTCGTCTCCAATACCTTTTATTGTAGATTGATTTGTGTGATAGTCATACTCAGTTATTTTTTTTATCAACCCTTCCCGACCAACACTTTGAATGCTTTTAAATTCCTGATCCATAATTTCTCCTGTCCATTAAATAAAAAAAGGCAACCATGAACTTCATGGATGCCTCAAATTTGTGTAATCCAGAATTAGTTTCTGGTTGCCTCACTTTTAGTAGAATAATTTATTCTGAAAGTTTGTGCTTGCTTCAGTTCTTCCTGAACATCTGTTAAAAGACCAAACTCAGAACTTTCATCCACACGAAGTGAAACGATCATTCTTTGTTCTTCAAGCAGCTTATCATACATGATTTGACGTATTGCACCAATATCTTCCTGTATTGAATCGTCGATCTGAACTTTGTCGTTACCAAGTCTATTATTTGGTAAACGCTCAGGACCAATATAGATGTAAGAAACCAGTCGCTTTTCTTCGATCTTTTCGATATTAGTAGCTTTTGTTAAATCAATTTTAACCTTCAAAGTTACTTCCCTCAATACAGTAGTTACCATAAAGAAGAAAAGAAGCATAAATACAACATCAGGCATTGCGGATGTTGGTACTTCCTGCTTTGTTCCGGCTTGTTTTTTCTTAAAATGTGCCATAGTGTTTACTCCGGATCTGGTTCAGCGATTGAAATTTTCTTTGGATAAATCTCATCCACCGCATCTTTTTGCTCTTTATTAAGTTGCGAATAATCACGCCCGTAATTTTGGTTAGCAGCTTCGTTTCTTAGCACTGCATAAGCTCCAATTACCTCATCCAACATATCAATGTAGATTCTGTAAGGTGTTTCTCTAACAGTTTTTAACGAAACAATAGCTGCCTGAGGGCTTGCCGCTAATTCCTCAGTAGCTTCCGGATTTTTAATAAACTCAATAAGCTTCGACTGAACTTCTTCAATTGGTGTAGGCTCATCATCCATTGTAACAAGACCTGCATTGTTAACCAGGATCTTCATTAGGTTTCTTTCCTTGATAGGAGGAGGAGGATTATCCTCTGTTACCGGTGGAGGTAATACCATTCCTATACCGGTATCTACGTTAATTGTAGTAGTTACCAAGAAAAAGATGAGCAAGAGAAAGGCAATATCCGCCATAGACGAACCATTTATTTCTGCACTTTCTCTTTCACGTTTCTTTAATAGCATAATTGCTTAATTAAAACTTAAAAGTTCCACGAAGTCCGGTAAGAAGGATCGTTAAGATCATTCCTGCCATCATTACACCGGCAGTCATTACTCCGGCTTTTGCAAAGTCCTGACCTAATGTGAAGTAAGTAATCACAAAAACAATTACCGGTATCATCATTAAGCCAATTCTTTTAAAATCTTGCTTTCCTTGTGTGAGGCTACGTATTCCGGATATGATCATTGCCAGTATTCCACCAACTATCATCAATCCTGCGAGCCCTACAGCCAAGCCTGAAATATCCATAATAATCTCCTATTTAACTTTTATGGGTTGGGATTATTATTCTGAATCTGCGCTGTCATCAACAGAAGGAGTAACCAACGGCTTACCTTCGTTCAGTAAAATGATAGAATCGATTAGAGTAATTGAACTTTCTTCCATTTCAGCGATTAAGCGATCAATTTTAGATACACAATAGTTGTATCCGATCTGAAGAATAATACCTGCAATCAAACCACCGGCTGTGGTTAGAAGTGCCACTTTAATACCACCCGCTACAATACTAGGAGAGATATCGGCAGCTGCCTGAATATCATCAAATGCCTGGATCATACCTACTACGGTACCAAGGAATCCGAACAGAGGTGCAATAGCGATAAACAGAGATAACCAAACAAGCCCTCTTTCAAGAAAACTCATTTCGATTGATCCGTAAGCTGCAATAGCTTTTTCTGCAGCATCTATACCCTCATTTGAACGCATTAAACCTGCCTGAAATACAGAAGCTACCGGGCCACGTGTTTGTGCGCAAAGTTCCTCAGCTGCTTCAATACCACCTTCCTGCAATGCTTCCTGTACATTTACAATGAATTTCCGTGTGTTAATATCTGCAAGGTTCAGTGTTATAATTCTTTCAAGGAAAATTGCCAATCCAAGGATTAGTGTAACCAGTACAGGCCACATCCATCCATCATTGTTTCCTTCGTTAAATTTCTCAACGATGATGTTAAAGAAGCCTGCATCGGCTTGTAGAAAAAATAGAGCAATCGACGATGTCATGTCCACTCCGCTTATATTTAATGTTAATGTCTAAGTTTAATGAGGCAAAAGAATAGTTCATTTTATACTAAATGTCAAAGTATTGAGGTACAGAAAAATTAACTTTAAGCAAACTTTAAACACTTTTTTTGGTTGCTTTTAATTCTGGTTCTGAGTAAGAGGTTTTTATTAAAATGTAGCTTTTAAAGTTAATTTAGCTGTATGTATAGTTGCACGATCTTCTACTGTTCTGCCATCATACATTAAATTTAATCTTATGAGATTACTTACCCTGTAACTACTTGCAAGCGACCAAATTGCATTGCTACCTCTTCCTGTTCCTTCCGTAAGCTCAAAATTTCCAACTGCATTGACGTTTCCGTTTACACTAACATTCCTGAATTCCATTGAAGTATTTACCTGTACTTTTCTCCACAAAAAGAATCTGTTTGTATTGCGAAGTTTTACAATTTGTGCATCAACCTTTTCGAATTCTCTGAATTCATCTTCTTTATAGCTATATGAAACAGAGAATCCTGTGCGCCATGATCTGTTTATTGTAGCGCCAACACTTTGTTCCACAATTTTGGAATTTATATTAAAATTTCTGTTCGCTATAGAATTGCTCGAGGTCTTGTTCGTGCCTGAAGCTACTTTAGAGTTTCCCTGAACTCTACTCGTAAAATTATATCTGAAATCAACTGCAAAAGCATCCTGGTAAAGAGTTTGTAATTCGCTGCTACGGCGATTAAGACTGCGCAACTGATTGTACCGGATATTAAGATCAAAGCCATCGTAAGCAGGAAGTACATCAATTTCTTTCTCAATTGTCAATCTTCCCTGAATAGTAGTAGAGGAATCTCTGAAAGTACGGATATTCAATAAATAGATATCCGAAAGATCATTTGTGGTTGAATTTTCTGCTATATCAAATCTTGAGCTGAAAATGATCTGATTTAAAAAAGTACTCAACCCATCTTCATTTTTAAAGTACCCAAAGGGATGTAGTTTATTTCTGAATCTGACTCTCAAATCAACAACAGGAAAAAGTTCGTCTGAAGGAAGAAATTGTCGTATATATGTTCCTTCGTTTGATGTAAGTTCCGGGAAAAATTCATCCAGTTGCTCAACATCATCATTGTTCAGATCGTCCCAGACATATTGTCCGATCTCAGGTCCAACTTCTATATATGTCTCCTGTAATAATGCCTGACGTTGGGTGTTTACTTCGTATAAAAAATTACCTTCCCAATTTTCTGAGATTGACGAATAGTTCGTATTTGATCTTATCAACAATGATCTCTTATTCGTATTTCCCTCGCTTTTAAAATCGGACGTGAATTCTTTATTTCTTATTGCGATTTTGTTCTGAGTAGAAAAGTAATTACTTGGGAATAAATTAACTTGAACAGAATGCTGAATGGCTTTAGACTCATTTTCTAAGTTATTTTCATCAGGGCGGTATGTGTTCCTGAAGCTCAGAGAATAGTCAACCAGCCATTTAGGAGATTCATATCTTATCCCAGGAACAACTTCAAAGAAATTCAGAGACTGATTTGTAAGTGAATCACTTGATTGTTCTCTTTGTAAACGATTTTCTTGCTCGAAACTCAGATAAGGAGTAACAATATTGTTTGAGTTCTCTTTATTGAATTCTTTAGAAATTCTCCCTTGTTGTCTGAACCACTTTCCGTCAACCATCTGTAAATCATCTTCACTTTGTATCCATTGCTGATCATAGGTACCCAGAAACCCTCTTTCACTTTGCGTTCTAAAAGCTGAAGCCTGTCTTTGTCCCGAAAAACCTGCTCTTTCTATAAATCCGTACTCTCCGTTTAATGACGTATTGGTGTTGAAATCGTATTGGGCGGTTAACTCATCCGTTGTTTCCTGTGATTGTTCAAAATTAGTGAGGTTCCATTTCCTGTTAAATTCGACATCTCTGGTTCGTTCAAAAAATTCAAAATTAGATCCCGAAAATCTTCTTTGTGCTTTCAAACTGAACAATCCCTTTCCGGTCTTAAGCGAATCTATCTGAACACCTCCCAGATATGAATGATCTGTATTATCCCCATCATCAAGGTCCGAAAATCTGTTTTCATCAAAATCACTTACCGCCCACTCACCAAACACACGAATTTTTTTATGTACTTGAAAAGAGCTGTTGAGTGCAGCCATTTGTTGTTCAATCGGAGCAGGTAAATTTCTGAATGGTTCATAATCTCCCTGATTCGGTCCAACCCATTCAAATAGTAATCCATTTATGGAAGTACCGGTTCTTCTGTAACTTCCCTGAAAATCACCCACATTTGAAAACCTGACTCTGAAAACAGCTTCTTCAGATCCGGGAATATTTTTAAAAATGGTAAATACCTGACCATTTACAACTGTATCAACCTGAGCATATAACACATTCCCGTTTTCTTCATTCGGATCAACCCGCTCAGCTCCTGAAACTCTTGCTGCATTTCTGTCATCTCCAGCCTGGCGCAATATATCAATATCACTTTCGGTAAGTGTTTGCTGGGATAGCAAATTGTTTCCATCAGCCTGACGGATTACAGTAGCGGCTATCCGGAACTTGTCATTTAAAAAACTTCCTTCTCCTTCAGCTGCAACTAAAGTCCGGTTAAAGTTCTGATCAATGTATTCATACTCAACAACAATTCTGGTTTCATCTTTGATAAGCATGTTGTTGGTGAAATAGATCTCCCCTAAACCATAATCAATGATATATTCTCCTTCTTCTCCTCTCTGAACTTGTTGTCCGTTGATATAAACCCGTTCGGTACCCGCAAGAACTATTACAAATTCTTCATTATCATTCCCTGTAAGCCTGTAAGGCCCCTGTACGCCTTCCAATCCCTGTAAATTTATACTTTTAAAAACTCCACGAACCACAGAAGCAGCTGCCGAAGCTTCTGTAAAATATGTAGTGTTGTAACCTGCTGCTCCCTGCAATCTTCTATTCAATCTGGCGAACGTACTTTTTTCAAAACTTATATCAACATCTCCCATCTCGATGGTGGTATTCGGGGCCTCAACCTGAATAAAAACTTTATCAAATTCTTTGAGATTCTGAGTGGTACCATCCGGTTGAATGGGAATACTTTTGTCAGTAAGTACAGCACTAATGGTTACATCTTCTGTTAGTTTTCCGGAAAGTTCAAAATCCAAACCGCTTTCCAGGGCAAAATCCTGGTTGGTTCCGATAATAATACCTCTGCTTAGGCTCCCTCTTTGCTGTAGATCTGATTCTGTGCTTCTGTAGGTCTGATTAGCTGAGCTAAATACAGATAATCCATTGGCTGAATCATTATTAAATAAAGAAGAATCGAAAGGCTGAACAGCTTTATCATTATAAAGCCTTCTCAGGCTGTATGGATAGTATTTAAAACTAATAATGACATTAGAAATCTCCTGAAAAGAAAATGAATTCGTTTCCCTGAAGCTTAAATTTCCTCGTATGGGATCATATAACCAGTTTTGATTTGGAATAGCTATCGAATCTGATGAGATTATAATCGACTCCTCCAAAACCCACTCTCCAATGTAATAGGCGGAATCAATATTTACGGAATCAATAAAAGTTTGGCTTTCTAATACATTCTGAGCTTTAGAAAATTCCGGGCACAACAAAATCATACCTGCTATCGCACATATGATATAGATTCTTTTTTTTGAATGTAAAGCAGTCAGTGTGCCAAAATTTAGTGACTATTACTGTACATGAATTCAAAAACCAAACAAATCAAATAAAAAGATGGACCATTCCACGGCGAATGCCTGGAATCTCAATAGTACTTAGGTTTTATGAACTTCTTCTTAAAGTACAATTTGGATTTCTGCCTTCGCAGGAATGACTTATAATAAATTCTGTTATGTCGAACTCAAGTCATCTAAGGCTAAAGGTTTCGCCGGTCAGGGTCAACTTCTATCTTGATTTGAATTCATTCAGACCTTCCTGTAGAAATGACGTAAACTTATCATCTTTAGTATATCCCAATACCTGATCAATTACCGTTTCAGAAATTGGATCGTAGATTACATACGTAGGCAAGGCGATATTCCCGGTCAGTTCAAACTGGATCATCTGGTTCTGTTTAGCATCTTTACCGCCATCTGTATAAAGCTTTACCAGTTCCATTTGCCCGAAAGCCTCCTGTACTTCTGCTAAAGGAAATACATTCGTTTCCATTGCACGACAATTGGTGCAGGTATATCCTGTAAAGTCTATAAAGACTGGTCTCCCGTCTGTCTTGGCCGTTTCTTTTGAGGCTTCAAAATCCTTACTCCAGCCTTCGTCAGCTGACGTTGCTCCGACCGCACCTCCGGCTCCAATCGAAGCTACTAAACTTACATCTGTTGGTTGTTTAGGGGGAAGGAAAGCGTCCCATATTCCTAAAGATGATCCCATCAGGCCGGGAATCAGGTAAAAACTGAACATCAGGAAAGGCATAGCAAGTAGCATTCTTCCTGTCGATATCTGCTCAGGCTTTGATTCATGCTTAAGTGTGATAAACCCTAGCACATAAAATCCTGCCATCAAAAAGATCACGATCCAGAATGCAATGGTCAAAGGACGTGAAACTATTCCCCATTCCCAAACCAGATCTGCATTTGATAAAAATTTGAATGCTGCGGCAAGTTCTATAAAACCTAGCAATACTTTTACAATATTCATCCAGGAACCACTTTTCGGCAAAGCTTCCAGCCATTTCGGGAACATGGCAAATAAAACAAACGGACTTGCAAAAGCCGCTGAAAAACCGATCATCCCAAGAATTGGATAAAACCATTCTCCACCTACTGTAGCAGTAAATACGGCACCCACAAACGGAGCTGTACAGGAAAAAGAAACTGCACTGATGGTCATTGCCATAAATAAAATACCAGCCAAGCCTGAGCTTTCATTGCTCTTTTTATTCAGGAAATTTGTGAGTTGGTGAGGCAGTTGAAGTTCATACATTCCTAATAAACTCAGTGCAAATCCAACTAAAACCAAAGCAATAAACAAGTTCACAATTGGATTGGAAGCAAAGTTTTGTGCTCCTGAAGCTCCCAGAACTGCCGCTAAAACTGCACCAATCACCGTAAAAGTGATCACAATAGCTACTCCGAATATCAGTGCGGAGCTAATTCCTCGTTTTGCATCTTCCTGTTTTGAAAAATAAGAAACTGTAAGTGGTATCATCGGAAAAACACAAGGAGTAAGCAAAGCTGCGAAGCCGGCTACAATCGCAATCCAGAGAAAAGAAAAGATTCCATCATCAGAGAAACTTCCTTTTTTTGCTGATGAGTTGCTTCCCTCAGAGACTTCGGTTCCACCAACGGCTCCTTCATATACTTCATCAGATACACCATCAACAAATACACCGGCAATAATTGACTTTCTTTTGGGCGGCAGACATACACGATCATCACAAACCTGATAATACACTTCGATGTCCAGCGTCTGCTTTCCTTGTAATTCCGATTTTACTGCAACAGGAATGGTAAAACTTGCATAAGAGGTGTGCCATCCAAGTTCTGCCTCAAAATTTGGATCGAATTCTATATCTGCTTTTGTTTCAGCTGTTTTACCTGCTAATACAAAATTTGGTGATTTTGCGGAAAATTCGGTAGGATAAGGTCCAGCATCAGGATCGTTTAATACGGAGTACAGGTGCCATTTTCCTTCAATCGAAGCTTCAATAATTATCTCAAATACTTCGCCTGCTTTTACTGTATCAGGAATTTCTGCTACTTCGTACTTAACCGGATCAGGAATCTGGGCATACAAAAAAAATGGGGATAACATCGCGAAGATGATCCCCATTAATATCGATTTTGATAATTTCATTCGGATTTTTCTTGTTTCGCTAATTTGATATTAATGTAGCCTTTTTAAAAGTCTCTAGTTATCAAAAAAGTTTAACGTCTCCGAAATTATTTTCATTCACGAATCCGAAATCTTTCGGATGAAGCGTTCTCCACTTTTTATACTCTAAGTGATGATTGCTTCGAAGTATTCACTTCTCGCAAAGCTTAATCAGCTTTAACTACCCAGAACTTAATTTTGGGATTTAAGTCGCCAACCAGGCTTACCGTTGCAGTATACTCACCAAGAGTTTTTACATCTTCATCAATAGAAATATTTCTTCTGTCAACAAGGATTTCTCTTTCAGCAAGAGCATCAGCGATCTGAACATTTGTTACGGTTCCGTGAATTTTATCGTCTTCACCGGTAGTAACAGAAATAGTCACTGAAGTAACTTCCAATAGCTGAGCAAGTTCTTTGGCTTCCTGTACAGTTAATTCTGCACGAGCTGCTGCTTGTCTCATTCTGAGTTCCATTTCTGCAATGGTATTTTTGGTAGCTAAAATAGCTTTAGCCTGAGGAATAAGGTAGTTACGACCGTATCCGTCTTTCACGTCAACAAGCTCTCCGGCTTGTCCTAATTTTTCTACGTCTTCTCTAAGGATAACTTTCATAGTTCTGTAATTTCTTATCTAAGGTTTTCTGCTACATATGGCATCAAGCTTAAGAAACGAGCTCTTTTGATAGCTCTGTTAAGCTGACGTTGGTGCTTAGCACTTGTTCCGGTAACACGACGAGGAAGGATCTTCCCCTGATCGTTAGTGAAACGTTGCAGCGTATCAACATCTTTGTAATCGATGTATTCCAAACCCGCCTGAGTAAACTTACATTGCTTTACTTTGCGGATGCTTTTCTTCGGATGTGAAGGATTGTTAATCATAATAAAATATCTTTAGTTGATGAATGTTTAGTCGTCGCTTTCCGCGTCTTCTTCTTCAGTTTCTACTGCAAATACATCAGGTACTGCATTTTTCTTTTGAAGCTCGCGATGACGCAACATTTTTGCATCATACTTAAGCGTTAAAAATCGAAGAACATCATCATCAATCTTTAAAGCTCTTTCTACTTTTTCGATTGCATCAACAGGTGCGTTGAAATACATATTCACATAGAAACCGTTGCTTTTCTTGTCGATATCGTAGGCAAACTTTCTTAAGCCCCACTCTTCAACTTCATCAACATCGCCGCCGTGCTTTTCGATCAATTTGTTCACTTTATCAACAACAGCGGCAAACTTATCCTCGTCTAAAACGGGATTGATGATATAAGTGAATTCGTAATAATTCGTACTCATGTATGTATGTTTTGTCTTTGGATGTCCTCGTAAGTGAGAACAGTCATTCCGGCACTTTGCCCAAACAACAGAGAGCCTTAAATATACAGCATTATTGATTTGATTACAATGGTGGGTTTAAGGAAAGTTTTAAGCCAGTACAGAAAAACGTTCTGACCCACCCTTAATCCCTCCCTAACATTAGGGAGGGAAACTCCTAAATTAGATCGGATATTATTTACAAACTTCTGGTCATCTCGCGGCAAATGATGAGATCTGGATTGAATTTAAATCTCGGTTTATAATAACGATTCAGATTCCTTCCTTCGCAGGAATGACAATGAAATAGCTCAGTTGCTTCTGAACTGTTTAAAAAGTCCTTCTCCTTGGATAAGGAGAAGACAGATGAGGTCGAAAAGTAAGATCTGATTTCCTGAAAGCCGGACGTAAACGTCCTTCTCGTGTAAGCTTCTCTTAGATTTAATTACAGAAAACTTACGCAAGCAGATCCTTCAGGTTCTGCGAATTAACGGTTAAGAGCTTCTTATGTTGATTGGAGGTGGTAGGACATAAATACCGTACAAGCGATACGCTTGCACTAGTTTGGGGCAGCAGGCAGATGAGGTCGAAACAAGAAACTAAGTTTTTGGAAGCAGGAGCTTCCAATGGTCATTCCGCAGCAGAGCTACGGAACGAGAGAAAAAGTATAATACAGACTATCATTTTGACTAACTATAAGAACAGTATCACTGCCTGCTCCTTTATAAAAGTAATCTCCAACTTTTACGAAATAGAATGATTTTTGATTATCTCGAACTGTTCTAGGACGTATAAAGTATTTGTTAGAACTGTAATTTAAGTTGAAATAATATTTACCTCCATTGGCACTCAGATAGGTAATCTCGCCTTGTAAATTAGTTGTATAAAAACGATCTAAATGTTCTTCTGATGTTTTTAGGTAATGTTTTCTAGAAAAAATTGATAGACTTATAAATAGTGCTATTCCAACAAGGAATAATCCAGCAATCATTTTTTTATCGGCAGTTCTATCTTCTTTCATACTGCATACAATGAAGAAATAATTAGTATCAAACCAAAAAAGTATTAGAGTAAAGACGTCATCCCGAATTTATTTCGGGATCTTTGTAGAGACCCTTAATAGAAATCAGGCAAAGTAGCTCAAACAAAGCCGTTCCTTAAGATCCTGAAACAAGTTCAGGATGACCCTTTAATGCGAATCTAATCTGGTTTAGCTTGATAGCGCCCTAAATCGTAATCATATTTATCAAATTCAAAAATAATTGGAAGCTCTAAATATTTTTTAAGTTCATCTGCTTCCTTTTTGCTAATCCAATAAGGTTCGTAAAGTAGAGGATCTTCTTCTCTTGGATCGAAAACTCTCTTAAGAACTTCAAGACTAATATTGCCTAAATCATATTCGCCAACTAGTTCTTCTGTTTCTTTGTCAAACCAACTTATTAATGTAACTACCTTCATTTGATTATATGAATTTAATTAAAAAGTCCTTCTCCTTGGATAAGGAGAAGACAGATGAGGTCGAAAATTGAGAACTAGATTTCTGGAAGCAGGAGCTTCCAACTAGCATTCCGCAGCAGAGCTACGGAACGCAAATCAAATCAATCAACGAAATCTGTGATCCTATCAGCGATCAAAAACCAGAAATCAAATCCATTAACCCACCCATTGGCAAGATAGGCTCAATACCATAATAAACGGTGAGTAAGGCGAGAATTACCAACGCGCCTTTGTAAAGAAAAGAAGCATCGATCATTTCCGTTTCTTTGTGCGCTTCGCGGAAGTATAAGTATACCATCACACGTAAGTAATAATACACACTAGCTGCACTGGCAAGCACACCCACAATTGCTAACGGAACCATGTTTGCGTTAATAGCAGCTGCAAATACATAGTATTTACCAACAAAACCTACAAATGGAGGAATTCCGGCAAGTGAGAATAAGAAAAGCGACATCATCACTCCCATCATTGGCTTTTTAAAACCAAGTCCGGCAAGATTGTTGACGTCAGAAAAATCAAGACCTTTGTTTCTTTCGTAATAAGCTACCACACCAAATGCCCCAACATTCATAATAGTATAAGCAAACAGATAGAATGCCACTGCACTGTACCCTTCCGGTGTTGCAGCTGACAATCCAACAAGCGCATAACCGGCATGAGCGATACTTGAGTAAGCCAGCATTCTTTTGATGTTATCCTGAACCAACGCAATGATATTACCAAAGATCATTGTGATGATCGCAACAACTGAAAGCACTGCTTGCCAATCCAACCCTTCAACAGAAGGAAGCGCTCTGGAAAGAACCAATATCATCGCCATAAAAGTAGCCGCTTTAGAAGCAGTAGCCATGTATGCAGTAAGTGTGGTCGGCGTAGCTTGATACACATCCGGCGTCCACATATGAAAAGGAACTGCGGATACTTTGAATAAAAATCCTATGATTAATAAAGCCGCTCCGGCTAAAAATAGAAGATCGCTGCTTGCTGCTGCGCCGATTCCCGGAATGCTTGTAGTTCCTGTTGCGCCGTAAAGAAGAGCTGCACCATATAATAAAAATCCTGTAGAGAATGCACCGAGTAAGAAATATTTCAAAGCACCTTCTGCTCCCTGCTTTTCATTTTTGATCAGACCTGCCATCACATATAAACAGATAGACATAGTTTCCAATCCTAAGAAAAGAGAAATGAGATCATTTGCTCCGGCAAGGCAGATCATTCCTGAAGTTGCAAAAAGGATCATTCCGTACACTTCATTATAGTTGTGATCAATTCCTTCCAGATAATCATTGGATAAGAATACACAGAAAAGCGTACCTATAAGAATGATCACATTACCAAAAGCTGCGATACCGCCGTGAACCAACATTCCTGAAAAAGCTTCCTGTAATGGAGTTCCCAATGACTGGATTCCAAAAAACAGAGCTACGATCAGTGAAAAAGAAGTAACCCAATATGCAGACTTATGTCCGCTTTTAAGTGCTTCTATCGTAATTACTGCCAAACCGGCCAATGCTGTAATTATACCCGGTAAAAATGCTTGTAAATCGCCTAAATAATCCATTCTCGTAGTTTAAATAATACCTTCTATGGCGGTTGCTAAATCAATATCCTTTTGCGTAACCCTGTCTCCGGCGTCGTGTGTACTCAGCTCAATTTTCACCGTATTATATACATTAAATAACTCCGGATGATGAGTGAGTTGCTCTGCTTCAAACCCAACACGAACTATAAAAGCCAGCGACTCTTTAAAATCTCCGAACTGAAATTCCTTTTTGATCTTATCATTCCCGAACTCCCATCCCTTAAGATTAGAAAGTGCGCTTTGAATTTCCTGTTCTGAAAGTGGTTCCATACTTACTTTAGTTAGTTGAGACCATTAAAGATTCTGATTCCGTTTCTTCGTCTACTCCGTAAAAAGAATTTGCCCATTCCGGAAGTTCTTCAGTCTTAGAAGTTTCCAGTACTGCAAGACTCTTTTCTTTGGATGTAATAATCAATTCAGTAACCTGATTCTCGGAATACTTTGTGAAATTAACCGGATGAATACCTATCCAAAACATAAAGATCACGAGCGGCACTAATAATCCGATCTCACGAGCATTCAGATCTACCAGTTTCTTATTCTCTTCGTTTTCAAGCGGACCAAACATTACTCGTTGGAACATCCACAGCATATAAACTGCCGCTAAGATCACTCCGGAAGCTGCTAATATTGCAAATACTTTGTTGTCGTACAGTTCTGAGAAGAACGATCCGTTCAGAATCAAAAACTCACCCACGAAGCCGTTTAGTCCCGGAAGTCCGATGGAAGCCAACGTTGCGATCATGAACATAACTGTGAAGATCGGCATCTTTTTAGCAATCCCGCCAAAGTCTTTGATCATTCTTGTATGACGACGATCGTAGATCATTCCAACAATAAGGAATAACGCCCCGGTTGAAAGTCCGTGGTTTACCATCTGAATGATTGCACCCTGAACGGCTACTGTGTTTAATGCGAAAATTCCCAATACCACAAATCCTAAGTGACTTACCGATGAGTAAGCAACCAATTTCTTAACGTCTTTTTGTACCATCGCTACCAAAGCACCGTAGATAATTCCGATCACTGCAAGCGTTGCCATGTATGGAGCAAATTCCATGAAAGCATTCGGGAAAAGCGGTAAACAAACTCTTATCAAACCATAGGTTCCCATCTTCAACATAATTGCTGCAAGAACCACAGAACCTGCTGTCGGAGCTTCGGTGTGTGCGTAAGGCAACCAGGTATGGAATGGAAACAGTGGCACTTTGATACAGAATGCCAGCGCAAAAGCCAGGAATAAATAGGTTTGTTCAACCAATCCGATTTGGTAAATATCACTCGATAAGAATCTCCAATCTAACGTGAAGTTAACACCGCTCATTACAGAACCGGCATCGTATCCAACATAGATCAGTCCAACCAACATGATCAGCGAACCAACCAATGTGTAAATAAAGAACTTTAACGTTGCCCGGATTCTGTCGCTTCCACCCCAGATCCCGATCAGGAAGTACATAGGAATCAGCGAAAGCTCAAAGAATACATAAAATACCAACAGATCCAGAGAAGCGAATACTCCCAAGGAAGCCGTTTGAAGCAACAGAAGCATTGCCAAATACCCGCTCAGATGTTTTGACACAGAATTCCATGAAGAGATTATTACAATCGGTCCCATGAAAGTTGTAAGCATAAAGAGCAATAAACTCAGCCCATCAAGACCAACAAGATATTTGATATCGAGAGTTGAACTTATTCTGCTGCCCTCGGTGAGATATTGAGCCATTCCGGAATTCACCACATCAAAGTTAAACATCAATGGAAGTGAGATCAGGAAGGTAGCAGAGGTTACTAACAGCGCGCTCCACTTTTTCATGTTCTCATTCTTTGAAAGCAGAATAAGGGGGATTCCTAAAAGCGGAAGATAAATGGTGATATTTAGTAGTGTTTCCATCAAGTGTTTGAAGAAATTACGAAATCATTAAATACAGGATGACAATCACCCCGATTACAAAAGCAAGAGCATAGCTTGAAACCACACCGGTTTGCAAATATCTGAATAAGCTACCGAACAACCGAACCGTTCCGGCAATAGCATTTACAATACCATCAACAACTTTCATGTCGAATACGGCAAGTACTTTGTCAGAGAATTTCACAGTAGGATTAGCAACTAACCCTTCATACACGTCATCCAGATTGTACTTGTCTTTCCAAACGCTGTACAAGCCACCGAATCTTGAAGCGATCTTAGCATCTGATTCTTCCTGCTGGTCGTTGTTATACATTCTGAATGCCAACCAAATTCCTGAAACCGCTACAATTACAGAAGCTGCCAGTAAAATCCATTTGAATGGTTTACCCAGCACCAATCCATAATCAGCGTTGATGTTGTACAACCAGTCATGTAATAAATTGATGTGAGCCGGTTCTCCGGTAAAAGTCTCTGCAATGAAGTTCGGTACTCCGAGATATCCACCGAATATTGCAAGAACTGCAAGTATCCATAATGGCATGGTCATATTCCAAGGACTTTCGTGCAGAAATTTCTCAGCGCCAACAGCTTCTTTTATTTTTTGAGGTAGTTTGAATGAGCCATGGAAAGTTGTCAAAGTCAAACGGAACATATAGAAAGCCGTCAGGAATGCTGTAATAATACCAACTCCCCATAGCATCATATATACCCAGCTCCCGCCTTCTACAAAACCTGCATTCATTGTAAATGCTAAAATTTCATCTTTTGAGAAAAACCCGGACAATAGTGGGAACCCTGCAATTGCAATCGTAGAGATCAAGAATGTTTTATAAGTAGAAGGCATGTATTTACGCAGTCCACCCATGTTTCTCATATCCTGAGGATCGAAATGGACATCTTTACCCTCATCGTGTAAACCGTGTTCAACATGTTCCATTGAATGAATCACTGAACCTGAACCAAGGAATAAACATGCTTTAAAAAATGCGTGTGTAACTACATGAAACATTGCGGCTGTAAATCCACCGGCACCAAGCGCCAGGAACATATATCCTAATTGAGAAACAGTAGAATATGCCAACACTCCTTTAATATCGTTTTGTGTGATGGCTATGGTAGCAGCAATAATTGCTGTAAGTGCACCAATAATTGAAATAACAATCATCACTTCAGGAATCATTGCATACATTGGCGACATTCTTGAGATCAAATAAATACCTGAAGTTACCATCGTTGCTGCGTGGATAAGTGCTGAAACCGGAGTTGGACCCGCCATCGCATCCGGTAACCAAACAAATAATGGAATCTGAGCACTTTTACCGGTCGCCCCTACAAACATTAATAATCCAATAGCAACCGTATATCCTTCAGTAAAGCTGTCAAGATTTCCAAGTATTACGTCAAAGTTCAAACTCCCAACGGTTTGGAAGATCATGAACATGGCGATCAAAAATGCGAAATCACCAATACGATTATAAATAAAAGCTTTTTTGGCGGCGTCTGACTTTGCCATATCAGTATACCAGAAACCGATCAACAGATATGAACAAACGCCTACACCTTCCCATCCTAAGAATAAAAGAAGAAGGTTATTACCTAAAACCAGGTTTAACATCGCAAAAATGAACAAATTCAGATAGGCGAAGAATTTCCAGTATCCTTGATCATGAGACATATATCCCATGGAATAGATATGTATCAGGAAACCAACTCCCGTCACAACCATGGTCATCATTACAGACAATTGATCTACACGATAAGCAACATCCACACTAAATGTGCCTACTTCCATCCATGTAAACAATTTATAGACGAGCGCTTCTGAGCCCGCGTTCATGTTCATGAAGAAATAAATAGCTATTACAAAGGGTATGAATACCGCCGTGCTGGCAATACTACCTATTAATTGTTTTTTATTTCTGTAGCTCTCAACAAATAAACCTGTCAATCCATTGATCAGGAAGCCCAAAAGGGGAAGAGCAATAATTAGAGAAAACAGCGCCGTAGCGGATTCCATTTAACTTGTTTTAGAATTAAACCCAAAAACCTAAACCTTACGGCTTAAATTGGTTGGCAAAGATACAAAAAAGTACAGGAAGGTAAAGACAATTTTCGGGTAAAAATTCATTCATTGATTTCTACCTTTACAATTTTTTTACAGTAAATTTTAAATAATGGAATGGTTATACTTTTGAAGTGTTTATTCATCTAGTATTTTGACACAAAGAAATTTCAATAAAAATATCTTCAAGTGAACTTAAAAAAATTGCTTTCGGGAGTACGAATAATAGCCGCTCCTCTCTTCGTATTACTACTTTCAACTGTTTCTTTTGCCGCTGAGGGTTCCGGACACGGAATTGATGGAAGTAACTTAAGTCTTTATTGGGTGATTCCATTTGCCGGTATTTTACTCTCAATTGCGCTCTTTCCATTATTTGCTGAGGACTTCTGGCATCATCATTTTGGGAAAATTTCAGCTGTTTGGGCTTTTTCTCTTTTAATTCCTATGATTATCACCTTTGGCTTTAACGCTACTTTGTATGAAGTGCTTCACGCCTATTTACTGGAATACTTTCCATTTATTATTTTATTGCTCGCTCTGTTTACTGTTTCCGGTGGTGTAAGAATCAAAGGTTATCTGAAAGGAACACCTGAAGTTAACACCGGATTATTACTTTTAGGAACGATCTTAGCCAGCTGGATGGGTACAACCGGAGCTGCAATGTTACTGATTCGTCCAATGCTTAGAGCGAATGCCTGGAGAGAGAAAAAAGTGCATATGGTTGTATTCTTTATCTTTTTGGTAGCTAATGTGGGTGGTTCGTTAACTCCCCTTGGTGACCCACCACTATTCCTTGGGTTCTTACAAGGTGTAGATTTTTTCTGGACTACTACCAACCTGTTCTGGGAAATGGCATTTGTAGCTGTGATCTTATTAGTACTTTATTATTTCTGGGATAAAGCACTGTACAAGAAAGAAACTAACACTCAACCTCAGGATCCCGGTGATCAACCACTTGGTATTGAGGGCGGATTTAATTTATTGCTTCTTTTAGGAGTTGTTGTTGCTGTTCTGTTTTCAGGATTGGTAAGTTTAGGTGAATTTGAAATTTATCACGTTCATGTTACTTACGAGAATTTGATACGCGATCTTGCACTATTACTTCTGGCATGGGCAAGCTGGCATTTTACTTCTAAGGAAAGTCGTGCTGCTAACGGTTTTAACTGGTTTCCTATTCAGGAAGTTGGAAAGCTGTTTGCCGGAATTTTCATCACCATTATTGCCCCGATTGCAATGCTGAAAGCCGCTAATAACGGCCAGGGTGCATTACAGTTTGTTAATGAAGCAGTGTTTGCTGAGAATGGAGATCCTATCAATGAAATGTTTTTCTGGATCACAGGTTTACTCTCAGCTTTCCTTGATAACGCACCAACTTATCTGGTTTTCTTTAACGCTGCCGGTGGAAGCGCTGAAGTTCTTATGGATCAAATGAATCAAACATTGGTTGCAATTTCAGCGGGTGCAGTGTTCTTTGGTGCACTTACTTATATCGGTAATGCCCCTAACTTCATGGTAAAATCTATTGCAGAGCAAAGTGGTGTAAAAATGCCAACATTCGGAGCATATATGCTGTGGTCGTTTGGTATATTAGTGCCAATATATTTACTCGTCACCTTTTTATTCATTTAAGTGATCAAAAAACTTAATTTTTTATTTAAAGGAGCAGTTTTACTGCTCCTTTTTTATTCAGCACAACTTTCTGCTCAAAGTTCTTCAAATGTAGTTGTAACTGACTCTATTGAAACCGCCTTTCTCCCCGCTCTGTCATTTAACAGTGATTTTGGGTTTTTACTCGGAGGGCTGGTTCATCGTTTTCATTACAAAGAGAACGTGGAACCCTTTTATTCTTTTACTCAGGTTGCAGGAATTATTTCCACCAAAGGATTACTTTCAGGATTAGTGGAATATGACAAGCCCTATGCTTTTAATTCCAATAATAGATTTATCAGTCAGATTTACGCATCCCGTTTTCTTCAGGACACTTATTATGGAATCGGATCCTATCAGAAAATTAATGATTCCTTTAATTCTAATAATGAATTGTATTCCTTCCAGTCTTTTTCGTTTGGCATTGATGCAAGACTCAGAATCCCTTTCTGGGTTACAAACAAATCCTCCTTAAATGTGCTGGCTATACTGAATTTTGACTACACCACTCCCGTAGATAATGGCCAGGATAGATTGATAGCTCAAGAACAACCTCTTGGTTATTATGGAGGAAGAACTCTGCATCTGGGTACCGGATTTATTTGGGAAAGCAGAAACAGTGAGTTCAGACCCACTAACGGAAGCTATATCGAAACAACTACAGAAGTAGGGCAAACCTGGTTTGGAAGTTCATACAATGCATTCATATTTCAGACTGATATTCGAAAATACATTTCTTTCAATCTTTTTAAAGAGATTACGTGGGCAAACCGTTTTTACACCAAAAATACTTCCGGCGAAGTTCCATACTGGAAATTAGCTTATGCCGGAGATGAATTAACCATCCGAGGATATCCCTCAAAGCGTTTTTTAGACGATAACGTACTTCTGTTTAATACTGAACTAAGAACCTGGCTTTTTAACATCGATTCAATAGGAGGAGAATTTGGTGGTACTTTATTCTTTGACGTAGGACGGACTTACCCTAATGGAGAGTCTCTTGAAAATATCTTTAATGACCTTAAGTATACGTTTGGACTTGGAGGCACAAGTTCCTTCTTTACTCCCGATTTTGTACTGCGATGCGATGTGGGCTTTTCAGAAGAAGGAGTTGGTGTATACTTTACTGCCGGATATATGTTTTAGTACCGAATCAAAGATTCGAAATTAGGAATATGAAAATACATGAATTAGGAATAAGGGAATATCTATTCCTAATTCACTTATTCCTAATTCTCCACAGAACTTAGTAACCCTCGATTTCTATACATCACATCTTTGGTTTTATCCTTCAGTAATTCAGCCGCATCCATCAACAATGATTCATTACTTGGAAACGCTAATTGATTAACCTCGACTCGTTCTTTGGATTCTCTACTTAGCGCTCTTTCATCTCCATTATAATTTGCTGAAAAGTGTTCGAAAAACGCAGTAACTGAAATATCTTCTCTCTTTTCTAACTGGTCGGTTTTGATATTAATGTATTCGATCGTTCCACCGACAATTCCTTCTTTATATTGGCGTGTTTCTGTAACCTCGGCTTCTACTGTGATGAAGTTTGGTTCGCGCATATCATTCCCTAAAGAATCTTTTTTCACATTACCATTTTCATCAAGCACATACTTGGTTCCATCCTGAATCTCTTTGGTATCGGTATATTTTTCTTTGGTGATCTGTTCCGGTGACACAATAATATCTTTGATATTCAACACAACGAAGTAATCATAATCCACTTCTTCATCTTCGTACACACTGTATTGGATCCACATACCATTCAGATCCCCCAAACCAATCTTCCTCAATTCCTGATCAAAACGAACAGGAAGTACAGACTCAGAATTATTCTCTATCACAAATAAAACCTGATTGGTTCCTTCGTATCGTGCCTGACTGAGTTTCGCATCCACATCTTTGTAATTGGAATAAATGGATTTTACGGTCTCAAATTCTCTGTACGCTCTTCTCGCGTTTTCTCTCCCTCCCTTTTCCAGATAATCTATTCCCAAGGCGTATGAGGTTTCCGTAGCTTGTTCTTTGGAAGCAATGAGCCGGTCATCATAGTTTACTATCGTAAATTCTCTTAATACCGATGAAGGCAATGTTTTGATCTTATCCTGCCTCCGATCTAACCGAACATACAGATCATAAATCTCCACATAGTTTTCTTCTCTTCCCTCCTTTTCCAGAAAGTTGATACGATCCTTATCGAAGTCTTGAGCTTTGCCGTAAGCCTCTTTCAATACATACAACTCTTTATCATTTCCGGGATCTTTACGGAGCTTTTTTACTGACTTGTCGATAGCTTTATCGTACTGTCCTTTTTGCAAATACTTTTCCGAAGACGCACAAGCCATCAGTAACACAATTGAAAACAAAAACAGGATAGATCTCTTAATCATAGCAGTTAGTTTTTTGATTTCTGATAATGTAAACAATCTCTCATTTACAAAAAAAGCTTTCATCTCTTTTCGAAATGAAAGCTTAATTGAAACATTCTTAATTGATAGTTGAATAACTACCAGCGCAGTAAATTGATCTCTGTCACATCAACCGTAAGATTATTTCTGAAGATGGCAATGATAATAGCCAATCCAACTACGGCTTCTGCAGCAGCAACAGCTAGTGCAAAGAATACAAATATTTGTCCGTCAATATTACCGTGAAAGCTACTAAATGAAACCAATGTCAGGTTTACGGCATTCAACATCAATTCCACACACATAAAGATTACAACGGCATTACGGCGAATCAATACACCAATAATACCAATCGAAAACATGATAGCACTAATTCCTAAAAACCAATCGATCTCTAACATCTGATCTACCCTTTCTTAATTTTGTATTGAGCAACCATCAACGCACCAACAACAGCTGCTGTTAATAAGATCGCAGTCATTTCAAATGGAAGTAAATATTTTGTGTAAAGCACATCTCCTGCTGCTTCCACGGTTCCGATATTTGCCATGTTCGAAGAAATCTCAGGAAGCATGTCCGTAACTCCTGCAATACTGTAAAAAATTTGTCCTACAACAGCCGCACCAAGAATAAATGCTAAAAAGTACTTTACTCTGAATTTATCAAAAAGCTTTTCTTCATCCTCCACATTCAGCAACATGATCACAAAAAGGAAAAGTACCATTATGGCTCCGGCATACACCAGAATCTGGATCACGGCCAAAAATTGTGCATTTAATAGCAGATAAATCCCCGCCAAAGAAACCATGTTGATAACAAGGAAAAGTGCGCTGTTAACCACATTCTTGTTGATCACCATGGCAAGTGCCGATCCGATGGCTAAAACAGCTAATAGTATAAATAGATAAACGATCATAATATCCTATAAAATTGGAGTGCAAATGTAGCACTATTTGCTTCCGTCTTCAAGACTAAAACGGTGATTATTCGTTAAATCCAGAAATAAATTAGTCCGGCTCCTCCAACTAACCAACAGTAATAAGCAAAATAGTGAAATCCTTTCTTCTTCAGGATCACAATCAGATACTTCAAAGCGTAATATCCTGAAATAAATGCAGTAAAAAATCCTACTAACAAGCTTGTAACCTGAACTGCGTCAACCCCAACTTCCATTAAATCCAGAATCTGAAGAAGCATCGCTCCGCCTATTACCGGAATCACCATCAGAAAAGAAAAGTTTGCGGCGTCTTCGCGCTTTATTCCAAAATACAGCGCCGCGGAAATCGTAGAACCTGAGCGACTGATTCCGGGAATCATCGCAAATGCCTGAGCAATACCAATAATAAAACTTTTACCGAGAGTGACTTCTCCATCTTTTTCTTTTGCGAATTTTGTCAGAAATAAAATAAATCCTGTTACAACCAGCATGATGGAAACTAAAAACGGACTGTCAAAAATGCTTTCTACACTGTCTTTGAGTGTGAAGCCGACAATAAATGCAGGAATCATACTAACCAACACAAACAAGATCATTTTCACATTCGGGTCATCTTTCTTTTCTTTGGGAGCCGCTAAAAAACTTACTCCTGATTTCAGAATATCTCCGATCAGCGCACGATAGTAAATTAAAATGCTGCAAAGCGTACCAAAGTGAACTACGATTTCAAAAGTTAGTCCTGCTTCGTTATTTTCCCCAAGGAAATATTTACCTAATGCAAGGTGACCGGAACTACTAATTGGCAGAAATTCTGTAAGACCTTGTAGCAGTCCTAATAAAAAAGATTGTAAAATGTCCATGTATTATATTTGATGGCTTTTTGAAGGCGAGAAAATAACCATATCATCAGGAAAATTATAACGGAATATTAGAATATGAGCGAAATAGCTGTAGACATGAAAGCACTTGGCGAGAAAATTGAAAAAAGTAGTGCATTCATTGAAGATATACGCAAAGAATTAGACAAAGTAATCATTGGTCAGAATTATATGATCGATCGATTATTAGTTGGATTACTTACTAATGGACACGTTTTACTGGAAGGTGTTCCGGGTTTGGCAAAGACTTTAACGGTCTCTTCTCTTGCAACAGTGTTGAATACAGATTTCCAACGTATTCAGTTTACACCTGATCTTTTGCCTGCCGATTTGATTGGTACATTGATCTACAATCAGAAAGAAGCTGAATTTCTGGTAAAAAAGGGACCAATTTTCGCAAATATTATTCTAGCAGATGAGATCAACCGTTCTCCGGCGAAAGTTCAAAGTGCGCTTCTTGAAGCGATGCAGGAAAAGCAGGTTACCATCGGCGAAAGCACTTTCAAATTGGAAGAACCTTTCTTAGTACTCGCCACACAAAACCCGGTAGAACAGGAAGGTACCTATCCGTTACCGGAAGCTCAGGTAGATCGTTTTATGCTGAAGCTTAAGATCGGATATCCTACAGAAATTGAAGAGATGGAGATCATGCGTCGTATGGCAAGAACCGGAGCAAAACCAACTTTAGATACCGTGGTAACTACTGAAAAGATCATGGACGCTCGCTCCGTAATCAACGATATCTACATGGATGAAAAAGTTGAGAAATATATTGTTGATTTAGTGTTCGCTACCAGAAAGCCGGCAAACTACGGACTCAAAGAACTTGAAGATTTGATTAGCTTTGGTGGTTCTCCTCGTGCTACTATCAATCTGAATTTAGCTTCCAGAGCTCAAGCATTTATGGAACACAGAGCGTATGTGACTCCGGAAGATGTTCGTACCATAGCAATGGATGTGCTTCGTCATAGAATCATTCCAACCTTTGAAGCTGAAGCCGAAGACATAAGCCCGGAAGATATCATTGAGAAAATTATGGGAAGTGTGCAGGTGCCTTAAGGTTAGGTGATTAGTGATAAGTCTATTTTAGAATTTTTAGTAACTTTTGTAATTCTTGACACCAGCTCCGTACGCTCTGCGTCGGAGCTTTTTTTATAGGTAAGTTTAAATGATTAATATTATTATGATTCTAATTTGATCTTAACCATATGAACTGGATATTTCTACCTCAAAAAAGGAAAAGAAGTTTTAAAAACGTTGATGGGCTGATACAAACTCGCTTTCCAAAGAGATTACGAAATTCTCTGAAATCACTGAGCAGGTTCAACAAAATGGTTGTCGGATTATTCTCGATTTGGTTTGCTGTTGAAGTAGGGTTTTTAATTACAATATCACTAACCAGTTTTGGATCACTTTCCGCTCTCACTTATGTGGAAGGTGTTAAACTTCCCGAAAGTGAAAACAGATCAACGGAATTTGGAAGAAGAAGTGCTATCTACTTTGTAATAGATAAACATGGCGTTTTGAAGATGAATGGCGAAAAGCTACCGGAATCAGAAACTATTTCTATTATTAAGACCACTCGAAACTCTTATGGTCCATATGCTCATGCAGTTCTTGTAATGGATACCGAAACTCCTATGTGGAAGGTTACAGATCTAATTTCTCAAATTAACCAAGCCGGTTTAACTAGAATTATTTTTTCTACAGACTCTCAAGAAGAATAATCCTTTCAGATGGAGAGAGTCGTGATTGTTCCTTCTGAGCCATCGGTTTCATTAAATTCTTAAACTACTTCCCAAGCTCTTGCTTGGGAAGTCCTTACCGGAGCTCCTGCTCCGAATAAACTTATATCCGAACATTTCTACGAATTAATTCCCTTATAAGTACGTTCGGATTGAAATCCTCTCTTGTGTACTGGAGCTTTATCTTTTGAACACTGATGAATTGAGTCAGGTAAACAAGCCAGGACTTCAGTCCGCCGCTTTTCCAATAAATCATTTCGAGTTTTAGAGTTCCCGTAACATTTAAAAGGAGATTGCTTTCTCATCCCGAATCCTCGGGATTCCTCGCAAATGGCACCATTCACGAGCGGAGCGAAGTGATCTCCTCATCTTTGCACGTGATAGTGATACTGCATCGTATTCCAGAATCTTCGGGATCCCAAGCATAAAATGGAGACTGCTTCACTCCGTTCGCAGATGGAGGTAATTACATACAACAAAAAAAGGCATCCAAACTTAATTGGATGCCTTTTTAAAATCTGAGACCTTCTAAATATTATTCAGCAGAGTCTTCGTCAGCGTCTTTTTTAGAGCTCTTGCTTGTAGACTTTTTCTCGGCAGCAGCTTTTTCTTCTGCTTCCATTTTGTCTTTAAGCGCAGCTAAACCTGACATCTCACCTAATGTAGGCGCGCCGGTTTCAACATCAGCAGCTTCGATCTTTTTCTTAGCAGCTTTTGCTTTCTTCTGGTCTTTATCTAGCTGACTCAAGTTGATGCTTTTAGCCTCTTCGTTAAAGTCGAGTACAAATGCTTCTACTTTGTCGCCTTCTTTGAATTCAGGCTCAACAGCTTTGCCGTAGCTTAAGAATGCTTCAGCACCAAGAGGAAGCTTCACAAAAGCACCTTTGTCAGTTGCTTTCACTACTTCACCTTCAACAGATGCGCCCGGAGCGTACTCTTTAGCATATTGTGTCCAAGGATTATCCTGAACTTGCTTATGACCAAGTGTAATTCTTCTGTTATCGAAATCAACACCAAGAATCACAACTTCGATTTCCTGATCTTTCTTTACGATCTCGTTCGGATGCTCAACTTTTTCAGTCCAGCTTAAGTCAGAAACGTGGATCAAACCATCAATACCCGGCTCCAGCTCAACAAAAACACCGAAGTTAGTTAGGTTTCTGATAACACCGTCATGCTTAGAACCAACAGGGAATCTTTCAAGGATATCAGCCCATGGATCGTTAGTTAATTGCTTAACACCAAGAGAAATTTTCTTCTCATCTTCGTTGATGTTCAATACAATACACTCAACAACATCATCTTTCTGAACTAACTGAGATGGATGCTTGATATGCTGTGTCCATGACATTTCACTGATGTGAATAAGACCTTCAACACCTTTCTCAAGCTCAACGAAAGCACCGTAATCAGCGATAGAAACCACACGACCCTGTACTTTATTTTCTTCAGGATACTTAGCATGAATTTCTTCCCACGGATGCGGTTGTAATTGCTTCAGTCCAAGAGAAACACGCTTGCTCTTCTCATCAAAATCGATAACAGCAACGTTTAATCTCTGATCCAATTGAACGATCTCATTTGGATTGTCAACACGTCCCCATGAAAGGTCAGTGATGTGAAGAAGTCCGTCAACGCCACCAAGATCGATGAATACACCGAAGTCAGTAATGTTTTTAACAGCACCTTCAAGAACCTGACCTGCTTCAATTGTTTCAAGAATTTCTTCTCTCTGCTCTTCAAGATCACTTTCAATAAGAGCTCTGTGCGATACAACAACGTTTTCTGCAGCCATGTTAAGCTTCACAACCTGGAATTCCATGGTTCTGCCTACATAAGCATCAAAGTCACGTACAGGACGTACATCAATTTGTGATCCCGGAAGGAACGCATCGATACCGAATACATCCACAACCATACCACCTTTAATTCTACGCTTGATATATCCTTCAATAATAGTAGCTGATTCGTGAGAAGCTTCAATTTTCTCCCACGCTTGCAGGATATCTGCTTTTCTTCTGGAAAGGATTAACTGACCATCTTTATCTTCAACGCGATCAAGGAATACATCTACTTCGTCACCGGGAGCCATGCTCTCAAGTACAGAATTAGGGAATTCATTTACAGCAATGATTCCTTCTGATTTAAATCCGATATCGATAACTACATATTTGTCATCAACAGATGCTACACGACCTGTAATAATTTCTTTTTCTTCGATCTGATTGAGCGTATTTTCATACATTCCCATCATCTCGCTGTACTCGTCATCAGTATATTCATCTGATGGACTAGCCAATTGGTCGTAAGTGTATACATCCCCTTCAACTTCACCGGTAAACACGTGAGTTAAAGTTTCTTCAGCGTTAACTTCGGTGGTTGTTTCTTCTTCTGTAGTAGTTTCTTCTTCTGCTACAACTGTTTCCGTTTCTTCAACAGTCTCAGCAGCAGTTGTTTCTTCTTGCTCGGTTTCTTGTTTATTTAATTCTTCGGTCATTATATATTTTGTTAATGTTTTACCTCACAACTGGCTTTCAACTGTGGGATAAGGTTATTGTTTGTTTTGTGGCATTTTCTGCCGTACTTGTTCTGCGATCTGTGATACCTGCTCTTCAAAACTAAGTTCCGAAGTATTGATCAAGATGGCATCGTCTGCTTGTTTCAACGGATCAGATGCTCTGCTTGAATCAGCATTATCTCTTGCTTCAAGGTTTGATTTGATTTCCTCTAACGAGGCATCCAAACCCTGAGCTTCCATTTCAGCTAATCGTCGCTTTGCTCTTTCATGGAGATCAGCAACCATAAAAAATTTAAGTTCTGCATCCGGAAACACTGCTGTTCCCAGATCTCTGCCGTCTGCGATGTATACACCCGATTCAACTTCAGTTCTCATCAATTTATTTATATGAGACCTTACCATTGGATCAGAAGCTACTTTGCTTACAGCATTAGAAACTTTCATTTCTCTGATTTCATCAGATACTTCTTCCCCATTCAAAAAAGAATGGAAATTTTTATTTTTGAAATAAAATGAAATATCACTTTCTTTCAGGCGATCAAAGAACGAGGTTCCATTATCAAGGGTTTCTAAATAGACGAGGGTTGCTACTCGATACAACGCTCCGGAATCCAAAAATTGAATCTGAAGTTGCTCGGCAATTGCCCTAGCTGTTGAACTTTTTCCCGACCCTGCAGGCCCATCGATTACCACTATCATAATAGAAAGGCTAAATTAAACTTATTCCCGGAAATATTCAATCAAATGTTGAATAATGTTTTACATTCCCGTAATTTTGGTGACTGAAAAACTTTACATCAAATTCGACTATAAGTCATGCCACAAACTAAACAAGCGATTAAACGAGTTCGCCAAGCTGAAAAAAGTAAGAAGCACAACCGCGCTCGTAAATCAAAAATGAGAATGCTTATCAAAGACGTAATGACCGCTACTGATAAGAAAGAAGCAGAAAAGCTGTTAAAAGAAGCTGTTTCTTACGTTGACAGAATGAGTGTGAAAGGCATCGTTCACAAAAACAATGCTGCCCGCAAGAAAGCCGCTCTTACAAAGCACGTAAACAGTTTATAAGATCTTTATTTGATGGCCAGCTCCCGATCTAAAGCACTTTTAGTAATTTTAGATGGATACGGGTTGGCCGAAGATCCTTCTGTCAGCGCAATTGATAAAGCTGACAAGCCTTTCTTAGATCACCTTTTTGCAACGTATCCGAATACTCACCTCTCAGCGAGCGGAGATAATGTTGGATTACCCGAAGGACAATTTGGCAATTCCGAAGTAGGTCACCTTAATATTGGTGCGGGAAGAATTGTACGACAGGAACTCTCAAGAATAAATCTCGCTATTAAAAATAGAGATTTTTTTGAGAACGAAATTCTTCTGGAAGCAATTCAAAAAGCAAAGCCGAAAAACAAAATTCATCTATTCGGACTTTTTTCGGATGGCGGTGTTCATAGCCACAACGATCATTTGTTCGCCCTTTTAGAACTTTGTAAAAAGGAAGGCATTGAAAATGTATATGTGCATGCTTTCACCGACGGAAGAGACACCGCTCCGAATGGAGGAAAAAAATACGCTCAGGAATTCAATAAAAAAGCTGAAGAGATCGGTGTAGGGAAATTAGCTTCTGTAATTGGTCGTTATTACGCAATGGACAGAGATAACCGCTGGGAACGCGTTCAACTCGCTTATGATCTTTTAGTTAATAAGAAAGGAGAGTTTTTTAAAAACTCCGATGAAGCTTTTGATTCTTCTTACTCTGATGGAATAACTGATGAGTTCATCAAACCCATTCTTTTAGACAAAAATTCTGAGTCCAGAATTGAAAAAGATGACTCAGTAATTTTCTACAATATCAGAGGTGACAGAGCCAGAGAAATTTCCAGAGCGTTGAATGAGAAAGATTTCGATGAGTTTGAAGTCAGAGATCTGAATCTTCATTACGCTACCTTCACTTCTTACGATGAGACTTTTGAGTTTGCCCATGTTGCATATCCCCCGCAAGAATTGAAAAATACGTTAGGTGAGTGGGTAAGTAAGCAAGGAAAAAAACAATTCCGAATAGCTGAAACTGAAAAATATCCCCATGTAACGTACTTCTTTAATGGCGGCGTTGAGATTCCTTATAAAGATGAAGACAGGCTTGTTATTCCAAGCCCAAAAGTTGCTACTTACGATCTGCAACCTGAAATGAGTGCTGATCAAGTTACCCGGGCACTATGCGAACGTCTTGAGTCTGAAGAATATGATCTGGCTATCCTGAATTTTGCCAATCCTGATATGGTTGGACACACAGGAGTTATGGAAGCAGCTATCAAAGCTGTTGAAACCATCAATAAAGAATTAAAAAAGGTTATAGAAACTGCCAATGCACATGGCTATACTTCTTTGATCATAGCCGATCACGGTAATGCAGATCAAATGATCAAACCTGACGGAAGTCCACATACTGCACATACAACCGCACTTGTTCCGGCTATTTTAGTAAATCATCCTGAATCCCCTGAAATGCACCCGGGGATACTTGCTGATGTCGCTCCTACCCTATTAAAGTGTATGCAAATCGATCAACCTGAAGAAATGTCTGGAACTCCACTTTTTTAATTCCATTCTGTCTGCATTTTTTTTGCAATTAGCTACACGCCCTGCTACATTCAAAAAAGAATGAACTAAAGTTATGTCAGGCTCGTTTTTTGCATAGGCGTAACGAATAAGAGAAACATTATAAAAGACAGAAGGACCTACCATTATGGAGGGCAATTTTTCAAGTAAAGTTAGAGACGTAATTCAATTCAGCAGAGAAGAAGCACTGCGTTTGGGTCACGACTACATTGGCACTGAACATCTCATTCTGGGTATTGTACGATTGGGCGATGGAGTTGCGATTCGGATTCTTAAAAACCTGGATTGCGATCTTTTCAAACTAAAAAAGACTATTGAAGATACAGTAAGAGGAACAGGTGGTTCCGTTACTGTTGGTAATATTCCACTCACAAAACAAGCTGAAAAAGTATTACGGATTACTTACTTAGAAGCAAAACTGTATAAAAGTGACACCATTGGCACTGAGCATTTATTGCTGTCGCTTTTGAGAGATGATGAGAACATAGCTGCACAAATCCTTCAGCAATTCAGCGTTTCTTATGATTCTGTTCGTGAAGAGTTAGATCTTATTATCTCAGGAAAAACCAGAGATGAAGATTTAGATTCTTCTTCCCTCTCTGCAAGCGTTGCGCCTTCAGGAGGTTCACAAGGTTCCGGAAGCTCTAGAGAAAAGAAAATGGAAAAATCAAAAACACCGGTCCTCGATAACTTTGGTCGGGACCTCACTCAAATGGCTATTGATGGGAAATTAGACCCTATCATTGGTCGTGACAAGGAAATTGAACGTGTTGCTCAGGTTTTGAGCCGTCGTAAGAAAAACAATCCTGTCCTCATTGGAGAACCGGGCGTCGGTAAAACAGCAATTGCAGAAGGGTTGGCAGACAGAATTATAGAAAGAAAAGTATCTCGTGTGTTATATGACAAACGTGTGATCGCCCTTGATCTGGCTGCATTGGTTGCTGGCACCAAATACCGAGGTCAGTTTGAAGAACGCATGAAGGCGATCATGACCGAACTCGAGAAAACCGAAAATGTAATATTGTTTATTGATGAGCTACATACTATCGTTGGAGCAGGTGGCGCCAGTGGTTCTCTGGATGCTTCTAACATGTTAAAACCTGCTTTAGCTCGTGGAGACATTCAAGCGATCGGAGCGACTACTTTGAACGAGTATCGTCAGTTTATTGAAAAAGATGGTGCACTCGAGCGTAGATTCCAAAAGATCATGGTCGATCCAACAACTCCGGAAGAAACTGTGGAGATATTAAAGCAGATCAAGCCAAAGTATGAGAAGCATCATGGCGTTCGTTACAAAGATGACGCCATTGAAGCTTGTGTTTCATTGACCGACAGATATGTAACTGATCATTTTCTACCTGATAAGGCCATTGATGCTTTGGATGAAGCCGGTGCAAGGGTTCATTTATCTAATATTACTGTTCCAAAACATATCATTGATCTTGAGGAGAAAATAGAATCCACAGGTCATGACAAAAACAATATGGTTAAGAAACAACGTTTTGAAGAAGCTGCACGCTTGCGGGATACTGAAAAGCGCCTGATCGAAGACCTGGAGGTTGCTCAAAAAGAATGGGATAAAGAATCTGAAAGCATATTATTTGATGTTGAAGAAGATGATGTTGCTTCTGTTATTGCAATGATGAGCGGTGTTCCTGTAAATAAGATCAGCCAAAATGAAGGACAGAAACTTCTGAAAATGAAGGAAAGTCTTGCCGGAAAAGTAGTCGGGCAAAGCGAAGCTATTGTTAAGCTTACCAAAGCTATTCAAAGAACCCGCGCCGGATTGAAAGACCCTTCAAGACCTATAGGTTCATTTGTATTTCTGGGGCCGACCGGAGTTGGTAAAACAGAACTTGCAAAAGTACTTGCCAAATATCTCTTTGATAAGGAAGACTCTCTGATAAGAGTTGACATGAGTGAGTATATGGAAAAGTTCTCCGTTTCCAGATTAGTTGGAGCGCCTCCGGGATATGTTGGATATGAAGAAGGCGGAATTCTTACCGAGAAAGTTCGTCGCAAACCTTACAGTGTTGTTCTTCTTGATGAGATCGAGAAAGCACATCCTGATGTATTCAATATTTTGTTACAAGTACTTGATGATGGAATCCTCACTGATAGTTTAGGCCGAAGAGTTGACTTCAGAAACACGATTATCATTATGACATCTAATATCGGTGCACGTGATATCCGTAACCTTGGAAAAGGAATCGGATTCGGCGGGCCGGATGAAGGCACATTTGATTACGCAAAAATGAAGTCTACCATACAGGATGCCTTGAAAAAAGTGTTCAATCCTGAGTTCCTGAACAGAATTGACGATGTAATCACATTCAAGCCTCTTGAAAAACAAGATATCTTCGAGATCATTGATATTATATCTGACGAGTTATTTACCCGTATCAAGGAAATCGGCTATAGCGTTGATATCACTAAAGGAGCAAAAGAGTTCATTACTGACAAAGGTTTTGATCCAAAATACGGAGCCAGACCTCTTAAACGTGCTATTCAAAAGTATATAGAAGACCCGTTAGCAGAAGAGCTGCTGGAAAACAAAAAAGAGGAAGGTTCCACTATAAAGATCAAAATGAATAAATCCAGAGATGGGTTGGAATTTGACTGGACTAAACCGGATCCTAAAACAGTTAAAGAAAACGAATCAAATGCTTCTAAGGAGAAAAACGTATCCAAAGAAGTAAAAAAAGAAGCGTGATTATAAAAAAGCCTCATCATTTGATGAGGCTTTTTTTTTGTCTTTAAAAACTAGCTTTCAGATTCAGGTCTTTACTCATGCCGGTAATTGTATAATTAAACCGGCTGTTTTTATTCATATAAATATTATCCAACTCAGTAACTTGAATGGTACCTGAGTATTTTTGGCTGGCTATTTTTCTGGCCGCTACATTGATAATCCTAACTTCAATATTTGAAAGAGTAGTACCGCTCAAATCCCCCGTTAAGCCCACTATAGTTTGATCTGAAGCACTATAATTTGCAAACTGAAGCTCCCCTCCTCTAAAACTGCTACTTCCAATTCTTTCACCAGAGGAAACATTATATACTGCTACTCTACCCTCTGAAAAAACGGTCAATACAGACCCGCTCCCATATAGATTCAACCCCTTAACTTCACGATCAAAAGTTACTTTTCTGATTTCATTACCAAACCGATCCATTACAATTACCTCATTATCACTTCCTTGCTTGCCTGAAGCTATAGCAATGAATTCTCCTGATTCAGAAACTCTTACCGCTCTTATTTCCTGATCATTTCTGAAAAAGATGTCCCTTTCAGAATTTTCTAAGCCTATTACTTTCGCTCTTGAACCTCTTTTATCTCCATTTCTGACCTGCGGATTGTAAAGTACTATGGTTCTCCCCATTGGGTCGCTTGCCAGTTCAGAGATCTTTTCTCCGTCTTCACTTTTTGAACTGTTGGAAATAGGGCGAATTACAGTACCAAAAGAATCAAATAACACAAAATTTGCGATATTTTCTCTAACAATGTATGCTCCGTTTTGCAACGGATAGATCTTAAATGACGGATCATCACTCACGAAATTATACTTGCCGGAATTAATTACTGCACCATTTGGCTCAGTAATTTGTATCATATTTGAGTTAACATCTCCTTTTAGGTACGATAAACTTGAAGAGCTCTCTGATATACTCAATGACTGGCTAAAGAGGAAACCCGGGAATAATGTTGCTAATAAAATGAGTGAAAAAGTTTTCATATAAAATTGTAGAAGTTAATTCGTACCAAAGAACGGGATTTTTAAAGAATATTTCTGCTTTTCCTCGTCCTTTTTTGCAAAATGTCTATCTTTAGGAAACTTCAAAATAATTGATTCATGAAATATCACCTTATTACCGGTGGATGCGGCTTTGTTGGAAGAAACTTTGTTAAGCGCCTCCACTCAACTACAAACGATACTATTCTTTTTATTGACGATCTCTCAGTTGGAACTCATCCATCCACATGGCTTCCTGAAGGAACACCTTCGCGCTCAGAAAACGGACTGGAATTCTTTGGTAACGATGAAAGAATGATATTTCTGAAGCAAGATGCCCGATTTTTTATACGTGAAATGCTGGACGATAAGGAATATATCAAAAAAACATATTCACTCGATATTACTTCATTTGAGGATGTATTTCATTTTGCAGCTATTGTGGGAGGACGAGCGAAAATTGACGGTGACCCCATGATGGTTGCACTCGATCTTTCTATAGATGCTGAATTCTTCCTTTGGGTTTGTCGTCAAAAGCCAACTCGTGTTCTTTATCCAAGTTCAAGTGCTGCATACCCTGTTGACCTTCAGACGGAATCAGATGCAATCGCTCTTTCTGAAAGTGATATCAATTTCAAAAAAATGGGCCAGCCCGACATGACTTACGGATGGTCTAAGTTAACAGGAGAATATCTGGCTAGTATTGCTGCTGAATATTATGATGTGTCTGTAACCTGCATCAGACCTTTCAGTGGCTATGGAGAAGACCAAGACCTCTCCTACCCTGTTCCTGCTATAGCTCGTCGTGCAGCGCTAAAAGAAAATCCTTTTGAAGTGTGGGGAACCGGAAAACAGGGACGTGATTTTGTTCATATTGATGATGTAATGGACTGTACATTACTTGCTATGGATCATATAACTGATGGGAGCGCCATCAATATAGGAAGTGGAAGACTTACAACTTTCTTAGAACTCATTGAAGTGTTCACCTCATTTGCTGATTACTCGCCGGAAATTAAAACACTACTTGATAAACCGGTTGGTGTTCATTCCAGATATGGAAAAATGGATTATGTAAAGGAAAGATTGGGCTGGGAGCCAAAATTATCACTGGAAGAAGGTATGCGTCGCGTTTATGATGTAGCTGTAAAAAAATATACCTAGATAATATGCCGGTAATTGTTTGCTTTGGTCCCGGTCCTAAATTCAAGGGCGGGATTTCCAATTATAATACTTCGCTAGCCAAGACTTTCGATAAGGATCCTGATAACGAAGTACATATTGTCTCCTGGACTAATCAGTATCCTTCTATCATTCCCAGAGAGTTCATTGATAAATCCAGCCGTTCCGATTTTATGGAAGGAACCAATATCAAAATTGAGTATCTCACCAATTATAATAATCCGTTAAGCTGGAAGAAAACTGCAACGTATATCAAATCGCTTAATCCGGACAAGGTGATCTTTCAATGGGCAATTTCCATTCAGGGTTTACCGATGGGATCGATCGCTAAATGGTTGCAAAAAAACTCTGATGCTGAGATCATTTTTGATCTTCATTTTGTAGTTCAGAAAGAAGGCAGCACCATTGATGAGCGTTTTACTAAAATGGGAATCAAATATGCGGATACCTATATAGCTCACGCTTACAAAACTGTAGATGAGTTAAAAGCATTGCTTCCTAAAAAAGAGTTCACAGTTAACGAAACCGGTGAAAGATCTCAGGATAATTCAACTACAGTGATTAAACTTTTTCATCCGGTGTACGACCTTTACCAACCCGATCCACAATTTGATGTTGAAAAGTTTAAACAAGATTTAGGTCTCAAAAAAAATGTATTCCTTTATTTTGGATTCATCAGAAAGTACAAAGGCTTGCACAATGCGATCAGAGCTTTTAAGAAAGTAGCAGAAAAACGAGATGACGTTTCCTTTTTAATTTGTGGAGAAGAATTCTGGGCTACACTAGACACTTCTAAATTAAGCACAAAAATTAAACGCGGATTATTTGGCCTTGCTCAAAAACTGTTCCTCAAGAATAAAGAAAGTGAACAGGATTATCGCCCCTTATCTCTGGTTGAAGAACTGAATCTACAGGATAGCACTGTAGTTAAAAGTGAATTTATTCCCAACGAAGATGTTCACAAATATTTTCAGGTTGCAGATTGCAGTGTGTTATATTATTTAACTGCTACTCCTTCGGGAGTTGAATCACTTACTTATAATTTCGGATTGCCGATTTTGGCCACCCGTGTCGGACATTTTCCTGAAACCATTCAGGATGGATTTAACGGATATCTGGCGGAACCTGAAGATATTGACTCCATGACCGAGCAAATGTTGAAATATCTTGAGCTCCCATTGCCATCAGAAAACGTGTATAAATCTGCTTCAAAAATGAGTTGGGATAATTATGTAACGGCTATTCTGGCCGATTAAGTAACATCTTGCAAAATTGTAGAAATAAAGTTCAATTTAAGGTGGTAATGGTACAGAGAAAACCTTATCTTTGTTGCCTTTCCAATTTTGGAAAACGGGGAGTGGCGCAGCCCGGTAGCGCATTCGCTTTGGGAGCGAAGGGTCGCAGGTTCAAATCCTGTCTCCCCGACAATTATTGACGTATTGAAATGAGCGCCCGTAGCTCAACTGGATAGAGCAATTGCCTTCTAAGCAATAGGTTTCAGGTTCGAGTCCTGACGGGCGTACAACACTAGTTTAAACAAGGCGACATGGCCGAGTGGCTAGGCAGAGGTCTGCAAAACCTCGTACGGCGGTTCGAATCCGCCTGTCGCCTCACTATACATGTTGCAAATTGACATATTGACTTTAATGCCGCGTTCGTCTAGGGGTCCAGGACGCCGCCCTTTCACGGCGGTAGCACGGGTTCAAATCCCGTACGCGGTACAGCTCACGCTTAAGCGTGAAAATTTCAAATCTCAAAATCCAAGAACCAATTGGTATTTGTTGATTGTTATTTGAAATTTATAGCATAGATGGAGCTTGTAGCTCAGTTGGTTAGAGCGCTGGTTTGTGGCACCAGAGGCCGTGGGTTCAAATCCCATCAGGCTCCCTTTTTGATCACAGATTGAGTTGATTCAAATCAACAATAAGTCTGTGGTCTTTTTTATTGAATTATAATTATGCCGCGTTCGTCTAGGGGTCCAGGACGCCGCCCTTTCACGGCGGTAGCACGGGTTCAAATCCCGTACGCGGTACTTAAAAGCTTTCATTCATTCGGATGAAAGCTTTTTTTATTATATAGAATTCAAAAATCCATGCAAATCAGCATCAGTATCCAAGTTTAATTTCTTTCTTAATCTGGACCGACTTATATATATACTCGAAGGCATAATATTAAGCATATTTGCAATTTCTTTAGAATTGAATCCAAGTTTTAGATACGCACACAGCCTAAGATCATAATTTGTTAACTCCGGGAATTCATCTCTCAAATTCTCAAAAAACTGCTGATGAAGTTCGTCCATTTGGATTTCAAATGTGTTGTCTTCTAAATTCAAATGAGAATCAATGATGTTTTGAATTTCTTTTAAACGAGTTTTTAAGGAGCCTGGATTTTGTTCAAGCTTTTTGAATTTTTGTTTCAGTTCTTCAAGAACCTTATTTATTTCTTCATTTTCTTTCGCTTTGGTTGCCAGCTCTACAGTCTTATTCTTTAATTGAGCTTTAAGTTGATCATATTCCAACCGCAGGTTTTCTTCTTCAACTTTCTTAAGCTTTCTATTATAGCGCTCGGCTTGCTCTCGCAGAGTTGCTTGCTGATGTAATAAAAAATCTTTTTTAAGCTTTTTTAGGGATGCTTGTCGCCATTTATAAAATGTGTAAATAAAAAAAAGCAGTATCAGAGTATACAATACAAAAGCATAAATAGTGAGATACCAAGGGGCTTTTATCCTGAATGTAATTTTTTCTGTTGGGATGATTTCCTCATTTACTTTAGCTCTCATATATAACTCATGACTTCCGTAATCAAGATCTATCAATTCATAGCTGTTTTCATAACTCCATTCACTCCAAAATTCTGAATCATCCAGTTTAAATTGATAAAGCACAAAGTCCTGATTTGGTACAATACTTTCAATTATCAGATTATTATGGGTATAAGGTATCTCTGACTCTCTGTGTACTGAAAATTTTTCGTCACTATTAAATGCTTCTAAATTCCGAACAACCAATTTATAAAACGGTTTTAATATACTTTTTCCAATTCGCAGATCTTTCAGCGCAAAGCCGTTGTAAACCGGATAGAACTCAAAGTTTTCATTCAAATTAACAGATCTGGCATTGCGTAACAGTATGTTTTCAACCCTTGGTTTAACTTTGGGATTTAATTCCTCAGTAAATTTATTCTGTGCTGAATCATAAGAGTAGCCATGTGTATTGGTTTGGATACCGATACCATTCTCATCCTGAATTAAAAAATGATCATCTCCTTTAAACTCTTTCGAAAAAAATATTTCCCGACTTTCAGGGTAGAAGCTTTCATCTAAAGTGGTTTTTACTATTCCATAGTTTGGAATGTTAACCCAAAGAGTATTTTTACCATCAACAATTAACTGATTACAAGATCCTACAATCAGATCCATTTGTTTTAGAAATTGCCAATTGTTCTCAATCTTATTAAATATTGAAATACCATTGTAAGTTCCTGCCAATAATACATCTTTATAAGGTTGTATATCCCAAAAACCTGATCTGCTACTTATATTTTTTATACCACCATTTTTTATAATAAACAGGCCTCTGTCATGAGCCATCCATGTTTCTTCATTAATGGTTTCTAAAGACCACACCTGTCCTTCGGTGCCTGTAACCAATTCAAAATCATTAAAGTCAGATCTGTTGTTCAGATCTTCCCACTTGATTTTATATAAGCCCTGATTACTTCCTAAATAAAATAAATTGTTTTTAATTTCAGCCGAATGTCCGGTCCCAAACTCACCTTTAAAGTCATAAAAAAAGGTAAATCTAACACTTAAATCTACAAAAGAAACTCCATAATCCAAGCCTAACCAAAGCTTACCTGACTCAGTATAATTCATACTTAATATAGTGTTGTTTTGGATACCCTTATTTTTATTGACGTGGTGAATAATATTTTCATTTACATCGCTTATAAATAACCCATCAAGTATAGTACCGAATGCTATATATGAGCTGTCTATTTGTTCAACACTGAACACATTTGCCGTTTTCAGGTTCTTTGATAGCTGTGATTCTATCGGGATAAGGTTATCTGAAGTAAATCTGTATAATCCATTCTTATTTGTTACAATTACTAAAGTTTCTCCATCTTTATATAATCCTGTTATTCCGGCATTTATCTCTTCATTTGTTTGAAAAAGATATTCAAGAGATAAATTATTAAGCTTATAAATCCCGTCCTTTTCATCCACAAAATAGATTTCATTACCAACTTTAAAACTATTTACTATCTGATTTGGAGCTGGAATCTTGGTAAGATTTTCATCTTTGTGGATGTATATATTATCACTTGAAACAAATAACATACTTTCATTCACAGGATGAATATCCCAAAACTCTTCATTAAGGGCATTTAAATCTTCTTTAAATGGATATAAAGACCTGTAATTTAAATTCTGGTACTTATCTTTTGTCCAAACACCAAAATCAAGGTCTGAACCTGAATAAATAACTGAGTCATTTTTCACGTACACTGATCTGGTAATTCCATCACTCCCTGAAAAACTTTTCCATCGTTTCCCGTCATACTCCAGAAGACCTTTATCAGAAGCAAAGTATACGATTCCATTTGGAGCTGAATCGATAGACCACACTTTTCCTTTATTGTTAAAGTCAGAAGGAGAGAAGTTTCTCAATGCGGGAACACCTTTAGTGGGAATATCCTGAGCATTAGTTACTAAAATGCTTAAAAAGAAAAGAAAAATATATGTAAGTGCTATTCTCAAAAAGAAATTATTTTAAATATAGACTATTCAGCTTCTGTAACAGATACGCATATTAAATGTTTTTATCTTCATATACATTCCTGATGTTGCAACATCAAAAATAGATTTCCATTTTTTCTGGTTTAAAACATCTAAATAAAAAAACCGATCTCTGAATGAGACCGGTTTTTAATAGCATCAGACGTTTTATTTAATCAATAACATCTTTCTTACTTGTACAGAATTTTTAGAAATCAATCTGTACATATACACTCCTGAAGCTAAGTTTGAAGCGTCAAAAGTAACAGAGTAAGAACCCGCACTTTTTTGCTCATTAACCAGAGTAGATACTTTTTGTCCCTGAATGTTATACACTTCCAGAGTCACCTTTCCATTTTCAGGAATACTGTATGAAATATTCGTTGATGGGTTAAATGGATTAGGATAGTTTTGATCTAGTGCAAATGCAACCGGAGTATCGTTAGGATCTTCAATACTAACCGGCATACCTTTATACAGATAAATATTGTCAACAAAAACCACATCCAGATTAGATGTAATCAGGAATTGCGCAATATCATCTCTTGTTTGAGGTGCATTTGACCAATCAGCGATTTCTACATCTACTGACACCCATGTACCTGATTCAACTGCGGGCGTTGTACCTGTATTTAAAGGAAGCTCAAAAGCAGATACTTCTCCATCTGTTCCACCCCATTGAGAAAATTTCAGGTTAAAGACTTTACCAACCAGATCTTCTTCAGCCGTCCAGAAATCCAAATGGAAATGAGTCATTTCAGAAGCATCTTGTTTGTTACCCGAAAAATCGATTCCAACAAAATTGGTGAAGTCAATTTTCAGAGTGTTATCTCCTTCAATCATGATTTGGTCTACAAATGAATCATCAAAGGTTGCCGATAAAGTATCAACATTAATGTTCGAATACGCATCACTGTAAATAGAGATTACATCTTCTGCGTTTCTTTGAGGAGGTGCTGGTGCAGCAACCATTGGAACAGGATCTGCCATACTTCCATCATCCACAATAAGAGAAACATTATCAATAACTACAATTCCGGTATCTGCACCCATATCAAATAATACGCGACTATTAGCAGAACCAAAACCTGTAGCTGTAAGCTTAAGAACAAACGTTTGTATTGTCCCAGTAAGGTTTATAGTTTCTATTGCTGCGGTAAAATCTCCTTCGTTCAAGCCGATTCCTGCAACTATAGTACGGGTGTTCCCTTCTGAAGTAGATGCATCAAATGTCAAAATGTATTTTTCATCCTGAGTTATTGCCACACCATTGCTAAGATTCACATCGAAAGCATTTCCAGCGGTAGCTACATCAGCAAAGTTGAAGCTGTTTCCGCCTTCGGTTTGAATATTGAATGCATTCCCGAACCAGGAACCATCATCCCCTAATTCAAAATCGCCATTGGTGAGTAGCTCTCCGCCGGTGTCCACTTTTATTTTTAGAGATACGTTGTCAATAACAACGATTCCGGTTTCAGCACCCATATCGAATAATACACGGCTGTTTGAAGACCCGAACCCTGAAGCGGTTAATTCAAGAGTAAATGTTTGAGTGTTTTCAGTAAGTGTTACGGTTTCAGTAGCAGCAGCGAAATCTCCTTCATTTAATCCAATACCCGCCAGAATTGATCTTGTATTTCCGGAAGAAGTTGATGCATCGAAGGTAAGGATATAGGTTTGATCCTGAATTATTTCCACACCATTACTAAGATTTACATCGAAAGCATTTCCAGCGGTAGCTACATCTGCAAAGTTAAAACTGTTTCCGCTTTCGGTTTGAATGTTCAATGCATTTCCGAACCAGGAACCATCATCGCCTAATTCAAAATTGCCGTTAGTAAGAAGCTCACCGTCTGTCTCCACTTTTTCTGCAAGGAAAACATTGTCAATGACAACGATCCCTGTTTCAGCACCCATATCGAATAATACACGGCTGTTTGCGGATCCAAAGCCTGACGCGGTAAGCTCAAGAATAAATGTTTGAGTAGCTTCCGTTAGTGTTACGGTTTCAGTAGCAGCAGCGAAATCTCCTTCATTTAATCCAATACCCGCCAGAATTGATCTTGTATTTCCGGAAGAAGTTGATGCTTCAAAGGTAAGGATATAGGTTTGATCTTGTGTGATTGCCACACCATTGCTAAGATTTACATCAAAAGCATTTCCCGCGGTGGCTACATCCGCAAAGTTAAAACTGTTTCCGCCTTCGGTTTGAATATTCAATGCGTTTCCGAACCATGAACCATCATCGCCTAATTCAAAATCCCCATTGGTAATAAGGTTTCCGTCAACATTTCCTGTAGAGTCATCTGATGTGGAATCAGCTTTATTATATAAATAGATATTATCTACATAAACAAGGTCAAGGTTTGATGTGATCAAGAATTGAGCGATATCATCTCTTGTTTGTGGTGAGTTTGTCCAATCAGAAATTGGAACATCTATTGATACCCACTTTCCTGATTCAATGGCAGGAGTTGTGCCCGTATTAATCGGCAATTCAAATGCTGAAACTTCCCCTCCTGTGCCTCCCCATTGAGAGAATTTAGAATTGAAAACTTTACCTGTTAAATCTTCTCCTGATGTCCAGAAATCCATATGGAAATGCGTCATCGCTGATGCATCCTGTTTGTTACTGGAAAAATCGATACCCACAAAGTTTGTAAAGTCGATTTCCAAAGTTGAATTTCCTTCAATCATTACCTCAGTTACATCTGAATCATCAAAACCAGCTGACAATGCATCCAGAGCAATGCTGGAATATGCGTTGCTGTAGATTGAGATTACGTTGGAAGAATCTCTTGCCGGTGGAGCAGGAGCGGCAACAGCCGGAGACGTAATAGCATACGAAACAGTATATGTAGTTGTATCTGTTTCATCTTCAGAAATAACTTCAACCATAGCATCACCAGGAATAGCTGAAGCTTGTGTAATTGAAACGGTAGCATTAGCATTTGTGGATGTTGCCGTTGTTATTTGAGGTATCGTAGTTGTCCCTGCTACAAGTCCGTACGTATAGCTTTCAATTGAAGCATCGAATCCTGCAATGGTTTCACCATCAACCTGAAGATCGCTCAGTGTTGAAACAGAAGTTTCAGAGACGGCGTTTTTCCAAAAAAAGATATTATCGACATGCACATCAAACGGTGTTGTATTTGCTGAACCGTCACCATTAAATTGTCCGTCAAATTTCAATTGGATTACATTATCCCAAGTCATACCTGTAAAGTCTGATTTTGGCAGATCTACACTGTTCCATGCTCCCGGTGTAACTGGAACTTCCAAAAGAAACTCTCCTGCACCGCTCCCACTGTTTATAGGTGAGACCTTAACCATTCGGTCTATTCCAGCAGGGACCCAGATATCAACATGCAGAAACTCCATTCCTGCAGCATTTTGAGCATTCCCGGCAAAGTCAGTTCCCTGATAGTTAAAATTAGGATAAGCAAGAACAGGATTTCCTGTACCGGGATCAAATGCTGCATTTACCTGCCCATGTCCTGATTGACCCCAATTCGGGTCATAATTAATCCCGGTTATACTGGTATAAGTATCTCCGTAAATTGGAATAATATTTACTGAGTCTCTTGCTTCCGGGTCAGTGGGATTAGTAGTCGGGGCCTGCCCGAAACCACTCACTGCTATCATCAGAAAAAGAGAAAGTAATGTTAAATGTTTCATGATTTTATGATTGTTGTTTAAGATTGTAGCGTTGTTGTTTTTCGTCTTCTATTTTGATTGTTTGATTGGTTTAAAAAACCATATCAGGTTTAGTTCTCGTGCTTTGTAAAGCAAGTTTTGAAGTTCTGTCTGATCTGAAAAGTCCCCAATGTTTTTCAGGATCATGCGGATCGGACGACCCTTTCCATGTCTCATCAAAAGCTTCGAAATAGAACGACAGTATATTCTCCTGAGTCGTCCATTCGTTCAGCTTTTCGAAATACATTTTTTGAAACATCTCATTTACGTTTGCAGGGTCAATTCCATTACCGTTCGATCGTGTAGTCCAACCTGCTTCAGTAATTACAACAGGTTTATCCGGATATTTTTTTGCTACTGAGTAGTAGTTCTCTTTAGTGTATTCTAATGCCTCATACACATTTTTATATTCCCAGACCGGATAAGTGTGAATGGAAATAAAATCCACAGCTTCAGCAAGCTCTTCTAATTTTGACAACCATGGAACGTAGTTTTCACAAAAAGTTACCGGTTGCGGGGCTGCATCACAGACTTGGTTAACGTAGCTCAACACTTTGCTTTCAGCTACATAATGATCTGTCCAGTCTACACAAGCTTCATTGCCCACAGAGAGGGAACATATTATCTCGGGATATTGGATACCTAAATCGATCAGTTTTTGAATCCTTTTTTCGTTACTGATCTTATTTCTTTCCAATTGAGGCTTTGGATGAACTCCTCCGTCCCAAGGGCAGTTAAAATTATTCTGTTCTGCACCAATGTATGCTCCCAACATTATTTGAAAATCAAAGCCTTCTTTTTTGATTACATCCAGAACGATTTCGGCATGCTGATCGCAGTCATACAAGCGAAGATATTTCCAATAGTCACTTAAAAGAGTGAGATCTTCTTTAATCTGGTCATAACTTGGAAAAATTTTCCCCGGTTGCTGACCATCTCTGAATCCAGAATAGCAAATTCCTGATCCCGGCTTAATCCCTATTGTATGGAGTGTGTTTAACTTCAAAATTTCAACTCTCCGTTTTTGTCCCATACACCCCAGTAAGCCCCTACTTCACCTTCATCATTCATTTTCCAGGATTCATCAAATGAAGAGAAGTAAAATATTTCAATATCCTCATCATGGCACCATAGATTTGCATTTATGAAATACTTCATGGCATTAACCTGTCCCGGTACTGATTCTCCCAGAGTTTCGCCCTGGCTTGGCCAACCTGTTTCTGTGATAATAACTCTTTTATATCCTCCTGAAGCTTCTTTTGCCTGATGGAACATTTGTCTCATGTGCTGGAAAGAGTCTTTGAAACTTGTACCTTCCCAGTAGGGATAACAGTTGCATAAAATTACATCACATAGCTCTGTGATTTTTGGTCTTTCCACGAATTCGTAGTATGCATCTACGTAACCTACCGGAATATCCGGCAATTCGTCTTTTACATAACTAATATATTCGATGAGCTCTTCTTCACTCAGATCATCTCTATATAATACCTCATTCCCTACAGCAGCTATATCTACAAAACCTTCTTTTGCCAGTTTAATTAAACCATTAATTTCTTCTTTGTTCTTTTCCTTATCGCTACCAAGCCAGGCACCTACTAATGTATTTAACCCTAATTCTTTGGCAACAACCGGAACCAACTCGTTTCCTTCCGTACAGGAAAAAGAACGTATTGACTGAGTATGAGACTCTAATTTCCTCATTCTTCTCTGAATCTGATTTTTTGTAATAATATCTCCTGGTTTTTGCCCTTCTTCGTACATACTGTAGCAAAAACCGTTTATTCCATCGTTTAACACCTCATAGAATAAATCTCTTATATCATTACTTGAAAGTTCATCGATATAGGCGAGTCTGGCTACGCTGTTCGATTCTTGATACTTGAGATATTTTTCTTTTCTAAATGACATTCCTTTTTACTCCATAATAGTTTTATAGCTCGCCTCTTCTGCTAACCAGTTCTTTCTGAATTTCTCTGGCCCGCTCTTCTGATAAACTATAGCTATACATTACCCAGATAGCTAAGGCTGCAGTCAGTGAAGGAATGATGATATCTGCAATTCTCAGATTGTGCATAGTTTCCACTGTTTGAGTAGGTGCATCAGAAATAAACCCGACCAGCTTCAATACTAACCCGCCAAGGAACAGAGCAATGGATTGTCCAATTTTTACCATCCACCAATAGATTGCTCCGAAAGTCCCTTCTTTACGTGGCATTCCGTTCTTCAATTCATCCAGATCACAAACGTCTGCAGTCATACTCATCATCAGGGTGAACAATCCCCCAAGACCAAATGCCATAAAAGGAATAGGTATAAAAATCAGCCATGGAGATCCCCCGCTTGTATCAATACTAAACCAAGTCATACCAATTAGTTCTAAGAACGGATCAATGAACTCAAATATCGCCGCTACTCCATTATTGAGTAATTCCCCCATCTGAGTCTCATTAAAACTTTTGTTTAATTCGTTATCGAATCCCCACCATTTCAAAATGTACCCGAAAATTGATAACACCGTCGAAATTATAAAAGCCAGTCTTTTTCCAAATTTATTGGCCAACCAGGAGACAATTGGAATTACCATAAATGCAGTGGCAACAGCAGTAATGGTAGAAAACCATGCAGGCCATGTACCTGCCAATTCATAACTTCCGTTATACATATAAAAAACGATGATATATACACTGAAAGCTGCTACCATTTGAAAACCATTAAATACCAAAAAGGTAGCTCCACAAAGTTTCATGAAGGGTTTATTCTTGGAAACTTCTACAATACTTTTCCATAACTCCTTAAGGTTTTTTGTAAGGGTTTTAAAAGTGATCTCCTTTCTGTTTTCCATATTAGATGCATCAATACCCTTACAGAAAATGGCCGGTAAAATTCCCAGTACAATACAGATTGATCCAACGATCAGTGATAGTTCTCTCACACCTACATCCTGAGCTTCATAGATCTGAGGATCAGCAATTACAACCCAAAACCATGGAACTATCATCCAGGCTATTTGTCCCATTGTATTCGAGAAAGCCATTAATCTGGTGCGCTCGTTGTAATCTGAGGTCATTTCATACCCAAGACCTACAAGGGGTGTTGCATACATTGTATTACCGGCTAAAAAGAGAATTGACAGGATCAGGAAATACCAAAAATTATATGTTTGTGAATTTTCAGGAGACATCTGCCACGTAAGAGTGAAAAGAATACCGCTCAAAATGGCTCCTAAAAATATATAAGGTCTTCTGCGCCCCCATCTTGATTTAGTATTATCTGAAATAAAGCCCATTACAGGATCACTGATAGCATCGAATAATCTCGGAAGAGCACCTAATATCCCTGCATAAAGAGGGTCAATGCCAAAAGCGGTGAGTAAGAAAAACATAAAAAAACCAAGAGCGCCGGGAAGAAGGTTCAGCACAAAGTGACCTGAACCAAAAGCCATTTTTTGGCCTAAGGGTACTCTGTCTTTTTCTGCAGTTTTAAATTTTGACATGTTTTTCCGTTTAATAATTATAGTTAATTATCTTAGTATTACTGTTTGTAGCGCATTTCCACTTATCGCGAATTCTGCACTCCTATCATGTATATTCAATTGAAAGCTTTTTGCCTCTTTACTTTGATTCAAAATCACAAGTACAATTGATTCGTCAGGATTTTGAACTGCCGTTAATAATATTTCTTCATCATCGTGGCTGTGACCTATTCTTACAGCGCCTGGTCGGATATATCTGCTGAAGTGAGCCATGGTGTAATACAATGGAGTGAAATAAACCTCATCTTGCTCAGGATCTACTATCACTGGAGCTAAACACCAATTCTTTGCCCAATTTGGTCCACCTTCCCGGTCCAGAACCATATTCCAGTCAATCCAACCGTCTACCCAATTATTTAAGGTTCCGATTATATCTCGTGCATAACGGTAAACAGGAACATACTTGGGATGAAGATGTTTTCTGTCCTCAGGAGCCCAGTCCCAGCCCCAATCTGTTGCCTCTTTACTCCAATACCATTCATCATCTTTCCACTTCGGAACCTCAGCATCAGCAGTGGCTTCGGTTTGTATCAGATATTTATCAGGAGCAGTATTATGAGCATATTGGAGCGCTTCCGGGAATACCTCGTAAGTACTTCCATACCAATGCACCGCAGCTCCGTCATAATATTTCTTCGCTTCGTCATCCCCGTACATAGCATCGATCCACTCAATCATTTCCGAATCGCGATTTTGATCATAACCCAAAAGAACTATGTCATGTCCATCGTTTTCTAATTGCGGTCCCAAATGGTTGATCACGAATTCGTTCTGTTCCTCGGGTGAAAAATGCATACTCTCCCAGTTACTATCATTTCCCAAAGGTTCGTTTTCTACGGTGATGCCCCAAATATCAATTCCTTCTTTTTTGTACGCGTCCAAATACTTAGAAAAGAATAATGCCCAGGTATCATAGTACTCAGGAAGTAGTTTTCCGCCTTTCCAGTCTTTGTTGTCTTTCATCCAGGGTGGTGCGGTCCAGGGCGAAGAAATGATTTTAAAACCATCTTTCGATACATCCATTGCATCCTTTATCATTGGAATGATATCATCTCTGTCCTCTTCAACAGAGAAGTTTTCGAGTTCCATATCATTCTCAACCGGGGCGTAGGAATAATTACTTAAAGAGAAATCGCTTGAATTGATATGTGTTCGTGTCAAAGAATATTTAGCCCCTGTTTCCCCAAAATAGGCTTCAATTACTTTATCCCGATTTTCCTTGCTCAGTTCATTCAATAAATACGCAGATGCCTCAGTAAAGGAGCCTCCAAAACCGGTAATTTTCTGAAATTTCTCATCAGGGTTGATGGATACATTTACAACTTTATCCAATTCCGGAAAACTTTCTAATTTGGTTAAACTGTTCCCGGACTTTGACGTTTCAACTACTTCTATATCCATGATTTCTGAATTTGAGCAACTTAAAGTGATCAATAAAAAGAGCGGGAATATGTAATTAGTAATTGTCTTCATGTTTCTGTCACTCCTGATTTTTATTGGCTTGAATTTCAGCGTTGGTGGGTGGCACTTTTACTGTATTCATCAACTTTTCAATATCTCCGCCAAACGTTTTTGTTATTGGCTTTCCGTCTCTGGTTAATCCCTCGAAAATTCCTGCATCAACCATTTTCCACAAAGGGTACTTCGCTTGAGACTGCAGATTTATCAACCCAAAATGATTTTCAGAGCCCAGCTGATTTTCAGCATCTTTCCATTTCTCGTCAAAAGCTTCGAAATAGAAAATGGAAACGTCGTTTTTGTCCGACCATTCCCGGATCAGATCGTGATAACGCCCCATCTTAAATTCATCGGTAGCTTTTGAGCCACTTTTTCCATAAAAACCATTTGAAACTGTGGCCCATCCTGTTTCTCCAATATGGACGGGTTTATCAACTCCAATGCTTTTCATGTAATTCACCACACTTTCATATTGATCAGTGGCATAATTCAGAGATCTTTGAAGAGCAGCTTCTATCTTTTCTGCATCTGAAAGTGATAATTCCGACTCTCTTACACCCCAGAAATCAGGATTGTAATGTGTGTCATGCATCGGATAAGTATGCATGGAAATGTAGTCTACAGATCTGATCAATTCATTCAGATCATCTTTATGATATTCTTTTCCGCCACCGCCCCAGGAAGCAAAATTATCAGAGCTGGTGATCCATAAATCTTTTGGGAGCTTTCCTTCTTTCTTTAAATCCTGAAGATGATTTACCCAGCCTAAAATAATTCCCGGCTCTACCCAATACTCTTCCTGCCAGTGAACCATGGCTTCATTTCCTACTGCGATGATCTTTACAATGTCGGGATATTTGATTGCTAAATTTGCTGCCCTTTCAATTTCTTTGGCATTTCTGGGACTGTTTTCATCTCGTATTCTATCAGGTTTTTCAGTCCACGCATTCTTCGCATCGATCCATGCTCCCAACATAACATACATTTCAAAACCCGGATCTTCCTTTTTCAGCTCACTAATAGCTTCCAGCAATCTCGGAACTGCATCAAGATATACATTGTATGTTCTTACGATCTTAATACCCATTGCATCCAGCAAAAGCATATCTTCTTTTAATTCCTCAACTGTTGGAACCATATCTCTGAACAGTTCCCGGTAACCACTGTAAGAAATTGCCTGATACTCACTATTTCCAAGTATTTCTTTGGCTGAAATGTTCTTTGACGTCATTTTAGTTTCCGTTCTACTACTGCAAGACATCAGCAGCATTAAAACCGGAAGAGTTATTACAGTTAGCAGTTTTATCATTATTTTGCGGTTATTATTTTTGAGTAGGTATTAGCGAAGGTTTTCTTCTTTTATTGAAACAATGATCTTCCTAATTGAGCCTGACCTTTCGAATACCTCCATGCTTAAAGTTTCATCAAGCTCATTTCCTTTAATACTTTTTGTTGAATTGTCACTCAATTCAACATCTATGTTGTCCTTTTCTGAAATCTGATAAACCACAGGGACCTGACAGCAAGTAAACCCGATCGTTTTTTCAGATAATTCAAGCTCGTAGCTTTCTTCTTCTGTAGATATCAGTTCAAAAGATCTTGCCTCTTCAATAAACTCTTCCTTTTTCAGCAGGAAAGGATTAAAGCTTAGTCTTCCATTTTTGATTTTGATTCCCAGCTCTCCGATTCTTACAAGAATATCTTCTTTTACCTGCCCGGTCATTCCCGGTTGTTGGGCTCCCCTGTGTGCCGGAGTGTGCGAATATGGATCTGTTGGAAAAGCTCCGTATAACTCCGGTGATTTGTGTACACCGATTCCCTTACCAATTTCATCAAAGTGTGTGGCAAGTTGGTTAAAAGTATCTCTTTCTTTTTCTCCTTCAACGGCTTTTTCACACACTTCCAGAACAGCTAAATGTAATTTTGAAACCATGTGCCAGTAAATTGATCCAAGTCCTTCATATCCAAAGAAAGTGCCTGATCTTCCGGTAAATGCTTTATGATTGAATACCTCCTCAAAGATCCGAAGAACCAATTTTTCTTCTTTTTGGGCTAGCGAAGTGTACTTTGAAGAACTCAGCTCCTCTAATGTAGCTTTCAAGTCTTTAGCATTGGTGAAATTACCGTTAAAGTGATAGTTACTGTCTACATCTTTGATGATGATCTTTTGATTATTATCTGAAACCAGTGTTTGAAGTAACTCTGATTTATTTACTGATTTTTCGGGAATAGAATTTTTCTCCAGAAAACCCGGTAGTTCCTTATTCGGATATAGTATATAGCTTTGTTGGTCTGCTCTGTACAATGAACTTTTACGCAGCGCATTTAACACATTCAAACTCTCATTGGAATCCAGATAACCTGAACTTAATACCGCTACCTGTCCTTCCAGCATTTCGTCCAGATGAGAAATTGAAATCCCTTCCTGTTGCATGCTCATCAGATTGTAAGCATGGTAAAGGTTGTCTTCTCTTTGGTTTGCTTCTATGGAATGCTCGAGAAATTGCAGCGACAGGCTCACAAAATTTAGTATGTCTTCCAGCTTCAGGTTATTTTTATTTCCGCTGAAGCCTTCCTTATAGATCTTTTCCCTGAAAGCACTACCTGCTCCGCCAAGTCCTTCAGTAATTACTTTTCTCTGTTCATCGCTGACTGAGCTTTGTAAGACATGCGAATGACTTGAAATAACGTTAGATAATTCATGAAAAAACTCATCTAGTTCTTCAGAGACTTTTATTTCTCTGATTTCAGAATCTTCAAGAATCAGTTCCAGAAATTTGAAGAATCTTCTCAGATAGTAAAGAGTGACCATTGAAACACCATTCCCTACTAATGCATTATTGGCATCGTTCCATTCAGGTCGTTGGGTGTTCATCCAAATACCGGCTTCCGGAATAAAGTTTGACATCTTTGACAGAACCGTTGCCAGGATCTTTTCGATAAAATTAACATGATGAACCTCTTCTTTACCGCTGCTTAAAAGAGCTCCGTCAGCACCCGTATTCTGTATCTTTTTGCGAATATTTTGATCTGAATCTTCATCGAATACTATCGTATCTTTTGGGTCTTCCGCAATTTTATCGAAAGGCTTAATTCTGTAAGGAACATTTGCATATACAAATGTACTTTTATTGAATAACTCTTTTAATGATTTAGGGTCATACTTCTCATAGAATTCCAGAAATTTCAATAAATAGATGATCTGATGATCTCCCCAATATCCGATGTAAGACCAAGGATTGTCAGGTTCTATCGTTTCCCAATCAAAACCGTCTTTTGTAACTCTGTAGGGATTGTATCCATCAAAAGTTGTAGCATTCAAAAACTTAAAGATCATCCCTTCTAAAAATTCCGGATAAGAGTAAACCAATGCTTCCCAGTTCTGAAAAATATCTCTCCAGTTTCCTTCATAATCGAGGATCTTAGAACCGTCAACCTCACTATGTGTATTGATGGAAAATTTATTCCATGGGCGACTTGGGTCTCCGTGCCGTCTGCTGAACTTTAATGGTAAATATTCTTTTGCAAGCCTGATCAGATCAGCATCATTACAGTCATACAACAAATCAATTAATTCCTGTTTGTCTAATTCCTGACTCAGGTTTTCTATGAAATGTTTGTGTTTTTCAACTACTGCCTTGTTTGCGTTCTGTAAATATTTTGCGAAATCATTTTTTTCGATCTTATAATTCTTATCGAAAGTTCCACCACGCATAATGTTGAACAATACATTTGAATAGTGACGCGTATCATTAAATTCATCATTGGTAATCTGAAAGCCGTCTGCTCCGGCAGTAAGCCTTTTTAACTTTTCCGTTCCTGATTCAATATCCTTAAATACATCGTTCTTTAAACCGGCATTTTCACTGATCAATTTATTTAAACGAACAATATGAGCATGATCAAGATTTACATTTGCTACAATTGCCCACTGCTTTGAAGAGCCTGACGGAAGAGTAATTTTTGCCTGAATAAAATATGCTCCTTTCTCACCTTTTACGTCTTCTTCCTGAACGACTCTTTTGCCTTTTCTGAATTCATCCAGTTGCATTGAAGAAACCAGATAATCGGGATCCTCTAGCCCGGTTGACCATACTGCATTAGCTTTTAATGCCTCACTTGGTTCAGCTTTATCGACAATGATGGCGCTCAGAGCATAAATCCCAAGTCCTGTTTTCTTAATCAGTTCATTTCGTTTATAAGCATCAACAAGGTTACTTGATCTCACTTGCAGGTCACTGCCAACCCCGTAAGGCATTATATTCTGAATGCCGTCAAGAACATTAACTTCGGTTTGACCGATTCCTGTATTGATAAGTAAGGACTTCTTTACAAAACCGTGGAGGTTGCTTGAGTTCCACTGATACCGGAATGTTAAATTCAAATCATGGTTTATTTCTTCAAACATGATCTTATTACCGAAGCGGTTTTTATACAGATTCCGGTTTATGTTATATTTACTTTCATTTCTTCTCGAGAAAGGCTCCCAGATTTCAGTTTTCCCTTCAGACTTTACCTGAAAAATAGTTTTACTTCCCGTTGTGTGTTCTGATTCAGTAATTTTATCGTCCGTGTAATAAGGGAACAGTGCATAATCAGAGTTTTTACGACCTGCTGATAATCCTCCGTTACTTGAAATGAACATCCAATGGTTGGAATTACTAACTATACTCATGAAAAAAGGACGCATTGAATCATAGTCTGATAACTTAAACCATTCTTCGTTGCTGATACTTTCAAGGGAAATGGACACGGAAATACTTTCTATTTTTATTAAAGTTTAATTTTGATGTGCTTCATTATTCGGAGTAAACTCTTATATAGTCTACCAGCATAGTTTGTGGAAATCTTGTGGATGTATTAGGAGAACCAACATAATTCCCTCCCACTGCTACATTCAGAATCAGGAAAAAGGGATCGTTAAATACCCATTCATTCCCTGCATTTTCAATTTCTTCTTTTGTTACTGTGTGATGAAGAAATCCATCCACATAAAAATCAATTTTATCAGTAAACCACTCGGCTGCAAATACATGAAATTCTGTATCGAAGCGGCTGTTTGTAAGAACATAATCATCAGAAATGCCGTTACCTGCTGAGTATCCCGGTCCGTGAACCGTACTGGCAACCACGGTTGGTTGTTGCCCGCGAAGTTCCATAACATCAATTTCGCCTATCTGTGGCCAGATCTCTCCTTCCTGACTGGTTCCCAACAACCAGAAAGCAGGCCACAAACCTTGTCCGAAAGGAGTCTGGATTCTGGCTTCAATTCGACCGTATGTAATCTCCAGTTTATCCTGAGTATTTATCCGGGCAGATGTATAATTTGATCCTTCAAAACTTTCTTCACGAGCAGTTATTACAAGATTCCCTTCTCCATCCAATGAAGCATTTTCAGTTCTGTTGGTATAAAATTGAAGTTCATTATTTCCCCAGCCAGGGAGTCCAATTTCTGCGCCGGTACCTAAATCAAAATTCCATTTAGCCTGATCCAGTGAAGTTCCTGCTGCTCCATCAAATTCCTCACTCCAAACCAATTGCCAATCCGTTCCTTCATCTGAAGAGGAACAGTTCAAAATTAAACCAAATGGTAAGAGTAAAAGTAATATTGCTTTAGACTTAGATGGTGCTTGCATCGTTTCTTTTATTTTCTGTTTAGAATTTTAGTTTTTGAAGAAGTAGATATTATCCACGAAAATGTCTGAGACAGTATTATCAGAAATAAAGAATGTGAGTCCGATTTTGGAACGGTCGTTGAGTCCGCTAAAGCTACTTAGGGGTATGTCTAAACCAATCCAGCTATTCTGAAGCAAGATATTAGAGTTAATAGTGAATGAACCGGAAGTTTCTCCGTCACCAACAGAATTAAGCAATTGCAATCTGATAAAGTCGCCCGGCTGAATAGCCTCATTAACATTAATATCCACATGAAAGTGAGTCATTTCAGAGGCATCAATGCTTGGTACATTTAGAAATGTTCCAATACCCACAAAATTAAGTTGAGTATAATTTATGACACCATTTCCATCCACAATCAAGTCCGCTCCACCAGGCCCTGTTCCACCCTGAGTAGTTTGTCCGTCTCCGTTAAAAAAGCCATTGTAGTAATCTACTTCCACATTATCATATGCGTCACTGAATATAGAAATCACATTTGCGGCATCTCTCGTAGGCGTTGGGGCAGAGTTAAATGTACCCCTTGATTCTACAGTCAGTGATCCCTCTGCAACAAACTCTCCTACAGAAGCCGTCACCACCGCTGATCCCTGAACTCCGGTAGTAATTGTTCCTGATTCATCAACAGCGGCTATTGTTTCATTGGTGGATGCAAATTCGAAATAGGAAGCGGAAGAACTTACTACCTGATCTCTGCCATTCGCCAGATTATAAATTGAATTTAATCCGGTGATTGTAGTTGAAACACCTGTGAAAGTACTTGTAGTCTGATCTTCTCCGTTAAAAATCTCAAACCGTGGCTGGCCGATTGTACCAAGATTTTCGAATTTCAATTCGTCTATCCAGAAAGTGTATCCCAATCCTCCTGTTTGCTGCGTTCCTGCTGAAAACCAAAAAACACCTCTTTCATCTACCAATTTAGACGGATCCGGTATTGGGATAACATATTTATTCCAGTTGGTTCCCAAAGAAATATTCGAAGCAGACGCCTGAAACTTATCCTGAATGAAATCGAGGCCAAAACCAACCTCTGAAATACTTACTCCCTGAGAAGCTTTTGCATAAAATGTAAGAGCATTATAGACAGAAAGGTCTCTCCCGGAACCATCAACTCTGAAAATAGCACCCGCAAAGCTACCGGCTGGATCATCAGCGTTTGGAACATCAAATCTAATTGAAGCATCACTTTCAAATCCTTCTTCATTATCAACAGAAAACACATCCGGTTTCGCAGTTTCAAAAGGGAAGTAAAAATCAGAACCCATACCTATAAAAGTATCAGTGAATATGTTAGGCTCCTGAGTTAATGAAGCTTCTTCAAGCCCGTCTACTGATCGTTCACATCCGATAGAAATCAAACTGAGTAACAAGCCGGTGAAAAGAACTTTTGATGTAATTTTAGTCATGTTAGTATTCATCTTTTTGCCTCTTATTAATTTCTTATATCAATTTGAATGTACGTGCTGATCTCCCACTCTGTGCCATTATCAAATCCCGGTGCGGTTGGATCCGGTACTCGTTCACCTGACGTATTGGTTGTATATGCCGGTGCGTAGCGTGGTGAAAAATCATTTAATGATCTGTAAAGACCTCTTACACCCAACCGGGTTTGCGGAACATTGAACCAGTCAGGTTTTCCCAAACTCATTGACAGATCTGCCATCAGTTGTAATGGAAAAGTCTGGTTAAAGTCGCGATGATAATCATACGGGCCCCAGTCATTTACTTTTACAAAACTGTTTAACATCAGTTTTTTGCGAATTACCCTTATATCTGCACCAAATCTCTCTATTAACCTTGGATCACTTCCGTTCGCCTGTGCATTTCCGCCGTATAAGAGAGCAATGATCCCTAATTCTCTGTTTAATTTGGATATGATTCTTGCATTAACCTCAATGAGATCTTTAGCCGGGGGAGCTCCATCGAAAGCAAATAATGTTCTGCCGTCAGGCAAGATACCTATTGCTGCATCCTGAGTAGTTGGCAAATGCCGGTAAACAAATCCTAAACTTGCAGAAAACTTCGATTCTTCCATCATATCGTTGTTCCATTCATAGAAGAAAGAACCGGGAGTTTGATCATAGGTAAACAGAAGTTCGCCTGCTATCTGTTCGCGGTTAGATCTTACAACAAACGGATCAGCTAAAATATTTCTTGGCCGGGCCGGAGCACCAATGTTACTCGGAATTGGTCCTTCGATGGGTTTTTGCCATAAAAAATTAGGTGCTATCTGAAGATTTCCAATCGAATAAGTAAAGCCTGTCAGGAAGTTATATTGGTTACCACTACCACTGTCTTTCAATCTCCAGCCTGTATATGTAATTGTTGGATCAGCTCCGCCATTAGCAACTAATCCCATTATTGAAGATTGAGCATACCAGTTGAATATCCCGCCGGTGTAGGTAAGTTTTATTTTACCACCAAAATTATCCATTGGTTTGATTTCATCTATATAAACACTGGTGCTATCACCATCTTCTCTGATTAACTGAAATTCCCTGCCATTTAAAGGCTGACCTGCCCATAATCCGCCTAGCTCTACGCCCAGTTTCCCAAATTCTCTGTCGGCATAAAGAGATAATCTTCTTGTTTTTGGCTGAGGGATAGCAAATGAACTGTTCACATCAGTGCCCTGCTGTTCGATGTCTTCATGAAAAATTCCCGTGAAATCAGTCTTCCCATATGTTTTGGAATATTTAATCAGAAATGCAGGATTTGCTCCCCACCAAAGTTCAGGTCCGAATGCTAACTTCAACCCATCAAATTGTTTCTTTCCTTCAACTTCCACACCCGCAGGCGCAGCTCCATTGTAGATGTCTATGTTTGGACCGTAATTAGCTTCAGGATATAAACCAAAGAAATCCCCTTCGTAAGCCCAGTGATAGTGTCCCGTTCTGTAAAATCCGGTAAGATTAAAGTATTCCTGATCCCAGTTAAAACTTGAACTATATATCGCTACTCTGTTGATTGATTCATCGTTGATTAGTCCATTTCTACCTTCTAACTGAACCGGCCGACCTCTGTTTTCATAAAAAATCTCATCAATCGGATTCAGAGGAACATTTCCTAATACATTGAAATCTACATTGGCTCTTACATTAGGTGCCGGGTTAGCTTCTATTCCGAAATAAATGGATTGCATGTGATCAAATCCTTGCTTATTTGGGAATACTTGCTCTGACGGATCAGCATCCTTGGGTGTGGTTATTAAGTTACCACCGGTATTATATGTTTCGAAATCCGCAGTAAATCTGCTTAGTTTTATAGCTCCGCCTGACTTTCCTTCCAGAGCAGCTTTGTCTGCTCTGGCTTTGAGTTGTGCATCTCCTAATGAGATTTCACCAAAATGTTGATCAAGGGCATTTTGATTTGCATCATCGCTATATGGATCGAACTTATGAACTTCTTTCAAAATGTAATAAGCTGCTCTTGGAAACAGCTCATAAAAACCTTGTGAATTTGTAGGACCTTTAGCTGTAATCCCGAACCACTCTTCATTCATGTTGTTTTCACCTTCCAGAAAATCAAACTGGTAGCCCCCATTCGCCCACGATGCATTTACATCATGAATGCTAAGGTTTACAGTTTGCCCGTATTTCCACCAACCATCACTAAACTGAAAAGTGTAACCACCTATTGAGTTATCTGCACCTCCGAGTCCGGCTGCATTTTCATAAATTCCTTTCCAGTTTGTTAGCTGATATCTGGCTTGAGCTGCTTGGTCTTCCTGCACAGTTCTCGTATTAAAAGCATCAGAACCAAATTCTGTGAGCAAAACCGGCTTTCCATATTCATCAGCTACTCTGTCAAACAGATCCGTGAAAGTAAGTCCACGATAAACATTTGTTCCAAAAATGTCGGCATCGGGAACTTCTTCAACTATTATATCCAGAAAAAGTAAATCACCATTGCAAATTGCAATTGGATGAGAGGTGTCTATCTTTTTCATTTCAACGATTGCTTCATTGAATAGTTTATACATTGATCGCGCTCTTATTGTAGATCTGCGATCTTCGATAGGAATGTCTTCTGTTTCGGCTCCATCCCAGAAAAGACCATAATTGTTTTCGTTTCCAAGAAGAAATAATAGCAATCCCGGAGTGTCTTTATAATCTTCTACCAATTGAGTTACTTCATTCAATAAAAGCGCTTTCACCCGAGGATCAGAATAATCTGTATTAGGCTGCCAAACTCCATCAATTGTTAGTCCGTATCGTCCAAACGAATGATTAAGCATAGTATAAATTCCATACTCTTCATAAATATAGGTTATCCACTCTTTAGGAATGCCGGTGTACACACGAATTGAGTTAACCCCCATGTTTTGAAGCAAAGCCATTTCATCATCTAAGGCTTGCTTTATAAATTCTGGAGTCTGATTCCACAAACTGTAATTGAAGTTTGTACCGACAGGGAAGTAATCCCAGTTCATCCCGTTTATGATCTTTGGCTCTCCATCTATAAGCAACTTCCAACCCTCATTATTATTTTCGACAGTCACATTTTGAGACTGCCCCAATACTAATGTAGTTGCTCCTAAAAAAATCAGAACTAAGAAGGAAGTTTTTATTACTTTCATAATGGCTTTGTTTTTGTGCTTATATTAGCTGTCCTAATTTTGGTAGAACGCTCGCTTACCTTGAAGATTAAATTCCGGGAACAGAATTCCAATATTAACAATGTATATACAGCATGTATAAAAGCGCTTTTCCAGCCTTTAAAACCTTTTTTTTATCGTAAAGAAGCTGATTATTTAATTCCCAACTCCTCATTAAATTTCTTAGCTCTGAAACGAATTGTATATACTTTATAAAGGTTGAAGCCGTAAAAACTGACAGGATTTATAGAGAACTTACTTACTGAAATCAAAGCTTGGCTGTATATGTTTCCCGTTTGGCCAGCAAATGCTATGATGAAATTTTTAATTGCCAAGAATTAAATTATGAAGCGTTCTTACAATTTTTATATTGATTGGAATTATAGATACAGATGTCTTCTTTTTCTAAACTCACTTCTATGCGTGCTGTATGTCTCGGGAATTTATACATCATTAAAAGCCCAAAATGTAAGCGTTGGTTTGGGTAGTTACAGTACTGACTTGCCCCCCGGGGCATTGGGTCCTCAAAAAGTAGATGGACAACCTCTTCTTCCAAAAATTACGCCGGATTTCGCGCAGCCAATTCAAACTAATGATTTTTGGAGTAGCCTGATATTTCCTTTTTTTGGTGACAACCATTCAAGTGTACTTTACGCTCATCCGATAAATGCAAAAGCCATCAATACCGGACTTCAGATTGGATACACCACTAACTCTTTTCTTTCGAGTGGAGATTATATATTTCCGTTTTCAGCTCAACTAACCGTTGGAGTGGCTGGTTTGTCAACTAGCGAAACAGTAGTTTCGGGTTATGGTGACTGGACAGTTACAGCCCGGTGGGAAAGTCAATCGAAATCTTTGGAAGCAACTCTTGGGCATGGTCTGCCTTTTGTATTTTTTAAATTGCATGGAGGCGATGCTGTTGTAAGTTCACAGCAAACTCCTTTTATATGGCACCGGAATAATGAAGTGTTGGGGATCACTATTGACGGCAAACACTATGGACTATTTGCACCAAAAGGCTCTGCTTGGTCAGGATCTTCCTCTTTTCAATCTTCTTTAAATGGTAAAAATTACCTGGCTGTAGCTCTGCTTCCTGATTCCCAAACCGAAACCATAGAACTATTTCGAAAACATGCTTACGCATTTGTAACGAATAGTGAAACAGAATGGGTCTATACTGAAGATTCAGCTTCATTAAAGAGCATCTTCAAATACGAAACTCAACTTGTTGACAGCTCGGATGGGAATGTAAATGAAACTCTTACAGCATTATACAGGCACCAATGGCTTAGTACTACAAACGAACTCCTAAACTATTCATATGACTCTCCGAGAGGCGAAATGAAACTTCTGCAAGGCAATACTTTTGTTACGGAACTAAAGTTTTCAGGTATTTTACCTACGCTTCCTGACAAAGGAAATTATGATAGACCTCAATTACTTACTTATATAAAAGATGTAGCTAATGAATCATTACAGGTTGGCCCGACCTATGAAAACGGTAAAGCTATGGGAAGGTTTTCTCATTTGGTTCATATTGCCGATCAACTGGGAGCTACTACCGAAAGAGATTACTTTCTGAGTCAGTTAAAAACCCGATTGGAAGATTGGCTTACCGCCGGGGGAGCTCAGGAATATTCTTATAACGATGACTGGGATGTGTTAACAGGATATCCTTCAGGATTTGGAGCTGATACACAAATAAATGATCATCATTTTCATTCTAGTTATGCAATAATGAGTGCAGCAACAATTGCTCAGTACGACAGCACCTGGGCGGCGGCGCAAAACTGGGGAGGCATGGTAAACCTTCTTATTAAAGACGCCAACAACTGGGAGCGAACCGACACACAATTCCCGTTTTTAAGATCTCATGATATTTATTCCGGACATTCCTGGGCTTCAGGTCACGGAGCATTCGGCGATGGCAACAATCAGGAGTCCAGTTCTGAGTCTATGAATTTTGCTGCCGCTGCATTTTTATGGGGTCAAGCCACTAATCAAAAAGAGATTCGTGATCTTGGAATCTTTCTATATACTACCGAAGCTTCAGCCATCGATCAGTACTGGTTTGATGTAGAGAATCAGGTTTTTCCTCAAAACTATCCATACAAGGCATTAGGAATAGTGTGGGGGAGTAAAGGAGTTCACAGTACCTGGTTTGGTGGAGAGCCTGAGTTTATACATGGAATTAATATTCTGCCCATTACAAGTGCCTCCATATATTTAGGAAGACATCCGGAATATGTAATCGGGAATTATAAGGCTGTAGTTTCTGAACGAGGGAGCCAACCCACTATTTGGAAAGACGTTTTTTGGGAATATTTAGCTCTTGCTGATCCTGATCTTGCACTGAGTTACTATTTAGCTAATCCTAATTATCAACCTTTTGATGGAGAATCCAGAGCTCATACTATGCATTGGTTGTACAATTTACATGAGATGGGAACACCCGTGATTAATATTTTCGCTGACATACCATCTTATTCTGTCTTTAAGGATGAAGAAGGGTTCCTCACCTATATTGCTTACAATCCAGCTACAGTAGAACAATTGGTTACTTTCTCGGACGGCTTTTCAATGATGGTACAGCCAAAATCCATGAATACTGAAACCAGTAATACACCTGTTACAATAGAGAACTTTGATGAAAAACCGCAAGACTTCGCTTTAGCTCAGAATTATCCAAATCCATTCAATCCTGAAACAACCATTTCTTATTCGCTTCCAAAAGCCGGAAATGTGACCCTTGAGGTTTATTCTTTACTGGGACAAAAAATTACTTCTTTAGTTAACAAAAGACAATCTGCCGGCTCGTACGCAATTCAGTTTAATGCATTCGCCTTTTCAAGTGGCATCTATTTTTACAGGTTAAAATTTGATGATCGAACACTCGTCAAAAAGATGACTTTGTTGAAATAACTTTAGTGAGTACTTTCTGGAACTTGAAAATCCTGAAATAAGAACTTATTCCCTGATGAGTACAACCAATAATACCAATCGCTCCGCATTTATCATTGTTACCACTCTCTTTTTTATGTGGGGATTTATCACTGTTTTAGTTGATGCTCTTATTCCCAGATTAAAAGATGTTTTTGAACTCAGCTATTTTGAAGCGGGCTTGGTTCAGTTCGCTTTCTTCACGGCCTACGCTGTTTTTTCTATTCCCGGAGGAAAGATCATTTCCAAAATCGGATACAAAAAAGGGGTAGTAATCGGACTACTTACCATGGGACTCGGGTGCTTTCTTTTTTATCCAGCGGCTGATTTTAGAATATTTGGAGTTTTTCTTTTAGCAATGTTTGTACTGGCAGGTGGTATTACCATTCTTCAGGTTGCGGCTAATCCTTATGTTGCTGCTTTGGGTCCCGAAAGTTCCGCTTCAAGTCGATTAAATTTATCTCAGGCATTTAATTCTTTGGGTACATTTATAGCTCCTCTGGTAAGTGCAGCTTTTATATTAAGCAGTAGCGTTTTGAGTTCGAATGAAGTATCTGGTCTGTCCTCATCAGAACAGGAAGCATACTACATAGCTGAAGCTGCTGCGGTTCAAAGCCCATTTTTGATGCTCGCCGGGGTAATTATTTTGTTAGCCATAATTTTTGCAATTATAAAGCTTCCGAAAATCCTTGAAGCAGATGAAGACAAAAGTGGTAGCTACAAAGTTGCCCTAAAAACACGGCATTTAATGTTAGGTGCGATTGGAATATTTGTATATGTAGGCGCAGAAGTAACCATCGGCAGCTACATGGTAAATTATTTTCTCACTCTGGATATTGTAGAATTGATACGCAATAGCGGATTTATGCCCGGACTTGCTGAATTGCTCTCAGGAACAGGGATTGATCAAGCTACACCGGCTCAACTTGCAGGTTCTTTTGTAGCACTTTACTGGGGTGGAGCTATGGTTGGTCGATTTATAGGTTCAGGATTACAACTGATCATCAAACCATCTAAACTGCTGGCATTGTATGGGTTGATAAATGTCGGATTATTGTTAATTACTATGAACTCGTCAGGATTGTTTGCTGTGTGGACAGTTCTTTGTATCGGACTTTTTAACTCTATCATGTTCCCGACCATCTTTACTCTGGCTATTAAAAAACTAGGGAAACACACTGCTCAGGGATCAGGTATTCTTTGTACCGCTATTGTAGGCGGGGCTTTTGTTCCACCTCTGTTTGGTTTTTTCGCGGATATATGGACGCTACAGGCAGCGTTTATTGTCCCGATTCTTTGTTACTTGTACATTAGTTGGTATGCAAAATTTGGCTCTGAAGCTCTTGTTACACCATCTCACGAATCTTAGGCTTCTGCTTTTTCACATGGTTAATATTGATCAACTCACCGATCAATCCTGTGGAGAGCAATTGAATTCCAAGAACCATCAAAAGAATACCTAAGAAAAGTAACGGGCGGTCTCCAATTCCCTGATTAAAAAATAATCTGAGAATTGCCATATATGCATTTATTACTGTCCCAAAAAGTAAAAGTATAATTCCCACCGTTCCGAAAAAATGCATCGGTTTCTGGAAATAGCGTTGAACAAAAAGAATGGTGATCAAATCTAAAAAACCATTTATGAAGCGGGATAAACCAAATTTTGTAGTACCGTACTTTCGTGGATGATGCTTTACGATCTTTTCTCCAATTCTTGTAAATCCCTCTTTCTTTGCCAGCATGGGAATATACCGGTGAAGTTCTCCATATAAGTAGATATTGTCGATTACATCTCGCTTATAGGCCTTCAATCCACAATTAAAATCATGCAGATGAATTCCTGCTGCTTTGCGGGTTACATAATTGAAAAATTTTGAAGGCACCGTTTTTGAGATCGGATCGAAACGTTCTTTCTTCCAGCCGCTCACCATATCCAAACCACCTTTCAGCATTTGAATCATATCCGGAACTTCATTCGGATCATCCTGCAAATCGGCATCCATAGTAACAACATATTTACCCTTCACTTCCTCAAAACCAGCCTGTAGCGCTACACTTTTTCCATAATTGTGGCTAAAACTGATGCCTCTGACTTGCTCGTGTTTTGAAGCAAGACCCTTTATCACCTCAAAAGATGTATCTGTTGATCCGTCATCAACAAAAATGACTTCATAAGAATATGTTTCTGAAATTGAGCGTTCAATAGCTTCGGTTAGTTCTGCTAAGGATTCTTCTTCATTGAACAATGGAACTACTATGCTGATATCAACTTCAGGGCTTTCTTTTGATTTTTCCAAAATGCGTTCTTTTAAAATAGTTCAGAAATGATTTTCTTTGGTGAATTAAAGATGACAAAATACACTTTATACCCACTATGAAAAAATTGTATTACTCAATGGGCGAAGTTAGTAAGCTTACCGGACTTGCACCACATGTTTTAAGAAGTTGGGAAAAAAATTACAGTGAACTTAAGCCAAAGAAAAACAGCGCCGGAAACAGAGCTTATAAAGAAGAAGAGGTTGAACTCATATTCAAGATCAAAGAGTTGCTTGAAGAGAAAAAATATACTTCTGCCGGTGTAAAGAAAGTGCTCAAAAAAGAAAAAGAACCCGAATCTCTTTATTCCACAGAGATACCATCCGATGTAAGAAAAGACCTGAATGAAGTAAAAGTATTCCTTAACGATTTGTTGGAAAAGCTTTAGACTGCTTCGGTATTATCTTTACGAGTCATCAAGATCATCAAAAACTGACAACAGATCATAAGTGCAATTCCCACAAGATGAAGAACCTGCAACACTTTTGGCACATCCAGATAGGCTAATCCCACTCCAATCAGAATCTGTGCAAAGATCAAAGTCACGTTAGTTACTCCCACTTTTTTAAGCTGACCGGTAATCTCTTCTTTCCACAAAATAAATCCCAGATACCCACTAGAAATTGCCAATAGCCACGAAAAACTTCGGTGTATTTCAAAGATCTGACCAAGTGAATCGATCCAGGTCGACCTAGGTGGTACTGTATCTGTCATGCTGTTTTTTATGACATCAATTTCTTCTCTTACCTGAGTTCCGAGTATCATTTGAAACACTGAAAGTACCAAAATAATAATCGAAGTAACGTAGAGCTTCTTTCGTATTGAATTATCGATATTAATTTTGACAAGATTTTCGCTCGTTTTATAAGCACAGTAAAGCAAAAGAGTTACTATCACCATAGCTAAAACCATATGCAGTGAGATCATTCCAGGTAATAGATTTGTACTCACAACTATAGAGCCCAACCATCCCTGAAATCCTGTTAAAATAACCGCGAGAGCAGATAAAAAAGTTATGGATTTATTTGTACGCCAGTAACTCATTGAGCGTATGAAGGTGAGAAAGACAAGAATTCCTATTACCGCACCGACTAGTCTATTTAAATACTCGATCCAGGTTTTGGTAGCATTAAATGCTTCTTCCCTTTTAATGTTAGGATCATTTTCGATTTGATTGGCTACTTCATTAAACCCTAAAGCTTCAAGATAACCGACAATTTTTTCATTTTTTTCTAGTCGTTGCTCAACAAATACTTCTCTGTAGTTGCTTGGAAGTTCATCAACTGAGGTGGGTGGGATCCAACTTCCAAAACATTTGGGCCAGTCCGGACAACCCATTCCCGAACCGGTACTTCTTACTATTCCTCCAACAAGTATCAGAAACAGTGTTGCAAAAACGGTAGTTATGGCTGTTTTTTGATAGGAATTTAATTTCATACTTAAAGGTAACAATACTCCTTGAAAATGATTAACTTTGGTCGCTAAAAATTTTCAAGATTTTCTGTTTTTCTATGAATTCTATTGAAGAAAAAATTCAGGTTGAGCGTTCGTTCACAGATGTAATTTCTGATTATCATCAACTTACCAAACCCGGTATCACCCTTGCGGTATTGGCTAGTATGCTGGTGGGCTTTGTGTTAGGCAGTGGAAATGCTTTCAATTTTGTACTGATGATCCATGCGATCATTGGAACATATATGATCGCCGCCGGAACCGGAGCGTACAACCAATTTATGGAGCGCCGACTTGACGGCTTGATGAAACGAACCGCAAAACGTCCACTTCCCGACAACCGAATTGCGGCTTCTTCAGGAATGTTTTTCTCATTGATCTTAATTTTTTCAGGACTTGTTTACCTGTTTATAATGGTTAATCCATTAGCAGGAGCCATTTCTTTTGCAACTACTTTTATTTATTTGATCGCCTATACACCAATGAAGCAGGTTTCTGCATTTAATATTGTGATTGGTGCAGTTCCCGGTGCATTACCTCCTGTTGGTGGTTGGGCTGCAGCTTCAGGAACTATTGAAAACCCTGGAATGTGGCTTTTGTTCGGAATCGTTTTTCTGTGGCAGGTTCCACATGTAATGGCGATCGCCTGGAGTTTAAAAGACGACTACTTTGGCGCCGGATTTAAAATGCTTCCTAAAAATGATGATACCGGACAAAAAACTGCACTTTGGTCTTTAATTTGTACCATTCTTCTATATCCTGTTTCTATTGCAATGTTTGTGATGGGAATTTCAGGAATGATCTTTTTGGTTCTTAGTTTGTTACTAGCTACGGGGTTTTTATACTACAGCATTAAATTTCTGAGTGAACGAACTAAAGAAAACTCCCGTAAGTTGATGTTCGCTTCCATCGCTTACTTACCACTTGTTTGGGTAGCGGTTTTTATTGACAGATTAGTCTAGAAGAATATTGAATATCCAATGTTGAAAATTCAATACTGAAGTAGGCATTGCGGGTTATGTCTACCACTTCATTTAAACATCGATCTGAAGCAATAATTATTAATTAAGAACCATGCAGATGATTGTAGTCAGCTATGATCTTTTTTAGAAAATCATCTGCTTTAAGATCCGCCTTCCCAATACCCAATTTTGTTTGAATAATATTAGCCGTTCTTTGAACCATCACAAACCAGGTGTTATGCTCATAATGTTTTTTGGAAGCTAATACTTCTCTGATCGTTGTAATATCTTCATCAGATAAAGTTAATACCTGATCATAGGCAACCTCATAATCTTCTTCAAATTCTGAGTATATGGTATCACTCAGTTTTACTTTTTTCCTTGTTTTTATAACACAGGTTTTAGCGGCAATATCTCCAAGTCTCTGACCTTTTCCATTAACCAAAACGGTGATAAATGCCAGTATTCCGTTCGTAAGTGATACCTCCAGCAATCGAAGCATCCACCGAATTAAATAATTTCCAAAAGAAGGACGGCTCCCATCCAACATAACCACCTGTAATCCCATCAACCATTTGCCGAAGGACTTTCCATTCCATGCAACTTCAAAAATCAAGTGATAAAAGAAAACGGGGATAGCAAGAACAGCAATCAGTATCCATTCCTGATTACCCCAAAATTCTGAAGACCCCTGAAATGAAGAGCTTATCAATCCAAAGGCCATAAAAGCGATGAAATAGTATGCAACAATAATGAACCCGTCTATAAAATGAGCAATGATTCTGTCTCCAACTTCTGCCGGGTTATAGTTTAGCTGTACATGCTGAGAGGTTTCAATTCCAACTTTACTCATTAAAAATTCATTATTAATTGTTAATAAAAAGATAGTATTTTAGCGAAGATACACGATTTCAACACACCATAGAAATATCCCAAAAAACTTTTATGCGCGAAGTTACTTTCCTGAGAAAAAATGCTGAAAAATGGAAGAACTTCGAGGAGTTGCTAAAAAAAAACACGAAAAGCTCTTCTGATCAGTTAGCCGACCTTTATATTGAGTTGAATAACGATCTTGCCTTTGCACAAAGCCTGTATCCCAACAGTAAAACGGCTTTGTATCTGAACGACCTTTCTATTCAGGCTCACAACAAGATCTATAAAAATAAGAAGGAAAAGTCGGGGCGGGTTATTACTTTTTGGACACAGGAAGTGCCTGAATTATTTTCCTATAAATTAAAAGAACTTGGCATTGCATTCAGTGTATTTATTTTTTTCTGTGCCGTTGGAGTAATCTCTCAGGCAAATGATCCTTCATTTGCGCGCTTGATCTTAGGTGATGGTTATGTAAACCTGACCATGACAAATATTGAGAATCAGGATCCACTCGCTATTTATAAAATGCACAGCCAACTCGATATGTTTTTTCGAATTACATTCAATAACATCCGGGTTTCCTTTATTGTTTTTGCTTTCGGCATTTTTACAGCGTTAGGTACTGCTTATCATTTACTCAAAAACGGAGTGATGGTTGGTACATTTATTACATTTTTTAGTGGCTATGATCTGCTTTCGGAATCTATGCTGGTTATTTTCATTCACGGAGCACTGGAACTTAGTGCTATTGCCATTGCAGGAGCTGCAGGATTTGTGCTTGGTAACAGTTTTGTATTTCCGGGTACTTTTAAAAGAAGTACGGCTTTTATAAAAGGTGCCAAAGAAGGATTAAAAATGCTAATTAGTCTGGTTCCAATATTTATTATGGCCGGATTTCTCGAGAGTTTCGTTACCCGATATACAGAAATGCCTCTGATATTAAGCCTGTTCATAATTCTGATATCTTTCACTTTTATAATCGGCTATTATTTCTACCTGCCCACACGAATTTATTTAAACAGAAAAAATCATGAGTAATTTCATTTACAAAAAACCCAGAGATCTGGGTGGTATTTTATCGGATACTTTTCAGTATATCAGACAAAATTTCAAATCGCTGGCTAAACCAATTCTATATTTTGTAATCCCATTATATATAGTTCAGTCTTTTCTTCTACAGGAATATTCTACCAATCTTTTTAATTCCATCATGGATATTGAAATTGGCTCTGATAATTTTGGCAGACTTTTCGGATGGGAATATTTCCTGAATTTATTTATTTCCATAGCGGCATTGTCTGCTCTTTCAGTAATAACATTAAAGCATTTTTTGCTTACTTCTTCAGGAAAAGAAAATGATATTGAAAGCATTACAGCCGGAATTCTTCCTTTAGTTGTGTGGATGGGCTTACTGTTTATCATTATTTATATATGCATAACTATAGGAGCGCTTCTTTTTATTATTCCGGGAATCTATATCGGCATTAAACTCAGTTTTACTCCGGCTGCATTTATTCTCGAAGACAAAGATATTTTTGATTCTATGAAGAGGTCATGGGATATCTCAAAAGGTTTCTGGTGGATCACTTTTGGCTTGTTAATTGTTATATACATCATGATCTATTTTGCAAGTCTGGCGGTAGGTCTCCCAATTGGTTTTATTTATGCCTTTGCTTTCGACGGCGGTTTGGTTGGCTCTGATTCAGGAGTATTTTCAACTATTATTTCTATCCTGACTGCATTAGGTTCAGTAATAACTACCGGGTTTTATGCAGCCATGCACATCGCTTTTGCACTCCACTTTTTCAATATTGATGAACGGAAAGAAGGCGGTAATTTACGTGAAAGAATTGAAGGATTATCCGATTAAAGCTTCCTTTTTTAAATATAGATGTATAACAGGCTTCTCTTGCCTGCTGGTTACAGTGTTGAGTATAATTCCATGCTTTGCTCAGACAGGATATAGCTTTGAGACTTTAGAAGGTACTCAAAATAAGTTGCAATCTGTGAGGTACGATTCATCCGATGTTAGTGTCAGACTTACAGAAGCTGAGACTATTAACGCATATTCAAATGATCCTGATTTTAATTACGGAGAAGCAATTGAACCACCAACCTCCTTTTTTGACCGGATTATCTCTTTTCTCTTCGGATTATTCTTTACAATAATAGGCAATCCTGTTGGTGATTTTATTTTCAGATCTGTACTAATCATCTCCATCGCAATTGTGGTTATCTTGTTGCTCAATCAATTGCTGGAAGGTAACCTCACTTCTGTGTTTACCGGTAAAAAAGCGGACAAGCCAATTTCATTTCAGATATCTGAGGAAGAAATTGACGAAATGAACCTTGATGAGCTTAAAGAAAGGGCTTTGAAAAACTCTGATTTCCATGCAGCAACCCGCTTCGTTTATCTGATGACTTTAAAACTCTTACATCAAAAAGAACTCATTCATTGGAAGATCGAAAAAACTAATCTTGATTATGAAAGAGAGTTAGGGGATCACCCCGTCAACCCCTTGTTCAATAAACTTACCACCTTCTATGAGTTCGTGGAATATGGAGATTTTGAAATTGACCAAAATGGATATTCCAAAGTAGACCATCTTTTTTCTAAACTCAGGGAGCAGCTTTCCTGATGAATAAAAAAGAAAAAAAATATCTGTATATACTTGGTTGCTTAACAGTGGTTGCCATTTTTTATCAAGTGCTTCAACCAAAACCCATCGACTGGACAGAAAGTTACTCATCAACCGATAAAAAGCCTTTTGGAGCTTACATACTTCATGAGCAATTGCCTGTTCTGTTTCCTTATAATGAGATTACTGAAAACCAACTTCCCGTATTTGAAGCACCATTAAACTATGATCAAAAAAACTGGATCTTCATCAATTCTGAATTCAGTCCCGATCAATTTGAAACTCAATTGTTAATGGATGAGGTTAACTACGGAAGTCATATCTTCATCTCCGCATGGAAGATTGAAAATAGCTTAGCCGATTCCTTGGGCTTTAAGCTGAATCAGCAACTCCCGTACGTTAATCCCTCTGCAAATTCGCTCGACTCTCTCCTTAAAAAGCCTGTGAATTTCGAGAATCCTGAATTAAAGACCCCAAATGGATGGACTTTTCCCGTAGCACTTAATGAAGTTTATTTCTCAGAATTTGACACATCAAGAACAGTAATTCTTGGCTCTGACAACCGTGATAATATCAATTTTATAAAGATCGAGCACGGAGATGGTGCTTTTTATTTACATACCAGCCCGTTTTTGTTTACCAATTACTTTCTCAAAGACGCCCAAAGGTATGATTATGCCTTCAAAGCACTTTCTTATTTACCAGAAACAGATACTTACTGGGATGAATACTACAAAATGGGGAAACTCGCTTATTCATCTCCATTCAGATTTATAGTCTCGAAACCTAATCTCAAAAGAGCCTGGTTTTTGGCTTTGATCGGATTGGTTCTGTATTTGATCTTCAAAAGTAAACGTATGCAAAGAGCAATCCCCGAAATCAAACCTCTTTCAAATACAAGTATTGAATTTGCCAGAACCATTGGGAATCTTCATTTAAACAAAGGCACGCACAAAGACCTTTTCCAAAAAAAATATTCTTTCTTTTTAGACTATATCCGTACCAACCTGAATATTGATACCATTAATCTGAATGATGAAATTATTAAAAAAATATCTCAACGATCAGGGATACCTGAAGAACAAACCAGAGAACTGTTCCACAGAATTGAATTATTTTCAACAAAAGAAACTGTAACCGATAAAGAGCTCCAATCCATAACAGGGCAAATCGATAATTTTTATAAAAATTCGCAACGATGAGTGAAGACATAACAAATAATGAAAACCCTGAAGCTGAAAACACAGAAGCTTCCTCAAATTCAGAAGTTCCATTTGAAAACCGTTTAGACCTGTCAGAGCTTCAAAACATGATCTCCAATATCCGCACTGAGATTAAGAAGATTATTGTCGGACAGGATAATATGATCGACCTCATGATCTGTGCTTTATTAGCTGACGGACACATTCTGGTAGAAGGCGTTCCCGGAGTAGCCAAAACATTAACCGCCCGATTATTTGCAAAAACACTGGATACCGGTTTCTCCAGAATACAATTTACGCCTGATCTTATGCCTGCTGATATTACAGGAACCAGTGTCTTCAATACTAAAACCACTGACTTTGAATTTAAAAAGGGCCCCATCTTTTCAAATCTGGTTTTAATTGATGAAATAAACCGTTCTCCGGCCAAAACTCAGTCTGCACTTTTTGAGGTAATGCAGGAAAAGCAAATTACCGTTGATGGAAACACGTATCAGATGGAAGCTCCTTTCCTGGTTGTGGCTACTCAGAATCCTATTGAGCATGAAGGAACCTATCGACTTCCCGAAGCACAAATGGATCGTTTTCTGTTTAAGATAGATGTGGGATATCCTAATGTTGAAGAAGAAGTTAAAATACTGGAAGGAAGCTATAACCGAAAACTGGCTTCAGAAATTGAGCAACTTAATGCTGTAGTAAACGCCGCAGAGCTAAATGCTCAAAGAAAAATCATTTCTGAAATCCATGTAGAAAAAGAATTGATGGAATATATTGCCAAGATCGTTCATCAAACCCGGAACTCCAGTTCCATATATATTGGAGCATCGCCTAGAGCATCGGTTTTTATCTTAAAAGCAGCGCAGGCCTGGGCTGCCATGAGAGGGCGTGATTTTATTACTCCTGAAGATGTTAAGAAGATTATTGTTCCAACGCTTAGGCATCGAATTACACTTACTCCTGAAAAAGAGATGGAAGGTATAATTCCAGATCAAATTATTAAACAACTTGCTGATAAAGTAGAGGTTCCCAGATAGTGAAATTCATTAAAAGCTTATTTTTTAATAATAAGTTTTTCCTGTCCATAGCTCTGGTAAGTTCGAGCTATGTGCTAGGCTATTTCTATAGCTCATTACAAGCTATTGGTGATATTTTACTAATCATTCTGGGTGTTTCATCTGTTGCAGATTTACTGCTTTTGTATTCAAAAGATGGAGTTAAAGCTAAACGCCTTTTGCCTAAAAAGCTGTCTAATGGTGATGATAATGAAATTTATATTTCATGCTCTAACCAATATAATTTTCCGGTTTCTCTGGCAATTATTGATGAGATTCCCATTCAGTTTCAGGTAAGGGATTTTGAAATCAAACGAATTTTACCACCCAATGACTCAAAAAAACTCAGTTATTCACTAAGACCAACTGAAAGAGGGGAATTCGAATTTGGTGCGCTTAAGATATACGCAGAAACAAAAATCGGTTTATTTAGCCGGCGATTTGTTTTTTCTGAAAAATCTGCCCTGCCAGTGTTCCCGTCTTTCAAACAAATGAGAAAGTTTGAGATGTATGCTATCTCAAACCGACTCACTGATATCGGAGTAAAAAAGATCCGCAGACTTGGTCATACTATGGAATTTGATCAGATTAAAGAATACGTGCGTGGCGATGATATCAGATCTTTAAACTGGAAAGCAACCGCACGAGCCAATTCTTTGATGATCAATCAGTATCAGGACGAGCGATCCCAGCAAGTTGTGAATGTGCTCGATATGGGGCGGGTAATGAAACTTCCTTTTGATGGCTTAACCCTTCTGGAATATGCGATAAATACCAGCCTTGTTATTTCCAATATTTCGTTAATTAAGGAAGATAAAGCAGGTCTAATTACTTTTTCCAATAAACAATCGGTAGTTGTGAAGCCGGAAAAGAAAAGAACGCACATCCGTAAAATTCAGGAAGCTCTGTATAATCTGAAAACAAACTTTCTTGAATCTGATTTTCAGAGGATGTTGGTAAGCCTTCGAACACATCTTAATCAAAGAAGTCTGGTTCTTCTTTATACCAATTTTGAAACCTATTCCGGGATGGAACGGCAGCTCCCCTATTTACAAAGACTGGCTAAAGATCATCTTTTAGTTGTAGTATTTTTCGAGAACACGGAAATGACTTCCCTGATAGAACAAGACTCGGAAACCATCGAAGATATCTACACCAAAACCATCGCAGAGAAATTCAGTTACGAAAAAAGACAAATTGTAAAAGCGTTAAACCAACGGGGCATTCATACTATCCTCACCCCTCCCAAAGAGTTATCTGTAAATGCGATCAATAAATATCTGGAATTAAAAGCCAGAGGATTGATTTAATTATTTATAAATGATTTAAATCATATCTTTTCTGCATGATTAAAATAATTCTGACGCTGTTATGTATCATAACATTTATGAGCTTAGAGCTGCAAGCACAAAATGATTCTTCTTACGTTATTTCAAACATTAAGTCCGACAAAGGGTTTGTAGTTATAGACGACAATTTTAAAAATTGTATTGAAATAGAAAAAAGAGACACGCTTACTGTTCCGGCCAATATCAAATCCATGACTTTTATACAGAAGGATTTCAAAGATATTACAGTAAACCAAGCACTAACTGCTGGAGATACAACTCAAAACAGCGTCGTATCCGCATTTCTTAGTACCAATACCGACAGAAAAAAGTACAGTTCTTATGCACGTTGTTTCTGGGATGCCAACATAATAGTTTTGACAGATTATGACTCTAAGATAAAAATCAATGACCAGGGTTTTGGTTCAGAAAATATTCGGCTATCTCTCACAAAAGGTTCTTATATATTAAACATAGAGAATGGGAATACTACCTTAAAAAAGGAATTTACCGTTTCTGATGATTTACAAATTATTAACAGTTATCTGCGCCCCTCTAAGTCACAGGTTTTCAAAAGAAGCTTTATTCCGGGCTATGCACAAATAACCAAGAGAGAAAATTTTAAAGGATTTATTTTCATTGGAATTTCTTCTGCTTTAACAATTAGCACTGCACTTTCTGTTATAAATTCGGAAAAGGAAAAAAATAAATATGAAGATCTCCGAAATGAATACAGACTTTCTCAGGATCCCAACAGAATTCTGGAAATAATTTCAGAGTCAAATCAAGCTTTAGATGAAATCGAAAAATCTGACAAAATCAGAAACTATTCTTTATTGGGATTAGGTCTGGTTTACACCTTAAATATTTTTGATGGAATAAAACCTCCTAAAATTGGTTTTCGGTCAGACAGATTATATGTGAAGCCATTTGTAGACTTTGATAAAGATTTAATACCTAAAGCTAACCTGAAAATTGATTTCTAGATGAGCTACTTGAAAAACTTAGCAATTTTGGCGTTCATTTTTATTCTTAGCTGTAGCGGAACACCTACTCAAATAGAAAGAACAAATCAGAATGATCCGGAATCGGAAACCTTCACTATTGAGCCCGTTCAAGATCTTTCTGTAAATATTTTAGAAGACAAAAAGATCGAATTGGTTTGGACAGATACATCTATTGTTCCAACTCATTATGTAATTCAGAAAAGGATAACAGCTAACTCTGACTTCCTGACTTTAGATACTTTAGCTGCAGACTTAAAAAGCTATATAGATAACAGTAAAGAAATATACGAGGACACTGAGTATTCAATTAATAGTATCCGCAAACAACAAAATGACAGCATAAAAACCTCTGTCGGAATTAATTCAGGGATCGATTTTGGCGATTTAGTAACTCAAACATATACTTACAATGCGGATACAACTGCATTGGTATTTAATTGGGAATTTGAAACAGATTGGCTTTTCACAGTTGTAGTTACCAAATATGATAATGAGCTTGAAAGAGATGTTGTAATAGACACTCTTTCAAATACGAATACCTATACAACTCCTGTTTTTGAAAAAGATTTTCAGGACAAATATTTCGAGTTAAAGTTTTTTGTTTCCGATAGAAATAATGATTTAGAAAATCCATATAGAAGATATTCAGGAATTTATCATGTTCTGGAATTCGTTCCTGAAATAATTAGTATTGAGGTTATTAACGAAGGTAAAGTAAAAATTAATTGGAAAGACAATTCTAGTTTTGAGGATGGATTCAGAATTCTTAGAAGCAAGGGTTTTAATAGAAATGAAGCTTTTGAGCCTGTAGTGATAGCTGAGCTGGACGCAAATACGACTTCATTTACAGACACTCAGAATCCTTTAACAGGTTTTGTAATAGATGGCGCCGGTATGGAGCGTGAGGTTAAGACTTTCTATGATATTGAAGTGTTTAAAAATAACACAAAAACGGGCATTTCCGGATACCAAGTTAATTTTACACCTCCTACCGTTGCTCTTTCTGCTTCAGATCTAACTTCAGATTCTTTTATATTAAACTGGAGTACAAGTTCTCTTGAAAAAGTGAGTCAATTTACATTGCAAGCAAGTGCTGATGGAAGCTCATTTTTTGATTACGAAACGTTTCAAAACGAAACTCTCAACTCAACTGAAGCTAATCTTCCAACAAACTCAGTTCATTACTTTCGGATTAAAACTAAAACATCTAAATATTCAAATAGAATAGCACTCCAATATTCAAACTATTTAGTTGAAGAAGTTAATTTTCCATTTACTAATTCACGCAATATCAGATTTAGTGATAGTGGTAATTTGGTTATAGTTTCAAAAACATTTTTCTCTGGTGATACTGATACAGAACAAGTAGGTATTTTTGATATAAAGAACAACTCCACCATATATGATGATGCTCCAACAGGAAAGTCAGTAAATGGTGTGGATATAGATGAGCAAAATAATTTAATGGCTATTACATCACTTGAAAATCAGCTGGTGACTATCTACAATTTTGACACTAAAACTATAGAATACAACGCTAGTATAAATGTGTTTGATGTAGAATTCGGTCCTGAAAACAAATTTGTATATACTATCTCAGCAAGAGATGAAGTCTACAAAATTGATCTCATCAACAAATCTCTTAAATCAAGAAAACCACCATTTAGTGCTACAAGTTCTCTCCGAAGTATCTCCTTAAGTCCCACAGGTGATTCAATTGCCTACAACAGCGACGGGTTGTTCAGACTTCTCAATTCTTCCAATTTTAGGCCTATTGAGTTTTCCCATGTTTCAGATTACGGAAGTACAGCTCAAAAAGTAGATTTTTCAAAAAGCGGCAAATACATATCAAATGTAAGCGATTTTGATAAAGCGGAAATTCATTCTACAAACCCTTCAGGTAGATATCTTCAGACAGGTGCAGAACATATATCTATTAGTTATGACGATAGACTTTATATGACAGCTAAAGGATCTTTGCTAAGAGTGTTTGAGCTAAACTCAAAAAAACAATTATTAAGCCACCCTTTTTCGGGCGAAGTTTTTGATCTAAGATTTTCACCATCAGAAGAATTAGTAGCTATTGGTTCCGGTAGCGGAATTTATATTTATAGTTTTTCGGATGATAAAAAATGGAGTTTAGTTAATTAATTGGTACAGCACTTAATCGTAAACTCTCCTTCTAAAAAGCTGAGAAGCTGGATTAACTTTTTTGATTCATCATTCAAGTTTATCCATTCTGACTTAACAGTGAAATAGTCGGTTTAGAAGTCAACCTTTTGTATCCTACTCGTCCTTGTCTTTTCCTCCATCTTTCAGAGAATCAATATCTTTTTTTACGGAGCGTTCTGCCTCATTTACGACGTCTTCTGCTTTATTTGTCTTGTTTTCAATATCACGTTCAGTTTCTTTTACTTTAGACTCCAACCCTTCCTTCTTTTTCTCAATGTTTCCAAGAGTTGATTTAATTTTTGAAACCGGTTTATCCACAAACTTCTCTTTCAACTCTTTTTCTATTGATCCGATTTGCTCTTTTACCTCTGCTGTAATCACCGATTTATATATAACATACACCAGAATCGAATAACCGATTGGCATAATAAAAAGTGAGAAAAAAATCATGGTTCCAAAAATGGATAACTTTCTCAGAATTTCTTTGCCCCCGCTATGTAGCAAAATCCGTAATTGTGAATAATCTCCTTTTATAGTTGCTTTGGTTTTCTTTAAATCGTAAGAAATATCTTCTCTTAATTTTTTGAACAGTACGATTCCTTTTTTATCTCTATCTATTTTTTGCAGATGCTTTTCGTGCTCCTGCATCAACTGTGCTCTTTCTTTTTGCAGGCTGTCTACCGAGGCATTCAATTCCGTTAAATATTTTTCTCCATAATTAATTGAAGCGGGCTTTGAAAGCTGATGCATCGTTACTGAAAAAATTTGTAGTCCCGGGCAAAGAGCTAATATCAGAATAAATAATTTCTTTGGTAATGACGTTAACTTCGGGAAAAAAGTTAATCCAAATAACACAACCAATAGCACTTTCATTAGCCATGTTTTACTCACTTCCAGTAACATTAACTGAGTAAGAGAGATCACATTTGCAATCAATAAGTAATGTTCGGCTTTACCCAGCGATTCATTAAATGTTTGATTGTGCTCTTTCAGGAAAGGAACAAAATCGCTGATTCCGGAAACCAGCAGCTTTAGTTCTGTGATGAGACCAAGAAACCCAAGATTTTTTTCTGCTACTCCTTTCACATACTTAACTGAATGTTCTTCTAATACCCCTGATAATGCAAGTATTACTAACAGACCGCCAAATACAATAAAACCAGTGCGTTTATTTTCAATTGATAATTTCATCAGCGAACCAATTCATTAAGTTTTCCATTGAATACATCAAAATCAGTTGTTACGGAAAATTCATGATAGTCTGAGTTTTTCTGCCAGATCAAATAGCCTTTTTCTTTCCATGTATTGGGAATCTGCGGTTGTTTTTTCGTGTAGTCGGCAAGCCAAAGCCTGTACTCTCCAAAAGAAGATTTGGTAAGATATTGGTTAGCAAATGAAGTATTAGAATATATGATTGGTTTCCTTTTTAAGGATTTCTCTACATGATTCAGAAATGTTTGTAAGTCGCCATGTATTTTTTGAGTATCAATTGATTTGCTTAAACTTCCCTCTTCTACATCAACTATAGGCGCTATGTCAGAGTAATCAATATCCATAATATGTTTTACAAAATGATCAGCCTGAGCCGTGGGATCATCATCGAATCTGTAAAAATGATATGCCCCTCTTATAAACCCTTTACTTTTTATTGTTTTCCAATTGTTAGGAAAATCCGGGTCAACATAAACACTGCCTTCCGTTGCTTTGCAAATAATAAAGTGCAAACTATCCTGTGAATTCATCAAATCCACCACATCTCCCTGATAGTGAGAAACATCTATTCCAAAATATTCCTGATGTTTCCAGTCATCATATTTCTGTAGTATAGATTTAGTTTCATTTTCAGCAAAGACTTCTATCTCAGAGCCTAAATCCATCAGAGAATATTTTGATTTACCTGACTTGGAACAAGAATTGGCATAAAAGAATGTCAGGATCAATAACGGAAGATAATATCTCTTACTCATAGTTGAATTACTTTTTGTACCAGCTATGAATTTAATAAAAAGATAATCAATTGCTTAGTTTAATCTTAGTTATCAGCCTTATATAACTGAATAACATCATTGATACTCAGATCTTCCAAATTCAGATCTCCTAACTGGGTGAAGAAAGCTAGCGGAATCCCTTCATTGAAAAGTCTTAATGCGCCATTAGCACTCATTTCATCAAATACACCCGAGGCTTCCATTGCCGCAATATATTCTACAGAAATAGCGCTGTTATATAAAGCAACTGCTCCGTTTCCATTCATTTCATCGAACAAATCGGGTTCTGATATCTGTTGAATATAACTAACCGGAACTCCTGATCTGTATAATCCCAGCATACCATTTGCGTTCATCTCGTCGAAAAGATCAGTTGCTCCCATTTGCTGAATATATTCAACAGGAATATTTTCTCTGTAAATACTGATAATTCCGTTTGCTGTCATTTCATCAAAAATATCGGCTTCAGAGAGTTGCGTTATGTATTCTAACGAAATTCCTTCTTCATAAACAGCCAATAATCCTGCCCCTGACATTTCATCAAATAAATCGGTTGCACTTACTGCCTGAATATAAGAAACCGGTATATCACTGTTGTATAACCCAATTATTCCGGAATAGGATAAATCATCAAAAAGATCAGCACTGGAAAGTGCCTGGTAGTAGGTAAGTGGTATTTCCGAATTAAAAAGCGCCAGCAAACCTGCTGATGAAATATCATCTAACAGATCCAGTTCATCGATCCCTGAGGCAAAAGAAATGGGCACCTCGGCATTGTATAATGCTTCCGCTCCGTTTATTGAAATATCTTCCGTCAAATCAATTGCCTTTAACTCTCCTACATATTCCAGAAAACTACCTGCTACCGGAATACTTTGAGTGGTTACCGGCCCAAAACTTTCAGAAGTTAGTTCCGTTGAAGTATTTTTTTCACTAAAAAAGTTACTGACAAAATCTGTTACTTTTGGAATGGGATTCATAAAATACATCAGACCAAGTAATACTAGTATAGTGCCTGCTACAAATTTTGCCGGTCCTGTTTTTTCTTTAGATTCAATTTGATCCGTTCTGAATTCGTAATCCTGATTGGCTTGCTCTTCAATATATCCGTCCAGATCAAAATCACTTTCTCTTCTGTCTGAATTTGCTTTGTTCTTACTCTTGTAGTTAGCCATAATGTGCAATCGATTAATCTGAATCTAAACACTATACAGAAATATCTTTCAAAAGTTACATTTCGTCTCTTCTAATCTGAAAAGTATGTATTCTTGTCCAATGATATTTGTATCTGTCAATAGTTTCCAAAATTCTCATTTTCTTCGGGAAACTTTACCAAATCTGTAGTATCTTTTAATGCTTTATAAAAGCTACGGTTTGATTCGGTGAATCTTTTATTTAGAACAATTTTAAATAAAAGCATATTACCTTTCTTTTCTTCATATAGATAGAAAATATCGGTAGATTTGCGCCGCTTCAATTAAAGATAATTAAGCAATGATCCGCTAACTAAATTAAGCAATCTTTATGGCGCAGATTTTCCCCAAGTGGACAAATCAAGTTCCTCGAAAAATTTTGATCGGTCTTATCGTTGTTGCAAACGCTCTGATCTTTTCAGTATGGTACTTTTTCTCCCCAAGCTACACCGATGTAGGCTATGCTCCTGAACAACCGGTTCCTTACAGCCACAAATTGCATGTTGATAAACTAGGCCTCGATTGCCAATATTGTCATACAAGTGTTTTCGACTCTAAGCAGGCAAATATCCCTGCAACTCAAACTTGTATGAATTGCCATAATCAAATTAAAACGGACAGCGAAAAATTAGCTCCCATCAGAGAAAGCTGGGAGAGCGGACAACCTGTTGAATGGGTGCGTGTTCATAATCTAGCAGACTATGCGTACTTCAACCACGCTGCTCACGTCAATGTTGGTGTGGGTTGTGAAAGCTGCCACGGAAGAATTGACAAAATGGAAGTTGTATATCAGGCTGAGCCTTTAAGCATGGGATGGTGTTTAGATTGCCACCGCGAACCTGAAAAAGTATTAAGACCTGTAGAAGAAGTTACTACTATGGGATACAAAGCTGAGAACCAAGCTGAACTAGGCGCAGAGTTGGTGAAGAAAAATAACGTAAGCCCTCCTCAATATTGTCAGGGCTGCCACTACTAATTACGGATTTTAGAACTTTATACATCATCTAATGAGCGAAGTTAAACAAAACACTTACTGGAAAAGCTTAAACGAACTAGCTAAGAACCAGGAATACCAAAAATTTGTTGAACGAGAGTTCCCTGAAAATGCCTCTGAGCTTTCCGATGGATTCTCACGCCGTGGATTCCTCGCAATTATGGGTTCTGCTGTATTACTGGCAAGTTGTGACTTTGCCCGCCGACCTGTTCAAAAGATTTTACCTTACTCCAAGCAACCTGAAGATATTGTTCCGGGCGTCCCTTTGTTTTACGCTTCTTCAATCCCTTTCCAGGGAAGCTTAACCGGACTTGTAGTTGAGAACCATGAAGGTCGTCCTACAAAAGTGGAAGGAAATGACATGCATCCAGGCAGCCACGGAGGAACAAGTATCTTCCATCAGGCTTCTGTTTTAGGGATGTATGATCCGGACAGATCTAAGAAGGTTTTAAGAAAAGGCACTGATTCAACCGTAAATGATTTTGTTGATTTTGCTAAGAAACACTTCGCTGATACAAGCAAGAATATTGCATTTATTTCTGAAGCAAGCTCATCTCCTACACTATTAGGTTTGAAAACTCAGGCTTTAAATAAATTCAACAATGCTGATTGGGTTACTTATGAACCATTCGGTGAGTCAAACGCTTTAGAAGGAACTCAAAAGGCTTTTGGAAGAAGACTTCGAGCCCATTACGATTTCTCTAAAGCCAACGTTTTTATTTCTCTTGATGATGATGTACTGAACGGTACGCATCCAAACAGTGTGGAATACGGAAAGCAGATCAGTGCAGCTCGTAAAGTTACCAGCACGAACGATTCCATGAGTAGAATCTACGCTGTTGAGAACGGATATTCTTTAACAGGTTCGTATGCGGATCACCGCCTGAGATTAAAAGCCAGTGAAATTGACGCTTTTGCTCATGCACTTGCAGCAGCGCTTTCCGGCAGAGTATCAGGATTAAATACTTTTAGTGGCTATTCCAATCAGTTCAGCGATCATGAGTGGATCTCTGCTCTTGCTGATGAATTGGTTGCTAATAGAGGTAACTCTGTTGTTTCTGTTGGATACAACCACTCTGCTAACGCACACGCAGTTGTTGCAGCTATCAACAAAGCATTAGGTAACGACGGAAATACTGTTAACTACCTTGAAGTTCCTCATTTGGATGAAGAGTCCACTTCTGCTTTCAACGCTACTGTTGAGAAAATGAAAAACGGTGGATATGACACTGTTGTGATGCTTGGAACGAATCCGGTATTTTCCGCGCAAAACAAAGATTTTGAAAGCGCATTAAACAACGTTGAAGAAGTTATTCATCTTTCTGATTATGTAGATGAAACTTCAAAGAAAGCTTCATGGCATATTAATAAGGCTTTTTATCTGGAATCATGGAGCGACGGTCATTCTTATGGAGGTGTTCGCTCAGTTATTCAGCCTCAGATCCAGCCTTTATATAACGGGCTAAGTGACATTGAGACTTTGAACATCATTGTGAGCGGAGAAATGACATCCGGATACGATCTGGTTCAAAATACATGGAAAAATATTTACAACTCAGGCTTTGATTCTAAATGGGCAACCCTTCTGCATGATGGTGTTGATACAAATTCAGGATTTACCAAAGCTAATGTTAGCCTTTCAAGTGGTTTCAGACCTGATACAAGCAAAGACAACTCCATTTCAGGAATTGAAATTACTGTCAGAGCTGATTCTACTTTATATGATGGTCGTTTTGCAAACATCGCATGGTTGCAGGAATTACCGGACCCAATGACTAAGATCACCTGGGATAACGTAGCCGCGATGAGCCCTGCTACAGCTGAAGAACTTGGCGTTGAAAATGAAGATGTGGTTGAGATCACATCAAACGGACAGACTATTAAGATCGCTGCCTGGATCCAACCGGGTCATGCTGATAACAGTATTTCACTTACCGTTGGATACGGACGTGACGGAATTGGCCGTGTTGCCAATCGTTACATCGACTATACAACCGGTGGAGTTGACACTTATCCATTAGTTGGAAATCATTTTGTTTCTGAAGGTTCTGTAACAAAAACAGGTGACACTTATGAAATAGCTTGTGTTCAGGATCACCACAGCCTTGAAGGTCGTGATCTTTACAGAATGGCTACTTTAGAAGAATATAAATCTAATCCGGATTACGCATCTTTTAAAAGTTACCATACTTATGAAGTGCCCGGTATGAAAGAAGCTGAAGAAATCGGTGAAGATGTACCTATTTCATTGTTCGATGAGCAAACATATCCGGATTCTGAACCGCAATGGGGAATGGCTATTGACCTTAACTCCTGTTTTGGTTGTGGAGTTTGTGTGATTGCTTGCCAATCTGAGAACAACATCCCTGTAATTGGTAAGAAAGAAGTAAATCGCGGTCGCGAGATGCATTGGATCCGTACCGACAGATATTATGTAGGTGAAGATGCTGACGCTCCAATGACGGCTCACCAACCGGTTCCTTGTATGCATTGCGAATTAGCTCCTTGTGAGCAGGTTTGCCCGGTTGCTGCTACTACACATAGTCCGGATGGTATGAACCAAATGACGTACAACCGTTGTATCGGAACTCGTTATTGCGCAAATAACTGTCCATACAAAGTTCGTAGGTTCAACTTCTTCAACTTCCCTAAAGAGTTTTTAACTACAGGTGCAGAGCCGGATATCATCCAAATGGCAATGAACCCTGAAGTTACAGTACGTTTCCGTGGTGTAATGGAGAAATGTACATACTGTGTTCAAAGAGTAAACAGAGCTAAAATAGAAGCGAAAATTGAAACAGGTTCTCCAAAACCAGCTGAAGGTGCTGTTAAAACGGCTTGTCAGCAAGCTTGTCCTGCTGATGCGATCTACTTTGGTGATTTGACCAACGAAAATAGTGAAGTTGCTAAAATGAAGAGAAATGAGCGTAATTATCAGATGCTTGAAGAACTGAATACACGTCCAAGAACTTCATACATAGCGAAATTAAGAAACCCAAACCCAGCTTTGGCATAAGAATTTAATCAGGAATAATTCCAAACATGAGTAAATACGATTACGTACCGGAACCCGCTCTTGTGAAAGGCAATCATGATTTTGCCAGCCTCACTCGATTGGTTACTGATATAAACTTAAGACCGACACCTAAAGGTTGGTATCTTGCAATGATTGGAGCAAATGGTTTGCTCGCTATACTTGGAATTGCCGTTGGTTACCTGATCTGGGAAGGAACCGGTATCTGGGGACTAAACAATCCTGTAGGTTGGGGTTGGGCAATCATCAACTTTGTTTGGTGGGTTGGTATTGGTCACGCAGGGACCTTGATTTCAGCCGTTTTATTCCTTTTCCGACAAGATTGGCGTACTGCCATTAACCGTTTCTCAGAAGCAATGACTATTTTCGCCGTAATGTGTGCCGGGGTATTCCCTGCCATTCACGTTGGGCGTATTTGGGTTATTTATTGGGTATTCCCGGTTCCTAACCAAATGGCAATGTGGCCTAACTTCAATTCTCCCCTTCTTTGGGATGTATTTGCAGTTTCTACCTATTTCACAGTTTCGTTTTTATTCTGGTATGTTGGTTTAGTGCCTGATCTGGCTACAATCCGTGACAGAGCTACCGATAAAATCAGAAAGATCGCTTATGGAATTTTCTCACTTGGTTGGACAGGTAGTAACCGTCACTGGTGGAATTATGAAAAAGCGTATATGATCCTGGCCGGATTAGCAACTCCTCTAGTACTTTCTGTACACACTATTGTATCCTTTGACTTCGCCGTTTCACTTATTCCGGGATGGCACACCACTATCTTCCCTCCTTACTTTGTTGCCGGTGCAATTTTCTCCGGTTTCGCAATGGTATTAACGTTGATGATCGTTGCCAGAAAGATCTACGGCATGAAAGACATCATGACAGATGACCATATGGAAAAAATGAACATTGTAATTATGGTTACAGGTTCGATGGTAGGCTTTGCTTATATGATGGAATTCTTTATCGCATGGTATAGTGGCGTTGAGTATGAAAAAGCAATTTTCTTGTTGAGAGCAACCGGTCCTTATGCATGGGCATACTGGGCAATGATGATCTGTAATGTAGTATCACCTCAGGTATTCTGGTTCAAAAAACTAAGAAGAAGCGTTGGATTTACTTTCTTCATCTCAATTGTAGTAAATATCGGTATGTGGTTCGAGCGATTTGTGATTACCGTTACTTCACTCGCTAATGACTATCTGCCTTCATCGTGGGATTATTACTCTCCAACTATTTGGGATGTTCTCACTTATGTAGGAACCTTTGGATTATTCTTTACGATGTTCCTCCTATTCTTAAGATTTTTACCGATGATTGCTTTAGCTGAAGTTAAAATGGTCATTCCTCAAGCTGATCCTCACAACTACGACGAGAATCATGAATACCAAGCTCCGAAAGTTGAAATTCCAACTCCTAAAGCTGTGGAGGCATAATAATGAGTGCACCGGCTAAAAAGAAAACAGAAGAGCAACCAAAGTTGCATGGAATTCTGGGTGAATTCAAAAACCCAAAAGCTCTATATGATGTAGCTGCATTAACTGTTAAATCAGGATACAGTAAGTTTGACACCTATAGTCCTTTTCCAATCCATGGTATTGACAAGGCAATGAACTTGAAAAAATCTAAATTAGGCTGGATCGTAATAGGTCATGGCTTAGTAGGTTTTTGCGGAGCTATTTCAATGATGTATTTCATGGCTGTTATGGATTACCCGATGAACATTAGCGGCAAGCCATTTTTTAATGCACCTGCTTGGGTCCCAATCACTTTCGAATTAACAGTTCTACTCTCAGCATTTGGTGCTGTTTTCGGAATGTTCTTCTTAAACGGACTTCCGAAACTAAACAACCCTCTTTTTAACGTTGACCGATTCAAAAAAGCTACTGATGACGGCTTCTTCATTTGTATTGAAGCTGAGGATTCTCTTTTTGAAACTGAAAAAGTGAAAGAATTACTTAAAGAAGCCGGAGCAACACATATAGAGGAAGTATATGACTAACAAGACTGAAATAACTTCTTTAATGACTGCAAAGAATATTCTTAAAATGGCTTGTTTAAGCGGAGCTGCATTAGTTTTCGCTTCATGCCGTGGACAAATTTCTGAAAAGCCTCCTGTTCATCCGAATATGAACATGGATCAGCAACCAAGAATGGAAGCTCAGGAAGTAAATAAGTTTTTCGAAGACAACCGCTCTATGCGCCAGCCTGTGGAAGGCACCATTGCCCGCGGTTTCAAAAAAGAAGACATAGCTTACCATGAAGGCACAGATACAAACGGAGAATGGATTGCCGATATCCCTGTAGCTGTTACTAAGGAATTGCTTTACAGAGGTCAGGAGCGTTACGACGTGTATTGCTCTGTTTGTCATGGCGGAACAGGCGCAGGTGATGGAATTATTATGACCGGGAATTACGGATACGTTCCGGCTCCTACCTATCATCAGGATCGTTTAAGAGAAGCTCCTGACGGAGAAATTTATTCTGCTATCTATAACGGTGTGAGAACTATGCCTTCTTATGCCACTCAAATTAAAGTTGAGGATCGCTGGGCGATCGTTGCGTACATCAGAGCACTCCAGGAAAGTCAGAATGTCAGCGAAGACGAAATCAATCAATACGATGTTGATATTGACGAATTACAAGCTGAATATAAAGCTGAACAGGAACGTTTAGCTGCTCTTGAAGAAGCAAGAAAACCTGAAAAAGAGTCTGAGGCTTCTGTGCAACTAGGTGAGCAATTAGTTGGACAATATGCATGTGGCACCTGTCACAATGAAGATGGTGCGGATGGCGGAATTGGGCCAACATGGAAAGGATTATTTGGTAGTACATCTCAAGGCATTGATGCAGACGGAAATGCAATTACTATTACTAAAGACGAAGCATACATTCGTGAGTCTATAGTTGCTCCTAATGCTAAAAAAACCGAAGGATATGAAGCAGGCGTAATGCAACCCTACGATTACTTGTCCGACACAGAAATTGAATCACTGGTTCTGTACATCAAATCACTGAGTGATAACTAAGAAAATAGCTTAATACATAACAATGAGTCATAAGCCAACTATTACAGATTCTCTCGAATTTCCGCAAAACAGCATGATACCACGTGCTGCATTTGGACTTGGAGTAGCAGGATTGATCGCCAGTTTTATCGGGTATTTCTTACAACCCGATCAGTTTTTCTTTTCTTACATCGTAAGTTTTACCTTTTTCGCTGGCATTACCCTTTCAGCATTAATCACTGTAATGCTGCATCATATTACTAAAGCCAGTTGGGGAACTGTATTCAAGCGTTTCTTTGAAGTTTTTTCTTCCAACATCTGGGTTTGGGCTATTTTCTTTATCCCTGTTCTTTTAGGGATGCATAACCTGTATCACTGGACACACCCTGAGCTTTTTGACAAAGCCAGCGCAGAGTTTGATAAGATCGTTTATGGTAAATCTGCTTACTTAAACCAGACGTTCTTTATTATCCGTCAGGTGATTTACTTCGCGATCTGGGGATGGTTAGGTCACAAATTATACAAAGCTTCTGTTGAGATGGACAAAACCAGCGATTGGGGTATGACGACCCTGATGAGAAAGATCAGTGCTCCCGGAATTCCGTTGTTTGCACTTTCTGTTGCTTTTGCAGGTTTTGATTGGTTAATGTCACTAGACCCACACTGGTTCTCAACTATGTTTGGTGTGTATTTCTTTGCTATAAACTTCCAGGCTTTCTGGCCGGTTATGATCTTGTTGGTATTTTTTCTTCAGAGACAAGGAATTTTGAAAAACACCATCAAAGAAGTTCATATTTATGATCTTGGTGCGTGGTTCTTTGCATTCACTGTGTTCTATGCGTACATCGCATTCAGTCAGTTTTTATTAATTTATTATGCTAACCTTCCTGAAGAAACCCTATGGTTCTATAACAGACTGGAAGGCGGATATCAATATATTGCATACGGATTATTGATCTTCCGTTTTGCACTACCTTTTTTACTTCTCATTAACAGAGAAGCTAAGCGTAGCAGATTCATGCTTGGATTAGTATCCATCATTGTTCTGGTTATGCACTTTTTAGAAATTCATTGGATCTCAATGCCGGCTAACCATGCAGGTGATGCTCATGGGCTTCATTTCAGCTGGATTGATATCGCAACCTTTTTAGGATTAGGAGGAATGTTCTTTGGCTTTTTCTTTAATAAGTTCAAAAAAGAGAGCATGATTCCTCAAAATGATCCCAAAATGGACGAATGTTTATCAAAATCTTATCATCATTAATTGCTGATCTATGTCGACTAAGCACAGCGCAGAATTTAAAGCACAAACAGCACTGGAAGCAATTTCACTTCCTGTAGGAGAGCTGGACGATTTCGCTAACAAAAAAGGCGTTTCCAAAGATGAAGTTATTGAATGGGTAACTGCTCTGAAAAAGAATTCAGCAACCCTTTTTGGTGATGGTGCAGACGCTCATGGAGGTCACCATCATGCTTCAGGTGAAAATGTAAACCTGGAAACTGAGGATGATGCTCTTGTAGCTGCTGTTTCTCACGGAGTTCATGATGACAACCTCAACTACAATAAGCTTTTCTTCTGGACTACTTTTGGAACCGGCCTCGTTGTTGTAATTATTTTTGGTTTGATTCAGTTTGCTGAAGCCAGTTGGTTTAACGCTCAAAACGAAGCTTCTATTAATAGTGAGTATTCCAAAATAAAAGAATTAAAAGCTAAAGATGCGGAAACGCTGAATAGCTATGGTGTTGTTGATCTGGAAAACGGAACATACAGAATACCAATTGATCAGGCTATTAATAACATAGCTGAAAACTAATTTATGACACGCTTTGCACTGTTAGCATGTATTTTGTCAGCAGTGCTTCAACTTCCATCACGAAGTTTTGCCCAAACCAGTAACACGGGTACTTCGCAAGCGCTGCAAGACGTAGGCATTGAGGAAAAACTGGGTGACTTTATTCCTCTTGATGCAAAATTTTCCACCGTAGACGGTGACAGCATCCGTTTAGGCGATTTACTTGAGGACGGAAAACCTGTGATCCTGAACCCTCTCTATTATGAGTGCCCGATGCTTTGTGGTTTAGTGGTGGATGGTGTGATTGATGTAGTGGATGAACTGGCCTGGAAACCGGGAAAAGATTATTTAGTCATTTCTTTCAGTATAGACCCGCTGGAAGGTCATCAAATGGCCAATGAATACAGAAGTAAGTACATCAACAAACTTACTAAAACAAATGCTGAAGAAGGATGGTATTTTTTAACCGGGAAAAGATCTCAGATAGATAAAGTTATTGATGCGGTAGGGTTTAAATACAATGAAGTTCAGGGAACCGGAGAATATGCACACAGTGCGGCAATAATTATGTTAAGCCCTGAAGGAAAGATCACCCGCTATCTTTATGGCATTAAATACAACGAATTTGATACAAGAAATGCTTTGTTTGAATCAGCCGATGGTAAGATCGGTAGTACAGTTGAAAAAATTCTAATGTACTGTTATCAATACGATCCAGACTCAAACAGCTATGTGCCGGTTGCCATGAATATTATGAAGATTGGGGGCTTGGCTACTCTAATAATTCTCGGTATATTTCTCTCCCTTTTTTGGGTACGGGAAAGACGTAAAAAACAAACACAAAACTTCGATTATAACTAATGGACAGACTGTTCGAATTCATGCTTCCTGAGGCGAAATCGCCCACAGCTGACAGCACCGATGCCTTGTTTCATTTTATCAATGAAGTGAGCCTCATCTTCCTGATCGGGATCACTTTCGCTCTCATATATTTTGCGATCAAATATCGCAGACGATCTGAAGACGACGAAACACCGGTTATCACTCATAACAATACTTTAGAAATTACATGGTCAGTTGTTCCATTGCTTATCACTTTTGTGATTTTCGGATGGGGATATACAGGCTGGTTAAATCTGAAATCAGTTCCTGACAACGCTTACGAAATTCAGGTTAACGGTTTTAAATGGGGCTGGAATGTAAAGTATGACAACGGAGCTCAAACACTGAATGAAATTCACGTCCCTGAAGGTCGCCCGGTAAAGATCGTTCTGCAATCTTCAGATGTTTTACATTCTTTCTTTGTACCTGATTACAGAATCAAGCATGATGTTGTTCCCGGACGATATACCTACGTTTGGTTTGAAGCAGAAGAAGCCGGAGAGTCTATTGTGTTTTGTACCGAGTATTGCGGAACAGGACATTCCGATATGCTTGCAAAAGTAATCGTTCATACCGAAGAAGATTTTGAAACCTGGCTAGAAAAGAATGGTGGCGGAGTTTCAGGAACACCGGTTGAACAAGGAGAACAATTGGTTCAGCTTCAGGGTTGCGCTACTTGCCACTCTGATGACGGAACCAGATTGATCGGACCATCTTTCAAAGGACTTTGGGAAAGTGAAGAAACGCTGACCGATGGTTCTACTGTAACCGTAGATGAAAACTATCTGCGTGAATCAATTTTAAATCCCGGTGCTAAGATCGTAGAAAGCTACGATAACGTGATGACTCCTTACGAAGGAAGAATCTCTGACGAAGAAATCACCAATATCATCGAATATCTAAAAACGCTTAAGTGATATGGCAACTGCTGAAGTATCAAATAAAAAAACTCTAAAAGTTCAGCGCTTTAAACCATCTGATAATCCTTCTAACACCTATCTCACAGATGAAAAAGGTGTTTGGGCTTGGATGACAACTGTAGATCATAAGAAGATCGGGATCATGTATTTGGTTGCCGTTGCTATCTTTTTTGCAGTTGGTGGAGCATTAGCGCTTCTGCTTAGAACTGAATTGATGACCCCTGCTAAAACTTTTATTGAGGCAGACACTTACAATCAGTTATTTACCCTGCACGGTGCCATTATGGTGTTCTTCGTGTTAGTTCCTTCAATTCCTGCGGCATTAGGTAACTTTATTATGCCGATGCAACTCGGAGCAAAGGACGTTGCCTTCCCAAAATTGAACCTTGCAAGTTTTTATATCTATGTAGCCGGTGCAATTTTTACTTTCATTGCATTAGCACAACATGGTTTAGACACAGGTTGGACCTTCTATACTCCGTACAGTACAGAATCTTCCAGTAGTGTAATTTGGGTAACTATGGGGGTATTTATACTTGGTTTCTCCTCTATCCTGACGGGAACTAACTTTATTACCACCATCCATAAGATGAGAGCTCCGGGAATTACCTGGGGGAAACTTCCTCTGAATGTTTGGGCATTGTATGCTACTTCCATTATTCAGGTATTGGCAACTCCGGTACTTGCGATCACCGTTCTTCTGTTAACAATGGAAAGATGGTTAGGTTTCGGAATCTTTGATCCTGCTCTTGGTGGTGATCCCGTTCTGTTCCAGCATTTCTTCTGGTTCTACTCTCACCCTGCTGTATACATCATGATCGTGCCCGGATTCGGAATTATTTCAGAAGTAATCTCAACATTTTCTAAGAAAACAGTATTCGGTTACTGGGCGATTGCACTTTCTTCTTTAGCAATTGCATTCATCGGCTTCCTTGTTTGGGGACACCACATGTTTACTTCAGGTCAGTCTGCAGTAGCTACTACAGTTTTCTCATTCCTGACATTCCTTGTTGGTATCCCGACAGGTATCAAGATCTTCAACTGGATAGCAACCTTATATAAAGGCTCCATTAAAATGGATACGCCAATGATCTATGTATTTATATTCCTGTTCTTATTCTCCATTGGTGGATTTACAGGAATTATGCTTGGTGCACTATCAGTAGATATTCACTTGCATGATACATATTACGTAGTAGCTCACTTCCACTATGTAATGATGGGCGGAACTTTGATTGCGTTACTTGCGGGTCTTCACTTCTGGTGGCCAAAAATGACCGGAAAAATGTACAATGAATTCTTAGCTAAGATAGCTTCTGTATTCATTTTTGTTGGATTTAACGTGACCTTCCTTCCGCAATTTGTGATGGGAGCACAGGGAATGCCTAGAAGATATTACAACTATGTAGATCAGTTTACAGCCTTCCACCAAACCTCAACAATTGGTTCTTACTTGCTGGGCGTTGGATTCCTGATCATCTTGTATTACCTGATGCATTCACTGTTCAAAGGAGCTAAATCCCCGGCAAACCCATGGGGAAGTCGTGGATTGGAATGGCAGGCAACATCACCACCTGACTTCCACAACTTTGATCATACTCCGGTTGTAATTCATGGTCCATATGATTATCACCAGCCAATGGAAGAATTCCAGTTAGGATTGGCAGTAGACACCAACGGTCACGATTCTGAGACAGCCAAAGAAGTTTTTGATAAGGAACGCGATCAGTGGAAAAACTACAGTTTAGGCTAAAAAAGAAATTAACTAATAAAACACACACGGAAATCTAAATGTCAAATCATTCACAGGCACATCCTGCTCACCTTCAGCACCACTTTGTGGACTCTGATCAGCAGTTTGATGCAGCAAAAATGGGGATGTGGGTATTTATCGTTAATGAGATCTTATTCTTTGGCGGTTTATTTTGTGCTTACATCGTATTCAGAGCATGGCACCCCGAACTATTTACGTTAGCTGCAAAAGAATTAGATACTACAATGGGAGCAATTAATACAGTTGTTCTTATCGGAAGTAGTTTATCGATTGCAATGGCGATTCGGGCTGCTCAACTTAATAAGAAAAAATGGCTGGAGATCAATTTACTGATTACAATTACTCTGGCTTGTGTTTTCCTTGTTATTAAATACTTCGAATATACCCACAAATTTCATTTAGGCATTTTCCCGGGAGAAAGCCTTTACACGTATGAAGGTGTCGATCACCCACTTGCTCATGTATTCTTTAGCATTTATTACATAATGACCGGAATTCACGCACTCCATATTATTATTGGTGTGGGGATTATGATATGGATTTACATCCGCGCCAGAAAAAATGAATTTGGCAGCGAGTACTACACTCCTGTTGAGATGACCGGACTATATTGGCACTTGGTTGATGTGATCTGGATCTTCCTATTTCCGCTACTTTACTTAATTGAATGATATTATCTGAGGACAAAACAATGAGCGAACACAATCATCACGAACATCATGTTTCAACAGCCGGTCAACTTTGGGCGATCGGTATTGCACTAACTATCTTAACCATCATAACAGTTGGACTTTCTTATGTAGAGATTCCTGCTCCTTTTGATGTTGTTGTAGCACTTACGGTTGCTTTCTTTAAAGCTTTCTTGGTATGCGCATTCTTTATGAATCTGTACTGGGATACTAAATTTAACTCCATGCTTCTTATAGGAGCATTCGCGTTCTTTATTCTGATGGTAGCCGTTACACTACTCGATACACTTTATCGAAATGATGTAGTGCCGTCCTTTTAAAGAATAAAACTTCTTTTTTTTCTAAGCCCGGCCCATTAAGTTGAGTCGGGCTTTTTCATTGTTAAAAATTTAATTTTACTCTCAGTTTTTGAAGTACTCATAATCTCAGAAAAGCTTTCAACTACACCGACCTTTAGAATTATTGGCGGACCAAGAACGTAATGAAATCGGCGGCTCCGAAGGAGCAATCATTACACTCAGGCTGACTCTTGAATATGCGTCATACGTAAGAAGACCTTTAGTAATGATTAGTCGATGTAATGGAGTTCACGTCAATAATTCTTGTCGGGAGCTTTTGGTACTTTTGTCGGCACAAAAGTAGCAAAAGATCAAGCCGAAGTATTTAAGACGGGTTCACAGATCCTGCGCTGAATAATCCTAAAGGTCTTCTTTCATCCTGAGAACATTATTAGGCTTTTCACCAGAAAGGATTATTCCTGCTTCGCAGACGCATCCGGATCATACTCACTTTTCCGTCTTAAATACCAAGGGCGAATATTTCTTCTGACAACTAAGTTTAAAACTGCCAACCAATTATATGATTATCTACAGTGACAACAATTTAGAAACTAAATCAAAAGTTCAAAGTAATTAATCAAACCTAAGATTCTTTGTTTGACGAAACAGCGGTTCATATTTACCCGAAGCGTCTTATCTATACCGCTGTGAGGAGTTTGGAATCTTATTGACTTTTTGGATACTTTTGTGTCAAGACAAAAGTATCGCAATGATCGGCTAAAGAATCCTTCTCTATTTCTTAAGTTCTGTTTTCTAGTCCCGAATATACCTTCAGACCCCAAACAGTAATTCCTATTTCACCTAAACTTCCTTAGCTTCTATAAAACAAATCATCTGAGCTTTGAAACGACGACCATTAATTACCATTCTTCTCGCACTATCCTGTATAGTAAGCGCTGTGATATTAGTGGCTACTCCTTCTCATAAAGCTATAGATTACAGCGCTGCTGAAAATTTAGATTTATTGATTGCTTCAGCTTTGAGTCAGGAACCTTCCATTGCCTCAAACTTCAGAAGATATGATATTGAAATAGACTCCAATTTTACCCGAACGGTTTACAGAGTTCCGGTTCATCCTACTTTTTCAAAGACGATGTTTCATTATTCTTTGCATCAAACTCTTTCAAAGCTTAAGATCGAGTCGCCGGCTAAAGTCCTTTTTCCTGAACGAGATATGAATATTTATATTTATGATAACGGGACGATAAGAAGCACTATCAGATTAATCACTGCCAAACCAAAACAAGAAAGTGAGTGATGGGAAAGAGTAAACCTCCTGCATTGATAAAAAGACTCCAACTCAAAGAATTTACACAACCTGATATTATTCAAGTTAAATATCCCTTGTTTTTGTGTCATGGTTTTGGTGCTTTGGGCTCGTTGATGAAACCCTCTCCCCTTCATGATCCCGCCATGCTGATGAGAGAGCACGGAGTAATTGCTTTCGCTCCAAATGTAGTTCCGTACGCCTCCATCGAAACAAGAGCAAAAAATTGGGTCCGATTGATCAACAAAGTGTGTGATGATCATGGATTTGAAAAAGTAAACGTAGTTGCTCACAGTATGGGTGGACTGGATATGCGTTATGCACTTTCCCATCTCGGAATTGCTGACAAAGTTGCTTCATTGACTACCCTGGCTACCCCGCATCACGGTACTTTTCTCGCAGATCTGATTCTCAAAACTCCGGAAATCATCACAGAAAAACTAAGCGATGTTGTCGATTGGTTCGGGGACAGTGTATATCCGAACGAGAAAAGTCAGGTACTCAGTTCTGTTGAACAACTATGCCGCTCTTACATTCAGGAAGAATTCAATCCAAACACTCCCGATGTGGAAGGCTTTCCTTATTTCTCATACAGCGCAGCAGTGGGTAAAGGAACGGACTTCTCAATAAATCCCGTATTCTTATTTCAGAACACTCAAATCTTTGCAAAAGAAGACGTCAACGATTCCTTTGTATCTGTAAAAAGTGCCCAATGGGGAGAACATCTCGGAACGGTGCCTCTATCGCATATGCATCAGATAAATGTTCAGGTAAGCAAAGAATTCAAACCCATTTACAACGACTTCTGGGTAGAAGTTTTAAAGATGTTGAAAGAGAAAGGGTTTTAAGTGAATATTGGATCACGAATATTCAATAATGAATGATGAATATCTCGTTATCCTCGCTCGGAATGTAAATTAGAAGCTCCTGCTTCCTAGCATAACATTACTTTATTCCCAATAAAATAAAAATCCCCTAAAGGATGTGTATTCTAACAGAATAGATCAGAAGAAGGAGGATATTTTCCAACTCCGTCCTAAAGCATCCTACGGATCAAAGGGAGATTTTTAGATACTGTCATTCCGAACGGTTGTGAGATATCTAAAAAGCTATATCAAAGACGATATTCGGAAAAAGCTTCCAACTACACCGACCTTTAGAATTATTGGCGAGCCAAGAACGCAATGAAATCGACGGCTCCGAAGCCTGCCTGTAGGCAGACAGGGAGCAATCATTACACTCAGGCTGGTTCGTAAATGTGTATCATACGAACGAAGACCTTTTGTAATGATTAGTCGATGTAATTGAGTTCGCGCCAAAAATTCTTGTCGGGAGCTTTTGGTACTGGCGCCTGTGCTGAGGAAGCTCAGTAGCGGTACAAAAGTACATAGACAAAAAAATGATTCTACGTCTCGTTCGGAATGCAAACCGGAAGGAAGGCTTCAAAGGGAGAATTACTGTAATACGGTTCCTTCGCAAAAGGAATCTGAATAAGCAAAATAGGTTTTCATTTTAAATAAAATCCAGATCTCGGGCATACGCAGCGAGATGACTATTGGGGCTTGTCATTTCGAGCATCAGGAGAAACTTATAGAAAGTCATTGAAAAGAAATTGTAGATTTCTCAAACCCGTTCGAATTAAAAAAAATCAGCGAAAATCACACGCATCAGCATAACCTGTGATCAATTAGAGCTCCTCTTCCCCAAACTCCTTCAGTAAATTATAATCGGTGAGATCATATTGGATTGGAGTAACGGTAGCATAACCTTCATTCAATATATGGATATCAGAATCATTGCCTTCATCCAGCAACTCAAACTGCCCGGTTAGCCAGTAATATGCGCGATTAAAAGGATCAACACGATCTTCGTATTCTTCCACATAACGGCTGTCTGCCATTCGGCTCCATTCAATTCCTCTGAATTCTCCTTCGGGGGCATTTACGTTCAAAGTCACTCCTTTTGGAAGTCCTTTTTCAAGTACAAACTTTACTACTCTCCGAGCTGCCTCCTGTGCCCCTTTCAGATCAGCCTGTTCCGGATAAGCCGTACAACTTACCGCAATGGAAGGATATCCAAGAATAGTTCCTTCGGTTGCAGCACTTACTGTTCCTGAATACAAAATATTAATACCGGCATTACTGCCGTGATTGATTCCACTCAAAACCAGATCAGGATTTCTGTCCAGCAGATTACCGTGAGCAAGTTTTATACAGTCAGCAGGCGTTCCGTTAACAGCAAAGCCTTTGTATTTCTTCGCTACAGTCATCTCGTTAGCCCGTAAGGGCACAGACATAGTGATCGCATGTCCTACAGCACTTTGTTGACGATCGGGCGCCACGACCACAACTTCACCAAATTCTGAAGCTACCTCTGCAAGTGCTTTTATACCCGGAGAGAAAATTCCGTCATCATTACAAACTAAGATCAGCGGTTTGGAATTACTCATGAGCCTCCGTATTGCTCGTCATCATTAGGAAAGTCTTTTGATTTTACATCAGAAATATATTGCTGAACGGCATCTGTCATATTAGAATGCAGATCAGCATATCGTCGCAGGAACCGTGGATTGAATCCTTTATTCAAACCCAGCATATCATGAAGAACAAGAACCTGTCCGTCACACCCTGCTCCGGCTCCGATTCCGATAGTTGGAATATCCAGTTCTTTGGAAACTCTTTCTGCAAGCTTTGCCGGTATCTTTTCGAGTACTAAAGAAAAACACCCTGCTTCCTGAAGAAGTTTTGCATCTTCGATCAGATCCTGAGCTTCTTCTTCATCCGTTGCGCGAACTTTATAAGTTCCGAATTTATAAATACTCTGTGGAGTTAACCCCAAATGTCCCATTACCGGAATTCCGGCATCCACGATTTTCTTTACCGTATCAATGATGGGTTTTCCGCCTTCCATTTTTACAGCATGGGCGCCGGCTTCCTTCATCATACGCCCTGCATTGATTAACGCTTCTTTGGCAGTAACCTGATAACTCATAAAGGGCATATCCGCGATCACCAAAGCTCTGTCAACACCACGGACCACGCAAGACGTGTGATAGATCATATGATCTAAAGTCATTGGCACGGTAGTCTCAAAACCAGCCATTACGTTACTTGCTGAATCGCCTACTAAAATAATCTCAATTCCGGCCTGATCCACAATCTGGGCCATCGTAAAATCATAAGCAGTCAGCATAGAGATCTTCTCTCCTTGCTGTTTCATATCCACAACAGTTTGTGTAGTAATTTTTGCGGGGCGATCAGAAGTATTAGTACTCATAATTATTGGTTTTTTGGAACTACGGCTGCTGAAGCTTCCAGTTCACAGGCTACTTCGCCGTCAACGGTTGCAACTCCGGTCATAGTGACGAAATTTCGCCTCATCTGACCTAATGCAACTTCTAGTTTAAGTTGATCGCCGGGAACAACTTGTCGGCGGAATTTTGCATTCTTAATACCCGTAAATACCATGATCGACTTTTCAGAATCTTCTACTTTCTGTGTCATCAACAGAATAGCACCTGCCTGTGCCAGTGCTTCAACCTGCAGAACTCCCGGCATGATCGGCTGTCCCGGAAAATGTCCGTTAAAAAACTCTTCATTTACAGTCACATTTTTAAGAGCGGTAATCTTTTCCTCTGTAGTTTCTAACACACGATCAACTAATAAAAATGGATAGCGATGTGGGAGAATTTTTTTAATGTCTTCTATGTGCATTTCTTTTCTTTAATTTATGGGTGCGTGAATATACAATTATTGAACAATTCCTACATATACGTAAGCAATTCCACCGGTAAGTATTATTGCATTCATTTCTTTGAATGCTTCTGAGTTTTTCATCAACTTTAAAAAGTTATCCCCAGCTGGAAAAGTAGCGCTTGTTCTGGGTAAATAGGTGTAGGCTTCTCTGTTACCGCTTAGCAAACCACCAATAGCAGGCATTATGTGCTGGCTGTATAAATTATATGGAAACTTCAGCAAACCTTTTGGTTGTCCGAATTCCAAAACTACCACCCTTCCACCCGGTTTTACTACACGAGCAAGTTCTTTCAGGGCAACAACAGGATCGTCTACATTTCTGATACCAAACGCAATGCTGGATATATCAAACCGATCATCTTCGTAAGGCAGATCCATAGCATCTGCTACTTCAAAATCTATTTTCAGTCCTTTTTCTTTTGCTTTTTCCGGAGCCGGCTCTATCATTGGTGCGCAAAAATCTGTACCCATAACATACCCGGAGTCGCCTACCGCTTTTTTAAATTCAATCGCAAGATCTCCAGTCCCGGTTGCACAATCCAGCACATGGTCACCTTCTTTTGCCTTACTTTCCAGTATCGCTTTCTTTCTCCAGGCATGATGCACTCCAAATGATAGAACGGTATTAACCCGATCATAATCACTGGCTATATCTGCAAACATGGATCTTACTTTCTCACTCATAATATCTTTTTGATCTTCTTATTCAATACCTGTAAAACCAAGCTTTTTATATAATGGTTTCAAGCCTGTAAAGATACGGAACATTAACCTCATAAATGATTGAAGTTTTCTTAATCAGTTAAGATGTTCAATAATATTTAATTCAACTGATTCAAATACACCGTTATCCCATTTCAAATGATTAATGGCTCCATTCTGATGTTCTATTTGATGCATATTCTTTAAACCCAGTCCAAGCCATTCTGATAGTAATATTCTTATCAGTCTTCCGTGTAGTATAAATACGATGCATTCATCATTACTTATACTAAGAATTTCCTGAACTTTTGTATTAGCACGTTCAAAAACCTGAACGGGATTCTCGCCATTAACTGGGGCTATATTGAGTTTTCCTGAACTCCAGCTTTCGTGGAGATAGATCAAGTCTGATTTAACTTCCTCAAATGACTTGCCTTCCAAATCGCCAAAATCCATTTCATCAAGTTTAGAGAATTCTTCCGGTTTCAGGTTGAATGTTCTGCTCAGAGGCTCTGCAGATTCTTTTGCTCTGTTTAAACTGCTTGTTACAATTTTAGAGACCGGTTTATCCTTCAGATAAATACTGATCGCCACGGCTTGTTCCAGTCCTTTATCATTCAATGATGCGTTTATACCTCTGCCCTGCATCAGATGAGATTTATTGAACTCAGTTTCTCCATGTCGAATTATATACAGTTGCTTCATAAACTAAGTGAGATATCAAAGACATCGAAATAAAGACTCTGGTACAATTTTCTGAGTCCTTTTCTGAATGTTTCTACTTGATTTTGCGTATTTCCTTTCTCACTTGGCTTCATAAACTTTACCGGATCCTCAGGAAAAATTACCGAAGCCATATTTACCACTGTTTTTTTAGTTTCTGATGATACAATTATCCCATCAACCATTATATCAGCTTTCATCTTCATCACATAAAGAGGACCCGGTTTTAAAAAATTAAATGTAAACCTTCCTCTTTTAACGGAAATCTCTTTTATGTTAAAAAGAATTTCCGCGGACCCGGATTTCTCAGCCAATTCAAAATTACCTGTTTGATTTTGGTAACCCGTTATGACCTGATCTAAAATTTCATTTCCAAGCTCATCAGGCAAATTCAGTCCTAAAATATTTTCCTGAGCTTCTTCCGTAAACCACTTTGATGGTTCACCGAGAACAATTTCAGACGCAGTCAGGTTTACTGTTTGTGTATTACTATCTTCTGATACTACAGATGCTGATGAAGAACAACCGGCAAGAACAATCAGACAAATGCCTGCAAAAAATAATTTTCTCACTTATTCTTCTTCCTTGTTTTGTGATAATTTACGGTCCTGAAGAGCGAATCCTGCATATTTTTAATATCGCCGGAATAAATACCTTCTTTTATTCCGTATCTGACAAGAAGCATATTCAGGATTCTGTCCTGGCGCGGCGTAGCAGTTTTGTTTGTTCTTGTAGATATCCAGGTTAGTAACATTTTCAATAACCCAACCTTGAATAAAAAGAAAAGTCCAAGCCCAAGCCACATAGCAGTTAGATTACCCTGCATTGATACATAGATCAAAGTAGCTGCAGTAGCGACATATAAAAACCCGTCAAAATGAAATAATCTTGCTACTGAGTTTAAAATTGGAGTTACAAAAGCACTTGTATTGAAATACCAAATAAGAAAAAAAAGGATCGAAATTCCGGCTGATAAAAACGGATTTGATTCTAAAAGGATGAGTATCAAAAAAAGAATCAATGCCATTCCGTTGCAACTACTTACCCAGTGATCCGCATTCTTTATTATTTTTTCTATTTCATATTTTTTTAGCAAATCTGGTATATACTGCTCAATTTCCTTGGCGGTAGTATGATACCAGTTCCCGTTTGATGTAGTTATCCCGTCAGGGAGCTCCACCATATTCCATTCAAATTTACCTGCCTTTCTGCTCATCATTGTTCAAATATACCCTAAACAATAACCGATTTCATGCCTGAGCTACAGTTACTATAAAAATTTTATCCGCTTCAGCATTTTCCAACTCTGTAACCAGCTCAAATGCAGTTGCTCCGGTTGTAAATACATCATCAATAACTATTATATTTTTTTTCTCAATTTCTTTCTTCTGCACAACCCTGAATGCATCCGCTATATTTTCTCTTCTTTTGTTAAGTGTAAACCCCGTTTGAGTCTTTGTATTTTTGATACGATCAACTACTCCTCTTTTTAGAATCTCATAACCTGACTTATCTGAAAATCCCTTCGCAATAAAAAATGCCTGATTAAAGCCCCGAATCTTTCTTTTTTTCTGATGGAGTGGAACCGGTAAAATTCGGGTGTTTTCGATGGTGAATGATTCTAAGATTTTCTCTCTGATTACTGTGTTGCCTAAGATCGAACCCAGATCTTCCCCCACTCCGGTTAATCTGTGATATTTCAGTTTGTGCAACAGGTCCTGTAAATATCCCCCTTTGTCAAATTGCCATAATGCGAATCGTCCTGTTACAGACTCTGGTAAATTTATTTTGTCTGATGTTGTTGTAAAAGCCCGCTCAAATCTGTTATGAGCACATTCACTACAAATGAAGTTTTGAGCTCTTGTCAAAGATAATCCACAAATCTCACATACTTTCGGGAACATTAATTCCGAAATCGAACTTCTGATATAGTTAAGTACCTGTACCAATAAATTTCATTTTAATTAACAAATATTGCTTTTGCTGTCTACTTTAATTACTTAGTTTGCTTCAACAAATACAAAAGGAATTAATTAAGCCGATTTACTATGTCTTTGGGCAGTGATCTTGAAACAATACGAAAGGAAAAAAATCTCAGTCTCGAAGATATTTTTGAGATAACAAAAATTCCGGTACATACTTTAAATTCTATAGAAAAGGACACTCTCTTTAAGAGTTCAACCGAAAGTAAAACCTATCTGCGAAGCTTTGTTCGTTCCTACGCCAAAGCATTAAAGATTGCTGATGCTCATATTTTAGCAGCATTGGAATCCACTGAAAATGAAACTTACGATCACGACCTGATCAAACTTATAAACCCGGAGACCTTATCAGAAGCGTATAGCCTTCACAAAGATAAGGTAGAAGTAGACACTGAAAAAAGCATTGACCCGGAAGAATTCAAAGCTGATACTTATCAGGAAGAAATTGATTCCAGCGACGAAAAAATAGTACATGAAGAACCAAAAACATCCCGACCAACTGTAGATACGGTAAATTGGGCTGATATGAGTAAGAAAGTATATGCATCACCTGCAAACTCGAAAATTGGTTTATTATTAATACTTATTCTGATCGTTGGAGGACTTGGTACAGCAGCTTATTTTTACGGACCTGACTTATTAGGAATGTTTTCATCTGACCAACCACCGGAGTCAGCAAATTCAAATGAGGTTCCTTCTGTTTCCAATGAAAATGAGTTAGTTGTTCCAATTGACTCAACAACTGTGAATGACGCCACTCAAATTAATAACGAAACACAATCTGATAGCATAGTGCTTCCGGAAACTCTAACGGTTGTTCTTTATGCTGCATACGAAAAACTTGAACCGGTTAGGGTTACCAGTGATTTCAATAACAGAACTAATCCTTTCTGGATGGATCAGGGAGAGGCCTATTATTTTGATTTTGCTGACAGTCTTAGAATCCGTGGGCAATATTCTCGCTTTCTTTTGATGTATAACGGCAATGTGATCAATAACCCCCGCCAAAATTACTTTGACCCTGCTTTCGATTCAATAGTATTGACCCGGGAAATATTGAGTGCTCCGGAATATCAGCAAAACTCAACAGGAAGTTTCCCTCCAAACCTCGGAGTAGCAGCTCCTGACAGTATTATTTATAGAATTCAATTTTAGTTTTTATGAATAAGGATCAGGCTCAAAACCGTGTTCAGGAGCTTAAAGATCTGCTCCGGGATGCTAATAAAGCTTATTACAACGATGCTCAGCCTTTTATGAGCGATAAAGAATTTGACGAAAAGCTTAAAGAGTTGGAAGTACTTGAAAATGAGTACGATCTTCAGGATCCTGAATCTCCTACTCAACGAGTTGGAGGGGAAACCTCTTCCTCTTTTGATACCGTCCAACATCCTGTTCCTCTTCTAAGTTTAGACAACACCTACAACGAAGAAGAACTAAATGACTTTGACAAAAGAGTTCAGAAAATTCTTGAACATTCTGAATATGAATATCTTGTTGAATTAAAATTTGACGGAGCTTCTCTTCGTTTACGATATGAAAATGGGGAATTAGTTTTAGGAGCAACTCGTGGTGACGGTCAAAAAGGTGATGATATCACCAAAAATGTTCGCACTATCAGGGATATCCCCCTCCAACTGAAAGGAAATTTCCCTGATGTAGTTGAAGTTCGCGGTGAAGCCTTTATGGAAAGGGAAGCTTTTGCAAGGCTAAATCAAAAACGAGAGGAAGAAGGGTTAAGTACATTTGCTAATCCTCGTAATTCTACTGCCGGGTCTTTAAAAATGCAGGATCCTAAAGCAGTTTCTCAACGACCCATACGTTTTTTCGCTTTTGATTTACTGTTCGATGAAGAAGATGCTTCACTCACTCAAGACAAAATAAATGAGCTTATCAAAGAGTTCGGGCTGCCTGCTAATGACTTTCCAAAAGTGTGTAAGTCCATCTCCGAGGTTCATGAAATAATTAAAGAATGGGAAGATCTCCGGCACGAATTACCTTATGAAACTGACGGCGTGGTTATTAAGGTCAATCAAACTCATCTAAGAGATCAACTAGGCTCAACTTCAAAATTTCCCAGATGGGCGATAGCTTATAAATTTGAAGCTGAACAAGCTACCACTGTCATAAATGATATCACTCTTCAGGTTGGACGATTAGGTACCATCACTCCAGTTGCAGAACTGGAACCTGTTTTATTAGCCGGAACTACTGTAAAGCGTGCCTCTCTTCACAATGAAGACGAAATTCATCGTAAAGATATTCGGATTGGGGATACTGTTGTTGTGGAGAAAGCAGGAGAGATCATTCCTCAGGTAATAAGTGTAGTCAATCCTGATAGAAAAGGTCGCTCTCTAGAATTTGAATTTCCAAAAAAATGTCCCGCCTGTAATGCGGACCTTATTAAATATGAAGGCGAAGTAGCTTGGCGATGTGTAAATCCTGAATGTCCACCTCAGGTTCGAATTAAGATTGAGCATTTTGCCGCACGCGATGCATTGGATATTGAAGGATTGGGTGAATCAGTTGTAGATCAGTTGGTTTCTGAGAACCTCATCTCCAACTATGCGGATCTTTACGATCTCACTATCGATCAGATTATTCCTCTGGAAAGAATGGCTGAAAAAAGTGCTCAGAATTTAATTGATGGAATTGCTTCCAGTAAAAACCAGCCTTTTGAAAAAGTGTTATATGCTCTGGGAATACGATTTGTGGGTAAAACAGTTGCAAAAGACCTTGCTCAAGCATTTAAGAATCTTGAAAATTTAAGATCAGCTGATGAAGAAGCACTTTTAGCTGTAGATTCCATCGGACCCAGAATTGCAGAGTCCGTCATCAATTTCTTCTCAAACGAAATGAATAACGACATTACAGATCGTTTACAAGAAGCCGGTCTTAAATTTGAAGCCGAAGAAAAAGAATTAGCTTCGAATATTCTGAAAGGAAAAAAAATAGTGATGACAGGTACACTACCAACTCTGTCCAGAAATGAAGCCAAAGAACTGATTGAGAAAAACGGAGGCAAAACAGCTTCATCAGTTAGTAAAAACACAGATTATGTGTTAGCAGGAGAATCTGCAGGGAGTAAACTTGTTAAGGCAAACGAATTGGGAATTTCCGTTTTGGATGAGGATACTTTTTTAAAGATGATAAATTAGGAATAGTTGAACTAGGAATAAAAACAGTTAAGCTTTTTTCATTCCTAATTTCATATTCCCATATTCCCATATTCCTAATTCTCACTATTCATTTTATTATATTCCCAAAAACATAAACTCTGCTGCTAATGGAACTCAACCCTCTGGATACGGAACAGATTGGTTTAAAAACGCTCGAAAAACACCTCATTCGTTCTAAAAGTGAGGTTTCACTTCGAATCGGGCTTCCTAAAGAAATGTCTAATGATGAACACAGAGTTTCACTTACACCGGGCGGAGTTTCCATACTCAGGGGAAACGGGCATGAAGTTTTTATAGAAAAAGGAGCAGGAGAAGAAGCCAATTTCTCTGATCGTGATTATGCTGATGCCGGAGCCGAAATCGCTTATACTGCCAAGGATGTCTTTAAAAAATCTGAATTGATACTTAAAGTGGCTCCTCTTTCAGATGAAGAACTGGAATATCTGGATCAGGATCAATCTATTATTTCTGCACTACATATTGGTACTCAGAGAGAAAATTACTTTGAGGAGTTGCTCAAAAAATCTGTGATCGGAATAGCATATGAATTTATATGTGACAGTGACAAAGAATTTCCGATTGTCAGAATGATGCACGAGATCACAGGATCTCTGGCTGTTCAAAAAGCTGCACATTATCTGGAAAACCAAGGCTTGGGACAGGGAATTATGCTTGGAGGTATTTCAGGAGTACCTCCGGCTACGGTTGTAATTCTTGGAGCAGGAATCACAGGTGAATATGCTGCACGTACCGCTTTAGGATACGGAGCACAGGTATTTGTAATGGATACCAACCTGAATGCACTTCGACGCCTCGAAAATGCTCTGGACAGAAGAATAATCACTGCTGTAGCAAATGAACAGTATTTAAGTTCCGCCTTAAAGTTCGCTGATGTAATTATAGGGGCTGCAATGGCTGAAGGAGATCGCTCTCCGTGTTGGGTTACAGAAGACATGGTGATGGGAATGAAACCCGGAAGCGTGATCGTAGATACCGTTATTGATCAGGGCGGCTGTATTGCTACCAGCAGAGCTACTACCCATTCAAATCCAATTTATAAAGCTTTTGATGTAACCCATTATTGTGTTCCCAATATGCCTTCCGATGTTGCCAGAACCGCCACCTATGCGTTAAATAATGTGTTAGTACCTTATATCTTGGCCATTGGTGACGCGGGAGGCGTGAAAGAATGTCTTTGGGACAATACGGCTTTAAGAAGCGGGACGTACTCTTATAAAAAACATCTCACCAAAAAATCTCTGGCTAATATGTTTGATATGGATTACCGTGAAATTGAAATGCTGATTGCTTCCAAAATTTAAATTTAAATTTTTGATTGATGAATTTTGATTGTCTTCTCAGTTCAAAATTCATCAATCTTCATTCTTCAATCCCATGTCCGAACTCTCAGAATCCAATTATAAGCGCATCGTCATCATCAACTGGTTGTTGAGCGTGCCCATGATGGTGATGTTTGCCTGGCCGTATTATTACGCTGCAACGCTGGTCGGGATGGACGAAAGTTTTCGATATATCGGAGCTTTTATGTTTGCGCTGCCATTTATGATCACTATTCTTCACGGACATGTAACCATGGCGCTCGGCTCAGCTCACCGCCAGCATTATTACGACTGGCTACACAAACACTCTTTCTCGTACGGATTATTCTTCTTTCCCGTTCTGGTTTCCACCCGCTTCAGAATGATATTACTTATAATCAGCCTGGCATTTTTACCGGTTGGGTATTTATTGGGGTTGTGATAGATCTAGGGATATTGCCACAGGGTTAAAACCCTTTCTATCTTATGTCCGAGATAACCAAAAGAACATAAGCTAGAAGGGACTTTAGTCCCGCGTTTCTAGTTCAACATTTTTAATCCGAGCATCAATCAAACTCAGACCAAAATTTCAGTATCACCTTCACCTTCCGTTCAACTGAAACAATACTTTATGAACTTAAAAAATCAATCCAAATACTTTTCCAACACCTCAAAAACAGCCGCTTCAGGTATATAGAAAGATGAATTTACTGCGGGTTTGTATCCAAATTTGCTTCCGTTTATAATCAAAACCACTCCGGTCCCAGTTTCCATATTTATATAAGCATTGCTAACCAAACCGTAAGCAATTCCTGCATGGCCCGACATTTTCATTCCGGGAAATATGTAATCTAAAGAATCTTTAGCCATTAGTGTATGAACTCCTAAACCATACGACTGAAAGAAATTACCCCAGGTATCTCCGTTAGAGCCGTTATAAATCCACTTTTGAGCAACCATTTCTTTTACAGTTTCTTCTGAGAGAATCTGCTCACCGTTATAAGGTCCATTGTTTCGAAACATGTGAAGTAGTTTTACTAAATCTTTTGAAGATGCTCTTACATTTCCCTGCGGACCAAAAAGAGTTCCGTTAAAACCCGGTTCATAACTTTCCCAGGCTCTGGAATCTGGTTTTTCTCCTTTGTAGTTATCAACCTGAGGAGTCCATTCTTCATTTTGCCATCGGTATAAAACCGATAGATTATTAATATCCTCAAGCTGGGAAGGATCAATTCTCCCACTCATTTGCATCGGTATAAAAACATGATCTCTCAAGTAATTATCGAATCTTTGTCCACTGATATTTTCGATAGCAGTAGCAATTAATCCCCATGCAGAATTTGAATAGGAAAAATATTCACCGATATTGTAGTCACCAGAAAACATATTCTCTGTGTAAAATTTCCCATCTTCAGTAAATAGCTCCGAAATTGGTTCCTGATCCGAAATCATTTTACCCAGAAAATTTCCATATCCACTCCCGTCTCTTATACTTGATGTATGATTCAATAAATGTCGAATGGTTATTTCTTCTTCAGTAAATGAAGGATTTCTGACTTCAAACCCCAAATAAGTACTTACATCCTCATCCAGATTCAGTTTACCCTGATCCCATAATTGCATAGTAGCAATTGCAGTAAATGTCTTTGAGATGGAAGCTATTCTATAGGTAGTGTTTTCATTTATTTCAACATCCCTTTCAAAATCTGCCATCCCGAAATAACCTGAATAAGTAACTTCCCCTTCCTGAAGCAACTCCACAGCCAAGCCACTCAATTGCTGTTCATCCACAATATCTTGAAGTTCTGAAGTAATCTTCAATCTAGTTTCAGAATCGAACTTTGGTTGATTAGCACACCCAAAGAAAAGCAAAAGCCCAAGTAACTTAATACCTGAGCTTTTTTGTCTATTTTTAAATTGGAAATTCAAATAGCCTCTCCATTCTTAATCTCTTCAACCACGCTTGGATCCAACAGCGTAGAAGTATCTCCTAAATTGTCCATATCCTTGGAAGCAATTTTTCGGAGAATACGTCGCATGATCTTTCCGGAACGTGTTTTTGGCAATCCTGAAACGATCTGAATTTGATCAGGTTTGGCGATCGGACCGATGATCTTCACTACCAGATCCAACAGCTCCTTTTTAAATGCATCTGTATCTTTTATTTCTCCGTCGCAGATCATAAATGCATACACGCCCTGCCCTTTAATATCATGTGGATATCCTACTACAGCTGTTTCCACCACTTTCTCGTGTTCATCAAGTGCATTTTCAATTTCAGCTGTTCCCAATCGGTGACCTGAAACATTCAATACATCATCCACACGACCGGTGATTCGATAATAACCGTCTTCATCTCTACGACAACCATCACCGGTAAAATAATATCCTTTATAAGTACTTAAATACGTTTGCTTATACCGCTCATGATCGCCATAAACTGTTCTGGCAATAGAAGGCCATGGATGTTTGATGCACAAATTTCCTTCCACATCATTTCCTTCAATTTCGTTGCCATTTTCATCCATCAACACAGGGAAAATTCCAGGTAAAGGAAGCGTCGCAAATCCGGGTTTAGTTGGCGTAATTCCTCCGAGCGGAGAAATCATAATTCCACCGGTTTCCGTCTGCCACCAGGTATCCACAATCGAGCAATTTCCATTTCCGATATGCTCGTCATACCAGTGCCACGCCTCTTCGTTAATTGGCTCACCTACCGAGCCGAGAACTTTCAGAGAACTCAGATCGTATTTTTTCACAAAATCCAGATCATAACTCATTAATGCTCTGATAGCAGTGGGAGCCGTATAGAAATGGGTTACTTTATACTTCTCAACTACTTCCCAGAATCGACCTGCATCAGGATATGTCGGCGTTCCTTCAAAAATAATTCCTGTAGTTCCGGTAAATAACGGGCCATAAATAATGTAACTGTGTCCGGTGATCCAGCCTGCATCTGCCGTACACCAATATACATCGTCAGCGCCAACCTGAAATACATTTCGGAATGAATAACTGGTATACACCATATATCCACCACATGTATGAACAACTCCCTTTGGCTTTCCGGTAGAACCTGAGGTGTATAAAATGAAAAGCGGATCTTCAGCATCCATTTCTACCGCTTCATGTTCTTTGGAAGCATTTCTGATCAGATTATGCCACCATTCATCACGCCCTTCTACCCAATCAATGTCTCGGTTGGTACGCTGACAAACGATCACACTTTCCACAGAATCACAGGTTTTCAGCGCTTCATCAGAAATATCTTTAAGCGGAACATGCTTATCTCCTCTTCTCAATCCGTCATTTGTGATCAGCATTTTAGCATCACAATCGTTAATCCGATCACTTAGAGACTGAGCAGAAAATCCGGCAAACACAATGGAATGAACTGCTCCTATTCTTGCACAAGCCAAAGCTGCAATAACTAACTCGGGAGTCATCGCCATATAAATACATACTCTGTCTCCTTTTTTTACACCTTTACTTTCCAACACATTACTGAACCGGCACACATCTTCATGAAGTTGTTTAAACGTGATAGTCCTGCGAAATGAATCAGGATGATTGGGTTCAAAAATAAAAGCCGTTTTATTTCCAATCGTATTTAAGTGGCGGTCTAAAGCATTTTCAGTAATATTGAGTTTCCCTCCTTCAAACCATTTTATATCAGCAGATTCAAAACTCCCGCTCTGAACTTTATCCCAACGTTTACGCCAGTAGAAAGTCCCTGCTTCATGCTCCCAAAAAGCTAAACGGTCTTTTTCACTTTCCTGAAAGGTTTCCTTGTACTCATCGAACGATTTAATATTCAGCCACATTCTATACGAAATTTAGTTTTTTTAATTAGACTTTGATGTTGACGCTTTTTCGGCGGATAATCAAGTGTAAAAACCTCAAAAATTATTAATCGGATTGGATAAAGGTATATCAGTTGTTGATAAATGGTTTAAATTAAGGAATTGGAAAATCTTTGATTTTCAACGAAAGACCTGGGAAGCATTTCTTGATGGAGAAAATGGAATTCTTAACGCCCCAACAGGAAGCGGAAAAACTTTTGCTTTATGGATGCCTAATCTTATCAAATGGATCGATCAACATCCGGAAGATTATCAATCTAAAATCAATAATGGCTTAAAAGTGCTTTGGATCACTCCGCTCAGAGCTTTAGCAAAGGATATTCAATCGGCTTTACAGACTTCTGTAGATGAAATGGGAATACCCTGGGAGATTGGAAGGAGAACCGGCGACGTATCGCAATCTGTAAAACAAAAGCAAAACAGAAGAATGCCGGAAGTGCTGATAACTACTCCGGAAAGTGTACATGTTCTTCTGGCTCAAAAAAATTATGGTAAACATTTTAAGAATCTCGATGCAGTAATTGTAGATGAGTGGCACGAGTTATTGGGCTCAAAAAGAGGGATTCAGGTTGAACTTGGACTTTCAAGACTAAAAGGAATGCGCCCATCTCTTTCTATTTGGGGAATTTCAGCAACCATAGGGAATCTGGAACAAGCTGCAGAAGTGTTGCTTGGCACTGATTCAAACCAAAAAGAATCCGTGATCATTAAAGCTGATATTAAAAAAGAAATTCATATCGAATCGGTACTTCCTGATGAAATTGAAAAATTCCCTTGGTCAGGGCATCTGGGATTAACGCTCCTTCCAAAAATTTTAAAAATCATAGAAACCCATAAATCTACACTCATTTTTACAAATACCCGTGGACAATCGGAAATGTGGTTCCAAAAAATACTGGAAGCACAACCTGATCTTGCCGGTACAATTGCCATTCATCACGGATCTTTAGACCATTCTGTTCGGCAATGGGTTGAGACCTCATTACATGAAGGAATCTTAAAAGCAGTGGTTTGCACTTCCAGCTTAGATCTTGGCGTTGATTTTAGTCCGGTCGATACTGTTATTCAAATCGGAAGTCCCAAAGGAGTTGCACGTTTTCTTCAGCGGGCCGGAAGAAGTGGTCATCAGCCGGGATCGAAAAGCAGTATTTATTTTGTACCTACTCACGCTTTAGAGTTGATTGAAGCTTCGGCGTTAAAATCTGCAGTAGATCAAAAAGAAATAGAAAGTCGTGATCCCATATTAAAGCCACTCGATGTTCTTGTTCAGTATTTGGTCACATTAGCTGTTTCAGATGGGTTTTTGCCTTCAAACATATTCAAGGAACTTAAAAACACTTACGCTTATCAAACACTTACAGCATCCGAATGGGACTGGTTACTTACTTTCATCACAACCGGTGGTAAATCCCTCTCCAGATATGAAGAATATTCCAAAGCTGTTATTGATGAAGATGGAATCTACAGAGTTGAAGATCGTAAAATTGCCCGTCGTCACAGAATGAGTATAGGCACAATAGCCAGTGATTCCATGTTAAGAGTTAAATATATGACCGGAGGATCGCTTGGAGCTATTGAAGAATCATTTATTTCAAGCCTTAACATCGGTGACAAGTTTTGGTTTGCAAGAAGAAATCTGGAATTGGTTCAACTTAAAGATATGACCGCATTCGTGAGGCGTGCCAAAGGGTCAAAATCCAAAGTTCCAAGCTGGATGGGTGGTCGTATTTCATTTTCATCGAATCTTACAAAAATTCTTCGGGAGAAAATGAAGGAAGCTACTCTTGGACATCTGGATGATATTGAGCTCAAAACCATCGAGCCCATCTTTGAAGTTCAGAAAGACTGGTCCAGTTTACCGAATAAAGATGAATTCCTTATTGAAAAAACCTTTTCCAGAGAAGGTTGCCATGTGTTCTTTTTTCCTTTTGAAGGAAGATATGTGCACGAAGGTATGTCTGCATTAGTTGCTCACCGGATATCTAAGATTCTTCCGATCACCTTTTCTATTGCAATGAATGATTACGGGTTTGAGCTTTTATCAGATCAGGATATTCCTATTGAAACTGCTTTAAAACAAAATATTTTCTCCTCGGATAATTTGATTGAAGACATTACAAAAAGCTTGAACAACACAGAACTTGCAAAACGGAAATTCAGAGATATCAGTCAGATTTCGGGATTGGTATTTCAGGGCTTTCCCGGAGAGCAGAGAAAGAGCAAACACCTGCAGATGTCATCAAGCCTATTCTTTGATGTCTTTGAACAATATGAACCTGAAAACTTATTACTTCAACAAGCTTATGATGAAGTACTTTTCTTTCAATTGGATGAGATCAGACTGCGAAAAGTGCTTAAGAAAATTGAAAACCAGGAAATATTACTCAACTACCCTGAACGGTTTACTCCCTTTGCATTCCCGATTATGGTTGATAGATTGCGAGAAAAGCTCAGCACTGAAAAATTGATCGACAGAGTAAAGAAAATGCAGTTACAGTTAGAGAAGCATACATGAAGTTAAGAGATTCAGATTTATTAATCGTTTTCAAAGAGCAGGAGTTCATTTTAGCTTCAGAGAAAGTTATCTATTGGAAAAACCAAAATGCATTTCTGCTTACAGATCTTCATATTGGAAAAACAGGTCACTTTAGAAAAGCAGGCATTCCGGTAAGTAGTGAAATCAATAGCGAGAATCTACAACGGTTGGAACAGGCTACTAAATATTTTGATCCTTCTTCCATCTTTTTCTTAGGGGATTTATTCCATAGTGATATTAATTTGGAGTGGAACTTATTTTCTGAGTTCCGACAGAAATATTCTGATATCGAGATGATTCTTATTTTAGGAAATCATGACATTTATGCTGTTTCTGAATATGAAAGATTGGGTTTAAGGTGTTTCAAATCTCTGAGATTGAATAAATTTGAATTAGTTCATGAAGTTCCTGAACTCTCTCTACAAGAGAACAAAACCTATATCGGAGGTCATATACATCCATCTGTAAAACTAAAGGGAAAAGGAAGACAATCGATTCATGCAGAGTGTTTCTTGCTTTCAGAAAGAAAGATTTTGCTGCCTGCATTTGGAAGTTTTACCGGAAATCACAGAATATCTCCATCAAAAAACGACATGGTTTTCCCGATTATTGACGGAAAAATAATTGAATTAACCCAATAATTATGATCACTTCTGAAATTTGTTACAAAAAAAACTTCGTTCGAATCATTTTTTTTTCAGTAGTTATTTCATGCACAAGCCAGAGCATGTTACACTCTCAAAATCAGAAATTTATTACAAAATCCACTCTCAAAAAATCTATCGCTACTCAAAAATCCGGTATGGCTGTGCTTGGAAGTTGGGCAACATTAAATATTGTTGCCGGTTCTGTTGGGTATTATAATTCAACTGACGATTCTCAATATTTTCATCAAATGAATGTTGCATGGAATTTGGTCAATCTCGGTATTGCTGGCTTTGGATATCGTGGAGCGTCGAGACTAGATCCGGACCTTGGGTATGATCAGGCATTGAATAAAATGCAGCGCTTCGATAATCTTTTATTGCTAAATGCCGGACTTGATGTTTTATATATTACAGGAGGAGCTTTACTATGGAAAAGAGGATTGGAAAAAAACTCATTTCGACAGACAGGTTACGGAAAGTCGATAATATTACAGGGTGGTTTTCTACTTTTGTTCGATATTACACTTTATCTGATACATAGCAGACATACAAAAACCTTCTTGATATATCAGAACAAATAACATTTACAGGTAATGGATTCCATTTTTCTTTCTGACTACTCATTTGATTTTCTTTTATAGCAATGATGTAATCTACTTAAGATTCTGTGCTTTTTTGTTCTGACATTAGAAGAAGACATATCAAATTCTTCACTTGCTTCTTCCGTAGTTGTATCAGGTTTATCGATAAAATGCTCTATGAACTCTCTTGATTTTTCCTGAAGTTCTTCGAGACACCTTTTTAATATTTCCTGTCTCTCTTTATCAATGAGTCTTTGGTATTGCTGTTCCGGTACAAATTGCTCGTTAAGCGCCTCTTCTTCATACTTAAATCTATGCTTCTTCTTGATATACCTTAAATATTCATGTCTGCACGATTTAATTAAATAACTGAAAAAGTATTTAGGTTCTTTAATTTTATCCTTCCGGACTTGTTCAAATACATCCACAAAAGCCTGCTGCACACACTCTCCAGCGTCATTAGCATCTGCACTCATTGTTACAACAAGATAGTCTTCTAATCTACCAATAACTTCTGAAACAAGTTCATTGGCCTTAGAATCATCCCCGTTTTGTAGAGCCTCAACCAGCTCTGAATAATCAACTCTAGCTTTTGTCAATTAAAGACTTTGATCGTTTATTGTTTAGCTAATCTTTAATTCAATTAGCTTATTTATCCCTGAATATAAAACTAAGTAGCTGACTTCAAAAACCTTTTTTTGACTATTTACAGGGCGATTACATCACTTATATTAAATTTTTTTAATAAAATTTTGGATGTAAAATAATTTTAACAGTAGATTAATGATGTAACAAAGAACCTTACAAAAACTCTTGTTGTGGATCATAAATACGCTTAAAAACTATTTATTAACACATAAGAATTTGTAACAATTGGATATCGACATCCTCTTGTACTTAACTATTAAACTATCAAACAAATATTATGAAATCATTTAAATCTCTTTTCGCTCTACTTGCTATCGCTTCCCTTTCATTCGCTTGTGCTTCGGTTACCGATGCCGGACTTATGGACGACACCAACGAACCGGCTATTGAAACTGCAGCTCCTGCTGAGGCAGTATTTGGTGGCGACAGTTCTCAGCCTATCATCACTAAACCTAAAATGTGATTCCGGCTCACTCATTAATCATAACTCTCTACATAATTTTAAAACATATATCTAAAAGACATCATGAAATCATTTAAATCTCTTTTCGCTCTACTTGCTATCGCTTCCCTTTCATTCGCTTGTGCTTCGGTTACCGATGCCGGACTTATGGACGACACCAACGAACCGGCTATTGAAACTGCAGCTCCTGCTGAGGCAGTATTTGGTGGCGACAGTTCTCAGCCTATCATCACTAAACCTAAAATGTGATTCCGGCTCACTCATTAACCATAACTCTCTACATAATTTTAAAACATATATCTAAAAGACATCATGAAATCATTTAAATCTCTTTTCGCTCTACTTACTATCGCTTCCCTTTCATTCGCTTGTGCTTCGGTTACCGATGCCGGACTTATGGACGACACCAACGAACCGGCTATTGAAACCGCAGCTCCTGCTGAGGCAGTATTTGGTGGCGACAGTTCTCAGCCTATCATCACTAAACCTAAAATGTGATTCCGGCTCACTCATTAACCATAACTCTCTACATAATTTTAAAACATATATCTAAAAGACATCATGAAATCATTTAAATCTCTTTTCGCTCTACTTGCTATCGCTTCCCTTTCATTCGCTTGTGCTTCGGTTACCGATGCCGGACTTATGGACGACACCAACGAACCGGCTATTGAAACCGCAGCTCCTGCTGAGGCAGTATTTGGTGGCGACAGTTCTCAGCCTATCATCACTAAACCTAAAATGTGATTCCGGCTCACTCATTAACCATAACTCTCTACATAATTTTAAAACATATATCTAAAAGACATCATGAAATCATTTAAATCTCTTTTCGCTCTACTTACTATCGCTTCCCTTTCATTCGCTTGTGCTTCGGTTACCGATGCCGGACTTATGGACGACACCAACGAACCGGCTATTGAAACCGCAGCTCCTGCTGAGGCAGTATTTGGTGGCGACAGTTCTCAGCCTATCATCACTAAACCTAAAATGTGATTAATTCCTGCTGTTAATTTTATACTGAGAGCGTTACTATGCAGTAAATAATAAATTATGCTCTTATTTCTATTAACTTTTTTTTTGTTGCCTGCTGAGCCTGTTGATCCTTATATATCGATCACCAACCAGGCCAATGCTTATATAGAAGGCATAAATACTAATAAGCAACCTTTACTCAGTTTCTGGGCTTTGAATGAACTTTACAGTTCTAACTGTGGGATCAACAGAACTATAAGCAGAACTATATCCCAATCAGGTTCTTCAGGCCTGCAAAGAATATTTTCGACTTATGAATGTACTACTAAACAAAATGAAGATTCCCTGAAAATAGAGCGGCTCAGATTTTACACTTCTGAGTCAGGATCATTTCCGGGCATCTTACATATCCTCTCACTTCCACTCTCCCAAAAAAAATTAGAAGAAATCTACTTTGAATTTATCAGTAAATGGGAACAAAGTCTTTCAGAAAAAGAAATCGTTTTACTGAAATCTGTAAAAAACAGAGAAGCTGTTTCAATTTCTGAAATAGGCTCAGAAAACAAAACCTTTGTCCTTTACTCTTTACTTTATAGTGATTTTGTGAGTTATTACTTTGATGCGGACGAATTTCTGAACATAATTAATGAACTGAGCAATGAAAATATTAATAAGCTGTCTGATATAGAGAGCTCAGTATTAAATTTTAATCTACTCAAAGCTGCATATGAAACAGACAGATATCAATTTATTTCCTCCATATTTGATGAATTGATTGAGTCGGAGCTATATCCAGATTCCGAAAAAAAGGTAGGCATCTTCAGTGGGCTGGATTTTGCACTAAGTTATACCGGTAACTATTCTGAGTCACTGTACCTGCAACGTAATATTTTGATTCCACTTTCCGAATATTATAATCAAAAAAGCAGAACAGATTATGTTCTGGTTCAACAAAGTGCAAACCTATACGATCTTGGCAAGTATAAAGAAGCTAAAGAAATACTTGAGGGATTGTATAATGATCCTTCTTCAACTATTCCAAAGTCTCAATTATACAACAATTTATCTTTGTGTTATAAACAACTCGGAGAAAAAAATGAATATACTTCTTTTCTCTTAAGAGCAATTCAGGAAGCTGAAACAGTTGAAGAACAAGGTGGAGATTTTTATAAGGTTAAACTAGGCTTATATAAAAATCTTTTTGTGTATTATAATTCCATTGGAGATTCAACAAGTGCTCTTCCTTTTATAAAAGAGGCACAGGATTTAGCTGAAGTAAATGATGATCAGTTCGAATTAGGCTCTATCCATTATTACCTAGGAGAATATTATCTTGAAAATTTTCAAGCCTACAAAACAGCTCTTAAACAGTTTAATCTTGCCAGCTCATTATTTGATAAAAATCAACATTACGTTAGTAATAAGCTATTAATGAGTAAAAAAATAGGGCTTCTAATAGAAATAGACTCTATTAAAGAAGCTCGAAATACAGTTCAAGTAGTTAAAAATCTAGCTTCGACAAACTCTGACATACCCCTTTACGTAGAATCTTTGATTTTCGAAGGTGAAATAGCTTCCAAACAAAATGACCTGAATGAAGTCCAATCGGTGATTGATGAAATTAGAATTTACTCTCTGGAGAATTTAGAGTTTGAAACACTTGTACGTTATCACAATTTATATGCTACTTTGCTTCTAAAAAAAAATAAAAACAGAGAAGCCTATACGTATCTAAAACCCAAACTGGACCAGATAATAGAACGAGCACAAGGAAGTGTGGAAGCCCAAACCGGATTCTGGACCGTGGAACAGGAGTACCTTGATTCCTTTGAGTTAATGATTTCCATCCTCAATAGTTTAGATTATAAAGAACAATCAATCGTTTACCTGGATAAACTCAAAACTATCAATGACGCTTCTCTGTATAATAATCCATTGTTAAAAGCATCAAAACTGACTGAAAAGGAACTCGCAGAAGAAAAAAAATTAGCTGACTCCATTCAGAAGTTACGCAATGATTACTTAAGTGCTGAAGAAGATTCAAAACAAAGCTTAAAAACAGAAATTGACAGGCTTTCTGCTCAACGGCAATCACTAACCAACAAGGTCATTCAGGTTAACAGTAATGTGAATATACCTATTTGGAAAGTACAGCAACAAATGAGAAACGATGAGTTTATTCTCCACTATACTGAATTGAATGATAAGTTATATATCAGTTCAATCTCGAAAGAAAAAACTACCCTTTTCGTTCAGGAAATAACAGATGAAGTGGAATTTTTGCTAAATGAAACCGCAAATCAGCTTGCCAAAGGAAAAACTTCACTAACTAACTTGTATAAAATTTATCAGATTCTGGATCTGAACAATATTCCGGATTATGTAAAACAAATTACTGTGATCCCTGATAATGAATTGTATCGAATCCCATTGGATATACTTCCTACTAAAATGCCAAATTCTTCATTCAGTTTTGGTAGTTCAAGTTATATGATAGAAGACTATAGTTTTAAATACTTTACATCTCTTCAGGACTATTTGGATAATAGCAGAAATACCAGAGCTATTTCTGAAACAGATTTCTCGGCTTTTGCCATTTCTTATTTTGATGACTTTCAGAAAAATTTACCTTCCCTTCCTTTTGCAACGCAGGAAGCTCGTGAAATTCAAAAGGTGCTTACTTCGTTTGAAACTAAGAAAGTATTTGCAGGAAATGAGGCCACTGAGCAAGCCTTTCAAAACCAACTCAATTCTTCAAAAATATTACATATAGCAACACATAGTGAGGTATCAACACAGGATCCATTATTCTCCACTATATATCTTAAATCGGGAATATCTAACGGAACCAAAGGTAATGCTCTTTATGCTTATGAACTATTTGACAACCAGCTGGATAATGATCTTATAATGCTTAATTCGTGTAGTTCCGGTACCGGGAATTATCTTCAGGGAACCGGAATCATGGGAATAAGCAGAGCGCTTCGTTATGCAGGTGCTAAAAGTCTGGCTTTAAATTTGTGGGAGGTAAATGATAAAATAGCCGCTGAATTTGCTACAAATTTTTACTCCTACCTTAATAGAGGATTCTCTAAAAATGAAGCAATGAGAATGGCCAAGATAGCCCAGATTAAAAGTGGAAGTGCAGATCCTCATTATTGGGGAGCTTACACATTAATCGGAAACGCAAATCCCGTTATAAAAAAACCAGTAAACTCGCATTTTGTATTACCAATATTGATAACGATAAGCTTACTGGTTGGTTTTAAAGTCAGAAAAGAATCAAGTCTTTAGCATAATCAAGCAGACGATCATTTATCATCCATTGCATCTAAAGCATTAATATAAGTTTTAGCAATTCGGCTATAATCACGATCAAGATCATATGTGTTTTGAAAAGCTATTTTTGCTTCATCCAATTGATCTAGCTGAAAGTAAGAATTTGCTAATAACCAGTATCCTTTTTCAAGAATATTTTCAGCAATGCCCTGCTGCTCGGTCGCAGTTTTAAAATTAGACACTGCTTCGCTATACTCTCCAAGGTTGTACTGAATGGAGCCTAGAGTAATAGAAAATTCTGCTATTAAAGTCGGATTTTCTTCATCAGATAGTTCAGTGCTTAGAAGGTCTTTTGCTTCCTGAGTACTTCCATCGGCAGCAAGCTGTATTGCTTTCTTAATAATGTCATTAGTTACATTTGCAGATACACCAACATCACTCCTTACAATATCCAAACCAATTTCACCTATAGGTGCCACAGGAGTTGTATTCTCTGAATTATAATTCATCACACCTAGCACACCAACAAAAATCACTACTGCTGCAGCTGTAACATAGCTTGCATATTTTCTGATTTGTATAGACACACCCGGAGTTTTGGATTCTCTCTTTTCCTCGATTATATGTTTAAGATTGGCTACACTCTTCATGTAATCCAAATAGTATCCATCCTGAATTAATTCTATCCATAAGTCATCTGTTTCTTCTTCAGATAGCCGTCCGTTAAGATAAAGATCTATTTTTCTCTCAAGATCTTTATTAAGATTATTTTGAATCATTATTAATTACCTTTTAATTGCTTTCATAAACAGTTCATATTCCAAAACCGATCATTTCAGCATAGTTTTGTACCAGTATTTTAGAAAAAAACTCTTTAATTCTTTCCGTTCGCTAACAAGAGCATCAAAACTGTTGTTTGTTACAGCTGTTACTTTAATAAAACATTAGAAAATCTTAAGAAATAAAACGCTATTTAATTCCTTTTTCAAATAATTGTTTTATCCTTAGCTAAGATAAGTTTAAAACAGACACAAATCTTGGCATGATGATTAAAATAAGAACTCTTTTTCTCTATTCAACATTAATAATATTAAGTGCCTGTAAACAAGATAATAGGACAATGTCTGTACATGGTACCATTGACTATTTAGGAGACTCCAAAATCTCAATTTCAGAACAGCCATTGCATTACAAATATTCTCCAAAAAAAATACATGAGGTTGTTTCTGTCAGCGATAACACTTTCAAGATAGATATCCCTGCTAAAATGAAACAAAAGTTAAGCTTATCAATTGGCGATCAATCATTTTTGCTAATCTCAGACTTTAAAGATGATATAAAACTTGCCATTTCACGCTCTTCATTCCCTTTGAATATAGATATAGAATCTAACCATATAAAAGATTATGAAGCATATACAAATTATCTAACAGAAATTGATGGTTTGGATAAGCGTATTGAAAAAGAGATGAATAATTATAAAGCTGGTTTGGATAATTCAGCTATAAATTTAAGTCAGCAAAAGATAGAAATAGCGGAGAAGCACCTTTTAGGGACTCTCTTTGAACACCTTATCCTTAAAGCTAAAGGAGAACTGGTAGTAAATAGGATCAAATCTGTTGAGTATAGATTTGGTAATACAGATTTTAATGCAAGCACAGAGAGACGAGAAATTCTAGAAGATGCAAAGGCTGAAGGCTTCTTTACTTTGGAATCCCTGGAAGCACAGCGCGCCGGAATACGAGATGTTACTCACTACTATGCGCGTACTTTTGGAATTTATGATAGCGTGAATCAGGCTTATGGTAAAGACCTCGCTGAATATGATATTAAAAGGCTTGCTTATGAAGAACTCAATGAAAAGCGCCTTCAAGTGATCGATTATATAGATGACAGACAAGCACAGGCTTATGCAAAAATGTTTTTAGTTGCAGAACGGATTGGAGAAATCGAACTTTCAAAAGCAGAGCTAACTTACCGATCTTACATTGATCAATATTCGGAATTTGAAGAATACACTGATTTTTTAACTTATTTCTATAACGAAATTAAATCTGTTTCACCCGGTGAACCTGCAAAATCCTTCTCTCTTAAAGACGAAAATGATAAAACACATACACTGGAAGACTATAAAGGAAAGTATGTACTACTGGATTTCTGGGCAGGTTGGTGCCAGCCTTGTTTGGATGAATTTCCGGTGATGAGAGATATTTATAACGATTTCAGCAGAGAAGATTTTGAAATCATTGGCATTTCAACAGAAATAGATAAAGATGTTTGGAGGTCGGATCTGGAAAGATTCAAAAACCCGTGGCCTCAACTTTATGGAGGTAATGGGTTTGATCAGGAAACATTCAAAGCATACAAGGGCGGAGGAATTCCCTTTTACATCCTTGTAGACCCTGATGGAAATATTGCCCGGTATAACGACGTCAGAGCAACCTTTAACTTAAGAGAAGTATTAAACAATCTTATTGATGAATAAATCTATTTATATATTTCAGCTTATAATTTTAGCAACAGCATTTTTTATCAGCTCCTGTAGTTCTGAAAAGCCTGTCGAAAAAACTATCTCATTTACTGATAAAGAACTCGGCCAAATGTTAGTAGTGGGATTTCGTGGAACTGAAATTAACTCCAAAAGTCCAATTGTCCAGGATATAAAAGAGAGAAATTTGGGAGGGGTCATTCTATATAATTACGACTACCAAACAAAATCCTATAATAAAAATATTGAATCTCCTGATCAGCTCTTGCAACTCAATAGTGCTTTGGTTGGATATTCTATAAACCCTCCCTTTATTTCTGTAGAACATGATGGAAGTGAGTATTCAGCTTTACACAGTTTATATCCTTCTATGGAAAACATTTTTGAACAAAACTCTTTTTCAGATACGCTCAAAGTAATAAATAATTCCAGGCGATTTGCTCAGGAGTTTATGGTTGTAGGAATAAATACAAATATGCACCCGGTTCTGGATCTCAAAAATCAGAACTCATCAAACAGAGCTTTGTTCTCATCTGACCCTAAAAAAGTCACCGAAATCGCTAACATTATTCTGGATGAATACGATACCGAAAAATTGTTAAGTGTTCCTAAATACTTTCCGGGTTACAGCGCTGAATATGCCCCGGCTGATTCAGCAGACAATATAACTTCAATCTGGTCAGATGATTTTCTTACTCCATATATAAACTTGTTTGAAAAACGAACAATCAGAGCAATTCAAACTTCTCATGCTACCAATGGAAAAATTGATTCTGACTGGCCCGGCACATTCTCTCAGCTAACTATTTCAGGATTACTTCGTGATTCATTAAAGTTTGAGGGTGTGGTTTTTTCTGATGACCTTCAAAAACCAATTATCACGTCCCATTATGACCTTGAAATTTCAATTCTTCAGTCAATAAATGCAGGGGTTGATGTTCTGGTTTTCGGTAATAATTTTGAATATGATGAAGATATAGCAAAAAAAGCTATTTCAATCATTCAAAAACTGCTTAAAGAAGGTAAGATCAAACCTGAGACAATAGAAGCTGCACTCTCAAGAATTGATCAACTTAAACAGGATGTTATTGCCGAACTCTGCACATGTCTGACTACATAAATCAAACAGCTCAATTTGTTCGAAGTAAACTGGAAGGAGAAGGCTCCGGTCATGATTGGTGGCACATACAAAGAGTGTGGGATATGGCAAAAAGATTAGCTTCAGAAACCGCAGATCCGGTTTCAACTCTGGTTGTTGAACTTGCCGCACTCTTGCATGACATAGCTGATCACAAGTTCCATAATGGAGATTTGACAATTGGACCAAGAGTAGCTTCCGAATGGTTGAAATCTCTGGAAGTTAATGAAAAGGTAATTGATCATGTATCTGATATCATCAAAGACCTTTCATTTAAGGGAGCTGAAGTTGCTACCCCAATGGAAACCATTGAAGGAAAAATCGTTCAGGATGCGGATCGCCTAGATGCCATTGGAGCCATTGGAGTTGCCCGTGCCTTTGCTTATGGCGGATATAAATCCAGAGAATTATATAATCCGGATATAAAACCTGTTTCACACACTAGCTTTGAGGCATACAGAAAAGATGAAGGCCATACGATTAATCATTTCTATGAAAAGCTTTTTCTACTGAAAGACCGAATGAATACATCAGCTGCTAAAAGAATAGCTGAAGAACGACATACTTTTATGAAAGAATATGTAGATCGTTTTTTACAAGAATGGGATGGTAATCAATGAGATTTCATTTGTAATTATTTTATCAGTGTAAGTCTTTTGCTCACTTTCTGTCCAAGCGCTTCCAGAGTATAGAAATATACACCTGATGAAAAGCCTGTCGCATTCCAGCTGACATTGAAATTACCCGCTGTTTTATTCTCATCAACAAGCACTGATACCAGTCTTCCAGCGATATCATACACTCTGATCAATACTCTGCCTGGTTTATCTATGGCATAATTTATCGTTGTAACCGGATTAAATGGGTTTGGATAATTCTGACTAAGAGAAATATTTTCCGGAAGTTCATTAATCACTTCTTCTTCATTATGAACTGCAACATCCGAATTAGATTGTCCCGGTGTTCCATGTGAGCTTGAAGCAGCCCAATTTTCGCCTTTGGAATTATCGAATCCCGGATTGGTCAGCGAAAGAGTTGCCCCTTCACCGTCAGCTTTTAAGGGCCACGGAGATTTATCATTGTAAGTAAGCTCGTCTACAATTGTGCCATTTGAATCAAACAGTCGAATTAACTCACCATCACCTGATAAACCAAAATCCATATCACCAATTTTGTTTTGAACATCAGGAAAGAGTTCTCTGAACAAAGAGTCTTCTCTGGTAAGAACTAAGTAATCATCCGCAGCCAAATTTGTTCCCTCCGGAAAAATAAACTGATGTGTATCATCAGAATCAGAAAAATACCATCCTGAAATATCAATATTTTGATCAGAATTATTGTAAAATTCTATCCAGTCTTCCGGATCAAAATCATCTGCTGACCTGTAGTTAATTTCATTTATCACAATTCCAGTGGGGTTAATTTCATTTCTTTTGAAAAGAGCTGTTACTGATGTGTTTTCAGTTATCGAAACTTCTTTTGAATCTTCCGCACCATCCAACGCTCCACTCCATCCAATAAATGTATATCCCGGCTTTGCAATAGCTTTTATATTTGCAGGAATTGAATTATAAATAAGTCCATATTCTAATTCGTCAGATCGTATTCCTTCTATAAATACCTGCCCGGCCCCAGCGGGTTGTACCGATGTCTCAAGACTGTTTAGTCGAATAAGATCAAAATGATCCATCAGGTGAATTTTGGCATAATGTTTTCGTTCACTGATGAATTCTTCTATCACGCTAAGATGCTTTTCCCAGTTCATATTTCTTCCAAGCCGTAATGACTTGGTCCATCTATCCATATGTCTCGGAATCTCAGATTCGATCAAGCTTGCTGTACTATCAATAAAGCTCATCATCCTTGAAGGCTGAAAAGTCGTATGAATATGCATGCTGTAGCGCTGGATGAATTTATTTCTGAAATCCTGATTGTTAAGCAAACTCCGAAATAAAAATGTAGCCCAGGTTGGGTTTTCGTAATTTGTACCTGAAGTTGAGGTCAGCTTTTGTAGCATATTGGTATCATAAACTCCTCGCGAATGGCTTCCCATTGACATATCAACATCATAAAGTAGCCATCTCCATTTTCCATCAATAGTCTGAGGCCTCCAGAAAATGATATTGTTTGCCGGCCAGTCTCCGTTTGCCCAATAAATCTGGGCAATTTGATAATCAATGTACTGATCGATATCCATTTGCTCTGATACCCAATCATAATTTTCGGGTAAGCTAATGTCATTTTTCCCAATAAAATCGATCATCGCATTATAATGATCTGCACTCCCTTCTTTTACTGTAGCATTTTGTTTAAGTATATCTAATGCATTTTCATCAAACCCATAATTTGATTCAATGAAATCTTCGTTTTGCTTTTCTCTGAGAATGTGAATGCCCCAATAGTCTCCGTTGATGAATACAGCAACCGGTTTAAAAGCCTGATAACCTAAGTCCATCCGGTTTCTTACCATTGATTGAGTTGCCGCATTCCTGATCATAGCACGATACCAATCCTGACCTCCACTTCTTAGTGCAAGCCGATCGAAAGAGGTTATCGGCTTGTCATTGAACACCTGATATTCAAGCTTGGAAGTTCCGTATTCGCTTCGGAAATAAATATCCAGTGACTTTTGATCATATAACCTGGTACATCCACCACCAATCTTAATTCCTGCATTTACAGCAAAGCCTTCCTCTCTGTTTTTCTCAAAAAGCTCTAGTCTTGCAGGTCGTTCCCAATCCTGATTCCAGTTCCTTGGGGAGCTTCTGCAATATCCCGGAATACCATTGGTTCCTTCTACATAGATACCACGTTCGTCAGAAAATAGATTATCAGGATCTGTTGTGATTGAGAATACGGGAAGCTCTGTTCCTTCATTCAAAAAATAAGTTCTATACACTAAATTGGTGTCCAGAAAATCAGGTGAAAAAGTAGCCACTCTTAACACCTTGGTTTCATAAATGACCAGCGAATCCTGCCAAACAGAGTCTGTAGTATCAGGAACTGAGCCATCCAATGTGTAATAAGTTTTTAGAGCATCCGGGAATGTCTGGATTGTTATTTTCAAAGAATCGTTATAGAATCCACTCCCCGGATCTATCGTTACACTTTGAGCATTTATAATTTGGACATTGAAAAGAACTATAAGCCAAACAATAAGTTTGGTAGAGAGGTCAGTTTTATTTCTCATTGATGATTACCTTGCGAAGGTCCATAATAATTTCTGCTGATCAGTTATTTATTCATTAAATATATAAAACAAATGTATACAAACGACTTCTATATACAAGGCTTTACATCTGCCAAGAAAACAATCCATGAGTTAGTAGACAGTATTGATGATCAGACTTTTAATACTCCGCCAGCTGAAGATAAATGGTGTATAGGAGAAATTATCAGTCATCTTATACAAACAAATACAGAGTATCTGGCTGTGCTTGAGAATAAAATTTCCGGAGATACTTCAGGGCTTAAAAAGGGAAACGGTCCATATAAACATCCGTTTCACTTGCGGTGGTTTATAAAAATTGTGAGTCCAGAGTATAAAAAAGCTATGCCTACCATTCCTCCATTTGAACCTAAAGAAATAAAAGATCTGAATAAATCTGAGTTACTTTCAGAGTTTGATGCTATTCAGGACAGATATTTAAAACTCCTTGAAAAGGCCGGTGACGAAAACCTTCATCTTGGGAAGATCAAAGTTGGCAATCCCATTTATCCTCTTATCAAAATGAGCCTGAGTGCTTGCTTTGCTGTAAATGAAGCGCACCAAAGAAGACACTTTCAGCAAATTGAAGAAATTTTAGCTCAATCCTGACGGGTTCTCTTTTTCTCCGGATACCTGTCGTAGGGAAATAGAAAAAGACCGTATGGCTCATGTCCATTTTTTCCTGCATCCTGATGGTGCCGCTGATGCGCTCTTCGAACCAGCTTCATAAACCAATTATCACTTTTAAAAGGCATAAATCTTTTATGAGTGAACAGATCATGAATTATAAAATAAAGTACTCCGTACAAAGCTATTCCTGCTCCTATTCCAAAAGCCGGTGAAGTGAACATGGTATCTACACCTATGATTATTAGCCATACTGATATTCCGGCAAATATGAATGAAAATATATCGTTCGCTTCAAAAAGACCATGATTAGGAGTATGATGAGATTCATGAATCTTCCAAAGCACTCCATGGAAAAGCCAACGGTGCACACAATATGAAATGACTTCCATACCAATAAATCCCAATATAATGTAACCTGTTAAAATCATCTGAAGTATTCAAAATTTCTTCTGTGTATGAAATCAATTTTTTTGAAAAAATCATTCAGGACAGGGGCGTACAATAAATAAAGGTCAAACCTGCAACAAATACCCTACTAAAAACAGGCTCTTAAACGACAACAGGAATTCACAGAGTTTTAGACGGAAGGCGAAGATACTATATTTTATGAGTACAATGGATCAGCTTCCCAGTTGTAATAACCGCCTAAACCTTCACCAAAAAAGCATACAGGATTAAGTGTGTTGTTTTTGATATCTAGTATGTCATTAAGGTGGAAAGTTTTATTCAGGAGTTTTTTTGAGAATGAAGGAATGTCACTTTTTCTTACTCCACTATATGTATAGTGAAAGCAATTGATCCCTAGGCCTCTATAAAGATTCTTTGAGTTCCTTAATCCGGTGAATATTGAAAAGGCATATAATTCAGTTTGTTTGTCTTTATAGAAATCTAAGTCCTGTCCTTTTAACCAATGAATGAAATCTCCTGCGGATAATTTATTTACATAAATGAGATTGATAATCTTACGATGCATTTTTTTTGTAGGAGGAATCAATTCTGATAAATCAATCAATTGAGTATGCATCATATCATTGATTGATTCTCCAGGATAATGAGTTTTTATCTCTTTTTTGATTGCTAAGTATTCTTTTAATCCTTTTTTAAATTGATCATATACATCTTCTCCAAATTCTATTTTAAACTCTTCGAAAATGGATAAATCTCCCAATTGATTTTCCGTAATGGATAAGAAGTAAAAAAGTCTCCTTTTGAAATAGAAATCGAAAGCTTCATTTGTAAGCTCTTTAAAAGGTATTGATATATCCAGTTTAATTATTTTGTTTTCTAAATCAATATCCATGTTCAATAACTCATAAATACTTTGATTTTCGGCCCCACCAAACAACTTCGCCGATGATCTCAATGGGATCTGTTTTAGGATTGATATCGAAGGATTCGTAGGATGGATTTTTACTCATTATTCTCCATCGTTCTTCTCCGAATGTTTGGATGAGCTTGCAGTGCAGCACATCATCCAGGCGAATGAGGTATGCCGGACCAAAACGAGGTTTGTTCCTGGAACGGTCTACTAATATGTCATCATCTGACATAATCTCTGGCTCCATGCTGTCTCCTTTTACTCGTAGCACTACCAGATCTTTGGCTGAAGCATTGAGCGTATTTGAAATGAAGTACTTTCTGAAGCTTAAATATAAAGGAGCTTTTTCTTCTGCAACTAACCCATGACCGGCACTGGCATACGCTTGTGGGTAATACTCAACAGGGCTGAATTCTGTAGAGTATATTTTTTGATCTTCATTAACATATGTCTCTTCGAGTTTCTTATTAAGAGAAACGTCTATTTTTGTGGACTTACCTCCCTCTCTACTAGAAATGCCATACAGAATCCAACTATAGTCCAAATCAAATTTATGGCATATTGCAAGAATACTCTCATAATCTAAAGAATTTCTACTTTTCCATGTAGAAATAGTTGATGAATGGACACCTAAATATGTCGCCAAATCAGTGTCAGTTCCTATATCAAGAGCGATTTTTACTCTTTGCAATATATTTTTGACGATATGCATTTTTTCAGTTGACATATATGCAATATGCAGTTATAATGTTCTGTAAGAAATCACTAAAAAAGTTCACAATTATTTTAAACCCTTCCGATATGCCTACTAAAACAACCGGAAAAGCTTACAAGAGTAAACTTGAAATTGAAGCAAGAAACTTCATGAATACACACAATGTGTACCAAACTGATGTTGCCACCTTTGAGGGTGTTGGCGATTCAGCGATCAATAACCGATTGACACGCCTGAACCCTGCAAAGCTTAAAGCATTCAAACAACTGGTACTTAAAGTGCGAGACTGGAAAGAATCTCAGTTTCAATTAAAAGAGGCCGGATGAACGCCCCACGCCTTCATCCGAGACCGACTATTAGTTTACGGTGTGACGGCGATTATTGCAATTACAAAATGAAGGACAAATTTTAAAGCAGGAATCGTTAATGAGTACAAAGAAAAGCGCACATTTTACCCTTGAAGAAATAGTGTTTAACACTATTCATCATTCTGAACTTACTGCCAATGAAATAGCTGCTAACACGGGAACCGGCTACAATCATTTAATGAGAATGGCGAACCCTACCGATGAGTGCAACATGCCGTTGAGTAAAGCTGTGCCGATTATGAATGTAACCAAGGATTTTAGCCTGTTGGATTACATTGCTAAACAAACCGGGCATCTTGCCATACCTATGCCCAGGGGAATAAGAAAAGGAACGAATCCTAAGATGGATATCAGTCAGTACGGCTCTGAGTTTCATGAGTTGATGAGTAAGCTGATGAAGTTTGTGAATGAGCCTACCGAGGAGCTGCATAAAGAAGTGGATGAATTGATGCGAAAGCATATTGGTGATTCCGAGAATATTCGCCGGAGAGCTAAAAGGCATCAATTGCACCAAAGAGAGTTGGACTTATGAGAATTAAGAATGAATCAATTAAGAATTAAGAATAGAGGAATTAGGAATATGAGTAAGCATAAAGTCCATATCAGAATAAAAAGAGTTTGTTTGGAACTTCATAAATGTGGTGTAAGAGTTGGCGATTGCTTTGATGCTATACTATCAACATCGAATGAGTCATATCGTTTTATGTCTCCTGACAATACAGATTGTGTTATATGGAAGCCAAACTGCGAAATCATTAAAAAGGAAGCAGCATGAGCCATATGAATATACATTTTGTACTAAACGAGCAGGATAAAGCAGATCTAAAACATTACAGAAAGATGTATAAGGAAACCGGAGATAAATTCTGGAAGAGTGCCATAGAGTTTTTTGAGAATGGCAAAAAGCGTATTGAGTCACCACAGTTTCGCCGAGCTTTTAATAAGGCTTATTCCATCCTTTCAGTTCAACAAAAAAGAGGGTTAAACATGAGAGAGATTGCCGAGCATATGGACGGAGTTGTTTCATCGAATACAGTAGCCCAAATACTGAGAGGCGAATCAAGCTTTACGCAGTTTACCCTGGATAAGATTATAGACTGGCAAATAAAAAAATTAACTGAAATTACAAATGAAATAAAATCAGCATGAGTGGATTGAATGGAATGAATTTATGGGAAGCATCGAATTTAGCGCAACGTAACCACATTGCACGCTTAACCGGAATGGAAGAGGAAACTGTTTGCAATTGCCCAGTTATGCCGGAAGGCAGATACCAGGGCGACTTGCTAGATGAGATACCGGAAGCTTATTTAATTGAAGCATACAACCGTGGTTGGTTGGATATACATCCTGAAGTGAGTGATTGGGTGCTTAAGAACTTGATCAGTAAAGAGGTTTAATGATGGGAGCTCCTCGCATTGATCATAGCAAAATTTTACGGCTTGCAGAGCATTTTGATAAGCCTGAGATAGCCAAGCGTATGAACGTGAGCTTACGAACAGTTCAACGAGTGTTGTCCCTCAACTCCTCATCCGGCAGTGGCCCCACGCCGTCTCTTCTGACTACGGATGAGGAGCTTTTTTTAATGAAAAAATACAGAAGTAATGGAATGAGCTTTGCCAAGATCGGAGACCGATTAGGCATAAGCCGGCAGGCGGTTGAGCAAAGACTTTCAATTAAGAATGAATCAATTAAGAATTAAGAATATGACTAGATCTCTCTTTCACCGTCTATTGAATTATTTAAAAGGTCTAAAACCACTTTTCTTCGGTGGCTATACATCTCAAGTAGCACTTTGTCAGGATCGGAGTCTCGAAGTTGAGCGAGTATGCGAGAAGAATAGTGCAAGACCGTTTCCAAATGCGCGCGAGTACTCAACGAAAGATGCATTAAAGTTACTAAAGCCGGCTGATCATTGTGCTTGTAATCATTTGCAAGTTCAAGATAAACTTGCTGAGTATCATCGTACTCCTGCTCAATCTTATCAGGGGTTGTCTCAAAATAAAAAGCCATGATTTCACCCAATAACTTTTTTTGTGCTTGTGCATGTGCTCGCTGTGAAGCTAACTCAGCGATCAACTGTTCTGAGGTTAACTCAAATAAATCATCAAAATCTCTATGCATAGTGGATAAGTTAATTTTAAATAAAAATAGAATAACAAAATAAAATGGATAATACAGTTACAGAGCAACAAAGTGATAATAGTATCAGTGAAAGTAAATCAATGGATGTTGTTTCAGCAGAAATGAAGCAAACCGGAACTATGCAGGTGTTTGATGCTGATAGCGGTGAAACGGTTCCGGTTACTCCTGAAATGAGAAGTTTGGCTTTTGGCTTACAAAGAGTTTTAAATGGAACAGCTTTAGTTACTGGATTAATTGTAAAGCAGATATCTGACCAAAGACTTTATTTAGCGTTTGATTGCAGCAGTTTTAAAGAATATGCAGAAACACTTTTTGGATATGGTTATTCAGCAGCAAAAAGGTATTTAAAAATTGGCAATCATTATGGTCCATTACTTCCTGATTTTGATGTAAAAGGGGATACGTATCCCCTTTTAGAAAGTAAAGAAGTGGCCGAATTGAGTTCATTAGGCTATTCTAAGCTTTATGAACTCACAAAAATTGAGGAAGCAGACTTTAGTGAGGTAATGACAGAAGGCAAGCTGATCATGCCTGATGGATCTACATATACTATGGATGAAATGAGAGAGATGAGCGCCCGTGATGTGATTGAAGAGGTGCGAAAAGTACGTGCTCCCCTGCAGAAAGAAGTTAGCAAATATAAAGAGGATGCTTTAAAAGCTGAGGCTGAACGTGACCATTACAAAAAAGAGCTTGATAAGAATAAAAAGCTTATTGAACGGGCTGATGAGCTTGAAAAATTGTACGGTGAAGAGGCTGTGCGAATTGGTGAAATTGAAGAGAATATACGCAAAGCCGATAGCTACCTGAGAGAGTGCGAAAAGTACTTTAATCGCATTGTTATTGATGATGAAGATCCTGAATCAGTAAAAGAGCAAACCTTGAGCCTGATTAGGAGAGCTACACGAATTATTACTACTGCTTACCAGAATTATGACTGGATCACTGAGACCGCTGAACATCAGGTATTTCCTACTGCTGTTCCGGTAGCTGATATGAGTGAGTTAAAGGATCTGGTTGAGGATTTGAAGGAAGAGAATTAAGAATTGTAACGGCTCCGCCGAATTAAAAATTAATAATGAAAAATTAGGAATACACGAATATGAAGCCTATTAAATTTAAAGAACACAATGTGGTTTTTGCTGAAAACCAAGATGAATATCAATCACTACCTGCTTTAAGAGATTCTTCACAATTTGGGTATGTAATTACTTGCTGGAAGCTAACTTTTTGGGAGAGATTTAAAATACTTATAACAGGAAAAATGTGGTCTAATGTTATCACTTTTCATCATCCATTACAGCCTCAGTTCTTTACTGTGAATAAATCTGATGTCATAGAAAGAAAACCTGATGATCATGAATAAAGTCAGACTACGTATTGACAGAAATCAGCTTAAGGATATGCTTAAAGACCTGGACTCAGGAAAAATTGATGATGTAAAAACATCAATAAAAAACTGGATTAGGGATATAAATAATGAACTCGATGAAATAGAAAAGAAATAATACAGGAGTTAGGATTATGAAATATATGAGTTATAACAGCGGAACTTACGTGCCAAAGAATCAACTGGAGAGAGACCAGATTGAATTGCTTAAAAAGCATGATAGAAAGCTTTTACAAAGCGATGCTGATATGGAAGCATTTCAAGAAATGATCATTGAGGCACTTAAACAGTTAAATGAAGATAACCCACGGTGTGATGCTTTTAGTCCTTCCTGGCATGAATTGGGTGGTGATGAGCACGATTATTTCATATCCGGTATACGTGCCGTAAGGTTCAGAATCTATCAAATAAAGGATTAAACGGCTTCGCCGAATTAAGAATGAAAAATTAAGAATTAGGAATATGATTAAATCAGAAACAAAATTGAATGACTATCAAATTAATGATCTATCTGCTGTATTAAATGAGGGTCATAGAATCATTGATCATGACATTGGGCAATTCTTAATTATATCTACAGTAATCATTCCTAAAGACCCAAAAAGAAGTAATGACTATATATTGAAAACAGGTCTTTTAACGGGCAATGAAGCTAAGAAAGCTCAAAAATATATTAATGATTTAATTCAAGATCAGGAGAGTAAATAATGCCTAATTCAAGACTACAGAATCATATAGGGATAGTTGAGGGGTACAAGGGTAAGGAGTTTATTTGCGTGGAATCCGGAAACCTACTTAGAACTGATTTAGATCATATACAAATATTTTCGGATGGTTCTATTGAAGCGAAGTGCTATTACGGAAGTGATGAGGAAACTTATTGGGGAAGTCTTTTTGATGGCAAAAACTGGGCTAAAATTATAGAATGATGAATAATCCTACAATCAGCAAACGAACCATAAAGAGCTTACGAACTGCAGCTAGTAAATATTTTCCTGCAGGTGATAAGTATGACAGAGATAACAGCCCTTACCATGTGTGGCTTGGTGCTAATTTTGGAGTTGATTCTACTCTGGATCTTACTGATGAACAAGGTAAGAAAGCTCGTGGTATGATTGATGAACTGCTAAAGGACCAAAGGAGAGCTAAAAACGGTAAGCGTACCGGTAACTGGATGAGCGCTGATCAAAGAGACTATATGGATGGTTTGTTTGCTGATTTGGATATCCCAAAAGGACCCAGACAAATGGCTTTTATAGGAAAGCAGCTTGGCGTGGCAAAATCGCCTGATTGGTTGAGCCCTAAAGAAGCTACTAAAGTGATCACTGGTTTGAAGCGCTATAAGAAGAGCTTGGATAAGGAAATGGATAAGAGATTGAATCCAGGATCGGATGAGAGAATTAATAATGAATCAATTAAGAATTAGGAATATGGAAGATTTTAGTATAGACAGTGATGAAAATTGCCCATCGTGCGGTCATTCACCTATTCATTTTCGCAATTGCCTGGGTTTACACTGTGATGACGGGTTTATTGATTCATATATAGATGATCCAATCAATTTTTATCCTGGTGAAGAACTAACATTCTGTGATGAATGCTCAGGAAATGGAATTGAAAAATGGTGTCCTGAATGTGGTTTAGATATATGCAGGCATGAATTATTTAAAGGAGCTAAATCATGAGCTCAGTGCAAGCAGATTGGTTTGAGATTAAAAAGGCGTTGGATCGTGCTCCTCATGGTTCAGGTGATCAGGTTATGCAGCGCTTTGTAAATAGACTTGGTGTTAGTAAGCACACTATTTACAGAGAGATTAGATCTCGTTATGGCAAAGCCAAAGAAATTGAACGTGAAGTACAGGTAGATCCTGACAATGAGCTTATTGAAATGATCTTTAATATGAAGATTATGGGTGAACTGATGCATCTTAAACGCCGTGAGATCTCAACTGAAAACTGCATACAAATACTTATTGACCGTGGAATTAAAGGAGCTGATCAGCTTACAGTAAGTACGGTTAATAGAAGATTGAGAGAAATGCAGTTCCGAGATAAGCAACCGAACAAACGCATTGAAAGCCGGTATGCAAATCAGGTTCACATGATTGATTTCTCTCGTAGTAAGTACTTCCAAATATTTGACTACGATGCTCGCAAAGATGATTACATGCTTACCGTGTCCGGAAAGGAGCTTCACTATAAAGATGAAAATAATGATCGATTCAGAACATGGATCGTTCAATACATGGATGATTTTAGCCGGTTAAGAAAGGTGAAGTGTTATGCAGAAATGAATGAGAGCGCCTTGCTTGGCCTGGAGCATTTACGTTGGAGTTGGTTAGCTGATGAAGAGGACGAACATTTATTAAAGTACTTGCCTATTGAAATGTTCAGAAGTGATAATGGTGCTTTCCGGAAAGCCCAGGAAACCATCAATGCTATGGATGTGATGGGCATAAAGCTTACTAAGCAGATGCCAGGTCGCAAAGGTGGTACAGCTAAAGTTGAGAACCGTATGAAGAGTTTGTGGCAAGAATTTGAATTGCCTTTAGCTCTGAATTTAGGACAGGGATCTAGAATCTGGTTAAGTGAGTACAATGAATTAGTGCATGAGTTTACCTTAAAAGAGCATAATAAACAGCATCCGGTATTCAAAGATTTTACCAAAGGTGAATGGTATCAAAGAAGCCTTGCAGATCGTAGCCAAGTACAACGTACTACTAAGGTTGATGTGATTAGAGTAGCAACCAGAGTAGAAACCAGAAAAGTTGATGATCACTTGAGAATAAGCCTCAATAATGTGTTTTATGAAGTTCCGCAATACGTTGAAGGCTTACCAACGATCAATCAAGAGATCCAAATTTTCACGAATAAATATGGTGAATACAACGCCAAGTTTAAGGGTGATCCTGATTCCCCTGTATTTGAATTGAGAGTGTGGGAGCCGTCTTATTGGGGTGAAATGGAAAGCTTTGCTCATACCGAACGCCGTAAAGCTGAAGACCGACTGGAAGCTGATCCACGAAATGTATCTGAGATACTTGAAGGTATTGATGAAGGAGAAGGCCAAGTAGGCAACGAGTCGGAAGAAATATCTCTTCCGGCTCCACAATCTAAGAAGCCAACTTACATGAGCCCATTAGTGGATGATGTGACTGCAGATGAATCCACCTTTAAGAAAAAGGTTGAGAAAAAAGGAAAAGTGTACCGATCTGAATTAGATGCCAGAGCGTTTGTTGGTCGCCAAATCCAGGCTTATGGATTGACCTATGGTGAAGTTAGCACCTATTTCGATGGGGTAATGAAAGGATCCATCATCTATGAAAATGACCTTTTAGATATTGTAAAACAGATATATGATGACTTTGACAACGGGCTATTAGCCTCTAACTACTAAGTAATACTTCTATGAAAAAGCTACAAATCGACATACTTAATTTGATCGTACAAACCCGAAATGACATGGATGCTAAGAATGGTCCATTGGAATTAAATCCGCACGGTTTAGATGAATGGTCAGATATGATCAAAGAACAATCCACAAATGTAAAGCTATGGGAAATTTATGGTGATCGTCTTAGAACTCTTAATGAAGTGCTGAAACTCGCAGGGTTTTGTGTTGCCTGCCTGGAAGAGCATATCGGTAAAGAGCTGAAGGCCTTAATGCCTGAAGATGAATTAAATATACAGGAGGCACTTAAAGGTGCTCATGTGCTAAAAATAAACCCAACTAAAAAAGCCGTTTCTGAGGCCTCGTAAACCAAACAGAAACGACTTTACACATTAACAGATTCATTGAATCCATCACTTTAAATAATATCATCAATGGCATTAACAGTCAACAATATTCCAGGATTAGATCGAAGAACTCTTAAGCATTTTGGCTTAGAAAGAACGGGTGTATTTGCCTCGCCTAAAACACATCAAATACTTACAGACCTTGAATGGGCTGTAGAAGATAATAAGCTCGTATTTCTTAACGGTAGTTATGGAACCGGCAAAACTACCATTATGCGACAGCTCAAGAATCGGTTATTTGAGAAAGCTCATTTTGTGCATGTTAAAGCACTTGATGACAGGAAAATCACAATGGGAATGATACTTACTGCTATCATTAAAGATACAAGTACAGCTAAACCCAGACATGATGCTGAGTCAAGAGCTCGACAGGTGATCCGTTTGTTAGGACAAAAGGTATCTAATGAAAAAAAGCCTGTTTGTCTGATTATTGATAACACTCCGGACCGTTTGCACCTGAATACTCTGAATGCATTAAAACTGCTGAGAGAAGAGGACTTTGCAGGGTTATCTCCTTTGCTGTCTATTATCATTCTTTCGTGGCCGGAATTCATGTCACGTATAGACAGACGTAAAGATATTACTCAACGTGGTATGGAAATTCGCCTGGATGCAGATAGTGGTTGGTTCACCTTTCCGGACAGAGTTAAGTACTTGGAAGATGTATTCGCACATGCCATTACTGAAGAGGCCAGAAAGCGAATTGCTAATCTTAGATTTACTCCGGAGGATCTGAATTTTCTGGTAACGGAATTAATGATCAAGGGGATGCAAGCAGGCTATCATGTTATTGATGATAAAGTGATTCAGCCGTCTATGAAAGAGACTTATGAAAAGCTAAAACAACAGTACCATGATGAGGTAAGCTATAAAAAGATTGGTGATATAAGTGGCCACGGTGCTTCTACTGTAAAGCTTGCCATAGACGAAGAGCCGGACCGCAAAAGCACACTAGAAATTAAAGAGGCTTTATTGCACTTAGCTGAAGAGCTGAACGGATTTAATGATCAACGAAAAACTGCATAGGTGATATCATGTTTAGATTATTTATAAATAATAGAGCTCAAGCTAAAATTAACAACATGGAGAAACAGCTTGAGATTCTATATGAAGGAATATGGAACGGAACAGAGATCGATAAATCATACGCTTGGTTCAGGGTTATAGAACATCTTAGATCCTGGAACTATGATCCTGATCTCATTAAAAGAGCAACAATACATTTAAATCAATGCAAGGATCGCCGTAGTGAACGATATATGGTTAGCAGTGGCGGACGGTTGATTGAAGTAACTGAAATACTTTGAATTTTATAAATAACAATAAAAAGGAGAAAAAATGCCTAAAAAATGGATAGATCCTAACGGACTGGAGATACCGAGTAACCGAGTAACCAAGGAAGAAAAGAACAAAGAAAAGGTAGTTGATAAGTGCCACAAGTTGGCAAGTATTGCTACTGAAAAATTAGCTGAAGCAAGAAATGAGATCTACGATCTCGTAGAAGAATTTCTGGAAGAATCAGCTCATTATGCAAAGTTGAAGAAATGGAAAGGTAATGCCAGTATTACCAACTTTGAAGGTACGCTTCGAGTAAAGAAAGACATTAAGAATAATGTTCAACCGGATGACAATATTCACATCTGTAAGCAGATTGTTGATGAGTGCCTGAGCTCTTGGAGCAAAGGAGCTAAAAAGGAGCTTCAAGAAGTAATAAAGAGTTATTTCCATACAGACAGTAAAGGCGAATATCGCTTGGAGAATCTTATCCGGCTAAAGAAAACTAAGGTTGATGATCCACGATGGAATGAAGCTATGAGCTATTTAGATAAATCACTGAATGTGGTTTCATCAAAAGCTTATTACTCTGTGGAGTTTAAAAACAAGCTTGGTGAATGGGAGCGTATTCCTTTGAATTTCCATGAAATTATGCCGGAAACATTAAAGGATGAATCTGAACAATCAGAAGCAGCGTAACCATGCCTTACTTTGATCCTATCGATAAAATGGAAGCCTCAATGCGTTACGTATATGGCCATGTACTGGCTGATGATGAAACGCTTGAGGAGTTCATGAATTCCAGAGTGGATTACCGGCCTATGTATAGGCACTTTGTTAGATATCATATTTATACGCATTTCGGTTGCACTTATAAACAAATGGGACTTGCTGAGAGTAGATTTAATGGTGGAGTAGTTACCAACCATGCAACTTTTATCAATTCTTTTAAATCGATTGAACACACTATAGGTGATGTAAATAACAAAGGCTTTAAACATGTACAGCAATTGTTTGCTGAGTTTGAAGGCTATTGGGATGAACTGCAAGCTGAGCCGTTAAAGAGTAAGATTGTTCGTTATTACAGCATTCCTCATCATGTGCTTGCTCTAATTACAGCGATGGCTGTTGAATTTGGCCATGTTGATATGGAGAGCTTTGAAGGCTTGCACACTGAATTTAAAACCGTGAGCAAAGAGTTCATTGAATCGGAGCTGAAGAAATACGGGATTGCCATAGTATGAGTGGATATGCTTGCCCAAAATGCCAAAATAAGGGATTTCGACCTTCAGAGGATATGAAAGATCCTGTGACGGTTACGAAAACACACAAGTTTAAAACCTTTACACAGCGTTACCGGGCTTGCTATAATTGTGGCTACCGTTGGAAAACGATTGAGAAGTTTGACAGTGAAGTGGATCCGGGGTTGTTTGACGAAAAATAGACTATTGACTTTTAACTATTGAAACGGGATTTTAATGATTCCTAAAAAACACACATTATATCCCAGCTCAGACTTTTATTAGGACTGATAAAATTAATGGGCTGGCGTCAGCGGACTTGATCCGTTGGAGGTTGCTTACCTTGGTGTGTGTACCTTTAGGAGCGTCAGTCCATTTTTAAAATCCTAATTAACACACACATTATGAATACAGAAAACACTACCCAAATATTCGCCTTTGACTCTCACGCTATCCGAGTAGTAGGCACTCCCGAAGAACCTTTATTTGTTGCTAAAGATGTATGTGAGGCGCTTGAAATTTCAAAGTATCGAGATGCTGTAGCAAGGCTTGATGAAGATGAAGGGTGTCCAGTAATAGTGGACACCCCTGGTGGAAAACAAGAGATGTCAGGAGTTACGGAAGCAGGTCTTTATAGTCTAATTTTTAGAAGCAACAAAGCGGAATCCAAAACCTTTAAACGATGGGTAACGCATGAAGTGTTACCGAGCATCCGCAAAACAGGCATCTATGCTTCTAAATCAAAAATTAAAGAACTAACTCTTGAAGTAGAAGAACTGGAAAAAAGGAAAAAATTTGACAGTCGCCGTATAATTGAATTGTACCAACGTGATTTGTTTAAAGGCAGTACCATGCTTTTCTTAGAATCAAGATGGGCTTGGAGAATGTACGAGCATTTTGAAAGTTTTAAGAAATGTGCTGATAAGTCTGAAATGAGCAGTAGTATGTTCAGTACCAGAGTAAAGAGATATAAACATTACTTGGATGCAACTATATCTGATCGTAGAATTATCAATAATCTGGAAGATTCAGCAAGTTATTGGCAATTATTTAAAGCAATGGAAGGTGTTTATTTTAAGGATATCATCACGTTTGAGGAATATTTATGCAAAAATGACTGGCGATTTAATAACATAAATCATTTGCTTATAAAGCAAGCTCAGGAGAATTTGGAGGTTTTATCATGAATTTAGATAAACATCCTTTAGATATTATTTATGAGAAGCTGTGCATCTTAGAAGGAACTGTTGAAGGAGCTTCTAATAACTTAAGGCAGTATGAGAAAAACAGCCCGGTTAGTGAGGGCTTAATGTTTAGTTTTTTGGAGTTGAAAGAATCCATTAACGATCATTTAAATAACAAATAACCAAGATGGCCATCAATAAGACACGTCTCCGAGAATACTTAAAAGAGCTGAAAGCTCTGCAAACAGAAGTGGGCGATACTCAGTTTTTAAAGATCTTTGAGGAGCGTGTTTTGGATGCCTTATCCAGAAAGCTCATTGATGTTGACGATGTAGAATATTTACAGCGAGAGATTGGGCAACTCTTTAAGATCGACTTCTCCAAATTTGACCTTAAAATCCTTCAAAGCTATAATACGACCTTAGAGATAGTTAATGACCTGTACGATGATTTAGGAGGAGATATAGCCCGACAGTTTGCAGCAATGCGAGCCTTAGAGAAAGTACACCGCTTGCAGTTGGATAGTTATGCTGATAGCACGGTAAAAGCCATTGCCAAGATCGTACAAAAAGGAGCGCTTGAAAACCAAACGTACAAAGAGGTAGCCAAATCAATTAAAGCCCTGAACGATGACAAGGCAAGTTACTACGCCGAAACATTAGCTAAGACCCAAATTAAACGGTACGGCCGACAGAGCCGATACCAAAAGGCTTTGATTGGTGGTGTAACTATATTTCTTTATACAGGTGTGTTAGGTGTTAATAGCCGTCCTTTTTGTAGAGCCTGTTTTGATAAAAATTTTCATATAGATGATATCAAAAAAATGAGCAACGGGATGTTAGATCCTGTGCTTTTAAACGCAGGTGGTTGGAATTGTGTGCATGAATTTGAGCCTCATCCTTCGGCTAAAAAGGCAGATGCCGTTTCCGGAAAGATATTCAAGGTAACGGGTGGCGCTAAGGTATTTGGTGATGAACGAACTAAAAAACAGTTCAATTTTAGTATTGGCGCTGATTCGTTTGGGGGCTATAAGGATATTCAAAAGTATGTAGATAAGATCCGGAAGCTTTCTTTGAAGGGAAAAAGACTGGATCATATTAGAGGCCATTACAGTGATTTAGAAGATCGAACCATTGAGCTGAAGTTACGCCGTATCATCGATAAACCTGATAATATGTATTATCAATACAACAGTGGTCCAAGAATAGTGTTTGAACGAAATGGTGAATTTGTATTTGCTTCGGCCAGAAAGTTTCATACCATGTTTAAACCTGCAGGCAAGAATGGAGCTGAAGCCTTTCAGAAAAACCTGGTATCTTTATTCGTAAAATTAAACAGCATAGACTAATGACCATTAACGAGCCGGATATAAAACAATACAAGAGTGTATCTGATCATGTTTCTGCAGTTGGTATGGATGCGTACCTGAGAGATGGTGACTGGATGCTTATGGTAACACTGAGAGATGTAATCTCACAGATTGATTTTGAGAAATACGAAGACCAGGAATACAGCGATCAAATTCAGAAGGCAATTAAGTTAGCTGATTCGATGATCAAGAAGTCTATGAATAAAGATCAGTTGAGCAAGCTGATTGATTTGAATCCTGATCTTGATATTAAAAACTGGTTTGGCTAATCTCCTCTATTCACGGCAACATTTACTGGCAATTCCAAGATTGTATATTTATGATCATTCAGTAGCAATGTTACCTGGCTTTGCTCCAAGTTTACTAAGGTGTAGTAACTGGTAGCATCTTCAAATTCATGGTTATTCAGTAGCCATTTGGCATAATCCTGAGCCATTGCTAAGGCATCTGCTTCCGACTCTTTCTTATCCAGTTTATCTGTTTCAGTAATAAAGAAAAGACTAAATCCATGAACCGGTCTGGTATCCAGAGGATTGCCCTGGCCAAACATTATGAGAATTGCCGGCAGCTTAATTCGCACTCTGGTTTTCTTATCAGCAAGCTCTTTGATCTGGCCGGCATATTTTTCTACCGTAACCGCTTTTGCAGTTACCTCTTCAGATGCACTTGCACTGCTAACATGATTAATTAAAGCTGTTCTGGTATTATCCATTATGATTCCTTTTTAGAACTTACACGATCACTTCCGGTATCTGTGAACCAGTCACCACCGCCAAATCTTCTCGTTTTACTGCTCATGTTTATAGATCCCACTGCCTCTTCCGGAGCTGAAGGTGAAGCCGGGCGTTTACCATCCCGGAGATCTGTTAGCATTTTTATAGTATGTTTATAATCAACCACTATTTGAGGATCTCGTTCAAATTCGGTATCTCCATGTTTCAGCATAAATAAGTTGTACTTAGTGATATGCAACAGATGCCTTTTTATAGGATCAGTGATTGTCTCTTCAGTCACCGTTACATATTCAGCCAGTTCATCTTCAGCAAGGGAGACTTGATTGGTAAGTGCAGCATCAGTATCAACGGCAACCGTATCCTCTTCCGCATAATGTTCCCATTGAGGGAAGTTCTGTTTTACAAATGCATTTTCAATAAGTGCCATAATCTTATAATTCAGTTTGAATGTATTGATCCGAGTGGTCCAGGATCATTTTTCTGATTTTTGATTTGTGGTTGTCATCCAAGCCCCAAAATTCCCGTACTACTTTGCTTTTTCCTGCTCCAAGTTCATTGTGATATTTCGCAATTTGGGCTTTGTCTTTATTAGCAATAAACATACTAACTCCTTCCAGATCATTAAATACTACATGATCAATTTGATCTAACATTCCTGAAACTCCATGAATGGTAAGATCTACGGGATGAATGGATTTATTTAATCGCTTACGAACTCCTTCATAGTTTTTAGAATATGGTTTGAATGATACCCCGTGAACATCTTTACCTCGTCTTGTTCGTCTGCTAACCATTACTCGATATTCTGAGCCAATATTGGTTAGCAGCTCTGGATCTTTGAAGATGTCTTTGAAGCGTACAAGCTTTCTAATTTTTTCTTTGTTGTTATCAGCCACGGAACCATCCTTGTAATTTTGCTGCAGGCATTTTTTTACTCTTCAGAGATTGAAAGCCTCCAGTAATTTTATATTCCCATACTTTTATGTAAGCTGTTGCCAGAGCATCAAGACCATCGAGCTTGGCATTCTTTTGTTTGCCAAAACGCACATAGTTTGAATTCTTATACCGCTTAAAATCTTCCGTTCCCATCACACCATTACTGTATAAGATCTGTCCGGTTTGATGAGGGTGAACAAGATTCATAATCCTGGATTCCTTATCAGCTCCACGATGTTCTGTTTTCAAATCCTTAGAGTTGAACTGGATAATGGGCAAAACTTTCTTGGTTACCTCTCTCCATTGCTTGTAATAAGGATCTGCAAAATTCCATTGGCTAAAATCATTCTCAAATAATATGACTTTGTGATTAGGCATCGTTTTAACAAGTTCAGCCATGTAGTCAAATACAAGTTCATATCCTTCTTTTCTGAGATATAAATCTAATACATGAATGTTATCTCTGTCATCGATACCGGTAGTAGCCATGCCTTTGTCACAAGCTGCAGGACTTTGACCATGTGATGGATCAATAGCTGTAATGGAAGCTACAATATTGATCATATTCAGATATGGTCCTTCACGCAACCAATTAGGATCCATGATGTCGCCTTTCTCAATAGGCTCATCCATATAGTCTCCCATCCAAATATCATAAGCCATTGGTTTAAGACCTTTTTCTGGGTTACCATCTCTTTTCTCAACCAACTGTTGTGTTGTATAGCGTTCCGGCCAGTTTGATTCTCCTTCAGCATTTAAGGCAGGAAGGCTAAAGTGCCGTTCTCCGGTATGATCTTCTTTGATCTTTACAATAGGTGCATTTTCAGTAATGGAGTTACCAAGTGTAATATTCAGTCCATCGGGTTCCATTTGTCCCCATGATTCTGAAGTCACAAAATCCACTACTTTAGCATTGTCAAGCTCTGACTTAACAGAAGCTCTATCGTACAAGTCATCATTCACACTAAGGCTGAATCTGTTGAAGTCATCATCTACATATCCACGAAGGCCAACTTCAACCGATGTAGCAATGAGTGTAGTTTGCCCACCATTCGCTTGAAAAATATGATAGCCTGCAGCATCTTGTATTACTTCAATTCCAAAATCATAGCAAAGCAGCTTGTTCTTTTTGATGTTCCTGGATAAAGCTTTGGTTCTTTCCTGAGACATTGTTTTTGTCCGGAGAGAAACATTCACAATACCACCTCTGGCCAACGCAATGTGTCGTATAATTTTTCCTATAAAAGTGTAGGCCGACTTACCAAACAGACGAGCCCCGGAAACAGAGTAATTTCCCTGCTTCAGCGATCTTATATGTTTATGAACTTCATTAAACTCTGAAGTAAATATCTTAGGGAAATAGATCCTGCAAAATTCAAACTCATCAGCTTCAGCTGCCTTTCTTCTTTCTGCAGCTTTCTCCGGAGTGAACTCTGTTTCTTCTACTGCAGATATAGCACCTTTCAGTAAGTCCTCAAATTTCGAGTCTAATTCCTTTATCTGCTTTTCTCTTATCATATGTGCTATTTAAGGTTTGCGTGTTTCTGAGGCGAAATTGAACGGCAATTGAATGGGGTTTGCCGGGCGTTGCCCGGAATTAAGAATGAAAAATTAAGAATTAGGAATTATTTCGCTTATGACCACATCCAGATTCCTTACAAAAATTTGGTCGAGAACAGTACATGTGTATACAATCCGGGTCTGAAAATACTTCAATGCTATTTGGTTCTTCAGGAACAGTTTTCAAAATTTGATGCACATCATTTAATGATATGCCAGTCAATTCAGATATTCTTGTCTTTGTGAAGCATTTAGTATCATTTAGATTATGAACGATTAAATCTTTGTTGAACATAATTTTTTAAACCGTGAGTTTTGAGCGTTGATAGTTTTTGTATTCCTGGATTGATTTCAGGAATTCTTCAGTAAGCAAATCAGGATGATGTTTCTGAAGGTATTCAATAAGCTCAGTCAGAAATCCGTAAAGAACCGGTATTTGATTTTTTGGATCGGTCATTTCTCGGAAATCTTTCTGAAGCTTTCTTAAGCTGTCTGAAGTGCTTGCATTAAAATTAGGATCACTTAAAGCTTCATAGATCCTTTTGTTATACAGCACTTCAATTTCTTTTGGCGAAACAGCGTTGATGATCGAATCGGTATAGTCTTTTCTTTCATCGATCCAGGTCTTCCCTGTTTCTTCATCTACATCGTTTGCCCAATTGTTAATGGTTTGCCAATTAGGTTGGCGATCAAACCAATCAGAGATCTTTCGTGGGCTCCATCCTTCAAATACGTAGAGCTTTTTTGCCTGAGCAATTGTTTTAGGTCCATATCTTTTTGGCATAGCTTATACGTTATAGGTGAAAGGATCTTGTTTACTACGAGGCTCTTCATCAGGATCTACACGAACGCCAAGTTTGCGAACGTCTTCAGCATGAATGGGATAACCAAATTCAAATGCTGTCTTCAAATTCTCCCGGCGTTCTTTCTTACTCATTGGGTCAGGTTTGGCCGTTACTGCAGATGTATAGCGTTGGTCGCCAAAATTGCGATCATGGATAATTTGGATCAATTGATCTACAGCTTCATCGATGAAGTACAAATCATCAACTGAAATTTGTTCTTGAGGTTTGAACGGAGCCATGTTCTCGCCCACATTCATTCCTCCGGATTGTTTCACTGCATTAGCATGACCAAGGATTGAAATGGCAATCCCGGCATCGGCTGAATCTTTGAATTTCTCATGATCGCCGGTTGTACGATTTGATTCTATTATGTCAATTTCAGTGCCTTTTGGAGCTGTACCTCGAGAACTGGAGGCAATGGCATTGACGGCATCATCTAATTCTTCTTTAATCTTTGGGTCAGATCCCGGAGGGTAATACCCAATGATAATACCTTCGCCAAAGTTTTCCAGGAATGAAGCCCAAGCTTCAAGCCCATATTCCTTTAAAATGTAATCTCTTAGTACGGGCAACATCACCGGCATTTCATCTGTTTCTAATACCAGAACTTCCGGAGGAATTTCTTCTAGATTCTTGCCTTGATCTATTTTAAGCTTTCCATCTCCATTTGTATCGTATCTAAAATACTTTTGATCATAAGCCTTGAATGATGTTGGAATTTGTAATCCATCAATTACGGACCATTCAAAATCGATTACTTTATATTTGAAATAACGAGCTTCCATAATGGCCTTAAAAAATGAACGGGTTTTAAGGCGCTTAAAAATACTTTGGTATAATTCAGCTCGTTCTACATCGATATCATTCTCTTGATCAAAGGGAGTGAATTGAAGTTCTTTCATGAAACCTGCTTTTCTTCCCTGCAGGCATCCTATAACCTGGCTATCCGTTTGTGCTTCTTTCATCATCGATATCAATTCACGATGAGAACCATTTTTATAGTTCTGATATGCTCTTTTATAGAAAGACGGAGTAAAGGAAACTCTTCCTTCTCCGATTTTTTTGTTTACAGTAATCATAAGGTTTTCTTAAACTATGGCATGAACCCATCTGTATGGGGTGTAAATAGCGTTTGCTGCTCTCGGCACATCTAAGTACAAAGCAAACCTAAAAGATTACTCCGCTAAATACCCTTAATATCGTTCCAGATAGCTATATGGAACGCTTTCTCTTCTCTTTGTTTGACAGGACTTTTAGCTTGCTACCCATCTAAACAATCACTCATGATCAAAAAGATTTTTAACTATTTCATAAATCACAAAAGGAGCACGCCTCATGAAATCCCTAAAGGTATTTTTATTAATGATATTCTTATTGCCAACGCTGAGCCAGGCGAATGGATCAAGATTATCCCTATCGGATCCTATCCATTCCATCACAATGGAGCACACGATGTCACCAAAGAACACATCGATCAAATGGTCACTAACTTCAACGCAACTGGCAAAGAGCTCCTTATTGATTGGGAACACAAAAGCTTATGGGGAGACACTCGTGCAGCCGGATGGATCAATAAGCTTGAAGCCAGAGAAGATGGACTTTACTGTAACTATCCAGAATTCACAAAATCAGCTAAAGAGCAAATTGATGATCGTGAATACCGGTACTTCTCTCCAGTCTATAAACTTGAATCCATTAACAAGAATGGAGACAGCATTGGAGCAATCGTGGACAGTGTTGCAATCACCAACCGCCCATACTTCGACAACGAAATTGATCACATCGGAAATTCCGAATCTACCGGTGAGCCTGATCAAACTGAGATTCGGGACACATCTAAAAACCATTCGATTGATATGAAACTTAATAAAGAAGCTTTGGCCAAATTAGGCCTGGACGAAAATGCTACTGAAGAGCAGGTAAACGAAGCAATTCTTAACTCTGCAGCTCCTGAAGCTGAAGAGACTACCGATGAGCCGGAAACTACTAAAACAAACTCTTCAGAAGAGAAGCCACAATGGGCGAAAGATCTTGAAAAGAAATTCGATGATCAGGAAAAAGTGAACAAAGCAGCTCAAGTAGATGCCTTGATCAACAGTGCAATTAGTGAAGGTAAAATTTTACCTGCAGATAAACCTGCCTGGGAAGCGAAAGCAAATTCTGATTTTGCAGGTGCAAAAAAGATTTTGGATGAGCGTAAAGCAAATAGTGCAATGCCTGCAGGCGTAAAAGTGTCTGATGAGCATTCTGAAGACAAGAAGAGTAATTCTGTAGCATTTGCAGAATTAGTGGCTGAAAAAACTCCTCAGCTAGCAAAGTAAAACCAGTATCAATTAAAATAACTACAGAAAAATGAAATTAAGACAAATAAGCCCAAATGATCCGGTTACTAATATTGTGCTAAATGCTTTTGAGGAAGAAGCTCCGATATTTAATGATATTGAAGCGTACCAAATTGGCGGTAATGCAGATAGCTTAGAGAAAGCCGGAGACGGTAAATCTCAGGCAAGCATTTTCAGAGATGTTAACAATCATACTGAAAGAGATCGCCCAACTTACGGTGATGTTCCGGTAACAAAGAAGATTGTATCCGGTGACTCCGGTGTTGATAGAGTGTATGAACATCGTAATGTTGATATTATTCCCAAGCTCGAAAGCAACACTAAACGTGATGCAAAAGAAGATGCGAAAGTCTTCAGAGCTAAAATTTGGACCGGTGACAGTGCAACCGAATCCACTGAAATTGATGGTATTCATACTCTAACGCCCGCCTCAAGAATTGAAACGCTTGATAATGCTATTATCCTGCCATTAGGAGGTGATGCAGCCAAGCAACATCAACAAGAGTTCTTTGAGAAGTTCATACTTACGCATGTAAATATGCCTTGGCAGGAATTCTTTGCGTACATGCCTGAATCCTGGACGTTGCGTCTAGTTACTGCAGCTAAGAACCTTGGCTATTATAAAGAGATAGACACTCCTGTTGGTAAAGCAGGTAAGATTGGTAAAGCGATCATTAAGTCGTATGGCTACGATGCTGCAGGTAATGAGCTATTTGCTCCTTCCGATCAAGGAGTGACCGGATCTAATCTTACTTCAACATTCACCTATGTGAAATGGGGTGAAGAAGAAAATCTAACTATGGCTACAAGCCGTGGTATGGTTGGAGAGTATTTAGGTCTTGTTAAAAAGACTTATACCAATACTTGGGATATGGATGCAAACCTAGTCCTGCAGAACGATAAAGCGCTCTATCAAATCAAAGGATTCGGATTGAAGTTTCCTGCTTAGTCAGCAATAATCATAATACCGGAAGCCTTCAGCATTAAGCTTCCGGTATTATTTAAATCAAATTTAAAGACATCATGAAAAACAAAACACACATATTTTTTACTCTTGTAATAATGGTTTTTGCAATTGGCTTTGCTAATGCTCAACCAACACCTGCAGATGCTTCAAAAGTTGTCAGTGATGCTGCATCACTTGAATACATTGAATATTCCGGAACTGTTCAGTTTAACGATGACAGTACAGGGATTAGGTATAGCAAACCTTTCAGTATAAACCGTTTTGCCAGTGGACCTGCATTTCTCAGTTTGGTTACGTCAAATCCACAGGATGGAAATGGAATTGATGTATTAGTAGATCTATTAGTTACACCGGACCTTTCCGGAGTTACCGGATATACAACCATCGATGATACCTTAACTATTACTGCTTCAGAGACTAATTATTTAACTATTGGTGCTGCTAATGAGCCCTTGTATAATATGTCTTATTGGGCTTTGGTGAAGGTTACCGGCTTAAGTACTGATAACAGAGATTCCACAGCCATTGCTTGGCGATTGAGAGGATATAGGCCTGTTGCCAGTACCAGAAACGGTCAGGTTAAAAACTAAACTAATACCCACTCATTATGTCATCAAAGAAAAAAGTAAAAGTATTCACTCAGAACCGACACTTTACCGGACAAAGACTAAGCGTACAGTTTGAGAATGGTATTGGTGAAGCAAGCAAAGAGCAGGCAAAGTTATTGGTTAATGATTGGGGTTATTATTGCCCTGAGATCTCAAAGACTAAGAATGCTCCTAAATGGCTTGAAGAGGAAGCTCCTAAAGAGGAAACTCCTGAAGTGGAAGCTCCTGAAGAGGAAGCTCCTATAGAGGAAACTCCTGAAGAACAGGTTATTGAACGACCTTCATCAAAAGCTAAGAACGATGATCTGAAAGCTTTCATGACTGATAATAACATTGATTTTGAAGGCGATGATAATAAAGCAGATCTGAATGCTAAGATTGATGCCTGGTTGGAGGCTAAATATGATGAAGATTCTGATTCTGATGAAGATTCGGAAGAAACCCAAACAGAAGAAACTGATAAGTAGCTTTATCACTCATAGAAACCTCGAAAAGCCGACTTAGAAGTAGGTCGGCTTTTTTTAAACAAAGTCATGAAACGTACCGAAACCACACATATCATTATTCATACTGCAGCTTGGCCAGGTGATCCTTCAGCTAAATTGATACGAAGAGTTCACGTTCAAGAAAATGGTTGGGATGATATAGGTTATCATTTTGTAATTAGAAAAGACGGTACGATTGAAAGTGGAAGACCTGTTTACAAAGTAGGAGCTCATTGTAAAGATCAGGGAATGAACCACAAATCTATTGGAATTTGTTTGAGTGGCCATCATGATCATGAGTTTTTAGAGGGCAATCAGAAAGCTGCTTTATTTTCTTTACTCAATGATCTGGTTGCACAATACGAAATTCCCATACCAAACATTTTAGGCCACAGAGAAACAGGTGCTAATAAAACCTGTCCCGGAACCCACGTTGATATGCTTGCCATCAGAAAAGAAATGGCGTTTGGCGGAAGTTTAACAAAAGCCAAAGTACCTGATGATCTTAGATTGAGTGACTTGAACATAGAGCCCTTAGATCTATCAGACAAAAAAGTTACGATTCCTGATCCAGTAGATCCAAATGAGTTTAAGATCCCATTGCATAATAAGGTCTCTCGATTTTTCAGAAATACGAAAGCCGGTAAAGTAATTACTACCGGAGCTGTTACCGGTGTTGCATTACTAACCGGTGTTAATTTAAACGACCTAATCCCACAAAATAACATGGAAATTTTAGAAGCTATCCCACTTGATATAATTGTAGAATATGGACTTTACTTAGTTCTGTTTCTTATAGGTCTTTTCATAAAAAAGCCTGGATGGAAGAAGTTTATTCAATCAAAAATTGAAGCTGCAGCACCTGTAATTGTCGCATCGGTAGATGAAAAAAGTGAAGGTGGGCAGCGGATGACACCCGGAGAGGTTAAGTCAATTCTTTCGGCCATATTCAAAAAAAACGATAACTGAACAACGCTTTTACAATGTCTGATGAACCAGTGAACGAAGACTTTAAAAAATATTTGGATACTAAGTTTGATAATCTGAATGAGAAGATAGATAAAGCGTTACGTTTTGAAAGCAGGATAAATAAAATAGAGATTGAACAAAGCTATTTAAAGTCTGAGCTGAATTCCAGACCAACGATCTATAAAATGATAAGTGCAGCCATAGTTGTTTTGATGTTGGCGATCTCTATCACAACACTAATATTTCAAATCATAAAATAATGATACATCGTACCCTTTTACCGAAAAATATTTATCTGGTTGGACTAGATCAGATCACAGATGGAACCGTTGCTACACTTGCTGCCTTAAAGGCTGCAGCTTCGGTATATGCTATTCCTAATCGCCCGGAAGAGGGAATTACATTTACTATGGGTGGTGAAGACGTAACTCGTGAGGAGCAAGGATCTGATGGTGTAATTACCATGATCGATTCCGTACAAAAAAGAAGAACGGCTTCGATTACAATTAATGAATCAAGATGGTCCTTTAAGGTATTGTCCCTTCTAAATGGGCAAAAAATTGGTGATATAGAAACGAATCACGAATTGAGTATAGATGCTGATGCCGATGCAACAGCTGTTACCGGATTGAAGTTAAGAACGAGCATTGTAAAAGAGAAGTTTGCTGTGCTTATAGAGTTCCCGGTAAACAAAGATGATGCAAAAACGCTGTATCTGTATCTGCCAAAAATGGGAATAGCAACACAAGATGTGACTAAGAATTTGAATCATGATCAACAGAAACCTCCTATGCAATTCAATGCATATGCCTTAGAGACAGCTGATCCTGATGAGCTAACACCTCAATTAGATATCTATAATAAGATCACAGATAACGGTCTTTACTACTTCATTGAAGGCAAAAAAGACGTTGTTTAAAATTTAAATTCTATGAAAGCTACGAACGAACAAATAACCATCGAAACTCAGCATATGATTTCCAAGAAGATGTTTTCTTGGAAATTGGCTGATCATGCGATACCTGCTGAAGCTCACTTGCAGAACAGGACTGCAGCTTTACGTAAAAAGTATCAATCTATTGTTAAAGAAAATCAGGTTCCTACCCTAAAGGATGGATCTGTTGACTTCGAAAAAATAAGTGAAGAACTAAGTGAACAGCTTACTGATATTAGTTTAAAGATTCTTAAAATGGATATGGATCGATTGGCTTGTGTACTTAACCTAAACGATGAGCTTCCGGAAGGTTATGATAATGAGCGTGAATTGCTTGAAGAATGCATAGGTGCTTATGAGGTGATCCATGATATTATGGCTGTTTTTACCAAACGCTCTGGCAGTACTATTTCATTGCCAGAGCATGGGAAAGGCCTGATCCGGTTCAAGAGACCGAACGGGCAGATCTTCGATCCCCTGGCAACAAACAGCAAGTAAGCATCTTTGACATTATGTACCGACTTGCTCATGTAATTGGCGTGAGTTGGAAGGAATTTAAAAAATTAACTCTCCAGGAGATCCGCAACCTATCTATTGTAACAGGTGAACTTAGAGTTTCAGATAAAATAGATCGATTGGATGTATTGATGGCATATCATCATACTACACATTCTGAGAAACCCGGAGAGCAACGAGCTGAATATGAGAAACGATTCAGAAGTCCGGTAAGCCTGGAGCCTGAATTAACGAAAGAAGAATTTGAAGATTATGCGATTGAGCATAACAAACGAATGATGGAAGAACTGAACAATGTCCTCCGCTGAAAATGAATTACTATATATTGTCCGTATCAATACGGAAGGGGAAACTGAGCTTATTCAGACGGGAAAAATTCTGGATAAGAACGATGATTCATTTAAGCAAAGTGAAAAATCAGTTAAAAAATATAGAAGCTCACTAAAAGATCTTGCAGCACAGCAGGCAAAAAATGGTGGAAGTACAGCTTCATTTAACAAGAGAAACTCATCAGCAAGCAACCTATTAATTGAACTTTCTCGTGGTGCTTCTGATGCTCAGTACGGTATTAGAGGATTAGGAAATAACCTGGAACAAGCTGCTAATATTGGAGCTCAAGCGTACAAACATTTCGGTTCGTTTGGTGGTTTGATCAAAGGTATTGGTGCATCGATGTTAGGACCAACAGGAATTGTGGTTGGTATTACAGCTATTACTACCGGTTTGGGATTATGGGAAGCAGGGGTTATAAGTTTCAATAAAGAACAGAAAGAATTTATTGATCAATCAGACCAAGTACTTGAAAGGATCAAAAAACTCAGAAATGAATATAGTGAGCTATATAATATTGGTGGAGATGGCTTCTTTGATACTGAACAGGAGAAATCAGACTTGGTATATCTTGAAGCCCTTTCCGGAAGATATAAGGAGCTTATAAAACAGATTGAAGATAATCCTCTTGGTAAGGTCGATTCTAACACACAATTCTCAGGGGTTGGAGATAGATCATTTACAGAAGCTCAGGTTCAAGAATTAGAACGATTAAATCTATTCTTAGATAAGACTGAAGACAATGTTCGCGAGCTCAAGCAAACCATTTCAGATCAAGAATTTTTATCAACTATACCATTAGTTGTAGAGTTAGAAAATGATAAACTTCGCCAACAGGTTAGAGATCTATCAGATGAAATAGAGAAAGAATTCAAAGAGTCACTGAGTTCGTTAGATAGCATATTTACGGATTTAGAAAATTCATTTGCTGAATCTAACAGTGAATTTTTTAAAGCTTCATTTGATGATCAGAATAAAGAGATTGAAGCCATTCAAAAAAGAAAAGAACAACAGCTTCAAGAACAAGGTCGTGCCAGACTGCAGTTTGAGCAGAAGATCGATCAAATGCGGTTGGCTTCTGTTAGAAGTACTGGTAACCAATTGCAAGCTCTTCAGATTGAAGAGCAACAAAAGATCGATGAGATTAAGAATAATGAACTGATTACGGCCAGACAGAGAAAAGAAGCTATTCAGTTAATTGAGGAAGAATATTCAAACAAGAGAATAGAACTGGCCAAGAAAGAAGCTGAAGAGAAAGAGCAGCTTGATAGAACAGTAGCAGATATTAGATATAATTTACAAGGGCAATCACTTCAGGCTCTTTATAGTCTTCAACAAGGTTTTTTTGCTGATAACAAAGCTATCGCAATTACAATGTTGGCTTTGGAAAAAGGTTTAGCCATTGCTCAAGCAATTAAATCAGGGGCATTAGCAAGTGGTGAAGCTCAATTATTGGCTGCTAAATATTCTGCTGCTGCAATCACTCCCTTAGGTCCGAATCCGCTAGCAATAGCAGGTGCTGCTAATGCCCAAGCTCAAGTAGGAAATATTGCCAGAATTACAGGATTAACTGTTGCAGCAATTGGAGCACAAGCAATTGGTGAAGGGGCTTCTATTTTATTGCCTTCCAGTGGTAGTTCTTCCGGATCTTCAAGTTCTTCAGCTGCAGTAAGCTATAGAGGATTTGATTCGACAGCTCCGAGTTTCAGCAATCCAGAACCGGCAAACAGATCTCGAACTAATAGTGATCAATCAGGATCTGAAAGAACAAGAGTAAAAGAAAGCCGTGAAATAAAAATTGTGGATGGCTTTGGAAATATGGTTCTACGTGGCCAGGAAGAGATTGATGCTTCAGGTGGAAGCGATTATTTAAGGAGTGGATTGTAATGGCTGAGCCAACTTACAGAATTTATTATGGAAAGTATCCGGATTTGACTCCTAATGAGATTCCAAATGATCATATCCGTGAAGTAAATTTTCCTTCCTATAAGATTGAACCGGGTAAGCCTGGTGAGCCTAAAGTAAGCTCATTGAGCTTTATCCTGGAGAACAAAAATTGGGACGATACAGAGCGTTATGATCGTTCTTGGGTTGATGCTAATTCCAGAACGGAAGGCGAAGGAGCAACCATTCCTGATCAGTTATTTTTTAAAGTAGTAGTGTCTGGAACAGCTATAGAATATGTAGGAGTTATTTCAGGTAGAAAATACGATGCTTATAGATCTGCTGTTAGTTTTAGTATAAAGAGCATTTTTGATTTTATAAAGGATAGCAACCTTAAAATGCTAAAAGAATTCACTTTTGAAGATTGCGAATTGATATCTAAAGCTGATTCCGGAGTAGGGACAGCTGAAATTAATGGTCTTCCTGATGGGTTCGATCTTGATTCGAATGATGTTGAAATTGAATTACTAACTTTTAAAGTTTCTGTTGTTTCTTCTGCTTCTTGGCTAGCTCTTAACATTGATAATTCGATAAAAAATGGATGGGATTTTCATAGGCTGTTAACATATTCCAAGCCTAGCTCTCCTAGCCCAAGTAATCCATCTAGAAACGCTCTACAAAAACGTGCAGTATATATAAAAATTGGTGAAACAACATTATTAACAACGTTCCAAGAGTCATTTCTTTATCAGCAGGAACCAAATGGATTTGCTGACTTCCAAGGAATTATGAAATTCAATGTGTGGCATGCCAAAAACGGAAACATTGTTAATGGTGATCAAACAGTATTAGAGAGAGGGCGATTCTTTAAAGATTCTATTGGTACTGATCTTGAGGTTGGCGATAAAACCTCAATCACATTGTATGAATATAAATATTTTGATTTTAATATAGTTACTGATCGTGCTTCAGATGTAGCTTCGCGAAAAGAGGACCTATTTGGCGGAACAGAGTTTTTACATGGATGTCAGGTTCAATATAACGGTGATCCCGCTACAGATTTTGATATTATTCAGGATTCAGAAAGTCATGTTGATATTCTATCAAAGAGTATTTCATTGATTCAAGCAAGAATTTTATCAAGCTACTATAATGATGATGAGAATGCTTCATTCATTGATATAACTAATTCAACATTAAAATCACGCTATGTATTTTGGGCAGACTTGTTTCAATTTGGTTGGATTAATAATTCAATTTCAGACCTATTAATTGATCTATCAATACAAACAAATTCTTATTTATTTATTTCCGAATCCGGAAAGATCGTATTTCAGGATAGATTGATTCATGAAAACGCATTACCTGCCACACTGCCTTTAGGGGCTTTTGAAATTAAATTAGAAGATATAAAACCAATTGGCAGTGAAGACGACACTAAAGGATTCACTTCTTATGAAATAAGATACAGTGACATTCTAGAGATAAATAATCAAAAGAGTGAACAAGAATTTAAAACCTTTGTTAGCAAAGATGGTGAACTAACGAAAGCAGATATTAGAAATTCATCAATTCAAGTAAGCAATTATAGATCTTCAAATTTAGGGATTCCGGGGAGCAATGACCCTTCAACTATGCCTTTGTTTAGATACTCTCCGGAAGACATCTCTTTCCCCGGTAGTTTAACATTAGATGACTTTATACCTGACCCAATTACACAAGCCCAGAATTTTGCTAAATCTTTCAGCTATCCTGTTGAAATATGGGATATTGAAATTCCTATGCTTGATTATCCAACTGCAGGCATTGGTAAATATTTTTGGGTGACAATATCTGAAGTAAATAAAGTGTATTTCATTCGTGAATTTCATCCTAATCCAGATCGACTGACTATTGGTATCAAAGCACAATTTGTAGGATTGTATGAGCCATGAATGAAGGACAGATATACATATTATCAGATGCAATAGCTGTTTGTACACTGCCAGATGGTTCTACTATAGATATAAAAATAGAACGTCCAAATGATTTAAATAGGCCGTATAGAATAATTAGACGTGTATTAAAACTAAGCTCTGATTATAGAGATCCAAATTATGTTGAAAGAAATGGTAGTAGAAAGTTTGAACTAGAATTTCAACTTTCATATGATTTTCATCGAATGGACCTTACTCCACTATTAGTTTCAAAAAGTGTTCTTCTTAAAGTACCAACCTATTTATATAATGATTCAAGATATTATCAAGAATTTGAAGTTCGTTTTATAAATGATGAGTTGAATCAAGAACCATTAAATGGTCTAAATGTACAGCACTTTCACTATGCAGAAAAACAAGCTAACCCTGTTCCAAATTCGGGTGAGATTCTCAGATTTCGTAGTAGTCCATATACAGCTGCAGAATTTATAGGTATACTGACTTGGTTCTTTCCAAAAACGGCAATGGATAATGATAGTGAACCAATACCTGGTTTCATAATATCTGGTGAAACTGAGGATGATTTAGGGTTGCAGATCTCAAATTTAGAACCTGCTGAATTCGGTCAAGAAAATACAACAACCGTTAAAGTGGGATACAAATATTTTAATTTAGAAAGCATAATTTTGGAGTCTAATAATGGCTGATGTTACAAAAGAATTAATGAAAAAAACCTCTGTTCAATCAACGTTAGATGCTGCTAACTCTGCTATCGAACAGTTACAGACAAATGATTTAATAGTTCAGAATTCTATTGATCAGCTTAATTCTGCGGTTGATTCTGCTATTGCAACAGCTTCATCTTTAGCACCTATTGACCTTCAACGTGGTTTTGTTGGTGATAATGATTTGGATCAGCTACCGCCAACCGGAGGATCAGCTGAAGGAGATATTTCTTATTATTTATCTGGAAATAAACAATTTCAGTTAATTAAGCTTGAAACTGGAGCGTGGGTTGATTTTGGTAAGCCTTTGGCAACTTCTCCAACTCCGTTTGTGTCTGAAAGTCCGGAATGGAACGGTACGCTAAATCCAAATAACCCTGTTATTTCAGGCACTTCACAAAAAGCATCAGAATCGTATCCACCTGCATTCTTAGACAATACTGCAATTGACGGAAAGTATTATATAGCGCTGAAATCAAATTTCAAGCTATGGGCTTTTTCTTCCGTAGACGGAGAAACGTGGGTTGAAGAAGGTATTCTGCTTGATACAGGAGCCGGTGGTACGTTTTATGACTCGAGACTGCAGGGGGCGGTCTGGAGATATGATTCCGCTTCAAGCACTTACCATTTATATTTTGGAGCAACTTCGGTAGCAAATCCTAATGACCAAGTAATAGGTCATGCAACCTCAGCTACAGTATTAGGAAACTATACTGTAGACGCTTCTCCAGTTTATGATGGCTCTGATAGTCTCGCAAATCTAGGGGTTGATCTCAACTTTATAAGTTTGGGTGACGTTAAGAAGATAGACGGAGAGTGGGTATTTTATTTCGCAGGAAACAATTACGATGGAACTGATTTTACGGACGGAATGATATTTGTTGCAACCGGAACTTCATGGACAGATATTAATGCCCGTAATATCTGTTTCACGGTTAATGATTTAAACGATCTCCGCGATGATATAGATGTAACCTTTGTCCAAGACCCGACAATTATTCGTTACAATAACTCTTATATAATGTGTTTTACGGCAGGGAGAGTTGAAGATATAGCTAAAGAAAGATATTTACATACGGCTGTAGGTTCTAAGTATGATTTTAATCCTACACGTTCAGTAATTTTAGAAACAGGCCCGGTTGATTCGTGGTATGAAAACCGAGTTTACGGAGCTGATTTCGCAGTGAAACAGGATGGCGAATACTTAACACCTCTGTTGTTTGACGGTGAAATCCCTATGTTTTTTGCCGGTCACGGATTGACCGGTAGCCCGAACGACAATGATGGATTAACAGGTTTAATAACGTTCTCCTCGATTCCAGACCCGTCAATACTCCCAGTTCTTCCTACCAAAAAAGAAAACCGGGTAATAAAATGGGAAGCATCAGTTAATTGGACTACAACTAGTGAGGCTCGAAGTAATTTTTATTACAAAAAAAGGGGTGGCGAATGCACATTGTATATAGACTATCAATTCGATTCAGACGACGTTTCTACAGCCGATGCAGAAATTAGTAATTTGCCATTCAAGGCTAATCCTAACTTAACAATTTCAGGTACTTCTACAAGTGTGTACCTGCCCGGTGCAAGTATAGACGCAGGTTCATTGCAACTTACAGCCATCATCGCAATTGATGAGGGTGTGCCTAAAATCACCTTCCGCCAAATGAAAGACGACGGTACTGTTGATACAATTGACATTAATCAAATTGGTAACCTTGCAGGCACGGTTACTATGGCTTTTCAAATAACTTACTTGACCAACAATTAATTCAAATTAATTGTCAATAATATAAATTAGATTAAATGTATTTGTTGCAGTTTTGAACTAAAATTTTTGCGCGCCGGTTTCCAGAAAACAGAAAAATTTCCGGGAAATAATTTTGGCTCGAACATTTTTATACATATAATACACATATATTAAATATGTAAACCAATCCCTCAATGAACAGCATAGAAGCACAAAAAGATACCGTTACACACTCAAGAACAGGCAGACTGGAATTAGCCCGAAAAATGGAAACAGGATTCCCCTCTCCTGCTTCAGATCATCTGGAAAAAGCCTTGAGCCTCGAGGAGCTTGTTGTGTTCAGACCGTCCGCCACTTTTTATGTAAGAGCTCAGGGAAATGCAATGCAACGCTCGGGAATACATGATAAAGATATACTGATCGTGGATCGGTCAATTACTCCCCGTCATGGAAACATCATTGTTACTTCTATTGACGAAGAACCCTCCATCCGGAGATTTGCTAAACAAGGCTCCCGCATATTTTTAGTTTCTGATGATTCCAGCTTACAACCCATTGCTATAACCAAAGAAACAGCGTGGACTATTTGGGGAGTCGTCACTCATGTAATCCATCGGTTCAGATTAGAGGAAGGATAAAATAGATATGAATATTGATCCTTATAATTTACCTGCTGCTTATGCAATGATAGACTGCAATAACTTTTATGCTTCGTGTGAACGTGTTTTTGATCCCATATTAATAGATAAACCCATTGCTATTCTCTCAAATAACGATGGTTGTGTGATTGCTCGTTCAGAAGAAGCTAAAGAGGTCGGAGTTGAAATGGGAGCTCCGGAGTTTAAATCCAGAAAATTATTTAAAGAAAAAGGAGTGGTTGTTCGTTCATCAAACTATGCTCTGTACGGCGATATGTCGGACAGAGTAATGGACGTTTTAGATCAGCTTTCTCATAATATTGAAGTGTATAGTATTGATGAAGCTTTTGCCAGAGTTTCTACTAATATTTTCGATGATCTTAATGAATATGGTCAATATATAAAAGACACCATTTTTCAATGGACCGGCTTACCTGTATCGGTAGGAATCGCACCCAGCAAAACACTGGCAAAAGTGGCTAACAGCATTGCAAAAAGGAATCCATTATTTGATGGCGTACTTGCTCTTTCCGGCCAGGATGAAACTGATCAGCATCTAAAAGATCTGCCGGTTCAAAAAATTTGGGGTATTGGCAGCGGAATGACTGTCCGTCTGCACCGACACGGCATCGAAAATGCATTTCAATTAAAGAATACCGTACAGAACCAAAAGTGGGTGCGAAAAAATCTACATGTAACCGGGTTACGAACCGTACTGGAATTAAATGGAATGCCATGCATTAAAATGGGTGAAGCTCTGGATAAGCGAAAGGGTATTTTGACTTCCAGGATGTTTGGAACTCCAATCTATGAAATAGAACATCTGCAGGAAGCCATTTCGACCTACGCATCCAGAGCGGCAGAAAAACTTCGCTCTCAAAATTCAGTAGCTTCTTTGTTAAGAGTAATGTTAATCGGAGATAAATATTCCAACCTGAAAGGACAGTATAAATATTCCGCAGGCACATCTTTGAAAGTCCCCACAGCTAATACACCTACATTGATCAGATTGGCAAAGGGATTGGTCAACCATGTGTATTTGGAAAACACCAAGTACAAAAAAGCTGCTGTAATGTTAACAGGAATTGTTCCAAACAGCGAAGTACAGATGGATCTGTTCGACCCCCATTTATATACTCAACAACAATTCAGGCTTATGGAATGTTTGGATGAGATCAACTCAAAATACGGAAGAAACAAAGCTGCTTTTGCTTCAACCGGTCTTCATAAAGAGAAAGAGCATCGCAACAAATGGTTGATGAATCAAAACTACCTCAGTAACAGATACACCACTCGCTGGAATGAGTTAATGGTGGTGAAGGCAAAATAACAGATCACTTATTTCCAATAAGATCGTTGAACAACATCTCCCTGTGTTATTCTGTCTACCACGCTCATCCCTTCAGTAACTTCTCCAAAAATGGTATAACGCCCATTTAGATGAGGAGCCCAGACATTCATAAAAAAGTATTGGCTTCCTTCTGTATCCGGACCTGAACTTGCAATTCCTGCTTTACCTCTGAAATAATGAGCTGCACTTGCTTCGGTTGGCACTGTATAATCCGGGCCTCCAAAACCAAGACCTGTTTCTACATCACCTCCCTGAATCACAAAATTTGGTACCACTCTGTGAAACGCAACTCCATCATAATGTCCATTAATTATCAGACTATCCATTCCCGAAATAGTAGCCGGAGCAGTTAATACGTCCATAGTAATTTCAATATCTCCTTTTCGAGTTTCTAACACCCAAACAGGATTGGGGCCCAAATCAGCTAGCCGATCCCAATCAGGCATTCTAAATGTTACCGGAGCTAGTGAATCTTTTATGAACGACCACTCCTGAGCTATCAAGCTTTGTTTTAGGTCGTGTCCGGCATTATTATAAAACTCAATGATTACAGCTTCAGATTGTTCTTCAAAACGGTTTTTTAAAACCGACGTTACTGACCTGAATACAGAAATATCTTCTACTACCGATTTGTTATTCAGAATATCGATCAATGTGGCGAAATCATTTTCCTTCAATACATTTTCATCTGAATACAAAGCCTGCATCATAAATGCTCGCTCCCCTCTTTCCAATGCTGTAAACAAAATATTATGTACTTGTTCTATACTCTCATCAGTTTTGAGCTCATCGTTAGCATTTGCCCAAAGCGTGTTCATTTCTCTTAAAAGAAAACTGTACTGCAAACCCTGAGATGTATCTATATCTGCAGCTAAATAATCAAAGACTTTAGCTTCATCCCACACTTTTTGCAATGCAGAATATCTGAGAGTCTGTAAGTATGGATTCTCAGTTCCAATTGGTAGTAAGTCGTCAATATATTTCTCAGGATTTACTGAAGCATTGAACCCGGCTAGCCTGACATGAGGTTCAACAGCAACATTCAGTGCGGTTGCATTTAATAGTGAGTTGTTAATTTTCTTCGCGAAATCTTCTTTTGCAGCAATGACCCTCAAAGCCTGAATAACAACATTAGGATTTTTATGTTGAACAAAAGCATTCAAAGCTACCGGAGCATAGGTATCATTTTCTTCATTTCTTCCAATACTCTGGATGATCTCGATTGCCAGTTGAACATCCATAAGAACATAATCTTCATCTATAAAGTGATGAAACACTAACCCTGAATGATCTTTCATCAAAAGCGCTGCTATATAGCGATCAGGGCCTATTTCATCAGGATAATAATTCTTCCATAATTCAATCAATTTGTTTAGTGCATTAGTAGTTAATCCTTGCTTTTCCTGATCATTTCTTGTTCTGTAAAAACCATATAAATATGCCTGAGCTGCTTTACTGTTCGTTGTGGACAGCGCTCTTTCTATGATTTGAATTTGCTGCTCTTCAGTAACTTCTACATTTCCTGTTAAGCGCCCAATTGAATAAGCAAGTTGAAATTCCATTTCCTGATTTGGCGGCACATCTTCCTGCAAAAGTAATTCCAATGACCGACCGTTTCCTAGTTCCCCCAAAGCAGAAACCAAACCTCGATTTGAAGCATTACCTGCTATGAAAAGTTCATTAAGTTTTTCAATTTGCTCTTCAGAAAGTTCCCTTAACCAAAGAGAGGACCAAGCTTCCTTAGTATCAGCCTGATTTGCTAAATCTATCAATGTATCAATATCGCTTACCGGTGTATTGATCAAAGACTGCCAGGCTTGAATTCTTATTCTCTCGTTTGTGTGAGAAGTAAATTCCATTAACGCTTCTGCGTCACGATTAAAAACAGCCTCATAAAGATCCGGATATTCCTGAGTAAGCAGTCGACCGGCTTCTTTTTTTGCAGGTTCACAAGCAAGTAACAGAACAGTAAATATTAATATTGAAAAAAATTTATACATGAATCACACACATTTTTTATTGACACTGATTATAGAACTTCGTTTATTGCACATACTTTACACATTAAGTAATATTATGCTATGGATAATGCACATTTAACGAGAAAACAACAGGAATTTTTTAATTACATCGTGGAATATAAAAAAGAATACGATGTATGGCCGACCTATAGAGAAATTGCTGAACATTTTGATTATCGATCTCCAAATAGTGTTACACAGAATATTCAGGCTTTGCTTAAAAAAGGATTTCTCATAAAACGTAATGATGAAGAGTACGATCTTCCCAAAGAAAAGAAAAAAAATTTACTGGAAGATTATGATGATCAGGATGGCATTCCAATTCGTGGACTTATTGCTGCCGGTTATTTACAAGAAGCAGTTGAAGCCGACCTCGGAAAGATTACCCTCTCGTCCCTTTTCCCGAACCTTGATCAATTATTTGCACTCCGTGTATCCGGTTTCAGTATGAAAGACGTAGATATTTACGATGGTGATCTTGTGGTTTTAATGGATACTGATGTTAAAAGCGGTGACATCGGTGCAGTGCTTTATAATGGAGAAACCAGCTTAAAAAAGATTTTTTGGGATGATAACGGGCTCCGTTTGGAGGCTGCCAACGAAAGCTATGAAGACATTGTAGTAGAACCGGATGTATTTGAAGAAGTGAGAATTATAGGTAAGTACATCGGGCACATTAATCGACAAGGTTTTCAGAGAGCAACTTCAAAAGTAGCTTAAATTAAGCTACTTTTTTCTGTTATAATGACCATCAAACACTGTGTTCCAGCTTTCACCATCATCTGTGGATTGCTCCCAAAGCTGTCTTACATGATTGTCAGTTATATGAAAAAAAGTAAGTTTATTTAGCAGTGGAACACCTCCCTGACCAACTCCTTTACCTGAATATTCCAAGGCTTTTCTTTCTTTATTATATGTACCTGAAAATTCGATTGGGATTCCATTAGCACCAATCCATTTCTGATGCCACTTCTGATCCAGTATGCTGTAATAATTCAGGCTTTTACCTCCTAATCCACCGGAATTTGTCCAGTTTTCCAGTAGTGCACAGCCATTTGAAACAAGCTCAATTTTTGAACTTCCTACAACTTGATCGTTAGGATTTTTTACTTCCCATTTACCAATCCAAAAATCAAATTGACGATGCTGATCCGAGCTACACGGTCCTTGTTGTGAGAAGACAGTAGAAGTAAAGATGCCAATAAATAAAAGTGCGGATAAAATTTTCATGATAATGCTTAGTAAAAGTTAATTGATCTTCACTAAGTTAATTTTTCATAAACATGAAAATAAATGAAAGCGTTTAAATCCTATAGGATTTAGAATTAATCTGAACCCTGAAACTTCTTTTGATATCTGGAAGGGGTTAATCCGGTATGCCTCTTAAACGCTAAACTGAAAGTAGTTTTATTATTAAATCCTGATTCTTTGGCTATACCATACATGTTTAGCTCATCAGTTTTATTAATTAACAACTTCTGTGACTCTTTAATCCTGTACTCGTTTACAAAAGCAGAAAAAGTAGTACCCAATTCATCATTGATAACTTGTGATACATGATGTTTTGACCCATTAACTGCACCAGCCAGATCTTTTAACTTAAGGTCACTTTTAAGAAACATTTTTTCTTTCTCCATCAGATGAATAAGCTGCTCTTTAAGTTTGCCGGCATCCCTTTCAGAAAGTCCCGAATTTGAGTATTTACTTTTCTCAGTATGATCTTTTATAACTCCCTCTAAAACTTCCGGTGACACAAAACCAAAATAGCCAATTGCATATATGAATAAACTCATTGCAACTGAAATTGCATAATCAATCATAAGATTATAACTAAAAACGTACACCATAATATAGTATGATGCGAAACCTGCTACGAAACCAATAAAACAATACAAAAGTATTGAAAGCCACCTTTCAACTTTCCCAACAACTTTATCGAAATCCTTTCTATTGATCATTCTGTGACCCAACGAAGTGTAAATGACCAAATGTATGGTCATAAAAAGTGGCAATAAAAAATTCAGACCTTCAAAAAAGATCAATAACATATCATTCTGGAAATGAAATATCTTCCTGTTAAGCAGCATGTTAACTTTAGTCTCGGACTCCAATAAATAGTAAGGAATGAGCAAGGCTAAACTTAAAGCGAAAGGAATAATATGAAGGGAATCCTTCCTCGAAAGTGTATTTCCATTTAAAAAAGATTTCAGATACAAATAAAATAAAGGCCCAAATAAAAAGGGAAATGCAGAAGAAATTCGATTTATGTGGGGAAATTTGAATCTGTAATTCGTCCAGAAAGCAACGTATTCTATCAGTGTAATCGAGAATAAGAGAACCAGAATATTCAGTAAGATCTCAGGTTGGGAGTTTCTTTTGATGAAGAAAACCACGGATAAAAAAATTCCTTGCGCCGCGGCCAGCATAAAGAAAATCGACCAGCTATCTAATGATATTTCAGGTATCACTAATTCTTAAGAAGATTTTTTTACAGTTTTAAACTTCCCGTTAGCATCTTTACGAGCTTCATGAAGCTGAGAATCCTTTATCCAGGCCCTACCACCATCATGCTGTAATCTTTTAGTATTTTTATATTTGAAAGCCTGCTCGTGTAATGAAGGTAACTTACCCATTGTTATAAAATTTTGTTTTAGAATCTGAATTAATTTAACGGTTCAAAATATAAAGAACAGTAAGTTTTTTGCTTTGTTTTATGAGAACAAACGCTTATCTTTGTAAGCTCTAAAATAATCCAAAAAAGAAATTTAATTATCCATGTACGCTATAGTTGAAATAGGCGGACATCAATACAAAGTAGCTGAAAACGATGTTCTTTTTGTTGACAAGCAAAACGCAGACTCAGACTCTGTTACTTTTGACAATGTTCTTTTACTAAAAGATGACAAAGGTGCTGTTAAAGTTGGAAAGCCTGTAGTTGAAGGGGCTTCTGTTACAGCAACTATTCTTGATACCGTTAAATCTGACAAAGTTCTTGTTTTCAAAAAGAAAAGAAGAAAAGGATACCAGAAGTTAAATGGACACAGACAATTAATGTCTCAAATTCAAATTGAGTCAATTTCTGCATCCGGAAGTTCGAAAAAGACTGCTAAGAAAGCAGCTTCAAAAAAAGAAGAAACTAAAACTGAAGTTAAAGCTGAACAAGCTACTTCAGATCTATCATCGCTAACCGTTGCTGAGCTTAAGAAAATGGCCTCCGAAAAGGGACTAACTGGATATTCCAGTATGAAGAAAGCTGAGCTTATCGAAGCGTTAAGTTAATTTTAATTCCTAATATCTAAGTACAATGGCACATAAGAAAGGTCAAGGTTCTACTAGAAACGGACGAGATTCAGAAAGCAAACGATTAGGCGTAAAGAAATTTGGTGGCGAATTTGTTCGCTCAGGAAATATCATTATGCGCCAAAGAGGAACCAAGTTTCACCCGGGCTTAAATGTTAAGCGTGGCGGAGATGATACTCTTTTTGCTGTAGCTGATGGTCACGTAAACTTTTCCACAAAATCAGGTGGCAGAAAGTTTATCAATGTTGAGCCTTTAAGCTGAATAAGCTGAGAAAAATTTAAGCCTCGTTCATATATATGTGCGAGGCTTTTTTTATATCTTTGAAATATGAAAGAAATTCAAATCCCGGGTATCAATTTAACTCCCAGATCAATCTACTGTATTGGCAGGAATTATACTGAACATGCTAAAGAGCTCAATAACCCGGTGCCCTCTTCTCCTTTGGTGTTTTTAAAACCTCAAAGCGCTCTTTGTTTTGATGGTTCAGAAATTCAAATTCCCGAACAAAGTTCTGATGTACATCACGAAGTTGAGATAGTAATAGCTATTTCAAAAATGGGAAAGCATATTTCTGAAGAAAAAGCCCATAATTTTATTGCAGGGATTGGAGTTGGAATTGATTTCACAGCCCGGGACATTCAACAAAAGGCCAAACAGGCAGGACATCCATGGACCATTGCCAAAGGGTTTGACACTTTTGCCCCGGTAAGTAACTTTGTTTCTTTAAATGAAATTGAAGATCTGAAAAATATAGAGATAGGACTTTCCATAAATGGAACTACAAGACAATTGGGAAACTCTTCGCAAATGATCTTTTCCATAAATTATCTGATTTCATATCTGTCTTCAATTTTTACGTTATTTCCCGGTGATCTCATTTTTACAGGAACTCCGAGCGGAGTTTCAGAGGTAAAAAAAGGCGATAAAATAGAAGCTACTTTAGGAAACATACTTTCAACTCTTTCAGTTTCGGTCAAATAGTTGTGAAAAGATTTTGGACATTTTTTTGTTTCCTTATTCTCACATATGATATATCAGGTCAGGATTCCACATATTTGTGGCCCACCAATTCCGGGCAATTTTTAAGCTCTACTTTTGGAGAAACACGTTCTGCTCATTTTCATGCCGGACTGGATATTAAAACCTGGGGCAGAGAAGGTTATAAGGTTTTTGCTTCCAAAGATGGGTATCTGAGTAAACTTGTTATTACTAATCAGGGATACGGCAAAGCTATTTATCTCAAACATTATGATGGCACTTATACGGTTTATGCTCACCTTCAGCGGTTTAACGACGATTTTCAGGCTATTGCGGATTCTATCCGAATTAATGAGCTAAACTATTCCTACACTTTTGAACAGTCGTTTGAAGATTATAAATTTAAAGTAGGTCAGGGTGAGATAATTGGATACACAGGTTCAACCGGTATAGGACCACCTCATCTTCACTTTGAGATCAGAAATAATTTAAATCAACCTATAAATCCGTTGCGTTCAAATCTTGAAGTTCAGGATACTTTACCCCCTGTTTTTTCATCATTATTAATCGAACCTTTAGATATAGATAGCAAGATTTTCGAATCGTATTACCCTCCCGAAGTTCAACCTCTTTCGGTAGAAAATGACACTACTTATTTCGATACAGTGTATGTAAATGGCAAATTTGGATTATCTGTTGATGTTTACGATCAGGCTAATCTGGTGAATAATAAGTATGCTGTTTACGACCTAAAGCTGGCCTCTGGAAGTCGGGTTCTTTATCATGAACAGATCAATGACTTTGACTTTTCTCAAGCCGAAAAAATGTTTGTAAACAGAGTACCTTCTCCCGGAGATAAAAGAAGGCGTTTTCACAGGCTTTTTAATCAAAAAAAATATGATCATCCCTTCCTTATCAGCGAAAATGACTACCCGGAAACTGAGTTTGTTTTATATGAAATAATTGCTGAGGATTATTATCGAAATAAAGCCGTTGCAATAGTTCCGGTTAAGCAAGGTTCTAAGAAAACCTCTAAAATACCTTCTTCTAAGTTCGGTAAACACTGGAAGTATGATTGGGTCACCTTAAATGATTCATCTAATTCAGACTTAAAATACACTTCTAACTGGATTTCATGGAATCAATATTCTCCTCAAAAAATTATTGATCTTCAGGATCCAAATCAAACTATTTCCAGATTGAGTCCTAGTAATTCGTACCGCATCACTTCACCAGACTACCAAACAATGTTGTTTATTCAATCAGAAACTTTTTTTGATTCCTTAAGTCTTGTTCAAAATTTAGAATTTCGAAACGATTCGTTACTTCTTAAAATAGGAGCTCCCGAATTAATCAATCGTAAAAACCTATTTATTCAGATTACACTGCCTGAATATTTTCAAAAAAAAACCCATTTAAATTTATATCAAACTCAGGAAGACGGTGAATATAATTTTGTTGATTCCTGGATTTCCGGTATAACATTGAATGCAGAAATACCATCATTCGGAAATTTTGTTGTTTTGGCAGATTCGACTCCTCCTCAAATCAAAGAGCCTAACCTTAACACATTAGGTAATGGCATAAAAACTTACTCTGTTTCTACTACCGATGATCTTTCAGGTATTGACTTCAGAACTGCTTCATTTTGGATTAATAACCAAAAAGGAATTCCTGAATTCGATTATGAAAACGATTCTTTTACTTTCTATCTCCCATCTTTTTCTTTAGAAAATGAGAATAATATTAGATTTGAAGTATCTGATAAAGCAGGAAACTCCACTTCCAAGAGCTTCCTGCTCAGACTCATTAAACAATAGCAATACAACTAATTTCAACTAGAACACTTTTAGGAAGCGTTTGCACCGCTACGGTTTCTCTTGCGGGCGGGTCGTTTTTAAAATAACCACCATATACCTCATTAACTTCACCGAAATCTCCCATATCATCTAAAAAGATGGAACATTTCAGTATTTGAGAAAAATCTGTACCTGCAGCTTCGAGAACAGCACTTAGGTTTTTCATAACCTGTTTCGCCTGATCAGCGGCATTATCACCTACTATTTCCATAGTTTCAGGATCAAGAGGAATTTGACCAGAGCAGTATAATACACCATTATGCTCTATAGCCTGGCTGTAGGGACCTATAGCCGCAGGAGCCGACTCTGTTGAAATCACTTTTTTCATGAGTATTTATTATTTAGTTTTTGGAATTAAAATACACCTTCTTTTTTGCGGAAAGCGCTTTATATAGTTATTTTGTTAACTTATTAAAACCATTTGAAACCAACCACTACCAATTTTACACTGATATGAAAAAGAATTTTTACAGACTTCTTTCTTTTGCGGTTTTAGCAACTATACTTATAAGTTGTGGCGGAGAATCTAATCCGTTAATTAAAGAAGCTAAAGAAGGGATTAAAGCAAAAAATTATGACGCAGCTCTCTCATCATTAGATCAAGCTATTGCTCAGGACTCTGTGAATGCAGATGCCTATTACTACAAAGGAAAAGTATATTCAGAAATAGCACTAAACAATTCAATCATTGCTGATCGAAAAGACAGCTATTCCAAAATGAGAGAAAATCTGGTTATTGCAAACGAATTATATACCACTCAGGGTGCAAAAAGTCTTGAATCAGTAGAATCACAGCTTTTGATTGATCAAATCTGGGGACAGGAGCATAATTTAGGTGTTAAGTATGCAACCGGCGATTCCACTACATCCCCAACAGGAAATCCTTATGATGTAGCTGAAGATCATTTAGAAAATGCTATAATAATCAACCCGGACAGCTTACTATCTTATGAAGTTCTTGCCGAGGTATATAGACTTAATTCAAATCTTGATGCTGCTACTGATGTTTATGAAAAAGTAATAGAAAAGAAAGTAAAAGCAGATGCTTACGATTATGACCGATTAGGTGGACTATATCTTCAGGTCGAAGACTATGAATCAGCGAATAAAATACTGATGAAGGGTATTGAGTTTTACCCTGATTCTGTTTTTCTAACCCAGAAACTTGCTGATTCTTACATGAATTTGGGCGAAAATGAAGAGTCTATCAAAGTAATTGAGTCTTTAATTGCTCGAGAGCCAAACAACCCTCAATATCATTTGGTACTGGGAACTCAGGTTTACATCATGGCAAGTGAAATCACCGATGACATTTCTGCCAAGTATGATGAAATCTTTAATCTTGAAAGAGAACAACGAAACTTAAGTGGTTCTGCAAAAACAGCTAACGAGGAGAAAGTTGCCTCACTTCGAACTTCTATTCAGGAACAGAGCACTCGCTCAGAAAAGTTAATAGATCGTGCAGTTGAAGAACTACTGAAAGTAGTCGAAATTGCTCCTGACGATGCTAATGCTTACAATACCTTAGGTATTATTTATCAAAATAAAGCTGCAGCTTTGTTTGACAAGAGAAATGCAACTGCTGATAACGATGAAGCAGCTAAGATTGATACCCAAGCTAAAGACAATCTCAGAGAAGCTATGAAGTATTACGAAAAAGCGACTGAATTGAGACCTAATAATCAGGATTATTGGAGATCCTTGTTTCAGGTTTATACATCTCTTGGCATGAATGAAAAAGCAGAAGCTGCTATGGAAAAAGCAGGAATGTAATCCTGACCTTCTTGAAACATATAATTCTATGAAAACTTCAATTTTTACCCGATATGCAAGTACCTTACTTGTTATCGGGTTTTTTATTTCTTGTTCCGGATCAAAATTTTCTGCTGATAAACTGATCAATGAAGGAAATTACCAACAAGCACTAACTGAGATATCAGCTGAAATAGACAAAAATCCATCTTCGGCTCTCTTTTATCAAAAGGGAAAAGTGCTTGGTTTAATTGCTGAGGACTCCCCTGTACAAAGCAGAAAATCTTACTACATTAGTATGCGTTCTTCTTTTGATTCAATAAGTGTGTATCAGGATGCTTCACCAGAAATGAATTGGCAACCCGAAGCCGACAGCCTTTCAAATTATTACTGGAAGATGGAACATAGTAATGGACTTCGGTCTTATAAAGAAGGCTCTGATGAGTCTGTTCAAACAGCAATAAGCCATTTCAAAAATGCAATTGCCATTGAACCAGGAAATATTGAAAGTTATAAATCTTTGTCTATTGCCCAATACAATAGTAATGATGTTGAAAGCGCTATTGAAACTTTAAAAATGACCGAGTCATTAGACAGCATTAGTCCGGATATATATGAAAACCTTGGGTTCCTGTATCTTGAAACCGGTAATCCGGAACAATCTGTTTATTATTATAAGCAAGCTGATAAAGACCCTTTAAAAAACAAAAGTGTAGCTTTTGGACTCGTTAATGCTTACATCAGCCAGAATAGAAATTCGGAAGCTGTTTCTTTTTTAAGCAATCTTATTAATGAGTTTCCGAATGACCCGAAGCTTCATAACGTATACGGAACTCAATTATATGAACAGGTTTCAGAGTTATTTTCAAACCTGAGAGCTTCTTATTCAGATATGGACTCATCTTCCGTGACTAATTTAAGTGTTGAAATTGAGGGGGTTTCAGAAAACGCTGAAAACGAATTGATAAAAGCTTACCAAATTGATAGTTCTAATATTGAGTTTATAGAAAGCCTCGCAGTGTTTTACAATAACATGTCAGGGAATTATTTGTCTTTGCATCAGGTTGCCTTTCAAGATGATAAAAAAATTATCGTGGATAAGGCTCTTGCTCTTACTGAGTTTGCCATTACTTATTATGAAAAATTACAGGAACTAAGTACCGGCAAGGGTGGCTATTCCAATAAAATTGAAAATCTAAAAAATTTAAAAAAAAGCTGGATTAACCAATAATGCGATTTAACACTAAAGCAATTCATGCAGGTCAGAAAAACGAAGAAACTTCAGGAGCTGTTATGCCTCCGATTTTTCAGACCTCTACTTATGCCCAGTCTGCACCTAATGTTCATCAAGGATATGATTACGCCCGAGTTGGAAACCCAACAAGAACTGCTCTTGAAAATATGATAGCAGGTCTGGAGGGTACTGAATCCTGTGCTTGTTTTGCAAGTGGTGTAGCCGCAATGGATGCTTTAATGAAAATGTTTCGTCCTGGTGATCATGTAATTGCTTCCGATGATTTATATGGCGGATCTTACAGACTCTTCACTTCTGTATTTGAGCCCTATGGTATCGAATTTTCTTTTATTAATATGACGGATCTTGACCTCGTAAAAGAAACCGTTAAGTCAAACACAAAGCTTTTTTGGATTGAAACTCCAACAAACCCTTTATTAAGAATCGTAGATATTGAACAGCTTTCAAATATTGCTCATACAAACAATGCTCTTTCAGTTGTTGACAATACTTTTGCTTCACCATATCTCCAAAGACCTGCCGAATTAGGTGCAGATGCTGTACTTCATTCTGCTACAAAGTACCTTGGTGGTCACTCTGATGTTATTCATGGAGCAGTTGCTACCTCAAATAAAGAAATTCTCGAAAATTTACTGTTTCAGGTTAAATCTACAGGAGCAGTACCCGGCCCAATGGATTGTTACTTGGTTTTACGCGGAATAAAAACTCTGGCTGTCCGCGTAGAAAGAGCTGTTTCAAATGCTAAAAAAGTAGCAGATTTTTTAAAAAATCACCCGGAAGTTAGTGAAGTTCATTACCCCGGATTAAAATCTCACCCCCAGCATGAACTTGCAAAAAAGCAAATGAATGACTTTGGAGGAATGGTTTCATTTTCACTTAAAGATGATTCTATTGAAGCTGCATCTAAATTTATGGCAAGCACTAAGTTTTTTACACTTGCTGAAAGTTTAGGCGGAGTGGAATCATTGATAAGCCATCCCGCTTCAATGACGCATGGATCCATACCAAAAGAACATAGAGAAAAAGCCGGGCTCAAAGATTCACTTATCAGGCTTTCCGTTGGTATTGAAGATGGCGATGACCTTATTCAGGATTTAGATCAAGCTTTTTAATAACACATTCCATTCATTTTTTGTAACTTCTAAGTGCTGAAAAAGCGCTTACAGAAATATAACCACTAAGATTTTTTTATCATGCGAGACGTAGTAATTGTTGAAGCAAAAAGAACACCAATCGGATCATTTGGTGGAAGTTTAGCTTCTTTCACAGCCCCGGAATTAGGTAGCACAGCTATTATTGAATTATTAAAATCATCCGGAATATCTGCCGATAGTGTTCAGGAAGTTGTGATGGGTAACGTGCTTACTGCGGGTATCGGACAAGCCCCGGCCAGACAGGCTGCTCTGAAAGCAGGACTTTCTCAAAAAACACCAAGCACAACCATAAATAAAGTTTGTGCTTCGGGGATGAAAGCAATAATGATCGCAGCTGACCAAGTCCGTTTAGGTGATGCAGATATTGTTGTAGCTGGAGGTATGGAAAGCATGAGCAATGTTCCTTACTACCTACCGAAACAAAGATACGGTTCTAAGTATGGTCATGTTCAAACTGAGGATGGTATTCTTAAAGATGGTCTTTGGGATGTATACAATGACTATGCAATGGGAAATGCTGCCGAAGTATGTGCAAAAGAATGTAACATAAGCAGAGAAGAACAGGATGAATTTGCAATTGAATCTTACAAAAGAGCTCAGACTGCACAGGAAAAAGGATACTTTGACGATGAGTTAATCAAAGTAAAAGTAACTGATAGAAGAGGTAATGTTACAATTGTAGATAAAGATGAAGAGGTTGCCAGAGTAAAATTTGAAAAAATACCAACACTACGCCCTGTATTTGATAAAGAAGGTACCGTTACCGCAGCAAACGCCTCCAGCATTAATGATGGTGCAGCTGCTGTTTTAGTAATGAGCGCCGATAAAGCAACAGAGTTAGGATTAAGCCCAATTGCAAAAATATTGAGCCATGGAAGTGCTGCTAAAGCCCCTGAATGGTTTACTACCGCTCCTTCCGATGCTATCCCAATCGCTCTCAAAAAAGCAGGTTTAACCACAAATGAAATTGATCTGTTCGAAATTAATGAAGCCTTTTCTGTAGTCTCAATTGCTAATAACCAGATCTTAGAGCTTGATCCTCAAAAAGTAAACGTACATGGGGGAGCAGTAAGCATTGGTCACCCAATCGGTTGTTCCGGCGCTCGCATTGTTGTTACTCTACTCCATGCACTGAGAAGAAGTGGCGGTAAATATGGTTGCGCAGGTATTTGTAACGGTGGCGGCGGTGCTTCTGCTATAGTTATAGAAATGATGTAGGTAAAAAAAGGAGTGAAAACTCCTTTTTTGTTTGACTTTATAAGTCAACTCACATATTATCCTATCAGATTTTAATTAAAACCCACAGATACTGTAATACAGCTACAAATTATTCTACCAACAACGAATAACTATTACAAATCAGGGCAACCTGCTTATCATTAAAGTCTAAATTCTGATATTACTATTTCAAACAGCTACTATTTATTCGCCTAGTGCGTTAATTAATTTTTCAGATCTACCATATAGTAATTAATAATGAAGATGAAGTTTCTGCTTTTTTGTGGGCTGTTAGGCTTTTTTTACTGTGATCCACTTTTTGGACAAGGGGTGAAGATAGCCGCGGAAACAGACTCATTTATCGATTATGAATTGATAAATGATACTGAAAAGATATTACCCCCATATCAATTGCTGATTCCTGTTATTAACGGGCAACCCGCTTTTAAGGTTCTTGAACAAGATGTTGATAAAATCAGTAAATCACTATCGGAAAGTACAATCGCTGCTTCTTTTATATCATCTGATAAAACAAATGTAATAGAGTTAAAAGCAGCCGGATACTACAGAGGCCATAAAAAGATACCTGTTCTATTTCACCGTACAAGATATTCCGAGGAATCTGTTCTGATTACAAGAAAACTTAAAATTCGGGTATATAAGAATGAAACAGAAAGAGTTTCTACTGCAAAAAGCTTCAGTTCAGAATCTCCTTTGGCTTCCGGGGTTTGGTACAAAATCCCCATCCGAAAAAACAATATTTATAGCATTGATAGTGATTATTTAAGCGAACTGGGGTTAAATGTAGATAATATTGACCCTAGAAGGATTCAAATATGGGGAACAGACGGATATCAACTTCCTGAGTTGAATAGCACTCAAAGACCTTCTTTTACTCAAATCCCAATTATTGTTGAGGGAGAAAACGATGGCTCTTTTGACAGCAATGACCGTGTATTATTTTATGGGAATAGCCCTCATCAGATAATCAGGAATCAGGAAAGGTTTGTACATAGTATTCACCCTTATTCTGATATCAAGTATGTATTCTTAACTATAGCTGATCAAAATGGATTGCGATTAAGCCCTTCTAACACCAACTTAAGTTCAGGATCTATCATAAGCTCATTCAGAGACTTTGTTTGGAAAGATGAGGAGTTAACCAAACCGGAAGATAGATTCAAATCAGGCAGATTCTGGCTTGGTCAATCTATTTCTTCTACTCAAAGCAATGTCCCCGTTTCAATACTTAAAGATACTTTAATTGGAGCTTCTACTAATTTGGATGTTAATGTTACTGCTCAACTTTATGCCCGTTCCGAAGCCCTGATAACTTTTGATGTAAACTTAAACAATACTGATGTTGCTGAAAATAATGTTTCCAGCTTATCATCACTCAATTCATCAAGAGGATATAACGGAAGTGAAGGTCCTGCTGCTTCGCCCTATAATATCAACGAGGACGTTTCTGTTTCATTAAACAATGGCGTTCTTGACCTGACTGCAACTATTACTCACCGACAACAAAATAGTATTGCTTTTGTCGACTGGATAAGGCTTACTTTTGAAAGATCGTTAGTTGCGGAATCTGATCGCTTAATTTTTTATACAAAAAACAGGACTGATCTATCACCGCAAGAAGTCACCTTCAGACTACAGGGATTTAGTAGTAATCCGTATGTAATGGACGTAACAAATCCGTCCAACCCTATTTTATTATCTGGTAATAATACGACTCAAAATAGTTATGATGTAAATTATTATCAGAATACTGGCAAAACTATTATCGCACAAAGTTCCTTTCCTTTTCCCGATGCAGGTGAGCGTATTAACACTCAAAATATTAAAGGGCTATCCATTTATCCCGATTATATTATTGTTACTTCAGAAAATCTAAAAGATGAAGCTCTTGAACTGGCTGAATACCGCGAACAACAAGGATTAACCCCTGTTTTGGTAACACAAACTGAGATCTTTAATGAATTTTCAAGTGGAGTGAAAGACCCTACTGCCATAAGGGATTATGTGAAGTTTTTGTGGGATCGCTCAATAAACGATGGTGAAAATGAACCTGAATACTTACTTCTTTTCGGTGACACCAGTTACGATACAAAAAATATCATTGAAGATGCATTGACTAATCATGTTCTCACCTACCAAAGCCAACAATCTACTGTTAGAGCGACAGGAAGCGGGGGCGGAACTTTTGGAACTGATGATTTCTTTGGATATCTCGATAACGATGAAGGAGATATTGGTGGCGGGAATACAGAAAACAGTTTTCTAATGGATATTGGAATAGGAAGAATTACTGCCCAAACAACTTCCGAAGCCTCAAATTTTATTGAAAAGATCAAAAGATATGAAGCTCAATCTAATGCCGGAGAATGGCAAAACCTATTTACATTCGCAGCTGACGATGATTTCCCGGAAGAAAACAGAAACAGAGATATTCATACAGTTAATGCCGATGTTTCAGCTGAAATGATGTCATTAAATGAACCTGGTATCAGGTTAAATAAAGTTTACGAGTTTTCATACCCTGTAGAGATTACCGGTGCAGGACGTCAGATTCCCGGAGCTACTCAGGATTTCATAAGCGCTGTAAATAATGGAACTTTAGTACTCAATTATTCGGGTCATGGAAATGAACAGACTCTCTCTGATGAAGAACTTTTTCTTTCTGAATATATAGCAGGTTTCACAAACACCGACAAGTTATGTGTTCTTGTTACAGCCACCTGCCAATTTGGTAGATATGACGATACCAGTGATCAATCCGGTGCTGAACGTTTTGTAAGTGCTCCTAATGGTGGCGGAATTGCTTCCTTCACTACAACCAGAGTCGTTTACACAAACTCTTCGGTAAGTTCCAGCAATAATTTTGGACTTAATCTGGCACTTTCTCAAAGAATGTCCGAAAGAAATGCTGATGGAATTCCAAAGCGGCTTGGAGACATAATGAGAGAAACAAAAAACTCAGTTGTGGGAAATGGTACTTCAAGAGTGGGAGCTTCAACAAATAGTAAAAAATTTATACTAATCGGAGATCCCGCCACAATATTTAAGTTGCCCTCCAGAAAGGCTGCAGTAACTACAATAAATGGAATTGACGTCATTAATCAGGATACTACTGTAACGCTTCGGGCTTTGGATCAGGTAACTTTATCAGGTCGGATTGAAGACAATAATGATCAAATTGATAATACCTACAATGGCCAGGCTATTTTATCAGTTTTTGATGCAAGAAGGTCCGTTAGTCTTCCTGAGCGCGAATGGAACTGTGTACTTAACGGCGACTGTACTTACGATGTTGAAACTGATTTGCTCTTTAAAGGAAAAGTTACAGTTGAAAATGGTCTTTTTTCACAAACATTTATTGTACCAAAAGATATAAGCACTTCCAGTGAAAATGGAAGAATTGTTTTATTTGCACAGGGGTCTTCTTCTTACGCAGGGGGTGCCTATACAACTATAAATTTTGATGGAATAAATCCGGATGCAGTAAACGACGGCGAAGGGCCTAGAATGGATATTTATCTTAATGATGAAAAATTTGTAAATGGAAACTTAGTCAGCGATTCTCCAGAATTAATCGTTGAACTTCAGGATAACTCAGGAATAAACACTACAGGAACAGGAGTTGGACATGAAATAATAGCTACAATCGATACAAATCCTAAACAAACATTTATCCTTAATGAATTTTATGAGGGAAACTTAAATGATTTTACTGGAGGGCGTATCGAGTATCCTCTGGATCAATTACCAGAAGGTAGTTACACGCTGAAAGTTCGGGCATGGGATGTACATAACAATCCAAATGAAAAAGAAATCTTTTTCGAAGTTGCTCCCAAAAATGAACTCTCGGTTCGGAATATTTATAACTATCCGAATCCTATGAATTCAAAAACTCAATTTACGTTCGAACACAATCAGCCCGGTAACCCGCTAGATGTATCAATCAACATTTATACTCTAAGTGGAAAACCGGTACAAAATATTAAGCAAGAATCACTTATTACATCTAATTCTTATGCCAGTATTCCATGGAATGGCCGTGACAGGGATAATGATCGCCTGGGCAACGGTACTTATATTTATGTGCTTCGGGTTACAGCAGAAACCCCGGAAGGAAAACAATCAATCAAAAAAATCGAAAAGCTCGTAATCATTAGATAGAAAGCATTAAAATTCATTTTAATCCGTTATATTTATCGAAACACTTTGTATGATATGAACAGAACTTTATTATTACTCATCGCGAGTTTATTTTTATTATTCCCTACAGTAACCAAGGCTCAGGTTGGTATTACCGGCGTCCCCTTTTTACAAATTGAGGCTGATTCCAGAGGTGCAGGTATGGGAAATACCGGTGTTGCACTAGCTGATAATGCAGCCGCTTTATTTTGGAACCCTGCAGGACTTGCCTATCAAAAAGATAATCAGGCTAGTTTTACGCACTCTAATTGGTTAGCCAATTTTGGTGTAAACGATTTGTTTTATGATTACCTCGTGGTAAAGCAATACATAGAAGGTATTGGTACTGTAGGCGGCCATATTACTTTTCTTAATTTGGGTGAACAACTAAATACTACCGAAGGTGGAGAAGAAGGAGCCAGATTTAACAGCTATGAGTTTGCTATAGGTTTATCTTACGGAACAGAAGTAAGTAAAAACTTTGCTCTTGGAGGTGGAGCACGGCTTATTTATTCAAGTTTAGCTAGTGGAATACAAGTAGGTGGTCAAAAAATTAATCCAGGCTCAAGTGTTGGAATCGATATTTCAGCTCTCTATAAATCAGATCCATTCGATTTTGGCTCTTCCGATGCTGTTGCAAGCTTTGGTTTAAACCTTTCAAATCTTGGACCGGGAATTCAATATTCTGACAACGCTCAAAAAGACCCCCTTCCAACTGTATTACGATTTGGCCCTGCAATAAACTTTGGACTCGATGAAGACAGAATCAATGAACTAACCGTTGCAGTAGATATCACTAAAATTATGGCTCGCCAGGAAGCAATTGTAACTGAAGACGATACAACTTTCCGTGCAGTCGCCCCTTTGAAAGCTTTAGTAGAATCATGGGGTACGTATCGCCCTTTTGACCCTAACACAGGTACAAGAACCAGCGTAAGCTTAATCGAACAATTTATGATTGGGGCAGGTTTAGAATATTGGTACGACCGAAAGTTTGCTATCCGGGGAGGTTATTACTACGAATCTCCTGATAATGGTGACAGAGAGTTTATTACTTTTGGAGCAGGTCTCAGATACAATCAATTCGGAGTTGATTTCAGTTATATAAAAACGCTCGAATCTCAAAGCCCTCTGGCCAATACCTTACGCTTTAGTATTCTTTTGAATTATTAAAATACATGCCTGCTTCTAATTACTTTTTTAAAAAAAGCGTGTTACTTATAAGCATGCTTTTTTTATTTTCTTTACAGTCTTCAGCTCAAAAAATAGTTCCCAAAAAGAGCCACCCAATCTCTATGGCAGCAGATGTTAATTACTCTGTACCTACAACCGGAACTCTTGATGTGATTGCGATAATGGTTGAATTTCAACCTGATGAAAATGAATTAACATCAGGAACAGGCGTTTTTGAAGGAGGACTTCCCTATCTCGAAAACGATCCTACCAACATTGACCCCCTTCCTCATAATAGATCTTACTTTGAAGCACATCTCGAATTCGCTAAAAATTACTTCGAGCAATCTTCCGATGGTCAACTTACTGTCAATTACAGAGTACTACCGAATGTATATCGCCTGGACAAAGAAATGAAAGAGTATTCCCCAACCGGGAAAACCTTTACCAATGAAAAATTAGCTCGGTTTATAGTCGATTCATGGACAAAAGTCGAAGAGAATGGTGGGTTTGACGCTACAGGACTTGATCCGGATAACACTGCGTTTATTATTTTCCATGCAGGAATAGGCAGAGATATAGAATTGGTTGGCACCAGTCTGGATATTACTCCTCAAGATATCCCCTCCATTACTCTAAAAAAAAATGATCTTGCAAACTTATTAGATCAGCCTTCTTTTAATGGCATCCCTGTTAATAATGGGGATTTCAGAATAACGAACTCTCTGATTATTCCCCGAACAGAATCCCGCAGAGGTTTAGATATTCAGGATAATGAATTTGTTTTCCCCTTATCAATAAATGGATTGTTATGTGCATCCATCGGTAGCCATCTGGGACTTCCCGACCTCTTTAATACAGAAACAGGAGATTCAGGCATTGGCCGTTTTGGTTTAATGGATGGAGCTAGCTTTTTTGCATATCAGGGTCTTTTTCCTCCTGAGCCGTCAGCCTGGGAAAAAGTATTCTTAGGTTGGACAACTCCGTTTAAAATCACCAACCAAACAACCGGAAATATCTCACTAACTGCATCCAGCGCAAATGATTTAAATAATATTGCTCAGTACAATATTTCTTCCTCCGAATATTTCCTTTTGGAGAACAGGTACAGAGATATGGGTAATGATGGGGTAACTTTAACAATTCGAAGGAATGATGGAAGGGAAGTTCAACAAACTTTCACAAATGACAATGAAACTTTTGTTTTTCAAAATTCCGACTTTGATGATTTATTTGAACAAGGTGTTCTTATTAATGTAAGTGATTTTGATTGGAGCTTACCGGGTGGATTAGATATTGGACCTGATAACGATGAAGGGACCACTGATGACCGGGAACTTAACGGCGGGATTTTGATCTGGCATATAGACGAATCTGTAATCACCAAAAAAATCTCTCAAAACTTAGGAGTCAACAGCAATCCTGATCGCAGAGGTGTTGATCTGGAAGAAGCTGAAGGTTCTCAGGATATTGGTAAACCACTGGATGGAGCTTTAGATAACAGTGCCGCTTTTGGAATTCCATTCGATTTTTGGTGGAGTGGCAACAATTTTACTGTTGTTAATCAGGGAAACCAGATTTCGCTTTATGAAAATCAATTTACTCCCAAAACTTTTCCGGATACAGACAGCAACTCAGGAGGAAAAACGTTTGTTCGGTTTTTTGAATTCTCAGATAACTTGCCAACGGCTACTTTCAGAATTGAAAAATTCACTGAGTCAGACTTTGGATATTCAGAGGTTATGTCAATTCCGCAAAATGATGAAGGTTTTTATACTGAATCAAATCTATATCATGACTTCTACCCTCTTTCGATTGGCTTGTACACATCTGGAGCCGATAGCTTTATCGTAATTCCAAAAAAAGAGGATATTTCTGCTTTACAGATTACTGATCCTTTTAATACCGTCCACACAATTAATTCGACAAGTAATCAGCAACCATTTCTGAATAATGAATTAATAACGGCATTAAATCCGTCAACAGACCAGGATTTTTTTATTACTGCTTATGAATGGAATCAGGGAACTGAAGCATTTAATCAAATCTGGCAGGTAGACACAACCGCTAACAAAGCCTTTATTAGTTCACAATCAGGAGATTCACTTTTTCTGGACTTCACCTCTGTAGCTTTAGATCCATCTACGGGTACTAATCTACCAAAACAATCTCCGGTTCCATTCAGATCTGAGACATTTAATAGCGGAAACGCTTCAATAAACAGACAAACGGTAACTTTTGAAGAAAGTACAATTATAGATTTTCTATCTGCTTCAACCAACAGACTTTATTCCGGTGTTATAAAAGGAGAAGAACAAAACGTGTACTATATTTTTGAAGATGATGCTTTTATATTAGCTGATCCCTCAAAAACAGACCCATTCACTACTATATTTTCTGAGTTTGCATCAGAATGGCCTGCAATAAGCAAGAATTTTGAAATAATTCGTGTCGATAAATCAAATAATCTGCTTATCGGATATAACAGAAACGGAGCTATAATAAACAATACTCCGATTGATGCACCAGAAAATGTGACATTTACCGGAACTCCGCTTTTAGCTGATGTTACCGGAGATAATATACAGGATATCTTTGTAGTTGGTCAGGATGAATTTTCGTTGAATATTTATGGATACCAAAAAGATGGTACTCCTCTTGAAGGATTTCCCTTATTTATTGGCGAAGTAACAGACCAGAAATTACAACCTATTCATCCCTCATTCATCGGCAATACTCTTTATGCAGTAAGCCATGTAGGAGATATAAAGGCATGGAAATTTGAAAATTTTACTTCTTCAGAATGGCCTTCACGCTATGGTAAAAATCCATTCAATAAAGTATCGGCGGAAATTAATTCAAATGGCGATCAAATTGCTACTTCTTATAGTATTCTAAATAAGAAGGAAACCTATAACTGGCCTAATCCTGCAGATCAGGAAACCAATTTGAGATTTCAACTTGAGCAAAATGGACAAGTAGAAATCCATATAATTACACAAAGCGGTAGGCTTGTATATAAGAATCTTTTACAGGTAAATGGCGGAAGTCCTGAAGAAATAATAATAAATACTTCAGGATGGGGAAGCGGTGCATATTTCGCAATGATAAAAGCCACAGTAAATGGAAATTCGGAGTCTAAACTCGTTAAAATAGCGGTGGCACATTAATGAAAAAGATTCTTCTTACGTTATTTTTTGCTTCAGTGTTTGGTTTTCATTCTCTGAGCGCTCAAACCAGCCCGCTTTTCTATGATTATTCTCACAATCATCTTGAATGGTTTACTATTGAAAGCGAACATTTCTTAATTCATTTTCAGGAAGGAAACAGCAGATCAGCAAAAGTAACAGCCCGAATTGCTGAAGAGATTTATACTCCCATTACGGAATTATATCAGCTTGAACCAGATCAAAAAGTGAGTATTGTTCTTAAAGACAGAGATGATTATTCAAACGGGGCTGCCTATTTCTTTGACAATAAAATTGATATTTGGTTACCCGCATTAGACACCCCCCTTCGAGGCACACATAATTGGCTACGTAACGTTATTACACACGAGTTTACCCATATCGTTCAAATACAGAAAGCAATAAAAGGGAAAAGAAAATATCCTATTTCATACATCCAGTGGCTAAGTTATGAAGATGTTCGAAGACCAGATGTTCTATATGGTTTTCCGAATGGAATTGCGACTCTACCCTTTGCTACTATCAACGTTCCGGCCTGGCTGGCCGAAGGTACAGCTCAATATCAGCGTCAAGGATTGTTGTATGAAACTTGGGACTCTCATCGCGACATGATTCTTCGAACAAGAATTTTATCTGATACCTATTTCAGCCTCGAAGAAATGGGTACGTTTTCTTCAAAAACCAGTATTGAGAGAGAAACAGTTTATAATCAGGGATTTGCTTTTGTAATTTATCTGGTAGACCGTTTTGGCGAACAGATATTAAGGGAAGTTACAACTGCATTATCAAAAAAGGGAGTTTATGATGTAGCAGAAGCCATAGAGATTGCAACCGGCATTCCCGGAAAAACGGTGTTCGAAAATTGGATAACCGACAGAAAAGAGTTTTATACTGAAGCGGTAAAAGAATTAAATATTACTGAAAGTACTTATGTGGAAAAAGAAGGCTTCTTTAATTTTTATCCTAAAATTTCACCAGATGGAAACTCATTAGCTTATCTATCAAATAAAGGCAGGGATTTCAGTCTTGCTTCGTTATACTTAAAAAATTCAAATGGCACCAAAGAGATTGCTCTGGTTTCGAATCAACTTTTTGATGAACATCAGCAACATGCAACAGCAACTGAGAAACCTTTAATTACTTTTCTTGCCACATCATATTCCTTCTCTCCTGATGGTGACAACATTGTCTACTCTGTAAACAAAGCTACCAAATATGGCGAGTCATATCGTGACATTTTTGTTTATGATTTGGAAACTGAGAAACAAACAAGGCTTAGCAAGGGAGCGAGAATAGAATCCCCCGCCTGGAGTTCAGATGGATCAAGAATTGCTGCCGTTCAGTATAATAAAGGTACTCAGAATCTTATTCTACTGAATCCTGAAACAAAAGAAATTACTTCTCTTACCACCTATAACAACGGAGAGACTTTATACACTCCTGTTTGGAGTCCTGACAACAAATACATCTATTTTTCTTATGCTGACAGAGGAAATCGCTCTATTTTAAAATATAGTTTAACAACCAATTCTGTGCAGCCTGTACTAGACAAAGAGTTTTTTGATTTCAGAGATCCTTTCGTGTCAGAAAATGGAAAAAATTTATTTTACTCAAGTGATAAAAACGGAATATTTAATATCTATAAACTGGATTTGAAAACAGGGCTTTCTGAGCAGATAACAAATGTACTTGGAGGTGCTTTTATGCCTTTCAAAGATACCAATGAAAGACTCTATTATTCGGAATATGAATACAACGGATATAAGATTAAACAGCATTATCTTAATTCTCCTAAAGATGAACTCACTAATTACAATCCTGCTTATTCAGAAACCGAAACTTTTCCCGTTTCGGATTCTTTTACACAGCTAAATAATTTTGATGACAAAGATCTTACCGAATTCAGCTCTTCAGAACTTGCTGTTGCAGATACCGGCTCTTATAAGTTTGAAATGAAAACTATTGGAGCAGATGATGACTATTCATACAGAGAATATGAAGACACCTTTACCGATTTTTCCTTTTTCCCGATAATTCGCTTCGATAATTATTCAAAATTAAATGGTAGTAACGGCTCTCTTATCAAAAATGGAAAGTTTGGAAAACTTGGTGAAAACCTGCTTCGTGATGTTAAACCGGGCATCTATTTCGCTTCCCGTGATGTGTTAGACAAATTAAGTATTTTTGGTGGTGCCATGCTTGGTGTCGGCTCTCTTCCTGCCGAAAGCATTGGAGGGTTTTTCAAACCAAACCGACTTTTTGAGTTAGACAGAGATCTTTTTCTGATCGCAGAATACCGAGGGCTTCCCTTTATTAAAAGAAGCTGGTCCCCTACTGTTTCTCTTGAACTGTATAACTTACGGAGAAATGTTAATGACGGTTTACAAATTGAAGAATTCCCATGTACCTCCTGTGCACAAAAAGATACGGTAAATGTTGATATTGCTTATCAGATATGGGAAGCAAATCTGTTTTTAAGAAGTAAATTAAGCAGACGATCGCTTTTAGAACTTGGAATCGGATACAGCCCGTACCGTGTAGAAACGGATAACTTTTTTTCTAATGAACTACAAGCTTTCATCACCGGATCTTCTTCAGAATACTTCAAAGGAACCACATTATCTGCTTCTTACACAGTCGATTATTATGAGTTCACTACTGATGCTGATATCGCTCCGACAGGTTTAAAGGGTTATTTACGATATCAATATCAGCCCGGAAAGCTATTAGAAGAATACGATATTGAAGATGGATCACTGGTCCCTATATTCAAAACTTCAAAAAATCATTCTACTGAGTTTCATGTCAGATATGGGTTTAAATTACCTTCAGGTCAGGCATTACAAGCAAGAACAAGAGGCTTTGCATATTTCAATAACCCCAATGATTCTTTTTACACCGATTATATCGGAGGTTTTCTCGGGATGAGAAGTTATCCTTATTTTGCTTTGGGAGGAGATCGAACTGCCTTTACAAGTCTCTCATACTTTGCACCAATTTTCGAGAATATCACAAAACAAGCAGGACCTTACACATTTGACAAGCTTTACGCCAGAATATTTTTTGAAGCCGGAAACGCCTGGAACTCTCCATTTGGTACTGATACCTCTTTAAAAACCGGAATTGGAACTGAACTACGCCTGGCTATGAATGGATATTATTTATTCCCTTTGAAACTTTTTGTGAGCGCTTCATATGGATTTAATGAATTTCAATTAACATTGCCTGATGAATTTGTAACAGGAAATAGTAATAACTCTGTTACATACGGACGCGAACTCCTTTTTCATTTTGGACTAACTTTTGATTTTGAATTGCTATGAAAAATCTGATTTTGATAATAGTTATTTCTGTTACATTCTCCGGTGTTAACTTCGCTCAGCTGAAATCCGATCTGGCAGGAAATATTATAAAAGTTGAAGATCTTCCTGCTGAAAGAGATTTATCCATTAACGATTTTTCTTTTCAGCAAAATTCAAGTGGATTTATAAATGCACAACAGACAGTTCCAGGAGTTGCATTCTTGTCTTCGGCTGTCTTACCTGGTTCGGCTCAGGCTGCAAATGGAAAATGGGCACGGGCAGGAGTGTATCTCGCAGTTGAGGCCTTTAGCATTTTCTATTATATAAATCGAAATAATGTTGCCAAAGATCAGGAGCGCGCTTATGAAGCATTCACTCATAAAGAATGGAGTGTTGTAGCTTATGCACAGTGGCTAATTGGCTACTATGACAATAACGGATTATCTAATGATAAACTGGATCAGCTCAGATCAATGGTAGAAGGCTTAGATCCTGACTTTTCAGATACAAGAAATGACTGGAATAAGGTAAATATCAGGCTTCTTCAAGAAATCGAAAGAGAAACAAAACTGGTTTGTGGAAAATGCGGTAATGGAGATTTTTCTCACGTATTACCGGCATATGGTTCTCAGCAATACTATGAGTTGATAAGTAAATACTATCAGTTTGAAGGCGGGTGGTCTGATTTTTATGCTGAAAATGTTGCTGTAAACAATCCTGATTATAATTATCTATACGATAATGAAGGCGATCTAGCATCTCCATTATTTTTACTCGGTGCAGAACGGGCTGACCGTTTTAACAATAATTATCGCCGTGCCGGGAACATTTTGAATCTGTTAGTGATAAATCATGTAGTGTCAGCTTTTGATGCACTCTTTTCTGTAAAACTGAAAAATGCCAAAGTCCAAGCTTCAGCAGATATGATGCGAGCTGATTCGTTTTCACTAACCTTACACTTTTAACATGTTTATTAATACCGTACTTTTCGAATATGCTTAAGCGGATATTCACAAGTAAAAAATTCTATTTTTCAATCCTCGGGCTTGTTCTGTTTGGTTCACTTTTTCTTTTATTTTTCGATAAAGTGATTATGCCTGGCTATACGAACTACTATGAAGGGTTAACCGTACCTGATCTCACAAGAATAACTCTTGAAGAAGCCGAACAAGAATTAACAAGTATCGGTCTTAGATATGAAGTTGCAGATAGACGAGCCAACTCTGCTTTTCCTGCAAACTATGTGATTGACCAACAACCGGCTGCCAATACGATTGTTAAGCCAAACCGAAAAATTTATCTCACTGTTAATACAGAAGTAAAACCAGTAGTTGTGGTTCCGAATGTGGTAAGTCTTTCTATCAGAAACGCTCAAATTCAATTACAAAACTATGGTCTTGAGGTGGGATCTACCAGTTATGAATCTTCAAGGTTCAAAAATGTGATCTTACGTCAATCAATCCCCCAAGGTGATACGGTTGCTAAAGGAACCACCATTGATCTTGTTGTAAGTGATGGTTTGGGTAATAAGATCGTTACCATTCCTGAAATTATTGGATTAAGGCTTCCTCAAGCACAATTAAAACTTCGTGAAGCAGGTCTCCGATTGGGTGAAATAAGATTTCGCCCAACTAAAGATGTAGCCCCGAATACCGTTCTCGAATATACGCCAAAAGTGACCGAGATTATTGAAGGGGAAACTATAGATCTTATCATTTCTGAACGCTTTGAAGCAATTGAACCTGACGAAGGCGGAGTTGTAAACATCGACTCCACAGGAACACCAATACCGAACCAACATCCACAACAAAATAAAAGAGACTAATGGATTTTCAACTTCCAATCCTTGCACCATCAATTCTGGCAGCAGACTTCACGCAACTTGGAAGTGATATTAAGGACTGTGTAGAGGGCGGAGTTACCTGGATTCACTGTGATATCATGGATGGACATTTTGTACCAAATATCAGTTACGGACCAAGTATTGTTAAAGCTGCAAAAAAATCAGCGCCTGAAGCTTTTATGGACGTTCATTTAATGATTGAAGATCCGGATAAATTTGTGGATGATTATGTGAGAGCCGGTGCTGATCTTATTTCGGTTCATTATGAAGCCTGCCCTCATTTACACCGATCCATTCAAAACATAAAGAAACATGGAATTATGGCAGGCGTTGTTGTAAATCCGGCTACTTCTTTGTACAACATTGAACCCATTCTCGAATATGTTGATTTGGTTTTGATAATGAGTGTAAACCCCGGATTTGGTGGACAAAGTTTTATTGAATCAAGCTACGAAAAACTTCAGGAGCTGGCAGATCTCAGGGAAGCAGGCGGACATGGTTTTTTAATCGAAATCGATGGTGGTGTTTCTCTTAAAAATATTGAAAAAGTAGCTGAAGCCGGAGCCGATGTGCTTGTAGCGGGTAGCAGTGTTTTTAATGCGGATGATATTACGGTCAGAGTTAATGAGTTAATGAGCAAGCTTGATAGTTGATTTAAGAATTTGTCATCCATGTAGAAGTTAGATAATTCGTTAACAAAATTTCTTAAAACCATCTCTAACTTCAAAACAGGGTCATCCTGAAACTAGTTCAGGATGATTCTATTCCTTTAAATATTTATTAAAAACTGTCACCGAACCAGGCTGGTTACATAACATCTACAATCCAGAGCGATAGTGATGGATCTTCGCAAAGTATTTTCCAAATAAATAGATTTGCAGATTCTTCGGAAGCATCCTCAGAATGACATTCCCTTTAAATAGTTCGGTTACTTATCCCTTCTTATTTTCTTATCTTTCAGGTCTAATTATCATCCAATTTATAATTCCATCGAAGACGAACGCACACTTTTAGAACAAGTAGTAGATATTTCTGATACTGATCCTGTTTCTTTATTCGGTTTGCACGACAAAAATATTCAGGTTCTGGATAAATCATTCCCTGAAGTTAAGATCAATGCTCGCGGCGACCGTGTTAAAGTTATTGGATCCAGCGAGGAAGTTGCCCTGGTTAAAAATATCATTGAAGGCATGATTGGTGTTGCTGAACGAAAAGGTTCTGTTTCAGAAAACGAAGTTAAGACGCTTATTACTCTTAAATCAGGAGAACGAAAGGCCCGAACTCCTCTTCCAAAAAATATCAAAGAGGGAGATTTAATTCTCTATACGTATGATGGAGTTCCTGTTCATGCCAAAACTCCCGGACAAAAAAGGATTGTTACCACTTCAAACCAGAGCGATATTCTTTTTTCAATCGGACCCGCAGGAACCGGTAAAACTTATACATCAGTTGCACTGGCTGTAAAAGCGATGAAAGAGCAACGAGTTAAAAAGATCATCCTTGCCAGACCCGCCGTGGAAGCCGGAGAAAGTTTAGGTTTCTTACCCGGTGACCTGAAGGAAAAGATCGATCCTTATCTTCGCCCGCTTTATGATGCTTTGGAAGACATGATCGAGCCCGATAAACTCGATTACTATCTCACCAAAAATATGATAGAAATTGCACCTCTGGCGTATATGCGAGGCAGAACCTTGAACAATGCTTTTGTGATTCTGGATGAAGCTCAAAATGCCACCAATGCTCAAATGAAGATGTTCCTAACCAGAATCGGATTTAATAGTCGAGCAATTATTACCGGAGATGTTACCCAAACCGATCTTCCCAGAAAGCAGGAATCCGGACTCATCACCGTTCAGAATATTTTAAAAGATGTGGAAGGAATTGATTTCGTGTATTTGAATGAAGAAGATGTAGTGCGGCACAAGCTGGTGAAGGATATAATTAACGCCTACGAAAAGTTTGAATCATAATAGTTACAGAGTATTTTTAGTGACATAGTAACAGAGTATTTAATATGATTAAAACATTTCGAGACTTAAAAATATGGCAACAATCGATGGAGTTGGTTACTGAGATATACAAAACTACTTCACAATTCCCAGAAGAAGAGAAGTACGGACTAACTTCCCAGCTGAGAAAATCATCTGTTTCAATACCATCAAATATATCTGAAGGTTTTGGAAGAAACTCTCAAGGAGATTTTAAGCGATTCGTTAATATCTCTATGGGATCTCTTTTTGAACTACAAACACAAATTGAAGTTGCTAAAAATCTTGAATTTATTTCAGAGGAGATCTTCCAAAAACTATATGAAGACACTCGAGAAATAGAAAGAATGATGAGCAGCTTTATCCGAACACTAAAATAACTTTGCAACTTTGTCACTCCCTTTTACTTTGTCACTTTTTTAAAAAATATGTCACTTAAAAACACTTATGCTGCTGCACTTTATGAAGGTACTTTCTCGGTAGGATTAGATAAAAAATTCAATCGTATTTCCCGAGATGACAAACCAGCTAAGGGTGCGCTCAAAATTTCTTTAAATCCCTTTTTGATTTCTACTCCGGATAGAAAATTTCTTTTTGATTGTGGAATCGGAGTATTCGGAGAAGATACCGGGCCTCATGTTATTCGTGAAAATCTGGAAGCTCATGATCTCACTGAGTTTGATATCACAGATGTCGTTTGTAGCCACTTGCATTATGATCACATCGGCGGATTGGCACACAAAGAGAATGGATATTGGGAGCTCACATTTCCGGAAGCAAAGATCTGGGTTTCTAAAAAAGGCTGGGAAAAAGTGATGAATAAAGACGTGTATTACGATGAAGAAAAAACGGAATTCGTTACTTTTATTGATGCTAAAGCTGATCTTCACTTTTTAGGTGCAGAAGATGAAGCCTATCCTGAACTGAAAGTTGAGAAAATTGGCGGACACACAGAGTTTCATCAGGTTCTTCTTTTTAATGACGGAAAGAACAAGTTCATGCAAGCCGGTGATGTGATCGCTACCCGAAGTCAGGTGAATCGAAAGTTTGCTGCGAAATATGATTTCGATCCCAAAATCAGTCAACAGCAACGCGAGCGATTGGCAAAACTGGCTTTTGATGAAGGTTATACTATTTTAGGCTATCATGACGACAGCAATCCAATTATTAAACTTACCGGCTACGACGATAAAACCGGCTACACTACTGAAGCAATAGATTCTTATGTCCCTGCCTGATCATATTTTTGAAATTAAAGACTTTCTTGTTGAAAAGGGATTTCCCGATAAAATCGAAGTCGTAGTAATATTAGGATCCGGCCTTGGTGATTTCGGAAATGAGATCCTAAATCAGACGGTTATTCCATATTCAGAAATTCCGAACTTCCCACAATCTACTGTGCAAGGCCATTCCGGTGCATTGATATTTGGTGAAGTGGAAGGAAAAACCACCTTAGCATTTTCCGGCCGATTCCATTTTTATGAAGGATATGGATTTGATAAAACGGTAATTCCCGTTCACATTGCTTACGCTTTTAATGCTGATAAACTGCTGGTCTCCAATGCTGCGGGGGGTATTAATCTCGATTTCCGAGTTGGCGATCTCATGGTGATCGAAGATATCATCAAACAAAATATGGATTTGAAAGCAGCGCCGTCTTCTAAAAAATGGTCGCTAGATCTTTATCCCGTAGCAGATCGGGTTCAGGAAATCGCAAATGAAGTGGGAGTTACAACCAAACGCGGAACCTATCTTTATGTAAAAGGACCTAACTACGAAACCAAAGCAGAGATCAAAGCTTACCGAATGATAGGTGGAGATTCGGTTGGAATGAGTACGGCTCCTGAGCTCATGGAAGCAGCCCGACTTGGAATAAAATCAGCTGCTGTTTCGCTTATTACCAATGCCGCTGCCGGTGTTACCGATCAAAAATTAGATCACGCAGAAGTAAAAGAAGCCGCCGAAATGAAGAAGGCAGAGTTTGCGGAGTTGGTGAAGGGGTTGGTTAGCGAATTTTGAATTAATGAGTTAAGATTAAAAACTTGAATATTTTCTATGGCTAAACATAACTGCGAAATATGTCAACATTCAAAAAGTGATATTACGACAGAAGACAGAGATGCTCGTCATTTTAAAGTTACATGTTCAAAATGTGGTGTATATTATTTTATAGATCCGGTTTATAAGATTAAAGTTATGAATGAAACCGACTCTGGACTCAACAATGATGATTTAAAAAAACTGAGCTTCTTATTAAGACATAATTATGAATTCGGAAATCCAATAACTTTAACATTTGAAAATATTGATGAACTTTTAGATAATTTTTCTCCAACAAATGACTTACATGAAAGAATTGAACTGTTAATCCAATTCATTTATAAATCTTTAAAACACCCAGCTGATACTGTTAAGTTATCCGAATTACCTCAGATTACATTTTGTGCTAATTTGAAAGAGTTCATGTATTATTTAAAAGTCGCAAAAGAACTCAATTTAGTTAGAACACCAACCGATTTTGATGTTACTTTAACACCTCATGGATGGAAAGAAGTTAAAAAACTATTGGAAAAAAAAGTTGATTCAAAAAAAGCCTTCGTTGCTATGTGGTTTGATGAAGAAGTTGATTCTCTTTGGGAAAAAGGGCTTTTTCCTGCTCTTATTGACTTAGGATACGACCCTCTTCGAATTGACAAAAAAGAACATAATGAAAAAATTGACGATCATATTATCGCAGAAATTCGAAAAAGTGGATTATTAATAGCAGATTTCACAAATCATAGAAGAGGAGTTTACTTTGAAGCTGGATTTGCGATGGGACTTGGGATTCCTGTAATATGGACTTGCCGAAAAGATTATATTAATGACGCTCACTTTGATACACGGCAATACAACCACATTGTTTGGGAAACTCCTGAAGAATTAAAAGAAAAACTTACCTACCGTATTGAAGCTACTATTCCAAACCGGCCGACTCCTCGAAAGCCTGAAGACTAAACCTAAGATTCCTTGTCTGACCAAACATCGACTTTGATTAAAAACCAACTTGGCAATAAAGCTGAACCTCACATATCCTGAATCAATACTGAATCAAGTTCAGGATGACGATAATTTATACTCGTTTGTTTACCTGACTAAATCTTTCCAAAAATGCTAATTGCTCAAGTTCAGCAGAGAGGACTTTAGTCCGACTTCTCAGAACGCTTTAGATACTTGAACCTATCCCAATTGATATCGGAGTCAGACAAAAGTGGGGACTAAAACTGATCTTTAGATTTCTCACATCCGTTCGAAATGACAGCTCAGAGACCTCACTTCGATATTCAAAATTCTTCTGATCGATATTCATTATTCAAAAGCTCCTCCACCCTCTCCCACTCAGTTTAGCAAACCGTAAAAACATGTCCTAAACTCACTGTGGAAAACTTTTTTCACATTCATAAACAAATTTCTTGACACATATTATAAATTTAGGGTACATTGTGGGGTGATGTGGGAGATAGTGGGGACTACTCCTGAATCACTTAATTTAGCAATCTTCATTACTTCTGAGGGAATCGTGCCTAGTTTTAAAGGACAATACGAGCATTCTATAGACGATAAAGGTCGTGTAGCCTTCCCTGCCAAACTACGCAAAAATCTCAGTCCGGACGCACAAGAAAAATTCACAATTGTACGCGGTCAATCTGAAGAATGCCTCTATTTATACCCCGAAAATGAATGGCAAGCTGTGGAGAAGAAGCTTTCCACCGTAAATTCCTTCAGTAAAAAAGGTCGTTTAGTTAAAAGATATTTACTCCGTTTTGCAGAAGATCTATCCCTCGACAAGCAAAACCGTATCGCCCTCCCCTCCGATCACATCGAATATTCTGCCATTGACTCAAAAGTGGTTTTTATAGGAATGGGCGAACATATAGAGATCTGGTCCCCGGCTAAATTAGAAGAAGCCGACGAGAATGTAACTGCTGAATCAATCGAAGAAATCTTTGAGCAGGTGCTCGGAGGAGATCTTGAAAACGATGGTGATTGAGATGACTACATACCACGAGCATATTCCGGTAATGCTGAACGAATGTATGGACGGCTTAATTACCGATAAAAACGCTATATATATAGACGCTACTCTTGGCGGCGGTGGACATTCAAAAGAAATTCTCGCTCGCCTTAGTGAAAATGCAACGCTTTATGCTATCGATCAGGATGATGAAGCTATTGCTGCTGCCACGGCTCGCATCGGTGAAGATGAACGTTTTAAAACGATAAAAGGCAATTTCGGCTATCTGTCAACACTTCTACCTCCCCCTGTAAAAGGACAGGTAGCCGGAATCCTACTTGATCTTGGAGTTTCAACACATCAGATCAAAGAAGCAGAACGTGGATTCAGTTTTCAGGAAGATGGCCCTTTGGATATGAGAATGGGAAATCTTTCAGGTGTTTCTGCTTATCAGGTGGTTAACAATTATGACTATGAAACACTTCGCGACGTGATATTCCATTATGGTGAAGAGCGTGCTAGTCGTCAGATCGCCAAAGAAATTATAAATAACAGACCAATTGAAACTACTGGCGAACTTGCCGCTATTATAAAGGAATTGGTTCCTGCTAAATTTGCTGTAAAATCGTTGGCAAGAGTATTTCAGGGAATTCGAATTGAAGTAAACCGTGAATTAGACGTTTTAAAAGACGTTCTGACCCAATCTTTAGAAGTCTTGAAACCAGGCGGTCGTATTGTGGTGATGTCTTACCATTCTCTGGAAGACCGTATTGTTAAAAAATTCTTTAAAGCCGGAAATCTGGAAGGAAAAATAGAAAAAGATTTCTATGGCAACATAATTTCCCCACTAAAAGCTGTCAATCGACAGATCATAACCCCTTCTTCCGAAGAGGTTGCTAAAAACCCCGCTGCCCGGAGCGCTAAACTCCGGATAGCTGAGAAAACCAGCGGAGGTAGTCAATGATCGTGCAATCCCCACTTAAAAAGCGCGAAACCCGACCTAACCTCCGTAAAGTTCCTTTACCTGACATAGAATCCCCATCTTCATCCCCAAAAGGAAAAAGATCTTCAGGTAAAAAAGCAGGAAAATCGGTGAGAAAAACTATTCGGGATATTAAGCCCTGGAAAGTGATTCTTACAACCATTGCTATTGGCGTATTCGGATTTCTGTATCTGACACATGTTTTTGCTACACAAAAGTTGTTAGAAGAAGTCCAGAAGCTCGAAAGCGAATACAATAAAGTGCGAACTCAACATGACGCTTTAAAATTACAGTATGACCGCATGGTTGGTCCGGCTGAAATCTACGAAAAAGCAGAAAAAGCCGGTTTTATAAACGGTGGCCCTGCTGATAAACTGATTGAGGTTAAAAAGTAGATGACGGAAAGAACTTCCATATTAAGCAGGATGTTTTTGGTGTTCGGACTACTGTTGCTCATACCTTGTGTATTGGCATTTCAATTAGTTCGCATCAATTATCTGGAAGGAGAAGAGTTACGTTTGCTATGGAGTAAACAAGCGATCGATTCTATTCCTATCCCCGCACAACGTGGAAATATCTACGATGCTAATGGAACCTTGCTTGCCACCAATGCTGCTAATTACCTGATCGCATTAGATCCTAAAGTAAAAGATGCCAATGGAAAACCGGTTACACAGGATCAGATCAATCAATTAGCAGTTACTTTAGCTAAGCAAACTGATCAGCCTCCATCTTACTTTAAGAAAAGAATTACTGATGCTCCTTCACATTCTCAGTATATCATTCTTGCAAAGAACCTGTCTCCTGTTTCAAGAGATGCCGTTCGGGAATTAGATATTAAAGGAGTCATCATTGAGGAGAGTTTTAGCAGAAAATATACTTTTGGCTCTCTGGCTGCACATTCTTTAGGCTTTGTAAATCATAACATGGATGGCAAAACAGGGCTGGAAGCCTTTTATGATACAGAATTGAAAGGTGAAAATGGAGTTCAACAAGTTCGTCGTGACCCAAGAAATCAAATTTCTGCTTATGTAGGTGCTCCAAAAAAGCTTCCGGAGAATGGTCATTCCATCCACACAACCATTGACTCTTATATTCAGGCTATTCTGGAAGATGAGCTAAAGAAAGGTGTGGAAAAGCATCTTGCTGAATACGGCACCGGAATTATTATAGATCCTAAGACCGGAGCCATTAAAGCAATGGCTAACTATCCGACTTATGATCCGAATTATCCGGGCCGTAACGAAAATGAAAACCGAAGAAATTTTGCCATCTCTGATATGGTGGAACCGGGTTCGACCTTCAAGTTGGTGACTGCAATCGCAGCTGTGGAGCAAAACAAGGTAGATTTTGATGAGATTTTTGAAACTCCTGAATCAGGAGAAGTAGAAATTCATGGATTAACTCTCCGCGATCACGATCCGCTTGGAAATATGACTTTTCAGGAAGTCATACAAAAATCCTCCAATGTAGCTACCGCTGAAATTGCCATGAGGTTAAAGCCTGAAGTTTTTTATCAATATGCCAGAAATCTGGGTTTTGGTGCTGAAACGAATATTGATCTTTCCGGTGAAGTAGCCGGAATTTTGAACAAGCCATACGATTGGAGTTTGGTAAGCCTACCATGGATGAGTCATGGATACGAGGTTTTAGCTACACCACTACAAGTTACCCAAGCTTATGCTGCTTTTGCTAATGAAGGAATGTTGATGCGTCCTTATTTAGTCGATAAAATTGAAGATCAAAATGGGAATGTTGTTTTGGATAACACGCCAATTGAAATTCGTCGTGTAGCCAGAGAAAAAACACTTCAGAAAATACTTCCCATTTTCGAAAGCGTGGTAACGGACTCAGGAACCGGAGAATGGGCACAGATCGATGGATTGAGAATTGCGGGAAAAACAGGCACTGCTAAAAAAGTATATCAAGGGCGTTATTCCAATAAATATCTTGCCTCATTTGTAGGATTTTTCCCAACTGAAGACCCAAAGTATGTTTGCCTTATCATGTTGAATGAGCCAAAAACCAGTGGATACGGAGGCTATACAGCAGGGCCTATTTTCAGAGAAACTGCAAAAAGAATTGCAGGTTTAGATGGCGATATACAACGAAGTATGTCACCACAAGAAGAACCTGAATTAATTACAAAAACTCCCTCATTCATCGGCACCGGAAAAGATGAAAGCGAAGAGATCCTTAAGAAATTTGACATCCCTTATTCCATTGAAGGGAAAGCAGGGTATGTGATTTCACAAACTATTGCTCCCGGAACTGAGCTCAATGGAAAAGATGAAATTATTCTCACTTTATCGGAAACCTATTTACCGGTTGACAGTTCGAAGGTTAAAGAAGGCTTTGCGGAAGTTCCCGAACTTCGGGGAATGAGCATGCGTCAGGCAACTACCATTTTAGCAGAACTTGGATTGAATGTTAAATCCTATCGCTCCGGCACTGTTGAACGGCAGTTTCCTAAAGCAGGTGATATGATGAGACTGGGAAGTTCAGTTACCATTCGTGGCAAAGCAAAATCACTTGAACTTGTAGCTGTGGAGGACAGAGATTGAATACACATGATCTCATAGAATTTATTAACCCATTAAATACTTCCCGTTTTAAACCGGAAGGTGAAGTTGGTTCGCTTGTTCAGGATTCTCGTCAGGTTACAGAAGGCTCTGTTTTTATAGCAATCCGTGGCACTGAAGTAGATGGCCATATGTTTTTAGATGATGCCATCCACCGCGGAGCAAAAGTTATTATCTGTGAAGAATCTTTTTATACTGACGCTGAAGTATGTGTGATTGAAGTTGAAAATACTCGATCATTGATAGGACCTTTAGCTCAAAAAATAGCTGGGAATCCGGGCGACAAGCTTAAAATTATTGGAATCACAGGTACAAATGGTAAAACAACTACTGCTACACTTGTGTATCAAACGCTTACAGAACTCGGTGAGAAAGTTTCTCTTTTGGGGACTGTTGAGAAAAAGATTCTCAAAAAGTCTCTGGATAGTACTCTAACAACTGCCGACCCGATAGAGCTTGCTGCCGACATGAAAAAGATGATTGAAGCAGGTTCAGAGTATTTGGTTATGGAAGTGTCTTCTCATGCTCTTCATCAGGCTAGAGTTGAAGGTTTTGACTTTTCAGTAGCGGCTTTTACCAATCTTTCGCAGGATCATCTCGATTATCACGAGACTATTGAAGAATATGCCGCTGCTAAGAAAATCCTTTTTGATGGATTAAAACCGGAATCATCTGCAATCATTAATATGGATGATTCTTATGGGGCTTTTATGGCTGATGGGATCTCCGCTCAAATTTCAGTGCTTTCATTCGGGAAAAACGCTCAGGTCTTAAACAATTCTGCTCAAGGGCTAAAAATTTCTGTCGATGGCTCCGAAATTTCATCTACCTTGGTTGGGGATTTCAATGCCAGAAACATTGCTCAAGCATTTTTGATCTGTACAGAGCTTAGTTTCGATGCGAATGAGGTGGCTAAAGCACTCTCAAAAGTTCCGGGAGCCCCGGGTAGAATGGAAGCTGTAACTATAAATTCAGATACGGCCCTGCCTAAAGTTATTGTTGATTATGCTCACACTCCTGATGCTCTAGAGAATGTTCTAAGAACGTTATCACATCTGCGTACTACAAAGCAATTTATATATTGCGTATTTGGGGCAGGTGGAGACAGAGATTCAGGCAAAAGACCGGAAATGGCAAAAGCTGCTTCAGAATATGCGGATGAAATCATTGTAACCAGTGATAACCCACGAACTGAAAACCCTGACCTGATCATCGCTGATATTTTGCAGGGATTTGAGAACACTGACAATGTAGTAACCATCACATCCAGAAAAGAAGCCATTTTTAAAGCTATTGAGCTGGCTTCATCAAATGATATCGTTCTTATTGCCGGAAAAGGACATGAAGATTATCAGGAAATTGACGGAAAACGATACTCTTTTGATGACCGGTTGGTTGCAAAAGAAGCCCTTGAACTTAAAGAAAAAGGAGGATTCTGATGCTTTACGAATTATTCTCCTGGCTTGATACTGCTTTTGACTTCCCCGGTGCAGGAGCATTCGAATATATCTCTACAAGAACAGGGTTAGCTGCTGTTACATCTGTAATCATAAGTCTGATCATCGGACGAAGAATTATCAAATGGCTGAGCAATATGCAACTTAAAGAGGTGATCCGAGATGATGTAGGATTGGACCATCATCAGGCAAAAGCAGGTACGCCTTCGATGGGTGGTGTAATAATTCTGCTTGCTGTAATCATCCCGTCTGTTCTGTTCATGAAAATGGATAGTGTATATGCCTGGCTTATTGTATTTGTAATTATTGCACTTGGTATAGTTGGTTTTATCGATGATTACATCAAAGTGGTAAAGAAAGATAAAAGTGGTCTTGCTGGTCGATTTAAGATAGTTGGACAGGTTAGTGTAGGAATTGTAGTTGGAGCTGTATTGTATTTCCATCCTGATTTTGCTGATGTGAATACCCTTTCAACCGTTCCTTTCCTCAAAAACGTTAATATTGATTATGCTTTCTTTGGTGAAGAACTAGGCTGGATGATATTTATTCCTGTTGCGGTATTTGTGATAACTGCCGTAAGCAATGCCACAAACTTAACAGATGGCCTGGATGGATTGGCTTCAGGTGTTTCTGCAATTTGCGGATTTGTATTCGCAATTTTTGCTTACGTCTCAGGCAGAACCGACCTCTCCGGATATTTAGATATTATGTATCTACCGGGTGCGGGTGAACTTACTATTTTTTGTGCTGCACTCATCGGTGGTTGTATGGGGTTTTTATGGTATAACACCAATCCGGCATCTGTGTTCATGGGCGACACCGGTTCTTTGGCGCTTGGTGGTGCTTTTGGTGCACTGGGATTAATGCTTCACAAAGAGCTGCTCCTCCCCTTCATTTGTGGCGTGTTTTTCTTTGAAACACTTTCTGTGATCATTCAAACTACCTATTTCAAGTACACTAAAAAGAAGTATGGCGAAGGAAAACGAGTGTTTTTGATGACACCAATTCATCATCACTTTGAGAAAAAAGGATGGTCGGAACAAAAGATCGTAGTTCGATTCTGGATCATCACAGTAATGCTGGGAATTTTGAGCCTTCTAACATTGAAGATCAGATAATGGATGTAGCTAACAAACATATCGTTGTTATTGGTGCTGCCAGAAGTGGTATTGCTGCTGCCATTCTTCTTAAGAAAAAAGGAGCTGATGTTTTTGTGTCTGATTATGGAATCATTAAAGATGACTGGAAACAGAACCTTGTAAATGCCCAAATCGACTTTGAAGAAAACGGTCATTCCGATAAAGCTAAGCAAGCTGATTTTGTTGTATTAAGCCCGGGAGTTCCTACGGAGTCTCCTATTATTCAATTCTATCTGAATCAAGGGAAAAAAGTCTTCTCAGAAATTGAAGCTGCAAGTTGGTTCACAGATCAAAGAATTATTGCAACAACTGGTAGCAATGGAAAAACTACGGTTACTAACTGGCTGGATCATGTTTGGAAAACAGCTAAAAGAGATCATTCCGTTTCGGGAAATATAGGAGTAGCATTTTCGGATGTAGTTGATAGCTCCGGTGGCGATTTCATACTTGAGATCAGCAGCTTCCAACTGGACCATATAGATACATTCAGACCAACCATAAGTTTGTTGCTCAATATTACTCCGGATCATTTAAACAGATACGGAGACAACTTTGAAGCTTATGCCGCTTCAAAATTCAGAATAACAGAAAATCAGACTGAAAAAGATTGGTTCATATTCAATTATGATGATCCGATCATAAAAAGCCACGTGGAATCGCTTCAGAAAAAAGAAGACGCTCCAAAGCTATGGGCTTTTTCATACAACAATGAAGTACCGGAAGGTGCTTTTGTACGCGACGAACATATCATCTTCAAATTCAACAACAAGGAAGAAACGCTTATGCCGGTATACGAAGTAGGCCTTAGTGGAAATCACAACTTGAACAATGGATTAGCAACGGCTTTAGCTGCTCGTGCGGCTGAAATAAAAAATGAAGCCATTCGCGAAAGTCTGCAATCTTTTATGGGCGTTGAACATCGCCTTGAGAAAGTTCGTGATGTAGACGGAGTTAAATATATAAACGATAGCAAAGCTACTAATGTAAATGCTGTTTGGTTCGCTTTAGACAGTTTTCAGGTTCCAATGACATTGATTGTTGGCGGGCGAGACAAAGGAAATGATTACAGCGAGATCGTTGATCAGATCAAAGAAAAGGTTCATACAATTATTGCAATTGGAGAATCAAAGGATCGGGTTGAAGATCAACTGGGTGAAGTGGTCCCTAATTTTGTAAGAGCTGAAAGCATGATGAAAGCAGTTCGTGCAGCTCAAAAAGTAGCGAAACGAGGTGAGATTGTTTTGCTGAGTCCTGCATGTGCCTCATTTGATATGTTCGACGATTACGAGCACAGAGGAAAAGTATTTAAAGAAGAAGTTTATAAGCTCTAGAGAGTTAAATCACAAAATTCAAACAACAAATGACAAACAAACATCAAATATCAATTTTTAAACAGCCGAAAGTTGCTGTTACTGGAATTTGGTATTTGAAATTTGAGATTTACGTATGATTTATACGTCTCCACATAGCAATTTATCTAATATCATAGGCACCAGCCCTGAAGATATTGACAACCGTAAGCAAGGCAGCGATCGCTTTTTGCTGATGGCCGTTGTTGCGCTTATGATGTTCGGTGTACTAGCTGTGTATTCCTCTATCGCTTACTTCGCTGAATCTAAATCAACTACAGCCTTTAGTCTGGTAACCGGACATATTATTAAACTTGCCATTGCTTTCGTGGTAATGCTGATCGTTTCAAAGATCAATTATCATACACTGGCTAAGTTCAGCCGGTTAGGAATGGTCATAAGCTGGGTGCTTCTTGTTGCCGTATTGATGTTTGGAACCGAACAATTTGGTGCAAAAAGATGGTTAAATGTTGGTGGATTTACTTTCCAGCCATCCACGGTAGCTACGGTGGCATTATTACTACATGTGTGCGTACTTCTTTCGGAAAAGCAAGATTATGTCAAAGATTTCAAGAGAAGCTTTATCCCTATTATGGTTTGGGTGATTATTACCTGTGCTTTGATAGGTGTCCAGGATTTTAGTAGTGCCGGAATACTGTTCGGAATTTGCCTGATCGTTATGTTTATAGGCCGAGCCAGTACTTTGCAATTGGGAACTCTTGTATTGATCGGTGTTTTTGGGGGGATGTTACTTCTGAATCAATCTGAGAATAGACAGAGCCGGATTGATAATTATATCACACAGGTTAAAGATATTGAAAGTACTAAGATCCTTCAGGGCTCAGGCTATCAGGCGCAACAAGCTCATATTGCTATCGCTAAAGGAGAATTTTTTGGAGTTGGAATAGGTAAAAGTTCACAACGTGACTTCCTCCCTGCTCCTTATAACGATTTCATTTTCGCAATTATAGCCGAAGAATACGGAATTTTCGGAGCTATGAGTTTGATACTCATTTTCACTCTTATTTTATTCCGTGGAGTGGTTTTCATTTCCAAAAATGCAGAAGACACTCTTGGTTCTCTTCTGGCAATTGGATGTACACTCACTATCGTTTTATATGGATTTGTAAATGCGGCTGTAGCAAGTGGATTGCTGCCGGTAACCGGGCTTCCTATGCCGTTTGTAAGTTACGGTGGTACCAGTATGCTTTTTGCAGGATTGATGGTTGGAATCTTACTGAATATTTCGAAGCATCATAAAGACCGGAGGACTATGTATTATGGATAATCCGAGAATCTTAATTGCTGCAGGCGGAACTGGTGGACATGTGTATCCGGCCATCGCTATCGCTGATGCTATTAAAAACGAACATGCTGACTCTGAGATCTTATTTGTAGGAACTAAAGATCATATGGAATGGAAAGCTGTTCCAAAAGCAGGCTATAAGATCAAAAGTGTTTGGATAAGTGGATTTCACCGAAGACTTACCCTAAAGAACATGCTGTTCCCTTTAAAACTTATAACGAGTATAGTTCAAAGTTTTGGAATAGTAAGCTCTTTCAAACCTCAGGTTATGGTTTCCTGTGGTGGATATGCTGCCGGACCGGTTGGCTGGGTTGCAGGAAAACGTGGAGTGAAAGTGGTGATTCAGGAGCAAAACAGTTTCCCCGGAGTCACAAACCGAATGCTTGCTAAGTTCGCATCCAAAATATTTACAGCTTTCAAGGAAGCAGCAAAATATCTGCCTTCTGATAAGATCGTGGAATCAGGAAATCCAACCAGAAATACTCTGGACAAAGTAGAAAAAAGTGTTGGACTAAATTCTTTTGATTTTGACGACTCAAAACCGGTATTGATGGTTCTTGGAGGAAGTGGAGGTGCCAAAACCATAAACGACGCAGTAAAAGAGAATCTGAAGAAGCTTTCTGATCTGCAAGTGATCTGGCAATGTGGTAGCAGATACATCGATGCTCTAATGGAGGAAGTAGATCTGAAAGAGAATAACAATGTTAGGCTTACAGCTTTCATAGACAATATGCCGGAAGCGTATGCTGCTGCTGATCTGATCGTCAGCCGTGCAGGCGCAAGTTCATGTTCTGAATTTATGATGACAGGGAAACCCAGTGTTTTGATCCCCTCCCCTAATGTAGCCGGAGATCATCAAACACAAAATGCTCAAAGCATGGTTGATGCCGGAGCTTCTGAATTATTGAAAGATGCCGATGCAGTAAATGCTTTGCCTGAACTGGTTCATTCATTGATCAGAGATCAGGAAAAATTGAAAGAAATGAACAAAGCTGCACTAAGACTTGCAAAACCGGATGCAGCAAAGATGATCGCAAAAGAAATTTTAGAACTCGCAAAATCGAAGAACAGTTGATGGAAAACAGAATTCAAACACAACCCGTATTTGGACGAACCAAACATATTCATATGGTTGGAATCGGTGGAATTGGTATGAGCGGGATGGCTGAGATCTTGATACAAAGAGGTTATAAAGTAACCGGTTCTGATGGAGCTTCAAATGAAACTACAGATCGCCTGAAAGAACTTGGCGCTACTATTTACCAAGGGCACGCTCCTGAAAACATTGAAGGTGCCGATGTTGTGGTTTATACCAGTGCAGTTAAAGCAACTGAGAACGAAGAGACCAAAGCTGCTTTAGAAAATCGCATTCCTACCATCAAAAGAGCTGAAATGCTCGCTGAGTTGATGAAAATGAAGTTTGGAATCGGTGTTGCAGGAACACATGGTAAAACCACCACAACTACCATGATCGGTCATGTTGCTCAGGATGGAAATTATGACCCTACCATCATGGTTGGCGGAAAAGTGCATAGTTTCGACAAAACAAATGCCGTTGTCGGAAAAGGTGATGTTATTGTTGTGGAAGCAGACGAATTTGACCGAACTTTCCTTCGCCTCACTCCTTCAATTGCTATTATTACCAATATTGAAGCTGAACACTTAGACATCTACGACGATCTGGAAGATGTGAAAGGAGCCTTCATCGATTATGCCAACAAAGTTCCTTTTTATGGAGCTGTAATTGTTTGTCTTGATGACCCGAATGTACGAAGCATTCTTCCTGATCTGGAAAGAAGAATCATTTCATACGGATTGAGTCCACAAGCTCAGGTTCGTGCTGTTGATATTCAAATGAATCAATTTACCAGCACATTTACGGTGATGAATGATGATCAGAAACTTGGAGTGATCACTTTAAAAGCTCCGGGCGATCATAATGTAAAAAATGCACTGGCTGCGGTAGCTACAGGAATTGAGTTAAATATTGATTTTAAACTGATCAAGCAAGGATTAGAACGCTATCAGGGAGTTTTCAGGAGATTTCAGAAGAAAGTTGAAGAACAAGGCGTGATGGTTATCGATGATTATGCACATCATCCAACAGAAGTTGCTGCAACATTGAACGCAGCTCGCAAAGGATGGCCTGATCGAAGAATTGTAGCTGTTTTCCAACCTCACTTGTATTCCAGAACTCAGGATCTGTATAAGGAATTTGGTCTTTCATTTTCTGATGCTGAAGTGCTGTTGATCACAGATGTATATCCATCCAGAGAAAAACCAATTGAAGGCGTAACCGGAAAACTGATTTCTGACACGGCTGAGCAATACGGTCATAAGCATGTGATCTATGTTGAGGACAAAGCAGATGTAACGGAAACTCTAAAAGAAATTTCAAAAGCCGGAGACATCATCATAACCATGGGTGCCGGTGATATCTATAAATACGGCGAAGAATTTGCAAAGGAATTGGAAAGCGGAAACTATAAAACAGGAGCCAAATAGTTAGTGTCAGGAAACAGCACAAATAGCGACGTAAAAAAAAGTAAGCTTCTCCCCTGGGCAACAGCAATCATGCTGGTTGTTGGAGTTGCTGTGCTTGCGGCTGTTTATTGGAACAGAAATGTGACTGTTGATGAGTTGTCGTTTTCCGGAAATGTAATTACAGAGATCGAAGTGCTCACACAAGCAGCAAATATCCCATTTGGAATACATCCCGACAGTCTGAATCTGACTTCAATCATTGAAAGAATTGAAGAAGTAGACTACGTAAAAAGTGCGACACCTTACATAGAACCAAACGGCGATCTGAATATTGAAATTACGGAACGTACACCTGTCGCATTACTTATTAAAGATGAAAAAAGAGCCTATGTGGATGCTCAAGGAGTAAAACTTCCGATCTTTGAAAATAAGACATTCAATCTGCCTTTGGTTTATGGGTTTGATGCTTCCACAGATTCTGACACACTTAAAAGTGAAGCTTTCAAGCAAATAAGCACTTTTTTAACGGAAGCAAAGCAAAACAAATTCGGATGGTTGACCATCAGCGAAGTGGCTTACAACAAAGAAGAAGGTGTTGTGGCACTGAGCCAGGAAAACGGAGTAAAGCTTTTATTCGGAAGTAATGACTTCAGAATTAAGCTTGAAAACTGGGAAGCTTTTTACACAGAGGTAATTCGGGTGAAAGGAATCCAAACCATGCAACAGGTAGATCTCAGATTTACCAATCAGGTGGTAACAAGGGAAGGTTAAGATATGAATATCAATCAATTTCATATAGAACACACCCCTGTTTCCCCTCTCAAGAGGGGACTAATCACCTTTTCGCAATTCATTTTGCGAAGACTTAATGAACTTAAAGAGCTTCCCCTCCCACGGAGGGGATTGAGGGGTGGGTCAAAATTTGTCTCTATTTACTCTAAAAATCTGCAAACAATTTTAGCAATCAACAAACAAAGCGGTATCAATAATGTCTGAACAAGAAAACATCATGGTCGGTCTCGATATTGGGACTACAAAAATTTGCGCAATCGTTGCTTCCATTGAGCACGAAAGAATCAACATCCTTGGAGTTGGTAAAGCTCCCAGCGATGGCTTAAATCGTGGCGTGGTTGTTAACATTGATAAGACCGTAAACGCAATCAAGGACGCCATTGCACAGGCTGAACTTGCATCCGGAATTCAGGTGAATTCTGTGAATGTGGGTATTGCGGGCGATCACATTCGAAGCATGAGAAGTAAAGGTGTGATCACCATCAATAACAAAGACAATGAGATCACCGCTCATGATGTGGAACGACTTTTGGAAGACTGTCAGCGCATTATGTTGCCAACTGATCAACAGATTCTTCACGTAATTCCTCAGGAATTTGTAGTTGATGGTCAGGACGGCATCAGCGATCCGGTTGGAATGAGCGGAATGCGCATGGAAGCAGAAGTTCACATTATCACTGGTTTGGTTTCCGCAGCTAAAAACATGTATCGCTGTGTGGAACGAGCCGGTTATCAGGTGGCAGATCTGATTCTGGAACCTTTAGCTTCATCTTATTCAGTATTGGATGAAGAAGAAAAAGAAGCCGGAGTTGTGTTGGTGGATATCGGAGGTGGTACTACAGATGTAGCCATCTTCCAGGATAATACCATCCGACATACGGCAGTTGTTGCCATTGCCGGACAGAAAGTAACGGACGATATACGTCTTGGTTTAAGTGTTCTTGACGATCAGGCCGAAATGCTGAAAAGAAAGCACGGCGAAAGCTATGCTGATATGATCGAAGAGGACGAAGTGATCACCGTTCCGGGAATTGCCGGACGTCCACCAAAAGAAATTACAAAGAGCATTCTTTCCAAAATTATACAGGCAAGAATGGAAGAAATCATGGAAATAGTTGGGATCGAGATCAAACGCAGTGGCTACTCAGAAGCACTAAGTGCAGGAGTAGTTCTTACCGGCGGCGGATCTTTGATCAAGAATATTTGTCCACTGGCTAACGAGATCTTAGGAATAGATGCCAAGATCGGGATTCCGTTAGGAATCACAGGCGGTTTAGTGGAAGAAGTAAACAGTCCAATTTACGCTACCGGTGTTGGTCTTGTGGTTCATGCTTTAAAAACAGGCATGGGCAACAATCAAACAATGATGCCATCATCACAAAAAGGCGGAAAAAATATGGAACAGGTGATGAACAAGATCGCCGACCGTATGAAAAGTTGGTTCAAAGAACTTTAGCAAACAGCAATCATCTACAAAATACAATCCAGTAAATAAATACAAAAACAAGGAGTAATCATGGCTAACCATAATACTCGATTCTTTTTCGACGAACAAAGTCAGGAAAACGCAAAGATCAAAGTGGTCGGCGTAGGCGGCGGCGGCGGAAACGCAATCAACAATATGATAAATATGGGCCTCGACAGTGTGGAATACATCGCACTTAACACCGACGCCCAGGCACTGAAAAACAGCCAGGCTGATGTAAAAATTCAGGTTGGAACTTCACTTACTAACGGTTTAGGAGCAGGAGCTCGTCCGGAAGTTGGCAGAGAAGCGGTTGAAGAAAACCGACACGAAATTGAAGAAGCCATCGAAACTGCGGATATGATATTCGTAACTGCAGGAATGGGTGGCGGTACCGGAACCGGAGGCGCTCCTGTGGTTGCAGGAATGGCCAAACGTAAAGGAATTCTTACGGTAGGAATTATTACTACTCCATTCGATTGCGAGGGTAAGATCCGTAAGAAATTTGCACTGGAAGGGATCACAGAACTAAAAAAGAACTGTGATACCGTTATCGTTATTCCAAACGAACGACTTCTGGACATTGCAGACGAAAACACCACATTGATGGATGCTTTCGCACTGGCCAATGAAGTTTTATATAATGCAACACGTGGTATCAGCGACTTAATTCTAATGCCTGGTCTGATCAATCTTGATTTCGCGGATGTTAGAACTACAATGACCGATGGTGGAGCTGCAATTATGGGATCAGCAACCGCTGAAGGCCCTGACAGAGCTGAGATCGCTGCTCGTTCTGCTATCAATTCTCCGTTATTAGATGGAGTTAGTATTCGCGGAGCAAGAAGTGTTCTTGTTAACATCAGCGCCGGTTCAGCTTTAGGTATGCGTGAAACCACTACTGCTACAAGTATTGTTCAGCAGGAAGCCGGTGACAATGCAGAGATCATTTTAGGTACTGTACTTGACGAAACATTTACCGATGAGATCAGAGTTACGGTAATCGCTACCGGTTTTGACTTAGCTGAAGACAGAACTACAGCGAAAGTTGCGCCGAATGCTTCTGCAGGTTTAAATAAAGCAGCGGAAAATGCTTTAAATAATCAGGAAATAAAGCCTCAGGGAGTTCCAAGCAGAATTGCTCGTACTCCTAGTGATTATTACAAAGGAGAAGGTAATCTGAAGAAATTGGATACGCCTTCTTACCTGCGCCGTGATCTTTCCGTTCGACAAAAAGAACAAGAGAATGATCCGCAGGAAGAAAGATATCAGGCTGAGGAACCAAAGCAGGAAACTAAAAGCAGAGATAATATAGCTCCGTTCCAAAGCAGAACAGAGCGCATTCAAAAAGACGATTCTGATCAGCCCGCATTCTTGCGCAAGATCATGGATTAATTTGTTTCTGTATTACTGATTTATCGAGAGCCTTGGGAAAGGAGTCTCTTTAATGGTGATTTTACTGGATTATAGTTGCTGCTCACTTTGTGAGACGGCTATAGATTGCTAACAACAAGAGAAGCCTCTGGATAAGGGGCTTCTTTTTTATGATCACTGATTTTGATCATTGATTTCGCTGATTTAGAGTGGTTAGTCATCCTGAGGATACCTCCGAAGGATCTTAGCGAATACTCGACAAGATTCTTCTCTTTTACCCAGAATGTCAGATAATGCGTCATTCCGCACCTGATTCGAAATCTGTATAAGCACAGAAATGTACTCCCTACAGATCCTCAAGCCTCTACATCGACAGGGTTGAAAACCTTTCTTGTTTATGTGCTTTGTGTAAAACTGAACATAAACTAGCAAGGACTTTAGTATCGCTAAATTTGATAATTTCTCAACTTAATGGAAGTCAGAGACTTCCTGAACTTCCAATTTTAAGTCATCGCTACCGCTAAAGACTTAAAATATCGTTGGGTCCCTTGTTTAAAGTTTTAAAAATCAATCTAATGTTTACCGGTTAATTGCTTCCAAACATATAACCTTGTTCACCAATAACTAATCCACTTTGTCACTAAGTCACTTTCCCCTAACTCTGTCACTTCTTCACTCCCAACCAGGCATTCCTTCTCTCGGCTTCCTTTCTACTTGCATTTTCATCGATTGTGGTTTGTAATCGTTTAGAAGCTTCTAGTTTTACATCAAAAGATTTAGGCTCTCCCCATCTTTCGATCACTACTTTGATCACATCGCCGGGTTTATGATTTGATAAAATCTCATCTACATTTTGCACGGAATTCAAATCCGTTCCTGCAACCGAAATAAACACATCCTCGGATTCTATTCCTGCTTTGTAGATCGGGCTTCCTACCGTTGCATTTGAAGTCATTCTCCATTCATCATTTTGTTTTCTGATGTTTTCTCCAAGACTGGCTTTATTTGGTTCGGCTAACTCAAGCTTAACTCCTACTTTAGCAAATAGTGATTTATAATCAGGAAGTTTGCTGTCGAATATGTAATTATTGAAATAAGTATCAGCAAACTCTTTTCCGGCATATTCTGCTAAAGCAACCTGCAGATCTTTAACGGTGTACGGAACTTCTGTCTTACCGTATTTCATCCAAACGGATTTCATAAAGTCGTCGAGGTTCAAGCCTTTATCCATGGTTCTAAGCGAAAGATCTAAGCCCAATCCAAGAACACTTCCATAAGTATAATAGGAAACAAAGGTATTAGATCGGTTCACAGGATCTACTGATCGCGCCGCATCCACAAACGGAGCTTGATAACTCATTTCGATGGGATTGAAGTAATTCCTTCCGGGAGAATTGATCACATAATTCAACCCGCCATCTAATCCTTCTACATATTGTTTATCTGTTCTGATGTCAGCTCTGGCTAAAGTCAGTCCGGTATAATAGCTCGTAAAACCTTCAGCAAACCACAATTCTCCGCTCATGTTCGCTTCTTCAAAATCGAATGGTTCTAAACTCGCCGGACGAATACGCTCCACATTCCAGGCATGAAAAAATTCATGAGAGATAGTTCCAATGCTGGTTTCTCCCAAAGGACGATCTAATGGTTTTGAGTTGGTGACGATGGTAGAATTTCTGTGCTCCATTCCGTCACCACTGGCATTGGGCATATAGCAGGACAAAAACGTGTACTCACCATAATCAAACTCTGGCATTTCACCATAAATATCTCCCTGCGCTTTTACGATCGCCATCACCTTGCCGAAATATTCATCCACTTCTTTATCTGAAGCCGGAGTGTGTAATGCCAATCTGATATTCTGCCCATTTACTTTTTCTTCCCTGAAATGCTGATCTGCAATTTCAGTCGGGCTGTCTAAAAAGTACTGAAGGTCTTTGGCGTAGTAGGTATCACCTTCCAGATGCTTTAGTTGAGTGGCCACTTTCCAATTCAGGTCGTCTCTTTTGTTGAAGGTGATGTGGATCGGACGGTATTCGTAGTTCCTTGCCCAGGCAAAGGTAGCAGGCATATTCAGATGTGCATGCGTCTCGTCAATTCCGGTGTAGGTTCCGTCTCCCCTGTTAGCATATAATGTATAACTAAAAGTCACGGTACCATCATGATCACTTATATTCCATTGATGTGGATTTGGTCGGGTGATTTCCAATTCATTTCCGTTTCCGTCCACCGCCCTCACGTTGTACACATTCTTGGCAAATTCATGAAGTGCGTATCGACCCGGAGACGTTCTGCTCATTCGAACTTCCAGTACTTTGTTTTCTATGTTCGGAAATGTGACTGAAATTTCTGCTTCATGATGAACCGCATTTTCGAACGAAATTTCGTACTGATTGTGGGTTTGGGCCGTCGCTTCGCTGAATAGTTGAATTAGGAATATGAGAATTAAGAATAGGGAATACTTCTTCATGACATAATTTTTTGGATTGAACGCCTGAAGATGAGAACCTTTACTGACTGGTGCAACTAGTGTTACATCTCTTTGCTTTCCTGAAAGTCATCCTGAGGATACTTCCGAAGGATCTGCACAAATAGCTAAACTTCTTCAACTATCTTGAATGACTGACTTTTGCGTTGATGAAAAAGGTACAAAAAATTAAGACTAGCACATTCTACCCGCCATTTATTGACAACTCAGAAAATTCTCTTGTTTTAGGGTTATATAGAATTCCCCAAAAACTTGAACCTCCATCACAAACCTTAATCGGGTCTGTATTTAAGTCCGGTATTGAAATTACGTTTGTTGGCCAATCATCCAAATAATCTTCTGGAAAAGCATTCAAATAAAGATATTGAGTGCCGTCAACATTCACACCTCCAATTTGATAATCATATTCGCTTAAATTTGATATACTTCGACCTTCAAAATATATAGAGTTTGTGGAATCACGATAAATTTTCTCTTTCACCATTGTGATTTGAGTGAAATCAGATTTAAGCTTTTCAATTGATTCATCATTAATTTTCCAAGTTGCAGTAACGTAGGGAACCCACCTTGAACATTGCTTTAATAATTCGGGTGTATTTTCTCTGGAAAAAATATAAAATTCCTGTTCTATACAAAGGCTCAATCCGACAAACACTATGAGCAAAAAGAGTCTCAAACTACTTCCCCTCCAGCCAAGAATACGGATAGCTCGGATCATCTAGTCGCATGGCTTCTTCGGTGACGTACATCGGTTTGAAGGTATCGATCATCACTGCATATTCGTCCGTTTCTTCAGCGCCGATGCTGGCTTCTGCTTTTCCGGGATGTGGTCCGTGTGGAATTCCACCGGGATGTAGCGTAATACTTGCGTAATCCATTCCTTTTCTGCTCATAAAATCGCCTTCTACGTAATACAGCATTTCATCTGAATCTACGTTTGAGTGATTGTATGGCGCCGGAATTGCATCGGGATGATAATCGAATTTTCTGGGACAGAAACTGCACACCACGTAATTATGTCCACGGAAGGTTTGATGTACCGGTGGCGGTTGGTGAACCCGACCTGTGATCGGCTCAAAATCTTTGATGTTGAATATCCACGGATACAAATATCCATCCCAGCCAACCACATCTAATGGATGATGATCAAAAGTATAATGGTGCATTCTTCCACCCTTTTTGATACGAACTTCAAATTCTCCTTCTTCCTCAAAAAACAATTGCTCTTGCGGCAAACGGAAATCACGTTCGCAAAACGGGGAATTTTCCATGAACTGTCCCATTTCCGATAGATATCGTTTTGGGAAATCAATCGGTCCGGTTGAATCAACGGTTAACACACGGTTCTTATCCGTATCAAAGTTCATTTGGTAGGTCGTTCCACGAGGAATATAAATGTAATCACCATATCCGAAATCCAGTCGCCCGAAATTGGTTTGCAGATGTCCGGTTCCTTCATGAATAAACAGCAATTCATCATGTTCACCATTGCGGTAGAAATAGTTCATGGCGTCGGTTGGACGCATCACTCCGATCTGAAGATCATTGTTGAACATCAATACTTTACGACCGGTAATGGCGTCTCCGCCTGTTGGAATATCCTTGGTCTTCAAATGACGATGACGAAGTGTTTGATCATCTGCCGCTTTTACTTCGATTTTTGCTCCCTGCTCGATCTTGGTAACTCGTGTCGGCATATGATAGTGATACAGCAATGAACTGTTTCCATGAAAACCTTCTGCTCCGAATAATTCTTCGGTAAACAATTCTCCGTCCGGTCGGCGAAATACCGTGTGACGTTTATGCGGGATGGTTCCTAATGCGTGATAATACATGGCTTAATTTTGAATGTTTAATTATGAATTTTGAATTAGCAGCCATTCAAAATTCATAATCCATAATTAATAATTCGTTTAGAGGTTTCCTCGTAATTCTTGTTCGCGTTCTATGGCTTCGAAAAGTGCTTTGAAATTTCCTTTTCCGAAACCACGAGCCCCTTTTCGCTGAATGATCTCATAAAACAATGTCGGACGATCAACTACAGGCTTCGTAAAGATCTGAAGTAAATATCCTTCATCATCACGATCTACTAAAATTCCCAAATCAGCAAGCACGTCAATTGGTTCGTCAATCTTTCCGACTCGATCTTCTAATTCTTCATAATATGTTGTCGGCACTTTCAGAAAATCTACGCCACGATCACGAAGTTTGGTAACGGTATCGATTATATCAGCAGTTAATAAAGCCACATGCTGAACTCCCGGTCCTTCAAAGAAATCCAGATATTCTTCAATTTGTGATTTTTTTACCCCATCGGCCGGCTCGTTGATCGGAAATTTGATCATTCCACGTCCGCCTGCCATCACTTTACTCATCAAAGCGGTGTATTCGGTAGAAATGTCTTTATCATCAAAACTGATGTACTGTGTAAAACCGAGCACATCTCTGTAAAAAGCTACCCAAGTGTCCATTTCTCCAAGTTCTACGTTTCCTACACAATGATCCACAAACTGAACACCAACAGGTTCGGCATTGATCAGACTTTCTTTTGCAACATACTTTGGAAAGAAAATTCCATCGTAATCCGTTCTGTTTATAAAAGAGTGAATTACATCACCGTAAGTTTTGATTGCTGCTTTTCTGATAGTTCCGTTACCATCAGTTACAGAATGTGGTTCTTCAACAATTTCGGCTCCGCGCTTCACACTTTCTTTAAATGCACGGTCTACATCTTCCACGTGCATTGCAATATCTTTGATGCCATCTCCATGTTTATTCACAAATTCTGAAATGGGCGACTTACTGCTTAACGGAGCAGTAATTACAAATCGAATATTTCCTTGTTCTAAATAATAAGAAGAGCGATCCCGAACTCCGGTTTCCAGTCCACAATAAGCTTTAAGCTGAAACCCAAACGTTGTGATGTAATAATGGGCGGTTTGTTTAGCATTACTTACATAATGCTCCACATAATCCACATCCTGCAATCCCAGATGGTCGTCAAATTCTTCTTCTATTTCTCTTTCCAGTACGTTGTCTTGATCTTTCATCGTTATATTTTTACAAACTGTTCAGGTTGGCATTCAACAGTACTGCAAAATATTGAGTTGCTGTAGCTCTTGAATGAAATTTCGGTCTACCCAACTACTACTTTTATCCGATTATTGAAAATAAATGACTGCTTTGCCTTTTACTAGATAATTATACCACATTGAGTAGAACTATTAATGTTGCTAACTAAGCACGTCATTTTTGATCCATTTTATCTCCGGATATCTAAATTTAGAATGTTCTTAAATAATAACTGTATAAAATGTATGAAAGGAAATGAATAAACAAAAATCAATAGTCTGCTTTTATTATATTCACGGAATGTAATTCTTTTAAAGGATGTTATGCCACTGAACAAAAAAAGCGCTTACACCATGGAGACACAACAGCAATTAGACGACTTTCAAGCCCGAATTGATGCGGGTGAAAAAATTGAACCCAAAGATTGGATGCCTGAACGCTATCGGGAACAGATCATCCGTATGGGTAGCCAACACGCACATTCCGAGATCGTAGGTATGCTTCCGGAAGGAAACTGGATCTCCAGAGCTCCGTCATTGAAAAGAAAATTAGTTCTACTTGCTAAAGTTCAGGATGAAGCCGGACACGGATTATATTTATACAGCGCTATTGAAACTCTGGGAGTGAGACGCAGCGAGCTAATTGATCAGTATTTGTATGGGAACGCTAAGTATTCCAGCATTTTCAATTATCCGACCTTAAGTTACGCGGATGTATGCGTGATTGGTTGGTTGGTTGATGGAGCGGCTATTGTAAATCAAACTAAACTGGCTCATTCAAGTTACGGGCCTTATGCTCGTGCAAATCTGAGAATTTGTAAAGAAGAAAGTTTTCACAAAAAGCAGGGTTATGAAATGGTGGCTAAACTTGCTGAAGGAACTCCCGCACAACGCAAAATGGTACAGAATGCCGTTGATCGTTTTTGGTGGCCAACCTTGATGATGTTCGGACCAAATGATTCTGACTCTCCAAACAGTGCTGAATTATTAAAATGGCAGGTCAAATTGAATACCAACGATGAACTTCGCCAACATTTTGTTGACCGGGTAGTGATGGAAGCTGAAGCAGTTGGATTAACACTACCTGATCCTGACCTGAAGTTTAATGAAGAAACCGGTCACTGGGAATTTGGTGAAATGCCCTGGGATGAATTCTGGGATGTAGTTAAAGGAAATGGTGTGATGAATCGTGAGCGTATGAAAGCGCGCCGAAAAGCACATGAAGAAGGAGCTTGGGTTCGTGAAGCGGCTCAAGCATACGCCAGAAAGAAAAAATTAAGCCGGGAAAAGGCTTCGTAATCCGTTGAAGTCTCCTGAGGATACTTCCGAAGGATCTTCACAAATAAAAGTATGTAGCGATTTAATCGTGAAGATTCTTCGCTATCGCTCTGAATGACAATTTAATATTATATGTCCGAAAACAACGAAAAAGATTGGCCTCTGTGGGAGGTTTTTTATCAACCTAAAAACGGTAAACCGTACGAGCATGCAGGAAGCTTACATGCTTCGGATGCAGAAAATGCTTTGCAAAACGCACGTGATGTGTATGCACGAAGAAATGAAGGAATCGGAATCTGGGTAGTGCCATCTGATCAGATCACTGCTTCCACACCGGAAGACATGGGATCATTTTTTGATCCGGCATCTGATAAGCCGTACAGACATCCACAATTTTATAGTGTACCAAGAGCCGTAAAAAAAAGAAGTTAATTCGTTAATTGTTATTAGTGTATTTGTGAAACCAAATAACTAATAACCAATAACTATCAAATGAATACAACGAAAGAATTATCACTTAAAGAATCTAAAATAGCTTACCTGCTTAGACTTGCCGATGACCGACTGATTCTTGGACAACGAATGTCAGAATGGTGCGGTCATGGTCCGGTTTTGGAAGAAGATCTTGCTTTAGCGAACATGGCTTTAGATTTGATCGGACATGCTTCTTCACTTTACTCCTATGCTGCAGAAGTTGAAGATGAAGGTCGTGATGAAGATCACTTTGCTTATTTCAGAGACGATTTTGAATTTACGAATCTGCAGCTGTGTGAACTCCCGAAAGGCGATTTTGCTTTTACCATTGCCCGACAATTTTTATTCAGTTCTTTCAGCTATTTTCAATATCAGCAACTTAAAGAAGCTAAAGACGAACAGTTTGCCGGGATGATCGACAAGCATTTTAAAGAAATTAAGTATCATTTGAGACACTCCAGAGACTGGGTACTCAAGCTTGGCGATGGAACAGAAGAAAGCAACAAAAGGATGCAAGAAGCTTTCGATGAACTTTGGATGTACACCGGAGAAATATTTTACATTGATGGCGTTGATGAAATGATGTTGGCTGAAGGAAACGGGGCTGATTTGTTATCATTCAAAGATGAGTGGAAGAAATTAGTGGAAGACACTTTAAAAGAAGCCACATTAAACGTTCCGGATTGGGATCAGTTTATGATGACAGGAAGTCGAACGGGAATGCATACGGAGCACCTCGGACATATGCTTGCTCAGATGCAATTTTTAAGACGCTCGCACCCTGATGCTGATTGGAAGTAGGAACAGTACTTAGTATTGAGATGTTAGATTTTAGCGTCGCTTAAATTGATCTTAATACTAAGTACTAATATCTCAATACTAAAAAATGTCAACTCAAACCCTACATACCGAAGAGCAAATTTGGGATTATATCCGTGAGGTAACAGATCCGGAGATTCCTGTTCTCAATATTATCGAAATGGGTATAGCTCGTAGTGTTGATATAGATAGTACAGGAAAAGTGACCGTTAAAATTACCCCAACTTATTCCGGTTGTCCTGCTATGAATGCCATCGAAAAAATGGTGAAGGAAAAACTGGAAGAAAAGAATATTGAAGATTTTGAAGTAAAACTCGATTTCTCGAAAGCGTGGACTACTGACTGGATGACGGATGAAGCCAAAGTTAAGCTTAAGGACTACGGTATTGCCCCTCCTGAAAAGTCTGTGACTGATGATGACTTTTTAAAGAGTTTATCAGGAACTAAAATTGTACCCTGCCCTTTTTGTGATTCTTTTGAAACTGAGCTTGAAAGTCAGTTCGGATCTACCGCTTGTAAATCTCAATATTTTTGCAATTCTTGTAATCAACCCTTTGAACATTTTAAATGTATATGAAAAGTAAATTTTTCATCCTGACTTTATTTCTATGTTTAATGACTCTTTCAGTGAGTGCTCAGGTTCTTGAAAAAATGAACAATCGGACTAATGATGTAAAGATCTCATTTAATTTTATTCCTGACTATAATCACCAGTTTCAGATAAAGCCTCTTCAAGTTAAAACGAATAAAGTTTTGGTCGGAACCGGCTTTATGCTTCAAGGATTAAAATTCAGATCACCCGTTGATCAGTTTAATGCTGTAGCTCCATTCGATTTCAGAGCTTATGAACCGCTGCATTTCAGTTCTTTTTCACTGACTATTCAAACAAATTATCTACTTCAAAATCCTATACAGCTTATAAAATGAGTCTACAGTTTATTGAAAGCAATTTAGAAGAAGGCGTTTTAACCATAACTCTGAATCGCCCTGATGTATTAAACAGTTTCAACTACGGAATGGCTGAAGAAGTGCAGGATGCTTTTAAAGAAGCCGAATCCAATGATGAAATCCGTTGTGTTTTACTCACTGCAAATGGTAAAGGGTTTTGCGCCGGTCAGGATTTAAAAGAAGTGACCGAAATTGCCAAAGATCCCGATCGCGAGCTTGGCGAAGTTGTTCATCATACTTATAACCCGATCATCAAAGCCATTCGGACTTTAGAAAAACCTGTTATTTGTGCCGTTAACGGAACGGCTGCAGGTGCGGGAGCCAATATTGCGCTGGCTTGCGATATGGTTCTTGCTTCAGAAGACGCAAAATTTATCCAGTCGTTTTCTAATATTGGTTTAATTCCTGATAGCGGTGGAACCTACATTCTCCCCCGGTTAATTGGTTTAGCAAGAGCGACAGAATTAACATTTACAGGGCGGCCAGTAAAAGCACCTGAAGCTGTTGGAATGGGAATGATCTACAAGTCAGTTCCTGCCGAAGAATTAATGAATGAGGCAATGGCTCTCTGTAAGAAATTCGCAAAAATGCCTACTCGCGGCTACGGACTAACCAAAAAAGGATTTAATGAAGGGTTTAATAATGATCTTGAAACCCAATTGAATCTGGAAGCTGACCTTCAGGCGGAAGCAGGCAGTACAGAAGATTATCATGAAGGAGTTGCTGCTTTTCTTGAGAAGAGAAAACCTGAGTTTAAGGGGCAGTGAAAATTTAATTTATAGTGGATTTTCTACGTAGTCTTTAAAAACAGTAGTAGATAATCCGTTTACCAGTCTGTTATCAGAGGTATATAATTTTCCTTCCTTCTTGATCGCTAGTGCTAAATAATTGGCATCATAAATTGTAATTGGAAGAGAAATTGAAATATCGAATGCTAATTTTAAAATTGCCTTTTCTGAAAATACTTGGAAATTCAAATTTTCCAGCTCTTTTCTTTTCTCTAAAGCTTCGCTAATACTTAACTCCCTTTTCCTAACTTTTTTACTAATTATAGAGCTCATTTCTATAAGGAAGAGGTACGGCACTAGCATCCTATCTATTTTCTTTAAAAAAATTTCGGCTTGATCAGAGTTTTTTTCATAGAAAATCCATTTTGCTGCTATTGAAGCATCAATTATGCAGTTCTTCATCGATTTCTATCTTCTCTGATGTCTTTGGTACTATCTGAAAAGATTCTTCCTTCCGCTCTATATTTTTCTAAGATTTCACTGATCATATTTCTTGCTTCGTCCATATCCGTTCCGGCATATTCTTCAAGCATCTTTTTAAGTTCTAATTGAAGCGAACGATTATTCTTTTCTGCTCTTTTTTTGAGTTTGTTCAGTGTTTTCTCATCGATATTTCTGATTAGTACATCAGGCATAATCACAGGTTTCATTAAATGATATCATTATGATAGCAAATTGTAACGATGTTTACAATGCTATACTCAAATTCCCCTTAAGATTTGTTATCTTGAATCGGACTTTAATGTAAAAGAACTTATTGGGAATGATAAATACAGATTCTGTAGTAGGAATTATTGGCGCGGGAACGATGGGCGCCGGAATCGCACAAATAGCATCTACAAATGGTCATGAAGTTTATCTGTACGATGCTTATGCCGAACAACTTCCAAAAGCTAAATCAGGGTTAGAAAAGATCCTGACCCGTCAGGTTGAAAAAGGTAGAATGTCACAAGAAGAAGTGGATGGCATTCTTTCCCGGATTCATTTTGTTGAAGACATCACGGAGTTTGGAAAATGTGGCTTTGTAATTGAAGCTATTGTTGAAAATATCGACATCAAAAAAGATGCTTTTCAACGGTTAGAGGGAATTGTTTCTAAAGATTGTGTGCTTGCTTCGAATACCTCTTCCCTTTCCATTGCATCGATCTCATCAGCACTAAAAAAACCGGAACGGTTCTTAGGGGTTCATTTTTTCAATCCTGCTCCGTTAATGAAATTAGTAGAGATCATCCCAAGTGTAGCCACTGATTCTGATCTGGCACGATCAACCAAAGAGTTTATTTCCGGCTGGGGAAAGATCACTGTATTAGCAAAAGATACTCCCGGATTCATCGTGAATCGCGTGGCTCGACCTTTTTATTCTGAAGCGCTTCGAATTCTTGAAGAAGGTGTAGCCGATGTCCCGACCATCGATTGGGCGATGAAGGAAATTGGCGGCTTCAGGATGGGACCTTTCGAGCTAATGGATCTAATTGGTCACGATGTAAATTATGAAGTGACATCAAGCGTGTTCAAAGAATTTTACTACGATCCCAGATTCAAACCCTCCTTCACTCAAAAAAGATTGGTAGAGGCCGGTTGGCTGGGAAGAAAATCGGGTAAAGGATTTTACAATTATGGTGAGGATGCTAAGAATCCTGATCCGAATACTGACACAGAATTAGGCGAAGAAATTCTTCACAGAATACTTGTAATGTTGATCAACGAAGCCTTTGATGCCGTTTTCATGAATATTGGTTCAGCAGAAGATGTTGATCTTGCAATGCAAAACGGAGTGAATTACCCAAAAGGATTACTTGCATGGGCGGAAGAGATAGGATTAGAAAAAGTCTTAGGACGAATGAATGCTTTATATGATGAATATCTGGAAGATCGATATCGACCAAATCCGCTTTTAAAAAGAATGGTAAGAGGAAATCAGTAGACAGCAATCAGAATTCAGGAGTTCAGAATTGAACACGAGTGTTGCTGAATTCTGAACTCCTGATTACTGAAAACAAAATGAAATGAGTAAAGACTATAAAAACATAATTCAATCCATGATGGAGAAAGATTCCTTTTCCCAGTGGATGGGAATTGAGGTTTTAGAATCAGAACCGGGTTATGTAAAATTGTCCATGACCATTTGGGAAGAAATGTGCAATGGGTTTGGAATTTGTCATGGTGGAATTACTTTCTCTTTAGCTGATAGTGCTTTGGCTTTTGCATCCAACTCAAGAGGATCCGTGTCAGTTGCCTTGGAAAACAACATCAACTACACTAAAAAAGTAGAAGTGGGTGACTCTTTAATAGCTGAAACAGAAGAAATTCAGAATGGAAGAACCATCGGCGTTTATAAGGTCAGGATTACGAATCAGAATGATGATTTAGTAGCTGATTTCCGCGGCACGGTTTATAGGACGGGTAGTCATTAGTAGTTAGATTTTAGTATTTAGTATGGAGTATTTATGCATCAATTTAAAGAATTGAAGGTTTGGCAAAAATCGGTTGAGTTGGCAACTGAAGTTTATAATTCTACTAACAATTTTCCTGCTGAAGAGAAATTTGGAATAACCTCACAAATCAGAAGAAGTGTTGTCTCAATAAGTTCAAATATTGCTGAGGGTGCAGGTAGAAAATCAAAAAAAGAATTCAAACTTTTTCTTAATTATGCCTATGGTTCTTGTTCTGAACTTGAAACTCAACTTATTATTTCAAAAAACCTAGGGTTTCTAAATCCTGACTCATTGCCTGTTTTATCTGAATCGATAAATGAAATTCAGAAAATGATTTATTCTCTATCAAATTCTTTAAACTAAGTACTAAAATCTAAATACTCCATACTAAGTACTAATATCTCATGTCTAAAAGCGAAGCATACATTATCGACGGAATCAGAACTCCAATTGGAAAATTGAAAGGATCTCTCTCTTCTATCAGAGCTGATGATCTTGCTGCTATTCCCATCAAAGAGTTATTAAAAAGAAATCCGGAATTAGATCCTGCTTCAGTAGAAGATGTGATATTGGGTTGTGCAAATCAAGCCGGAGAGGATAACAGAAATGTTGCTCGGATGGCTGCTTTACTTGCGGGACTTCCGGTATCCGTTCCGGGCGAAACCGTGAACCGTTTATGTGCATCAGGAATGAGTGCCACAATTCGCGCTTATCATGCAATAAAAGCCGGTGAAGGCGATGTCTTTATCACCGGAGGTGTGGAACATATGACTCGTGGACCAATTGTCTTAGGGAAAGGGAACTCTCCTTACTCAGGAACGAATGAAATGCATGATTCCACTTTTGGATGGAGGTTTGTAAATCCGAAAATGCATGATATGCATGGAACAGATGGCATGGGAATGACTGCCGAAAATGTTGTGGAAATGCATAGAATCTCTCGTGAAGATCAGGATAAATTCGCAGCATGGAGTCAACAGAAAGCCGGAGCTGCCAGAGATTCAGGTCGTTTGGCCAAGGAAATTGTGCCTGTTGAAATCCCTCAAAGAAAAGGTGATCCAATTGTTTTTGAGCATGATGAATTTATGCGACCGGATACCACTGCTGAAATTCTCGGAAAGCTCAGACCTGCGTTCAGAAAAGACGGATCCGTTACTGCGGGAAATGCATCAGGTTTAAATGATGGAGCCGGAGCTTTATTGATAGCTTCAGATGCTGCGGTTGAAAAATATGGATTCAAATCAAAAGCGAGAATTGTCGCTTCTGCAGTTTCAGGGATTGAGCCAAGAATTATGGGACTCGGTCCAGTTGAAGCTAGCCAAAAGGCATTGAAACGCGCAGGACTTTCTTTGAACGATATGGATATTATAGAACTCAACGAAGCATTCGCCGGTCAATCTCTGGGAGTTACCAGAAAGCTTGGACTTGAAGATAACGATTCAAGACTGAATCCTAACGGTGGCGCAATTGCAATCGGACATCCATTAGGAATGACCGGACAAAGATTACTTCAGACTGCTACTATCGAACTACATGAAAATTCTGATAACAAATACGCACTTTGCACACTTTGTGTAGGAGTTGGGCAGGGTTTTGCTGTTGTTTTGGAGAAGGTTTAGTTATTAGTGATTGAGTTATTGGTTATTGAGTATCTACTATGTATAAACTATCTGAATTAGAATCTTGGAAATCAGCCAGACAATTAAGGATTTCAATTTCTGAATTGGTAAAAAAATTCCCTGCTGATGAGAAATTCCGATTAAAAGACCAAATAATTAGATCATCAAGATCAATACCTGCAAATATTGCAGAGGGATTTGGTCGGTTTCACTATCAGGAAAATATTCAGTTTTGTAGAATTGCGAGAGGTTCGTTATATGAAACTCTTGAACACTTGATGTGTGCGAAAGACGAAGGATATATTTCCAATGAGCAATTTCAAATCCTGAATGATCAAATTCTTGAATGCTTAAAAATATTAAATGGATATGTTCAGTATCTTAAAAAAGCAAAGAAATCCACTTAATTACTCAATAACTTAATCTCCTAAACACTAAGCCGAATGGCAATCTACTCATATAAAAACTACAAACCGGTAATTCATGAAAGTGCCTACATCCACCCGCTTGCTGCAGTGACAGGAAATGTGATTATCGGGAAAGATGTATATATCGGTCCCGGAGCGGCTATACGAGGAGATTGGGGAAAGATCGTCATTAAAGATGGATGCAATGTTCAGGAAAATTGTACCATTCATATGTTTCCCGGAGTTACTGTTACTTTGGAAGAAGGAGCCCATGTTGGACACGGTGCAATTATTCATGGTTCTCATCTAGGTAAGAATTGTCTTATCGGGATGAATGCTGTTGTTATGGATAATGTGAAAATCGGAGCAGGATCGATAGTGGGTGCGTTGGCATTTATTAAAGAAGGAACGGAGATTCCTGATCGAAAAGTAGTGGTTGGAAATCCTGCAAAAATTGTGAAAGATGTTTCTGATGAAATGTTAGCTTGGAAAACAGAGGGCACAGGTTGGTATCAAAGATTACCTAATGAACTGCATGAAACTTTGAAAGAATGTGAACCGCTCAGGGAAGTTCCCCAAGACAGAAAGGATCAGGATTCAAATTATGATACGTGGGGAAAATCTAAGAATAGTTATTAGTTTTTGGTTATTGGTAGCTTCTTTACTTTGTTTTATTTTGACTTCAGGTTTTAAACACAAAAACTAATCACCCTTAGCCAAAACATGGGATTATTTACAAATAAGAAAAAAGGAAAACCTCCTCATACCTGGTATCCGGATATTTTGCATTGGAGAGAAGGCGATAAGATCTTCTGTTGGAATGTTGGAAAAGCGATTGGATATATGAAAGCCAGACAAGCTGATTTATACAAATATATGGAAGGAGTAAATCATGTAACTCCGTATGGCAAAGGAATGTTTATCTATAAATCTGTAGATGAACGAGGGAATATTTATCTGGACTATGAAGGTGAAACCGTTACTTTTGAGTTTTGGAGATTTATAAAGGTTGCTAAAAATGAAACTCTTGAGTCCAGAAAACTTGAAGACAGAGTAAAGAACTCTGAAAAATACATGGAATTGATGGACACCTTCCAGCATGCGTTCGATGAATTACAAGAAGCGGATGAGCATCCAAAAAGACTAGACGAAAAAAACTCGTAACTGGTTACTCGTTTCTTTTAACTTAGAAATATAATCATGAGCTACCGTAATTCAGAGATCTGGCAACTTGCAAAGGAACAATCAAATAAAATTCATTTTATGAGTTTAAAACTTCCACAATTTGAGCTTTACGAAACCGGAAGTCAAATAAGAAGATCTTCAAAATCGGTGCGCTCGAATATTGTTGAAGGATATGGTAGAAGAAGTTATAAAAGGGAATATGTTCGATTCTTAATTTTTGCTCTCGCGTCTAACGATGAGACTAGAGATCATCTTGACTCGCTATATGAAACTCAATCATTAAAGAGCAAAGAACTTTATCTTGAACTGATAGAATTAAATGATAAACTTGGGAAAAAATTGAACCTCTTCATCCAATCGGTAGAAAGAACACAATCATAATTATGGAAACTGATAACGAGAATCGAGAAACGAGTAGCGAGCTAAAAGTAAAAAGCTATATACAAGGTAAATGGTTAACAGAAGGGTCTGAAACCAATCTTATCAGTGCTATTAATGAAAAACCTATTGCTCAACTCATAGATGCTGAAATTGATTATAAGTCAGCTTTAGAATACGGACGAACTGTTGGCGGACCTGCGCTTCGAAAACTCACTATTCATGAACGTGCTTTCAAAATAAAGTTTCTAGCTGCTTATTTGATGGAGCGTAAAGAAGAACATTACAAACTTTCTTCTCATACCGGTGCCACTCGCGGAGATTCCTGGATTGATATTGAAGGTGGTTATGGTTCCATGTTTGTGCTTTCAAGCAAAGCCCGTCGAGAACTTTCTGATCTCCCTTTCCATGTTGAAGGTGGAACTGAACGACTTTCCAGAGGTGGTACTTTTGTTGGGCAACATATTTGTGTTCCAAAACATGGAATAGCCGTTCATATAAACGCTTTCAATTTCCCGGTTTGGGGAATGGTTGAAAAATTAGCACCGGCTATTATGGCTGGACAGCCTTGTATCATTAAACCTTCTCCTGTTGGATCTTACTTAGCCTACGAAGTTTTTAAGGATATCATTGAATCTGAAATCCTTCCTGAAGGTAGTGTTCAGTTCATAGCAGCTGACAAACCGGGCGATCTTCTGGATCATCTAAACAGTCAGGATTCTGTTTCTTTTACGGGATCTGCTACCACGGGTAAGAAATTGAAATCGCATCCTAATATTGTAGCTAATTCAGTTCAATTTAATATGGAAGCCGATTCATTGAATGCATCAATTCTTGGTCCGGATGTTACTCCTGATATGGAAGAGTTTGGTTTATTCATAAAAGAAGTTGGGATGGAAATGACTGTAAAAACAGGACAGAAATGTACCGCCATTCGCAGAACCATTGTTCCCAGAGATCGAGTTGAAGACGTTTCTGAAGCACTCAAAAAATTCCTTTCTAAAACAACCATCGGCGACCCAACTGATAAGGATACCAGAATGGGGCCTTTGGCTTCCAGCTTGCAATCTCAAAGATTTGATGAACAGTTAGCAGTTCTGGAAGATGTAACGGATACGATTTTCTCAAACGGGTCTCGTGATGGAGCTTTTACAAGCCCCAAAGTTTTGGTTTGCCATCAACCGATGAAGGTTGATAAAGTGCATGAAGTGGAAGCTTTCGGACCAATGACTACAATTATGCCTTATGATTCTACCGAAGAAGCTATTCAGCTTGCTAACAAATCTGATGGCTCTTTAGTGGCTTCACTATTTACTGCTGATGATAACATTGCTGCTAAAATTACTTTAGGATGTGCGCCTTATCACGGGCGATTTATGGTGATCAATAAAGACTCTGCCGGCGAATCAACCGGTCACGGTTCACCAATGCCGCATATGGTTCATGGTGGTCCCGGTCGCGCAGGAGGAGGAGAAGAACTTGGTGGAGCGAGGGCTGTGCTTCATAATATGCAGAGAATAGCTTTACAAGGCTCCCCTACTACTTTGATGAACATTGTTCAACAACATATTAAAGGGGCAGATACGAAAGAAGCGCCGAAGCATCCATTCCAAATGTATTTTGAAGAATTGGAAGTGGGACAGTCTTTGCTTTCTGATGTTCGAAAAGTTAAAGATCAGGATGTAGAAGATTTTGCAAACCTTTCCGGTGATCATTTTTATGCTCATACTGATCCTGATGCAGCTTCAAGATCTCTATTTGGTAAAATTGTAGCCCACGGATATTTCGTGCTTTCAGCAGCTGCAGGACAATTTGTGCATCCTGACGAAGGACCTGTGCTTTTAAATTATGGATTAGAAAATCTGGCCTTTCTAGCTCCTGTTGCTCCCGGAGATACCATCCAAACTAAACTCATTGTTAAGCGAAAAACAGTTCGCCAACAACGGGAAATGGATAAGTTCCCTTTTGGAGTAGTGTATTGGGATGTGGAAGTGAAAAATCAGGAAGACGTTTTAGTTGCTGAGTATACCATTCTGACGTTGGTGAAACGGAAGAACAAGCTCGATATAGATTTGGTGTAAGAAGTAATCAGAATTCAGTAGTTCAGAATTTATTTTTTTGTAAGGAATTGCTTTGAATTGGTCTTACTTAGGTACTCTTAAAGTAATTTTTATCTATGGAACCAGCACGAACATTTAAAGATCTTTTAGTTTGGCAGAAAGCGCATAAATTTGTTCTTGAAAGCTATGCTTACTCAAAGGGTTTCCACAAAGAAGAACTTTATGGACTTACCTCGCAGTATAGAAGAGCTTCTGTTTCTATCGCTGCTAACATTGCAGAAGGATTTAAAAAAAGAGGTCGAAAAGATAAAGCAAGATTCATGAATATCGCACAAGGATCATTGGAAGAATGCAGATATTACCTTATACTCGCTCAGGATTTGGGATACGGATCAACTCAAAACTTGAACGATCTTCTTGAAGAAGTGAGTAAAATGCTTTCAAGTTATGGAAGATCAATTCTAAACTCCTGAAATTCTGAACTCCTGAAGAACTATTAAATATGTCTAAAGACGGAAACGTAGAACTAACGATCTCAAATAATATCGGAACCATCGAATTTTCTCATCCAAAGGGGAATTCATTGCCTGGAGCTATACTCAGAAAACTGGCTTCTACCATTGATGAAGCTGGAAAAGATAACGAAATAAAAGTCATCGTAATTAAAAGTTCAGGTGAAGGGGCATTTTGCGCCGGAGCGTCATTTGATGAATTAATTGCCATTGAAGACTTCGAAACCGGAAAACAATTTTTCTCTGGTTTTGCTCTGGTTTTAAATGCTATGCGCCGATCACCAAAGCTGATTATTGTAAGAGTTCACGGAAAAACCGTAGGTGGAGGAGTTGGAATTGCATCTGCCGGCGATTATACTTTTGCCAAAAAAGGTGCTTCAGTTAAACTAAGTGAACTGGCGTTGGGAATTGGACCATTTGTAGTTGGTCCAGCTGTAGAACGTGCTGTGGGAACTTCTGCTTTTTCAACTATGGCTGTTGATGCTACTTCATGGTATGACTCATCCTGGGCAACACAAAAAGGTTTATTCAAAAGAGAATTTGAAACAACGGAAGAGCTGGATAATGCTGTGTCTGCATTGGCTGAACAACTATCGAAGAGTAGCCCGGAGGCTATGCAGGAATTAAAACAAGTGCTTTGGAAAGGAACAGAAAATTGGACTGAATTACTTGAGCAACGGGCAGAAGTCAGCGGAAGACTTGTACTTTCTGATTACACGAAAAAGTTCATCAAAAAATTTAAATCGAAGAGCTAGTATTTTCGTTTGGGATATTTATCACAAAAACAGCTCCATTTTCATTTCTAATATTAAAATCCGCATCCAGTTGAATAACTAATGATTGAATCAGAGTAATTCCTAAAGAAGAATTATTCGTCTCTAAAATATTTTCGTCAACGCCCTTTCCGTTATCACGTACTTCTAAACGCAGAAACTCGTCTCTTTCTTCAAAATATATTTCTATCATACCTTCATGTACGTCTTCAAAAGCATGCTTGTAAGCGTTTGTCAAAAGTTCATTTATAATTAGTCCGCAGGGAATCGCTTGATCGAGCCTGATCAAACCGGATTGTACATTAAGATTAATTTCAATAGCCTTCCCGTTCACATTCATCGTAGCCGCTATTCCATTTTTTAGCTCTTCAAGAAAAATTTTGAAATCAATTCTTCCTAAATTTTTATTCTGGTATAGATTTTCATGAATCTTAGCAATAGCAAGAACTCTTAGTTTGGATTCATTTAGTGCTTTTTGTGCTTCCTGGTGCTCTAAAGACCAGCTTTGCATTTCTAACAAGCCTGATATAACTGCCAGATTATTTTTTACTCTATGGTGAATTTCCTTTATTAGAACTTCTTTTTCTTCTAAAGCTCCCTGAAGTTCTACAGTTTGTTCATCAACTAACACTTTAAGTTTTTTCTTCTCAAGATATGCTACTCTGAATTTTACGATCAAATACAGAATTGTTATTAACAATAATACAGCCAGTACAATAAACCACCATTGGGTCCAATAAGGCTGTTTGATTAAAAATTTGATGCTCAGAGGCTCATTATTCCAATCTGACCCCGGCGATCTGGCATATACTTTAAAAGTATATTGTCCCGGCTCTAAATTTGTGTATAATCTTGTATTATCATCACCATCTGATAAAAACTCGGTATCGAAACCTTCAAGTTTATGTTTAAAGGTTACTCTTTCGGGATCTTTAAAATTTAGTACGCCAAAGTCTATTTCGATATTATTTTCATCAAAATTTAATACAATAGGATCCTGATCTGAGTGGTTCAAGTCAAGCATATTTCCATTAACAAAAATATCATTAAAAAATAGTTTAGGGGCTTCTTCTTGCTCCAAAACACCGGTTCTTTTTGGGAAATTATACTTAACCACCCCATTTTCAGCAGTTCCAAACCAGAGATTTCCCTCTTCATCAATCAAACTTGCTGAACCGTTAAATTCTATACCTTTTCCATATCCTTGCAGCGAAAAATGTATGCTCTTTGTTTTTCCTGACTCATCCCATTCATGCAAATTATAATAATTCAAACCCGCATTGGTTCCCTGCCATAATCCACCCTGAGAATCAAATTGTATGAACATAGTTTCTGTGAGATAATTTTTGTCCGTTTCAAAAGTCCGGATCATATACGGATTTTCTGTATCTTTTAGTTTAGTAAATGCTGTAATTCCTTTATTTGTACCAAACCAGATATTTCCTAACTCATCTTCTTTAATTTCGTAAACACTTGCTCCCTCCAGACCTTCATTCTTGCTATACCTTTTTTGTACACCATTTTTATATTCAATGACCCCATTTTCTGTTCCCAGCCAATAAATACCTTCTCTGTCTTTGTAGATGATATTCACGTATTTATCCCAATAACCTTTTCCAATAGTTGTTAAGGTATCTGCTTTGTTACCCTGAATAAACAAAAGTCCATTTTCACCAGAGAGAATTATAGTTCCGTCTTCTTCAATTAAAATATCGGTGTTGTAAAACCGTATATCCTCAATTCCAAATTCATATTTTGAAAACGTATTCCCATCAAAAGTAAGTAAATTGGTTTCATATGAAAGTAATACAAGGGTGCCATTTTCTAGTTCTTCAATTTCCCAAATTTCTGCCTTATCATATTCCTCAGGAAATTTGAACGATTCAAAAGTTCCATTTACGAAACGGGTTAGTCCTTTACTGTTGGCAAACCAAAGCGCTCCATTTTTTGCTTTATGCACTCCGTAAACCTCATTTGCTCCATACCCCGAATTAGAATTGAATATTTGAAATTGCATATCCTTAAAAATAGTAACCCCATCTCCGTCTGTAGCCACCCAAACTGTACCATGGCTATCTTTTACAAAACGATACACAAAATTACTACTTAACCCATTCTTCTTGGTTATATGCCTTGATTCTTTCTCGGTATACCAAAAAACACCGTCTCTTTCTGTGCCTATCCAAATATGACCATAATCATCTTCAATAATATTGAAGACATAATTTAATTTGGTGCCATTAATTTCAGAAATATTTTCTGTAGAAAGATCAGGTTTTACTATAGTAATTCCATTTGTAGAAGCAATCCATTTATCGCCGTTACTCACTTCGTATGTTTGATAAGCTGCAGAACCATTTAAACCATTTTCTTCGGTAAAGATCATTTTTTGATTCAGTTCCTTGTCCAAAATAGCAAGACCTGCCTGGGTTGAAATCCAGGTAAATCCTGAACCGTCAAAATAGATATCCCATATTGTATTTGATGGCAGTGGTGAATTTGAAATACTTAATGAATCTACCGTATTGTTTCTCTTATTCCATAAATAAACTCCGGAATCATCTGTTCCAAACCAAAGTCTTCCGCTGGAAGATTCTGTAATATAATTCACATCTTTATCATTAAGAAAGCTTAGCTCCTTAAGGTATACTACGGAATCTTCTTTTATTAAACCCACGCCCTTATTAAAAGAAGCAACCCAAAAATTCTCATCACTATCTATATAAAGCTCGGTTGATGTCTCTTCTCTCAGCCCCTGTTCTTCTCCGATCGTATAAAAATTTACCCCATCCGTTTTAACAACACCATAGGCTGTAGCAAACCATGCAAATCCATTTTCATCGAACTCGATATCATATACCTGACCCGAAGGCATACCCTCATTTACTGAGTATCTCTTAACATCATACCTTTGAGCCAGAACAACACTTGAAAATCCCCATAAAATAATAATGGATAGATAGTATTTCATTACCCTACTTTCTTGAAAACCCCCATGAATATGCACATAATAACTGAGTTTAATAATTAATTGTGATAAAGATTTACATATGCATTTCTAAAAAAAAGCTTGAATCACTAAAATTTATGATATTTAAATACTATTATCGCTAAAAATATAAACACACTATACAGATATGAAGTTACTTTTATCGTTGGTTTTTACTCTTCTGGTTTCATTGAATTCTTTTTCACAGGATAAATGGAATGTCAACAATCCTGATTTAGGCGAATCCAAAACTCACTCATTCACTACAAATGAAGGAACCTGGATGAATCTGGATGTAAGTCCTGATGGAAAACAAGTTGTTTTCGATCTTTTGGGCGACATTTACATCATGCCAATAAAAGGTGGGGACGCTACTTTGTTGAGAGGCGGGCATGCTTTTGAAGTTCAGCCCAGATTTAGCCCTGATGGAAATCATATCTCATTTACAAGTGATGCAGGTGGTGGCGATAATATCTGGATTATGGACACAAACGGAGAAAACGCAACTCAGGTAACCAAAGAGAACTTCCGCTTACTTAACAATTCAACCTGGATGCCGGATGGAGAGTATATCATCGCAAAAAAACACTTTTCCTCCACTCGTTCTTTAGGTGCCGGTGAAATATGGATGTATCATAAATCCGGTGGATCAGGAATTCAATTAGTAGAAAAGAAAAATGAACAACAGGACATCGGAGAGCCTTCTGTTTCTCCTGATGGAAGATATATTTACTATAGCGAAGACAATTATCCCGGAGGATTTTTCCAGTATAATAAAGATCCTAATAGCCAGATCTATGTAATTCGTCGTTACGATACAAAAGAAGGTGATATCGAAACTGTAACCGGTGGAAATGGGGGAGCAGCAAGACCACAAATTTCTCCCGATGGAAAACACCTGGCTTTTGTAAGAAGAGTAAGAACAAAAAGTGTGCTCTATCTAAGAGAGATCTCTTCAGGAAAAGAATGGCCGATTTACGAAAACCTGAGTAAAGATCAACAGGAAGCATGGGCAATTTTCGGCGTGTATACCAATTTCAATTGGATGCCTGACGGAAAGGAAATTATAATCTGGGCAAATGGTAAGATCAATAAGATTAACGTACAAACTAAAGAAGTAACCAATATTCCATTCGAAGTGGAGTCTACACATACAATTTATGAAGCTGCCCGATACAAACAGGATGTATCACCTGAAACATTCACAGCCAAAGCTATACGAACAGCCAGAACCTCTCCCGATGGAAAAACTCTGGTGTTTAATGCGGCCGGTTATATCTGGACAAAAGCACTACCAAATGGCACACCAAAAAGGCTGACTCGAGAAACAGATTTTGAGTTTGAACCAGCTTTTTCTCCTGATGGAAAATTACTTGCTTATGTAAGCTGGAGTGATGAAGAAATGGGTGCTTTAAATGTGGTAAACCTTCTTACCAAAGATCGATTTAAAAGACCAACGGTACTTACAAAAGAAAAAGGAATTTACCGGGAACCTGCTTTTTCTCCTGATGGAAAAACGATCGTGTTCAGAAAAGAGAGCGGTAATGGTCAACAAGGCTTTGTTCACACGTTAAACCCGGGAATCTATACTATTCCAACTTCCGGTGGTGATCCAAAGATGTTGGATGTGAATGGTTCTTTTCCTCGATTCAATGCCACAGGAGACCGGATAATGTATCAATCAGGGGGATATATATTTGGTGCTATAAACAAATCGTACAACAGCGTGGATTTAGATGGTGAAGATCAAAAAACACTGTTTACTTCAAGTTACGGGCATGAGTTTGTGCCAAGCCCCGATGGAAAATGGATGGCGTTTTCGAATTTGTATAAAGTGTACATCGCACCAATGACCAGTCCCGGAAAACCAATTGAGCTTTCCCCAAATACAAAATCTATTCCTGTTTCATTAGTGGCATCAGAAGGCGGATACCATATGCATTGGTCTTCTGACAGCAAAAAACTAATGTGGACTTTAGGGGAAGAGTATTTCAGCGTAGATCTTAAAGACAGTTTCAAATTTGTTGACGGAGCACCAGATAGTTTACCTGAACCTCCGAAAACCGGCATAAAAATCGGACTGGAATTAGACACCTATGTTCCGGAGGGAACCATTGCTTTCACCAATGCCCGAATTATAACTATGAATGGTGACCAGGTTATTGAAAACGGAACTATTGTAGTTGAACAGAATAAGATCACAGCTATAGGAGAAAATGTTTCTGTTCCGAACGGTGCAAAAGTGATTGACGCTTCCGGCAAAACTATTATGCCCGGTATTGTAGATGTTCACGGGCATTTAGGAAATTTCAGATTGGGATTAAGCCCACAACAGCAATGGGAATACTTTGCTAATCTTGCTTATGGAGTTACAACTGCTCACGATCCATCCTCAAATTCAGAAATGGTGTTCTCTCATTCTGAAGCGATTAAAGCAGGAAATATGGTCGGACCGAGAGTGTATTCTACGGGAGTAATTCTTTACGGAGCAGATGGCGCCTTTAAAGCCACTGTTAATAACTATGATGACGCACTCTTCGCTTTAAAACGTACAAAAGCATTCGGAGCATTTTCTGTGAAAAGCTACAATCAGCCCAGAAGAGAACAACGCCAGCAAATTATGAAAGCAGCCAAAGAGCTCGAAATGATGGTAGTTCCTGAAGGTGGTTCCTTTTTCTTTCATAATATGAATATGATTTTAGACGGACATACCGGAATAGAACATAACATTCCTGTTGTTCCTGCTTATAAGGATGTGCTTGAATTATGGGGTAACAGCGGAACAGGATATACTCCTACTCATTTAGTGAATTATGGCAGTGTAAGTGGAGAATACTATTTCTATCAAAAGGATAATGTTTGGGAAAATGAAAAGCTCCTTACCTTTACACCTCGTAGTGTAATTGATCCAAGGTCGCGCCACAGAACCATGATCCCGGACGAAGAGTATGAACATGGACATATTCTTACTGCAGAAACATCTAAGCAATTGACGGATGTTGGAGTAAAAGTGAATCTTGGAGCGCATGGACAACTTCAAGGTCTAGGTGCTCACTGGGAATTATGGGTAATGAGTCAGGGCGGAATGACCAATATGGAAGCACTGAGAGTGGCAACTTTGAATGGTGCTCATTATTTAGGATTAGATGACGACATCGGATCGCTGGAAGTCGGAAAATTAGCTGATCTCATTGTATTAGATAGAAATCCTCTGGAAGATATCCGAAATACGAACTCTGTTCACTACACCATGGTAAATGGTCGGCTATTTGATGCATCCACTATGAATGAAGTCGGAAATCAAACCAACACAAGGCTTCCTTTTTGGTGGGAAAGAAACAGCTATGGTGAAGAATTTGACTGGCATGCCATTTCATTAGAAGCCGCCGGATTACAATGCACTTGTTTTGGTGAGCAGTAAGTTTAGAAATACAAAGCAGAAACAACATGATTGTTTCTGCTCATTAATTTTAGAGGTTTTCTTTTATAACTAATCCTCTTCTCCCCGTTTATCTCTTACTATTCTTTCGAATGTACCATTTCTAACTTCTACGGTATCGGAATAGGACCGCAAGTGATCAGCCCGGGGATTTCTGTCAATCAAAAAAGTACCTGAAAAAGTTCCTCGTATGATCCACTCATTCTTTTCATTGCGGTCATGAAAAAGTTCCACAAAACCCGAATCACCTTCAAATACAATAGGTTCATAACGAGCAATAGTTACATCAAAATCTATTTCTCGAAAAGAGGCGCCTGTATGAGGAATTTTTTCCATAATATTATAGGCAGTTTTAATAGTATCGTATGCTAGTGTAAAGCTTAAGTAACTTTGAAATGGATAAATCAGGCTGTCTTCTGTACCGAATAGATTGAGCACTTCCACATCTCCTACATTACTTAAAAAGCAATAACTTCCAATACTAACAAATTCCTCACCATTTACAGTAGCTTTGATAAAACCATCATCCAACTCGGGCAATCTGGGGGTGTCATCAACAACCGAACATGCTCCTGCCACCATAAGTAATACAAGAAGTACTTTTTTCATTTGATTAAGGTAATTTTGATCATAATCAATTTTCCTGCACTAAGAAATTTAAAACTACAAGTAATTACAGATAAATAGCCACAATCGCAATATTTATAGCCGCCTGTTATAACACAGGTAATCTTTTTTTCTTAAAAGCCTTCTTTGTTAAGAGGGCTATTTTTTATTAATTCTATTATGGAGATATGTAAAAACTGCGGAACCGAATTTGAAGGGAATTTTTGTCCTAATTGTGGGCAGAGACCAAATAGTGGGCGCATTGTATTCCGGGAGTCTGCCCGGGATGTTTTGGAACATTACTTCGATTTTGATGCTCCGCTTTTCCGAACTATTAAAGGCCTAATTACCCAACCAGATAAGGTTATACGTGAATATATTTTTGGGATGCGTAAGAAATACTCACATCCCTTCCGGTATTTTATTCTTGTTCTTGCCGTTTATTTAGTAATCAAAACTTTAACTGGATTTGATCCAATTCAAACATTCAGTGAAATAGTTGGAGCAAAAGAAACGCCCGACCCAAATGCTATTGCCACCAAAGGATCCAATCTATTTTCAAATCACATAAACACATTTCTTCTCATTTATGCTTTCACAATAGCTCTTTTTAGTAAGATTTTTAATTTAAGAGCACAATATCATTTTGTAGAACACTTAGCACTGGGCTTTTTTATTGTAGCGCAGTACATGTTCTTTTCTGTATTCGTAACACTTGCCTCATTTATTTCACCATACTTTTTTCTTACAAACTATTTGTTGGTTTTCATTTATCCGATGTACGTAATGGTAAAATTTCATGACGGAAATTTATTCTTAAGGATCATTAAAGCTTTTTTCGCTTCCGTTTTAGCATGGATCAGCTACGCTTTTTTGGGATTTAGAATTTCCGTCGAGATTGTAAAAATATTTGGCTTATGACCTTCAGAGAGGCTTTTGAAGAACTTGAAAAATATTCCGATCCTAAGAAAGCAGAACACTCAAAACGCTTTTTTAAAACGGGCAAAGGTGAATATGGAGAAGGGGATACTTTCCTGGGAATTACGGTTCCTGATCAACGAAAGGTAGCCCGAAAATTTAAAAATATGCCCCTGAATGAGGTGAGGAAACTTCTGCAAAGTGATATTCATGAATGCCGGCTAACCGCTGTAATGTTGTTGGTTTACAGAATTGAAAAAGCAGACCAGGAAATTATTGATGGAATCGCTGAATTTTATCTGAAAAATATACAGTATGTAAATAACTGGGATATAGTTGACAGCTCGTGCAGATTTATTCTTGCTAAACACCTGGAACACAAAGACCGCACCTTGCTTTACAATCTTGCAAAATCAGATAACCTTTGGGAACGAAGAATTTCAATTATTACGTGTTACTATTTCATAAAGAAAAATGACTTCAAGGATGCTTTGGCAATCTCAAAAATACTCATTGACGATTCAGAAGATTTGATTCAAAAAGCAGTTGGATGGATGCTTAGGGAAATTGGAAATAAGGATCAGGAAGTTGAAGAACGTTTTTTATTGGAAAAAGAGCGTTTCAAAAAGATGCCCCGAACTATGCTTCGCTATGCAATAGAAAAATTTGAAGAACCAAAACGTCAATTTTATCTAATGGGATGATGGGTTTTTAGCGATGTTCTTTTTTGAATGTAAGCTTAAATATGGTGCCACTTTGATCTTCTCTGTTTTCAAATAAATAGGTCCCGTCCAATTGTCCGGTTAACGTTTTCATAAGTGTAAAACCCAGCGATTTCATTTTCGTCTTATCTTCCTCTTCAGGCTTCAAACCCTTACCGTTATCGGTTATTTCTGTTATTACCATTTCATCCACTTCAGTAATAAAAATTGAAACTTCCCCATCTTCCGCTTCGGTGAATGCATGTTTATATGCATTCACAAGTACTTCATTTATTAACAATGAACATGGGATGGCTTGGTTTACGTTAAGAGAGACATTCTTTATGTTCGTGACTATATCTATTTTTTTATTCTGTGATACATAAGTCTCTTTAATATTCTGAGTTAAATCATCTATATATTTTCCATAATCTATATAAGCCAAAGAATCACTCCCATAAAGTTTTTCGTGAATCAATGCTATTGATTTTACTCTCAGCTGGCTTTCTGTTAATACTTTATTTACCTCTTCACTGTCGGTCTGCATTATTTGTAGTTCCAACAATCCGGTAACAACAGCAAGATTATTCTTTACTCTGTGGTGAATTTCAGCCAGCATCACATTCTTCTCTTCCAACGATTTCTTGATCTCGTTTTCTGCATTTTTCAGCTCTGAAATATTCCGGACTACAATTACACTACCTTTTTTTCTCCGTCTTCAATTAAAGCTGATTCAGAAAATAATACAGGTACTTTGTTGTCTCTTAGTGTTTGTAGTTGATACTCTTCCTTTCTCAATTCATTAGCCCCATCTTTAAGCTCAATAAGATTAAAAAAGTCAGATATTGGCTTTCCAACTAATTCATTTTTTTTCAGCTCAAGCATTTCTACTCCAGCCTCGTTCAGTCTCTTAAGAATACCATTATTATCTATAACAAAAATCCCTTCGCTGATCGATTCCATCAAATTATCCAGATAAGTGCTTGAAATCGTTTGTTCCTGTAAATTTTCAGCCATGGTATTAAATACTTTGGCTACATAGCTGAACTCATCCTTACTACCAATTTTAACTCTTTGATCGAGATCCCCTTCCCCTACTTTTTTTACTGAATACGAAAGCGCCTGAAGAGGATTGATTATTGATCGATACAAATACATCGCGATAACTACTCCAATAACTAATATGACGAATGTAGCGAAATAGTTTATTATTCGTCCTCTCCTTAACTTTTCATCCAGATCATTAATCATCAAGTCCTGTCTGTTGATTGTTATTGTCCGGATTTCTTCAAACTTTGGAATTATATTATTCAGGAAGTATGGTGCAATTGAAGATAGAAAAAGCACATTTGATTCTGCTACCACATCCTCTTTCATCTCCAGCCAGTCGGTTGATAAGCTTTCATATAAAACCACTCTTTGCTTTAGCTCATAAACCTCTTCGGTAAGCATTGGTTTGTCAGCAATTATTTTCTGAAGTTCTTCACTTGAGGAGTAAAAAGCTTTAAGGCCTTTTTCATACCCTAATTTTGACTGACTTGGAAGTGGAACATCTCTGATATCTCTTATTTTCTCTCTTGATGTTCTTGTTTCGTAGATAAGGTTCAGGTAGATCAACGTCTGGTATAGCCCAACTTCCATTTGGTTTGTGTAATCAACAACCAAGGTCGCGTTTTTACTTTCCAGAAACTGTTCATTATTAATATCTGTGTAGTAAAACTCCCACACAAAGCCTATTCCTATAAGCAACACAGCCAGTAATATAAAACTGGATATTATTTTACGTTCTAAAGTCAAAATTCAGTAACCCGATTTTCCTTTTTCGGAATTTATCTAAAGACATGAGCAATAACCATTTCTGAAGGTTATAAAATCCTCATGTAACAATTGGGTTAGTATTTACTCAGATACTCTAACTTCTGCTTAATCTTATCTACAGTAGGTAATACAGATTCCATTAGTCCAATGTTGTAGGGAACCGGGATATCAGGCATTGTCAATCTTTCAATTGGAGCATCCAGATCACTAAATCCCTCTTGTGACAAAATAGCTGAAATTTCTGCCCCAAAACCGGCTGTCTTGTTATCTTCATGAACGATTAAACATTTATTTGTTTTTGCAAGCGATTGCAGACAAGCCTCTTTATCCCACGGCATTAGTGTTCTGAGATCAAGGATGTCGGCTGAGATCCCGGTCTCTGCCACTGCTTGTTCGCTGCGTTCGCACATTGCTCCCCAGGTTATAATGGTGACATCAGTTCCTTCATTCAGAAGTTTAGCTTTTCCAAATGGAACTACAAACTCATTCCCCGGATAGGGCTTCCGCGCATATTTTGCATCTAAGAGGTTTCTGTGTTCAAAGAACATGGTCGGGTTATTTGACCGCATTGCCGTCCTCAGAAGTCCTACTGCATCCTGAGCATTACTTGGCATTGCTACTTGCCATCCAATAGCGTGAGTAAAAAAAACTTCATTGCTCATACTATGCCATGGATCTCCACATTTTGCAAAGCCTCCCGGCATTCTAACTACAATTGGAGCTGCAAACCGATTCGCGGTTCTCCATCTTGTTGTTCCGCAATTGTTTAACTGTTCAGTAGCAGGATCAGCGTATTTTCGGAACTGGATTTCTGCCACCGGCATCAAACCGGCATAGGCCATTCCTACTGAACGACCTATAATCCCTTCTTCCGATAAGCTGGTATCGAAAACACGAGCTTCACCGAATTTGGACTGAAGATCCATTGTTGCTGCATGTACTCCGCCTTTCAATCCAACATCTTCTCCAAAAACCAGAAGCTTTTTATTGGTTTCAAGTTCGTAGGCCAATGTTCTTCTTATAGCTTCTACGATATTTATCCGTTGTTTTTCGGGAACCGGAGTATCACTTTCTTCCGGAAATTCATGTCCTTCAACTGCTAAACCTCCTATAGTTTGCAGTTCTTCTGCAAATGCATGTTTTTCGGTACTTGAGGTATCCGGCTCGGGGCGAGCTAGTGCAGCTTCAGCTGTTTCTTCAATAGTTTCTTTAGCTTTTTTCTCCAGATTATTCCAAACTCTTTCCGTCAAAGTATCAGGAACCAGATATTTTTTCAGAGTATCTAAAGGATCATTTTGCTTTTCCTCCTCAACCAGTTTTTCCGGTTTGTATGCCTGATTATCCTGATATGAATGCCCATTTAACCTTGGAACTTTTAACCTTATCATAGTTGGTCCTTTTCGGTCTCTGACTGATTTTACGGCTTCTTCCATAAGTTCAGCAGCTTCTTCAGGATCTGTTCCATCGCCTTCTATAATTCTGAGGTTTTTGAAGGATTGAAGATTATCAGTTATAACCCCTCCCGGTGTTTGAAATTCGCTGGTTACAGAAATTCCGTAACCATTATCTTCAATATAAAACAGCACCGGAAGATTCTGAGTTGTAGCGATTGTTAATGCAGACCAAAAGCCATTTGTAGCTACTGAGCCATCTCCTCCGAGAATCACTGCTATGGCTCCTTCATATTTTTTCTCTTTTAATACTGTTCTTCGGTACTCAATAGCCTGAGCCCATCCAATTGCCGGAGTGTATTGTGATCCAACGTCACCTGCCATCGGCAAAACTTTGACCCCATCTTCGTCGGGTTTATTGCAAACAACTCCAATATCTCTTCCGTCGCTATAACTTCCCGATTTCCCCATTGGAGCAGCCATGGCGTCTTCCAAATCTAATCCCAGAGAAAGCAATAGTGGCCTGGAACGATAATATGCACTGGCAGCGTCATTTGAATTTGTTAAAAGTTTTCCAAGGAGAATTTGACCCAGTTCATGGCCCCGGGCTGAAAACTGATACAACACATGTTTATTTGGAACTAGTTCTGTCTCTTCCTTCTCGTCCATTGCCCTTGATGTCAGCATGAGGCGTGCTACATCTCTCCAATCGACTTTAGATTTACTTTTAGCAGATTTCTTTTTGGTAGCCATGTAGTGTTTATTTAATTACTTTTGTAAAGGATTCTTCAAAATGATCCATTTCTGTTTCTGTGCCAATGGTGATTCGTATACATTCGGGTAACCCGAATGCATTAATTCTTCTTAAAATAACACCCAGCTCCAACATTTTTTGAGTAAAATCAATCGCTTCCTGTTCAGTTGGCATGATCATCATAACCGAGTTGGAAATTGACTTTTTATAATCCACTTTATTTTCATCAAAAAACTTATAAAGTCTTTCTTTTCCATCATTTACAACTTGCACGCTCTTTTTCAAAAAATCTACATCCTGATAGGCTGCCAATGCAGCTGCCTGGCCTAAAGTTGTGGGTTCAAATGTGAGTTTGGTTTTAAGTAGGTTGCTAATAATTTCTTCTTTAGCAATACCATAACCAACTCTGAAGCCTGCCAGTCCGTATGCTTTGGAAAAAGTTCTGAGTACAATCACATTTTCATAATTATAATCCAGTGCTTTTGGATAGTCTTCCACATCTTCTGCAAATTCGTAATACGCTTCATCAGCAACTACCAAAACCTCTTTTGGAACCTGCTCCATCAACCACTCATATTCTTTCCTATTTATGTAGGTACCGGTTGGGTTATTGGGATTTGCAAGATAGATCATTTTTGTTTGATCATCTATTGCATTTACAATCGCTTTAACATCAAATCTGTAATCCGGAGTCATTGGGATCTTCTTAAGATGAATTCCTCTTACCCCCGCTTGAACAAAAAACCCCACAAAAGTTGCTTCTGCAGTTATTGCATTTTGTTTATTCAGGAAAAAAGTTCGGCACAACATGGAAAGCAAACTCTCTGATCCTGATGCTAAAATCACTTCTGATTCTTTAACTTTGTTCTTCTGTGCAATAGCCCTTCTTAATTTCCGTGCAATGGGGTCAGGATAGTCTTGAATTTCTGTTAACGCGTCAAGTACAGCCGGTTCAACATTAGGGCTACATCCTATACGATTTTCATTTGACGCCAGCTTTGAAATCTTTACCGGGTTATAAGCTTCTTTTACTTCAGCAATCGTTTTCCCCGCTATATACCTATTCAACTGTTCTATATTTTTTGGTACAAGAGGCTTTATTCGATTCTCGCTCATTAAGTAATTTTTATTCTGGTTTTAAAGGACTCAAAGATATTCAGAAAAAGCGCTTTTTCTAAACTCCTTTTCCTTAAAAAAGTAAATGTTTTGTAAACAAACAGCATTCCTTAACTTCAGGAAAACAAAATATTGGAATGAAAACTATTGTAATTACAGGAGCCAGCAAAGGAATAGGGTTTGAAACAGCGCTTAGCCTTTTAAAGAAAGATATTAATGTTATTGCTATAGCCCGATCAAGCGATCTTCTGAAGCAACTCAAATCTCAGTCTCCTACATCAAACTTGTCAATTGTTACTGCAGATATTACTAATGAAGAAGATTTAAAAAAAATAGCTACTGAAGTAAAAAATATAAGTGTGATTGACGGGCTAATTAATAATGCAGGAATGGTATTAAATAAGCCTTTCTCTAATACTTCATATGAAGAGTGGAAAGCCGTTTTTGAGGTTAATTTTTTTGCGGCTGTTCAGCTTATAAAGTTGGTAAAGCCTTTTTTAAGAAAAAAATCTCATATAGTAAACATAGGAAGTATGGGGGGATTTCAAGGCAGTGACAAGTTTTCTGGTTTGGCAGCTTATTCAGCAGCAAAGGGAGCTTTGGCTATTTTATCAGAATGTTTAAGTACAGAGTTTTCTAATGATGAAATCGCAGTAAATTGCCTTTGTCTGGGCGCTGTGCAAACAAAAATGTTGGAAGAAGCTTTCCCCGGGTACCAAGCCCCTGTACAACCGAATGAGATGGCTTCTTTTATTTCAGACTTTGTTTTAAGTGGTCATAAATTTATGAATGGGAAAGTAATTCCAGTTTCACTAAATAATCCTGAATAGCTTTGGAATCGCACATTAAGAATTGTTAAATTTGCATAACAAAATCACTACAGATGAAAAAAGTTTCTTTATTAATTGCAGTCTTCTTTTTGAGTATAGGTTTAACAACTAGCCCGGTAAAAGCCCAGACTGTAGAATTGCTGGCAGGTAATACTTTAAACGGAGCTGTGCAGGGAACCTTACTCGGTGGTGCTTCTATGGCTCTTTCTAATTCTGATGACTTCTCAGCTTTAAGAATTGGGGTTGGCTTAGGAACATTATATGGTGTTGGTATGGGAGCATACGATATTACAACAGGTAGTGGACAAGAAGTACTGGTTTCCGGGTTATTTAATGATGGGAATAATAGCAGTATAATTGTTCTGCTTGATACTTTCTACGGAGCTGCTCTAGGATCAGTGGTGGTAGTTGCTGTTACTCTGGTTGCCAATGAGAGAATTACAACGGGACTTCAATATGGAGCGGGTATTGGCGCATGGGCCGGCTTTGGGTTTGGAATTTTTGATACCCTTGTACTCGCAGAAAGAACGTTTGCTCCAGTAGCCGCAATTAATGTAAATCAAAATGCCAGTGGTTTGATCGGAATGAATTTTGAAAACAGATCCAGTTTCGGATTCATTAATCCAACTATTGTTCGAACTACTCAGATTACAAGTTCTGATTTCAGTTCTACTCTAAACCCTGCTTTAGAAGTTGTTAATTTCAGACTTAACTTTTAATCGGTTGAAACTTTAGATTCCGAAAACTTCTTAAGTACGAGTCGAACCGTATTCATGTGACCTGTTAATGAATGATGTAAACCATCAGCTATATAATTCCAGGCCTCGGGTCCTTCTTTTCCCATTCTACTCCCTAATGAATCTATAATTACCCCATCTTTACCGGCTACTAACTGCCTTACTTGTTGTAAATCCTCTTCAGTAATAGTGAATTCGTATAATGGGTTTTCAGTGATTAACTCTGAAATTACCGGCGTGGGAGTAATCCATATAATAGGATTAGAGACATACTCGCCTACAATAGTTTGAATAGATTCCAGGTTTTCCCAGGTAACGGATAAAGGAGTTATAGTTCGTTCAGGAACGATATTCAACCTTTGAGCATCATAAGTTCCTAACGCAACAAATACCCAATCAGGTTCATTAATAAGAACATCTCTGTCCAGTCTTCTTAATGCTTCTGAGGATGTTTCTTCACCAACTGCTGCATTTATAAAAGTAAAATCTGCTTTTTCAACAGATAGATTTAAAACCTGCTTTAGAATTTCGAACCAACCCTGCCCGTCTTCCGTTACTGAATCTCCAAGAACAGCGATAGTTTCAGAGCCATCCAAAGGTAAAGAATCCAGACAATCAATGATTTTATCTTCTTTTAATAGTTCTAGTGCGGCTTGTTTTGCATTCTGATTTATGTTCTCTCTATAGCTTTTTAATTCTTCTTCAGAAATACCCAACAATAATGACTCAGCCTTTTTATCTGCTTTTCCCGGAAGTAATGGGAATCTCTTTTCAAGGTGGAAAAAAGGAATCGTAAACTGCTCTAATATTGCTTTAATTTCTTCTGACGTCTTAGCCATAGTCTTTTTCTAATTCTGTAATTAATTTTTCTATTCCTGAAGTAGCAGGTTCTTTTATATGTGTCCACCCTTCAAATGAATATAGTTCAGGATTCGATGGATCTATTATATATTTCTTGCAATTAGGCGGAGCATAGTTGATCAAACTTGCTGCCGGGTATACAACTAATGAAGTTCCTATAACAACTAATATATCCGCTTGCTCAACCAATCGGGCAGCTTTCTCAAGCATGGGTACCATCTCTCCAAACCAAACTACATGAGGTCTTAGTTGCTTTCCATCAGAACCAACATCTCCTATTAGAATTGGATTAGTACCAATATTCACGATCAGGTTATCGTCTTCTACACTTCGTGCCTTTGTTAATTCTCCGTGCAAATGAAGTACTTTTCCTGAACCTGCTCTCTCATGCAGGTCGTCCACATTTTGGGTAATAATTTCTACATCAAAGAAAGATTCCAGTTTTGTAAGTCCGGCATGAGCGCTATTAGGCTCAGCAGCCCCTGATTGCTTTCTTCTTAAGTTGTAAAAATCTAAAACTTGTTTGGGATTTCTTTTCCAGCCTTCAGGAGTCGCTACCTCGTTTATGTTGTATCCTTCCCACAACCCTCCTGAATCTCTGAAGGTAGATAATCCACTTTCTGCGCTGATGCCTGCACCGGATAAAACAACAAGTTTATGCTTAGTCAGCATGCACCGTTTGAAGATTAAACCAAGAACTCTCTATTTGATAATCCTCAACCACTGAAGCTTCACCTCCATGTTTAAATAAACACATAATCGAATTTACTTCATCCTGTAAAGTTTTAACAGCATTATCAACAAGTTCTTTATTAAAACCCTGCTCCCCTAAATTGATAGTGAATTCCATTGAAATAATTCTTCCAATTGCTTTACCCAGATCTACTAATTTACGTTGAGGCATTTTTGTATCAATTTCGAAATTGAGAGCTTCTTTAAAATATTCTGATGATTTTACTGTAAGCTCGAAATCACTAAGAAAGTCATATAGATTAGAACTTTTAACTCGTCGCATCATTTTCATCACTGATTCGGATATTTGTTGATATAAAATATCATTCGAACCTTCAAATATTTGAAATGGACGGCTGTCGACAACTGATCTCCCGGCAATATGATCCAGTCTGTAACCTTTGGCTCCTGTTAACTGAAGAAGGGATTGAGAAGCTCTTTGCATAAAATCTGTTACAACTGATTTAATTGAGTTCGCTTCTAAGTCCATCTTAGATGTATTTCTTTCCAGAGGAACCGTACTTCCTGTAAAATTACACATTGCTGAACAAACCGTAAAATAAGCCTGTAATTCTGACAATCTGTTCTTTACCTGATCGTAGTTAAACAAGCTTTGTCCGCCAACAAAACGTTCTTTACAATGATTAACGGCTTCATCAAGCATTCTTCTTAAAAAGCCCATCCCCATCCCAGGAAATTGAAGTCTGCTTCGGTGAAGAAGATCTAACATCATTGTAATACCAGTACTTGATGGCTCTA
>OZ245946.1:1737500-1942500 GCA_965230095.1 Balneola sp.
CGCCTTAGCCATACGCTGGCTTCGGTAGCGGAATATTTAACCGCTTTGCCATCGGCTTCCCCGGCCTCACCGGGTACACCTTAGGTCTCGACTAACCCTGATCCGATTAGCGTTGATCAGGAACCCTTGGGTTTACGGTGGAAGGGTTTTTCACCCTTCTTATCGTTACTCATGCCTACATTTTCGCTTCCAGCCGCTCCACGGCCCCTCGCGGGCGCTGCTTCTGCGCTGACTGGAATGCTCCCCTACCGATCGTTAAATCCCACAGCTTCGGTAACCGACTTATGCCCGATTATTATCGACGCCGAGTCGCTTGACTAGTGAGCTATTACGCACTCTTTAAAGGAATGGCTGCTTCTAAGCCAACCTCCTAGTTGTCTGAGCAACTCAACTTTCTTTGATCAACTTAGTCGGTATTTAGGGACCTTAGCTGGTGGTCTGGGTTGTTCCCCTTTCGCCACAGGACGTTATCACCCTGAGACTGACTGCCTGGCGGCTCATCACTGGTATTCGGAGTTTGTCTAGGGTTGGTACCCGGTGAAGGGCCCTAGCCTAATCAGTGCTCTACCTCCAGTGAGACAAAACCAGACGCTATACCTAAATATATTTCGGGGAGTACGAGCTATCTCCAAGTTTGATTGGCCTTTCACCCCTATCCACAGTTCATCCGAAGACTTTTCAACGTCAACCGGTTCGGGCCTCCACGGTGTCTTACCACCGCTTCACCCTGACCATGGATAGATCACTTGGTTTCGCGTCTGCCCCGCTGTACTGCACGCCCTATTCAGACTCGCTTTCGCTACGGCTCCACCCCTGAGGGGCTTAACCTCGCACAACAGGAGCAACTCGTAGGCTCATTATACAAAAGGCACGCCGTCACTACATAAATGCAGCTCCGACCGCTTGTAAGCACACGGTTTCAGGTACTATTTCACTCGCCTTCTCGGCGTTCTTTTCACCTTTCCCTCACGGTACTGGTTCACTATCGGTCATGCAGATGTATTTAGCCTTACCGGATGGTGCCGGCTGGTTCACGCAAGATTTCACCGGTCTCGCGCTACTCAGGATACCCGCCTTCTCCTAATCGGTACACCTACAGGGCTTTCACCTTCTGTGGCGCTGCTTTCCAGACAGCTTCGATTTAAGATTAAAAGAATTACGCAGGTCCTACTACCCCGCACCCCGTAGGATGCGGTTTGGGCTGCTCCGCGTTCGCTCGCCACTACTTGCGGAATCACTGTTGTTTTCTCTTCCTCCCCCTACTTAGATGTTTCAGTTCAGGGGGTATGCCTCCTCGAAAGGATACCCTAATAAATTAGAGTGGGTTGCCCCATTCGGAAATCCGCGGATCACAGTTCTTTTGCAACTCCCCGCAGCTTATCGCAGCTTTACACGTCCTTCTTCGCCTCTGCATGCCTAGGCATCCACCGTGTGCCCTTAATTGCTTATTTTATATGGCTTGCACTACCTCTCGGTGCGCGCAAGGAACATACTCAATTGCTTGAGCTTATTACTCTTGTGGGCTGCAGGTGTACTACCACCTACAGCTACCCTAGGCGCATGTTCTTCTGCATTCGTACAAACGAACACATCAAACATACTATATGAGCTGACAATCAATCGATTGCCGCTCTTTATACATTGTTATACTTTTTCACCATGTCAAAGAACTGCCCGTAGCACGGGCGGGCTGTTTTAATATGCCACCGCTTCGGCCTCGAAAGACGCCCACGACAACTAACATTCTTTCAATAAAATCGATGTACTATCTTTGGGGTTAATCACCCTCTCATATCTCAAATCTTACATCTCACTACTCTATATTCTGTGGAGCTACAGGGATTCGAACCCTGGACCCCTGCCTTGCAAAGGCAGTGCTCTAGCCAGCTGAGCTATAGCCCCTCTTCCTTGGTCTAGAAAAGTGGGCTTGGGAGGACTTGAACCTCCGACCTCACGCTTATCAGGCGTGCGCTCTAACCACCTGAGCTACAAGCCCCAAAATTACTCGGGGACAGCCCTGGTACCGAGCTTCGGCCACAGGCCACCTCCGCTGCTCTGCTTTCCTTCTTCTTGCAGCATAGGACAGATTGTTTGTAACGAACTGTGTAGGTTCATCGCTGACCGGTAGTATATATATACCCGGCCAACAAGGCTCTCCTTGAAAGGAGGTGATCCAGCCGCACCTTCCGGTACGGCTACCTTGTTACGACTTAGCGCCAGTTACCAGGCTTACCCTAGGCACCCCTTACCGGGGCGACATCAGGTACTCCTGACTTCCATCGCTTGACGGGCGGTGTGTACAAGGCCCGGGAACGTATTCACCGCGTCATTGCTGATACGCGATTACTAGCGATTCCAACTTCACGGAGTCGAGTTGCAGACTCCGATCCGAACTGAGAATGGTTTTAAAGATTTGCACCTCATTGCTGAGTAGCTACCTTCTGTACCATCCATTGTAGCACGTGTGCAGCCCTGGACGTAAGGGCCATGATGACTTGACGTCGTCCCCACCTTCCTCACTACTTGCGTAGGCAGTCTGGCTAGAGTCCCCACCATTATGTGCTGGTAACTAACCACAGGGGTTGCGCTCGTTGCGGGACTTAACCCAACACCTCACGGCACGAGCTGACGACAGCCATGCAGCACCTTCCATTGCGTCTCATAGAGAACCCTCTGTTTCCAGAGGTAGCGCAGTGGATTTAGCCCAGGTAAGGTTCCTCGCGTTGCATCGAATTAAGCCACATGCTCCACCGCTTGTGCGGGCCCCCGTCAATTCCTTTGAGTTTCATCGTTGCCGACGTACTCCCCAGGTGGCATACTTAATGCGTTAACTGCAGCACTGGCCCCGAAAGGCCAACACCTAGTATGCATCGTTTACAGCGTGGACTACCAGGGTATCTAATCCTGTTCGCTCCCCACGCTTTCGTGCCTCAGCGTCAGTTGTAGACCAGTAAGCCGCCTTCGCCACTGATGTTCTTCGTAATATCTATGCATTTCACCGCTACACTACGAATTCCACTTACCTCTTCTACACTCAAGACGCCCAGTATCCAAGGCCATTTTACCGTTAAGCGGCAAGATTTCACCCCAGACTTAGACGCCCGCCTACGCACCCTTTACACCCAATGATTCCGGACAACGCTTGCACCCTCCGTATTACCGCGGCTGCTGGCACGGAGTTAGCCGGTGCTTATTCAAGCAGTACCGTCACAGGGGATCAAAACCCCCTCGTTCTTCCTGCTTAAAAGCCGTTTACAACCCATAGGGCCTTCATCCGGCACGCGGCGTGGCTGCGTCAGGCTTTCGCCCATTGCGCAAGATTCCTCACTGCTGCCTCCCGTAGGAGTCTGGGCCGTGTCTCAGTCCCAGTGTGGGGGATCATCCTCTCAGACCCCCTAGCTATCATCGCCTTGGTGAGCCGTTACCTCACCAACTAACTAATAGCACGCAGCCCCCTCTTTAGCCGGTCGAAACCTTTAACAACTGTGGCCATGCGGCCCCGCTGCATTATGCGGTATTAGCACCACTTTCGCAGTGTTATCCCCCAGCTAAAGGCAGGTTGGCTACGCGTTACTCACCCGTCCGCCAGTCTCCAGTAAGTGCAAGCACCTACCTTCTCCTTCGACTTGCATGTGTTAAGCCCGCCGCCAGCGTTCGTCCTGAGCCAGGATCAAACTCTCCATTGTAAAAAAAAATAATTTATATACTCTGTGAGCCGACCCTACACTCCATCATTCAAAAGAATAACTTCATAAAGCTCGCACAAACAATCTGTCTTATGCTTCAATAAATAACAAAGAACAACGTCACAAATTTCGCTTTTGTGACAGAAACCAAAGATAAGGGATGTTTAGATTCGATGCCAGTTTTATTTGAAAATATTTCACTTTTTTTTGACATCATGCGCTTCCTTATCAAATACAACGCATAAAAAAAGAAGTGCCTGATAAATTACCATACACTTCTTAAATTTTCTTAGAAAGAATTACTTCTTTTCTTCTTCGCCAGACTCTTCAGTTGCTTCTGTTTCTTTCTCTGATGTTTCTTCAACCTCAGCTTCAGCAACTACTTCTTGTTTCTCCTCTTCTACAACTTCAGATTTAGTTTCTTCAGATGTAGCGCTTGTAGGAGTATTAGATTTTCCAGCTCTACGAGTTCTCTTCTTTTTCGTAGTTTTTCCACCTTCTGGTGCTATGTCGTTGAAATCTACAAGCTCAATGATTGCCATTTCTGCAGCATCACCCTGACGGTATCCGGTTTTAATTACCCGGGTATATCCACCCGGTCTGTCTCCTACTTTAGGTCCAATCTCAGTAAACAGTTTAGTTACTGCGTCTTTATTCTGTAAAGAAGAAAATACTTGTTTTCTGTTATGATGAGAGTCTTGTTTAGCTCTTGTAATAAGAGGCTCAATAAATCCTCGAAGCTCTTTCGCTTTTGCAACGGTAGTACTGATTCTATGCTCTCGAATAAGAGCCATAGATAAAGCTCGCATTGTCGCTTTCCTATGAGCAGCCGTACGGCTTAATTTTCTACCTTTTATTCTGTGGCGCATTGTTTAATCCTCTACCGCTTAGTCTAAAAATTTTGATACATCCATTCCGAACTGAAGATTTTTCTCTTCAATAACTTCCTGAAGCTCAGTTAATGACTTCTTACCGAAGTTGCGGAATTTTAAAAGATCTTGTTCGTCACGAGCTACTAATTCACCTATAGAATTAATATTAGCAGACTTCAAACAGTTGTAAGCACGAACACTTAAGTTCAGGTCTTCTATACTTGTACGAAGCAGATTAGCAACACGTTGTTTTTCAGCATCCACTTCTTCTTCTTCCTGAGTGAATTGCTCTTCAATTTTTTCAGTAATGAACTTTTCGATATGCTCTTTCAGAATCTTACCGGCAATAGTAAGAGCTTCTTTCGCATTTACTGATCCATCAGTTTCAACATCCATTACAAGTTTTTCGTAATCAGTTCTTTGACCAACACGAACATTCTCTACATCAAATTTAACTGATTTGATTGGAGTAAAGATCGCATCGATTGGTATAACGTTTACATCATCATCTTCCACAGTCATTTCTTCTGCAGGAACGTAACCTCTTCCTCTTCCAACACGAAGCTCAATTTCCAATTCTGCGTCATCAGCCAAGTGTGCGATTACTAAATCAGGATTTAACACTTCGTACTCTGCAGTTGCATCAGCAATATCTTTTGCTGTTAATGTAGATCCACTTTTCTTGGAAATATGAATTACACCACTGCTTTGTTCAACTTGTTTAAATCGAACCTGCTTGAAATTCAAAATGATTTCGTAAACATCTTCCTTAACGCCTTTAATGCTGGAGTACTCATGATCAACGCCGTTAATTTTTACCGCTGTAATTGCGATTCCGGGAAGTGATGAAAGCAATACTCTTCTAAAAGAGTTACCTATTGTTACACCAAATCCTCTTTCCAGGGGTTGAAGTACAAATGTACCAAAGCTATCGTCATCTTTAACGACATCTAAACTATCTGGCATTTGGATACTGTAATTACTCATATCAAAAATAAAATTTTAGAATTACTTAGAATAAAGCTCAACAATAAGCTGAACATTTATGTTTTCAGGTATTTCTTCCATTGTTGGAACGTATAACATTTTACCTGTTCGGGATTTAACGTCAGTCTCAACCCATTTGTATTTGTTTCTTGATGAACCATCAAGAGCGTCATCAACTACTTCAAGATTCCTTGACTTAGGTCTCAATGAAATCACATCATTTGGTTTTACAGCATAAGAAGGAATGTTCAATACTCCTCCGTTAACTACAATATGCTTATGGCTTACCAACTGACGTGCTTGCCTTCTGGTTTTAGCAAAACCCATTCTGAAGACAGTGTTATCAAGTCTGCTTTCCAAAAGTTGCAGTAGAATTTCACCTGTTACACCTTCTTTTGCACTAGCTGATTCATACAGATTACGGAATTGTTTCTCCAATAATCCATAAGTGTATTTAGCCTTCTGCTTTTCTTCAAGCTGAATTGCATATTCAGATTTTCTGTTAAAACGGGATCTGCCGTGCTGTCCCGGACCGTATGGTTTACGCTCTAATGCTTTACTAGGTCCAAAGATTGCTTCTTTGAATCGTCTAGCTTTTTTCTGTTTTGGGCCTCTATATCTTGCCATTATAAATAGACTTACTAATTAAACTCTTCTACGTTTTGGTGGGCGACATCCGTTATGAGGGATTGGAGTACGGTCTTTAATTGACGACACATCCAAACCTGCACTAGACATTGCTCTAACAGCTGCTTCACGACCAGAACCCGGTCCTTTCACAAAAACTTCGACTTTACGAAGTCCCATTTCATACGCTGTTTTTGCTGCAGTTTCAGCACTTAACTGAGCGGCATAAGGAGTATTTTTCCTAGAGCCCTTAAAACCTTCTTTACCTGCAGACGACCAGGCCAGCACATTTCCATCGGCATCTGTAATGGTAACGATTACATTATTGAAAGTAGCTTTTACGAAAGCCATTCCGTTTGGATCAGTTACCTGCTTTTTCTTCTTTCTTTTTGAAGCTGCTACTGAACTTTTTGATTGATTCTTAGCCATAATTAAACTCTGTTATTTCGTTACTTTCTTTTTACCAGCAACTGTACGCTTTTTACCTTTACGGGTACGCGCATTAGTTTGTGTACGCTGCCCTCTAACCGGCAGTCCTCTACGATGACGAACACCTCTGTAACTTCCGATTTCAATCAGTCGTCTGATGTTGCCATTTACTTCACTTCGTAACGCACCTTCCACTTTAAATTCATCGTCGAGAATTTGACGTAGCTCAACAACCTGAGCTTCCTCCCAATCCTGAACTTTAGTATCCGGATCAATACCTACTCTTTCCAGTAACTGTCTTGAAGTAGTTAATCCGATTCCATGAATGTAAGTAAGGCTGATAACGCCTCGTTTTTGTTTTGGTAAGTCAATTCCAGCAATACGTGCCATATATAAATGCTATTATATTAACCTTGACGCTGCTTATGGCGCGGGTTTTTCTTGTTTATTACGTACAAACGACCTTTACGTCTAACGATCTTGTCGTCTGAACTTCTTTTCTTAACTGAAGATCTTGTTTTCATATCTACCTTATTTGTATCTGTAAGTGATTCTACCCTTACTAAGATCATACGGAGACATTTCTACCGCCACACGATCACCAGGTAATATTTTTATGTAATACATTCTCATTTTTCCTGAAACATGCGCAAGCAACTCATGTCCATTATCTAACTCTACCCTGAATTGGGCGTTAGGTAATGCTTCTAAAATTACTCCGTCTTGTTTAATGGGCTCTTGTTTAGCCATGTGTCATTATTTTTTCATGTTTCTGTGAGAGCTCAGCAATATAATCAAAAGTACTGAGAATTTCAGCTTTTCCTTCACGAACAACAATATCGTGTTCAAAGTGAGCTGCCAGGCTCCCATCGGCCGTACAAACTGTCCAACCGTCATTCAATGTTTTTACTCTCCAGGAACCCATGGTTATCATCGGTTCAATTGCGAGAGTCATTCCTTCTCTTAGCCGCTCACCTTTTCCTTTTCTACCATAGTTTGGTACTGAAGGATCTTCGTGAAGAGATTTTCCAATCCCGTGTCCGACCAGATCTTTTACTACTCCAAATCCATTACTTTCATTATGGACCTGAATCGCATTTGCAACATCACCCATTTTATTTCCGTGAGTTGCTTGCTCAATTCCTTTATATAATGATTCAAGTGTTACTCTTAACAATCGAATCGCTTCATCTTCGCAATCACCAACTGCAAAAGTGAATGCATGATCACCAAAATAGCCGTTCATTTCTACTCCACAGTCCACAGAAACAATATCGCCTTCTTCAAGTTTTCTGCTTCCCGGTATTCCGTGAACTACTTCATCATTTATTGAGATACATAGTGTCCCGGGAAATTCATTTCCTTTAGGGCCATATCCCTTAAAAGCAGGTCGAGCATTATGTTTTGCTATGTACTCTTCTGCTACTAAATCTAATTTCCCCGTTTCTATTCCCGGTTCAATTAATTTACCTACTTCAGCAAGTGTCCGTGAGACTAGCAGAGCACTTTCGCGCATCTTTTCAATCTCATTTTCACTCTTCAGGTAAATCATTTTATGCTCTTCTTCGGCCTTTAATTTTTCCGGTCTTCATAAATCCGTCGTAATGACGCATCATGAGATGACTCTCAATTTGCTGAAGTGTATCTAATGCCACACCAACAATAATTAAAAGGCTAGTTCCGCCATAAAACAGTGCAAATCCCGGGGTAACCCCTAATAAATTTGTTGCAAATGCCGGAAGAATCGCTACCAAAGATAAAAATATAGACCCAGGTAATGTGATCTTTGTCAATATATTATCAATGAACTCTACAGTAGCTTTACCCGGGCGTACACCAGGAATAAAACCACCCTGTCTTTTCATAGTATCTGCCATCTCTTTCGGATTGATGGCGATAGCTGTATAGAAAAATGTGAAAAACACACAAATGAAAAAGAAAATGATTGAATACGTCCAGCCTGTAAAATCAGCAGACCATGCAGTTAAAAATTGTACCGTTTCATTTTCAGGAAAAAACTGTCCGATTGTACTCGGGATAAACATGATGGACTGAGCAAAAATGATCGGCATTACACCCGCAGCATTTACTTTCAGTGGTAAGTACTGCGTAGTACCTCCGTACACTTTCCGTCCAACTACTCTTTTCGCATACTGAACAGGAATTTTTCGCACACCCTGTGTCAGCATTACAACTGCGGCAATAACTACTATCAGCGCAGCTAATTCGATAATTACTAAAATTAGGTTCGTTTTTGTAGTAACTTCGTTATAGAAATTCGCCGGCAGTATCGCAATGATACCGATCATAATGATCAATGAGATACCATTTCCTATCCCGCGATCTGTAATTCTTTCTCCTAACCACATCACAAACACAGTTCCCGCGGTCAATACGATCATTGCTGTGAGTGTAAATGCAAATTCATTTACTACAATTGCTTGTGGTGCAGTTGCTATCAAATTGATAGAAAAAGCTATTGCCTGGAATGCTGTTATTACTACCGTTCCATATCTTGTAAGCTGTGTAATCTTACGTCGTCCTTCTTCACCTTCTCTTTGAAGTTTCTGGAAGTAAGGTACAATTGCTCCTGCAAGCTGAATGATAATCGATGCCGTAATGTAAGGCATGATTCCCAACGCAAAAACACCTGCTCGCGAAAATGCGCCTCCCACAAACAGGTCAAATAATCCTAATAAGCTGGAGGCATCTCCTGCTCCGGCTATTAGCGCAGAAGCATCAACGCCTGGCAGAGTAATATAACTACCAACTCTGTAGATCATCAATATACCGATCGTATACAGAATTCGGTTTTTCAGATCCTCTATTTTGAAAATGTTGCGGAAGTTTTCTATGAGACTCATTAGCCCTTAGGTCCGATTGTTTAGTTTAGATTATGTTTACTTTTCCACCAGCTTTTTCAATCAACTCAACAGCTGATTTACTGGCAGCATGAACTTCAATTTCTACTTTTGTAGAGATTTCGCCTCTTCCAAGCAACTTAATATGGTCGTTCTTATGAGCTAACCCTGCTGCAACTAAATCTGAAATCGTAATAGTTGCGCCAAGTTTTCCCGCTTCTATAAATTCACCAACGGTTTGCACATTCAAAGGACGTGACTCTGATCTGTTCGGGTTTGTAAATCCAAATTTTGGAATTCGTCTTTGAAGTGGCATTTGACCACCTTCAAACCAAGGACGTCTTTTGAAACCTGAACGTGATTTTTGTCCGTTATGTCCACGACCTGATTGTTCACCGTGTCCGGATCCTTCACCGCGACCTACGCGTTTTCTGTTCTTATTATTCGGAGCCGGAGCTTTTAAATTATGTAGATCCATGATCAAAATTAATTAGGTATTAACCTTCAAATACTTTGTTAAGTGAAACGCCTCTTCTTTTAGCAACTTCAACCGGATCGGTAAGTTCGCTAAGAGCTTTAAAAGCAGCTTTTACCATGTTGTGTGGGTTTGAAGAACCCTGAGATTTTGACAGGATGTTATGTACACCTGCAACATCCAGTAAATTCTTTACTGCTCCACCTGCAATTACACCGGTACCATCAGATGCGGGACGTAATAAAACTTTTCCTGCTCCTGCTTTACCTACTACCGGATGGTAAATACTTTTTGTTTTAGTTAGTGGAATTCGGATCAGATTCTTTTTTGCGTTATCAAAACCTTTTTGGATAGCATCAGATACCTCATTTGCTTTTCCAAGACCATGACCGCATACACCGTTTCCATCACCAACTACAACAATGGCGTTAAAACTAAATCTACGACCACCTTTAACTACTTTAGATACACGGTTAACGTGAACTAACTTTTCTTCCAAGTTAAGGTTCGCAGCTGGTACAGATTGTTTTCTTCTTACTTTAGGCATTGTTTAAACCGTTCGATTAAAACTGAAGACCACCATCACGAGCGCCATCGGCAGCCGCTTTGATGATTCCATGATATTTGTATCCGCTTCTGTCGAATACTACTTTAGTAATTCCATTTTCCTGAGCGATCTTTGCAATATCTTCGCCCGCTTTCTTAGCATTTTCTACCCCTTTCTTAACTTCAGTGGCTGCTAAAGTAGCGCCTTCCATGTCGTTAATAATCTGAAGGTAGGTGTTGCTGTTACTTTTGTATACACATAGTCTTGGACGTTCTGCTGTTCCACGAATAGTAGAACTGATTCTTCGTCTTATCTTATTTCTACGTGCTGTTTTCTTTTGAGACTTATTCATATCAAAATTCCTTATTTAGCAGCTGATTTACCGGCTTTACGTCTGATCTGCTCACCATAATATCTGATACCTTTGCCTTTGTATGGCTCCGGTTTTCTGAATGAGCGAATTTTTGCGGCAACCTGACCTACTAATTCTTTGTCAATTCCTGAAATAACAAGGATTGGTTGCTTACTTGTTTTTGTGTCAACTTCAATTGAGATTCCCTCAGGTGGCACAAAGAAAATCGGATGAGAGTAACCTAAGTTAAGTTCCAATAGGTCGCCGCTCATTGCAGCTCTGAAACCAACTCCGTAAATCTCTAATTTTTTTGTATAACCTTCAGTTACTCCAACAACCATGTTGTTGATCAAAGCACGATATAAACCATGAAGAGCTCTGTCTTCTTTTATATCGCTTGCTCTTTTTACAATAACTTCGTTTTCATTTTTCTCAACCGAAATATTCGGATGTATTTTAAGCGTACTGGTACCTTTATCACCTTTTACGGTAATCATGTTATCAGCACCGATGCTAAAATCAACCTTATCGGTAAGTGGTACAGGTAATTTTCCTATTCGAGACATAATCTAAACTCTGTTTTAATAAATCGTGCAAAGTATCTCGCCGCCAACTTTCAGCTTACGAGCTTCTTTATCTGTCATCACACCTTTTGAAGTAGATAAGATTACTACTCCCAAACCATTTTGAGCACGAGGAACATTATCAGAACCTTTATATACTCTTAAACCTGGCTTTGAGAAGCGTGTTAAGTCTTTTATTACAGGATGTCCATAAGAATCATACTTAAGGAACATTCTGATAACACCTTGCTTACCATCTTCAATATTGATGAATTTTGAGATATAACCTTTATCAACTAAGATCTTGGCCATTGCTCTTTTCAGCTTTGAAGCCGGAACATCAACTTTACGATGCCCTGCAGTTTGGGCATTTCGAATACGTGTTAAAAAATCTGCTATCGGATCGTTCATTTCTCTTCAGATATAATGTTTACCAGCTGGCTTTTCTAACGCCTGGAATCTTACCAGCCAAAGCCAATTCACGGAATTTAATTCTAGATACTCCATACCGACCTACGTAACCACGGCTACGTCCGGTTATGCTACAACGGTTTCTTACGCGAGTTGGGCTGGCGTTTCTTGGAAGCCTTTGTAGGGCTTCATAATCGCCGGCTTCTTTCAAAGCTTTTCTTTTCTCAGCGTATTTTTCTACTGTTTTTTTACGTTTTTCGTTACGTGCTATCCAAGCTTTCTTAGCCATAATAGAGTATCTCTTAATTTCTGTTTTTGAATGGCATACCGAAATGCTTAAGCAAAGCGTATGCTTCTTCGTCAGTTTCTGCGGAGGTTACAAAAGTCACATCCATACCGTGCATTTTTGAAACCTTATCTGTATCAATCTCAGGGAAGATTGTGTGCTCTTTAATTCCCATAGTATAGTTACCGCGTCCATCAAAGCTTTTATCAGGAACTCCTTGAAAGTCACGAGTTCTTGGTAAAGCTAAGTTTACCAAACGGTCCAGGAATTCAAACATGATTCTACCGCGCAAAGTAACTTTACAACCAATAGGCATTCCTTCTCTTAACTTGAAGTTCGAGATAGATTTCTTAGCCTTGGTTTTAACAGGCATTTGACCTGTTATTTGCGCAATATTCTCAACAACAGTATCAAGTACTTTCTTGTCTTGAATTGCTTCCCCTACTCCTACGTTGATCACTATTTTCTGAAGTTTGGGGAGACTCATTTTGTTCTCGTATCCAAACTCTTCGGTCAATTTCGAAGTAATTTCTTCTTTGTATTGTGTGTATAGTCTTGCTTCAGCCATTTTATTTCACACTAAATTATTTATCCAAAATTTCGCCACTGGCCTTAGCATAACGAACCCAACGGCCACCGCCATCTTCTTCAATTCGCTTGCGACCAATTCTTGTTGGTTCTTTTGTTGTAGGGTCTATCACTTGTACATTTGATATATGTACTGAACCCTCTCTTTTTAAGCGACCACCTTGCTGGTTTTCCTGAGATGGTTTTTCATGGTGCGTTTTCATGTTTATCCCCTCAACAAGAACTCTTTCTTTGTCCGGGTATACCATTAGTACACGACCTGTTTCACCAATATCTTTACCAGCGAGAATTTTAACTTCGTCGCCTTTCTTTACGTGCAATTTCTTTTGTTTATTAAACCTTCGTGGCATTACTCTAACCTCTTTAAAGTACTTCCGGAGCCAGCGACACAATCTTCATAAAACTCTTTTCTCGCAATTCGCGAGCAACGGGTCCGAAAATACGTGTACCTACCGGCTCTTGGTCTTTGTTAATTACTACCGCAGCATTTTCATCAAAACGGATATAACTACCATCCTTTCTGCGGTACTCTTTTTTAGTTCTAACTATTACGGCTTTTACAACGTCACCTTTCTTAACGTTACCGCCTGGTAGTGCAGTTTTTACTGAAGCTGAGATCAGATCTCCAACTCGTGCATATCGGCGGCGGGAATCTCCCAACACTTTGATACACATAACTTTTTTAGCTCCGCTGTTATCTGCTACCTGTAATACTGTTTGCGTTTGTACCATCGCTTATAAGTCCTTATTTAGCTTTTTCTACGATTGATACCAGGCGCCATGTCTTGCGCTTGGAAAGAGGACGGGTACTCATAATGTGAACCGTATCCCCAATATTCGCTTCATTGTTTTCGTCGTGTGCCATGTACTTAGTAGTCTTGGTGATAAACTTGCCGTAAATAGCATGTTTAATCTGTCGATCTACAGCAACCGTGATGCTTTTGTCCATCTTGTTGCTAACAACACGACCTGTTCGTTCTCTTCGTTGTGCTCTTTCTAATTCTGCCATAATGATCCTAACGCTTATTCAGCACTATTTTTTTCATTAATAATGGTTCTCAATCTGGCAACTTCACGTCTGTGATTTGTGATTCGGGCAGGATTCTCCAACTGACCGGTTACCGATTTTGAAAACTTTAATTTTTGTAGTGCTTCTGTTTCGTCTTTTAAACGTGCACTCAATTCAGTAATAGATAAATCTCTTAATTCATGCGCTTTTGTCATCTAACCGCCTCCTATTTACCTACGTAGTCTCTGCGAACTACGAATTTAGTTTTAATTGGAAGCTTGTGAGATGCACGACGCATAGCTTCACGAGCTCTTTCTTCTGTTACACCGGCTATCTCAAATAAAATTCTGCCTGGCTTAACAACTGCTACCCAATGATCCAAAGCACCTTTACCTTTACCCATACGAGTTTCAGCAGGTTTACTTGTCATTGGTTGATCCGGGAAAATTCTAATGAACGTTTGCCCGTCACGCTGCAAAGAACGTGCAATAGCAATACGGCAAGCCTCGATCTGACGAGACGTAATAAACTTAGGTTCCATTGCTTTCAGAGCGAAATCACCAAAATTGATCTGGTGCCCCCTGTTTGCATTTCCCTTAAGCTTAGCGCGATGTACTCTACGGCGTTTTACTCTTTTTGGCTCTAACATCGTTATCTATCTAGCTGTGTTAATTATTTTGTCTATTTCGGTTTCTGCTACGACGACGGTTATTTCTCTTACCGCGATCGTCTCCACCTCGTCGGCCTCTTTTTGATTCTGCTTCCTTAGCAGCTTGTGCTCCAGGAGTTAAATCAACATCACCGATAATTTCACCTTTAAAAATCCAAACACTTACACCAATTGAACCGTAAATAGTATTGGCAGTTGTGTTCCAGTAATCGATATCCGCTCTAAGTGTATGTAACGGAATCTGACCTTCTTTGTACTGCTCGGTCCGAGCCATTTCAGCTCCACCTAAACGACCAGCACATCTTACTTTAATTCCTTTTGCTCCCATTCTCATTGCGGAAGCAATTGCAGTTTTCATTGCTCTTCTGAAAGAAACACGACTTGTTAACTGCTGTGCAATATTTTGTGCAACTAAACTAGCATCAAGCTCAGGTCTTTTAATTTCACTTACGTTGATCTGAACTTCTTTGCTTGTGATCTTTTTTAGCTCTTCACGAAGCAATTCGATCTGCTCTCCACCTTTACCGATGATAACACCCGGACGGCTTGTTCTAAGAGTTAAAAGAATACGCTTAGGAGTTCTTTCAATAATAACGTTTGATAGTCCACCATTACGAAGACGTGCACGTAAATACTCACGCAACTTTTCATCTTCCATGATAAGATTTGGCTGGTTATCATCTGAATACCAATTAGAATCCCATCCTTTAATGATGCCTAATCTAAAACCTGTTGGATTTGTCTTTTGTCCCAAGTTACTACCCGTTTAGTTTTTAACAGTTTCTGAGTCACGCTTTGCTACAACTACTGTGATGTGGCAACTACGCTTATTAATACGATGAGCTCTACCCATTGGAGCCGGCTGAATTCTTTTCAACGTAACCCCTTCATCAACATAGATAGTCTTAACTACTAGTTGCTCATCATCAAAACGCTCTTCCTGAAATTTATCACGTAAATTCGCTGCTGCTGATTTAATTACTTTAGCAACTTCGGCTGCTGAACCTTTTTTTGTGAATTCAAGTCTCTTAAGAGCTTTGTCAACTTGAGATCCTCTTACTGCATCAGCAACTAATCTTACTTTGCGAGGAGCTCTTCTTAAATGTCTTTGCACTGCGCGTGCTTCTAAAACTGGTGTATCCATTTCTAAATTACCTTATTTAGCCTTTTTCATTGGGTGACCACGGAAAGTTCTTGTAGCCGCAAACTCACCAAGCTTATGTCCTACCATCTCATCTGTTATAAAAACAGGAATGAATTGTTTGCCATTATGTACTGCAATAGTAAGACCGATAAAATCCGGAGTTACTAAAGAAGATCTAGACCAGGTCTTGATCACTTTTTTGCTACCAGCTTCGTTAGCAGCGTCAATTTTGCGCTGAAGCTTATAGTCTACAAAAGGCCCTTTTTTTAATGAACGTGGCATACTTTATTTCTTTATTTCTTAGCTTTTCTTCTTCTAATAATGTACTTAGAAGACAACTTCTTGCGGTTTCTTGTTTTCTTACCTTTGGCCATTTGTCCCCAAGGCGAACGTGGGTGCCCTCCGGAAGATTTACCTTCTCCACCACCCATCGGGTGATCAACCGGGTTCATTGCAACACCACGAGTTTGAGGACGACGACCCAACCAACGGCTACGTCCTGCTTTACCTTTAGTAGTGTTCATGTGATCAGGATTACTTGTTGTACCAACTGTGGCCATACAAGTACCTAAAATCATTCTAACTTCTCCGGACGGGAGCTTTACACTTACATATTTTTCTTGCTTACCCAGTAATTGTGCAACAGTCCCTGCTCCTCTGCAAAGAATTCCACCTCTTCCGGGTGTCAATTCAATATTATGAACAAAAGTACCAGGAGGCATAAATCTCAGCTGAAGAGCATTACCCATATCCGGCTCTACTCTTTCTCCTGAAATGATGGTATCTCCTACTTTAAGACCATTTGGAGCAATAATATATCTTTTTTCACCGTCAGCATATGCAAGCAGTGCTATACGTGCAGTTCTGTTCGGATCATATTCGATCGTTTGAACTTTTGCGGGTATATCAAACTTGTTTCTTTTGAAGTCAATAATACGGTACTTACGCTTATGACCTCCGCCTCTGTGCCGAGATGTTTTTCTACCGTGATGATTACGTCCACCGGACTGATGTTTACCAGCAGTTAAACTCTTTTGAGGAGATGAAACTGTAACATCATCAAATACAGGAGCAATTCTGTGCCTGGTTCCCGGAGTGTTTGGTTTTAATTTCTTTGTAGCCATAACTATTCAGATCTATACTTCTTCAAAGAAGTCGATTTCGCCTTCTCTTAATGTTACGATTGCCTTTTTCCAGGTTTTAGTTCTTCCACCTTGATAACCACTTCTAGTAAATCTGCCTTTTGGCTTAGATGGCATAATCATGGTGTTCACTTTAGCAACTTTCACACCCGGATAAGTTGCTTCAACAGCAGCTTTGATCTCAGGTTTGTTTGCTTTTTGAGCAACTTCGAAAGTTACTTTACCGCTTTCTTCCTGGATGCGGCTTAATTTCTCGGTAATTACCGGTCTGATTAGGATACTCATGCTGCAGCCTCTTCAGTTTTAGGTTGAATTGTGGATTCAAGAACTGATACTGCACTTTCCTGAATAACAATCATATCTGCATTCAATATTTGGTAAGTATTAGGCTTGTTAGCCTCCAAAACACTTACTCCAAGAATATTTCTGGCAGATTTAAAAATGTTCATATCTGTTTCAGAAGTTATGATCAAAACTTTCTTGCCGTCTAATTTGAAAGCGGAAAGCATATTAGCAACTTCAGAAGTTTTTGGAGCTTCAAAAGTAAAATCGTTTACCACAGTGATCGCTTCTTTTGCCGCTTTCACTGAAAGAGCTGACTTTCTAGCCAATTGAACAACTTTCTTATTTAGCTTGAAACTGTAGTCACGTGGCTGCGGTCCAAACATGGTTCCACCACCTCTAAGAATACCAGCTTTAATATCACCTCTACGGGCATTACCGGTTCCTTTCTGACGATACATTTTCTTTGTACTACCGGTTATTTCGCTTCGACCCTTAGTCTTGTGAGTCCCCTGGCGTTTGTTCGCCATATGACGACGTACGTCTTCGTACAAAGCAGTTTCATTAGGCTCAATTGCGAAAATTGAATCGCTTAATTCAGCTTTTTTGCTCGTTTTGCTTCCGTCTATTTTATAAATATCTAATTTCATGATCTTAGTACACTGACGGTTTAGATAATAATTCTACGTATCCACCATTAGGACCAGGAACGGATCCAGTAATCAAAACCAAGTTTGATTCGGAGATGATCTTAGCAACACTCAGGTTCTTCACCTTAACTCTTGAGTTACCATATTGACCACCCATTTTCATTCCTTTGAAAACTCTTGCAGGATCTGAAGCTCCACCAATAGAACCGGGAGCTCTTAATCTGTTATGCTGTCCGTGAGTTTCATCACCAACACCGCTAAAGTTATGGCGCTTGATCACACCGGCAAATCCGCGTCCTTTCGAAGTTCCTGCAACGTCAATTACGTCGCCGACTTGAAATACGTCTTCTGCTTTCAGCTCATCACCTACATCTAGTCCTTCAGGGAGAAAATTTCTGAATTCCTTGATTACGGCTTTAGTTTCTGAACCTGCTTTATCAAAATGTCCTTTTACAGACTTAGATACGTTCTTTGCTTTTCTATCAAAAGAAGAAAGCTGCACTGCATTGTAGCCATCAGTTTCTTCTGTTTTGATTTGGGTTATTACAGAGGCTGGAACTTCAACAACAGTAACAGGAATACTTCTTCCCTGGCTGTCAAAGACGCTTGTCATCCCAATTTTTTTTCCTACCAAACCACTCATCGTGTTCTGATCCTTTCTGTTAAACTTTTATTTCTACATCTACACCTGATGGAAGCTCAAGCTTCATCAAAGCGTCTACTGTTTGTGAACCTGTTGAAAGAATATCGATCAAACGTTTGTGAGATCTGTATTCAAACTGCTCGCGCGACTTTTTGTCTACGAACACAGACTTATTAACAGTAATTATACTTTTGCGCGTTGGCAGCGGGATTGGACCCGATACAACTGCTCCGGTTGATTTCACAGTCTGAATAATTTTTTCAGCTGATTTGTCGATCAGATTATGATCGTATGATTTCAACTTTATTCTGATTTTTTGTTGTGTTGCCACGGATCAGAACCTCTTTAGTCTAAAATTTTAGTTACTACACCAGCACCTACAGTACGCCCACCTTCGCGGATCGCAAAGCGCAAGCCTTCTTCCATCGCTACCGGCTGGATCAACTCTACCGACAACTTCACGTTATCGCCAGGCATTACCATCTCTACTCCACCAGGAAGCTCACACGCTCCGGTTACATCCGTAGTACGGAAGTAAAACTGCGGGCGGTATCCTTTGAAAAACGGAGTGTGTCGTCCACCTTCATCTTTGCTCAATACATACACCTCACACTCAAACTTCTTGTGCGGGGTAATGGAACCCGGCTTACAAAGCACCATTCCACGCTGGATGTCTTCTTTGTTAATACCACGTAACAAGATTCCCGCATTATCGCCTGCCTGACCCTGGTCAAGTAGTCGACGGAACATCTCTATACCGGTTACTACACTCTTCATTGGCGCATCTACAATCCCTACGATCTCAATCTCATCGTTAAGTTTCAGCACTCCACGCTCTATACGTCCCGTGGCCACTGTTCCACGACCTGTAATAGAAAACACATCTTCTACCGGCATCAGGAACGGCTTGTCTACATCACGCTCCGGTGTTGGAATTGTATCGTCAACCGCTTGCATAAGTTCTACGATCTTCTCTTCCCATTGCGCCTCTCCGTTAAGAGCTCCTAGCGCTGAGCCTTGGATCACAGGAATATCATCGCCATCAAATTCGTAGCTGGAAAGCAATTCACGCACTTCCAATTCTACCAATTCTAATAATTCTTCGTCGTCTACAAGATCAACTTTGTTCATGAACACTACTACCTGAGGTACTCCTACCTGACGAGCCAACAAAATGTGCTCGCGCGTTTGTGGCATAGGGCCGTCTGTAGCCGCTACTACTAAAATAGCTCCGTCCATCTGAGCCGCACCCGTTACCATGTTCTTTACGTAATCGGCGTGACCCGGGCAGTCTACGTGTGCGTAATGACGCCCTTCTGTTTCATACTCCACATGCGCCGTTGCAATGGTTATCCCACGCTCGCGCTCTTCAGGAGCGTTATCAATTTGATCAAATGCTTGCGCTACTCCACCGTAGGTCTTCGCCATTACGGTCGTAATCGCCGCCGTTAGCGTAGTTTTACCGTGATCTACGTGTCCAATCGTTCCCACATTTACATGCGGCTTGGTGCGTTGAAAGGTCTCTTTTGCCATGTCTTTGTCTTGTTTGTGTTAAATTTCTTTATGATTGACTTTCGATAATTTCCTGAGCAATCTTTTCAGGAACAGCAGTGTACTCTTCGAATTCCATTGAGTAAACCGCACGACCTTGAGTCAAAGATCGAACATCAGTTGAGTATCCGAACATCTCTGAAAGAGGCACATGTGCTTTCACAACAGAGCCGTCATTTCGGTTGTCCATACTCTGAATGATACCACGACGACTATTAAGGTCACCGATAACATCACCCATATATTCTTCCGGAGTAGTTACTTCTACTTTCATAACCGGCTCAAGTAGTTGAGGCTTCGCTTTCTTAGCTGAATTTCTAAACCCAAGCTTAGCTGCAAGCTCAAAACTTAATTGATCAGAATCCACATCGTGATAAGAACCATCAAAAAGTCTTACACCAATGTTTTGCACAGCGTAATTAGCTTGAATACCATTTTCTAGCGCTGCTTTGAATCCTTTTTGAACTGAAGGGATAAATTCTCTAGGAATATTACCACCTACAATTTCATTGATGAACATAAATCCATCTTCTTCTGAAATACGATCTTTTTTACCATCGTAATCAGCAAAATATTCGATTGGAGCAATTTCAAACTGAATGTCAGCGAATTTACCACGACCACCAGATTGTTTTTTGTAAAGCTCTCTGTGCTCAACAGCTTTAGAGATTGTTTCTCTGTAAGAAACCTGAGGAGCACCAACATTTGCTTCAACTTTAAATTCACGCTTAAGACGATCAACAATGATCTCTAAGTGCAACTCACCCATTCCGGCGATAGTAGTCTGACCAGTTTCATCGTCTGTTCTAACCTGGAATGTTGGATCTTCTTCTGCAAGTTTTTGAAGTCCTGCAGAAAGCTTCTCGCTGTCAGCTTTTGTTTTCGGCTCAACAGCAAGCTTGATCACAGGCTCAGGGAATGTAATTTGTTCCAAGATAACCGGATCATCAAGATCACAAAGCGTATCACCAGTGTAAACTTCTTTTACACCAACTACAGCAACAATATCACCAGCCTGAGCTACTTCAATATCTTTCTTAGAGTTAGCGTGCATTTCAAGCAGACGCCCAACCCTTTCTTTATTTCCTGTTGAAGAATTCAATACATATGATCCTTTTTCCAATGTACCTGAGTACACTCTGGCAAAAGTTAACTTACCTACATAAGGGTCAGTCATGATTTTGAATGCAAGAGCAGAAAAAGGAGCGTTTACATCTGCTTCTCTAACAACTTCTTCTTCAGTATGCGGCTTAACACCTTTTACTGCATGAACATCTAATGGAGATGGCATGAAAGAAATAACTCTATCCAACATTGCCTGCACACCTTTGTTCTTCAGTGCAGTTCCACACATTACAGGAGTAATATCTTTTGCAATAGTCGCCTTTCTGATAGCTGCAAGAATTTCATCTTCTGAAATCTCTTCTTCCATCAAATATTTTTCCATCAACGACTCATCATGATCAGCAATAGCCTCGATTAACTGAACTCTGTACTCTTCAGCTTTTGTTGCAAGATCTTCAGGAATATCAATTTCGTCGTACTTTGCGCCAAGAGAAGCGTCATCCCAAACAATTCCTCTCATGTTGATCAAATCAACAACACCTTTAAAGTTCTCTTCAGAACCAATAGGAATTTGAATTGGAATCGGGTTAGCATTTAATTTCTCATCCAGCTGGCTAACTACATTATAAAAGTCAGCTCCGGTACGGTCCATTTTGTTAACAAATGCCATACAAGGAACTTTATACTTGTTAGCCTGACGCCAAACAGTCTCAGACTGAGGCTGAACAGCCCCTACAGAACAAAGTACAAACACCGCTCCATCAAGAACACGTAATGAACGCTCTACTTCTACAGTAAAGTCAACGTGACCGGGAGTGTCAATAATATTAATACGGTGATCTTTCCAGATACAATGAGTAGCAGCAGAAGTAATAGTAATACCTCTTTCCTGCTCTTGCTCCATCCAGTCCATAGTTGCTGCACCATCGTGCACCTCACCAATACGGTGACTACGGCCGGTATAAAAAAGAATACGCTCAGTAACAGTGGTTTTTCCGGCGTCGATATGAGCCATAATACCAATGTTACGCGTTCTGCGCATCTTGTCGATAACTTTAGGATCTTGTTGTTTTACTTCTGCCATGATAATCTTGAAATACTTTTAAAATCTAAAATGAGCGAATGCTTTGTTGGCTTCTGCCATACGGTGAACTTCGTCTTTCTTGCGAACAGCCCCACCTTCATTGTTAGAAGCATCCATTAATTCACGAGATAACCTCAATGACATTGATTTATCATTTCGTGAACGCGCTGAACGAATCAACCATCTCATACCTAATGCAGTACCACGCTCCTGACGAACTTCCATTGGAACCTGGTAGGTTGCCCCACCAACTCTGCGAGATTTAACTTCCACTACAGGAGTTGCATTCTGCATAGCTGATTTAAAAATGTCTATACCGGTTTCTCCGGTCTTTTCTTCAATAATCTCAAATGCCTGATAAACAATTTTTCGAGCAACGTTTTTTTTACCGTCTCTCATCAAGTTGTTTACAAAACGTGTAATTAGCTTATCCTCAAAAATTGGATCCGGCTGTACATCTCGTTTTTCTGCTGTCTTTCTACGCATCGTCGGTCAGTCTAAAATTCTGGTTTTACCCTCTTGGGCGTTTAGTTCCGTACAAACTACGGCTTTGAGTTCTTCCGTCTACACCTGCAGTATCAAGTGTACCACGAATAATATGGTAACGTACACCGGGTAAATCCTTCACACGTCCACCACGGATCAACACAATACTATGCTCTTGCAAGTTGTGGCCTTCGCCCGGAATGTATGCTGAAACTTCAATTCCATTAGTTAAGCGAACACGAGCTACTTTACGAAGAGCTGAGTTCGGCTTTTTTGGGGTAGTTGTATAAACACGAGTACAAACGCCACGCTTTTGAGGGCATCCCTGCATTGCAGGAGCAGTTGTCTTTCGAGTCTTGCTTTTTCTACCTTTTCGAATAAGTTGTTGTATAGTTGGCACGGTTCAAATTGTTTGGTTATTGCCATCAAATCTAGAGCTTGCAAATATATAGCTTTTTTCTGTACTTCTAAAAATATTTCTAAATATTATTTCTTAAATATTTCGGAATACATCATTAATCATCAAATTAAGAGATTTGCTATTCTTTAATAGCATATTTATTTATTAACTGATATATAACTTTATAACAATTGAGTCTTGCAATATTACAGGGTTTAAGCACAAAACGACTGGACGCACTATTAACTGAGGGCGTTCGTACTGAGAAAGACTTATTGAACTTTTTCCCCCGTCGTTATCTGGATAGGAGTAATGTTCAGAAGATCAATCATTTGATGGGTTCCGGAGAGGAAGTAACCGTAGTTGGTAAAGTTGTGAATCTTCAGGAAGTAGGATTTAAGAGAAGTAAGAGACTGGAAGTAGCGATCAATGACGGAACCGGAATTTTAAAAGGCGTTTGGTTTCGCGGGGCTTCCTATTTCAAGAAAATATTTAAGGAAGGCGATCTGGTCGCTTTTTTTGGTTCGGCAAAACGATACGGCAAATCCATTACCATTGCTCATCCGGAAGTGGATAAACTTTCTGAAGAGGGCGATGTCAGTAACTTCTCCAAGATCGTGCCTATATATCCCAGCAATAAAGAGTTCAGTAAAACTCGTCTTACCAATAAAATTGTAGCAGGGTGGGTTGAGACTCTTCTTAATCAGATTACTATTAATGAATTTCTGCCGCTTGATCTGGTAAAGGAAATGAAATTTCCATCCAGAGCTGAAGCTTACAGAATGATCCACTTTCCGGAAGATCATTCGGATCACAAAAGAGCTTTAAACCGATTTAAATTTGAAGAACTCTTTCTTTTTGAAATGAGTATGGAAAAAATTCATCACACCGTAGAAGAAAGAAAAACAGGTCACATTTTTTCTGAAACCGGAAATTACGCATCGAAATACTTTAATGAACTTCTCCCCTTTCAACTGACCGAAGGACAAATTTCTTCTCTTGCTGATATTAAACATGATGTACGTTCCGGCAAACAAATGAATCGACTTATTCAAGGCGATGTTGGCGCGGGAAAAACAATAGTCGCTATCGGAGCATTGCTAATGGCTTTGGACAATGGATTCCAAGCCGCTTTTTTGGCTCCCACTGAAATTTTAGCTGAACAGCATTACAGAACTTTAGCTGATCATTTAAAAGGATTGGACGTTAATGTTCGTCTGTTAGTGGGTGGTCAAAAATCCAAGCTACGAATGGACGTACTGACCGATCTGGAAGGTGGTGGATGTCAGATCGTAGTTGGAACACATGCTATCATTCAGGATGATGTAAGATTTCATAAGCTCGGTCTTGCCGTTATTGACGAACAACATCGTTTTGGAGTGAAACAAAGAGCTGAACTTCTAAACAAAGGTTCTCATCCCCATATTTTAGTTATGAGCGCCACTCCTATCCCCCGTTCTCTTGCCATGACCGTTTATGCAGATTTAGATATTTCTATCATCAAGGGATTACCTGCGGGAAGAAAGCCAATCAAAACCGCTATCCGCGGAAACAAAAAAAGAGAAGGGGTCTGGGACTTTGTTCGAACCGAAGTTAATGATGGCGGACAGGTTTATGTGATCTATCCTTTGGTGGAAGAATCAGAAGCATTAGATCTTAAAGATGCTACAGCGGGATACGAAAAACTCAAAAAAAGATTCCCGGATTTTGAAGTCGGACTTTTGCACGGTAGATTGAAAAGCGATGAGAAGGAAGAGGTGATGAAAGCGTTCATCAATAATAAAATTCAGATCTTGGTTTCCACTACCGTGATCGAAGTCGGCGTAGATGTACCCAATGCTTCTGTGATGATCATCGAACATGCTGAGCGATTCGGGTTATCACAACTTCATCAGCTTAGAGGAAGAATCGGTCGGGGCGAACGACAAAGTTATTGTATTCTGATGCCCGATGTGAAAGTGAGCAAAGCCGGAGCATTTCGCCTCAAAACTATGGAAGAAACAAACGACGGATTCAAAATTGCGGAGGCAGATTTAAAACTTCGTGGTCCAGGAGATTTCTTAGGAACCAAACAAAGTGGTCTGCCCGATTTTAAAGTCGCTGATATTGTAGAAGATCAATTCATTCTGGCGCAAGCCAAAGAAAAAGCGAAACAGCTAATTGAAAATGATGCCGACCTGAATCGTCCTGAACACGAATCTCTAAAGAAGATATTTGATCCTTATTTTAAAGAGAAAGCTGCGTTTTACGGGATGGGGTGAAGTAGTTCAACTTCCAACCAAAAAAGTATTTATTTATGTTCTTCAATTTTACTCAAATATTCTTGAGGTGACTCACCATACATTTTTTTAAAAGCTTTTGAAAAGGAAGAAAGGTGATTATAGCCCACAGCATACGCAGCTTCTGAAATACTTAGGCTCTCTTCTTTAATTAGTTTAATCGCTTCTTCAAATCTAAGTCTGGTAATAGTTTTATTCAAAGTTTCTTTGCTATGCTTTTTCCACTTTCTATAAAGTGAAGTTTCAGACATAGTCATTGCTTTTGCTATTAATTCCACATTTAATTCAGGATTTCCCAAATGCCGATATATTATTTCTTGTACACTTTTAACTAGTGGTGGTAGTGGCTGTTTTTCTGAACTATATAAAACTGTTTTTAGTTTTTTCTCACGTCGTAATAAAACCTTGATTTGCGTGAGTAATAGCTTATTGTTTGTAGGTTTAGTAAGGTAGATATCAGCCCCAAAATTTAGCCCGGTTTGAATATCAACATCACTATCTTTGGCAGATAAGAAAATAAATGGTGTATGTTGAAATCTGGGGTTTCTTCTTATTGCTTTCATCATTTCAAAACCATTCATTTTGGGCATCATTATATCAGATACTACGATATCAGGTTTAAAATGGGACATTTTATTCAAACCCTCCAAACCATTTTTCGCGACCTCAACGTCATATTTTTCATTTATTAATGATTTTAAATAATTCCTGAAATCATCATTGTCTTCTACCAATAAAACTTTAGCTTCCCCAAGATGAGAACTGGTTGCTGGCTCTGAAAGATCATCTTGCTCAATAACAGATAGCATGGACTCTTTTTCAAAATAAATAGTTTCAGAGTTGATAATTTCATGAGTAGACCGAATATGATCTTTTCCTTTTGAAAGTAAAATAGTAAAGTTGGTTCCAGTCTCTTTTTGAGATTCCACATCAATAATTCCGCTCATTTGCTCAACCAATCCCTTAGTTAAAGCCAATCCAATACCGGTTCCTCCTGTCTTGTTTAATTGATTTTTGCCCTGGTAATACGCTTCAAAAATATGCTGGACATCTTCTGAGGAAATCCCTATACCAGTATCACGAAATGAAACTTCAATATGTTCAAGATGTGTTTCTATTTCTATATCTATTTTGCCTCCATACTTAGTGTATTTAAGTGCGTTGCTTAATAAGTTCATACAGATGTGATTCCAAGCACTGACATCAACATAAATTTTTGGTATTTCACCATTGCTAACTACAGTAATACTGATATTCTTTTTTTTGGCACTATGTTCAAACTGACTTGCTATATGCCTTGTCAACTTTAACAGATCAACAGCTTCAAAGGTCAGAGCAAGCTCACCTGCGCTTAACTTTGAAACATCAAGTAATTGGTTTACGAGATCTTTTAGCCGTATAGCGTTTCTCTTCATTAGATGGAGGTGGTCTTTATTACTTTTAACGGTTCCATCTTTTGCCTCTATCATATCTTCTAACGGCCCTAAAATCAAAGAAAGAGGCGTCCTCAATTCGTGAGTGAAATTCGTAAAGAATTGTGACTTTGAACGATCGATTTCCTGAACTTGAATAAGTGCTTTTTCTGTTCGTTCCTTTTCTTCTAATAATTGCTCTGTTCTTTTTTCAACTAACTCATTCAATATAGATTCGCGATCCCTATATTTTCTTACAGATAGACGGAAGGACATGATAAAAAGTCCAATAACAAAGATTCCCAATAGTATTTTAAACCAAACGGTTTCATAAAAATAATAAGGTATTGTAATTACGAAGGTGTTATCATAAAATTTCTGATCACCAAATAAACTGCCTCTAACTTTTAAGATGTGTTTACCGGCCGGAATGTTCGTAAATATTGCCATTCTATCTCCACTCACTTGCTGCCAGTCTGAGTTCACATCATCCAACAAATATTCCAGACTAAGTCGATCAGGTTTTTCAAAAGTTGGTAATGTCAACTTAATCTGTATATCTCTTATACCAAATGGAATATTAATCGTTTTGTTATTAATGGAACTAATAACTGAATCGCCAATAATTACAGATTCCATAATTGGTTTTACAGAATTAACTTCTTTTTTTCGGATGTGCCATTTTGGTTGCGTGTAAATAAGTCCCGCCTGATTTGGCAGTAACAATTTGCCATCCTCTGTTAAAAGCCCTGCATTTTGCACTCCTCCATTTCCTTCCAGATTTATTAAGCCGTCATTGAGCCCGAAACTTTGAACTGTAACTTTTCTACTAAGTCCATCTAAATATTTGTTTAATACTTCAATATTAATCCGCATAACACCCGAATTAGAGTTGATCCAGAAAAAACCTAGTCCGTCATCTATAATTCTGTGTAAAGAAAAGTCAATTAAACCATCTTCCATCCCAATAGACTCTATCACCGGGCCGTTCCCTCTGTTCAGTATTACTCTGTTTAACCCATTATCTTCAGTTGCAACCCATAAAGTATCTTTTGATTTAGGATAAATATCTCTGACAGCATCAGAACTTAATCCATGTGTTCTGTTTAAAAATTTAAACTTATTATCTGAATCAATGAGTGCAACACCTTGCTCAGCAGTTGCTATAAAGAGTGTATCTTTTCCGAATGATTTGATCGCTCTTACCCCTTTCAGTTCTATACCACTTGTATCCCTAAAAACATGAGCCTTATCACCTTTATATAGATACAGATTCCTTGTTGTACCTAAAAGAATTTCATTTTCAATACCTTCAAATATTACATCGACTCTTTCGGATGTGTGTAAACCAAGATCCCTTTTCCTTACCCATTCATTATTCTGGTATATCCAAAGCCCAAAATTTCCCGTAATTAGTTTCTCGGATTTTGTTTTTGTAACTGACCTGAACAAATTAAAACCTCCACCAAGATCAGATTTGTTCCAATTTTCCACTCCTTCATTCGTAAATTTAAACAACCCGTTTTGATAAGATGAAACAAAGATTTCCCCCTCTGATTCGTTCAAACCATATACATTACTCAATCCTTCTACTTCATTTATACCAATCGTTATCGTCCTCTTTTTTGAAAGTTGGAAAACGCCATTTCCATTTGTTGAAACCCAAATACTACCCTCCCGATCTTGAGAAATATTTAAGATCTCTCTTTCTGTATCAAGAACTTCTTGCTCACCAAAAAAAACTTTACTTCCTGATGCAATAAATTGTTTTTCATTCTTGTGATTAAAAGTGCTGTTGATATGAAAGACTACTTCCTCATTTTGGCTGAGGTACTTTTCAAATACATTTAGCTCCATATCAAACAAATAATGCCCTCGATTTGAAAGCAATAAAATGTTGCCATTTTCCATCTCGCTCATATCCCAGAATTTAAGATTCCCTGGATGTTTATATGTATTTACTTTTCCAGATAATAAATCGATTTTTACCAGATATCCCTTTTGCCCCGGCAACCATAAATATGAATCTGAAATAATGCTGGGCTTTCTTACATTCTCTAAATTGTCTTTTAGTTCACTGCTATTTATTACTAATTCTAATTTCTCATTTCTGAATGTGTACACACCAGTACTTGCAAGAAAGTAAGAATGCTCAGTTGTACTAGTAATTTTAAAGATATCCGCATCAGAATGTTCTCCTTTGACGGGTAAAATTTCAAAATTTGGGTTCATAATAAAGTTTCCTTTATTAGTCGCCAGAATTGAATTGCCTGATTTAAGGGATTCAAAATCTCTTACATATAAATCAGAAATATTTAACTTATTGGTAATGTTTGTGATTTCTCCATCTCTTAAAACATATAACCCCTCATTTACATCGCGAAACCACAAATCGTTATTTAAACCTCTTTCTAAAACTGCAATTCTATTAGATAGTAATTGAGGGTGTGTTCTTGTAGTATGATTTACAAATTGTTTCCCATCAAACCTGACCAATCCGTCATTGGTTGCGAAATACATAAAACCATCTGTATGATGAAGGGCAAAGTTCACAGAATTAACCGGTAAACCGTCTTGAACTCTATAATTCCTGATTAGATATTCGTTAGAGTAATCCTCCCAATTAAAAGTCAATTTACTTGGCTGAAAAGAATAAACTTCCTCTGCGAAAACAATTGCAAAGCCCAATAAAAGTGTTATTAAAACCCTCATAAATGGTGATTTGGTAGAAATGAACAACAATCAGGTAGGATTGCACAAGTCAAAATCCGCAATCGATAAGTATAATACCATTAGAATACATTTATAAATCACGTTGGACACAAGTACTTAAACTCAAGGGTGCAATTATGGACATTCAAATATTCAAGTACGTAGCTAAAAGCTTCACTCTTCTACAAAAAGCTTCGATTCTACTTTTTCTTATGGTAAGCTTTGGTAACTACAATCAATTACAAGCCCAAACCGCTGCAGAGCTTTCTGCTGACAGTGTGTTTTCCATTATTGGAATTAATGGCTCTGATGAAAGCGGTTTTTCAGTAGCCAGCGGAGATATTAATGGCGATGGCATTGATGATTTTATTATTGGAGCTCCTACTGCAGATCCGAATGGCTTCAATTCCGGTCAAACTTATGTGGTATTTGGTTCTACAGGAGCTAACACCATTCCCTTTAACCTATCTTCACTGGATGGAACCAACGGGTTCACAATAAATGGAATCAATCAATATGTAAACAGTGGATATTCATTAGCCAGCGGAGACATTAACGGTGATGGTACCGATGATGTGATTATCGGTGCACCAGGTGCAGATCCTAATGGAAGTGATTCAGGAGAAACCTATGTGGTGTTTGGAAGTGATACACTCGGGAGCTCCGGTTCCTTCGAGCTTTCTTCCTTGAATGGAAGCAACGGATTTACCATTAATGGAATTACTAGTTCTAGCGAAAGCGGATCAGTTGTATTCGGCGCTGATATTAACGGAGATGGAGCCGATGAGGTCATTATCTGGGCTCCCTATGAGACCAGTGAAGGACAATGCTATGTGCTGTTTGGAGGATCAAATGTTGGAACTTCCGGCACTATTGAACTTTCCTCGCTCAGTGGGATCAATGGATTTGTTCTGAATAATAGATTCATAACCCGTGTAGCATTTGCCAGCGGTGATATAAATAACGATGGAACCAATGATTTGATTATCGGATCTGTCAATGCAGGTCATACCGGTAAAAGCTATGTAATTTTTGGAAGTTCCAACTTGGGAGCTTCCGGTACTTTAGCGCTTTCTTCCCTTAATGGGACCAATGGATTTGCGCTAAACGGAATTAATCTGGGAGATCAAAGTGGTGGAGCGGTAGCCAGTGGAGATATTAACGGCGATGGAACTGATGATGTTATTATCGGAGCTACCAATGCAGCTCCCAATGGAACCAATTCCGGACAAAGCTATGTGGTGTTTGGAGGCTCCAACGTGGGAACATCCGGGACTGTAGCGCTTTCTTCCCTTAATGGGAATAACGGATTTAAATTAAATGGAATTAGAAATTTAGATATAAGCGGTTATGCCGTGTCCAGCGGAGATATTAATGGAGACGGAACCGATGACGTTATTATCGGTGCCCCGAAGGCAACCCCCAATGATAATGATAGCAGATCCGGGCAAAGTTATGTGGTTTTTGGAGGCTCCAATGTAGGGGCTCTCGGTACTATAGAGCTTTCCTCTCTTAATGGAAACAATGGGTTTGCGCTAAACGGTTTTAGCACAACAGCCGAAATAATTGGCTCTGCTGTAGCCACAGGTGATATAAACGGAGATGGGATCGATGAAATGATCATCGGGGCTCCAGAAGCAATACATAACGGGCTCGCAAAAACCGGAAAAACGTATGGGGTTTCATTTAGTGTTTTGGGGTTGCTTCCTGCTCCAGCATCCGATTTAGTTGAAAATGCCATTCCATTAAACTCAAATCTTGATATTTCTTTTACAGCAGAAACCAATCTTGATTTCAACTATGATGCCGTAATAGATGGAACTACGGTTACCCAATCAACCTTTCAGGTGCATGGCAACCAAACCGGTAGATATTCTGGTACGATTTCAGGTAGAAATACAAATACGCTTACTTTTGACCCCGATACCAATTTCAAACCCGGCGAACACATAACAGTTACCCTAAAAAGTTCGATTGCCACTTCATTTGATACCAGTTTGACAAAAAATTATACTTTTTCATTTATCGCATCTTCAGAATTAATCAATCCTGAAGCAGCTTCTCCTAATACTATATCAACCACCGTCTCAACCCCGACAGCAGTTTTTCCCGCCGATCTGGATGGAGACGGAGATATTGACCTTTCAAGCACCGCTACCCCGGGTAATGCCATCATCTGGCACCGCAATAATGGCTCGGGTTCCTTTGCTCGCTTTACCGTGGCCAATGCAGGTGATGGGCTCAGTGCCCCCGTGGATACACGCATAGCCGATTTAGATAATGATGGAGATCTGGATATTCTGAGTGCTTCGGAAGGCAATAACACTATCCACTGGTTCGAAAATGATGGTAGCGAGTCCTTTACCACGCATACCATAACTTCTTCTGCCAATGGGGTGCAATCCATATTTACAGCTGATCTGGATGGAGATGGCGATAGCGATGTGCTCAGTGCCTCGGAAAATGATGATATTATTGCTTGGTACGATAACAATGGAAGTGAAGTATTTACTAAACGCATAATTTCCTCAACCGTTGATGGAGCCAACCATGTTTTGGTGGCAGATATGGATAATGATGGAGATTTGGATGTGATCGCTTCTGCCGCTGATGAAGACACACTAAGTTGGTATGAAAATGATGGAGAGTCTAATTTTATTCCGCAAATTGTTAGTAATTCTACAGGCGGAGTACACAAAATTTCTGTGTACGATATAGACCAAGATGGAGATATGGATGTAGTCAGTGTTTCTCCGGGATCAGGTCGAATTATTTGGCATGAAAATGATGGAAACCAGTCTTTTACTTCTCATAACATAACAACCAATGCTAACGGAGTTTCCGCCCTCCAGGTAATAGATTATGACGGAGATGGAAATGTAGATGTAATTAGCACCGGTGCCAACACTAATGTTTTAGTGTTATACCATAATAACGGGAACGAAAATTTTACTTCTCTTACGTTAAGTAATACTCAGCAATCTATTTCTTCTCTAACCACCACCGATATAGACGGCAATGGCGGACTAAACATTATCTCCTCTTCCACAGGAGACAATCAAATTCTTTGGTTTGGAACAAATATTGTTCCTCAACTTGAGCGAACAGGCATTTTCCCTATTGCAGGAGCTCAATCGGTTTCCAAAAACGCTACTATCACCGCTTCATTTTCTACTCCAATTGATGCGAGTACGGTTTCAAGTACCAGCTTTAAAGTGAGTAGTAACAAAACAGGGTTACTATCAGGTACTCTAAGTGTTAGTGATTCCATTATTACTTTTCAACAAAGTAATGATTTTTCACCCGGAGATTTAATTACTGTAACGCTAACAGAAGCAATTTCAGATACTATTAGTAGTATTCGCAAGATACAACCACAAACTTTTAGTTTTTTAGTAAAGTCTAATCCGATTAACAGATCTGAGAATTATGCAATTACCGAAGTAAGTACTTCGGCAGGCGACCTGCATTACATCACTTCTGCTGATATAGACGGAGATGGCGATATGGATGTGGCCGCCGCCGGAGGATCTTCCAATACCATCAGCTGGTTCGAAAATGACGGCACCCAATCCGATACAGAACATACGGTTGCGGATAATCTGGATTTTGCCACTTCAATATTTGCCGCCGATCTGGACTCCGATGGGAATATGGATCTGCTCAGCTCGTCCCGTAACGATAACACCATTACCTGGCATGAAAACGATGGTAGCCAAACCTTCACCTCATCTACCATTGCAAGCGATGTAACTAGTACCGAAATTGTTACCGTCTACGATGTAAACAGTGATGGGAATATGGATGTACTCGTCGCTTCAGATACCGAGTTACTTTGGTTTGAAAACGATGGCAGCGAGAGCTTCACCAAACGTGTTATTGCAAGCGGTTTATCTGATCCGCGCAGCCTTTATGTGACCGATATGGACACGGACGGAGATATAGATATAGTTGCTGGTATTTTTAGCGGACATCAGATACTCGTATTTGAAAATAATGGCTCCGAATCCTTTACAGCAAGAACGGTTGTCTCAAATTTCTTTGGTTCTGTTTCCGTGTTTGCCACCGATATGGATGGGGATGGAGACCAGGATATACTCGGTGCAGGTTTTTTTAGTAATGGTCGACTTTCCTGGTTTGAAAATGATGGAAATCTTTCTTTTACCCAACGTACCATAGCAACAGGATTTGCCGGTGCCCGATCTATACGAGCCGGTGACGTAGATGGGGATGGTGATATGGATGTGATTGGAGCCTCTCAAATCGATGATGCTGTCATCTTGTATATTAATGATGGTAACCAAAATTTTAACCCTTCCACTGTAACTACTTCGGCAGACAATGCCCGTCTCGCCGAATTCACCGATATGGACGGAGACGGAGATTTAGATATATTGGTCGCTTCCAAAAATGACAGCACCATTGCCTGGTATGAATTTGTTCCAATAGTCAGTAGTAGCTCTTTGGCATTCAATGGAACTGATACCTACATTAATGCAGATAGAGTAGCTCCACATCTTTCCGGAAGTTCTTCCTTCACCTTCGAAACCTGGATAAAACCCGATTTTGTAGGTCAAACCGACCCCAACGATGTTACGATTTTGAATATTGCGCCTTCGGGTTTTCGGATTTTTCTTGGTAACAACGCAAATAAAGATCAGGTCATCCGGGTAACAGGAAATGCAACACTTATCGGTCCGGCCCTTACCGATCGTCGATGGACCCACATCGCTTATACTATTAATTCCGGTACGGGAACACTGTATGTGGATGGAGCTTTGGTAGGAACCCACTCTACTTCTGTCAGTTTTACCGACGGTGATAAATGGAATATAGGAGCTACTGGAAGTATCGGTTCACTTTCTGATGTTTTTGCAGGAACTATGGATGAATTTAAATTCTGGAATATAGACCAAACTGCCGATCAAATTCGTCGGCACATGTTTCAGCGTATTTCAACCAACGAATCCGATTTAGTAGCTTATTTTCCGCTGGACGAATTTTCGGGTTCTACAGTTTTTGACCGATCGCCCAATACCATACGGGCTACCCTGGAAGGGGCTCCCGGATGGAGTGATGATACCCATCCCTACGGAACGTTCATTACCGGAAGTGAAGGTTGGAGAATACTAACGGCTCCTGCTGCCAATGTTTCCTTTTCTACTTTGCTGGATATCCTCTGGACGCAAGGGTTTACCGGTGCGGACGTACTAAATGGTACTTCAAATTTATATACCTGGAGCGAACCCTCTTCTACATTTAATGCTGTTGTAAATGGCAATACTACTCCTGCCGCCGGAAAAGCATTCATTACTTACGTGTACGATGATCAGGATAACGACGGAACTGCTGATGGATTTCCTAAAATGATCCGCATTGACAGCGCTCAGCACAGCGGAGATATTTCGCCAAGTCTCAGCTACACAAACAACGGCACACCCTCCAATGACGGTTGGAATTTAGTTGGAAATCCGTATGGTACTTCTATTGATTGGGATGCTCCGAATGGATTATCCCGTAATAACCTCGATGCAAGTCTGTATGTCTGGAATCACAGCGCCGGAGGAGGGAATGGAGCTTATCAAAGCTGGAATGGTTCAGCCGGAACGTTAAGCGATGGAAAGCTGGCTCCACTTCAGGGATTCTGGGTGAAGGCTAATGCGGCGAATCCTTCTATCAATTTTTCGGCGTTGGCAAGAAGCACCGGAGGCGTGTTCCGCAAAGAGCAGGCTGCTCAAAGCGTTCCTCAACTAACTTTTACTCTGGCAGATTCTTCAGGCTCTTCCCAAACCCTGATAATGTTCCACGAGCAGGCGCTAGTGGGGAAAGATCCCTACGACGCCTACAAACTGGGATCACTGAACGGGGAATCGCTGGCGTTATATTCTCTGTTAGAAGATAGCTCAGCGCTGGAGATCAATGCGCTGCCCCTGAACTTTGAAGAACCATTGGATATTCCGGTTACGTATTCCGGTTCTTCAGAAATCCAATTTTCATTAACTTGGGAGCATAAACTACTTCCGGAAGAGTGGGAGTTCGTTCTTACCGATCATAGTGCGGAGCTAAGCATGGATCTCAAAACAGATTCCGTGTACACCTTTTCGCAGGACAGTTCAAAAGCCAAGAAAATTACAAAAGAAATCATCCCGCCTTCTCCGCCGCAGTTGGTACCGAAGCCTATAAAGCGTAAAGCTTCCGCTGAAAAACCCCGCTTTACGGTGAGGGTTTCTAAAGCCTCAGCCGTTTCGAACGAGCCCGAACAAGATTTACCAACGAAGGTGGAGCTCCAACAAAACTACCCGAATCCGTTTAATCCAAGCACCACCATTGCTTTTGGGCTTCCCGAAACCGGAAAAGTAACTCTGGAAGTGTTTGACATTCTCGGGCGACGAGTGGCTATGCTTCTGAACGGGGACAACAAAACTGCAGGACGACACACGGTAAATTTTAATGCTTCGAATTTGGCTTCAGGAATGTACATTTATCGTCTGCGGGCGGGAAATTCGGTCATCATTAAAAAATTAACGCTAATAAAATAATCCATCCGCGAGGAACGAAGCGGTCTCCAAGAGATTGCTTCGGTTGCGCTTCGCCGGCTTCCTCGCAAAAAGTAACTTTAATTAAATAGAAATCAGCTTTCAGCTTATAGCCCTCAGCTTTTGTGGCGATGTCCCAAAAGCTAAGAGCTGACAGCTAAGCGCTAAAAGCTAAATATCATGAAAACTCTACTACTTCTCCTCACTACACTCATCATTATATTATTAACCACTGCCGTTGTTCTTGCCCAACCCGGTCTACCCGGCGATCCTGCACAGGCTCCTATTGATGGCGGACTTGGTCTGCTTGCGGCAGCCGGAGGAGTATACGCCTTGAAAAAGCTTCGCAATACCAATGAATAATCTTTTTATTCACCTGAAAAAATCATTTCACTAAATATTATAAAAACTAACCAGGGCTTAGATGGTGATGCGTCTCTGCTTTTTTCTTCTAAAAAAACGAATTTAATATTAAGACTCATGAAAGCTAAATACATATTTATTTTTTTACTTGAGATTGTCAGATCAATTAACAATAATAAGTATTATAATGAGGGACGTTCTTGTTACACATTAACAATCTGAAGGTGATGTGATAGTGCAATCTGGGGATACAAAAGACAAATCAATTCGACAATGTGGTATGTGTGGTACCAAAGAAGGCGAAGAGCGGCCTGTTGGTAAAATTATTGTTGAACTAAGGCCCTCTGTTTATGAAGGTGAACAAGACTTTCTTTGCCAGACATGTTTTTTGTTAAACAAAAGTGAAATAAGTAGAAAAGAAGGGGATTTAACTGATAAAAAGAAATTAAAATGGTATCAAAAACTTCTGAAAATCGGTTTTATATCCAGAAGATTCAATGAATAACCACCCGCTAAATCCCGACCGGCTTATTCCAAACTTATTAAACTCCTGTCTTCTTTTTCTCTTCTCTCTTACGATCGTTATGATCTAGGAATTTTTTACGAATTCTCAAGCTTTCCGGAGTCACTTCAAGCAATTCATCATTGGCGATAAATTCTATACACTCTTCCAGGCTCATTTTTTTTGCCTGAGAAATTTTGACTGAATCAGCAGTTTGTGTAGCACGGTGGTTCGTTAAATTCTTTTTCTTTACCACATTTACCACCATATCGTCAGTACGATTGTTTAAACCAACAACCATTCCCATATAGGCTTTGTCACCCGGTTCTACAAAAAAGTTACCTCTGTCCTGAATTCCTTCCAGAGCATAACCAGTCACATCTCCTTTTTCCAGAGCTATAAGAGCTCCACGGTTTCTACCGGGGATTTCACCTGCATAAGGCTCATATGCGTCAAATTGCTGATGCATTATTCCTGTTCCCCGTGTTTCTGTTAACATCTCCCCTCTGAAACCAATCAATCCTCTTGATGGAACTCTGAATTCAATTCGGTTATTCTCTCCTTCTTGGCTCATTCCCTGCATGATACCTTTTCTCTGTTGAAGATTATCAATCACACGATTACTGTAATCAGTGTGAACATCTACAACTACTTCTTCAACCGGCTCATGAATTACTCCATCGATATCCTGCATTAATACTTCCGGTCGGGAAACAGAGAACTCAAAACCTTCCCTTCTCATTGTTTCAATAAGAATAGCCATTTGAAGTTCACCACGACCTGATACTTTAAAAACATCAGGGCTATCGGTTGCTTCAACACGCATCGCCACGTTAGTTCGTGTTTCTCTCTCCAGACGATCTTTGATCTGATTAGATGTAACATATTTTCCTTCCAGTCCTGCAAAAGGAGAATTGTTTACTCTGAAATACATAGCGATAGTCGGTTTATCCAGATCCACGTATTCAAGAGGCGTTGGGTCTGAAGCATCAGTTAATGTGTCTCCAATATTAACTGTATCGTATCCTGCAAGAGCCACAATATCTCCTGCTAAAGCCTCTTCAACCGGCTCTCTGTTTAGTCCATTAAAAGTAAAAAGTTTGGTCGCTCTGCCCTTCATCTTTTGGTCTCCCTTTCCACCAACAAGAGCAACTTCCTGATTTAACTTTATTGTACCTTTTTCAATTCTGCCAACTGCAATTCTTCCAACATAATCGTTCCAGTCTATGCTACTCACTAGCATTTTAAATTTCTCATCAGTTGGCTGATCAGGAGAAGGAACATGCTCAACAATAGTATCCATTAACGGAGATAAGCTTTCACCTTCTTCTTCTAATTCTAGCTTTGCAATCCCATCCCTTGCTACTGCGTAAAGTACAGGGAAATCTAATTGTTCGTTTGTAGCATCCAGCATTACAAATAGATCGAATATCTCATCTAAAACAGCATCAGGACGAGCGTCTTTTCTATCAATTTTATTGATTAATACAATCGGCTTATAGCCTAAACTTAAAGATTTTCTAAGTACAAATTTTGTTTGTGGAAGGGGTCCTTCTGCTGCATCTACTAAAAGAATCACTCCGTTTACCATTTTCAAAATTCGCTCAACTTCACCACCAAAATCGGCGTGACCCGGAGTATCTACTATATTGATCTTAGTTCCATTCCAATTAACAGCAGTGTTCTTAGAACTAATTGTAATTCCGCGCTCTCTTTCCAGATCTCCCGAATCCATTACGCGATCTTCAACTTCCTGGTTCTCTCTGAATGTTCCACTCTGTTTTAAAATCTGATCAACGAGTGTAGTTTTGCCATGATCTACGTGAGCGATGATGGCGATATTTCTTAAATCTTGTGACATTATTTTTATTGAAATGAAATTTACACTACCCGATTCCTATTTGTGTAGAATTCCTTAAAAGTAGCAAGCCTTAAATATACTGCTATTTTGAATAAATAATGATTATGAAATATTTATTTATTTAGTCCATAAATCAATTATTAAAAGCACAAATTACTCTTTCCGACATAGCTTGCTCAAAAAGAACTTAAAGTAAACTATCTTTCATTTAAGATGGATAATACCATCATTATATATATTTTAAACTCTTAATGTGGGATTATTATTACATTTGTTCTTTATATATTACCTATCTCTATTTTCACTTTTTTTTGAGTTTCAAAATATATTCTCAGACGAAATGCTATTTTGTTGATAATATCATACATTAAACATAATAAATCACATTAATGATGGATATCTACAACAATAATTGGCAATCTTTAAGTGACTCTGCTATTATAAAGTCTCTGGGCGCGTTCATTAAACATCATCGCTTAGAACAAAATATAACCCAATCAGATCTGGCTGATAAAGCGAATATCAATCGATCCACATTAAGTGAGTTTGAAAGAGGCACCCGGGTAAACATGATCACTTTCATCCAGTTGCTTAGAGCGTTGGACCTTCTTCATACTCTGGAAGCCTTTACGGTACAAAAACAAGTCAGTCCTTTGGAGCTTGCAAAGAAAAGTGAAGACCGAAGACAACGAGCATCAAAGTCTTTGGATAAAGTTGAAGAACCGAACGTAGATTGGTAATGATTACGACTGCTTATATAAATATTTGGGGCAAAAGAATCGGAGCTGTTGCATGGGATAAAACCACCGGACTTGGTTCTTTCGAATATGAACCTTCTTTCCTGTCCGAAAATATAGACCTGTCCCCAATCAAATTACCGATTAAGAATGCTAAGAAAAGAATTTTTAATTTTCCGGAATTAAGAGACAACGAAACCTTTAAAGGACTACCCGGTTTATTGGCTGACATCCTACCTGATCATTATGGAAATGCGTTGATCAATACCTGGCTGACTACCCGAGGCAGACCAACTGATAGTCTAAATCCTGTTGAGACACTTTGCTTTATCGGCAAAAGAGGCATGGGTGCTCTGGAGATAGAGCCTGCCCAGGGAGGATCCGGCAGTGTTTCTAAAAACCTTGAGATTAATTCACTTATTGAAGTTGCTGAAAAGATCCTGATTAAAAGGAGAAATTTTAATCTTTCTACTAATCGTGAAGAACAACGTGCCTTTTATGACATTCTTAAAATAGGAACATCAGCCGGGGGAGCCAGAGCTAAAGCGGTAATTGCTTTCAATGAGGATACGGAAGAGATTCGAAGCGGACAGTATTTTGCTCCGGAAGGTTTCGAACATTGGCTGATAAAGTTTGACGGAGTGATGGATAAACAATTTGGAGCATCCAGCGGATATGGTCGTGTTGAAATGGCTTATTATGAAATGGCTAAAGATGCCGGAATTGAAATGATGGAATCCCGTTTGCTTGAAGAAAATGACCGAGCTCACTTCATGACCAAACGCTTTGACAGAACAAAGAAAGGTGACAAAATTCATGTTCAAACATTCTGTGCTCTTCGTCATTTTGACTTCAATAATGTACTTCAATACAGCTATGAACAATTATTTGAGACGATGAGAATACTTCGTTTGTCTTATCCTCAGGCAGAGCAAATGTACAGGCGCATGGTGTTTAATGTAATGAGCAGAAATTGTGACGATCATACCAAGAACTTTGCTTTTATGATGGACAAAAACGGTGAATGGAAATTGGCTCCTGCTTATGATATTTGTCATGCTTATCGTCCGGGAAGCCAATGGGTAAGCCAGCATTCATTGAGCATAAATGGAAAGCGATCCGATATTACCCGTCAAGACCTTTTGGATGTAGCCTACCAAATGAATGTAAAAAAAGCGCCGAAAATCCTGGATGAGATCAACAATATTGTTTCGGGATGGAACAATTATGCTGAAAAGTTCTCGGTTCATTCTGACTTAAAAGAAGCGATAAATAAAACTTTAGTACTGATTTAAATTTGGATAATGCTATAAGTCCTATTATTCTTATCAGAATTAATTAAATATGTATGTCTTATTTAAACTTTCAATCTCTTAAACTTGGTATACTGCTATTAATTCTGCTTTTTTTAAATAGTTGTTCAATAACTTCAGACGCTGAGAAAGATCAAATTTTAGATGTAGAATTATTAAAACAACACTGGGTTCATTCTCATGAAGAAAACGTGGATGAAAATGGTTATATCCATCCTCTGAATGGAATTTATCGCCCTTCTGACTACAAAGTATTCCCTTTTGCTTGGTTCAGGATGCAGTATAAATTTTTTGAAGAAGGAGATGCTGAATTTTACTATCTAGCTCCAAACGATGGTCACTATTTTAAACCTGCTAAATGGGAAGTTGACACTGAAAACCGACTTCTGACCCTAACTGATACATCAAGCCAAATATCCAATAATCCGAACTTCATAATAAAAGAACTAACTAAAAATAAGTTGGTTCTGGAACAGATTGAAGAAGATAGATGATGCTGTTTACATTCTTTTATGCTTGACAGAATAGAGAATACCTCTCCCAAAAAACTGATCGGTATGAGTATTGATACTTCATTAGCAGATTATGGAGCTCAGGGACTTTGGCAGAAATTTATGCCTAAGGTAAAATCCATCGAAAACAAAATTGGCAGTGAGAAATACTCAATTCAGATTTATGATAACCTGTTCAGCTATTCTGATTTCCATCCCGGACTAATATTTAAATACTGGGTTGCAACTAAAGTACATAGCTTTGAATCGGTACCAAATGATATGGAAACACTGGATCTGCCGGGTGGAAAATATGCTGTGTTTATTCACAAAGGTACCGTGGCTGACTTTCAGCAGACTTTAAATTTTATTCACCTGAAATGGCTTCCCGATTCAGAATTTGAATTAGATCACCGACCTCATTTTGAAGTGCTTGACGACAGATATCTTGGTCCTCAAAATCCTGAGTCGCAGGAAGAAGTTTGGGTGCCAATAAAATAATCAGCTGTTATCGCTTTCTAATTCTGCATTGTCTGAGATATTAATTCCTCCTTCTATTTCTTCCGAATAAACAGCTGTGAATTGAGCTCCGAATAAAACGATCATAGAGGAATAAAATATCCAGGTAAGAAGGATCACTAAAGACCCCGCTGCGCCATATACACTGCCGAATGAGCTAACTCCCAAATAGAAGCCTATCATATACTTTCCTATTCCAAACAGAACAGTTGTGATAAGTGCGCCCATCCATACATTCTTCCATTTTACTTCTGCGTCAGGAATAATTTTGAATAAACAGGCAAATACTGATGTTGTTATAATCACAGAAAAGCTAAAGCTAATAGTATTGGCTATATAGAATTCTGACTCGGAGAAAATTTCTATAACTTTTGAATCAAAGAAATTCAATGAAGCTTCTATTACCAATGAAACCAAAAGCAAAAAACCTACACTTACTGCCATTGCTAACGAAAGTAGTCTGTTTTTAAAAACCTTGACGAAATTATTGTCAGGTTTTGCAACAATTCCCCATACTTTATTGATTCCATCCTGTAGCGAGACAAACACAGTGGTAGCGCTTATGATAAGTGTAATAAAACCTATTATCCTGTTTAGCAGAGAGTCACTGGCTTCATTTACGTTTTTCAGGATTTTATCGATTGCCTCTGCGCTTTGCCGCCCGAAAAAATTGTTAAATTGCTCAAGAAGGCTGTTTCTAACAACTTGATCCTCATAGACAGAACCTGCAATATAAATAGTTATAATAAGGATGGCCGGTAAAGAAAATATTAGATAGAACGCTATTGAGGAGCTGTAATTCATAGCATCCTGAACTCCATATTCCGATAACGTCGTCTTGAATATTTTCCAGTACTTCATCACTTAAATATACAAATAACAACGCCTAATCATTCAAAACTATCCTGAACTATATTTTATCTACAGCAAGCTTATACTTTGGATCTTCTAATACATTCACATCAATAATGGCTTCAGCATTTTCAAGCAGCGCTATACAATCTTTGCTTAAATGTTGCAGATGTACTTTTTTCCCAACTTTAGCGTAGCGTTCAGTAATTCGATTTAGTGCTTCAATTGCAGACATATCCACTACTCTGCTTTCTTCAAAATCAATGATTACCTCGTCAGGATCATTCAACACATCGAATTTTTCGTTAAACACTGTAACCGAACCAAAGAAAAGAGGGCCATAAATTTCGTAGTGTTTGATTCCATCTTCGTCAACTCGCTTTCTGGCACGAATTCTTTTTGCATTGTCCCATGCGAACACAAGTGCCGCTATTATAACTCCCACAATTACAGCCAGAGCTAAATTGTGAAGAAACACAGTTACTAAGGTTACAAGAACCATCACAAAAATATCAGAATTAGGCATTCTGTTTATAGTGCTGAAACTTGCCCATTCAAAAGTACCAATAGAAACCATGATCATTAAACCTGTAAGTGCAGCCATTGGCAATTTCTCGATCAATCCTGAACCAAACATGATGAATACCAAAAGCATTACAGCTGCTACAATTCCTGAAAGTCTGGCTCTTGCTCCTGCTGATGTATTGATCAAACTTTGACCGATCATTGCACAACCACCCATACCTGAAAAGAAGCCTGATAGAATATTTGCTGCGCCCTGAGCTACAGCTTCTTTGTTTCCATGACCTCTGCTTTCTGTGATCTCATCAACAATATTCAGCGTTAACAAACTTTCGATCAAACCAACACCAGCCATAATTAACGCATAAGGGAAAATCAGCTTTAGAGTTTCCAGAGTAAAAGGGACGGCAGGAATGTGAAAGGGAGGAAAACCACCTTTGATAGATGCAATATCACCTACTGTTTTAGTATCAATGTTGAAAGTGACAACCACTCCAAAAATAACCAAAATTGCAATTAACGATGCAGGGAGTGCTTTGCTTATTTTAGGTAACCCCCAAATAATGAACATGGTTAAAGCAACCAAAACCAACAACATATACAGAGCATCTCCGGTCATCCAATCGCCACCGGGTGTTTTGAATTGAGCAAGCTGAGACATAAATATGATTACTGCCAATCCGTTTACAAAACCAAAAATAACCGGGTGTGGAACCAGTCTCATCAGCTTACCAAGCTTCATCATTCCTGCGGTAACCTGAATTAATCCTGCCAATACTACGGTAGCAAAAATATATTCCACACCGTGAGATTGAGCTAAAGTAACCAGTACAACCGCTACCGCTCCTGTTGCCCCTGAGATCATTCCCGGCCGCCCACCGAATATGGACGTTACAAGCCCCATAACAAAAGCAGCATACAAACCGGTAAGTGGAGAAAGTCCGGCAATAAGAGCAAAAGCTACTGCTTCAGGTACAAGCGCAAGAGAAACTGTTACTCCTGATAAAATTTCTGTTTTATAGTTAACAGGTTCGGAGAAATCGAATTTGTAGAGATTAAGTATTCTTTTCATTCCTGATGTTTACGAAAGAGTAATTCCACAGCTTTATATCAGCAGCAATAGTCCGGAATCCTCGTAGATGAATCGTTTCTTTTTGAGCTTCCAAACTTACGGACTTTAACAATCAGGTATGAGAAATAAGTAATAATTAATACTTGTATAATTTGATGTATTGGAAGCGGTTTTGTGAAGAGATAGCCGACAACTTCTCTCCGGAAACCTATACTTAATGGCTAATTTTAGTTTTTAAAACCTGAGGAAATTACTTTTTTTGTGCGAGTATACACTAAAAACTCAGAAGCTCTTTTACTTTACCTTTATACGTTTGACCAATCGGAATTTTATGATCTGCGATTTCTATCATGTTTCCTTCCAGAGAACTGATTTTATTCTTGGCGACAATGAATGAGCGATGAACTCTTAAAAAAAACCTATCTGAAAGTATATCTTCGAACTTGGAAATTTTTTGATGCGTGGTTATTTCTTCATCTGAAAGCACTATTTTTGAGTAATTCCCGGAAGCTTCTATAAAAAGAATTTGATCTTCGGAGATACGATGTTGTTTTTTCCCTCCTTTTTCCTGGATAAAAATCACGGAATTCTCTTTTATATCACCATGTACTGTTTGAGTGTTTGCTCTTTGTAAGGATTGGATTTGAGCTGTAGCTTTATTAATTGCTTTCACAAATCTTTCAAACGAAAATGGTTTCAGTAAGTAATCACAAATATTAAGCTCATACCCTTCTAATGCGTATTCCTGATATGCGGATGTGACAATAACAATCGGAGATTTGCTAAGCGTCTTCAAAAACTCAAATCCGGTAAGCCCCGGCATGTTGATATCCAGAAAAATTACATCAACTTTACTGCTATGCAGTTTTTCCAGAGCTTCAGCGGCTTGATAGCAGTTCCCGACTTTTCTTAAATGCGATAATTCACCGCAGTATTTTTCAATGATTCCATGCGCAATAGGTTCGTCGTCAATAATCAGATAAGAAATCATCTTAATTCAATTTTTAAATCCGCAGTAAAAACAGATTTTTCATTTTGTATGCTAAGATGGTGACTATCAGGATATATAAGCTGTAATCTTTTTTTCAGATTTGAAAGCCCGATCCCTTTTCGGGATTTCTCTGATGGCTTGTAATTATTTTCTACTTTGAAATGGATCATTCTTTTGTTTGACTTCAATCGTATATTCATATACGCTCCTTCAACCAAGGGTTCTACTCCATGTTTAAAAGCATTTTCAATTAACACTATGAGCATAAGCGGAGCAACTTTCACAGACTCATCTATAATATCTTTTTCGAGAGATATATCTACCTCTTTGTGAAATCGTATTTGATGAATCTCCAGATATTTCCCGATGTATTCCACTTCTCTTTTCAGAGAAACTAACTCTTCATTGCTATCATAAATCACGTAGCGCATAATTTCAGAAAGCTTTAGAATTACCTCAGGAGCTTTTTCGGATTTTTCAACTGTAAGACCATACAAATTATTCAATGTGTTAAAGAAAAAATGCGGATCTACTTTAATCTTCAATAATTCCAACTCTGCCCGTGCATGTTCATTTTTCAATTCCTGATAAAATCTCCATCGTTCGTAGATCAACTGAGCAATGATAACCCCAATTGTGAGCCAGAATAGTATAGTAAATCCCCAGAAATACACTTCGTATTTCAGCAGCTTTTCTACTTCAAGTTGCTGTTTGTATTCAGCCATTCCTATCATACTAATGATCAGGGTACCTATTGCAAAAAAGTAACGGAGATATTTTTTCTTATGCATGGTTTAAGGTAATTCTGTGGAACAAGGCTATCAATTTATTTGGATGAATCACTATCCGGCGTTGACGAATTTACTCACTGAGCTGACGAAATACATTCAAACTTGATTTAGCAGTTTCTACAACTCTGTGATCACTTTCCATCCCAACAATTTCAGAATTTTCAAACAACCGGATAGATTTGCAAAAAAAATTCAAACAAATCTATTCAACATGTTTTTAAAAACAACAAAAATTCTATTAGCTGTTTTGATTTGGGTATGCCTCAGCACGAATAAAATACACCGCGTGTTCGGTCAAAGCTTTTCAGAAATAGCTGATTCTTCCATTCCAAACCTCATGGAGCAGCACAATATTCCGGGCCTGTCGATAGCCGTCTTTGAAAATGGAAATCTCAGTTTCAAAAGAGGATATGGATTTGCTGATGTTGAAAATAACATCCCTGTTTATGAAAAAACCGGATTTAATATTGGTTCCATTTCTAAAACTTTCACTGCCTGGGGTGTGATGAAGCTGGTTGAGTCCGGTAAAATTGATCCTGACAAACCAGTCGAAAGCTATTTAACAAGATGGAAAATTCCTGACTCTGAATTCGATAAATCTAAAGTAACAGTTCGGAATGTTTTATCTCACACCTCCGGTCTTTCTGTGCACGGCTATCCGGGCTTCCATCCTGATATTAAACTTCCAACTCTTGAAGAATCCCTGAATGGAGAAAATGGTCCCTTGCGAGATAACGCACCGGTAAAACTTATTTACGAGCCCAATACCAAATTCAAATATTCAGGAGGTGGATTTACGATTCTCCAACTCTTAATCGAAGAAGTCACCGATCAATCTTTCGCCGAATACATGAAAGAGTCTGTTTTTGATCCTTTGGATATGATGCACACCAGTTTTTCACTTACCCCGCAAATTCTTGAGAAATCAGCCATTCCTTATAATGAAGAAGGCAATGAAATTTATCTTGAACGATTTACTGCTCAAGCTGCCGCAGGATTGCATACTACTTTAGATGATTTCATCAAATTTGTACAAGCGAATTTGAATAAGAATTCTGTTCTCAATGAAAAGACTATTTCAAACATGCTGAAGCCAGTTCCTGCTTCCAAAAATATGTATGGATTGGGTTATCGGGTTTTAAAAATGGGTCCTGTTTCTGTAAAAGGACATCCCGGTTCCAACGACGGATGGGAGACCGCTTTTTTCCTTCATCAGGAATCCAGCAGCGCCATCATAATGCTCACCAATAGTTCTAATGGAAAAGATGCGCTCATTTCCATCTTGAGGGAATGGGTTCGCTGGAAATTAAGCCGGGGAGAATAACAGATGAACTCAGGAAAAAAACTACTTTTTTGGTACGGCATTTTTTTATTAACCGTACTTCTGATACAAGAACCCGTTCAGGCTCAATCTGTTTACCAATATGCTAATTTCGATATAACTGATTTTCAAACTTCAGTAGTTGCACATTTAACAGGGTATAGTAATGAAAGCCATCATACGGCCAGAAGCACTCCCCACGAGAGAGAAGAAACCGCAAAATTTCTCGAAAAGACTTTTATGCAACTTGACTTTATTTCACAAAGTCACTCTTACAAAATGCCAAATGTAAATGGGTTAGTTGACATTTTACTGTCTCCTTATAAAGGACGAAATGTATATGCGGTAGTTGAAGCAACAGAGCGGAATCAGGAATACGTTATTGTTGGAGCTCATTATGACTCAGAACCAGGAACAGCCGGGGCCGTTGATAATGCTTCAGGGGTTGCTGTGACTCTTGCTCTTGCTTATCTCTTGAAACAACAGAATCATCGAAAATATAACTACCTGTTTGTGCTCTTTGATCAGGAAGAAGATGACGAAGTTGGAAGTAAAGCTTTTGTCCAGTTTCTGAAATCTAAACCCTACAAGATTCATTCTTCTCATGTGCTCGATGTGATTGGATGGGGAGATTCGGACACACTCGCTTATGAAGTTCAGACTTCTGACCGTTTTATTGAAGATATGTACAGAAAGACTGCTTTACGCTTAAACGTAAAACTGAATGTAATTGGTGGACGTGGTCATTCGGATAACAAAAGCTTTAACGATGCAGGGTATCAAAGTGCCGGGTTTTGGGATGATAATCTTACGCCGCATTTACACAAGCCTTCTGATTCTTTTGAAACTGTGAATTTCGCTCGACTGAAACTTGCCACTCATTTTATGTTTGAACTGCTAACCAACTTAGATAACAGCCATGATAAACGTTGACAGAAGTTTTATCGCCGAAAACCGAATGGAAATGATTCTTGGACTGAGTCTTATTCCATTATTTATTAAATCCCTGAGTTATGCGCTCATCGGAAGTTTTACACCTACAATTGTGTTTCTTTTTTTTGGAGTGCTTTTGCTTTCTATGTTCACAAAGAGTTCTCGTTTTAAAAAATCGAGTGTTAAAATATGGTCTATTGCCATCATTCTATGGGGAATTGCCAGAATCATTTTAATGACCTTATTCCTGACCACTTCTGTACAGGAAGCTCATGTGGAAAGCCAGTTTGGAGTTTGGTATATATTATTGAGTGTTCTTTACATTACAATTGGAGTTTATTTATTCAGATCAGTAAAAAAGCAGTCTGTTTGAATTTTCTTACAACTAAACTCACTAATTGTTATTAAGGAACGCTTTGGGTTATGTTTATCAGGCAATTTTATTCTGACAGCGATGCTCAGCACCGTTACCAAATTCGATTCAACCAAGAATAATGGAAGAACTGGAAAAAGATTATAGGTGTGAAATAATTAAAAAATCTAATCCTGAATCACTCTCACTGTGTTCGATGTTCAGCATGACAAATAAAATAATCGTCTCTGTTTATGTTTGTGCCATTCTGAAACGGTATGTCAACAGACAAGCTTGATTCGGAATCTGTAGTGAAAATTTTCTTTTTCTGATAGCTATCTAAATCAATCTAAAAAAAATTGTAAGGAAGTGGTCATTCCGAGAAATCTGAACGAATTCTCAGATAGCTAGTTTTTTGTGCAGACTGAAAGTAAATTATTGGCAATCGTCTTTATTAGTCACTTTTATCGAATTGACTTGAAAATACCTTTATGTCCAACTTACGTTAGGTTATCTTACAAATAAAAATGACTGTTTTTCAAAAGGAAATATCATTATCACCAAAAAGCCGGGGATTTCATTTAATCACCCGGGAAGTACTTGATGAAATTCCCGAAATATCCCGTGTAAGCGCCGGAATTATGCAGGTATTTATCAAGCATACCAGCGCAAGTCTCACTGTTAATGAAAACGCTGACCCAACTGTACGAAGAGATTTTGAGTCATTCTTCAACAGAACAGTTCCCGAGGATGTAAGCCTTTATGAGCATACTTTAGAAGGAACTGACGATATGACCTCTCATATTAAAAGTTCACTTTTAGGTTCTTCCGTGAGCGTACCGGTTACAAACGGGCGATTAAATCTTGGTGCCTGGCAAGGTATTTATCTTTGTGAGCACCGCAACCGCGGAGGCTCCAGAAATATTGTAGTTACGTTGATGGGTAATTAAAGTGATTTATTATTAGGTCTGTGATTGTTGACCTGCTTTATCTGCGGACAGAACTACCTTATGAGAGACCGTTCTGTCTCCTCCTGCAACAGGAAGAGAGATTCTAATAAAAGTCATAGTATACCCGGAAATTCCCTTCCTTTGAAGAAGGCAAGCTATCAAGCTTTGATGATTTATTATGCATTAAAATTAATCAGGCGTATCTGAAAATCGCTGCCATTCCTGAAGATGACGGAACTTCAGATTTGTCGAGTGAATATACATTTCCACCCTTCTTAAGGGTGTAAATAGCAGCTGCATTTAGTAAATCTCTTTGATAGCCACCTTTTTCATCTTCTACCATATTAAAGCTATTTTCGTCGGCTTTATAGTTTCCCCATTCAGCTTTACCAACCGGAATAAATAGTGTATCTACTTTTCCAAAATAAGCACCTTCAATTATTTCCTTTAGCTCGCCTGAATATTTACCGGTTTCAGAAGCGTTTCCTAATCGTTTAAGGTCGTCATACATGTCTTTCAGAAAATAGGATTGAATATGCTTCCAGGCTTTATTTCTTAAATCTTCATCACTAAGTAAATCCGGGTTTTCAATAATTGTTTCATCCATCAATCGATGATAATGATTGGCTTTACGATAATGAGCCACTGCGTTATCGACTCCCGCCAATATCAAAGGATCTTGCCGTTTACGCATAATCGAAGTTACTTCATTTTCTATGGTTCTAAGGTATTCTTCCACCACTTTCGTGCTGTCATCACCGCCTCCATGTCCGTGAAAAATTGCACCTCCCCGATTCTCACCCGTATGTTGTTGAACACTTTTTTGATATACATCAAATTTCCTGAACTCTTCCATATTTACCGGAGCATCCGCTAATTCAATCTGTTCAACACTTTCACTGGTACATTTAAGTAATCGTACATTCTTCTGGCTCACAGATAAAATGCAAAATGTCCCTTCCAGAGTCATCATTCTGAGTAGCGGAGTAACCAAAAAGTGGTTGTCAATCAAGACTCTTTCATCAGTTTTAAAGGGAAGGCGATAGTATCTAAAAAACTCATCTGTTATAAATATCGCTAACCCTTTGTCATTATATCTCCAGAATTCAGATTGATCCAGTAAGCTCTCTGCTTTTGATAATAATTCCTCTGTTTCTTTTTCATTCAGCCCTTTTTCGGATAATTGATTTCTCAGATTTTTTAATAGATTCTTAAATCTTATGGAGTCCTGACTCGCTTCCGGCTCCGATTTATTGGTTGGCATATATATTGAGATACTGATTCCTTCTGCAATCTCATTTAGTTCAAGAATTGTTTCTTTATTAACCACTTTAATCCTCCATTTATATTTTGAATTGCATTTTCATAACATCAAAGGCATTATTTTAATTCAATATTATCAATTACTTTTGATGCAAACATGAGTTCTATATTAAAAATCAATTTTTGAAGATTTTTATACAGAACTCGATTTCACTCCTCATCTTAAAATTACTTCATTGAACAATAAGCCTGATATGAAACTTTAACTATATTATGTCTCCATAATTTTTTAGAGATTTGGTTTAGAGTATCTCACAAAACAAAAAGTAAAAGGCATGGTACACGGCACACATAATGCTGTCGATGATGACAGGAATAAACACATTAAAATCTCAATAAACGGAGAATTGTTTGACAGAGAGCACGCCAAAATCTCTGTTTTTGATAGTGGATATTTAGTTGGCGATGGTGTTTGGGAAGCATTGCGTTTACATAAAGGAGTTCTTGTTTTTGTGGATGAACACCTGGATCGACTTTGGCAGGCAGCAGCCACAGTAGGTATGAATCTTTCTTTTTCAAAAAAAGAACTCTTTCAGCAAGTACGTAAGGTGCTGGATGCTAATGAAATGGAAGATCATGTACATATTCGTATAATGGTTACAAGAGGTATCAAAAAAACTCCTTCTCAGGATCCCAGATTAACTATATCCGGACCTAATGTGGTAATTATTGCAGAACACAAAAAGGCATCTGATAAAACAAAAGAATCAGGAATTACTTTATTCACAAGTACCATTCGCAGAGGCTCTCCTGATTATCTGGATCCTCGGTTGAATTGTCATAGTAAACTCCATGAAGTGCAGGCTTTAGTACAAGCCATTGAGGCTGGTGCTGATGAAGCTCTAATGCTGGATATTCATGGTTTTGTCTCAACCTGTAATGCCACAAACTTTTTTATAGTAAAAGGTGAAGAAGTGTGGACTTCCACTGGTCAGTACTGCATGAACGGAATAACAAGAGGAAAAGTCATTGAAGCCTGTGAAAGGTTTGGGATAACCTGCCGTCAAAAGGATTTTTCACTGTTTGATGTTTATGGAGCGGATGAGGCCTTTGTAACCGGCACTTTCGGAGGATTGACACCGGTTATTAAAATAGATGGAAGAGTTATCGGAAATGGTAACTATGGTACTTCAACAAAAAAATTGAGCGCTTTATATAATAAGCTTATAGAAGAAGAGGTTAAAAGAAATAAAGCATGAGAAGTGAAGACGACATTACAAGAATCTGTTTATGGTCAGGTCCCAGAAATATATCCACAGCTTTAATGTATTCATTTGCTCAGCGTGCAGATACAAAAGTATTTGATGAACCTCTTTATGGACACTATTTAACAAACAGCCCTGCCAGTGAATATCACCCTGGATCTGATGAAATTATTGCTTCTATGGAGTGTGATGGAAATAAAGTTATTGATATGATGATGGGTGATCATAGCACCCCTGTCGTCTTTTTTAAAAATATGACTCATCATCTTCTTGGGCTGAATAAAGAATTTATGCATGATGTTATTAATGTGATATTAACCAGAAATCCCGAAGAAATGCTCCCTTCCTTTGATAAAGTTATTGAAAACCCTTCTATGAAGGATGTTGGATATCAGGATCACGCTAATCTTTTGGAATATTTCGAAAACAAGGATATTACTCCTGTTGTGATTGACGCTACAATTTTTCTCAAGAATCCGGAACATATTCTCAGAAAACTTTGTGAAAAAATTTCAATTACTTTTAGTGATAGTATGCTTAATTGGGAGATGGGCGCCAGACCTGAAGACGGAATTTGGGCAAAATATTGGTATGGAAATATTCATAAATCAATTGGCTTTATGAAATATCAACCAAATACAGATCCGTTTCCTGAAAACCTGAAGAGTTTGCTGATACAAGCTCAGCCTATTTATAGAAAATTGAAAGAAAAAGCATTGCAATAAAAAGCCTTCCGTATTGAAAGGCTTTTTATAAAAACTCAAATGAGCTAGTCTTTACTTATTTTCTCAATCATTTTTGCTGCCCATTCTTTCCCACCTAGTCCAAATGCCAAACCAAGGGCCAAACATACAGAGCCGAATAGTAACAGGAATGCATTTGCTACTAACTCATCCCCGATATTTAATTGTGTCAGAGATAGAGAAACTACAAAAAATATGATAGCGTACTTTGCTATTGCCCCAACAACAGATGCATTACTTACACCAACATTGCTAAGATATGTAGTAACAACCTGAGCAATAAATCCGGCTAAAAACACTCCGAATATCAATGCAAGTACTGCTACTATTACATTTGGGATATATAATATTATCTGGTTAAATAACTCAGAAGCAACTCCAAGTCCCAAGGTATTTAAACCTGCAAGAATCACAATCAGCATAATCAGCCAATAAATAATTCCACCCAGAATTTCTATAGCAGATTTTTCGCTCCCCCCATCTTTCAAAAATTGATCAATTTTTGCTTTTTCAGTAACCACATCCAGACGAATAAGTTTTAATAGCCGAACAGCTGCGGCCTTTACAAGTTTCGCAATTATCCAGCCTATAATCAGAATCAGTAAGGCACCAATCAGATTTGGTAAAAATGACGCCAGCTCATTGAAAAAAGTCTCATAGGATTGCACTAAAACTTCTTTTATTTCTTCAAACATATATTGTACCTCTTTAGTGTTAGTTTTTTGGTTGACACATATAAGTGAAAAAACGTGTAAAAAACTAATTAGAAGAATTACAGGGGTCTTAACTCTTTAAGGAAAGAAGCTATTAGATCTTAATGTATTTTCAAGGTAAATCCATTTCTAGATTCCTTTTCGCAAGCCCAAAAGTCTATTGGTAGCCCCACGATCTGAATCGAGTTTATTCAAATCTAGAGATGAGTTAGCATATTTAACATCTTCAGATGAATAAAAAGCAGCTGGGTCAATCTTTTCTATAATAGAAACAACTTCACTCCAACGTCTCCTTTTCAATACTGTAAAAATAATATTCACCGGTCCAAACCCTCCTTCTGCAGCAATACTCGTTATTGTAAAACCTGCTTCTTTCAAACTTTCTATCAGGACTTCAAAAAACCCTAATAATGCGGCTTTGTATTTATACCCTCTTGACACCATTACGATACGAAGTGTGCCAAGGCTCACATCCATAATGCGGGCAAAAAATATAATTACAGGAATAAGAATTGGAGGGATCAGGCTGAACATAATAGACAAATAAAAACCCCACACATAAATTATGTGCGGGGTTACTTTACATTGGCTTGCGGAGAGGGAGGGATTCGAACCCTCGTTACATGTTTCCATATAAACTCCCTTAGCAGGGGAGCGCTTTCAGCCACTCAGCCACCTCTCCTTAAGAGGGCAACAAATATACGTTAGTTAATACCTCTAATCAATCTTAGATTTAACTTTCCTGCTCAGAATCTAACGCATAAATCTGAGCAAGATTTCTTCCTTCCTGTGCAAAGTCTAATCCATAACCTAAAACAAACTTTGTTGGAATCTCGAACCCTACATAATCGATTTGCACATCGTATTTTGTGGCGTCTTTTTTATGAAGAAGTGTAATTACTGAAACGGAAGCAGGATCATAACTATTCATGCGTTCAACGATATATTTCATTGAAAGCCCTGTGTCAACGATATCCTCAACAAGTACCACATGTCTTCCTTTTACTTTAGCGTCAATTTCTTTCAATTCTGTTACCTGACCCGAAGAAACTTTTTCATCCCCATAACTGGAAAGTTTCATGAAATCAACCTCACAAGGAATTGAAACGCTGCGCATGATATCCGCAAGAAAAATAAAAGCACCATTCAAGATTCCAATAAATATCGGGCGCTTGCCTTCAAAATCTTTGTCTAATTTTTTTCCTAACAGAGAGACTCTTGCTTCAATCTCCTCTTTAGTTATAAAAACTTTAAATGTATCACCGTTGCAATCAACGGTTTCCGGTAAATAATAACTCATGCCTGCTTTTTTGATGTTATCAAAAGATAACGTTTTGTTGAATCGGTTGCTTTACAAAGCTCGGAAATTGTTCCCGGGCCCGAACCGTCTCCTTTAAAAATAATTGCGTAAATAGTACCATCTGAATCGCTCAATACCAAAGATTTTTCTTTGTTAACAGCTGAAACTTTTCTGTTTGTCAAGTGATCAGACACTTTTTGATTCCCTTCCATCCCAAGCGGCTGAATCTTATCACCGGCTTTCCACCTTCTGAGAGTCAATGGATATTTTAGTTTAGCAACATCTAAATACAATTCTGATTCTACATGTTCAGATATTCGAAGCTCTAAACCCTGTTCTGAAACTACATTCTCAATATCTTTCTCAGTGATTATGACCTCAGTAAACTCTGTTTTTTTTTTCAGAACTATAGAATCTCTGTCTTTTACAAGAACAACCGAATCTGATACTTTTAATTCTGACCCTGTTTGTCTAGAAAGAAGTGCATATGCTTCGCCTATAATTCCCTTCGATGCTGTTGGAATAAATTGCTCTAAAAATCTTTTCATCAGTGAACGGGCTAACACCTTATTCATATTTTTTAATGGCGCCACCCTCAGACTTTCTTTTTCCAGATATATTTCTGAGAGTTGGTCGAGCATTTTTTCATTTAATTTTCCAAATTCAGAAAGATTCATCACATTCTGTTTCCATCCCGGAAACAGGCTGTCCATTTTCTTTGTGAACTCACTCCTTACAAAATTTCTTGAATATTTTGGATCTGAATTACTTGCATCAACTCTGTAGGGAATGGATTTTTCGTCGCAATATGCCAGAATCTCCTCTTTACTAAATTCTAACATCGGACGAAATAGTGGGGCATCCCATTCCTTCATTCCTTCCCAGGATTCCGGGCTACTCCCTCTGAACAACTTTTGAATGATGGTTTCTATTTGGTCATCCTGATGATGAGCAATTGTAATGGCGTCTGCTTCTACTTCCTCAGCTAAACCCTTGAAGATATCATACCGCTCTTTTCTTGCCCAATTTTGGAAATTACCGGATTGCATTTCTTCCGTACTTAACCTCACAGAACAGCATTCAAATCCCCATTGAAAAGACATTTGCTCTACCAATTCCTGATCTTTATCTGATTCAGCTCCTCTTAATCCATAATTGATATGTACTACAAAACCCGGAATTTCTAATCGTTTGAATGAATACAACAATGCCATAGAATCCGCACCGCCGCTTACTCCGACAATGAATTTTGGAGTTTGTGAAAAGTATCTGCTTATTTTATTTAATACACCTTGTTCAATCAACAAGGACTCTGATTTGCTCATAGGAGAAGGTATCCACTCCAAGATCTTTATTCAATACCTGAAGCGAACCAAGTTCGTTCATTCCCAAAAATTTTGTTTTATCAGATAATGATTTCCCGTCAATCTCTAAAGTAATCCAGTCGCCAAAACCCTGAAGCTTGGGATTAATTTCCTTAATAAGTTCAAGACTATTATTGAGCCATCTTTGGTAATTGTACTCTATACGTACAAGCAGGTCACATAAAAGTTGTTCCCTTGATTCATCTTTACCGGAAATGACCTTCATTGCGGTAGCTATATTTTTCAGATCACCTTCAAATTCCTGCTGGTTTACATTCAATCCAATTCCAACAATAACTCTGTCAACCTTATTTCCGTTATGGATAACTTCTGTTAGCAGCCCTGATATTTTCTTGCCATCACAAATCACATCATTCGGCCATTTCAGATCTATTGAACAATCGTCAAAATATTTACAAACTACATCTTCAATTGCTGAAGCGCATGCTAATGTTAACAGTGAAATTCTGCTGGCTTGAGTGGGAGTAAAAATTATACTGAAGGTCAGATTTTTCCCCGGCTCAGAAGTCCATTTTTTTTTGTGTTGTCCTTTTCCTTTGGTTTGATTCTCTGCCAAGACTACGGTTCCCGGAACAGCTTTATCGATATTTTTTGCATAATTATTTGTTGAATCCACTTCATTCAGGAATACAAACTCATGTCCTATCCATGTACTGGCTAACTGTTGCTTAAAATAATCTTCTCTAAACAATTTGTAGAGTTTTGGGAGTTTATATCTCTGCGAGTTTACTTTTTAAAATATCTATTTTTGCAATAGGGGTAGGATCAATTTCATTTAATAGTGCCAGATAAAGGCTTACCCAATCTGCCAATTGGACTAATGAAAACATTCTTTCTAATCTACTGTTTCCTATGGTTGAAATTTCAATGACGGACAAAGCCTGATCCATAACAAGATCTTTTACTATTTCCATCCTTTTGGTAACTCTTGGATTATCTTCACGATCCTTCAGTATTACCACTGTTAGTCTACCTGCCAGATGAGCAATATGTTCCCAACCTACAATCTCATTATGATTCATTTCCGGAATAAGATTTCCATAAACCAGCATTTTAGAATTTTCTTCGATCTGACCTCTCCAACGCAGGTTAACAGGTTCCATCAAAGATGCATCACTATATATTATTGGAAGTGATTCATTAAGTTCACGAGCCAGAGCTAATGCATCATTATCATCAAGATCTGAAAACTTAGAAGCCCCATCTTTCAATAAATTATAAGTATCAATCAGAACGCTATCTGGTTCATCCAGAAAACCAAGTGCTTTAAATATTCTGAAAAGAGGTACAAAACTATAAGCTAATGCAGCTCTGGGAGGGATTCCGCCCGGAATTTGTATGTAATCAAACTCGTTCTCAACAGCAGATTTCTTTAAACTTCCACCTGAAGTTACAGCAATTATTTGAGCCCCTCTTTCCAGTGCAGAAGATAACGCTGCTAAAGTTTCTTCTGTATTTCCGGAAAAACTACAAGCTATAAAAAGTGTATTATCATCTACATAATTAGGAATTTGATAATGCCTGTTTACCTGAACCGGATATGGGCAGGATTGGATTGAATACGCTCTGATAATATCAGCTCCTATGGCCGAGCCACCCATTCCTGCAAAACAAATATTCCTTATTCTGGATTTATCAATATTGAGCTTCACCTCTTCCGTGAGTTTCATCACTTCCTTCCAGTGATCAGGGAAACCCGATATTAATCCCCACATATCTTCAGAGTCCACCTTATGTATTAGTTCTTTACTGATCTTCATTAATGAATTCTCCACTCCTCAAATATTTCTTTTATTTGTTTTGTATTTGATGATGCCAAAAAAGAATCTGCAAGTTCTTCAAACTCAGAATCCTCATGACTTATAAGTTCTTCCTTTACTGGTGGTATTGCGTTCGGGATCATACTTAAGTTTTTAATTCCCAAACCAATCAAACCACATGCGCCAAGTATATTCCCGGCCAGTTCTCCGCAAACAGCAATTTCTGTGTTAGTTTGTTCAGCCGCTTCAACTGTAATTTTAATAAGCTTCCACAGAGAAGGATGTTGTTGCTGATACAGCGAGCATATCTTTTCATTTCCTCTGTCCACAGCCATGGTATATTGAGTCAGATCGTTAGTTCCAATGCTGATAAAATCCAGATGCTTTGCAAGATTTTCAGAATTCAACGCCGCACTAGGAACTTCGATCATTGCTCCTAGTGCTACATTTTTGTCTATACTAATTCCTTCATCGCTGAGTTCCTTTTGCAGTTGAGTAATTATTGCTTTCAATTCTATGATCTCTTCCTCAACCGAAATCATCGGTACCAGAATTTTTACCCGACCTGCATTTTTTCCTGCACAAATTAATAATGCTTTAAGTTGAGTTATCAGTAAATCTTGCTCGTCCAATAACATTCTGATTCCTCGCCAGCCTAAAAAGGGGTTCGCTTCTTCGGGAATTTTAGTATTTAACTTATCACCACCCACATCAAACAACCGAAAAGTAACACTGCCTTCTGTTGCAGCTAAAACTGATTCATAAAAGCTGATCTGATCATCAAATTTTGTCTTATTACTGAAAAGCAAACCTTCAGTTCTTAGCAAACCTATGTTAGTTGCATTGTACTTTTTTAAGTGATCCAACTCTGACTCAAATTCTATATTTGCAGAAAGAACAAACTCTGTTCCCGATTTGGTTTTAGATGGCTCATTAATGTTATCAAGTAACCTTTGTTGAGTTTTCTTAAACTTTTTTAGTTTTGTTTTATAACTATTCAACGTTTCTTTATCAGGGTTAAGAATTAGACTCCCTTCCCTTCCATCCAAAATTCCCTTGCTATCAAATGCTTTTGATGTAGCATTTTTAGCGCTAACGATACAAGGTATTTCTAGTGATTGAGCTATTAATGCTGCATGTGATGTAATTCCACCTTTTTCCATCACCAATCCTGACAAACCATCAGCATGAAGGGTCACCAATTCAGTCGGACTTAATTCTTTAGTTACAAGAATAGTCCCTTTTTTAATCGAGAAACTTTTATCATCGTTACAAATAACATCAATGAATCGATCTCGTAAATTTTCAAGATCAACTATACGTTGGCGAAATAACTCTGATCCACTTTCTTTGAGACGTTCAATGAAATCACAGAAAGTTTTATATACTGCAAAATCACTGGAAAGCAGCTCTTCTTTTATCAGTGACTCCACCCTTTTTTCAATCTCAGAATCCAGAACAATTTGTTTTTGGGTCTCAATAATTGATCCTGATTGTTCATCAAGATACTCCAACATTCCGGATAACTCGTTTATTAATTCGGTTCTTCCATTTTTGAATGTCTTTAAGTGATAATTTATTTCCGACTCTGAAATTGATTTAGGAAGTACTTTCCTCCTATTGCTGTTAATACATACAACATTACCGATAGCTATTCCTGAATTAGCTGATATTCCACTTATAACCTTATGATCTGCGCTTTCAGTGTTACTCATCTTTGAGGCCAAATTTATTATCAATCAACTCGGTAATTGTTTTCATAGCCTCTTTCTCATCACTCCCATCAAATTCAAGTTCGAGCTCCGCCCCATGCTCGGCAGCTAAGGTCATTACTCCTAAAATACTTTTCCCATTAACCTTATAACCATAGAAATGGATAAAAAAATCCGCTGAAAATTTACTCGCAGTTTTAACTAATGCAGCGGATGGTCTGGCATGTAATCCTGATGAATTTTTTATCGTTATTTTCTTCTTTATCATTCTTAATGAATTAGCTGAGCGAAAATGGGTATAATTTCAACAATTTCCCAAGCAATAAGTCTTTTTTTGAATATAGAATTAACCTTTCACTTAATCTTTCTTAAATTCACCCTCATTTAAATTAATAATAATTACTATATGTCTGTATCAGAAAAAGATGTCCACTATATAGCCAACCTTGCAAGACTTCAGGTAACGAATGAAGAAGCAAAGTCCTATGCAAAGGATATGAGCAGTATTTTAGAATATATGGAGCTTTTAAACGAAGTGGATACTTCAAATGTAGAGCCTTTAGAACACGTGATTGATCTGGACAGCAGATTTAGAAAGGACGAAGCTAAGGAGCCGGTATCACACGAAGACGCACTCAAAAATGCACCCGATGCTGATTCAGATTACTTCCGGGTTCCAAAGGTAATTGAGTGATATTATGAAAGAATCTGATACACAAAATGTAAGTGAAGGTTTTTTTTATAACCTTTCAGAAGTAAAACAGCACCTGATTGCTCTCGCTATTCTTTTTTTGGTGCCATTTATTCTATTTTCAGCCACTACTATAGGAGGTAAAGAGTTTCAGCGCCACGATATTACTCAGTGGAGAGCCGGAGCAGAATCTATTCTAGAATACAGAGAACAATATGATAGAGAACCACTTTGGGCTGAAAACATGTATATGGGGATGCCCGCCTATGTAGTATCCGTGAAAAATGAGATTCCTAACATTGATCGTTTGGCTGGTTTTTTTAAAAGCATTTATCCTGCATTCCCATATTGGGTTATGCTATCCGGAATGTATTTTTTACTGATCCTGATGGGTTTCAGGCCATTGACTGCAATTTTTGGAAGCCTGCTTTATTCATTAACTACTTATTTTCCGATAATTATCGGAGCAGGTCACACTTCTAAATTTGTAGCACTCGCATATGCTCCTTGGGTCCTCGCAGGATATTGGAAACTTACACATTCAAAAAATAAGCTGGCGGGATTACTACTCTTTTCAGTAGCAATGGCTTTGGAAGTGCGTGCCGGACACCCGCAGATCACATATTATTTCATGTACTTATTGGGCTTTTTATGGATTGCAAATTCATGGAAACTGATTCAGGAAAAGAACTTAAAACAATTTGGTATAGTAACGGGATTACTTGTTCTTGGTGGAGTTATTGGGATTCTTGGTCATGCACAAAACTTCCTTACTCTACAGGAATATTCTCAATACAGTATTAGAGGTGGTTCAGCTTTAGATGGAACAACAGGACTTTCCACAGGCTATGCATTCGCTTGGTCTCAAGGAATCAAAGAATCATTAACTTTATTGGTTCCTGAAATATTTGGAGGAGCGTCACCAACTTATTTTGGACCTAAATCTGTAACCTCAGGTCCCCATTATTTAGGTGTGTTATGTTTACCCTTTTTATTAATCGCTTTATTTCGTCAAAGAAGCAGAACCATGTTTGTATTCTTTGGAACCGGTACTTTAGCGTTATTATTTGCCTGGGGAGAACACTTTGCCTTTTTCAATGAATTGGCTTTTGACTATATCCCTTTCTTTGACAAGTTTCGTGCACCGGAAACATGGCTAGTCCTCACTTCTTTTTGTTATACTGTAGTAGCTGTTTATGGATTAGATTGGTTTTTTGATTTTGTAAAACAGAAAACTCCTCAACTAAAAGAGTTATATGCACCACTTGGCTCAGCTGTACTAATATTTCTTTTTGTGCTTATTCAGGTTAAAACCATGGAGTATACAAAGCCCGGTGAAGTAGCAAATATTGCTAATCAGATTGCTCAACAAAACAATGTTAGTCCTGAAAATCCCCAGGTACAACAAAGAGCCAGTAGCTATGTACAACAAAATTTTGTCCCTGACAGACAGGAAGGTTCAAACAGAGATTTATTCAGGTTGGGTTTATTTCTGATTTTTACAGGAGCTGTGATCTGGTTTGCGCTCAAACAAAAACTATCTGTTACATTAGCTTCAGCAGGACTTATATTCATCACAGGCTTTGATATGATCAGTGTAGGGAAACGCTATGTTCCTGATCGAGTAATAGTAAATGCCAATGTGAATCCCGGAAAATACCTGGAATCGCAGAAAAGAGACATCGATCAATTTATAGTTGATAATATATATTCCGAAAATGGTGAATACCGATACAGAGTATTTCCGCTTTTGGTAAGTCCGTTTCAAGAAGCTACCCCTTCTTATTTCTATCCTACAGTAGGTGGATATACGGGTGCAAAACTTAGTATTGTCTCTGACATCACTTCACCGGGCGGTCCACTTTACACTCAAAATGGTGGTCTGAATCTAAATTTACTTGGAGCTCTGAACGTTAAATATATAAACTTTCGTCAGGGATTAAACTTTTCTGATTTAGAGCCTGTATTTAATGGAAATTCGGGTACCGTTTATGAAAACCTAAAACTACTCCCTAAGGCATTTTTCGTTGACTCTCTTGTATATGCAGAAACTCCAACTGAAGCTTTTGATTTTATCAGAAATCCCAATGTTGATTATTCTGAAGTTGCAGTAATCGAAAATTCTGATCGACTTCAGGTTTCAAATGACTCAACCTCTCAAGTTACTGTAACAAACTATACCGGGCCTGAAATAACTCTTGAAATTTCCAGATCAACCCCGGGTTTTCTTGTACTCAGTGAAATCTACTATCCGGCCGGTTGGGTTGCTTCTTTAAATGGTGAAGAAATTCCGATTCATAAAACGAATTATGTACTTCGTGGAATGGAAATTCCAGCAGGAGATCACGAATTGGTTTTGGAGTTTAAGCCATCTTCATATTCGTTGGGAGTCACTTTAGGTTGGATTTCTTTGGTAGCTCAAATACTTATTGCATTAGTATTCGGAGTAACCTATTTCAGAAAAAATTCTTAAAAAAAGTGAATGAAAAAACAAAAGTTCTGATCATTACCTATTACTGGCCTCCAAGTGGGGGCTCTGGTGTTCAAAGATGGGTTAAATTTGCTAAGTATTTACCAGATTTTAATATCGAGCCATTTATACTTACTGTTCAAAACGGGACTTATCCTTTAATTGATAACTCATTAAAAAGCGAAGTTTCACCGGCTTTAAAAGTGTTTACTTCCAAAAGTATTGAACCTTATTCTTTATTTGCCGGAATGACAGGTAAAACGGATAAAGAAGTTTCCACTCCATCTACTGCTTTTTCAGATGATGGCTCTTTTTTGAAAAAAATCGGAATATGGATAAGAGCTAACTTTTTTATTCCAGATGCAAGAGTTGGCTGGATACCTGACGCTCTCAGAAAAGCCGAAAAAATTATTTCTGAATATGGCATTGAACAGATTATTACAACAGGTCCTCCAAATTCAACTCATCTAATTGGTTTAAAACTAAAAACAAAATACCCTGATCTGAATTGGATCATGGATATGAGAGATCCCTGGAGTCAAATTTTCTATAACCAGCATCTGCCCAGAACAAATAGAGCTTCAAAGAAAGATATTTCGTTAGAAAAAAAGTGTTTAACAAAAGCCGATGAAGTGATTGTTGTTTCAGATAGTATGAATAAAGTACAGCAAGGTGTTTTTGATCGTCATTATCATACAATTACAAATGGCTTTGATCATGAAGATTTTGAGTTAACCAATGATAATCGCAATCCTGATACACTATCAATTAAGTATGTAGGTAGTATGACTGAAGCTGCAATTCCTCATTCATTCTTTAAAGCACTTAATTCGTTAAATAATGATCAGAAAAAGAGGATCAGGGTTTCGTTCTTTGGATCTTTCAATGAGAAAGTGAAAAAAATCATTGATAAGTATCAGTTAAACGAACTGATTACTTACAATGGATATATTCCTCATAAAGCAGCGAAAAAGGAAATGCAGACTGCAGACCTCTTATTACTTGTAATCCCTGACACCGAAGATAACGAGCTCATAATAACCGGAAAGATATTTGATTATATCGGTGCACAGAAACCTATTGTGTGTATCGGTCCTAAAAATGGTGATGCGGCCAAGCTCATAAATACGCTGAATCTTGGATTGACATTTAGCTACAATGAACAAGAAAAGCTTGCAAAAAAATTAATAGATATCATTGAATCGGGTGCTGAAACTTACAACAATTGGGATGATAAATTAATAAATCACCCATTCTCCAGATTCGAGCTAACAAAGAATGTTAGCACACTCATAAATAGACTAAGCCTGCGTAATTAGAGACTTGTAAACTTCAATTAGTTTATCCTCTTCCAGTTTCCAGTTAAACTTATTTTTTATAGCCTTTACTCCATTCCTTGAGTATTCCTCAATTCTATTAGATTCCCTAAAAAGCTCTATTACATTTTTAGCAAACGCTTTCTTATCACCATCTTCATAAACAATTCCGCATTTGTTTTCTTCAACCATTTTCTTAACTGAAGTACAGTTAGTAGCTAAAATGGGTAACCCGTAATACATATATTGATAAAGCTTATTAGAACTTGAATTATCGGTCTGTGGAGTTCTTTTAAAAGGAACTAAACCAATATCACTTGATAGTAAGTAAGATTTAATCTTCTCCTGAGGTTGGAACCCCTCAAATATAACAACATCTTCAACGTCAAATTTTTTAGTAAGTGCTTTTAGAGCGTCTCTCATCTCCCCATCACCTACCAATACCAATTTAATATCTGTACTCACTTTTTTTATCTCTGCCATTCCTTCAATTACATGCTCTAACCCTCTATTATTAATAAACCCCCCGATATAAATTAGCGTAAAAAAAGGCTTGAACTTTTCAAAAATTAGCTCATCGGTATCATAAGTGTCAAACTGATCTGTATCTATGCTATTAGCAACCACAGTTATATCTTCTTCTTTCACTCCTTTTGAAATATTTTTTTGCCTCATCCCCTCATTTACAGCTAGCAAGTGATCAAACAATTGTAACCACTCCTTTTCTTTCTTTTCCCACTTCTTAAATGAAATAAATAGCTTATTTGGGAAAGTTGTGCTCCATTTATAGTCCCTTAACGCGTCAACATAATTCTCATGAAGATCTCCTATAAAAATCGCTTTTAACTTCTTTCTGAGAATTTTTACAGCACCAAACAGATATAGATCATGCACATGAATCACATCGTATTTATTAGTTTTAAATATCTTTAATACCTGATTCGCTATGTAAATATCTATCCATGGAATCATTGCAGCTAAACCATGCATTTTTTTTGCTATGAATTTAGTGAGAGCTACTCTATAGATTTTAATACCTTTTATAGTAACAATTTCATTTTTATCATAATCCCCTATTGAAAGAACACTGACTTCATAACCAGCTTTTACTAAAGAAGAAGCTTCTTTCTCGACCCTTAAATCCGGAGGAAACTTCTGATCAAGTACCATTAATACTTTCATAATTCAGGTAACTTTTTAATGAACAAATTTTCAATCATAAGATTATTAAAAGAATGAAATTGACGGGTTTTTAAAAGCAACTAATATGCTATTTTAGTTTCGGCTTTTCGAAAATTTAAATATTAAACATATACTATCTTAATAAAAATACTATGAAAGAATTTCTAATTCTTTTGACCTCTAATTTTCCATATGGTACTGGTGAAAGTTTTCTAGAGGTTGAACTAAAGTATTTAGCTCAAAATTTTTCCACTGTTATTATTGTTCCGACAAAAAAATGTGACACAACTACAGCCCGAAAAGTTCCTCAAAATTGCATATTGGACTCTTCACTTGTCAATAAAATAAATGCACATAATACTTTTCAGAGGATATTTACAAAAATTCGATTTACACTTTCTTTTCCTTTTTTATTTAAAGAATTAGCTGAGTCTTACCCCAGAACCTTAAAATTTTCTGTCTTGGAAAGGTTAATGCTTTTTTCATATGAAGCTATACTTACAAAAAATACGCTTGAAAAAGCTATAAAATCACATCAATTTCAAAACCATAAAACAATAGTTTATAGTTATTGGTGCTCAGGAAGCGCATTGGGAGCTACTCTATTAACATCTAAATTACCCGTGATTTCAAGAATACACAGAGGTGACTTATATGAAGAGTTATATTCTGAAAATTACATCCCATTTAGAAAGATTACTTTTTCGAGGTTAAAAGCCGTCTTTTCTATTTCAGAAAACGGATTAAGTTATTTGTCAGAAAAATACCCCTCCCTAAATAATAAATTTTTCCTTTCACGACTTGGAATTTCTATCACTAACAACTTTCCTGATGACCATACAGATGATCTGGATACTTTTGTAATAGTTTCTTGTTCGTTTGTACATAAGGTAAAGCGCATAGATAAAATCGCTGAATCACTCATAGCTTATGCACTAAAGAATCCTGAAGCTCAAATTCTTTGGCATCATTTTGGATCGGGTGATTTATTGGATGAACTATTAAATCAAGTTGAGACTTCTCCCGATAACTTAAAAGTTAAGTTTCATGGGTATATCAATAATAAATCTTTACTTAATTGGTATGAAAATAATAGAGTTGATCTTTTCATCAATCTGAGTGAGTCTGAAGGGATTCCGGTTTCTATTATGGAAGCTTACAATTATGGAATACCTGCTATTGCAACTGATGTAGGTGGAACTTCAGAATTAGTCTCTAAAGAAAACGGATGGCTAGTTAAGAAAGAGTTCACCAAAGAAGATGTACTTAACTCACTTGAAGAAGCTATCAAAAATAAAAATTTGAGAAACCAGAAAAGTAAAGCTGCAAGAAGAGCTTGTGTCGAACTCTTTGATTCAAACAAGAATTACCCGAAGTTTATTGACACGATAAAATCTAAAATAGATTAACTTTCTTTAGCCCCAGATTCTATAATTAGTTGAATTTTGCTTAAATACATTAAGGAAACCTTAAAAAATTCTTTCATATACAGCATTGGCAATGTTTTTGTTAAGCTGACCGGTTTTGTGCTCATTCCTTTCCTAACAAATCCGGAATATTTGAGTGTGGATGATTATGGTGCCTTGGGAGTTCTAGAAGCAGTGAACCAAATTATTATTTCCGTGATGGGATTTGGTTTATACAATTCCTTAATCAGATGGTACTACGATCAAAGCGAAGAAGAAAACAAAGCAACCTTTTTCACTTCGTCTTTTATAATCAGCTCCATTTCTATTATCATAGTTTTAATTGCGCATTTCTATAAATCTGAATTATCAACTTTTATATTTAACACAACCGTCTATGATGATATAATTGTACTGGTAATGGTTTCAACCGGACTTCAGGCTCTCGGAGTTTTACCAGCTACCTTAATGCGGATGCATGAGCGCCCCGCTTTTTTTACTACTACAAATATTATAAAACTGGGCGTAACACTTATTGTGACTATCGTGTTATTATTCACTATTGATAATGGGCTTTTTGCAATTTATATGGGCCAAATAGTAGGCTTTTCTGTTTATCTGATAATTCTGGTTCCTTACATGCTTGAAAACTCTTCATTCCGGATTCATAAACCTGTATTTACAGAAATGATGGGATATGGCTTTTCGATGATGATGTCTGCAGTTGCTGTAGCATCTACTAACGTTATTGACAGATTCGTATTAAATTCTATGTCTGGTCTTCAAGAAGTAGGTCTATATTCCCTTGGATACAAGGTCTCATCAATTCTAAAAGTATTTGTCATCTCATCAGTGAGCCTAGCTCTGACTCCATTAATATTTAAAAAAATGAATGATGACGATAGTCATCGATTTTATCAAAAATCTATGACTTACTATGGATTTGGAATAATGATTTGCATTATGGGGATTTCGTTATTTGGTAAAGAGGCTTTAAAACTATTCACTGGAAGTAAATTATACTGGTCTTCCTTTGCCGTAATTCCAATTCTCTCTTTAGGTATGTATTTTGTTGCTTTAAGGGATATGGTAACTATTGGTTTACGAATTAAGAAAAAAACTTCCCGAATAACCCTAATGACAGTATTAGTTTCAGCACTAAACCTGTTTCTGAACATCTTGTTAATTCCCTCGCTTGGTGTACAAGGAGCTGCCTTAGCAAGCTTATTTAGCCAATTGGTCTTCTTTACAGGTCTCTTTTATTTCTCTAATAAAGTATACCCAATAGCTTTTGAATGGCGAAAAATTATCATAATGTTTATCGTAGGAACAATATTAATTTATGCCTCTCTACTTACTAATGAATTGGATTTATTTTTGAGGTTAGTTATTAAAACTTCAGCTATTGCACTCTTTCCTGTCATCTTATACTTCTTCAATTTTTATGAAGATGTAGAGTTGAAACAAATTCGAACCATCTGGTTAACGTGGCGAAATCCTTTACGATGGAGAGAAAATATTACTAGACTTTTTAACAGCATATAATCAATATCGTCAGATTATGCCCTCTTTTTTTAACTTTGCAACCATCTTTAGTTTGAAATCATCATTGGAAATCTGCATCGGAATATGTGCTAAATACACCTTATCGATATCCTGAAGACCTTTTTCCAAATTACTGGTATTTCTCTCAATTAACGATTTATAGGTAGTAAAAGGCTTTCTATTTAGTGCAGACGCATTGAATTCGTGCCACCTAACTTGATCAAAGAACACATTATACTCTGTTGCCATAATCAGAGAATTAGACTTGGCGGCTTTTTTTACAGGAATGGATTCCAATTCTATTTCCTCCACACTACTTCTGAATAATATTACTATTGAAGAAATCTTTGCCGAATCATCGTACACCTTCCCATAAAAAGCACCGGGCTCCACTCTTCTCCTCACTTTGCTTGCTCCTTTAAGTGCACGATAAGCATAATGAAACTTGTTCATTTGGGACAGTCCATCGAAAATTTCTCTTTTTAACTCCGGAGCCCCTAACAGGTTGTAACCATAAATTTTTGGATACGAAAAATTTGGATGACACATTCCTTTCGAATCAATTATAGCTATATCATCATTAAAGAATTTATACTCATGTTCTAAACACAAAGTCATTTCAAGTGAAGTTTTCCCTACTCCTCCTGTGCCTCCGAATAACACAACCTCGTCCTGTTTATTTACAATACCTGAGCTATGAACTACAGAGGTATCCTCTAAAAGAAATGCCATGGGTACTAAAACCAATTCATGAAAAATCTGCCCAATAGCTTCTATACCGGAAGTGTATTGTATCGATTTCCATTTTTCTACCGAAGCCTTTAGACCTGATTTATGATCGATGCTAAAATCTATTTGTTTGAGCCGTTCTTCTTGGAAGCAAAATTTTACTTTCGCAGCTCCCATTTTACATAGAATGCTCTCAGAACTTAAGTAATTTAACCCCGGGTTGTTACTCAATACCTTTTCAGTTTTTATGTCAGCAACATAATTTATGGATATATCAAATCCCGATACATTTGTTTCAGGGTAAAGAGATAGTTCTTTATGCAGAATATCTCCTTCTGTACTTTTTATAGTATTCAGCTTTATAACTTTCCCAAAAATTTTATAGCATCGCTCCATGTTCAATTTTTTTAATAATTCTTAAAGTGAAAATTGTAATCTTAATTCTGTTCAAATATATAATCCTTAGGGAATCTTATTTATACATATTCATTAAAACCAAAAAGTGATATCTAAAATTGAATTTGATCACTTCTGAATTCTGTAGGTTCAATTTTTTTATCTATTCAATGTACTAAGAATCTTCTCTTAGTATGTATAAACTTCTAAAGAAACTCTCCCCTTCTAACCTTATCTTTGACCCGAATTAGATTTCTTACAAAAAACAAATGACCAAAGCAAAATACACAACGCACCTAGGAATGCTGGACATCCTTCCTGATGAATCTCCAAAGTGGAGAGCTCTGGAAAACATCATTCACGAAGAAGCAGCAAAGTTTAATTTTGAAGAGATCAGAACTCCAATTATGGAGCAAACTGAACTCATTAAACGAGGCATTGGTCAACTTACCGATATTGTAACAAAAGAGATCTTTGCTTTCACAAAAGGTGATAGTAATTATGTACTTCGTCCGGAGCTTACCGCTCCTGTTGTAAGATCATATGTTCAGAATCATCTTGATCAGAGAGGCGGTTCACAAAAACTGTATTACATTGGACCAATGTTCAGAGCAGAGCGTCCTCAAAAAGGTCGTCAACGTCAGTTCCATCAATTCGGTGTTGAGGTTATAGGAACTGACAATCCGGTTGCTGATGTAGAATGTATTGCATTTATGATGCGTATCTATCAACGAATTGGAATCAAGAATTTTGAACTGAAGTTAAATTCCGTAGGTGATCCGGAAAGCAGAGAGAACTATAAATCTGTTCTTAAAGAATATTTGAAGCCTCACTTTCATAAGTTGAGCGAACTCTCTCAAAAGAGATTTGAGAAGAATCCAATGCGGATACTTGATTCCAAAGAACCTGAAGATCAGGAATTCATCAAAAATGCACCCGTAATAAGCGAACATCTTAATGATGAATCAAAAGAACATTTTGAACAGGTTTGTGAAATGCTCACGTCGCTGGATATTGAGTTTACGCTAGACCCGCTTTTGGTTCGCGGAATGGATTATTACACAAGAACAGCTTTTGAATTGACAAGCCCTGATCTGGGTTCACAAGATGCGCTTGCTGGAGGTGGGCGTTATGATTTACTGGTAGAAGAAATTGGAGGTAAACCAACTCCAGCTGTTGGATTTGCAGCGGGTATGGAGCGTCTTTTTATTGCTTGCGAAGAACTTGATATTTCGCTTGCTGAAGAGAAGACAGTAGATGTATTTATTGTAAGCTTAGGTGAGCAAGCCCGGAAATGGGCTCTAAAAACACTTCCTGTTCTTCGTGAAAACGGGATATCAGCTACTATGGATTATCTTGACCGATCAATGCGAGCTCAAATGAAAGATGCTAACAGAGAAAATGCTCTTTACGCCTTAATAGTTGGCGACAATGAGTTAGAACAAGAAAAGTTCACACTAAGAAATATGAAAGAAAGTGAAGAGTATGTTCTGGATCTCAATTCTATTATCAATAAGTTACAATGATTTAATTTTATCATACCCTTCTGAACAACCATGCATTCAGAACGGAGATGTCTGGTTATAGATTAGAATTAAAAATTACTCGGTCAACTTTTTAAGACTATCAATGTCCTCCTTGTTACCTATAATAGAAAGTTCATCCCCTTTTTGAAGTATAGTAACGCCATGAGGAATCTTGATGTCACCATTTCTGTAAATAATAGTTATCAGGCTTTGTCCCGGTAGTTTAAGATCTTTGATCATTGCCCCAATAAACTTTTTAGTTTCATCCTCTTCTCTGAGTACTAAGCGAATAAACCTTTCGTCTCGTAACAGTATTTCTCTCATCTCTCCTTCATCTTCCGCACTATTCCATCTTTCAATAAAATTAGAAACGCCCACTTTCTCGGCAATCTGAGCCAGCATTCGAAGATGTTGACCGGTATCATCCTGAGAGCTTACTAAGTAAATTATAGCATAAAGTGATTCCGTTCCGGATTTTTGTGACTTCAAATTGCCCAGATTATCAGTTCTCATTCCTCCTTTGATTCTAACCAACACCATTTCAGGAGATATATTTTCTGGAACTCTGGCATGGTTTAAAGCTACCCCGGAAGAGATCGGAATTATATTTTGTTCATCAAATTCACTTATTACACTTTCTAAATCTGTTTCAGGTTTGCCAAGTTTTTCACAAAAGATGTCTGAAACCTTGCTTACTAAAGTAGAATAATCTGTGTCTTTTTTGATATCAATTACTTCCGCTCGGGATATCATTTCTTCGTATTGATCTTCACTTCGTAAGCCTTTTTCTTTAAGTATACCTCTCATCTCTACTTCAAGGCCTTGATCCTTATTTTCTCCTAAACGGGCATGAACATGGAAAATAGCTCCTTGCCGGTCTACTTTATCAGATGCATAATATTTGTACCAAATCACCCCAAAAACACTAACTACAATTGTGAAAATTATCGACAAAATTCCCATTTCAAAAATCAAAATAATTGAAAGAATGACGCCTATAATTTGCAACCAAGGATAAAACGGAGAATTGAAGCCCGGATCATATTCTTTAATTTTACTTTCACGCATTACAATTACCGCAAGGTTTAATAACCCGAACAATAGTAACTGAAATGCACTTGCAAGCTTAGCAACTTCTGCAACATTGAATGCCAGTAATATTAAAACCATCATAACAACAGTAGCTAATATCGACCAATGTGGCGTGCCCAGCTTGCCAATTGCAGCAAATCGATCATTTACCAGTTTATCTCTTGCCATCGCCATTGGGTACCTGGATGCTGACATAATTCCGGCATTTCCTGTTGAAGCAAATGCCGCTACGGCTGCAACTACTACAAGAATTAACCCAACACCTTCCGGCAACCAGGTTAGAAATGCATCTCCTGCTGTAGCTACCGGTGTAAGATCTTCACGAAATTCATTTGGGTCCAAAACAGAAACCATAATGAAAACACCAATCACATATACAAACACAGCCGTTATAATTGCCAAAAACATCCCCAAAGGAATATTTCGATCGGGGTCTTTAACTTCTTCAGCGATGCTTGCAACTTTTGTAAGACCAGCATAAGAAACAAACACCATTCCAACTGTAGCAAAAAATCCGTAATACCCATCAATAAAAAGAGGAGTAAATCGCGTTTTTGTTTGCTCTATCAGTCCGGGAGACAGAACAGAAAACAATCCTTGAATCACATAAAAAACCATAATGGTTACTAACGCAGCAACCAGAATTTTTTGAAGAAAAGTGGTCTCTTTAGCACCTACTACATTCAATACACCAAACACAATAGTGAGAATTACAGCAATTGGTACAATGGGTACATCAAAGAAAATTGCGATATACGCTCCCATACCAATTAAAGCAAATGCACTTTTTAAGACCAATGCAACCCAGGAACCAAATCCTCCAATTGTTCCGAACATTGGTCCAAGGCTTCGGTCAATAATATAGTAAGTACCGCCGGATTTAGGCATTGCTGTTGCTAATTCTGCAACACTAAACATAGTTGGTAATACAATGATACCCGATACTAAATAAGCTAAAAAAACGGATGGTCCCGTTTCCGCCGCTGCAAGCCCCGGTAGAAGGAAAAATCCTGAGCTAAACATAGCTCCTGTTGCAATGGCGTATACATCGGATAGTCCAAGCTCTTTAGAAAGTTTTGTGTGACTCATAAATTGGATTTCTTGATCGTATTAATCTTTAATGTCAAACTTGTTTTAATTCAAGTATTTTTTATTAATAACATTGCAGAGGTAGTCAGTTTAGTTAGTAAAGAAAAGGCGTACCTCTGCTAATATCCACATTATTTTAAAATTATTTTTTTTGTAATGAAGATTAAGGATAAGACCAATTATTAGCACTAAAAATTCCCTACATTACACTATAATTAAAAAAACTTTTAAAACGAATTATCAATAAATACGGTTCATATATCCTGATATTCACTATGATTAAAATTTAATCTTTATAATGTTCACCAAACAACAACTAACTGCATTTTCTTCCAAAGCTACACCGTACTACTTTTACGACCTCGATCTTTTTAAGGCAACTCTGAGCAAAGTAAAAAAACATGGAACATCAAAGGGCTATCACATTCATTACGCTCTGAAAGCTAATTCACATCCCCGAATTCTGGATCAAGTCATCAAAGCCGGCTTATCTGCAGATTGTGTAAGCGGAGGTGAAGTAGAAAGAGCCATCGAGTGTGGTTTTTCTCCTGATAAAATTGCTTTTGCAGGTGTTGGTAAACGCGATATTGAGATCGAAATCGGTCTTAAAAATAATATTCTATGTTTTAATGTAGAATCTGTACAAGAGCTGGAAGTAATCAACGAGTTAGCTTCTAAGAACAACCGAACTGCAAAAATTGCATTACGGATAAATCCTAATGTTGATGCCAACACTCATAAGTATATTACTACTGGTTTAAAGGAGAATAAATTCGGTATAAATGAAAAAGATCTTCCTGACATCTTCGAATTACTTCCATCTTTGAAACATATAGAACTGATTGGAATACATTTTCATATCGGTTCACAGATCGAAGAGCTGGAACCTTTTAAAAAACTTTGCCTGAGAGCTAATGAATTAAATGCATTTTTTGAAAATAAAGGGCACAAACTTTCAATTATTAATGTTGGAGGGGGTTTTGGGATCAACTATTCCAGCCCTAATGGTAGTGGAATACCTGATTTCGAAAAGTTTTTTGGAACCTTTGAAAAACACCTGCAACTTAAACCTCATCAACAATTGCATTTTGAGTTAGGTCGCTCTGTTGTCGGTCAATCCGGTAGCCTTATTACACGGGTCCTTTATACCAAAACAGGTATAGAAAAAAACTTTGCCATTATTGATGCAGGGATGACGGAGCTTATCCGACCGGCCTTATACCAGGCGAAACATGAAATTCAGATCATTTCAAATCAATCCGGCAGGTCTGAGAAGAAATATGATATTGTAGGACCGATTTGTGAGAGTTCAGATGTATTCAGAACAGATTATAAGATTTCTGAGTTAAAACGTGGTGATTTGCTTGCTATAAGAAGTTGTGGGGCTTACGGTGAAGTCATGAAAAGCCGATACAATTTAAGACATGAGATCGGAACGGTTTTTTCAGATGAGCTTGGTTGACAGTCAAAATTCTAAACCAACTTCCCGGCTATAAATCCTGTTGTCCATGCGGCTTGGAAATTAAATCCTCCGGTTACTCCATCAATATCCAATACTTCTCCTGCAAAATAGAGATTTGGCATTTTTTTGCTTTGCATAGATTTAATATCAACGTCTTGTAAACTTATACCTCCACAAGTAACAAACTCTTCTTTAAAAGTTGTTTTCCCACGCACAGAATATTCATCGTTCATCAGAATATGTACCATTCGGTTGATGTTTTTCTTTCCCATATTCTGCCAGATCATATTTTTCCCTACTTCTACTTTTGCAATTAGAAACTCCCAAAGCCGACCCGGTAATTCAAAAGGATTCACATTGTGAATTCGCTTTTTTCCATATTTTTGAACAACTTCTTTTAACACTTTCCTGATTTCCTGCTCTGATAATTCTCCAGTCCAGTTTATAAGAACCTTAAATTCATAATTCATTTCATTCAGTTCTCTGGCACCAAAAGAAGAAAGTTTTAAAATGGCAGGACCACTCATTCCCCAATGAGTTATTAAAAGCGGTCCCTCGCTTTTCAGTTTTGAACCCATAATCTTAACTGATACAGAATCAGCGACTATACCCATTAACTTAGTGATTGGTTCATCCGGCATATTGAATGTAAATAATGAGGGAACCGGCTCTTCAATACTATGGCCTGATTTACAAAGCCAGTTAAATCCCTCGGGGCGGGGACTTCCTCCTGTAGCTACAATTATTTTGTCCACTTCTTTGCTCTCCCCGTTTTTGAAACCTAAAATCAGATTATTTTCGCTTTGCCTGAGAGTCTTAATTGCCGACTTTTTTTTAATTCCAATTCCCAGGTTATGCACCTCATTCATCAGACAATCAATAATCGTCTTAGAAGAATCCGACACCGGAAACATTCGCCCGTCTGCCTCCGTTTTTAACTCTACTCCTCTTTCATTAAACCAGGAAATAGTATCAACAGGTGAAAATATCCCAAAAGCCTTTTTTAAAGGTTTCTCTCCTCTGGGATAAAACTTTACCAGTTCGTGAATCTTAAAACAATGATGTGTGACATTGCATCTTCCCCCACCTGATATACGAACTTTCGAAAGCAGTTTATCAGATTTTTCATAAATCGTAACCTGTGCATCAGGGTTATGTGTTTTCGCAGAGATCGCACTAAAAAAACCGGCAGCTCCCCCACCAATAACAGCAACTTTCATATTTTTAAATACAAGATAACAGTTCTTTTAATCATCATTTAATTTTATGGAACTTAATTCTGTTTAAAGAATGCAATCCGGTGTAATAACCCTTATTTTCATCGCTTAATAAATATCGGAATGGATCTACACGTACTAAAATTTGGCGGCACCTCGATGAATAATCATAAAACCTGGAAGCAGGTTTTAGAAATCATCAAAAGTTATGAATTTCCTATTGTTGTAGTTTCTGCAACTGCAAAAACAACCAGGCAACTTATTGAAGCAGGAAAACTTGCCGGAACAAAAAAACTCGAAGATGCTCTGGAGATTTCTAACGCAATCCGGGAGCGTCATCTTACTATCGTAAAGGATTTTTTGGAAGAAAACCCCCATCCGAAAAAAGCACTTATTGAAGAAAGCTGCTTAAAAAAATTAGACGAGAAAATAGGATTGTTAAATAAGTTGCTGGCTTATACTCATAAGGTTGGTAAACTTACACCTGCAATGAAGGATGCCATTGCTTCTATCGGAGAACAAATTTCTTCTTATTTACTAGCACAGTGCGGACTTGCAACCGATCAGCTCACGCAGTTTGTTGATGCAAAAAAGATCATTAAAACCGATTCAAATTACGGAAATGCTTATCCCAATTTAGGATTGATCAATCAAAGAATTGGTTCTCTGGAAACCATTCTGGATGGAGGCTTTACTCCGGTTATTGGTGGTTTTTATGGTGAAGCTCCCGATGGTACTACAACTACTCTGGGTTTTGAAGGTTCTGATTATTCGGCCAGCCTGATTGGCGGAGCTATCCATGCAAAGAGCATAGAAATATGGACAGATGTAAGCGGAGTGTTCACCAGTGATCCGGAATTTATAAAAGATGCCCAACCTATTCCTGAACTCAGTTATTTCGATGCAACAGAAATGGCTTATTTCGGGTCTAAAGTATTGCATCCATCCACACTAAAGCCTGCACAAGAGCGAAATATTCCCGTACTGGTAAAAAATATGTTTGCTCCGGATGAAAACGGAACCAGAATTGTAAGAGAGAGTTCGCAAAACCAAAAAGCTTTGGCGGTTTCGTTCAAAGAGAACATGGCTCTTTTAACAATCAGTGCCTACGAAACTGTAATGGGATATAACTTTCTAACACGGGTTTTTAAAGTACTTGAAGAGCATCGTTTATCCGTTGATGCTGTCAATACAACGGAAGCATCAGTAACCATTGCTCTTACTAACTCAGAAGAACTAGATGAAATAGCTAAAAACCTGATTGAAATCGGTACTGTAGATCTTGAAAGAGATAAAGGACTGATCAGTATTATCGGCTATAAATTTTCTGAAACAACAGAATTTACCAAAGACATTTTTGATGCAATACCATCAGTATCCCTGGATATGATTTCATTCACAAAACATAAAAGAATTCTGAATTTAGCTGTTGATAAAAAAGTAATGGTAGAAACTGCTCAAAAAATTCACTCCTCGCTTTTTTGATGAAAGATGAAGAATCATCTCGCGGCATATGCCCGAGATCTGGATTGGTTATAAAGGATGTACCATTAATATCAATCCAGATTCCCTGCATTCGCGTGGGAATGACTTTTTTCCTGAATAAAAAACTCAATCTTTCTTCTCTTCTGAATCTTTATACTGTTTTGCTGACGAAGATTTAGGCATTACGATACCAAGCGATTTTGCCCGGCTTCTCCATTTTTCCCGGGCCAGTTTCTGCATATCTTCAATAGCATCGATCTCGTCTACTATTTCCATTCCAAGCAAAGTTTCTACCACATCTTCCATTGTAACTACTCCGACCAGTCCTCCATATTCATCAACAGCTACTGCAATGTGTTCTTGGTTTTCCAAAAGTTTTTCGAGTACATTTTTCAATGAAATTACTTCCGGAATTATCAAGACATCTCTTCGAATTTCTTTTAATTTTTTTTCTCCTTTTCCTTCCGATTGGTTCAGAAATAAATCGTTCTTCAAAACATAACCGGTAATATCTTCTTCATTTTCTCCAAAAACCGGCATTCTGGAAACTCTGAGCTCCTCTTTATTTTCAAGCACCTGATTGATGGTCATATCTTGCTGGAATTTAACCACTACGATTCTTGGTGTCATGATATCATGAACTTTAAGAGAGCTAAACCGAACCAGATTTTTAAAAATATTGGATTCTCCTTCCTCAAATACTCCTTCTTCAAAAGCAAGTTCTGCCATTGCACCTATCTCTTCCCGACTTACAGATGGTTGATTTTCTTCATTAGATAACCATTTTGTAATCCATCTTGACAAAACTACAAGCGGATATGTAATTACGATGAGCACACGGGTTACTCTTGCAGCTGCCACCGCTAAGTTCTTCCAATATGTAGCCCCTAAAGTCTTCGGGATAATTTCAGAAAGTACCAGAATCAATAACGTAAGTACAGCTGAAGTAATGCTTACGTACGCATTTCCAAACACAACCTGAGCCTGAGCACCTACTCCGGCTGCACCAACTGTATGAGCAACTGTATTCAAACTCAATATTGCAGATAAAGGCTGATCTATATCTTGTTTGAGTTTGCGAAGTAATTTTCCTGATCCTGCATTTTTATTTTCTAATACAGCAACATAAGATGGAGTGATTGACAATAAAACCGCCTCAAGAATTGAACAAACGAAAGATACACCTATTGCCAGTATCAAATAAAATATAAGTAAAGTCATTAATTCATCATAATCTATAATTCGTTTTCTAATGTATAAAAAATTATCAAGCTTTAGTGTTAAACACTTTTTTTTATGGCTATTTTATAATTCTTTGAAAAAAAACAAGTAAATGCTTCAGTTAGAAAAAATATCTCTTGCCCTTGGTGACCGGGATCTGCTCGACGAAATTACTACTCTGATTAATCCGGGTGAACGCATAGGTTTGGTTGGCCCCAATGGTGCAGGCAAATCGACTTTACTTAAAATTATCATGGGGATTCAGGAAAAAGATGCGGGTTCCATTGTACTCTCCAATGAAGAAACCCTTGGTTATCTTCCACAGGATGGTGTTGACCCTGATTTTGAGCTTACCGTTATCGAAGAGGTCGAAACCGCCTTTTCTGAGATATTTGAACTGGAAGAAGAGGTAAATAAACTTCAGCAAAAGCTTGGAGAAACAAATCCCAAATCAGAAGAACATGAAAAATTGTTGGATAAATACGGAGTCCTTCAAACCAAATTAGAAGCTTCCGGTTTGTATACATTACGTTCAGATGTTGAGAAAATCCTGATGGGACTCGGGTTTAAAGAATCAGACTTTTCCCGAAGTACTTCCGAGTTCAGCGGAGGTTGGTTGATGAGAATAGCTTTAGCAAAACTTCTTCTAAAGAAGCCTACTTATCTTCTTTTGGATGAACCTACCAACCACCTTGATATTGAATCCCTGCAGTGGATGGAGAACTTTCTTAATTCTTATGAAGGTGCAGTGATTGTAGTTTCTCACGACCGTGCATTTCTGGATACGATAACTAACCGTACACTTGCTCTTCGCAGAGGGAAAATGAGCGATTACTCCGGAAACTATTCTTTTTATGAAAAAAAATGGCAGGAAGAGCGCGAATTATTAATTAATGCTCAAAAAAATCAGGAAAAAGAGCTCAAAGAAACAGAAGAATTTATTGAACGTTTTCGATATAAAGCTTCTAAGGCTCGTCAGGTACAAAGCCGTGTAAAGCAACTTGAGAAAATTGATCGTATTGAAATTGAAGATGAGTTGGCTAACGTATCATTCAGCTTTCCGGAGCCAGAAAGAAGCGGACAGGTTGTGATGAGATTAGAAAATATAAAAAAAAGCTACGGTGATAATATCGTTTTTGATGGATTGGATTATGAAATTGAACGTGGTGATAAAATTGCAGTAGTAGGACCTAATGGTGCAGGAAAGTCAACTATGATCCGAATTCTTGCGGGCATCGAGCCTATTCAGGGAGGAGACCGAAACGAAGGGCATAAAGTAACAACGAACTACTTTGCTCAGCATCAAGCTGAAGATCTCGACCTGAAAAAAGATGCTCTTGAAGTAATGATGAGTGCCGGCTCCAATGAAAAAGAAAGTCGGTTACGTTCTATTTTAGGAAGTTTTCTTTTCCGGGGGGATGATGTTTTCAAAAAAGTAAAAGTGCTTTCGGGTGGGGAAAAAAGCAGACTCGCTTTGGCTAAGATGCTTCTCTCACCTGCTAACCTTCTCATATTTGATGAGCCTACAAACCATCTGGATATGAGTAGTAAAAATATTCTGCAACAAGCACTTCAACAATATGAAGGAACATGCGTGATCGTATCTCATGACAGAGCATTTCTTGATCCCATTGTGGATAAAGTACTGGAAGTTCAGAAAAACAGGATCAGGACATATTTGGGGAATGTTTCCTATTTCCTCGATAAGAAAAAAGAAGAAGCAGAGGCAAGTAAAAACCAGACTGATCAAAAAGCAGGAACTTCAGGTACTACAGAATCAGAAAACGGAAACATTTCCAGAAAAGAACAACGCCGGATAGAGGCTGAGAGAAGAAATAAGATCAGTAAACAAGTAAATCCCATAAAAAAGAAACTAGAAAAAGTCGAAAAAGAGATTGAACACGCTGAAAACAGAAAGAATGAAATTGAGACTTTAATGGCAGAAGTTGACTTTTATGATGATGCAGAAACAGTTAAAAAAACCTCATTAGAATATGAGGAATTAAAAATGGATCTTACAGACAAATATTCAAAATGGGAAGAATATGCAAACCGAATCGAAGCCATAGAACAGGAGATTATACAATGAAATCAATATTATTCTTTCTAAGTTTCGGGGCTCTGATTTTAAACCTTTCTGCCTGTAAAACTGCTGAGATTCCTGTTGAAATCGAGGAAGAACAACAACCACAACAAGTCGCAGAACTACAAAACCCGGATAAAGAAATTGTTTTAGTTGTTAATGGAATTGTGAAATATAATTTCGTTAAAACAGATACGATTTGGACTGGAAAAGTCACTCAGTTTAATTCTGCAGACCCTGAGATACAAGAAGTTGTTAAAATTTTAGAAATCGAACCAACCCTTGGATGGGATGATTTTGAACAATTCATCAACTATTTAAGAGTATATGATATTCCTGATCAATCAGAGATAAAAAACAGAAATCCGGGTAGTATATCTTCTATTTCCCGTGCTTATCAATTCTTCACTTTTGATGGCGAAAATTCCCGATCTTTTTCTTACTACAATCCTGAAGGTGAATTAAATGAGCATTGGCAATCACGAAACGTTGTGACTTTTGGAACTTATTTGATCAGTGAAATGAAGGTTGTTGGAAATTAAACTTTACTCAGATGAAGTCTGCAATTTATTAATTTGGTAAAGTGAGTCACTTAGCAAAAATCTGACTCTTATCACCGAAAGCTTTGAACTCAAGAGCATTTCCACTGGGATCAAGAAAGAACATAGTTGCCTGCTCTCCGGGCTCTCCTTTAAAACGAACATAAGGCTCGATAATAAACTTAATTCCTGCTTCCTGTACCCTTTCAGAAAGAGATTGCCATTCATCCATTTCTAAAATCACTCCAAAATGACGAACAGGAACACCTTTCCCATCTACCGCTCCTTTAGCAGATTCTTTGGCTTCATCAGGGCTGAGATGGGCTACTACCTGATGTCCCCACATATTAAAATCAATCCAGTGATCTGAACTTCGCCCCGTACTGCAACCAAGAATTTGTGTATAAAAAGTATGCGTATCTTCTAAGTTTTTAACCGGAAATGCAAGATGAAACGGAGAAATATTGCTCATGATTTTATAGTTATCCACCGGAAAAAATAAAATCACTGAAGTTTATCTTTCATGATTCAATTCTTAACGGAACATTTTACTTTAGATTTATGGTTTCAATAAAAGTACAAAACTAATACAACATTCATAATTCAAAATCCTTAATTCATAAGAATGGAATCAAAGAAAGTAGAATTTACAGGCTCCACAGGTGAAAATTTATCTGCAAAAGTTGACCTTCCTGAAGGTGACCCTAAAGCTTATGCTCTTTTTGCTCACTGTTTTACCTGCTCCAAAGATCTGAAAGCAGTAGGAAATATAACTAAAGCCTTAGCGAATATCGGAATTGCTACGTTGAGGTTCGATTTTACGGGGCTTGGACAAAGTAGTGGTGATTTTGCCGATACGAATTTCTCCAACAATGTAGACGATCTTATTAAAGCTTATGAATATATGTCTGATGGGTTAACAGCTCCTTCAATTTTGATTGGACACTCTTTAGGTGGAGCCGCGGTACTTCAGGCATCTCACAAAATGGAAAGTGTGAAAGCAGTAGTAACCATTGCAGCTCCTGCTGAACCTGCTCATGTAAAAGAAAATTTCGAAATGAGCCTCGATGAGATCAAAGAAAAAGGAGAAGCAAAAGTAACTTTAGCAGGACGTCCGTTCACAATAAAGAAGCAATTTATTGATGATCTGGAAGAAACCAGAATGAAAAAATTCATTCATAATCTTGGCAAAGCACTCATCGTCTTTCACTCGCCTATAGACAATACAGTAGGAATTGATAATGCTTCAAAAATTTTTGTTGCAGCCAAACATCCGAAGAGTTTTATTTCTCTGGATAAAGCAGATCACCTTCTCTCTGAGAAAAAGGACAGCTTGTATGTAGGAAAAGTATTAGGAACGTGGGCTGAGAAATATATTTGAAAAAAATCCTCCTTCGAAGGGAGACGATTCAATCGAAAGTTCTCGATTGAATCCGAGGGATGAGTGATGTTTATTAACTCATTAACCTCACACATCCTCCGTCCGCCAACCGTCGGACACATCCTTCAAAGGAAGATTTTCTATTCACTCATCCAACTCTTTCAATTTCATTTCAGAAAGTTCCAGATTTACTTTCGATGAAATATTCGCAGCTACTTCTTTATTCTTCTTTTTAACCTTCAGAGTTCTTGATGTAAGTTCATCCCCGGGTAGTTCGGTAAGAGCTCTGGCATTTTTTCCATGAATGATCAACTTGGACGAAAAGAATCCTTTTTTGTATTCCATCATATCAATCTCTGAAAATGGGATTTCTACAGTAGCTAAGTCTGATTTATAAGCACCCATTACAGCATCTTTTTTCTGAAATTCAATGAATAATTTTTGGCTTTTCACGCTCAGAATTCCCTCCACTAACATGAATCCTCCGTTCAACTGATCAATTATAAATGGTAAGCTTCGCATATTTTTTGCTGTTTTTTATTGACTTAACTGTGGAAAAAATTATTTCTAAAAAGGTACAAAAATTCTGTAAGGACTTCCTCATGAAACTGTCTAACTATACGGTTGAGGGGAACATTACTAATCATACATTTGAGGGCTCAACCCTCAATGTCCTTCCAGGGGTGAAAGATGGAATATTCTTTTACCCTATTTTTTTCTCCACTAAAAAGCATTCTTCAACTTTTGTTGATTAAATGCTTTCGCTCTGCTATTCTCTGTGTATGAGAGGTTTCATTATTGTAATCCTTATATTTATCCCGTCTCTGATTATTGCACAATCAGCAAATTTTCAGGATGACTTTACCGATCAGGATATTTCTGACTGGAGTGGAGATAATGCTGATTTCACTTTTGTATCTGAATCCGGAAACATTTTGCTTCAACAAGATGCTGCTTCCTCCGGCTCTTCTCGGTTGAGTATTCCATCAACAAACGTAGTTGGATTCTGGGATTTCTTTATTCGCTTAGATGGATTTAATCCTTCTGATGGAAACAAATCTGAAATTTACTTAATGAGCGATTCTTCAAATTTTGATCAAGATTTAAATGGGTATATGCTTCAGGCCGGAGAAGATGGTTCCGAAGACGTATTCAGATTATTCCGGATCACTGCAGGAGCCAAAGATGGAGAAGTACTAACAGGGACCACTGATATTTCAGGTGGCGGTGACTTCAGAGTTCGTGTGAACAGAGACGCTTCCGGGAACTGGGCGCTTTCTGTGGCAAGTTCTTATTCCGGGGTGGTCGTAGAAGAATCAACCGGCACAGATAACACATACAGCTCTACTTCATTTTTTGGATTCAAAAATACATACACGGCAACCAGATCTGATAAATTTTTCTTCGACTTTAAAATTGACATCCCACCTATACAAATAGAGAATGCTTCTGTACTGAATGAAACTTCGATCAATGTAAATTTCAGCAAAAATTATGATCCTGCTACTATTCAAAACTCCGATTTTACGATTTCGCCCGGAAGTCTAAACCCAACTTCAGTTAATCAATCATCTTCTTCCTCTGTTCAGTTGGTATTCGGGAGTGATTTACCAAGCGGTTCTTTTGATCTTGATATTTTTTCCATCGAAGATTCTAATAACCAAACCACACTGGCTGATACTTCTATTACCTTATTCAGATTTGATGAATATCAGGAAGGTGATATTATCATAAATGAATTTTTAAAAGACCCGCCCGGAACTCTTGAAGAATATGTGGAGCTAAAAAATACCTCTTCACGATTACTCAATTTAAAAGATTGGGAATTAGGTGATAACAGTTCTCTCAATACAATTTCTGATCAAGATTTTGCTATTTTTCCAGACAGTTTTGTAGTTATTACTTCTGATACCGCTGCACTAAAAAGTGTTTTTGGGAATGTGTATGCTATACAGGTTTCACTTCCTGCGTTCAATAACACAACTGATCAGGTTCGTCTTTACGATGAGAATGGTACCACCATTGATTCTTTAGAATACACCCCCGACTGGGGCGGCGATAATGTGGCGTTAGAACGCAGAAGCCCGACGGCTCCTTCTGGTTTTATGGAAAACTGGGGCGATTCACCAAATGTAAATTTAGGAACAGCCGGAATCCAAAATGAAGTTGCTCAGGATAATACTCCTCCTGATATAGAAACTTTGAGCATTGTTAATGACTCTACATTTATCCTCACCTTCACTGAACGCATCAATCCCGATTCAGCCGGCAATCCGGATAACTACGACATCGCGCTGAACACCAAAGCCGTGCAAGGAGAAAATGATTTTTTTGTCGCTACTTTCCTGGAGCCTGATTCTGTAAAGCTTTTTGTTAAAGGAGGAATCCCAAATACACCCAGTGGTGGAGAAATTGTCATTTACAATCAGGCAGATATATTCGGTAACATAAATCCATCCATAAGCAGAAGCTTTCAATACATACAAACAGAAACAGCCGAACAGGGCGACGTATTTATCAATGAGTTTGTATATGATCCTCCGGGATCACTCACAGAGTTTGTGGAAATTTATAATCCAACCGATAAAGCATTTAACCTGAAAGGCTGGACTTTAAGCGACAACTCCGGCAATGAATTGGTTTTAACAAATGAAGATTTCTATTTCAGAAAAACTGAACCAACTTCGGGGTTCCCTGATAATCCCTATATAATTCTAACTCCGGACAGCTCAATTAACGTAGATCAATCAAACCGAAGAGTAGTAATGGGAAGTCGTTTTCCAACTCTAAATAATACGACTGATGCCATCGTCTTAAAAAATGCGGAAGGCGTTACACTCGATTCTTTGACATACACTTCTGATTGGGGCGGAGATGAAGTTTCTTTGGAGCGACGATCTGTTTCTGTAACCGGTCAGTTTCAGGAAAACTGGGGTAATAGTCCTTCTGCTCAATTTGCCACTCCATCTGAACCCAACCTTGTGAGCCAGGATAACGAAGCGCCGACATTAGAAAATGCTTTTGCTCTGAATAACACTTCTGTTACTCTTGTGTTCAATGAGCGGTTGGAAGAAAGTGCTGTACAAAATGTTTCAAACTACTCATTTTCACCATCTTTGTCTGTTTCATCAATTTCTCAGAACAGTAATCAGGTAAATGTGATCTTCAATGAGACTTTGCAAAATGAAACTACGTACTCCATAACGATAAACGATCAGCAGGATATATTTGGAAACACGAATGCTCAAATTTCCACATCGGTTCGTTATCTGGAATTTTCTACACCCCAACCTTCAGACATTGTTATAAATGAGATTCTCTATCAGAAAGAGAATGAAGACAGCCCCGAATTTATTGAACTCTACAATCGGTCTGATGAGAACTTTGATCTAAGCAATTGGGAAATATCTGATGCTGCTAATAATTCTGCCACGTTGCCTGAAGGAACGTCTCTTGAAGCAGGAAACTATTTGGTATTAACTGATCGCCAGAATTTTGCCAGCTCACTTTCAAATGGAGTCTTCCTGTCAGGGTTTCCATCGCTTAACGATTCGGGCGACGGGATTATCCTAAAAAATGCCTCAGAAGTTACTATCGACAGCCTGTTTTATACCGAACAATTTGGTGGGAATACAGATGGAGTTTCTGCAGAAAAACAAGATCCTAACGGAGCTTCCAATGATGCTAATAATTGGGGAAATAATACTTCGTCATCAGGAAACAGTGCAGGTGTTGAAAATTCTGTTTTTCAATTAGATACTATTTCTCCTGATATCATTTTTGCTAAACTTCAACAAGATGGAAATGTGTTTATCGCCTTTTCTGAGTTTATAAATCCCGGAGGAGCCACTATTTCTGTTGCAGGTCAAACCAGAACAGTGCTGTCCTATGATCAAAATAATGCGAACCAACTTCTAGTTGATGGAAACGGACTTGAAACTGCTACTAACATTGATCTTACGATTACAAACCTGAATGATTTGGTTGGAAATACGCTAAACTCGGGTTCAATTCCGGTTTCTCAGCCAATCACTAAAGGTTCAGTTGTCATTAATGAGCTTTTGTATGACCCGCTTTCTGACGATGAAGACAATCTGCCGGATCAAACCGAGTACATCGAATTGTACAACACTCAGGATTACGCCATTTCGTTGGAAGATATTTTTCTCAACGACGCTCCAGATGAGGACAATGAAGTAAACCGCCTTGACCCCGTTTCTTCTCAATTCAAATGGATTCAGCCAAACGGATATTTTCTGATTTATGCTGAAGATCAAACCTTTAGTTTTTCCGAAAGCCAACTCGCTGAATATTTTGGTCTGGAATCTCAATCGGATCAATTTACCATGCAGATCGATCGGTCGAGTTTAAGTCTTTCTGCCTCCGGCGATGCGATTTTCATTTCGGACAGTACAGGCTCAACTATAGATTCCGTGTTTTATGATGAAAGCTGGCAAAATCCTAATCGGTTGAGCGTGGATGGTGTGGCATTGGAAAAGATAAATCCTGCCGGTCCTGGCAACGATGAATCCAACTGGAGTTCCAGTACGGAAATAAATGGAGGAACTCCCGGTCAGCAAAACTCCATTTTTCAGGAACCGGGTTCTGCTCCTGATAACTCAGGAATTACGTTTACACCTAATCCTTTCTCTCCCGATGATGATGGATTTGAGGATTTCTTGTCCATCAATTATACACTGGATGAAGCGGATTATTTACTCCGAGTCAGAATTTATGATCGGTATGGAAGGGAAGTGCGTGAATTAGCAGACGGCAAACCTGCGGGATTTTCAGGCAGTTTAATTTGGGACGGATTAACAGACGAAGGCAACAAAAACAGAGTGGGAATTTATATCGTATTATTTGAAGCTTACAACAGCGCCTCCGGAAGAGACCGAACGTTTAAAGAGACTGTGGTGATAGCGAGGAAGTTTTGAAATTGAATTTTTATATTTAGTAATGAAAAATCTACCACAGTTTCTGCTATTTTGCTTTTTCTTTGCTTACTGCACTGAGCCCCCAACATTTGAGAGGAATAATACCAGCGATCCGCTATCGTCCAGTTTCGTTCCTGATACAATTTATGAAGCTAGTGCAACAATATCAGAACAGCTGGAACTTCCATACTACATTAATGACGTTGTTACACTTGAATGGCCCCAAAAATCTTATGCTAATACTTATGAAGTTAAAAGAACAGATTTTTTTGGTAACTCCACATTTATAGGTTCATTTGATAGTAATCAAACTTCGTTGAAAGATACTCTTACAGAGGGAGGTGTCTATGTGTATGAGATTAAGGCAATTTCTGATAACTTTTTTACACTCTCATTTGCTGAAGCGCAAGTATCTCATTTTACTTTGGGTTCTGATATGCTATCTGATAAACAATACTATGGTCAGGGTACTATTTCAATAAGTGAAAACAGAGCTTTAGTGTATCAATCTGAAACCGGCAGAAATTACTTTTCAGAAATTTATTCTTTTGAAACTAATAGCTGGGAAATTATTCAAAACCCAAACTGCTGTGATTTGCCACAAGCAACGAATCTCAGTTCTGTAAGAACAAGAGTAATTGGCAGAAGTAGCACTATTATTTTTAATGAAGATTCAAACACTTGGACAGACTTAACCAATTACGATTCAAAACTTCCTGCTTTTAGAATCCATAAATTTTCTGAGACAAATATTATTATTCTTGGTTTAAGCGTAAATGGTAAAAATGCCGTTTACAGAATGGGGAGCTTAGGTGTGCCTTATAAAATTTCTACTCATATCTATGAGGTAGAGTATTTCAATTCAATCAAAATTGAAGATAAAATATATACTTTTGGGGGATATGATCTTAATACCGGTGAAGAGACCAATAAAATATTTACTTTTAATCCGAATACCCTTGAATGGAATGAAACAGGGACCTTATTTAATATGAGAACACCTGAATATTTATTTAATTTGAATAATGGAAAGATCTTAGCAATTCCTATTAATGTTTTTGTCTCCCAAAATTATAGCTATGAACTTTTTGATTTGAATACTTTAGAAACCGATCCAAGAACTAAATTAGAATCTGTGGTTTTTGCTTTTCAAATGGGAAATGATGATGTAGTTATTCTTACAATTGATTCTCAAAATAATCTGGGTTATCAAATTTTCTACTCCTCGAATAATACATTATCGCCCCGAATTGACATTAGTGATATCACTTCATTTCTACGAGGTTCATTAATAGGAATAGCTTTAAATGAAGATAATACAATTGGCTTGATTCCCACTACAGATAAAAAAAGTTTGATCTTCAGATCCAGTCATTAATTAATAAGGTAGTTTAATTTCAAACCCCCAAACCAATTCAAAGGAGCAGCCGGTTGGTAATAACGGTTTCCAAAAGCGTTAACATCGTATCCCAAACTGTAACGTTGATCTAAAATGTTGTCAAGACCCGCATAAAGATCGAGTTTAAATTTGTCATCCTTACCAAAATTTTGCCGAAAGCCCAGCTTTCCCTTTACTAAATGATAAGCGCTTGAGGAGATAGAATTAGCATCGTTTAAGGGGATTTTATCAGTAAAATTATAAGAAAGGATTCCGTACAGACCCGGTTTTGTTTCCGCTGAAAAAGAAGTATGAACGGTATGTGGAGCAACACCCGGTAATCGATTATCAGAAAAATCATCTCCACCTTTCACGTAGTTATCATATTTAAAATAATGGAGAGTGTACGAACTTTGAACTTCAAGTCGACTCAAAAACTCGTTCTCGTTATTGACAGCAATCCAGTTGGTGGAAGCTTCCAATCCGGTTTGATTAGTGCTTCCTGCGTTTGCAAAAGCCAGTGTTCCATCCCGCTGAGATTCTGTAAGTACTATGCTTTCCTTCAGCTTAAAATAGAACGTAGCTACATCATAACTAAATGAACCGTCTCTAGTATTTCCACGAATTCCAATTTCGTAATTAATACCTTTTTCGGGTTCCAGATTCTCGTTCAGCTCACCATCATTCGTTCGGAATTCTTCCAGAGTTGGAGGAGAAAACCCTGCACTTATGCTTGCATGAACTGTGGTTAAATTATTCAATCTTTTAGCAATCGCAATCCGAGGCAATACAACTGTTTCGAAATTCTTAGAAACCAGATTTGGGTCAACTCCCCCTTCTTTGGTAGCTACACGATTTATATCATAGCTAACTCTGTTAACACTCACGCCTGCATTGATAAAAACATCTCCCGTCAGATCTATTTCTCCCACTAAATATAAACTTCGGTTTCGGATCTCTATTTCATCTTCAAAATTCAATGAATCCTGAACTCCCATATCAATATCGTAATTCCTTGCATTGTTGTTTCCGAAATGATTTTCAGCACCTAACTTTAATTTAAGATCGGTATCTCCAAGAGTATTTTTGTATTGCACCCAGGGCCGACTTCCCCAACTTTTTCTACTCTCACTTTTGTAATCGAAGTTAAACGGGTTTTCAAACTTACTTATATTGGCAAACAAATTAGTACCGCCTGACCAGTGTTCACTCCAATCACTTTCTACATTTGCACCAATGATGAAGTCTTCCTGGTCGATAGAAGCATTTTGTTCCACACTGCCAAACCTGGCTTGTGTAGGATCATCATTAAACTGTTCCTGAGTCAGACCTCCCGGAATTCCATAATTCAAATCTGAATACAATGTGGAAATACTTACCAAAACGTTGGAAGGAGTAAAAACTTTAACACCGGTTTCAAAAGTTTGTCTCTCAAAAAATGACTGATCCCTATATCCATCCGAAGTTTGTGAAGCATATTTATATTGAGTGATCATGTACTCATTTCTGGTATTGTATTCTGCTCCGTATTTAAATAAACCATAATCGCCAACCGAAGCATCTACAATACGTTCTGTTTGTGGGTTTTTTGGAAAACTGTTAATTAAAAGTACCCCACCGGTTCCAGCACCATAGATACTTCCGGCCGGTCCTTTTATTACCTCAACTTGTTTGATATTCTGATTGTTCAACAAATTCAAAGGTGTGCTTCCCGATGGAAGAGTGAGCGGAAAATCATTCCAGTACACTTTCACATTTCTTACTCCGAACGGAGATCGGATTGCACTTCCCCGGATTGCAATTCTGTAACTTCCCGGAGCGCGTTCATCCATTTTTACTCCTGCAATAGTATTTAAGCCATATACCAGAGATTGATCGCTCAGTCCGTTAATTCTTTGATTATCCAGATAAGAAATAGACCCGGGAGTCTCCATGATACTCCTGTTTCCACTGAAGCCGACAACGGTAATTTCATCCAGTTTAGCTTTCAGGGTATCGGGATTATTCTGGGCTTTGATGTCAATCACTAGAATGCTTATAAAAGCCGTTAATAAAATTTGCAGATGAATTTTTCTAATCAAAAAAATAAGATTCTATATTTAGGAACAATTTTGTCTGAAATTGATCTTTAAAGTTTTCGGTATCAAATACGATAATCATATTAAGATAGATGGAGTTCCGGCAAAACTCTATTACATTTCCATCACATTCAGTAATAACTTTTAAAAATAATTAGTGAGCACCAACAAGAAAGCCCCCATAGGAATTTTCGACTCCGGCATCGGAGGTTTAACCGTTGCCAAAGCGGTAACATATGCTTTGCCAAACGAAGATATCATCTATTTTGGAGATACGGCACGGGTGCCGTATGGAATAAAGTCAGAAGAAACTGTTCGGGAATATGCACTTCAGATTACCGATTTTTTACTTTCCAAAGGCGTTAAGATGATTCTTATTGCATGTAATACCGTTTCAGCATCTGCTAAAAATGAGATCACTGAAAAAACGAAATCACTTCCTGTTTTAGATGTAATTACATCAGGCACTGAAATGGCACTTGCTCAAAAACCAAATGACCATATTGGTGTAATAGGTACATTGGCAACGGTTAATTCGGAAGCATATGAGCAATCTATTCATGCTTTGAACGGAGACATCAAAGTCACCCAACAGGCCTGTCCCTTACTTGTTCCCTTGGCTGAGGAAGGCTGGGTTGATAATGAGGTAGCTGTAAAAACACTTCAGAACTACTTATCCGTTTTTGATAACTCTGATATAAGTTCACTTATCTTAGGTTGTACGCATTACCCATTGTTTAAAAAAACTATTCCCTCTGTTCTTAAATCTGATAAAATAAAGATCATCGATTCAGCTGACTCCATAGCTCATACGGCAAAACTAACCCTGACCAATCTTGATCTTCTGAACAATGAAGGTGGTGATTTTCAGTGTTTTGTAAGTGATCGTCCTCAACGTTTTCAGGAACTGGCGGAACGATTTTTAGGTCGTAAGATCTCTGACGTTGTGGTAACACATCTTTGATTGTTAATTACCCATTTCTGTAGGGACGTAAAACCTTACGTCCCTACAGAAATAAATAGCACTAATTTCCAAAAAAACCATTTACGCAATTTCACGGCAACTTTATTCAGAAGCCTTATATTTAGACACAAATTTTCTGCGTTATTCCAGCAGATCAATATTAAATACAATCCTCTTATGAAAAGATTATTAAAATCATTTTTTACGCTATTAGTCCTCGTTTCTTTGTCTGGTGGGGTTTTCGCACAAACCGGTTTGGAACTTTATGCCCAAATGGGAGAACGTGGGTTTGTTAGCTTTGACGGTTCCAGTTTAAACTGGCTTCCGGGCAATCTAGGTTATATGGAAACCGAAAAAGACGATAACGGGAATACAGTATTCTATAAAGTAGATCCAAAATCAGAGAAAAGAACATTACTTTTTGACCAACCAACTACAGAAGCGCTTATCAGTCAATATAATGCTGCCGGAAATGATAACATTACCAATTTGCCTTTTGATCGTTTTGAATTTGTAATGGATGATGAAGCGATCTTTTTTACACAGGATGAAGTTGATTATGTTTTCAACTTAAAAGACAAAAAACTCAGAAAACTTTTTAAACCTGAAGTCGAACGCCCGCTTTATACTGATGAGTTAATGCGAGGTATGGAAAGAAGCCAACTCTGGAATGGCACATACTCTCATGACTATACTAAGTTCGCATATATTAAAGAGTACGATATATATGTAGTGGACACCAAAACCAAAGAAGAAAAGCGCCTTACATACGGAAGCGAAGAAAAAATGAATGGTCGTCCGAGTTGGGTGTATCCGGAAGAATTCGGACAACGTGATGCATTCTGGTTTTCTCCTGATAACTCTAAAATTTCATACCTCCAGTATCAGGAAAAAGACGTACACCAATTCCCAATTGTTCATGAACTTACTTTTGAAGCTGGGCTTGAGCAAATGAGATACCCGAAAGCAGGGGAAACCAACCCGACCGTTAACCTTTTTATTGTGGATATAAAAACAGGTGATATTGAGCAGGTTCCAACCAACAGTGATCCTGATACGTACATTGTACGCCCTATCTGGAGAAATGATGGGAGCGAATTAACTTTCCGTCGCTTGAACAGAAAGCAAGATCATCTTGAGTTGCTGGCGTACGACATCAAAACTAAAGAAGTTCGTACCATTCTGGAAGAAAGAGAAGACGCTTATATAAACCTGCATGACAACTTCATTCAGCTAGATGATAATAAGACCTTTATCTGGACTTCAGAAGTAAGTGGATACAATCATATCTATCATTATGATTTTAGTGGTAAGCTTATAAACCAAATCACAAAAGGAGATTTCCCTGTTGGCAGTATTGTCAATGTAGATCAGGAAGACAAAAAAATCTATTTCACTGCATATCAGAATATGGGATTGGATAGTTATTTTTATTCTATTGATATGAATGGCAAAAATATGGAAAAGCTATCGAAGGGAGAAGGTCGACATAGTATTACTATGAATGATGCCGCTGAATATTATGTGAGTATGCATTCTTCTTTTGACTCTCCTTACGAAGCTAATTTATATAATAATGATGGGAAGCTGATTCGTAACATAATGAGAGCTGATATCAGCAATGTAAATGAAGCCGGTTTAGAAAAACCTGAATTCACTACCATGATGGCTGCTGATGGGGAAACTGAGCTTCCGGTTCTTATTTACAAGCCAAAAGATTTTGACCCATCAAAAAAATATCCGGTATTACTTCCGCTTTATGGTGGCCCGGGATATCAGGATGTGACTAATACTTACAAAACTTATGACGGCTATCAAAGAATGGCTCAGCTTGGATTTATAGTGGTTCGTGCTAACTACAGAGGTTCAGGAAATCGTGGTAAGGAATTTCAGACTTTGCATTATGGTAAACTTGGTACTCTGGAAATTGACGATTACGCCTCAGTAATTGAGCAAGTTACTAAACGCGATTACGCAGATGCAGATCGGGTAGGTGTTTATGGTCACTCTTATGGAGGGTATGCTACGGCATTACTCATGCTTCGTTATCCTGATATTTTCCATGTAGGTGTTTCAGGCGCTCCTGTTACCGATTGGAGAAGTTATGATACTATTTACACGGAACGTTATATGAATACTCCACAGGCGAACAAGGCGGGCTATGATGAAGGTTCTGCTATGACCTATGCTGATCAACTTAAAGGAAAACTTCTGCTTATTCATGGTTCTGTTGATAATAATGTACATCCTGCAAATACAACAATGTTAGTTGATGCTCTTATCAAAGCGGATAAGAACTTTGACTTAATGATGTATCCCGGAAACAGACATGGAATTCGTGGAGTACATGGTCGTCATTATCAAAAGCTTCGTCTTCAACATTTAATTACAAACCTGAATCCTGAGATTAAAAGCCAGGACGAGGTTGATTTCAATCTGATTTGGACGAATGAATGATTGAATAACTTACGAGGATATTAAATTTGGTATCCTCATTTACTATTCTTTTGATTTAACTAAGTATTTAGTTCCTCAAAGATAAAAAGGCAGTAGAAACAATTCATGAATTGCCCCTACTGCCTTTTTTATATGTAAAATAAAAAACCCCAACCATTTCTGATTGGGGTTTCACTTCAGCGTTCAATATTGGATATTGAATGTTCGATATTCAAGACTTAATCCATATCCACCGTTTTGAATTCTTTGAACGGGCTGAAATCAGCTTCTTCCATTTTTTGCTGATATGCCGGCCAGTCTTCGGTAAAGAAAGCGTTGATCTTAGTAATGGCTTCATCAACTTCTTCTTCAGCTAACCGAAGAAGGTTTTCTTCTGTTTTACCCGGACCGTCGTAATCGTTACCCATATATCTGAACGGGGCAAAAATAGCCTGCATTGTTGTTGGTTCAGGATTTCTTGTAATTCCCTGACGATCATCCGGAGTACCAAATACCATATTCATAAGATCTTCGATCTTTTTCTTGACTTCTTTATTAGCTTCGTTGATTTCTTTAAGGTCTTCTTTATCACGAGTATCTGCTTTAGCAAGAGCTTCATGAGTTTCAACGATCTCTTTAGCATCAATCAACTGATCTGTTGCTTTACCTAAAGTTGCGCTTAATTGAGCTACCTGATCTCTGAGTTCAGAACTTTTTCTCAACGCAGCCATACTAACTTCAATTCTGGGGTCGCTCATCACCTTCACAGTGGTAGAATCTGAAAATTCACCATAAGTAAATTTAACTTTATAAGTTCCCGGAAGCACATCTCCACCAGAAGGTTCAGGAGCGTTTGGTCTCGCTTTACGCCTGCTTGCTCCACGTAACCCCGCTTTATCCATTCCCCATGAAGTTCTGTTTATGCCGCTATGTTCAGGAGTACGCTCGAAGGTTCTGATCTTTTCACCAGACATATTGAATACTTCTACAGTAACTTTTTCTTTTTTGTCTGATGATTTCATTTTCTCATCATCACCCTCTTTCTTTAGCATTTCACTGTTTACAGAATAGGTTAAACGAGCTCCTCCCGGTCTGTTTTCTCCGGCAAAAACTCCATCAGCTGAAAAGCGCATTCCTCGTGCTTGACGAGTTTCAGCTTGGTATGCATCAGGAGCCGGGAATACACGAATTGCTTTTTCAAGTTGTGATGCACCATTCTTTGCAAGATCTCTCAGAGGTCTTATATCATCCAGTACCCAAAAAGCACGGCCGAAAGTACCAATTACGAGGTCATGCTCACGAGGATGAATAACCATATCATAAGTTGATACCGTTGGATATCCGTTAGTCCATTTTGTCCAGGATTCTCCGCCATCTATACTAACATACAGGCCAAGCTCAGTTCCAACAAACATCAGATTAGGCTCAACAGGATCCTGAACAAAAGAAAGCGCATATCCTTCCAGACCTTTATCTTTCGTAATGTTTGTCCATTTTCTGCCGTAATCTTTGGTATGCATTACGTACGTTCCCCAATCATCTCTACGATAATTATTAATTACTGCAACAGCTTCACCTGCATTGAACTTTGAAGCCTTAACCTGAGCAACCCAACTTCCTGACGGTATACCTTTTACATTTTTAGTAACGTCAGTCCAATTTTCCCCACCGTCTCTCGTAATATGAATTTTACCATCATCTGAGCCTGCCCAAATTAGTCCTTCTTCAAGCGAACTTGGTTCAATAGCTAGTAGTGTTGTGAAATTTTCAGCACCTGTAGCATCCATGGTAATTCCACCACTTTCATGCTGTTTTTGCTTAGTTGTATCGTTGGTTGTAAGGTCAGGAGAAATGATTGTCCATGATTCACCTCGATCATCGCTTTTATGAACATATTGAGAACCGAAGTAGATCGTTTCGTCATTAAAAGGATCAAAGTTTACCGGAGCATTCCAGTTAAATCTTAACTCATTTCCATCTGGGTGAGTTGGTCTGACATATCTTCCAGCTCCGGTTTCAAGATCAACACGTCCGATATTTCCTTGCTGAGACATCGCAAAAATATACCTGTCATCACTTTGATCCATCATCACATCGAACCCGTCGCCAAAGAAAAGTTCTTCCCAATAAGCATTCCTGATACCGCCCGATCTCCATACATATGCAGGTCCTTGCCAGGAACCGTTATCCTGCATTCCGCCATAAATATTATATGGAATTCTGTTGTCTACGCTTACATGATAAAACTGACCAACAGGAATATTATTAATGAATCTCCAACTGTCTCCTCCATCATAAGTAATGTTTAAACCTCCATCATTCCCGTCAATCATAAAACCCGGATTGTCATGACTTAACCATAATGCATGGTGATCAGGGTGCACCCAGTTGTAGTATGGATATAAAGATTCAAAGGATCTTGCTCCATCCGTACTTTTCGAGATATACGTATAAATGCTGTACACAGTATTCTCATTAAAAGGATCTACATAAATCTCTGCATAGTAAAAAGGTCTGTTACCAACTTCTCCATCTTTTTCTACCGTTTGGCGAAGTTCCCAGGTATAACCTCCATCATCAGATCTATAGATGCCATTCTTCTTAGATTCTACATGAGCATAAACCACATCTGTATTGCCAGGTGCAATAGCTATACCCATTCTTCCAAGCTCCCCTTCAGGAAATCCATCATCAGAAGTTACTTTTTCCCAATTTTCACCACCGTCCAGAGTCATGTATAATCCTGATCCTTCTCCTCCTGATTCAAAAAACCAAGGCCATCTTCGGAATTCCCACATTGCTGCAAAAATTTTATTCGGATTTCCGGGGTCCATAACCATATCACCAATTCCTGTTCGGGTGTTTACGTAAAGGATTTTTTCCCATGTTTTACCGCCATCAGTGGTTTTAAAAACACCTCGATCTTCGCTGTCTCCCCAGGCTGATCCTTGCGCACCAACAAAAACTACATCAGGGTTTTCAGGATGAACGATAACACGATGAATATTTCTGGTGCCTTCCAGCCCCATTAATTCAAAGCTACGCCCCCCATCAATGCTCTTGTAAATTCCGGCTCCACTACTTTGACTGTTTCTGGGGTTTCCTTCTCCGGTTCCTACCCAGACAATACTTGGGTTTTTTTGGTGGATATCGATTGCGCCAATTGAAGCTGCACCGTAATCATCAAAAATTGCTTCCCATTTGATGCCTCCACTTTCAGACTTCCAAACTCCTCCGGAAGCCGATCCCACATACATGATATCATTATTTGATTCAACAACATCTATGGCAGTAATTCTACCACTCATACCTGCGGGGCCAACATTTCTAGGTTCCATTCCTTTCAGTAAATCCATATTCAACTGTTGTGCAGTTGTAACAGGGTTACCAATAAAAAGGGTGAGAACCAGCATAAAACTGATCGTAAATAATTTCTTCATATCTGTTTATTTGAGGTTATAAAAAAGGGTAGCAATGAGCTACCCTTAAATTAGAAAAGATATTTTTAGTCGTTTCCTTCTAAAATCTCATCTATCCGTGCTCTCGCATCTTCAAAATGATTTTTCGTATCTCTGTTTAAAGACCTACCTGCTAAAGCGCTGTTGATATCTCTTTTCAGAATTTCAAGTTCATTTCTTACTACCGGACGGATATCAGATTGGCTTACATCAACTGCACGTGCAAAAAAGCCTGTTGGTTCTTCATTCAGTAAATTACCCATTGCTTCAATATAAGCGCGTTGTAAATGACGTCTATGAATACCTGTATTTTGCTTTGCTCTTGCTTCAGCCCATATACCGTTTCTTGTATCGTCCATCATCTCTGTGAGTGTATATGTATTACCTTCTGCACGAGCTTCTGATTCTACAAGTCTTCGAAGTCTGTCGGGGCGTAGTAAATTATTCAGAACTCCTGCCTGAGCACCTCTAAATGTTTCTACAGAAGTTGACTCATTAATTCTATTGAGAATTTCTTTATTATATGCCCATGTAGGAGCTGAAAAGGCGTGTTTGTTTAAGAAGTCCATTGCTCTTCGCTGATCTTCTTCTGAAACCAATTCATACACTTCACCTTCCTGATCATATGTCTTATAGGTTTGATAAACACCGCCAACATACGTTGTTACGTGTCCCATGTATCTTCTCCACTGACCAAGAACATTAGAATATAATTCGGAAAGATCTGAAAATTCCTCGCCTTCTCGATTCGTCCAGGTAATAAGGTTCTCAGTAATAACCTGAAGGTTAGCAAGCCCAAGTTCACTTGCTCTCATAGCATCATCACCAATAGCTTCTGTTTGTGAACGAGGATCAGCTCCGTTAGAATACCCAAACCAATACAACGGATCATCACCATTTGCTACGATCCATTCGTTAAGGGTCTCATCTTCATCATCAGGGTTTTCGATATCCGGTAGCCAGGAATAGCCCCATTTGATCGACCATTTATCATACTCTCCTATTTGTGGATAAAATTGAGTAACGCCATCACCGGGTTGTGCTATATAGTTGAAACGGGCATAATCCATAATTGATGGAGCCGTTCCGTGCGTTGAAGTAAACTCCGGATCACGTAATTGCTCTACGGTATATCCCGGGCTGGAACCCATATTGTGTGGAAGCCCAAGTGTATGACCCACTTCATGAGCCATCACAAAACGAAGCATCTCTCCCATGATCTCGTCAGACATCTTCACATTTCTTGCATCAGGGTTAGCTGCTGCTGTCTGGATAAAGAACCAGTTTCTTAACAAATTCTGAATATTGTGATACCAAAGGATATCGCTTTCCAGGATTTGACCGGTTCTTGGATCATGAACATGAGGTCCCTGTGCATTCTGGATAGGATTTGTAATATATCGCATTACTGAATAGCGAACATCTTCCGGCGAAAATTCCGGATCCTCCTCAGGAGTTGGAGCTGCCTTACCAACAATGGCATTTTTGAAACCTGCTTCTTCAAAAGCAACATTCCAATCATTTACTCCCTGAATCAAATAAGGTATCCATTTTTTGGGAGTCGCAGGATCTAAGTAATAAACAATTTGTTCTTCGGGTTCAACCAGCTCACCTCTTAAATAAGCTTCTTTGTCTTTCGGAACCAATTGGTATCTGGTAATAAAGCGATTTCTTGCCGCTCTGTGCTCATCTGAACTGTAGTCATACTGGCCAATTGAAAAATACCCAACCCGTTGATCCCAGTTTCTTGGCTGTGCCGGCTCCGCGGGCAGAAGAATCATAGATTGATTCATTTCAAGTGAAATTGTATTGGTAGAACCATTATCTGGTGGGTTTGAAGCGTCATAAGTAAGAACATGTCTAACTTCGATATTCTCAGGATAACTCGACATTCTTTCTACAAAAGATCGACTTCCGTCCAATCTTCTTACCTGAAAATTTCTTCGTTGAAAACCACTAAGCCCACTAATTAATGCCACATCAGATGTATACAAGTTTGTAACATCAATCACGATACCTGTAGTGTCTTCATTGTTTGCTGCAATCTTGAACGTATATACAACAGGTTCAAAGTTATTGTTTTGAACAGATTTGTATATCGGGTCTTCTTCATCCGCCACACTTGAATAAGAAACATGACGAAGAAGAATGTTGTTGTCTTTTCTTTGCCATCTTACCACTTGTTGACCACGTGCTTTCTGGCCTGCACCTCCAAAACTTAGGTTCTGTACCGAGCCTGCTACTCTACTTACCAGTAACATCTCTCTTTCTAAAATTTCGTTAGGAATTTCGAAATAGTACTTATCATCTACTTTATGGACATCAAAAAGACCTTCGTCTGTTTTGGCATCTTCAGTAATTACTTCGCTGAATTTTTTAAGATCACCTTTTTTTGCAGGTGGCCGTTTTGTTGCTGCTGAGGAGTTCCCTGATTTTGTCGCAGACCCGGAAGTTTTACAACCGGAAACAACAAGTACAAAACACAGAGAAAGGGCGAAAAACCGACCCATTAACTTAATACCGTAGTTCATTTCTTACTTATTTATTTAAAATTTCAAAAGTAAGATAAAGTGAGACTATGCAACGAGCTAATCAAGTATATTGTGAACAGAAGGTGTAAAAAGTTTAAAAGCGCCTTATCTCAAATACTGTCTGAACCAGGCTCCCGTTGAGTCTACCAACTCTTTAAATTGCGGCGGAAAAAATTCATCTTCGAATGGATGAGAAGCTCCGAATGTGTGTCCTGCTTTGGAAATTAATTTCAATTCTTTGTTTTTTGAACCACACTCTATTTCAAGTTGTTCTGAATCTGTATATGGAACCGACTCATCGTCTCTTCCATGAATAAACAGACTGGGTATAACAAGTTCTTTTACTCTGCGGAGCGCAATCAACCGGTCTTCATTTTCTTTTACATCATCGAACCAGGTTTTATCTACCCTCATATCCTGACCGGTACGGCTGTTTTTATAGATCGTATATCCTTTTTCTTCCCAGTCTTTTTTTTCTTTATCGCTGAAGCGATCCAAATAGTCCGCTACAGCTGCCCAAGTAACCAAACATTTAATGGATTCGTACTCCGCTGCTGCTGCTATAGCGGTATGTCCTCCACGGGAATGCCCTACAATGCCTATTGAATCTGTATTCAGATTAGAATGAGAATCATCGATTTCTCCGGTTTGCAACTCCCGGATTACTAATCCTATTTCATCCAGATCTTTGGAAAGAGTGGATTTTTGAAACAGATCCAGTCTTTCGTACTCTGTTCTGCCGTTTCCTATACCATTATGTGAAAAATTAAGTGCCAAAACTCCAAAACCATTTCTGGCTAAATCTTCGCATGCATCAGGAAAGGGCCCCCAGTCTTTGAAACCTTTGAAGCCATGTAGAAATATGATAACGGGGAAATCTTTTCTCGTACCGCTGATTGGTGAATACAGATCGTATTTGATCGGATATTCATCCTCTGATAAAATTTGACCCGATGAGATTGATAAGTTATCATACTCCATTGTAGCTGTTTATTTTTTAAAATCTAAAGTTTCTAATTTTACGAGCTCACGGATGTTATTCACTTCTTTTTGCCGTAGGTAACGCCACCTGCCAACTTTAACTCCTTTTAAATTAAGGCCCGCATATTCTATACGCTTAAGCTTAGTAACTTCTGTCCCAAAATGTTCCACCATTCTGCGAATAAGTCTGTTTCGCCCTTCAAATACAGAAACCTGGAAAATATGAGGAGCGTCCATGAACCGTTTTACATTATGTCCTTTTGCGTCTCCGTCTTCCAGTGGTATCCCTGTTTTGAACATACTTAACTCTTCATCGGATAAAATTCGTTCCGATTCAACCTCATAAGTCTTTCGTACACTGTAGCTTGGGTGCATTAAGCGATGAGCAAGATCTCCGTCATTCGTTAAAATAAGAAGCCCGGTTGTATTTCTGTCCAGTCTTCCAACCGGATAAACCCGGGCGCCGGTAGCATTCTCTACTTCATCTAAAACGGTATTTCTGCCTTTCTCATCATCGGTTGTGGTGATGGTGTTCTTAGGCTTGTTCAACAACAGATATACAAATGGTTCAAGTTGGATTCTTTGCCCGTTTACTTCAATTACATCCTGGCGACGTACTTTGGTTCCCATTTCAGTAATCTTCTTGCCATTCACTTTTACTAATCCATCGGCAATATATTGATCAGCTTCCCTTCTGCTGCATAATCCTGCGTGAGCAATAAATTTATTTATTCTGATCTCTTCGTTTTGAGAGTAATTTTGGTCAACACGGTTCGGTGATTTCCCTGTTTTCTTCTTTTCAGTTTCTTTCTTTCTTTTTGAATGTCCCCGCCCTGATTTCTTAATCATTCTTCCTCATCATTTTTTTTGGTTTGGGAGTCTTCTTTATCATCAGCTTCGGATTCATTATCTGATTCTTTCGCTACTTCATCTTCTTTAATTTCTATTGTACCATCTTCTTCCTCTTCCATTATCATGGATTGCTCTAACAATAACTGACGGTGTTCGGCCATGTCATCATCTTTCAATATTTCTTCGATTTCTCTTGGCTTCGGAAGTTCCTCTACAGAATTAATTCCAAAGTGTCGAAGAAAATGCGATGTGGTTGTATAAAGCAAAGGTTTTCCCGGGCTATCAGATCTTCCTGATACTTCAATCAATGCTTTTTCCATCAACTGCCGCAAGATATATCCTGAGTCAACACCACGAATCTGATCTACTTCGGGTTTTGTAATCGGCTGCTTGTAGGCTACGATTGCCAAGCTTTCTATAGCTGATTGAGAAAGTTTTCTGTAAGCATTTTCATGCTGAAAAACACTCAGCCAATAATGAAATTTTTTCTGGGTTACAAAAGTATAGCCTTTGGCAATACGCTCGATCCTGAAACTTAAACCGTTTTCATCATAACGAGTATTAAGTTTATCAACAAAATTACTTACTGTTTCTTCAGAAATTTCTATTTGTTCTTCATTTTCAACAATGATGGATTTGATTTTCTGCCCCGAAATAGGTTCTTCGCTCGCAAAGATCAGTGCTTCAATAACTGAAGATAATCGTGTTCCATCTACAAATTGATAATCGTTTTTCATTTAATATTAACCACAGAGGGCACAGAGTTTATAGTTTACCTTTTATTTAATCTTTCATGATACATTCAAAATCCTTCATCCAACCATCACTTGGACAGAATTTTAATTGATTATCCTTTTAATACCTTGCTTTAAGTACTTTACATTGAAGTTAATAAGCAAACCTAACTTAAACCCGCCCATTTTTAAGTAGCTTAAAACCTGCGCCATGTGAATATTATTTAATTCTTCAACTGCTTTTAACTCTACTTCAATCTTTTCTTCTACTAAGAAATCAATTCGATAGCCACAATCCAAAAATACATCTTTGAACCGAACCGGCATTTCTTTCTCTTTAACCACATTTAATTTCTTCTCTTTAAGAGCGTAAAATAAACATGCCTGATAAGCTGATTCTAACAAACCAGGACCCAATTCTTTATGAACTGAAATGGCTTCTCCGATTATGATTTGGGAGATTTTATTTAAATCTCTTAAACTATCCATTCATTTAATATACAATGCCAAAAAATTAATTCTCTGTGTCCTCTGTGGTTACATCCTTCACAATAAAAAACCCATCATTTCCTTGTTCCTGATACAGAGGCATTAAGATATAGCCTTCTGCCTGTGCTTCAATTTTGCCTAGTTTATCATTAGCGAGCCAATCACCTTTTTTAATTTTATCAAAATTTTTGAAGCCCGGTCTCATTACAAAATCATCGTCTTCTTCAATAATATGTTTATATATGAACTCTACTTTTTTAGGAAGATCGGCTGTTTGCTGAGCTAAAAAATCATGATATGGTTCGTAATCGGGAATATACGAAAGGTCAAGACACCCCGAAGCATTCAGCAGTGCATAAATTCCTGCAGTAGCATTAAACTCCGCACTTTCGCTGAAATGCATGCCCGCTTCGAACGCAAAGCCAATATTCCCGGTATTCTGAATATATTTTAGTGCTGTTCCATGAAGTGCTTTTTCAATTCCGAAAATTAAAGGCACATTCAATTTACTCAGAAGATCTACATTTTTCTTTTCTCCGGAACTGATGGCAAATAAACCGGTTTCAGCAGAAAAAGTATGCAGATCCGCAAAGATCACAGGTTCTTTTTTATTTTCGTTAAGGATAATCGGGTCTATAATTTCTAAAACTGCTTTGGTTTCTCTCCGCTCAGCAGTAAGAACTTCATCAAAAGGAGTCCGTCTTACTTTATCTAATATGGACGTAAACCAAATACGATTCATATCCTCATCAATAAATCGTTCGCCTTTGCTCAGTGCTTCAAGGTTTCCTCTTATACCAATAAAGGTTCCACTGAACTTGTCTTCAAGTCCTTTGATCTTTTCGAGTACATGTTCTACTGCTTTTATACTTGTTGGTTCATTCCCGTGAACTCCTGCAAGTGCAATAATTGTAGGACCCGGAGTTTTCCCTTCGACCATCCCGATTATTCGGTCCTTGAATGAATCTGAATTTGTATTCTTTTCTTCTTTTTCAGCCAATATTTCCAATCAGTTTTCCTTCTTTCTTTTGTTTTCTTTTGCCAGTGCTTTGATCAGTCTTCTGCTGATATTCAAAAAATTATCTTCTGTTATAATTCCAACTAGCCGGCTGTTCTTTACTACAGGTAAACATCCAATTTGCTGATTCTGCATAATTTCCATCGCTTCAATGATCGATGCTTCCGGGTGTATGGTTATCGGATTACTGATCATAATATCTTCTATGGCATGACTTTTATATTCCCCTTCTTCATTCACGGCTTTGGAATATTCTCTTAACACCATCCGCATCGAAACCAATCCCACCAAATGTTTTTGATCATCTTCAATGGGAATATATCTGATCCTCCTCCAGTCCAGTAAATTTGAAGCGAACTCAATCAAATCGTCTTTACGCGCCGTAAAAAGATCTGTTGTCATAAATTCTTCCACCAGTAAAGTTGATGGCTTCCATAATGCCACATCTTCCACTCGTGCTAAACCCCACTTATGAACAGGCTCACCTTTTTGCTGATTTTTAGCCATCGCTCCTGTTATCGTCGAAAGAGTTTGTTCGCGGTTATTCTCTTTGATGAGTTTTCCATACGATTTTACCACCCAATATGATCCGGTTTGTGCACTTTCTACCCTGTCTTCTATCACACTTAAATAAGTATCAATATCAGAATCCAGAATATTCACTTTTTCAAGTCCCGCTCTGGCGATCGGTAAAAGTTCATCTTTAATAAGATCTCTGGCAGTAATTTTTTTGTCATCAGTCCAGATAAATTTTGTATCCAAACCCATTTTTGAAGCTGCGAAAAAGTTCAAACGGGCATTATCAAAATCCAACACCTTGGTAATATCAGAATATGCATCTTCCATTCCATTCATTAAGCCAAGCCAGAATGCTGTATTGGCAATTTCATCCACAACTGTTGGTCCTGACGGTAGCACACGGTTTTCGATCCTTAAATGAGGTTTTCCTCCTCCAATTCCATAACAAGGCCGGTTCCATCTGTAAACGGTTCCATTATGAACATTCAGTGCCATCAATTTTGGCGGAGTTCCGTTCTTTAAAAGCTCGTCCACGTTTTCTTCCAGATTTGAACTTAAAAGAACTCTGTATCTAGATATATCTTCTTTATAAATATCAAGAATACTTCCTCTTAGCCAATCAGATCCGAACGTAACCCTTGGAAGTGAATCTCTTAAATGATCCCCCACTCCGCGGGTATCCACCGATTGATGAAAAAGAGCGATTCGGGTTTCTGCCCATAATCTTTTGCCTAGCAAAATAGGCGAATTAACCGCACTTGCTAACACCGGAGCCGCTATTGCCTGCGCGATGTTGTATTTAGAAACAAACTCATCAGGTTTAATTTGCAGATGGATCTGATATCCGGTGTTACACCCTTCCAGCAGTGGAGTATCGAATTTCATAAGTAATTCGTCCATTCCCTGAATACGAATTTCATACTCTTTGCCGCGCATATTATCTATGGCATCACACAGAGCTTTGTAGCGAGGAAGTGGAGTCAGATTTTCAATCGCAACATCCGACTTTCTGATAGATGGAAGAATTCCGGTCAATAAAATATCACCGCCTAATTCCTGAACTTTTTCCCGAACATAGGCGACCTCACGTTGAAGATTTTCTTCCATTTGAGAAAGACAATTACCTTTAAATTCCAACGGTTCGAGATTTATTTCAATGTTGAACTTCGCAATCTCAGTTGTATAATTGCCTTCTCCCAACGCATCCATTACTTCCATGGCGTTAGGCATTGCTTTACCATGTTCATCAATCAGACATAACTCCTGTTCCGCCCCGATGCGAATTACATCTGTTTCAAACCAATCCTCTTCCAGCATTTTTTCAAGAGCACGTGCATCTTTAAGCACATTTTTCATGAACTTCTGAACATCTTCATTACTTTTTGCAAGTTTTACTCTTTCTTCACCCATCTGTTTTCAATTGCGTTTAAAGCAGGTCGTAAATACTAACTTTATAAGGCGGAATGCAAGTTTAAATATCGTATAAACCACAAAAAACAGGGGATTGCTTTTTAGAGTTGATAACAGAAATTAAACTTTGTGAACTCTATGTTTTTGAAAGTCTACCGAATTGCTTCCACATTTATATTAACACGCACAATATTTGTACTGATTTCAGATTCATATTCATACACTTCCATTACTTTATCCAATAACCTTTCGATGAAGTTTCCTCCTCTATCTGTCGGGAGTTTCACCAACACTTCCCATAAGTAATATTGGTTCATCCACGCAATGGCTGCGGGTGACGGTCCCAGAGAATCAAAACCAGGAACCACTCTTTCTATTACTGATTTTAACTTGAATGCTGATACCCGAACCTGACTTTCATTTTTACCTTTCAGTACAAATTTTACTAATCTTGAGTACGGCGGATAGTTCAAAGTTTTCCTGAAATCAAGTTCTGACTCTGCAAAACCATCGTAATCATGTTTCTGAGCAAATTTAAGTGCTTCATTCTCCGGTTGACGAGTTTGAATGAATACCTTTCCCGGTTTAGTTCCTCGCCCTGACCTTCCTGCAACCTGGCTCAGTAATTGAAACATTCTTTCCGAAGATTGAAAAGATGGAAATGCTAACTCAGTATCTGCGTCTGTTACTCCTACGACTGTCACATTTGGGAAGTCTAAACCTTTGGCAACTAATTGAGTTCCAACCAGAATATCAGCTTCTCCTGCTCCGAATGAATCCAGTATTTTTTCGTGCGCTCCTTTTTTTGAAGTTGAATCCCTGTCAAATCTCAACACTTTTGCTTCAGGAAATACCTCTTCCAGCTGTTCTTCAATTTTTTGGGTCCCCGATCCTTGCTCTGAAAGAAATTCTGAACCACATTTCTCACAATTTGTATCCGCTTTTCTTGAATACCCCGAATAGTGACAGATCAATTGATTTTTCCTTTTATGGTAAGTCAGGCTTACCGAACACTCCGGGCTTTGTGGAATATGTCCACAGGTTTCGCACTGTAAATAATTCGCGAATCCTCGTCGGTTATAAAGCAGAATTACTTGTTCCTTTTTATCCAGAGCTTCTTTCATCGCCAAATGCAACGGAACCGCCAGTTCTCCTTTCATTGCTCCGGTATATTGCTTGAGATCCAAGATCTCAACTTCCGGAAGCTTTGCGGATTCATGTCTTCTTGTAAGTTCAAGCAGATCTGCCTTCCCTTTCTTAGTCATTTCCAGAGCTTGCATGCTAGGAGTAGCAGATCCCATAATAATTACTGAATCAGTCATACTTGCCCGCATAATTGCCACTTCTCTGGCATGATATCTTGGTGCAGGATCGATCTGTTTATAGGAATTATCATGTTCCTCATCCAGAATAATAATCCCAAGATCCTGAACCGGTGAAAAAATTGCGGACCTAGGACCAATGGCGATTTTCTTTTCTCCGGATCTGAGTTTTCTCCAGGAATCAAGTCGCTCTCTTTCATTCATTCGGCTGTGAACCACTGTAATATCTTCACCGAAGATCCGGTAAAAACGGGAAACGGTTTGTGGAGTAAGTGCAATTTCAGGAACTAAAACAATTCCGCCACAACCATTTTCCAATACCTGTTTTAACGCATGAATATATACTTCGGTTTTACCGCTTCCGGTAATTCCTTTCAGCAAAAAGTTCTTAAACTCTTTTTTTCTGATCGACTTTTTGATAGAACTATAAACCAAACTTTGTTCTTCATTCAGCTCTTTGATCAAATCCGGATTAAACTCTAAATCTAAGGATTCCGGTTCAACTTCTAATTCTATCGGCCGGATCCAATTCTCATCTTTCAGTTTTTTGATGGAATAGTTGTTGATTCCCAGTTTATCTGTATCAGAATTTCGAATCGGCACTTCTTCAGAAGTAAACACTTCCAGAGCTTCCGTCCATTTGAAACTCTTATCCTGTGACTCCAAAAATTCAATAGCGGACTTTTGGTTTTTACCTTCCTTCCAATCCCATGCTCTTTCGGTTTTTACAGTAACTTTGATATCAGGTTCTTCCCATACTTCAAGAACGCCTGATTTCAGTAATTTTTTAAAGACTTTATTTAATGAAGTGCCTTTGTATCTCTTTTTTGCTGCATCCAGAGTTATAGATTCATCGGTTTTGATATCTTCTATAATTTCTTTTTCTGCTTCTGTTCTGAGATCAAGTCCATCCTCACTTCCGACTTTTAGTCTTTTTTTGGATACGAAGTTTAGTCCCGCAGGTAGCGCAGCCTGTATGACTTCTCCCCAGCTACAAAAGTAGAATCGGTGAATCCATTCAGTAAGTTTGAGTAATTCTTCTGTTAAGATAGGCTCCGGATCCAGAACTTTTTTGATTTCTTTTGTCTTGAAGTCAGGCTTTTCGTCGTGAAGCTGCAAAATAACTCCGATCGCAAAATTAGAACGAAATGGAACCCAGACGCGCACACCTGTTTTTATATTCTTTCGAAATTGAGTTGGCACTTCATAAGTAAAGGTTTGTCGAACAGCGGTTGGAAATGCTATTTCTGCAAAAGATGACAAGAGTTCAGCACTTAATTTTAATTATTAAAAGGGCTGAAAGCTTATCCAATTAATTAACTGAAATCAACTGTTAGATCGTCAACAAGAAGTAAAGAATAATGATAAGAACAGGCAGTGCGAATACAAGTCCACTTTTCGAATAGGTATATCTTTCACTTTTCATAACTGCCTCCTTTCTCATACTTGTTTACTTTGTTACACATTGAGTTGTTATTACCCTTAACCTTTAAATAATTAATTTGTTTCATCAATCGCACCGCATGAACATGTGAAGTCCTTGAATCACGAATATTGAATAGCCAATTTCGAATCATGATTTCTTAGTATTCAGATTATTCCTTGCTGTTCTAATACTTGTGTTAAAAATTGCTATGAGTTCATTGCATTCTTTTAAAACAATTTCTAATTCACTTTCGCCGACAAGTGGTTTTCTTTTTATAATTTTTAAACAGACAAAAGTTTCTCTCAACTCTTTTAATCCAATTTTCATTTTATGAATAAAGTCCTTTCTTGATTCAGCAGAAGTTGCTTCAGCATATTGAAATGCAGGAGATAATCCACTTCTAACAATCTGTTTTGCAAGATGAATCCCAACATATGTTTTTGGTATTTTCTCACTGAGTTCGATAATCTCGATTGAAAACTCTATTAGCCTTTCTTCTAAATCATATTTCATAAAAATAAAATTTGTTCATCATTCGATATTCGTGATTCAATATTCATTATTCTCTTTTTGTTCACCCAAGCCAACCCTCACGGTCCAGGCTTCTATATTGAATAGCCTCTGCTATATGGTTCGGTTTTATATTCTCTGAGTGATCCAGATCAGCAATAGTTCTGGATACTTTTAAGATTCGATCATACGCTCTGGCTGATAATCCGAGCGAAGTGATTGCTTTCTTCAAAATTTCTGAACCTGAATCGTCCAGCTTACACACTTTCCGAACCATTCTGGTATTCATTTGAGCATTCGAATACACCGACTTCAACCCGAAGAATCGTTTGGTTTGTACTTCTCTGGCTTTTACTACTCTGGTTCTTATTTCCTGGGATGATTCACCTTTTGCTTTCCCGGAAAGTTCATCATAACTCACCTTATTCACTTCTATGTGAAGGTCGATTCGATCTAAAAGTGGTCCGCTTATCTTTCCCAAGTATCGTTGCATCGCTAATGAAGAAGCTCCGTTCATGTCCTGAGCATCATACCAGTCTCCCGACGGCGATGGATTCATGGATGCCACTAACATTACACGGCTTGGATAAGTCACACTCATTCTGGCTCTTGAAATAGATACAAATCCATCTTCCAGTGGTTGTCGCATCACTTCCAACGCACTTCTTTTGAATTCAGGAAGCTCATCCAAAAACAAAACCCCATTATGCGACATCGAAATTTCTCCGGGCATCGGAATGCTTCCGCCTCCAACCAACGCAACATCAGAAACGGTGTGATGAGGAGCCCGAAATGGACGGGATGTGATCAGTGCTTTCCCACCATCTAAAATCCCTGACACTGAATGAATCTTTGTAGTTTCCAGAGCTTCTTCTAAAGAAAGTGGTGGTAAAATAGTTGGAATTCTTCGTGCCATCATTGTTTTACCTGAACCCGGTGGGCCTACCATAATAATATTATGTATGGTTTTTTAACTATTAAAAGCGGCTTTTTTAACTTTTAAATTCGAAATCCTTTGCTTTTCACTCCTTAAATCATCATCTAAATCTACGTCTAATACAACACCATCTTTAAGCCTATACGTGACATTTTGACCGTCTTTAAAGTCCTCTATCAATAAAATATTTTCTTCATCATTAAGCAAAATTGTGCGTGAAATCCCACTACGAAAATCAATTTCAATTTTACGATAATCACTTTCGTTATGTGAAAACATACCTGATGTAATTTTTATATTTTTAATCAAACGCTTTAGATACAGGCTAAGCTTAGCTCTAATATCTTTTTGATCCGGATTTTTTTTGTTTGTAATCAACTTAATAAGACCATCGATATCATGAAGCCTTTTTTTAGTATTATTTTCTGAGTTCTCTAAAGAATCAATTCTATTTATTAACTGCTTCTTATCTTCTAAAAGCTTTTCCTCATCTTGTTTTCGAGCTATATATCTTTCTTTAATCTCTTGCCCAAGCTCTTGTTGATCAACTAAGTTTTTTATCTTTTTTTGGATGTCTAATAAGGCACCATTGGCTGAGCTTAAGTTATTTTTTAATGAAAGTAACTCAGTTTGTTTTTGTTCATTTTTTGGTAATACATAATTTGGATCCAATCTTTCGATAAAATGAAGTAAAAGTGGTTCAATAATATCGTAACGAATACTTTTTGAATCACATTTATTGATACTCTCACCACTATTGTAACATCTCAAATACTGATATTCACCTTTATTATCATAACTCATTGAGGCATCGTTGCAGTTACCACAGGTAATCAAATTTCTAAAAATATTAGAAAATTTTCCGTTTCTTCCTCCGCCTCTTCCTTTACCAAATTCTCCATTTAATTTGAAGATGTCATTTACCTGTGAAAATATCTTTTTAGGTACTACTTCAGGGTAATAGTCTGGAATTGATTCCCCAGTAGGCTTCCTTCTTTTTACTTTTCTTTTTAAGTCTTCGGAATATTCTAAGACAGTTTCACAAGGTTGATATTCACCATGTACAGCAGGGTTCCGAAGTATTTTATTGATGTATGATTTCCTCCACTCCGAAGTGCTTCTTTTATTTATTGAGCCATCTTTATTTTTTGGGATTGGTTTATAAATTTTTCTTTCATTAAGCTCTTTCTCTATAGCATAAGCGCCCTTCCCTTGAAGCTTTAATTGGAAGATTAAATTGATGGATTCTGCAGCTTCTTTACTCTCTATAATATATTCGGTTTCATCATCGGATAATTTCAACCAGTCAGGACAAACTGCGGTCAATGGAACACCTTTTCGAGCCATTTTCTTTTTTTGCTTCCATGTACTCTTCCCTCTTTTACTCTTTGTTGCAGATTCTTCGTGGGCACGAGCCATGTAAGTAATAGATATAATTAACTGACTTGGATCTTTTAACGACTCTGTATTGTACTTTCTACGATCTTGTAATGTTACGATATCTATACCGGCACGAATTATCATCATAAATTGAGTTAATGCGATATCAATAGTATCCCGACTTAAGCGATCAAGATTTTCTACTACAAGTATGGAGCCTTTAGCGATCTTTTCATTTTTAACAAGCTGTAGAAATTGACCCAAAGCCCCTTCTTGACTGTTAATACTATCCTTTGCAGAAACACCTAAATCTCTAAATATTAGAGATTCATCTAATTCTAACTCGGTCTCGTTTAGTACATAGTTTTTTGTGTCTTCAAGTTGTCTCCTAAGACTATCTCCCTTGATCTGTTCAGGTGTTGAAAACCTGATATAACTATATGCTTTTGGCTTCATTTTTAATCGAGTTAATTATAAATCTATTTTTTCCTAAACCATTTACAACTATATAGTACAAAGATGATTTAAAAGATTTTATAATCTTTTAAAAAGCCACAAATTCTTTAAACTATTTTCCCAAATAGTTAACTGATTTAACTTATTCCGTTGTTTTTACGATTTCGTCTTAATATGGTTAAAAAAATATGACAGAATAAACCATATACAAACAGATGAATAATTCAATTTCTCAGGTAGCTCAAAGTCTTAGAGTAATGAGAACTAAGAAACGACTTAGTCAGCTTCAACTCGCAAGGCTCGCAGGAACTACAAATATCACTATTTCAAAAATCGAGAATGGGATAGTACGTCCTCAAAAATCTACGAAAGCTAAAATAGAACATATCGTTGGTATAGTTGACTGGGAAAGAACTTTTAGTGAAGGATTTATTCATCACAAAACTAACCAGGAATAGAAATGGAAAATGATAAATCAACCCAAAAAACTCGAACTACTTTTCAAATATTTAAATCGGGACAAGTCCAAAATCATAATGAAGAATTGCTTTTGCCAGCTGGGATAGAAATTGAGAAAACACCAACAATTCAAGTTAATGAAGAAGAAGCCCTCTACCCATTGGGAGTAAAAATTGAGGATGACTAATGAAGCGTACAGCTAAAAGAAAACCTAAAAACTCAGATGGAAAACCACGTTATCCCGATAACAAATATCAACTTTATCATCAGATATATAAAAAGCTTGTAAATAACTCGATCATACTTAACGACAAGAAAAGAGCAAATGATTTATACAATTCAACAGCACTATACGGAATTGGTGAGTGTGAAGGTACTTTACTCGAATTAGTAGGAAGTCGAGATGGATACTACTTAAGAAGTAATAACTGGTATAAAGCTCTTATTCCAATTGCAAAGCAAACTTTGAAAGAAGTACATAAAGAGTTCAAGCGGTGGCAAATTGAACAAGTCAAAAAGGGATATTCACTTGAAAGACCAAAAGAATGGCAGAAAGAACTACTTGAAAAGCGGTTAAAAGCCGAAGCCTTGTACGATGTTAGGCTTCTAGAAAAGAAAGCCATAGAGAACCGTATCAAAGAGTTGAAGTTAAAGCAAGAAAAGGAGCGTTCAAAAGAGATTTTACCAAATGGTACGCAAGGTCGTATCGGGTATTCAGGAAACCGAATTATTGAAGTGGACAAGCAGAAAGTTTCATACTCAAACGGGATTCCATTTATAGATGAGTCGCAATCTCCGTACAACGGAATGCCAATTGTCTATTACCGGGATATGTGTGAGCAATGGAAAATTGATGTCGGTATTACGGCTGAACAGTTACGGAAAAAACGAGACGAAATTTATGCGTCCGATCGTAAGAAAGCATATAAAGAAGGAAAAGAACCACCAGTAGTAAAATTACCAGTATCGGGTAGGTCTCTTCCAGTTTGGATGGAAAGATTGGGTATAACTAAATCGGATTATCCAAAGTGGCCTAAAAATGCAAAGCATATAAGCGAATTTAATAAGTAACTGTTCGGATGACAGGTGGTCGTCGGGTTCTTGCTACACAAAGTGGTAAGGAAGGTTTGTTCCCTTTGTTCATCCCGACGACCTTTTTTGAAATTGTATAATAATTAACACAAGACAGGATAGGCAGTGCACAAGCTGAAAAGGCTGAACAGATTCCCTCAGCCCTTCCTTGTCTTTTTTGGGGATCTAAATTGTACGGGCATCAAATGATGGAAAATAAAACATCTAAAACACGGAAATACACTGAAGAATCGTGGCACATTGAACATGACAATGCTCCAATTCCTTTAGAAGCGTTTGGTTATCCAATTAAGCATGCGCCGATTGAGGAGAGAGAGAAGAAACTTAATCTGACAGAATATTTTGAAAAACTTTATGACAAGCGTAAATCAGTCAAGTTCAAATCAGTGGAGGAATTGAATTTGGAGAAATACTTTTACATGCCCAAAATGACTAACCACTTTTTTTACACAACTAATAACGCACTTGCTATATACCCAGTGCTATGTGGACGTGCCGACTTTTGGAATAATGAAAGATGGGTTAGAATCTCAAGAGAGAACATCGCTAAGTTAGCTGGTATAAGTACTAAATCTGTTGATGACGGTATCAACAAATTGATAAACGTACATTTTAAGTTAGAAAATGGTGAAATGCCGTTTCTTGAAAAGAGAGAGTGGCAAGATGGCAAACGAAGAGGCTATGAATACATGCCGTCTTTTTTTAAGTATGGAGTAGATGATCTTAGTCCAAAAAAATGGAATACTAAATTTTTCACTTTCCATACTTGTATTGTTACAAGCGGTGTATGGGCAGGGCTAAGTAGAAAAGCAAAAGCATTGTATATCGCAATACGATCTAAATCATTTTTTGATCGCGAAGCATATAATCACATTGAACAAGTTTGGATCAGTTCAATGGAAGAAATATATGACGGAGCAGAAGTTTCAGAAGTTGGTAAGAAGAATTATAGAATGCGAAAGTGGGATATTAGTAATAGTACTTTAAAAGAATTATTTGAACTGGCAAGAATCCCATATAGAAACACCCGCCAATTGATAGATGAACTGGAAGATTCAGGTCTATTGGAAAGGGTTCATAGTACAGAATCAGTTTTTAAAGTTTATTTGAGACCTGAAAGTGCATTAACCAATAAATAGACTTTTAATGACACTACATTTCGTTACATACAAAAAAACAATTTCGTTAGATACGGAATCTACATTTCGTTTGTACATAAAACTACATTCCGTAATACATGATCTTACATATATACTAAGTACTATATTTAAAACTTTATTTAAGAAAAATATAAGATCATACTTACCGTCTTTTACTTCGTGCAGACTCTGTTGCAACGCACCAAATCGTTTATGGAAATTTTCAATTAATACTCGGAGATAACTATGCCCCAGACATGTCGGGTTTGCGCCCACCCAAAAACCAAACAAATTGAAGATGCTATAATTCAAGGCATCGCTCATACAACTATTGCTGACAATTTTGGGATACACCACCAGTCTGTCCGATATCATTCTGAACACCATTTGTCTGACAAACTTGTTAAAGCCTTCAAAAGAAACGACCAAGAACACGCCGAAGATATACTTTCGGGTATCAAAGATTTATTGAGCCGAACTAATGCTATTTTAGATGAAGCAGAAGCCAATAACCAAAAAAGACTTGCCCTCGATGCTATTAAAGAAGCACGTTCTACTTATGAATTGCTTTCCAAGATTGCTGTAAAATTAGAAGAGTATAGAAGGAATGAAGACCAGCAGAATACCGACCTCTTAGAACAGCATTTATTAATTGGAATGAATGCCCTTACTGATAATGAACTAAAAACACTTATTGATCTTACAGGTAAAATTCATGCGGCTGACCCAGACTATGAAATGAATTCAACAAGTCGGTTTGCCGTTGAAGCAATGAATAGATTGAATGATTATAGTGAAGACTTCGGTACCAGTTCGAACCATTCAGATTCTGATTATGATGACAATACCGCCCCCGAAGACAAAAATACCTTTAAAAACCGTACTGATGATGAAGACCTCATCTTTGATGAATTAGACCTCGATGATTTAGATCTCTCAGAAGACTCAATATCCAGTGAAGACAGTGAGCCTGGTTGGTTAGCTGAAGAACGTCGTAGATTGTTTTAAACTCCTATATTGCAATAATATCTAAGCTTGATATTTGGCTTTAAATCCTTCTCTAACCTACGATGTATAAAATGTTAGTATCTTAGCCTTGTTAGTTCATTTTGCTAACTTTAAAACAGCTAAAAAGCCTTATTTAAACCTCTGATTTTACACATCTTATTTTGTAAGATAACAAACATTATGTAAAGTGATTTTTCCCCAACCCGCCTTCAAACAAGAGATTAAAGGTTTTTTGAGAAAGTCCCGCCTTAATATTTTTGGCAGTAAAGTGGTATCACCTAAATAAACCTAAAACTTAAGATTTGTAGTCAATCTTTTTATCAATCAATTTGGTAAAGTCCGTCAACTTCACATCAAGTGCTTTACAAATTTTCAGAAGTGATTTTACTGTAATGTTTCTTTTAGAAGTCTCAACTAAAGAGATGTACGTCATATCAAGTGAACTTAGTTCTGCAAGCTTTTCTTGTGAATAATTCTTTTTTGTACGTAGCTCCCTGATTGTCAATCCAATAATGTCTGCAACTCCTTTTTTATTGTCTTCCATACAAAATGATAGACGATGAGAGGCGTTTACTCTATAGACTATAGTACATATCGGATTGATTTATTAAATTGATTGAAATCAATACTAAATCAAACCAAACAGAACAATGAAACACTATTTTAAAAACTTAGCCTACTTATTAGTCTTGTTAACAATTTCAGGTTGTGCTGCTTCATCAAATTTTGGAGATGATGCAGAAGCAAACAAAACACAGACTCGAACTTTTGAATCTTCGTCATTTGATTCAGTATATAGAGCAGCAGTTCAAGTAGCGGCTTCACAAAATTGGAGTATCAAGAACAGCGATAAGGACGCTGGCTACTTTTCAGCTGAAACTCCGGGAAGCATGAGGGCATGGAGCGATGAAGTGAATGTAACTATATCGGAAGAAAACGATCAGATAATAGTAACGGTAAAGAGTAATTTAGGTCAAAAACCAAATCGCGATATTGTCTCAAAGTATCTTATAGCATTAGAAACAAGGTTATCTGAATAACCTAAATGAAGCAGGCAAAAGTACTAAAACTGTGCAATAAACTGCTTTATATATAAGCTTTATTATGTTTTAATCCTTAGAGTGCCAAGTCAGTTTTTATCAGAATCGGTTGATTGCTAATTGAAGTATCAATTCATAGCTTCTTAAATCTATGTAATTGATTCTCATTGTATATGCAAAAACAGTTGAATATCTTCCCTCAAAAAAAGGGAAGAATGTCTGATTTAGTTTATTTAAAAGTACTTGAAAAAGATCACCCCGAAGTTGAGGTACATGACGTTGGTAAAGTTAGAGAAAAGAAAGGTGATAGGTCTGTAATTGAATTTTTAAGATCAAATACATTTTTTGAAGTCGATAATTCACACATCGAAATTATAGATATCAATCAAACTGGTGATAGATTTGAATATAAAATATGCGATAGGTGTTTTAAGTATCTGAAAACAGATACAATGTTTGAAAATAATAGAATAAAAAAAGGTGGGCTTATTACGAAAAGACCATCTTGTAGAGACTGTAGGAAAATTAAAAACGGTGTATCGATGTCATATAAAGATCGAGCACTTTGGAATACAAAAAGACCCAAATTAGGGGAAGTTTTTACTTGTCCAATCTGCAAAAAACAGTCTATCGGAGAGATTAGCCGTCATGTTATTGACCATGATCACGGTACAGGTAAAGTCAGGGGTATATTATGTGAAAGTTGTAACACCGGAATTGGTCGTTTTGATGATGACCCTGATCTTTTAAGAAATGCCATAAAGTGGTTAGAAGATAATTCTTAAAATATTTGTTCCTTTATTGAATTGGCTAAGTGCTCTGCCATTTTTGGTGGTACTGCGTTCCCGATTACTTTGTAATTATTAGGCAAGCTTTTATTATTAAATTCGAAGTCATCAGGAAATGATTGAATTCTTGCAATTTCACGAATACTATATCTTCTGTCTTCGATAGGGTGAATGATTCCACAATTCTCTGGTTGAGCTGCAGCTGTTATTGTCCCATTAATTTCATTTCTGGCAAACCTCCTGTAAAAGTTTGGAGATCTATACTTCTTAATATTATCTCTGATTTTTCGAAACCTATCGGGTAATACTTCATAAGGAACATCTTTCCAAGAACCACCTTCATTAATATGCTCAACCATTATTTTTTGTTGAGGGGATAGTTCCCAATGCTCATGGTTCTTTAATCCTTTTTTGTTCCCGTTTAGTATAATATTAGAAACTGTGAGTTTCGATATATCTTTTTGAATCACAGGGCTAGGAAAATGGTAATCAATATTTAAATCATTCCTGATACCAATAATGAATACCCTATACCTATTTTGAGGCACATCGTAGTCACTGGATTTTAAAAGTTTGAACTTAACATTATAGCCTAAATCATCTTCAATATTTTCGAGAATTGAGACTATATCATTAATCAACTTATTGCCAGTTTTATTCTTAATTGATAGAATACCTCTAACATTCTCGAATAGAACAACTTTTGGTCTAAACCTTTTAACAAATCTGAGCGTTTCGAAAAATAGATTACCTCTTTCATCAGATGTGCCTAATCTATTACCTGCATTTGAAAAGGGTTGACAGGGAAAACCTCCGGTAATAACATCAACATCAGAAAGCTGATTGATATCAATGTTTATTATATCATCTTGAATTATTTCCCCAATGTTCTCTCTATAAACTTTGCATGCATCTTTATCGAAATCATTAGCCCATAAAATTTCGAATCCACTATTTATAAAACCTAAGTCTAATCCTCCACAACCACTAAACAGTGAGCCAACCTTCATAAAACGATTTTTTTGTAACTATTTCTACTAACTCAATAATAAAGAATTATCTTCCAACATTACAGATATCATTTAGATTATCATCTTCAGAACCTGTTACTTTGAAATTACTGACAATGCATTAGTATTAAGTTGGAGGAAATGAGTAAAGACCAAAAGATCTTTAAAAAAATATTCGATCACATTTTTCGGTGGTGGGATGAGGATGATTACATCCCACACCCACTTCTAAAAGTTGTGCCTCCATTTCTGTTGGAGTTAGTTGGAGTTGGAATAGTTTTGTTGATAGCTTACGGAATAGGAAAATACCTATTCGAGCAAATATCAAATCTCTAACTATTAGATATATGAAGTACCATTTTTTGTAGAAATAGGCTTTATCAATTTCATCCCACCTTCTAATTCAGACTTTAGTTTATCCAATTTAGAGTTTAATTTTTCTATATGTGAAATCACCTTTTTATGTTTTGGATCATTCGGATCAAACGGAAAATAACCTGCCATTTGTCGTGCATTTTCAATTGCCTTGTCAAGTTTTTCTAAAGTATCACCAAGTCCGAAGTACATAGTTCTTCGCATATTTCTATTTATACGATGCCGATATCGTCCAATTTCATTTTTTGCTAACTCTGCTCCAAGAGCTATGACTTTCTCTGATTCTTTTTCAAAAGTGGTTTCACCAATTGAGCCTTCCTTCATCAATTTGAACAAGTAATCCAGTTCTTCATATTCTGCTGTTTGTAAGCCTTCGGGATTTACTTCCAATCTATTTTTTATCAATTTTAGAGTCTCTTCGGGAAAATTATTTTGTGAGAAAATCATCAAATACTGTGTAGGAATATATTGCACTTGGTTTGGTCTATCTTTGAAAGCTAAATATATCTTCATGTAATGCTGACCAGTACTGTATGGAAGGTCATTAGCAAATGTCATTTTTATCCATTTTATAAAGCTTCCATGTGGAAGTATAGATTTAGCTTCACAAAGAAATTTACCTATTTCATAAGCATCAAGTTTAATATTGATTAAACGAGTTTGTACTTCAATTTCGATTTTGGATATCCGAGCCATATTTGACTTTGTAAGACTTTTGTAATTGAATTTTGTTCTTTTCATTTTTCTTGAATTGATTAATAGCGGTTTCCAATTTCAAAAATAAATAGAACAAAATCAATAACTTGAACATGACATAGTGCCAGTCAAAAAATAGTATATTTCTGCTATGATTTTGGAGTAATAAATATTACCTATACCATATACAATATTATTGCATTATGTCCACCGGCAGCGGCAATCTCCAGACCTCGCTTCACATTTTCCTGTCCGCGCACATCACAGAAATCTAAGATCTTTGATTGTCCGTTTTGGTTGAAAAAGGATTTCACATCTACTTCCAACGGATCCATCGACCCCCGATTTTCCAGCCAATCTTTAACCTGATTTATATGATCAAAAGCAAAGATCTCTATTCCTTCTACCACTGCTGCTTCAGCACCATTTTCTTTGGGTACAACCAAATATTGGAACCCCTGCTTTTTTGCTTCAACCGCAACCGGCAGAACTCCTTTTATGGGTCTGATTTTTCCATCCAGTGACAATTCACCGAGCATCACTGTTTCCTCCAGTTTCTCGGTATAGATCTGTCCTGACATCCGTAACAAACCAATGGCTATCGGCAGATCAAAAGCATTTCCCTCTTTAGGAAGATCGGCAGGAGCAAGATTTACGGTTATCCTTCCCAAGGGATAATAAGATCCTGTGTTTCTGATGGCAGCTTCCACCCTGTCTCTGGATTCACTCACTGCCCGGTCCGGCAATCCTACCAAAAAGAATTTTGGCATTCCGTTAGTATGATGAGTTTCTACGTCTATGATGCGTGCATCAACACCTACGGTGGATGCACAAAATACTCTGGCTAGCATATTATTATTCTGTATCTTTTTTTATTGTTCTGCGTAGTAAGACAAGTTCGGAAGCTATTCCTTACAAAAATTTTCATAAATCACACATATCATGAAGAAAGAAGAAGCAAAATCCAAGGCTAAACGTGTCTACGAAGAGATACAGGGCGGAGTGAACGAAGTGATTAGTTCTATCCGTGAATTGATAAAGGAAGGAAGTGCCCGAAAACTTATCATCAAGAATAAAGAAGGCGAAGTTGTCTTTCAGACTCAGTTGGCATTTGGAGTTGGTGGTGCCGCATTAGTTGGGGCAATGGCTCCGGTTATTTCTGCTATCGGTATGTTTGCCATGTTCATCAACGACTACCAGATCTTAGTTGAAAAAGAAGTTGATCCTGAAGACGATGACTATTCTGTGGATGCGGAAGTGATCGAAATCACCGAAGATGATGACGAGGAAGAAGAAAATACAGAAGAAGCTAAAGCTGAAGAAAAAGAAGAGAAGGAAGAAAAAACTGTAGGCAAGAAGAAAAAGAAGTAGATTAGTTATTGGTTGATTAGTGAATAAGTGATTAGTTTTATTCGTTACTTATTTAGTGAGAGTAAAAAGATAGATTAGTAGTTATGCTTTTCTTATAATTTCATATCCAGCGCCTCACCTTTCAACCTCGTTCCGAACGTCCACGTTCGGAATGCAGTCTTGAAGCTCTAGCTTCAAAAATCTACTCTAAGAAAGTTTGTAAGGAATTGCTCTCAAAACTGTCTTACCTGATTAAAAACCTATGGGCAGAAGCCGTTTCAAATTCCGCGAAAATTACTATCCATACTTTATTACCAGTTCTATTGTTGAGGGTATCCCTCTTTTTTCTGATCCTGATATTGCCAACATCGTATTAGAGTCTTTTCGTTTTATTCAGTCCGAGTGGGATGTAAAACTATTTGGATATGTAATCATGGAAAACCACCTCCATTGTGCTCTACAACATAAAGACTCCTCCAAAATAGTTAAGAGCTTTAAGTCATATACTGCGAAAATGATTATCAATTCATTGGAAAAGAGAGGTCGTAGTCTGATTCTGGATAAGCTTCGCTTTGCAAAGAAACTGCATAAGAAACAAAGCAATTACCAAGTTTGGCAAGAAGGTGTGCATCCTAAACAAATAGATTCAGATGTGATGATCCCAAAAGTGTTAAAATATATTCACTTTAACCCAGTGAAGGCAGGCTTTGTTAATAATCCAGAGCATTGGAGATACTCTTCGGCTATCAATTATACAGGCAAAGAAGGACTGGTATCTGTTACTTTGTATGGTGAAGAAGCTTGAGCTTCAGGACTGCATTCCCAAGCAGGAGCTTGGGAACGAGTTAAAGTTCTAATCCAATTTTTTTAAATCCACCTTCTCACTTTCTTTTTATAATCAACGTATTGATCCCCAAACAATTCAACTAATATCTCTTCTTCCGGTTTGATCTGGAATGAATTCATGTACCAAATGAATACCGGAAGCATCAGAAATACGAGTCCATCTCCCAAAAACAGACCATAAAACACAAGTAATATCAACATTCCGAGATACTTTGGGTTTCTGCTGATGCTATAAATTCCGGAACTAACCAGAGAGGTTGAATCCTCCGGTTTATGAGGATTTACAGTTGTCTTTTTTACAGAAAACTGAATAACTCCCAGCACAATACAAGCTATACCAAGTATTGAGGTCAAAATAATGATCCATTTCGGAGCATTAAATGCAAGGAATTCCACTGACAGATATTTATCAATAGCCCACATTAAAAACACCGTGATTGCAACTACTATAACGGGTGGGACTTTGAGCTCCATTATTTGTCTGTCTTCTTAAATGGCATCCAGAACAGTCCTTTCACCTTTTGGTCTTCTTCGGAATCGAATTCATCCAATCCTATTTTTATTGAATGAGGATTTTCATTGAGGTTGAAGGTCTTACAAATTCTGTCCCAAAATGAAAACAAAGAGCTGTAGTTAGAATCCGTTTCTGATTGTTTTCTGGAATGATGAACCTTGTGCATAGCCGGGGTTACGATAAATATTCGTAAAAATCTGTCCAGTTTTTCGGGTACTCCGATATTTGCATGATGAAACTGAACGACGATGACAAGCAGGATCTCATACACCAGTAATTCCCAGATATGTAGCCCAATAAGTAGAATAACACCTGTTCTGAAAATAGATGAGAAGATGATTTCCCCGGTGTGAAATCGGTTTGCAGTAGTTACATCCATGTTTGGATCAGAGTGATGTACACGGTGAAATTTCCAAAAGAATGGGATTCGATGATTCATCACATGCCAAAAGTATGTCCATGTATCCGTCAATAAAACAGCTCCAATTGCATGAGCCCATGACGGCAAAGCAAGCCAATTCAAAATTCCGAAGTTATTGGTATTTGCCCAATTGGAAGCCCATAACCAAATCCCCACAAAAAGAAATGAGGTAATCGCTGCGTTAACTATTCCAAGTGATGCATTCCTGAGCAAATGTTTCCAGCGCTGTTTTCCGGAATCTTTAAAGAAATCAAAAAATGGATGGGCATGTTCATAGAGCAAAAGCACCACCAATCCTATTACCGCTACTGCGGTTTGAGTTTGGTTTAGCAGATCCATCAATGCTTGCATATAGAATAAATGAGATTACTTCTTTTCGAAACCGGCTTCTACCAGATTATTATAGCCGCCAAGGTTGTGGACATTTTCAAAACCATTTTCCTTCATTATCTCGGCAGCTTTTCCACTTCGGTTGCCTGAAGCACAATACAGATAATAGGTTTTGGATTTATCTAATGAGTCGAGCTTTTCTTCAAATTCTCCCGAAGTTAAGTTATAACCTACAAGAGCTCCTTTTAAACTTCCGTTTTCATACTCCCGTTCGATTCTTACATCGATTATGATTCCCTCGACCTGAGCTTTATTCTCTATCGCCTGCTCTGAAGAAATGGCATGCAACTCGCGTTCTTTTTGAAAATAGATCAGCGCATATGTTGCAGCTAAAACCAATCCAATAAGTAATATCAGTACAGATTTTTTCATGTCTTCAATAAATAATTAATTCAGGTTAAACGTTCATATAAATTATATAAGCTCCCATAAAAAGAAGAAATATCGCAAAACCTTTCTTCAGTTTTTCACCGCTTATTTTAGATCCAACAAATTTTCCGACGATACTTCCCACTGCGCCGATCAAGCTAAAAATTAAAACCAGTTCCCAGTTTATTTGTTGATTTACGGATTCCAAAACCTCGAAATATTTATAGAAACCACTAAAACTCTTTAAAGCGATTATTACCAAACTAGTCCCAATCGCCACATGCATGGGTAACCCGCCTAATATAACTAACGCGGGTACAATCAAAAATCCGCCGCCTACGCCTACCAATCCTGTAAGCGCACCAACTATAACGCCTTCCAAAGCTATAAGCCACCATGGTTGTTGCTTTTCTATAGACTGATCGTCATCGGTTACCTTTTTATTTCTGAGCATCATCACTGCAGCCAGAATCATCACAAAAGAAAACAGCATGAGTTGAAAAGTCCCTGATACAAAACCTGCGACATAAGCGCCGCCGTATGTCCCGGCCATTCCTGGTATTCCGAACAGGATCACATTTCTCCAGTTAACCTGCTTTTTTAATGCGTATGGAATGGATGCTATTAAACTGATAAACCCAACTATTCCCAATGATTCAGCGATTGCAGCTTTCTCAGGCTCTCCGGAGATATAGATCAGAATGGGAACCGTGAGAATTGACCCTCCTGAACCCATCAAACCTAATGAAAGTCCTACCAACAAAGCCCCAATCCAGGATAGAATCATTACGCTTTTACCTCAGATTTCCAGTTTTTAAAAAGATCATCCACCCATATTACATCAAATCCTTTACTTTTCAATAAAGAAATGGAGTAGGAAGCTCTTTGTCCACTGGCGCAATGAACTGCAATCGTTTTATCATGAGGAATTTTATCCAGATTTGCAGCCAATCGGGTATGTGCAATATTGATGGATCCGGGAATATGACCCGCTGAATACTCTGTAGCCTTTCTTACATCCAGCACCTGAATATTATCATTCATAATCTGCTTTGATAAACCTTCAAAATCTGTTTTTTTGATGGATTCCTTTTCACCATTCCAGTCTTCCAAATCAGAATAAGTAGCAAACCCTTTGCATTTATCTAATCCTACATTAGCCAGATCATTTACAGCTTCCTGAAGATTGTCCTGGTCAATGATGAGGTAAAATTCATCTTCTCCATCGAGAAAAGATCCGGCTATCGTGTTAAAATTCTTATCAAAAGAAGCCATTATCGAGCCAACGAGATGAGAACTTGCAAAATCGTGCTTAGTCCTTGTATCAATTATAGTGATGTCGTTGTCAACCATTTCCTGAATACTTGTTTTTTTCGGCAGTTCGATTGGCGATCCAAGTACAGAAGGACCAACTTTATTCAGCTCTTTCATTTTCGCAAAATAAAGAGGCGGTTCCGGCTGTCCTTCCAGAATAAAATCCACAAATGATTCTTCATCTTTAGCAGCTTTAAATGCAGGACTAAAACGGGTTTCATAACCGACAGTAGATTCCGGCACCGCTCCCAACGCTTTACCACAAGCACTTCCGGATCCATGTGCCGGCCAAACTTGAAGATATTCAGGTAGTTTTTTGAATTCCTCTACTGATTCAAATAGCCTTCTTGCTGATGGACGCATTGCACCTTCTTGACCTGCTGCTGTTTCTAATAAATCCGGGCGACCAACATCACCTACAAAAACAAAATCACCAGTCAAAATACCCATTGGTTCGTCAGTGAGTGCACCGTCTGTTAGCAGAAAGCTAATTGATTCCGGTGTGTGACCCGGAGTATGAATAACATCAAATTTAATGTTACCAATACTGAATGAATCTCCGTTCTTAACGAGCTCATAATTATAACCACTTCTGTTCAGCCATTCGTATTTCCATTCTTTATCACCATCATCAGAGGCGATAACTTTTACTCCTTTTTCAGCGAATTCTCTTAACCCGGAAACATAATCTGCATGGATGTGAGTATCAGCAGCATGAGTGATCTTCAGTCCTTCCGAAGATGCAATTTTCTCATACTGATCTATATCTCTCATCGGATCAATTACAATGGCTTCTCCATTTTTCTGGCACCCGATTATATATGCATACTGTGCTAACTTTTTGTCAAATACTTGTTTGAAATACATAATTCTTTTGTTTGAAAATTAATTTAATGAGGAAGTTTCGGTCTGATCTTTCCATACATCCAGGTGCCTGCTAAAGCGCTTAAGATTGGAACGATCATAATGCTGTATCCTGCTCCTGCAAGTGAGAATAATGGTCCGGGACAAGCTCCTGTCAATGCCCATCCAAATCCGAATAGTGTTCCTCCTACAATATATCGGGTAACTTGTTTAGGATCTTTTGGCGGAATCGTAATTGCGTTCCCTTCCATATCTTTGATGTTCTTTCTCTTTATAATTTGGATGGAGATCATTGCAACTAAAATTCCCAAACCAATAATCCCGTACATGTGGAATGCATCGAATCGAAACATTTCCTGAATTCTGAACCAGGAAACTACTTCAGATTTGATCAATACGATTCCAAAGAAAATTCCTGCTATTAAATATTTGATATAGTTCTTCATGTCTTAGTTCGATTAAAATATAAATGGGTAGATGAAATAGGTGATAAACAATCCTCCTGCAAAAAAACCAATTACTGCCAACAATGATGCTACTTGTAGATCAGCCAATCCGGATATTGCATGACCTGATGTACAACCGCCGGCGTATCGGGCACCGAATCCTACTAAAAAACCACCAACTATCATTAAAATAATCCCCTGAGTACTTGCTACATTTTCCCAGTTAAAAACATCCGATGGCATCATTCCTGAAAAATCTGAAATCCCTAATGCTTTTAAATCTGTAATGGTTTGTACAGAAATATTGATTGGATCAGGGTTGTTTAAAAACCAGCCTCCAATAAAGCCGCCCAGTATGATTCCTGCTACAAATACCAGATTCCATTTCCCTGATTTTTTCCAGTCATATTTGAAAAACTCAATATCGCCGGGCACACAAGCTGCGCAGGTGTGTCGCAAGTTTGCAGAAACTCCAAAAAGCTTCCCTCCTGCTATTAATAAGATCGGTACTATTAAACCGATCAAAGGACCGGCCACGTACCATGGCCATGGTTGTCTTAAAAATTCTATTAATTCCATTCTTTAAATATATTTTTGTTATGGAAATAAGATCCACAAATAAACAACCACGCTCTGTAACATTAGTTACATACAGTGAGATTGATGATGATTGCTTTCAGAGAGGTGCTTTGCGGTTAAAGAATGGAAATACGATTTCTTTCCAATTCTATCTTCTCTTCATTTTCCAGTTGTTTTAAAAGACGGGATACAACAACTCTGGATGTATTCAAATGTTGAGCAATTTGCTCATGAGACATATTGATCTCGTAAGATTTCGTTGCCTGCTTTTTATCTAACAGGTACTTGTACAGTCGGTCATACAAATTAAGAAATGTTATGCTGTCGATGGTTTCAAGTAGTTCATCAAAACGAGTTTGATAAGAGCTGAACACATATTTTCTGAAAGACCTGTAATTCCGGATCCATTCGTCCATATAGTTCATAGGAATCATCCAAAGAACGGAATTATCTTCAGCCGTTACTTTAAAATCATTCCTTTTGCCTTCAATGCAACAGGCCAGAGACATCGCACAAGTTTCTCCTCCTTCTAAGTAGTAGAGAAGTATCTCGTTTGCATCTTCGTCTTGCCTGACCACGCTTAGCAACCCTTCAAGTACAATTGGCATATGCATGGAAGTACTTCCGGGAGTTATTATCAGTTCTCCGGAGCGGGCTGTTTTAGGAAAACCCACTTTTTGGATTTCCTGAATCAGTTCATCCTCTATTCCCGCTTCAGATAATATTGATCTAAGACTTTCTTGCACGGAATTATTTACTTCCAATGCTCTTCGGCAATAGCTTCTTTGCTTAGTTCATTACTTAAATAATGTTCCGCATCTAAGGCTGCTTTACAACCTGTGCCTGCAGCTGTTACTGCTTGACGATAAAAAGAATCCATAGCATCTCCACAGGCAAAAATTCCGGGAAGATCTGTTTTTGTGGATTGTCCTTTAGTTTGGATATAACCAACGTCATCCATGGTAACCACACCTTTGAAAAGATCGGTGTTGGGTTTATGGCCGATCGCAACAAATACTCCCGTGACATCATCCAGAGTAGTTGACTCATCGGTTTCATTGTTTTTGACCTTCACTCCTTCCACAACCTGCTCACCCAATACTTCCTCAAGTTCGGTATTCCACATGAATTCAATTTTTTCGTTTTCGAAAGCCCGGGTTTGCATTGCTTTGGAAGCACGAAGTTCTTCTCTTCTGTGTAAAACTGTAACTTTGCTCGCAAATTTGGTCAGGAAAGTAGCTTCTTCCATGGCAGTATCACCACCACCCACTATAATAACATGCTGATTTCTGAAAAAAGCACCATCACATGTTGCACAAGCTGAAACGCCTTTTCCTCTAAGACGGGTTTCACTTTCTAAGCCCAGCCACATCGCTGATGCACCCGTAGAAATGATAATAGTGTGAGCTTTTATTTCTGTCTTTTCATCAACTACCATTTTGTATGGTCTTGACTCAAAATCAATATCCGTCACATAACCGTATCTGCAATCAGCCCCGAATTTAGTAGCTTGTTGGCGGAAGTCATCCATCATTTGAGGACCCATCACTCCATCAGGGTAACCGGGAAAATTTTCTACATCCGTAGTTGTCATTAGCTGACCACCGGGCTCAGGTCCTTCAAACACTAGCGGGTTTAAATCTGCTCTTGCAGCATAAAGTGCTGCTGTTAATCCGGCAGGACCGCTTCCTACAATAACTACTTTAAATGTTTTACCTGCGATGTCTTCCATTGATATGTTGATTTAATTTTTTGTCTCTTTAAAAGTACAAAAAATCAGCCATCATTTTGCTTGTTTGTTTCTATATCGCCGATAGGTAATTATAAATGAAATTTAAAACTCTTGTGAAGAATGTGATGAAATACCAGATAACACCAATTCTGAGCAAACTGGTTGAAATGAGTTTTTGGAACGAGTAGATTGCTTGTAGGTTTCTTTGGTTTGATATGTCCTCACCCCACTTACCCAAAGCTCATTTTCTTCTCTTTTGATATAGGCCGATGATCCCTGAACCTCTCCATCCTCTGATTCTTCGACAAAAAACTTACCATTTGAATCTATATCTACCAATTGTGCATTTGAAAAGTAGTAACAATCTTCAAAGCCATACTTCCCAGTAAATTTTATTTCGTCATCAGTAAATTCCATAAAAAATTCAGTCGAGTCATCTTCTGCATATTCCCAAAGTATATTTTGAAACTTATCAGGAAACTGAAGCTCCTCAGTGCTATCTTTACAGGTTAGTGTAAATAATACAAGTAACAATAATAGTAGTATAAAATTATCTCGCTTTTTCACTCTTGAACTAATTTTCTTTTAAGTATAGTTAATTCAGAAACACTAGCAGGTTGTTCCTCACAAACAGGTGTTAAATCATCAACTTGATGATCAGATCTGAACCACCGATCGGTATCATTTTTGGAAATAACCCATTCCATTACGTTACCATCAAGCTCAATCGTAAGTTCACCTAATGTTTCTTCTTCAGCTCCTAAAACTTCAATTGTAAATATGCTCCCCTCATATTCAATTAGTACGTAGATCGGAAAAATCAGGTAACAAAATGGATCATCCGCTTCTCCTACTCTTCCTATAAAAGTAACGGTGTCTTTTTCAAAAGAAACAAAAATCCCATCATTATCCGGGCTTTGAAGAGTGTCTGCATTCCATACCCCTAAAAACTCTTCGGGAAACTCTGTTCCTGTTTCAAGCTCATTTTTATCCTTACAAGAAACGGTCACAAAAATAAATAATATTAGATATAAAAAAGATTTCATAATCATAACCCTATATTGTTGATTTGACTAATATTAATATGACATTTTTACTGACCAAGTCAATTCTTTTTTTATTTATTTTTTCAAGAAGTTCTGTTTCATTATGTTATCAAAAACTAACAGGAGGTAAGGTTTGATCATAGCGGTATTAAAGGAAACTGCAGAATATGAAAAAAGGGTTGCTCTTTCACCCGAGCTTGTTCGCCACCTAATAAGTGATCAAATTGAAATTTTGGTTGAAAAAAATGCCGGCTTGGCTTCTAACTTTCTTGACGGCAATTATCAGGAAGCCGGAGCAACTATAGTTTCTTCCAAAGAAGAATTGCTATCCAAAGCTGATATTCTATTATCAGTTCAGGCTCCATCTCAAGACGATTTGAGCAAACTTAAAAGTGGAGCTGTTTTAATCAGTTTTATCTGGGGACTCCAAAACCCGGATCTTGTTTCATTTCTAAAAGAGCATAAAATTTCATCATTAGGAATGGATGCCATCCCGAGAATTTCCAGAGCTCAGAATATGGATGCTCTTTCTTCCATGAGTTCTATTTCCGGATACAAAGCGTCCCTGATCGCAGCTAATGAACTCGACAAATATTTCCCTATGATGATGACTGCGGCAGGAACTATTCCTCCGTCCAAGGCACTCATACTTGGTGCCGGAGTTGCCGGACTACAAGCCATTGCAACATGCAGAAAACTTGGTGCTGTTGTTGAAGCGTTTGATGTTCGACCGGCAGTTAAAGAACAGGTAGAAAGTTTGGGCGCTAAATTTATCGAAGTGGAATTATCAGATGAAGAAACAGAAACCAAAGGCGGGTACGCCAAAGAGCTTACTGAAGACGACAAACTTAAACAGCGTGAACTGATCCATCAGCATGCAAAAAAATCGGACATCATTATAACTACGGCATTGATTCCCGGACGTCCTGCTCCGCTTTTAATTACAAAAGAAATGGTGGCGGACATGAAGCCCGGTTCTGTAATTGTTGATCTTGCTGCTGAAAATGGAGGAAACTGCGAGCTTACAAAAGCAGGAACCACTCAAATTGTTAACGAAGTAAAAATTGTAGGTCCGATTAATCTTCCAAGTCAATTAGCAAATCACGCAAGTACGCTTTACGCGAAAAATATGCTAGCACTTTTAAATTTGTTGTTAGAAGACGGAAAACCGAATTTCAATTTTGAAGATGAAATTTTATTAAACACAACCATTACTCACAACGGCGAAGTTGTTTCACCATTAATTAAGAATAACTGAATTAGGAATTAGGAATAACTGCCATTATTCCTAATTCCTGTATTCCTAATTTATAAACCATGACTGAAGTCCCATTAATTCTGCTCCTTTTTATATTTGTACTCGCCTGTTTTATAGGCTTTGAATTGATATCTAAAGTGCCTCCAACTTTGCATACACCTTTGATGTCGGGAGCTAATGCTATTTCAGGAATCACCATTGTAGGAGCATTAATTGTAACCGGTGGAGATGGAGGATTGTTAACCCAGATTCTTGGTGTAGCCGCCATTATTTTTGCGACAATAAATGTGGTCGGCGGATTTATGGTAACAGATCGAATGCTTGAGATGTTCAAGAAAAAGGGAGATGACAAATGAGCCAGTTTCTTCCGGATTTTGTTCTCTCTTATTTACCCGATGCAATTCAATTAATTTATCTTATCGCTACGGCTTTTTTTATTCGCGGATTGAAATTGCTTGGATCTCCTGCTACTGCCCGAAAAGGAAATCAGCTTGCTGCAACAGGAATGTTGATCGGGATCATAGTTACTCTGTTTGATCAACAAATTGTTTCGTTTGAATGGATCATTACCGGGGTGCTGATCGGAAGTTTGATCGGAATAATTCTGGCAAAAAAAGTTGCTATGACAGCCATGCCGGAACTGGTAGCAGTGTTTAACGGATTTGGAGGCGGAGCATCAGCCTTAGTAGCCTGGGGAGAACTCAGTAAATTTGCTGATCCGGTTGTGATGGAAACTTCAGGTCTGGTTACAACCGGACTGAGTATTTTCATTGGTTCTCTGACTTTGACTGGTAGTTTTGTGGCTTTTGGAAAGCTGAAGGGATTCATATCAGGAAACGCAATTACTTTCCCGGGATTGAATTTCATCAACATTGCTTCTATGATTGGAGTCGTAGTCCTGATCGGTGTTTTTACTTACGATCCCGCAAATCAAACGATATTCTGGATTATTTTAGGATTGTCTCTATTGATTGGAATTACTTCTGTAATTCCTATTGGCGGAGCAGATATGCCCGTAGTGATTTCTCTTTTAAATTCTTATTCAGGACTGGCCGCTTCAATGGCCGGGTTCGTTCTTGGTAATAATTTACTCATTGTTTCGGGTGCACTGGTTGGAGCTGCAGGATTAATACTTACACAGATCATGTGTAAAGCGATGAATCGTTCTTTGTTCAATGTGGTATTCGGAAGTTTTGGTGGAGATTCTTCTTCCGGTCAAGCTTCCGGTTCTGATGGAGACAAAACAGTTCGGGAAACTTCAGCTACTGATCTCGCAATCCAGGTTGCTTATGCTTCCAAAGTTGTAATTGTACCCGGTTATGGATTGGCTGTTGCTCAGGCTCAACATATTATTAAAGAAGTAGCTACCAAACTGGAAGAACGCGGAGTGCAGGTGAAATATGGAATTCATCCGGTTGCAGGAAGAATGCCCGGGCATATGAATGTGTTACTCGCTGAAGCAGATGTTCCGTATGATCAATTGTATGACATGGATCAGATCAATCCTGAATTTGCATCTACAGATGTTGTGTTGGTAATTGGTGCTAATGATGTAGTAAATCCAATGGCGAAGACCTCTCCCGGAAGTCCGATTTACGGGATGCCCATTCTGAATGTAGATGAAGCCAAGAGAACCATCGTCTTTAAAAGAAGTTTGAGTTTTGGCTATGCGGGTATTGATAATCCTTTATTCTACACAGAAAAAAACCAGATGTTTTTCGGGGATGCTAAAAAAAGTTTACAAGCGTTGAATGAAGCATTGAATGATGTTTAATGCTTTAATTCTTACCTTAAAATAAACTTTATTAATACCGAAATTTTGAACAAAAATATTCTAGTTATATTCTTGCTGACTTCTGTTCTTTTCATCTCTTGTATCAATGAGAGTAGCTTTGAATGTAATGCTGATTTCAATCTTGATGTTGATTCAACTCAGTTAGCTAAGGATATAAACATAATCGATTCTTATTTAGCTGACAGCTCAATTGTTGCAATTGAAGACCCAACTGGTTTACGCTATGTTATCAATAAGCAAGGAAGTGGATTTGCACCTTCACTTTGTAATATTGTTACTGTTGAATATGAAACCATTTTGATAAGCAATGGAGAAGTTGTGGACCGGAGTTTAACACCGGGAACATTTAACTTATCCGGATTGATAACCGGATGGAAAATCGGACTACCTAAAATTACAACCGGAGGCACTATTACCTTATATGTTCCTTCTGTATATGCTTACGGAAGCTCTGGTGTTCAAAATATACCTCCTAATTCCAATCTGATTTTTGAAATTGATTTACTTGATGTGAATTAATTTTTTTCCTGACTTTTTAAGCTATTAACTTCTTTATCTGAATCTTTGTCGCAAACTTAATCTCAATTTCTACCTTAATTTATTTTGAAAATTTTATTCTTCTCTCTAGCCATACTAATTTTTACTAACGGGTGTGACCGTAACTCAGGTTGCAATATTGATATTAACCTTACTGCTGATCAACAAAAGCTTGACTCTGACATTCAGGAGATCGATAATTTTCTTTCTGAAAATAATATTGAAGCTCAAACGCACCCAACAGGGTTAAGGTATATTATTAATGATTTTGGCTCTGGTGCAAATCCGGAGATCTGTGATATAATTACTTTTGATTATGTTGGCAGAGCGTTATCTGACAGCACTATTGTTGAACAATCTGACGCCTCTGTTCGTTTTGGCTTATTCAGGCTTATTGAAGGTTTCAAAATCGGAATACCTCTTATCAAAGAAGGTGGATCTATTACTTTGTTCATTCCATCCGAGTACGGTTATGAGGAAGGCGGTCCGGGTGGTACTCCGTCAACTACCAACCTCATATTTGATGTTGACCTGATCAATATTGAATAGATTAAAATTCTGTTATAGGATTTGTTTCTCACATTAAAAATCTGCGAAAGTTAAATTTTGTCCTTTTCATAGCTTTGCATGGCTTTTAGAAAGCAAACCGTAGCCAGCATCCCGCACATAAAAAATACAGAAAACATAGCATGTGAAGGACCTTTTGGTCCGGTAAAAACATGATCCATTAACCAACCCGTTACGGGTGGTCCGATTCCAAACCCTACAATGCTCACTACAAAAAGATACACCGAACCGGCAACTCCTCTCATCTTTGAGCCTACAAAATCCTGAACTAAAGCCGCAGCTACACCGTTATAGGACGAGGAAATTATATTAGCCATTCCAATCAGTATCAATCCTGTTACCGCACTTTCTGCGAATAATCCGAAATAATACAAAGGCAATCCTCCAAGGGCTGCTACAATTCCGGAAATAAATTTCTTTTCCTCTCCAAACTTCATTGCCAGTTTATCTGCCATCCAACCTGAAAGATTTACGCTGATTCCGGTTGCAAACATGAACCAACCATAACTGCTTATCAGATTTGAGGAATTAAATACATCTGTGAATATAGTTCCGATAAAAGCCAGAATGGAATACCCGCTTAGCGCCAACAACGAAAATCCCATAAGGTGATATCGAACGGTTGGCTTTTTCAGAATAAATGACAGTACTTCAAAAAAGCTTTGATCCGGAGATCCTGCATTTTCCGACTTTTCTCTGACTGGCTCTCTCAACAAAAAGTACCCAAGAAATGCTAAACCAACTCCCGGCAGACCTACAGATTTTAATGCGATCCGCCAATCGTAGTTTTCAGCAATAGAACCCCCAATCAAAAAAGAAAGACCTACGCCCACAAAAATCCCGGAAGCATACACCGAAAAAACTCTGGCTCTGTGCTTTGGCTTAAAATAATCTGCAAGGATTGAATATACTGATGGACTTAAAGCAGATTGACTGATACCAATTGCAAACCTCGCTGAAACCAAGAATGCAAAAGAGTTGGCAAAGCCACTTGCAAAAGTCATCATACTCCAGATGAGTAAACCGGATAGTATGATGTACTTTCTCGAGAAACGGTCTGCCATTCTTCCCATAAAGATTCCACAAAAAGCATAGACTAATGAAAAAGCCGGTCCATAAAGTACCCCCACTTGCGTATTCGTAAAGTTCAAATCTGCTCTTATCTGTGAAGCCAATACTGCAATGATCTGCCTGTCTATAAAACTGCAAATATAGATCAGCATCAAAGTAAGCAAAGCAATAACCGCGTAGATTTTTATCTTAATATTCTTATCTGAAAAATTCATGGAAGGAAGGTAGAAACTATATTTCACATAAGTTCCTTATCTATGGTACAATCTTTATGTTAACGACCTGAATTCGACCTAAAATTTTATTCTTGTTGAAATCTGAATTGAACAAAGCTTAAAAAAAGAATTATACATGCCGAAGCAAAAACTTCCCAGAAAAACGAAGAAACAAAAAGAACGAGCTCAGGAGATATTAAATGAGCTTTACACCTATTACCCAAATCCGGAATGTGAATTAGATCATCGAAACCCTTTTGAGCTGTTGATCGCCACAATTTTAAGTGCTCAATGCACCGACGTTCGTGTAAATAAAGTCACTCCTAAACTATTTGAACTTTATCCAACTCCTGAATTAATGAAAGATGCACCCATTGAAGACCTGGAAGAGTTGGTACGAACAACCGGATTCTTCAGAAATAAAGCTAAATCCCTAAAAGAAACTTCCACCATTTTAGCTGAAGAGTTTGATGGTAAAGTACCTCAGAATATGGATGATCTGTTGAAGCTTCGTGGAGCTGCTCGAAAAACTGCTAATGTTGTACTGGGTAATGCATTTGGAATTAATGCAGGTGTAGTAGTTGATACTCACGTTAAACGTTTCTCAAATAGATTTGGATTGACGAAGCATAAATCAAATACCGATAAGATCGAGCGCGACCTGATGGCGTTATTTCCTCAGGAAAACTGGACCGATCTATCTCACCTGATGATCCACCACGGCCGCGGACCTTGTAAAGCAAGAATTTCTTCTGCTCCTGATCACCCGCTTTGTGAAGAATATGGAATTAATTGTGAGTGCCAGAAGATGAGGGAGAAGGAAAAAGGGTCTTAGGAAATATAAATTTCAGATTACTATCAGAAATTTTCATCTGACGGATATCCCGTCTGATGAAAATGCTCCATGACATAAACGGGTTTCGGTCAGACGGACTCAAGCCGTCAGACCGATATTTCAATACCCAAGGAATTCCTGATCTAGTCGATACTGTACAGGCTTTATTATGTCTCTCCACTCTTAAGCCTGTACCAACAGAAGTTGAACCAATATAATATTTGTCTTTAGTTTCGCTAAAAATGATAAATGTTTGATGGGATTTCATTCTATAAAATAAAAAAAGCCTTCCAGATTATATCTGAAAGGCTTTGTAAGAGCGAGAAACGAGACTCGAACTCGCGACCCCAACCTTGGCAAGGTTGTGCTCTACCAACTGAGCTATTCTCGCTTTTGAAGGACTGCAAATATAAGGCTCCTTCGCTCTCTAATTCAACTTTAATTTGAACTAATTGCAATAAAAAAAATTCGCTCCGATGGTTACCATCGGAGCGAATATATAATTTTTTCCTTATCAGTAATCCATCACCACATCTTTGGCAAAATGGATTTAAACTCATTCAATTTATGGGATTGAATTAAAGTCACTTTTTCACTGTAGTTCAACTTTAATTTTACCGTGTTCATAAATTTTTTTAAAGCCTTAATCATGAAACCTGTTTCCAGTTAGATTTTTGATTCATTTGAAAGGTTTACTGAAAATGGCATATACTACATATTTGGGTAGTTCTATGCTGCATTTTTAGGCTTACGTTCAATTAAACTAAATTTCATTTTTTAGCATGATTAAGTTTCTTTCCATTCTTTGCGTTGGTGTATTTCAACCTTTAATTGGTTTATCTCAAGATTCTCTGCAACTTGATTTGGTTCGCCACTTTACGACTCACCAAGGGCATACCATGGATGTACCAACGGTTCAAATATTTCACTTCCCTTATTTATATGCATTCGAAAGACCAGATGATTTTGACGGAACAGTTCAGGCTTATGGTGTTTATAATTATGAAGATATACCGATAGAAGGAGTGCCTGAGTGGGAAGGGTTTCAAGATTGGAAGTTGGAGGATAATCCTTCATCCATTAATCACGAATATATCGTTTCGATCTTTTGCGATAGGCACCGATCTTTGGTTTGCCTATTATATAGCTGAGGATCCTGAATCAGGAAGCGCAAAGTTCTTTGGAAGACTCTATAAATTGGAGGAACCCGGCGATGGGCCTAACGACAAAGTTTATCCTTCTTATTCATTACTAAATGATGTCGAATACGAAGATTATCAAACTTCTGAAGGTATTTCTCCACCAGGCATTTTGAATAATAATGGATTGAAGTGGATATCAAGAGATCTTAACATTATTCCTTTCAGTTCTGCTCGGGATGCAAATCCGGAAGAATGGGTAAATCTAGTTGGATATAATATAGAAACTGGTGACATCGAGGATGGTGATCCTGCTACCTTTTTGAATAGAATTAAACCCAATCAACTTACTTTTGTAAATGGCGACACGGTGATTGTAACCAAAGATGGAAAAGCCGCTTCTTTTAGTTTAGCAAATCCTGCAAAACCCGAGCTTGTCACCCAAATCGAATACCCTCAATACAAAAACACTACTATTATAGGAAAAGGAGATAACTATATTTATTTCAGAGCTTCCAGAAGCAACAACGAAGGCGAAATAGAGGCTAAAGTTTTAATGATTCACAAAACAACGCTCGTTTTGGTTAATGAATCGGATCTGAATTTCAGCTACCAAGCCGTTAAAATCACTAATACCGGAACTACTTCTAATGAAGGTGTAATTGAGAAAAATCGAGATGTACTTACTTTCTATAATGCAAACTATAGTAGCTTTAATGCTTATAGGATGAAAGAACGTTCCAGTTTTACAAACAGTAGCATAGATTCGCTAGCCTTAGTAGCCAAAGGCTCTGATTTGATTCCATTTACTCTTGGCTTTGCTGAAAAAATTGTTTTTAATCATGGACAAATTATATTATCGATGAGCTTTAACCGAGGTGATGAATATCCTGTTGGATATGGAATCTTTACTATTTCTCAATCTGACAGAACCTCAGTTTCTAATGAACAAGATCATCTTGATCTTCCGGCATCAATCCAATTATCTCAAAATTACCCAAACCCTTTCAACCCAACTACTCAAATAAGCTATATACTACCGAAAGCTGCCAATGTTCAGCTAACGATAACTAATACTCTTGGCCAACGAGTAGCTACTTTAGTTAACCAACCCAAAAGTGCCGGAAAGTACACTGTGAATTTTGATGCCTCAGCACTTTCAAGTGGTGTCTATTTTTACACAGTTAAAGCTGACAATTTCATTGAAACAAAGAAAATGCTTTTAATTAAATAGATCGTCGTTCAGCATTGGCAAGTACGTTCTAACTTAGCTCTACCTATGGGTAAACTCCTTTTAGAAAATGAAATTTCTCATAAAACCGCCGCTACGGAAACGGTCAGAGTGAGAATTGATAACTAAGTCATTTTTCTCTGAGTTAATTGCCTTTTTTTTGACCACTACGGGAAAACAGAAGCAGATTAAGGCTGATACAGAAACTATTTTTATTCCGTTCTTTTGATTATAATATCAAAGTAAAGCCAGACAATTCAGATTCTTATGCGCCTCGTATATTTAATTGTAATTTTTCTTCTAACTTTTGTTGGACTGAATGTGAGCGCGCAAACCAATCCCGATTTTTATCTCCATGAAAATGGTGTCACCGTAATGTGCCCGGACGCTGAAGTGGGAGAAACAGGAGCCGTTGATGGCGCAATCTATAAAAAAATCGGAGCTATTAACGATCTGGAAGTCCACGGTGGGGACGTTTCTGCTGATGAAGCCTGTACAAGTGGTATAACCAGTATGAATAGTGCTTTTATATTTATTGACATGGGTGATGATCAATTTGCGAACTTCAATAAAGACATTTCCCATTGGGATGTGAGCAGCGTTACTGATATGTACCGAATGTTTAGGTTTACTCTGAGTTTTAACCAAGATATTGGCTCCTGGGATGTGAGTAATGTTACTAACATGAGCGAAATGTTTATAGGTGCGGAAAATTTTAACCAAGATATCGGCACATGGAACGTAAGTAATGTTACTGATATGTCGTATATGTTCAACGGGGCGGAGAATTTTAATCAGGATATTGGCGCATGGGATGTGAGTAGTGTTACTATTATGAGGGGGATGTTTTCCGGTGCGGAAAGTTTTAACCAGGATATTGGCGCATGGAATGTTAGTAATGTAACTGATATGCATTGGATGTTTACGGATACTCCGTTCAATCAACCAATAGGAAACTGGGATGTGAGTAGTGTAACCGATATGTCTAGAATGTTTGCTACAAATTCTTCTACAAGTGGTATCAACCCTTTTAACCAAGATATTGGTCCGTGGAACGTGAGTAATGTAAATGATATGTCAGGGATGTTCAAAGGAGCAGAGTCTTTTAATCAGGATATTGGTTCATGGGATGTAAGTAATGTCACTGATATGAATCGAATGTTTGGCAGAGCGAAAGCATTTAATCATGATATCGGATCATGGAATGTAAGTAGTGTTACAGATATGTCGAGCATGTTCACTGGGGCAGAGTCTTTTAATCAGGATATTGGTGCTTGGGATGTAAGTAATGTTACCAATATGTATGAAATGTTTTCAACGTTACTTTCCGATACAGTATCCTTTAATCAGGATATTGGTTCATGGGACGTTAGGAATGTAACTGATATGCGTTGGATGTTCCGTGAAACCGCAGCATTTGATCAGGATATTGGTTCATGGGATGTAAGTAATGTTATCAAGATGTCTGGAATGTTCTTCGGTGCTGAAAAATTTAATCAGAATATTGGTTCATGGGATGTAAGTAATGTCGTTAGTATGTATTCCATGTTTTCAGGAACAATAGCTTTTAATCAGGATATAGGCTCATGGGATGTGAGTGCTGTCACTAACATGTCTTCCATGTTTTTTCAAGCTGGTAGTTTTAATCAGGATCTTACTAAGTGGTGTGTGTCGCATTTCGATAACAGACCAAGTCTGTTTAATGCTCAAAGCTCTTTGAGTCTCTCTAACTTACCCAAGTGGGGAAAACCTTGCGAATCATATTCTGTGACTATTACCGGTAATGCAGGATGGAGACTGCTTGGAACTCCTGTTAATAACTGGGCTGCGGCCGACCTAGATGAGGACAATCAAGTTCAGGGATTAGCAGGTGGTTTTGCAGAAGACTCGGTTGCTAACTTTTATTTTTACTCTCCTAACCAACAAAGTGAATGGAATTGGCAAGTGCCCGACAGCATCAACACACAGCTACCGGCTGGAACCGGGGTAGCTATGTATTTCTATGATAATAATTCCGGGGAAAGTTCTTCCCTCCCTCATGACCTGGACGTTGTTGGAGAGGCACACACTGCAGACCTGGAAGTAAGTCTGAATAAAACTACCGAAGTCAATAACTCCTACTTTAATCTGCTCAGTAATCCTTTTAATTTCAGCTATAACCTGAATTCATTATATACAGATCAGGACACTATTCAGGATAATGTCTTTTTCTGGGATGGGGAAAGTTACATAGTGGTGGATCGTACTACTCCCGCAGTTATTCCACCCTGGCAAGGATTTTGGGTTGAAATAGATTCAGCAAGCACAGCAACAACGCTCACTTTTGAAAATGATGCCATCGGTGATTCTGTAACCAATCGCTATTTGAAAGCTCCATCCGGTGAAGGCTTTAACATTGCATTTGAACTAAACTCTGGCAGCACAACCGATAAAGCCATCCGCTTGTCTTTTCGGGAGTATGCAGACACACTCATTGATCGTGCAGATGCAAGTAAACTCGCCCCACTTCAAACTCCGTATGCATTAGCCGTGTTTGAAAGAAATGGAAAGCTTAAATCGGTAGAATCCCTGCCCGTTACCTTGGAACAGGACCTAGACTTACCCATTCATATCACAACTCAGGACTTTGAAGGAGAATTAGAACTCAGTTGGAAATCATGGACAAATACTCAATATTCCCTGATTCTTTTGGACACTGAAACCGGAATGACCATTGATATGTCGCAACAAAACCAGTATACCTTTACCACAAACCCGACTTCAAAACGAATTACCGGTGAACATTCTTTAGAACCTCTCAGTGTTGTAGCTTTCGAGTCGGGCGGCACAGAATTTCAAGATCCCCGGTTTATGCTCAGCATTAGCCAATCTCCAATAATAGCAGACCCACCCTCAAGTGTGACACTAACTTCACCACAAAATAATGCCGAAATTTCTGCCTCCGAGCCCTACTTTGAATGGTCAAGTTCTCAACATGCATCCTCATATTTCTTTGAGCTTTCCACTCATAACAATTTCAGCAGCGTTCTTTTTGATTCTTCTCTTGCCGCTCCCGATACTTCCATGGTTCTTACTCAGCAAGTACTTGCCAATGACTCTACTTATTTCTGGAGGGTAAAAGCATTAGACGGAGAACTCGAATCTGACTGGTCCGACGTCTTCAATTTTACTGTAAACCTTGATGTCTCTGTTGATCCGGAATCGGTGCCTGAAGAATTTCAGCTGAAACAAAACTATCCAAATCCCTTCAATCCTTCCACGCAAATAAATTACAGCTTACCAAATAATGCACATGTAAAACTTCGGGTATTTAATGCACTTGGACAACAGGTAGCAACTTTGGTAGACGAAAGAAAAAGTGCCGGAAATTATTCGATTACCTTTAATGCATCCGGGCTTTCAAGTGGGCTCTACTTCTATTCTATTGAAGCCGGAGATTTCAGGCAAACACAGAAAATGGTTTTAATTAAATAGCACCTAAGATTCCGGGGCAAAAATGAATAGTATGAATGTTCAATTACTGACTAAACTTGCAATAAGCTCTTTACTAATTCTTCATGTGCTTGCCGGCTGTAAATCAGGGCAAGAATTTACCGATCTGGATTCACCTGATTCAATCGCTATGCTTTTAGCTGAAGATCTTTTTACCTACACAGATTTTAAAATACTTGATACAAAAGCTGCCTATGGCATTCACTATGCTGAAGTTGCTACTGCGTTTGGTATTGCCCGCTATTCGGGCATGGTTAACAATTCAGAATTGACCGAACGGGTTTTGGATCGATATTACAGAGTTATCAATGAAAATATCAATAACAGCGCCAATCACGTTGACGTAAATGTATATGGAGCACTTCCCCTTGAATTATATAGGCACACGAACGATCCGGTTCTTTTCGAACAAGGCATAACTCTGGCTGACACACAATGGGTAAAACCACTTTCAAATGGCCTTACAAGACAAACAAGATTTTGGGCTGATGATGTGTGGATGATAAGCATTTTACAGGTTCAGGCATTTCGGACAACCAATAACGAAGTCTATTTAGACAGAGCAGCAACTCAAATATCAGCTTATATCGACCGACTTCAACAAGAAAATGGTTTATTCTATCATGGTAAAAGCACTCCTTTTTATTGGGGAAGAGGAAATGGTTGGGTTGCTGCAGGCATAACAGAATTGCTTATTGAATTACCTCAAGACCATGCTTTGTACAGCAAGATTAAAACAGCTTATATTGAATTTATGACCGCTTTGCTCGAATATCAGGCTGAAGACGGAATGTGGAGACAAGTTATCACTGAACAAGAAGCCTGGAAAGAGACATCTGCTACAGCTATGTTTGGTTATTCTTTCGTGGAAGGAACTAAGTTAGGTTTATTAGATGAAGAACAGTTTAAACCGGCTTACCAAAAAGCATGGGAGGCTTTAAAAAAATATATAACTGAAGAGGGCAAAGTAACCGATGTTTGCTCAGGAACAGGTAAAGGAGAAAATCTTGAGTATTATCTGAACCGTCCAAGAGTTGCCGGAGACTTTCATGGGCAAGCCCCTGCTATTTGGTTTGCTACTAGCCTGATTAATCAATAAATCGGTTTAAAACTTTTTGTACCGGCAGTTCTTACTAATTTTGAAATACAAAAAATAAAAAGCCCCTTAGATTTCTCTAAGAGGCTTTTTATTTTCTATTCCTCACTCAAGCGTTTTTTTACCCTATCCATCATGGTAGAATATTCAAAATCAAATTGTAAAGGAATCAAAGTTTTTAGTGAGTCTTTATATTCCAGAAGCCTTAACTCAACTATTTCTGAAATATCTGCAAGAGAATTATTATTTAACAAGTTTACAAATTTATTAAAGTAATTCTCTCCGAATTGATCCAAGAAAATTTGCTGGCTATTTTTGTCAAAACTTCCATGATTAAGTATTAATTTTATATATAGCCACATTGACAAATTATGTTTTGCATCCTCAATTAGATTTAATGCCGGTCCATCAATATATCGATTCATATCATTCAAGACTTTTTCATCAAGCTTATCAATTAATGCTCTATCTATTTCTTGCACATCGATCATATTTTGGTAGTTCATAGAAAACCAAAGTAGTGCTCTACACCTGAATAAAATAGAAGGATGTGTGGATTGTAGAGAAATATCATCTTCAGGCTCCTTAAGGTGGGTCATATAGCTACTAATATCGAACCGAAGATATTTATCTGACAATCCTGAAGCTGTTTTCATTAGTGCCTTGATGGAGCTTTCAAGAGAACCCGCAGCAAAATATCCTAGTCGATCTACCGAAACCTCTTGTGCTCGTTTGGTGAGTAAATTCTCTAAGCTGTCGGAACCAAAATTCATTTGATAAACTCCATGGCTTAACAAAAAATGACCCAATTCATGACCTAAAACGAAAGCAATTTCATCGAGTTCAAGTATTTCGATTAAAGCTGATGATATTCGAATTATACAATCAGAGGAATTCCCAGAAATACACTGTGCTTGAATTGTTGATGAAGAAAAGACGAAAGCTTTAACTTTTTCTGAATCTAGATTCAGTTTTCTACAAACTTGAACTAAAACATCAAATACTGATGGAGTTAACTTCTCCGTTATAGGAAAATCAGCATGAGAAAAAGTATTATTGTGTTTGTCGTTACTAAATTCAGATAAACTATCTTGGGTAAACTTTTTATCACCTGAAAAACGAATTTTTTCAGCCAGTTCCTTTGCTGTAAAAAACTTGTTAGGCATATTTTTGTCGAGCTTCTGAAATTAAGTCAAGCATTTGTTGAGCATTATCTCTTTGTTCTCCTTCAGGAAGCGTATTCAAGCGATTATTCCATTTATTAAATTCACCTCTTAAATGCTTTCGAACTTTTTCATTTGACCAATTGGGATCAATATTTAAAATATTTTCTATACTGGCTTGGCTGGACATCTCTGTACTAAGATTAACAAGTTTTTTGTCTCTGAGATTATCTATCTCATCTATATCTAAACCCAATGATGAAGCTATATTTTTAATTATTTCTAATTCTTTAGCATCTGCAACTCCATCTGCAGCCATAATATCATAGCCTAATTCAATAGCCTCATATTTACTTCTTTTGTCCCCAATTTCATTAAGCCTATTTACTAAACTACTTAATAATAATGAGCCATTTTGAGAATCAAGGTAAGCCTGCCTGAGGTCATCGTTGTACTTATTCTTGAGATCTTTACGCTTTTCTTCTCCATAAAAATCAATTTTCTTCTTAATCCAGTTTTTTAAAATTTCTCCTTCTTTATTATGTAAGCTTCCATCCGCCATTGCAACCGCAACACCTATTTTTAGTGCTATTGAAGCTGCTTCTTCGTAATTTTCTTGAGCTTCTTTGTAACCTTTCTCTTTGAATTCCCAGCTAAAACCAACTTCGCCTTGCCAAATGGTTCCGGTATCATTCGGTTGTTGAAATCCATATATGATGGTGGGAGGATTTGAAAGATCTATTAACCGAACCAAAACTCGTAAATTCCTATCACCGCTATATGGTGGCTGAAGTATTTCCGGGATAACCCCTCCTAATGTAACCCAATCAGTAAATCCATAATTAGGCTGAACTTCACCTATTTTTGAACGTGATTGAAATACAATATTTTCGGGCTCTTGAAAGTCCTCTAATAAAGAAAAAACAGGTTCAAGTTCTCCCTCTGTAGCATCAAAAACCGAAATTATAGCTTCCAAATTCATCGCTCTATGAATTGGAAAAATACCTTTGCATTGTACTTCTTTAGCAGCCGGAGCATTTGGTTCATTACCAAGTTTTGTATCATGTAATCTTACCTCGAAAGCTCCCATTTGATTAGAATGGCTTCCAAGTTGGTTATTATTTGGTGAAAATATTTTTCCCAAGAGCCAAATACCCCCCCAAATTACAGCAATACCTAATAATATATCCATATTATTCCACCAAGAATTTTTCGATCTCAGAAATATCCGCATTAGTCTCAGAACCCAAGCTAAGGTCAACAGTAGTCTCCTCACCTGATGAAACATCCTTAAAAGAACAGTTCATAATCTGGTTTTCATCGTATGTATAAGTAATTTGGATTTCTTGTCCTTGTGGTCTTCCCGCTGGTAGCTTTAGTTCCCCTTCCCATATTACTTTCACAAAACTCGGATCTATTTCGGGAGTACTTGATTCCGTGATTTGACAATTAATCTTTTCTTGCCCATCGTATCTAGTAAAAAATGATTTATTTACGGAAGTAGGGATACTATCACCCTTTTCTATTAATATTGTATTTTCCAGTCTCTCTTGTTCTCTACTTTCATCAAATCCAATTGCAATAGTTCCAAAGCATTTAGATGTTACATCCTTAACTTTGATTTTATTCAAAGCATTTTTTTGGGTCTCATTTAAGTTTTTTTTATCACTTTTATAAGCGCAATAAAGTGCAGCTCCAAGCGCGACAATTTCATCTACGTTGATGCTGAATTCCGGTTCCTTTCTAAAAATTTTTCTTATAGATCCTCTAACTAAAGGAACTCTAGTACTACCTCCCGCTAATAAAACTCCTTTAATATGTTCGGGAGACAAATTTGCTTCTTCAAGAGTAGATTCGCAAAGCATCTCCGTTTGAGCAATATATTTTGAAATAGCTTCTTCGAATTCTTTTCTTGTAATCTCAATTCCTTCCCGAAGCACCTTTATAAAAATATCTTCTCTCTTAGAAAGAGACTTTTTATCATTTTCCGCATCATTAAAAGAATAATCTCCGGATTGTAACTCCTCATTTGCCTGTTCCTTGTACTTTTTAGCAACAATTTCTATTAAAGCCTTATCAAAATCATCTCCCCCTAATTTTGAAACGCCATTAGTTGCAACGACCTCAACATCTTGGCCCTCTACTTTTATTATTGAGATGTCAAAGGTACCTCCACCTAAATCATAAACAGCATAATGACCGTGTAATTCTTCACCCGTTTTAAATGCATAATAAAGAGCTGCTGCTGTAGGTTCGTTTATGATAAATTTCACATTCAGTCCTGCTGCTTTAGCAGCTGACAAAGTTGCTTCTCTTGCTTCATTTGAAAAATTCGCAGGAATTGTTATTACAGCCTCAGATATCTCACCTACTGAATTAGAGACATCTTTTACTATCTTTTTTAAGACAAAAGTACTCAGGTCAGTAGGCGTAAATTCATTTTCTCCCACCATAAAAGTATTTGATGTCCCCATCTCTCGTTTAAATCTTGCTGCTGCTTTAGTTTGATCAATTCCCCAGGTTCTCAATGCAATTTCACCCACAGTGATTGTACCATTTTTTTCAGTCACACAAGAAGGAGTAATATTTTGCCCATCATCATTGTGTACAATTATAGGCCTTCCTGTTTCATCTATTACTGCTGCTGCTGAAAAGGTTGTTCCTAAGTCAATTCCTATATATGATCCCATATCAATTTGTATTTTTCAGTTCATAAATTTTAACCCTTGCAGGCTGAATAATGTCATATGTTACACCTTCAAGTATTTGATAACCAGGCTTAATTACCTCTGCCACTTTAAATTCTTCATCTGGATTTTTTGTTTCTACTCTTTCTGCAATTGGATCTAGTCCATCAATAATTCTCGAGTCAGTTCCCAATTCAGGTATAAATCTTTCTACTCCACATTCTAATAATGCATCTTCAAGTAGCCTTTCCACTATTTTAACATCGGTTTCAGTTATTGATTCCTCTTGATTGATAATATCAACTAACGCTTGCTCTACCCTAATAAATCTAAATACAAATTTTTTAAAGATCACAGAGTCATATCCCTTTTTGTATCTTTGTATTTCCTTGTCCTTTTCATCCAGTGCTTCATGAAGAGAAATGTACATTTCTTTCATCGATTCAAGGGATTGGGTATTTGTGGAAAGCTCACGGTTAATGAACTTAAAACCCCCTACAATTTTTTCGGTCAATTCATTGAGGCTTTTATTGACTTTTCTAACATCACTTACCCAATCTTCTGGCTGGAAAACCTGCTCCTCATTTAATAAGATTTTCCTCCATTTATATAAATAAAAACTTATAAATGAAGAAACGAAAGCTAATGCCAAAGCGATCGCTGTAATCAAGTAGAGCCATAGGCTACTTGATTCAGTCTGTTTTTCCGGTACTGCCAGAATTGTCTTTAGTGATTCTATTTCTTGTTGAAGAGCATTTATTTCAAAGGATAAATTTGAAACCAAAGAATCTGGCTTCGGCACTATTTCTGGAGATGCAATGAGTGCTGAATCGCCCAAAAGTGAGTCTGCGTTGAAATTCTGAAATCCAAATACGGAAGATGTACTCAGAAATAGAATAAAAGTGATTAGTATTTTTTTCAAGACATGGTTTTTTTGGCAAGATAGTTTTTTTAAACTTAGAATCAAGTTATAAATGTTACTAGCCTTATCAAGATTATAGACAAACAAAAGCCTCTTAGAAAAATCTAAGAGGCTTTTTTGCTATTAGTTATTTGAGTAAAATCCTTACTTCAAATCAAAACGATCTAAGTTCATCACTTTATTCCACGCATTTACAAAGTCGTTTACAAACTTCTCTTCTGAGTCGCTTGTACCATACACTTCTGCAATTGCTCTGAGTTCTGAATTAGAACCAAAGATCAGATCTGCTCTGGAAGCTGACCATTTTACATCCCCGGTCTTTCTGTCACTTCCTACAAATACATTCTGTTCGTCCGTAGTTGCCTGCCAGGTTGTGTTCATATCCAATAGGTTCACGAAAAAATCATTGGAAAGTTGACCGGGCTTGTCCGTAAATACTCCTTTCTTTGATCCGTCAAAATTGGTTTCCAGAACTCTCATTCCACCAACCAATACAGTCATTTCAGGAGCAGTTAATGTCATAAGCTGTGCTTTATCAACCAACATTTCCTCAGCAGTAGTTTTATGCTTTGGCGCAAAATAATTACGGAATCCATCTGCTGCAGGTTCTAACCATTCAAATGATTCTACATCCGTTTGTTCTGCAGTTGCATCTGCTCGGCCGGGTGTAAATGGAACTGTAATATCATGCCCCGCCTCTTTTGCAGCTTTTTCAATTCCTGCACATCCGCCTAAAACGATCAGATCTGCCATGGAAACTTCTTTAGAGAAATCACTTTTGATTGCATCAAGAGTTTGTAACACTTTCGCAAGTTGCTTGGGGTTATTGACTTCCCAATCTTTTTGAGGTGCTAAACGAACTCTGGCACCATTTGCTCCACCTCTCTTATCTGATTCACGATAAGTAGATGCGGATGCCCAAGCCGTTGAAACTAGTTCGGAAACCGACAATCCCGAATCCAGAATCTCTGCTTTCAAACCTTTAATATCCTTTTCGTTGATTAGAGCGTGTTCAACTTCAGGAATCGGATCCTGCCATAGTAATTCTTCTTCAGGAACTTCAGGTCCCAGTAACAGGGATTTCGGTCCCATATCGCGATGAACTAACTTGTACCATGCTCTTGCAAAAGCATCTGCAAATTCATCAGGATTTTCATAAAATCTTCTTGAGATCTTCTCATAAGCAGGATCTGCTTTTAAAGACAGATCAGTTGTCAACATAAACGGTGCGTGTTTCTTGTCAGGGTCGTGTGCATCAGGAATAGTTCCTTCTCCACCACCGTCAACCGGTCTCCACTGCCACGCGCCGGCCGGACTTTTATATTTTTCCCATTCGTACTTGAAAAGGTTGTCGAAATATAAATTTGTCCATTCTGTTGGCTTTTGAGTCCATGCTCCTTCCAAGCCGCTGGTAATGGTATCAGCTCCTTTTCCGGTTCCGTGCGTGCTTTTCCAACCCATACTTTGTTCTTCAATTCCGGCTGCTTCCGGCTCGGTTCCAAGATGGTCTTCAGGTGCGGCTCCATGAGTTTTTCCGAATGTATGTCCACCCGCAATAAGTGCAACCGTTTCTTCATCATTCATTGCCATTCGAGCAAAAGTTTGTCTGATATAAGCCGCTGCTTTTAACGGATCAGGCTCACCATTTGGTCCTTCCGGATTTACATAAATCAATCCCATATGATCTGCGCCAAGTGGCTCTTCCAGATTTCCGTCCTCATCATGACGTTCATCACCCAACCATTCAGTTTCAGAACCCCAATACACATCTTCTTCCGGCTCCCAGCGATCTTCTCGTCCGCCGCCAAAACCAAAAGTCTCAAAGCCCATAGATTCCAGAGCAACATTTCCGGCAAGAATCATTAAATCGGCCCAGGATAACTTTCTTCCATACTTTTGCTTGATCGGCCAGAGTAAAAGTCGTGCTTTATCTAAATTCACATTATCCGGCCAGCTGTTTAATGGAGCAAAACGTTGCATTCCGGCTCCTCCTCCTCCACGTCCATCGGTTACTCTGTAGGTTCCTGCACTATGCCAGGCCATTCGGATCATCAGCGGTCCGTAATGACCGAAGTCTGCAGGCCACCAATCTTGTGAATCCGTCATTAATTCGGTCAGGTCTTCTTTAACAGCTTTCAGATCCAGTTTTTTAAATTCTTCTGCATAGTCAAAGTCCTCTCCCATGGGGTCTGACTTGGAAGAATGTTGGCGAAGAATATTCAAGTTCAATTTATTCGGCCACCAATCTTTATTTCTGGTTCCGCCTCCGGCGTCTTTGCTCATTGAGCCATTATGAAATGGGCATTTACTAATATCGTTTGCATTATAAGTTCCCGAACTATCTTTTTCTTTATCTGACATAATCCTTTTTCTTTACAGTTTTAATCCATCAACAACATAAAAAATCATTTCATTCTATATGATAGATAATCATTATCGAGGCGTTAAAATCAATCTTACGATTTGAGTATATTTTAAATGGATTCTTCCTTTTCTTCTTATATGAAAATTAGCTCTTCAATTCCCAAACACATCTTACCTGTAATTGTATTCTCTCAATTTGCAGGTACTTCTCTTTGGTTCGCCGGTAATGCAGTTGTTCCTGAACTTATTGAAGAACTCAATCTGCTGGAAATGTTTGTAGGTTTTATTACAATGGCGGTTCAATCGGGTTTTATAATCGGAACACTGGTTTTTGCTGTACTAAGCATAGCAGACCGATTTTCTCCGGTAAAAGTTTTTTTAGTCTGTTCTGTATTTGGGGCTCTTGCAAACTTTCTAACAATCTACAGTTCAAATTTTACCGAAGTTATGTTTGCCAGGGTATTCACCGGGTTTTTTCTGGCCGGTATTTACCCTGTTGGTATGAAAATAGCTTCGGACTGGCACAAGGAAGGCCTCGGCAAAGCACTAGGGTATTTAGTGGGAGCTTTGGTTCTGGGAACCGCCTTTCCACATTTCCTTAAATACCTGGGTAGCGATCTACCCTGGAGATTTGTCATCACAGGTACTTCTGTACTTTCCGTAACCGGAGGCTTAGCACTTTTCTTTTCAGTGGCTGATGGCCCGTATCGGGTAAAGCGAAGTTCCTTCAAACCTTCCATGTTTTTTTCGTTGTTTAAGAACTCCAATTTCCGGTCTGCAGCATTTGGCTACTTCGGGCATATGTGGGAGTTATACACCTTCTGGGCTTTTGTGCCTACTTTATTGGCTTTTTATTTGATATCGAATTCTCAAATCCAAATAAGCATACCTTTGTGGTCTTTTTTGATTATTGGAGTTGGAGGAATAAGCTGTGTAATTGGTGGATATTTTTCTCTTAACCGAGGCAGTAAATTTGTTTCTCAGGTTTCTCTCACGCTATCAGGGTTATGCTCCGTATTGATTCCATTTTTGTTCAATGCACCTGTCTGGGTATTTATTGGCATCCTTTTGATTTGGGGAATTTTTGTGATTCCGGACTCCCCTCAATTTTCGACTCTGGTTGCACAATCAACTGACAGTTCCTATATCGCTACCGGATTAACCATTGTAAATAGCATAGGTTTTGCAATAACCATTGTAAGTATTCAATTGGTAAATTTGATGTGGGCTGAATTTGAAAACCCATTGGTCTTCTTAGTAATTCTATTCGGACCTGTATTCGGGATACTATCAATTACCCGATACAAAACTTTAAAGTAACGGAATTTATGAGTTTTATTTTCTGTTAAATGTGTTGAAACAAATAATAAATACAACGAGGTAACTTATGCCAACCAAAAAAGCATCAGCCGTGTGGAACGGCAATCTTAAAGAAGGAAGTGGAACCATCAATTCTCAAAGCGGAGTACTCTCGGACGCATCATTTACTTTTGCGTCAAGATTTGAGGATGAAGGAAAATCGAATCCCGAAGAATTGATCGGAGCAGCCCATGCCGGTTGTTATTCCATGGCTCTTTCTAACGAACTACATAGTGCGGGTCATGATTCAAAGAATGTTTCTACCAATGCTGAAGTATCATTAGAAATGGTAGACGGGACACCTACAATTACGAAAATCAAGTTGACTGCCAAAGCGGATGTTCCCGGTTTAAGCGATAGTGAATTTCAAAAAATTGCTTCCGCCACTAAAGATGCATGTCCTGTTTCCAGAGCTCTGGAAGGTGTGAAAATTGAATTAGACGCCTCACTCGCCTGATTTATTTTTTACTAATATTTTCACTTATAAAGCCATTCCAATGTGAATGGCTTTTTTTTTGAAACTAAGAATGCTATAATCAGGCAATTAATACTATTGTGGCAAAAAAAATACGGGTTTCAAAATTATTTCTGTTATTGGGGATTGGATTGTTATTGTCTGCTAACGCTGAGGGTAACTTTATTAATGCTGTTCAAACCATTCAAAATGACACCAGTAAAGTTACGTCGATGTTCACAGACATTGATGATTTAATTGATATAGGTAATTTTGAGAAAGCGTATCAAAAATTAGATTCCATAGATGTATTATCAAGAGAGTTAAATTTTGAATACGGCCTCGCATTTTCAGGTGTTAAGCGTTCCGAAATATTACTTATAACGCAACAATTTGATTCTGCTCTCACAGAAATAGATCGAGTTATAGATCAGTTTCCTGATAGCAAATTGCGCTTCAAATTTTATAACACACAGGCAGCAGCTTACAATTACAAAGGTCAATCCAAACGGGCAATAGAGTCTTTCAGAAAAGGCTTGAACTATATTGAGCTTCTCCCTTCTGAAAAAAGATCCCGTTCAATTGCAGCAATTCATGTAAATATGGCGGGCGCCTATCATAAGCTCGGAGACAAGTCCAATACTATAAAAAATTATCTAGAGGGATTACAGTTTGCAGAATCAACAAACGATTCTTCGTTTTTGACGATTACGCTGAATAACCTTGGAGATACCTACAATTCTTATTCGGAATATGAACGTGCTGAGTATTATTTAAAAAGAGCAGAGACTATAGCACTACAAAATAATTATAAACCCGATCTGCTCAGAATCTATTTAAATCTGGGTAATACTTTTAGCAATAGTGAAAAGTACGACGAGGCTTTAAAGTATTATGAACAGGCTTTAGCTTTAAATAAAGAAGTAAGACCAGATACCCCTCCTTTTCAGATCATTTATAATCTGGGAGTTCTTTATACCAACAAAAGGCAGTTTACAAAAGCAAAAGATGCTTTCGAAGAATCTTTACAGTATTGTATAGAACTTAAAATACCTCAGGGTTTATATTTTAATTATAAAGGTTTAGGAGATCTATACGATCAATTTTCCCAACCATATACAGCGATATCCTGGTATCAAAAAGCACTTGATGTAGCTACTGAGCTGGATCAAAATCTATATAAAGTTCAGCTTCACGAAAAACTCTATTTAACCAATAAAAAAGTAGGGGAAACTACTCAGGCTCTGAAAGCACTTGAAAATTTTAAGACTCTTTCAGATAGTATGGCAAAAAAAGAATCAGATGATGCCCTCTCGGAACTGGAAAGTGAGATCGAGCTAAACAGACAAACAGAAATCAACCGTCTTCTCGAAGAAAAACAGGGAATTCAGGAACGACAGTTAATTCTGACCAGAAATCTTAACATTGCGGCAGTAGTAGTTATTGTAATCATATTAGTTCTTCTATATGTGGTTTTCAGATCCGGAACAGATCGAAAAAAAGTAAATCTGATCCTGAATAAACAAAAAGAAGAGCTTGAAGAACTCAATCAAACTAAGGATAAACTTTTCGCTATTGTAGCGCATGACCTTCGATCTCCTATGGCATCGTTGCAAGGTATTTTATATATGATCAATAGCAGTGATTTATCCCTTCAGGAAATTAAAGATCTTGTTATTAGCCTGGAACCTACCATTCAAAAAAATATAAATACTCTGGATGACCTTCTTGCATGGGCCAGAAAACAAATGTCGGGAATCACTATAAATCCTCAGGATATTGATACCAAGCCTGTTATTGATGATGTAATTTCTAAACAACTTTTTGAGATAGATGCAAAAAAACTGACTATTTCGAATAAAATCCCGGATAGCACAATTGCCTTTGTTGACTTAAACGCTTTCAAACTCATTATTCGAAATCTTCTTTCAAACAGTATTAAATTTACTCAATCAAGTGGATCGATAGAATTTGATTGTACTGAAGGTAATGGTTCTGTGACTTTCACTATCAAAGACACCGGCATTGGTATTCCTGAAGATCTCCATGACTCGATTTTTAAAGACAAGTCAAAAACACGCTTGGGCACAAATATGGAATTGGGAAATGGTTTTGGATTAAGCTTATGCAAAGAATTCGCACACAGAATGAATGGCGAAATTTATTTTGAAAGTGAAGAAAATGTCGGCACTACTTTTTTCTTAACTCTTCCCAAAAGTGGGCAAATAAAGTCCGATATTTAAAAGAAATAAAAAGCCACATCCTAATTCAAAATTAAGCTTTTCATTTCTTATCTTGCGACTTCTCAAGAATCATCCAAATTCGGAGTTTTTAATGAGCGACAAACCTCGCGAGTATTGTGGAATTTTTGGCATCTTTGATCATGAAGAAGCTGCACTAACCACATATTACGGCCTGCATTCACTTCAACACCGAGGCCAGGAATCAGCCGGAATTGTTACCAGTCACTACGACGATGACAAAGAACGTATGGTTATGCCTTCTTATAAAGATTTCGGTTTAGTGCTTAGTGTTTTCGACAAACCAAAGATCATGAATAAGATCTTAAAGGGGCGTTCAGCTATCGGACATAACAGATATTCTACCTCCGGATCTTCAAAAAACCCGGCTAACATCCAGCCTTTCAGAGTTCATTATAGAAACGGAAATCTGGCTATTGGTCACAATGGCAATCTCTCTAACGCCAAACAAATTCGTTCGAGGTTCAGAAAAGAAGGAGTTTTATTTCAAAGTACATCTGATACCGAATTGATTCTTCATTTGATCTCACACAGCTTAAAACAGGATCAGATGGGACAAATAATGGACGCGCTGCATCAAATTGAAGGAGCGTATTGTCTGGTAATTCTTGCTGATGATAAATTGATCGGTGTAAGAGACCCTAACGGCTTCAGGCCTTTAGCGCTTGGAAAAAAGGATGGGAAATTCTGTCTTGCCAGCGAAACTTGTGCTTTCGATATCAATAACGCGGAATACATTCGTGATGTAGAACCAGGCGAAGTTGTAGTAATAGATCAGGAAGCTTCAGATTCAGGAGAAGTAAAATCCTATTTTATAGAGCCAAAAGAGGGTACAAAAACCAGCCAGTGTATTTTTGAATATGTTTATTTTTCCCGACCCGACAGTATGATCTTTGGTGAAATGGTTGATAAGATCAGAAGAAATTTAGGGCAGGCTCTTGCAAAGGAACACCCAATTGATGAAGTGGTTACCATTAAAGATTCTAAGAAGAAACCCGTTGTTATTTCCGTTCCCGATTCCAGTAACACTGCGGCTATTGGTTATGCAAATGAGAATCAAAAAATGGGACACGAGTGCAAATATGACATTGGCTTGATTCGAAATCATTATGTAGGTAGAACATTTATTTCTCCGGGACAAAAATCACGGGAGCAAAAAGTAAGAACTAAATTCAACCCGGTTCGTGGTGTAATAGAAGGGCGGTCTGTCATTATTGTTGATGATTCTATCGTAAGAGGTACTACTTCCCGTTTGTTGGTTGATATGATCCGTGCCTGTAATCCTGCAGAAATTCATTTTTTGGTAAGTTCCCCTCCAATTATTAGTCCATGTTATTACGGAATGGATTTCCCAAGTCCTGAGGAGCTTATCGCCAATAAGTTTGAGCGAAATGTAGATAAGATCGCAGAAGAAATAGGTGTGGACAGCCTTAGATATTTATCCGCTGATGGATTGGTAAATGCGGTTAAAGAAGCAAATCCTTCGGGTCACGATTATTGTACGGCCTGCTTTACCAGCAACTATCCTGTTCCCGTAAATTTTGGTGTTGAAAAGGAAGAGAATGAACTTGTTTAACGGTAAAGCTAAATTCATAACCAGCGCTACCAATATTGAAGAATGCCCACCTGATGAATTTCCGGAAGTTTGTTTTGCAGGTCGTTCCAATGTTGGAAAGTCTTCCTTGATAAACGCAATTGTGAACCGCAAAAACATTGCCCGTACTTCCAATGTGCCCGGTAAAACTCAGCAAATGAATTACTATCAGATCGGTGATGACTGTTTTTTTGTAGACCTTCCGGGCTATGGCTTTGCAAAAGTACCTAAAAAAGAAAGAGAACGATGGGGCAGAAATATCCGTCAGTATTTAACACAAAGAACGAGCCTCAAACTTATTCTTTCAGTAATAGATGCCCGTCATAAACCCTCTGCATTGGATCAGGATTTCTTTTACTGGCTTGCTTCCAATGAAATGCCTTTTTGCGTGTTGATGTCAAAAGCAGATAAACTTTCAAATAACAAATTCGCTCAATCAAAAAAGACAGTTAAAAATATTTTAGCTGAAATGAATATTGAAGTTCCTATTCTGGGATACTCAGCCAGTTCACGAAAAGGAATCCCTGAAATTCAGGAATTGATTCAGGATTTTATAAAAGAATAACTTATACCCCATTTAATATAACATGTCATTCAAAGTACTTTTACTAGATAGCGTAGATCCTGTTTGTGCACAGGTTTTTAAATCCAGAGATATTCAGGCTGATCAGCCCGGAAAACTTACTGAAGAAGAACTCTTTGACCGTATTGGGGAGTATGACGGAATGGTAGTAAGAAGTGCTACTACTGTAACTCCGGAATTACTTGAAAAAGCAACCAATATGAAAGTGATCGGTCGCGCCGGTGTTGGAGTTGACAACATCGATATCAAAGCTGCAACTACAAAAGGAGTTCTGGTAATGAATACTCCTGATGGAAATACAATTTCTACTGCCGAACATACTTGTGGAATGATCATCGCTTTGGCACGAAATATTCCTACTGCTGTTTCTACTGTAAAAGACGGAGGATGGGATCGTAAAAAATACATGGGTACTGAGGTTCATGGAAAAAAGCTGGGAATTGTAGGCCTTGGCAAGATCGGGTCGGAAGTAGCATCAAGGATGCAGGCTTTTGGAATGGAAGTTTTGGCTTATGATCCGTTTGCCACAAAAGAGCACGCTTCTGAAATGGGGATCCAATTAGTTGATATAGAAACCCTTTTAGGAACTGTAGATTTTCTTTCTGTTCATACTCCACTAACAGAAAAAACAAAAGGATTGGTTTCTCTGAAAAATGCAGATAAACTCAATAAAGGAATCCGTTTGGTGAACTGTGCTCGTGGTGGAATTTACGAAGAATCAGATTTACCTGAATTACTGGATTCCGGTGTTGTTGGCGGAATTGCACTGGATGTGTATTCTCAGGAACCGCCAACTGAAGAACTCTATAAAGTACTGGAACATCCCGGCATTATTTGTACTCCACACTTAGGAGCTTCAACAGAAGAAGCACAGGAAAAAGTGGCTGAACAAATTGCTGCACAGATGTCGGATGCATTGGAGAACAAAAACTATAAAGGAAGTTTGAATGGCAAGTCTATTTCCCTGTTAACGAATGCGGAAGTACAACCCTATCTGCAACTGGCAGAAAAGCTTGGCGCAATGGCTGTTCAACTTTCTCCCGAGCATGCCAGCAGTCTGGAATTTGAATACTCCGGAGATTGTGCAAAATTTGCAGACGTATTAACCGACGGTATTCTGAAGGGAATGCTGACCAACTATGTTGAAGATTCCGTAAACCTGATCAATGCACGTCATTTTGCGGATGAGCGCGGTTTTTCTATCAAAGAAGTGCTTTCCTCTAAAGGGAAAACTTTTAATGACCTTGTCACCATCCGTTTTGCTGAAGGCTCAGAATATCGCAGTATTTCTGCTGCTGTATTTGGTGAAAATGACTACCGTATCGTCCAAATTGATAAATACGGAATTGAGCTTCGGTTAGAAGGCGATATCATTTTATATCAAAATCAGGATGTCCCGGGCATGTTGGCTTCTGTAAGCGGAGCCTTGGCTAAGCAAAGCATTAATATCGGAGCTCTGGGATTAGGCAGAACTGAAAAAGGCTCAAATGCCATTACCGCCTTAACTATAGATAAAAAGCTTGAAGACGATGAACTGAAAACCATTAATGAACTAAATGGAATTCAGCATATTAGATATGTAAGTTTTTCTTGAAAGAGGTTTCTTAATAACTCCGTCAGGGTTTAAAACCCTGACGGAGTTATTACTTGATAGAATTAGTAAATAAATACACATTTATTTTATGGATCTATGGAAAAAACTTTTCTTACTATTTACCGCCTGTATCTTTCTGATGATTGCATGGGGCATTTTTAACTTATTTCAAGTCCCGAAAACAACTGTTCAAACAACAACTTTTAACGATATATCTCAATCTTTTTCAATTTCTTTTTTTGCTCCTGATTCTCATGAATCTATCACTAATCTTGAGTTTAAAGTTCAAAGCAATATTAACGGGAGAGCATCCTTAATATTAAGTAATCCTGACTCTTCTTTTTCAGAACTTTATGTATTGAATTCTGATTCATCAACAGCAAAATATTCGGGCGATTGGTATAGCAATTCTTTTAAGCTAAAGTACATTCCTCAAGATTCGACAACAGGAACACTTTCAGTTACCTATTCTTTTTAGTTCGGCAAATAAACACACCCCTGAATCTCCTCTCAACAGGGGACTATATTTCTATCAACGATCAAAATCTCCATTATTGAATCGTTCTATAAGTCGTTCTTCGTTTATCCTTTTATAACTGGTCAGATTATTCTCAGATAGAGATGCAATGGTCATTTCCCTTTTCCCTAATGCTCCTCTCGCTTTTGCCAGCTTCCACCCTGCTACAGCCATAGCAGCTCTTGCCTTTGAAGCTGCGCAATAAGTACTAAGCACGGCCCCAGCACTAGCAAAAGATTTCAGTTTTTGGAATGTTTCCGGAGTCCATAGTTCTTCGTTCACTTCAGGGGAAAAGGCGTCGTGGAAAAAGAAATCAGCTTGAACTCCTTCGCTTTCATAATCTTCGAACTTCCCTGTAAAGAGGAACAGAGTCACATCAACATCAGGCAACGGTTTTATAATATTCATCCCCTTTTTAAGGTCTGTGAATATATTTTTCAAAACCGGACTCAGTTCTGCAAAATCCGAAAAAGAAGCGAAATTGAGTTTTCCGGCTTCATCAGCTGAAATTGGAAAGGCTTCCACACTGTGAAACTCAACTTTAGAAGTGCATGTACCTGAGAGATAATAATCCAGCAGCAAAAGAAAGTTTAATCCGGTTCCGAATCCTGCTTCGAAAATAGTAACTTTCTCGTTCTGAACTAAAGCATCCGGAACATTCGGCGTTTCGAAAAAAACGTACTTACTTTCTGAAACAGATCCGTTTGGATTGTGAAAATACTGATTATAGGTATTAGAATAGAGTGTGGAGGAACCGTCTTTTGTTATGTGATGATCCGGGCGTTCACTCATTCTTATTGATCGATACCGTTCCGTATCCTGTTTTAGCTACAACTTCTACTCCACCCTTGCCAATTTTTCCAATGATCTGATTTTTCTTTTTACTGCCATTGAAGGAGAAAACTTCATCGATCTCTACTTTAGTGCCGTTTACATTCAGGTCAGCATTAACATCAGAAGGGAGAAAAAGATCGATCTGACCGGCTCCGTTTCTGGCTTGTATATCTCCGCCAATACTCAGGAAACTCAGCTTGATATTTCCTCCGCTTGAAAATGCATTCGTACTACCCGAAAGATCTTTACCCGACACATTTCCTCCGGATGTACTCATTTCCAGATCACCTTCAAAATTAACGGCTGATAGATGTCCACCCAAAGACTTCAATGAAGCATCACCCTTTGAATCTGACAATTTTATATGTCCACCTTCTGTAAATGCTGTTATATCACCGGAAAGATCTTTCAAAGTTATATGACCGCCTGACGTTTTGCATTCGACATCTCCTTGAAAGTTTGTAGCTTCAATATGTCCGCCACTGGTAAACGAAGTAATATCCATTGAAGACGGAATATAAATGGTGGTCTGCATCTGAATGTTTGAATCACGGCTTTTAGTATTAAACACTCTGATCTCTGCTGAAGAACCGTTCTTTTTTGTAGATACTGACACCATTTCCTCCAACGATTCTTTTGCAGCTATTTCTCCTGATGCCTTTACTGTTATTGAGCCATTTGAATCATCAGAACCAACCAGCACTATTGATCCTGATGTTAACTGAACAGAAATATCATCCAGTTCTGTTGCATCAAATTCTTCAGTAAATGCATACACTCCCGGAGACACATTACTCCATTCGCCAGGAGTTACTTTATACTCTTTTTTAAGCATCAACAAGCCTTCAGAAAGATCTATGTTGATAGAAAAGCTGTCATCTTCAAGTTCTTTTAAAGCAGCATCTAATTCGGTCATCATCTCCTGCTTGGCTTCTTCAGGAATTAATGCAGCTAAATTTTTAAGTTTTTCAAGACCTTCAAGAGATTTTAGTTCTTCCAACTCTTTAAGCTCTTCCATCTTTGCGAGCTCTTCAACATCAATAACCGTTACACTTCTGGTGGAGGTTTTTGATCTATCTGAAGATGTGGCTTTTGCCGTTGTCCTAGCTGTATATTCCTCTTCATCATGTGAATGATTATTATCATCAGCCTTTGAAGTGATAATAATAGCCACCAGTAATAAGAACAGGCCTGCTACAATTATTTCCCAGGATCTATTTTTCATATTTTTCTATTTGAATGTACAAACACTCCGTACGCTTGCTTTAATCTAAAGTTACAGATTTGATAGCTAAGTATATATATTATTCCTTCATCTAATTTCATCCATAAAAGCATGAACCTTCACAACAAAATAAAAGAGCTCACTAAGAATTTTCATCAGGAGATGATTGAAATCAGACGGTATTTGCATCAACATCCTGAGGTGAGTTATAAGGAATTTGAAACAACTAAATTCATCAAATCTAAGCTTGATGAACTCGGAATTGCATATGAAAGCCCTTTGGAAACAGGTTGTGTAGGTATTATTGAAGGAAATAAGAAATCAGATCGTGTTATTGCGTTACGTGCCGACATCGATGCTCTTGCCATGAATGAGGAAGGACATTTCAAGAAAGATTTCTTTTCAAAAAATGAAGGTGCTGCACACTGTTGTGGCCATGATGCGCACACTTCTAATTTACTAGGTGTCGCACGAATTTTGATGGAATTGAAAGATGAAATCGAAGGAACCGTACTATTAGTTTTTCAACCGGGAGAAGAAAAGTTGCCCGGTGGCGGAAAACTTTTGTGCGATACGGGATTCCTTCAATCCAAAAATGTTGATGCTATTTATGGCATTCACACTTCCCCAAGTCACAAACCCGGCACCGCAGCAATCAAAGCCGGACAGTTTATGGCAAGCCCCGATGAAATTGACATCGTGATTACTGGAAAAGGAGGTCATGCCGCCCGTGCTCATGAAGCTGTGGATCCTGTAGTTATAGCATCGCAGTTCATCACAGCTGCACAAACAATTGTCAGTCGTTCTGTTGATCCAACCGAATCAGCTGTGGTTACCATCGGGAAAATTGAAGGCGGAACTGCTCATAATATCATCCCCGAAAAAGTACGAATGTATGGAACCGTGCGCACTTTCAGCAAAGACACTAAAGACTTAATCGAGCGTAGACTTCATGATCTGTTAAAAGGAATTACTGAGGCACATGGTGCAAGTTATACGCTGGATTATAGAAGAGGCTACCCCGCTGTTATAAATTCTGAAGCTGAGACCATGAATGTGCTTGAAACAACACAGGAATTATTCGGAACCGAAGCTGCAATTGAAATTGAACGTCCCAGTATGGCAGGTGAGGATTTTGGTTTTTATCAGGAGATTTTTCCGGGAGCTTTCTTTTTTGTCGGAAGTGGAAGTGATGAGTCGGAGTCAACTTACGTTTGGCATCATCCTAAATATAATGTGGATGATAGATTCTTTTTAACGGCTGCACCACTAATGGCGGCATTGGTATTGAACAAATAGTAATGTCTGAACCTAAAAGATCATATTGGGAAAAAGAACTCTATAATCAGAAACACGACCTGATCGTTTTGGGTGCCGGTTTAACGGGACTTTCATCCGCATACTTTTTTAAGAAGAAACATCCTGACGCAAAAATACTTGTGGTCGATCGGGGTTTTTATCCTATTGGAGCAAGTACACGAAATGCAGGATTTGCATGTATTGGGAGCGTTGGTGAACTGGTTTCAGATCTGGAATTAGAAACTGAAGAAGTTATAAAACAACGAATTCAGGACCGCTATAATGGATTACTGTTACTCCGCGAAACTCTTGGAGATGAAAACATTGATTATGATGCCTGTGGAGGTTGGGAAATTTTCACCGATCCGGATGAATATGCGAGGTTAACTGAATACGTTCCTCATTTGAATTCTATTATGGAAGAAATGATCGGCGAAAAAGAAGTTTTTGAAGCCGGGACTTATTTGTCATTTCCTTCTTTTTTCAACCGTGTGGAAGGAATGCTTCATCCCGGTAAGATGATCCGGACTTTATATGAAAAATGCATTCAATCCGGAATTGAATTCAGGTGGAATACTCATATAACCCACATTGATATCAAAGAAAATGTAATATCCTCTGAATCCGGACTTTGTTTGCCGGCAGAAAAATTGATAATAGCCACTAACGCCTTTACCAATACAGTCTTTCCTAAAATTAATATTAAACCGGGAAGAGGTTATGTTTTCATCACCAAAGAAATAGATCAGCTAAAGTGGAAAGGCACTTTTCATTACAACAAAGGATATGTTTATTTCAGAAATGTCGGTAATAATAGAATTCTGATAGGTGGCGGACGAAATGTAAATTATGATGCCGAGACCACTTCCGAGTTTGGAGTAAATGAAGAGATCAAAAAATACCTTATCAACTTTGCCAATGATACTTTGGAATTACCCGATGGTTGGGAAATAGAACAAGAGTGGTCCGGAATTATGGGTTTTACAAAATCAAAATCCTATCTCTTAGAAGAAATAGGTGATAATTGTTTTTTGGCTGCCGGACTTAGCGGCATGGGCGTGGCTTTAGGAATGAACTTAGGTAAAAAAGCTTCTGAGTTAGTTTGAACCAGCTGTGGAAAAATTACACCGTAGGTGCGTTTCGCCATACGCACCTACCGGATATCAAAAAAATCACTATTCATCCAAAAACTCTTTATACAACTCCACAAACTCGCTTAGCATCATCGCCGTTGCCCCCCAAAGAGGCACTTCATGAACATCCCAAAGAGGAATACTATAATCCAGATCACGAAGTTTCCAGTCTTCAACCTTGGAAAACTCACCATTCACTAACTTTGAAATTGGCACCGTAAATATTTCGTCTACCTCATTTGGATTTGCACAGAATTCCTGCTCTTCTTTTATAAAGCCGACTACCGGAGTAACCATGTTCTCAGAGTGATTGATATAAAGAGGTGTTAAACGACCAACAGCTTCTACATTCTCAGGCTTTAAACCCGTTTCTTCATGAGCTTCACGTAATGCGGTTTCCTCAATAGTTTCATCGCCCTCTTTTCCTCCCCCGGGAAAACTGATTTGTCCTCCATGTTTTATACCTGAAGTTCTAAGAGTGAACATAATTTCCGGTTCTCTTTTCCAGCTAACAATTGGAACCAACACACTGCTATTTCTGAAATTATTAGTCTCCGGTGTGTAGGTCATTTCATTTTTACGATCAATTTTTGGCTCCGGTCGCATCAGATTTTGTGCATTTTTCCCGGGTAAGTCTGAAATCAATCTTCGCTGCAAAAAATCTTGGAATTTATTCATAATCAGAATGTAGGCAATTGATCATAAAGTTAAGTAGCAATTAACGGTTTTTAAAGAAGTACAACTGTCCGTACTTTCCATCTCTTAAAAACGGAATGCTCTTTTAATACTTTATATGAATAAAAAATACGATGTATATGGTATTGGCAATGCTCTTGTCGATATCGATTTTGAAGTAAGTCAGAATTTCATCACTGATCATGAAATCAAAAAAGGTTTAATGACTTTAGTTGATGAAGAAACACAAACCAGACTTATTAAAGCTATAAATCCGGAAAAATCAAACAGAAAGTCAGGTGGTTCTGCTGCTAACACAGTCATGGCCATATCTCAGTTCGGAGGTAAAGCTTTCTATTCATGCAAAGTTGCTGATGATGAATTTGGAAATTTCTATTTACAGGATCTTACCAACGCAGGTATTTCAACAAATCTGGATGGAATGGAGCGTGAAGAAGGAATTACCGGAAAGTGTCTGGTCATGATTACCGATGATGCCGACAGAACCATGAATACTTTTCTGGGGATTACTACTTCACTTTCTACAGATGAAGTAAGTGAAGATGATATAAAACAAGCAGAATATATTTACCTGGAAGGATATTTAGTAGCTTCTCCAACTGCATTTGAAGCAATGAAGCTCACTAAGCAATTGGCAGATAAACATGGAGTAAGAACGTCTATCACCTTATCTGATCCGTCAATTGTGGAAGGGTTTAAAGGACTGTTTCATGAAGTTATTGGCAACTCTGTGGATCTACTTTTTTGTAATGAAGAAGAAGCTCTGAAATTCACAGATAGTTCTAACATTAATGTTGCTCGTGAAGAACTAAAGAAAGTTGCCAAGCGCTTTGTGATTACTCAAGGTAAAAATGGCGCTATGATCTTTGACGGAGATACTTTCATCGATATTGAACCCTATGAAGTGAATGCCGTTGACACCAACGGAGCAGGCGATATGTTTGCAGGAGCGTTTTTATACGGTATCACTAACGGACACACTTATGCAGGTTCGGGTAAATTGGCAAGTTTGGCTTCTTCCAAAATTGTATCACAATACGGACCACGTTTAGACATGAAAGCAATCAAAGAAATTCAAAATCATATATTATGAGTGGAATAGAACTATTAGGTTGGGCAGGATTCGGAATTTTAATCGGAGCATGGATTCCCCAAACATGGCAAACCATCAAAATGGGAAAAACGGATATTAGTCTTGCTTTTATTCTGATGTATGTATCCTCCAGTTTGCTACTTACCGTTTACTCGATTCTGACTGAAGATCTTATTTTCACAGTATTGAATGCGATGTTAACCGTAGGAAGTGCTATAAATCTTTACTACAAACTAAACCCTCGAAAAGAAGAGTTTTTGGATGGATAAACTGATTCTTGCTTCCAGAAATAAGAACAAGATTGAAGAAATGAAGCAATTAGTTGCTCATCTGGGAATTGATGTGTTTTCTGCTCTCGACTTCCCCGATCTGGAAGAAGTAGAAGAAGACAAACCAACGCTTGAGGGAAATGCTCTCAAAAAAGCGCGATATGTAAATCAACAAACCGGAATTCCTGCTCTCTCTGACGATACCGGATTAGAAGTAGAAACATTAGGCGGGGCTCCCGGAGTTTTTTCTGCAAGATACGCAGGTGAAAATGCTTCTTACCAAGATAATGTCCTGAAGCTGTTAGAAGCTTTAGATGGAAAAGAAAACCGTGTAGCACAATTCAGAACCGTTGTTGCTTTAGTGGATGGTGACAAAGAATGGACTTTTGAAGGAATTTGTAAAGGAAAAATTATCGAAGAACAAATAGGTAAAAAAGGGTTTGGTTACGATCCAATCTTTATGCCTGATGAATTTGCAGAGACCTTTGCACAAATGGACCCTAATATTAAAAACATCATCAGTCATCGAGGAAAAGCCGTGCAAAGGTTTTTAGATTTTTTAGAGGGTTAGGGAATTTCTTTTATCACATGTAGGGACGCAAGATTTTGCGTCCCTACATTGTTTATTTATTCTTAATAGAACCGTTTCATCGCCATAGATTTAGAATCTCTATTTTTTGTATAATTATCATATGAAATTTCAATTTTTCCTTTTCTCCTTTTTACTTCTAATTTCATGCTCCAACTACGAATCACCCAATAAATACGTAGATGTATTCATCGGCACCGGCGGACACGGACATACTTACCCGGGAGCAACACTTCCTTTTGGAATGATTCAACCAAGTCCTGTAAACGGTACCCCCGGCTGGGATTGGGTTTCGGGATATCATTATTCTGACAGCATTATTACGGGATTTGCTCAAACGCATTTAAGTGGTACCGGAATCGGAGATCTGAATGACATTCTGATCATGCCGACTAATCGTAAAGTTTTTCTGTCTGATTCTAGTAAATATGAAAGTAAGCGAAGCTACGCCTCCAGGTTTTCTCATGATCGCGAAAAAGGTGCTCCGGGATATTACAGTGTTTTTCTGGATGATTATGAGATCAATGCGGAAATGACCGTAACCGAGCGAGTAGCCATGTATCGTTTTACTTATGAATATGGCGACCTTCAGTTTTTAAATCTGGATTTGGGCTATAGTTTAAATTGGGATTCTTTCACCGAAGGTTATTTCAAAGTTGTTGGAGAAGGCAATGATAAAAAATTAGTTGGTTACCGAAGATCCTCCGGTTGGGCAAACGATCAGCATGTCTATTTTGCAATGGAATTTTCTTCAGACTTTATCATCGCTGATTCAGCTGATTACAAAGGGTTTACTTCATTTGGGGTACTAAAATTTGAAAACAGCAGAAGAGAAGTTTTGGCTAAAATCGCCATCTCATCCCAAAGTGAAGAAGGAGCTTTAGTAAATCTGGAAACTCTGAAGGATTGGGATTTTGACGAAACCAAGCTCTTTGCTGAAATGGCTTGGGATGAAGAACTCGGCAAGGTCAAAATTCAGGGAGACGAAGGGAAAAAGACGATTTTTTATACTGCTCTTTATCATTCCAAGCTGTCTCCCGTTTTGTTTTCTGATGCCAATCAGGATCAAACAAAATATACCATTTATTCTTTATGGGACACATTCAGAGCACAACACCCTTTGCTTACTATTACGAATGCTGAGAGAGTAAACGACATGATCCGAACTATGCTGGATTTTTACAAAGAAAACGGTTTGTTGCCTGTTTGGGAATTGCACGGAAATGAGACCAACACCATGACCGGCTATCACGCTATTCCAGTGATCGCAGATGCGTATGCCAAAGGATTCAGAGACTATGACGCCGAACTTGCTTTCGAAGCCATGAAAGCAAGTGCTATGCAAAATAAACGTGGAACTGATCTGTATCGAAAATATCAATATATCCCTTCTGAACTTGAGCATGAATCGGTAACTAAAACGCTTGAATATGCTTTTGATGATTGGGCCATTGCTCAAATGGCTTTTATGCTTGAAAAAGAATCTGATTATGAACATTTCATTGTAAGATCCGGGTTCTGGCAAAATGTATATGATGATCAAACTAAATTTATGCGTGGCAAAACCGCTGAAGGGAATTGGGTTGAGCCTTTTGATCCGAAGAGATCCGTTCATCGTGTAAACACCGACTATACTGAAGGCAACGCGTGGCAACACAGCTGGTTCGTTCCACACCAAGTGGATAAACTGATAGAATACATGGGCGGTGATGATGCCTTTTCAGAGCGACTGGATTCGCTTTTCAATGAAGACTCGAATATCACCGGAGAAAATACTTCTCCTGATATTTCAGGTTTAATCGGTCAATATGCGCACGGGAATGAACCCAGTCATCACATTGGGTATTTATACAATTATGCCGGAAAACCATGGAAATCTCAGGAAATTTTACACCGAATCATGCACACCCAATATTCTACTGAAGTTGATGGTTTGAGTGGGAACGAAGATTGTGGACAGATGTCGGCCTGGTATGTTTTTTCAGCAATGGGATTTTATCCGGTTAACCCGGCTTCCGGTAATTATGTGATCGGAACTCCACGATTTGAAAAAGTGGCTATAACTATTTCTGACACAAAGACTTTTACAATTATTGCTGATGGAGTTTCAGATGAAAATATTTACATTAAGTCAGTATCTTTAAACGGAGAACCTTTGGAGAGAAGCTATATTTCCCATGAAGAAATTATAGCGGGTGGAGAATTGATCTTTGAAATGGGATCTGCACCTAACAAAAACTGGGCGAAGAAAACAGAACACAGACCGATTAATTAATGAAGAGATTTTTATTATTGGCACTTGCTTTAGGGATAGCGTGTGCACCTCAAAAATCAGAGAAAGAACAACTTGCTGAACAAGTAAAACAAGAATTCCTACACGCTTGGAACGGCTACAAACTACATGCATGGGGAGATGATGCACTGAAACCGTTGTCAAAATCTTCTAAAAACTGGTATGACGCATCTTTATTGATGACTCCGGTGGATGCTTTTGACACTATGTTGTTAATGGGACTGGATGAAGAGGCAGCTGAAGCAAAAGAATTGATCTTTTCTGAGCTGTCTTTCGATCATGACTTCTTTGTATCCAATTTCGAGATAACTATTCGCCTTTTGGGTGGACTTCTTTCAGCGTATGAGATGGATGGAGACGAACGGTTTCTGGAATTAGCTGAAGATCTTGGAAGACGATTACTCCCTGCATTTGATTCAGCAACAGGTATGACTTATGGAAGGGTTAACCTTAAAACCGGAGAAACCGAATGGCAAGTTAATAACCCAGCTGAGATCGGAACTTTGATGATCGAATTCGGGACACTCACCAAACATACCCAAGACTCTGTTTTTTATAAGAGTGCTAAGAAAGCTATGATGGCTTTATATGAAAATAGATCAGAAATAGATTTAGTCGGAACAACTATTGATGTGGAAACCGGTGAATGGCAAAATAAAGAAGCTCATATTTCCGGGATGATAGACTCTTATTACGAATATGCGCTGAAATCCTGGCTGCTTTTTGGAGATGAAGACTTCCGAAAAATATGGAAAACCCACGAACCTGCACTGGAAAAATATCTGCTTGACGAAGTTGCCACCGGAACCTGGTACGGTCGTGCAAATATGGATACGGGAGAAAGAACTGCAACAACTTACGGAGCTCTCGATGCTTTTATGCCGGGAGTTTTAGTGCTTGCAGGAGACATTGAAACTGCAGAAAAAGTTCAGGAATCTAATTTTAAGATGTGGCAATTGCATGGGATTGAACCTGAGGGTTTAAACTATGTGGATATGGAAGTAACCTGGGCTGGATATCCATTGCGACCTGAAAATATTGAGTCAGCGTATTATTTATACCAGGCAACGGGCGATGAAAAATATATTGAGATGGGAAAAGTGATGTTCCAAAGTCTGGTCGAATATTGTAAAACGGACCATGGTTATGCTGCCTTATCAGATGTTACCACCAAAGAAAAAAGCGATGATATGGAAAGCTTCTTTTTAGCGGAAACACTCAAATATGCTTACCTCCTGTTTGCTGATGATAAAGTCTTTGATTTGGATAAACATGTGTTCAATACCGAAGCTCACCCAATGAGAATAGACTAACAGTTATGCTAAACCGAAAGCAATTTTTAAAAACCGGACTTCTTGGTGCTATTCCATTGGCCGGAATTGGATGTACCGATACCAAAAAATTCACTGGTAGCAAACCGATTGTAATTGCAACATGGAACACAGCAATTAATGCAAACGAAGCAGCATGGAAAGTTCTCGAAACCGGAGGCTATGCCTTAGACGCGGTTGAAGCCGGAGTTCGTGTTGAAGAAGACGATCCTGAAAACATGAGTGTCGGTTATGGCGGACGACCTGACAGAGAAGGTAACGTTTCTCTGGATGCCTGCATCATGGATGATAAAGGTGAGTGTGGAGCCGTAGTATTCCTTCAGAATTACAAGAATCCCATTTCTGTAGCCAGAAAAGTAATGGAAAAAACTCCTCACATAATGTTAGCGGGTGCAGGAGCTCAACAATTTGCCAAAGATCAAGGTTTTGAAGAAATGAACTTGCTCACTCCCAAAGCAAAAGAAGCGTGGGAAAAATGGTTAAAAAACGGAGAATACGAGCCACAGGTTAATATTGAAAACCATGATACCATTGGTATGCTTGCTCTTGATTCTGATGGAAGACTTTGCGGAGCCTGCACAACAAGTGGCGCCGCCTGGAAAATGTATGGACGCGTCGGTGATTCCCCGATCATTGGCGCCGGATTATTTGTAGATCCCGAAATCGGAGCAGCTTGTGCCACCGGATTAGGAGAAGAAGTGGTAAAAACAGCCGGAAGTGCGCTAATCGTTGAAATGATGCGGCAAGGTCACTCCCCCGAAGAAGCTTGTAAAATTGCCGTAGATCGAATTATTTCCCGCAACAAAAGAAATGGAACCAGTTTAAAGAATACGCAAGTTGGCTACCTCGCCCTCAATAAAGACGGAGCCTTCGGAGCATACAGTATTCAGGAAGGTTTTGATTACGGGGTATGTAACAAAGATGGAAACCGAATTATTGACTCGGCGTTTCGAGTTTAAGCAAAGTCATCCTGAGGATACTTCCGAAGGATCTACAAGATTAGCTTTTTATTTATTCTTTCTTTGTAAGGAATCCGATAGTTATCTGTCTTACTTAGTATGAATAAAGAATTTTATACCTACATAACTACTAATCCGAATAGAAAGGTTCTGTATACCGGAGTAACAAACAATCTTCAAATGAGACTTGTTGAGCATTATAAAAATAGGGGAAATAAAGATACATTCGCAGGATCCAACTATTTGCTATTGCCTTGTATGGTTTGAGTCTTTTCCAACTTCCTATGAAGCTATCCAAGCGGAAAAATATATTAACGGAAAGAAGTGAAAATGGAAGAAAGAATTGGTAGCTAAAAAAAATCCTGATTGGAAGTTTTTGAACGAGGAAGTTCTTGGGGAATGGCCTCCTAATAAAACACTCGCTTCTTAATGTATTTGCAGATCCTTCGGAAGTATCCTCAGGATGACAGAGACATTACAGAAAGCTGGATCGCACAAGATGACAGCCATATTTATAACTATCTCCTAATTCTTAATTCTTTTCTTCCGCCCATTTCTCCGGATCATCCACTACTTCCGCAAAATCGATCTCGTTTCCGTTTTTGGAAATCGTAGCCTCGAATTCAATCGGTTCTTCACTATCTCTCATTAATAACTGAGTTGCCAGTTTGTTGGTGATGTTCTGCTGAAGTACTCGCTTCAAAGGTCGTGCGCCGTACACCGGATCATAGCCTCTGATCGCTAACCAATCTTTCACATTATCTGAAACATGAAGTGTGACTTTGTTCTTTGCCAATAATTGATGAACTCTTCGCAATTGAATATCTACAATGGAACGAATGTGTTCCTTTCCCAACGGATGGAAAACTATCGTATCATCCACACGGTTTAAAAATTCCGGTCTGATGGTTTTCTTCAACTGATCAATCAACTGGTTTTGCAGATTTACGTACTGATCATCAGATAATTCCCCGCCTGATTTTTCCATTTCATTCACGATCAAATGTGAACCAATATTGCTGGTCATGATGATGATGGTATTTTTGAAATCGACCGTTACTCCTTTGTTGTCAGTCAACCTTCCTTCATCCAACACTTGCAATAGAATATTGAATACATCAGGATGTGCTTTTTCAATTTCATCCAACAAAACAACTGAATACGGATGTCGACGAACAGCTTCAGTTAGTTGTCCACCCTCATCGTAACCAACGTATCCCGGAGGCGCTCCAACCAACCGACTTACGGAATGCTTTTCCATATATTCACTCATATCAATTCGAATCATAGCATTTTGATCATTAAACAAGAACTCTGCAAGTGTTCTTGCCAATTCGGTTTTACCTACACCGGTAGATCCTAAAAAGAAAAACGACCCAATCGGTCGCTCTTCATCCTGTAAACCTGCCCGTGATCTACGGACCGCATCAGAAACGGCGTCAATTGCCATATCCTGACCAATCACTCTTTTATGAAGCTCTTCTTCTAACTGAAGTAATTTTTGTCGTTCACTCTGAAGCATTTTTTTCACAGGAATTCCTGTCCAGCGAGCTACGATATCGGCAATGTCTTCGGCATCTACTTCTTCTTTCAGTAATGCTTTTGTATCCTGCATTTCGTCCAGCTTTGCTTTTGCTACTTCAAGATCTTTCTCTAGTTGCGTGATGGTTCCATAACGAAGTTCTGCGACCTTTTCGTAGTTACCCTGACGTTCTGCTTTATCAGCTTCGTTCCGAGTAGTTTCAATAGCTTGTTTAAGCTCTCTGGCTTTTTGGATGGTATCTCTCTCCTGTTCCCATTGAACACGCATGGTACTTCTCTGTTCTTCCAGATCAGCGAGTTCTTTTTCAATTCCTTTGATCTTGCCTTTATCTTTCTCCCGCTTCAACGCTTCACGCTCAATTTCCAGTTGACGGATTTGCCGTTCAATGCCATCCAATTCTTCAGGTAACGAATCGATCTGCAATCGTAATCTGGATGCGGATTCATCAATTAAGTCAATGGCTTTATCCGGTAGAAAACGATCTCCGATATATCTGTGCGAAAGTTCAGCCGCCGCAACAATAGCAGCATCGGTAATTCTAACTCCGTGATGAACTTCGTACCGCTCCTGCAATCCCCGTAAAATAGAAACGGTGTCTTCAATTGAAGGTTCACCAACTAACACCGTCTGCAACCGACGTTCTAATGCTTTGTCCTTTTCGATGTACTTTCTGTACTCATCCAGAGTAGTAGCTCCTACAGCATGCATTTCTCCCCTGGCAAGTGCGGGTTTCAGAATATTTGCAGCATCCATAGCTCCTTCTGTTGCTCCGGCTCCAACCAGCGTATGAATCTCATCAATAAACAGAATCAACTCTCCATCCGATTCCGTCACTTCTTTAACTACGGCTTTCAATCGTTCTTCAAACTCTCCGCGGAATTTAGTACCTGCTACAAGAGCTCCCATATCCAAAGCGACGATTCTTTTTGATTTCAACCCTTCAGGAACATCGCCGCGAACAATTCTGAGTGCCATGCCTTCTGCAATTGCAGTTTTACCCACTCCCGGTTCACCGATCAAAACAGGATTATTTTTTGTACGACGAGTCAAAATCTGCATTACCCGACGAATTTCCTGATCGCGACCAATTACAGGGTCCAGTTTATTTTTTTCTGCTAATTCATTCAGATCTCGGGCATATTTTTTTAATGCTCCGTATCTGCTTTCTGCATTTGGGTCATCCACTGTTTGATTTCCACGAACATCAGTAAGTACTTTTAAAATATTCTCCTTAGTAACTCCCTGATCTTTTAGTAAGGATGCAATCGGCCCTTTAGTCTCAGTAAATCCCATTAAGATATGTTCGGAGCTTATGTATTCATCTCCTAAAGATGCAGCTTCTTTTTGAGCTTTATCAAATGCTTCTTTTGATGTTGTAGATAAGTATTGACCGGATACTGATGATCCCTGAACCTTCGGAAGTCTTCCCAGTTCTAAATCTACTACTTCTTCAACTGCTCTTAGATTTGCGCCCAATTTGTTTAGCAGATTTACAACAACATTCTCTCCATCAATCAGAAACGCTTTCAAAATATGAGCCGGTTCCAGTGCTTGGTTATTTCCGGATTGAGCCAGCTCCAGTGCTTTTTGAATTGTCTCCTGAGCTTTTAATGTGTATTTATTCAAATTCATAATTCTCGTCCTCTTAAGTTATTTCAGAACATATAAGCCCAAAATCGTGCCAAAGAAAAGGGCTGACGGAATTTCATAGTCAGTAAAAAATTTATCACATACATATGCTATTAAATATTACCTTTAAACAGTTCATATTTATCACAAATCTCAAATAAAATTATACTTACGAATGAGAAAACTGCTACTGACTCTTCCTGTATTTCTTCTGATAATTAACTTTCAAACTAATGCCCAAGAGAGTATTGGTTACTCTGAATCCACAGATTTTCAATATTTGATCGATTACCGACTTCCGGATTGGGGATATAGTAACTTTTATATCAGTTCGGCTAATTTTAACTCTTCAGGATCTTATAGATTTATTGATCAGGACTCTAACAATTTTTTCCCGGGCACTGCCGAAACAGATCAAACAAATTACAGCACCGGTTTAAGTATATCTCCCAGATATGAACTTTATAAAGAGAGTGAACTCAGAACTTTTTCATTGAATATGTTCTCTTCGCTTTCCACAAATTTTTCCAGTTTTGATGAAGAGGAAACTTTTGGTGGTTCTGAAAATGAGGAGAATTCAAATACAAATAGTCAGGCATTTCAGTACTCTCTTTCTTTTTTTAATGATTATTACTTTTCTGAAAATGCCTTTCTGATAACTAATTTATTTTCTAATGTGAGATTCTCAAGATTTAAAGGTGAGTCTGAAAGAAATGGACAACCCGTTAATGAACAGACTATCAAACAAAGAGACGTTAATTTTCAACCTTCGGTTGGAATTGGCTTTGGCAGAATCAGAAATGTTACCCCTATCCTGCGTTCCATTCGTTTAAACGAACGTTATAAAGAACTCGGGAATACCTCTCTTTCCAGAAGCGAGATTCTGAATACAGCAGAAACCTTTACAAAAGTTCAGGGCTACCAAAGAACGCGCGACCGTTTTCTTAAAGATTTTTGGGGCGATGTTAATACCGATGTAAACGGTAAACTTGATCAATTAAATGCCTTTGATCTGTTTTACCTGAACGATGTGTTTAGTGAAAATCTCGGAAGTCGTTTTGAAGGCTACAGAGCATCACTAAGCGCGGAATATTTTTATTTCAATCAATTAAGAAATGATGAGAGAATTAATGATGTCACTAACAGGGATTTATCTATTAGCCGACAAGTGCATCTTAACTTTGAATTTGACTGGTTTAAAAATTTAAACTTATACCACCAATTAAATATAAATGTCGGCAACAACTTAATTTTACCTTTAGAGCAAGAAAATGGTGAAGACTGGATCAATCAGGCTGATATTAACGCTGAATGGTTATGGGTATTTGCGGATCGATTTCAATTAACTACTTCAATTTTAAACAGAATAATTGATCTAAAATCCAAGGATAGTCGTTTTCAGGATTTTGACCAATATCTTTCGCGATTAGGCACTAACCTGTTTTATTTTATAGAAAACAGAATGGTACTGAATGCAGGCGTTTCTTTACACTATCAACAGTTTAGCAGAGAATTTGAAACCAGCAACTTTGATGACAAACGTTTTCAGTGGTCAATTAATGCCGGTATTAAATATTATTTCAACAGAAACTTATATTAAATAAAAAAGCCATTTCCGTATCAGGGAAATGGCTTTGGTTTTTCGGGGTACAATAAATAGGATACTACTCTAACTCGAAAGCGATGAATTGGTTCCCATTATTTCTGATTATTTTTAAAAGTACTACTTCATCACCCTTTTCTTCCAACTTTTCGAGTTCATCATAGAATTCAGTTTCACTATCTACTTTCTTATTCTTAACCGTTGTGATCACATCACCTCTTCGCAACCCTCGCTCATAAGCGTTGCTTGATTCTTTGATTCGACTTACAACCACGCCATCTTCAGAACTGTCTAATTCCAACTGACGACGAATATTTGAATCCAGATCTGTAACTGTGAATCCTAACTTTTCTTCCATGGATTCTGCTTGTTCAGGACGTACACTGGCTACCGTTTCATCACTTCTTTCACCAAGGGTAACTGTTAATGTTTTCGAATCTCCGTCTCTGATAATATCTAATTCTACAACATCATTTGGCTTCATTGAAGCAACTCTGGATCTGAACATATTCCAGTCTGTGATTTGGTCTCCGTCTATTGCTACAATTACATCTTGTTCACGTAATCCTGCTTCATCGGAAGGTCCGTCATCTTCCACTCTTGCAACAATAATACCACGGGCATCATCTAATCCAAGTGCTTTAGCCATGGTTCTGTCCACTTCACCGCCAAAATACAGTCCTAAATATCCACGGGAAACTTCGCCGTCATCAATCAGATCATCCATGATTCTTTTTGCAAGATTGACCGGAATTGCAAAACCAATTCCGTCATTTCCACCTGAGCGTGAAGCAATAGCTGAGTTGATACCCACTAACTCTCCATTCATATCAATCAACGCTCCTCCTGAATTTCCGGGATTAATGGCTGCATCAGTTTGAATGAAATCTTCATATCCTGCGCCGCTGTTTATTAATCCAATAGAACGACTTTTAGCTGATACAATTCCAAATGAAACAGTATGTGCTAAGTTTTGACTTAACGGACTTCCGATCGCTAAAACAAAAGCTCCTACTTTTAGAGCCTCGCTGTTTCCAAGCTTTACGGCAGGCAAATTATCCATGTCCACTTTTACAACGGCAATATCGGTGGCGGGATCTGTTCCTACCAGCTCTGCTTCAACTTCATCTCCATTGAACAGCTGAATCTTAATTTCGTCTACATCTTCGATCACATGATTATTCGTTAAGATGTAACCATCTTCAGATACAATTACACCAGAACCTAAACCTCTTTGTGTATACTCTCGCGTTTCAGGGTCTTGTTGTCCGTATGGATTTCCGAAAAACTGAGAAAATGGATTTCGCATTACGCGCTGTTCCTGAACTTTCTCAGTAGTAATCATTACAACGGCAGGATTTGTTTTATCTGCGATATCAACAATTGCATTATTCAGATCCAGTAATGATGAAACTGAACGATTTTCTGCGGATTTAACTTCATTTTCAGTGTTGTAATTCGGCAAATCAGGGGAGGAAGTGTTTCCTGTCCATGCATTCATTCCAAGTAATAACAGCACAGCTGCTGCCACACCAAATACATTTTTTACAGTAGTATTCATTGATCTCTTAATTATAGTTCTATGTTATCAACCGGTGTTACAACGATGTGTTTCCAATAAATTGTATATGGTTTACATCTTGTAACGCAAAAGCTCAGACTGCGTTCAAACAGTCTGAGCATTAACCTACTATTCTATACAATGTCCGAGATTATTTGATCTCGATCTGTCTTTTAATTTTCTCTTCCTGCTTCTGAATAGTGATATTCAGCATTCCATCGGTATAGGTTGCATTGATTGTTTCTTCATTGATACTATCCGGCAGGTAAAATGAACGGGTAAATGTTCCGTAAGAACTTTCTACTCTATGGTAGTTTTTTCCTTCTTCTTCATTGTTAAACTTACGCTCACCACTAATGGTTAAACGTCCATTTTCAAGATCAATACTTATCGCATCTTTCTTGAGGCCGGGTAGTTCAGCAGAAATTTCAAATTGAGTCTCGTTTTCTGCAATGTCTACATTTGGCATAAAACTATCCTGACGGTAGTTCATTCCATTATTTGAGTTGTTGAACATTTCGTCAACAATGTCATTGAATCTTCTTGAAAAAAGATCGGTACTTGGTCTTGAATATTTAATAAGTGCCATAACTTTTTGACCTCTTGTTTTGATTATTTGTTTTTCAGGTTCACAGTAAACAATACAAGAGAAATGCCAAGACGAAATTTTAAAACAGCTCTGACAGTGCGACAAACTGAGAATGAAATTTTTACAGACCGGATTTTAAGCTTTGGAAAAGCTGTCAGTGAGAGTTTGACGAGAAGTCAGGAGGAGACTTTTTTGGCAGTTCTATATAATTTAAAAACAAGAGATACTATCGCCAGTTGAAAATTCTCCCTTCGAAGGGAGATGATTGTCCAAACGGTTCTTTGGACAATCCGAGGGATGTTGTGAAGTTTAGGAATCTAGCAAATCTCAAAACATCCTCCGTCCGCTTGCGGACACCTCCTTCAAAGGAGGATTTTTTGCTCCTTAAAGACAGTAAATATCCAAGTTGATCGGTAAGTTGGTTTCTGAAAGAATATTTATAGTATTACTTTCAAAGAAAAACCCCGGGTTAGCTTCAGAGTACAAATAAGGTACAACTGAGAACTCACCATCTCCTTCTTTAATCATTTTCTTAATTAATCCTTTCTTCGGCTCAATAATCTCTTTAATAAACTCATCAATAAATTCCTGAACCCATTTATCGTCTATTTCAAACTTTTTTTTAAGCTCCCAGTAATTTGAACTGTAAGTTCTTTGTATTTTTTTCTTCTTATTACCTATGAAGAAGACCTCTCCCTTTAATCCTATCCTAGTAGGTTCTAAGTTTAAGACTTTAGAAATTTCATCCGGATGAATATCAAAATCATAGAATTTCAAATAAATATGAACCTTGTTGGTTTCAGAATCACTCATAAATCGAAATTCCCTCCAAATCCTCCCAAAAGCCGGGATAGGAAACAGCCGCACATTCAGCATCCAGAATTTCGGATTTGGATTTTCCATTTAAGGATAATACAGCTGATGCCATTGCAATTCTGTGATCGTGGAAAGTTTTAAATGTAGCGGAATCAAAACTGAACTCAGGATTTCCGTGAATCTCCACACCATCTTCTTTTTCTTTGAAGCTAACTCCGGCAGCTTTCAGCATTTCTGAAATAGCCATAATACGATCGGTTTCTTTGTGGCGTAGCTCTTCAGCCCCGGAGATCACCGAGATCCCTTCAGCAAAACTCATAGCTACAGCAAGAATCGGTAGTTCATCAATACAATTTGGAATAATGTTTTTCGGAATATTAATTGCTCTCAAATCAGAGCTGCGAACCACAATATCACCAACAGGTTCAGCCCCTTCCATTCGTTCATTTTCAATGGTGATATCTGCTCCCATTTCCTGTAAAATTCCAAGCAGTGAATTTCTGGTCGGATTTAATCCCGTAGCTTCAAGTGTGATCTCGGAATTCGGAAGAATACATCCGGCTACTAACCAAAATGCAGCCGCTGAGAAATCACCGGGAACAGTATAGCTTTGATTTGGTATCTCATCATTTAATGATGCTGAGATAATTTTCTTATCATTTTCTTCTTCCACTTTTAGCTGAAGAAGACGTTCTGTGTGGTCTCTGCTGGACACAGTTTCTATCACTCTTGTAGAAGTTTCCCCAAACAAACCTGCTAACAAAATACAGGACTTTAGTTGAGCGCTTGGAATCGGAAGTTCGAAATCCATTGGTTTTAATTTTTCATCTCTGGTAATCATTAATGGAGCATAAGCACTGTTTCTAGCTAAAATATAAGCTCCCATTTTCTCCAGAGGTTCAATAATTCTGGTCATTGTACGAGAGGTCAGGGAAGCATCTCCGCACATCCGCACTTGTTTTCCTGACCCTGCAACTACTCCTGCTAATAATCTCATTGCTGTGCCGGAATTTCCGCAATCCAGATCTTCTTCCGGGGCTTTTATTCCTGATCTTCCTGTACCTTTTATTGAAACAGAATCTTTGTCTCGGGTAACTTTAGCTCCTAATGCTTCTACACACTCCAATGAGCTTTGCGGATCCTGGGCTGAAGAATAATTTTTAATAACTGATGTACCTTCATGAAGTAACGAAAAAATTGCTGCCCGCTGAGATATGGATTTATCCGGTGGAGGAGAAAGTGTTCCCTGCAATGAATCAGCGGGTTTTACTTTTTGGATCATTTAATTGATAAGAAGGTGTGTTGGAGTGTATTTGAAAGTAGAGAATTTGAAGATAAGATATTCAGCAAGCTGACCTTAAATTCTAAATGCGTACGATCTATTCTGTAGAATCCAATAAGGATTGCGCCTGCACAGCTCCTTCAGTATCAGGATATTTTTCAATGATTCCGTTTAGAATGCTCATTGCTTCACCTCTGTTACCCAACCGAATATGACACTCAGCCGAATTATACAGTGCTTTTGACACCCAAATTTCAAACGCTTCAAACAAAACCCGGACTTTAGAATAGTTTTCTATTGCCGCTTCAAAATTACTCTGATTCTGTTCAATCTTTCCCAGATAATACTGAGCTTCGGCTCCGCTTATGGTAGTGCTTTTGTCTGCAACCGGACCAAGTAATGTTCTTGCGTCTTCAAATCTGCTTTCAGCTACTGCCACTTTTCCAAGACCTACATTCGCTGCAGGATTTCCGGGATTAACTTTTAACGCTTCTTCAAATTCTGATTTTGCAGCACCTGTTTGTCCGGCTGCTAAACTTGCTGATCCCATCCCAACATAGGCTTCCTGCTTATATCGGGATCCTTTTTCCAGAAGCAGTTCAAAGTAATTATGAGAAATATCATATTCAGCTTTTTCAAAATATAAATTACCTAGAATGATAAGAGCCGACGGTGCCTGGTCATCATCCGGAAATTCATCTGCAATAGTTTGATAAGCATTAATAGCTTTATCAATTTGCCCTGTTTGGCGATAAGAATCTCCCAAATTAGAATAAGCTTCAGGAGTTAAATTATCTGAATTAGTGATTCTCAAATACTGTCTGAACTCTTTGATTGCTCCTTCATAATCTCCGGTTTGGTACACAGTTTCAGCCTGACGATATCTCAGTCTGTCCGCGGTTCCGCTACTTGGGTTATTACTTAAAAAATCTTCCAAAACCGCCGAGCTGCTGTCAACCCCTGTAGATGATAACTGAGAATATTGAATACCGTTAACAGCATCAATGATATAGCTGCTCCTTGGGTAGTTTTCCAGAACATTTTTGTATGCCTCAATAGCTCTTTCATACTCTCCGGCATTGTAATAAGAATCTCCAATGTTATACTGAGATCTTGCCGCCCATTCTGTTCCCGGGTATTTATTTATCACAGTTTGGAATTCTTCAATAGCCTGAGAATAATTATCCGAGTTCAAATAGATATAAGCGATGTTGTATTGAGCCTGTTCTTTTAATCTGCTAAATGGATAGATGCGAAGAACTCTTCTGAATGTAGTTACGGCTTCAAATGTTCTTCCTGAACGATAATAGCTGTTTCCAACCTGAAACATGGCATAATCTCCTCCGGGTTCGGCTCCAATTGCTTTATTGTAAAAGCTGATCGCATCTCTGTACTTTCCCTGGGCATAATAAGCATCACCAATCCGTAATTGCGTATCGGTATCATAAGGAAACAGAGCTATAGGAGGAGGATTATAGTCATTCAAAAAAGCTTCCAGCGGAGCTACTGCATTCTCATAATCTCCCGTTACAAAATAACTCCAACCCAACGAATATCTGGCGGCGCCAATAAGTTCATGGTCAGGATAATTTCTTATAAAGATTGAGAATCTCTGAGCAGCATCTCCATATTGGCGAAGTTTGTAATAACTGTCTGCACTCCAGAACAACGCTTCAGCTCCGATCTCAGAAGTCGGAGTTTCAGCATATACGGATTCAAATACAGGTTGGGCTTCTTCGTAAGCCTGATTTCTATATAAAATCCATGCTTTCTGGAAACGTGCTTGCCTCCGAAGTTCAGGATCTATATCAGCAATTTTTTCTGCTTCTTCGAATGCTATGCTAGCTCTGGTAAATTCATTATTGGCAAAATAAGATTCCCCCAATAGTGTATAAACCTTTCCGGGATCCTGAAGGTTTTTCTCATTTCTGATCAATGTAAGCAGTGTTTCTACTGCATCTCCATACTGCCCCGATTCGAAAGAAGAAACCGCCCATTCATAAAATGCTTGTTCAACCCAAAGTCCTGTTTTATATCTTTCACCAAACTCAGAAAATGTATTCAGTGAATTTTGGTATTGCCCACCAAGTTTTTGATTGATGGCTTCATAATACAACGCTTTTCGTGCCAGTTCATCCTCTCCGTTCGCTGCTTTTTCGAACGAATCGGCTGACCAGTGATATATCTTTTGTTTATGATATAACCAACCGAGTCCGTAATGTGCACTTCTTTCTTTGCTTGTACCTTTGGTCAAGTTCAGATATTGAAGATAGGCTTTCGAGGACTCTTTAAAATCTCCGAGAAAATTAAAACTTTCTGCAATCAGGAAGATAGCTTTTTCTTTGGACTCATCATCTAAATAAGGCATTGCTGCTCTTAGGGCATCTATTGCTTCCTGATACTTTCCTTGTTGATAATAGGATTCCCCAAGAGCTGTTCCTACTCTTCTGGTAATTTCATCGTTAGGGTAACGGTCTTTTAAAATCTCGAATGCAATTGAAGACGAGTCAAATTTATTGTCTGAGAGATATAAACGTCCTCTTGCATACAATGCCTTTGGTGACCAATCGCTTTCGGGGTAATCATCTGCAAGAGCTAAAAAATATCTTCTTGCTTCGGTGTTATCACCTTTTTCCGCAGCAGCTTCAGCAACCCAATACTCAGTCTCAGCGGCAGTGGCTACTGTATTAAAAGTCTTTAAAGATTCCTGATAGTATCTGATTGCTTCATCATACATTCCTTTTTCAGAAAACCGATGGCCAAGATCTTTTAACAATTTCTTTGACAGGTTATGTTTCGGATAATCTCGAATGAAATTCTGATAAAAATATTCGATTCGGGATGGATCTATACCTGTATTGGCCCTGGCAATATAATAGTCAGCGAAAGGAGTAAGTTCTGATGCTGAATGATTATTTTTAAATTGATTGAGTTTTTTCAGTGATTCTTCGAAAAAACCATTTTCAAAAAGATGTATTGCTGTTTGATATGCATCAGTTTTCGGAGCCTGAACCCGTTGTGCTGAGAGCGAACCTGAAATTAGTATAAGTATTAAAAGTAAGCTGCTTTGAAACAGAAGGCGCATTTATCGCTGTAATATAGTTTTGAGTTTATCTTTTATATGTCAAGATAGCGAATAAGTTCGTCTGCACGGTCAGAAAAATTATTTTCCATATTTTCACTTCTTTCTTCTGAAATAATTACATAATCAAACCGGCGAAGAGCAGCACTTACAACTGAAGAATCTTCCAGATTTAATTTGATAGAAACTCTTATTGAGTCGAGCACATCATTAGGTTGCTGAACGGCAATTCCCAGAATTTTTGCGTTTTCAGTTTCAATGATTCTGACTATTTCTGATAAAGTGTAATCAATTTGAGCAAGTTCTATTGTGATTACAGAACCATAAGATGAAAGATTAAAAATATCTCCCAAGCCGTTGAGTACTTCTCTTTTGCGAACTAATCCCAGAAAATTATTTTCATTGTCAGTAACCGGAAGAACATACAACTCATGAGCAAACATTTGGCGTGTTGTTTCAAAAAGATGCTGCGTTACGGGAACAGAAATAGTTTCTTCGTAAGGTAAATCTTCAAGCAATGTATTTTCATCAATAACCTCAGCCAGTGTTTCAATACTGATCATGCCTTTGATCTTTTGCCCGGAATCAACTACTACAAATTTATTGATATGGAGCAGATCAAGTTTTGCCAATGCTAAAGAAACGGGATCTGAATCCTTTAATGGTGCTATTTCGGTATTTAAAATCTCATTAACTAGCATATTCTATATAACTTCTCCATTGGTTCCAATAGTATTCAACAGATGTGAAAGTTGCTCAAAATCTTTTTCAGCCATACTGAATGTAAGCTCTACATCACTTCCCTCATAAACTTCTTTATCTACATTTGCGTTCTCATGTATAAAAGCAACAGCTTTGTATTTACTCATAGGAATTTGCAGAGTGTGGTCCTCGTATTCACTTTCAATCATTTGTTCAATCTTCTCTTCCAGTTGATCAAGACCGATACTTTGTTCCGCAGAAACGAAAATTGCTTCGGGATAATCAGATCTCATTTCTCTGATCCGGTCTGCATCCATCATATCTACTTTATTGAGAACCAAAATTGTCCGCGTGTTTGTAGCATGTAATTCCTCCAGAGTAGTGTCAACAACTTCTTTGTATTCATGAGCCATTTTAGAAGAGCCATCAATCACATGGAGCAACACATCTGCTTCCCGCACTTCATCCAGTGTTGATTTAAAACTTTCTACCAAATTATGTGGCAGTTTTCTTATGAACCCAACAGTATCGGATAATAAAATCGTATGATTCTCCAACTGATGTCTTCTTACAGTTGAATCTAATGTAGCAAACAATCTGTTTTCAGCTAATACATTTGTTTCTGTTAATGCATTCATCAAAGTAGACTTGCCGGCGTTGGTATATCCCACTAAAGAAACCCTATGCATTCCTTCTCTGCCTTTTCGCTGAGTAGTTCTTTGTTTGTCTAACTTTGCCAGTTTGTCTTTAAGTGTGGCAATACGTTGGCCAATGATTCTTCTGTCTGTCTCGATCTGAGTTTCACCGGGGCCTTTAGTTCCAATACCACCTTTTTGACGGGATAAGTGAGTCCAGTATCTTGTCAGTCGTGGCAGTAAATATTGAAGTTGAGCCAATTCTACTTGTGTTTTTGCCGCTGCAGTTTTAGCTCTACCTGCAAAAATATCTAAAATCAGGGCGCTTCGATCTAATATTTTAGCGTCTGTTCCTGCTTCAATATTCCGTACTTGGGTAGGTGAAAGGTCATCATCAAAAATAATAGTATCAATTTTCAGCTCTCCTTTAAGCCTCTTCAATTCCTGAAGCTTTCCTTTACCAACAAATGTGGTTATATCCGGATTCGTTTTATTCTGAAGTACTTTTTCTACAGTAATTCCCCCGGCTGTATCGGCCAACAGAGCTAGTTCTTCTAAATATTCTTCTGCCTGAAATTTTGTAGTGTCCGGTCCGTACAAGCCAACCAGCATCACTCGTTCTTTTTCTATGTCAGAATTTTTAATATCGTCTAACAATAATCTATCTCTTCTCTTTTATTTTATTCGTTTTGTAAATTTTTCAAATCAATGTCGGGTATTTCGTATCCTTCAAACCGATTTTTCAACTTTAAAGATACAATTTTTTCGAATTCCTTTCTTTTGCTATCGGGAACGTAGAGCTTTAATTGTTTAAATCCTTCAGTAAGGCTTTTATCCAGTTCAGAATATGAAAAAGAGTATTCAACCCCTCCTTTTTGTTTCATCTCAACCTGATCCAAAATCTGAAACCAGGGAATAGTTTGGGATGGCTCATTAATATTCTTCACAATGCCGTAATCAGTGATGTAGTGCTTGGAGGCCAGATAGCTTGAAATAAACCACATACATCCTATCCAGACATAACAAACAAAAACGGGAAAGCGACTAACATCATTTAAGAATAGTGCCACAATGCCCAACCCTCCTATCAAAACAAGAAATAAAGTCGCAAACAATGGATAGCCTCTCATTTTACCTGCTCTCCAGCTCATTCTCACTTTACGTAACCGAAATTTATTCATCACGGAATAGCCCGCCAACAACGTTGATGAAATTGTAAACAACACAATTACACCCTGGAAAAATATGGATAGTATTTCTTTCAATTATGCGACTGTTTCTGCTTTATAAAATATGGACACCAGTGACTCTGTAATTAACAGCAAGAATCCTGCCAGCATAAACCAATGCCAGACTTCCTTTCCAAACCCAATACTCCGGATTTCTTTAATTATCTGCTCAGAAGTTAACGCTCCTGAATCGACAATATTGACATTCTCTGAAACTCCGGATTCTTCCGATATCCGAGTACCGAATAAAGATTCGCTTCGTGATAAATTAATAGCTGTTTTAAAAATATTCTCCCCGTCCGTAACGGTAACCCATCCCGGCTCCCACTCATATCCGTTGTAACTTAGTGAGATTGCACCTCCCACATTTTGAGGAGTAATCTGAATTGCTTCATCTTTGTAGACTAATTCTGTAGTCTCAGCATCTGCATTTCCTCTCCACTCGAATGGTTTTCCCAAAAACTGATTGCTAAGCCCTCCTTCTTCTAAAGATGCAGCGTATAAAATGGTTCTGTAGTACGTTGGAGCATACAACGCTTTTACAGGAAAGTTGCTCCAACTTGGATTATTTCCAATCGAAAACAATAACACTCTTCCTTCTCCAAACTTCTTTTCTCTTAACAAAGGATCACCATTATTCATTTCTATGATATTCAAACCCAATCCTGATGAATTTGTTCTCAACTTCAGGTAGTAATAAATATCCGGAACCGTAAAACTAAGCTCCTCGTCGGTATCAAGAGTGAAAAGCCCATCGAAAATCGGATGGTCTTCTAGAAGAACCGAACCTTTTGCTATGGCATTGAACGAAGTAAAATCTCCCAAAACCCCTACAAAGCTTCCGGCATTAAATAGTGATAAAAAGTCATTATAATTTTGAATATCTGCTGTTTCGGAAGGGAAAAACACTATTCCCTTTCCGTTTTGAACAAATTCCTGAATTTCCCTGAATAAGAACTCCGGAATTTGATCAAGTCCTTCTAAAATAAGTGCATCAAAATTTCCAATATTGTATTCTGGCGCCTGATCTAATGTTGCTTTAGTATAGTTTATCTGATTATCTCCTTCTAACTGAGCATCAAGGATTACAGAAGTGTATAATACGTCTCCTGGATTACGAGACTTTTTTGTAAGCCAGAGAATATCACGTTTTTCAGGCACCTGAATTGAGAAAAAATATTCATTATCAAATGAAAAACCATCGCCCTCAATAATGGCTGTTCCGGTTATCGATCCGTTCTTATCAGGATTAACCTCGAATGAAAAACTTTGAGTTACCCCTGCTTCAATCTGAAGAGGGTACTGCCCCACAGTAGATCCTTCAACCATTAATGTTAAAAACTGGTTTGCTGTTACAACCTCACCTTCGTTCGTTACACTTACTTCAACAGTAAAAGGGATGCCTTTTCCAACCATTGAAGAGGAAGATGCTACGTCTGATATAAATGTATTCTGGGCCTTTACATCTTCAACATGAAAAATTGAAATCCCCAACCCGGAAGTCCGTTCTGCAAGCTCGTTATTTATAGTTGGCATTAATTCGGGATTTCTGTCGTAGATTATGTAGAGATTTTTGTTTTGAAAGGGTGTTTCTTCCAATACCGAAATAAGATTATTAATACGCTCTGATAAAAAAGCTCCCTTTTTGACAACTTCAATCTCACCAAGCCTACTTTGAATCTGATTTGCACTGGAGACAGAAGTATTAACTGGTTCTCCATTAGTTGTTTGAATTAAAAATCTATCGCCTTCTTTGGATTCATCTAAAATTTTAAGCACAATATCTTTAGCCTGATCTGATAAAGGACCTTTTGCACCAATTCTGTTCATACTTATACTATTATCCAATAAAATAGCGTGTATAGTTGGTTGATTTGCTGAAGATCCAACACTTAAAGCGGGAGGTAAAAATGGTCTTGCCAATACCATTGCAAGGCAAGCTACCGCCAATAACCTAAGCAGAAGAAGCAGAATACGTTTGATCTTTATTTTCCTAATTGTTGACTTCTGAAGCTCTTTAAAAAAAGCGAGTGTGGAAAACTGAACTCTTGTAGGTTTTCTCAAATTCAATAAGTGAATTAACAAGGGCAATCCCACAGCGATTAAGGCGAACAAAAAAACAGGATTTAGAAAACTCATTTAGCTTAAAAAAATGTTACTTTTAGCGTGGTGTGGCTGGAACTTTTTTGGCAAAAGAGACTTAGCCTTTATAAAATCAATATTCAAAAAAAGATGGTTTAAATCCATTTATGCAACGTGTATCTGCACTATTAATTACAACCTTTATCTTTTCGTTCTTTTTTGCTTGTTCTTCTGTGAGCGAGCAACCCTGGACATCATTAGTTCCTTCAGAGTCAAGTTTTCTTATTATTCCTGAGGAAAACATTACCGTTTCTTCTATTTCCGAAACACGGTATGCTTCTCTTCTGGATGATATTACAGGAAGTTCTGCACAGCAGATATCAAGTTTTGATCCGGAAGTTTTATCTGACCTTTCACTGAAGGGTGTAGTTATTTTTCCCTCAGGGTCTACAGAATCTGAGCTAATTTGGGTCACCCGTTCTTACACTCCAATACACACATGGGTAGAAAAGTTCTATCAACCTTTGTCTCAAAATTATTATACCATACAAGGGCAAACCATCCATAAGATCGAAGTAAAAAGCGGAATAACCCTTTATGCTTCACAAATTCACAACTGGCTGATATTTTCATCTTCAAGTCTGGCAATTGAATCATCAATCAGGTCATATACAGGAAGTTCTGCTTATATGGAAATCCCTGTCGATCCAACTCCGGGTCAGTTGATAATGAATACTCCAAGTCTTGATTCATGGGTTGAGCAATTTTTAAATGTAAACCTGAGACCATCTGTACATAAATCTTTTTCGGGATCAAATTCTGCATCTTTACAGTTTACTGATAGTGGCGACTCTTTGAACTCAACGATAAATATTTCCGGAAAAATCACATTGTCAGATACGGCAAGGTCCACACTAATTCATGCATTGTCATCGAAAAATGAACCTATAGAATTAGACCGATTTATTGCAAGTAATGCTGCTTCATTCGCTCTTCTAAGATTACCACCGAAAGCAATTCCGCGTAAACCGTCAACCAGACTCACTGATCTCGATAAATTTCTTTTGAGTTCAAACTCTGATTATTCTGAGTTAGCTAACACCCTTCATTCATCTTTCGCTGTAGAAACTTTTTCAGAGTCGGGTTTGGTATCTAACGGAGAATATCTCTTTATGAGAAAAATCAAGGACGTCCGGGAATTTCGTAACAAAATCGAGAGTTTAGCCCAGAATAATCTTATTTCAAAAGTGGGGAATTCTTATTTTGCAAGCAGTACGGTTCTTTCCGAGCTTATTGGTTCCGAACTCAGTCCCTTTATTGATTTCTATATTTCGATTTCACGAGATGTAGTTGTGATCTCTAACAGACGTGGCCTTTCTGAAAGCGTTGAATCTGACCGTGCACGAAGAAGGGTTATTTATTATAATGATGATTATTCGAATATCCGAAAAGATCTTCCCGCAGCAGTAAGTGGGTTCGTTTGGGTTGAATCTTCTGAGTTTCAACGATTTTTAGATCCTTACCTACTTCCAAAGAATGAAGCTGCAGGTTTACTGAATCAGTTTGAGCTTGCACACATCACAATTCAAAGATTGAATCAGTCTTCTATAGATTTTTCGCTGGGCACTAAAAATAAAGAAGGGTCTATGCAACCTTATCAGGAACTCTGGGTTACTTCATTATCCAACAGCGACCTTACCGGTACTCCGATTCTTGGAGACATAGTTGGAAGCAGAACAGATGAGATCATATATGCCACTGAAAATGGAAATGTAGTAGCTGTTGCAGGAGACGGAACAATAGTTCTGCAGGCATCAACAAATGGAAGCATTCCTGTTGGAAGCCCCGTTTTATATGATTGGTATGGTAACAATCAGCCTGTAATTATGCTTGCTGCTGGCACTAAAATCTTTGCCTGGAATCAAAGCGGCACTCTTTTGCCTAAATTTCCAATAGAGCTAAACCAACAAATAACCGCCCCAATTGCTGTAACCGATGTACGAAGAAACGGAATTCCTGAAGTTATTGCTGCAACTGAAGACCGTCTTATTCATGTAATTGACGGAAGAGGAGAAAATGTTCCCGGTTGGCCTAAATCAGTAAATACCGCTGTAACTTCAAAACCTGTTTTTGCTCAGGTTGACGGAACCTGGTCTGTTTGGGCGTTTTCCCAAAATATTCTTCATAGTTGGCTAAGGAACGGAGCTTCACGCCCCGGCTATCCTCAATTTATTAATGCCGGATTTAATGGATCTCCGTTAGTTTATGAGAGTTCCGTTTACGGAGCGGGTTCTGATGGCAATTTTTATTCCATCGGAAAGAACCCAAGCTTTAGTGATTCTCTGGGAACGTTTACCAAAATGGATTCTATTTCAGTAAAATCTTTATACGTAACCAACAATGAATTGCTTTCTGTTGGTCTTTCAGAAAATGTACTACTAAAAGATAGTACCAATTTCTTCAGAGAAGATCTGCTTTTAGCACAAAGCCGAAACGGATCTGTTTTTGGCTTTAATATTTTGGGTGAACTCAGATTAACTGAAAATCTTGGACAACCTGCCTCCCAGACTTTTGAGCCCACATTAGTAGATATTGATTCTGACAAAAATGATAATCTACTGGCTCTTGCAGAATTTGGTCGCCTTTTTGCCTGGGAAGTATTAACAGGAGATCGTTTTTATGATCTGCCTACTTCAGGAATGAGATATCCTGTTATTACTGATCTGAACGGAGATGGACAAAAAGAACTGATTGCTCAGACAAGGGAAGGTTTGCGATGCTGGACGATTTTGAAAAAGAATTAAGAATGAAAAATTTATCATCTCAAACTAACCTAAACCTGGGTAGCTAAATTTAGTTACTAAGTCTTTTGAGTCCGATAACAATAATTCTTGATTTTGAATTTTTAATTCTGTCTTCAGGCAGTAATATCAGCCAGAGCTTCTTCTAAATTTTCGAACCTAAATTTAAAACCGGCAACCTGAAGTCTTTTAGGTTGCATTCTGATACTATCAGTAATTGGCTGAGCAGCTTCTCCTAAAACAATATCAAGAACAAATTTTGGAACCCGGAAAATTGAAGGTCTGTTCATAACATCTCCCAAAGTCTCCGAAACTTCATTCATAGTTGCAGGGTTTGGAGAACAAACATTATACGCTCCTTCCATTTCTTCATTTTCAACCGGGAATAATAGAGCTTTTATAAGATCAGACCGATGGATCCAGCTCATATATTGCTTCCCGTCACCAATAGGACCGCCTACAAAAAATTTAAAAGGTGGGATCATCTTCTCTAAAGCTCCACCGCCTTCTTCAAAAACTATCCCGATTCTCGGGTTCACAACCCGTACACCCAGCTCTTTTGCTTGTTGGGATTCTTTTTCCCAATCCTCACAAACTTTTGCTAAGAAATCATCAGCAATTTTATACTCTTCAGTAAGAATAGCATCTCCCTGATCTCCATAAATACCCGAGGCTGAGGCCGAAACAAAAACCGAGGGTTTCTTATCTGCCAATTTCATTGCCTCAACTAAAGATTGTGTAGACTCTATCCTGCTTTTGTAAATTCTTTCTTTAACTTGTTCATCCCAACGTTGTCCGAATATATTCTCGCCCGCTAAATTGATAACAACGTCTATATTAGCCATCTCCGAAGCAAGGTCATCATCCCAACTTATAAAACGCTGATTAGTTGCGGCTTCATCCTCATACTTTTTGGGATTCCTGGTAATAATTACCAGATTATTTCCCGTTTTAAGAAGTTTTTCACGGAGTTCACGACCTATAAAACCCGTTCCTCCGGTTATCAAATAGTTCATTTTTCATCCTTATTAAAACCGGTATTAAAGATCTTATCCCAGAAAGGCATACTTACACCAAAACCGTGATGCTCATCTTTATAATGGTGAAGCAAGTGATGCTTCTTGATACGTAGAAAGTACTTGTTTTTAAAATTAAAATGATGAAGTGCATAATGTCCAACATCATAAAAAAGATAGCCCAGTACAAATCCTGAATAGATCGAAAAATGATTTCCGTATCCAAAAATGCTTTCAAAAAGAAGATACATTACAACATAAAGAGGAATACTTACAACAGGCGGCATTACCAATCGAAATGAATCATTGGGGTAATCGTGATGTACGCCATGAAAGGTAAAAAGCACTTTTTCCCCAAATTCTGTTTTTGGTTGGTAATGAAAGACAAACCGATGTACCAGATATTCAAATATTGACCAGAGCACAAAACCCCCTGCAAATAAACCTAAGAAATGCCAAACTGTACCATGTTCATTTCTAAAAAAAAGAAAGGATAAGTAAAAAACTGCAGGCAAGTACAAAATCAAGGGAAATGTAAAATGAGCTTTAGTCAAAGCGTTTAGAAAAGGGTTCTCAAACATTTTCTCTGACTTATCTTTATTTGAAACAAACTTTTGAGACATCAGCTTATTAATTGCTCTTTACAATTTTGGATAATATAGTAATTACGATAATCAGTTTTGGTTAAGTTTAAACTCTTCCGATTCCAATTCCGTTAGTATCAGAAAGTATAATTTCAGCATTTTCATTCAGTTTTAATCCGGAATATGGATCATTGGAAATCAAAAGGTTACCATCCAGATCAGCAAACTCACTTAAAAGCGAAAGGATTCCTCCTGCTGTTATTGCTACGGAACTTTCGATCATACAACCGATCATTACTTTCAAACCAAGTTTGTGAGCCTCTTCTATCGTCCTTTTTGCTTTAACAAGACTTCCTATTTTCATCAGCTTTATGTTAATGATATCAAACGATTCTGAAATTTCATTTAAGTTTTCAGAACCTGTAAAACTTTCGTCCGCACAAAGAGGGAGTTCTGAAAATTTTTTCAGCTCCTTAAGCTCTGATTTCAGCGAGGCATGCATTGGTTGTTCTACAAGTTCCACATTCTGTGACTTTAAAAACTCAATTTCTTTTAAAGCCTGCTTAACCGTTTCCCATCCTTCATTGGCATCTATCCTGAGTGGGTTATCAGTAACCTCTCTGATGCCACTGATGATTTCCCTGTCTTTTTGAGTGCCTAATTTAATTTTATACAGAGGATACTTTTCTGCTTCCTGAATTTTTTTCTGCATAACAGAAATCTCATCCAGTCCAATAGTATAAGAAGAAACCGGCCCCACACTTGAACCGCCCCCCCACAATCTCCACAAAGGTTTGTTTTCTGATTTTGCCCACCAATCAAGCCACGCCATTTCGATGGCTACTTTTGCGGATTGGGGAATACTAATCTCTTCGTTTGAATTCAGTTTAACGGAAACATCATTTATAAAAATTTCCAACTCTTCGGGCGTAGTAATTTGATGAAGTTCTTCAAAAGGGAATCTGTTGAAAAACCGTATCACAGTCTCAGGGGTTTCCTGATAACGTGTATTCGGCCCTGCCTCTCCGATGCCTTTTATACCTTCCCTGTCTAATGTTAAAAATACATTTTGAACAGATGCTTTTGACCCTCGTGCTATAGTAAAGACATCTTTAAGTTTTAATTCTTTAGTTTCCCACTGAGCACTAAAGTGTGACATATCCTATTTCCTGAATAAGAATTAAATAAATATACATTGCACAAGACGCAGGAATTAATGCATCAAACCGGTCGAAAAAACCACCATGTCCCGGTAGTAAATTCGATGAATCTTTAACTTCTGCTTTCCGCTTTATTTTACTTTCTATTAAATCACCAATTGGTCCGAAAATTCCGATCAGCAGGATAAGTGGTAGTCCGTTTAGCATTGTTACCGGGGAAACGAATGGAAGTGCATAAATTGAAACAGCTAAGCCTACAGCGCATCCTATAAAACCAAATAAAAACCCTTCTACTGTTTTCTTAGGGCTTATTGCAGGAGCGAGTGGTTTTTTTCCAAAATTCTTTCCTCCAAAATAGGCAAATACGTCGCCACCCCAGATCATAAGAACCAATGTTAATGCAAGAGCAAAGCCTTGTTCATTTGACCCCATTCCTCTGATCAACATCAAACATAAAAACCCAAGAGGGGCATAGATACCGGCAAAAAAACCGGACGTTAAATTGTTAAATGCATCCTTTTTGGTGTTAAAGGTTTGCACTGCCACAAAAATTAAAAAGAGACCTAATCCTGTTTCGAAAGCAAACGGCAAATACGGAAACAGCATTACATATAGACCAATAACTACAGAAAAAACGAAATCCGTTGGGGTTCCTGCTTTCTTCAAAAGCTTAACCATTTCAATTTGAGTAAAGAGGCCTATTGTTATAATAACAAGGTCAAAGGTCCAGCTTTCGTACCACATTACAGACAGAAAAAAAATACCTGCCGGAACTGCAAACAATACTCTTTTCAGGAGTTCATTCAAGAATCTTCTCCTTCCTCTTCATCAGCTTTATCCAGTTCTTCCAATGCTTTTCTGGCTTCTGTTTCAAACTCATTGGGTACGTATAGATATGCGAAAGACATATCCCCTACACTTAAACTGTACGAGGAGTCTTGCTTGGATAAAATATTAGATGGGATTTTTAAGCTGGACAAATAACTTTTTGCCAACTCAACTTCTAACTTAGTACTGCGTTCTAACACACAAACCCAGTTTTCGATATCATTTGGCTTCGGATCACTAAACATGTTCTGCCTTAGGGTTAATTTCAGATCGGTATTTACTTAATAAATATAAAACAGCCGGAGTAACTATAAAACTTAATCCTATTAATAACCAAGGCATTTCGGAATCAGGAGAAGGTGTGCTTTCAAGAATTTCCGGATTCAGACCTGCGGCCAATACAATTCCTCCATTATTAATTAAGTGCCCGAGCATTGCAGGGTATAAACTATCTGATGTCCAAGTAACATAAGCCAACAGTGCCCCTAGAAACATTCTTGGAAGTAAACCTGTTATATCCAGATGAAACATCGAAAATACCAGGCTGGTAACCAGAATTGTAGTGATCAACTTCGTTGATTTTTCAAATGCTCTGAACATATATCCACGAAATAATAATTCTTCGCAAACAGAAGGGGTGATTCCTATGAACAAAAAGCCCAAAACTATTCCGTTTTCTGAACCTAGTAATTTTGCGATTACCTCTGCAGATTGATCAGCAATTTGCTTCATGAAATCGCTTACCGGCACAAAAGAATTTATCCACCCTAAAAAAAGTACAATTGGGAATGCTACAACAAATAGTGCAGCAGTTAACCCCATTTGCTGTACGAAATTTTCTCCTTTCTGAAGCCTTAAAAACGCTTTGTTAGCTTTTAGTTTTCTGTGAAGTTTTAATCCGATTAATGCTCCACCTGCAATCATTGTGAACTGAGCTACTGTGTTTGCGAGCATCAATAAGTCTGCTCTTTCCGTAAGAGAATCCATAATTGCGGTTGGATCAGTGAGGTTGTCTGCAGTGCTAAAAATCAAAATAAGTTGAAGAACTCCTCCAAAAACCTGAAAAGCGATTGCTGCTACTAACACCCATATAAGTGCCATTGCCCAGTGAGCGAATCCATTCCGTTCTACCCAGGGTTCAATGTTTTGCTCGTAAAAAGTATGACTATCTGAAGATGAAATATTATCCGGGGTCATTTAGTGAGATCAGTTTAAAATAATAACTCTGTCCGATTCTAAATCAGGACAGAGTTATATATGATATATTAATAAGATTAAATTTACTCTTCTTCTGATGCAAAGATCTTAGCACCAATCATGCCGGACAGTAAATTTACAAAACCAAGAACTCCTGCATTGATTGCAATACCTTTTAGAATGCCCCCCATGCTAGACTGATCTTCAAATCCTTCTTCCATGCTGGTAATAATCTCATCTTTTTGGGACTCAGGCATCTGATCATTCATTTCAAAAGCTCCGATCATGGTGTCAGCAAACCTATCCATTAAAGAAGGGTCTACAAGATTCCATATCTGACCAATTATACCTCCAATTACGGCAGCAATAATTCCTGTGAAAAGACCTATTTGTGCCCCTGTTCCAATTGGAAAAGTTATATCAAAAGCTTTGGCATAGCTCCTTGTTGCCAAAATACCACCAATAAGGCCTATAAGACAAGTTATTGGAATTGAAAGTCCGGATATCATCATAACTCCCATTGATGGTTCTGAACCTGCTACATAATATAACAAGCCTAACCCAACAACAGATGTTACTACCGCTACTATAATTGCAGCTTGAATAACAGACGGCCAATAATTTGGCTTCATTTCTTCATTTTCCATTTTAATCCTCTGTGTTTAGTTTTTTAAAAAATTCATTTGAAAGTAACAGTGCCGAACTAAGCCCAAATAAAGCCCCGAGCACTAACCTCGACTCGTTTGTATTCGTCCAGAATTCAAATTGGTTTCCCAAAACATCGATAAAATTTAAAATAATAGTACCAATTAAGAATCTGAAATAATATCTGAACTTTACTTTTTTAATTAGTACCAATAAAGGCATTAAAATTACACCTGTGAAGAACGCACCATAAATTCCTATGCACCGAGCACAAACTGCCATCTGGCTTCCGTTTACAGTATATGACCGAATTGGGTCCTGATGACATAAAAAATGAAATGCTTCAAACTGAAAACTTATATATGGTATTGAAGGATTTCCAAACAATCCCGGTCCGAGAGCTACAATTAAAAGAAAAAAGCTTCCAATAAATACTATTGTATATAGTGCCCGATTTTCAAATTCGAGGCCTACATTCATTTCAAATATGTTTGGTGATCTTATTCAGAAATTCATCCGGAGCTCTGCAAGGTCTGCGCGTTTCAGAATCCATAAAACACAATGAAACCTCTCCCAACACATGCGGTTTTTTCTGATCTTGAGTATGTACTTCGTAAAATGTCTGAAGACGAACTTTTGGGACCTCAAATACCATCACTTTGATTTCCATTTCTACATCGTAATGAACAGGAATTTTATATTCCAATTCGGAATGGATAACAGGCAACATTACTCCTTGCTCTTCCAGTTCCCGATATGAGAGCCCAAAACTGCGGATCATCTCCGTTCGTGCTACTTCAAAATATTCCAGATAACGACCGTAATACACATAGCCCATCTTATCTGTTTCACCATAGCGACTTCTCAACTTATGGGTGTATTCAATGATGGGCTTATTATCGGGATAATAAATAGCCACTACTTCACAATCTCAAAAGCGCCAATTGAAGAATATTTCTCAATTCTCTGTTCAATAAGTTTATTCGGGCTTAATTTCTTGAGTCTTTTTAAGCTTTTTATTATTTGAGATCTTACAAGTTCAGCCGCTTCTTCGGGGTTACGATGAGCCCCGCCTAATGGTTCAGGAATTACTCCGTCAATAACCTCCAGCTCTTCCAGATCTTTGGCTGTAAGCTTCAGGTTTGCAGCAGCTTGTTCTTTATAATCCCATGTTTTCCAAAGAATAGAAGAACAGGACTCAGGAGAAATCACAGAATACCATGTGTTTTCCATCATATACACTTCGTTACCCATTCCAATACCAATTGCCCCACCACTGGCACCTTCACCTATTACAATGGCAATTAGAGGCACTTTCAGCGTTGCCATCATTTTCAGGTTTTTAGCTATAGCCTCAGCTTGTCCCCTTTCTTCTGCTTCAAGACCAGGGAATGCTCCGGGTGTATCTAAGAATGTTATGATAGGGATCTTAAACTTTTCAGCTAGTTTCATCAAGCGGTAAGCTTTTCTGTAACCTTCGGGATTCGCCATACCAAAATTTCTGTATGTCCTGCTGGCAGTGTCTCTTCCTTTTTGATGCCCTATTACCATCACTGATTCTCCGTCAATCTTACCCAAACCGGCAACAATCGCTTTGTCATCTGCATGATATCTGTCGCCATGTAGCTCAACAAAGTCATCTACAAAACTATCAATATAATCTGTTGTATATGGCCTGTCCGGATGGCGTGCTAGCTGAACCCTTTGCCATCTAGTAAGATCTGCAAAAATTGATTTCCTGAGTTCTTCAACTTTTTTGTTTAAGCTTGAGATCTCTTTTTTCAGAATCCCATCCCCGACGGTAGAAAGACTTTCAAGTTCTTCGATCTTTTTTTCCAGATCAGCTATTGGTTTTTCAAAATCAAGATATTGCATGAGTTCTCTTTTTTAGAATTTGTTCAAATATAATCAATCAAACTAACAAGGTCAGCCTTAATGCGATTTAAAGTGCTCCGAAAATGCTTCTGAATTTCAATGCCCATACTCTCCAAATCGCTTCTCTGACTATTGCTTTAGACATCTTGGAAACCCCTTCTTGTCTTTCTTTAAATACAATGGAAACTTCTTTTAGTTTAAATCCGGCTTTCCACGCTCTGAAATGAAGCTCTATCTGAAAAGCATAGCCATTTGACTTTATTCTTTTCAAAGGAACTGACTCAATTACATTTCTCCTTAGACATTTAAACCCGGCGGTGGTATCGAAAATTGGTAACCCTGTAATAGTTCTGGCATATATGTTGGCTGCATATGAAAGGATTAATCTACTCAATGGCCAGTTTATAATACTTATTCCCTTGCAGTATCTGGAACCTACAGCAACATCGCATTCTCCTTTTTCCACAGCTCTTATAAGTTTCAAAGCATCTTCGGGGCGGTGCGAAAAATCTGCATCCATTTCAAGGATGTATTCAAAGCTATGTTGCAAAGCAAATTCAAAACCCCTTACATATGCAGTTCCCAGGCCCTGCTTAGATTCCCTTTCAATAAGATGTACTCTTTTGGGATACTCTTCTTGTTTAATCTTTACGTTTTGTGCGGTTCCATCAGGAGACCCATCATCTACTACCAGAACATCAATAGGAAAGTCCAGAGCCATTAGCCTGTCTATCATCCTGACAATGTTGGTAGCTTCGTTGTAGGTAGGAATTATTATCAGAGCTTTTTTTTCCATTACTGTCCCTTTCCTTTTATGATGGTGAGTACAGTATTGATAAGAATTTTAGCGTCCATTTTAAGCGATATATTTTCAATATAGAAAAGGTCGTACTTAGTTTTTTCACGAACAGTATCGAGAGATCCGCCATATTTCCACTTTACCTGAGCCCAACCCGTAATTCCGGGTCTTACCCTTAGCCTGCGTGTATACAAAGGTATTTGCTGAGAGAACTGTTTTACAAAGTGAGGCCTTTCAGGACGTGGCCCCACCAAGCTCATATCTCCTTTAAGAACATTCAAAAACTGAGGTATTTCATCCAGTCTTAATTTCCTTAACCAGTATCCCACCTTTGTGATTCGTGGATCGTTTTCCTTTGCCCATGTTGGTCCGGTTTTATCTTCCGCATTCATAAACATGGTCCTGAACTTCAAAATAGTAAATGCCTTTCCGTTTTTTCCAACACGGGTTTGTTTGAATATAGCTGGTCCTTCAGAATTTATCCTGATAAGAACTGAAACAATAATTACAAATGGTACAGATACCACCAAAGCCAGAATGGAAACTAATATATCCAGAAGCCGCTTTGCAGCCCGTTCCCATAGCGGCATTGGCTCAGGGGAAACTTCAACCAGAGGCATTCCGAAAATTTGATTGGTTTTGTTTAAACCGCTCACCAGTTGATAAAAATCCGGAAGTAATTTTAAAGTTACATCCGGGAAATCAACTTTAGAAATAACACTTACCAGATCTCTTCTTCTTTCAGGCTCAAGAGCTACCAGAACATCCTGAATTTGGTGTTGGTCAATAATTGACCTAATCTCGTCTAAATGTCCAATCACTTCATCCGGTAAAATGCCTGATCTTTCATCGGGTATTTTACCATTTACCTGAATGAACCCCAGAACCTGCATTCCTAATGTTTTATTTCGGATAAGATCATCATAAGCAGTTTTGGCGGCATCACCCGTCCCGATAATTACCGTTTTGTGCAGCCCTTTTCCTCTTCGGGCATAGAACCTTTGAATAGTTCTGATGAGGAATCTGTTAAAAGCGATCAGCACTAAAGTTACACTCCAGTAAAATATGGTTAGTGCTTTTTGTTCTTCAACGGAAATTGTATCGCCAATCAGTCCTATGAAGAAAAGAAATAGAACTCCAATAGAAGTAGCTTTAACAACGGTCATGAATTCGTCTAAACGGGAAACTAAATACAGTTTTTTGTATAAGCCCATTACAACAAAAATAAACATCCAGTATATGCTTACAAAAACACCTGTATTTACAAAATTAAGACCTGCATCTTTAAGGATCATGTTCAGTTCATCACTATGATACCAATGGAATACAAACCAACTTGCCAGAAGAATTAAAAAATCCAGCAAACTTGTGAAAATAACTTCGTTATATCTTTTTAAATTGCCCAATAGAAAATTAAGCTTTGCTTAGTTTTTGAATCGCTTAAAATACACATTTAAGAGTCTCCTTCATAAATATTAAGACCAATTTTTAGTTTGTATACTTTAAAAAAAGAAGCATCGTCCACAAAAGCCCGTTTGGGAGAGTTTAAAACAGATCATGGAGTTATTGAAACTCCTATTTTTATGCCTGTTGGCACCTTGGGAACTGTAAAAGGAGTATCCCAAAAAGCCTTGATTGAACAAATTCATGCGCAGATAATTTTGGGGAATACCTATCATCTTTATTTACGACCTGGCAATGAAATTATGAAAACAGCCGGTGGTTTGCACAAATTTATGAACTGGAACAAGCCAATTCTTACAGATTCGGGGGGGTATCAAATTTTTTCTTTATCCGATAATAGAAAACTCGACGAAGAAGGAGCTCATTTTAAAAGTCATGTTGACGGATCGAAACATTTGTTCACTCCCGAAAATGTAGTGGATACCCAGAGAGTGCTGGGATCTGATATTATGATGTTATTAGATGAATGTCCGCCTTACCCCAGCTCTTATGAATATGCAAAGTCTTCAATGGAGCTAACACATCGTTGGGCTAAAAGAGGAAGGAAACATTTTCTTGAAACAAAAGCCCTATACGGTCACAACCAAAATCAGTTTGGTATTATTCAAGGTGGCACCTATAAAGATCTCAGAATAGAGTCTACAAAGTTCATTACTGAACTGGATTTTGAAGGAATAGCCATAGGAGGGTTAAGCGTTGGCGAACCCATCCCCCTTATGTATGAAATGGCAAATCTAAACACTGATTATATGCCCAAAAATAAAGCCCGGTACTTAATGGGAGTAGGAACTCCCGGAAACCTGCTTGAATGTGTGGCACGAGGAATTGATATGTTTGATTGTGTTATGCCTACAAGAAACGCCCGCAATGGTACCATTTTTACAAGAAATGGAAAAGTAAATATCAGAAATGCTCAATGGAAGAACTATCATAAACCATTAGATGAAGATTTCCCATCAGAGCTTTGCAATACATATACAATGGCTTACATCCATCACTTGATTAAACATAATGAGATATTTGGACTTGTGTTGGCTTCGGTTCACAATCTTACTTTTTATCTTTGGTTGATGAATGAAATTCGTAAACATATTGCTGATGACACATTTGCTGAGTGGTATCCGGATATGGTCAAACAAGTTGAAGCGAAGCTTTGATATTTTACTCTTCCAGATCTTCAAAACCCTGCAAAAGAGAATATCCCGAAAAAAGACTTTTGGCAAGAATATCTATATCTAACCAAATAGAATAATTTTGAAGATAATTGAGCTCAAACCTTTCCTGATCTTTTGACGACTTTATCCTCTGCGAATTTAACTGAACTAAACCAGTGATACCTTTTCTATACTTATAGATTGGCTCATATCGGGAAGCTGTTGGTGAACCAACCATACTCAGACTCCCAAATAAAACCTGTTTAAACAGTAAAAACCGATTTACATTTTTTGATTGACTTACCGGAGTAACATATGAAATTGAATTCTTGATTTTCTTTTTTTGGCCTGAGCTTATTAACGATGGAATCGACAAGACAAAAAAGATTATAGTCGGGAAAAATGACATTACTATATCAAAAGACCGCTTAATCATTTTATTTAAACTCTGCTGATACGGCAGCTCGAATAAAACAACTGGAACTGAATCAATGTACTCAACTTCTGATTTTCCAAGAATATAATCCATTGATTCAGGGACAATTTTAAACAACAGGTTCTCATTTTTTAACTCCGAAATTTGCTCTAACATTACTTTATAACTAATCTCGCTTTGAATAAAATAAATATGATCAATGTTATAACCTCTTACAATATCTTTTAGCTGTGAAATTTCCCCTAACGCATTTATTTTATCGTAATTATCATTTATTTCGTTTGACACAAAACCAACTATTTCATAGTCCCAATCTGCTCTGATATTGATCTTATCTATCAAGTTTTGAGCCGCTTCCTGACTCCCAATTATTACCAACTTTGTTTTCTTAAATTTTCCGCTACTGCTTTTAACCTGCTTTGCTTTGTTGGTTCTGTAAATTCGAAATAATGTTATCAGAATAGCAGATAATAAAAATGAAATTGCCAGAACGGTTCGTGAAAAAGCTAAATTTCGGGCAAAAAAAGTAATTAATACTACCCCAGTGAAACTGAGAAACATTTTTCTCAAGCTATCAGCTATGGAATCTATTCTTCTGTGCGAATTAAATCCGATGGAAAATATTATATATAAACCCGTTAATAGTACATTAACCCATAAGTATTCCAGACTTTGTAAACTATTCAGTTTCTGATGTAAATCCTGAGTAAAAGAAAACCGAATAATAAATGCTGATATCAAAGAAATATTCAGAATCATGATATCAAAGGAGGCTAGCCGGATTTGCTTTGATTTAGAGAAAATAAATGATGTAACCCCTCTGAATGAGATGGCTATGTAAATTAACCCTTTGAACAACAAGCTGTATCTGGAAGTATAGTGCTTTTGGAAAAACTGGTAATTAGCTTTGTTAAATAGCTTTACATATTTAAGATCTCCTTTTTTTGTGCTCTCACCTTTATAATGGATGATCGATGTACCGGGGAAATAACCGATTTTATAGCCTGATTTTCCCGCCCTGTAACATAAATCTATATCCTCTCCATACATAAAAAAACGTTCATCAAAACCATCCAGTTCTTTCAGGATTTTGGTTCTAAAGAACATAAATGAACCTGATAGCACAGGAACGTAGGCAAGTTCGTCCTCATCTAACCATCCTAAATAGTACTCTGAAAATATTTTGCTTTTTGGAAATAATGATGATAGTCCAAGTACTTTTGATGCTGCAGACCTTATGGTGGGAACTGATCTTCTGGACTCTGGAGCAAAAGTCCCGTCAGGATTAAGTATTTTACACCCTGCTGCTGCCACTTCTGAATTCACTTTCATGTATTCATGCATTTTTATCAAAGTGTCTTCACTAACAATAGTATCGGGATTAATTAATAGGGTATATTCTCCTTTCGCTTTTTTTATGGCTTGGTTATTAGCTTTTCCAAACCCAACATTTTCTTCATTATAAATGTAATTTACCTCAGGAAACCGGGAAGGAATTAATTCTCTTGATCCATCTGTGGATGCATTATCCACTATAAATATTTCTATATCTAATTCGCCTTTTGCCTTTTCTATAGAATGAATAAGGTTAAATATATATTCCTTAACATTATAGTTTACAATAACTATTGAAATATCAGTTGAATGACTTTTCATCAAAGACCAAATTTGTTTAAAACATAATTTAGTTTTCCTTTAAAGCCTAAGCCATAACCAAACCTGTTGGCAGTTCCTCTCCACAAATGATCAATATAATCTGAAATTTTAAAATTTCTCAACTCATACCCTTTATCACTTGCATCTGTAAAATTATATAAGGTAGGCTGTCCATGATGTATGAAGGGGCTTAAGGATTTATAAAGATGAGTATTAATCAACATATAAGGAGTTAAAAGTATTTCTTTACCTGTCTCAGATTTATAACCTCTTTTGTTTGCTTTTACGATCTCACCTACCCCATAAATACCTGTATCCGAAGTAATGATTGAGTTCATCTGTTCCAAAAACCCTTTTTTTTGGGTTTCAGTATCACTGTCCAGAAAAAAAACGTACTTAGTTTGCACATGTTTTTTAATTGACAAATCCATAGCCGGGCCATGAAAAATATTTGTTTTTAAAAAAACACTCTCAATAAACTCATATTCTTCTGACAGAATATTAATCAGATTAACTGACTCTCCTTCGTCCTGAGAACCATTATCAATTATAATAAGCTTTTCATTCGGGTATAACTTCTTAAATGATTGTACCGCTGTAGAAAGCAGATCAGGAGTTTGAAAATTAATTATTACAGTCGTTATATCCATTATCTAACTATTACGACTTTTCCGACCCCTTTTGAACTACCTTCAATGTCTACAGCAACTACAAAATAGACACCTGAGCCTAGCATATTTCCACTTGAGTCTCTTCCATCCCAGGAAACTCTTCCTCCATTTGTTGAAAATGTATTTACTACAGTACCGTCAACTCCCAAAATTTTAACATTTGTTTCATTACTTAGCCCATCAATTACCACATGCTCGTCCTCTGAATAATTAAACGGATTAGGAAATACTTTTAATTTCTTCATTTCACTTACCGGTTGTTTAGGTATATCCTGATAACCAATCAAGCCAACATCGGTTGAGATAAATACCTCTCCAGTAAGATCATTAATTGCTATTGACTTAATGCCATTGGAAAATAAAGGACTATTTTCAACCGTAAAGCGCTTCAATATTCTGCTCCCTTCAGCATTTAATAAATATAATCCCTGATTGGCGCTCCCAATCCATTTTTCGTTTGCCGAGTTGACAGCCATTGCTGTAGCATTTATGTCTCTTAATAAAAACCTTGACACTGCTGAAGTATCTTCATTTATCAACCATTGTGCTGTTCTTTCCTGACTAGAACCTTCAACTATTAACTCAGGAAACACAAATTTAGCAATACCTCTTGAAGTGCCAATCCAAACTTCTCCATTATTATCTTCTATTATAACATTTATCTTATTGTCGGGGAGATTTCCATTATTTGATTCAGATCTGAGTTTAACCCCAATATCGTCATTTCCATCTTCTGGATTTTTTGTATCAATTATTAATAGCCCGGTCCCACTTGATTGTGCATTTTGAAGAGCTACCCACTTTTGGTCGAAAGAGTCAATGAATAAATTCTCGTATAAATCTGAACTGGTAGCAGCACTGTTTTCATCAAATGCTTGCCAATCTTCATCTCCGGGCGTTTGTCTGTATAAAGGAGTATCAGCATATCTGCTTACAATCCAAACATCATCATTGCTATCAGTTTCCAGTCCCGAAATAACCGGGAATAATTCGCCGCCTTCTGGCCAACCTCTCAACGTAGTGTTTGTCTCATCAAAAATGACTATGTCACCTGTTTCTTTGTTGAACCGAACTACACCGGTACCCCAGCTCCCAAAGTAATAGTAGTTTTTAGTCACCGTTGTTTTGAAAGCTTGTCGGTAAACAACGTTTTCAAATTCAGGGGTTATAATTTCGTTGTAGTTTTCCCATTCCCCATCTTTAAAAATATAAAACCCTCTGGTTTTGTCCAGTTCTTCTTTTCTGGATGAGCTTTTGGTTGATCCCGAGATCAAAATCCCGTTATCAAAACTCATTCCTTCGAAAAAATTTATAAAAGGACCTTCAGGTGTATCATAACTAACAGTATTCGAGGAAATATCTAAAATGCCCATTCCTTTATTTCTTGTTCCAAACAAAACTCTGTCAGAAATAGAAGCCCCTGAAATAATGGTCCCTATGTTTACAAATAAAGAACTGCTAACAAAAGTCTGCAAACCACGTTTATAAAAAATATTCTTCTCTGAAAGTGCTACAATAGTATTATTATTGCTTCTATAATCTACTATAAGCTCATCACCAAAATCAGTATTTATATTCCAGGAATCATCACTAAGCTTATAATTTTCATCTATAGTTGAAGCATAAATTTGTTCACCAAAAACTGCTAATGCTATTGTTGGTGATGAAGAAAAACCATTTGATTCATTGTAATTCTGCCAGTTAGAACTAGAAAAATTTCCGTCTTGATTTGTAAATGCAATACCTTCATTTGTTCCCAGATAAAGTATTCCGGAATCCTCAACTATCAAATTAACCGGGATAGCTGTATTGAATAAACCAAATTTTATATATGAGTCTTTTACAAATAGTCCTTCAAGGCTATACTCCACTAATCCAAACTCTGTAGCTACTAGCAAAGAATTATCGATTATTATGAAATC
>OZ245946.1:1945000-3453984 GCA_965230095.1 Balneola sp.
AGCTATTACGCACTCTTTAAAGGAATGGCTGCTTCTAAGCCAACCTCCTAGTTGTCTGAGCAACTCAACTTTCTTTGATCAACTTAGTCGGTATTTAGGGACCTTAGCTGGTGGTCTGGGTTGTTCCCCTCTCGCCACAGGACGTTATCACCCTGAGACTGACTGCCTGGCGGCTCATCACTGGTATTCGGAGTTTGTCTAGGGTTGGTACCCGGTGAAGGGCCCTAGCCTAATCAGTGCTCTACCTCCAGTGAGACAAAACCAGACGCTATACCTAAATATATTTCGGGGAGTACGAGCTATCTCCAAGTTTGATTGGCCTTTCACCCCTATCCACAGTTCATCCGAAGACTTTTCAACGTCAACCGGTTCGGGCCTCCACGGTGTCTTACCACCGCTTCACCCTGACCATGGATAGATCACTTGGTTTCGCGTCTGCCCCGCTGTACTGCACGCCCTATTCAGACTCGCTTTCGCTACGGCTCCACCCCTGAGGGGCTTAACCTCGCACAACAGGAGCAACTCGTAGGCTCATTATACAAAAGGCACGCCGTCACTACATAAATGCAGCTCCGACCGCTTGTAAGCACACGGTTTCAGGTACTATTTCACTCGCCTTCTCGGCGTTCTTTTCACCTTTCCCTCACGGTACTGGTTCACTATCGGTCATGCAGATGTATTTAGCCTTACCGGATGGTGCCGGCTGGTTCACGCAAGATTTCACCGGTCTCGCGCTACTCAGGATACCCGCCTTCTCCTAATCGGTACACCTACAGGGCTTTCACCTTCTGTGGCGCTGCTTTCCAGACAGCTTCGATTTAAGATTAAAAGAATTACGCAGGTCCTACTACCCCGCACCCCGTAGGATGCGGTTTGGGCTGCTCCGCGTTCGCTCGCCACTACTTGCGGAATCACTGTTGTTTTCTCTTCCTCCCCCTACTTAGATGTTTCAGTTCAGGGGGTATGCCTCCTCGAAAGGATACCCTAATAAATTAGAGTGGGTTGCCCCATTCGGAAATCCGCGGATCACAGTTCTTTTGCAACTCCCCGCAGCTTATCGCAGCTTTACACGTCCTTCTTCGCCTCTGCATGCCTAGGCATCCACCGTGTGCCCTTAATTGCTTATTTTATATGGCTTGCACTACCTCTCGGTGCGCGCAAGGAACATACTCAATTGCTTGAGCTTATTACTCTTGTGGGCTGCAGGTGTACTACCACCTACAGCTACCCTAGGCGCATGTTCTTCTGCATTCGTACAAACGAACACATCAAACATACTATATGAGCTGACAATCAATCGATTGCCGCTCTTTATACATTGTTATACTTTTTCACCATGTCAAAGAACTGCCCGTAGCACGGGCGGGCTGTTTTAATATGCCACCGCTTCGGCCTCGAAAGACGCCCACGACAACTAACATTCTTTCAATAAAATCGATGTACTATCTTTGGGGTTAATCACCCTCTCATATCTCAAATCTTACATCTCACTACTCTATATTCTGTGGAGCTACAGGGATTCGAACCCTGGACCCCTGCCTTGCAAAGGCAGTGCTCTAGCCAGCTGAGCTATAGCCCCTCTTCCTTGGTCTAGAAAAGTGGGCTTGGGAGGACTTGAACCTCCGACCTCACGCTTATCAGGCGTGCGCTCTAACCACCTGAGCTACAAGCCCCAAAATTACTCGGGGACAGCCCTGGTACCGAGCTTCGGCCACAGGCCACCTCCGCTGCTCTGCTTTCCTTCTTCTTGCAGCATAGGACAGATTGTTTGTAACGAACTGTGTAGGTTCATCGCTGACCGGTAGTATATATATACCCGGCCAACAAGGCTCTCCTTGAAAGGAGGTGATCCAGCCGCACCTTCCGGTACGGCTACCTTGTTACGACTTAGCGCCAGTTACCAGGCTTACCCTAGGCACCCCTTACCGGGGCGACATCAGGTACTCCTGACTTCCATCGCTTGACGGGCGGTGTGTACAAGGCCCGGGAACGTATTCACCGCGTCATTGCTGATACGCGATTACTAGCGATTCCAACTTCACGGAGTCGAGTTGCAGACTCCGATCCGAACTGAGAATGGTTTTAAAGATTTGCACCTCATTGCTGAGTAGCTACCTTCTGTACCATCCATTGTAGCACGTGTGCAGCCCTGGACGTAAGGGCCATGATGACTTGACGTCGTCCCCACCTTCCTCACTACTTGCGTAGGCAGTCTGGCTAGAGTCCCCACCATTATGTGCTGGTAACTAACCACAGGGGTTGCGCTCGTTGCGGGACTTAACCCAACACCTCACGGCACGAGCTGACGACAGCCATGCAGCACCTTCCATTGCGTCTCATAGAGAACCCTCTGTTTCCAGAGGTAGCGCAGTGGATTTAGCCCAGGTAAGGTTCCTCGCGTTGCATCGAATTAAGCCACATGCTCCACCGCTTGTGCGGGCCCCCGTCAATTCCTTTGAGTTTCATCGTTGCCGACGTACTCCCCAGGTGGCATACTTAATGCGTTAACTGCAGCACTGGCCCCGAAAGGCCAACACCTAGTATGCATCGTTTACAGCGTGGACTACCAGGGTATCTAATCCTGTTCGCTCCCCACGCTTTCGTGCCTCAGCGTCAGTTGTAGACCAGTAAGCCGCCTTCGCCACTGATGTTCTTCGTAATATCTATGCATTTCACCGCTACACTACGAATTCCACTTACCTCTTCTACACTCAAGACGCCCAGTATCCAAGGCCATTTTACCGTTAAGCGGCAAGATTTCACCCCAGACTTAGACGCCCGCCTACGCACCCTTTACACCCAATGATTCCGGACAACGCTTGCACCCTCCGTATTACCGCGGCTGCTGGCACGGAGTTAGCCGGTGCTTATTCAAGCAGTACCGTCACAGGGGATCAAAACCCCCTCGTTCTTCCTGCTTAAAAGCCGTTTACAACCCATAGGGCCTTCATCCGGCACGCGGCGTGGCTGCGTCAGGCTTTCGCCCATTGCGCAAGATTCCTCACTGCTGCCTCCCGTAGGAGTCTGGGCCGTGTCTCAGTCCCAGTGTGGGGGATCATCCTCTCAGACCCCCTAGCTATCATCGCCTTGGTGAGCCGTTACCTCACCAACTAACTAATAGCACGCAGCCCCCTCTTTAGCCGGTCGAAACCTTTAACAACTGTGGCCATGCGGCCCCGCTGCATTATGCGGTATTAGCACCACTTTCGCAGTGTTATCCCCCAGCTAAAGGCAGGTTGGCTACGCGTTACTCACCCGTCCGCCAGTCTCCAGTAAGTGCAAGCACCTACCTTCTCCTTCGACTTGCATGTGTTAAGCCCGCCGCCAGCGTTCGTCCTGAGCCAGGATCAAACTCTCCATTGTAAAAAAAAATAATTTATATACTCTGTGAGCCGACCCTACACTCCATCATTCAAAAGAATAACTTCATAAAGCTCGCACAAACAATCTGTCTTATGCTTCAATAATTTCCAAAGAACTTACCTCTCGGAGATAAAAAAAGCTGATCTAAACGTGTTGTTGGATCAGCATTTTCATTTCCTCGAAAGGATTATAAAGGTACGGGATTTTTACCCTTTAGGGCAAGTTTTATTTCAATATTTTTTCTCTTTTTTTAGACTCTTTTTCTCAAGCTTGATTAGAGCTCAATAAAGGCTATTTCTCTCAGGATCCTCATCAAATTTTCGGAATAATTTTACTCCAAAATAAAATAATGGGGTATCAAAAAGAGCAAAAAAGAATTTGAAGAGATAAGAATTGAGAATCAGAATGAAAACCGCTCCCAAACTATTCACATTTTCTCCCAGATTTCCTGCAAAATACAAGATCATCAGTATCGCTGTGGAGTCTACCAATTGACTAAACATGGTGGAAGCATTGTTCCTTAACCAAAGATGTTTTCCGTTGGTTTTCTTTTTCCAGAAATGAAATAGTCGAACATCTACAGATTGAGCCGTCAGATAAGCGATCATACTGGCTATAGTATTGCCAACCATAAACTCGTAAACACCTTCAAACAAATCCAAGCCCCCGCTGACACCAAATGTATTTGGAAGTGTATGATTTATCCACATCAACAACAGCATAAAGAAATTCATAAAGAAGCCCACCCAAACTACCAACTGTGCTTTCTTTCTTCCAAAAAGTTCGGAAATTAAATCAGTAGCTAAAAAGGTAAATGGATATGCAATAACTCCTGCGGGCACACTCATTGTATACAGACTTCCATCACGTACCAATGAAGGAGTAATAGATTGCAACCAATCAGGTAAATTAAGAGTGAAGATCGTTACAAATTTTGTAGTGCCAATTACATTGCCAAGCACTAGCGCCGTAAGAAATATTCCTGCAAGTGACAGGAACAGAACGTCTCTTTGATGACTATGACTCATAGATTTTTAATTTAGAAACCAATAAAAGAAACACAGCCAACATTTGCTGAAATATTTCGTAACCAACCGAACTGTTTCTACCCTTAAATAGTTTTTGTAAATATGACTGCAGAACAGATTAATGACAAAATCGAACTTTGTGAATCAGCAATAGACTTAACCCTGGATAAAAGTTCGTTTAACATAGCTCAATTATCAGACGCTACTGGGAAAACAGCATCTCAGATTTACAGCTTATTCCCAAATAAGAAAGCTATTCTGGAATACTATTATCCTTCTCTGGTTATTCGCTATTCTGCCATGATAGAGGAAATTGAAGATTTTGAATCGTATACCATCAGCGAAAAACTATCCAATTTTATTTTTACGACTTTCGACATGATGGAAGACCGAAGAGAGTTCGTCGAAGATACTTTTGAAAAGATGGTCTTTAAAAAAGGATGCAATTCTGAATTCCATAAGGAAGTGACTGCCTTGTTCAAGCACTTTTTTACTACTGATGGAAGAATCGCTGTAAGCGCAGGTTTTGTGATGAAAGATTATTTCTATGAATTCATCGCAAGAGAGTATCTCGATATTGTAAAGTTCTGGCTAAATGATGACAGTGACGGCAAAGAACGAAGTTTTGCACTAACTGATAAACTTACCGGCTTTGTGGAAGAAGTAGTGTATAACAAGGTATTAGATAAAGGATTTGATTTAGCGAAATACCTAATAAGTCATGCCGGATTGGCTAAAAACATTCCTCTTTTTGGTGAATGGATAACAAGTTGGTTTAACGGTAACGAAGAGGAAAATAAAGATGAGTGATTTCCCATCATCAAAGTTAGAACGAGGAACCATCATTGCCAAAACAGGAATTAAAGTTGGCAAAAATTATGCTCAAAGGTATTTGAAAAATAAAATTTCGGGCAAAAAAAATGATGACGGTCAATTTCATTCCGATAATGCGAAAGAAGTGTTTAAGGAATTTACCAAACTGCGCGGTACCGCTTTGAAAATTGCTCAGGGAATGAGCATGGATCAGGGCTTTTTACCCGAAGAATTTGCGGAAGTAATGAGTCAGGCCCAGTATTCAGTTCCTCCTATTAATAAGGCTTTGGTTCGCTCTATTATAAAGAGAGAACTGGGAAGCTATCCCGAACAGCTTTTTGCAAAATTTGAATCAAAAGCATTTGCAGCAGCTTCAATTGGTCAGGTTCACAAAGCGGTTTTAAAAGACGGTAGAAAAGTAGCTATCAAGATTCAGTATCCGAATGTGAGGGAAACGATTGGTTCTGATCTGGCCATGGGAAAAACGATAGCCAAGCGATTTATTAAAAAAGGATCTGATATTGATCCATATTTCGACGAGATCAAAAACACCTTATTGCTGGAAACGGATTACCAACATGAAGGGCAACAAATTGATCTTTTTAATGAGCGTTTTTCAGGTTTGAATATCGAAATCCCTGAATGGGTTCAGGAGTTCTCCTCAAATAAAGTTTTGTGCATGACCTTTCTGGAAGGAAGGCACCTCGGTGAGTTTTTAAAAGAAAACCCGTCTCAAGAACAAAGAAACCATTTTGGGCAGTTACTGTGGGATTTCTTTCACGAGCAGATCAAAGGTAACGATTACATCCACGCTGATACTCACCCCGGAAATTTCCTGTTTACCAAAGAAAGTAAACTTGGAGTGGTTGATTTTGGATGCGTAAAGAAATTTCCAACAGAGTTTTTCTCATACTATTTACAGCTCCTCCCTACGCATCTTAGAGAAGACGAGGTAAAGATCAGGCAGTTATTTGAAAAACTGGAAGTCCTTAAACCCAACTCTAAAGCTGGAGACAAAGATCAGGAGTACTTCGAATTTGCTAAAAACTATGGTATGCTTTTCGCCAAACCATATAAAGAGAGCGTTTTCGATTTTGGTGATCCCGAGTACGACAAAATGATTCGTCACTTTACCAAAGAAGCACCGATGTCGAACGAGCCCAGAGGAAACAAACATTTTATATATACCACTAAAGTTCATGTGGGATTGTATAATATTCTCATCAAGCTGAAAGCGCAGGTGGTTACGTCAGAGAGTAAACAAATATTAAGGGATGTGCTGGAGGATGAAAGTTTGTTTGGGTGATTTGTCGAAGTTCATAGCCCTTTTTTGAACAACGAGTCTTCCTCTCCCGGGAGAGGAAGACTCGTTGTTCAAAAAATAGAAAATTAGATCATTTTGTAGATGTCAGGTAATTATTTAATGGTTGAACCAATAGACTATAAGATCCTTCGGAGGTATCCTCAGGATGACTTTTAAATTAAAAACCAAGCCTTATTCCTAATTCATCTATATCCCTTATTCCTAATTCCCTAATGTGCCTCGAGCCAATTCTCTCCAATCTCCGCAGGCCTTTTCACTACTGTTTAAGTCTTATAGCCACAGCAAGCATTTTTCTTTCATCGTCTGTAGAGACGTAAACTCCTTCATCATTTTCGCTGGTTTTTACTTTTGTGCCCGAAAAAGCCGAAATAATTATAATGGCATTCGCTCCTTCTTTAGCAGCTTTTTTTTGAAGAGATTTAATTACGTCCACATCATCACTGAATAATGCTCCTTCAGCTGCAACAATACCAACCTGGTCGTATTGCAAATTCTCAGGTTCATTAAAATATACTTTTACAGCCCCTTTGTATTCCGGGAATTTAAGATCACTTGTAGTGGTGAAATTTGAAGAAGCACAACTTATTAACACAATTGGCAAAAATAGTAACAGGATTTTTTCCATGATTATAATAGTTCGTTCAGGTTTCTAAATAATGAACTGCTTTTTTCATTGAATTTGATTCGCATTTACATGTCATATTTGCTCTAATGAATTTCATTCCCTACTATCTGAAAATTCAAATAAATCGGGGAATTATTGCAACAACTCAGAATGCCTATACTTGCTGTTTTGCTTGCCGGAGTAGCATTCACATCCTTCTTTATTTACCGGATCGAATCCGACAAGAGAGTCCTGGAAACTGAATTGATCGAGCTTTCTAAAGTTAAGTATGGACTTTTCAATGTTGATGTATGGACAGAAGAACTCACCAGAATCATCATAATAAGAGTTAATGAGTTTGATATGTCTGAATCTCGGGAGACTGAGCTCAGAGAGAAGATCAAAGAGTTTCTAGAAATTGCCATAGCTGAGCTGGAAGAAGGGTTTGAAGAAGAAAACAAAGGCAGTGTGGGAGGTTTTCTGAAAAGAGGGGTTGCTTCAGTAACAGATGTTTTTGGTGTTATGAGAGAAAAAATTCCTGAGATAACAGAAAGTATTATCATCTTTATAAAGGATCCGGAAAATAAAGAGCTTGCTAAAGATTTTTTGATCGATAAAATGCAGGAGTATTCAGACAGTACCTTTTCAGAAATTGACTATTCTTTATATAACCGGATACTTGCCAAGCACGAAGCAACTGAAAAAAGAGAAGCCATTAATATTATCAAAAAGAAAGTTGACTCCTTGAATGACAGAAGGAATCCTTACTCAGCCGGTTTGTTCGGTATCATTGGACTATTGGCATTAATGATTCCCTTCAGTACTGATTTTATGAAGGCTGAATTTACAGTACTCACCATTATATGTGGAATATTGTTATCAGTTGGTGTCCTAATTCCCATGATCAATATTGATGCCAGAATATCCCGGATGGAATTTGAATTAATGGGTGAATCCATCATATTTATTGATCAGGTTCTGTACTTCAAAAGTAAAAGTATTCTGGAAGTGGTATGGGTGATGATCACCAACAAAAAAGTGGATGTAATGGCTGTAGGTGTTCTGGTTTTTTCTTTCAGTGTGTTATTCCCTGTTTCTAAATTACTGGGTTCCATTGCTTATATCTATTCTGAAAAGCTAAAAAACAATCCGGTTATCAAGTTTTTGGTTTTTAAAACTGCGAAATGGTCGATGGCTGACGTAATGGTCGTTGCTATTTTTATGGCCTATATCGGTTTTACCGGGATAATATCTGAACAGCTTACCAGTCTTGAAAATATCGCGTTAAATGTGGATATCATGACTACCAATGCTTCCAGTCTCCAAATCGGTTTTTTCTTATTCACTGCCTTTGCGGTGTTGAGCTTGATGGTTTCGCATAAGCTTCAATACAGAGACGAGAATTAGGAATAGTGGATTTTGAATTGACAGATACCCTATTCCTAATTCTATTATTCACTTTTTCCTAATTATCGCGATACAACTTCAAATTCGTGCTCCAATCTTTCCCCTTTTTCATCTACTAATGTAAGTGTATGCTTTCCCGGATCTGGTGAGATCGCTAACTGATGAAAACTCTCTGTTTCTCCTAAAAATTCATCGTTCAAATGCCAGAATATCTTAGTCCCGTTATTTCGGTGGGCTATTTCAAAAACAGCTTTTCCTTTCTCTCCGTCCAGTTCTTTTGGCACATATATTACTGATGAATTAAACGGATATATCAATCGCATCGCCAGCTTGTCTTCTTCCCCACATCCCGGAGCTAATTCCGGTAACGATCTATACTCACTGTGATTTTTCTTGTAATACCACTCCTGCACCGGAGGCAAAACAAACAACGACTCTGTTTCCAAATCTGGAATTTCAGCGCACCTGCTGTTTTTCCTTTGTCCGGAATTCTTGTCAATATGAATGACTTGGTGATATGGACACACTTCAGTTTTCAATCCAGTCTTTGGAACACTTTCCCTGATTGTATCCGGGCAGTCTGAACCGGCTCTGTGTCCGCTCATTTTGCAAACCAAAATTTCCTCCATTTCATATATAGGTTCATTGAACCAGCTTGTTGCAGGAAGTGCGTCAAAAACATCAAACAAAATAGGTCCTGCGGTCTTCAGCCCTGTCAATTCCGGTCGTCCTTCTCCATCAGCATTACCAACCCAAACCCCAACTACAAACTCAGGAGTGATTCCCACCGCCCAGCCATCTCTGTAACCATAGCTGGTTCCGGTTTTCCATGCTACTTTTCTTGTATTCTGAAAACGTCGCCAATGCAATTCTTCTTCAGGACGTGAGACTTCCAGCATTGCCTCAAAAGTACTGAATAACGCTCCTTCATTGACCACTGATTTTTTTGATTGGTCTGATTCTCGTCGATTTGCTTTAGTATTTTTTGAGAATTTAATTAGTTCATAGCTATTTGTTTCGGAACTTAGGCTGTAATTATTTAACTGATGAGCTAATGAACCATAAACTGAAGTCACATCCCAAAGTGTAGCTTCTGCTCCCCCTAATATTAAGGACAAACCATAATGTTCAGGATCGTGGGTGATCGTACTTAAGCCCAGTTCATTCAAGTAGTGATGAAATTTTGGAACTCCAAAACCCTGCAACATATATACCGCCGGTACATTCAACGATCTTGAAAGGGCTTCTGATGCAGGGACTGCCCCATCGTAATTTCTGTTGTAATTTTGAGGAGAATAATCCGTGAATTTTGAGGGGATATCCTGCACCAATGAATTTGGCAACATCTCTCCTTCATTTAGCTTCAACATATATAATAGTGGCTTCAAAATACTTCCTGTACTTCTCAGTGAAGTGATCACATCTACGCTTTGCCCGTGTTGCCCTGAGTTACCTTTTGTATTACCTACATAAGAGATCACTTTTCCTGAGTTCACATCTAACACCAATACAGCTGCATTTTGAATACCATTCGATCTCAGTTTTTCATGATGACTGTCTACAATTTTATTGATCCTGATCTGCAGGTTATTAGCTATTGATGTCTTTATTCTGCTACCCTTTTCTGATCCTGTATAAAATTTTGAAACCAAATGAGGCGCTATGTTTGGCAGATCGAGTGGTTGCTCAGGTAAAGGCTCCAACACTGAAAGTTCGTATGTAAGAGAATCGATCTGCTCCTCTTCCATTAATCTTTTTAGTAACCGATCTCTTTTTGCCTTAAGTGCTTCTCTGTTTCTTCCTGGATGAATAAGCGCCGGACTATTTGGAAGTACTGCCAGTGTTGTTGTTTCTGCCCAGGAAAGATCCATAGGCTTTCTTCCGAAGTATCTCCATGAAGCTGCTTCCAATCCAACTACATTACCGCCGAATGGAGCATGAGCTGCATAAAGAGATAATATTTCATCTTTAGAATAGCTGAGTTCAAGTCGGGTAGCCTGAACCATTTCTTTCAACTTTTCCCAAACAGTGCGATCTGGATTTTCTTTTGCCAATCTGATGACCTGCATACTTAAAGTACTGGCCCCACTTACTACTTCTCCGGCTTCATAATTCTGTTTCAGCGCACGTGCTACGGCGATGGGATCTACACCAAAATGCGATTCAAAGTTTTTGTCCTCAAATTCAATAATGGCCGTTTTAAATTTTTCAGGCACTTGTTCTGATACCGGAAATCGCCATTGTTCATCGTCTGCAATCTTTGCTCCGATTAAAATTCCATTTTTGTCTTCCAGTATCGTAGAATAAGAAGGACTGAATAATGGATTTGGAAGTGAGTTGTAGTAGAAGATTCCAAGAGTTGATATTAAAATCACTGCTATAAACCATCTCCTTTGTTTCCTCTCCCCGGAGAGGAAGACTCGTTGGTTTGATTCAGAAAAAGATTTGTGATTTGAGCTGGAAAAAAAGCGAAGATATCGCACCAACCCACCCCTCAATCCCCTCCGTTGGAGGGGAAGCTCGTTGTTCTTAAAAGAAACTTCCTCAACGAGTTTCTCCTCCTTGGAGGAGAACAAGAGGAGGGTCTTTATTAAATCCCTAAACCACTTCATTATTCAATATTCATTATTGGATATTCGATATTCTAAAGGCTTACTCCACCGGAACTACATTAACCCACTTTCCGGCATTACGGGCACTAATGGTTTCATCATACATTGCATAGGTTGTTAGCGAAGGCAAATAAAACTTCCCGGCATAACTCGCATTTAATTGAACCCGAAATGTTTTGGATTGTTTTGGTCTCAAATCGAAATAAGTATAAATACGATCGTCTCTTATATCCTGATATTCGAAACTTGCTGTAGGCTCGCTGAAAGAGGCGTCATCCATTCGGGTATTTCTGATCTCCCAACCGGATGGAAAGATCTGATTCAGTGCCATCTCCTCATAATTACCACGAAGTCCCGGATTTGAGACTGTAACCTCTGCAATAAAGTCGCTCCCCTGTTCAATATTCTCAGGATCTATCGAATTTCCGTCCAGATCTGTATATCTGATCTTTTGATTCAAACTGTTAGAGTTTGTGATATCATCACCCAAAAGCGGCGTTCCTTTCAAAATCAATCGGGCAAACAAAGTTCCTTCAGATTCATTTTTAAACACCAATTTGTTTTCTGAAAGCTCATTCATTTTTAAATTGATCTCGGTAATAAAAGCCTGAGATCTGATCTTTCCTTCTCTTCTTCCATTTAAAGTGTAAGAAGCATTTATCTCTCCCGATGAACCGCTTTCTTCCAGAAATTTAGAAATCGCAATCAATCCGTAAGCTGTTGTTTGAGTGCTAAGCCATCTTTGTGAGCTTAATTCCTGAGAAACACTTCTCGCTACTAAAGAGGCATCCTGATTCCTCTTCAGCAAACTCAATGCTTCCAGAATCATAGCTCGATCCCGAAGGGAAGAACCATAGCTTCTGGAAAGCTCTCTGTAATCTTCGACCTCAGTTGATGCTCCTTCTACAATATCATTTCCTGCTTCGGGTTGACCGGCTAACACATAAGCTGCCGCCAATCTCCATTTTGCCTGAATGGATAGGTTTTCTCTTTCTCTTAAACGATTCATAGCTCCTAGATCTGCAGAGTTAGCAAGAGCCAGTGTATATAATCTGTACGATTGAATAAGATCTGAGCGGTAATAATCATTATTCTTCGTCCAGGTTCTGGCTCTTTGCCTTTGAAAGCGATTGATACGATCCATCACATTTGAAGAAACATAATATCCTTTCTTTTGTGCTTCCAGCAGAAAGTGATATCCGTAATTGGTTCCCCATGAGTTGGCATCTTCGTGTCCGGGCCAGTAAGACAATCCACCACTTGAGGTTATAAATTTTTCAATTCTTTTTATCGCTCCATTAATATTGGTTTGAATATTCTTTTTGCGTTCCTGATCCAATTCCATCACATCACCAACAAACAACTGAGGAAATGCAGAAGAAGTAGTTTGCTCAATACAACCGTGAGGATAACGAATCAAATAATTCAATCTCTTTCCAAAATCTACCGGAGGAATTCTCGAGATCTCTAATACAGCTTCGTTCGTTCCTGCCATTCCCTGCGGATCAAAGATCACTTCCCAGTCAGAGTCAGACTCCACCGTTTCAGATTTTATATCCACAAAAGGTTGATTCGGATTTCTTACAGCGATCTCTATCTCATGATAGGCGCTTTCATTTCCGCTGATAACTTCAACCCGAACTTTACCTACACCAATAGCAGGTTTTGTCTTCAGTTTAAAAGTAACCAACTCATCGCCCGGTTCTGAAAATTGAACTGAGGTTGTTGATGAGCTTTCAATAATTTCAAAAAGCTCATTGGTCTCAACTTTTACCTGAACATCTTTAACTGATTCCTTCATGGCAAAGACATTAACGGGAAGATCAACCGTTTCTCCGGGGCCCAAAACACGTGGTAATGTAGCTAAAACCATAACAGGCTTCCGAACCGGAGTTGTGGTTTCTGTTTCTCCGTATGCACCATCTTGTCCCGCTATAACCATCGTTCTAACTGATCCCACATAATTCGGAACTGAAATTTGATGTCGATTTGTTTTACCCTTCTCTAAATAAAAAGGACCTAAAAATCGAACCATGGGCTTAAAGCGATTTGCTTCGTTAAGCGGATCTTCTGATGCTTTGAGTTCCCCATCACCTCCAACAGCCAAAATTCTGGATAATGATCCGGCGTAAACATCGCTTACCGAACCAAAAATATCCCAGGTTTTAATTCCCAATGCTTCTCTGGCATAGAAGTAATCATGTGGTTCAGGTGTGTTAAAATTTGTGAGATCCAGCAATCCTTCATCCACAACAGCTACGGTGTATGTCATCGCTTTTTTGTTCGATTCCGAAACTTCAATTATTGCATTGGTTTCAGGCTTCAATTCCTCCGGGAGCTTAACTACGGGTGATAGTTTAGTAGTTGGATCTTCTACTTTAATGGGAATTACACCATACATCCTGATCGGCAGATCGTTTTCTGTTTGGCCGTGAGATTGCACATGCATAACATGAGCATAAATCGTGGGGCTCATATCTCCCGAAGTTTCAAAACGATACTCCGTACTTCCTTTTTTCCCATCTATCCATTCTGTACTGAGGATCTTTGATCCGGTCTCCAAACTCACTAATATTTTACTTCCTTCACTACTTGGTATATTCAGAACTGCCTCATCTCCAACATTGTATGTTTCCTTATCAGAACTGAAAGTCAATCTCGCCGGGCTTACTCCCGAACCACTTCCTCCGTACCAGCTGAAATAAACGATCTGACTGGCTGAATGTCCTCCGTCTTTGTTCTTAACGCGAACTAAGTATCTTCCTCCGCCATCATTATTTGAGATGTTAACATCGAAAGATCCTTTTCCTTCTGAGTTAGTTACCAGCGTTCCTGAACTTACTTTTCGTACATTTCTTCGTTCAAAGTAATTGCTCAATTCTTCCCGACTACGCTCCCACCACCATCTCCATCTTATATTATAAACTTCAAACTCGAGTTGTTGATTTGGAATTATTTTGCCATCCTTATCCAGAGAAACCACTTCAAAACTGTGATCCTGATTTCTTTCCAACCAATTAGAATAGCGATCTTCGTTTGTCTGTGGTGCTCTCAAACCGACCAATATTTCAAACGGGTAGTAATAAGTAGCAGAACTCCCGACGCTAAAATTACCGGATGGTTCGAATACTCTGGTTTTCAGGTTAACTCTGATTCGACTCGGTCCTTCTTTTAATTCTTTAAAATCGTAGTCCAGTTCTGCTTCACCTGATCGATCTAAGTTTCCATCAAATATTTTTGTAGGCGAACCTGAGAAAGAAATGGATTCATCAGAAAAAGAAAATTGAGGGTATTTCGAGAACACAGCTTCAGATCGGCTCATACTCATTTCAACATCGGCCTTTAAATTTCCGGCTATTGCGCCGTGCAACCATCGCGAATTCAAAGTCGCGTTCAATTCCGGATCATCTGCGGTAATAACCTCATTTTCGAAATCGATTTCTACTTTTAAACGATTTGGTTTAACCGTTTCAATTTTGATTGTTTTGTTGAAAGTAAGTCCACCTACTTTTGCTGAAATTCTCCAGTTTCCGGTTGGGGCTTGCTTCTCGGTTGATGTTTCGTAGACATAAAATCCATTCAGTGATGATGTGAAGGTTTTACGATCTACCACTTGCCCTGATGGATTCCTCAACTCAAAACTTACCGGATGATTTTCCGGTAGCACATCATTTTCATCTTCCAGAATAAAAGAAACAAACAAAGTATCTCCCGGTCGCCATACGCCCCGCTCTCCGTATAAAAATCCTTTAACTCCTTTCTGTACCTGTGCACCGGAAACATCGAAATCACTCACTGACAGAGATGTCCCGTCATCTAATTTCAAATATCCTTTTTGATCTCCTGAAGCAGCTACTAAATAATAGGGATCTCTTGAAGAGGATAATTCAACCTTACCGTTTTGATCCGTATTTGCTGAGGCCAGCAGTTGTTGCTGATAATCAAACAATTCAACTTTTACTCCGGCTTTCAGATCTGTAGTCTTAAGATCCGTCACAAAAGCTGTAAGACTTCCCTGGTCTCCGCTTTTTGCAATTATCCCCAGATCTGAAGCAAGAATATTCCTGACTTTACTTCTTTGATTATAATAGTAACTGACATCACAAGGATTATCCCGCTCTCTCCAGTTATAACCTCCCGGATAAGAATTGCTACTGTAATTGTTCCAGTATTGCTCTTCTTCAGTGGATGAATACGTCCAACTTCTGTCCGTAACTTGTGTTGTAGTTTCTGAATCATTTTCTCCACACTCATAAACTGCCTGATGTTTTCTGAAATCAACTTCTACCTGATAGAGCGCTCCGGGTTCAGGTTCAATAATGTTTGACAGATCAAGTGCATAGTTATTCCAGTTGCCTGCCTCCACTGTTCCTAAAGTTGAAAGCGGGATAGCTCCGCCAAACACCTGACGCCCAACCCGTTCGATTCTATATTGATTGTTTGCTGAAATATCATACTCCTGCAGATATTGTCCCATGTTGTTTTCGAAAATCCTGATGATTCGAACATCTACAGCTCCCAGACTCACCGCTTTAAACGGGAATAACAGATTATCAGAACTTGGGATAATGGTGCCTTTTCCAAGTAATTCCAGTTGCGGTTTGGGCTGATTGAATTGAATTTCTCTAGTGATCTCAGTTTCTAATCGTCTTCCGGCTTCGTTTTTAATTCCGGAATTAATGGTCAGTGTTTTAACTCCGGTTCTTCGTTGTCTTGGGGTGATCACCAGCGTATTTCCGTTAATGATCGTGTTGAGTTCATTCATGTCCTGAATCTGAATCAATCCCTGTAGATTCTGAGTAGCATCCAGTCGATCAGAAAAAGTTAGTTCAACTCTTGGATTGTTATCCGTAAAAACCCGTGTAGCTAAAAGTTCAAATACTGAATTATCAGTAATTTCTATGATCTGATTTCCCTTTGTATCTGTTCCTATCGGGCTGCCATCCCAACTTAATTTTAACTCGCTCTTTTGGTCGTCTCTCCGTATTCCTGAAATTTCAAAATCATGGACCGTTCCTGAGTTGTTTTGAGTCCAGCTTAGTTCGAGATCATTATTCCCTTTTTGAGATATGGATAACACACGATCTATATTTTTTTTCCAGGCTTTATCTGCAGTATAAATTGTACCTGAAAGTTTCATGCTCGTTTCCGTTACTATTTCCAGTTCACCTAAAACTACTTCCATCTGTTGTTTCATTGTATTTACAGAAAATGAAAACTTTTTCTTGTCATCGGGTACTTCAAACAACTTTGACAACTCAAAAGAAACTTGGTATTCCTGTCCCTGCTTAAATGGGTCGTTAGGTTTAAACACGATTGTTCTATCGTTCACCAATTCGGAATATCCATTCATTGACGGTGAAAGTTCAAAAAGTCTCAACGAGCGGATATTGATCTTCTCAGAAACTGGTTTAGTAAATCTAACCGCAATCTCGCTATGCGAACTAATTTCGCCGGAAGTATATCCCTCAATAAGTTCTGCAAATTGTTCCGGATCTGAGATCTGTTTTTGTGGTTCCGGTTCTGAGCAAGCCGTGAATAAAGAAATTAGCAGAAACAGGGATAGTAAGCATCGGCGATGGTATGGCATAGCAGTAGTAAATTAGGTTTTAATAAGATAGGTCTAATTTTAAGTATGCCAGTTTCCCAAAAAAGTTCCCCAAGGGCAAATAAAGAAATTGACATGCCATATTAATGGTTTCAGTTTCTGCTTAAAAACCCCTTTTTTAGAAACGAAACTTATCAACTCTGCTCTACATTTTGTATATTAAATTTTGCTCAGGGACGATCTGAGCATTTGATCTTTGAAAATTGAATTATAACGCCAAACGAACGAGGTGGAACATTGTCTTTTGAACAATATGACCTGAGTCCTGATCTATTGAACGGACTGGTCGATACACGAATTGAAAAGCCAACCCCTCTCCAGCAAGAAGTTATTCCCCAGGCCTTAGAAGGCAAGCACCTGCTTGTTAAGAATGAAAGTGAGGATAACGGAGCATTTTTGATCCCTGCATTGCAGAAGTTGATAGCAAACGGAGAGGTAAACGGCACGCGAATATTAATTTTAACACCATCTATAGAGCGAGCGAAAGCGATTGATGAAATGATTTGGGCGATGGGGTATCATGCACAAGTGAGCAGTACTTCATTATCCATGAAAGGTGACAAAGTCGCACAAGAACAAGCTGTTTTAGATGGAGCACCGGTGATTGTAGCAAATCCCGGTCGATTAGTTGACATACTGGAAAAAACCAAAAAAACCTTCAGCGATCTCGAATGTGTAGTGATCGATGAAGCGCATAATATGGAAAACTTTAGCCTGGTAGGCAGGGTGAAGTCTATCTTTGAATTTATTGAGAACCAGCCACAGGTACTCATTTTTTCCGGAACTATGAATAATGCTACCAAGCAGCTGGCCGAAAATGCACTTAAAAACCCTGAATTGATCGGATTTCAGTCAACTGATATTGAAGAGAAAAAAGCTGTTGAACCCGCTGAAATCAACGAAGAAAAAGTAAAAGAAAAATTAGAGCAAGCTTCTGTAAAAGTAGTCCTGAATCCTGAAGAGAAAAAGGAAAATAAAGACACTCAAAAATCGGAAAAGATCCAGAATCAAGATCAGGATGGTGAAGATGATGACCATAATGACAAAGAAGTAAAGCCTGCTGTAATTGATCAGAAAGAAGTTGAAGACAAATTGGAAAAAGCTTCTGTTAAGGTCGTTCTAAATCCGGAGAAAAAAGAGACTGAAAATAAAACCAATTCCGGTTCTGATTCTGAAAAAGCTCCCTCAGAAAAACTTAAAGAAGCCTCCGTATCAGTTGTCCTTAAGAAAGATCAAACTGATGAGCCTTCTGTGCCTAAAAATCTGGAACAAGGTTACATCAATGTACCCCCCAGAATGAAAATTTCTACACTAATGGCACATTTGGAAAACAGCAAAGTTGAACGAATTGTTGTTTTCACAGCCTCTAAAAGAACAGCCGACAGACTTTTCAGAATCATTCTTAAAAAGAGCTGGGGTGTAGTAAGTGTTGATGAAAGCATCAACAAAGAAACCTTTAACGAACGCTTCCAGAAGTTTACTTCAAATGAAATGAAGATTCTTATCGTAGGAGGAATGTCAGCAACCGATATTGAAATTGACAAAGTTACTCAGGTTATCAATTATGATGTACCTAATGAAGTGGAAGAATATCGTTACCGGGCAGAACTGGTAGGTTCTAAAAAAGCAGGACAAATGGTTTCATTGGTTTCAAAGATGGACAGAGACGACATTAATAAGATCACCAATGAAGTTGGATATGCTCCTGAAGAAATAAAACTTCCTGAAGAGGTTAAGAAGAAGAAAAAAGGAAAGAGCTCCAACAATAAAGCCCGAGGTAAAAAGAAGAATAAATCTCATAATAAAACTCGACGCGGTTCTTCAAACAACAAAAGGGCTAAAAAGAAGAAAGAAAGTGACGATAACAGTTATGGATTACCCAGACCAAGTTATGATGGTCTTTCCGGTGGACGTGAAGGCGACCGTTCCGGCGGTGTATTCGGTTGGGTTAAAAAACTTTTTAATTAAATACAGAGAAATCTGTTAATAATTTGTACCCCTAAAGCTCTCCACGATTGATTTCGGGAGAGCTTTTTTTGTTTGCTGATTTAAGAAGTTCTATTTCTCCATCTGTCGGGCCAGCCAACGGCAGGCAGGCTCCGCACGGCTGATGGTTCTTTGATCTAGCTAACACCATGGCTTCAAACGAATTCCATCACCCCGCTTTCAGTAAAATGATGGATGAAAAGATAAAAATTCCAACTCATCCATCTGTCGGGCCAGCCCACGGCAGGCAGGCTCCGCATGGCTGATGGTTCCCTGATCTAGCTAACACCATGGCTTCAAACGAATTCCATCACCCCGCTTTCAGTAAAATGATGGATGAAAAGATAAAAATTCCAACTCATCCATCTGTCGGGCCAGCCCACGGCAGGCAGGCTCCGCACGGCTGATGGTTCCCTGATCTAGCTAACACCATGGCTTCAAACGAATTCCATCACCCCGCTTTCAGCGAAATGATGGATTGATAACAATTTATTAAAACATTTTTTGAGAATAGTATGGAGGTATAGTTTTATTGGATAGTTTTTTAAAATCCTTTTGTGACTCAGGTAGATGAAGCAACTCTTTAGTGAAGCCAATGTCACATAAATTTCCATTTCTTAAACCACTATAATCTCTGTACGAAGAATACTCCCAATCTTCTAGATTCTTTACCAGTCCTGCCCTTAAAGGATTTTGGTGAATGTAAAGAAAGCAGTTTAGCAGGTAATTATCATGCTTATCTCTTTCTTCATCCATAAGCTTTGCTTTTGTTCTTTTTCGGAACAAAGACCCAGTTCTTCCAATTCTTCTGTTTATAACCTGCGTATAAGAACTCAATAAAGATCCTATATTCTTATTTAAAAGGTTCAATTTTTTAGGCCTGTTATTTGTCTCATAAAAAATCTTATAATCGCTGTTTATATTAATCAACCAATGAAAGTGATTTGGCATCAAACACCAGGCTAATATTTTGCAACAAGGTGATAGGCTCATTTTCATCTTTTTTAGAAACAAAATGTAGTCTTCTTCATCATAAAAGATTAGATCCTTATTATTGCCTTGATTGTAAATGTGATAATTATTGCCTGCCAAAAATTCCATCTAAAAATAAAACTCAAAAAAGCTAAATCTGCAATTAAATCTATTACCCATTCCACCATCTGTCGGGCCAGCCAACGGCAGGCAGGCTTTGCACGGCTGATGGTTCCCTGGTTTAGCTAACACCATGGCTTCAACCAAATTCCATCACCCCGCTTTCAGCGAAATGATGGATGAACCATAAAGGCTCTTCTAAATTTTATAACATTTACCTCAGTTCCTTTTATCCCTGAGCAAATTTTGGTTTATTCTTACTCATAAATAAACTAATTCTATATGCTACCTAAATCTATTCTAAAGTGGGACGATCTTGAAGAACTTTCTCCCGCTTATGCTCTGGTTTCCAATGTTGATCTTGTTATTGTTCGCTATGGAGATGAAGTCTCTGTCCTCTTTGGTCGCTGCCACCACAGAGGTGCTTTACTAGCTGATGGCCATATTAACGGTGACAATCTTATTTGCGGAGTTCACGGTTGGGACTATCGTTATAAAACCGGCGTAAGTGAATATAACAATGACGAATCCCTTCACAGTTTTAAGTCCTGGATTGATGACGGGCAGGTTTGGGTGGATGAAGAGGAAATTACTGCCTGGGAAAAAGACAATCCCCAACCTTATCAACGTGATGAATACTTAGGAACTTATCAGGATATTCACGGAACCGATGATGAGCCTTTTAACGGTGAGATTCAGAGACTTGCTAAAAACCGAATGAAGGAAGGAGCTCACGGAAGCGTGGAAGCTATGGGCGTAAGCCGACAAGAACTTCCCGTCTGGGATGATATACAATTTCAAACTGCGCAACTTTCTCCCGCCCCTCAATTTGAAGATGTAGAAGTAGATACTAAGTTGGTAATAGGTCCGAAAGCCAAAAAACCTCTCGAATTAGATATTCCGCTTTTTGTATCCGACATGAGTTTCGGTGCTTTATCACAAGAGGCTAAGATCGCACTAGCCAGAGGAGCTGAAATGGCCGGTACCGGAATTTGTTCAGGCGAAGGCGGAATGCTTCCTGAAGAACAAGCAGAAAACTCAAGGTATTTTTACGAATTGGCATCGGCTAAATTTGGTTTTTCAATGGATAAACTCAAAAAAGTACAGGCTTTTCATTTTAAAGGAGGACAGGGTGCGAAAACAGGTGTAGGTGGACATCTTCCCAGTGAAAAAGTACAAGGAAAAATAGCAGAAGTTCGGGAATTGGAGGAAGGCAAATCAGCTATCTCCCCTCCAAAATTTAAAGATCTGGTTACTCCCGATGATTTCAAAAAGATGGGCGATAAAGTACGGGAAGTTTCCGGGGGGGGTCCTATTGGGTTCAAATTATCAGCAAATCATATTGAAGAAAATATCCAATTTGCTCTGGATGCAGGAGCCGATTATATAATATTGGATGGTCGCGGTGGAGGAACGGGCGCTGCACCTACTGTTCTCAGAAATCACATTTCAATACCGACAATTCCAGCTCTAGCCAAAGCCAGGAAGTATTTAGATGAAAAAGGTCTGGGGCCTGATGAAATCACATTAATTGTAACCGGTGGTTTAAGAACAGCTCCTGATTTTGCAAAAGCTTTAGCACTTGGCGCTGATGGTATTGCTGTTTCTAATGCTGCTATACAAGCGATCGGATGTTTGGGTATGCGGGCTTGCCATACTAACAATTGTCCGGTTGGAATTGCATCAATGAAAGATCATTTGCGGGCTCGTTTTGAAATTGAAAAATCAGCCGCCAGACTCGACAACTTCTTCCATGGAACAACAGAGCTTATGAAAATATTAGCCCGAGCTTGTGGTCATACCAGTTTTAAAGATTTTTCTCCGTACGACTTAGTAACCTGGAAAAAAGAAATGCATCACCTTTCCGGTGTTAAATATGCGGGGGTAAAATGAAAAGCTTAAAAGAATTAACTGGGCTTTTATTCAATTTAAAAGGCACTGTTGATCGAAAAACTTATCTGGTTGCCGGCTTTTTATTGATGCTTGGCAAATACTTAATTGATTCATTTATACTTTACTATCTTTATGAAATTATTTGGACTCCCTTAGACTACTTATCTCCATTCATAACATCAGATAAACGACTTAATTCTACTAACGGTCCTGATGAAGTTTTCTATATTTTCTTTTTGTTATGGACTTTACCTTTTATTTGGATAGGATTTAATCTAATGATGAAAAGGCTTTTGGATGCCGGAAAGTCACCTTGGAATGCTCTTCTGTTTTTTGCCCCTATTCTCAATTACATAGTGATGATATTACTAGCAATCCCTGAATCAAATAACAATGTTAGTCAGGATATTCAAACTGAATCAACAGACCTGAGTAGTTCTATCTCGAATGCTCTGTATGGAATTATAGCAGGCATTTGTATTTGCCTGGTGGCTTTTGTTTTGAGCATTTATTTATTCGATATCTATAGCACCACTTTATTTATCTCCACTCCATTCTTTGTTGGAGTTACTGCTTCTTATTTTTTAAATAAAAACGGTTTAGTTGGTGAGGGGAAATCTCTCTCACATACCGTTTTTACATTAGCTCTTGCAAGTGGCGCTGCTATTTTATTTGCTTTGGAAGGCTTTGTGTGCATCCTTCTTTCTGCACCAATTGCTATTACAATAGGAGGATTGGGTAGTTTTTTTGGATACCATATCGCACGATTACGAGCCGGCAGAAAACAACTTCTTATTTTATTTCCGCTACTTCTTTTCTTTGGTTTAAGTGCAGATAAATTATTCGTTAGTAGTAGCACGATGTCTATAACTACCCAAATAGAAATTGAAGCTTCTAAAGAAATAGTATGGGATGAATTTATAGATTTTAAACCAATAGAAAGCCCACCTGAGGGGCTTTTCAGACTCGGTCTTGCTTACCCAATAAGTGCCCGAATTGAAGGAGAAGGTGTGGGAGCTGTTAGATATTGTGAGTTTTCAACCGGTGATTTTGTAGAGCCAATTACAACATGGGACTATCCCAACTTAATTCAGTTTGATGTATTGGAACAACCTCACCCTCTCCGGGAATGGAGTCCATATGGAAAAATAGTTACCCCTCACCTTGAAAATTGCTTTCGTTCTGTAAAAGGGGAATTCAAATTGGAAACCCTTCCTAATGGTAATACCGTTATAATTGGAACTACCTGGTACAAAAATGATATGTATCCTGCACTTTACTGGAAATTAATTGCCGATAAAATTCTTTCTGATATCCATTACAGGGTTCTCCGGCAAATTAAAACCCAATCTGAAATCAGAACAAATCCTGCTATCTAATGAATTTCTTATCTAACATACCCATTCAAAAATTGAACAAAACCCAGCTCGTAATTCATCACGCAGTCCAGTTTATAGCTGCTGCCGGTAAGTATTTGTTGGAAGAAAAGGAAGATGACAGCCATACCAATATGAGTTGGGATTCGGGGAATAAGGTCTTCTACGGAGATTCTATTAATAATCGTGCAAGAGTTGGATTGCATGTTCCGAGTTTAAGTTTAAAAGTATCGGGACCAACAGGAATTGAATTGGCTTCACTTTCTCTATCCGGAAAAACCAAGCAGGAAGGATTATTGTGGCTTCGACAAGCTCTTCAACTAAAGCAAATCGATTCATCCGGACTTGAATTAAAAATGCATTTTGAAATTCCGGAACATCCAACAGACAATGATGAGCCTTTTCCTGAAATTGATGCTGCAGCTTTGAAAGAATTATCGAACCATCGGACTATAGCTGATCAGGTTTGCAGTGACATTTTCTCGCAACATGCTAAATCATCGCCCGCCAGAACCTGGCCTCATCATTTTGACCACGGAGTTTATGTTCCTTTTAAATTTGATGATAAAGGTGAAGCGATTCAGTCTTTCAGCGTTGGATATGCAGTTGCTGATTCAGTGATTGATGAGCCTTACTTTTACGTAACCCAATGGAAGAAAGACGAGAAAGTAGATTACTCAAAAGCTCCGGAACTTGAACATGGAGAATGGCTTCCTGAGAAACTGAAAGGAGCAGGATTAGCTCTTTCTGATATTCTAAAGATGCTCGATCAGGAAAGAGGGATTCGGGATTTTATAGAAAAGACTGTTGGATTTAGCAAAGCCTGAGTTAGAAATAGCCAAAATCCATAAGGGCAATTCATGAATTGCCCTTATGGATTTTCAGTTATTGCGTTATTTTCTCCAGCAGCTTATTCAGAACTTCCATCTCTTTTTCAGAAAGATTATCAAACACAGCATCCAGATTTTTAAGTTTTGTATCGATGGTGGATAGCAAATATTGACCATCTCCGCTTATAAATACCTGTACTTTTCGCCCGTCATGTGGGCATGGTTGTTTTGTTACTAATCCCTTTGTTACCAAACGATCCACAATTCTGGAAGTGTCCGACATCTTATCGATCATTTTCTCACAAATCTCATTGGTTGATAAAGGATCACCCTTCGCTCCCCGGAGTATTCTCAGAATATTAAATTGCTGAAGAGTGATCTCGAACTGATCTAAAAATTCTTTGATCTCGTTCTTTAACCATCCTGAAGTAAGCAATAGATTTACTCTCAACCGATGTTGTTCATTGGTGAAACTCGATTGTTGTATTTCAGATTCTGTGAATTCGCTCATGATTTTCCTCCAAAAAAAAGGTCGGGTTGTTTATTAACCCGACCAAGATACTAAACTACCAATGTTTAAACATTGACTAGTTTAAAAAAAACTACGCTTCAACTAATTCCAACTCTTTAGCTTCCGGGAAATCAACTGGAATTTCCGTCACATTGTGAATCAGGTTAGTAAACGTTACGCTGAGTACTACAGCTATAAAATCGATCAGGTCTTTTTCTTCATAACCAAGGTCAAAAAAGGCATCTCTGCTGTCTTCTGTGATCTTACCTGCGTTTTTAGCTGTTTCTGTAGCTAGCCTACTTAATGTTCTTAGTTTTTCATCTTCTATGCTACCGTCTCTTAACTGAAGTGTTTCTTCATCAGAAAAACCATTTTGCTTTGCAATTGCTGTGTGCGCTGCTAAGCAATAGTTGCATCCATTTACTTCAGAGACCGCAAGCTTGATTGTTTCTTTTTCTTTCATAGAAAATGTTTTTCCAATCGAAGAATCGAAAGTCATATAGCTTTTCAACACATCACCGTTGTAACCAATGGTCGCGTATATATTAGGAACCATTCCCAGTTGCTTTTCAAGGTTTTCAAAAATTTCTTTTGCATTGTCATTCACTTGATCTTTCGTAGGTACGTTTAATGCTTTCATAATTGTTTTGGTTATTGAAAATTTAATTCGGTTTAATTTAATGTTTAAACTTTGATGTTGCAACATTGAATTAATAGATCTTACCTATCAGGTGTATTGTCTTGGGGGATTAGCTTTATCAGATATTTTAAAAGAGGATGATCAGGAAGAGAAAATACAAGACTGTAGGATTTAGCAAAGGCGTCTAAACAATCAATCCGTAGGGGGAATTCATGAATTCCCCCTACGGATTGATATTCAGATTTTGAGTTTTGAAACCAGGTAAAGCTGATCATCAACCCAATGTTCGGATCACTTTCCCCAATATCGGGTTCCTACTCTCTTCCTTCCAAATAGCTGATAGTGTTGTTCTCTGAGGAATTTTCTTCAAATCGATGAATTTTATATCCAAATCAAAACCCTGCTTTAATGAGCTTGGCACAATTCCTATTCCCAATTCATTTTCCACAAGTCGGAATATAGTATTGGCGTGCACAGACTCATGCGCCACTTTCGGAGTAAAACCCTGATCTTCAAAAATACTCATGATCTTATCGTAATATCCATGGCTGTACTGACTTGAAAACAAAATAAAGCTCTCTTCTTTCAGATCAGAAATACTTTCGAAGTTTCGACTTGAAATCGAGTGTGATTTTGGAAGCACCAAACAAAAAGTCTCTTCAAACACATCCAGTTTATTTAGCCCTTCAGGTAATCTCATCGTCCTGATAAAACCCAGATCCAATTGATCGTTTCTGATCTTATCAACCTGATCCTGATTGGTCAGCTCGGTAAGCACAAAATGAATTCCCGGTGAATCTTTGTTGATCTTTTTGAGCAGTGAAGGAATCACACTTTGCATAGCTGAACCAACAAAACCGATTCTTATCTCGCCTTCATCCCCATTTGCGATGTGTCGAATGTTATCTTTTATAAATCCCAGATGTTCAAACAGAAACTGGGACTCTTTCAGCAGATACTCTCCGGCTTTAGTGAGCGATACATTTCGCTTATCTCTTTTGAAAAGTTCTGCACCAACGTATTCTTCCAATTGCTGTATTTGTCGGCTTAGTGCGGGCTGCGTGATAAACAGTTTCTCAGCAGCTTTCCTGAAATGAAGCTCCTTGGCTACCGTCTGAAAATAATTGAGATGTCTGAATTCTATTTGATTACTCATAAGCATCAATATATACATATAAAGTATTTCAAAACATCATTTGAAAAATATATTTTCGTTCATAATCATAAATCATCGGCATATGTTTAATCTCGGAATTGACACCATCTCCATTCAAAACGTAATCAATATTTGTGATGGAAAATTACCGATCCAGCTAAATAATGAAGCACGAGCTAAAGTGGTAAAAAGCTCTGAGAATGTGGCTCAAATTGTTGAAAGTGGGGATGTTGTCTATGGAGTAAATACCGGATTTGGTCCTCTTTGCAATACAATTATATCAAAAGAAAATACAGCCAAACTTCAGGATAATATTTTAAGAAGTCATAGCGTGGGAGTTGGAAATGCGATTGATCTGAAGATCGCAAAAGCGATGATGGTACTAAAAGCTCATAATCTGAGTGTTGGTTTTTCCGGGATTCAGGAAGCTACTTTAGATCGAATTATATTCTTTATCCAAAACGATATTATTCCTGAAGTCCCTGAACAAGGCTCAGTTGGAGCTTCCGGAGATCTCGCTCCTCTTGCTCATTTATTTTTGCCTTTGATCGGATTGGGAAAAGTTCATTATAAAGGAGAATGGAGAGAAACTCCTGATGTGTACAAAGAATTGGGACTAGATCCAATCAACTTAAAAGCCAAAGAAGGGTTAGCTCTGATCAATGGTACACAGTTTATCGCAGCTCATGCTGTTTGGGGAGTGTATAATCTACACCACTGTTTGAATTCAGCTGATATTATTGGAGCGATGAGTTTGGAGGGAGTTCTGGGAAGCGACAGCCCTTTCGACGAACGACTTCATGAAGTTCGTCCTTTTGACGGTTCCCGTTTAGTTGCACACCGACTACGCGCCCTGCTCCAAAACTCCGAAATGGTGGCTTCTCATGAAGATTGCGGTCGGGTTCAGGATCCATATTCCATTCGATGCATGCCTCAGGTTCATGGTTCCAGTAGAAACGCCTGGCTTCATGTTAAGCAAATGGTAGATATTGAGATAAACTCTGTGACCGATAATCCCATCATACTTTCTGCAGAAGAATCTATCAGCGGAGGGAATTTTCACGGACAACCACTTGCAATGCCTTGCGATTATCTGACTCTGGCCGCTCATGAAGTTGGTAATATTTCGGATCGCCGTTCTTATTTATTACTCAACGGTGAACATCCCGGATTACCAAAATTATTGATGAGTGATATTGGTTTGAATTCCGGGTTTATGATTCCACAGTACACTTCCGCAGCTTTGGTCAGTGAAAATAAAGCACTTTGTTTCCCTGCTTCCGCCGATAGTGTTCCAACTTCCCTAGGGCAAGAAGATCATGTAAGTATGGGCTCGATCAGTTCTCGAAAACTGAATCAGGTGATAGATAATTTAGAGAAAATTCTGGCTGTTGAATTAGTAAGTGCTGCTCAAGCCTTTGATTTCAGAAAGCCCATGAAATCGGGTCCAATTCTGGATGCTTGTCACGAGTTGATACGTGAGCACATTGATCATGCCGATGAAGATCGGGTTTTTGCAAGCGATATTAATAAAGCACTGAAACTGATTCAGTCTCATACAATTGCATATAAAGCTGAAGAAATCGCAAATAATTTAAACATAGACTTAAACGGATCATACGATGAACTATTCCGAGTTTCTTAAGAAATACGTCCAACATCCTACCTACGAAATTCCAACAGGAACGGAACTAAATGCTAAATCTTGGCAGACAGAAGCTCCACTCAGAATGTTGTTGAATAATCTGCATGAAGATGTTGCCGAAGATCCTGCAAACCTGATCGTCTATGGAGGAAACGGTCAAGCGGCTCGTGATCGCAAATCTCTTGAAAAGATCGTGGAATGTTTACTCGATCTGGATGAGAATCACAGTTTGTTAGTTCAATCCGGAAAACCGGTTGGAATAGTTCGAACTCATTCTGAAGCTCCAAGAGTGTTGATCGCCAACAGTAACCTTGTACCCGAATGGGCAAACTGGGATCATTTCAATGAACTAAAAGAACGCGGTTTGATGATGTATGGCCAGATGACTGCGGGCTCGTGGATCTACATAGGAACACAGGGGATTCTTCAGGGAACCTACGAGACGTTTGTGGCTTGCGGAGAAAAACATTTTGATGGCGATCTTCATGGCAGGCTTTTGGTTACAGGCGGGCTTGGAGGAATGGGCGGTGCTCAACCGCTTGCCGCAACTATGGCAGGAGCTACATTTTTAGGTGTGGATATTGATCCTGCCAGAATCGAGAAGCGTATTAAGACCCGTTACATTGATAAAATGACTCATTCTTATGAGGAAGCCATTAAATGGGTAACAGAAGCTAAAGCCAACAAAGAAAACCTATCGGTTGGATTAGTTGGAGACATCGGAGATGTACTTGAGCGATTGATTGAAGATGGAATAACACCCGATATTTTAACGGATCAAACTTCTGCTCATGATCCGATAAATGGATATGTACCTCATGGAATTTCTTTAAGCGAAGCGCAGGAGCTTAGAACATCTGATCCTAAATCCTACGAAAAGAAATCCATTGAAAGCATGGCGCGACACGTTCGTCATATGCTGACATTACAAGATCGAGGAGCGATAACTTTTGACTATGGGAACAACCTTCGGGCATATGCTCAAAAAGGCGGAGTAGAAAATGCGTTTGATTTCCCCGGATTTGTCCCGGCATATATTCGTCCACTTTTCTGTGAAGGCAAAGGACCTTTCCGTTGGGCGGCATTATCAGGCGATCCTGAAGACATTTACGTAACCGATCAGGCTTTGAAAGAAGCTTTTCCTGAAAATCACAATCTTATAAAATGGCTGGATGAAGCCAAAGAAAAAGTTGCTTTTCAGGGACTACCTTGCAGAATTTGCTGGCTTGGAATGGGTGAACGAGAAAAAGCTGGTTTAATTTTTAATGACCTGGTAAGAACCGGAAAAGTAAAAGCTCCGATTGTAATTGGTCGCGATCATCTGGACTGCGGATCAGTTGCATCCCCGAACAGAGAAACGGAAGGAATGAAAGACGGCACCGACGCGGTAAGTGATTGGCCGTTGTTAAATTTAATGAGTAACGCAACGGGCGGAGCAACCTGGATCAGTTTTCATCACGGTGGTGGTGTTGGAATGGGATACAGTCAACATGCCGGAATGGTGGTTTTAGCTGACGGAACTGATCGTGCCGAAGCATGTATTCGCCGGGTGTTGTATAATGATCCTGCGATGGGAATATTCCGTCATCATGATGCAGGATATGAGAAAGCAACGGAAGTTGGGAATGAACATGGATTGATTTTATAAACTTATTAACAACCATTTGCGAGGTGAGCTAGCATTAAGTGTAAGATATGGCTTTTTACACCGAAGCAATCTCATTTATACAATCCATATTCGGGAGATTGCTTCGCAGATTTTTGCAAGTTATTCTACTTAGAAATTAAGACCGCTCGCAAATGAAACTTTTAAAATAATTATGAGCCCGAAAACACTAAACGGACCATTTACTCAACTTCTCACAATGAGCGGATTACCAATGAAAGGTCCGCTGAAAGATGAACAACTGGAAATTATATCCGATGCAGGAATTGTGGTTGAAAATGGAAAAGTTCTGGATTTTGGAAGCTATTCTGATCTCGAGAATATTCATTCTGACTCAGAGAAAAAGTTTAACGACAACTTAGAACAAGTAGCTCTGCCCTCCTTTGTTGATTGCCATACTCATATTTGTTGGGGAGGAAATCGGGTGAACGATTATTCGATGAGAGTTGCAGGAAAAACTTATTTAGAGATTGCAGCATCGGGCGGTGGAATTTCTGATACCGTTACCGAAACCCGAAAAGCTTCAGAGGACGAATTAATTGAACTGATTCTAAAAAGAGCTCAGCAACATTTGGAAAGAGGAATTACAACCATCGAAGTGAAATCGGGATATGGTTTAAATTTGGATGATGAGTTGAAAATGCTTCGAGCTATAAAGAAAGCTAATGAGAAAACTTCTGTTAACTTGATTCCTACTTTTTTGGGAGCTCATATCAAGCCCAAAGATTTTAATGGAAGTCATGCGGAGTATCTGGATTATTTACTGGATGAAGTAGTTCCGGTTATTGCAGAAGAAGATCTGGCTAAACGGGCAGATATCTTTGTAGAAGAAGGTGCTTTTGATATTGAAGTCGCTCGTATTTATGCGAAGAATCTGAAATTGAAAGGGTTTGATGTGACTATGCATGTGGATCAGTTCCATCCCGGCGGATCGAAACTGGCGATTGAAGAAGGATGTGTCTCAGCGGATCATTTAGAGTTTACTGATGATGAATCCTGTGAACTATTTGGTCGGTCCGAAACGGTTGCTGTTGCTCTTCCCGGGGCTTCACTAGGTTTAGGAATGCAATTTACACCTTGTCGAAAATTATTGGATAATAATGCATGTGTAGCTATTGCCACCGACTGGAATCCCGGTTCTGCACCAATGGGAGATTTAATCACGCAAGCGGCTATTCTTGGAGCATCAGAGAAATTAACTATTGCTGAAACGTTGGCAGGAATTACATTTCGAGCTGCACAAGCTTTAAGAATTGAAACCGGAATCATCAAAAAAGGTGATGACGCCAATTTTACTATTTTTGAAAGCAATGATTTCAGAAATATCTTCTACCAACAAGGACAGCTTAAACCTTCTGCAACAGTTATAAAAGATGAAATCTTTGAATTTTAGCTCAAAATTATATCATCCAAGTAATCTGAAAAATTGGACGGGAAGGATTGATTCCAGATCTGATTTCGATCAATTCAGATATCATCAAGTAGCACAATGTCTGGACTTAAATAATATCAGTTCTAAGACAAAAACCGTGCTTCTTGGTTTTGCTTCTGATATTGGGGTGCATAGAAATGGAGGAAGAGGTGGGGCTGCAAAAGGACCAAGTCATTTCAGAAATTCTATCGGTTCACTTTGTTGGCACGGAGATAAAGACGGATTTATTGATGGTGGAAACATCATTCCGGAAAATGAAGACTTGGAAACTGCTCATCTGGAATTAGGAAAAGCCGTTCATCATATACTGGAAACAGATAACAATCCTTTTGTAATTGGAGGTGGACACGAAACTGCCTTAGGGCATTTTTTGGGAGTCGCTTCATTTCTAAAACAGAAAAATCCTAAAGCTAAACTCGGTATTTTAAATATTGATGCTCATTTCGATTTACGACCATATAACGGAATTCCTCATTCAGGATCTCCTTTTCTGCAAGCTCATGAACATGCTGAAAAGGTCGATCTGGATCTGAAATATTTCGTCTATGGAATCAATCAGGATAACAACACAAGATCTCTCTTCAATAAAGCGGATGAGCTTGATACAAAGTTCTGTTTGAATACTGAGATCTACAATGATGAAAACAATAGCCTGGTAAGAGTTCAGAAATTTATTGAAGAACGGGATCTCATTTATCTTACCATCTGTCTGGACGTGTTTGAAGCTGCTATCACCCCCGGCGTCAGTGCTCCGGCATGGAATGGCTTGAAGTTAAATCACGCATTAAATGTGATTCAATTATTGAAGCGATCCGGAAAAATGATCTCTGCAGATATTTGCGAATTGAATCCTGAATTTGATATAAATAACCAAACTGCGAAAACCGCGGGTAGTTTGTTTAGCGCCGTACTTAAACCGTAAGATTACGAAATTCACAATCCGCAGCCCTGAAGGGCTTGCTAGCATAAACTTTATTTAAGAATGAATTTAAGAAGGACTTCTACTTTCGCAAAGAAATAGATCTATAAAGAAAGAATAAACTAATCAGTCAATTTATCCGGGAGCTTCTCTTCCAAAACCTCGACGGGTACTTCCAGCTCTTGTACTCTTGGAAAAGCTTTTTCTTTGTTTTTAGACACCCTCAGAGCTATCACATTTCCGATAAGAATCATTACTGCTCCGCTTAAACTAATTGCCGACCATGTGTAATCTTCAAGAAAAGTAGAAATAGTGAGTGCTATAACCGGAGCAACCAAAGAAACATACGCTGCTTTGCTGGCACCGATATTTCCTATCAAGGTCATGAAGGCCCCGAATGCAATCACAGATCCAAAAATTGCCAGATACAGAAGTGAAAACACATAGCTTTGTGACACTTCAAAACGGATTTCTTTTCCCAAAATAACGGCGATTACAAACATAGCGATCGCACCATAAACCATCCCAAAAGCATTGGATTGAATGACCGGAATTCCTGCTTTTTGATTTCTGGCGGATGTAATATTCCCCAATGAAGCCAGATATGTACCTCCCACTGCGAAACATAAACCTATGATTTTACCATCCGTAAATGAAAAATGAGAAAGATCTTCCCAGAATACCATACCGGTTCCGATAAGCCCTAAAAATCCACCGATAATTACTTTGTTTTCGAAAGGAGTTTTTAGAAAAATTCGTCCGTTTATAATATTCAGAAAAACAAGCAGGGAGAAAATCAATCCAACTAAACCGCTTGTTAAGTATAATTCTGAGTTATAAACCAGCCAGTAATTAAATCCGAAAATGAGAAGCCCCTGAAGCAATATAAACTGGTGTTCTTTTTTGGTAAAATTCATCTTCATTTTCCACAAAGAACACACGATCAGCATCAAAACTCCTGCAATTCCAAACCGATAGGCAACCGAAAGCATTGCGTCCACATTCCCTACCTGAAATTTGATCACATACCAGGTCGATCCCCATATGAGTACGGGGGTTATGAATAGGAGTAGATTTTTCATGGTGAAATAATACCACCGGAAAAGATGAAATGGAATAGTGGTATATTTTTTCTTTTGCCTTCAAGAATAACTCAAACAGGGTTCTAAACCCTGTCTGAGTTATTTACCAGTTTGGGTTTTAAAAGCCATTGCATTTAAAAATGAGCTTCCTTAAAATTTTCTATCCCACCAAAAAGATCAAGAGTCTTAGCTCGGTTCAAAAAGGTTTCCTCTTCATTTATGTAATGAGAAAAAGAAGAAAACGGATATTCTGAAAACTTTTTCTCAAACTTATGATGAGCCGGGTTTTGATGAATATAAACTACCAGCTTTCTGAAGTATTCATCAGAATCTATTTCTTTGCGTTTGAAGGGTCTTTGAAATAGTGCTCCAGTTCTTCCTCTCTGCTTATTGATAGACTGAGTATAAGAATTGAAGAAATTTCCAAGATGCCTTGATGCTGATCTCAACACTTTCGATCTAAGATTTGAATCAGCAAAAAGCCTCGTTTGCTCTGCGATACTTCTTACGCTTACAAGAAAATGGAAGTGATTGCTCATCAAACAATAACTATATGTATCAAATAGGTGAAAGCAATGATGGTTAAATTTGCTTAGAAAATATTCATAGTTATTCGGAGAGTAGAACAATCGTTCTTTATTGTTTCCTCTGTTGTAAATGTGATAGTATTTATTTGGTTGGAGCTTTATCATCTTTTGTTTCTTATTTAACTCTGACAGGGTTATGAACCCTGTCAGAGTTAAATAAACTAAAATTTGAAAATAATAACTTTGGAAAAGTTATAGCTAGATTAGATTTCACCCAACACAACTCACACATCTGGTTGTATGAGGCATATATTCCAATCTGCCAAATGGAATTTCATTTCCACACCTTTGGCAATTTCCAAAGTCTTTATCATCAGACCTTTCCAGTGCCTTTTCCAATCTTTGAAGAACCTTTTTCTTCTCTCTTAAAGAGGACTCATTAATGGTTTTATTATTTATGGCATCCATTCTGGAAATTCTCCCAATAGAAGCATCCAAAGGAATGGGTTTGATCAACTCCTGAAGTTCTTCAATATCATTTTTTACAGATTCAATTCTGTCTTCAATAACCTTGAGTAATTTTGATTTCTCTTTGGAGTTCATCTGCGATACATCTATTTATTATATTCCTTCATGATACTAAAACTAAATAACACAAAATTTGATCAGATGGATACCTTAAAAAAATCTTTATGGATTACGGCTTCAATTATTCTGCTTTTCTCTACTGATTTAATATTCGCTCAGTCGGGATTAACACCTGCTCAATTAGCAAAAATCGAATCTGTAGGTAGCGTTTATATTTCTGAAGATGGAAAATCTGCAGCATACACCTTATCTGTTCCAGCAGATCCGTTTAAAGAAAATATTGCCGAGAGCACTCATTTATACCTGTTGGATATCGCCACAAAAAAATCGATTCCATTAATCACCGATAAAAATGTAAGAGGAATTTCTTTTAGACCGGTTAAAAATACGCTCACCTATTTAGTAAATGGAGATCTGCACGAATACTCAATCGAAGAAAAATCATTTATGAGAATATTTGACTTCGAACAATCCATTTCAGGATATGAATGGGCTTCTGATGGAGATCATATTGTGTTCAGAGCATCAGAACCAAAACCGGAAAAAACATCTCTCCTTCCTTACGCTCCTGAGATCTATGAAGAAAATCTCACCAACACCTGGACGTACATTCAGAACGTAGCCAAAGAAGGACATACTCCTCACCGAATTCCTGTTCAGGGAACGGTTTACTCTGCTTTCTGGAGCCCTGATCGATCTAAAATTGCACTGGCAGTTGCTCCATCTCCTTTAGTGGATGATTCATTCATGGAGCAAAAAATTCTGATTGTAGATCATCACACCCGGGAAGTGTTAGCAGAAGTTGATCATACGGGAAAGCTTGGTTCTTACTCATGGAGCCCTGATGGAAGTATGCTTGCACTTGTAGCCGCGGCAACCATTAATGACCCAATCGCAGGTAGAATTAAAATCGCCGATACCAAAACCGGAGAAACTGAAATACTCCAAAAAGATTACCCGGGAATGTTTCATCAGTTAAAATGGAAAAATAATAACGAATTATATTTCCTATCCAGTAAAGGCGTTCAATCTGAATTCGGAACTGTAAATGTTAAAAATGGAGAAATTAATATCCTCAATAACGCTGATGATGTCATAATCAACTCATTTGCAATGGCTGAAAACGGAACCACTTTATTGGATGCCGAAACTCCGGCCCATCCCGATGAAGTGTATATGTTGAGTAAAAATATGAAGAATACATCCCGCATCACCAACAGCAATCCTTGGTTGGATGATGTTGAACTCGGTAAACAAGAAGTAATCACGTACACTACCAAAGACGGAATGGAAATTCAGGGTTTACTGATGTATCCCGTTGGATATGAAGAAGGTACTCGTTATCCGTTGATCAATGTGATTCATGGCGGACCGGAAGCTCATTATGATAACGGTTGGTTAACAACCTATTCTATGGCCGGTCAAGTTGCTACTGCTCAGGGATTTGCGGTTTTCTACCCGAATTACAGAGGAAGTACAGGTCGCGGATTGGATTTTGCTATGAGCAGTCAGGGCGATCTAGCCGGTGCTGAATTTGATGATATAGTGGAAGGCATTGATCATTTAATTGAATTAGGATTAGTAGATAAAGACAAAGTTGGAGTAACCGGAGGTTCTTACGGTGGATATGCTACCGCATGGATGAGCACTAAATACAGCGATCGTTTTGCAGCGGGAGTAATGTCGGTTGGGATCAGCAATAATATTTCCAAATGGGGAACCAGTGATATTCCTGAAGAACTGTATCACGTTCATGCCCGAAAAAGAATCTGGGATGATTATCAGGGATATTTAGAACGCAGTCCGATCTTTCATGTTGATAATGCCAAAACTCCGTTATTGATCATGCATGGAAAAGAAGATACCCGCGTTGATCCGGGTCAGTCTTATGAGTTATACCGACATATAAAAACCAGAACCTCAACTCCTGTTCGTTTGGTATTATATCCCGGTGAAGGACATGGAAACCGTAAAGCTACGGCTCGTTTCGATTTTAATTTAAGGATGATGCGTTGGTTCAATCAATATCTGAATGGCGAAAAAGAACGACCTGATACCGAGTTGGATATTGAAACGGCGAGTATTGATGACTGATAAAATTATATTCTAAATCGGTTTTTGGATCACGGGTTAAACGGATGGTTGGATTATCGCAGATTTTTAACATCTGCATAAAATCTGAGACATCCGTTAGTCCAACTAATCCGTGGTTCAAACCATTTACAACTTAAGCCCCTACCTAGCTCTGATGCTCTTAGTCGGAGCTTTTTTTATTTCCGGGTTTCGTTAACCAACTAACCATTTTCATTTTTAATGCTTTAAACAAGCAAGTCATCCATTTTTTTAGTTTATTTACATGATTTAAAATTTTGGGTGGGGTATATGGATTTTCGTAATCTTATTGCTGAGCTGAAACGACGTAATGTTTTTCGCGTCGCCACCGCTTACGCCATTGCGGGATGGCTAATTATCCAAATCTGTGCTACTACATTTCCTTTTTTAAATTTACCGGTATGGTTAATAACTGCTGTTATCATTTTTGTTCTGATAGGTTTCCCCCTCTCAATAATTTTCGCCTGGGCTTTTGAACTCACCCCTGAAGGAATAAAAAAATCTCAGGAAGTGGATATCGACCAGTCCGTTACTTCCAGAACCGGCAAAAAGCTTAACGGAATTATCATTACCGTACTTTCGATGGCCGTAATCTTTCTTTTGGTCGAACGGGTCTTTTTTGCAAAGGCCTCCATTTTAGAAGACGCTCAATTCGAAACTGCTTCCATCGCTGTATTACCATTTGTAGATATGTCTGCCGGTCAGGATCAGGAATACTTCTCAGATGGTCTTTCTGAAGAGTTGCTGAATGCGCTTGCTAAAGTAAATGAAATGAAAGTAGCCGGGAGAACTTCATCCTTCAAATTTAAAGGGCAGAACGAAAATCTGAAATTGATCGGAGATGAATTAAATGTAGCACATATTCTGGAAGGGAGTGTAAGAAAGGCGGGTGGAAGAATTCGCATTACTGCTCAGCTTATAAAAGTAGATGACGGCTTCCATATGTGGAGCGAAACTTTTGATCGCGAACTTACTGCAAACAATGTATTTGATATTCAGGAAGAGATCTCCCGCCAGGTAATGGAAGAACTTAAAATCCGATTACTTCCTCAGCAAATAGAAGACCTGGAAAAAAATCCTACCACAGATATAGAAGCGTACAATGCGTATCTGACTGCTACTCAGCTGGAGGTTTCGGGCGAGCTCGAAGACCTGAGAAGAGCAGTCGAAAAATACCAAGAAGCAATCCGTCTCGATCCTTCTTTTTCACTGGCTTATGCACGATTAGCTTATGTGTATGGTGATCTTAACTGGAAAGGAAACCTATCGCTCGATGAAATGAAAGGTCTGATGCGGGAAAATATAGACCGGGCTTTACTTATAAATGGAAATGAAGGAAAAGCCTATGAAGCCCTTGGTTATTACTATTTGAATATAGAGGATAATCAAAAAGCTCTTGAAACCTACGAACGAGCCATAGAATTATTACCCGGTGATTCAGAAGTATTGGTAGGATATCATGATGTACTCCATGAGTTTGGAAGACATCAGGAGTCGCACAAAATTCTTGAAAAGGCGTATCAAATAGACCCTCTGAACCCTGATATAGCATCTCATCTTGGTGGTCATTATGTGAATTTGGGGGAAGCTGAAAAGGGTCTGAAACTATTTGAAAAGCTTCTGGAACGATATCCGGATTACAAAGATGTACAACTGAGAAAAGCACGCGCTTACGCAAGCATAGGCGTTGGCGAGATCGGGAAATCTTTTATTAGTACTTATCAATTATATAAATCTGATCCGAAAAATGCCGATTTAATCGTTGCTCTGCATGATTTATCAGAAAGTTTAGGTATGGAAAAGTTTCAGGAATATACCATTACCAGAATGGGAGAATTATATCCTAATAATCAACGATACTATTTCATGTATGCCAACTATTATGCTGAGCATGGAAAGATCGAGGAGGTGTTGGAATTTGTAGATACTCAAAGGGGAATTTTCGCTGATAATTTCAATAAAGAGATTGACACTTTTAAATCCAGACTAATTTATATGAAAGGGGAAAAAGAGAAAGCCCTTAATATGTATATAGACATTAATCCCATTGTTCTTCAAGACGATATTATAATCACAAATATTGATGAGGCTAATGATATAGCTGGGTATCTGTCTTATGCTAAAGGATTAGGTTTAGACGGGAAAGAAAGGTATAAGAATCTCACTCAGATATATTGTAACTACCAGTATAAAATGCTGGAAGAATCAGAATTTGAAGCGGTAAGAAAATATAGAGAATGGGATGTAGCTGAGTGCGAATTCTATAAAGGAAATATAGACCGCTTTTTAGAATTGATCCGAAAACAATATTTCGAATATAGAATTACCGGCGGTTTGCCCCCCTACTTCAAATACTCAAGAAATTTTAACACGTTAAATGGTAATCAGGAATACGAAAAGCTTAAAAAAGAAATTCTGGCTGATGTTTCTGAAATGCGTGTCGAAGCTATAACCTATCTGAAAGCCGAAGGCGAATGGAAAGAAGAATGGGAAGAGAATTAGAAATGAAAAATTCAAAATTCAAAATTAATTCCCATTCAGGCCGTCATCCTGAGGATACGTCCGAAGGATCTGCACAATTAATTAATCTTGTAGAGATTCCCTGCCTACCGCAGGCAGGTTCGCTTTCGCTCCACTTCGCTATGGCTTCGTGGAGCTTGCTCAGAATGACAGATAAATTTTTAATTCGCGAAACGTTATGAACATTTTAAAATTTATAGAGGAGCTAAAACGACGGAACGTCTTTAAAGTGGCTACTGCATATGCTATCGCGGGATGGTTGATTATTCAAGTTGTTTCTACTGTATCTCCTCAATTAGGATTTCCTGACTGGGTAGCACCCTTTTTTACCGTACTCGTTTTAGTTGGCTTTCCACTCTCATTGATCTTTGCCTGGGCATTTGAATTAACTCCTGAAGGTTTAAAGAAATCTCAGGAAGTTGATATTACAGAATCCGTTACTTTCAGAACCGGGAAAAAGTTAAACGGGATAATTATCACCGTTCTTTCTATGGCGGTAATCTTTCTTCTGGTCGAAAGAGTTTTCTTTGCAGAAGCATCATTCATAGAAAATCAATCTGAACTTGCTGAATTCCAAACTGCTTCCATTGCCGTGCTTCCTTTTGTGAATATGAGTGGAGATAAAGACAATGAGTATTTCTCTGATGGACTTTCTGAAGAGTTGCTGAATGCACTTGCCAAAGTAAATGAAATGAAAGTAGCCGGACGTACTTCTTCATTCAAGTTCAAAGGAAAAAATGAAGATTTGAAAATTGTTGGAGATCAACTCGGTGTTGGCCATATTCTGGAAGGTAGTGTTAGAAAGTCTGGCGGTCGGGTTCGGATTACTGCTCAGCTTATCAAAGTTGATGACGGCTTCCATATGTGGAGTGAAACTTTTGACCGGGAACTTACAGCGACTAACATCTTCGAAATTCAGGAAGAAATTTCACGCACCGTACTTAGTGAACTGAAAGTTCATTTATTATCTGAAGATGAGTCAGAACTGGACAACATGCCAACAACTGATGTTGAAGGATATTCTATGTATCTGAAAGCAAATCAGCTTATAGTTAACCGGGATATTGATGAAATAAATATCGCTATCGACCTCTACAAACAAGCACTCAAGATCGATCCATTTTTTGCTGAAGCGCATGCCCGATTAGCTATTGCATACGATCTCCAGGCGTATTATGGGAATATATCCAGAGAACAAGAAATTGAAAACATGGCTCCTCATGTTGAACAAGCGCTCTCTCTGGATGACAATTTAGGAGAGGCTTATGCAGCTTTAGGTTTATTATATGATAATAAATCTGATTTTGAGGAGGCAGAAAAAGCCTATTTGAAAAGTCTGGAATTAAATCCCAATCTGTCAGATGTATACAATTGGCTGGGCAATTTATATTCGGATGATCTGAATGAGTTCCAGAAAGGAAATGATCTTTATAAGAGAATGTATAAAGTGGATCCTCTCTCTCCTTTATCAATATACAACCGCGCAAGAGTCAGTATGAACGAAGACAAATACGAAGAGGCTCTTTCATTTCACGAAAAAAATAGAAAAACCAATCCAGAATTTGTTCCTACATACTTAGGGCTGGCATCCCTGAAATCAGATCCTCACTACGGTCGGCTTGACGAAGCTTTTATGGCGGTTCATAAAGCTTACCAACTCGACAATAATTTTACCCGCTCTTTAAATATTATGGTAACGAGGGCTTTGGAGCTTGATCTCGAACCTGTTGCCAGACATTACATGGATATACTTAAGCGGAACTATCCCGAAAGCTTAGATTACTTAAACAGAGCTGGAACATTTGCTTCTTACACTGATGATTACTCTTATGTAGAGCAAGATATGCTGCCAAATGTTGAGCGATCTGACTGGGTGCCTAATCCCGCAGGCTTTTATTGGACCATGACAGATTATGCTATCTACAAAAAAGAACCTCTAATTGCATTAGATTGGTTCGCCAAATTTGATTCCACTTTTTTGAATCCTGAAGACCTCGTACTAAACTTACAAAATGCCTGGCATACTTTGCCTCTTCGTGAACTTTACGAATATACAGGCGAAGCAGAAAAAGCAAACTTATTGTTAGATAAATTCTGTGAATTTAGCAAAGCTAACGTAGACACTTACCCTCAAAAAGAAGAAGGTAATTGGTATTTGTTTGATCAGGTTACTTGCCTTATGGAAAAAGAAAAAATTGATGAAGTGATACCAATTATGACCACACTTTATTTAGACAGAAATAACCGGGGAGGAGAATTCAGATGGCTAAAGAAGGATGACAAATTTCAAAAAGCCATGGAGGAACCTGAGTTTAAAAAGATTATGGACATCGTATTTGCTGATCTGAACATGCAGAGAGAAAACCTCATCACTTATCTCAAAGAAGAAGGCGAATGGAAAGAAGAATGGGAAACAAAGAATTAGTAATTATTGATTATGGATTTTGAATCTGACTCGATCAATTCAAAATCCATAATTCAACATTCAGAATTATTACAATGAACATTTCGAATTTCATAGAAGAACTAAAACGACGAAACGTCTTTAAAGTAGCCGTTGCTTATGCTATTGCCGGGTGGCTGATCATTCAGATCGTTACCGTGATTGAAGGTCCGCTTAATATTCCTGACTGGTTTGATACTGTGGTCATCGTTTTAGTCGGAGTTGGTTTTCCTCTGGCTCTAATCTTCGCCTGGGCATTCGAACTTACCCCGGAAGGTCTTAAAAAATCTCGCGAAGTTGAGATCACTGAATCAGTAACAGACAGAACAGGGAAAAAATTGAATGGGATCATTATTTCCGTGCTTTCTGTGGCTTTGTTTTTTGTTGTGGTTGAACGCATCTTTTTTGCAAAAGCATCTATTTTGGAAGAAGCCTCCCAAACGGCTGAAATTAAAACTGCTTCCATAGCGGTTCTTCCCTTTGTAAATATGAGCAGCGATACCGAAAATGAATATTTTTCTGATGGCCTTTCTGAAGAGCTACTTAATGCCTTAGCTAAAGTAGACGACATGCAGGTAGCAGGTCGGACTTCCTCTTTCAAATTCAAAGGACAGAATGAAAATCTTACGGAGATTGGTGGAGAGCTTGGTGTTGCTAATATTCTGGAAGGCAGCGTTCGCAAATCCGGAAACCGGCTCCGGATCACAGCTCAGCTAATCCGAGTTTCTGATGGCTTCCATATGTGGAGTGAAACCTACGATCGGGAATTTACCGTGAACAACATTTTTGATATTCAGGAAGAGATCTCTTTGCATGTAATGGAAGAACTGAAAGTTCGGTTACTACCGGAGGATGAAGCTCAATTAGCGGCCCGTCCAACCATGGATATCGAAGCATATAACGCTTTCCTGGAAGCTACTCAAAGAGAAATCACCTATCAACCGGATGATCTGGAATTTGCCATTCAAAAATACAAAGAAGCGATTCGTTTAGACCCAACTTTTGCTGAGGCTTACGCTCGTTTAGCGATCGCTTATAATCATTTACATTCTAATGGGAATATTAGTCCGGAAGAAGTAAAAGTATTGATTAGAGAAAATGCTGAAATGGCGATTTCTTTAGATAGTGAATTAGGTAAAGCTCATCAGGCTCTTGCCGTATTCTATAGTTTTGAGCAAGACTGGGAAAGAGAAGAAGAAACTTTAGCAAAAGCAGTAGACCTGTCTCCCAACGACGCCTCAACCCGAATGGCTTACAGAGGAGTTTTGGGTAGAAATAATAAAGTAGAAGAGTCCCGGGAGCAACTATTCAAAGCTTACGAATTAGAGCCATTAAGTCCGGATATCAGTAATTCTTATGCTCGCCATTTAGTAAGTGTTGAAAATCGGTATGATGAAGCAATGATTATCATTAACCGAAATATCAAACGTACTCCCGATTACAATGGCTCCTACTATGCCAAAGCCTGGCTTCTTCGTGATGTGCCTTACGGAGAGTTAGACAATGCATTTCAGTTTGCCTATGAAGGATATTTGAATAACCCTGATGATATGGATTTTATGTGGATAGTTTCCGATATCGCACGTGATCTTAACATGCTTGATGTAGCCGAGTATTTCGGGACAAAAATTTTAGAAACCTATCCAGAAAACCACGCAGGTCGGCGGAATCTCATAAAAACAAGCCAGGTCAGAGGAGATTTCGAACGTACAAAAGAAATCGTTGATGAATTGACTGAGATCTATGGAGAAAGAACTATTGAATTTTTTGTGATCGACTTGTTAGCCTATCATTATTCAAGAAAAGAATATCAGCAAGGTTTAGAATTATTGAAAATACGGTTTCCGGATTATCTCGATGAGCCCGGGAAAGAGATCATTAATGAAGATCAACAAACAGCTTCTATTTTCTATCTAACACTTGCGGATAAAATGGGAAAAACAGAAGAAGTTGAGATGATTGCTAATCGGATTTGTGACTATAAAGATAGAAGATTAGCCGAAATGGAGGAAAGCGGTCATATCGAAGTCTACAATGAGTTAGACGTCAAACTTTGGTGTCAAATCGCAACTGAGCAATATGATGAAGCGGTTGCCGCAATGGAAAAATTCTATTTCGAATTAAACTCCAAAGCTAATTATCCTTTAATCATTACATCCGAGATTCCTTTTTATCGGATGAAGGAATCATCGAATTTTGAAGCATTTGAAAATAAGATTTATGCGGATTTAGGCTTGATGAGAGAAAACGTAATTAAATTCCTGAAAGCCGAAGGTGAATGGAAAGAAGAATGGGAAGAGAATTAAAAATGAAGAATGTAGAATTAAGAATTACTTCCCATTCGGACCGTCATCCTGAGGATACTTCCGAAGGATCTGCACAATTAAATAATTTTGTAGGTATTCCCGGCCTACGGCAGGCAGATTCGCTTTCGCCTCTCCGCCGTATTTGTATTATGGAAGGCCAGCTCAGAATGACCTTTAATAGGAGATCGAAGTGAACCTTTCAAATCTCATACAAGAACTTAAACGCCGAAACGTATTCAAAGTCGCTACTGCTTATGCTATTGCCGGATGGCTGATCATTCAGGTTGCAGATACGGTTTTCCCAAGATTAGGATTGCCAGACTGGACTGTTACTTTTATTATATCCCTTGTTCTTATCGGCTTTCCTATTGCTCTGATAATTGCATGGGCGTTTGAGTTAACTCCCGATGGCAGCGAGAAATCTATAGATGTGGAAATCACAGAATCGGTAACTGCTTCAACCGGTAAAAAGCTGAATGTTATTATAATATCAGCTTTGAGCCTTCTTATTGTATTATTATTGGTTGAACGCTTTGTATTCGCCCCCGTCAGCACATCAGAAACTCAAACTGTTCAAATTTCAGCGGTTTCAAATCAATCAGTTGCAGTTCTCCCATTTGCAGACCTTTCTGAAAACAAAGATCAGGATTGGTTCAGCGACGGACTTACGGAAGAAATTCTAAATTCTCTTGCTCAGCTTCCTGAATTAAAAGTCACTTCCCGAACTTCCGCATTTCAGTTTAAAGGAAAAGATATTGACATCAGTAAAATTGCAGACACTTTAGGAGTAGCGCATGTAGTGGAAGGTTCTGTACGAAGAATCGGAGACCGCCTTCGGATTACAGCTCAGTTAATTAGAGCTGAGGATGGTTTTCATTTATGGTCAGAAACTTATGACAGCAACGCGCAAAATCTTTTTGAAGTACAAGCTAACATTGCAGAAAAAATTGCAACTACTTTGGATGTATTTCTGGATGAAAAACGTCGTAAAAAAATGTTTGCAGCCGGAACCCGAAATGTATCCGCTTTTCAGGAGTATTTAAAAGGAATGGAAATCTATAGAGAAGCACATAATCAAAGTTCGCTCGATGGTTTATGGAAAGCAAACGAATATTTTGATGATGCATTGGAGATAGATCCAAATTTTGGTTTAGCCTCCATGCAAAAAATGGACGCTTATGCTCATATGATTACTGATCCTGGCACTTCCAGTATGATAATATCTTATGATGAGGCGAAACAAGTCATCATTGAAACGTTGGAGTATGCTTCCGACCGATTGGAAGACCCTGCTTTAAAACATTTGGCCAGATTAAATGCTGTATTTTTTAGTGATTCCTGGTATCAGTTACCTAACATAAAAGACGATGTAAAAAAAGGGTTAGGAAACAGAAAAAGTTTCCCGGTTGGCGGAATCTGGAGTGTTGAAATATTTGCGCTTTTAGGTGAAGATGAACTTGTGCTCAGTGATGTGGAAGAAACAGTTCAACTGGACCCTCTTAACCTGAATGCATGGATGTACAGAATGCAGGTGGCTATGAAAGACAATGGGGCAAGTACAGCGCTGGAAATAGTAAATCGTTCAAAACAAACTCTTGGTGAAAATATTTTCCTGAATCGGATGACCCACGTACTACTTGGTGTTCATCAAGAAAAAGAAATATTGAAAGAGTTATATCCAAATGGAGTTGAAAACTGGAATGCTGATGATATTTGGACAATTCAATTTAACGCGTTTCTGGCTGCACTTTTGGATCAGGATGAACTGGCTTTAGAATTATTGGAGCAATACAAAGAAAGATCAGCATTTATAGACGATGTTTCGATTATAACCTTATTTGAATTAGGCAAAACTGAAGAAGCTAATGATGCGATCAGATATATAGATAGCATGCCCGGTGGACCGACGAATTTAGCCATTGGAATTATGACATTTGGAGGCTGTTTATATTTCGATTTGGAACATGCACCAAATTTAGCCGCCAGATTCAAAGAGGCTGGCGTGGATATATCCGGTTTTAATAAAGTAGATTGGTCAAATTAAGAAAAGTTTATGAATTGACGTTAGATCAAGGCTTTCCAAATTAAAATCTAAAATCATCAGCTATGGGAATATTCTGGGATTTAATACAACAAGAAGAGCTTGCTAAACAACAAAGGCAGGCTGATACTATCGAAGACCGGGTAGAACTACTTGAAAAAGAACTTGAGCACACCCGGGATTTACTTTTCAAAACCCTTCAGGTATTGGAAGAACATGTAGGCAAAGATATTGATGGTGATGGGGTTGCGGGGTAATATGCTTCGTTTCATCCGAAATATCATTTCATCGTTATTCCCACCTGTTCGGCAGACAGGGTGGGCATCTGGATCATCATTGAAAGCTAATTCGTTAAATCCAGATACCCTGCATTCGCCGGGGGATGACCGGAGAGGAATAAAACCATGTTAAGATTCTTCCGAAATATCCGCCAAAAACTCATCGAAAATGGAAATCTCCGTAAGTACTGTTGGTATGCAATTGGGGAGATTTTATTGGTGGTGATAGGAATCCTGATTGCACTACAGATCAATAACTGGAATGAAGAAAGAAAGGAAAGACAGGAAGAGATAGTAGTTTTAAATCAAATTAAAATCGGCTTTGAAAGCAATCTAAAACAACTGGAACAGAAAATAGAAATCCGTGAAAATCAATTAAATGCTCACCTTTCGATATTTAATATGATTGACGATCCATCTATGAGAGAAGTAACTGCTTTTGATAGTTTGCTCACAACCACAATTACCTATACTACTTTTGATCCATACAACAATGATTTTTCAAACACTGAAAATCTCAAAATCATTAAAAATGATTCTCTCAAAAGATATCTTTCTTCCTGGACAAGCGATTTCGTTCAGGTAACAGAAGAAGAACAAAACTGGAAAGCACATAGGGAATTATTCTATATCCCTTTCATTATCGAACACTATCAACTTCGAACAGCAAGAAACCAATCATATAGAAGAGATTACGTGCGAACATTTTTGATAGATAAAAATGATACTATATCTCAGGATATTGGTATCTCAAAGCATAAGGTTGACATCCATCAGATTCTGAATCACCCTGATTTTGAAGATCATATATCTAGAGCTCATAACATTATTAGGATAACCAATCTTCAATCTGAGATACTAAAAGAACGCATTGTTGAAATTTTAGAGCTTCTTCAAAAAGAAATAAATAGAGGTAACTGATGGTTCGCTTCTTTCGAAATATCCGCCAAAGGCTTCTTGAAAACGGGAATCTACGTAAGTACTTCTGGTATGCGGTTGGGGAGGTTTTTCTTGTGGTGATTGGAATTTTGATCGCACTTCAGATCAATAACTGGAATGAACTGCGTAAAATTAATACCCAAAAAAAAGCTTTACTCACTAATGTTCAAACAGACTTAAGAAATGATCTCCGGCAGTTAGTAATCGTTCGAAATGATATTATTGAAAAGGATCAGCTTGGTATGTATTTGATGAGTTATTTCAATTCTGATAAACACTACTCGGAGTTCGATGAAGATAAATTACGCCTCGGATTTATGAATGCGATTGATATTCAGGAATTTGATCCAAATCGGCTGGGTTACAGAGAGCTTTTATCTACAGGAATAGTAAACAGAATCGAAGACAACTCTCTGAAAACATTGTTATTCGATCATTATGAAATTTCTGTAAGAGAAAACTTTGACTTTCGCCAGAGAGAACGATACGACATTACAGTGGCAGACGGCAGGTTCGCATACATCCCAAATTTAACATTGCGTGAAAAAATAAAGAGTGGACAACAAATTGGTGATTGGAAAGAAGATCCGTACGAAGATCTCACTATTAACTGGGCTAAAGTTCGTTCTGATGGAGTATTTCCAATGTATTTAGGGCGATTGCTGGCTCTTCACCTGGCTACTATTTCAAATCTGGATGAAGTAGAAAATAATATTGAACAAATGCTTCTTAAAATTGAAGCTGAAATCCAAGCAAACTAAATACCACACCTTTTCCACAATAAAATGTTAGACCAAAGATTAAATTCTTCCCTGAAATTATTTTTACATTCTACCCGATAACTACCAATAAAAAATCCAAAAGTTTATGAAAACTTTCCTAACCGGACTGATAAGCCTCCTTTCAATCATTTTAAGCTTAAATCCAATTGCAAATGCGCAAGAAAAAGCTCCGCTTCAGGCTATGGATATATTTGACCTGCAATGGGTGCAAAATCCACAGATTTCGCCTGATGGTAAAATGGTCGTTTATAATCGGAGAGGATTTAATAAAATGACCGATCAAAGAACCTCTTCCCTTTGGATCATGAATTCAGATGGATCAGGTCACCGTAAACTAACAGGACGCACAGCCGGCGAGCGGAGTCCGGTTTGGTCTCCGGACGGTAGTAGAATTGCTTTCATAAGCTCGGAAGAAGGTCACGGTGCTGAAATTTTTATTCATTGGTTGGAAAATGCAGTTACTGCCAGAATTACTCAGTTAGAAAGCGGTCCCGGTGGCTTGGCTTGGTCTTCCAATGGAAAACATTTGGCATTTACTATGAAAATTGAGGAAAGCAATCCTGTCTTGGTAAAATCTCTGAAGAAACCCAAAGGGGCTGAGTGGGCTGCGTCTACCCGTGTTACTACGAGATTAAACTACGAGCAGGATGGAGCTGGATATATTTTACCTGGATACCGGCATATTTTTACGGTTTCCGCGGATGGAGGTGCAGTGCAAAAAATTACATCCGGCGATTTCGATCATGGTAGCCCGGTTTGGTCTCCGAATGACGATCGCATTTATTTCTCAGCAAACAGAAATGAAGATCATGATAAAGTGGATGGGTACAGAAACTCCGAAATCTATTCTGTTGATGTGAGCACCAAAGAAATTACTGCTTTGACAGACCGTTTCGGTCCTGATAGTGGTCCCGCTGTTTCTCCTGATGGAAAAACGATTGCCTACTTAGGTTACGACGATAAGATTCAAACTTATCAGATACGGCATATTTATTTGATGAATGCGGATGGATCAAACAAAAGAATGATTGAGACCGGATTGGACAGAAGCCCCTCTTCCCTGCAATGGAAGTCAAATAACAGCGGATTATATTTCCTCTATGATGATGAAGGAATTACAAAATTGGCAGAAACAAATTTAAAAGGAAACGTTAAAGTTCACGCTGAAAACATTGGAGGTACTGCAATCGGCAGACCTTATGGTGGCGGTTCTTATTCCATATCTGATAAAGGAGATTTTGCTATGAATCTTACCTCTCCAAAACAACCGGCAGAGTTAGCAGTAAAAATGGATGGTAAAGATCTCCGAACATTGACTGCATTGAATGCGTCATTATTAAGCAACAGAACATTAGGTGACGTAAAAGATTATCGATACACCTCTTCCGTCGATGGGATTGACCTGCAAGGCTGGCTCATTTATCCACCAAATTATGATCAAAGCCAAAGTTATCCGCTATTGGTAGAAATTCATGGAGGACCTATTTCAAATTACGGCCCGAGATTTACTCCCGAGCTTCAGCTTTTTGCTGCTGCAGGATATGTGGTATTTTATCCGAACATGAGAGGAAGTACCAGCTACGGTGAAGAATTTGGAAACTTACTGTATCATGATTATCCGGGAGATGATTATCACGATATTATGGATGGAGTTGATAAATTAATAGCAGACGGTATTACATCAGAAGATAGTTTATTTGTTACAGGAGGAAGTGCCGGTGGAATTATGACCGCGTGGATGATTGGAAAAAATAACCGATTTGAATCCGCTGCTGTAGTTAAGCCTGTTATGAACTGGATCAGCAAAACCTTAGTCGCTGACAACTATTTTGGCTATGCAGAATATCGATATCCCGGTCAGCCTTGGGAAGAGTTTGAAACTTATTGGAAATATTCGCCGGTATCTCTGGTCGGTAATATCGAAACGCCAACACTGGTGATGGTGGGTACTGAAGATCTCCGCACTCCCCTTTCAGAAGCCAAGCAGTTATATGGAGCCTTAAAAATCCGTGAGATAGAAACAGCGCTGGTAGAAATTCCCGGTGCCAGTCATTTTATCGCCAACCGCCCTAGTCAGTTGATCACAAAAGTGGATCATATTCTGGCATGGTTTGAAAAGTATAGGAATTAAGACCAATGCTCAATTCTTACGAAATATTAGCAAATACTTTTTGTAGGCTAACAGTTAATTCCAGTCGTTTTGATCGAAATCTGAATTCTTAAAGCACTACAATTGAGCTGCTTTAAAACAATGGGTTCTGTATTCATTGTAAAAATAATTGACTATATAAGTAACTGGCTTCATTTCTCAAGTAATTACAAATACTGCAATTGGTAATTTATTTCTGTCAAATACTAACTTTATTTCAGATAAATAAGTTAGATTAGTACTTATTACGGTTAAAAATTTCGTATGAAAACATTACACAAATTCTCTGCTGAGGCACTTTCATTTCTAGCGTTATTTACTGTTAGTGCCTTATTAGTTTCTATATCTCTTAAAAACCTATCACCTGTCTACCCCATTCCTTTTGATGGTCCTGAAACCGGAGCTAAACTTTCTTTGGGATACCTTGGCGATGTTAGAACCTATCCAAATGAACGTCTTCCCCAAACAGGATTTTATCAGGCTTTTGACCAGTCGAAACAGATGATTAAGCCGATTAAGTCTAAGCAAGCCCGGATTTGGGCACCAATGGGTCCGGTTAATATTGGAGGTCGTACTCTGGCTTTAGCAATACACCCGGAAAATCCTGACACCATCTTTGCAGGTTCCGCAAGTGGAGGGCTCTGGAAAAGCACTACCGGTGGAGCGGGCACTAATGCCTGGGAATATATTCGTACGGGCTTTCCTGTACTTGGAGTTGCTGCAATTGCTATCGACCCACAGAATCCGGATATAATGTTTATAGGAACCGGAGAATCATACGGTACAGAAGTAAATATGCCCGGGATTGGTCCGGTTCGTACAACCCGTGGTAGTTATGGGATAGGCATACTTAAAAGCACTGATGGAGGTTTAACCTGGGAAAAAAGTCTGGATTGGAGCCTTAATCAAAGAAGATCTGTACAAAAAATTCAAATAAACCCACTTCGTTCAGAAAGTATTTGGGCAGCCACTACAGAAGGAACATATATTTCAAGAGATGGAGGACAGAATTGGGATCTAATCCATGATGTAGATATGACTACAGATATTGTCATAAATCCATCAGATACCTCAGTAGTTTTTACCGCAAATGGAGGTATGGGAAGCCTCGGACATGGAATTTACAGAACCAAAGACTCCGGTCAGTCTTTCGAGAAAATGGATTTAGTATCCGGTGGCGGGCCATCTCAGTTTTTAGGAAAAGCCGTATTAGATATTTCTGTATCCAACCCAAATGTAGTTATGGCCAGTATCGGTAATGCAGATGGTACCATAGGAGCTACAGAAAATGCTATCCGAACATGGCTTATGAAATCAACAAATGGCGGGGATTCCTGGTCGCTTGAGTTTGCGAATAATGACTTTTACGGAACTTTTCAGGGCTGGTACTCTCATGCAATCGCAATTAATCCATTAAATCCGCAAATAGTCTGGGCTGTCGGTCAGCCTCAGGTATATTACAGATCTACAAACGGAGGGGCAAATCTGGCACCTGTTAATGCTCAACCGGCTAGCCCACCTGTTGGCAACGAACCATTCAATGTATATCCATATCTGTTCAATTGGGCAGATCACCACGATATTATATTCCACCCTACTGACCCTAACACCATTTACTTTATAAATGACGGAGGTATTTTCAGAACAACAGATGGTGGATCAACTATTGAAAACTGTAATTCAGGATATCAAACTGTACAATTTTATAATGGTGTTTCAAATTCTGATACCAACAGTGATTTGATGCTTGGCGGTTTGCAGGACAACAATAGCATAATTTATGAAGGAAGTTTAAACTGGCGCAGGGGTTGGGCTGGCGACGGAGCCTGGACTGCTTTGAACCAAAACAATAATAATATAGCTTATCTTTCTGCTCAGTTCGGACAGGCGGTATTCTCAAACGATTTGTTTACCGAATCTCAATTTGGAGACCGTTCAATTCATCCTGGTTTTGATGTGTTTCCTTCAAATGAAACCAACTTTATTACTCCCCTTATTCTTAGCCCTGCTGATAATAAAACTTTATATATGGGCGGAGAAAAAATCCTTAAATCAACTAATAATGGGGTATCTTGGGATATTACAAATAATGGTAATGCCCTCGATGGCAACGCCATGTCAGCAATGGTAGCTTCACATCAAAGTGCAGACGTTGTGTATGCAACTTCAAGTCCGAAGGCAACCAGAGCGAATGTTTATAGAACAGAGAATGGCGGAGATACCTGGTTCAATATAACCGGTGATTTGCCGGATCGTTTTCCAACAGACCTTGCAATAGATCCTAATGATGATTCAAAAGTTTATATCACTTTTGGTGGATTTGGTGCTTCTCATGTATTTAAATCAATAAATTCGGGAGCAAACTGGATTGACATTGGAACCGGGTTACCGGATATCCCAACCTGGGCTGTAACAGTTGATCCTGATTTCCCGGACCATATTTATGTTGGAAATGAAATAGGGGTATTTCAATCATTAGATGGTGGAACAACATGGGAAAATATTTCAGGAAATCTTCCTGATGCTGTTTTTGCCATGGAACTGATTATTTCAAAATCGGACAAAAAACTTCGCTTAGCTTCACATGGAAATGGGGCCTACGAAATTCCTCTTGTTTTAGCTGTTTCAAACGAAGAAGTTGAAAATAATCAAATTCCGGGATCTTTCGAACTGGAGCAAAATTATCCGAATCCTTTTAATCCGTCAACTACTATAAAATATACTCTGGTTGAAAACTCTGATGTTAATCTTGAAGTATATGATGTTAATGGGAAGCAGTTAGTAACTCTGGTAAATAAATACCAAAAAGCGGGTAGTTACTCGGTAGTATTTGACGCCGGCAACCTCTCAAGTGGTATATATTTTTATAAAATCAGGATTGGAACTAAAAGTATTACCAAAAAAATGACCTTACTGAAATAATCAGGATTGTTTCAGAATTTAAACTAATATCCTCCTTATGAAGGCAACTGAATCCAAACTCCGGTTATTTTCATTGCTTTTTATTCTAACAGGCTTATTCTTTATTCTGCTGTCTTTAGAAATTATACCCGTCGATGAGTCAACCGTGAACGCACCAATGTGGGTAATCGGACTTTGCGGATTTGTGTTTTCACTTGGTGGAATTATGATGCTTCTGGGGGAAAAATCACCTCTAAATCATCTGCTGGCATGTTTATTGGTGCTGAGCTTTGGGCTCATCAGTGGATGGATAGCCTTTTTTGGCGACTCAGCTCATTTTTCTGGTGGTACGCCTTTCCTCAGTAATGCGCAAAATGTATGGATTGCACGTGTATTATTTGGCAGTGGTTCGGTTTTGTGCTTCGCTGTTGCTCTCTATGCAATGAAGAAATTTTTCTCAAAAGATCAATCAGATAATGGCTTTAAAAAATGAGAATGCGATCATTGCAGCTACTGTAACTTTTAACATAGTCCCGGTTAAGAATCCGATAAAAGAACCCCAGGCAGATTTAAGAGCAATTTTAAAATCTTGCTTGTAGATCATTTCTCCGACAAAAGCTCCAACTAATGTCCCCAGAAAAAATCCAAGAGGAGGAAAAAACAACATTCCGAGAATCATACCAATTGTACTTCCGGTTGCTCCATAAACAGTTCCGCCAAATTTTGTTGCAGTGTAAGCTGGAAGTGCGTTTTCCAGAATTAAAATAGTTACAATAACTATTCCCCACGCAATCAAAAAGAAGTTGCTAAAGTGAGCTACCCCGCTGAAATGAATAACTAATAGACCTGCATAACTGAAGGGAAGTCCCGGTATAACGGGAAGAAAAGCTCCTGCCAGACCTAAAAGTATCAGTAAAACACCCAGTACAATAAAAATTAATTCCATATATAATCCTGATTATAAACTGTTATCTACACGTTATTGAGTCAATATAGTTTCAAATCACCTTTTAATCGGTTCTTGCACCAGTGTAAGTGATTAGGTATCATCTCTCTTTATAAAAGTTTCTCGACTAATATTAATTAATCAAATTTTATTATGGCAAATGAGACCAATCGCGGTTCAGCTTCTTTAACCGCCAATGACTTCTTTGGACATCCAAGAGGTCTTTCCACCCTTTTCTTTACAGAACTTTGGGAGCGTTTTAGTTATTACGGTATGCGCGCTCTGTTAGTCCTTTTTATGACAACAGAAGCTGTAGGTGACAATCCCGGATTAGGTTTTGGAGTTGCTGAAGCAGCTGCTATTTATGGTATTTATACTTTCTTTGTGTATGTACTTTCATTGCCGGGAGGTTGGGTAGCTGATCAATTATGGGGACAACGAAAAGCTGTATTTGTTGGAGGTTGTATTATAGCAGCTGGTCATTTTAGTATGGCGGTTCCAACAACTACTTTCTTTTTTATTGGTTTGGCTCTCATTGTTATTGGAACGGGTTTACTAAAACCTAATGTAAGTTCAATGGTTGGGGATCTTTACCCGGAGGGTGGAGCTCGAAGAGATGCCGGTTTCTCCATTTTTTATATGGGTATAAATTTTGGCGCTATTTTAGGACCTTTACTATGCGGATTACTAGGAGAGGGTTACAATTGGCATTATGGGTTCTCATTGGCTGGCTTTGGAATGCTTCTTGGACTGGTTTCTTATAAGATCGGTGGGAAGTACTTGGGAGATGCCGGAGATCTGAAAATTGATGACAGCCCTGAAGTCATTAAAAAAAGAAGTAAGATCTTTTACAGCATTGTTTCTGTTATTGCAGCAGCAGTAGTCATCTTTGGTTTCTTAATGAGTTCAGGAGCTATAGACATTGCTTTAGAAACATTAGCACAAAATCTTGGACTCGCAGCTGTAGTAATTACGATATTGTTCTTTGCATACATCATCTTTTTTGGCGGCCATAGTACTGATGAAAAGAAAAAACTTGGAGTAATTTTCTGGTTATTCATTTTGGCAGCACTATTCTGGAGTGGATTTGAGCAGGCAGGTTCTTCATTGAACTTATTTGCTGCTGATCTAACTGATCGATCTGTTGGACCAAACTCATTCCTTGGAGGAATGGGTGCATGGATTATGACACTCGTTTTCGCTATCCCAATAGGTTGGTATGCTTTTAAAACCAATAAAAGAGACGATGTATGGTCTGTTGCAAAGTTCGCGGTAAATATTTCTTCAGTAGGTATTTTAGCATTTTTATATTGGGTATTCAGTCAGGTCGGAGATGGTTGGGAAATTCCGGCTAGTACGCTTCAGCTAATTAACCCAACATTCATCGTAATTTTTGCGCCTTTATTTGGTTTGCTATGGACGTGGTTAGCATCAAGAAATGCGAATCCATCCATCCCTGTTAAGTTTGGGTTGGGTTTACTTGGATTGGCCGCAGGATTTTTTGTGCTTTCATGGGGTTCTGCAAATGCCTCTTCAACTGAATTAGTTTCTCCTGCATGGTTAATAGTAACCTACTTCCTGCACACAGTTGGTGAACTTTGTTTATCACCGGTTGGTCTTTCTTCAATGACGAAACTGGCTCCAAAATCACGTGTAAGTCAGATGATGGGTATTTGGTTTGTTGCCGCAGCGTTAGGAAACTTAATAGCTGGATTAGTTGCCGGACAATTGGAGAGTCTTGCTCCTTCGGGCCTGTTCCAAAGTGTAGCCTTGATTGTAGGTGGTGGTGGAATTATCGCACTATTGGCCAGTCCCGGTGTTAGAAAACTAATGGGCGATGTAAAATAACATCTTAATTTATTTATAAAAGGCTTTTTTCTTAAATGAGAGAAGCCTTTTTTATATCAAAACCTCTTCGCAATCCCAAAGGTCAGGAATAAATCATCGCCATCAGAGTACACAAAACCTGCATCCAATTTAAATGAATCATTAACGAAGTAATCCACTCCTGCTTCAACTAAGTCACTAGTGAAATTCTCATCAAACAAGACCGCATATCCAAAGTATATATCTGATTTTTCATTTATTATAACAGCGGGAGTGATATTAAAATTAAACGATCCATTGCCAAAACCGTCAAGAAAATCACCATATCCTAAGTTGGAATTCAAACTCCAGGTTTTATTAAGTGAATAATCTCCAATCAGGTTAACCCGGGTGAAATAATATTCATCATTTGAATTCAAGAAAGGAAGATTCGTTCTGCTTGATATTGCTAATGAAAGCTTATCATCTGAAAAAGTGCCCAATCCATATTTAAGTAGTATAGCTTGAGAACCAACCTGTGCATCTCCCCCATTTGGTAATAATACTGTGCCGGCATTAAATTGAACTTCAAAATTTTCTGTTACACCGGTTCTGAGATACAATTGACCAACATCTGAAAAGTCTTTGTTTATGGAAGCTCCGGATTCCAAATACACCTTCCCCACAGGTACCGTATATGAGCCAAAACCTGCTCCCGGTCTGTCTGCAGAAATACGTTGCCCATAGGTGACTGAGCTGGTTAAAAATATCAAACTTGTTAGTAATAAAAGTCGATTATTCATAGTAGATGATTAAGCTTATATTTGAAGTATGAATGATACAAATAAGAACAATTCAATCATACAAAAATCACCGATCGCTGCTATTGCAACCCCCGTGGGAGAAGGCGGAATTGCAGTTATCCGTGTTTCAGGAAAAGATGCCATTTCTTTGGTCAATCGCGCTTTTCAGGGAAAAGATCTTACTTCTTTAAATTCTCATTCTGTTCATTTCGGCAAGATCATGGATAAAAAAGATCTGCCCGTTGATGAGGTTCTAGTAACTATTTTCCATTCCCCGAAATCTTATACCGGTGAAGAAACTGTTGAGATCTCCTGCCATGGTGGAGTGTTGGTTACACAGAAAGTTCTGGAAACAATTTTATCACTTGGAATTAAAGCTGCAGAAGCCGGGGAGTTTACTCAAAGAGCGTTTCTGAATGGTAAATTAGATCTCGAACAAGCAGAAGCAGTTGCAGATATCATCCATGCTAAAAGTATAAAAGCAGTGGATGCTGCTCATCAACAACTGGATGGAAAACTCGGCGATCATGTCCGAACTTTTCGTCAGCAAATCATTGATGCTACTGCTATGATCGAGCTGGAACTTGATTTCATAGAAGAAGACGTTGAGTTTGCCAATAAAGAACAGCTCCGGATATTACTGGAAGATGTTGACACAGAACTCACTAAACTCTTAGAAACTTACGAAACCGGAAGATTAGTAAAAGATGGGGTAAAAACTGTTCTTATTGGTCGCCCCAATGCAGGAAAATCAACACTTCTTAATACCTTAGTAGGATCGGATCGTGCAATAGTGACGGACATAGCCGGAACTACTCGTGATACCATTGATGTGGACTGGAACTTTGATGGATTGTTATTCAAACTTATAGATACAGCCGGGCTTAGGGAAACTCAAGATGTTGTGGAAGCCGAAGGTGTGAAAAGGTCTCAGAAAGCGTTCGAACAATCAGATCTTGTTATTTATTTGAAAGATTTGTCACAACCCTTTTCTTCAGAAGAAAGGTTAGAGATCTCAGGATTTCAGAAAAGAGCAGGAGAAACTCCTTTCATTCTGATTGGTACCAAAGCGGATATTGAAGCTGATCGGGAGAGGCGTACTGAATTTGATCTGAAAATATCAGCAGTAGAAGAAGAAAATATAAAAGCGTTAAAGACTCTGTTAAAAAACAGAGCGCTTGAAAACAAACACTATGATGCTTCCAGTTTACTCGTCACTTCTTCGCGCCACCGGGATGCCCTCCAAAAAACCAAAGAGCATATTCAGGCCGCATTAACCGGTTTAGAAAATGGCTTAACAGGTGATTTTCTTTCTATTGATCTGAGAGCAGCTCTAAATGAATTGGGTACGGTTACCGGTGAAATCACCAACGAGCATATTCTGGACTCCATCTTCTCGCGGTTTTGTATCGGGAAATAAAAAAGCCCTTACTCTTTCGAGCAGGGCTTTAAATTCTTTCCAGAAGTTAACTTACTTAGTTATCATCTTCATTTCCTGAATCATCAGAACTTCCCGCATCATTGCCTTGAATAGGAACCGCTGATTGTGTCTGTGAAGGAGCGTTCAGATCCTGAACCGGAGCTCCACCATCCTGAAGAATACTTCGTGATGGCCCCTGTCCTGAGCGATCTATAAAGAAATTTGCAAGAACGCATAAGATGAGGAAAGCTCCGCCAAATATACCTGTAGCTTTGGAAAGCAAATCGGCAGTTCTGCGTGCTCCCAAACCGGAGTTTCCACCAAGAGCGCCACCGCCCCCTCCGCCACTGATTCCGGATAATCCCGAACCCTGACCGTTTTGAAGTAAAACAACTAAAATTAAAAGTGCGCAGATGATCGTGATCACTGCAACTATTATGTTATAAAGCATGATAAAATCTTAAATTTTTCAGAGCATTAAAGATATTCAAATTTCTATATTATCCCAAGCGTGTAACTGTCATTTGATAAGGTTATTATCAACTCATGGAAAATTTTCTAAATAACATCGCCGATTTTTTTCAAAGTTCACCCGTAATTACCGGCCAAATCATTAAAACGATAGTCGTTATTTTGATTTTGTGGGTTGTCAGGTCTTTAACACTACGTGTTGTCCAAAAAAATGTAGAGAGTAAACGCACCACTTACAAGTGGAGAAAAAATTTAACTTATATCTCCGCATTTATTGGCATTATCCTTATTGCGCAGATCTGGTTCAGTGCTTTAGGCAATCTATCTACTTATTTTGGTTTGCTTTCTGCCGGATTGGCTATTGCTTTAAAAGACCCGGTTACAGACCTTGCTGCATGGTTATTTATAATCTGGAGAAAGCCGTTTGATGTAGGTGACAGAATTGAATTGGGTAAATCAAAAGGGGATGTTATTGATATCCGACCGTTTAAATTTACCATTCTGGAAATCGGAAACTGGGTAGATGCGGATCAAAGTACAGGACGTGTAATACACATTCCGAACCATACCGTTTTTACAGAACAACTGGCAAATTATACCAGCGACTTCCAGTTTATCTGGAATGAGATTGGAATCATGGTCACTTTTGAGAGTGACTGGAAAAAAGCAAAAGAATTATTAAGTACCATTGCTCAGGAAGAATCCAGAGATTTTATTGAGCAGGCCAAAGAACAGATAAAAAGAGCAGCAAAATCTTATTTGATCGAATACCGCTACCTCACTCCCATCGTTTATACTAATGTGAAAGACAGTGGTATTATGCTTTCCATCAGATATCTGACCGATCCAAGAAGGCGTCGCGGAAGTGCACAGGCAATTTGGGAACGAACACTCGATGAATTCGCAGAAACGGATTCCATCGATCTTGCTTATCCAACCTTTAGGGTCTTTAACAATCCGAAAGAAGGAAAACCAAATACAGGTGGACCTGCTGAGTAAGTAAATCACAAAAGACAAAGTTCAAACTCCAAATCATCAACAAAGACTATCTTTGATATAGCATAAAACTTAATCCGCAGGGTTAATTCAAAGCTGAATAAGCCTTAACTTTGGAGCTCATCAAACATCAAGAGTAATGGCTCCTCCAAAAGACAAAATCACTGAACAACTTATCGAAGAAGGCATTGATCCTTCTATCCGTGAGCATACTTTATTGGAAGACCTGATGGCTATTTCAGTAGCTTCGGTATTACTTTCATTTGGAATTGCTTTGTTTTCAGAAATGAGTTTTTTAATTGGAGGAACTGCCGGTGTGGCTTTCTTAACTCAATATGCTACCGGATTTTCTTTTGGTGAGGTTTTCTTTGTGATTAACATTCCATTTTATGGTCTCGCTTTATGGAAACTCGGATGGAAGTTTACTCTCAAAACTTTTGTCACCGTATTTCTGGTTTCTCTCTGTTCAGATTATGTTCCCACAGTTTTCGAATTTGGAGATATAAATCCAATTTACGCAGCTGCACTCGGAGGCTTTTTAATTGGTACCGGCTTACTAATGCTGTTCCGACACAAAGCAAGTTTAGGTGGATTGAATATCGTTTCTATTTACTTACAAAAATTCCATGACATTAATGCCGGACGATTTCAAATGTGCGTGGATGTAATTATTATTGTAGGTGCAATTTTTCTGGTAGATGTGATGGCTATTGTTTATTCTGTGTTAGCGTCAGTCTTTCTCAACCTGATTCTGGCTGTGAATCATCGTCGCGGAAGATATCTGGCTTTAGATTAACCAAACGATACCCTTATGAACAGAAAAGATTTTTTGCTGCGCTCTGCAACAATCGGGGCAGCTTCTCTACTACCGCTCCATAAATTATCCTTTTTACTGCAAACACCATTCACAACCCTTCGCCGTAATGTTGGAACTTTTGTCGGGCGAGGTGGCACTATCGGATGGCTGGCCACAAAAAATTCATTGGTAGCTGTGGATTCTCAGTTTCCTGACTCTGCGCAAACTTGTGTGGATGGCTTAAAAGAGAAAACAGATCATGTGATGGATTATCTGATCAATACACATCATCACGGAGATCATACCGCCGGAAATCCGGTTTTTAAAGATTTTGCAAAACATATTGTTGCACATCAGAATGTTCCTGACCTCCAGAAAAGTTCAGCCGAATCGAGAGGACAGGAATCTGTTGATGCTCAGGTATATGCCGATTTAACCTATAAAGACACCTGGAACGAACAAGTTGGAGACGAATCTATACATTTAATGCACTTTGGTCCGGCACATACAGGCGGCGATTCGGTAGTGTATTTCGAGAAAGCTAATGTTGCTCATATGGGTGATCTTATGTTCAACAGAGCGTATCCGTTTATTGACACCAATGGCGGAGCCAATATTAATAACTGGATTCAGGTTCTTCGAAAGACCGTTGATCAACTGGAAAGCGATACTATCTACATCTACGGTCACGGAAATTCAGAATTCGGAGTTACCGGCAACAAAGATGATCTGATCCTGAAAAGTGAATTTCTTGAAGCACTTTTGGAATACACTCAAAAAGGAATCAACGAAGGCAAGAGCAAAGAAGAAATTGCTAAAGCAGAAGTTCTTCCGGGATTTGAAGTTTTTAAAGCGCCGGGCTGGGGATTAACGCTGAGCAGAAATATTGAAGCAGCTTATGCTGAACTAACTTCCTCTGATGACCGATAGTAGTTATGGAACGTTCATCTGCTTCTTTAACTCAGGAGTCTTCATCAACAACTGTTCATAAAGCTGAAAACCGATGTTTGTACTGTGGGCATGTTGCCGAGTTGATTTGGGTTCACGGTCACGGGCAATGTTCAAATTGCGGAATCAATACCGAAGAATGCTGCCGCGGTGAAAATTGTGCTTTTAATCAGAATCAATAAACTATTTATTTCTAAAAACTCAGCACAATTATTTGTTCGTTGCTTTACCCGCACAAGCGAGACGCTTGCCCATAGATCTTTTAAGTCTTTAGAGGTAGCGGTGACTTAAAAGTAACAATAAACAGAAGTCTCTGACTTCCACTACCCGTAGCTCCGCTGCGGAATGGTAACCGGAAACTCTGCTTTTAATCTAAAAAATAAAATCAATAATCATATTGATACCGGAAATCAATACCACGACGGTTGGAATCTTCTCCTTCTGTAATGATCAGATCCCATGTTTTTGAAAGTGCGTATTCTAAAATAAAGAGAGTTTTCGGATCTGAACTGGTAATCTCATTTACTATAGCAAAGAATGTTCGGTCGTTTAAATACCAACCGGTTTTTATGGATGTACCTGTTTCATTACCTACTCTTGTGTTATCAATTTGAACCACATCTATACCAAGCTCACGAGTTGCCAAAGCTTCTACTTCATCTAACAATACTCCAGCCAGCAAATCCGTAGGAGACGATCCTCCGCCTTGAACAAGTGCATTTTGCCATGACTGCATTGCAGCACAGGGTTTATTGAACAGCGTATAACAGTAAATATCCTGAAGCTCCATAGTAGGTTCACTTTCAAATTCATACTCCTCATTCGGAATGGCCCCTTTTATGATATAATACACCGTAACTTCCTGCTCTCCTTTCCTCGAGATCGGTACATATGCACTTTTGATGTTAAGATCCGGATTCTCTGGTGGTCCACTAAATACAACTTCGGCTTCTTCCAATTCAAAACGTTTGCCTAAAGGTCTCACATATCCACTAGTGCCTCTGAGGCTTCCGAACAAAGAAAGCTCCCCGTTTGTTTCTTTTTGGGCATCAAGCTCACCTGCAATTTCAATTTCCATATCTAAGTATCCACCCCCTCTAACATAGAAATTTCGCTCTACCGCAAATTCCATTTCGATTGCCACAGAATCGTAATAACTTACATTGATTTGCTCTTCTTCTCCCTCTAATGTTACATCTTCCACTGTTTTATCCCCAAAATCTTCCAACACTATAAATCCATTTTTTACAGCAAATCTTCCGGTTGCTTTAGGAGTCATTACCGGACCTGATAACCTTGAATCAAGATCTATAACCAGATTATAATCGTCGGTATTGGCCACCTTAAATTGATTAGCTTTTGCTTGAATATCCAACGTGGTAGGATATAATCCGTCAAGATTTATCGAGCCATTTGCGTTAAAGCTTCCTTTGCCACTATTAGCTGATAATTGCTCAATTGATATCTTATTCTTGGAAAATTCAATCCTGGATTTTATACCATCTACTCTTATGCCTGCCACCGGAGACTCGAAAGATGTTTTTGTTAAGTCAAAATATCCGTTTGTTGTGATTTCGTTCTCCGTTCCTTTCAGAGATAATTCTCCGTTCAATGAACCTTTCAGATTTTTGGTAAACTCCTTATTCAGGAAATCATTGAATACAGCAAGGTTAAAGTTCCTTGTTCTTACCTCTGCAGATACCGGTTTATTTTCATCTACCGTATTGAGCTCAAATGTTTTAAAGTTATAAGAGAATGGGAAGTCAATATCAATATCAGCAGCTTTTTGCCTTGCTGCCAGAATTTCTGTGTTTATAAAAATATTTTCTTTTTCCTGGCTGTAATTGAACTCAGCAAATACTGAATCCAGACGGACGTCTGATAGCACAGGATCCTGAATGTTAAACGAACCCTCAAAATTTGGTGACCCCGCCGTTCCCGAAAGTGATCCGTTAAAACTTATTATTCCTTTTGTTCCGGTGACCTCAAATTTTTCAAGAGCCGGCTGGAATCTTGATAAAGAGGTTGGACGAATAACCAAATTACCCTTCACTGATTGAGTATAAAAATCATCGGATAGTTCTTCCGGATCAGTAAGATCCAAAGGAACATCCAGGCTTCCTGAAATAACTTCTTTGTTGTCCCATATCAATGATAAATTGGATTGTATTCTTTCGTTTTTTGCGTCAAAACTAATGCTGAAAATATCTGCCCGAACACCTTCATATTTAATATTCTGAAGTTCCAGATTTCCATTTCCTGTAAGGGTAGTTGCCGATTTATCGATAGTAGCTCGCCCGGAAAGAATCCCGTCAATATATCTTTCACTAAAAATGATCTCCTGTAAAATTCCAAAGTTGAAATTTTCTCCTACAAACCAAATTTGTTGATTCACGCTATCTGCATAAGGTACCGCCAGAGACAAAAAAGCACCGTTCGGGGAAACAAGTTCTAAGGAGTCTGTTCTGATCTCCCCATTTTTGACTGAGATATTAAATGTGTTCTGAAGTTTAAGACCAGTATCATTTGTTATAAAGTCCAGCTTATCCATAATCACAGCTAAATGCATAGAGTCAGTTACTAACTCGTATGTGCCTTCATTATTTATTCTGCCATTTACATTATCCTGAATCTCAATTGAGTAGTTTCCGAAAAGTGAATCTGGTGTTCTGGTAGATTCCGTTGACAGAATTATATCCTGCAATAAAGTTCCGTAGATCTTTGGATCCTTAACTTCTATTTCAAAACTTCCCTCTTCTTTTTCTTTCAATACAATCTTGCCGTTGCCGGTGATTCCACTTGCAAGAAACAGATCATCAACTACTATGTTTTCAAGATTGAAGCTGGTTTTACACTCTAAAACTCCATCCTTGTTTTCAGAAACATCGGCAGAAAGACTACCGTTGGCCTGTAAAATTTCCAGATCTGCAAGCTCCGCAAAAGGCTGAGTATTTTTAAGCTCCAAATCAAATGAAAGTACATTTTCAGGATCTTTTTCGTCCCTTATATTTCTCTTGCCTCTGAAATTGGCATTAGCAATATCACTATCCAAAGTTGCTTCGGAAACTTTAAGAATACCTTTATCAATAGTGTAATCACCATTTATCACATTAATTGCAGCTCCGTTTACAAAACTTGTATCTACTGTTGCGCTGCCTTCTAAGGTAAGGTTGTCTAGGTTAGATCCACGCCCCTTGCCCGAAATACTAAAATCAATATCGGTTGGAAAATCAGATAGAACTGAAAACTCAGACATATCTAAACTACTTGATGAAATCTGATAATTAAATGCGGGCACCTCAGATAGAAACCCGGATACGCTTGCTTTGAAGTCAATATCCGAAGATTTTATACGGCTAAATCCTTCTGCAATCAAAGAGTCTTTTGTTATGCCGGCATCCAGGTAAACATATTTAATTTCCTCATCACCAATAATCAACGGATTTTGAGTTCTCCGTTCAGGTCTTAAGTTTTTGAAGCTTTCGCTCCTTGGGTTCCTGATAGTATTTGCGATTGTGAAACCCCATGGAGTTTCCGAAAGTTGAAATCCTTTGCCATCACCGGTAATATTAATTCTTATATCTGTATGAGGTGCACCCTCAGCCCAGTTTTCAGCATTGAAGTTATCCAGCCATAACCCGAAACTCCATTGAGTTTTATCATTAAATACATCTTCTATACCAGAGTTTACGCGAATATTTTCTTCATTGATGGAGGTCAGATCTAAATTTGCCTGTAGTTTTCGATCCCTTAATGTACCACTTCCGAAAAAACGTCTGAAATTGTACTCTTCATATCTAATACCCTCTATCGTGAACCCCCAGGTTATATCTGCCTTTTCGTATTCCTGGCTAACTTCCCCATCCATTGTCATTTGGAATAAACCTGTTTGTACATCTACAGAATCATTTGTTAGAGCTGCAATGTCAATGTTATCACCTCTGATTCCTAATTGGCTAAGCGTAATTTTTTCTTTCAAATTAAAAGTAGCAGTAGCTTCAAGGTTTCTTGCAAAATCTGCGTTAGCGTTTACTTCCACATTTATACGTTCACCATCTCCGTTTAATTTTACTGCAACTACTACTTCGTCTTTTGGAAGTTCAGTTTCAGCATACGCTCGTACATCTTCCGTGGAAATCGGATCGAGTTCAATATTAGAATTTAAAACGGAATCTTTCAGATTGGCAAACCCATTAGCCTTAAAAAGTGACCTTCCTGTATTCAGCACCAAATCCTGAAGCGAAACTTTTTGATCCTGATATGAGCCTGATGCTTTAAAGGAAATCGACTCCGGAAGTCTGCCTTCTTTGATCTCAAAATTCAACTTAGAAAGTTGAGCTTCAATTTCCTCTTTCAACACAAAACTCGCACGGGCTTCAATACCTTGAATAGAAGCAGATGAATCCGGAAGCAACTCAGGAGAATACAAAGAAACATTACTTCTTTTGATCTGTATATCTTTTACCTCGAATTGAAATGAGGATTCTTCCGAAGAGGTATCGGGTTTAACAATTTCCTGAACATTAAATACCGCAGTAGAATCTTCTGTGTATCCTGTTTGTTTTGCCTGAATAGTTGCTTCTGTGACCGAAAGTTTTTGAATGTTAAATGTCTCTGTAAGAAAACTCAGTGCATCATATTCAGCGTACAAAGTGTCCACATAAGCAACTGAATCATCCTCACCTACCAGAATACCTGTCAATCGTATTTCTTTCCACAAATCACCTTCTAGTTGCTGAATCGAGAATCCAGTTGTAAGACTTTGGTTCCCGATTTCTTCAATCTTATTCTTAGCAAAATTTTGAACAACTTTCGTTTTTAGTGATAATCTTAAACCCACTAACAAGAAAGCTATTATCAAAAAAAACCAGAGTGATCCTATCAGTATTTTTGAGAAGATATTTGTTGATGGTTTACTCATTAAAAAGCCTGTCCTATACTAAAATGAAAATGCCATCTGTCCCAGGCAGAACTCATACTTTTATCTCCCTGATATATGTTCAAATCTTCATCGGTAGGATTTAATTTATACCCCAGATCGATGCGGATGGGACCAATTGGAGATTCGTACCTTACTCCTCCTCCAACCCCAAACTGAATAGGGCGGTTTGCTGTTGTACGGATGGTTTTCCAAACCTGACCACCGTCAATAAATCCTGCAAAACTCAATCCTTTGATCAATTTGTCTACATCCTGCCGTAATTCAAAATTAAAACTAAGCGTGGCTTTTCCTCCGGTTGGAACATAGCCCGAAAAAGCACCTAAAGAATCAAAAACCGCTTCTTTTGGTCCAAGTTCCTGTCTTCCCCATCCGCGAACTTCGCTCGAACCTCCGTTATAAAAACGAATATCAGCCGGTAAAGAATCTTGTTTGGCATAATAGATGGAACCTCCGTTAACACGAGTTGCCACAACAAGGCTCTTATTTAATTTTTTATACCCCCTTAAATCAAGTGAGGCTTTTTGAAATGAAAATGTAGCTTCATTAAACAAACCTGATAATTCTAAAAAAGGTTGAAAAGTAAGCCCGTTTCCTCTCCTTGGAATTCCTTTTCTTGCGTAAACACTGAATTTAAATGATGAAATGTTATAGTTCAGAATACTATCCGGACTAATTGCCGAGTTGCCACTTTCATCTTTTTCTACGTCAAACTCCTGATTCAGTGTAAAATCATAGTTAAAAGTTCCGGTAACAGACTCACTATAATTATACCCAAAGCTATTTCTAATACCCCCGGTATCAATAGAATAAGCTTGTTCTATTCTTCTTTGAACAAATGGAGAAATTGTGATGCTGCTTTTGGTATTATATACATACGGAAATAAATAGCTTGCCCCGAACCTCATATCAAATGCTGATAACTTTGCGTTCACTGAGAACAACTCTCCTTTTTTTCTGGCATTTCTGTAACTCCATGACGCCTGAGCACGGAATAGTTTATATGAATTTCCAAGTCTTAATTTTTCTCCATCAAACCTGTCGTAGTTTCCGATCCCAAAGGTAGCTGCAAAAGATCTGAGGCTTCTTTCTTTTACTCTTGCAAGAACATTTATCGTGGTGTCCTGTACCTGATCAGGAATGGAAATAAGAGCAAACCTCAGCAAATGATGACCAAACAGTTCTCTTTGCGCTTCACGCATTATATCATCACTAAAATATTCATTTTGATCTATCCCGGTTTCCCTTCGGATGTATTTTGCATCTAAAGTAGTTTCTCCTTCTACTAATATTGAATCAAATCTTGCCCTGGGTCCGGGATAAGTAAGCAAAGCCACACTTGCTTTCTTTGCTAAAGTATCTACTTTAGACTGAACTTCAGCTTCGGCATAAGGATAGCCGAGATCTCTCAATATACTTGTGAAATCAGATTCTACCTGTGTTTGTGAAACCGGTTGAAATATTTTTCCTTTCCGGTAAGGCAACCGGTTAAGTTCTCTTGAAAATTTCTCGTTGCCATAAATAACAGAACTATCTCTCATTGAAGTTTGCAATACAACCTGAACTGAATCAATTCTTATAGGAGCATTTTCAACTACCATGAAGATAAGCTCTTTCTTCCACTCATTATTTTTGGATACCAGCCTGTAGTTTACATCAACTTCATTAAAACCACGGCGCTGATAAAACCTTTCTAAACGGATTATATCTCTTCGTATTTCTGTTTCTGAAACATAGAACCCTTTCTCATTAAAAAAAGTAAGTTTCTTCCATAATGAAGGAGCTTCGTTTGCTATATATTTCTTCAGAACAATATCTTTATATGTATTGTTACCCTCAATTTTTACATTCCAGATACGATCCGGTTTTTCCTCTTCCTGCGCAAAGAGCTGGCCAAAAGGAGTCATAATGAACATCAAAAAGATTACGTAAATTCTGATATGTTGAGTGAGTAAATTTTTCAATGTTTAATCAAAGCCAAATATTTAATCTGCATCCATGTAATCTTTGTGATCATCCCTTTTTATCCTGAATTTAAATCCGCTTAATTAGCTGAACCAACAATGTACTATGTATAAATATTTATTTCTTTCTGTTTGCATCGCCTTTTTATTAAACTGTAAATCCTCAGAAGACTTTACCGGTTTTTCTTACGACCCTCCTAATGTAACAGATACTCAAGATAAAAAAGTCTATCCTCAACACAGAAGGATTATTGGTGCGGGAAGTCCAACAGTTTGGGTCTCAAACAATTTTGAAAGTGCCCGGCTAAGCGATTTTTATGCTGTCAATGATAGTACATTTGAAGTTTACATTGAGCCTGAGAACGCTCCGATCAATAATAGTCCCTGGTACGCATTTAAAATATGGAGCGATACATCAAGGTCTGCAGTAATTCGTCTCAATTACAACAACGCCCGTCACAGATATGTTCCTAAAATTTCTGTGAATGATTCAACTTATTCTATTGATATGAATCGATCAGTTTATGATTCTGTTTCAAAAACTCTCGATTTTCAAATCAACCTTTCAAAGAAGCCAGTTACTGTAAGTGCTCAACCCATTTCGAATTCAAAAACTTATGGCAATTGGTTAAAAAAAATGTCTCAGCATTCTTTTATCTCTATAGATGAAATCGGGCTTAGCAAACTCGGGAACCCTATAAAAGAATTAACTATTGATGAAACTAATCCTAGTACCAACACGGGAGTTCTGATAATCATGAGTCGGCAGCACCCACCTGAAATTTCCGGATATTTTGCTGCCCGGTTTTTTATTGAAGAACTCGCATCTGATTCCGAGCTCTCAAAAGAATTCAGAACTAAATTTATTGTACGGTCATTTCCTTTGATTAATATTGACGGTGTAATGAATGGCCACTGGCGCCATAATGCCGGAGGAATTGATTTAAACAGAGACTGGGAAAATTTCAACCAACCTGAAACCCAAGCTGTTAAAAATGCCTTGCTGCCTTTGCTTCAGGATCCAACAAAAACTGTTTACTATGGAATTGACTTTCATTCAACTAATGAAAATATCTTTTATCCTATTGAACAATCTGTTGAAACCGTTCCTGATAATGTTACTCAAAGATGGATCCCATTTATTCAGCAAGACAACCAGTCTGTAAGGTTTGTAACCGAAGAATTTGATACCAGTTCACCGATTTCAAAAAACTGGATTTACAGAACTTTCGGAGCAGATGCTGTTACTTTTGAAATGCATGACGAACTTCCTGTGGAAATTATTGAGCAAATTGGTCGCTCATCAGCGCGAAGCCTTATGAAATTATTGCTTGATGAGAAAGAAAGAACCGAATAAAAAACTTTGCGATATCCTGCTTTTTTTCCAAATTAAGGTATGAATGGATCTAAAATACTTACTGAAGGACTAAATAACTGGAAACTGAGGCTTATCCTGAGTGCTCTATTATGCATTATGGGGCTGGCTGCACTGATAAGTATGATTCTTGGGTTGTTTATAGATTTAAGTATTTATGATAAATCCATTGTTGCAATTGCAATATGGATGGTTGGGATTCCTACCTATCTCATTTTAAGTGGATTAGCTAAAATTACCCCTCAGTCTATTGCTTCATTCATAAATGAAAACAATGATAAAGTTCAGGAAGATCTTCAGATTTTGCTAAAGAATACCGACGAGCTTGACGAGCCTTCAAAAACCAAACAGCAAGAGCTTATTAGTTATTTTCAGGAAAATCCTCTCCATAAATTCCTACCCGACAAACCAGTAAAACAGGCATACTTTCTGATGGTTAGCTCTATGCTGGTCAGCTTTGGTATCTGGTATATTTCATAATAACGCATCCTTTATAATTTGCTGCGTCTTGATGAAATAAAATTCAATACTTTGTACCTTATAACATGTCGCATGATCATAAGCATCACCATCATCATCACTTCAACGACTCATCCACAGTAAAACTCTGGATCTCAATATTTTTGAACCTTGTAATAACCGTTGCAGAATTTGTAGGAGGTATTCTATCAAATTCTTTAGCTCTTCTTTCAGACGCAGTTCATAATCTTAATGATACTCTTTCATTGGGGATTAGTCTGGTTGCACGGAAAATATCTAAAAAGGGAGTAAGTGAGGATAAAACCTTTGGCTACAAAAGAGCAGAGATTATCGGAGCTTTTATCAATTTGATCACACTGGTTTTGGTAGCCTTATTTCTGATCAAGGAAGGCGTTGAAAGATTCTTTGATCCTCAACCTATTGATGGCTTAACCATGTTTTGGGTGGCTATTGTAGGGCTTCTTGGAAATTTTATTACAGCTGCTCTTCTTTTTAAGGATTCAAAAGATAACCTCAATCTTAAAAGCGCTTATATACATATTCTGTCTGATGGATTATCTTCAGTTGGTGTGATTATTGGCGGCTGGCTTATTTTGAAATATGAATGGTTCATTGTTGATACCATTTTGACCGTTAGTATAGGAGCTTATATTCTTTGGCATTCATATCATATGCTTCAGGAAACCATTGATATACTCATGCAAGCAACACCTGATGAGATTGATCTTCCTGAACTGATTTCTAAAATCGAACTAATCAACCGGGTCAAAGATGTGCATCATGTTCATGTTTGGCGATTGGACGAAAACGAAATAATGATGGAAAGCCATATCGTTGTTGATGAAGACGACATACTTGAAATGGAATCCATCAAAAAGAAAATTAAGACCCTGTTGCATGATGAATTTGGAATCCATCATTCCACATTAGAATTTGAATGCCAACCTTGTAGCGCTCATCAACACAAAACGTCAAATCTCGGGCATTAACCTTTGCTATTTTTAACTTTCAGAGCTGCGAATTTTATTTAATGTATTGATAAATTTCATGTGTGAGAAACACAGTTACTATATTCATACTTTCGATAATCTGTTTGACGGTTTTTAAATCCGCCACTCCATTTCTGAGCTATAAAATGAACTACGAATTCATTTTGCAGGAACGCTGTGAGTATAGAGGTACTGATAAGCATGATGAATGTGATGGATTCTGTTATCTAAAGAAAAAGTTAGAACATCAGCATGGTGGAGATCATGAACAACCTCATTCTGATAAGGCTGTTTCTTCAAACCAGTTTTCTTCTATTTATGCAATTCTGGAATCGTCTAAAAAAATTATAAGCCCTTTCCTAAAAAGAGAGCGTTTTGACAATTTAAACAGCTTTGATAAGTATGTTGTATATCAAAGCGTTCAATCCCCTCCTCCCAAAGCTTAGTTTTTACCCGGAACTTATTCAAAAAATTTAAAAACTAAGACACTATTCTAATGAAAAATTTATTATTTAGCGTTTTTACGCTATCTCTGTTTGCTATGCCAGTAACTGCACAATGGTCAGCCGACCGACCGGATGGCCATGCTCCAATTCAGGTAATGGCAGACCACACTCACACAAAAGGTGAGGTAATGTTCTCGTACAGGTACATGCTCATGAACATGGAAGGAAACGGTGACGGAACTGACGAACTTTCCAACTCTGATATACTCAGAAATGGAAAAGGTGATTATATGGTTGCACCTGAAAAAATGCCTATGGAAATGCATATGCTTGGAATAATGTATGCAATTTCGGATGACTTAACACTCATGAGTATGATTCCCTACCTTCAAAATAGCATGGATCATGCCACAGCAATGGGTGGTGCATTTACAACAAAATCTTCCGGCATCGGAGACATTTCTCTTTCTGCACTTTATAACTTTTATAAAAATAAAAACTCAAGTATGCACTGGCAATTTGGATTAAGCATTCCTACCGGCTCAGTACAAGAAAAAGATGACACCCCAATGGGAGATAACTCTCTTTTACCTTATCCTATGCAAATAGGGTCAGGCAGTTTTGATTTTAAACCCGGCATAACTTATCTAACTCAAAATGAATCTGTTTCCTTCGGTTCTCAACTCTCGGGAATTATTCGTTTGACAGATAATGATAACGAGTATCGAAAAAGTGATGTTTTTAAAAGCACAAGCTGGTTAGGATATAACCTCAATGAATGGTTAAGTCCTCAAATAAGCTTAACAATATCAAGCTGGTCGGATTACTCAGGCAGAGATAAAAGATACGACATGGCTTTGAATAATGATGTAGTTCATACTATAGATCCTGACCTTAAAGCAGGAACCAGAGCTGATATCGGGCTCGGATTAAACTTTAAAGGTCCGGACGGACCTCTGCATGATCTCAGACTAGCCGTAAATTATGATCTGCCGGTTTATCAAAACCTTGACGGGCCACAGATGCTTACCGAAAGTATTCTTACCTTTGGGCTACAATATACTTTTCATTAACAAAACTTAAGTGCCGGAACTTCCGGCACTTTCTAAATCACTATGAAAAACACAGCTTTTATTCTTTCTGTATTCATTTTATTACTTGCATGCGATTCTGGTCCGGAAATAATTGATGACCTCTCAGATAAATCATTTGAAGTTCTTAACCAAAATGGTGAAACCGTAATTTTTCCTGATGATTATCAGGGAAAGTATGTAATTGCAGGATTTATTTATACTAATTGTCCTGATATTTGCCCTTTGGTAACTCAGAACCTCATCAAAATTCAGAAAGAGTTTAATAAACCGGACGACATTCAGTTCCTTGGAATTACTTTTGATCCAAAAAGAGACACTCCCGAAGTTTTAAAAAACTACAAGGGGTTATTTAATCTGGACAAAAATTTTGATTTCCTTACTGCAGACTCAACTACCATCAATGAATTAATGGATAGTGTCCGGGTTCGCTCTCAGGTTTCTTTTACTCAGGTCCGGGAAGATGAAAAAGAAGTGTACTTTATGAATCACTCGGATAAAATTATGGTACTGGATAAAAAGGGAAGAGTAATTTTTGAATATGGCGGAAGTATGACTCCTGTAAATTATATAGTTGAAGACCTTAAAACGGTAAGGAAATAATACAATGAAAAAGCTGATAGTATTCTGTATGGCTCTTTCTATTATGGTTAATTGTGGTAAAAACCCGGAAAAAGAGCAGAAATCTTCAAAAATTTCCGATGATTCAGAAATTCAAAACTGGGCACGACCGGGAACACAAGGACAAATGAGCGGAGCCTATTTTATTTATAAAAATTCTCTTGATGTGTCAGATACACTAATATCTGTGGAAAGTTCTCAGGCAATGGTAACACAAATTCACGAGTCTTACACTACTGATGATGGTTTGGCTGGTATGCGCGAAATGAAAGAGATTATCGTTCAACCCGATGAAAACCTGATTCTGCGACAAGGAGGATTACACCTAATGCTGATGAATTTGAAAAAGGATTTAACTGAAAATGATTCTGTAGATGTTACTCTGGAGTTCAGAAAAGCCGGAACCGTAAGGTTCATACTACCCGTTAGAAACCGAAAATAATAAAGCCCGAACTTTTCACCATTCGGGCTTTCTGGGTTGATTAAGAAAATGAGCCGGGTTAATTGCTCAATTATTAATACGAAAAGCCCGTAAATTTGGATTGAATTCTTTTTTAAGATAGTCTTCAGGTGCTCGATCTACTTGGTCTCAGCACAAGTACTTCCTGACTTTATAGGTTACAGGAATTTTGCCCGAAAGCAAAAAAAGACACGCCAAGGCATGTCTTTTAAAAATAATTAAATGGATAAGGGTTTAATGGGAAGCGAAAACTTCAGTAGTTCCGTCTTCTTTTACTAAATATACATCGTAATTATCAGATTCTCGTCCCGGAACTTCCATTCCCGGAGATCCGATCGGCATACCGGGAACAGTAAGTCCGATTGCACCTTCAGGTTTTTCTTCTAATAGCCGGTTTACATCTTCAATAGGTACATGCCCTTCAACAAAATACTCTCCTACCATTGCAGTATGACAGGATTCGAACCTTGGTGGAACTCCTTTCTCTCTTTTTACTTCCATCAAATTTGGAATAGGCTTTTCAACTACTTCAAACTGATCGTCATTCATTAATCCAGCCCATTTGGTGCAGCATTGGCACCCGGGGTTCTTGTACATTACTACCTCAATCTTTTCTGATGATACTTCAGAAATTGAACCGGAATATTCGTCCTGAACTTCATTTTTTGGCCAAAATAATGCCGCAGCAAAGCCTAAAGTAAACAGAAGTCCGATTATTAAAATTTTATTATTGCTCATGATGAATTTTCTTATTTAAAATTATACCAATTTACGAAATTTTTAGTGAATTTTTGAGCTGAGTAGTTTTAAGTTGTAAAGCTTTTATTCTTTTTTTTGATTCAGGAAATCTACATCTTTGCTTACTATTAACAACTTAACTCTTCTTTTTTAATGTCACTCAAAAGACAAAGCTTTGTCTGTCTGTTAATTTTGATATTATCAGTTTCCGTAAACGCACAGGTTTCAGAATTCAAAGCTACATTTATTAAAGCCCAACAGGAAAATAAACAAGTAACCGTAACTCTTAATAGTGGTAATACCTATGTAGGCACTGTAGTTTCCGTAAATGAGAAATCTGCTGGCGTGGAAACTGCGGACGGTCTGTTTAATTTTCGATACGACCGTATAAAAAATGTTAAACTGTACGATCCTAATGACAAGACCTCCGGATGGAGAGACAATCCCGCAAAAAATAAACTTTTTATTACCCAGACAGGGAAAATGCTCGATAAAAGCTCCGGATATTATCAGAATACCTACATATTCTTTTCAAATTTTTCTTATGGAATCACTAATAATATAAGCATTAGTACCGGTTTCAGCATGATTCCGGGGTTGGGAATCGAAAATCAAATGTTTACAGCAGGAGCTAAGGTAGGCACCTCATTAAATAGTACACTCTATGTTTCGGGAAATATCAAATACTATAAATTTTTTGATTTTGATGAAGGAGTGACCTCTCTTTTTGGGTCTATTACCTATTCCAAAAGCAGACTTGACCTGACAGCCGCTACTGGTATTGGCTTGGCAGATGGAAGTTCTTCTGATGCTCTGTTAATTTTAGGTGGGCAATACAGAGCTTCCGAGCGATTTGCCTTCATCAGTGAAAATATCTTTTTTCCTACAGGTGATAATGAATCCACTGCTTTAATTTCATTAGGTGGCAGAATCATCAGTTCTAAAAGTGCCTTCGATCTCGGTTTTTTTGGAATCGAAGAAACGCTTGTTCCATTTGTAAGTTATACTCTAAAGTTCTAACTCATGCAGTCAAAAAAATTCTCCTACGAAAATCAGGAAATCGAAGTAACCTGGGATCTGAAACGCTGTATTCATGCCAAAGAATGCGTACATGGATTACCTGACGTTTTTGATCCGAAAAGAAAACCCTGGATCGATCCGGATAATGAACCTGACTCTGAAAAAATTGTGGATACTATCGAGCGTTGCCCAACCGGAGCGCTTCAATATCATTTCAAGAATAAAAGTGATCCGGAAACTCCCCCTTTATCCAATAAAATAATTATTGATGAAAACGGTCCTATTTACGTTCATGGTAATATCGTTGTTCAGGATAATGACGGCAATGAGCTGCTCAGAGAAACCCGCCTGGCTTTTTGCAGATGTGGAAAGTCATCCAACAAACCATTATGTGACAATTCTCACATAAAAGCTGAATTTGAAGCAGGGACTTCTTATAACCCGGAACGATTGGAATTAGAGCCACAGGAAAATGAAGGCGGTGAACTTCTGATCAAACTAATTGAAAATGCACCTTTTGTTGTAGAGGGGAATTACGAAGTAATAGGAGAAAATCAATCTACCAAAACCTGTAAGCGTATGAGCTTCTGCAGATGTGGCGCCTCTGAAAACAAACCATTCTGTGATGGTACACATCGTCAAATCGAGTTTAATTCAAATGAGTAATCCCGCTATTCTTATCGTTGCATCTTTACTAGCCGCAGTTGCAGTAGGTCTAGGAGCTTTCGGTGCTCATGCTTTAGAAAACACTCTCACTCCAAAAAGATTGGAGACCTGGAACACAGCAGTTACTTATCACATGTGGCACGCTCTGGCTTTAATTGGGCTTGCACTGGTTTCTAAAGTGTTTGAAGTTGATCTGATATGGTCTATGAATTTGATAGTAGCCGGAATCTTTATTTTCTCAGGAAGTTTATATCTGCTTTGCTTAACCGACACAAGCTGGCTAGGAGCTATCACCCCGATTGGTGGAGTTTGTTTTATACTTGGTTGGTTATTAACAGGATGGAAATTTATAACTCAAATCTGACTTTAAATGAAAGCAATCTGGAACGGACAAATACTCGCCGAAAGTGATGACACCGTAGTTGTAGAAAATAATCACTACTTCCCGGCTGGATCTATTAATGAAGAATTTTTCACTGATAGTGATCACAAAACTACTTGCCCATGGAAAGGGTTAGCAAGCTATAAAACCATTAAGGTTGACGGCGAAACAAACGAAAATGCCGCTTGGTATTATCCATCACCAAAAGATGCTGCTGCCGAAATTAAAGATCACTTCGCTTTCTGGAAAGGAGTGGAAGTGACTGAATAAACATAAGCAACAATCCTCAATTACAGTCATCGCCGGGCGTATGCAGGCGATCTCGATCTCTTTAAAACTTTCCTAGTTTATTTTAAATCCAGATTCCCTGCATTCGCAAGGGAATGACTCTTCTTCATTGCAAGGGAAAGCTAACTTTATACATCATGCTTTAGTAAATGCGCACGGCCATGTGCCTTTACTGAAAACTAAGGAGTGTATTTATGCTTGATACTCTACAACAACTCACTTGCAATATTAGCCAAGTCAGACCGCTCTCCTTTTTCTAAGTTGATATGAGCATACAGATCACTTTTCTGCATGCGGTCAACTAAATAAGATAATCCATTGCTTTGTGTATCCAAATATGGGGTATCAATTTGGAAAATATCTCCGGTAAAAACGACTTTAGTATTTACTCCAGCTCTGGTTATGATTGTCTTTACTTCATGCGGAGTTAGATTCTGAGCTTCATCAATAATGAAAACCACATTCGACAAACTACGGCCACGAATATACGCAAGCGGTACAATTCTGAGTTTATCCGTTTGAATCATCTCATCAATTTTTTTGTACTGCTTGCTCGTTTCTTTGAATTGATGTTTAATGAAACTCAGGTTATCCCAAAGTGGCTGCATATATGGATTGATCTTGGCTTCAGCGTCGCCGGGCAAGTATCCAATGTCCCGATTACTTAACGGAACAATTGGTCGGGCCAGGTAGATCTGCTTGAAATCACTTCGTTGTTCTAAGGCACTTGCCAGTGCCAGCAGAGTTTTTCCGGTTCCTGCAGCTCCGGTTATGGTTGTGAGCAGGATATTTGGGTTTAAAAGTGCATGCATCGCGAAAGTCTGTTCCGCATTTTTGGGTTGAATTCCATATGCATTAATCTTCTCAACCTGTTCAATATATTTTGATTTGGCATTATACCATCCAAGCGCCGATGAGCCATGACTTTTCATTATATAGTAATGATTACTTGGTGGATTCATTTCCATTACATCTTTCGGTTTGATCCTGCCTTTATCATAGAACTTGCTAATCAATGAGGGATCTTCCAGTTCCAGGTCGGTCTTTCCTCTGTAGAGATGGTCTATATCTTTGACCTGAACAGTTTCATAATCTTCGGCATCCAGATTTAATGCTCTCGCTTTAAGCCTTAGATTTATATCTTTTGAAACAAGTACTACCCGCGTGTTTTCATTTTCGTTCTTTAACCTGAGTGCAGCATTTATAATATGATGGTCGTTGCGGGTAGCTCCAAAAACTTTATTGGCATCTACATGTTTCCCTCCGTTGCTGATTACTTTCAGTTTCCCGTGAGACTTACCATTCAACGGAATCCAGTCCTGAAGCATGTTTTCATCAGAAATTCCATCCAGATAGCGGATAAATTCTCTCGCGTGTAAGTTTATTACGGTATTTCCTTTCTTAAAGGTGTCCAGTTCCTCCAGAACTGTTATTGGGATTGCAACGTCATTTTTTTCAAAATTCTTAACGGCTTCATAATCATATAAAAGCACGGAAGTGTCGAGTACGAAGATCTTCTTCGCTTTCTTCTTAGGCATGGGCTAATCGTTTTGATTTTTCAGAGATCGAAACCTCTTTATGTAGATGATGTTAAAGAACGGTTCACTCAATTAAATCAAACAAAAATCAATATGCAATGGATGTGGAAAACTCGTTGGAAATTAATATTGAGTTAACAGTTCAAGATTCCCAAAGATGTTGATAACTCACCCATTAAGTTGATAAAGAGCAATACTTAGAGCTATTGCGGCATTCAGACTTTCTACTGAACGGTTTTCTTCAGATGATGGAATCATTACACATTTTCTGTTTGTGGCAACTAAATTCTTATCAACTCCATTTGCTTCATTTCCGACAACAAGAATTGTTTTATTTCTTGAATTTATTGTTGAAATCGAGACCGCTCCTTCATTTCCATCCAGTAAGAGAATCTCCCATCCTTCCCTTTCCATAACTTCCAGATCTTGTTTCAAATCTGAGTTTCTGTACGGCAAAACTCCCGTGGCTCCGGCAGTACTTCTCACCACTTTCGGATGATGCAGATCAACCGACCCTTTGCCAGCTAAAACAGCAGAAACACCAAACCAGGCTGCGGTTCTTAAAATGGTTCCTAAATTTCCCGGATCCTGAATTCTGTCAGTTGCAACGATCAATCCTTCTCTCTTGGATAGCTCTTCAACGGAAGCTTCTGTCGGAATTTCACAAACGGCGAGGATGCCTTGGCTGTTCTCAGTGTCAGTTACTTCAGCCATCACCTTTGAATCCAACTCGTAAAAGCTGTTAGCTGTCAGCTGATAGCTAACAGCTTTTCCTTCTTCCAAAAAAACTTCCCGAACCCTCAGAATTCCATTCTCCAAAACCTGCTCCACTGCTCGTTCTCCCTCAACTACAAACAGTCCCTCTTTTTCACGGTACTTTTTCTGTCCGAGTTTTCTTAAAAGCTTGATTTGATTATTCGACGCTGATTTCACGAGTTCTGAGTTCTGAGTTCTGAGTTCTGAGTTCTGAGTTCTGAGTTCTGAGTTCTGAGTTCTGAGTTCTGAGTTCTGAGTTCTGAGTTCTGAGTTCTGAGTTCTGAGTTCTGAGTTCTGATAAAAAGATACCTCGTAATCTATCACTTCTCATGTAACTAATACTAATTATTTGGAGAATGATTTTCTATCTTTAGCCAAATCAAAAAAACGAAGTAAAAATAACTCATGGATTTTTTAAAGAAACTGGGAATTGAAGGAGTAAACGCAGGTACAAGTACCGGAAGAAATTATCTGGAAAGTAAAAATCAAATTACCAGCTACACTCCGGTTGATGGTAAAACAATCGCAAATGTTACCACAACTACTAAGGAACAATATGAAGAAGTGGTTAAAGCCTCTCAGGAAGCTTTTAAAGCATGGAGAGAAATGCCCGCTCCTCAGCGTGGAGAAATTGTTCGCCAGATCGGTGACAAGCTTCGTGAATTCAAAGAGCCTTTGGGAAAACTGGTTACTTACGAAATGGGTAAGATCTATCAGGAAGGATTAGGTGAAGTTCAGGAAATGATCGACATCTGTGATTTTGCAGTTGGGTTAAGTCGCCAGTTATACGGACTTACCATGCACAGCGAACGTCCAAATCACAGAATGTATGAGCAATGGCATCCACTCGGAACAGTTGGAATTATTTCTGCTTTCAATTTTCCGGTAGCTGTTTGGAGCTGGAACGCAATGATCGCAGCCGTTTGTGGTGACACCATGATCTGGAAAGGTTCTGAAAAAACTCCTCTTTGTGGAATTGCTATTCAAAAGATCGTTGCAAAAGTATTGAAAGAAAATGATCTGCCGGAAGGAATTTTCTGTTTGGTTACCGGCGACCGTGAAGTTGGAGAATGGATGACAGAAGATGAGCGCATTCCATTGATTTCTGCGACAGGCTCCATCAGAATGGGTAAAGAAGTTGCCAAAGTTGTAGGCGGACGTTTAGGCAAAACCATCCTCGAACTGGGCGGTAATAACGCCATCATCGTTTCTGAAAATGCTGATATTGAAATGGCAATCCGTGCCACTGTATTCGGAGCTGTTGGAACTTGTGGTCAGCGTTGTACTTCTACGCGAAGATTGATTATCCACGAATCAGTTTATGACCAATTCAAAGATCGTTTACTCAGTATCTATGAGAATGTAAATATTGGAAATCCTCTTGAGCCGGATACACTGGTTGGACCAATGATCGATCAACTTGCAGTAGATGCAATGCAAAATGCGCTCAAACAAGTAGAGAAAGAAGGCGGAAAAGTGATCTTTGGCGGTGAAGTTTTAGACCGGGACGGATTTTATGTTCGACCGGCTATTGCTGAAGCTAAAAATGAATTCGAAATCGTTCAGGAAGAAACCTTTGCTCCAATCTTATACCTTATCAAGTATAAAACTATTGAGGAAGCGATGAGCTATCACAATGGTGTGAAACAAGGATTGAGTTCGGCAATGTTTACGCTGAATATGCGTGAAGCTGAAAATTTCTTAAGTACTCATGGTTCTGATTGCGGAATTGCCAATATCAATATTGGAACAAGCGGTGCAGAAATTGGAGGTGCTTTCGGTGGCGAAAAAGAAACAGGCGGCGGCCGTGAGTCCGGCTCGGATGCGTGGAAAGCATACATGCGCCGACAAACCAATACCATTAACTGGAGTGAAGAATTACCGCTGGCGCAAGGTATTTCGTTTGATGTCTAGCCTTCGGAATTAATAATGATGGATTATAAATTTTGAATTATGGATTTTCTTGTAAATAATTATCAATGGATTATTGGTATCATCATAGGTGGAGGCGCTGAACGCATAGTCTATAAGCCGATTAAATTCAAAATTGATGAAGGCTAAGTATACAAGCTACTAGAGAATACAACAGGTGAAGAAAAGAAATATGATTGGAGAACTACAAAAAGCATTGCTAGCGATATAAATCTAACTAAAGAAAGGGTGTATGAAGTTTGCTCAAAGAGCAAGAAAATAAAGGAGTCTAAAGGAAACAACGATGGGGTATGGTCATTAAGAAAAAACCCTGAAGATGAAAAGGGTAGCATATATAATGAAAGAGGAGCAATTAATCTTGATGATTATTAATCCCACAAAACAATTTTGAAGGTTAATAATTAAACCTAAAAAATTCCTGTTTGACGAAAAAGCTTTACGCGTCTATTCTAAGTATTAAATTTAATTCCAAAGTGACGAGTTTGCCCCGATTTTTTGGGGTTGATCTTTTGGTGACAGGCGCTTGTCCTGTTGAAAAAAGGGAGATCAAGCCAAAAGTTATAAACATAAGTTCTGTATGATTCTTAGGAAGTATCCACAGGATGACTACTTCTGTTCCAGGGTTTACTTTCTAGTTTTCTCTTTTATATTCCCGAAAGTAAACTAACTAACAGAACATGAAACATACCTTCGTTTTCTTCATTCTGATTTTTGGGACTAATGTTCTTTGTGCCCAAAACCAATCCCCTGAACAAAAGTTAAAAGAACTTGGAATTGAACTTCCCGAAATAGCTCCTCCGGTTGCAAATTATGTGAATGTAGTGCGTTCAGGGAATTTGTTATTTCTTGCCGGTAAAGGCTCTCAGAATTCTGATGGTTCCAGAATTACCGGAAAAGTTGGAGTAGATCTAACCATTGAAGAAGGATACGAAGCTGCAAAAAGCATTGCTTATCAACATCTTGCTGTAATTAAGAATGAGATCGGTGACCTCAACAAAGTGGTTCGGATCGTTAAAGTTCTGGGAATGGTTAATACAACTCCTGAATTTTCTGCTCATTCTCAGGTTATAAACGGCTATTCAGATTTTATGGTTGAGATATTTGGTGAAAAAGGAAAACACGCCCGTTCTGCAGTAGGCATGAATTCACTACCTGTTAATTTAGCGGTAGAAATTGAAGTGATCGTGGAAGTACAATAACTTTTCTTAATTACATTATCTTTTCTTAACAGAAGACAAAAATGTTGGCAAAAATCGTATCGGTTGTTTTCTTTACCTATATTATTTGATATCTAACGATGGCGATGGGGTTAAAAGACATATTACCAATTAAAAATAAGGACGAAAAAATCGAATTTCAGTTATTTGAAATTGCGATTTTTCTTACTGTTATTGTCTTTCTCTTCTGGACATGGTTCGCCTTTTATGCGGGATATCAACCTGTCATAAAAACGATATTCATTGCCAGTGCCGTTATCTATGTGCTTATTTATATAGCCCAGAAAAGAAGCTTTTCTTTCCCAATTGTATCGTCTCTTTATTTTGGGTATAGCTTCTTATTAATGGCCTTTGCCTGGCTTCCCGGAGGTGGAATAACAGGGGCTATTCTTCAGTTTATTGTCCTTATTTTTATTTCGGGCTTATTGGTACTTCCCATCAGGGCCTATCTTGTTTTTATACTCTCTACCGCATTAATTGTAATCTCCTTTGCGATTTACGAGTATAACAATCCCGGTGCTGCGTCTCCTTACACAAATGAAGTACACAGGATCAGAGATATTTCTATTGCCAGTGTAATCGCTATACTTGTTCTGGGCTTTTCACTATTTACTTTTAAACGTTCTTATGTGAGAGATCGTGAATCTTTGGGTAAAGCAATTAAAGAGATTCAGGTTGAAATGGTAAAAGCAGAATCTGCGGATAAAGCAAAATCTCAGTTTCTGGCAACAATTAGTCATGAAATGAGAACTCCTTTAAACGGTATTGTAGGTATATCTGAACTGTTAGGAGAAACGGATTTAAATCCTGAACAGGTTGAAATGGTTAAAAACCTAAGCTACAGTAGCAATATGTTACATAGCCTTATCAGTGATGTGTTGGATCTTACGACTATAGAAGATGAAAACCTTGAACTCAACGAAAACAAGTTTCATCTGGAAAGTGAGATCAAAGACATACTGGAAATTTTCAGACCGAAGATAGATTCCAGAAAAGCCTTTCTCCACCTCCATCACGAACACGACAGCAGTATTCCTAAAGTCTTGTACGGTGATATTTCAAGGATAAGACAGGTTCTTGTAAATCTGGTAAATAATGGAGTCAAATTTACGAACGACGGTTCCGTAATTATACAAACCAAGTTGCTCAAGAGAGAGTCGGGTATTGCCACCATCCAGTTTTCTGTATCTGATACCGGAGTTGGTATTTCCAAAGAAGATCAGGATAAATTATTTACAAAGTTCTTCCAGACCAGGCTGGCAAACACTATCGAAGGAACCGGTTTAGGCCTTACTATTAGTAAACGGTTGGTCGAGCTTATGGGAGGTGAGATATCTTTTACTTCTCAGCTCAAAAAGGGATCTACTTTTTCGTTTGAGTTGCCATTATCATTAAAGCCCAAAACTCCTGAAAAAGAGGAAGCCTCAGTTAACGATGATGATCTGTCAGGGCTCAGAATTCTTATTGCGGAAGACGTTCCAATTAATCAAATGGTTTTGAGCAAAATGCTTAAAAATCTGGGCATTGAGAATATTGACATCGTAAATGATGGAAAAGAAGCAGTAGAAGCAGCCACTGATGATGAAAACGAATACGATTTTATTCTAATGGATATTCAAATGCCAAAACTGGACGGCTCCCAGGCATCAAGAAAGATAATTGAGTTCTACAGAGGAGATCTCCCGTTCAAGATCATAGCCGTTACCGCTAATGTTATGAAAGACGATTTTGTTTTATATCGCGAATCAGGCATGGTAGATGTTTTAAGCAAACCGGTTAACATAAAAATGCTTTCACATACTCTCCATAAGCATTACTCAGTCTAAGATATTTCTACAGGTGGGACTCAATTCGCCTGATAAGTTCTTCTACAAAACCAGCTTGTTCCGGCTTCATAAAAACACTTCTGAGAATCGTAACCATTTCTGAATTCACATCATATTCAGGATGTAATCTTTTAAACTCTGAAGCAGGAACTTTGAATAATGAAAGATAGAATGATTGATAGCTCATTCCTGCATCAAATACTTTTTTTGATGCATCCGAAATTTGAGAAGTTGTTTTACAACCGGATGGAAAATATCCCAGAATATCCAGTTCAGGGTTTTTATAGGGAGTGAGCTTTTCACTTTCATCCATTAATGAATATCCTTTTATTGCAGCCCTTCTGCACTGAGCCATAATAGCCCTAAAACCTTCTTTTTCCTTCAAAGGAAAGCATTGTAAGGTTGCCCATAAAGCAACAGCAGCGGCTCCGGCTCTTGAACACTCCAGACTTATTTCTCCTAAATGAAGATCATCAGAAGTAAAATAAGTGTAAGGCGAGTTGTGTTTATAAAATTTCCCGACTTCAGGATCTTTAAAAAGCACACATCCACATCCATATGGTTGTAATCCATGTTTATGAGGATCAACTACAATGCTGTCTGCTTTCTGCATCAGCTTCCATGAAGTTCCGTCAATTAATTCAGAATCTTTAAGCGCTCTGAAAAATCCTCCATAAGCAGCGTCTATGTGTATTCGGATATCATGTTTTTGAGCCCATGGAATAATTTGATTCAATGGCTCAACTTCTCCGAGCCCCGTTGTTCCCAGAGTAACAACTACAGTACCAATTTCTTCAGGATTAATATCATCCAGATCAAAATTTTTGTCTTGGGATATTGGAATTTTGACAGAATCTACTGCCAGCACTCCACACATTCTTTCATGGGTATAATGTGAATTTGATGAAAAAGCGATCTTTTTTCCGGGATGTGACTCTCTCGCAATCCACAGTGCCTCTAGGTTTGCAATGGTACCGCTAGCTGTTAAATGACCAAGGTACTCTTTACCATATCCGAAAAACTCCGCAAGCTCTGCAATCACTTCTTTTTCCATCTCTGACGAAGGGGGGCCTCCATCCAACGCATGATTATTCGGATTTATACTCATCGCTATTGCGTAAGCCGCCCATGCAACAGGATGGGGAGGCTTAAGCATTTGACCTGCATAAACCGGGTGATGAAAAGGATAGTTACATTTCAGCTTTTGAGAAAGCCTGGAAAAGACCTCCTCTAATTTTTCATCAGAAACAGAAAGCGTGGAATCCTGTTCCCACGCTCCGAAAGATTGCTTCCAATTCAGCAGGCTTTCAAGCCCTGAATCAAGTGCTTTTTTTGCCTGCTGGTTCATTGCTAGTACAGATTAACTGAAAGGCCGGCCGAAAGAACCTGCTTTATCTGAACCTCGCTGGAAAAGTCATCATCATAGCGCATTTCAAATTGGAAAGAAGCACTTATTAATGAGTTAATTTGACCAACGAGTTCGTTGCTCCAGAAAACATCCGTTTCTGAAACAGGATCTGTAAAACTTGTAAACGTTTCTAGGTTACTTGAGTATTGAATGTTCTCAGCAACCGGGGTTTGAAATGAAATACCGGTAGTTAAACCACCCTCTGATCTGAAAGTATCTCCCTGAGGAAGTCCGTAATTCGGAGCTAAATCCCCGTCTGAAATAAACGTTTGCTTGAGAGCTAAACCCGCCTCTAACTGTAAATTTGAATTCGCATTATATTCAAAACCTGCTCCTTCAGTCAGGTATGCAGGACTAAAAAATCCTGAGATCAGTGAATCTCCTCCCGCAGGATTCATTTTTGCTTCATAATCAAAACCGTCTGCAAACTGTGTTCTGAACTGAATGGCTCCATATGCTGCTAATTTACTGTCTTCCTGCAAATCATATGTTGTTCTGAGTCTTACTGAAATAAGATCATCTGACTTTCTTGTTCTGCCATCAATTCTTGACTGACCATATCTTAAATTCGTTCTGAATCCGAAGGTATACTGATCTTTTCTGTACATTTTGGTGAATACTGTGGAAGCTGTAGCGCTTATTGTGTTTACACCACCTTCGCTCCAGTTATTGTAGGAAGCCTGAGAACCATTCAGGTTTGCAACCCACGTTTGAGTCCATCCACCGAGTGTATCAGGTACTACTATGGTTTGCGCCTGCAAAGTATCTATTGTAAAAAAAGTAATTGCGGTTAGTAATAAAGTTTTGGAAATAATTTTCATTGTAAAATTTGTAATTAACTATTTTTGAAGAGCACTACCTGCTCCGGTTTCTCTTTTGAAAGCATAACTTCAATATGCTCGCCCATCTTGGTTGGAATATTCATTCCGGTGATGTTCGATTTTATCGGGTACTTCCTGTGTCCCCTGTCTAACAATGTAAGTACTTCAATCCGTTCAGGTTCTCCTGCACTTATTATTGCAGATACAGCCTCAAACATCGTTTTGCCTGAAAAAATCACATCATCAATAATAAGTACAAATTTCTCAGAGCATTCAGGTAGTGGTTTATTGTGCGTCAAATTCTTAACATCGTATCTTACTAATTCGATCTCAGATTCAGAATGAAATGGTTTCAGGTATTCAAAAAGCAACTTCGCAGTGGCAAAGCCTCGTTCATTTAGCCCTACGATTACCAATTCCTGTTTAGGATTAAGTTTCTCCCAAACTTCAATTGCCATTCTTCTCAAAGAACGTTCAATTCTGGCTTTATCCATCAATACAATTTGCCGTTTCATCTGCACATATTTATTTTAATAAAGGTAACAAAATAATAAGATTGAATGCGAAACTTAAAGTACTTATCCATCGTTAATTTACGTACTTTACAGTGTTAACCTTTTTATAAATCGATTGAGGCTTAATTATGAGCAGAGGATTAGGAACTTTACTAACAGGAATTGCAGCCTTTGCAGGTGGTGTGGTAACCGGCTTACTTCTGACACCCAAATCAGGGAAAGAAAACAGGCAATGGATAGAAGATAAAAGCCATAAAATTCTGGAAGACAGTGAAAAGAAAATTGGTGAAGTATCAAAAAACATAAAGAAGAGTGTTAAAGATAATTTACCTGACCTTTATGAAGCTACTGAGATGCTTCATTTTGAAGACGAAGAACTAGAAGAAGATGCCTGAAGTTTCGTTTCCATATTCTGAGCGAATTTTGCAATGGGTATGGAACGAGCTTTTATTTGATACTACTTGTTTAACTACGGAATGCGGGAAGCCTATCCAAATTCTTAACCAGGGCAGCTTAAACCTATCTGACGGTCCTGATTTTAAATTTTCGAAGTTACTGATTGGTGATATTGAGTGGAATGGTTCTGTAGAACTTCATCTTAAATCTTCAGGATGGAAGGCTCATAAACACCATGTAGATGAAAACTATAATAATGTTATTCTACACATTGTAGCTGAACATAAACCCTCTGAAATTTTTACGGCTTCCGGAAGTACTCCGTACACTTTAAATCTTTTACCTCATATTAATTCCGAGTTAAGAAGTTTCTTATCCAATTTTGATGGTTCTAAATCTATTCCTTGCTCAGGAAACCTTACATATATTTCTGAAAACATTTTTTTAGAACAGATTGACAGATCGCATCAGGAATATCTAGAAAAGAAAGTTGAGGACTTCATTAGTTTTTACTCTCCATCAATATCACAAAGCTTAGCGTGGAAACATGCATTAATCATTTCAATTTTTGACGGGCTTGGTATTTCCCGGAACAGAAATCAAATGCAGAAACTCGCTTATTCATTACTTCAAAAAGAGTACAAGTCATTAAAAGATCTCAGAATCCAAGCTGAAGAACTAGCTTTCAATCACTCCGGATTAAACTGGAACTATAAAGGATTACGACCAAACAGCCATCCTGATAAAAGAATAAAAACTGCAGTTCATTTTCTTCACTTAGTTAAAAATACACCTTTTGAAGATTTTTTAAGTTCTGAATCAATCAACCTTTGGTCAAAATGGTGTACCAACATTGATGCTAATAATACCGGACTCCTGAATATTTTATCTGCTACCGTTTTTTTGCCAGCTCTTTATTTTCTTGGTGAATTATATCATTCATCTAAATTAGTTACATCTGTAAAAAAAGAATGGAAGTCTTTCAAAGCACCAATACCAAGAATTTTACTTTCGGAGTTTAATGAGCTGGATATTTCTCCTTCGATATATCAAAAAAAGCTGGGTTCTATCCATCAACTTCGCGAATATTGTAAAACAAAGAACTGTTCTGAATGTTTAGTTCTAAAAAAAGCAATTTCATCTTGATTGCTTTTCTATCTATCTCTATCTTTGGGGTCTGTCGAAACGACATTTTTTGCCCGGTCGTCTAATGGCAGGACACCTGGTTTTGGTCCAGTATGTGGGGGTTCGAATCCTCCCCGGGCAACTAACACTCAGTAAGATAACAACAGGAGCCGTCTTACTGTTTTATGTAATCCTGAAATTTTCAGTGCTAGCAGTTTAAATGGATACTCCTCTCGCAATATTTTCCGGACGAAGCAACCCCGCTCTCGCAAGAGCAATTGCTGAATCTTACGGAACTAAACTCGGCGACGTTACCATCAAAGAATTTTCTGATGGTGAGTTATATGTCAAGTTCGAGCAAAGCATCCGTGGGGAAGATATTTTTATTATTCAACCAACTCCCCCTCCCGGTGACAACATCATGGAGTTGTTGTTAATGCTTGATGCAGCAAAACGTGCATCAGTTAAGCGAGTAACAGCGGTAATTCCTTATTTCGGATATGCCCGCCAGGATCGAAAAGATCAACCCAGAGTATCTATTGGTTCTAAACTCATGGCAAATCTGCTTGTTGAAGCAGGTGCAGATCGCATTTTGACCATGGATTTACACGCAGCACAAATTCAGGGATTTTTCGATATCCCGCTTGATCATCTTTATGCAAGCAGGGCATTTATTGAACATTTTAAATCCAACCCAATTGAAAATCTGGTGGTAGTTGCCCCGGATGTGGGAAGCCTGAAAACATCACGAGCATATTCAAAAAAGCTTGGAACAAGTCTCGCCTTTATTGACAAAAGACGTCCAAACGCTAATGAATCCGAAATAATGAATATTATCGGTGATGTAGAGGGAAAGAATGTGTTGATAGTAGACGACTTAATTGACACCGCCGGAACACTTACAAATGCAGCAGCTGCCATGAAAGAACGAGGCGCTTTAAATATCACTGCAATTTGTACACATCCGATCTTATCGGGACCGGCATACCAACGAATTGAAGATTCACCTATAGATGAAGTTTTGGTAACAGATACGGTAACACTTCGTCAGCCCTCTGATAAGATCAAGGTGCTGAGCGTAGCTGATATTTTCGCTGAAGCAATTCAACGTATTCATACCAATGACACTATAAGTGCTCTCTTTGACAATTAATGAACAAGTAAGTAAATCCAAAAATGGCAAAAGCTGAATTTAAAACAATAGACGCTGAAAAACGTGAGCTTAGCAAAAAAGCTAATCGTGAACTACGCGCTCAAAAAAGAGTACCTGCTGTTCTTTACGGACCTGAAGTTGAACAAAACCTTCATTTTTCTGTAGATGAACTAGAGCTGGAAAGAATTTTAAGAACCCAACAAACAAAACTTGTTGAGTTATCTTTCGATAACACCGTGTACAAAACACTGGTTAAAAGAGTTGAGTTTGATCCTGTTACAGACAGACCGGTCCACGTAGATTTTTATGTACTTTCTGACAATCACAAAGTAACATTACGTATTCCTGTTTCACTAACCGGAAATGCTCGTGGTGTTGTTGAAAATGGTGGACGTTTGTTCCAGCCAATGAAAGTGGTTCGTATTCGTGTACTACCTGAGTTTATTCCTGCAGAGTTTGTGATCGATGTAAGCTCACTTAAGATTGGTGAGTCTTTCCATGTAGGTGAACTGGACCTGGATGGAATTACTCCAATTGATGCAGAAGGCAGAACCATTGTTACAATCAGACCTCCAAAAGGTGCTGACTTCCTCGAAAGCTTAACAGCTGATGTTGAAGGTGATGATGAAGAAGCTGAAGGCGAAGAAACTGCTGAAGGCGAAACTCCTGAAGGTGAGGAAGGAGCTGAAGGCGAAGGTTCTGACGAAGAAAAAACCGAAGAATAATCAAAGTGATTAAGACGGGAATGCCTTTTTCAACACCATGTCCATAATCGTAGGATTAGGAAATATTGGTACTGAATATGATGGCACCCGTCATAACATAGGCTTTGACATTCTTGATGAACTGGCAAAAACGCTTTCAACTTCATTCGGTCCGGGTGGCGGACCTTTTGTAACTGCTGAAGGAAGACACAAAGGGCGTAAGATCGTTCTTGTAAAGCCTACCACTTTTATGAACAGAAGTGGTACAGCTGTTAAGAAGGCGTTAGCTAAGTTCAATACGGATAAAAAAGATTGCCTGATCGTTTATGACGATCTGAATCTTCCGGTTGGCACAAACAGAATGAAGCCAAACGGAAGTGCAGGCGGTCACAACGGAATTTCTGATATTATTGAGCGACTTGGAAGTAATGACTTTCCACGACTGCGATTTGGTATCGGTAATAATTTTTCGAAAGGCAGACAAGTCGATTACGTGCTTTCTCCTTTTGATGAAGATGAGCTTGAAGAAAAAGATCAGGCTTTACAACATGCTCACGACGCTGCCCTTGCTTTCGTGAATTTGGGGATAGAAAGGGCAATGAATTACTTTAATTGAATTACAATCATAAACTAACGAAAAGAGTATTATGCTTAACATAATCTATTTCTCAGCGGCTGCGGGTGTTATCGCCCTACTATTTACCGCATTAAAATCTTCCTGGGTAAGTAAACAGGAAGTAGGTACTGACCGAATGGCCGGTATCGCAGAAAGTATTGCTAAAGGTGCTATGGCTTTCCTGAAAGCAGAATATAAAGTGCTATCAGGTTTCGTACTTGTTGTTGCTGCAATTCTTGCATTCAGTGCAAATCCTGAAACCTCAAGTTGGATGGTTGCCATCTCCTTTATTGTGGGTGCGATCTGTTCAGGTCTTGCAGGTTTCATAGGGATGAAAGTTGCTACAAAAGCAAACGTAAGAACAACAAATGCGGCACGTACAAGCCTTGGAAAAGGTCTTGAAGTTGCTTTTGCCGGTGGATCTGTAATGGGTCTTGGTGTTGTGGGCCTTGGAGTTCTTGGTCTTTCAGTTCTGTTCTATATTTTTTCTCAAACATTTGGTATCGATGGTGCAGATGCTGTTAACAGAGTATTGGCTGTTGTAACCGGATTCTCATTCGGAGCATCTTCAATCGCGCTTTTTGCTCGTGTTGGCGGTGGTATTTATACCAAGGCTGCGGATGTTGGAGCTGACCTTGTAGGTAAAGTTGAAGCAGGTATTCCTGAAGATCACCCATTGAATCCTGCAACTATTGCAGATAATGTTGGTGATAACGTAGGTGACGTTGCCGGTATGGGCGCGGACCTTTTCGAATCTTATGTAGGTTCAATCATTGGTACCATGGTACTTGGTGCTGCATTCATGACTATCCCGGGATGGAGTGATAATTTTGACGGACTTTCTGCTGTAATGCTCCCATTGGTTCTTGCAGGAACAGGAATTTTTACTTCTATTTTAGGAACCTTCTTTGTGCGTGTTAAAGATGGTGGTGATCCACAAAAAGCATTAAACATTGGCGAGTTCTTATCAGCAGCTGTTATGTTGGTAGCCTCTTTCTTTATTATCGGATGGATGCTTCCTGAAACATGGACATTCAACGGAATAGAGTACACAAGCATGGGCGTTTTCTGGGCTACAATCTTCGGATTAGCTGCAGGATTATTGATTGGTTTAATTACTGAGCATTATACAGGTACAGGTACAAAACCGGTACTTTCTATTGTAAAGCAATCTGTAACAGGTTCTGCTACTAATATCATCGCAGGAATCGGAGTTGGTATGATCTCGACTGCAATTCCTATCATCATTATTGCGATTGCTATTGTTGGTGCGTACAGCTTTGCAGGATTATATGGAATCGCTATTGCTGCTGTTGGTATGCTTGCAAACACAGGAATTCAGTTAGCTGTTGATGCTTACGGTCCTGTTTCTGATAACGCAGGTGGTATCGCTGAGATGGCTGAATTAGAACCTGAAGTACGTGAGCGTACTGATAAGCTTGATGCTGTTGGTAACACGACTGCTGCTATCGGTAAAGGGTTTGCAATCGGTTCTGCTGCCTTAACTGCTCTTGCACTGTTCGCAGCTTTCATTACTGCATACAATGCAACACATGAAGTTAAGCTTCTTGCTATTGATGTACTAAGCCCGACCGTAATGGCTTCTCTGTTTGTTGGAGCCATGCTTCCATTCTTATTTTCTGCTCTTTCTATGCAGGCTGTTGGACGTGCTGCGATGAGCATGATCGAAGAAGTTCGTCGTCAGTTTGCTTCTATTCCTGAATTGAGAGCTGCTCTTGACGTAATGAATAAGAACGGTGAAAAAGAATACGAAGACTGGACAGACGAAGACAAAGCAACTTTTGATGCTGCTGACGGAAAAGCTGAATATGAAAAGTGTGTTGAGATCTCAACTACGGCTTCTATCCGCGAAATGGTTCTTCCGGGACTTCTTGCAGTAATCGTTCCTGTACTATTCGGATTCGTTCCGGGATTTGTAAGTGATGATCCAACTTTAGGAGCTCAGATGCTTGGTGGACTTCTTGCAGGTGTTACTTCTGCAGGTGTTCTTATGGCATTGTTCCAGAGTAACGCAGGTGGTGCCTGGGATAACGCTAAGAAAATGATCGAAGAAGGCGTTACCATCGACGGTGTAGAATACGGAAAAGGTTCTGAGCCACACAAAGCAGGTGTTGTTGGTGATACTGTTGGTGATCCATTCAAGGATACTTCAGGACCATCGCTAAACATCCTTCTTAAGCTGATGTCAGTGGTTGCACTTGTTATCGCGACTATGATCTAAGCTTTTATTGTTTTGTTAGGGAGGATCGCTATCCGCCCGCTAAATCCCACTCATAAGAAATTGTGAGTGGGATTTTTTTTGGTTTTGACCTGAAGTAAAACCGTCATCGCCACGCGTTTGCAGGCGAACTATACTGAGGATAACGACCAATCCAAATATTACAATCACAGATTCCGACCTCCTCCGCGTAATGAATATTTTAGATTAATATATATTATTTAAAAATGAAGACGGAGGGTGTTGCCAGATTTGCAAATGGCAACACCCCTCGAATTATCCATAGAACTATTTGGATAATCATCTCCCCTAAAGGGGAGAATGAATTCAAAGTAAAGATTTGATTTTTGGTCTTGATTACAATCCATATCTTTCCGCACGGGGGGATCGCGATCCGCCCCCTACGACTACTTAAATAATTTTTCTACGTATACATGAACAACTCCCAAATCCTAAAGCTCATCTTTCATCACGACCAACGATTGGACCAATTAGCGGATCGGAATGCGAATCGTACCAAAGAACAGATCGAGTCTACGCTTGCTGATTTTATGAAGCCTGATCCGACCTACTCCCGATTATATTTTACGGGTACTGATCTCGAAAAAGAAAAATTCGGGTTAAATGTTCTGAATGAGTATGATGGTTTTATTTCTGCTTTGGAAGAAGGACTAGATTCGGATAACTATCAAACGCAGAAAGGGAATTATGACTCTCTGAATAAAGCCGTTGATAGTCTGAAATACGGAGAAGTTATCGTTGTAGGAAATAAAGAAGCTGATTTCGATATCTCAACTCTTCACATTGATACCAACTCCAATGTGGGACATTTGAAAACGGAATTGAGAGAAGTTTTAGAAAGTGAATTTGTAGTCATCTACAAAGAACAGGCAAAAAACGGTTTTGATCTGCACCTGTTTTCAAAGAAAAACATTTATACCAAGTTCTTCCACCCATTACAAAATATGCTCCCGGATGCCTTCAGGTTCTTTAGCATCAATGGAAAGAAATTCAGATCAGAACGACATTTCTATTTTGAGACTTGGACACTCGCTCGTCCACCCCACGGATTTGAAGAGGTATTTCCGGAGTCGGTACTTTAATAGTGTTATGGTTTGATGGTGTTAAGGTGTTTAAGCTATTGATATCAATACTTAAACACTTTAACACTCTAACACTATTCTTTTACCCCCGGCACATTCATCGGAGCAGTATTCTGCCACCAGAACGTTCCTAATTCTTGCTGAATCGGAAACACCTGATCTAAGGTATTGGCATTATACAATCTTCCGTTTTTCATGATGTAGCTAACCGAGTTTGTATTGCGAATATTCTGTAACGGATCTCTATCCAGGATTACAAAATCGGCTATTTTTCCAACTTCAATGGTCCCAAGATCTCTTTCCAAACCAATTGCCATTGCACCGTGAATAGTTGCAACTTTAAGTGCGTCGTGTTCACTTAATCCGCCACTTTGCATAGCCCAAAGCTCCCAATGGAATCCAAGTCCTTGAAGCTGACCATGACTTCCCACTCCGGCGATTCCGCCTTTCTCAACAATATCCGCTATAATTGCTGACTGCTCTTCATGCACATATTCCTCTTCCATAAACCAACCTGCATTTCTTCGTCGGGATCTGGAATCTAAATTCTCATGTGGCATAAAACGATTAAGTTTCTCATTGTCATGCGGCCGCTCGGTTGCATAGAAATAATTCTCTGACCACGGACCACCATACGCCACCAACAATGTCGGTGTATAGGCAGTATTTGAAAAAGCCACCAGGTCGATCACATCATTATATAATGGAAAAACAGGTAACGAATGCTCATGTCCCGGATAACCATCTATTACTTGGGTGATATTTTCTTTCATATCCAATCCACCTTCGGTTGTTGGCATCAATTCCTGCTCACGAGCAGCTTCTATGATCCACTGACGTTGTTCACGATTTCCTGCTCCGTACATTTTAATGGTCTTTGTGTTGTAGTACGAACTGTATCGTTTCAATACATCTTTCGCATGTTCCAGGTTTTTGATGTTCTCACTACTAAATACTCCCGGACCGGTTGAATACACTCTTGGTCCAAGTAATTTTCCTGCATCAACAAGATCGCCGTAAGTCAAAACATCCGTAGTTGCTGTTTGCGGGTCACGGGTTGTGATCACACCAAAAGCCAGATTAGTGAGATACGACCAGAATTGTCCACGATGCAAATTCACCGGGTGACGGAAATGAGCATGTGTATCCACAAAACCAGGGACAATGGTTTTTCCGCTCATATCCATGATTTCTGCGCCGCTTGGGATAGTGAATGAACCTCTAGCTCCTACTTCTTTGATACGATTATTTTCCACCAAAATATCAGCATTGCGAATGATCTCGTCACCATTCATAGTAATTGCTGTAGCGCCTCTCAAAACGATCATTCCTTCCGGAGTATCACGCTTGGCCTGTACTTCAATTCTTTTTTCTAACGGCTGATAACCTTCATCTTTCTTTTTCTCTTTTTTATCCTCAGATTTTCCCTCAGCATCTTCTACTTTTTCCTCATCGTCTTCATCAGAGTCTTTTGCTTCTTCTTTATTTTTCTTTTCCATTTCCTTCGCAGCTTTCACGCTGTCTTTGTATGCTTCGGCGTCATCCAGGCTGTAACGAATATGCGCATTCCCGATCGACCAATGGATGTTATTGGCTTCCCATCCCCATGCAGGAAATTGTGCTCCGATATCGGTTAATTTTTCGGTCGGGAAAGAACTTGAACCACCAACTCGTATCGTTGGAGCATCACCACCAACTTGTGGCACAGTTACTACATACAAATCATAACCCAACTGAGCCAATGCTTGATCGCCTTCCGGAGCCATTCGTATCCACGAAGCTCTTGGACTGAAACTTGAGCCCGGAGCAGGGCTTCCCTGTACTTTCAAGTGCTCTTTTTCATCGGTTCCATCCCAACGAATGGAAGTAAGACCGCTACCAAAACTTGATAAGAAAATTCGGTCATTTCCTTTCACAAAATGTGGGTTTGAACGTCCGTTGCTATAGGCAATAAAATTATCTTCGCTTCCATCAGCATCTAACCAAATCAAATTTGATGTCCCTCTGAAAGCCGTTCTTCGGGTTGCATTTCGAAAGCCTTCGGAATCTCCATTAATTAATACAATTCTGTTACCGTCGTTGCTCCAAACCGGGTGTTGATACACTCCGTTGTCTTTATTCAGTTGTTTTAACCCTCTTCCGTTGGGGCGAACTTTAAACACCTTTCCGCCTTCCGGTTCCCACGTCACAAAAGCGATCCATCTTCCATCAGGCGACCATACCGGCTGAGCCTGAGTTTCATCCAGATCTACTAATTTCTTAGGAGTTCCATTCGGGAATTCCATCGTGTACACTTCATTAAGTGCAGTAAAAGCCACCATCTTTCCATCCGGAGAAGGAACGGCATCTCTGATCTGAGTAATCGTAAATTCTTCGCTGTCTGAGATTGGGTATTCAAAATCCAGTTCCGGTCCCAGTTCTATCATCCCTTTTATGTTGAAAGGAATTTCTATGGCATCGCCGCCTTTAGCAGGGACTTTCCAGATCTTTCCTCCATAAGAAACCACGACATATTTATCGTCGGGAGTGAATGAAATACCCGGGAGTACATCTCTGGAAGCTCTCGATTCCTGATCATCATGCTGAACCGGATATGCCAACCAACGCTCGCTTCCGGTTTTCAGATCACGAATTACCAATCCCGTATGTTCATCATGACGTGTTCCATATACTAACCACTTTCCATTATTGGATGGAGTTGCTCTGAATGTGGAACCGTAGCGAGAACCCTGTGTTGTAATATCTCCTGTCTCACGATCATACGTTGCAATCTGATATTGAGGTAAAGATGCGTTGTAATTCCAGGTCCCGCTTCTTCTGGAAAACCAAATATATCTGCCATCCGGGCTGAATGCTCCTTCAGTCATTCTGAGATTGCGTGGCTCTTTTACCAACGCTGTTCCTGATCCGCCATCTACATGATACATCCAGATCTTATGATTCCCCGGCGAGTTTTTAGAAGCGATGATATACTTACCATCCGGAGCCCATTCAGGAGACTGATACTCATTACCCTTTCCTTTGGTGATTTGTTTCTTTCTATCGTCATCATCTTCTGATTCAAGATCGAGCACCCAAACACCTTCTCCTCCTGACGCATCAGAAATATACACTATTTTGTTGCCATCAGGACTGAATCTTGGCTGACTATCAAACTGCATACCTTCCGTGATCTGAGTGGCTTCTCCCCCTGAAATCGGCATCGTATATAAATCCCCGAGAAAATCGAACACAATGGTTTCTCCATCAGGGCTTACATCCAAAGCGATCCAGGAACCTTCACTCAGGTCAAACGAAAATTCACGTCCGGGTTTAAGCGGAAGATCTCCGTTTTTAATTTTTTCTTCTGTTGAGTCTGACTCGGCTGGTTCATCCTGTGCGAACGATGAATTTGAAAATAATCCTGCAATCAAAAACGCAGAAAGGACTAGCCGAATATATCGGTTAATTTTTATAGCTGGCATAGTAAAGTAGTTCGTAGTAGTTAACCTGTGAATCTAAATAATTTGAACACACAGCCCAACCGTTTTACAAGAGATAACAAAGGGTGCTGCTTCATTCACGAGCGGTAGCGAAGTGATCTCCCTTTTCTAAGCACATTCATTAATTGGAGATTGCTTCGCTGTGCTCGCAAAAGTTGGTTCATTTTTTTTGGGATTAAAATCCCATTTCGACCTTTGTAAATCTTACCTTTCGCAGAACCTGAAGGATCTGCTAGTTAAAGGTCCAAATTAATGCTGTCACCCTGAGCCTCCCGATTTTTTAAGTCACTTTCTTGTTGCGACCTGTCCGCCGTACAAGACTTTGGAAGGCGGGAGGGTCTCAAGTTATTAAAATGATTGGTAACGAATATTTTACGAAACATTGATTTCATTTGAGATCCTTCGACGTACTAAGCTCAGATTCCATATAACAATTTGGACCGCTCAGGATGACAATTATTCCTTCCCTAATCCCAACTTATGAATTGCCTTTTAAAAATATTAAACCTTTGTGCCCTCTGTGGTTATTTCTTTTCCCACATTCCTCCTCAGAAATGTTATCTTCAGGCTGAAATTTTTAGCTCATGACCTTTACTGAAAAACTACAATCTTCTGTCTCGGAATCTAACTCCGTTCTTTGTGTGGGCCTGGATCCTAATCTGAGTTTACTTCCCAAGTCTGTTAAAAGAGATTTTCTTGATCCTGAATCCCAAGTGTCTTTTTTTTGTAAATCTGTGATCGATCACACTCAGAGTTTTTGTGCAGCTTATAAACCGAATCTGGCCTTTTTTGAAGCCCTAGGAGCGTCAGGTCTGGAAATTTTTGAGGAAGTCATACAGCATATTCCCGATGATAAGATCATTATTGCGGATGCCAAACGTGGCGATATTTCCACAACAGCAGAGCACTACAAAAAGACGTTTTATAACCAGTTTAATGTGGATGCCGTGACACTGAATCCACTTATGGGTTTTGAAACTCTTGATGCTTTTACCAAAAACGAAACCAAAGGAGTTTACGCTTTGGCACTAACCTCTAATCCCGGAGCTGATGACTTCCTCAAAAAGCCAATCGAAGGTTTTGATATGATGGCTCAGTATATTGCTTCTGAATTAGAAAAAAGATCCGGTTCTTCTGATGCTCACCTTGGAATGGTAATAGGTGCTACCCAAGCTGATCTTTCCAAGTCGGTGACTGACCTCCATAAAAAAGCATCTTTATTGATTCCGGGAATCGGAGCTCAGGGCGGATCCGTTGAAGAACTGGCTGAGGCTCTAAATGAGCACGAAGGAATTCCGTTGATCAACTCAAGTCGTGGAATTATTTATGCAGGAAGTGATCATGAAAACTGGACGGAGCATGTGGCGCATAAAGCCCAAGAAATGAAAGAGAAACTGAACATCATCACCAAGAGATATGTCTGATTTACCCGAAGTAATTGTGTACACTGATGGAGCTTGCAGCGGAAATCCCGGCCCGGGTGGCTGGGGAGCGATCCTGATCTGGAACGGTAAAGAAAAAGAGCTTTCGGGTGGCGATCCGCAAACCACGAATAATCGCATGGAAATGAAGGCGGTGATAGAAGCCTTGAAAGCCATGAAGAAACCCTGCCATGTTAAAATTCACAGCGATAGTGCATTGATCATCAACGCCATGACCAAAGGCTGGATCGAGAACTGGCAGAAAAAAGGATGGAGAAAAGCGGACAAAAAACCGGTCGAGAATAAAGAGCTTTGGGAAGAAATGCTTTCAGCGATGAAACCTCACAAAGTAAGCTGGATAAAAGTGAAAGGGCACTCGGGATTGGAGTTGAATGAACGGGTGGATCAGCTTGCTGTGAAGGAATCGCTCAAATTAAAGATGAAAAATTAAAAATTGGGTACTTCCAATTCTTAATTTTGGATTTTGAATGATGGATTAAGTTTGGGTCATTCCGAACTTGTTTCGGAATCTATAGCCAACGGCTCGATTCGGATTTAAGCCAAAGAAATAGATAAAGTTCAATACATATCTATTCGGAGCAGGAGCTTGGGAAAGATGTTAAGCACAAACATAGAACATCAGAGCTTCATTAAATAGCTATCACCATATTCGCCATCACTCCAATAAATCCATGCTCTTTCTGAAGACTCTTCATACCCCATAATTTTATCGTACTTAATAAACAATTCTGATCTAGCTTCTATTGAAGGCCATTTTCTATAATCAGGATCTAAATCAATTCGATTAGCCGTTTTAGATTCTATTATTATGTAATAAATGGTTTTTTCAGATTTGTTCGTTAGGGTAATCTGAGGCTCTTTAGCTAGAATTCTAAGCTTTTCATCGCTGAATGAATCCACTGATGTGTTGCTACATGAAAAAAATAATAAAGAAGCTGAGACAAGTGTGAATAATATTTTTCTCATAACACTTTCAATTGATTTAGAATATTAATAAAGTACATAAAAAATACTATTTAACAAATACTTAGCAAGTGTATACTCTAGTATAAAATGGAAGACTAAATAGAAGCTCTTGCTTCCAAACCACTTTGATACGCTTCCTGTATAGCAGACACATCAATAAAGATTAGCCCGATCACAATTAACACCAAACCGATAATCATCATCTTCATTTTATGCTTTTTGTACTTTTCTAAAAAACTGATTGTGAAAAGAATAAGACCTCCTATTAAACTCAGGTCTACTAAAATCCCAATTAACATAACAGACAGTTTAGATTAGAATTAAGCTTCCTGAATAGCATAATGAAATAAATTCATCTTAAAAAATTTATATAAAAGAGTCTCTCTCCCTAATGTTAGGGAGAGAACAAGAGTGGGTCAGAAAAACTCATCCGGCCGGATCCTTCGGAAGTATCCTCAGGATGACGGCTTTGCTTTTTGTTCTGGGTGAATTAAAAACATAATCTGTCATTTCGAACTTGCCTGCACGAAGCTGTTTCGGCAAAGGCAGGCGAATGTGAGAAATCTAACATAGTCTTACAGCCTGATTTTTAGATTTCTCAGTCGACAAGCTCCTTCGAAATGACAAACCCATTAATTCAACATCTAAAATCTAAAATTCCTAATTCTCAAACCGAAGCAAAAGGTCTTATTTCCATCCCATCAAACTCACCGAGTTCTGCTTTCATTTTTCCGGTGATAGCGATCATAGCGGCGTTATCTGTGCAGTAAGTAATTTTTGGAATATGAAGTGAAAGTCCCATTTTCTCAGACAGCTTTTCTGTTTTAGCCCGAAGCATGGAATTTGCTGAAACTCCTCCCGCAAGAGCTATCGTTTCCACTCCGGTATCCTCTACGGCTCGCTTTAGTTTCTTCACTAATACTTCGGTAATCGCTTCTGATACACTCGCACAAAGATCATTCAGATTTTCTTCAATAAACCCTTCTTCTTTATCCTGAACAAAGTACAAAGCACTGGTTTTTAGTCCGGAAAAACTAAAGTCTAATCCTTCCCTTAAGAGAGCCTGAGGAAATTTGTGAAATTTAGGATTACCTGATTGTGCCAGCTTATCCATTGTTGGTCCCGCAGGATATTCCAATCCAAATACTTTTCCGATCTTATCAAAGGCTTCTCCGGCGGCATCGTCTCTGGTTTTTCCTAAAATCTCATGTTCGAACGGAGCCTTTACATGGACAAGTTGGGTATGCCCACCGGAAACAGTGAGTGATATAAATGGAAACTCCGGGTTGTTATCAATGAAATTCGCATAAATATGAGCATCCATGTGATTTACTCCGATGATCGGAATACCATTTGCCAGCGCCATTCCTTTTGCGAAACACAATCCTACCAATAGTGAGCCCATCAAACCGGGACCTTGCGTTACCGCTATCAGATCGAGCTCATTTATTGAAAGCCCTGATTCATCCAGAGCTTGTTGCACCGTTTGAGATATTGTTGTCTGATGAGCCCTGGAAGCTAATTCAGGAACCACACCCCCAAATTTTATATGGATAGCTTGAGATGCTATCACATTTGATTTGATTCCCTCATCCGTTAAAACAGCGGCGGAAGTATCATCACAAGAAGATTCAATTGCTAAAATATTCATTCCTAAAAGATAACCACATAATCACTTAACTGCATTTTACTTGTACATTCTGTTTGAAGTCTTTTATAAGTCAATCGATTATCCCATTGATACAACCTTAAGCTGGGTTACTTACTTTTGTACCGATACTGAGTTTCCTCAGCACAGGCTTCAGTTACAAAAACTGCTGGCTATGAATATTGGGCGGCGTTCTCCACTGCTTTGCTGAATAAATCACAAGGTCTATGTTCAAATTCAGACAGTTTCGAAAACCTATCCCGAAGTGATTTATTCGTCTGTCGGACACGCAAATCAGTGTGTTCACTTGATCCGCCCATCATTCAAAGGCCGAAGACTTAAGAGTAAATTCAAAATAATTTGGTTTTATCAAAGCTTCATTTCAATTTATTTACCCGATTAGGGATTTGTTTCAAAACCTCCAAAATGTTTAATTAAAGTGTCATTAATTCTATTATCATGAAAATAAGATCACTGATTCCCCTTCTCTCATTATTCATTTTGAACAGCGGCTCATTAATTGCTCAAAACGAAGTTGAAACCGAGCGACATTCTCTTGTGGGCATTCAAAAATTTGGTGTATCCGTTGAGATCGAGAAACCAATCGGACTTCAGGAAGCCTCTCTTAATCCTGCACAAATCCGAACCGAGATCAATAAGAGTTTTGAAAACTTACCGGTGGTTTTGCTAAGTTTTAACGAGCTTAAGGAGTCCTTTTACAATCCATTCTTTTACGTTCATGTAAATATAATGCAAGCTCAGGATGGTATTTATCCTTTTTCAATTGAAATGAGATTTTATCAGCCCATAAAACTAAGTTTGAAAAATGATGTGGAAAGTATGGCAGCCACCTGGCATTCGGGCTATGTGGGCATGGTTTCTTTTGACAGAGTTAATGAAATAGCAGCAGTTGTTGTGGAAGCAACTAAAGAGTTTAAAGAAGAATTTGAAAAGTTAAACTGAATGAATATTGAAGAATACCGGGATTTCTGTCTCGCCTTGCCGGGCGTAACTGAAGATTTTCCTTTTGGACCTGACACCATGGTCTTTAAAGTGATGAACAAAATGTTTGCACTCACTAACATAGAAACCTATGATTTTGTGAATTTGAAATGTAATCCGGAACGAGCCATTTTGTTGAGGGAAGAATATGAAGGAATCACTCCGGGATGGCATATGAATAAAGTACACTGGAATTCTGTTCAAACAGCTTCTGATGTGGATGATGAACTCTTAAAAGAATTGATTCAGCATTCTTATGAATTGATCGTTGAAAGCCTACCCGGGAAAACCAAAGAAGAACTTAAACATTCTTCTTAGCTTTTTCTTTTTTAGAAGAAACAAACCTGCCGAACATTTTTTTCAAAAAAAGAGTAAAAAATTCACGTTGCCCGAAAATGGTTCCATAGAAATATAAAAATACATTATACAGCGGAAAAATTGTTGCGAGCCATATTAATGCGCGTTGCCAAAAAGGAAACTCATTGGTAATTCCCAACAGGTCGAACACAAATTCTTTGGCATATAATGCTGTAAATCCTGTACAGGCAAATACTATTAAAATCACAAAAACCTGAAATGTGCTTTGGATGCCCCAGCGTGATTTTAGCTTATCAATTATGCTCATTTAAATTTTTTTACTTCTCTGTTTAGAATGGATAACTCAACAAGAACGAGTTGTTTAGTTAACAAAGTTACTTAAAAACCTGACAAATAATGCCGATAAATAGGTTGCAATTACAGAATACTCGAATTAGCTTCCGAAGCTAACTAATGAAGGACATAATCGGTTTATTTTTGGGTTTAAAAAATAATAAATACTTGGTAGAACTTGTAGGAAGCTATTTTTTAGTTCTTGCATATGGGATATCCGGAGATGCTTTTGCTATCGGTTTTATACTAAGTGCATTCATCTATATAGGTGCTTTAACTTCTGGTTCTCATTACAATCCTGCGATAAGTGTGGGTGCTTTTTTCCTGAAACGCATTACTGCCACTGAGCTTTTAGGATATGTAATTTTTCAACTAATCGGAGCTTTTCTGGCAGCATCAAGTGTTCTTCTCATTTCTTCTTATGTGTTTTATGTGGAAACACCCATAAATTCTTTATTCTATGAGCAGCTTAGCGTTGAGATAATATTAACTTTTGTACTCGCATTGGTAGCCTTCGTCGCATGGATTGGAAATCCAAATCACAAAAGTGTAGCTACCTATTCTTTTATAATGGGTTTTACGCTTGTAGCTCTTTATATGATGGCTGAAAATATTTCAGGTGCTGTTTTTAATCCTGCAATATCGCTTGGAACATCCGTTCTTGATTATTTTTTAGGCGGTGCTTCTTATAAAGACATCCCCGTTTATACTTTAGGACCGGTAGTGGGTGCGTCTTTAGCCGCATTTATGTACAAATTTATTCTTGAGGATGAGTTTTAAGTGTAAAACTGAATGTACTTCCAACACCGACCTCGCTCGCCACAATAACTTCAGAATTATGTGCTTTCAAAATTCTTTTTACTACGGCTAGCCCCAAACCCGTTCCTCCCTTATCTCTGGATCGTGCTTTATCAGTTCTGTAAAAACGGTCGAATAAACGGTCCAGATGCTCTCTGCCAATCCCTATTCCCGTATCTTCAACCGAAACCGTAGTAGCGCTTTTGTGTTCTTTCAACGAAATCCGTATTACCCCTTTATTTGTGTACTTTACAGCATTTGAAATCAGATTCTCTATAACCTGTTCAATTTTATCTGAATCACCCAATACTTCAGATCTTAAATCAGAATCTATGACCAGATCTATATCCTTTTCACGGGCAATTGGTTTGTGGATTTCAGCTAAACTTTCTACAATCTGGTTCAGGTCAAAACCCTTTTTATCAACAAAATCCTGATCATAATCATAACGCTGAAGTGTTTTAATGTCTTCAAATAGTCGCGTTATTCTGCTGATTTGCCTCTTTGCCTGTTTATGATATTTAGCTTTTTGTTCGCCAGACAGATTTTCCATTTCAATCATCTCCAATGACCCTGAAATTGTATGCAGTGGATTTCTGACCTCGTGCGTGATATCAGCAAAAAACTGATTCTGCTTTTCGTTCAATTCCTTAAGTTTTTCATTGTCAGATTTCAGAGTACCCGCCATCTGATTTAAAGAATCCGCCAGTGTTCCAAACTCGTCTGAACGTTTTAAGTGGATTTCTCTGTCTAAATTTCCATTTGATATTTCCAACGCAGCTTCTTTCAGCTGAGTGATAGGTTTGGCAAGATACCTTGCAAAATACAAGCTTAAGATAAATACGACCAGAATTGAACCCACCATAGCCCCGTATATCAAATGCCGAATACTTGCTTCGGCCGCATATAACTCGTCTTTTGGCTGGCTGATCCTCAGATATCTTGCTGCAGTTTCATTGTTTTGGATCCTTTCAAAAGCCACCAGATTTTCAAGTTCTTCTTTATTGATGATAACCGGTTTTTGAGAAATTGCCAGATCTTCCCTGACTTCATTATTCAAAAACTCAGATGCATCTACAAAACCTGTATCGGGATATGCAATCAACTGATCTCCGGAAGAATCAAAAACAGCTACGTTATATCCTGTTAAGTCTGATACAAATTTTGCTTTGTTGTACAGGTTTTGATCTTCACCCGAATCTTCGAATGAACTGGCAAATGTATGTGCGTCATTTTCAAATTTCTGAATGGCTTCTTCTAATAAAAAAGATCTGATGCTCAGAATCGCATATGAACTTATTGCTATTACTCCAATACTGAGCAATGTAATGTAAGTGACTGCTAATTTAGACTGTATATTCATCTGTTTATGTACTCTCTGTTAAAGCCATATCCCAGCCCCCTGTACGTTCTAATGAGCTTTTCCTCTTCTTTCATTTTAATACGCAAATTCTTGATATGAACATCCACAGTCCGGTCAAAAATGTACTTCTCCTCATCTGTGATATGTTTCAATATCTCCGCACGTGAGTACACTATTTTCGGATGTTTAAAAAATAATTCTGCAATCAGATATTCTGTATGGGTAAGATCTATCAACTCTTCATTGATGAACATCTGTTTTGTTTCTGTATCAAGATAAACGTGATCGTATTTCAGCCAATGTGCTTTTTCAGGATTCATTCTCCTTAACTGCGACTCAATTCTGGCTTTTATCAGATTTAAACTTGCGGGTTTTTTTATGTAATCGTCAGCTCCCAGATTTAACCCTTCAATCTCATCCACTTCTTCATCTTTAGCCGTTAAAAAAAGAACCGGAATATCCGCTAAAACAGGGTGATTTCGAATGTGCTTACAAATCTCTTTTCCATCGTGATGTGGAACCATAATATCTAAAATTGCCAGATCGATCTCGTGTGCTTTATCTTCAATAAGCTGAAGTGCCTGTTTTCCTTCCTGAGCCCATAGCACAGAATATTCCTTCAGCTGCAGAAAACTGGATAGCATTTCCCCGGATTCAATTTCATCCTCTACAAGTAAAATGGTTTTTGCTTCCGTCACTGTTCGGTTATAAATTTAAGTTGTGCTCAAAAATACTAATAATAGCACTTCTAATTTAACGCAATGCTCAAACTTTCCATTCTCTAAAACTGCTTAATGAAATACACTAATAAAACTGTTTGGATAACCGGAGCTTCATCGGGAATCGGAGAGGCTTTGGCTAAGGCTTATTATAATGACGGTGCTAACTTAATTCTATCATCACGGAGAGAAGACGCTCTTAAAAATGTGAAACTCGATCTTGGTAATGATGATACAAGGATAAAGATCCTGACTCTTGATCTGACGAAATCTGATACTTTTGCAACTAAAACCGCTGATGCCCTGAGTTTTTTTGGAACTATTGATGTACTGGTTAATAACGGAGGAATCAGCCAGCGCTCTATCTTTGAGGAAACTAAACTTGATACCGTTCGCCGGATTATGGAAGTAAATTACTTTGGTTCGGTAGGTTTAACACGAGAAGTCATCCCACACATGATAGCACAGAAAAGCGGACATATTGTAGTAACCAGCAGTGTGGCGGGAAAAATTGGAACCAAGTACCGAACTGCATATGCAGGTAGCAAACATGCTGTTCAAGGCTTCTTTGACTCACTCCGACAAGAAATGTATGAACATAATATTGGAGTAACATTAGTCTGCCCCGGTCCGATAAAAACCAATATCACAAAAAATGCACTTACCGGAGACGGAACATCCTTTGGTAAAATGGGAGATATGCATGAATCCGCTATGGATGCTGATGAAATGGTAAATAAGGTTTGGAATAGGTTGCGTTCAGGTAAAGAAGAGATCATCATTTCGGGATGGAAAGAAAGAATGGCACTAATTGTTAAACGAATTTCTCCAAGACTTTTAAATAAGATTTTAAAAAAGAGTAAGGTTGTATAAATTTATCTCATGAAAATATTGCAGGGATTACTTTCCTTTTTTTTACTGCTTGTTTTTAACGGTTGTGCGAATAAAATCAATCCAACCCAAAACTCCGTCTCAAACAAAATCAGTTCACCTGAAAAGTGTTCTGAAAAAATTGTGTTCTTTTCTTCAAGAACTAATAACGGAGACTTATATACATATAATCCGGCAACTCTGGAAACCGGTTCGTTTGTAATTGCTGATTCTGCTGTTGGATCTCCTGTTTATGATCAGCTTTCTAATTCCCTGATCTTCGCTCAAAAAAAGTCAAACATCAGAAATCTATTCAGTAAAAACTTAGACTCAGGAGAAATAGAATTTTTACTCACAAATCCGGCCGGAGATGAAGTTCCTGATTGGTCCCCAAACACAAGAAAAATAGTTTTCTCATCTAAAATTTCGACACAAAACTATTCATTAATCATTCAGGATGTAGAAACAGGAAAAATGCTTGTTATTTATGAAGGTGCAAAGCAGCCATACGATCCTGTTTGGAGCCCCGGAGGCAATCAAGTTGCTTTCGTTGTTACGGATACACTATTTAATGCTGACATTGCAATTATTAATAGTGACGGATCGGGATTTAGAAATTTAACTAACAACTCTAAGCTCAACGGGCATCCTGATTGGAGTCCGGACGGTAAGTCATTGCTTTTCTATATTTACCAAAACGGTAATGCAGACCTTTATACACTTGAGATCGATTCAAAAAGTCTGACTCAGCTCACTTTTGATTCCGCAAACCAATTGATAGGAAGGTATTCATCAAGCGGAAAAAAAATTACTTATGGTGGTGTTATAAATGATGATTGGGAAGTTTTTGTAATGGATTCTGACGGTAATAATAAAGAACGAATTTCTTTTAACCCCGGATTTGACGGAGATCCTGTATGGATTCCCTGCAAAATTTAACCCAGTCTTTTTCTTTTATTCAGATAAGCTAACAGTGCTTTATCAAAACCTGATTCGGTATCCATTTCTTCATAATCAATTTCAAATTCGCTACACGCCATTTTCAATTTTTTTGTGTGCTCTTCTACTTTTACTATATAGTCTTTACGTATTTGAGCAGGCATAACTTCCATTTCCATTCCGGTTTCCATATCCTCAAATACAAATTTTTTATCAGAGAAATCCAATTCCCGTTCGCTTCTCTTTTCCAGAGTGTTAAATAGCAGAACCTCATGTTTTCGGTGTCGAAGATGCTTCAGCGCTGAAATCAGCTCGTCGTGTGATTCTGCATTTTCAAACAGGTCTGTTATTATCACAACTAAGCTCCGATGATTTAACCGCTCAGCTACTTCATGAATCACTGATGCCGTTGCAGTAGTTCGCTTAGTCTCATTTTTTTTATCTTCTCTGAGTAATTCTTTTTCCAGTTCTAAATAAATCTGTCTCAAATGAGCATAAGTTCCTTTAGCGGGAATAAAATTTTCGATTTTCGATGAAAAAGGAATGAGTCCGCAAGCGTCTCTCTGGCGATGCATTAAATACAAAAGTGAGGCTGCATAATGAATTCCATACCGCAACTTGCTCCAGTCACCGAAGTGCTTGTACAACATGGATGAACTTGTATCAAGCAAAACGTAGCAACGTAGGTTCGTTTCTTCTTCATACTGTTTTACATAAAACCGTTCTTTCTTTGCATACTGCTTCCAGTCTATATGCTTGAAATCGTCTCCGGGATTATATGGGCGGTGCTCGGCAAATTCCACACTAAATCCGTGATAAGGACTTTTGTGCAACCCGGAAATAAAACCTTCTACAATTTTTTTTGCTCTTAATTCAAGAGAAGATAATTTTGAAAGTATGTCCGGTTCTAGAATCATGATTTAGTTTACTGGTATTGAATCATAAATGAAACCCGGTATTTATAAAATCATCCTTGTGATTGAAATATATTATCATCAACTTATTTTACTTAAGCTCTTAAAATTTAAACTCATGAAAGCTTTTTATCTCTTCTTTTTTTTATTACCTGTATCTGTTATGTCTCAAGGAAAAATGCAACTTGAGCTTCAAACCTATGAAAAAGGGGTGAGTCCGGGTTTTCGTTTCGACCTTGAAGTCGCAAACAATTCTTATTTAACCTCTAAGTTCGGATTTTATCTTTCTCCACAAAAAAAATACAACGACACTTATTCTCAACAAGAAAAAGGTTTCATATATAGCTTAGGATATGCAAGAACCAACCTTGTTGTTCAAAATTTAACTGCTCATGTAAGAGCAAATCTTTGGCAACTCTCACATGAACAGGAATACAATGGCATCATTTGCGGCATTCTCCCACCTTGCCCACCCGCGGAAACTCATATTAAATTTGAGCGAAAAATTATCCTCCAACCAACTTTAGGTTTAGAATACGGTGTCCTAATTGGAAAATCATACTTCGTAAAACCCCATCTTTCTATTGGCTATTCTTATGAGTCAGTTTTTAGTAAAAATGGTGACAGCCTTAGAGATTCTTATGGAAATTATAATGAAAAACCCCGTGAACGAGGTTCTTTTATTGGTCAGGGCTTGATCTTTATCGGTGGAGTTAATTTTGGCTACAATTTTTAAGTACCTGAACGTTATATCCTATATCATTAATAAGTTAAGTGATACATTTTGGATAAATTTTTGCTTTTGATTCTATTCCTTTTTCCTGCTTCGGTTTTTGCTCAAAATTCGATTAGCCTGAATACACAAGTTTATCCTGCCGGAATCATTTCCGGAGCTCGCTTTGATTTCCATATGGAAGAAAACCTCACTTTAACTTCCGGAATTGGTTACAACTTTACAGATCGTAAAGATTATGGAAAAAATGATAATGAAGAAGGTGGCGGGCCTGGTTTTGGTGTCGGTTTTATAACATCTGATTTTATAACTCCGAATTTATCTGCTCACATAAGAACTGATCTCTGGTTTATGGATATTGATTGGGAACAAAGAGGGATCATAATATGCGACCCTGAACCGTGTCCCGGTGCTGTTTCAAGAGGAACTACGGAAATTACTGTACTGCAACCTACCATTGGCTTAGAATATAATATTCCATTTTCAGAAAATTTTTTTCTGAAGCCAAGCCTTTCTTTCGGCTACGAGATAAATATCAGAACTAAAGGCAGAGAAGTTGGTGAAGGTGCTATTTTACTGCTTGGACTGAATATGGGGTTTCGCTTTTAAGATCACTTAATACACTCTTCCAGAGTCATACTTTCTTATTTTTGTGAATAATCCCATTCTTAACTCCGGAAGAGTTGAGATTGAATATTACATAAAAACTATTGTTTATCCTTCGCCAAATAGTAAAGCTGCATAACCCTCAGCTCATCATATCCAATTTTCTTATTCAAGTCATCATAAACAGGACGTAGCATAAGCGGATTTTTTTTATCAAAAGATTTCATTACCTGATCTCTTTGTCTCAAAGAAAGCTCAGAAGCTTCCAATAAACCTTCTAACCTTAACGTATTTCCGTCATCCAGAAAGTCTTTCAAATGCTTGAGTATGGTCATGTCTTTTACGCCATGTTCTTCAGCCAGCAACTCAACAGATTGCCCCGCATTAAATGCTTCTCCCACGATCTCAAATTTTTGCCCGTTTGTCCTTTTTTTGTACTGCTTTGCTATAGATTTCTTCTTCTCTTCTTTTCCGTGTTCTGATGCATAGTTTTTGATTACACCTACAAAGGTATCTCCGTATTTCTCTTTTTTTACAGAGCCTACACCGTATAATGGCTCTAAACTTTCTTTACTCTGCGGATAGAAGTACGCCATTTCTACCAGCGTTGTATCCGGGAAAACCGCATATGGAGGAATATCCTGTTCGTCAGCAAGTTCTTTGCGCTTTAAACGGAGTATATCAAACAACGCTTCATCATATTCATTTTCAATTTCGGATGATGTACGAACTACGGCTTCACCTTCGAGCGAAGTTTTACTTCTATCCATAGTGCCAAATACATTTTCCGTACCGTCCAGAACAGCAAGCGCCGGTTTTTCAAGTTTTAATCCACCAAATTCCCCTTTGCTTATATAATCCTGACGAAGTAACATTTTAGAAATCTGCATCCACTGATCTTTCGAAAACTCGAGTCCAATTCCGTAAGTGGAAAGTTTTTCATGTTCCTTTTCCAACACCTTCTTTGCTTTTGATCCCCTGAGGATATCTGCAATATGGGTTGCTCCGAATTTCTCTCCGCTTCGTATTATAGTAGACAGAAACTGTTGGGCTTGTATGGTCAAATCTTCAACATCATCATCTACAGAAAGGCAATTATCACACATTCCACATTCATCTTTTGGATAGGTCTCTCCAAAGTAAGCCATCAAAGGTTTTCTTCTACACTCTAATGATTCCAGATATTTGATCAACTGTTTTAAGTGTTTTTCAGCGACTTCTTTTTCCTGCCCTTTTTTCTTATTGATGAAGTACTGAATTTTTTGAGTATCAGAAGAACCGTAAAGAAGTAAACAATCAGCTCGCAATCCATCACGACCGGCACGTCCAATTTGCTGATAATAAGATTCTATATTTTGGGGCATATCATAATGAACGATAAAACGTACATTCGATTTATTGATTCCCATTCCAAATGCGATTGTAGCCACAATAATCTGAACATCGTCCCGAATAAACGCACGTTGATTTCCGGCTCTCATCCCATCGCTCAGTCCTGCGTGGTACGGTTTTACCGAATAGCCCTCCTCCTCCAGTATTTCTGAAAGTTCATCAACCTGCCTTCTGGAAAAACAATAGATAATTCCGGATTGTTTTTTCCTTGTGAATAGAAAGTCCAGCAACTGATTTACAGGATCTTTTTTGTCTACTACCTTCAGAAACAGGTTATCCCGGTCAAAACTTGAAATAAATTCTTCGGAATCATCAAACTTAAGAATATTTTTGATGTCTTCCTGAACTCGCGGAGTAGCCGTAGCCGTTAATGCCATACAAACCGCTTCAGGAAAATCATCTCTTAAAGCTGCAATTTGACGATATTCCGGGCGAAAATCGTGTCCCCATTCTGATATACAGTGCGCCTCATCAATAGTAAAGCAATCAACTTTCAAATTTGAAAGCATTTCCCGGGTTTTATCCATCATTAAGGTTTCGGGAGCAACGTAGAGCATTTTAACCTTGCCGGAAGTTACCTTCCTCACATTGAAATCATATACTTCAGGACGCAAGGAACTGTTCAGATAAACGGCATCAATACCATATTCTCTGAGCTGTTCAACCTGATCTTTCATCAAAGAAATGAGCGGCGAAATTACAATAGTCAATCCATCAAAGATCAGTGCCGGAATCTGATAGCAAAGAGATTTCCCTCCCCCCGTCGGCATGATCACCAACGCGTCTTTCTTATGTAGAACCTGATTTATTGCCTGCTCTTGTTGTAATCGGAAATCCTCATATCCAAAGGTTTCCTTAAGTATATTCTTTGCCTTACTAATCATTGATTGCGTTGATTGCACTGGTTACTTGTTTACTTTGTTAATGAACCTTCGGAATTTAAGACTTTCTTCGCCGAAGTTTATAAGAAGTCCTATTTCTTTTTGGTACGCCTTCAAATAATTCAAAATTTGATTAAAGTGAGCATTATTAATTTCACTCACTGCCTTTAGTTCTAAAATTACTTCACCGTTTATTATAAAATCAGCTCTTCTAAGCCCAATCTCAATACCATCGTAATAAATCGGCATTTCAATTTCTCTTGCATGGCTAATCCTACATTTATCTAGCTCACGTGCAAGTGCTCTTTGGTAGATAACTTCAGGATAACCACAACCAAGTTGACTATGGACTTTCATAGCGCAACCAATTGCAGTTCCTGTAAGTTCGCTATGCTTGTATTTTCTGTTTACTCTTGATTTTTTAACATGACTCATTTTTGTAATCCTCAAAATTTGATTGTGTAATTCTTACATATACCAGTAAGACAGTTTCCATCAAATTCCTTACAAAAATCACCAAAAAAATACTACTCATCTCTTTAATCAGCACAATCAAAGAAACCAATCATCTTCTCAATTAATGCAATCAAAGAAACCAATCATCTTCTCAATTAATGCAATCAAAGAGATCAACCGTCATTATTTACTCAAATAGAGACTCTTAAATTCATACGGTTTTTTGAAATGTTCATCTTCAAAATCTTTAGCAAAATAGATGCTTTCTCCGGTTGATTTCATTTCCGGACCAAGTTCCTTTTTTACACCCGGAAATTTATCGAATGGGAATACAGGCTCTTTTATTGCCCAGCAATCCAGCTTCGATTTCAGGTCAAACTCTTTCAGTTTTGCTCCCAACATCACCTTGGTACCAATAGCCGCTTCTGGAATCTGATTTGCTTTCGCTAAAAACGGAACCGTTCTGGTTGTTCTTGGATTTGCTTCCAGCACATACACTTTCTCGTCCTTTACAGCATATTGCACATTTAAAAATCCCTGGATTTCCATCGCTTCGGCAATTCTCTCCTGATATTCAGCTATTGTTTTTTGAACTTCATCGCTCAAAGAATATGGAGGTAGCACTGCAGTAGAATCTCCTGAATGTACCCCTGCCGGTTCAATATGCTGCATCATTCCGGAAATGTGGAGTTGATCTCCGTCATATACCGAATCCACATCAACTTCTGTAGCGTGTTCCAAGTACTTGTCAATTAGGAATGCATTTTCGGGATGAGTTTTAAGAATTCTGGTTACGTATCGTTTCAATTCTTCTTCCTTTACTGCGATTCTCATTCCCTGTCCGCCCAGCACATAGCTTGGTCGAATCAACACCGGGTATCCGATTCGTTTGGCAATCTTTAAGGCTGCTTCTTCATCAAATGCAGTTCCGTATTCAGGGAACGGAATCTTTAATTTGGTAAGCAGATCAGAAAATTGTCCACGATCTTCAGCAAAGTCGATCATTTCAAATGCTGTTCCGAAAATTTTGATTCCGGCATCAACAAAACGTTTTCCAAGTTTCAGCGCCGTTTGTCCGCCAACCTGAATGATCACACCTTCCGGTTTTTCATGTTCGATGATATCCATCACTCGTTCCCAGTACACCGGCTCAAAATAAAGCTTGTCTGCGATGTCAAAATCAGTTGAAACGGTTTCCGGATTGCAGTTGATCATGATAGCTTCGTATCCCATTTCTTTAGTCGCCAAAACCGCATGAACGCACGAATAATCAAATTCAATTCCTTGTCCGATTCTGTTCGGACCACTTCCCAAAATGACTACTTTTTTGCGATCAGTGACTTCGCTTTCATTCTCACCTTCATAAGAAGAATAGTAGTAGGGCGTTTGGGCAGGAAACTCAGCCGCACAAGTATCTACCAATTTGAAGACCGGCTTTAGACCTAAGCTTTTTCGTTGCTCACGAACTTGTTCATCCGACACTTCTGCACCACTTTTACTCAACAACCAGGCAATTTGTGTATCAGAGAAACCGGCTTGTTTCAGCTCAAAGAAATCATCTTTATCTAAGGCTTCTAAAGTTTGGCCTTCTGTTCTGTTTTCAAGCGAAACCATATATCTGATCTGCTGCAAGAACCAAGGATCTACTTTTGTGATGTCCGCTATTTCTTCTACTGAAGCGCCGAGTTTAAATGCGTTTCTGATCTGAAGTGATCGATCCCAATACGGTTTCATCAATCGTTCGCTAACGTGCTTGCGGTCCAGTTCTTCGTATCCATCAGCACCAAGTCCGTCTCGGCCAACCTCCATTGATTGCCACGCTTTATTGAGCGCTTCAGGGAAATTTCTCCCGATGCTCATCACCTCTCCCACTGCTTTCATTTGTGTGGAAAGTTCTTCATCCACACCAACAAACTTATCGAAGTTGAAACGAGGCACTTTACACACTACGTAATCGATACTAGGTTCAAAACAAGCGGAAGTGTTACCTGTGATCTGATTTTTGAGTTCGTCCAGATTGTAACCAACTGCCAGCTTGGTAGCCACTTTTGCAATCGGATATCCCGTTGCTTTTGAAGCCAGTGCAGAAGAACGACTTACGCGTGGATTGATCTCAATGGCAACAAAACGGTCGCTTCCCGGCTCCATTGCAAATTGTACATTACAACCTCCTGCAAAAGTTCCGATGGATCGCATCATTTTGATGGCTGCATCCCTCAGAATCTGAAGTTGTTTATCCGTTAAAGTCTGTGTTGGCGCCACAGTGACCGAATCTCCTGTATGAACGCCCATCGGATCCATATTTTCGATGGAACAAATGATCACCACATTGTCGTTTGAATCACGAAGTAACTCAAGCTCATATTCTTTCCACCCGAAAATGCACTCTTCTATCAACACTGAGTGAACCGGGCTCATTTCCAGTCCGCGAAGCACTTTTTGATCAAACTCATCTTCATTCCAGACGATTCCTCCGCCTGCACCTCCCATGGTAAACGAAGGACGAATTACGATTGGCAGACCACCTAATTCTTCCTTTATCTCTTTGGCATCCAATAACGACTCTGCCTGACGACTGCGACATTGTTCAATTCCGATTTCTTCCATTTTATCACGGAAAAGCTGACGGTCTTCTGTTAATTCTACCGCATCAATATCAACTCCGATGATCTTAATGCCTCTTTCTTCCCAGAAATTTTCTTTTTCTAAATCACGACAGAGATTTAAGCCGGTTTGTCCACCCATGGTTGGAAGTACAGCGTCGGGCTTTTCCTTTTCTACGATTTCTCTGATCGACGCCGTGGTCATTGGCAACATATAAATGGAATCCGCCATCAATGGATCGGTCATAATTGTGGCAGGATTTGAGTTGATCAATACGATCTCATAACCCTCTTCCTGCAAGGAACGGCAAGCCTGAGTTCCGGAATAATCAAATTCACATGCTTGTCCAATTACAATTGGTCCTGAACCAATAATTAGAATTTTATGGATGTCGTCGCGTCTTGGCATTTTTTGTTTTCTGTATGTTTTTGAAGATTTAGATCTTCTGGTTTCTCAAAAATTTATTTAACTAAAATTCTCCCCTCGAGGGGAGATGAATAAATCAACAGTTCTTGATTTATTCTGAGAGGTGTTGCCATACTTACAATTTGGCAACAACCTCCGTCCGCCAGGCGGACACCTCCCTCAAGGGAGGATTTGTTCTAATATTTTCTTTCCTTCATCATATCAATAAACTCATCGAATAAGTACGCTGAATCATGTGGCCCGGGTGATGCTTCGGGGTGATATTGAACTGAAAATCCCGGAAAGTTTTTGAACCTCAACCCTTCAATTGTTCCGTCATTCAGGTTGATGTGCGAAACTTCAGCTATTTCATCTTTCACGCTTCCTTCCGTTACAGCAAACCCGTGATTCTGAGTTGAAATTTCAACTAGTCCGGTTTTTAAATTCTTCACCGGATGATTCGCTCCTCTGTGACCTACAAACATCTTTCCTACTTCAATTCCTTCGCTTAAAGCCATTAGTTGGTGTCCAAGACAAATTCCAAATAGTGGCTTGCCAGTCGACTTTGCATACTCTACAGTCTCCAGAGCATATTCAGCAGTTGCATTAGGATCTCCCGGTCCGTTGCTGAAAAAGTATCCATCTGCATCCCATTCCTTAATTTCATCAAGAGAAGTCTTTGCCGGAAATACTCTTAATGTACATCCGCGCGCATTCAAGCTGCTGATGATGTTCTGCTTAATTCCGTAATCAAAAGCAGCTACTTTGAAATCACTTTCCCCGTTTACAGTCTGCGCTTCATTTCTGGAAACCTTTGATGCCAGCTCAAGTCCGGTCATGTCTTCCCAGTCTTTCGCCATTTTCACCAACTTCTTTTCATCCAGTTCTGTGGATGAAATAACAGCATTCATCACTCCTTTTTCTCTGATATGACGAACCAGTTTCCTGGTATCCACACCTGAAATTCCAACTACTTCCTGATCTTCCAGATATTCCTGAAGACTTCCGTCAGCCATTGGATTGCTGAATTCATGAGAAAAAGCTCTGGTTATAATTCCTGCCACCATCACTTTTCTGGCCTCATCATCGCGAGACATAGTTCCATAGTTTCCAATATGCGGATAGGTCATCATCATCAATTGTCCATGATAACTTGGGTCAGTAAATATCTCCTGATAACCGGTCATGGAAGTATTGAAGCAGAGTTCTCCGCCTGTAATACCTTGATGACCAACTGCCCATCCATGAGCTATGGTTCCGTCACTAAGTGCAAGGATTGCTTTTTTTCTTTTATTCAAAGACATGTATACTTTTTTGAGAATAAGAGTTGAGGGTCAAAAAAAATCCGACTACGAGAACCGCGCCGGATTTGAAAATGATATGAGAAAGAGGGAATGGCATCAATTGCACGTCCTTAATTTTGTGGCGTGCTTTGCCGGAATTTCAAAGCTGTAAATTGCTGACACTTTAATTTCTTCTGTAGCTTTGTTTGAAGTTCGATGAAGATAAGAAAGGTGAGGATTGGATTCAATGGAAAGAATATTTTTAATCTAAAATCCTATAACTGAAATATTGACACCTAAAAATGAGTGGTTTATTTCGGGCAAATATCCAATGCTGAAACTTCCCGTTAAGCCTAATCCCCGTTTGTATTTTTCTCTTATCAAAAACCTATTTCTCCAACCAAAACTTATTAATTGAGTACTGCTATCTGGACCAGCATACCTACCGCAGGGTTCATCATTGCATTCATAGTAAAAATATTTACTCTCGACACCTAAAAACACTCCTGATGAAAAGCCAATATAGTCTGTATTTAGTATTCTATATTGATAAATAAGCCTTCCTGAATTATTTAAAGATAAAGTAACAGTTGCGTAAGTACTTCTTGTAGCTTTTAGTGTTAAATCCACTCCGGAAGCACCTCCGATTGATACTGAGCCTGCCCCAATAGCATCTACCATTAAAGTGCCATTCAACGACCAATCACCAATTCCTAACTCTTCGTTGCCTACATAATCCTGATTATCTTTTAAATCAAAATCGCTTTTACCGGGCTCTTCATCATTAAACGACCATGAAAGAGTAAATGCTGAGTTTGCTACTGAATCTGTAGCTGAGGAAATTCTTCTTTCTTTGTTAAACATCGTCATTTCACTCATTGGTGCATGAGTGGCACATGAAATAAAAAGCACAGAGCTTAGAATTAATATGAAAGTCTTGGTTCTAATTTTCAGTCTCTTTGTTCAAACTATCTTTAATCAAGCTTCCACTCAAAACCGCCAGTCCACTTACCAAGCCTCCAACAATTCCGGTAATTAAGATCACAAATATAGGAGAGCCTACATTGAGCATCTCAGCAATCCTTGTCGACAAAACTCCATCGTTAGCTAAATGAATATAAAGTGTCTGTCCACCCCAGAGTAGAAAAAGAGCAAGAAATCCAATTCCAAAGGCCTTCCCGAAAGACGGTTTCATTTGAAAACCCAGAATCAATCCGGTAATCGCAATTCCCCACCAGGGAAGGACCAGATTTATGAGATAGGCAGTAATTATTAAAAGTATCAGTAAGATCATTCTATTAGTATTTAGTACTTAAGTATTGAGGAAATTTTAAGCTAATTACTCAATACTTAAGTACTATTTGAGTTCAAGTTTATATAAATATTCGTTTGGTTCTTCTTTCATAAAATTGAGTTCGAAGAGTTCTCCCGTTCTCCAGGGTTCAACCATAAAATCGTAGTTTGGTGATCCCGGATTTCCGGAAGCGCCGCCGGGATATAATCCATAGCCTTTCACTTCAGGACCAAGTTCAACAACCATTCTCCATGAAGGTCCGAATCCTCCGCGCGTGGCATTTATTGCTTCAGATGATCCTGAACTGAATAAATTTTGTCTGCCCAAACCCGGAATACTAGCCAGATGATCTATATCATTATCGATGAAATATCCCCATTTCCATTTGTCCCCAAACTCACCTAAATAATTTTGAAGTTCGGTTACTGTTTCATGAAAAGATGCCGTTACTATGTCTGATCTTGTTTCCACTTTTTCAGTATCGATATCATCTATGAACTTAAAGCTCGGTTCAGCTTTTATGATCTCTACAAAGCGATCTCTGGATGGATATCTGAGTGCAGCATCTGTTGTTTCATATTCATCATAAAAAACAGCTCTGTAAAAGTTACCTGACCAGTGACGAAAAAAAGATGGAGCTATTTTTTCACTATCCATGAAATAATCCCAGTTTTCTATTAATTCGAGTATTTCTGAATCCGTTTCTGATAAGCTATCGCGGTCTACCCATTCTAGCAGAGATGGAAGTAATGTTTCGGCATAATAACTGTAATTATCCATCTGCATTTCCTGCATATCTTTTGCTGTGATGTTTTCCATAGCAGCTAAACGATCATTGATTCTCCTGCCTCTTTCAAAAGGAGCGAAATCATCATCCAGATAATAAGGATAATCGGGTGCGGCTGATTCCTGGTTTGCCGAACTCACAAATCCACGATCCGGATTTTTAATATGCGGATTATGCTCGAATGGAATCCATCCCTGCCAATCGTACAATGGATCAGTTCCATCACTTACGGTTCTACCCTGAAATTCCCATTTATTAGGGAACTTACCATTTACCCAAAGAGCGATATCACCTTCGTTACTTGCAAATACAAAATTCTGAGCAGGTGCTACATAATAGCTTAATGCTTCAACGTAGTCGCTATAATTTTCAGCCCGATTCAATCCATAGAATGTTCTCATATCATTAGAGGCTTCATGAGCGATCCATCGTAAAGCATGATAAACAGGCTTTCTCTCTTCATTAATATTCGACTCCACTTTTGTTACCGGTCCGTGATGAGTATAGATTACTGTGTCCAGCACCGTTTCTTTTCCCCGAACTTTGATTTCTTCTATTCGAACGGATGCAGGCTTCCATTGCCCGTCATGCCAGTATTCTTGTTGAGTTTCATCTTTAAATTTGATCTCATACCAATCCATCACATCAGAACCGACGTTGGTAACTCCCCAGGCCACCTTTTCATTAAATCCGATCACAATTCCCGGTGTTCCCTGCAAAGCAACTCCGTATGAATTTATTCCCGGGGCATTTAACTGAACTTCATACCAAATAGACGGAAGCGTTAAACTGAGATGCGGATCATTTGCTAAGATCGGATATCCTGATTTTGTTTTTGCCCCTGAAACCGCCCAGTTATTACTTCCCACTCCTTCAGGTCGTTCGAATTCTCCAAGTTCCACTGCGGATGCAGGTTTGAATAAAGTGTCCGGAGCTTCCACCGGAATTCTTTCAAAATCCCATCTTTTGGATGGAGGAATAATAGGATCGTTCAACTCAGGCTTGATTTCAAAGAACTTTTCTATAAAATCTGCACCAAAATATTCCATGGTATTACTGGTGCGGTCATCTCTATTTCCACCGGCTAATGTTCTGGTCATGTTTTTGAGAAGATGAGCTGTTTTGATCGGAGTCCATTCTTCAGGCTCAAAATCCAGAATTTTATATTCTAACGGATAATTCTTGGGATCCAATGATGATATATAAGCGTTAACTCCATCAGCATACGCATTTACAATTTCCCATGATTTAGGATCTTGCTTCATCATTTCCAGAGCTTTTTCAGCCCCGTAAGGCATACCTCTTCTTCGGGTAGTTCTATCTCTGTTTAAAGCTCTTTCCCCTATTTTTTCTGCTAATCTGCCGGATGCATCCAGCGTTTGAAGCTCCATTTGAAAAAGGCGATCTCTTGCTACAACGTATCCCTGGGCGAAATACAGGTCATAATCATTTTCTGCAAAAATGTGAGGAACTCGCCGCTCATCAAAATACACAGATGCGCTTCCTTCGAAACCATCTATTGATATTTCATCTGATTCAGGAAGCTCTGTTTCAGCATTGGCCCAGAATCCCGTTTCAGGATCAACGAATTTTCCAATTGGGGGAATGGTACCGAATTGAGTGTTCAGGGATAAGATTGCAATTATAAGAATTAATAAAGGAATCAGAGCTTTTAAATAGTTCATTTACTGGTGTTAAAGTAAGATGGTGTTATGGTGTGACAGTGTTATGGCAGTTGTTCAAAAGTAATTTGAGAAATTCTGTAAGGAATTGAGCTTGAGACTGTCTGATTATATAGAAAGGAAATTAATAAAGAAACTAATGCCTAAAATAACTGCTTTTGAAGAGCTTAACTGTTGGAAGCAAGCAAGAATACTTGTAAAAGAGGTTTATGCTATCACTAAAAAGCCGCCATTTTGCAAAGATTTCGGGCTTAGAGACCAAATTCAGCGAGCATCTGTTTCTGTAATGACGAATATCTCGGAAGGGTTTTCCAGATATCACCGAAAGGAATCAGTCCGGTTTTTCGATTTTTCTCAGAGTTCCGCAGCCGAAGTTAAAAGTTTGCTCTATGTTGCTGAGGATTTGGAGTACATTTCTAAAGAAGAGGCTGAAGTTTTAAGAGAACAGGCGGCATCATGCCAAAGATTGGTTTTAGGACTTATAAAGCATTTCAATAAACAATAGTGTTATGGTGCGATGGTGTTATAGATGGCTTTTATCTATAACACCTGAACACTCTAACACCTTCTCTTACGCCTTCAAACTAGCCTGTAAATCTTCCCAATCTTTTAAGAATCTTTCTAATCCTGAATCTGTAAGCGGATGCTTCAGTAATCCCATAATAACATTCAATGGCATGGTTCCAACATCAGCTCCAACTTTTGCACATTCAACTACGTGCATCGGGTGACGAATACTCGCAGCCAGCACTTCTGTTTCAAATCCGTAATTCATGTAGATCTGAACAATGTCTTCGATCAATTTCATCCCGTCACTTGAAATGTCATCCAATCTTCCCATAAAAGGGGAAATATAAGTCGCTCCTGCTTTCGCAGCGATCAATGCCTGAGTTGGAGAAAAACAAAGTGTACAATTCGTTTTAATGCCTTCCTCTGAAAATGTTTTAATCGCTTTAATTCCATCTTTAATAAGAGGAATCTTTACTACTACATTGTCAGCAATCTTTGCAATCTTTCTTCCTTCTTCGATCATTTCATTGTAAGTAGTAGAAACTACCTCTGCAGAAACATCTCCTTCAACAATATCACAGATCTTTTTGATGTGCCCTTCAAAATCTCTCACCCCTATTTTAGCGCATAAACTTGGATTTGTTGTTACCCCGTCAAGCACTCCAAGATCATTAGCTTCCTGGATTTCTTCGAGATTTGCAGTGTCTATAAAAAATTTCATTCGGTAGTGAGAGTTTGTTGAAGTTTTGTCGCCTAAACATAAGGAATCGAAGCATCTTAATCATTATGTAAAACGATATTTATGTTGTTTCTTTTTACAAAGTCTGGCTTTAAGGCACGAACTAATTCGCGAACTTTACTGTCTATTAACTCACAAATTAACACAACTAATACGGACGTGACTAAATTAAATTTATCAGCACTTATAATTCTATCTCTTTTAATAATCGGATGCGGTGGAGATTCCGAAGAATCAAACCCTGCACAAAATGCACGTTTTTCAGGTTGGGGTGGTGGTTTTGGCGGGGCAAGAGTAACCAGTGTTGAGACTGAATCCGTTACACGCCAACCTATTTCTGATCAGGTAAAATCATTCGGTACCGTAAAGGCTCAGGATGTAGTAGCCATTAATCCTCAGGTAAGTAATCGAATTGTTAAGATTTATGCTGATTTGGGAGACACCGTTTCTCAGGGTCAACTATTAGCAAAAATTTATGACACAACCTTTCGTGACCAACTGAATCAGGCTAAAGCGCAATTAGAACAAAGTAAAGTTGCAATCAAAAGAGACAGCACGCAATTTGCCCGTCAGGAAAAATTACTTGAATCGAATTCTATAAGTCAGGCTGAATTTGATAACGCCTTTGCAACGTACAGAAATAGCCTTTCTCAATACCAATCTTCTGTTGCTTCCGTAACACAGGCTCAGGAAAATTTCAACAATACCGAAGTTCGTTCACCGGTACGTGGTGTTGTGGTATCCCGAAGCGCCGTGGAAGGAGATATTGCAAGTACAGGTCAGGCATTGTTTGAAATCGCTAATCTTGTTGGTTATGAATCCCGTATCTATTTGCCGGTTCAGGACTGGAAAGCTGTTAAAATAGGACAGCCTGTAAATCTCAGAGTTTCGAATGAAGGCGAATCTTCTGCAAAAGGTGTTGTTTCCAGGAAAAGCCCGCAACTTGATGCGACAACGGGACTAGGAGAAGTAGTAATAACACTTACTCAATCAGGTTCGTCGATTTATCCCGGTGTGCTTACAGAAAGTATTATTGACATCGTAAACAAACCAAGAGCTATCGTTGTTTCAAGAGGTTCACTTGTTGAAAAAGTAGAAACTATTATTGAACCCGAATCAAATACTATTCAATTGGATAGAACTTACTCCGTTTTTGTTTCCAAAGGCGATTCTGTTGCTGAATTGAGACAGCTGGAACTTGGCATTGAACAAGGAGACAAAATTGAAGTAACTTCGGGATTAAGACCCGGCGAAAGCATAGTAGTTACAGGTCAGAATAGTTTACAGGATGGCGGAAGAATAAGAGTTGCTACCGGTTCAAATTTCCAATCCCCGGAAGGTCAAAGTGTTGAACGAGGACAGCGTCCCGGAGGTCAAGGAAGACCCGGTGGTAATGCTTTTCAAAATATGAGTGAAGAAGACCGCGCTAAAATGAGAGAACGTCTTCAGAATATGACTCAGGAAGAGCGCCGGGCTTATATGGATAGCGTAAGAACTGCAAACGCTTCAGGGAATTAAGATGGGCGGACTTTCAAAATTAGCCGTAGACCGGCCAATAACATTCTTAATGATCAGTTTGATTCTGATCGGTTTCGGAATCTTTGGTGTATCTCAACTCCGACTGGATCTTTATCCTGATGTGAGCTTTCCCACCATCACTGTGTACACCAGCTATGATGGCGTGGCACCGGAAGATATGGAAACACTGGTCACACGCCCCATTGAGGAACAGGTAGGAAGTATCAGCGGAATCAGAAGAGTTCGTTCGCTGTCAAGTCAGGGAGCTTCAGTAGTGAAATTAAACTTTAACTGGGGAACGGATCTTTATGAAGCTGAAAATGATGTTAGAAAGCAACTTGGTTTTGTAGCTCGGTCTATCCCACGCGATGCTGAAACTCCACTTGTATTCAGTTATGATCCAAACCAGGAACCTATAGTTGTATTAGCAGTAACTTCTGAAGCAAGAAGTGCCAGAGATCTGAGAACTTATGCTACTCAGGTTTTAGAACAGCGAATAGAACGTGTAAACGGTATTGCTTCAGCTGAAACTTCCGGTGGTCTTGAGCGGCAAATCAATGTAACCATTGATAATCAGAAAATGAGATTATACAATCTTACGATTGCCCAGATTTCTAACCGACTTAATGCTGAAAATATTCAGGTTCCCGCAGGTCAACTTATTGAGGGCAATACAGTTTATTCGCTACGAACGATGGGCGAACTTAAAAGCGTGGATCAAATTAAAGATGTAGTTGTTGCTACAAGAGAAGGTCAGTCGCTTTTTCTTCGGGATGTTGCTGAAGTTGAAGATGGAATCGCTCAACCAATTGGTAACGTTAGAGTAGATGGAGAAGACGGAGTTATCCTTAATATTTACAGACAAAGCGATGCCAATGTTGTGAACGCAGCCGATGCTGTAATTGAAGGATTGGAAGAGATCAAAGAAAGTTTACCTCCAGATGTAAATGTTCAGATACTTACAAACAAAGCCGAGTTTATTAAGCTTTCTATTCAGAACCTACTTCTTACAGGACTTCAGGCTGTAATTCTCGTTATCCTGATACTTCTTGCTTTCCTGAGAAGCGGACGATCAGCATTGATCATTGCTATATCAATTCCTGTTTCTATTGTTACAACTTTCGCAGTAATGAAATTCGCTGACCTGAGTTTGAATATCATCTCATTATCAGGGTTAACTCTTGCTGTTGGTCTTGTTGTTGATGATGCCGTTGTAGTACTGGAAAATATTTTCCGTTTCCGAGAAGACGGCAAAGGCAGAAAAGAAGCTGCTACTTTGGGAGCCAGAGAAGTTGCAGTTCCTGTTGTAATATCAACCTTAACTACGCTGGTGGTTTTTTTACCGATCTTGTTTGTGCCCGGGATTGCGGGGTTTTTATTTCGTGATCTGGCTCTTACTATCTCCTTCTCGCTTTCTGTTTCATCGTTAGTTGCATTGACGTTGATACCCATGATGACTTCTCAATTTTACAAAGACGGAGAACTTTCAATTGAAGCAACAAACAAAGTTGCCAATTTCTTTAGTAGAATGTTAGAGAGATTAGAGAATTCGTATTCGAATGTTCTTGACAAAGTTCTTAACAGAAGCGGGTTGGTTATTACAATCGCAGTTCTATTTTTTGGAGCAACACTTCCGATTTTTTACACCTTGGGTGGAGAATTCTTCCCCAGAGTTGATGAAAATGCCTTTACTCTGGAAGTTACTCGCGAAGCGGGTGTGAGTTTACTTGAGTTGGAAAGGTCAATTCAACAAGTAGAAAGCATCATACAAAAAGAAGTGCCGGAAGCCAGAATTATTGTTTCAGATTATGGCGATAAGGAAGGTATTGAAGGAGCGGATAACCCGGGTGGATTTACCGGAGCCGTTCGGGTAGAATTAGTGCCTAAGAATGAACGAAGCCGTACTCAGTTTCAAATTGTTAGTGATGTTCTAGATGAATTGCAGATAGTACCGGGAGTGGACATTCAGGAAATTATTCAAGATCCACTTAGTCCTGATGGAGAGAACGGTTTGATCGTTCAGATATTTGGCTTTGATCCTGAAGTAAAAAAAGAACTTTCAGACGGCGTCAAAGAACGCATTACTCAGATCGATGGAGTTGTGAGTGCTTACAGCACTGCCGATCAAGGAAGACCTGAGCTAAGAATTGCTCTGGACAGAGAACGAATTTCGTTAGTTGGTTTGAACACTAATCAAGTGGCTACTACTATCAGTGATGCCGTTCAGGGAAATGTTGCTACTAGTTTTGTAGATAAAGGCGTTGAGTTTGAGGTAAAAGTTGAGCTCGATCCACGCCAAAAATCACAATCCAATGATCTTGACAATATTCAAATTCAAACTGCCGGCGGAGAATGGATGCCGCTCCGTAATCTTGCCCGAATTGAACGATACACAGGTCCTACAAATGTGACCAGAATAAATCAGGAAAGAGTTGTTGAAATATTAACTGAACTGGATGGAGTAGATCTTAAGACAGCAACCACTGACGCACGGGAAACTCTGGATGAGATCGAGTGGCCGGATGGATATCGTTATGCTTTAGCAGGGGCTGCAGAAGAACAAGCTGAATCATTCAGTTTTCTCCTATTGGCATTTGCAATAGCAGGGATCCTAACTTACATGGTGATGGCTTCACAGTTTGAAAGCTTGATTGAACCATTCATCATCATTTTGACTATTCCTTTAGCTCTTTCAGGAGTACTGATCATGTTGGGATTAACCGGAACATCTATAAGTGTAACCTCCATGGTTGGTCTCATTTTACTTTCAGGAATAGTAGTGAACAATGGAATTGTAATGATTGATTACATAAAGATATTGCAAGCCAGAGGATTGGAAAGACATAAAGCTATTGTAACCGGAGCAACACGAAGGCTTCGCCCGATCTTAATGACTGCCCTTACTACAATCCTTTCTATGGTTCCTTTAGCACTTGAACTCGGTTCAGGATCGGAAACCTGGAGTCCGATGGCAAGAACTGTTATTGGCGGACTTACCATGTCTACCATCTTAATGCTTTTTGTAGTTCCGAGTATTTATAACCTAATTAATAAAGGTGTAGATAAACTTGGATTTGACGCTGTTCATAAAATTGATCCTCTATCTAAAACTGAAACTGAGGCTGTATCATGAAAAAGTTCACACTTACTGATGGAATTTTAAAACGTCCTATAACAGTGATCATGGTCACTATCATTGCGATCGGGTTCGGGATCTTCTCATTAACTAACCTTAGAATAACACTCAATCCGGAGATCAATATTCCGGTTTTAGCTGTTTCAACAGGTTATAATAATGTAGCTCCTGAAGACATAGACCGGATTCTTGTCCAACCACTTGAAGGTGCACTGGCCGGAGTTGAAGGGGTGAAAATGCTTGAATCCAATATAAGCCGTGGTAATGCTTTTATTGTAATGGAGCTTTATGAGAACACGGATGTCCGTAAAACAGAATTAAAAGTCCGAAAGGCTATTGATCAGATTAGAGACCAAATACCGGAACAAGCACAGGATCCGGTGATCTTTCAGTTTGATCCAAATAACCGCCCGATTATGCAACTTAGCATAAACTCTGATGTTAGAGGGCTCGACGAACTAAGAAATCTGGCAGTTGAGGTAGTGGAACCAAGATTAGAACGCCTTGTTGGTCTCGCATCAGCTGAAACACAGGGAGGGTTAGAGCGCAGAATTTATGTGGATATCACATCTATGAAGTTAGCTCAGCATAATTTATCTCCTGATGATATTCAAAACGCAATACGTTCAAATAATTCACAATTACCAATCGGCAATATTGTGGCTCAGAATATCAGTTACAATGTCCGTGCTGAATCAATGTATAACAGCATTGAAGAAATTAAAAATACAATTGTCAGAATTTCTGAAAACGGAATTCCAGTCCGTGTAAAAGATGTGGCAACAGTAAGTGATGATTTTACAGAAGTAACAAATTTTGTTAGAGTAAATGGAAGAGCTAGTGTATCCATTGAGATTCAGAAAAATTCTGACGCAAATACTCTTGACGTAGTCGACGCTGTTAAAGCAACAGTGCCCGGGATAAATAATATCCTACCCGCAGGAGTTGAACTTCGCGTTCTTTCCGATCAGGGAAGAGTTATAGATGAGTCGATCAGTAATTTATCTCAATCAGCTCTTGCAGCTCTTATTGTGGTAGTTCTGGTAATTATCATTTTTATGGGCGGCTGGAGAATCTCGATGATTGTAGCTATTACTATCCCGGTTTCTATTGCTGCAAGTTTTGCTGCTATGTACGCTATTGACCTTTCCCTCAATACATTAACGATCTCTGCATTGGCTTTAGCAATCGGTCTTTTAGTGGACAATGCTATCGTAGTTACAGAAAGTATTGCACGAAAACTTGAAGCAGGATTTACAAAGTTTGAAGCTGCTCTTAGAGGAACTAATGAAGTTGTGGGAGCATTGCTTGGCTCTACCCTTACAACACTTGGGGTTTTTATTCCAATCATTATGATGACTGGTTTCCAAGCGGATGCACTCCGCGAGTTTGCATATACTATTTGTTTTGCAATTGGAATGTCTTTCATCGCTTCCGTAGTAATCGTTCCTGTTTTATCAGCTTTGCTTCTCAATGGAGATCAATTCAATAAAAGAAACTTCATGCTTCGTGCAATCAGTAAAATGGAACAAGGTTATTCAAGTGTTCTCAATTGGTTTCTTCACCACAAATGGATACCACTTACGATTATGATCGCTTTGATTTCAGGAACTGTAGTTATGTATATCAATATTGAAAAAGAAGGGTTCCCTGAAACAGATTCCGGAGAAATTGATATTCGGGTTAGATTACCGGAAGGCAGTAAACTGCAAAAGACTAATGCAGTTATGGAGGAATTCTACAATACTTTGAGCGAAAAGGAAGAACTGGAAACTATCGTATCCTCAATCGGAAGAAGCCGATGGAGAGTTCAAAGCAATACCGGTAATTTCAATTTATCCCTTGTTTCTCAAGATCAAAGAGAGATCTCAACCATTGACCTTGCTGCCGATTTAAGACAAGAGTTAACTTCTCCCGGAGTAAACGTAAATGTTTCTGTTGAAGGTGGCGGTGGTTTTGGCGGTCGTGGCTGGGGCGGCGGCGGTAATCGAATCAGACTTTCATTGATTGGTCCTGAAGTCTCACAGTTAACTGCGATTTCAGCTCAGATTGAAGCGAAGTTGCTCGAAGACCCGAATATAATCTCTGTCGATAACGGCCGCTCTGATCCTACTCCGGAACTTCATTTCGTTTTAGATCGTGAGCGAATTAACAGAATTGGAACTGATATTGGTTCAGTTGCAAGTGCTTTGAGAACTCAAACACTCGGAAATCAGGCCGGATTCTTTAGATCTGAAGGTCGTGAAATTCCTATTGAGGTCCGAACTTCAAAAGAAGCTTTAAAATCTCGAGAAGAATTATTCGACCTTGAGGTTGCACAATATGAGGATACTCGGATTCCTGTGATGGCGGTGGGGAGTTTTGTCTCTGTTAAGGGTATCGACTCTTACGAAAAAAGAAATAGAGAAACGGTCTTGGATGTAAACATACAAATGACCGGAAATGTAAACGAATACAGAACTCAGATTGAGGAATTTCTTACCAACGAGATCATTCTTCCTGAAGGTTACAGATATGATTTTACCGGTTCTACAAGTATTTGGAGACAGGATGCTTCGCAATTCCAGTGGGCCGGTCTTGCAGCCATTATTCTCATGTTTATGATTATGGCATCACTCTTTGAAAACTTCCGTGATCCGATTGTTATTTGGTTATGCATCCCTATGGCACTGTTTGGTTCTTTAGCCTCATTAATGATAATTGGCACTGCATTAAGCACTACTGCGCAAGTTGGAATGTTCATGTTGGTTGGAATTATCGTAAACAATGGTATTGTACTGGTAGATTATATGCATTTGAACACAAAGGGCATGGATTTTGATCTTTCTAAGAACTCTGATTTTTTGAAAGGAATTCTGGAAGCTTGTACGCGCAGAATGAGACCCATTTTACTTACTGCTATAACAACCATCTGTTCTATGATTCCACTTTCACTTGAGATTGGAGCCGGAGCAGAAATATGGTCGCCGTTAGCCAAAACGGTTATCGGGGGATTGGCTTTCGGAGTTATTTTCACCCTATTCATTACCCCTGCTATCTCGGTTGGCTTTAAGCAAATTTCAAACTGGATTGGTTCTTTATTCAAATCAAAAAAATCATCAAAAAAACCTAAATTAGCTTTAAGCAACAATTAATTTATTTGAAACAATAGATATTGGAACTACGAATGGGTATTCTTGTTATAGTTATAAAGAAAGAATTTTAATTTGAGGAATTTATTATGAACAAGTCAGGAAATTTTATTGCAGGCATTTTAACAGGAGCATTAGCAGGAACAGTTCTAGCATTACTTTACGCTCCGGATACCGGAAAGAACACCAGAAACCGTCTTTCATATCAACTAAGTAATTATAAAGATGAACTTAATGATTTGATCGCCCAGCTAAGAGAAGAAAAGCAACAACTCATCTCCGAAGCAAAAGACAAAGGGGATAAAGTAGTTCAGTCAGCCAAACAAAAAGCTGATGACCTCATCAAAGAAGCTGAAGGATTACTTGAAAGCATTGAAGATGTGAAAGAAGGATAAGTTTTAACTCTTATTTTAGATTTTTAGAGGATGATGTTCGTAAGGGCGTCATCCTTTTTTCGTTTTATTCTTACTCAGTCATGTGTAGTACGCACATGAGTAAAATCAGAGGGTTAAAATTATTAATTATTATATCTTACTTTAAATAGTATCGCTTTTAGGCTAACAGCAGAATACATCATCTATGAATATCACCGAAATTGAAGAAAATCTAAAGTCTTTAATCAATGAATACGATAAAGACCAATTCATTTATGATTTTTTATTGGCTTATGGCTTACCCAAAGCATCAATTACGAGATTAAAAAAAGGAAGCTATGACTTATCTGATAAGGATGATGTTGTTTCTTGGAAAAGGCGTGTTTTATTTAAAGAAGAGAATCAGCTTGATCTACATGACACGATCACTGAGTTATCAGAAAAGGCATTACACGATCAACGATTTATTATTGCAACTGATTTTCAGACTTTATTAGCAGGGGACACCCAGACCAAAGAAAACCTTGACATTCCATTCAAAGACCTGCCGAAACACTACGACTTCTTTCTTCCCTGGGCAGGAATGGAAAAAACTGAATACCAGAATGAGAACCCTGCTGATGTCAAAGCAGCAGAACGGATGGCAAAGTTCTTTGACGAGATTAAAAAAGAGAACGAGTTTGAAAGATCTGAAGAGGTTCACAGCTTAAACGTCTTTATGACTCGTCTTCTGTTCTGCTTCTTTGCAGAAGACACAAACATTTTTTCTGATGGTGTATTTACCAATAGCGTTGCTTCCCACACTCAAGCAGACGCAAGCGACCTTGATGCATATCTAAATAAGCTTTTTGAAGTCTTAAATACTGCTAAAAGCAACCGACAAAATCTTCCAGCTTACCTCGAACAATTTCCCTATGTAAATGGCGGGCTTTTTAAAGAGAAAATTTCCTGCCCGAAATTCACCCGGAAATCACGAGAGATTATTATTGAGAGTGGTGAATTAGATTGGTCTGAAATAAATCCAGACATCTTTGGTTCAATGATGCAGGCGGTGATCGTTCCTGAACATCGTGGTGATATGGGCATCCATTATACATCAGTTCCCAATATCATGAAAGTTATTAAGCCCTTATTTTTGGATGAACTTTATGATGAATTTGAAAAAGGGTTGGATAACCGAAAAAAGCTAAAAGAACTCCTTCATAGACTTAATAAAATTAAGATTTTTGACCCTGCATGTGGAAGTGGAAATTTTTTGGTCATTGCTTATAAAGAATTGAGACGTCTTGAGATGGAAGTCCTCAAAGAGCTTGGCGAGATGGCGCTATCCGGTATTACTTTGAATCAATTTTATGGAATAGAACTTGATGATTTTGCTCATGAGCTAGCACAACTTTCATTATGGCTTGCAGAACACCAAATGAATGTCGAATTCTTCAAAGAGTTTGGCAGAACTAATCCAACGCTGCCTTTAAAAGAAGCTGGAAATATAGCACATGGAAATGCATGTAGAATAGAATGGGAAAAAACCTGCCCTAAAAACAATGGCGACGAAATATATATTCTTGGAAACCCTCCATATTTAGGTTACTCAAGACAAAGCAAGCAAAATAAAGAAGATCTAAAATTAGTATTTGATCGGGAAAATAATTTTAAAAAACTGGATTATATTTCTGCTTGGTTTGTAAAGGGTGCTAAATACATACAAGACACAACACATAGTTTAGCTTTCGTAACAACAAACTCTATTACTCAAGGAATTCAGGTTAATTTATTGTGGCCTCTAATTATTCAAAAAAGTGTTGATATAAAATTTGCTCATAAATCATTTAAATGGAATAATAATGCCAAAGCAAATGCTGGTGTATATGTTGTGGTTATTGGTTTAGAAAGTAAAAAACATATTAGGGAAAAGTTTATTTATAATGGTAATAGAAGAAAAACTGTAAAAAATATTAGCCCTTATCTTATTGAAAGTGATAATCTAATAGTGGAAAAGAGAGCGAGTCAGTTGTCAAAAGAATTACCAGCAATGGTTTCAGGGATAAAAGCTGGTGATAATGGTAACTTGATACTATCTGAAACTGAAATGAAGGATTTGGTTTCAAATTATCCCAAAGCAGAAAAATTTATTAAAAATTATATTGGTGCCCGAGAATTTATGAATAGTATCTCACGATATTGTATTTGGGTAAATAGTGACGAATATAATGAAGCAAAAAAGATTAACGCACTTAATGAGAGGTTTGAGAAATTAAGAGAATTTAGAATTAATAGTAAAAAGAAAGCCACCAATGAGAAAAGCAAAAGACCTTTTTCATTTGATGAAAATAATCATATTGATGCTGATTCATTACTAATACCACAAACAGGCTCTAAACGAAGAGGGTATTTGCCAATTGGTTTTTTAGATTCTAGTTATGTAATTTCGAATGCTGCAAGAGTTATATACGATGCTAAACCATGGCATTTTGGCGTGCTATCTTCAAAAATGCACATAAGTTGGGTGAAAGCAGTAGCCGGTCGTTTAAAAATGGATATGCAATACTCGAATACCCTATGCTATAATACCTTTCCTTTTCCCAAAATTTCTCAAAAAAGAAGGGAAGAAATTAATCAATGTGCATTCAGAATACTTGAAGAACGTGAAAAGCACTCTGACAAAACTTTGGCAGAATTATATGATCCTGAAGAAATGCCAGATTTATTACTTGAAGCCCATTTAGCTAATGATGAAGTTATTGAAAAGTGTTACCGGAGCAGACCTTTTGAATCTGATGAAGAACGGTTAGAGTATCTATTTAAATTATATGAGAGAATGATAGAAGAAGAACAAGAAAAAAACACATTGTTTGAAAAGAAAAAGAAACGAAGAAGGTAAAGCATGCCAAATATTGTAGATGTCACATACAGCCAAACGGGCAACAGTACTAAGACAAATGATCTCGGTATGCGTGAAATGCAGGAACGAGCGTATGAAGCCAGAGATGCTCAATACCTTCTTCTTAAAGCCCCACCTGCCTCCGGAAAATCCAGAGCTTTAATGTTTCTAGGTTTAGATAAGCTAAAAAATCAGGGTATTGAAAAAGTTATTGTAGCGGTTCCTGAACGATCAATCGGCAGTTCATTTGCCAAAACTGATCTCAAATCTCATGGATTTTTTGCGGATTGGAATCCCAATGATAAGTATAACCTTTGCACACCGGGAAGCGATATAAGCGAAAGTAAGGTTAATAAATTCCATGAATTCATGGAAAATGATGAGCCTATTTTGATATGTACCCATGCTACATTGAGATTTGCTTGTGAAGGAATTGAAGAAAAAGCATTTGATAAAAGTCTCCTAGCAATAGACGAATTTCACCATGTTTCAGCAGATGTAGATAATAGATTAGGCGTTTTGCTAAAAGATATTATGAACAAGTCATCTGCACACATAATAGCAATGACAGGGTCTTATTTCAGAGGCGATAGCGTTCCCGTTTTAGAGCCTCAGTACGAGGCTCGATTTACCAAAGTATCTTATAACTACTATGAGCAGTTAAATGGCTATACGCATCTTAAGTCTTTGGGTATTGGTTATCACTTTTATCAAGGAATGTACACATCTGCAATAATGGAGGTTTTGGATACAGATCAAAAAACTATCCTGCATATTCCTAATGTAAATTCAGGTGAATCTACAAAACAGAAATATGATGAGGTCAATTATATACTTGATGCAATTGGCACTGTAAAAAAGCAAGACTCTGAAACAGGTGTTATTCATCTTGAAAGACACAAGGATGGTAAGGTTATCAAAGTAGCTGACCTTGTCGAAGACAGTCCAAAAGAGCGAGACAAGATTGTCAATTATTTGAGAAACCTTGATTCAGTTGATGATATGGATCTCATCATAGCTCTTGGTATGGCTAAAGAAGGATTTGATTGGCCATATTGCGAGCATGCTCTTACCGTTGGTTATAGAGGTTCTCTGACAGAAATCATTCAAATCATTGGAAGAGCTACACGGGATAGTGATAATAAAACTCATGCTCAGTTTACCAACCTAATAGCTCAACCTGATGCAGAAGACGATGAAGTAAAAGTTTCAGTCAACAATATGCTTAAAGCGATCACTGCATCGCTTTTAATGGAACAAGTATTAGCTCCAAACTGGAAGTTTAAGACTAAGAAATCTGATAATGACAGATCAGGTCCAGGCGTAATTAAAGTACGTGGGTTAAAAGAGCCAAGTTCGAAACGTGTGAATGATATTTTAGAATCTGACTTAAATGATTTAAAAGCGACTATTCTTCAAGATGCCCAAATGCTGAAAGCAATGCCGGGAAATGTTGATCCTGAGGTAATTAATCGTGTTATGATCCCCAAAATCATAAAGGTAAAATATCCAGAATTGTCCGATGATGAAGTAGAAGAAGTAAGACAGCATGTTGTTTTAGACTCCGTTATAAAAAATGGAGAAATCAAAGAAACGGCTGATAAGCGTTTTATTAGAATGGCTGACCGATTTGTAAATATTGATGACATTCATATCGATCTAATTGATAAGGTCAACCCCTTCCAAAAAGCGTTCGAGGTACTATCTAAGTCTGTCACAACTAAGGTTCTTAGAATTATTCAAGAGACTATTGAAGCAACCAGAATTACTATTACTGAAGATGAGGTTTTAATTCTTTACCCAAAAATCAAAGAGTTCATAAAAACCTATAATAAAAAACCGAGCCTTAACTCCAACGACCCACTGGAGAGACGAATGGGTGAAGCTATTATTTATATCAACGACCAAAAGAGACAGAGAAGTGCCGAACAAGGATAATTTCAAATCACTCGATGATATCTTTTCGGACGATGACTTCCATTTAATTGAAGAGCAGAAAAAATCATCGAATAGTAGGACTGCGGATGAACGTCTTGTTGACTCTTTTGAGGAAATTCAAAAATTTGTTGATGAACATGGCGAAGAACCAAAACCAAATACATCCAGTGTAAGTGAATACAGGCTTTATTCCCGACTCAAGGGTTTAAAAGAGAGCCCAGAAAAGATGGCTAGCCTTGTTGAATATGACCGGAATAAGCTTTTAAAGGATTTTGTTACGTCAGTAGGTGAAGAGAGTGAAGGATACATAGTGAAAAAGACACCTGAATCTATTGAGGATATTTTTGAAGATGATGATTTAGACCTTCTACAAGAAGAAGATGAGGGACTTTTTGATTTTAAACATGTACCCAAAGAAACAGAAAGAGCTACTGCGGATTTTGTAGCTCGCCGAAAGCCTTGTAAGAATTTTGAAGAATATCAGCCAATGTTTCATCAGGTTCAGAAAGACCTATCTGATGGCAAAAGAAAGCTTATCTCTTTCAAACAGGATATCCTTAAACCAGATACATACTATGTGCATAATGGAATACTGCTCTATCTTGAGAATGTTGATTTTGAGGAAAAGAAAGAGGATTTCGATAGTGGTGAACGAACCAGAATTGATGGAAGAACTAAGGTAATATTTGAAAATGGTACTGAATCCAACATGCTATATAGATCATTGTATAAACAGCTTTTAAAAAATGGGCGAGCCGTAACTGAAAATAATGAGAAAGTGAATGAAGAGTTCATTGAAAAGTTCTCGAATATTACGGAAGAGGATGAAGAGGCTGGATATATTTACGTCCTTAAATCAAAAAGCTCTGACCCTGAGATAGCTCAAAAAGAAAACCTTTATAAGATTGGGTATTCTAAAAGTGATGTAGCTAACCGCATAAAGAACGCTGAAAAGGATCCAACTTATTTAATGGCTCCTGTTGAATATGTTGCGGGTTGGAAATGCTTCAATATGAATCCGCAGAAGTTTGAGCAACTGATTCACAATTTTTTTGGAAACTCATGCCTTGAAGTCGATGTGTTTGATGATAATGGAAAAAGACATACCCCTCGAGAATGGTTTATCGTCCCATTAGGAATAATTGAACAAGCTATTCAGTTAATTATTACAGGTGAGATCGTTAAATATAAATATGATCCAGATAGTGTTGTTATTTATGAGAAGTAGCTTATTCTCAACTCCGCATGAACTCTATCAAAGGTTGATAATCATTTTTATCAGCCGACCTAAGAGCCTCAATGTAAGTTCTTCTAATGTCACTTTCTTCCATCAAACTCCCCGATCCCCAACTGAATGGTTCCTGACCTAATACCTTCTCAAGTAATACGTCTGTGCTAACTCGTGCATGGCGTCCATTTCCGTTTGAAAATAAATGAATAAATACAAGCCTATGATGGAAACGTGTTGCTATTTCATCCGGTGTATAGGTTTCATGATCTATCCAGAAACTAGTGTCATCGAGCAGTTGTCGGAAGCGAACAGGAATCTGTGACCAGTCCACTCCGATATTCTTATCTGTCTGTCGGTAATTCCCTGCCCAAGCCCATACTTTACCAAACATTTCTTTATGGAGTTTTCGTATGAATTCTTCACTCAGATAGTCCTTTTGCCGAGTACGCTCCAGCCAACTGTAAGCATCTGTGATATTCCTCTGCTCCCATTCGTTCAATTCTTCACGAGTACTGATATGAGGAATAAGTAAAGCTTTTCTTTCATCCTCATCTATGGGAGTTGCGCCCTCAGGGTAATCAAACATCTGCTAATCCCAGAAATTCTTAGGTTCTTCAATCATGATTTTATCTATCAGATCGCTCAGAGCTTTTTCCTGTTCATCATCAGATACGCCTTGAAGCTCTAACTTCATAGAGTGGTCAATTCGATTGAGGCGCTTCTTGGCGATCTTCAATGCCTGATCCCTTACAATAGTTTCAAGATCATCTTCAGGCACAAAACCATAGACAAACTTCACCCCTAAACCATCCGCCATTTTTTGTAAGGTGGAGAGTTTTATCTCTTGCTTAGCCTCTGAGGATTCAATTCTGGAAATCCTTGATTGATCGACACCTGTTTTGTTAGCCAGATTATAAGTAGACATACCAAGTGCCTCACGGATAGTCCTTACCCATCCGCCTTTAGGTACAGGCGTACTAAGAATAGGCTTGAATTTTGAAAGCTTCTTATCAAGCTGTTCCCGAATAAGTTTTTTATCCCAATAATTCATTTAATGACCTTTGCATCATCATTTAATACTGTATTGATGATAAATATAACATCATTTTGCTAATAATCAATGATATTTATATCATCAATTGATACTGCGGTAAAAATTCATCAGATAAGCTTCCCAATTCCACCTTGCTTTTTTAACCCCCAATCTTTAAATCTCAGTAATTAATTTTGGAGGCACTATGAGTTCACGTAAGCAATTTATAAATCAAATTTCCGGTGGAGCGTTGGCATTGGCTTCCACTGCCTTTCTTACTAAACCACTTTCTGCTTCTTTTTATGAAGAACTGAATTCGTTTTCAGGTTCAGCTTCTGATATCGCTAAAAATGAAGACTTCTGGGCTACCGTTCAGCAGGCTTTTACCGTGGATCGAAGTCTTATAAACCTGAACAACGGTGGCGTTAGCCCTTCTCCTGAGTTTGTACAAGCCGCTATGAAAAAACACCTCGACTTCTCTAATCAGGCACCGGTTTATAATATGTGGCGAATTCTGGAACCTAGACGTGAAGGCGTTCGCCAAAGAATAGCAAGAATGTTTGGCGTAGACACCGAAGAAATTGCCCTGACCCGTAATGCATCTGAAAGCCTACAAATTTGCCAGTTGGGAATAGATCTTAAAAAAGGAGATGAAGTTCTTACTACAGATCAGGACTATCCGAGAATGATTACCACCTTCCAACAACGTGAACGGCGGGAAGGAATAAAACTCAATCAATTCAGCATTCCCGTTCCGGCTGAAAACGATGACGAGATCGTTTCTCTTTTTGAGCAAAATATCACCCCGAAATCCAAGCTCATTCTAATGAGCCACATCGTAAATATATCAGGACAAATACTTCCCGTTAAAAAAGTGGTACAAATGGCTCGTAAAAAAGGAATTCCTGTAATTGTGGACGGGGCTCATGCTTTTGCTCACTTCACATTCAAGCAACAAGATTTGGATTGTGATTATTACACAACCAGTTTGCATAAATGGCTCTTCGCTCCTCACGGAACGGGAATGTTGTACGTAAAGAAAGATAAGATCAAAGATCTCTGGCCTATGATGGCTGCCCCCGAAACCATGGATGAAAACATCCGGAAGTTTGAAGAAATAGGAACTCATCCCGCTGCAAACTATTTAGCAATTGGAGAAGCCCTTACTTTTCATGAAGGCATTGGTTCAGACAGAAAAGAAGCTCGTCTGAAATACTTGAACGATTATTGGATCGACCAACTTATTGATAGCGATCGCGTTGTTTTACATACCAGCAGAAACCCAAAATATGCGTGCGCCATTGCTACGGTAGAGCTGAAAGGCATTGCACCGAATGAATTGAACGCTGCTTTATGGAGAGATTACAGAATCATTACCACCCCCATCAATCACGATCAATTCAAGGGAATTCGTGTTACTCCCAATGTGTATACCACGCTTGAAGAACTAGACAGGTTCGTTGATGCCCTCAAAGATCAACTCAAATCCTGAGTATCTTTAACATTTCAGGTCGCCAAAAAGCAGTGAGATTCAGTCAATAATGCCGTATCTTTGGGCTTCAAATTAACTATTAAAAATTTATAAATGAGTTTACTTACGTTTTTTCTAATGGCACCACCTGCTGAAGGTGAAGGAAGTGGATATACAAGCCTTATCTTTATGGGCGCTATCTTTGTGGTTTTTTACTTTTTCATTATTCGTCCACAAAGCAAGAAACAGAAAGAAATTCAGCAGAAAGTTTCTGAAATGAAAAAGGGCGATAAAGTTGTTACTTCTTCAGGAATGATTGGTGTGCTAAATACCATTGAAGACGATTCTGTATTGATCGAAGTTGGTGGAAATACCAAGATCAGATTTTTAAAATCGGCAATCAATGATGTGAATCCTAATAAGCAGGAAAAAAAGTAATTCCGTTAAATGAGTGACACTATAAAATTTAATACCATACCTGAAGCCATTGAAGATATCAAAAATGGCAGGATGGTTATTGTTGTTGATGATGAAGATCGTGAAAATGAAGGCGATTTTCTGATGGCAGCTGAAATGGTCTCTACCGAAGCCATTAACTTTATGGTCACTCATGGTCGTGGTTTGGTTTGTGCTCCGGTTACAAAATCACACGCTGACAAGTTGAAATTAACTCACATGGTCACGGATGGCGCTGATCCTGATGAAGCTAACTTCACTATTTCTATTGATCACAAAAGATTGACAACCACGGGTATTTCTGCTGCTGATCGCGCTAACACAATTCGTGAAATAGCAAATGATGATGCCAAACCTGTTGATTTCAGAAGGCCCGGACACGTTTTCCCGCTTCTTGCTGTAGATGGAGGAGTTTTGCGGCGTGCCGGTCACACCGAGGCAGCTATTGATCTTGCAAAACTGGCTGGTCTAAAACCTGTAGGAATCATTTGCGAGATCATGAAGGAAAATGGTGAAATGGCTCGTGTTCCTGATCTGGCTGTTATTGCAAAGCAGCATGATATGAAGCTCATCACCATCAAAGACCTTATTGCTTACCGTAATGAGAATGAATCTTTAGTACATGAAGTGATGGACATCAATATGCCGACCATGTACGGTGATTTTAAACTCAGAGCATTCAAAGAAAACCTGACGGGTGACATCCACATGGCGCTCACAAAAGGAAGTTGGAACAAAGAAGAACCTGTTCTTATCCGGGTACACTCTTCTGATTTGATCGGCGATATCTTTGGAAGCCGATTAAACGATACCAGCGAATTGCTCCATCAAGCAATGCTTCAGGTTGAAAGAGAGGGGAAAGGAATTGTGTTATATATGAACAGAAACCAGCGTGGTTCAGTGCTTGTAAATCAGTTACGTACTTTAAAAGCTATGCAGGAAGGGAATCCTGAAACTAAAGAAGAGAACAACAATCCTAAAAAAGGAGATTCCAAAGATTACGGAATTGGTGCTCAGATATTGAAGTCACTTGGGGTTTCTAAAATCAGATTACTTTCCAATAATCCGGTGAAAAGAATTGGCATCAAAAGTTTTGGTCTTGAAATTGTAGATCAGGTTCCTATTGATACCAGCATAGATTTTCTGGATGATCCTGTAAGGAACAACTAGCTTTTCTCTTTATTTCTTGGTGATTTCCTCGACCGTTTTTTCTTCTCCGGAAATTTCCAACTCTGCCCCAATCTCTTCTTTTTCAGATGCGGGGAGCAACTTTTTACTGAAAATCAGTAAAGAAATAATTGATACTGATATCCCAATATCAGCTACATTAAAAATATATGGGAAAACTGTCCAGTCATTTATCTGAAGGCTGAAATAAATAAAATCGACTACATGTCCTTCAAGGATTCCACCATTCCCTTCTACATATCCCATAAAGATTCGGTCGGAAATATTTCCAAAAGCACCACCCAGTATCAAACCCATTAATATCAAATATCCAACAGACGCAGTTTCTATTGAGCGAAGTAAATAAACAAGAATACCGGTTACAGCCAGAATAGCAACCGAACTGACTACAATAGTTGGAAGCCAATCAATTCCCATGGCCATGCCCGGGTTTTGGGTGTAATATAATCTCAACCATCCTTCGATCAGAACTTTATTATGAAGTTCCGGAGAAGTTCGGATAATGTATTTTGTGATTTGATCAAGAACCAGCACTATTATTGCCGGCGTTAAAAGTGCAACGAGTTTATTTCGATTCAAGGCTTACTCTTTAATTTATCTTCGCTTCAGTTTTGCATCAATACTAAGCTGGGTATGAGGCACTGCTTCCAATCGCCCTTTAGCAATCTTCTTACCCGTTACCTTGCAAACACCATATGTTTTATTATCTATACGCTTCATGGCATCATCTAGATATTTGATAAATTTTCTTGTGCGATTTAGAAGTACGTATGTTTTCTCACGTTCCTGTGCATCCGTACCAGCGTCAGCCATATGAAACGAATAGGCTGATTCGTCAGACGCATTTTCCATGCTTTCGCGAAGAGATTTCTGAAGTGTATTCAGTTCATCTTCTGATTCTTTTAGCTTTTTTTCGATTATTCCACGAAAATATTCTAGTTCTTTGTCGCTATAAGGAGATACTCTTTCCTCTGTGTTTGATTTATCAGCCATAACTTTATCCTTATGTATTAACTGTTCTGCGAATAGATATTTTGCAATCATCATCGCCAATTTCCCACTCTTTTACAAAGTCGGAAACATCTAAGTTTTCAAATTTAATTTCTTCTGAAAGTGTTTCTGTTTTGATGTAATCATTCATTGAAACAACAGCTTCTTTCAATTCCTCCGAGCCAGTAAAGCCTATTTTGATTCTGTCAACAACATCAAAGTCTGCTTCTTTCCGCATGCTCTGTACTCTATTAACGAATTCTCTGGCGAAACCTTCAAGTTTTAATTCTGCTGATAATTCCGTATCGACAGCTACACTTAACCCGCGCTCTGTCTCAACTTGCCACCCTTCCAGTCCGGTTCTAACGATCTCAAGGCCGTCTTCGTCTAATCTAATTGATTCGCCATCCTCAAGAGTAAGTTCCAGAAATCCATTTTTTTCAAAGCGGGTGATCTGATCTGTGGAAAGCTGAGCAATTTTAGCTGCAACAGGCTTCATTTTTGGTCCAAGTTTTTTTCCCAAAACCGGAAAATTGGCTTTTGCTGATTTATGTACAATTCCGGAATCATCATCCACAAACTGAATATCTTTCACATTCACTTCTTCTAAGATAATATCCTTTACAGATTCAATAGCTGCTCTTTCCGCTTCATCTTTGATTGGAAGAATGATTCTCGCCAAAGGCTGACGAACATTCATTTCAATCTGGTTTCGAATTCTCAGAACAATAGATGAAATCAAGCGGGCCATATCCATTTTATGCTCTAACTTTTTGAAGATAGCCGTTTCTTCTACCGTTGGGAAAAATGAAATATGTACCGATTCTTCTTCCAAACCGGTAACTTTATTCAGATTTTGATATAGCCATTCTCCCATAAAAGGAGCGATCGGAGAAATCATTTTGCTCAAACTTTTCAGGCACTCATACAGTGTTTGATATGCAGCCGTTTTATCAAGCGTATTCCCTTCTTTCCAGAAACGTCGTCTGTTTCTACGAACATACCAATTGCTTAACTCTTCAACAAAATCTTCTATTTCACGAGCTGCTTTTGTTGGTTCATACCCTTCAAGAAATTCTTCTACCGTTTTTATGGTAGTATTTAGCCGTGAAATCACCCATTGATCGATTTCAGGGCGTTCATTAGTAGGAATTTGAGAACCCGAATACTTAAAACCATCAATATTTGCATACAATGCAAAGAAGGAGTAAGTATTTACCAGTGTGTTGAAGAATTTACGCTGTACTTCTTTCAGGCCATCTTCAGAAAACTTCAAATTTTCCCAAGGTGATGAATTACTCATCATATACCAGCGAACTGTATCGGCTCCGTATTTATTGATAAGCTCAAAAGGATCGGCTGTGTTGCCTTTTGATTTACTCATCTTTTCGCCTTTCTCATCAAGTACTAAACCATTTGAGATCACATTTCGGAATGCTTCTTCATTAAAAAGCATAGTGCCTAAAGCATGTAATGTGTAAAACCAACCTCTGGTTTGATCAACACCTTCGGCTATAAAATCGGCCGGGTAATTGTAACTGAATTCATGATCATTATCGAATGGATAATGCCATTGGGCAAAAGGCATGGCTCCGGAATCAAACCATACATCCAAGAGATCAGGAATTCTTCTCATGGTTCCTCCATCGGGAGCTTCCCATGTTATGTCATCAATAAACGGTCTGTGAAGATCTATTTCTTCCAGTTCATCCAAGCCTGCTTTCTCACGAAGTTCTCTCATACTCCCGATGCATTCCACATACTCAGGATCTTTATCACTAACCCAGATCGGGATCGGTGTTCCCCAATATCTCTGTCTTGAAACAGCCCAGTCTACGTTATTTTCCAGCCATGTTCCAAAACGCCCACTTCCTGTACTTTCCGGCTTCCAGTTTATTTTTTTATTCAATTCAACCATGCGCTCTTTCACACTGGTAGTTTTGATAAACCAGGAATCAACCGGATAACTCATCAAAGGAGTTCCCTTTCTCCAGTCAAATGGATAATTGTGAACGCACGTCTCATGCCTGAACATTAAGTTCTTTTCTTTAATAGCCCGGGCGATATCCTTATCAGCTTCTTTGAACCACTGCCCTTCAAAATCAGGCGCTTCATTTGTGAACTTTCCTTCCCTGTCGATTGGGTTGAACATTGGAATATTCGCTTTTTGGCAAGAATCAAAATCATCTGCACCATAGGCAGGAGCCGTATGAACCACACCGGTTCCTTCATCGGTAGTAACATACTCCGCTTCAATTATTTTCCACGCTTCTGACTTATCAAATTGTTTAAAAGCGAATTCAAAAACCGGCTCATAAGTCCTTCCTAATAATGAATGGCCGGGAATTTCTTCCACAATTTCAAAACCTTCTCCGAAAACCTGTTCGGCACAATCTTTAGCAATAATAAAATTCTCGCCTTCAAAAGACACTCTTGCATAGGTAAGCTTTGTATTTATGGTCAAAGCCATATTTGAAACTACCGTCCATGGAGTGGTTGTCCAAGCCAGGTAATAAGTATTTTCTTCACCATCAGCTTTGAACTTTACATATACAGAAGGATCCTGAGTTTCTTTGTAACCCAAACTTACTTCATGAGAAGAAAGTACCGTTCCGGAACCGGGAGAGTACCACTGAATCTTATACCCTTTATATACCAAACCTTTTTCAAAAAGCTTATCAAAAGCCCACCAAACCGATTCTATATATTCATTTTTAAATGTGATATACGGATCATCCTGATCAACCCAATATGCCATTCTGGTAGTAAGTTCGTCCCAAAGATCTTTATACTTCAGCACACTTTCGCGGCACTTTGCGTTGTATTTTCCGATACCATACTCTTCAACCTGAGAGCGACCTTCTAACCCGAGTTCCTTTTCAACTTCGATCTCAACAGGTAACCCGTGTGTGTCCCAGCCTGCTTTTCGCTCAACTCTGAATCCCTTGAGTGTTTTGTAGCGACAGAACATATCTTTTACTGTTCTTGCCATAACATGATGGATTCCAGGTTTACCATTTGCGGTTGGTGGTCCCTCAAAAAAGGTGAAGGGTATTCCATCTTCCCGAGTTTCTAAACTCTGTTTAAAAATATCATGGTCCTTCCACCAATTCATAGTCTCAACTTCCGCCTTCGGATAGTTAAGCTGTTTTATTTCTTCAAACTTTTTCGACATATAAATATGTTGTCCACAGAATAATTTTAAGCCTCAAATATACAAAAACTTAGCAAAAAGCAGGCATTGAGTTCGGAATATTAGTTTTGTATGTAATTTCCTAAAACCGTTAAAAATTTTGTATCTATGCGCTTAACGGTGCTTTTTTGCAAACATTAAAATTTTAATTCAGACATGAAAACATATTTACGGTCTATTACTAAAGAAAATCCATACAAATTGTGCTTTGTATGCCTGGGAAATATTTGCAGAAGTCCTACAGCTGAAGGGCTTTTTATTCATAAAGTCCGGGAAGAAGGATTTGAAAAATATTTTTATATCGATTCAGCAGGAACCGCAGCTTATCATGTCGGAGAAGGCGCAAACAGTAAAAGCCAGGCCACTGCAAATAAGCATGGAGTTCACCTCCCTTCAAGAGCAAGAAAACTTGATTATGCCGACCTGGAGGAGTTCGATCTTATTTTGGCAATGGATAAAGAAAACTTTTCGAATATTCATGATCTGGACAGAAGAGATCGATTTAGTCATAAAATTAAACTAATGAGAGATTTTGATCCTTCTCCCGAAGATGGAAGTGTACCCGATCCTTATTATGGTGGGTTACAAGGTTTTGAGAATGTTTTTCAGATTCTGGAAAGAAGTACTGAAACTTTGCTAAATGAAATTAGACCCTATATCGAGAAATGATTCCTGAGTATATCAAATCTGAAATTCAATCAGGTCTAAATGCAGAAATTGTATCTTCTGAACATCAAACCGGAGGAGATATCAATAGTGCTGCTATTATAAATTTTGAGAATGGATATTCGTATTTCTTAAAATGGAACGACCCTGCCCCTGAACGTATGTTCGAAACTGAAGCTAAAGGATTAGAATTACTTTCTGATGCAGATACTGAACTTATAATTCCAGAAGTAATCTTAATGGGAAGAGACTTTCTTCTCTTGAGTCTTATTGAATCGGGTACAGAAAATTCTGATTCCTCTTTTCAATTTGGAGCAGAATTGGCAAAACTGCATAAACACTCTTTTGAATCCTTCGGATTGGATCACAGTAACTTTATAGGAAAACTTTCTCAGAAAAATAGTACTCACCAAAATTGGGCTGATTTCTATATTTCTGAAAGAATTAAACCCCAAATCAAACTTGGAATTAAGTCTGGGAAATTTGAAAGCAATCTGATTTCAAAGCTGGTTTCACTTCATCAAGTTGTGCAGAGAGTCTTTCCTGAAGAGCCTCCTGCACTTCTCCATGGCGATCTTTGGAGTGGAAATTATATGTTTACAAAAGATGGCAGAGCTAGTATCTATGACCCTGCTGTCTATTTTGGTCACCGGGAAATGGACATTGCCATGACGAGGTTATTCGGAGGATTTTCTCAAGAATTCTACAAAGGATATAATTCGGAATATCCATTAGAAGGAGGGTCTGAAGAAAGAATACAACTCTGTAATCTGTATCCGGTACTGGTCCATGCCAATTTATTTGGTGGAGCATATGTAAATCAGGCAATTGGAATTATGGATAGATATTGTTCTTGAGATTTATATTCTATTGTATTTCTTTGCAATTAGTCAGTACGGATAATTCATGAAATATCCGTACTGACTAATAAAATCTTCGTGTCCTCAATGATATACTTACCCCAACTCTTTCCTAACCACAGGCGCCACTTCAGTTGCAAACAGCTCTATCGATTTCAACATTTTTTCATGAGGAACGCTACCCACACTCATTTGCATCAGAAAGCGATTATGTCCGAAAATTTCATGCTGATATAAGATCTTATCAATGATTTCCTGTGGACTACCAATAAAGTTAGCGCCATTAAGCGTTGTTGAAGCTTCAAACTGTTCTCTGCTCATAGGTGCCCATCCGCGTTCGCTTCCGATTTTATCCATCGTCTGTTTAAATGCCGGAAAAGCAATATCTTTTGCCTCTTCAGAAGTCTCTGCAATAAAACCATGAGAATTAATGCTTAGGGCAGGTTTTTCTTTGCCATTGTCCTTGGCTCCCCGCTCATGGATATCAGCAAATTGCTTGAATTGCTCGGGCAATCCTCCGATAATTGCCAATGCTAGTGGTAATCCAAGAGCACCGGTTACATATGCCGATTTGGGAGTTCCACCAACAGCTCTCCAGATCGGAAGTTCAGATTGCATTGGTTGGGGGTATATTCCTTTGTCATCAATAGCTGATCTGAAATTCCCTGACCAGGTTATTTTTTCGCTTTCCCGGAGTTGAAGTAGCAGGTTTAGCTTTTCCTCGAACAATTCTTCATAATTTTGAAGATCATAGCCGAATAGCGGAAATGATTCAATAAAAGAACCTCTTCCAACCATTATCTCAGCTCTGCCTTTTGACAGTAAATCAAGTGTTGCAAACTGTTGGTAAACACGAACCGGATCTTCAGATCCCAAAACTGTAACTGTACTTGTTAACCGGATACTTTTTGTTCTGGCTGCTACAGCTGATAAAATTACTGTTGGTGCTGAGGCTACATATTCTTCACGATGGTGTTCACCTATGCCAAACACATCCAGCCCAAGTTCATCTGCCAGTTGCGCTTCCTGGAGCAGGTTTTCCAGTCTTTTTTCGGGAGAAATCTTTTCACCCGTTTTAGGATCAGGGTTATTATCGACAAAAGTGAATATTCCGAGTTCCATACTTATAATTATTAGTTGATAGTGAGATAAGTTAATTGGTTATCTTACAATCAAACAGTAAAAATAATTCGAAATGTAGTATGTCTTTTAATCGAATCATAAGTTTGGTTCCCAGTTTAACAGAATTGCTTCTCGATCTTGAGATTGGACAGCGTTTAGTCGCCAGAACAAGATTTTGTATTCACCCTGAAGATAAGGTTAGTGATATTTCGATCATCGGCGGAACCAAGAATCCGAATATCGAAAAAATTCTGGATTTAAAACCTGATTTGATCATTGCCAATCATGAAGAAAATCGAAAAGAGGATGTGGAAGAACTTAAAAAGTACACTAAGATTTTGGTGACACAGATTGATACCATAGATGAGGCACTTAAAGCGATTAAACAAATAAGTGGATTAGTAGAAAAGGAAGAAAAAGGTCAGCAAATTATTTTTGAAATAGAGTCATTATTAAACCTTAAAGCTGACTACCGGAAAGTACCTGCCTCATATTTTATATGGAAAGATCCATGGATGGTTGCAGCATCGGAAACCTATATAGATTCCGTTCTGAAACATTACAATCTGGACAATGTATTTTCTGATCAGCAAAGATACCCGCAAATTTCTTTAGAAGATCTGCAAAACCGAAATCCGGAATTGATATTATTGAGCAGTGAACCTTTTCCTTTCAAACAAAAACATATTGAAGAAATTCAGGAAGCTTGTCCTGATACTGAAATTCAGCTTATAAACGGAGAATGGTTCAGTTGGTACGGTTCAGGCATGCTCAAAGCTTTCAAAAGACTCAATGAGTGGCGTTTCAACCTTAGCAATAGTATTTAATTCTATCTTGTTTAAAGATATGTGTTAACTTTAATTATTTATATGCAGGAGGCTGAATACCATTTGTTCTAAGGTAGGTAACCATTTGACCACGGTGATGTGAATTGTGTCTCAATACTCCCAAAACTCCCGCTGTAAATTGCCCGTCTTCTTCAGCGCTCATAATTATTTCAGTTAAAGCGTCAAATTGTTCTGATACATATTTAACAAGTTCTTCTTTGTTCATAGCATCTTCATCACCGGGTGCCCACTGTATGGGCGTTCCCTTTAATTGATTACTAAACCATTCCAAACTATAGGCAATATGATAAGCTTGCGCCGCAAATGTCCGAACATCTTCGGTTGGTTTAAAAGAGTAATCTTCAGACGGCATTGCATTGAAAACCTCAACGGTAAAGTCTTTGGCTGTTGTTAAAGGGCCTCTCAGGAATTCATACTCGCTTTGCTGAGCCTGTAAACTTAACGGCACTGAGAATCCCAGAATTAAAATCGCAGCTATTTTTTTGTATAGTTTTTGGTTTTTCATAGTGTAAGGGAAATGAGATTGTTAATGACCGGAAACCTACGTCTTCTGTCTTTCAATGTTTTATAGTTCATGTTTTTTTACATTGAATGATGCGTCTTTTTAATAAAACTTCGTCTATCAAATAAAAAAATGAGCACCACACAGATCTGGAACGAATTTAGCGATCGCATTTATTTCTTCATTTTATCTAAGGTAAATGATGAGGAAATTGCGAAAGATCTTCTTCAGGAAGTTTTCATAAAGATCCATACCAAACTTGACGGTCTTAATGATCAGCGTTCGCTTTCAAGTTGGTTATTTACAGTGGCCAGAAATACAATTTACGATTACTATCGACGGAAAAAGACCCGTCAAAAAGAACAAACTGAATTGCAAGATAACGCCCATCTTTTTGAAGATGATGAGCTCAATCTGTTTTGTGAAACCTGCCTCCATTTATTTGTTGAAGATCTTCCCGCAAAATACAGAGAAGCTATACTTGCCACTGATCTTGGAGGTCTTTCCCAAAAAGAGTATGCAAAACAAATTGGAATTTCTTATCCCGGTTTGAAGTCAAGAGTACAAAGAGGGCGTACTCAACTAAATAAACATTTCAAGGAGTGCTGCCTTGCTACTAACAGTAAAGGAGAAAGTGAATGCACTCATAAAGACAAGTATGCCTGTACCTGTTAATAACTGTGCATCTTTTTCTGATTCTTGCGTCTTCTAAGTAAAAGCTGTTCATCAAACAGATTAATACTCATTTAAAATTAATACCAATGAAAAACTTAACTGAATGTACATGTATAGAATGCGATTGTATAGTAAGCCCTTGTGACTGCAGTTGCTGTGGCGGATAAATTGATTAAGTGAGATGAGATAAGTGAACATTTTTCACTTCTCATCTCTCACTTTTTACTTTTCTCCTTAATTCTTTAACATTTATTTAACATCTTAAGGCGCAACTAACTATGACTGTACTCGTCTAAGGTTCAAGACTATTATCAAGAACTAAGAATCAGAGAGTACAATCATGAAAATCATCTTATTATCCATCATATCTTTGTTAGTGCCATTCGCACAAACAAATGACCCCGCTCAAACAGATTGGGTTTCCAAACAAATTTCGGTAGAGCCGTTTGCTGATTTAGCAATAGAATCAGCAGGAAATATCGTTGTGCTTTACAGTGAAAAAAATACTCTTCAAATAAACGGTGAAGGAGAATGCGTTAACGCTTTTAAAACCTATGTTTTAGATAACAGATTACACTTATCGAAACTAGAAGGATATGATAACTGTAAAGCTGAAGTTGTTATTGGCGCTCCTAAAATTGTTGACATAAGTGTGAAAAACGGAGGTATAATTAACCTCAGCTCTGTTAAAGCAGACTCTATGTTCGCTTCTATTGAAGGTGGAGGAGTAATTAGTTTGGACGCCAAAGAATTTCTTTATGGTAAAATAAAAGGGGGCGGCGTTATTAATTACAAAGGCAATCCTTTTGTTTATGAACACATTATAGATTTTGGAGAAGTTAACAGAAACTAGGTTGAGAGAGACCTATTCATCAAGAGAATGGCTTCCGGTTTCTAATCGGAGGTCATTTTTTTTGACCTCAACTTTTGGTACAATCACATTATGAAAGACATTGAGGACTACATCTACAGCTTTGAAGGAAATAGACAAGAAGTGCTACTGTATTTCCATAATCTGTTAACCAATTTCCCGACGGTCACCTCCAAGATCCGGTTTAAAATTCCTTTTTATTATCAAAATACCTGGGTTTGCTACCTGAATCCGGTGAAGCCCGATAAAATTGCAATTTGCTTCTTGAGAGGATACGAAATGTCAAACGAACATGGTATACTTGAAAGTAAAGGCAGAAAGCATGTTGTAAGCGCTGAGTTTTCCACCGTTAATGAAATACCAAAGAAGATCATTACGGAAATAATTAATGAAGCTCTTTTTCTGGATGAAACTGTTCCGTACAAACCAAAAAAGAATATTGAATAACGAATGATGAATATCCAATATAGAACTACATGTTTGTATTTGGCTTCAAAACAAAACTCGGTTGTTCGAGATTAGTTATAGGGTATTCAATATTCCAACTCAGTCTTCATCTCTGATAAGAAGTAATACTGCTGAATGCGGGACAATCAAAAACTTTTCATTTTCGAATTCAATTTCATGCGCTCTGCTTTTCAGGAAGATCGCTAAGTCTCCGGCATTGGCCTGCATCCCGATATACTTTGTGTCTTCATTGGCTTTCCAACTTTCTTCAAAATCCGTATTAGGTATTGGGTAACCCGGACCGGTTTTTACGATATATCCACTTTGGATCTCTTCTTTTTCCTTTACAGAAGCCGGTAACACCAGTCCACTCCGCGTATGAGTTTCCATGTCCCGTGGTTTGATGAGTACCCGATCACCAACTACGATAAATTTTTCAACTGAATTGAGATATTCTTGAATCATAATTATAAAGTTTATGAAAAAATAAGGAATTCTGAACCTTTGAGTTTAGATTATCGTGTATAAACATAAAAACGTTTTCAATCATGGACATGACGAACAAACTTTGTGTAATTACAGGCGCTAATTCAGGAATAGGTTTCGAAACCGCTAAAGCTCTGGCAAATAAAGGAGCTTACATCGTAATGGTCTGCCGGAATGAGGAAAAAGCTATTAATTCAAAAAATGTAATTCTGGAATCTGTGCCTGATGCCGGAATCGCTATTGTACTTTGCGATTTTTCTATCCAAAAAGAAATCCGTTTGGCCGCTGATGAAATAACTTCCCGCTATAAAAAAATAGATGTTCTTATAAATAATCATGGTTTTATAGCTTCTGAAAGATGGGAAACTGTTGACGGACTGGAAGGAACATTTGCGGTAAATCACATTGGTTATTTCCTTTTCACCCATCTTTTATTGGATAACATAAAAGCAGCAAAAAACGGACGTATTGTAAATGTTGCTTCTGATGCACACAGGGCAGGTGAATTTGATCCTCAAAATCTTCAATTGGAAGAGAATTTCAGTCCGATGAAAGCATACGGTAATTCAAAACTGTTTAATATCCTTTTTACCAAAGAATTAGCTGAACGCATAAAGGATACTCAGGTCACCGCAAACTGTCTTCATCCCGGAGTTGTTCGTTCAAACTTTGGCAAAAGCGGACAATGGTGGATTAGCATGTTTTATAAAGTATTTGGTGCATTCATGACTTCGAACAAGGAAGGCGCTGAAACATCTGTTTATCTGGCAAGCTCTGAAGAAGTTGAAAATGTGAATGGCGCATATTTCAAAAACAAGAAAGCTGTTGCCCCGAGAAAGCAAGCGCGTGATATGGATGCAGCCAAACAATTATGGGAAATAAGCGAAGAGCTGTGTGACTTAACCAATAAACCTGAGATACAGATATGAAAAGTAATCTTTCTCATTTCGCTGCTATTTTCCCTTGCCACGAGCCTGATGAAATTGCAAACTGGTATAGTGAAAAACTGGGATCTACTATTAGTTTCCGATGGGAAGATCCGGCTACATATATAGTTACTAATAAAGATGAAATAGTCTCTGTTCACTTTTCAAAGACGGAGAATAAAGATCCGGAACCCAATTTATTGTACATATTTTGTCATGATATTGACGCAGTTTATCAGGAGTTAAAAGAAAATGATACAGAAAATATTACAATGCCCATGAATCAGGATTATGGTATGAGAGATTTTGAGATAGTTGATCCCTGGGGCAACAGAATTACTTTCGGAAAAGGAATCGAAGAGTAATTAATCTTACAATTGTTGCTTGAAAGGCCTAACAATAATCTCGAGAGCTCTTTTAATCGCATCTCTTTTTTTCCATCTGAAATTTGTGATTCTTTCACAATCTTTCAGATCCTTTTCAAAATGACTTACAAGCTGGCTCGATACTTGTTTATCGATCATTACTAAATTTATCTCATCATCCTTCAACATGGAGCGATGATTAAAATTAGCCGAACCTATACATGAGAGTTGTTCATCTATCAAAATGATTTTAGCATGCATCATTGTTTTCTGATAGTAATAAAGCTCAACTCCGGCATTTAACAGCCTTTCAAAACTTTGACCTGCAATAATTTTGGTAGCTCGTTGGTCAGTATATTTTCCGGGAAAGATAATCTGTACTTCTACCCCTTCTTTGGCGCGTTTGCAAAGCAATTCAATAAGCTTTACATCCGGATTAAAATATGCTGTTTGAATTAAGATTCTCTTCTCTGCCAATTCTATCAATGATTGATAAAGCAATACAATATCACTCCATCGCACCGAAGCAGAAGTTCTTACTGTTTGAATTTCAACAGGTCCGTTCGGTTCTAACTCTACGTTGTGTTCTTTTGAGATTTCAAGCTCATTACCCGCTTCAATCCAGTTTTCTGTAAATGCTGCTTTTATTCCTTCTACGGCTGGTCCTTCAATTTTAAAATGCGTATCTCTCCACTCATCTTTATTTCTGGCGTTTCCTTCCCACTCCCCAGCAATCCCAACGCCACCGGTAAAAGCTGTTTTTTCATCACAAATAAGTACTTTCCGATGCGTCCGGTTATCAACCTTCCATATTTTCCATCTTGTTAGCGGACGAAACCAGACCACATCAACTCCTGACTCTTTCATTAAATCAACCAGCTGTTTCCGCATTGGGAATGCTCCGTAAGAATCTAAAAGTACCTTTACTGATAGCCCCTCTTTTGCTTTTTTTGAAAACAGCTCAGCAAATTCATCCGCAATTTCACCCTTCCAATACACAAAGGTTAGAAAGGAAATTGAATCCTGAGCTTCAGATATTGCCTGAAGCATAGCCGGAAATATTTCATCCCCGTTTTTTAGGACTGTTACAGAATTTCCCTCTGTAAATGGCACACCAATAGTTTGCTCAAGGGCTTGTTGATACCCCATATTTTAGGATTTAAGGTATTTTTTTTCTTCTCCCAAATAGTAATGAAACAACGAATAAAACTAAAAATATATAAAAACATATTTCAGCAATTCCTGCTGCCGCTCCGGCAATGCCTCCGAATCCTAAAACTGCAGCTATTAGCGCGATTACAAATAATGTTATGCTCCATCTAAGCATAGCTCTCTCCTTTTTATTAATCTCTCTGGTATTCTGATTTATTTCATTCTTGCAATTACAATCCCCGCCAGCATAACTACTGCGGATATTAATACAGGAACATAATCACCTGTACTTACTGCTACGTCAGCTCCAAAAGCTTCAAATGATTCGGAATCCTGAAAATACATGTAGCCGTAATAAATAACGCCTATTAAACCTCCGGCTCCCATAATCTGTCCGATTGTCTTCTTCATAAAAATCTCCGTTAGTTTATGTTAGATAGTAGTTTAAAGGAAATGTGATCGAATTAGTTCCTTTATTTAATTCTGCCACAGGCTGGGTCTCTTCTTGAGAAATGGATGTGACTAGAAGATTCCATTAAAATTTACACTGATTTTACTATTTCATGTCACGGGTAAGCACTTCGCTCATATAATCAAAATAGGGACGGATAACCAAAAATGATTTTACTACTTCGAATACAAAATCTTCAGAAAGAACTTCTTCATCTGAAAACTGATGAGAAAGATGAAATTGCTTGAACCGTATCAGCTCTATATCAGGATGCTCTTTATCAAAACCTCTGGGTGCTGTTTTTACCGCATCTCCCTGAAAAGTTCCCCATATTTTTTTGAAATCAGACTCTTGCAATATTGTTTTCAGAGGCTTGGAATCATGAGCAATATCTTCTCTGATCAATTTAAGATCTGCTGAATTAGGACTAAAAAAACCCGCAGCTATAAAACAGTTTCCGGGTTCAATATGAATATAATGTCCGCCTCTCAGCCATTTTGTTGCTCGGGCCATTCTGGCTCCGAAATACGGCTTATACGGTGATTTATCTTTTGAGAAACGAACATCTCTGTAAATTCTGAAAAGTGACTTTTTACCCGAAATGGTTTCAATATTATCGACTTTATTCATTTCAGCGATCATCCCATCCATGAAACCAATCATATTTTCATGAGCCGTTCTGTAACGTTCTTTATTACGCTCAAACCATTCCCGGTTATTGTTAACCTTTAACTGACTTAAAAACTCAAGAGTTGATTTCTGAATTGCACCCATGATCTCAGATTTGTTGAGGCTTCCGAGAATATAGTTAGTCGGGTTTGAACAAGAAACTTATAAATTATTTAAATGGAAGTCCTTACATATAATGGCGTATTAAAAGGCATCCAATCACATGTAGGGACGTAAAATTTTACGTCCCTACATGTGATTAATATATTTCTCGCCATCAGATATAAATCAAAAATTCTAATCCTCTTTTTCTTCTTCTTTCAACACCCGTTTGTTATCGTTCGAATCCGTATCAATCAGCTTATTGTATGGATCAATTCCTGCTGAAGTTGGTTTTTGATCAACAGTAATGGATATAGAGTTATCAATTTCTGTAATTTTGTGTTTTTTCAGATATAACACTGTTTCTTTACCATCTTCATCGGTTCCAAAAACTCCCACATCAATCCAATCACCAAGTGGCAACGATTGTAATGGTCTTCTCCTTCCTTCGATTTCAACTAAAAGACTATCACCTGCGGCATTAGTATATGATCGTTTACCCTCTTCGTTTGTTCGGTATTTTGTGGCATAAAATTTCAGATTTACTTGAAACGTGCTGTCTTCCAAGGTCTCAAAAGAAGCTTCTTTTACACTGTTGTCGTACAGTGTTATGGTTCTGAACATATCTTCGAGTAAATATTTTAATGAATCCGGAGTTGCTTCATCCAGATAAGAAAGAAACTCGGTTGCTGTAGTGTACGGCGGATTCTGAAATGCGACAGCATCAACATATCTGCTTAAAGCAGCATTCATAGTCTCTTCACCGATATAGTCACTCAAAGCATATAAAACCAGTGACCCTTTGTTATAATGAATATACTGTTGGTTTTCATTATAGATCAAAGGCTTTTCTTTTGTTGACTCTACTGCTCTTCCCAATAAATAACTATCCAGAGCATCTTTCAGAAAGATCCTCATTTTATCTTCACCGTATTCTTTCTCAAGAACCTTCAAAGAACTGTATTCCGACATGCTTTCGCTCATCACCGTAGCGCCCTGAACATTAGCTCCTATCACCTGATGCGCCCACCATTGATGAGCAACTTCATGCGCCGTAATACTGAACGGATAATCAACACCATCTTCATTTTCTTCATCCACTTCTGCAATAAAACCGATGGCTTCAGAATAGGGAATAGTATTCGCAAACGATTGAGCAAACCCACCTCCTGTTCTCGGAAATTCAATGATCCGGACTTGTTTATGCTGATATGGACTGAATTCTTGAGTATAATAATCCAGAGATCGCTTCGCTCCTTTGATCATTCGGTCAATATTGTAATCATGATCTTTGTGATAGTACACTTCAATGGCAATATCATTCCATGAATCCTTGGCTACTTCAAATTCTGCAGATATGAATGAATAGAAATTCAGCATCTTGCTGTCCATTTTATAATGGAAATAACGGCGGCCATTTTCGGTCCACTCATCCTGAAGATATCCGGGTGCTATAGCAATTTGTTTCGGAGAAGTGCTGATCGTGGTCTCAAAGTCTATCCAGTCGGCGTCATAAGCGATGTAAGTGTTCTGTAAGGCTGCAGAATCTGTTTGTGATGCCATACGCTCTTTAGGTGGCAAACCGAACTTCTCGCGCGATTCCTCGCCTCTTAACTCACTTGCAGGATTGTATCCGATACGGGGAAATAAACTGTTGTTTACGAATGTACCATTTGCACGTATTGGAGAGTTATTTCTGAAAACTCCATTCGGCTCATTCGAAATTTTAAATGTAAACACTACCGAATCTCCCGGCTGTAAAGCTTCATCGAGCCGGTATATATCATAGTTCATCGAGTCATCTTCTAACACCAACTCATAAGGTTTTCCGAATCCGAACTCAGTTATATAACCTCCGTGATCGATATGGACAGAATCAATGGCTACCTCTGTTTTGTTAACCAAAATGTACTTTCCGCGGGCTTCAAAATCTCTGCTTTCGGGATAGATATCCAGATCTACATTAACATCCACGATTCTGGGTTGTGCTATGTGCTCAAATTTACCGTAATTCTTTTCCCAGTCTGCCAGTCTTTTTTCCAATTCCTTTGAGGACAGGTTTTCATTGGCAACATTGTTCACATAATAGATCCAGGTTCCCATAGAAAGAAATCCGATCAAACTGATTGCAAACACTACTTTCAAAATTGGTGTGAATGCTTTTCGGGCATCAGAAAATCGTTCAGAAATTGAATCAGGAACACCTCTTCTGAAAAATATAACTGACAGAACATACAGTGCAATCCCTAAAAACAACCAGTATAGCTTATAAATGTAATACGGAGACAAGCTGGAACCATATCCGTTCATATCCGAGTATGATGTACCCGGAGACTGATTGTATTTGAAGATCATTTGCTCCACTCCAATCTGATCGATAAAATTCAATCCGATAGAAAACACCAACAAAACAAAAAAGCCTATATAGAAATTTTTGAATAGCGTATGAACGAAAATAGCGAGCAATCCCCAGATCACTACATGAACAAGTTCAATCCCGAACAACTTGAAAAGATACTGACCTATCTCAAAATTAAAATATCCGCCATATATCTGAATCCCGATTCCCAGAAACATAATGCCAAACAGCAAAACTCCCTGCATCTTTGTGAGGGCAAAGAATTTTGAAAGTAGTATTGCCCAGTTCGGAGTTGGTGTGGAATGTACCAGCTGATCTATTTTATCGGTTCTGCTTCTGTGGATTAACATTCCGGCATAGAGGAAGGTGAGCAGATTTATAAATAACCCGAAAAACAATCCGGGGAATTCTAACATTTGCCAGGTTACCGGCAGTGTATCTGTGCCATAAATTTCTGAGCTAACAGCAATGGTAGCCAGAGAAAACAGCAACCCGAATATAGTAATAATGATAAATGCCCAGCTCCTAATTATATATTTCAGATCCTGATTAGAAACAATCCAAGCCGTTTTTATGTGTTCTGCAAAAGAGAAATTCAAATTCACTTGCGGAAGTTTTACTGCCATAATGCTTCCGAAATTCTTCTTGGTTACTGCCTGTCCATCTTTCTTTTTAAAGAAACTAAAAGTGAAGGCTTCCTGATCAAAACTGAATGTCCGATATACAAATCCGAAAATCAGCAATCCTATTCCTGTCCAGAGCAATCGGTTATAAAGAATAATTTCACCAAAAGGTAGTGGATTTTCATTTCGTTCATAGATCGTCCAGTATTCTGTATAGTAGTTATTTGCCAATGAACCAAACGGGTCAAGCATTGCAGTCAGGATCTTATTATCACTATCCTGAGTTAACACTCCGGCAAAACTTTGAAGAATAATCAAAGCCAGAATAGTTATAAATCCAACACTCACGTTTCTTGTGAATGTAACAACGGCAAAAACGATGGCTCCGTAAAAAATGAGATTGGGAATCAGATAATAAATAAATGACTGCACATAATTCATCAGTACAAATGGCCCGAGTAGCTCAGGATTTGTTCCGGGCATTACACTTCCCAGCATGATGCCGATTGCCGCAAAAAGCATCACAATTATCGTAATCGTAAGCCCGCTTAAAAATTTAGCTCCTAAATATTCCCATTTCTTAAAAGGATAAGAAAAGGTGACCGAGTGCATTTCATTATCAAAGTCTTTGAATATGGTTCCGCCGATAATGGAAGGCAGCAAGAAAAACATGATAACGGTCATTTCATTGAGAAGTCCGTTTATTGCAATCGCAGAATTGACAATAGTAACAGAATTAATACTCGCTGTAATGCCTTCAAAAATTCCGGCAGCGGCAGCCATAATAAAAGTGGACAGAAAAAACATGATCCCGCAATAAATGTAGAACAATGGTTTACGGAACCAGTATCTAAGCTCAAAAGAGTAAATAGAATAGAACATAGTATAAATTCTTAAGCAGCTACAACTTTGCTGTCTTTGTGAAGGGTTACGAAATACACATCTTCTAACTCCGGTGCACTTGAAACAAAGCTTTCATCCGGTTGGGCTTCACTGTGTACCCGAATGTTCAGAGAATTATCCTGATTAAAATTAGAAGAGATTACGTTAAATCTTGCTTCATGCTTTTCCAGATCATCACGCTGGATATTTTTGGTCCAGATTCTTCCATTCAGTTTTTCCACTCCTTCTTTCGGTGTGTGATGGCTCAGAATTCTCCCTCCATTCATAATTGCCATATCAGTACACAATTCTTTCACATCATCCACAATGTGCGTGGAAAAAATCACAATGTTATTGGTACCGATTTCCCGAAGCACATTCAAAAAGCGATGTCGTTCTGCCGGGTCTAATCCAGCCGTAGGTTCATCTACAATAATCAACTTAGGACTGTTCAGAAGTAATTGAGCAATCCCGAAGCGCTGTTTCATTCCTCCTGAATACCCCTTCACATTTTTTTTACGAACCTCCCAAAGATTTGTGATCTCCAAAGCAGTTTGTACGATTTGATCTCTTTCTTTCTTATCAGTAATTCCCTTAAGTCGGGCAAAGTATAGCAACAGGTCTTCGGCACTCATTTTAGGATATACCCCAAAAGATTGTGGCAAATATCCCAGTGTTTTACGAAGGCTTATCTTATCCTCCAAAATATTTATGCCATTAAAAATCGCTGACCCTGAATCCGGAGCTTGTAGCGTTGCAATAGTTCGCATCAACGTAGACTTTCCCGCGCCGTTCGGACCCAGCAGCCCAAACATTCCCGCTGAAATATTAATAGTTACATCGTCAAGTGCTTTTACGCCGTTTTTATAGGTCTTTGAAATATTGGATAGAGATAATTCCATAAATAAAAATTTCTTGTGTGGATGAATAGCTTTGATAATAATGAATACTGTATTAGTAGCAAAAAGAGATGTGATTATTACAGGAAAGGATTAAAAATTAGTTTTACTGCGCACATTTAAAACAGAAATTATTAGGAAGATATACCCCATAAGTTTATTTTTTTTGAAAAGTTTTGAACAAAAATAACTCTATGCTAAAATATTTATTCCTGATTTTTTTCCTGCTTATAAGCACTACGTTAAAAGCTCAAAATCTTTCTTCAGAAGAAAAAAATAAGATAGAAACTCGTCTAGATGAATATATGGATCTTATTTCAGCAGGAGACTATGAAGCAATGATGGAATATGTTTACCCTAAAGTCTTCACTATTGCCAACAAAAAGGATATGATTGCGATGTTTTCCGGCATTGGAACAGGGTTGGAGTTTAAATTTGATAATCCTGATTTAAAATGGATAGAGGGAATCCATAGTGATAATTATGCACTTATTAGGTATTCCATGGAAATGGGTCTACGATTGGTAAGTGACGAAACCAGAACGGAGTCCATGTTTAACACGATGAAAATTGCGTTTGAGTCTCAATTTGGTGCCGAAAATGTAGAAACTCAAAAAGATGATTTCTCTCTTAAAGTTAATGCAGGTAAATATATCGTAGCCATAAATGAGGAGATATATTCAAATTGGTTTTTCATAGAGTTTGATGAATCGAATCCTGCCTTCTTAAGCATGTTACTTTCTGAAGAATTAATTAATTCGGTTAAAACAAGAATAGCTAAGGAATAGATGAAACTATATCGTAGAAAAGCGATGTAATTTTTAGCAAAAAAAATCATGAATGGAAGATGAGAGAAGATTTATCTCAAATATAAATATCTTTACATTTTAGTTTACAAACTTTTTCTCAATGTTCCACCCTTTAGTAAGGCTTGTTTTTAGTGCTTTCTCATTTATGTATGGTTGCTACATACTCTATTATTCGTATTCAGATATTGAAGGCTGGCTTTTTTTATTTGCTGGCACAGCCCTAGTTTGGGGGTATTATAGATATGGAACTGTTTGGAGAGCATGGAAGCATTATGTAAATCAAGACTTCGATAAACTAGAAAAACAATTATCCTATATTAAAAAGCCCGAGTTACTAAATCCTCAAAACAAAGCTTATTTTCATTTGCTCACTGGTGTAGTCTTAAGTCAAAAGGAGCGCTGGAAAGAAGCACTCGATCATTATAAACTGGCGTCGACTGGACCACTTAGAACTGAGAATGTTCTGAGCTCTGTTTATGTTTATCTTGCTGATGTTTCATTTTTATTAAAAGATCAAACATCAGCAATACATTATCTCAATAAAGCTAAAGAACTAGAACACAGCGACGGTATTTCGAAAATGATTCGAGAGTTAGAACAAAGAATTTCTTCCACTTGACTAAGAATACTTCTTCGCTCCATGACGTTCAGGCGGACTAAAGTCCTTGCTTGCAAACCTAAAAGATTTTTCCATCGACCTTTAGAATTATTGGCGAAGAAAGAACTGAATCCTGTAAAAGGCTTAGCTTAGAACAAGGGTACCTACAACGATGATCTGGAAAGTTGAAATCATTTCACCTTCTTTCCTTCCAGTAAAAGCTCTATCGTCTTTTTAATCCTGCGCTCTCTGGTTTCTTCTTTTTTGGCATTATGAATCCAACCCACATATTCTCTTCGGTGACTGAAAGCTAATGAATCAAAAAAGGTTCGGGCTTCAGGGTGTGCTTCGAGTTCTTTTTGAAGATCATCAGGTGGGATTACCGTTTTAGTTTTCCGGTCAACACCAGGTGGATCCTGACCGAATGTTGAAGGTTTTTTCTGAGGCCCTTTTCTCGCCAGGCTCATGATAGACCAGTCGGCATTCATCGAAATCAGTTTATTGGGATTGAGCTTCAACCCGTTTACAATTCCCCAGATAATATCTCTGTTCAGATCAGAAGAAATACTACCACTTTTTTTAGGATAGGCGACCCAAAGTTTACCGTCTTTCTTGCTGTACTTTTTATTTTCCGGAAGCAATTCAGTCAGCTCTTTCTCAGTGTGAACAAAAATAATAACAGAATCATAGACATTCCTTACGACTGAATTTTTATCAAGATCCAGTTCATTGAAATTTGGCTCCAGATCTTCAGGACAATTTATAAGAAGAAGAACCTGGTCATCTTTGATATTCAGTTTTTTAATGAGTTGTTCATTCATAAAACATTTCCTTACTAATTTTTGAAAACAGGATTACTTTGCCAGTATCATTTTTTTTGTTACAGAATTTCTATTAATCCTAAGGGTGTAGTAATACACACCGCTCGAATATGAATCTGCTTCAAAATTTACAGTTTGTGTACCTGCCCTTCTTACTTCTTCTACAAGAGTTTCCACTTTTCTACCCAATGCATCAAATATGTCTAACTTTACATAAGCTGTTTTATGAAGCTGAAACTGAATTGTAGTAGCTGGATTAAAGGGATTAGGGTAATTTTGGAAAAGCTTAAATTTCAATGGCGTTTCTTCTGCCTCGTCAATTCTGGTTTGCAGTTTAAAACTGAAATCTCCAACAATTGGTAAGTGATCTGAAGCTAATACTACGTCCTCTTTTTCCAAGCCGTAACTGATCAGAGAATCCGGATGCATATCAGGACTAAATAAAGAAAATCCATTTTTCGCTTCCATTACAGAACCCGTATAAACAATGTAATCCAATCGTCCGGCGCTGAATGATGAACCGGAAGAATACCAGGTAAAAGTTGTGGGCAACCCGGGATTACAAGGCTTCAAATCTTCCAATGCAGTGTTATCCCAATCAGGTACAAAATCCACGCCGTAACTACTTTCATCAATTATATCTCCTGAAATTAAAGTCGCTTGCTGATCAGCAAAACCAACTAAATTCATATCTCCCATAATTATGATAGGCGTATTGGCTTCAATATCAAATTCCAAACCCGATTTTGAGTCTCTGATAAAAGCCATGAATTCATCAATTTCACTTTGTCTTCCATTATTATTCCCGCAACAAGGTGGATGTGCTACTATTGTCAGGAGCTTTTTATCTCCCAAATCAAGTAAATAAGCTGCATTTCCCGATAAACTCTTTTGCCTGATCACGGGATATCGACTCACGATCAAATTATCATTTCCAACATCGCCACTATACCACTGTTCTCCGGTTTCAGACGGAAGGAATTCTTCGATTAAAGAGGCTGCCTGTTCGCCACTATTTTCATAGACCTCTTCCAAACCAATAATATCAGCATCAATGGCTTGAAATATTCTTGTGAAATTCTCTTTTGCTGATGGATTGAACAAATTATCCCTTTCAACATTATAGGATAAAACTCTGAGGTCGTCCGGATTTCTTTTCTTTAACGAATAACTCTGTTCTTCATATGCATTGTCATTGTTTAATACGTATGTGAGTGTACCCGACCCATTATCCGGTAACAAATCTCCGTTTGATGCAGATGACCTAAACAGGAAGTCAAATGATTGTGAAGTAAACAAAGGGGTACCATCTATTTCTGCATCACGATCTATTTTTATTTCAAAAACTGTTGAACTTACCGTAGGGGCGCTTACCAATCCAATATCATAAGAGTTAAAGCCAGAAGATTGCGGATCAAAAAACTGCCCGCTTCGTTGCCCGAAGTTGAAAATGAATTCGTATCCAATACCCGAAAAAAATTCCCCCGTTTCAGAATTACTGTCAAGATCTATCAACAAGGATATATTGTTCCCTTCCTGCAGATTTATCTCTGCACCTACTTCCAGATAAAAATAAATGTATTGATCATCATTATAGATCTTCAGCGTTTTGAAGTCGATTGGATACCCGGAATTATCTCCTGATGCATCATCATAAAAAGAGCTTATACTTTCCCAGTCAGAAAAATTTTCATCAATGAAAATTGTCTGGGCTGATGTTGAAACCGGAAAAAGGAATACAAAACTGCAACATAGAATTTTTAGGTTTTGATTAATTAGTATCAATTTAAAATCTCCCGCAAACCAGTGCCTGTTCCACTCCGGGTGACATTCCATCCAACCCTTTGATGAATTGATCCTCTCCGATCAGGATATCAGTAATTTGTCCGCTGTATTTAATTGCTGTTTCTCTCATAAATCCCATCATGGGCCAACCCCATAGAGCAGAGAACAACACTCCGTCTTCTTCAAAATAAGGATCCGTCAAATAAGTACACTCAATTACATTTTCCACGGCACTTCTGTTTGAGGCACTTCCGCCAACCAGATCAATAACCACAGTTCCGTCTTCAAGTAAATTCTTAGCATGTTCTTTGGTCACCAGATAATTTACTCCTCTTAAATGTGCCGGTTGTTCTGCTCCGTTTATGATCAGATCTGCATCCTCTAAATACTCTTCAATAATTCCTTTTTGAGTCTGTTCTTTTCCAAGCACATGAATAGTTCGTACTCCATTTCGATGACATTCATCTATTGCGCCCATTCCAACATTTCCATAACCCAGAACTACAGCAATTGCTTCTTCAGGAGACTTCTTCTTAGAACTTTTTTCTTTCAATAATTCCAATCCGTACCGGGCTCCCGCTCTGCCGGTTTCATGAAGTGCTTCGATCTTTCTTTTACCAAATTTCGGAGATGGATTTACAGGCCTGTAGTATCTTAATGCCTCATCACCATGGTCGCTTATAAAAGAATGAATATCGAATGTTCTACCCACTTCTGTTTTTGAGATGATTTTGTTCAGATCATCAAATGATGCCGAATCATAAACAATGACTGAGTTTCTGTTCAGAGAGCCCAACTCTTCCACATTTACATCTTCAGGATGGAGTTTCAAGCTTTTCGGTGAATGATCCATAAAACGACGAACTGCTCCGCTCATTCTTTCACTGTAACCAATTACATGGAATTCAACTCCGCTCACTCCCGCTCTTCTGATATCGGCTTCCAGACAATTTTCAGCTGCCATTAATCCCAGTATCAAATTATTCGGAATTTTTTCGGGCGATTGTACCACATATTCCATCGCCACCACATTGATTTTAGAATCTTCCAGTAATTTTGCCCGCTCCGGAAATGAACTGAAATGAGCCATGCAAAAAAGTGTGCATCCTTTTTTCATCAAAGGAATGCTTTCCATTGCGGGCCCTTTGAATTTGATGACCATTTCTTTGTTTTGATAGAGTTCCTTATTGGTCTGAAGCTTAGCGCCCGCTTCCACATATTCTTCATCTGAAAATCCTACTCCTTCTCCGGCTCCATGCTCTACAAATACATCGCAACCAAAGTCGGTTATTTTTTTTACATCATCCGGAATTAAAGCCACTCTTTTTTCTAATGCTCCTGGATTTTCAGGCGACTCGATTTCTTTCGCAAGTCCAATTGTTTTGTACATACTATTCTTTTGCTTCAAAATTTGGGTTTTGGATGATGCCAAAAAGATTCCCAAAGGGGTCTATAACTGTGGCAACATAAACATTCCCACCCACATGCATAATTTCTTCGTCAGCAGTTGCCCCAAGTTCGATCAGTTTTTTCCATGTTTGTTGAATATCTATAACTCCCCAGTATACAATTGAACCTGCCGTTCCGGGAATTCTGTCTGGTTGTAAACCAAGTTCATACCCTCCAATATCAAAACCTACATAAAACTCTTCGTCAAAATATGGTTGTTCACCTAAAGCAACAGAGTACCATTCTTTAGCTTTTTTTAAATCCGGAGCAGGATAAATTACAGTTCGGAGTCCTTTAAACATATTTACTGATTTTTTTGAACCTTAAAATGCTGAAAATCCCTGTAACTAAATAGCCAAGTTTTACTATTTGTTTTATACCATTGAGTACTAACATAGCTTTTTTTGAACTTTTATTTTTTGAAATCGCCGTTTAAAAGCATTCTGATAAATTTAGATATTAAATATGCAATTAAATGTTGATACATAGCAGAATTACCCCTATCTTTTTCGACTTTCCAAGAAAACACAAAAACGAGTTTAATCGTGGATACTTTAAGTTTTAAAACATACTCAGCAAAACCTTCCGACATCGAAAAGAAGTGGGTTTTGATCGACGCTGAAGATCAGCCATTGGGCCGCTTGAGTAGTGTTGTAGCATCAATTTTGAGAGGCAAGAACAAGCCAACTTTCACTCCGCATATGGATACCGGCGATAATGTAATCGTTATCAATGCAGAAAAAGTGAAGTTGACCGGTAAAAAAATGACCGACAAAACATATTTCCACCATACTTTTTATCCTGGTGGTGAGCGCTTTATTACAGCTGAAAATATGTTGAAAAAAGATCCAACCTCTCTTGTAATGAAAGCTGTTAAAGGTATGCTTCCAAAAACTAAACTTGGCCGTCAGTTGTTGACGAATGTCAGAGTTTATGCCGGACCTGTGCATAACCAAACAGCTCAGAACCCTGAAATCATCGAGCTTTAATCGATTTATAACATGGCACAAGCTAATTACATAGGAAGAAGAAAAACCTCAACTGCACGTTTGTATATCAAACCGGGAAAAGGCGAGTTCTTAATCAATAAATTACCGCTGGAAGAATATCTACCTGTAAAAGCTATGCAAAACATAGCTACCCAGCCAATTAACGTAACTGAACTTGAAGGCAAGTACGACATAAAAGTTACAGTGCGTGGTGGTGGAAAATCAGGTCAGGCCGGAGCAATTTCTCATGCTCTTGCACGAGCTCTGGATGGTGAGAATGAAGAAGTACATGATGCATTGAAAAGTCATGGACTACTTACACGTGATGACAGAATGGTAGAGCGTAAAAAGTACGGTCAGCCAAAAGCACGTAAGAAGTTCCAGTTCTCTAAGCGTTAATATATTTACGCAAACAAAGAAAATTAACCACACATACGTGGCGACTCATAACCTGGTGTTTCGGTCTTGAACCGGGATTGGTTTTTGGGATTGACCCACGTAGCGGATTAACCTAAACACATATCTAAATACAATGCCTAAAGCAGCTTCAATTGAAGAACTATTAAAGTCCGGTGCACATTTCGGTCACCTGACTCGCCGTTGGAATCCAAAGATGAAAGATTTCATCTTTATGCAACGCAACAACATTCACATCATTGACCTAAAAAAGACTCAACAGTATCTGCAGGATGCTCTTGATGAAATCCAGAAGCTTTCACGCGCCGGAAAAACAATTCTTTTTGTAGGTACAAAAAAGCAATCTACTGAGATCATTAAAACAGAAGCTATCCGTTCAGGAATGCCCTACGTAACTCACAGATGGCTTGGTGGTATGCTTACCAACTTCTCAACAGTTCGTAAAAGCATCAGTCGCATGGAAGAGATCGAGCGCATGAAGACTGACGGAACTATGGATGAGCTTACCAAGAAAGAAGGTCTTATGCTTGAAAGAGAGCAGGAAAAACTTGAAAATACTTTAGGTGGTATCGCCAACATGGGCAGACTTCCGGGAGCTATTTTTGTAGTTGATATTCTTAAAGAACACTTGGCTGTAAACGAAGCGATCAAGCTTCATATTCCTGTTATCGCTATGGTTGATACCAATAGTGATCCTGATGTACCAGATTTCATCATCCCTTGTAATGATGATTCTGCCAGAACAATCCAATTAGTTTCTTCACAGGTAGCTGACGCTATTATTGAAGGTGCTGCTGAAAGAGAAGCACACCAGGAAGAAGAAGTAATGGAAAGCGCTGCTTCTGAAGCTAAAGAAGAACAAGACACTCCGGAAGTAAAGACCAAGCTTCGCTCTCGTAAGAAGAAAAAATCAGGCGATGCTAAGAAAAAGGCAGATGAACCAACTGTAGAACCGGTTGAATCTGATGCAAAAGAGTCTGCTGACACTGACGAAGAAGAATAATTTTAACTTTCAAAAACACTATTCAGAGAAATGAGTATTTCTGCTGCTGACGTAAAAAAACTAAGAGACATGACCGGAGCGGGCATGATGGACTGCAAAAAAGCATTAGCCGAAACAGAGGGCGATTTTGATGCTGCAGTTGAATTGCTTCGTAAAAAAGGTCAGAAAGTAGCTGACAAGCGTGCTGATCGTGATGCAAAGGAAGGATTGATTCTTTCCAGAGTTAGCGATGATGCTAAAAAAGCTGTAGCTATTGAAGTGAACTGCGAAACAGATTTCGTAGCTCGTAACGAAGATTTTCAGGCTCAGGCTGAAGGTTTTCTGAACGCTGCTTATGAAGGCAATATCGACAATATTGATGATCTTCTTAAAGCTGAAGTTGATGGTAAAGCAATTGCTGACCATTTACAGGAAATGGTTGGAAAGATCGGCGAGAAAATCGAGATCTCTAACTGTATTCTGATTACAACTGAAGGATCTATCATTGACTATATCCACGCCGGAAACCAACTTGGTGTGTTAGCTGAGTTTGATGGTGATGTGGAAAATGAAGATGTTGCTCGTGATGTTGCAATGCAAGTTGCTGCAATGAATCCATTAGCAGTTACCCGCGATGAAGTTGACGCTACTACTGTAGAAAAGGAATTGGAAATTGCTAAAGAGCAATTGATCAACGAAGGAAAGCCTGCTGAGATCGCTGAAAAAGCTGCTCAGGGTAAACTTCGCAGATTCTACGAAGAGCGTGTTTTACTTGAACAAAAGTTCGTAAAAGACAATGGAATCAACGTAAAACAATATCTGGAGCAAAATAACACTCCACTTATTAAGTCCTTCCACAGAATTCAATTAGGCGAAGAGGCTTAACCAAATTTTCTTTACCTTAAGGCTGTTTTGAGTTTTCAAAGCAGCCTTTTTTTTGACCCATAATTTCTAAAACCAACTACAGTGGCAAATAAATACAAACGCATCCTTTTAAAACTCAGCGGCGAAGCACTTTTAGGAACTCAGGGACATGGAATTGATGGTGATATTCTCACTCAGTATGCCGAAGAGATCAAAAGTGTGCAGAAAGAAGGGGTTGAAGTTTGTGTGGTTATTGGAGGTGGAAATATTTTTCGTGGAGTTAAGGGAGCTACTGAAGGAATGGATCGTGTACAAGGCGACTATATGGGAATGCTTGCAACAATGATCAACAGCATGGCTTTGCAGGATGCTTTAGAACAACAAGGCGTACAGACCAGATTAATGAGTGCCATCAGAATGGAGGCAATTGCAGAGCCTTTTATTCGCCGGAGAGCTGTTCGTCACCTGGAAAAAGGTCGCGTAGTAATTTTTGGAGCCGGAACCGGAAATCCTTATTTCACTACGGATACTGCAGGAGCTTTACGAGCCATCGAAATTGAAGCGGATGTTATCCTGAAAGGAACCAGAGTGGATGGCATTTATGATTCTGATCCGGAGAAAAACGACGACGCCAAAAAATACGATCGCATTACCGGTGATGATGTATTGAAACAACGCCTATCAGTGATGGATCTTACCGCCTTCACTCTTTGTCGCGAAAACAATACTCCTATCATTGTGTTTAACATGAATGAAAGAGGGAATTTCAAGAAGATTGTTGTAGAAGGAAAAGACGAAGGAACTACGGTGGTTTGGGAGTAAGATACTAAACCCAAAAAACCCGATTCCTTTCGAAACCAGGCTTTTGAAATTCAATACATTGAATTAACCATCATTCAAGAACATACACATCAACTGCACTGAGTCCTTTTGGTGTTTCTTCAACTTTAAATTCTACAGATTCTCCATCTTTGATACCTTCATTGTATCCAAGGTTCTCGATGTTGTTTCTGTGCATGAAAACATCTTTGCTTCCATTTTCAGGTGCGATGAATCCAAATCCTTTTTCTGCATCGAACCATTTTACTTTACCGTATTCCATTATAAAAATATAAATATTGCTCACATGTACAGATCTTATCCACAAAATGTGAATTGTTATCTTTTTCGGCTGTGAAAATTAAAAATTGTGTTTACAAACTAGAGAAGGGAAAACAAATACTGTACTAACTACTAAGAAATGCCGATACCTGACCTTTAACTTGCTCTTTAAAGGTCGCCTTTATTTGAACCAATCCCAAACGGCTTACAATACGTAACTTGCTTTTACATAAGACAAAGATTGTGTATATGATACATATTTATCTATTATGGGTTAATTAAGAAAGGTTACTATGGATATATCTAATACTTCGGGTGAGAATAGAGCTTCTTCTCTTCTTGAGCTTTCTCTGGACTATAACGAAAAAGATCAGGTTTTGGCAAGATTTTCGGAGTTAATTTGCCATATTTCTGGCGCTCTTTACTCTCAGATCAATTTAATTGATGATGAAAATCAGTGGACAGTTGCTGAATGCGGAATGGAATTTGAGCACATTCCGGTAGAAGAATCTATTTGCTACATTACTATCAATAACGAAGAAATGTATGAAATAAAAGACTTCAATGAAGACAAACAATTCCAGGTTCACCCATTGGTAACAGGTTCACCTCATCTCAAATACTATCTGGGGTTTCCTTTTAAAGATGAGAGAGGTGTTTTTATCGGCTCTTCTTGTTTGTTACATACAGAGACACTTAATCTTAGCAATAAACAAATTCAAAGTCTGAAATTAATTAATCAGCAAGTAGCAGATTATCTGATCCTGAAAAAGAAGTTTAACGTTCAGTCAGAAAAACTTACAACAAAGGAAAAACTAGTCACGAAAACCAGACATGACATCAGGGGCCCCCTATCCGGAATCATCGGTTTCTCAAGTCTTTTAGAAAGTGATATTGAGAACAGTAAGATATTGAAGAGCGTCAGAATGATAAAAGAATCGGCAAAAAATCTGCTTGAATATGCAGAGGGAACACTTCAGCATCAGATAGACAAAAATGAAAGTGAGGTTTCTACTCCTGTATCTACCATTATTGACAGGATAAGCTCACTTTATTCTATGCAAAGTGCACTAAAAGAGATTGAGCTTCACTTCGAAAACAAGTGTGAAGAAGGCTGTTCAATAAATACCATGACTTCCAACCAAATCATAAATATTATTGGAAATGTTGTATCCAATGCTATAAAATTTTCCACGCTGGATAGCGCCATAAAAATATCTTTCAGCAGAAACGAAATAAAAGATGATCCGTTCATACTAGTAATAGTAGAAGACAACGGCTCAGGGATTCCCAAAGAAAAACTGGAGGCGCTGCATAAACTAGAATATGTAGAATCCCAGAAAACGGACTCAGATATACAAGGATTTGGAATTGGTTTAGTGGAGGCACTTCGTTTATTAGACCAAAAAGATGGAAAATTTCTGATCTCATCAGCAGTAAATGAAGGCACAAAAGTATCATTGAATTTCCCTGTTCAGGAAGAGTAGGCTTTTAAAATATTATTCAAAATAATAGTTAAGATTTTCGGATATAATCCTTATATTTAAAGCCTTTTTCGGATACGAATTGAACGCAAAAACATCCAAATCCAATGAAACGTACATTTCAACCAAGTAATAGAAAACGCAAGAATAAGCATGGCTTCAGAGAGCGTATGTCTACTAAAAACGGACGCAAAGTAATTGCAGGCCGCCGGGCTAAAGGCCGCCACAAGCTTAGTGTTAGTGATGAGCGCAAAGGAGCAAAGTAACATAACTGTTGCTCTACCTCGCAGATTTACCTTACCTAAATCTCGAATCTTACGTGGTAAGCGAAATTTCCAGAATTTATTTTCCGGAGCCGCGCTCATAAAATCACCATCGGTGAATCTTCGCTACACTACGTTTAATACTTCCGGGTGGGATTTTAAAATCGGATTTATCTCACCAAAAAAAACAGGCAATGCTGTACAAAGAATTAATGCTAAACGAGTTATGAGGGAATCATTTCGCCTGAATCAGCATCAGATCATTGACACCGCACATGAGCTGGGTATTGGTCTTCATTGTGTACTTGTTGCCCGCACTACAAACCTCAGATTTGCAGAAGCTCAAGTTCATATAGTAACTATGATGGATGAACTCCGTAACCGACTGCTTTCTACAAATCAAACTATTTAAAACCGCAGACTTTTGGATAAAAACACCGCAACCGGACTTGGACTTATTTTTTTAATAATGGTGGCTTGGTTTTTTGTAAGCATGCCCAGCGAAGAAGAACGAGCTGCTCAAATCGCTGAAAGAGCCCGGCAGGATAGTTTAACTCAGACGGAAGTTGCAGAAAACAGAGATACGACCCCGGCAGTAACTGATCAAGCTCCTTCTCAACCAACTATAAGAGAGCAAATAACTGAAGAGAGTACCTCTCCGAAGTCAGAAATTTTTTCTAGTACAGGAGTTTCGGAAAAATCTGAGTTTGTTGTCACAACTCCACTTTATACTGCTGTTTTCTCAAATAAAGGAGCAGGCCCTGTTTCATTTACTTTTTCAGAATATGATTCCTGGGGGGGCGCTCCGTTCCAGCTGATCTCGGATTCATCAAAATCAGCTTATAATTTTGGATTTTTAACTACCGAAAATCTGAATGTAGATACTCAGAATCTTTTGTTTACCCAAATAACAACAGGTTCTTCTCTCACACTTAACGAAGGCGATACCAGAGAATTAAAATATGCTCTTCAGCTTAGTGATGGTCGTCAGATTGTTTACACTTACACTTTCTTAGCCGATACCTACGAGATCGATTTTGACGCTCAGTTCATCGGTGTCAGTGACTACATAATTGGCAGAGCCGTCGATTTTGGCTGGACATCAAAATTAAATCCATCTGAAAAAGATAAAAAGCAGGAAGGTATTGATGCAGCTGCTTACGTTTATCTAGGAGAAGAGCTCGAAAAATTCAAGGTTGAAGAACCGGGTAGAAAAGAAGAAACTTTCAATGGAAATATTGACTGGTCTGCTACCCGTACTAAATTTTTCACTCAATTCATTAAACCACAGCATCAAACGGAAAGTGCTTTTCTGACCGGTGAAGTTACGGGTGAAAATGACGATCCGCTTACAAAACATAAGTACACCGCTTCCATCACCTCCTCCATTCCAGATAACGGAACTCTTTCTTATAAACTGTTTGTCGGCCCATTAAAATATTATGAGATCAAACAGGTAGATGAACACGCCTACGACATGGTAGAAGTTGGTTACAACTGGCTGCGTTGGTTTTCTGATCCGTTTGTTCGTTTTATAGTAATTCCTTTTTTCACTTTCTTCAGTGGGTTTATCAGTAATTACGGAGTTCTGGTTATTATTTTTGCTGCTTCAGTTAAACTGGTTCTCTCCCCTCTTACTTTTAAGAGTTATAAAAGTATGGCTGCTATGAGAGAACTCCAGCCTCAGCTTAAAGAATTGCAGGACAAGTATAAAGACAATCCGCAAAAGCAGCAGCAGGAAACTATGAAGCTCTACAAGAAGAATAAGGTAAATCCTTTGGGTGGGTGTTTACCAAACCTTCTTCAGTTTCCTATCCTGATTACTCTTTGGAGGTTTTTCCAGAATTCCATCCTGCTTCGTCAGGAAGAATTTTTGTGGGCAAGCGATCTTTCAGCTCCGGATTATATCATAAACCTGCCCTTTTCAATTCCATTCTTAGGAGATGCAATAGGCGGTTTTGTTTTGCTGATGTCGTTAGCCATGGTTTTCCAAAGTAAGTTAACCGGAGGAATGAGCGGTGGCGGAGGTAGCAATCCAATGGCTCAACAGATGAAGGTACTGCAATATATCTTCCCGGTTATGCTGCTATTCATTTTCAATAGTTTTGCTTCGGGATTAAGTTTGTATTACCTGATTTTCAATTTACTATCTATTGTTCAACAGCTTTATATCAATAAAACGCTTGGGAAAGGTAAAGAAACAGCTCCGGCAAAAGCTTAATTGTTTCTGAGTCTTTTTCTAATCGTTTCAGAAGGCTGATTATTGTATTTTCAGCCTTATAATTTTACCCCGATTGATAAAAAAATATCTTACAGATCTGACTCTTATTGGTGTTGCGGTAATTTGGGCTCTAAATTTCAGCGTTGTTAAAATTGCACTCCTAGAATTTGACCCCTACAGCTTTAATGCTATCCGGTTTTTCCTCGCCTTTGCATTACTTTATTTTGCCGCCAAAAGAAAGGGATTTTCCCTTAAAGTAAAGAGAGAACATTTTTGGGCGCTGATAGGAATTGGACTTATTGGAAACCTGCTCTATCAAATGTTATTTATTGTAGGATTAAATTTGACCAAAGCAGCAAATGCTTCGGTAATGCTGGGCACCATTCCTATTTGGGTGGCTTTACTTTCCCAATTCTTTACAGATGAAAAGCTTACTTTTGTAAAATCTATAGGCGTAGTTTTCGCTTTTTCGGGAGTTGCCCTCATCGTTGCAGGTGGAAATAATGAGATCTCATTTGAATCTGATACCTTTTTAGGCGACATCATTACAATTCTGTCTGCGGTTGTGTGGGCCGTCTACACAGTTTTATCAAAAAGATATCTCAGGTTTTATAATTCTACTCAGTTTTCTGCATTTATGGCACTTGTAGGGTTTATCTGTTTATCACTTATAGGCGCTCCCTCTTTGTTAGAATTGAACTGGGGTTCAATATCACCCAAAGCATACGGTGGTTTGATCTATTCAGGAACGTTATCTGTAGGAATTGCTTATCTCATCTGGAATAATGGAATCGTAAAAATCGGAGCGGTTAGAACAGCCACATACCAAAATCTGGTACCCGTTCTGGGATTGGTGTTCGGTGTAATTATTTTGGATGAAGTACTCACGCTATTTCAATATATTGGGTCACTTTCCGTTATTGCGGGCATCGTAATGGCAAGGCTCCCTGTATCTTTATACAAGTCAAAAACTAATTAAATTCATTTATGTTTAAACACTATTCCGGCAAAATTTTATTGGGGATTCTACTTCTTTTTATCTGTACCTCCTTCCTGTACGCACAAAATAACGGGAATCAGCAAGAAGATGGTTTCAATATTGAGTTATCTGATGTTTTTGGGGGATTTTATTACACGGATCCTTTAAGTGTTCAGCTTGCTTCAAGAATTAATCCTATAGAAGCCTCTCTTGATCTGCAGAACTATATTCTAGGAGTAAATGACCTTATCTCAATAAAGATTGATGGCGCACAGTCTCTTTTTCTTCGCGGGCTTTTGGTAAATCCTCAGGGCGATGTAACACTACCGGTTGTCGGACCGGTAAACATAAACGGACTCTCAGTTCCGGAAAGTGAGAAAAAAATTCAAGAAGCTACTTCATCCCATTTAAAGAATCCATCGGTAACTATCACTATAGACAGCCCAAGACCTGTGATCTATCATGTTACCGGAGGTGTTCCATATCCGGGAAAATACCTTACGTATCCTCAATCACGTGTTGATCAGGCTATTTTTTCTTCTATTACGTCTGGAAACAGAGATCTTTCTAAATCTATCCCTAATTCCAGTGACTTTCTAACAAATGATAACTACTCATTCAGATCTATTAAAATTTATCATTCTGATGGAACTGAATCAGAAGCAGACCTTGTCAAGTATTTCAGAACGGGTAGTTTAAAAAGCAATCCTTTCGTTAAAGACGGAGATTTAATTAACATTATTCCTACTAACCGTGAAACTCCCAAAGTCAGCATTTCAGGAGCAGTAAAAGCAGATTACGAATTCGAGTACAAAAAGGGAGACACTCCTTCTTTAATTCTTAAATTTGGCGGTGGATTTGAAGAAACTGCGGATACTACAAAGCTTTTTATATATCGAAGAGCTGTTGATGGAATTGAACAGATTGTTGTAGAGTCCGAAGAGTGGGATTCTTTTAACTTATTGCCGAACGACAGAGTGGTTGCGCCATTCGGAGATGAATTTGACGCCTCAGCTTCAGCATGGGTATACGGAGAAGTAAATATCCCCGGAAACTTTCCAATTGAAAGCGGATCAACAACCGCTTTAGAACTACTTCAAACTGCCGGCGGACTTTCAACTGAGGCATTGCCAGCTGCTGCTTATCTGGTCAGAAGTGGGGGCCAAAAAAATGAAATCCCCAATCAGTTTAACGCAGATCTCATGAAAAGAACTTCTGATCAATATGTGCAAGGACTCGAATATCTTGATGCTGAAACCAGACTATCCAAAAATAAAGTATACATTGATTTAACGGATAATTCTCAACTTAGGAATCTGAGGATTTTTGATGGGGATCGCCTCTATATTCCAAGAGACGATCAAACTATTTTTGTTTTTGGCCAGGTTAACAATCCGGGATATTTTGGTTTCTCGAATATGAAAACAGTAAATGAATATATAACACAGGCTGGTGGTTTTGCTCTTTCTGCAGACAAAGAAAGAATTTTTATTCTAAAAGCAGGAAATGCTACCTGGTTTAAAGTTGGAGAAACTGAGTTGAGCTCCGGCGATAAAATTTTCATAGACCGCCAGCCGGTTGAAGAACTTAACGCGAAAAGAGCTTATGATATTCAAAAACAACAACTCAGAAATCAAAGAACACAATTAATTATGACCGCTATTACTACTATTACCGGTATAATTACTACTTATGTTGCTGTGAGGAGATTGTAGATTCCTTTTTTCTAAAATCTGTTCTTTATCGTTTTTCCAAGCTCTCTGATTCCCTGTACTGAGGTCAAAACAGATTTCAGGATATAATTGATTCCGGTTAAAACTTCTTTTTTCTTCAAAGACTCAATTCCAAACCTGTAATAATGGTTGGATCTGAGTCTTTTTTTAATATCCGGATTTACACCAAACTCCCTGATATACTTTTCAGCAAGCTCAATAGTTCTGAACATCATCCTTTTTTTATCAGCGCTGTAATTCTGTTGATGTTCATATCGGATGCTCAAAACTTCATCTATATAAAAAAATTTATATTTGTGAGCGATTCTGATCCAGAGATCATAGTCATCCCCTCCCCATTTAATTGAGTTATCAAAGAGTCCCACTTCATCCAATACTTCTTTTTTGATTAGCACTGTCGGGGAACTGATCAGGTTTCGAAGCAACATTAACTCCAGATTTTCACTAATTGCCGCTGCAGGCTCTATTTCCTTTTTCCGCTCAGTCACATCTCCGTTATCATAGCGTACTTCCAGATTTGAATAAATTAAGCCGTAAATGTTTCCCTGCTCATTGAAGATCTGTACTTGTTTTTGGAGCTTATCGGGGAACCACTCATCATCCTGATCAAGTAACGCTATATATTCCCCACCGGAATTTTCTATGCCTTTATTTCTTGTTGCCGGAATACCCGAATTAGATTCATTTTTCAGAAGTTTAATGCGCTCATCAGACAGATATCTTTCAATTACCCTTATTGAATCATCGACCGATCCGTCATCAATCAGTAGTAATTCCCAATTTTGATGCGTCTGGCTGAGCACACTTTTTATGCTCCGGTCAAGGAAATCCTCTCCGTTATAAACAGGCGTAATTATTGAAACCAGACCTTTCTTCAACTGCTCCCCCTGGTTATTCTAATAATTCTGAGCCTTAACTCTTCATCAAATACATAGAACCAAAAAGATGCGATCAATACGATTAATAAAGCTGCTGCACTTAGGGATTTAAGAGCAAATCCCAATTCTGAATATGCAATGGTAAGAGACAATATTACAGGCAAAATTGCTCCAAGCAGCAAAGGAAGTAGATTAAAGTCTACCTTGAACTGTCTTATTGAATACATATGTAATAGTACAAAATCTAAAATCATTCGTATTGCAGATGCGTACGCTGCCCCAACTATTCCAAAGCTATCTGTAAGCACTACCAAAAGTGTTAGGAATATGGGCAACTCAAGCACATGAAATTTTGCCGTTATATCCGGGCGACCGACTCCCTGAATAAATGAAAATGGAATCCTTGCCAAAAAATTAAATAATGCTCCTACGGTCACCACCTGAAGAACTACATAGCTTTCTGTTGCAAAATTTTCATCTATCCAGATAGCAAGGAAGTCTCTTCCATAACAAATGAATAAAACTGCGAAAATACCACTAGCCAAAAGTAACAGGTTAAAACTCGCTTTATAAAGTTTTGAATTTTGGGTTTCATTAAAGTTTTGGTTCCTTGAAAATACCGGAAATAAAACACTCACTAACGCACTGGGGAGCATCCCTACTCTTTGCGTAATTTCGCTTGCCGTAGAATAATAAGCCACATTTTCCATTCCTTCTTTCGATGCTACAATTAAACGGTCCAACGCTGTCATTACAGGGCTCACTATTGTTGAGACTGTGATCCAGCCTCCAAAACTGAACAGTCCTTTTATATAACTTTTCCGAAATGCCCCGTTAGTTTCCGAAGTGTTCAATTTCGAATTGCTTATGGTTCTGTATACAATGAAGTGTATTACTTTTACAGCTGTCAGGTATGCAATTAAAAAAGCCAGATCTTTGGTAAATTCCATCAGCGCAATTATTCCAAGATATGTTGCCGCTCCCAGAATGACCTGCACCAAGGTAATAGATTTAAACTCATGCAATGCTTCCAGAACCCCCCTGTAACTATTGATCATAATGGCAAAGGGTATTCCGATTGATAAAAAGGTAAGACCTCTTATCACCTCATCAAGGAAGTCTTTCGGTGGCTTCAGATATTTAACTGTTACAGGCTCAGAAATAATAAAAAAGATCAATCCTCCAACAATTCCTAGCAAAAAAGTAAGTGTTACGCCTGTTTTAAAAATATCTGCAATTTCACCGTCTTTGTTTTTACCAATTCTTTCTGAAATCAGTTTTGTAATAGCACGCCCCAGACCAAGATCGAACAGGTTGAAATAGCCTATAAAAACCAATGCAATGGTAAACGCTCCGTATTTTTCTTCACCCAATCCTTTAATAATTATTGGTATACAAATCAGAGAAAGAAGAATTGGGAACACTTTGCTGGCAATACTAAAAAAAGTATTAGAAATAATCCCCTTCGATGTATAATCTTTATTGATCACTAATATTATTTAAAGAGTGTTTAGAATCTGATTGGTTTAAAGTATCTTTAATCGATGAAAATAGCTTTAATTAGTCATCTTTACCCAACAAAACTTTTTCCACATCAAGGAAAATTTATTCAGGATCAATTTGAACTTTTGAAAGAAAGTCCAGAAAACGAAGTTGATCTGATTGTGCCTACTCCGCATGCTATTCCTTTTACAGGGAGATGGAAGACTTCAAGAACTGAGCTTCTTTGTGATTCTGATCAAGGCTTCAGAGTTCAGTATCTTTCTTTCCCTAAGAGAAGATTTCCCGGTTTAATCCAAAGATCTTTATCTAAACAGACGCTGAGCTTCCTTCGGAAAAAACAATATGATATCATTCATGTCCACTGGGCTTATCCTGATGGGTTACTTATACCTGACCTTAAAAAATCCGGCTTTAAAACTGTCTTAACAATCCATGGAAGTGACTGGTACCAAACTAAAGACACTCCTGTTCTTTCCGGCCTCATAGAAGAGTCGTTTGCTGCTTCAGACAGAATTCTTTACTCAGGTCCTAAGTTAAAAAAAGATATTGAAACCGTATTTCCGGAGTTAAGTGAAAAGTCAGACATCATTTACAATATGGTAGATACAGAATCTTACTCTCCACTGTCTTCCGGTGATAAAAAGATGGTCAGAAAAAAACTGCATTGGACAACCTCTAAAAAACATGCATTAACAGTTGCAAACATCCGCCATGAAAAAGGATTAGACTTGTTGATTGATACTATTTCTGAAAAAAAAGAGCTCTCTGACATTCAATTCCATATCGTTGGAAACAGAGAACCCACTGAATATTCTGATTCGGTAATTAAGTCGATTGAAGATAACCCTTTTAATAATGTTGAGCTGATTCCGGCAGTACCACCAAAACAACTGATAAAATATTATCGGGCTGCAGACTTTTATATTCTCCCAAGCCGGAGAGAAGGATTCAATGTTTCTATACTGGAAGCTGCTGCATGCGGCTTGCCTTTGGTATGCACTGATGTAGGCGGAAATGCTGAAGTAATAAATAAAGGAGCCGGAATAATTACTAACGAACTGGAAAATGCTGATGCATCAGATATTCTGGAAATGACCGAAACTCATTCAGAATATAATCCTGAAAAGCTGAATGAATTGATTACCGTTAATTACGGGAAGCCCGCATTTTTAAAAAGACTTCTCACTAACTATAAGAACGCATTAAACAGCTGATTCGGGTTCTTCCCTCTTACCCACAAATTTAGAAGCACAAAACAGAAGACCTATATTTATAGTTAAGATACTATGTAGTTGCATACCTCCCAGAAACTGAAAAAAGATCAGATATCCACAAAAGGATGCAAATAAAGCTAACGCAATGGAATTGTCTTTTCCTTCAGCTTCGTAATACTTTATTGTATTCCATCCTGCTTTTAAGATTCTCCAAAGTAAAAACATAAAAATAAGAAAGCCTATCAGGCCAAGTTCGGCTAATACTGTATAATATTCGTTGTGCGGTTCGTAAACACCCCCAACTTCCTGAGGAGGATGATATTTCTGAAAAGCCGTGGAAAAGCCCTGATAACCTACGCCAAAAGTATAGCTGTCTAACCACATTAAAATTGCAGTTTCCAACAGGATAATTCTGAATCTGGATGAATCATCAGAAGATCCTGCAAATATATCAATTATTCTGTCCCCAAAACTAAATACAATATCCCGCACCGCATCGCTTCCTAAAAAAATTAAAAATAATGTCACGAAGCTGTATAAAATAAAATCAAAGTTTCTTTGATATACGACGACTATACCTATTCCAAAAAACAAAGCTACCCATGTACTTCTGGAATAGGTTAGAAGTACAGCCACCATAATAATCCCACAAATACTAAAAAGACTGATTTTCTGTTTAAGGTTTTTAGCGTTACCCATAAGTGATACCAAAATCAATGCTGGAAGTATAAAATAACTGCCAAAAATATTAGGATCTCTTTCTGCTCCACTAGACCTTATTATTCTTCTTCCAGCGTTAATGTACTTAAGAGCTGTAACTTCAGGATTCAAAACTGACTCAATAATGCTGGGTATAGCTATCATAACACTTATGATAACAGCAGAATAACAAATTGTTCGAAGTTCTTTTATTGAATTGACAGAGTTATAAATAATGTATGTCAATACTATCAACACGACATATCTTATAACATTGAATAAACCTTCTGCCCGTTCCGGGCTGTAAATAAGAGAAAAAAAAATGACCGCTAGATATAATAAATACTCAATTTCAATACCATAAAAATGGAAACTAGCTTCTCTTCCTAAGATTTTTCTGACTAACAGAAGCAAAGCGCCTAAAATCAGAGCTATTTGAAATGCTGTAAGTGGTATGGCAGAACCCTCTGACAAATAAACCATACCAGACAGATAAGCTCCTGCTATAATAGGCACAACAATTATGAAGCCATTAAGAGCTTTTTTAATTGCTATCATTTCCAGGTTTTTAACGAATCCGAAAACTTTTTCATCCTAACATAATCCTCAGGGTTTTCTGCTTTAATCCTTTTTTTCCATTCCTGAATAAAAACTAAAAGCAGTGAAAGTATTACCCCAAACAGAAACGAAGCGATCATTATATATGCTCTTTTAGGACCTGCTTTATAAGTAGGAAAAAGTGCAGGATCAACTATTTCTAATCCTGAAGTAACTTCTTCATAATTTAGCTTTTGTTGCTCGTACTGCGGGTATAATACCTTATATATTTCTTCCTGAACCACAACCTCTCTGTATCTTCTAAGATATTCAATAAACAAATTCGGCATTTCTTTTATTGAAGGAAAGCTTTCAAAAGCCTTATTTGATACTTCGGTACCTTCTACAAGTTGATTATATTTTTTCTCAAACTCTTTTTTCTGAATCTTCAAATCCGAAACTCTGGAACTATTTTCACCCAAAACCTCTTCAGCATATCCAATTTCGATCTCAAGTTTCACAATTTCAGCTCTTAAATCTGCTATCCCCTTGACCTGAGCCTTAGCCTGTTCTTCTACTTCAAGTATACCATATCTGGCTTGAAAACTTACCAGACTATCTTCAGCAATTTGTAATTCTTTTTCATTTTGAATCAATCTGTTTTCAAGCAAAAGAAACCCATCCTCAACACTTTTCTTGTTTAATTCTCTTACTTTTTCATCTACCAGTTCATAGTAATAATTAACCAGTTCAAATGTTCTTTCTGGATCACTGTCTGTATATTCTATATTAATTGCTATTATGGTATTAAACCCTAATCCTCCCTCTCTTTTTTCATTTATAACAATACTGTTGTCCAGTTTCCTTCTTAGCGCTTCAGGTATTGTCGTACCATATATTTCTTGTAGATTAAATCTATCAATTACCTGATTCTGAATTTCTTTATTCCGAATCAATATTAAGGTCTGATCAGATGTAATACTCGATCCTTTAACTGAGAGATTTGCCAACCCACTTAGTATACCTCCACTTGAAAAATTTACTGCATTACCATCTGTTACAATAAATGATACTTCGGATTTGTAACTTTTAGGCCAGACAAATGCAAGAATGGTTCCAATCAAACTTGAAAGAAAAATAACTGTTAACAGAGTTTTCTTTCTTTTAGCAAGCGTAGTTGCAACATCTAATAAGTCAACTTTATTTTCTTTAGCCATTTTTAAGGTTTCCAATCCTTTTATTTTAAAATATTCTATCCAAACGCTAAGTTAACGATTTATATAAAGCGATTAACTTTTTTTCTTGACTTGTCCAATTATACTTTTTAAGCACAGCTTTTCGGCCTCTTTTACCCATCTCAAAGCTTTCATCAGAATTTTCAATAAGCCTTTCAAGTGCCACAGCAATTTCTTTAGCAGAAAGTGGATTAACTAAAAACCCGCACCGATTATCTAATATTATTTTTCGCCATAGTGGAAAATCGGATGCTATTATTGGTAGCCCTTCAAGCATGAATTCAAAAAGCTTATTAGGCTGTGCATTAATATGACTTTCAATAGGATGGAAAATAACTAAACCAGCTTGAGATTCTTGAGCATATTGATGTAATTCTCGTCTATTGATCCATCCAACGAAATCTACAAACTCCCAACCTGCTTTTTTTTTGATTTCTGTTTTAAGAATTTCTGGTGAAAATTGACCAGCTAGTTTAAGTCTTATTTTTCTTCCTTTTTTTCTATTTAAAATATCTATTGCATCAACAATTTCGACTATTCCTCTTACCAAAGTAATATCACCTACATAAAAAATATTTTCACCAAGCCTATTTTTTTTTATAGAATTTATTTCTTTTATGATTGGAAAATTTTGAACGAGCAAGCTATTTTTAAAATTAAGTCTTTCTTTAATAAAAGGTGTTACTACTATTAAACCATCGAATTTGGGGGCAATACGTGATTCTAATTCTTCAAAAAAACTAGACACAGTGCCTCTCAGGAACTTTGGAATCCATTGTTTACTTAAAATATCTCTGGGAACATCTTCGTGTACATCATAAATTACTTTATACCCAAATATCTTTAAAAGCAGACCAACTAATATTAACTCCGGGTCGTGAAAATGAAATATGGTCTTTGGTGGGTATTCTATTGCTTTTTTTAACAATGCAGGTATAACCTTCAGTGGCCTTCCTAGTTTTCCAGAAACTTTGGGTAATGCAATTATATTAATCCCTTCAACCACCTCATTTTTTGTATGCTGAATTAACAGGTCTACGTTATAACCATGATTTACTAATGACTTCGAGATCTTATTAAAGATTCTATTATCAAAAACATGATGAGCAGATGACATTTGAACTATTTTCATCTAAACATGAGACTAAAAAATTTCAAGAAGCTTGTTAATCATTTTAGTCGAAGGATTTTCACCAAATAGTTTTTTTTGTTTATCTGGGTTTTTAAAATTTTCAATTTTTCGAAATTTTATTTCAGAGTGCGGGTTCAATAAAAGGTTCCATCCATTCTCGACTGTTTCAACCCATTCTGTTTCAGTCCGAAGTGTAATACATGGGGTTTTTAATATATATGCCTCCTTTTGTATTCCTCCTGAATCAGTAATAATCTTATCTGCATTCGACATTAGACTTATAAAATCAAGATAACCTACTGGATTTAGAAAAATAAAATTATTTTGCTTTGGCAATTCGATATGTCCTAAAATTTTTCTCGTTCTTGGATGAACAGGAAATACTATCTTTTTTCCTAAATTAATAAGTTCATTAAGGATTTTTCTTAATAAAAATATGTCATCAACAGTACTAGGTCTGTGCAAAGTCATTAAGTAATAGCCATTTTTAACCAAACCTAGTTTATTTAATAAATTTGATTTTATTTTTGATTTTTCTAAAAAATAAGAAACACTATCAACCATTATATCACCGGTATTTTCTGTTCGGTCTTTCAGTCCTTCATTGATCAAGTTTTTAACAGCTGTATTAGTAGGAGCAAATAAATAATCGCTTAAATGATCCGTAGTTATTCTATTTAGTTCTTCAGGCATTGACCTGTTAAAACTCCTAAGACCAGCTTCAACATGTACTGTTTTAATCCCCATTTTTGAGGTAACCAATGATGCAGCCAATGTTGAATTAGTATCTCCAAAAACAATTACTAAAGAAGGCTTTTCGTTTATCAAAACCTCTTCAATCCGGATCATCATCTGAGCAGTTTGAAATGCATGACTACCTGATCCCACACCTAAATTATAATCCGGTTTTTTAATTTCAAGCTCATCAAAAAAAATCTTTGACATAGCCTCATCGTAATGTTGTCCAGTATGAACAATAATCTCCTCAAAGTGTTTTCTAAGATTTTTTGATAAAGGTGCTAATTTTATGAATTGTGGTCTTGCACCTACTATTGTAACTACTTTGTTCTTCAACTTTTTTAAAAAATTAGATATAAAATTTAGCTTTTACCAACTATTGCCCTTTGTAAATAAAGACTTAAATGCCTGCCAGCCATACCCGAAAAAATGAGCTATATTCATTATCACTAAACTTAAAAAACACAATACGGTAATTATGAGAATAGGTGGGGTATGAGCGTTCTCAGCCGTCCAAATCTCTTGCTTTAGGTACTCCTTTTTCTCGTAACTAAAGCGAACACTTTCAAAAAAGACCAACAATAATATGGCTGAAGACACATAGATGAAACCAAGGTCTTGCTCAAGAATAAAGTCCATTATCCCAAACAAAACCATGAATGAAAGAAATATAAACGGAGCTTTACTTCTGTACGGAATATCACCATCATGTTTTTTATTGGTAATGTATCTCCCTCTTCCGTACCTGAAATATTGCATAAATAATTTCGGAAAACTTTTTCTGGGATAATACCACGATCTTATCGACGGGCTTACATATATCTTCCCGCTTAAAAGCTTTTTTAACCTTAAGTTGAGTTCAGCATCTTCATTTGTATGGTTTTCTTCAGAAAAACCACCTATTTGCCTCAGGTCTCTTGTCTTAAAACATCCTAAAAATACGGTGTCTGCATATCCTTCAAAGCTTTCATCCATATATTTAGCTCCGCCGTTACCAAAAAAGTTTTTAACTGCAATGGCAATACCGGCCTGAATTAATGATTCGGCTTTGTAGTTTTGAGCTCCACCTACATTCTCAGCATCTGTTTTTAGCATGCATTCAACACATTTTTCAACATAATCATGTGCATACTCACAGTGAGAATCCGCTCGTAAAAAAAGATCTCCTTCCGCAACATTAATCATCTTATTTAAGGCAAAAGACTGGTATTTCTCCGGATTCTCTAAAAGTTTTATTCTGTGGTCTTTCTCAGATATTTCGTTAACAATATGCGTTGTTTTGTCAGTGCTGCCGCCATCAGCAATCAGAATTTCAATAATATTTGAATACGTTGAGTTTAGAAATGAATTTATAACATCTTCTATGTACTTTTCTTCATTTAAAACAGGAATAGCAATTGTTACTGTAGGTTTGTCACTTGCAGTGTTTTCCACAAAAATATATACGGTAGTATTTATAATTAGTATCGTATAATAACTATTTACTAATTTATATGAGACATTTCTTTCTAATTCTTTTATGAAACTATTACTTGTTGGTCATCTGGCAATATCTACAAAATTGATTATTGCGTTAAAAAAAACAGGGGCGCACCTATCCGTTCTGAGTACTGAAAATCAGAAAAATTCTTCAGAGAATTTGAAAAATGATATGCTATCAGATGTAAACTATTTGGGCAGATTTTATGAACATTTTAAGCTCTTAAAACCAAAGTATACCCGGTTTCTATTTTCACTAGGATTTTTGATTCCGATCTTACCCAAAGCACTGTTCAGAAAACTACTTTCAGCTCTGGAAACGAATAAGCCGGATATTATAATAGGTAACTGGGGAACAGGAATACTACCGGAAATCAATCTGATAAAATCCATGGATTCCATGAAAGAAACCAAAACCATATTGAATATGGAGACCTTTCCTACAACTTGGAATTCCGGAGCAAGAGAATTATTTGAGAGATATCTACTAAAAACCTCTATGAAAAATATTGACGGTATGATCATTCCCACACAGGAGATGTATGATCTTCTGCTAAGTTATAATTTACCGGTTCAGGAAAAGATTGTATATCAAAAACCGTTTTACTTTCCCCGGTCTCACTTCAATATTGAAAACAACCCAAAAACTGTTGAAAAAAAAGATCTGATTTTTTTAGGGAAACCGGACCTGTTCAGAAGCCTCAATTCGGTTCAGAATCAACTTCTTGAAATAGCAGAATCAGGAATCACACTAAGTTGTTCCAAAAACTTTAAAATTAAGCACAAAAATATTCATACTTTTGAACCATTCAATATTTATGATTCAAAATATGATTTTTCCGAAATCACAAACAATCATAAAGCTGCTCTTGTCACTTTTCAGATCTCAGAACGAATTAAGTACCCACTAAGATTCAGCACTTCTTTACCCCATCGTTTTTTATTCCCCTTGGCTCTGGGACTTCCGGCTGTTGTTCCAAAAGAGGGATTTGAAGCCATCGGTAATTTAATCGATAAATATAAGATAGGCTTTCGTTTCGCGTCCACAGAAAAACTAAAAGATTATTTGCACTCTGAAGCCGTTTCTGTTTCGAAAGCAAACATCAGGAAAAACGAATCAACATTAGATTACAATCCTGATGATTTCAAGCTTTTTCTGACTAAATTTATTTAGACTATCTTAAACCCTGTTCCCGCCACTCAACAAATAAAGCACAGCCATTCTTACTGCCACTCCATTGGTAACCTGATCAAGGATAATAGCCCGGTCACTATCGGCAACTTCACTTTCCATTTCCACTCCGCGATTGATGGGGCCGGGATGCATGATCTTAAAGTCAGGATATTTTTCTAAATGTGAGAGTTTGATACCGAATCGTTCATGATATTCTCTTAATGAGGGAAACAATTCAGTCCCTTTTCCTTGTCTTTCGAGCTGAATTCGTAAAGCCATGGCGATATCACACCATGCAAGCGTCTCTTCCAAATTATGAGAAACCGTAACCCCAAGATCTTCTACAAATACCGGCATCAGTGTTTTTGGTCCGCAAATTATAACTTCGGCTCCTAGCTTTGTTAAACCGATTATATTAGACCTGACAACCCGGCTATAGGCAATATCACCAATAATTGCGATCTTCTTTCCTTTCAGCTCCGGATGAATTTGTTGCATGGTAAACATATCCAGCAACGCCTGAGTAGGATGTTCATGCGCTCCATCACCTGCGTTCAGAATTGCAGCATCCACACATTGAGTTAAAAAGTGAGGAACTCCCGGGCTTTCATGCCGAACTACCACCATATCAATTTTCATGGAACTGATATTCTGTATAGTGTCTTTAAGCGATTCTCCTTTTTTAGTAGAAGAAGTGCTTGCCGAAAAATTTACTACATCGGCCCCCATTCTTTTCTGAGCAAGCTCAAATGAAAGCCTGGTTCTTGTGCTGTTTTCGTAGAAAAGATTTACAATGGTTTTATCCCTGAGCGTCGGGACTTTAGGCACCGGGCGATCCAGTATTTCTCTGAAATATTTTGCCTGTTCCAGCACAAATCGGATATCGTCAGCTGAGTAATCTGCCAATCCGAGAAGATGTTTTTGAGTGAAGTTATATTTTTCCGGATCTATGCTCATAGTTCTTCCTCCACATCTACTAAATACACGGCATCTTCACCATCAAACTCCTGAACTTTTACTCTGATCTCCTCATTCTCGTGAGTTGGAACATATATTCCTGTAAAATCTGCTGCTACCGGCAATTCCCGGTGACCGCGATCTACCATGCAACAAAACTGTATCCTTCTTGGTCTGCCGTACGCCATTAAAGCATCCATGGCTGAACGAACTGTTCTTCCTGTGTATAACACGTCATCAACCAGCATGATATCTCTGTCGTATAGGTCAAAGGGAATTTCTGTGACCTGCACTTCCGGCATCTTCAGTTTTGAGCGGAAGTCATCCCGGTAAAAAGTAACATCCAACACTCCGAAATCGATATCTATGTCGAATTCCTGTTTGATTACTTCTACAATACGACGACCGATATAAACGCCCCGGGTTTGCATGCCCACAATGGCAAGTCTGGTTGGGTCTTCATAAGATTCGAGGAATTGATGAGCAAACCGCAAATAAGTGCGATTCAGGTCTTCCTCGGTCATGATCTGTGCTTTCTGCAATGGATCCATAGATTTTAAAATTCATCCAAATTTAAGCGAGATTCAACTCAAATCACAACCTTTTGTGAAATGAAATAATCGAACATTTCATTTTCTTTCCTTTAGCTCCTATTCTCCCTATTTTAGTAGTCTTGAAAAATCGCTTTTTTAACACTTAAAAAGAATACTGTTACATGAAAATCCACGAGTATCAAGCTAAAGAAATTTTAAAAGAATACGGAGTTGCCGTTCCGGACGGAATTGCTGCCACTACCGTTGAAGGTGCCGTTGAAGCCGCCAAAAAAATGAAAGAAAACGGAGCTTCACTTTTTGTTGTAAAGGCTCAGATTCATGCCGGTGGACGTGGAAAAGGGCGCACTAAAAAGAACGATGCAAAAGGCGTTATTCTATGCAAAACGATTGACGAAGTTAAAGAAGCTGCTGAATCTCTTTTAGGCGATGTACTTGTTACTATCCAAACAGGAGATGAAGGACAGCTTGTTCAAACGATTTATGTAACCGATGGTGTTGACATCAAAAAGGAATTTTATGTAGGTGTGTTGCTGGACCGCGCTAAAAGCAAGAATGTGATCATGGCTTCTACCGAAGGTGGAGTGGAGATCGAAAAAGTTGCGGAAGAAACTCCGGAAAAGATCATCAAAGAATGGATCGAGCCGGGAATGAGCCTTCAGGTTAATCAGGCTCGTCGTATTGCTTTTTCTCTTGGCCTGGAAGGTAAAGCACTTAAATCATGTATCAAGTTTATCATGGCTTTGTATAAGGCTTATGAAGAAACGGATTCGGATATGTTCGAGATCAACCCGTTGATAGTAACTCCGGATGATGACATCTACGCTCTGGATGCTAAAGTGACATTTGACGGCAATGCACTATACCGCCATCCTGACCTTGCTGAATTGAAGGATGAAGCCGAAGAAGATCCTTTTGAGCTGGAAGCATCCAAGTACGACCTGAACTATATCAAACTGGATGGAAATGTTGGTTGCATGGTTAACGGTGCCGGACTTGCCATGGCGACCATGGATATTATTAAACTTTCAGGCGGTGAGCCTGCTAACTTCCTGGATGTTGGTGGTGGAGCTAACGTTGAGACAGTAAAAAACGGATTCAGAATTATATTGGATGATCCGAACGTGAAAGCAATTCTGATCAATATCTTTGGTGGAATTGTTCGTTGCGACCGTGTAGCTAATGGTGTAATCGAAGCAGTTAAAGATCCTGAGATTGCTGAAAAAGTACAGAATGTACCAATTATTGTTCGTCTTCAGGGTACCAATGCTGAAGAAGCGAAAGAGATCATCGACAATTCAGGAATGAATGTAATCTCTGCTGTTCTTCTTAAAGAAGCGGCTGAAGCGGTTTCTAAAGTAATGGCTTGATTCCGACGAATGAATAAGTCATCCTCCAGCGAATGCAGAGGGTCTCGATTTTTATTAGATCCAGATCTCAGGCATGCGCCGTGAGATGACATAGTTAGATTTTAGAAAAAGCCCGGCTCATTGAGTCGGGCTTTTTTAAGTCCGATTTTTTATCTAAACACGTACGGGTAATTCATGAATTACCCGTACGTGTTTAGCGATAAGGAAATCATTATTTAAAACTCCCATTTCACTTGTAGTAAGAAATTTCTTCCCGCTTGCGGGTAGTAGTAATTGAATCGCTGTTCTCCACCTGCTATAAAACCGAATGTGTAGCCATTGGTTTCATATCTCTCATTCAATAAATTATTGACCATAAGATTTGCGGTGATCGCTTTTGCAAAACTCAGGTTCGTAAATGCGTAACTGACTCTAAGATCATTTACTAAGTAAGGATCAATTGAACGGGCATCGTTCTGAGTGTTATCCAAATACTGCTTGGATACATATTTGGTGGTTAACTCAGTAGTTAATCCCTGTTCCGAAAAACCAAAAATTGAATTAGCAATTACACTTGGTGAAAGGGCTATGTCAGTATCAGAGAAATTTCTTTCGATCTGCCCCCCATTATCGTAATCGTCTATGAACTCCGTATAGTTTTCAATCTTATTTTTGCTGAATGTTGCATTCGCAGCCCAACTGAAGTTTGATGTTATGGAAACACCACCTTCAATTTCTATTCCCAATCGGGAACTGTTTGGTACGTTCTGACGAACAACTCCCCCAACATCATTAATCTGTCCGGTAACAACTAATTGATCTTCATACAACATTGCATATCCATAGGCGCCGACAAAGAAACGTCCGAAATCTCCCCGATAACCGGTTTCAATATTATACAATCTTTCAGGATCAGGGCGACTGGCTGCAGAAGACTCCACGTACTCTGATCTGGTTGGTTCTTTGCCTGCTACTCCAAAAGAAGCAAATAACCGGTTTCCTTCTTTCAGCAGATAACTCAGACCGAATTTCGGGTTCAGAAACACGATGTCATCAGAACCGCGCACATCCACTACCGTGTTATTCTGAATATCAACGCCGTCAAACTCATAGTTGATTGTTCGTACCTGCATATCCAGATAGGAACTCAGGTTTTCGTTTAAGAAATATTGAGCCTTCCCATACACATTAAAATCTGTTTTTATTGCATCGTTATCGTAATAACGTTCTTCAAATTCACTGTTTCCTGCAAATCGAGCCCAAATCACTTCGCCAAAATGAGCCCCGTCGTATCTGTTTAATCCTCCGCCAAACGTCACATTCCAATCCTGCGAATGAGTGTACTTACTTGAGAAAACCATTCCGTAAAAATCATTGTCTAACCAACGTCTTCTTATCAGATCGGATTCAGTCGGGTCTCCCGGATTTTGAGGCGAAATGCCATAATCAGAAAGATCTTCATCCGCTTTGTACTCCTCAAAATAACCTTCTCCTTTTGTATAATGCAGAGAAGTATTGATCGTCCAGTTATCCTGCAATCTGTAGGAATAGTGAAGTTGATAATAATCCTGACGATAGTTATCCACCTGGTTTTGATAAGGACTTCCGCTTTTTTCAGTTCCGGCTTCATTAAATGTTCTGTTTCCACTTTCCAGAACACTTTCCTCAACCCCATACCAAGCTTGATAGGTAATTTCTTTTCCTGAGAAGACATCTGCTTTAAGCAAACTTCGTTCTCCTCTTTTTGAACCTGACAAATAGAAAGAATTCAGATCCGAATCGGCGCGATCAATATATCCGTCAGACATGATCTTTGACAATCTTCCTTCAAAACTCCAGCCATTTTTCATCAAGCCGGACCCAAGTTGTATATTTGCTTTACGAGTATTGAAAGAACCGATTCCCGTATTAATTTCTGCATACGGATCTAAGCTGTTCGAGCTTGTCTGTAGGTTAATAGAGCTTCCGAATGCCCCCGCTCCGTTTGTTGAAGTTCCCACGCCACGCTGAACCTGAATATTTTCGATGGATGAAGCTATATCCGGAAGGTCAACCCAAAACACTCCGTGCGATTCAGCATCGTTTACCGGAATTCCGTTTATGGTCACATTAATTCGTGCCGGATCAACGCCTCTGATTCTGATACCTGTATACCCGATTCCGGCTCCCGCATCAGATGTTACAACGGTAGATGGAGTCAGATTTAATAAATAAGGTACATCCTGGCCGAGGTTCCTCTTCTCTATTTCTTCCTGATCAAGATTTGAGAAAGTAACAGGAATGGATTCATCCACTCTGGTGGCTTCTACCAGAACCTCGTCACTTACATAAGTGTCCGGAAGTAACAAAATCTGCAGGTCAGACTGACTTCTAACAATAGTTATGGTTTTGCTTTTGAAACCGGTGAAACTGATTATTAATGATTTTTCTTCACCTTCTAAAAGATCGATCTCGAAAGATCCATCTGTGTTTGTGGAAACTCCGTTAGTGGTTCCACTCTGCAAAACAGTTGCTCCTGTCAACGGTTCTTTTGTCTGAGCTTCAAGTACTTTACCTGAAATTTGAATTTGTGCTGCTGCAAAAGTTGACAGCATGGTGATTAATATCGCCACCATCAGCGATGATTTGATTAGTTGAAACATAGTTCCTCTTCTTTAGGAATACCCGGTTGCCGTAGTTTTAGATTTGGCTACCTGGCAAAAATTATAAGTTTATTTAAAAAAGAGGAGGCGAAACAAGCGCATCTTAAAAATAGATAAGCGAACAGGTTTTCCTCCGCCGGTATTACCCGGATCAGGTAGTAGGGTGTGATCTCAGCCTTTGCACTTTGCAAAAGCACCCCTAACCTTTGTAGTTAAACTACGGTTGTAAAACTACGCACTATTTCATCAAAACACGAAAAAAACTGTTACCTTTGTGGGAATCAATCAAACTGACCAATGAAAAACTTATTCATCTATTCCCTTATCATTTTTTTAGGGTTGATAGCTTGTACTCAAAGCAACCAAAGTAACTTCTCCGAAAACATCACTCCCGCAGATATTGAAAAGCATATCACCTTTCTTGCAAGCGATTCCCTGAAGGGTCGTGAAGCAGGAACCGCTAACGAGGCTATTGCAGCAAACTATATTGCAGATCATTTCAGAGATTTTGGCTTAGAACCCGCAGGAGATAACGAAACTTATTTTCAGGAATTTACCATTAATACCGCGGTATTGAGAAATCCACATGCCGGAGAAGATGCTGAAGGCGAAAAGCTACTTTCAAAAAACGTAGCCGGGTTGTTACAAGGAACAGGCAATTCTGATGAGTTGATTATTATCGGTGCGCATTACGATCATCTTGGATATGGAGAATTTGGTTCGTTATATCGTGGTGAACAGCAACGTATTCATAACGGAGCTGACGATAATGCCTCAGGTACTGCAGGAGTTTTAGAACTTGCTCAATATTTTTCTAAGAATAGAATAGACAAAGACATACTTTTTCTTGCTTTTTCAGGTGAGGAAATGGGATTACTTGGCTCTGCACATTATGTAGACAAACCTACAGTAGATCTGGAAAACGCCCTTGCTATGATCAACATGGACATGATCGGTAGAATGGTTGATAATAAACTGATGATCTTCGGAATCGGAACCGCAGAAAACTGGACAGCAATTTTAGATTCAGCCAATACCGGAAATCTGGACCTGAATTTGGTGAAGGACGGAACCGGAGCCAGCGATCATACCAGTTTTTATTATAAAGATATTCCCGTGCTTCATTATTTCACGGATACACATGCAGATTACCACCGCCCATCTGACGACACCGAATATATAAACATGAATGGCACTGCATTGGCACTTCATCATTTGGTGCGGGTAATGGTGCAACTGGATGAACTACAAAAAGACGACCTGACTTTTGTTGAAGCTCCCGGCGAACAACGCCAATCAATGAGTTTAGAAGGACCAACCTTGGGCGTACTTCCGGATTATGGCTATGAAGGTGACGGAATGAAGATCACGGGTGTAACCAAAGGTCGTGCAGCTGCAAATGCCGGAGTTAAAGGCGGAGATATTATTGTGGGAATTGCCGGCGAAGAACTTGCCGATATTTACGCCTACATGGGCATGTTAAACAAACTCAAAAAAGGTCAACTTACAACCATCACTGTTTTAAGAGATGGCGAAAGAATTACGATGGATTTGCAGTTGTAGATCTAGCACACAATTAAGACTAGATTAAGCTTTCTCCTCGTTCCGTACCTCCGGTGCGGAATGCTTTCTTGAAGCTCTGCTTCATACCAAACCTATACTATATCAAAGCTTCTTTTTCTTCTCTCATAATGGACCAGGATTGAAATAGGATTTACCAGATTAAAAGGATTTATTTCATCGTTTTAATCCCCCAAAAAAAGATCTTTTAAGTCTTTAGCGATAGCGGTGACTTAAAAGTATACGTTTCGGAAGTCTCCAGACTTCCATTAGCCAGGACTTAATTCCCGGGATTTCCTGACTGCTTGGATTTAAGCTTCCCGCGATTTAACTTTTGGTTGAGAACATTGCCACATCCAGTATATAATCAAAACACCGGGACTATTGGAGATGGTGTAGCGCTTACGGATAGTTCTTCCGTTTTTCCTCGTTCCGTACCTCCGGTGCGGAATGCTTTCTTGAAGCTCTGCTTCATACCAAACCTATACTATATCAAAGCTTCTTTCTCTTCTCTCATAATGGACCAGGATTGAAATAGGATTTACCAGATTAACAGGATTTATCTCATCGTTTTAATCCCCCAAAAAAGATCTTTTAAGTCTTTAGCGATAGCGGTGACTTAAAAGTATACGTTTCGGAAGTCTCCGGACTTCCATTAGCCAGGACTTAATTCTGGGATTTCCTGATTGCTTGGATTTAAGCTTCCCGCGATTTAACTTTTAGTTGAGAACATTGCCACATCCAGTATATAATCAAAACACCGGGACTATTGGAGATGGTGTAGCGCTTACGGATAGTTCTTCCGTTCACTTACAATATACACTTGATATGATGGATACTAAATATAGCCCGTGTTTTCCTTAATTCTGAACCTCTTGTTACATTCAATTATGCTACGCTTATTACATGCATTTACGAAGAAACAAACCATTACTGCAACTACTCTGTGCATAATCGTACTTTTTTTGGTTAATGTAACCACCCGTCAGGTTATAGCCCAAGCCGTGGAGACGGAAGTACCCGCACGGCTTGCCCTGTTCCTTGATTGTGACTTCTGTGATGAATCCTTCATTCGTCAGGAGATGCCTTATCTGGATCATGTCCGTGACCGTGAAGTTGCTGATGTTCATGTACTCGTTACCCGTGAGAATACCGGATCAGGGGGCGAGGCCCAAACCATCGATATCATCGGCTTGGGTGCCTTTGAAGGGCTAAATTATTCAACCGTTTTCAACATTTCTGCGGGAGCCACTGAGGCTGAAGAGCGAAATGGGTTTCTGCAAACCCTTAAGGCCGCACTCGTACCTTATCTTATCCAAACTCCTTTGCAAAATCGATTGCGAGTTAACATTGCACCCTCCGAATTTGACGACGTGGATCAGGTTCAACAAACCGAAGACCCCTGGAACCACTGGACCATTGAAATATATGCCGATGGAAGCGCGGACTTCGAATCCACACAACGTTCGTACGATAGTCGGTATGGAGTATATGTGGGGCGCGTAACTGAAGACTGGAAACTTCAACTACGTCCCTTCTTCAACTATAGTTACGACCGGTTCGATCGTGAGGAAGGTGCTATTACAAGCACAACACAACGCAACGGGTTTACCAGTTACGCGGTGCGTAGTATCTCGCCACATTGGTCAGTGGGGGCTTATGGAGATGTTCTTACCTCAACTTTTTCCAATGTAGACTGGCGTTACCGTTTTATGGGTGCCGTAGAGTGGAGTCTCTATCCTTACCGTGAAGCAAATCGACGACAACTGACAGTCGCTTATCGCCTTGGAGCTTCGCACATTACCTATCGGGACACGACAATCTATAATAAAACCGAAGAGCTACTACCCCAACATCTTCTCAATGCCGGGTACAGAGTGGTGCAGCCATGGGGAGGAATCGAAGTAGGTGTCAACGCATCTCAGTACTTGCATGACCTGCAGTTCCACAGTCTTCTGTTTGATGCAGAGTTCGAAATTCGTATCACGAGAGGGCTTTCCGTGGAGATTGGTGGTTTTCTCGAGCTCATCCACGACCAGATTAATCTCCCGAAAGGCAGCGCGGATCTTGAAGAAGTGCTGTTGAGGCGTAGGCAGCTCGAAACCAATTACGAGGCGGGTTTCAGCTTTGGGTTCCGATACCGCTTTGGCTCGCTCCTTAATAACGTAGTAAATACACGCTTCGGAGGCATTGGCAACCGTGATCGGTTCTAACTAAAAGAGACCGATAAGCAGATAAGTTATCAGCATTCACTTTTGATACAGAATAGGAAGCAAGTCTCAGACAACTTCTAACTTTTTTGATAGCAGGGAATAGTGATTCTTTCAACAGCTGAACCACGGAAACATCAATAATTAGATGCATATAATTTGCCGGAGAAATTCTTACTATCCCAATATGGAAATACTAAGAAGTAGAAAAATATGCCCTTACTGTAAGGAAGAAACTTTTGGAATCTATAAAAGAATCGTTCTTTATTTTACAAGCGCTAAGCCTTGTACCAATTGTAAAAGGTTAGTAGAACTCCGAACGCCATATTATTTAAGTATCAGAATTTTAGCAATTCCTGTATTTTTTCTGGTTATAAACTTAGAGCTTCATCCGGATTTTCTCTATCTGACATTATTGATAATCCCTTTGCAGATGGTCATTCTCAAACCGGCAAATCATGATATTTACAGTTCTTTGCCATGTATATCATGTAAAAAGTACGACACTCTCTATTATATGAAAGGAGACAAGGTGTGTATAAATTGTACAGACAAGTATGCTAAAATTTTTAAATAAGCTCATCCTGAAAATAGTTTGGAAACTCTTCCCTAAAGTTAGCTAAGAAATTAATATCAAAGTCCCATCCCCAAAACCCTTTGTGTACTCTGTAGTTGAAAACAATTCTCAGTCTTTGTTGACCCATCATTGTCCTCTCAGGATGACCTTGCAAAAAAAACTCTGCCTTCAATATTGAACATTCATTATTCGATATTCAACATTCTCTTCATCCTTTCCTGAATTTCCTCCAACATCAAATTACCAATGCTTCCTTCATGCGTATGTTTAAGCTCTTTTGGAGGCTCAAAACTTCCATCTTCGATTTGTTTAGCTACTTGCTGATAAGCTTCTCTGAATGGAATCCCCTTAACCACTAATTCATTAACAGTTTCTACAGAAAAAATGAGTTTGTATTTCGGATCATCCAAAATGTCCTTTACGGGTTCAATTTTTGATACAGAATAGGAAGCTATCCTCAGACAGCTCTTTACATCTTTGATGGCCGGGAATAACAATTCTTTCAACAGCTGGAAATCTCTGTGGTACCCGGAAGTGAGATTGCTTAACGTCATCAATATCTGATTCGGAAGCGCCATCAGCACATTCGTTTTGGCTCGAAGTAATTCAAATACATCGGGATTTTTCTTATGAGGCATAATACTGGAACCGGTGGTAAGCTCATCAGGTAGTTTCAGGAATTGAAAATTCTGACTGTTGTACAAGCAAACATCAGCGGCCATTTTATTCAACGTTGAAGCCAGATTTGCCAGCGCTGAAGCAACCACTTGCTCTGTTTTTCCTCTGCCCATTTGAGCATATAAAGAATTATAGACCATGCTTTCAAATCCAAGTAAGTCAGAAGTCATTTGTCGATTAAGCGGAAAACCGGAACCATATCCTGCTGCAGAACCCAACGGATTTCTGTTCACCACTTTGTAGGCGCCGTTCATGATCTCGACGTCATCAACCAAACTCTCGGCATAAGCTGAGAACCACAATCCGAAACTGCTTGGCATAGCAGCCTGAGTGTGCGTATATCCCGGCATCAAAACATCTTTGTGCATGCCTGCCTGATCAATGAGTGCAGAAAATAGGTCATCGGTGAGTGATCGTATTTCCTCTATTTGTTCTCTCAGGAATAACCGAATATCGACTAAAACCTGATCGTTTCTGGAACGTCCGGAATGAATTTTCTTTCCTACTTCTCCAAGTTTATTCGTCAATATTAACTCGATTTGAGAATGAACATCTTCCACTCCTTCTTCGATCTGAAACTTTCCTTTACTGATGATCTCTTTCTGAATCTGATTCAATTCAGCGATCAAAATCTCCAGTTCAGATTTCTCCAATAAGCCAATAGATTCCAGCATAGTGATATGAGCAATGGTTCCACGCACATCATGTTTTGCAAGCTCCAGATCCAGTTCGCGGTCTTCGCCTATTGTAAACTGTTCAATAAATTGATCTGTTTTGATTCCTTTTTCCCAAAGTTTTTTTACCATAATCTTGCTCCATTTATTCTCATCTATAGGGGAGATGAAAGTCCAAACAGTTCTTTGGACTTTCTGAAGGGTGTTACCATTTTGTATAATTGGCAACACCCTCCGTCCGCTAACCCGCGGACACCTCCCACGAGGGAGGAATAAATTCCAGTTTATTTAGTAATTCAATATACGTTTCGATTCCTTCTTCGATCTCGCCCGGATAAATGAATTCATCAGCGGTATGTGATCGATGGGTATCTCCCGGTCCCATTTTTATACATGGAAACGGCATGTGTACCTGATCCGACATAGTTTGCGACCCATAGGTTTTTATTCCAAGTTTTCTGCCTTTCTTCACAACGGAATGGTCCTCGGAAATTCCCGATGCATTCAGGTTCAATGATCTTGGGTTTACCTCGCAGTTTACATGCTTCCTGATCTCTTTTACAATTTCTTCATTGCTGTAGAATTCATTCGGTCGTACATCAACAACAAACGTACATTCATCAGGCACCACATTATGCTGAGACCCGGCTTCGATCTGAGTTACCGTCATATTCACTTTTCCAAGCACTTCTGAAACCTGTTCAAATTCGAAAGTCCTGAACCACTCAATATCCTGCATCGCTTTATAAAGAGCGTTTTCTCCTTCACTCCTTGCTGCATGGCCGCTTTTTCCGTGAGCAACGCAGTCTAGAACAATCAAGCCTCTCTCTGCAATCGCCATATCCATTGAAGTTGGCTCTCCTACTACTCCAAGATCTATTTCACCCAACTCATTCAGCACAATTGGAACGCCCTGTTTCCCGGAAGTTTCCTCTTCAGCTGATGCCAGGAAAACAAGATTATAGTTCTGTTCAGTCTCAGCCAAATAAATAAAGGTGTGTAATAAACTAACCAACGGACCACCTGCGTCATTACTTCCCAAACCGATTAGCTTTCCGTTTTCAACAGTTGGAGTAAACGGATCATAGTTCCACTTCGACGAAGCTTTAACCGTATCGTGGTGAGAATTCAGAAGAATCGTCGGCTTTGATATATCTCTTTCTCCTGCCCACGCCCACACGTTATTCTTTTTTCTCTGAGCATCAAAACCGTGTTCTTTTAAATAACTTTCTATTAAATCCGCAGTTTTATTTTCCTCTCCACTGTAAGACTGAATGGAGATGAGTTGTTTTAATAGGTTTATGGCTTTATCAGAAAGAGTTTTCAATTCAACATTCATAATTAATAATTCTAAAATCTATTTAACCAACCTCGTTCCTTTTTCTTCCTCTTTAAATACATCGAATCCAACAATTCTCACTTTCTTAGCTCCTGCATTCAGTGCTTTAAAACCCAGATCCAACTTAGGAATCATTCCTTCTTTTATGATACCATTCCCTTCCAGATGGCGGTACAATAATAAATTCATTTCACTGATCAGTTTATCACCATTCATAACCCCCTCCAAATCAAAACACAGATCCAGAGCAACATTTCCAAACTTCGTTAAACCTGAGGTAATAAAACCCGCAATATTATCTGCATTTGTATTCAATAACTGTCCGTTTCCATCATGTGTAAGAGGAGCGATAACAGGTGTAATTCCTTCGTTCAATAAACTGTTTAATACGGTTGCGTCTACCTCTTCGATGTCTCCGACAAAACCGAAATCTATAGGCTGAGGATTTCTTTTTTTCGATTGAATAAGATTCATATCAGCTCCGGAAAGACCGATAGCATTACAACCTAAAGCCTGAAGTTTCGCCACGATCTTTTTATTCACCAACCCGCCGTAAACCATGGTCACGACATCGATCATGTCGGAATCGGTAATTCTTCTGCCATTGATCATTTTGGTTTCTATTCCCAATTTTTTTGCCACATCAGAAGCTATTTTGCCACCGCCATGAACCAGGATTTTCTTGTCTTCAACTTTAGCAAAGTCTTGCAGAAACTGATTCAATTTTGCCTCGTCATCAATGACTTTACCACCGATCTTTATGACTTTTATTTCACTCATCTTTCAGAATTTTATTGAATATAGTTTGAGCAGAAACTATTCTGTTGGTCGCTTCTTCAATCACCAGTGAATTCACACTGTCAATTACTGCATCGCTTACAACCACATTTCTGCGAACGGGCAAACAGTGCATGAATTTAGCGTCGTTAGTAAGCTTCATTTTAGCTTCATCAACCATCCAGCTTTTATCTTCAGAAAGTATTTTTCCATACTCCGAATAACTACTCCAGTTTTTGGCATAGATAAAATCAGCGCCTTCAAATGCTTTTTTCTGATCGTATTCAATATGCGCTTTCCCTGAAAACTCAGGAGCCAATTCGTAGCCTTCGGGATGAGTGATCGTAAGATCATACTCCGCTTTTTGAGTCCACAGAGAAAACGAATTAGCCACCGCTTGCGGCAATGCTCTTGGATGAGGCGCCCAGGTCAATACCACTTTTGGTTTCTCGATCTTTTTATGTGTTTCAATAGTGATCAGATCCGCAAAAGCCTGCAAAGGATGTCTTGTAGAAGATTCCAGATTTACCACCGGCACCCGACAATGTTTGATAAACTGACTTAACACCTGTTCTGAATAATCTGTTTCGCGATCTTCCAGTTTTGCAAAAGCACGGATCGCCACCAAATCAAAATAAGAACCAATCACTGCAGCTGCTTCTTTGACGTGTTCCGCTTTATCTCCGTTCATGACCGCACCATCAGCAAACTCCAGTTGCCAACCGCCCGCTCCTACATCAAATACAGTTACATCCACACCCAGATTCTGAGCGGCTCTTTGAGAACTCAATCGGGTTCGGAGGCTGGGATTTAAGAACAACAAACAGACCGATTTATTACGGATGTTGCCCTTCTCTTTGAAAGGATTCTTCTTTACTTCCAAGCCTTCTTTGATAAGACCTTTCACATCATCGACATCATCAATTGAGAAAAACTGTTTCATGATAATTCTTCCTTTAGAGCTTTTAAAAAATCCTCTGTTTCTCTTTTTCCAATTCCCAAAGCCGGCAACAACCGCAAGGTATTTTTATTTGATGATGAGCCCGTAAAAATGTGATGCTTATATAATAATGACTTTCTCATTTCAGCGATCTCAAAATCAAATTCAACGCCGATCATCAACCCTGAACCACGAACCTCTTTTACCTTCGGGAACTTCTTCAAATCTTCCATCAGGTACTCACCCATTTCTTTTGCGTGCTTGATCAGGTTTTCCTTTTCCATCACTTCCAGCACTGCCAAAGAAGCCGCACAAGCCAGATGATTTCCTCCGAAAGTCGTTCCAAGCATCCCGAATGTAACTTCAAATTTTGGGGCCGTGATAATACCTCCTATCGGAAAACCGTTGCCCATTCCTTTTGCCATACTAATAATATCCGGCTCAACTCCGGAATGTTGATGAGCGAAGAATTTTCCCGTTCTCCCAAATCCGGATTGTATTTCATCCAAAATAAAAACCGTATTTGTTTGATCGCACATCGTTCTGATATGCTTCAGAAATTTAGGAGAAGGTGCATGAATACCACTGATTCCCTGAATACCTTCGATTAAAACCGCACAAATATCTTCTTGTTTTAAGACAGATTCCACGCCTTCAAAATCTTCCAATTTTAGTCGAACTATTTCTGCTCCTTCATTTACAGGAAACAAGATCTTCGGATTGTCAGTAGCCGCAACAGCCAGAGATGTCCTCCCGTGAAATCCTTTCTCGAAAACAAGAATTTTTCTTCTTCTATTGTATGCAGATGCCATTTTCAGTGCATTTTCATTGGCTTCTGCCCCGGAATTACACAGAAATAAATTCCAGTCTGCATATCCAGATAGTTCTCCCAGTTTCTCTGCTAATTCTTTCTGAATTCCGATGGGAACAGAGTTTGAATAAAAACCTATCTTCTTGATCTGCTCAGTGATACGTTTCACATAATGCGCATGTGAATGTCCGACAGAAATAACGGCATGACCACCATACAGGTCTAAATATTTGGTTCCGTCTTCCGTGAAAACGTAATTCCCTTTTGCTTTCACGGGCTCCACATCAAACAAAGGGTAAACAGGTACTAAATTCATCAGAATGCACTCCCTTTTAGTTTCAATCCGGTGGTTTCTTCCAGACCAAACATCAGGTTCATATTCTGAACTGCTTGTCCTGAAGCGCCTTTCAACAAATTATCGATCGCTCCGGTTATCAATAATTGATCTCCTTCTTTCTGAAGATGAAGAACTCCTTTGTTAGAATTCACAACTTGCTTTACATCCACTGCCTTTTCTGAAATATGAACAAACGAATGACTGTTGTAATTATCTTTGAACAACACCACGGCTTCTTCAAGGGACAGCTCTGTCTTCAGATAACATGCTGCTAATATTCCTCTTGTAAACGCACCACGAAAAGGAATAAAATTGATAGCACCAACGGAATCATTTTGAAGATGCGTTACATTTTGTGTGATCTCGCCCAGATGCTGATGCGTAAATGCTTTATACACTGACGCATTGTTATTTCTCCAGCTAAAATGTGTGGTTGACGTTGGACTTTGTCCGGCTCCGGTACTGCCCGTTATCGCGGACACATGAACATCATTATTCAACAAATTAGCTGAAGCCAAAGGTAACAGACACAACTGTATACACGTTGCAAAACATCCCGGATTAGCCACTCTTTTTGCTTCTTTGATCAGGTCTCTGTTCAACTCCGGCAAGCCGTAAACAAATTCATTTCCTTCTGATTTCAAACGAAAATCTGAACTCAGATCTATTATCTTCGTCTTTTCAGGAATTACTCCTGACTCTATAATTCCTTTTGATTTCCCATGTCCTGAGCAAAGAAATACAACATCCAATTCGTGATTTAGCTGCTCCTCAAATACCAAACCGATCTCACCGATCAGATCCGGATGTGCTTCATGAATTTTTTGTCCCGAGTGACTTTTACTAACTACGGAGGTTAGTTCTGTTCTTGGGTGATTGATCAAAATTCTGATCAACTCACCCGCTGTATATCCTGCTCCACCAATTATTCCAACTTTAATCATTGTTCTGTACCGATTGTTGAATGAGCGTTGCGTTTGCCAGAATCTTCGTAAAGCCTTTCACATCTTCACCGCTCCAACCCTGATTCATTTCTCCATATTGACCATGTTTTGATTGCATGAGGTCAAATTCAGATTCAATACCGATTAATTCGAAATGTTTGGGTTCCAATTTCACGAATACTTTACCCGTTACTTTTTGCTGGGTATTTTCCAAAAAAGCTTCTATATCTCTCAACACAGGATCAAGAAATTGCCCTTCGTGCATCAGCATTCCGTACCACTCGCCCAACTGATCTTTCCAATACAATTGCCATTTTCCCAACACATGTTTTTCCAGCAATTGATGTGCTTTTATCATGATCATGGGCGCTGCAGCTTCAAATCCCACTCTGCCTTTTATCCCGATAATGGTATCACCTACATGAATATCTCTTCCAATTCCATATGGTTGCGCAATTTCCTGAAGTTTTTTGATCGTCTGAACTGGATTTAACTTTTCACCATTAATGGATACCGGTTCACCATTCTCGAAACCTACCTCAACCATTAGCTCATCACCATTAACCAATTTCGTTGGCCATGCTTCTTCCGGTAGTGTTTGATGAGAAGTCAATGTCTCAGCGCCACCAACACTCGTTCCCCACAGTCCTTTGTTGATAGAATATTTCGCCTTCGCCCATTCTTTTTCCACTTCGTGACTTTTCAGGAAAGCCACCTCTTCTTCACGGCTCAGCTTCATATCTCGGATAGGAGTGATGATCTCCATTTCGGGAGCAAGCACATTAAAGATCAGATCAAAACGAACCTGGTCATTCCCCGCTCCCGTACTTCCGTGGGCAATGGCATCCGCGCCGATCTTCTTGGCATATTCTGCTATTGCCACCGCCTGAAATACACGCTCCGCACTTACTGAAAGCGGATACGTATGATTTTTCAGAACATTTCCGAACAACAGAAATTTGATTCCTTTCCCATAGAATTCCTGTTCAACATCTATGCATACATGATTGTTGATACCAAGATCAGCTACTTTTTGAGCTAATTCTTTTTGTTCTGCTTCATCAAAGCCACCGGTGTTTACAGCCGCTGTAAAAACTTGATATCCTTTTTCTTTTGCCAGATAAATGGCGCAATAACTGGTGTCTAAACCACCACTAAATGCTAATACTACTTTTTTATTTTTCTTCATGATCGTGTGATTACTCTCCTTTCGCGAGGAGTTTCTACTTTATTGTTTACTAATATTTTCCGACGAAGCTATCTCCAGTTTAGAAATGCTTTTCGTTCCCGGAGATTGCCACAGGATTTGCTTCCTTTTAGTCGCTGAATCCTTCGCAAATGATGAGTTGATTACTAAAATTGATCTCATAGAAACACCTTCAATGGTTTAATGAGTTTTTGAAATGAAGCGGTCTTCATCTGCACCCATCGGTAAAATTTCCTGATATTCGCTTCGCGTTCTTTTTTTGGTTTGTTATTCGGATACTGAGGATCATACAACATTCCCGTGCACAAGCAATTCTTACGATCATTTCTGGTAAGAATGTCGTAATTGGGACAACTTTGGCAACCTTTCCAGAACGTTTCATCCTGAGTGAGCTCTGAGAATGTTACCGGTTTATAACCAAGATCCGAATTGATCTTCATTACCGGCAAGCTGGTTGTAATCCCGAATAATTTAGACTCCGGATATTTCTTCTTTGACAGTTCAAACGCCTTAGACTTTATCTTTTTTGCCAATCCAAGTCCTCTGTAATCAGGATGGACGATCAATCCTGAATTGGCTACATATTTTTTGCTTTCCCATATTTCGATGTAGCAAAACCCGACCAGTTTATCTCCGTCTAAAGCAATAACTGCATTTTCATTTTCGAATTTGGTTTTGATGTAATTGGGATCACGTTTTGCAATACCTGTTCCGCGCTGTTGCGCTGCTTTTTCAATAAGTGCACAGATCTCTTCCGCATAAACTGCGTGCTTGGATGAACCGAAATAGATAGAAACCGACATGTAGGTAAAAGATGGAAATCCCGAAGGATGAATTAGAATTGAACTGCTTTAATTAATTCAGATGAGATGGTAATCGCAGATAACACGACATACCACTATGCGTTACCGCCGCCGCGGAATGCGCCGTACAGAGCGTCTGTCAATTCTATGTGCAAGAGATTTTTGCATGGCTTGTAAAATGGGGAATTGAAAACTCCAATGCAATAGGCGATTTGAAATTTAATTAAAAACTGTCATCTCGCGGCGAATGCCCGAGATCCGGATTGGAATAGAAAATATCCTCCTTTGAAGGAGGTGTCCGCCGACTGGCGGACGGAGGATGTTGTGCGGTTTACTAGCTTAGAAACCCCACAACATCCCTCTGATCTCACACAAGTGTTCGATCGGTCTCCCTTCGAAAAGTTGTTGATTGTTCAGATTATTAGAGTATTTTAAATTCATTCCAATATAACCTCATTCGCTTAATATTATATTTCTGACAATAATATCTAGTTTCAATTATGCTAGTTGGTCTTTTTGATATTCTTATTATTGGTGCAGTACTTTTCTTGAATTATAAAGCTTGGAAGATGAAACCTCTGAGAATATCAGAATGGTTTATTTTTTCATTTATCTGCCTTATCTCTTTCGCTTTTATTCTACCTTTTTTATCCATGGAAGTCGAAATAGCTATATTCAATACATTTTACAGAAATGAAACCACTGACGGTTTCGAGGGACTCTATGTTTTACTTCGTTGGCCAACTTACTGGTCATTGGGTTTTTTTGAGTTACTTTACTTATTGTTTATTACTTTTTTCGTGAGTAGCTCTTCAAAAAACTCAACTTTGTCACTACAAGTACTAGAAAAGTCAGAATCAAAAAATTAACTTCCAATCGTCACTTGGCTCGGTTGCATTATGCTAACTGGAAGTGAATGGCTTTGCTACCAAAAAATGATCCCAAGTTTGGAGGACCTTCAAGAAGCTAGAATCTATTTCGACGACCTTACTACATCTTTGTAAGAAATATATGACGATTGGGAAACTGAAATCGAAAAACAATTGCACACCTATTAATAAGTTAGCCGTTTTAAAACAATTTTGTTGCATGGATACCGTTAATCCATTAAATTAAAGAATGATCAAATCATTTGGAGATAAAGCAACATCAGATCTGTTTCATGGAAATTCGACCAGTAAGGTTCGAAAACTGCCTAGTCAAATCATTGATTCAGCGATATACAAATTGGATATATTGAACGCGGCTACTTCTTTAGATGATTTACGATCACCTCCAGGTAACAGATTAGAGGCACTACGTGGAGATTATAAAGAATTTCATAGCATTCGAATTAATGCCCAGTGGAGAATCATTTTTCGTTGGGAAGATTCAAGTGCTTATGATGTAGCTATAATTGATTATCATTAAAAAAGTGAAACCCATGATTCCACAAAACAGAGTAACCACACATCCCGGTACAATACTACTCAAAGAGTATCTTGAACCGATGGAATTAACTCAGAAAGAATTAGCAGATCATCTGGAGATTCCTATTCAGCGTGTTAATGAAATTGTTCGGGGAAAAAGAGGAATTTCTTCAGATACAGCTTGGCTGCTATCGAAAGCGTTAAATACTTCTCCAGAGTTTTGGTTAAATCTACAAGCCATGCATGATTTATCCTCGAATCGTCCAAGCAAAGAAATTACTCCACTCAAAGCGGTTCAGGCATAACAACCGATTCAAGACGGACACTGAATCGAGTTCAGTGCATGCTCGTTTCGAAACTTAAACTAAAATCCTAAATTATAACGTCTGCCCTGCCTGTCGGCAGACAGATTAAACGCCGGGCCGTTATATACAAAAAACTCTTGATCAAGCGAATACTTCTTTTGTTAGCTCTATTTATTAGCAATGACCTACTTGCACAAGACTCAAATTGGTTAAACAATAAATGGACAGGTTTGTTGGATTTGAACATGATACAACTCAATATAAAATTACTTTTAATTTTCAGGATTCTTTAAGCTATTATCAGGTTAAGTTTGAACAAGATTACTGTGGTGAATACGACATAAAGATTGATTCCACAAGTCAAAAGTATGTACGCTTTATAGCTCCTGAGTTATCAAATCAAACAAAACCATGTTATCCATCAAATTTTGTAATTGAACTTTTTAAAAGCGATAGTCCAAATGTTTTATACGTTCAGTATAACTGGTGGAATGATGAACTTTGGCTCGGGCAAGTAAAAAAGAAGTAACTATCTGTGTACCTAATAAGTGTTATAAACGGACCAGATAGTAACTTCACATAATTTAATTTTCGGAACGAGGAAATAAAGTCATCGTCATTCTGAGCTTGACTCAGAATCTGTAATTGCCCGGATTATAGAATGTGCCCTACACATATCCTGAATCAAGCCTGCCTTCGGCAGACAAGTTCAGGACTGTTAATGTTAGGTAATTCATTGACAGTTTTTTAAAAGATGATACGTCATTCCCACGCGAATGCAGGGAATCTGGATGTACAGTGAAGCTAATGTTCTTTCTTTAAAGAGACATAATTCAATAAAAGCTTTTAAAAATGAAATATTCCTTGTTCAATATTCATTATTTCCTAGCTTTCCGCTAAGATCTCCAAGAACCTCGCAGATGTTTTTATCCCTCTATGGAAATCCTGCAATGAGAATTTTTCGTTGGGGGAGTGAATGGCATCACTGGTTATTCCAAAGCCCATTAAAATAGATTCCACGCCAAGTACTTTTTTGAAATCAGCGACGATGGGAATGGAACCACCTTCACGGGAAAATAACACTTCCTTTTCAAACACATCTTCAAATGCCTGAGCAGCTGCTTTTAATCCGTAAAAGGAAAGATCGGTAAGTGAAGGATGTCCGCCATGATGATCCGTTACTTTTACTTTAACCGTATCCGGAGCAATGGAATTGAAGTATTCAGTGAATAGTTCTGCAATTTCTTTCGGATGCTGATCCGGAACCAAACGCATACTGATCTTTGCATTTGCTTTGGATGGGAGTACTGTTTTTGCACCTTCACCTGTGTATCCACCCCAAATTCCATTTACATCAAGAGTTGGTCGTGCCGACGCTCGTTCGTGAGTGGTATATCCTTTTTCACCATGTACAGCGTCAATATCCAGAGATTTTTTATATGCTTCTTCATCAAAAGGTAGTGCTGCGGATGCTTCTCTTTCTTCTTCCGTAATTTCGATCACTTTATCATAAAATCCCGGAATCTGAATCACACCATTTTCATCTTTCAATTTGGCGATCATTTCGCACAGAACATTCAATGGATTTTCTACCGCTCCGCCATACACTCCGGAATGCAGATCCCGGTTTGGCCCAACTACTTCCACTTCCATATACGCCAGTCCTCGTAATCCGTAAGTAATGGAAGGCATATCTTTTCCAAACATAGAAGTATCGGAAATTAGTACCATATCACATTCCAACATATCTTTGTGCTCGGTGATAAACGGAACCAAGTTCGGAGAACCGATCTCTTCTTCTCCTTCCAGAATAAACTTCACATTCACCGGAATTTCCTGTCCTGTTTTTCTGAAAGATTCGATCGCTTTAACATGTGTGTATGACTGACCTTTATCATCACTTGCTCCACGAGCATAAACATTTCCGTCTTTTACTACCGGTTCAAAAGCGGGAGAATCCCACAATTCATCGGGATCGGATGGTTGCACATCATAATGTCCGTATACCAAAACAGTTGGTTTATCTTCATGCGGACAATGCTCTGCATACACTATGGGATTTCCGGGAGTTTCAAATAATTCTACTCGCTCAAGATCAAAAGATTTAAACTGATTCAACAGAAAGTTCGCCGCTTCTTTGATCGCTGGTTTTTTGGAAGAATCTGTACTCACACTTGGAATGCGAAGCAGGTCAAACAGTTCTTCTTCGAATTTAGTAATGTTTTGATCGATGTACTCTTGTGATTTACTCATGAGTTTTTTTGAATTATAAAATTTTGATTCCTTTGGCTTCTATCCAGCCGAATTGCCCGTTTCCTAGTCTAATGTAATACCAGTTTTCTTGTGTTGCACTTTTTTTGTAATCAATGGTAAGATCATATCCTTCGTATGCCATACTAACCAACTCTGCATTCTCATCCGGAGAAACAGATACATTGGATTCATCCATAATCAGAACAGCTTCGTCATATCTTTGGTCTACATAATCCACATAATATGAAAGTGAGATGATCAGCACTGCAATGGTGAAACAACTGATGATAATATTCTTTTGCTTCGGGAGCTTTATCAGATTAAACCACCCGGCTATTATCAATAATAAAGCCAGACAAACAAAACAGTAGCCTATAACAAATAGTCCGAATGTTCCGGGCGTTAGCTTTAGCTGATCAACAGCTCTGTCCCACGGCAATTTGGGGAGCTTTGCGGATTGCCGACTGAATTGAGAGTTTACAAAATCCAGCGCCTGATCTGCGCTTTGGTTTGTGGTTTCGAATTCAGATGCTTTCAGGAAGTAATATTTAGCCAATCCCAACGAATCAATCTGTACCGATGCTATTCCCATATTCAAGAAAAGCTCACCGGAAGCAAAATTATTTCTTTCAATATCCCGGTATTTTTTTAAAGCTTCTCTGTAGTTTCCTTCTTCAAGTAAATTATTGGCTTCGTCAAAACTAAGCTGAGGTGAAGATTGAGCTGATACTATTCCCGTAAAACCAAAAAAGACTATTAGTACTGATAATTTTTTCACAGAACTTTCCCCAGATCTTTGATCAGTTGTTTGGTTTTTTCCACATCGTCTTCTAATCCTTCCTGAGAAATATTTGGTGCATATGCAATGGTTTCACATTTATCAAAAATTCTCTTTGCTTCTGCAGTTACTGAAGCATCTCCTCCTTTTTTTTGGACCTCTTCTATTAATCTTTGACCAGAAACCCCGGCAATCGGCATATTCAGTTTATCTGCAATATACTGTGACAGTGCTTTTTGTATTTTATGATAGCCTTCTTTGATGTCTTCCGTGGTTTTTGCTTCCTCCAGAATGTGTATTGCTTTGTCTTTAGCTTTTGTAGATCGGGCAAAACCGGTATCATTATTCAATTTATCATAATAGGTTTTGTATCCAAAAACCCCCAGGAATAGAATTAACGGAACAAAAGCCATTCCCCAAACAGAACTTCTTTCAGTTAAAAAAGTCTCCTTTTTTTGTTTCCATTGAACCAGGCCGATTACCGGCTCAATATCCAGGCGCATATCTTCCAAAGAAGTTACCGATGCATTCGGGTCTATCTCCGCTTCAAAAATTATTTCAGATAATGTGAAATATTCATAACTGTTATCATCAGGATTGTATGTAGCCAATCTTTTTTCGGGAATGGAATAGTTGCCGTCATTTCTGGCAATTATAATATCGGTAAACGTTTTAGAACCGGCTATCAATCTGTTATCCCGGGTAATATTTGTATTCTCCTGCGGGTTATATAATTCTAAAGATTCCGGGAATTCATAATCGGGTTTATTGAGAAGTGGCAGATTTCCTGATCCTGTGATCTCTGTTATTATTTCCACACTTTCGCCCACATAGGCTGAGCTTGGTTTTATTGTTCTTTTGATCTCAAAATTACCAACAGCTCCTATATATTCAGCGTTCTCAATGGCAGGTGGTCGCCCAACATTCAAAGTAACCGGAAGCGTTTTTAATTCTTTGTTTTCTTGTCCAAAACTAAAATTGAAGGGATCTCGCGCAGTTCTTCTGCTGTTTCGGACTCTTACCGTTAAGCTGTACGGACTTAAGGTCAGCTCTCCTGCTTTGGTTGGGAAAAGTGCGTACTGTAAAAGCCGGGCTCTTTTATATCGAATTCCATTTATAATTACTGAAGTTGTTCTGGCTTGAGATGGGTTGTTCAATTCTTCTTTCCAAAAACCTTCCGCCTTCCATCCCGGAACGGTGTTGTAATTAGATACTTCTACCTCGCTTTTAAAGTATAATACAATATCTGCTACAACCTGCTGCCCCACAACCGGATTTTGAGTGGTTGGCTCCAATCTTACATAAATATCAGGAGCTCTTTCCGCATTTCCATTATCGATGGTTTTAGGATCCAATACTTTGAACGCAATCGGTTTTGTGGCAAACTCTTTCCCGTTAACCGTCACTTTGATTGATGGAACAGTATAACTTCCCGGTGATTGAGCAATAAACTGGAATCCATAGCTTTGAGTCAATGAAGGCTTTCCGTTTACATAGGTATAATTACTTCCCGAAATGGTTCTGTTTGGTAAATATCTAAGTCCTGAAACAGATGGAATTTGTGGCCTTTCCAGAGAATTAAGAGAGGTACCTGAAATAGCAATATCAAGCTGAACTGATTCCCCTTCAAAAATATTAGTTTCTGTGAGGGTTGCCTGCACACTCACATCCTGTGCCAATAAAAACTGATTGGCAATTCCTGAAATTAATAAAACAAAAAGGACGGCTAGCTTATTACCAATCTTTATCATGCGTAGCGCTGTCTTTTGATTTCTTTTTCTTGAAGTCTTTCAATAATTCTTTCTCTTTCTGAGCCAGAGCTTTCAGGATCTTTTCGGCATCTTCCTTACTTATTTCCTTGGAATCAATTTCTTTTCCTTCTTCGGGTTTAGGCTCATTTTCTTCACTTCCTTCACCTTGTTCCTGCTCCTGTTGTTCCTCTTCGTTTTGCTCCTGGTTCTCTTGTTGCTGATCCTGATTTTGTTCTTGCTGATCCTGTTCTTGTTGTTCCTGCTCCTGATTCTGATTTTGCTGGTTCTGTTGTTGTTGCTGTTGTTGTTCCTTTTCTTCTTCCAGCTTTTGTTTTAATGCATTCAGTTTAGCATCATTCGGGTGCTGAAACAATCCCTCATTCACTATCTGAATGGCTTCATTCAATTGCGAATTGATGTACGAATTCGCCCCTCTGTGAAAGAAACTATCTGCATCCTGAGCCTGAACAGTCACAGCAATAAAAGCCATTAATAAAATGCTTGAAAAATATTTCATAATTAATTGTCTATAGTACTTACGGTCTTAATTCGTTCCATAAAATCGTTGAAGTTAGGTTGAACAGTTTTATCGTTAGCAGCGGCACTTTCCATCAAGTTAAATGCTTCCTGATATCTTTGCTCTGCAACCAACTGCTCTGCCCTTTTTTTCATCGCCTTTGCATATTCAGTAGGAGGTTCTTTTTCCTGATCCTGGTTTTGTTGATCCTGATTTTGCTCATTCTCTTCTTCTGAAGCTTTTTTAGCAGCTAATTCGTAATTATGTTTCGCTTCATAATCTCCTGAATTCAGTCTTAAGGAGTTTCTGAAATGATGTGCAGCAGGTTTCCAGTCTTCGTTTTCAGCCAATATCGTTCCAATATTGTATTGAGCCAGAGCTTTATCTTCAGCTGATTCAGCATATTCCTGCGAGTTCAGATAAGCTTCGATGGCATCTTCTACTTTACCCTGTTTTGCCAATGCATTTCCTAGATTGAAATACAGCTTAGAATTCCCGGGGTCTTCTTCCAAAGCCAACCGGTATAGTGAATCTGCTAAAGCATAATTTCCTTCATCATACGCTTTGTTAGCTTCTCTTCCATCACCTGAAACCACAAAAAGAAACCCTATTAATATGTAAATCAAGCTCTTCATCATTTTCTGTCTCTATTCCATCTCTTCTGCAACTTTCAGTGTTTCTTCATCCATCAACATATTTGTAAACACGTTGGTTACATCATCATTGTCTTCAAACTTGTCCATCATTCTTAAATTTGAATACGCTGTATCGGAGTCTACTTTTGTTTCTGTAGTTGCCTCACGGATCAGTTCTGCGGACTCGATCTTATTTCCTCCGTCTTCCAAAGCTTTTCGAACATTAAAAAGATCTTCACGGGTTGTGTACACAACGAAAAAATCATCTTCTGATTGTATATCATCTGCGCCGGCTTCAATAGCTTCCAGCATAAACTCCTCCTCATCCTTACCATCTGCTAAAACCCGAATCATTCCTTTTTGTTCAAACAAAAAACTTACCGAACCGTTCGTCCCCATATTTCCACCGTGCTTTGTGAAAATATGCCGGATATCAGCCACAGAACGAGTATTATTATCTGTAGTTACCTCAACAAAGTAAGCTATACCACCCGGTCCATATCCTTCAAAAGTGACTTCTTCATAAGTTGCGGCATCATCTCCCTCTCCGGTACCACGCTTAATTGCGCGCTCCATATTGTCTTTCGGAAGATTTACAGCCTTGGCATTGTCTATTGCCAGCGATAACCGAGGATTTCCTGCAGGATCTCCACCTCCTTCACGTGCAGCTACAGTTAATTCTTTGATCACTTTTGTAAAAACTTTTGACCGTTTAGAATCTTCCTTCGCTTTTTTATGACGAATATTCGCCCATTTAGAATGTCCTGCCATTGTATGTCTACAATTATGTTACTGATTCAAGGTTATAAATATACATAATACTGCATAGTCATCGTAAATTTTTTATGAAACCAATCTGTTAAAGGTTGTGTTAGAAATTCTGAAAAAGGCTAAGATTATTTACCTTTAAAAAACAAAAGGTCATAAATGAATATTGGAATTGTTTGTTATCCTACCTTTGGTGGTAGTGGCGTTGTTGCAACTGAACTTGCAAAAGTTCTGGCTTCAAAAGGTCATAAAATTCATATGCTGAGCTATGCAAAGCCGGCCAGGTTAGAAACTCTGGATTCCAATATTTTTTATCATGAAGTCGCTATTAATGCATATCCTTTGTTTGAATATCCTCCTTATGCTTTGGCATTAGCTTCACAAATGGTCAATCTGATCGAGTACGAGAATCTTGATCTTCTTCACGTTCATTATGCACTGCCTCATGCAACAAGTGCGTATCTTGCCAAACAGATTATGGCTGAAAAAGGTATTCATGTTCCTGTAGTAACTACTTTGCATGGAACAGACATCACATTGGTAGGAAGTGACCCCAGTTATAAACACGTAGTTGAATTCTCCATTAACAAAAGTGACGGAGTAACCGCAGTTTCCGATTATCTGAGGCGTGAAACCTGCGAACGTTTTGATATTAAAACCGACATTAAAGTTATCCCTAATTTTATTGATCTGGAGAGATTTAAAAAGTCGAATAAAAGTCACTTTAAAAGAGCTATTTGTCCTGATGGAGAAAAAGTGGTTGTTCATGTATCAAACTTCAGGAAAGTAAAGCGAGTACCTGAAGTTGTAACTGTTTTTGATCGGATCCTGAAACACGGAATCGAAGCTAAACTTTTACTTGTAGGCGACGGGCCAGACCGTCAACGGACAGAGCAGCAATGTCGTGATCTCGGAATTTGTGACCATGTACGATTCCTGGGAAAACTGGACCAGGTGGAAGAAGTGCTCTCAATTGCTGATTTATTTTTAATCCCTTCAGGTTCAGAAACTTTTGGTCTTGCAGCTTTGGAGGCCATGAGTTGTTCCGTTCCTGTGATTAGTTCTAACATTGGCGGATTACCTGAAGTTAATATTCAGGGCGAAACAGGGTTTCTATGCGATCTGGATGATATAGACTGCATGGCAGAAAATGCCGTAGAGATCCTCACTAATTCGGAACTCCATGATAGAATGAGTAAGAATGCCCGAAAACGAGCAGAGTTATTTAATCAGAACCTGATCGTAAATCAGTATGAAGATTATTATAAATCAGTAAAAGATGAGCTACTGAGTGTAAGCTGAATTTTTACTTTTCATTTTCTAGTTGAATATATTCCACTTACTGTTTGCTGAAGCTTTGGCAACAGCTACATACTTACATTTACTGAAATTCAGCATTACATCATTTTCGATAGAGTTATCAATCACATAAGCAACTGCCACTGTCATATCTTTCATATCGCTGTTTATGCTTTGCCCTTTAAACTTTGCACAAAGCACTAAAAACTCTATTTCTTTGTTAATTCCTTTGTCTTTGTTCACCCACAAAATTGAAGATTCCAGGGAAGCCAGAACGTAATCAGGTCTGTCTTTTCCCGGAAGTTCTTTTATTGCTTTGGCCTTTATAGGGAGTTGAAGTTCTAACTCAGCGGGTCCTTTTTCAATACTAGTGATTTCAATGTTAAATGGTTTCATATCTAAACTACTTTATTAAAGTAAATCTCCTTGTTAGTGTTGAGGCAGATGTTTTAAGTCTGTAAAAGTACACTCCGCTCGAAAGGTTATCGGCACGGAAATTTACTGAGTGTTTTCCGGCACCAAACACATCACTTGTTATGGTTTGAATTAATTGGCCTGTAATGTTAAAGACCTGCAATGTTATTTTATCCTGTTTATCCAATCCGAAAGAAATTGTAGTACTTGGATTAAATGGGTTCGGGTAGTTTTGATACAAAATAACACTTTGAGGAATTTCCGTGTTCTCTTCTCCACTAAGTATTACTCCGTTTGTAGCTCCGGGTGTGGGCTCGTCTCTGAAAACAAACGGTCCGTCACCATCTCCATCTCTGGCATAAGATACATCGGTAGTTTGCTCCCCGAATGTAAGTGTGTTTATTGCTTCATAATCACTTCCATTTTTTTTATACAGGCCGAGATCTTCCCCGCTTTTATTAAGATTGAAAGACGCATGCAGGGGACCTTCCTTTTCATCATCATCTGCCCACACGATCAAAAATCCTTCTGCTTGAATAACAGTATCAGGGAAAGCCCATTTATCAGGGTTTGAAAGTTCATCTGTAAGGAAATACCCACTTAATGAGATTTCACTTGCGGAAGCATTAAAAATCTCAACCCAATCGGGAAATGAGCCTGATTCATCCTGAATAGTAGAACTGTTACTCGCCATAAACTCATTTATTACTACTTCAGCAGTAACAGCCGAGTTTTTCTGCCTGATTTGCTTTGCGGGATTTTGTGGGTATCTACTCGTTTTTCCTTCCTGATCCTGAGCAAGCACAAAAAAGTTAATATCTTCTGAATATGTCCCAATATCTTTCGATCCCGTATAAATTCCATCTCCTGCTATTTTGTCAAAACCTTGCCCATCATCTCTAAGCTCAAATGGGTTGAGTATCGCCAGTATATCCACTTTTGCACTTACAAAACTCAGCGCTTCATCATCAACAGTAGCCTCAACAACAATTGTTTTGTTCCCATTCTCGGTAAGAAGCTTGGAAGAAGATGAGTGCACGATAGGATAAATATTATTCAGCTGCAGTTGATTTAAGGCTGTGTTTTTTCTGTCAGTAATGAAAGGCTTTAGACCATAAGGAACGTGCCCACCAAGAGCTTCAACAAATGATTTATCATAATTCTCAAAATCTAAAGCCGGCCAGTCCCTAGTCCTGAATGTATCCTCCTCAGCGGTTGTTTGTATCATTCCCTTTAACTGATCGATCTCCGGAAATAAACTATCCCCATTAAAAACCTTTGCTATCGTTTCGTTCAGGTAATAACTGTACCAATCTTCAAATTTTTGGATTCCTAAAAGACGGTTTGTTAGGGGGCGGGTTTCATGCTGGTTTCCCCAGTTGTAAATATCTCTGACTCCCCAATCTATCCCAAAGAAATCCACTCCAAGAGTGTTGTCATAATCATATGGTATTACTACAAACCGTCCATCATCAGGAGACTGGTATAAATAAAAATTATTCTTGTTGAATGAGTAGTTATCCCAATTCCCGGTCAACACATCTATAGCCATCCATCGAAGAGTGGCATCCACATCCAGATAATCATGAATTTGTTCTTCAAAGTCCTGGTCATTTGAATTGTTTAAAAACTCTATAAATGAAGCCAGACCTGAATAATCATTTTCGGCTTCGTTAGTTTTGAGGTCGTAAGGTCTTCTGCCGAACTCTTCGTAATCACTGTAATCATCTGAATTTGGTCCCCTGTAGCTCAGGTCAGCCGGATATAAACATTTATATAAGTTGCCGGAATCGCCATCAAATTCCTTTTTCAGAAATTCATTATCGATGTGTTCTACATTCAAATACAATCCATAAAAAACATCATTGATATAAAAGGCAACATGATTAGATCTGGGTGCTTTAACATCCATCTTTTCGAAAATATCCCAACTCAATTTGGCTCTCATTATCGTTGGATCATTATGTTCTCCATTCAAATTCATTTTATCCAAACCGCGATATTCTCTTCCATCAATAAATGTATCAAAGGATACTTTGAATGATTTTTTCTCGGATGCTCTTGAAGTGTTCCCTCTCAATCTGAAACCAACACTGTCAACTGTTTCAGTTTCTTCATTTTTTGTAAAACTGAAAGTCGCTAAAAATTCATGATCGCTTTGCTGATTCTCATCATCTAAAATTTCATTGAGATAATCTGGATCGATAGTGATTCTTACTTCCGGCAAGGTTGAATCATCAAAAAGCCATTTTGAACCTGATTGGCTTAATGTTTGAGTTGAGCATATAATAGAAATACTAAGTAGTGTAAGTAATTGCTTCATGGAATAATTTTGCATAAAAAAAGGAGCTCATTCAAGCTCCTTAAAGTAGTAAAAAAAATCTAATTACTTAGTTGTAATAGGAATTGCAGTCATTGTTTTTCCCCACTGAAGGTTCAAATGAGCCTTTGTATCAGAAAGAGTGTCAAAATAGATTGTGAACCTCTCAAAGCTTGAAGCTCCTTCGGCAGTTACTGCTGCGGGTACTCTTAAAACATCCTCTGATTTATCATACTGAGTTCCCCAGCTAAGTTTATTGTTGAGGATGAATGTCCAGTTTTCTCCGGGAATTGTATATAGAGAATATGTACCGGCTTTTACTTCTTTACCTCCAAACATTACATCATCAGAAAAGGTAATAACTGCAGATTCGTTTGCCCCTGTTCTCCAAACCTGATCCGGTTTAGCTAGTGATGCCAAGCTTCTGCCTTTCAGGCCTGGTCTTCCGTAAGTAATAGAAACTGTTGTTGAACCGATATCCTGACTTACTGAAGCATTAGGACTTGGACGATCTCCTTTACCTCTTTCCTGTGCAAATGTTAGTTCTGATGACAGAAGCACAGCAAATACTGCTAATGCTCCCAATTTTAATAAAGCTTTCATTTCAGTTGTATTTATGTTGAATGGTTAGTTATCCGGGAATAAAGTTTTATCAATACCCGGTATTATTTTTAAAGCATTTTTGTAATACACTTTTTTTAACACATTATCCGGGAGATTCAATCCATACATTTTCCAAAAAGCGTGCCGTTTCCTGAAATAATTAAAATATTCATCATCGCTTTCCAAAACTCTGAAATAAGTATGATACTCTTCCGGACGATAGGTGTCTTTCCCGAACAAAAGACGGTCCTGATATTTAATAAAAAAATCTTTAGCAAACCGGGGTTGCCTACCAAGCTCAGCAATTACCGCAGCCATTTCAGTATACACATTTGGAAATTCATCGAGATGCCTCCCCAATCTTTCGAGATCATTTGCCATCCATCCTAAATGAGCATTAATAAAATTTGTTTCCGGGTGTTTTCTGAACACATTCCATTGTTCATTCATAACTACTTCCCAGCTCGGGAACCTTGTGGTGTCACCTCTGTGCCTGTTCGGAAAGTTTTTCATTTCCAACCAGCGTTCGTTGTGTTCATCAATGGGTGCCCAGAAAACCGCCGGCTCTCCGGTGTGGATCAATACCGGAATCCCAAGTTCACCTGCCTTTGCCCATACAGGATCAATCCGGGGATCATCAGTTTGTACACGACTTCCTTCAGAATCCAGAACCGTGAGTCCTAAATTTTTGAATATCTTTACTCCTCTGGCTCCATTGTCATAATCCTCCTGTAGTTGTGCAACCGCTTTTTCGGTCCATCCTTCTACATCTATTCCACTAAAGTTGATGTTAGCAAATACGATAAACCTGTTTAAGCCACTATCTTCAATGTTATCTGTGATTGCTTTTAACTGCTCTCCCGAGCGCCCGCTTAAATTCACAATCACTTTCATATTCAGATCATCCATTTCTGAAGCGAGCTGTGTAAGATCTTGTGTTGCCATTCGCCAATGATGGCTGTGAACATCAATAAATGGAAATTTAGCTTTGGTAATTTTCTCTCCGGGAACCACTAATGTAGAAACAGGATCATATTCTTCGAAAGTCATTGATGTATCTACATCCTGAGCGTGTATCAAAGAGCTCAAAATTACTAAGTTCAGAAAAAGAAATGCTGTTTTTTGCATGTCTGAAGTATAATTAAAGCTTAATTCATGAATTGTAAAAAAATAGTTCTCTAAATGTTTTCAAGATAGGTTTTAGTTCGCATCTTCCTTTAAAAAGAAATTCTTCATCGTCATTAGCGCTAAAACGCCCATTGCAACTATGAACAATAAAGCAGATGCCCAAAAATCTGAACCAATCAAACTTATAAAGGTTGGCTTTAAAGCTAAACTAAACTGTGCAATTGCAATTACAAAAAATCCCTGCCAGAGCTTATAGGGAACATCAAAAGCTTTTTTGGAATAAAAATAGATTGCCATTGCCATTACAGCATAACTGAGTAATGTTGTATATGCCGAAGCGACCATCCCGAAATGAGGAACAAAAAAGTAGTTACCCAGTACGGTTATAACAGATCCTATAAGAGTAATAAATGCCAGGACCTTTGTTTTGTCTCCTATAAAAATGCCGGCTGAAAAATTTATATACCATCCCTGAAACCAATAAGCCATTAACAATGGTGATACAATATTTAATCCAAGCCAGTAATCTCTGCCTATAAGTGTAGCATCTGTAAAGGGAATTTTTATTTGTACAATAAAAGATATAAACAGAGAGAAAAAGATAAATATAAAGGCTGCTCCAAGGTTAAAATATCTAAAGGTTTCGGAAAAAAGTTTTGGAGCATCTTCCTCATCAGACTTTCTCATAAAAAACGGTTGCCAGGCAAATTTAAATACCGTTACAAAAAGTAACATTACCACAGACAGTTTATAGCCAGCCGAATAGATACCAACTATATCTTCACCATTATAAGCTGAGCCATCTGCAGCCAAACCATATAGTTTGGTTAGCGTTTCCGGATCCATTTTCTTTAAAAAAATTCGATCTATCATTTCATTGATCACATAACCAATTCCGGCCGGAACAAAAGGTAATCCAAATACCAATGCTTTTTTTAGAAATTCTGTATCCCAGGTTCCTTTCATCATATTAAAAGTTACCGACCATACCAGAACTGCAGTAACAATAGATGCAACTATATTGCTTATAAGAACTGCTTCGATACTCAGGTGCAGTTCCAGAATTAAATAAAGGTTTAAACCAATATTAATAAGAACATTCAGCATTTTAAGGAAAGCAAAAAGAACAGGTCTTCGTCCTAATCTGAGCTCTGCAAACGGCACTGCAGACATAGTATCGAATGCCAGAATTCCCAACATTAAAGTAAAAAGAGGGAATGGTTCAGCTAATCCTATTACAGGGTTAAGTACAGGGTTCAGAAACCAAACTATGGCAACAAGCGCAACAGTTGTTCCCAACAGGCATAATTGAAGTGTTTTAAAGATGTCTTTTGCCTTATCTCTGTCTTTGGCATACTTAAAATATGTTGATTCCATCCCGTAGGTAAATACAACATTCAGAAAGGCAATCAGAACATAGATAAGGTTAACGATGCCGTATTCGTCCGTATTAAAAACACCGGTGTAGAACGGTACCAGCAAATAGCTTATAAAACGGGTAAAGACACTGCTTACTCCATATATAAGTGTATCAGAAAAAAGTTCTCTAAGCTGCTTCAAAAGTTATTAATTTGAAAGGTGTTCTATGGCTTGCACGCCGAGAATATAGCTATGCTTTCCAAAGCCTGTTATTATTCCATTCATTACTTCACCAGTCAAAGATTTTTCTCTGAATGATTCCCGGGCATGAATATTTGATATATGGACTTCTACTTTTGGAAACTGAATGGGTTCCAAAGCATCCCTTAAAGCTACAGAAGTGTGAGTATAGGCTCCCAGATTAGTTATCAATCCCTGAGTTCCGTCTTTCATTGCCTCCTGCAATTTATCAATAATTTCTCCTTCAAGATTACTTTGGAAAAATTGAAAATCATGAACCACAAACGACTCTGCAATATAGTTCTGGAGCTCTTCCAATGTTCCTGTACCATAAACTCCGGTATCGCGGGTCCCCAAAAGATTCAGATTGGGTCCATTGATGATTAAAATCTTCATAATTCAACAGCTTTACTTATTAGAGATGAAATTTCTTTCATTCTTGACTCACTTACATCTGTTTTTCTTCCCAAACTTACAGGTTGTCCTTCAAAATAGATAGGTATTAAATGTATATGCGCATGAGGAACTTCAAGACCTTCCACTATTAAACCTGTTCTGATTGTTCCTAAAGAACTATCTATAGCCTTTGCTATTTTCTTTGAGAAACTGATTAAGCCTTTTAGAGTATCTTCTGGCAGATCAAAAATATAATCAACTTCTTTTTTAGGAATAACTAACACGTGTCCTTCAGCAATAGGATTAATATCCAAAAACGAAAAGAATTCTTTGTTTTCAGCAATTTTGTAACAGGGAATTTCACCTTTTATAATTTTAGAGAATATACTTGCCATACTTTGACTTAATCTTTTGAATGCTTATGATGTTCAATGTAATGTACTGAACTTAGAAATGCTCTCAATGAAATTTTATCCACTTCTTTTTTCCCTGCTATTTGCGTTGGCTGTTTCTGTACAAGCACAGAATCAATATTTAAGCGGCCCTGTTACTGAAGCACAAATACGAGAAGTAAAAATCTTTGATTTGTATACAGAACGATACAAACCAGATTTAGAGATCATTTCAAAGCTTAACGCTGTAGAAGACTCTATTTTGGTTGATGTTTTTATGGGAATGTGGTGCCATGATAGTAAAAGAGAAATTCCGGCTTTCTTTAAGATTATGGAAACCATTAATAATCCTTTGATCAATGCCAATTACACTGCCTTAGAGTACAAAAGAAGAGGTCCAAAAGAAATTATTAAGACAAATAACATTAAAAGAACCCCTACTTTTATTATCTATAAAAATGGAATAGAAGTTGGCAGAATTATTGAAGAGGTAAAAGTTAGTGTGGAATCAGACTTATATGAGATTATTGTTAATGAGTAGGAAAAAGTCTGAATATTACCCAATTTAAGATTGTCATAAAGTATATAATCCCGTATCTTTGAAGCCTTTCGCAATTGCGATGGAAGATCCGGTAGCTCAGTTGGTAGAGCAACTGCCTTTTAAGCCGTGGGTCGAGGGTTCGAGTCCCTCCCGGATCACAGTTTTATATTAAAAGAATCTCTCTTGACCAGCCCCTTACGATTGATCTCGGAAGGGGTTTTTTGTTAAAGGTACTTAAAGTCATTTAAAAGACCCGCAATCACCCTCTCCATTACAGCTTCATCCGTTAGAAGAAACTCCTTTTTATCAACACCAAGTTTTACATCTTTATTCGCTTCCAGCAGCTCTTTAATTAAAATCTGCTCATCATTATTAGTCATTATATTGCTTTTTTAAGCGAGTGCATATCGATAACGTTAGCTTTTCTTATCGTCTCAGAAACACCCTTGTTCACTTTCTCAGTTAATATTTTTTTTAACTCTATATACTCTGCATTCATAACCAGATTTCGGCAGTAGTTTAAAAACTCTGCAAAATTGACTGACGTAACAAACCTAAAGTCTAAGCCTTCAAATGCGTCATCAATGCACTTAAGAAGAAGAGATTCATCTGCTGATTCACACAATCTTGTCATCATTTTAAAAAAACGATTCTTGTTATTGGCCATATGCAAATCAGGTTTTATCATACCACTTATAGTATCGGCTGCTCTCTGAAAATCATTAGTTCTTAAAAAAAATATTTCTTCCTGAATATTTCCAAACACCTGAAAATCACTGATACCCACCTTCAAGGCATCTAAACACGATGTTTAATTATTAATTAAAATTAATATTAGAATTTTTTAATAATTAGAATTTTTTAATAATATGTATGCGGAGATAATAATCAACAAATGGTGGTACGATACTATGGATCTTCAAAACTTAATTTCGGAATACAAAACAAGCCCTACTTCTTCTCTTAAGAGTCTCATCGTAAAAGAATCAATACCACTTATTAAAAGCATTGTAGGCAAAGTGAACAGCCCTGACTCTCCTTTATGTGGCAGAGATGACCTGATCAATATCGGAGCAACCGGACTTTTACAAGCTCTGGAGAATTATACTCTTGATAAAGATGTGAAATTTAATACGTTTGCTTATTACAGAATTCGAGGAAGCATTATCGATTACCTTCGATCAATTGATGAGCTGTCCAGAACGAACAGGGCTCGTTACGGTGCTGCACAAGAGACTATTAGTTTCCTGCAACAAAAACTGGGAAGAACTCCTCTGGATCATGAAGTTGCTAAAGAAATGGACCTCGGCCTGAATGATTATCAAAAGCTTCTTTCTAAAGTTCAGCAACGAGTCGCTCTTTCTTTAGATCTTAATATTTATTCTGAATCTGAAAGCTCTTTTTCAGAAAGAATACAAGACCCCAACTTTGAATTACCTGATCAATCAATTATTAATGAAGAAGATGCTCTGTTATTAAAAAAAGCTGTCAAATCGTTACCAGAAAGAGAGCAAATAATTTTAGCACTGTATTATTACGAAGAGTGCACATTAAAAGAAATAGCCGGTGCATTAAGCCTGAGTGAAGCCCGTATTTCACAAATAATAGGAAAAATGTTACTAACGCTTAAAGCTGAGTTAAAAGAACTTGTGCTGGTCTAATAGATAGTTATTAAAGGACGAATTCTAGCCAGCCTTTTTGCCCCGATTCCTTTTATTTTCAACAGATCTTCTATACTCGAAAAACCATTATAGTTTGTTCTATACTCAATTATTCTGGATGCATACGTTTTTCCTATTCCCGGCAATAATTGCAAAGTAGCCTGATCAGCGGTATTAATATTAATTGGATAAACTACCTCAACTGCAGATCCCTTTTCAATTTCTTTTGCTCTTAAAACTTTAGTTCCAACCTTTGATTCATTATTCCATATCGCTCTTTTATCTTCTCTTGCAATTGCTTCATATCTCTTAAAAGATATTGCAGAATCTTCGTTCTGTATAAAATCATCGGAATAAGTTCCAAAACCATTTATAAGCATTTCTTTATTAAGCGAGCTTAATTCTCCTTCTTTGTCAACAATTACATACGCAAAAAGTCGGTTATATGCTGAATATGCCTCTCCTCCGTCGTAGTCAAAAATTCTCACTTTTCTTCCTTCAAGAAAATTCTTTAAATATCCTGCAGATGCTCCTGAAAAATAATACGAGGAATCTTCACCCGCATAAATAGATGGAACATCAACTCCCAAAAGTTGTACCGGATACCCAAAACCCGGCACAATTTCTATTTCAAATTCCGCTCCATCCCTTATGGCATATACATCATACCATCTTGTGGGATCAGTTTTTGGTGCGGGGCCAAAGCTTTTTCCCTGAGCCCTGTTCATTACTTCTTTAAAATTCTGGTAATATTGATTTGCAATCTTATCAGAATAAATGATTAAGGTATTTTCATCATTACTAAGTTCTGCATTATTTGAAAAATTATACGAACCGGCTATTACCACTGCCTCATCTTCAGGTGTTGGTTCATTAACATCGATAATAATTAATTTACTGTGAAGCTTTCTTGGTTCGCGAGCCGGCCGTATCATTCTGTTACCTAATTGTGCTTCAGGACTTCCCCAAATTGCTCCTGTATTTCTATATCTGCTAAAAAAGCCCGGATCAATAACTCCTTCCAATTGAATATCATTATCCACACTTTTACTCCAAATTGCTTTGCTGATAGGGATATCAGGAGTAATAGCAAATGCCTGAAACCTAATATCAGATTGTGTCTCAGTATTTATTACCTCTACAATTCTATCACTTACGCTGGGCTTTGAATCATCTCTGTTAATAGGTGCAAAATAAATCTCCACTTTAGTACCATCGACATCAAAAATATGCTCTGAAACATCTTTTTTATCTTTATGAAATAAAGCCCGTCCCGGATCAGGCATGTCATTATCAGATCCCCACATCTGTTCAAATTCTTCCAAATATACAGATGCCACTTCATGGTCTTTAATAATAATGGTATTGTTGGTATTGTACGCTCCCGTGTAGGTCAGATTTGTTGATCCAGTCCAAACATAATCATCACTTTTATCCTTTGACAAAGCATCAATTACTGCAAATTTATTATGCATATCAGCTCCGTCATTAATCAAATCGTTATCCAAAATCTCGCCGTTCGGCAAATAAACATCTCCGTCATCATCAATAGAATAAATACCTCCTTCTGCCAGAATTGCCCATATTCTTTCGTCCAGAATTCCTCCGTCAGTTCTGTTGTGGTTGTCGGTTACTACGCGAACTCTCAGCCCTCTTGTTTTTGCTCGTACTAATGCCTGTGCTATGCTTTCCTCTTCGAGATCATAGATTGAGAGGTCAATACTATGATTCGCTGAATCAATTAGGCTTTTAAGGGTGTAAATAAGATCAATGGAATCGTTGGCGTTGTTTCCAGCTATTTTAACTGTAGTATCGCCAGGCATATTGAAATATACCTTAATCCATTCCCCTCTTTTCTCGTTCTGGGCATTTATTGACGCTGAAAGCCATAAAAATAAAATCGGTACAAAGATGATCCTAACTTTCATAGAAAACTTTTAGCATTATCATTAATATCTAAATTAATGTATTTTCGGTAATCTCATTGTAAAACTTCAAATTTTCATTTATGAAAACCGAACTTTTAAATCCTATTCATTGGAAAAAATCTGTTCTGGTAGTAATACTCTCTACCTTTATACTTATTTGGTTCGGTTTTGTAGACAGTTATAGTTTGCTTACCAGAATTGGTTTAAACAATCAAAAAGCTGACCTCAGGGAAAAAATAGAGAAGCTAAACGCTTCAACAGAAGATTTAAAAACCAAGATCGATCATTTACATCAGGACGCTCAGCTATTAGAGAAAATTGCACGGGAAGAGTATGGGATGAGAAAACCGGGCGAAACTGTATATAAAGTCCGTCGATCAGAATAATCAGGATATTTTTAAATGAAAGCAGTTGCTGTAGATTTAGGTGGCACAAATATTAAAGCCGCTATTGTTGATAAAGAAAAAGGCATAATTGAACAAACCTCTAATCCCACACATGCTGAATTAGGTAGAGATCACTTACTGGACAGAATCAGCACGACTATAAAAGAATTAACATTAAATCACGATGTTGTAGGAGTTGGAATGGGTTTACCCGGAATGGTAAATCATGATCAGACAATAGTAAGAAATCCTCCAAATCTTCCGGGTTGGGAAAAGGTGCATGCTGCTGAAGAAATTTCCAAACGTACAAGCCTTGATTGCAGAATAGAAAATGATGCTAATATAGCTGCTCTGGGCTCTCTGCATTTCGGAGTCGGACAGAGATATAATGATTTTATTATCATTACTCTGGGAACAGGAGTTGGTGGAGGAATCATTATTAACAAAAAATTATATAAAGGCACACATGGCATGGCCGGTGAACTGGGGCATGTAATTTTAGATTACCATGGTCCACTTTCAAATAGCGTTACACGAGGAACGGTAGAGGCATATTTAGGTCAAAAATTTCTGAGCCGTTTTGCAACAGACCTTATTATGCAGCAAACCGGCAACCCTTTGTATGACAAATTTCATAAGGACTTTGATAAGCTTGAGCCTGTGGATCTTACAATGGAAGCAGATCAGGGAAATGAACTTGCTATTGAAATTTTAAGGAAAAGTGGTGAACGTCTTGGGTACGCCATAATTAATTATACCCATATGTTAGATATTCGAAAATATGTACTCAGTGGTGGCGTTTCAAGGGCTGGAAATTGGTTATTTGAACCTGCTCGAGAAATCATAAAAAAGCATATGATGTTACCATTTCAGGAAGATCTTGAACTAGTATATGAAGATCTTGGTAATGACAGTGCTTTACTTGGAGCCGCCGGACTGGCATTTGATTCTTTTGCATAATTTACGCTAGATGATTCTCACAAACTACGTACATGCGTTTATTCGCTTGCTTTTTGCTTGTACCATAGTTTTGTTTGTTGCAGAAATTTCTAATGCTCAGGCACGGCCTGATTCAACTTCCCAAAAAAATAATGCATCACAAACGAAAAGTCCGGCAGTAAAAAAAAGCAACGTTCAGGATGCCGTTGAGTTTCAATCTAATGATTCATTGGTAATTAATTTAAAAAATGGCAGGAAAGCATTCCTTTTTGGGCAGGCAAGAGTTTCCCACACCGCAGGAGAACTTACCGCCGGAAAAATCGAAATGGATATTGAAAAAAATCAGGTTGAGGCAAAAGCTCAATCTGTAACGGACACACTTTCTTACCCTGTTTTAAAAAGACAAACAGATGAAATAAAAAGCACCCGAATTTTATTCAACTATAAAACCCAAAAAGGAAAATTTGAAGAAGCTAAAATTCAGGTGCCGGACGGGTATCTGATCGGATCAAAAGTAAAAAATGTAAACCCCGACGAGGTATTTATTGAAGATGGCATTTATTCTACCTGCCCACCCGACTATTTATACTATTATATAAAAGCCAAGAAAATGAAAGTGGTTGACCAAGAGGAGGTGTTTTTTACAAATGCCCGGCTTTTTATTCTTGATATCCCTTACCCTATTGTATTCCCTTTTGGGTATGTACCTGCTTCTCTCGAGAAGAGAAGATCCGGATTACTTACACCTACTTATGCATTTCAAGCTCAGTCATCAAGAGGTATAGGGCTTCAGAATTTGGGTTGGTTTCAGTATTTCAACGACTATTTTACAGCACAAATCAGTAGTGATGTATATACTTCAGGTACTTTTTTTACTAATACTAATTTTCAATACCGGAAAAGAGACCTTTTCAATGGTAATGTAAGCATTGGTTACTCAAGAGATCAGGGCTTAGAAAAAACAGATCCCGGATTTACAACGACAGTTCAAAAGTCCTTAGTTATCAATCATAGTCAGGAATTTTCTCCGTATTCCCGTATTAATGCAGGTATAAATCTGAGGACAGCAGACTATTTTACTCAAAATTCTTTTGATATTGATGACAGAGCGACCACCAATTCTACTTCAAAATTAGCGTATAATTACAGTCATCCGGAAAATGACTTTAACTTTAGTGTAAACTCCCAACTCACTCAGAATTTTAATAACAATACTACAACACTTACCGGGCCAAACAGTTCATTTAGTTTAAAAACTTTAACCCCATTTAAATCTCAGGTAAGTAATGATCCTAAGTGGTTTGAAAGCATCTCTCTGCGTTACAACAACACTTTCAATTCACGATTCACTTACGCTCCTATAGACGGAGACTCCGCAGAAGTAACTTTTTTGGATGCTCTGTTTGACCCTGACAAATATCAGGAAGCTACCGGTAATGAAAATCATTTTCGGTATGGGTTCCGGCAAACAGCCAGTATTGGGGCAGGAAGATTGCTTTCCAATCCGTTTATTAATCTTTCAGCCAGTGCTAATTTTAATGAATATTGGTATCCAACAACTACGCGTCAGTTTTTTAGTCCTGACTCATTATCTGACCCCAGCCCTGTGAAAACCGAGCAGGTAAGAGGTTTTGCTGCTGCCAGAGATTTTAATTTCGGGTTATCTTTTTCTACTACTTTTTATGGAGTATCAAGCAGAAAGCTCGGAAAATTTGAAGGGTTCAGGCATACCGCCACCCCAAGTTTATCTTATACATACAGACCCGATTTTAGTGATCCTTCTTGGGGGTTCTACAGGGATGTACAAATTGACAGCGCCGGTAATACCCGCCGATACTCTATATTCTCAAACGAAATTTTCGGAGGACCGGGATCAGGAGAACAGCAGGCTATTTCATTTTCTATTCGCAATGTATTTGAAACTAAAATTGTAAGCAGGGATACTACCGGCGAAGTAAATGAAAAGAAACTGAAATTAATCGACAATTTATCAGCCAGAGCTTCTTATAATTTTGCCGCCGATAGTTTGAATTTCAGCGACATCAATACTTCACTTTCTTCAAATGCATTAAATGGTATTAGAATTACAGCAGGAGCAAGTTTTACTTTATATAAATCTGATAGCACGGGAAGAAGCGTTGATCAGTTCTTGTTTCAAAGCGGTGGAAAACCGGCCCGGCTTCAAAACTTTAATATCTCTGCAAGTACTTCATTCCGTGGTGGAAGTAATGGTCCGGAAGTATACACCCCGGTATACAGAAGAACCTATGATCCTTTCAATCAGTCCCGTTTCTCTCCGGTTGACCCTCATTTTAATGATGAGCCTGTTGTTCCATTGAATTCTCCCTGGAATGTTTCTCTTAACTTTGATTATCGGTGGCGCTTCCGGGCTAATCAAGATCCTTTTAAATCTGCAACACTAAATGCGAATAACATATCTTTCAGATTAACTCCAAAATGGAGATTTAACACACGGATCGGATATGATTTTATTGAAAAAGAGCTAACCCCATCTCAATTCGGACTTACCAGAAACCTGGAATGCTGGAACCTGGACTTCCAGATTAATCCTTTCGGAGAAAATCAGTATTATTTCTTCCGCTTAACTTTAAACAGTGCTCAGGTACAAAGCCTGTTTCAGAAATTACCGATATTAAAGAATCTGGAAAGAAGTTCTACTCCAACAGGTCGTGGATATGATAGGTTTTAAAGTTAAACAGAGTCTCTTCCAACCGAAGCTAAATACTTCACCACATACTTACCGATAATATCAAACTCAAGATTTAACTTATCATCTGATTTCTTGTTCTTAAGATTGGTATGCTCCCAGGTATAGGGAATAATAGCAACAGTGAATTCATTCGCTTGCTCTCTGGCAATCGTAAGACTGATCCCTTCCATTGTTATACTACCCCGGCCTACAATCATATTTCTGAATTCTTCGGGATATTCAACAGTAATCAACCAACCTGTCTCTTCTTTCTCGATGTTTTTAATACTCCCTACCGTATCAACATGTCCCTGAACTAAATGCCCTTCAATTCCTTTTTGCAGTGTTAAAGATCGTTCAAGATTTACTTCAGAACCTTCTTTTAGTTCGCCCATTGAAGTCTTTCTCAATGTTTCTTCAACACTTTGAACCGTAAATGTTTTGTCGTCAAATGCTGTGACCGTATGGCAAGCTCCGTTTATGGAAATGCTTTCATCTTTATGGCAGGTTTCTGAAAAGCTACACTCTACTGTAAACTCCATTCCTCCACCGTTCAGGCTGTTAACTGATCTAATAGTTCCTACTTCCTGTATAATTCCTGTAAACATTGTTTTAAAAATATCCGGTTAATAACATGTCATCTCCTGTTTTCTCCCAAGTTACTTCTTTTAATCCTGTAACTTCACTCATTTTATTGATCCCAATATCAAGCACAGATCTCGTACCGGAGCCTAATAATTTCGGAGCTATAAACACATAAAGTTTATCTACCAATCCCTGCCTGATCAGCGCTGAAGAAAGTTGTTGTCCACCTTCTACAAGAACAGATGTTATCCCCTTTTTACCTAATATTTTAAACGCCTCTTTAAGATCTACATGTCCGTTACTTTTTGAAGTCTGAATTATTTCTCCTCTGAAGTAATTCTGTGAAAGCACTTTTAACATGGGATCGGCAGCTTCTTTTGATTTTTCCTGATTCCAGGTTAGGATAATAGTTTTTTCTTCGTATTTGTCAGAAAAAATATTGAGGTTGCGGGGTAACTCGAATGGCCCGTCTATCACAATTCTATGGGGCTGCCTTCCTGTTATTTGTCTTACCGTAAGGCTCGGATTGTCAACCATTGCGGTAGTTCTTCCAATCATTACTGCATCATATTTCGCTCTCCACTCATGAACTTTTTTTCTGGATTGCTTTCCTGAAATCCATTTTGAGTCGCCATCTGCAGCTGCCAGAAACCCGTCGGCAGTTTGAGCTATTTTCAGGCTAATAAGCGGTCTCCCGAAATTCTGGTGGTGGATAAAAAACTCATTCAATTGCTCTGCTTCTTTTTGCATTACTCCAACCTGAACCTCAATTCCTGCATTTTTGAGTATTCTTATTCCATTCCCATTGACTTTTGGGTTTGGATCTTTCATTGCAATAATCACTTCTTTTATTGGCAAAGTTGCCAGCATATCAGCACATGGAGGTGTTTTTCCTGTATGTGAACATGGCTCTAAAGTTACAAATACAGTGGCATCCTTTAACGTTTCTTTGTTCTTTACTGACTTTAGAGCATTTACTTCTGCATGAGCTTCGCCGAATTTTTTGTGGTATCCTTCTCCTATTTTATTTCCTTCTTTATCAACTATTACACAACCAACCATTGGATTCGGCGATACAAACCCTTTCCCTTTTAAAGCCAGTTCAATAGCCTCTTTCATCCAATAGCGATATTTCAGTTGCTGATCCTTCATGTTTCAAGGTACGGAGTGTAACAGTGCATCAAAAACAAAAAAGGCAGGAAGTTAACTCCCTGCCTTTTTAATAATCACAAATTTTAATAGCTATTAGCTTTGGATCAATCTGCTTCGGTTATCAACAATTTCTGCTTCCTGCTTTAACTGTTCTAACCAAATTGCACCGAACTTCTGATTGATCTCTCCTTCCAGTCTTGTTCTGATTTGTTGCCTTGTAGCCTCATCCAAATTATTGATGTTTGGTACTTGTTTAGACGTAATAGTTACAATATATGCTGCGCTAGCTCCCTCAATTACTCCCGATGTTTCTCCGTTCTCCAGCTCAAAAATTGCTCCAATTACTTTAGGCTCACGTCCGGCTCCGGTCAGTACCATTGAGTTTGCTACAATTGCTTCAGCAGTTTGAACTTCCTTTCCAAGTGAAGATGCAACCGCTTCAACAGATTGATTTGAACTCAGAGCTTCTTCTGCATTTTTCACTGCCAATGCTTTTTTCTTCTCTAATTTCACGATAGTTTCAACCTGAGTTCTCACTTCATCAAGCGGACGGTATCCTTCTTTTGTCTTCTCATCAAGCTGAACTACCACAAAATCTGTCCCCAGCTCAATCACTCTTGAAATGTCTCCCTGATCTGCTCTTTCCAAGAATGTGAGGATCTGTTGACTGTTTCCTAGCCCTGAAATAAATGCATTTCCCTTAGTGGCGAAAATAGACTGAATTTCTTTGTCAGCTCTTTCTGCTTCTGTTTCAAAATCAGTTTCTTCTTCAGCATAATACTGAAATTCTCTTGCGTCTTCTCCTGCATCACCAATAGTACCCTGAAGTGCTTCGATCAATCTTGACAAGACCACAAACTTGATCTCATTTCTGTTTTCCTCAACATTTTTTATGATACTAACCTGACCTGCATTAAGAAATGGCTCTGTTACTTCGCCTTCATCAATATCCAGAACAGCACTATATTCTTCCCTGACATCGTCTTTATCAATGAATGTGGCTGAGTATGGAGTTGATGATTGTTGTCTGTTCAAGAACAGTGAATCATTTTCTGCGTTAGCGAAATCGCTCCTTAATTCTTCAACTTCCTGAAAAATTGTAGCTGTGTCTTCATTCGTTGGCAAAAAGCTGAACTTAACAACGCTGGCTCTGTAGTTTTCTTCTCTTTTATACTGCTCTTTGTTGGTATTGTAATATTCTTTGATATCAGCGTCTGTAACTGAAACCTCTTCATCGGCAATATCAGCAAAAGGAAAACGAACATAAGATACATCAGCAAATGAATTTTGCTTTATATATTCTGTCTCAATTTGCTCATTTGTTACTTGCACACCTGCAGAAATATAATTTGTAAGTTTTTCCTGTCTTCTTTTCTGGCGCAACTGAAGATCCAAAGCTATTGCTTGTTGAGAAAAATCAGGATTTGTTAATACCTGATCAATTGTCGCTCTGTCGATAGTACCATCAGCCCGGCTGAAGTTCTGAACAATAATAGGATCAGGATTGTCTCCATAAACCATATCCAAAAGCTCTGCATCCGTAACAGTAATACCAAGCTCGTCCATTTTTTGTTCTATTAATCTTGAATTTACAAGCTCATCCCAGGCTTGCTGCTCATAAATGGCAGTAATTTCCGGAGTCATGCTGTTTCCGGTTTGTTGTACATATAAATTGTTGTAATACTGTACTCTCTGATTGTATTCCTGGAGAGAAATATCTTCTCCGTTTACTTGACCTAAGTTGCTCGGTCCGGCTTGCATCGCTCCAAAAAAGTCTACATCAGCCAGTACCCAAATCAAACCGAATGAAACAATAAGTATGATTACAATGTATTTGGTACCGTTTCTCAACGTTTCCATTAAACCCATAGCAGGTGTCCTCTAAAACAGTTCTTTAAATTTTGAATTTCTTTTGATGCAAAACATCAAAAACAGCTTGCAAATATAACGGAATAAGCAGGAAATTGAAAGTCTTAGAAGAGCTTTGTTGGTTAAAAGACTTCAACTAACCTCATATGCTTAAGATACTTTTTAGGATCTTTCTGAATATTCTTTACTAATTCATTCAAATTGAATGAAAGACTGTCCAGATTTGTGTACAACGACTCATCATTTATCAACTTTCCGAATGTTCCACTGCCACCATTAATTTTGTTCAGAATATCATTGAGGGAAAGAGTTGTTTGGTTTAAACCTTTACTCAATTTTTCCAGTTCTGAGCTGGCATTCTTCAGATTAGTGAGCATAGAATCTACTTCGGTTTTATTTGCTTCGGAGAGTTCATCGAAATTTTGAGCTACATTACTCATACTGACAATCATAGAATCTATATCATTTTTCCGTTTTGATATTAATTCCTGAACATCTTTTCCTGTTTTTTCGAAACTTGACAACGTGCTTTTAATTTGGTCTTTATTACCTGAATACAAAGAAGAGTCTATCTTCCCCATTATATCATTTACGCGAGCCAGCGATACTGTAAGTTCATCCACAACCACTTCTCCTTTAGTTGAGAATGTCTCAAAAATTCCCCCGTCAATTTCACCATGAATATCAGACCCCCAAGGAATCATATCAGAACTGTTTGCTTTTACGATTTCGATCGTAACCGCTCCTAAAGGTCCCGGCTTTTTTAACACAGCTTTGGAACCTTTTGGTATCATAAAATCTGCGGTAATACCTAATGTTATTCTTGTACTATCATTCGTTGGTGAAAAATTCATCTCCTTCACTGACCCAATCTTATAGCCTTTGATTTGAACCGTATTTCCAGGAAGTAATCCATCCACACGATCAAAAGAAGTGTATAAAAACTTAGATTGTCTGAATAGTGGTTGATCTCTCATGATCCTGAAGCCTATAACAGCTATTATTATTGCTGCAATCACAACGAGACCTATTTTCATCTCGTTACTTAGGTTAAATTTTGAAGTTTCCAATGTCTAAGCCTTAATTTTATACTCGCTGGCAGTTGTAAATTCTACCAACGGTGGGTGTTCACTCTTTTTCATTTCATCAATACTACCGAACCAGCTTAACTTTTGAGAGTCCAGAAAAGCTACTTTTTCAGCAATCGATAGCACGCTATGCATGTCATGCGTAATCACAATCGAAGTAAGATCGAAGCTATCAGCCATATTTACAATTAATTCATTAATTTCTTCGGAAGTCTGAGGATCTAGTCCTGAAGTTGGTTCATCGTATAAAAGATAATCCGGCTTCAGAATAATTGCTCTTGCTAAACCTACTCTTTTTCTCATACCGCCTGATAACTCTGAAGTTGCTTTATTTCCGGCTTCTTTCAGATTTACCATTTCCAAAGCTTCTTCCACATCTTTCTTAATCTCACCTTCTGTTTTGTTGGTAAAATATCTGAGCGGAAAAGCAATGTTTTCAAAAGTGTTGATTGAATCGAATAACGCTCCACCCTGAAATAAAATTCCAAATCTCTGCCTCATCAAGCGCAATTCTGAATAATTCAGGTCAAAAACACATTGGCCATCTATCACTACCTCGCCTGAGTCAGGATACAAAAGCGCATTCAGATGTTTTAAAAGTACAGATTTACCACAACCCGACTTCCCGATCACTGCCAAAGTTTCTCCGTCCTCAATTTGAAATGAAACATCTTTCCATATCAGATTATTGCCAAAGCTTTTAGTAAGATTATTTATTTCTATCATAACTATAAAAGTATCGCAGCCAAAACAAAGTCAGCTAAAAGTATATATATACAGCTCAATACAGTAGCCTGAGTAGTTGCATTTCCAACTCCTTCTGCTCCTCCAAAAGCAAAATATCCTTTAAAACATGAAATTGAGGTTATCACAAATCCAAATACAAAAGACTTTAATATTCCAAACACTACATCCTCAGGAAAAAAGAACAACCGCCCCCCTTTCATAAACTCAGCAGCCGGCAAAATACCATCAGCAGCTCCAGCTATCACTCCTCCAATAATTCCTAATGTTGACGCAATGATATAAAGAACAGGAAACATCAACACGCCTGCAAATATTCGAGGTAAAACCAAAAAAGCGACCGAATTAAATCCCATCGACTCCAGAGCGTCAATTTGTTCGCTCACCCGCATTGTTCCCAACTCAGTAGAAATTCTTGCTCCAACTTTTCCTGCCAGCACAAGCCCGCTAATTACTGCCGCTAGTTCTATAATTATAGATTGTGCCACAATTGAACCCACGATGTACGCCGGATAAAGATCAGTATCTAACTGGTAAGCCGTTTGAAGAGTTAATACTGCCCCTGTAAAAATACCAACCAACATTATTATCGGGATCGACTGATACCCTATCTTAACAAACTCATTGAATAGATTCTCTCTATATGTACTAAATTCCGTTACAGATCGTAAAGCTTGATAAAGTAGTAAAGTATATTGACCCAGCTGTTTTAACGCTTCCATTCAATATCTTGAAAATTCATGTTTGCTATAACCATTTTCGGGCTTTGCTTATTCAATTGATTATATTACAAAACATTTTACCTAATTGTCATTTTGAAATTGAAAGAATTAAAATCTTTATTAATTGTTAGCATGCTGGGGCTGTTGAGCAGTTCAGTATCAGCTCAATCAGATATCTCTACCATATTCAGATTTTTAGACGTTACCCCGAATGCAAGTGTTTCGGCTTTAGGCGGCAACCATACCGGCTTGTTTAATGGAGATTTTTCTTCTTTTCATATAAACCCAGCTTATTTGTTCGGTGCTGAAAATGGTCAGGTTTCTGCTACTTATGTCAATTTACTTGCTGATTCAAAGATGGGTTTTACCAATGGTACTTTTCAGATTAATGAGAATAACCAAATTGGTTTAGGCATACGGTTTTTAGGGTATGGAGATTTTAAAACTCTTGACAAAGACGGTAATGAACTTGGAGATTTCAATGCCATTGATTTGGCTGTATCAGGAGCTTACGCTACAAAAATCTCCACAAACTGGAGAGGAGGTGTATCCTTTGATCTTATTCACTCTTCATATGAACAATATAAATCAAGTGCCTTTGCGTTTTCCGGTGGTATTTATTACAAAAATGAGGCAGAACATTTCAGCTTTGGTGCTGCACTCCGAAACCTGGGAACTCAACTATCCACTTATGCAAATATCCGCGAGCCTCTGCCTTTGGATCTTTCTGTAGGGATATCAAAAAAACCAGAAAATTTTCCCGCGGAACTCAGCTTAACTTTACGAAGATTAAATGACTGGGATATGCGTATTGTCGGGGAAAACCAAAAACCCGGTATCTTTGATAACGCATTCAGACATGTAATCTTTGGTGGAAAGTTCGATTTTGGAGAAAGTTTTCATGTTCGTTTGGGATATAACAGATACTTACATGAATTAAACAGAACAAAAGAGAATTTTGATTTTGCCGGTATTGCTATGGGTGTTGGCTTTACAGTCAAAGAGCTGATTATTGATATAAGCAGAAATTCGTACAGCGAAACCGGTGGTGTGGTTCAGTTAAGTATTAAAACCACCTTGTAGAAATGGGCTATCTAAAAAACTTGATTGATAATCCGGGTCTTAAAAACATTTTCACAGCATCAATTATCATGTTGATCATATTTTCTGTCGGCTCATTTGGATATCATTTTATTGAAGGAATGTCCTGGTTTGAAGGTTTGTACATGAGCTTTATCACTATTTCTACTATTGGATTTACCGAACTACATACACTTTCTAATGAAGGTCGGGTTTTTACTATGCTACTATTTATTACAGGTATCGGAGTAATCTCATATATAGCTTCTCAAACAACTCAGCTTTTGTTTGAAGGAGACCTTTTTTATAAACGGGCAATGAAAAAAAGACTTAAAAAAATGGATAACCATTACATTATTTGTGGATATGGAAGAATTGGTCACCGGATAGCTAATGTGCTCAAATCGGCAGGTTTGCCTTTAGTTGTTGTAGAAAATAACAAAGCACGTATAGAACGATTAAAAGAAAATAATATACTTTTCGTAGAAGGTGATGCTATAGAGCAAGAGATTTTGCTGGAAGCGGGAATAAATAAAGCACAATCATTGATTTGTACACTCTCAAGTGATCAGGACAATGTATTTACTACTCTTCTAGCCCGTGATTTGAATCCCGATCTTTATATTCTTGTCAGAACTAATGAGACAACTAATAAGAACCGGGTTCTGAGAGCAGGTGCAGATAAAGTAATTTCTCCATATGAAATTGGAGCCGACAGAATGGCAAATGTAATTCTTCGTCCACATGTAGATCAATTTGTTGATTCTATAACTAAATACACGATGCAGGATCACACTTTTGATGAAGCATTAATTGTTGAAGGTTCCGTTTTATCGGGTAAATCCATAGCTGAGATAAATCTAAGAACCCAATATGGAGTTCTTATCATTGCCATAATTCCAAAGGGTGGAGAACTTAAATTTAATCCTGATAGTTCTTCCCAAATTAATGTAGGAGATTCCTTAATTTTAATTGGCGACTTGAAACAGATTGATAAGTTCAGAAAAGAGGTTTGTAATGATTTCAGACCTCTGGCTGAACGTACAAGAAATTCCGAAACTTTACATTTATGATCAGATATTTAACAGCAGGCGAATCACATGGTCCGGCTCTAACCGGGATTGTTGAGGGTATTCCTGCCGGACTACCACTTACAGAAGACGATTTAGCTCAGCATTTAACCCGCCGCCAAAAAGGATATGGAAGAGGTGGAAGAATGGCTTTCGAGAAAGATCATGCCACTATCAATTCAGGAGTTCGTTTCGGAAAAACAATGGGCGGACCTGTTTCCATGATCATGGAAAACCGAGCTTTTCAAAAAGACGCCGCCGGTTGGCCAACTGTGATGAATAAAGAAACAGAAGCTGAAGGTATCGAAAAAATCACTCTGCCCCGCCCCGGTCATGCCGATCTTGTCGGAGCACAGAAATATCGCTTCGATGATATACGCCCCGTAATAGAACGCTCCAGCGCTCGTGAAACCGCAATGCGGGTCGCCTGCTGTGGAATTGCCCGGCAATTTTTGAAACATTTTGGAATAGAAATTGGCGGTCATGTGATTCAGATCGGCACGGTTGGTTATAAAGATTGGGATTCAGTTCGTTCGATAACAGACCCTTTATATAATAATGGTGCCGAAAAGGTGTACAAAACAGCAGACGAATCCGATGTTCGCTGTTTAGACGAAGAACTTTCAAAAGCAATGAGAGAAGAAATAAAAATTCAAAGGAAAGCAGGTTCATCCTTAGGCGGAATTTATGAGATTATAATTACAGGTGTGCCCGCAGGATTGGGAAGCTTTACGCACTGGGATCAAAAACTGGACGGTAAAATTGCACAAGCAATTTTGGGAACACAGGCAATGAAAGGAATTGAGATCGGTCTGGGTTTTGAAGCTGCAAAACGTGACGGCCAGCTTGTTCATGACGAAATTACTCATGATGGTTCTTTTTTTAAGCGCAGAACCAATCACTCAGGAGGAATTGAAGGTGGAATGAGTAATGGTATGCCCATTATTATTCGTGGAGCAATGAAGCCCATTCCTACTATGTTGAATCCTTTGGGAACTGTAGATATGCGCACTCTCGAGGAAACTGAAACCAGATACGAACGTTCTGATGTTTGTGCCTTGCCAAGAGCTGTAGTAGTAGCTGAAAGTGTTATCGCTCCTGTTATCGCCAACGCTTTTCTTGAAAAATTCGGTGGCGATTCTATTGCTGAAATTGAAGAAAGATTTAAATCCGTTTAAATTTTGGAATCAAAAATTTCTAAGCTTGCTAACAAATTAAAACAGAATCCTGAAGATTCTTTTTTGAAATTTGCATTGGCTTTGGAACTATTAAAAAGTGATCAACAGGAAAAAGCATTATCCCTTTTTAAAAATATTCGTAACAATGACCCTGATTATGCGGGTGTATATTATCATTTGGGAAAACTATACGAAGAATTAGGTGAGAACAAATTAGCAATAAAATGCTATAAAGATGGTATTACCGTTACTACCAGGCTTAAGGATCAGCATTCAAAATCCGAATTGCAGGGAGCATTAATTAATTTAGAGATGGAAATTGAGGATAGTTTATGAGTTCTATGTTAAACAAAGTCATTAGTTCAATTTTGTTAGGAATCTGCATTCTATGCTTTTTCGGTTCAGCCACTGCACAGGAGAAAAAGACTTATCAGGTTAAAAAAGGCGATACTTTTTACAGTATCTCAAAAGCACTGGATGTTACCGTTGCTGAACTAAAAGAGTGGAATGGAATATCAAGTAATACTCTGGAAATCGATCAGGAACTTATATACTACATTACATCTGAACTACCCTCTGTTTCTGACTCGCTATCTCAGGATGACACAACCTCATTGATCACTTCTCAACCCACTACTCCGAATACCTATTATCTGGTCAAAAGCGGTGACAGTTTATATAAAATTGCCCGTGAAAATGATATGAGTGTTCAGGAATTAAAAGACTTAAATAATCTCACCAGTAATAATCTGAGAATCGGACAGCGGCTTGCTGTCAAGTCCGTAAGTGTAGCACCTGTTGTCTCAGAATTTTCCGATGAATCATCTCCTCAAGGGAAGTTCGCACTTTATACTCTCTCTGGATCTGATAACCTTAATTCTGTTTTAAATAAATTTGAAATGACCCAGACCGAGCTCCAGGCCTTAAATCCTGAAATTGACGTTAACGATTTAAGGCTTGCTAAAAATATTACCGTTCTTCTTCCTCCTTCAAACACATTTGATAACCCATATCTTGAGAAAGCAAATTTACAAGATCTGGGATCAGTACCGGTAATGATTTACTCAGACTCTGATAAAGGAAAAGCAACAACTAATGGAGAACTGTACAATCCTGAAAAACTTACTGCTGCCCATTCCAATATTTCCATCGGTTCTGTTATTTTTGTTGAAAACCCTGCAAACGGAAAAGGAATTTATGTACGGATAAATGACAGAATAACTAATTCGGGACTGAAACTTTCTCATGATGCTTTTCGAATATTAGAGCTGATTCCTGATCAACCTCAATCAGTCTCTATTTATACCGATAGTTAATGCAAAAGATCCTGAAGACATATTTTTCTGACACCAAAAATCTGCTTTATAGTTTTTTGATTAGTCTTCCTCTTTTTCTGGCCTATGAATTACTGATTTTGATTTCGCAACCGGATGCTTCACAAATTGTTCGAATAAGTGTGGACTCCTGGTTTAAATCTATCTTTTCATTATTGGGAGTAAATGCTGTATCTATAACACTTCTGGTTGTAGCCCTGCTTGGAATGTTTATTCTCTATAAAGAGCGTGAGCAGCTTAGGGCACTAAGGTTTAAGTACTTCCCGATTATGATCGCAGAATCTACTATTTATGCAATTTTTGTAACTTTGATTGCTACTTTCTTTGTCTCCATGGTCTTTGCATTTTCAGCAAATGACCCGATTTCTTCTCTAACAGGCTTACAAAAATTTGCCCTGTCTTTAGGAGCAGGTCTTTATGAAGAATTGTTCTTCAGAGTAATATTGGTTTCTGCGTTAATTCTGATCTTTCAAAGAATATTCAATAACAAGAACTGGGCTGCAATTACCGCTTCAGTTATTTTATCTGCTTTTCTATTCAGTATGGTTCATTACGTTGGATCTATGGGAGATCCGTTCACATTATCTTCATTTACATATCGATTTGTCTTTGGTTTGATGCTGAATGGTATTTATGTATGGAGAGGCTTTGGAATTGCGGCATGGACCCACGCCCTGTACGATCTGATGGTGTTGTTTATCATATAAGACTTTCACTAACTCGCCAATAGTGTTTATCTATTTACCTCTTTATATCTGTTTTACTACTTTACTCATGTGATATAAAAAAAACTAGTATAAGATCCTTGTATAGAGGCATTTAGAAGACTACATTCACTTAGAGATAACTAGGACATTAGATGAGGGACAACAACAAAAAACAGCAAGAATTTAACAGAGAGATTATTCCTCATCTGGATGTTATGTACAATTTTGCTCTGCGATTGACTACTGACCCTGTAGATGCAGAAGATCTTGTTCAGGATACGATTGTCAAGGCCTATCGCTTTTTCAGTAGTTTTGAAAATGGAACAAACGCTAAAGCATGGCTCTTCAGGATTTTAAAAAATTCTTTCATTAATAACTATCGCAAAAACTCAAAAAAGCCTCAACAAGTTGATTACGATGAGGTTTCCTCTTATTACGAGACCGTAAGAGCTGAACGTACAGAAACATCCGATCTTGAAAATCTGATGTTCAGAGAATTAATGGATGATGAAATGTCGGTTGCTTTAAAACAGCTCCCCGAAGATTTCCGAACTGTGGTTCTGCTTTGTGATGTTGAAGGTTATACTTACGAAGAAATCGCTAATATGCTCGACGTTCCTATTGGTACTATTCGTTCCAGATTACATAGGGGAAGAAACCTTCTTAAAACAGAGCTAATAGATTACGCCAAAAAAAGAGGTTATAGAGGAGACTGATCTAAAATAGGATTAAGTTTCTCTGTTTTTTCCTTCAAACTTAATGTTACCCGCATCGTTGTGCCCTCATTTAATTCTGAGCGTAACACATACACAGATCCATTGTGATAGTCTTCAATAATTCTTTTAGTAAGACTTAAACCTAATCCCCACCCTCGCTTTTTTGTACTAAAACCGGGTCTAAAAACATTACGGACATGCTTAATATCTATTCCTGATCCCGAATCTTCAATATCAATTAAAATCTCATTCCCATCAATTGATGATGAAACTCTTATGAAAGAGTTATTCTGAGCTGATGGCAACGAGTCCATCGCATTTTTTACCAAATTTTCAACCGCCCACTGAAACAAATCCGGATTTATCATCACAAAACCCTTTGCCTTGAGATCTCTGTGTACTTTTACTGCCTTTCCCAACCTTGGTAATCTTCGTTCCATATATATCATTACCTGGTCCAGAATAGGTTCAATATCCATCAGCTTTAACTCAGGTTCAGATCCAATTTTTCCAAAACGTTCTGCTACTCCTGCTAACCTTTGAACATCCTTTTCAATTTCATTCGTAATATTGGTAGCTGTTTCATCATACCTGTATTCGTCCTTCATTAGCTGGAGCCAACCATACAAGCTTGAAATGGGAGTCCCAAGTTGATGCGCAGCTTCTTTCGCCATCCCTACCCACAAATTAGATTGTTCTGATCGTGTAATACTTTTATAGGAGGTATATCCGATTCCCAACAATAGCGCCAAAAGCAAAATCTGAATAAATGGAAAATACCTTAACATTTGAACAGTCGGGCTTTCTCCATAATAAACAAACTGTTCAAATTGTTTTTTTTCGTCCCCGAATACAATTCTAACCGGCGGGTTTAAACTCCGGTATTCCCGTATTAATCTCTCTCGTTCTTTTTCTGTTGATAACCGGGTAGAGTCAACATTTTTAGAAGCCGGTATAAAATTACCATCTCCTACAACTATTGTCGGCACCTTGAATCTTTCCGGGCTTAGTATAATCTCTTCAGTTACAAAATCGATTGAGCTCTTTGCGTTTTCTGCATCATAAATAAGATCGATCACACTGTCTGGAACACTGGGATTTTTCTCCAGTAAACGAGCCACTTTTAACAACTTAGTACTAGCCTGTTCATTTACCGGTAAGCTATTGAACTCAATCCCTTTTGCCCACAATTCCACACTTGAGCGTTCCTGCTCCAGAATTTTGCTCACTAAATACTGATTATAAATAACTGATCCCGCTCCCAAAAAAACCAGAAGCAACACCAGAATTATTTTGATCCTGTTTGATGGGACAAAGAGTTTCATATCAACAATCTAATTATCCAAACAATGTATGAATCTTTCGGAAATATTAAAGCCTGATGTATATTACATCAGGCTTTAAATATAATTATGCCGATACTTTTTGCTTTTCGTAAACAGGAGGGGCATTTTTGGTAATAGTTTCGGCTGTTATTACACATCTGGAAATGTCTTTCATTGATGGCAATGTAAACATGATATCCATCATCGCTGCCTCCATGATTGAGCGTAAACCTCTGGCACCTGTTTTTCTCTTCTTAGCTTGCTCTACAATTGCTTTAAGGGCATCCTTTTCGAACTCAAGCTCTACATCTTCCATTTTAAACAGCTTCTTGTACTGCTTGCAAAGTGCATTTTTCGGGTTTTGAAGAATATCAAGCATAGCCTCATCAGAGAGCTCATGTAAACCACAGATCATTGGCAAACGCCCAATTAGCTCAGGTATCAAGCCAAAACGTTGTAAGTCTTCAGGCTCAACATGTGTAAAAATATCCGGCTGATTCTTATCAAACTTTACACTGTCTGCATTATGAAATCCTAAAGATCCGGTAGACATCCTTCTTGAAATGATATCTTCCAACCCTGCAAAAGCTCCTCCGCAAATAAACAGAATATCAGATGTATCTAATTGAATAAAACTTTGCTCCGGATGTTTTCTTCCCCCTTTTGGTGGAATATTCGCCACCGTTCCTTCTAAAATCTTAAGTAAAGCTTGCTGAACACCTTCACCACTCACATCTCTGGTTATTGAAGGATTATCACTTTTTCGGGCTACTTTATCAACTTCATCAATGTATACAATGCCTTGCTTAGCACGATCCACATCATAGTCAGCAGCTTGTAATAAGTTACTTAATATACTTTCCACGTCTTCACCTACATACCCGGCTTCTGTTAAAACCGTCGCATCAGCTATGGTAAACGGAACATCAATAATCTTCGCCAAAGTTCGGGCAAGTAATGTTTTACCACTTCCGGTTGGTCCAAGAAGCACAATATTGCTTTTCTCTATCTGTGTATCGTCAATTTCTTTGTGGTTATGATTTATACGTTTATAATGATTATAAACAGCCACAGATAGAGTTTTTTTTGCTTGCTCCTGCCCGATTACGTATTCATCCAGCTTGGTTTTAACTTCAACGGGTTTAAGCAATGGTTTAACTGGCTTATCTCTTCTTCTTGCAAGTGATGCCAAGTCACTTTTAATAATACTTGAAGCATCCTCTACACAACGGTCACATACATAGACTCCCGGACCAGCAACCATGCTGTTCACTTCAAGGCTTGAACGGCCACAGAATGAACAATTTACAATATCGTTGTTTTCTTTTTTATCGCTCATAGCCCTTAAATCTAATCAAAAATTATTTATTTAGCAGATTTTGCTCTTGAAACAACATTATCTACCAAACCATACTTTTTTGCTTCATCTGCAGTCATCCAGTTATTTCTGTCAGAATCACTCATGATATCCTCTATAGATTTACCACTATGATCTGCAATGATTTGACTTAATTCTTTCTTTACTCTAAGTATCTCTCTGGCTTCGATTTCGATATCACTTGCCTGGCCCTGAACACCACCTAAAGGCTGATGAATCATCACTCTTGCGTGCGGTAAACAACTTCTTTTTCCTTCAGCGCCGGCAGTAAGTAAAACTGCGCCCATGCTTGCAGCCATACCCATGCAAGTAGTGGCTACATCACATTTAATGTGCTGCATAGTATCATAAATTGCCAATCCTGCTGATACTGACCCGCCGGGACTATTAATATAAAAGTTTATATCTTTTTCGGGGTCTTCTGATTCCAAAAACAACATTTGAGCAACCAAAGAGCTCGCTACTGCATCATTTACTCCGCTTCCCAACATGATAATTCTGTCTTTAAGAAGACGAGAATAAATATCATAGGCACGTTCTCCACGGCTTGTTGTTTCAACAACCATAGGAACCAGATTGCTTTCAATTGGCTCAACAGAACCTTCTTTTAATTGTGATGAAAGTGAATTATAAAACATAGCCGTTAAGTAAATTTTTTATTTTTTGGATTTCTTCTCCTGAAACTTACGGTACTTTTCTTTATCAAGCTCCGAAATTTTGACTTCATCTTCCAACTTATCAAATACTTTATTCTCGCGAATACTACTTCTTAACTGTTCCAGTAAATTCGGGTTTTGAGCATAGTATTGTTTAAGCTGATCCGGAGAAGCACCGTAACGAGCTGCTTCCACCGAAATGAACTCATCGATATCTTCGGGTTTTATTTCGATATCTTCAAATGTTTCTTGTAATTTCTGGCTAATAAAATACCACTGCCCTTCTCTGAGTCCACGCTCTCTCATTTCTTCTTTGTAAACAACTTCATCAAAATTCTCCGGAAGGGAGCCACCCTGCTGTTGTTTTTGTTGCTCAACATAAGAATTAAGCACTTGCTCTAAGAAAACTTCCGGAACATCAACTTTATGAGCGTCCACTAAAGCTTCAACTACTTCATTTTTGAACAGGTCTTCTGAAGTTTGATCGTAGTACTTCTGCATCTGGCTTTTGATGTAGCTTTTAAACTCATCTTCTGTTTTTGCTTCGCCATTGCTGTTTTTTGAAATGAACTCCTCGCTCATTTCAGCTTTGTTCAGCTTTTGTACTTTTTTAATAGTAACTCTGAAACGATCTGTTTCGTCTCCTTCTCCAAGTTCCATATCAACAACATCGCCGGCAGATTTTCCTTTAAGCGACTTCAGGAAATCCTTAGCTCCTTCTTGTCTTAAGTCAATAACCTGATCAACATCTTCTTCACCTTCTACAGCGTTGCCATCTTTATCCAGAGAAATCACGTCCACTATAAGCTTAGAATCTTTAGTCGCTTTTCCATCAACATCTTCCCAGTTGCCTTCGCGCTCTAGCGTTCTTTCAATTTCTTCAGAAACTTCCTCATCAGTAACATCATGAACCATTTTGTTCACTTTGATCTTACTGAGATCTTTCAATTCTACTTCAGGCTTTGTGCCTATCTTGAATATTACTTCCAGTTCGTCATTTTCCCAGGTCATGTCAACCATTTCAGTCTCGCCAACCGGACTGTACTCAGGAACTACATCTTTTTCGAATACTTTTTGTACATATTTGTTGATCTCTTCGTACTCGATCTCAGTACCGAATCTCTTTTTAATCATTCCCATGGGAACTTTTCCGGGTCTGAAACCCGGGAGTGCTATTTGAGTTTTGTACTTCTTGTACGCTTTATCAAATGTTTCCTGAAGGTCTTCTCTTTTTGCTGTTAGGGTAAGTTCTTTATCAACTTTTGTTAATTCTTTAACAGAAATGTCCACTTTTGCTCCGCTTTTTTGTGATTTTCAGCTGTAATAAACAGGTATTTTTTAGAAAGGAAAGTACGAAAGGGGGGACTCGAACCCCCACGCCGGTTAAGGCACTAGATCCTAAATCTAGCGTGTCTACCAATTCCACCACTTTCGCATAGTTTAGAGCTCACAAAGATAGGGGTAAAAACATTTAAATTCCACCTTTCAGATATGAAATTTTAAAACAAAAAACTTGGTCACCAACATCAGTATAAAAGTAAAAAATTTGGGTTTTGGCTTTCCTTTGCTGAAATTCTGTGACTATGCATAAAAACCTGCGATTGCTCTACGTCACAACTGAAACAAAACAACAAGCTTCAGAGCTTGGAGAAAAAATTATTGCACAGGACCTCGCTGCTTGCGTAAATATTATTCCGGAAATGGAATCAATTTATAAATGGAATGATACAGTGGAGAAAAGCTCTGAAACTATTTTGATAATAAAAACACACATATCGAAGGTACAACAGGTAACCAACTTTATATTAGATAATCACTCCTATGATTGTCCCTGTGTTATCAGCATCAACATAGCAGAAGATGAAGGTAACCCTGAATATTTAAAATGGTTATTTAAGGAGTCCACACAAAGGTAATGATTAAGTCAGAACGAATTTCAGATCATGTTTTATGGGCAAAAATTAATCGTCCGGGCTCCAGAAATGCTATAAACTTTAAGACAATAGAACAACTTGAAAACCTGGTTTCTGAACTTGAAACAGATGATTCTATAAAAGCCTTCATTTTTTCCGGAGCAGGAAGAACAAGCTTTATTGCGGGCGGCGATTTAAAAGAATTTCATTCAATCACTCAAAAAAATGAAGCCATAAAAGTTTCAATACGGATGCAAAACCTGTTTAAAAGAATTGAAGAACTGCCTTGTTGGAATATCGCTTTTGTAAATGGTGATGCCTACGGAGGTGGCATCGAACTTATGATGGCCTTCGACTTTATACTTTCATCTGAACATTCAAAATTCGGGTTCACACAAGGGCGATTTTATTTAACACCCGGCTGGGGAGGCCTTACCCGATTAATTGAAAAAGTTGGCCGATCTAAAGCATTGGAATGGCAGGGAAAAGCAGAAATTAAAACTGCTCAACAATTGCTACACCACAATTTTCTTAATGCTATAGTTGAAGAGCAAAATGTTTTGGACTGGGCTGAACCTCTTTTAAAGAACGGAAGAGACTTTATTAAAACGCTTAAACGAAACAGTGGCATCAAATCGCCTGAAAGATTTAAGAAGATGAAAGCCGAGATCGAACCTTTTGCTGATCTTTGGGTGGATGAAAACCACACTTCCAGAGTTGAAAAATTTATCCAAAAGAATAAAAAAGCAAACTAATCCTGTATCATGACAAAAATTAAACAAGCTTTATTAACCATTATATTGTTAATGCTGGCTACTCCGGTTGTAGCTCAAAATGATTACCAGGTTACTTTATTAAGAGCCGCTCCCGGCGAACTTGGTAATCTTATCGAATATGTAAAAAAACAGAAATCCGATTCTGATGGTAGTATGATGATTATGCGTCATAGTCAGGGTGACCATTGGGACTTAATGCTCCTGACTCCATTTTCAAAACCTGAGATGCATGATTACAGTGAATGGGTAGATTTTCAGCATGACTTTTTAGCCGAATCAGATGTTAGCTGGAAAGAATTGATGCAAAAAGATGCTGAAGCAGGCTTATATCATATTGAAATGTTTAATGCGGCCCATGGTTTACATGATGAACTGCTTGAGCAAAGAGCCATGGAAAATATTTACTACAACGAAACTAATCGCGACGGCAACGTGATCTTCGTAACCAAATTCGGAAGCGATGTCGATAATTTCACTCTCGGGTTCTATAAAGATATGATCGATTTCGCCACCGATCCGGATTTAACAGATAAACAATTCGAAGACGCTGCTTTGAAAGCAGGCTTTGAATCCCGTTCCACCATTGGGTTGTATCTTCGACAATTTCTGGTTGGGCATAATGATACGATTGCTACAAAAGTTAACTAAGCATGAAAAAGTTTTTAAGAATTCTTCTGGGCTTTATCCTGATTGTGATTGTTTCCGGGTTTACCACTTACCATATGATGAAGTTGCCGAAATCTGCTTCTGTAAAAAATCTAAGTAATCTGGCTATTTCTCATCGCGGGTATAGTTCTACAACTCCTGAAAACACATTATCAGCCATTGAAACAGCCTTCAGGAAAGGTGCCAAAGCCGTGGAGATAGATGTTGGAGTGACAAGCGACGGAGAATATGTTCTTATGCACGATTGTATGATTGACCGGACAACTAATGGAGAAGGACGACTTTCCAAATGGGATTCCTCTGATCTTAAGGAACTTAAAGTAGATATCCTGGAGGTCGCCGATTCCATGGATATATCTATTCCAACAATGTTCGAAGCATTAGAAAAAGCTTCAGCTCTGGGCCTGATGGTAGAATTGGATATTAAGCAAGATGTTGATGCCCGCAAATTCGCTAAAATATTAAGCCCTTATCTTAGAGAAAATGATCTATACTCTTCTGTTTGGGTAGCTTCATTTTGGCCTGATAAACTTTATCAGATAAGAAAAACCGATCCTCAAATAACCACTGCTTTTTTGAGACATCCAAATCCAACCGATAATCTTTTATTCAACCTGATTTTAGGAAGCGACCTTACTCCCAGATTTCTGGGTGTTGGACTCACGAGACCTCACTTCGATATCATCAAAAGCGATCCCGGTTATATACAGAGGATGAACGACAATGATATTGAAGTAAATGTTTGGGTTATAAACACCAAAGAAGAACACAAATGGCTTTCAGATATTGGACACAATTCATTTTCTACTGATTGTTTTGGTGAAACCTGTGCTCCTTTTGTAATTGGAGGACATGAACACAGCGGGTTATGCAGCGATTAATTTACTATCTACATCTTTTTATACAAACGCCAGATCATAGTACTGCAACGAACTATCAATTTAGAAATAACCGCATATTCTTTTGTTGAGAATACCTTACTTCTTTTCATCAGCATATAACCAAAAACCGGAGCTTTTTCGGGAATCTTCATGTGATTGTTGATCAAGTCTGATTCAGTAACGGCAAACATCGGAACACCTATTTCTGCCGGCAAACCCTCTTCCCTTGAGCCTTCTATAAACACACCCTCTCTGGTGTTATAAATATTATTGGTAAAATAGGGTTTTCGGTTCTTTATCATTCTTCTGAATACCAATTCTGTATACAGGTCTTCCGGCTTGTAGTTTTCAGGAACCTGAGACCCAACCGTAACTAAAAGATGTGGTTTTTCTTTTGAAAGTTTCCAGAACGATAAATGCTCCAGTTCAAAAAGTTTTGCAAGCTGTCGACAAAATTCCTGAGACACATTCAGGAAGTCCATAGTTTCCATCCTGACCATCATGTCTTGCACTAAAGTCTTTTTATTAGCAGCCAGTTTTTTTGACAGATCAGGAACTATGAAATTAGTAACCAGCTTCATTTCTATCCGCTCAGCAACTTCCTGAGGATTTTGGTGGAATAGATTTTTTTGAATAAAATCTTTTGCTCCCAAATCCATCGCTTTCTGCTCTTTCTCAACAGTTGGCAAGCTCGTCATCAGCAAAATAGGGATACTCTTTTTATCAGAATCTTTTTTAATGGCTTCCAGAAATTCCAGACCGGTCATTCCCGGCATATGAATATCACTGAGTATTAAGTCAATTTTTTTTTCTGAAAGTATGTTTATGGCTTGTTGTGGTTCCTGAGCATGAATCAGTTCATACTTCTTCCCGATCAGGTTTTTGACTATAATGTGAGATGATCTTTCATCATCTACAACGAGCACTGTATACTCTGGCTTGGAACTCATTTGCCTTTTACTCTTTTCCGTAGTGTCATAACCGCTTCATACTGATTTTGACCTCTTGCTAAAGTTATCGTCATTTTTTCACCTTCCTCAAACTCCCGCATTAAAGCCCATGCATGCATTTCGCTGCTTACTCTTTCATCCCCTATTTTTGTAATGATGTCTCCCGGCATAATTCCACTTTCATAAGCAGGCCCGTTTTTATTCACGCTGGTAACAAATAGCCCGTGAATAGAGGGCACTCCATATTGATACACGATCTGTGTGGTCATTCTAGTGAATTCCAAACCCGGATCAAAATCCAATGCAACTTCCCCGGATTCTTCCAGTTGTTTGATAATCTTTTTTACTCTGTTGGCTGGTATTGCGAATCCCAACCCTACAAAACCGTTGCTGGTACCACCTGTGAAAATAAAGGTATTCACCCCAATTACTTCTCCATCACTGTTCACTAATGGACCTCCGGAGTTACCTCTGTTTATGGCAGCATCTGTTTGGATCATGTCGATATAAACCCGTGGATCTTTTGGGTCGGGGCGGAAATCTCTTTTTGTAGCACTTATAACTCCTACCGTTACTGAAGCCTGTCCGTCATCAAACAAACCAAATGGATTTCCCATCGCTATAGCCCACTCCCCAACCATCGCTGTTTCGGAGTTGCTAAATTCCACAAAAGGCATTTTTCCTTTTGGTGCTTTTATCTTTAATAAAGCCAGGTCTGCCAGCTCATCCGATCCAAGTAATTCAGCTTCATAAGTATCCCCGTTTGAAAGAGCCACCATGATCTTCTTGGCGCTTTTACTTGCCACATGTTCATTGGTAACAATTAACCCATCTTCTCTGATTATAAAGCCTGAACCTATACTTTTTACTTCCCGTTCTGATGGCATTTGAAAAAACCTCGAGAAAAATGGATCCATTACACGGTTGTATCCTCTTTCAACTTCCGTAACTGTAATACTTACAATTGCCGGACTGGCTTTTTCAACTGCTTTGGTAATAGCATTACTTCTGCTCTCAGATATAGAGACCTGTTTTGTCTTAACTTCCTCCCTTTCCTCTTCCGGCTCAAAACTGGCAGGGGAAGATTCATATTCTAAAGGTGATATAGTTGGTATAACTTCAGGCGTTTCATTTTTAAAACAACCAACACCAAAAATAAAAACAGCTAAACTTATTGTAGTAACAGTTCTCTTCATTCCCTAATCGTTAATCCATTGTTTTCTTCCAATTTCGATAACGTCTCTTACGGCATCTTCAATACTTCCTTTATACCAGGCCCCTGCTGCTTTTTTATGGCCTCCTCCATTTAACTCACGGGCCCATTCATTTACATCGATGGTACTTTGAGAGCGCAGGCTCAATTTAACACGATCTTCGTCTTCCCGAAAGAAAATGCATGCTTTAACTCCTTCAATACTGAGAGGGTAGGCTACAAATCCTTCCGTATCTTCGTTTGAGGTATCTGTTTGTTCAAACATCGCCTTTGTAACGAACATGGTCGCAATTTGTTGGTTCTCGTGCAAAGAAATGGTCTCTAAAGCCAAACCCAACAGCTTAATCTGTTTCATTGGTTTGGATGCATAGACTTTTTGCACAACTTCATCCGGAGTAAAATTTCCATATTCCAATAAAGTTGCGGCTGCATTCAACGTATTCGGTTTCACGCTGTCAAACTGAAAAGAACCTGTATCGGTGACAATTCCAACATACATGGCTTTTGCGGATTGCTCATCAATTTGGGCAATATCATGTTCAGCAAACAAATTATAAACCAGTTCACATGTAGATGAAGCATCCGTTTTTGAAACAAACTCTTTAAACACTTCATCCGGTTGTGGATGATGATCAATCATATAGAGCGGTTTTCCAAGTTTGGTGATCTTTTCTGCGGTAGCTCCAAAACGATGCAGTGCATTCCCATCTACAAATACAAAAGCGTCAAAACCCTTCAGATCAGAAAACTCGGGTTTTTCGATCTTTTTAAATTCGGTAAGCCATTTTAGGTTTTTGTTTACTTCGTCCTCATTAAAAGCTGCTGATTCCACACCATTTTTCTGCAACCACAAACACAGAGCGACTTGTGACCCCAAACAGTCTCCATCCGGACGCACATGTGAAAAAACTCCGATCTTTTTATGGGATAACAATTCCGGAATTAACTTTTCAAACATAGAATTTTCTTTTTGACCGCCAAAATAGATGTATATAGCCAGAATTCCATTTCTTTTTGGGGTGATTTTTTTCGAGTTTTACATCAAAAATATATGCACGCACTTATTATTTGTGGAGGAACGCCTCCAACCAAAGCTTTATTAGAAACCCACATCAAAAAAGCCGATATCCAAATTGGCGCTGACAGCGGAGGGCATGTGTTTCTCGGATATGGTTTTACACCGGATATCGTCCTTGGAGATCTGGATAGTTTCAAATATACCAATCATGAAAATATAGAAGTACTAAAACTGGATGACCAAAACAGCACAGATCTGGATAAAGCGTTGAATTATGCACTTAAAAAAGGCGCTACATCTTGTTCTGTTCTGGGAGCTTTGGGAAAACGAATCGATCATCAACAAAAGAACCTTTCTTCTTTGGTGGAATTTCATGGCCGATTTGAATCTCTGGTTTTTGAAGACGATTACGGAAAAACGTTCTTAGTTGATTCTCCTTTTGAAGATGATATTCCTATAGATACACCTATTTCTTTTTTCCCTGTTTCGGGATTTGTAGAGAATTTCATCTCTTCCGGAGTTCTATATCCGCTGAATAATGTACGCTTGGAGCCCGGCGTTCAGGACGCCACTTCAAATACCGTTACTGCTTCTCCGGTATCTTTAGAATTTTCATCGGGAAAATTGGCGGTTTTTATAGGTGATGGGAGTAAGATTAAATAACCTTCTGACCAAGATTTTCAGGATACTCAGGATTTTAAACTTTTAAAGCTCCAAGGTTAAAATCCCTATAATCTAGCCAATCCTTTTTTAATCTTGGTCAAAACCGTATTTTGGTCCAGGAAAGTCGGGTAATCGCCCCCGCACATAACATTAAATGCTCTTTTATGTATTTCTATGTTTACCTGCTTCAAAGTAAAATCAATAAGAGATTTTATGTTGGATATACAAGTAATCTTAAAAAAAGGTTAGCCCAACATAATAATGGAGAGGTCAAGTCCACTAAAAGTGGTATACCTTATGAGTTGGTTTATTTTGAGGGTTTCAAAAGCAAAAGCGACGCTTTAGCTAGAGAAAGAAAGTTGAAACATCACGGGCAAGGTATTAGAAGATTGAAAGAAAGATTAGAAAGAAGCATCGATCGTTAAATGTTATGTGCGGGGGAGGAAAGTCCGGACACCAACAAGTACCGCGCTCTGCGATCCTACGGGCGTAGCAGAGGCTCTTTATCAGAAATGATATTGAGACAGACAGTGCAACAGAAAACAAACCGCTTCAATGCGGAGCATTGGTTAAATTTCAAATGGGATATTACAAATACCATGTTTTGTCATTCCGGGCTTGACCCGGAATCTGTGTAGGTTCAAGTTTAGTTCCTTCACAGATCCTGAAACGAGTTCAGGATGACGTATATATAGGTTATTTGCAGCTTGATTATTGAAATTTCCAGCGCTCCGCGTTGGAGTAAGGGTGAAAAGGTGAGGTAAGAGCTCACCGCTCTTTGGGCGACCAAAGAGGCACGGTAAACCTCGCGGGGTGCAAGCTCATGTATGATGGTATACGCTGCTTGTCGTGACGCCATCGGGTGGAGTGCACCAGATAAATGATTACCGAATCCGCCGATTGGCGGAGGAACAGAATCCGGCTTACAGACTTTCCTGTTGAATATGAAAACCTCGTCCGAAAGGGCGGGGTTTTGTTTTATGAAGCTAACTTTATTAATATTAATTATGAAGAATGAGGTAATACTGTTAATATTTTTATTTTTATCCAACCCTCTTTTTGGGCAGGTTTCTTCAGAAACCACTACTGATAAAGAACAATATGAAGTTGGTGAAACAATCATTCTTAAAGCTATTTTTTACAATGATACAGATGCAATTCATACTTATAGAGGATCATCGTCGAATATAGTTAGACTTATATTTTCAGGAATTAACCTTTTCGGAGATGCAATTACAACAGATGATTATAGAGATACATTATTTATTGGCGACAAAAGAGAATTAATCTGGGAATTAGATACCTCTTTATTGTTTCTTCCAAAAAAAAGTGGCGAACAAACTATTATAGTAGATTATTTAGGGATAATAGATTCTGTTAGTTTTCAAGGAAAACAATATCCAGGCGGGAATTTTGATGTCTATTTTGAAAATTCTGTAGATACTACAACTATACGTTCTATGGCTGACAGTTTGAACGCAAAAGTAATTGAACTTAGAAAAAGTTATTCCAAATGGGGATTTTCGGATATTCAAATTGATTCGCTCGCAGAAACACTAATTAAAGATCCAAAAGTTTTAGATATAGAAATACCAAGCAGAAAATTTATAAGCCCAACTTCTCTGATAGCAACAAGCAATGAAAATGAAACTATTCAAAATTATAATTTTCGCTTGTTTCAAAACTATCCCAACCCATTTAATCCAACCACTACGTTTACATTCGAATTATCTCAACCGGGTAAAGTTCGGCTTTCTATTTTTAACATGATTGGTCAGGAAGTAGCTGTTTTGCAAAACAACAGACTTTCTGCAGGAAGCCATTCAGTCAATTTTGATGGAAGTAATTTAGCAAGCGGAACCTATTTTTACAGACTTAAAACTGCAGATGGAGTGCTTACAAAGAAATTTACTTTAATTAAGTAATAGAAAGCTGACATAAGAATTAGTGGAGAGCTAAAGCCATTCCAGTTCAAGTGTCAAGCTTGGACGAATATTTTCCAAGAAACACACAAGCGAGACGATTGCGTTAGTTGGGGATGTAGATATTATGTAATTCGTTGACGGTATTAATGTTAATTACTGAAATAAACTATGCCCTTTGTATTCCCTTCCTTGGCTCTGTGTACTTTTGTGCCGACAAAAGTACCAAAAGCTCCCGACAAGAATTATTGGCGCGAACTCCATTACATCGACTTATCATTACAAAAGGTCTACGTTCTAATGATACATATTAACGAATCAGCCTGAGTGTAATGATTGCTCCTTCGGAGCCGTCGATTTCATTACGTTCTTGGCTCGCCAATAATTCTAACGGTCGGTTTAGTTGGAAGCTTTTTTAGAACAAGCTCAGGATGACAATATCACAAATTAACCTTATACGTCCCTTTTACGTTACGGTCTAGTTGTCGCTTCAGGTCTTTTTCTTTGATGCTGTCTCGCTTGTCGAAGCTCTTTTTACCTTTGGCAACTCCTATCAAGACTTTAGCATTTCCTCTCTTGAAGTACATCTTTAACGGAACGAGTGTGTACCCTTTTTGCTGTACAAACTTGTCGAGCTGGCGAATTTCTTTTTTGTTGAGTAATAACTTTCGTTCTCTTCTGGGATCGTGATTGTAATACGAACCATGCTCGTAAGGCTTGATATATAATTCTCTCAAAAACACTTCCCCGTTTTTCAGAAAAGCGAAAGAGTCTGTAAACGAAGCTTTCCCCTGACGAATAGACTTCACCTCTGTTCCTTTCAGAACAATGCCTGCCTCGTACGTCTCTTCAACGTTATAGTCGTGGCGTGCCTTTCGGTTTTGTATGGTTGGGGTGTTGTTGTTGCTCATGGTTCATTTATAGTCATTTCGCGGCGAAAGCCGAAATCTTGATTTTAATTACTATCGAGATCCCGCATCAAGTGCGGGATGACGTATTTAATATTAAATTGAAATCTAACATCTCTTTCGATAGAAAATAAATTTGTAGATCCTTCGGAAGCATCCTCAGGATGACTTCTCTTCTTTAAACTTCAAATCCTAGTTCGCGGAGATCTTCAGCTACTTCTTCATCCGGGCCACGATTTTCAAAAGTGGCGTAAATTCCCAGAATCTGCTCGATCTCGCTGATTGCTTTTTCGTTATCCGGATTGATTCTCAGTACCTTAACATACTGAGCTAAAGCTCCATTCATTTTATCACGCATGTTGGTGACGTTGGAATCGCGGTATTCCAGAAATAGCCCGTAATTCAGATGTGTTTTTTCTCTCAATGTCAGTACTTCTTCTGTCTCTTCCTGCGTTTCCAGCAAAGTAAGTGCATCAGAATACTGATCATTTTCTAAGAAGAAATCTACTTTTTCAGCCAACGTCTTGGTTGACATATCTTCTTTTTTTGTTTCCGCACATGCGGCAAATCCGGCTATCAAAAACAGGATGAATAATTTTTTCATGGGTTCTATTGTGTAAATATTGGATTCAAACTAATACAGAGTATAAATATAAGCATACTTAGCCATCCTATCACTTTTCTTCCCCTAGAAAGTGGCGTGTAAAATGTAACCGGTGGATGTTCTACTTTTACCACAAAAGTGATGAATAGTGTCCATACACCCCATATTAAAGAAGGCGAACCTTCCTGAGGTCCTTGAATCACATACAAATAAAGCGCAGAACAAATGAGCGAAGTGGTAAACATTGTGCTTACCCATTTCGATTCTTTTTGAAAAGCGATATGCATAACACAGAACAACATGATTCCCCAGATCAACCAGGAAAGCGCGCCGAATGAAGTATCGTATTTCCCCAGCAAGTCATGAAAAAAAGGTACCAACTCAATTCCAGCTAAAATTGTTATAAATGAATAGAAAATCCGAGCAGCTATTTTGTGATTTTTATAACCGATCAAAGAATAGAGAATGTGCCCGCCATCAAGCTGACCAACCGGCATTAAATTCAGCGCTGTAAAAAATAAACCAAACCAACCTGCCAGCAACCACGGATAGTGATACATTTCCCATAGTGGTGGAACATTATCAAACAATGACGCCAGAAAACCATAAAGAATTGTATTTCCGAAAATAAGCACCGTTCCTTCATCCTCCGACAGAATCTCTGTAGGATACTCTCCTGTTTGAGCTACATAAGCTTTAAGCTCCTCGTGACCTCCAAAATTCTGCACATGACTTGGTTCCGGAAGCGTGGCAAAACCAACGATCAATACAATTAAGGAAACAATGAAACCTGCGATTGGGCCTGCAACCCCTACATCAAACAATTTTTTGGTTTGATGTATCTTTTCCTTTATCCGAATTACAGCTCCAAGTGTTCCAATTCCCACCGGGAGCGGAATGTAATATGGCAAACTCACCTTTATGTTGTGATAGACCGCCGCAAAATAATGTCCGAATTCATGAAAAGTAAGGAAGCTCAGAAGCAATGAAGCAAATAGTACTCCTCGTAAAAGATCTTCTGTTCCCGGTAAAACCAATGGACCAATAGTTGAAACTCCATTTCCAAGTCCTACAAAAATAGAGCTTACAATTGAAACCGAAATAAAAGTAAGCACAAACAAAGCCAGGTGTTTTAAGATCGTTTTTGTATCGGGCTTATTTTTCGGTTCTTCGCTTCTTGACAGAATTTCGAAATCGGTTTCTATGGATGATGGATGTTCGTCGTTACTCAAGCAGTTCCTCTTTAAATCTCTTCTCTTGAAATCGGCATCGTCATACATCGCGCGCCGCCACGACCCCGACATAATTCATGTCCCTGAAAACTTACGGCAATTTTATTGTCTTGATTCAGATCGAGTCCTTTTTCTGCAAACTCTTCGATAAACTCAAACTGATTCATGTACGAATAGCCATGATCCACCAATGTGTTGAAAGTATTTGTATTTCGCTCATATCCCACGATCACTCCCGGAGCCAACGCAAACACATTCGCACCATCTGTCCATTGTTCGCGGAATTGATTGGTTCTGTCTTCTCCTCCGCACTTTATAAAATCGTAAGTATTTGCTGAAAACTCGTTCAAAGCGGATTGTAGCGACGATCTGGATTCTGCCTGAATTGCTCCGTTTACCTTTTGTAGTGCTACCACATTATCCTGTTGCTCCATTATAGCCGGAGGAAAAGCAATACACTCGGAATTGCTGGCAAAAGTGAAAATAGTATCTAAATGCATGGAAGAACGTTGTTTCGGGATATCGACAGCCAAGACTGTTTTCACTCCATGATTAAGCAGTCCATCTGCCGCCTTCATCAGTCCCGTGAATGAAGTACGCTCACTCATTCCTATCAATACAAGATCTTTGGATTCCACCAATACATCTCCGCCTTCAATAGACTGATTTCCCGAAATACGGATTGCACTGTCTCGTACAGATTCGAATAACGGATTGAATTCTACTATGGTTTCCATCATCAATGATTCCCTTAAGCGCGTTTTAGTTGCTGCTCTGGAAATCAAAATAGTGTCATCTACAACCGCGGCAAGGTCTCTGGTAAATAGCAGATTTGGTGAAGGCAAGAGTGAAAATTTGCTGCCACCCGGCAAAACACCTTGCGTACTGAATTCCAGCAATTGCTGGGCATCTAACTCTTGCAGTTGTTTTTCTATAACTGATAAATTCTCTTCCGGAAATTCTCTAATCAACTGCTCGATAAAGAACGCTCTGGCTTCTTCGTTTTGAATGGAGTCCTTGAAAAGGTCTACGATTTCTATAACCTGGCCGGCTTTGGGCATAGCGGCTTTAAAAAGATCCAACATATCCAGATGTTCTTCTCTGGCATCTTCTTCAAAGATGATGTCATCAAAAAGAAGCTCATCTTTAAGCTCAGGGTTTACCAATGATACTTCATGTCCGGGAGTGTGAACAATTACTCCATTTAGATGTCCGATTTCGGAAGAAACGTTGATTTTCATTTTATGCACTGAGTTTTAGAATTCAGGTAAAGCTAATGATAAAATCATCAAATTGGAGAGCATTTCTTGTATTTACATCAACTGGAATTGTTTTTCTTTTTCTAAGCATTTATTCACTTCTCTCAGGCGTTCGTTAATACTTTCTTTGTCCAATTTGTTATCTATGAATTCTTCTGAACAGGTTAGAAAGTTGTCTACATATGATATCAATAAAGAAGTAAAACGTTTGCGATGTATATCAGAATAGATCATATGTTTGATACAGTCGAGCAGTCGCACTAATACAGAAACATCTTTCTTTCCATATTCTCTGATCGGTACAATGATCTGAAACATAACGTCCTTAAATGGAACCGGCCGGACAAATACCAACGGCTCATCCTCTGAATTCGGGATGTAATTTTGCTCATCTACCTCCATCAATTTCGTCAACAGATCAGATAATAAGTCGATAGCTTTTACTGCGGTGCCCGGATCATTGATTCCCGGACTAAGTGCCTTTACCGCAATTTCAGAGATCTGTTTAAAGCCGAACAAATAATGATCAGAAACCCGCTCTTCCGTATAGAGTGTAAAATACGAACTCAACTGATCGATCACATCCTCATCCAATTCCTTACTGATCTCAATAAACGGGTATTCTTTCACTACAAATGATCCTATGGACACTTTAACATTCAGTTTGAACCCGTGCTTTTTACAAAACTCCGTCAGTCCCGGACCATCGATTTTCTTAAGATAACCTGACTCTTTAGCGAGACATGTAACCCAATCAGAAGTATCCGGCAAATCTATTTTAGCATTGTCATGATCCACACCATTTAGTTCCTTTTTGGTGAGCTTGTAAATATCATTCAGAATGAAATCCACTTGAATTTTTTGAGAAATAGAATGAATGAAATACACGAACAAACCCATACAAACAATGGCCAGAATCATACTTACAAAAATTCCCAAAGATGGTACCGAAAAGTCAACACCGGGAGCATCAATATTTACGATCAGGATCAAACTGTAAATGATACTTCCCAAATAAAAGCCCAAAACAACCTGATGAAATTTGTCTGATATCAAACCGGGTATAACTCTTGGGGACAAAGTAGATGTAGCTCGGTTAAGCACGATCATAACCATCGAAAAACTAAAAACCATTAAAGAAATAAGGCTTCCTACAATGGTTCCTAAGATCAATCGTGCGTTGTTGGAATCATGAACTAAAACCCTTTCTATATTACTTTTAAGCTCAATTACAAGATCATTGAACTCGATCCTCATCACAAAAATAGAAAAAACCAGAAATGCCAAAGCAATGATCGTAGGATAGAACGCAATGCTGTTTACGATCCTTTGATAGTACTTTGAAATTACGTTCATCCAGTGCTTCATATATCCCTATTGGTGTGTCTTTGATTTTATTGGTAGCCCGAAAATCATCAATAGTTTCAATAAACAGCAATTTTTTATGCATTTAAGTTCAATCAGAGACTTAGAAGCTTTTCTTGGTTGTTGTATTTTTCAATCCTTACCTTTGATTCTATGATCTCTAAATCAGAAATACAATCATTGCTCACTCTTATGGATGACCCGGATCCTTTCATTCAGGAGTCCGTAAACCGAAGGTTTGTTGAGCTGGGTGAAAATGTAGTCCCATTACTTGACCAATATCAGGTTGACCTGAAACATGGAGAAGAAAAATCTCGCATTAATGAATTGATTCATACTCTCACTTTTGAAGGATTACAAACCGATTTTGTGGAAACTCTCGAAAACGGGATTAAAAACAGAAAAGATCTGGAGTCAGTTATTTTTATGCTCTCAAGATTTGGAAACCCTACTATCGATACTAAACAGTATAAAGATAAACTGGATCGCTTTGCTGAAATGGTTGCGCCGAGTATCAGGTATAAACTCGATGAGAAGAAAAAAGCATCTCAATTATTCAAGTTTGTATTTGAAGATTTGAACTTCAATGGAGATCAGCAAGATTATCACAATCCGGCTAACTGTTTTCTTGATTCAGTTATTGAGCGGCGTAAAGGATTGCCTATTTCTTTAAGCATGATTGTAATGTTTATAGCCAGAAGATTAGACCTTCCTGTATTCGGAGTAAATATGCCAATTCATTTTATGCTTACTTACATCGGAGAAAGAGAAGAATTCCTGGTCGATCCATATGATGACGGCGCGGTAGTAAGCTACGATCAATGCTATTTCTTTCTTAAGAAGAACAACATCGAACCAAAGCCTGAGTACTTCCAGATGGCCTCAGATATGGATATTTTGATCAGAACGCTGAGGAATCTGATACAAAGTTATGAACGTAAAGAACAGTTTGAAAAGGTAGAAGATCTTAAAAAACTTTTATCTACCGTTGAGTTGTATGAGTAAGCTTGAAGTTCAAAATCTTTCGTACCATAACACTTTAACACCACTCGAAAATGTGTTAAAGTGTTATGGTGTTACAGATGCCCAAATTTTAACAATAGAATGAGTAAGAAATGCACAACCAACACAGAGAAAAGCTTTTTTCATTATTCGACGATAATCAAAACGGTGTAGTATTTATACAAGGTGCGGAAACTATGTATCGCTATGATACTGATTATGAATTCCCGTTCCGTCAGGAATCAAATTTTTGGTATCTAACAGGTGTAAATGAAGCTGAATGTTCATTAGTGTTGGATCTTAAAAAAGAAGAATATCACCTTTTTGTACCGGAACGCGATGCACAATATGCTGTGTGGCATGGATATGTAAAAACTAAAGAGCAATATCAGGAGGAATACCAACCAGATCATCTACATTACAGAAATGATATTCTTAAAGTTCTGAATGATCTGAAACCTGAAACCATATACTGTATTGATGACGAACAGGCCGAATTTGTAGAAGACCTGAATCGCGGCTTTAATGTAGAAACTGAAGCTTTAGTTGATGCTTTAACCTACTGCAGAGCTTTAAAAACGGACTGGGAACTGGACCAAATGCGGGAAGCTTGCCGTGTAAATGACTTAGCCTATCTGGAAGTGATGAAGTCTATAAAGCCCGGCATGTATGAATATGAAATGAAGGCTATCTTCAATAAAGTACAGATCGAAAACGGTTTACTTCAGGATGCCTATAACGGAATTTTTGCTTCAGGAGTTAATGCTTCCATTCTTCATTACGTTGTGAATAATAGCAAGATCAAAGATGGAGATCTGTTTTTAATGGACTCCGGATTTGAATGTAACGGGTATGCCTCCGATTATACCAGAACGTTCCCCGCTAACGGTAAATACACGGATATTCAAAAAGGGATATACAATTCTGTTTTGGCAGGAATGGATAAAGTGCTCGACTCTATCAAACCCGGAGTTAAAATGGAAGACCTACATTTGCTTGCTTCCCGTACTATGATGGAAGGGTTAAAAGATATGGGGGTTGTTAAGGGCAATATTGACGACATCATGAATGAAAATATCTTTGCGCTTTTCTTTCCTCATGGTCTTGGGCATTTCTTAGGACTTGACACTCATGATGTTGGTGGTTACCCAAAAGGAGTGGATAGAATTGATCGCCCGGGAATAAAATTTTTGCGAGCCCGACGTGAATTATTATCCGGAATGGTAATTACTATTGAGCCCGGAATTTATTTTGTTCCTGCAGTTCTGGAACCTGCTATTGCTGATCCAGAGAAGAATCAATTCTTAAATACTGATAAAGTAGCCGATCTTTTAGGGTTTGGTGGAGTTCGTATTGAAGATGATATCATTGTAACAGAAGATGGACTAGAGAATATGACGAATGTTCCAAAAGAAATAGATGAGATTGAAGGATTGATGAAATGAAAAAAGTTTATAATCCCCTACTCTGAAGAAAGAGCTTGGAAGCAGAGCTTCCGTGTAGCATTCCGCACCGGAGGTACGGAACGAGGTTAAATATGACGAACGTTCCTAAAGAAGTAGATGAGATTGAAGCTCTGATGCAGTGAACATGAACTCATAATTATAAGTTTTGAATTATGAATTATGCTGAAGATTTCGATACAGCTAGATTAATGTAATGGGCTAATAATGTTCAAATATCAAATCGTACAATTTCTCACTTTTAACTGTTTTTAGGTAGTGAGTTGTATTTCCCTTGGTCTGAGTTAGATAAACATATTTTATTGTTCCTTGATTAAGCCCAACCAAATATTCTTGTTTGGCACCATTTTTTATTGCTACTGTCAACCTTCCTTGGTTTATATCGTTTCGTGGTGCTATCCCAAAATATTCATTTGTGCTACTAGCTTTTATCAATTTTTTGAAGTCATCATTTCCTTTATGAATTCAGTCTTGAATAAGTATAATCAAAGACTAAAAAAAGCTTTGATCTCTGCTTTAATGTTCAAGATGTCTTTTGCTTCAACCTCACCAATTTTTTTGATAATGTAATCTTTATCAATTGTAGCAAATTTCATTCTAACCATAGATGGTTTTGGTAAGTTTGAAGTCTTCCACTCTTTCAATTTATAATCCCCAATTTTTGGAGAAGCTATCAAATTGCTTGTCAAAAAAAGTACTACAACATCTTGTTCTAAATTATATAAACTGGAAGATAGTACGATTGCAGGTCTTTTCTTTGCCGAAGATAAATCCGTGAATGGGAAGGGCAGTAATACGATTTCCCATGGCTTATAGGTCATTATAAACCTCATCTTCGTCATTATCCCACTCAGAAAATGAAGCTTCACTTGCTTTCATTATCTCCTTCAGTTCGGCCTTTTCTTGTAATCTAACCTGAGCATCTGCTACATATTCTTCTATTAAATCACTGACAATATTAGTCATAGATTTTCCCTCTAAAGAAGCTATAGCTTTAAGTTGCTTTCTCTTTTCTTCTGGAATTCTAATACTCATTACGCTCATAATCTACTTGTATTAATGTAGGATTTACTACAATATTACTTTTTAATTCTTTAAATTCAATTTTTCTCAAAAAAAGTCTTTCGAACGAATATGAGATCCAGAAGATTTACTTTAAAATTCACCTGATCACCCACCTTTCTAAATGAAAAAAATATTCATGATCATATTTATAATTCTTGGGGTAGTCGCAACTCTGATAATAGGCATTGGTTATTACCTTTCTGCACCGGGTTATTCAGGACCGGAATCAGACCATTTTAACGGTACTAAATTTCTAAATGGTGAAGGCTATGAAGAGAAAAGCTCCGCTGATTTAAGAAAGTGGTTGTTTACCAGAGAACCCGGAGAGTGGACAGAAAAAACAGAAGCTGATGTTACTTTTGGTGAAAAGCCGGTCGGTCGTATTTCGGATTCATCACAGGTAATTACTTACGTGAATCATTCTACTTTTCTGATCCAAACGGATGGTTTAAACATTATTACTGATCCGGTGTATAGTAAACGGGTGTCACCTTTTAGCTTTGCCGGACCAAAACGAATGCGCCCACCGGGAATTCATTTTGATGATCTACCTGAGTTAGACTATGTGTTGATCAGCCACAATCATTATGATCATCTTGATATCAACACGATTCTGAAAATTAAAGAAATACATAATCCGGTTTTCATTACTCCACTTGGTTTGGATCTTTATCTCAACAAAAAGGGAATTTCCAATACAGTTTCATTAGACTGGTGGCAGGCGCATAACATTGATGACTCGGTCGCTGTTTCAGCTGTTGAAGCACAACATTTTTCCAGCCGAGGCATGTTTGACCGCGACAAAACTCTTTGGGCGGGATTTGTAATAGAATCACCAAACGGAAATATCTACTTTGCAGGAGATACCGGCTACAATACTTTCTTCACCAAAATCGGAGAAGATTACGCACCTGTAAAAACAGCGCTCATTCCAATCGGAGCATACATTCCCCGATGGTTTATGAATCCCGTACATATTGACCCTGCTCAGGCCCTACAGGTTCATAAAGATGTGGGCGCTGTACTAAGTATCGGCATGCATTACGGAACGTTTCCTTTAGCTGATGATGGAGAAATGGATCCGATTAATGATTTTAACAAAGCTATTCAAGATGAGAACTTTATTTTGATGAAGGAAGGGGAAATGAAAGTAATTAGGAATAAATGAATATTAGAATTAGAAATACTCTGTTTAACTAAGCCAACTTCTTTGCATTTTATCTATACCCAAAGACTTTTTAAGTATTTAGCAACAGCGATGACTTAAAAGTAACAATAAACAGAAGTCTCTGACTTCTTCCTATAGCTCAACTATTACTTATATCCCGGAACATTCTTTCCCAAGATTAAATCTCTTTGAGCAAACAAAATGCCGTCCTGTTTTTTGTAGGATAATATTCCATTATGCCCTCCCCGTGGTCTGGTATCATTTAGCTGACGTGAAGTGAGGTTTTTATCGCCTTCAAACAGAAAATCTTTGATGTAGTAGTATTTACCATCCGGTTCTAAAATTGTAGCATGTATATGCGCCGGTGCAGAGCCATAAAACATAGGTTTTTGAGTGTAGAAGGTATATCTGCCTTCGCTGTCTGTTTGTATCCAACCCCGAATATATCCATGTCTGCGTGCCCAGCCCGTTTCGTCTCCTTTTTTGGGATAGACTCCTTCTTCATTAGTTTGGTACACATACATAATTACTCCTTTTGCCGGAGTGACTCCATCATTATGATAGATAGTTCCCGATACTTTAATCTGAATTCCTTCGCTTTCAAATTCAGGAAGAGTATCAACGGAAGAGAGCGACCGGTTTCCGAATTCGAATACCGCTTCGCATCCTTCACACGGACCGCCAACTAGTTTTCCCTGAGATAAAATATCAGTTGTTCCAAAAATTAGAATAGTAAGTACTGCAACTGTTGTTTTCATAATATTAATTAAACCATTAATTCATTTTAAATACAACGCCTCTGTTTTTTACAGAAAAATTATCCGTTGCATAGTTGTCATTATACACAATGAACAGATCAGACATAGAAGCAAATCTCCATTGCAATCTGCTGTTTACATTAAAGTTTTCTGCCTGTGTATTATATTGCAGGAAACTGGTCCAGCTTAAGTTGTTAGAAAAACTTACTTCTGCCTGTGGTCCTACAAGATGTAATATTGTTTCTCCATAATTTTCGGGTAAACTTACTTTATTTCCTACATAACGTACTCCGAAATTTCCCCAGGGTTGTACTCTCATATTTAACGAACCGCCAAACTGAGTTCTGGTTCCATTGTAGAACTCGCCAAAAGACGTATTCAAGCTTCCGTTTATAATTCCTCTTGAATCTGAAAAATAATCGAAGGCAATGCGGTTGAATGTATATGTATCTACAGGTAAAAGGTCGTCTCCGTTTATCAGGTTGGTTGGGAACAGCAATGCTACTTTACTATCTCTGGCACTGAGATTTACTCCTCCCCAGTCTTTGGTATACATTTCAAAATTGACAGAAATTACTCTATCTATGAAATCACCATTTGTTCTGGTTGAGCTAACCATCCAGCTGGAAAATGTATAGCTATTGATCCAGTCGGCTTCAGGTCGAATAGTGAACCCCGCCCATGGATTGATAAAGTTATACCCTACTCTTTTCAATTCTCCGGCTTCGGCATCAAACTGAAATAAGCGATCTGAAAAGCCCAACTCATTAATGTAATTGTCTTCAACTCTGTCAGTTGTAATCCCGAAGAACTTATCTCCATCCCCGTACATTAAAGTTGCTCCTGCAAAATAAGCGTCATCAAATTTATCTTCCGTTTGCGACCAGTGATACCTCAAATTTCCATTCCAGTATCCATTCTGAGAAGTATAATTGAATTCTGCTCCGATAGTTCTGTTATAGTCTTCACCGGTGGGTGAAGCTCCATCGAATGATGAACGATTCGTAAATAAAGCTTTAACATTCGTTCTTCCCACCAGGTTTTGCTGCACCGATGCAACCGTATAATTATTAGCGGAAAGATCATTTACAGATCTGGTATGTGCATTCAAAACTCCAACTCTCAGATCTTCGCTGAGGTTTCCGGTAACTCTGGCTCCGAACAGTATCGGAACGATTTCGCCATTATTTAATCCGATTCTCCTTGAGAAAAACGGCTTTAAGCCCCACGTACCAAAGCTTCCGAACAGATCACTGTTTTCCAGAAAAAAAGCTCTTTTCTCAGGGAAGAAAATACTGAATCTGGATAAATTGGTTACCTGCTGATCTACGTCAACCGTTGAGAAATCCGGATTTACAGTAAGATCCAGTTTCAGGTTTTGCCCTACGGGAATTTTTGCATCCAACCCGATTTCAATATCATTTTCTAACCCATTATTTGTTGCCTGAAAATCTTTGTTTGATGAACCCAAAACATAAGGCTGGATGATGGCACCCTGTTTTCTCTTTGGCGGAATGTCTTTGATGACCATGGTTCCCAAGTGTCCGATATCTATTCCCGGAAATCCTAACGGTACATGGCTCCAGGTTGAATATTCATTTCTTTTCATATCATTTCGAACAAAATTGATTCCCCACTCATCAACATTAGTGTCGTAATTGATGGATTTAAACGGAATGGCAAACTCAGCCACCCAATAATCGTCATGAACTTTTACTGAACTGTACCATACGTTATCCCAGTTTACATCGGGCCGGGTTCTGGAGTTTTCAATACTAACCATCCCGTCCACTCTGGCTCCCGCGGCATTCACTCCGAATAGAAATCCGTTAGTTTGTTTATTCAAAGGATCTAAAACCACACTAAAACCATCACTATCCCAATGATAGGATGAGTTATCTCTCTTTAATGTTTTTATAACCAGATCTTCTTTTTTCTGATAATTCACTGCTCCTATATACAAGAATTCATCGTCGTACATAATCCATGTTTTTGTCTGATTTACTGCAAGTCCGGTATCTTTGGGAGCTTTGTTTAAAAAATCAGATGTGATAGATGCGAACTCCCACTCTGCTTCAGTTAACTCCCCATCTATAACTATTATAGAATTGATCTTTGTTGCATTCAGTATAAAATTATCATAGATCGGTTGCTCCTGAGCTATTAGTTTAGAATTAAATAGCATTGCCGATATAAGTAATAAAAAGTATTTCATAGTTCTGTCCCATTTTGTTGGAACAGATATACGGGATTAAAAATACTCTTATTTACAGCATAGACGCGTAACGTGATACAACAGCCGGAAGACGTTTATTCGATGATTTCTGCTATCTATAGCATCTAACGCGTTGTTTATCTTTAATAAGATGTCGTTTGCAGAAATGAGAAAATCCTATACAATTTCTTTCAGTTCAATGCGTACATTCATGCTTCATTATGTTAAATGTAGTTCAGAAATATCAAACCACAGGCAATAGAATAGGTTGGCATATTCTCTTCTGGATGTGTTACATCGCCATGTATACCGGAATTTATGGGTATTTTGAGGATAACTATGGAGCCGAGTTTTTCTGGGCGATGGCTTATCTGCCCATTAAAATAGCTGCGACCTATTTTACGATGTACTTTATTATCCCGAGGTACTTCCTGAAGAAAAAGTATGTTGCCGCTACGCTACTGACCATCACCATAATTTTACTGGCAGGTTTTATTCAGCGCTTTTTAGATTACTATGTGTTTTATCCGATCTACGCTTACGAGTTTATGGCAGGCAGCCCCTTCAATATCCCAAAGAGTATTAAAAATGTACTCAGTATTTATCCGGCAGTAGCGCTTGGTGCCTTCATTAAGATCACAAAACATTTTTATAATGAGGAGAGTAAATCTCAGGAACTGCGTCAACAAAAACTACAAGCAGAACTCAATTTTCTGAAAGGTCAGATTCACCCACATTTCCTGTTCAATACGCTGAATAATTTGTACGCGCTCACTTTAAAGAAATCTGAAAACTCCCCTGAAGTAGTTCTGAAATTATCTGAATTGCTCAGCTTTATGCTGTATGAATGTAATTCCAGAACTGTTCCCTTAAGCAAAGAACTAAAGTTGATAGAAAATTACATCGCTTTAGAAAAAATACGATACGATGATCGCCTTACTATCACTTACAAAACCGAGGGCGATGTTTCCCAGAACCAGATACCGCCTATGCTGTTGCTTCCCTTTGTGGAAAATGCCTTCAAACACGGAACCAGTGATTCCATTGATGAGGTGTGGGTAAACATTCACATACAAGTGGACGACCGATCTCTGAGTCTCTCTGTTGAAAACAGCAATGGATATGATACCGTGGAGAAAGATGAGTTCGAGTATCAAAAAGGTATTGGCTTAAAAAATGTTCGGCGACGGTTAGAGCTCTTGTATGGAGATCATTATACCCTTGAAACAAATGATACCGAAGATCAGTATTCCGTTTCATTAACTATTGAACTTGATGAACTTTTAGACCCTGACAGCGTTTGAATCTTTCCTGCTTCATAATAGACGATGAACCCTTAGCCATTGAGGTGATCGAATCTCATGTGTCTAAAATTGATGGGCTGGAAGTGAAAGCAACTTTTCAAAATGCAGTGAAAGCCTTTCAGGCGCTCCGCGAAACCGAAGTGGATATTCTTTTTCTGGATATTCAAATGCCACGCCTTACCGGCATTGAATTCCTGAGAATGATGAAAAACCCTCCTAAAGTAGTTTTTACTACCGCCTACCGCGAGTATGCTTTAGAAGGTTTTGAGCTTGATGTGGTGGATTATTTACTGAAGCCCATTTCCTTCAATCGATTTCTGAAAGCCGTTGATAAAGTTTTTGATCTTAATACAGCTGGTAATAGTTCAGCTTCCTCAATTGAGGACGATAATTCTAAGCACTTCGTTTTTGTTCCTGTGGATAAAAAAAATGTAAAGATCTGCCTGAATGAAATCGTGTATATCGAAAGCAAACGGGATTATGTTCTAATTAAAACACTCAATAAAGAAGTGGTTACTCATCAGACTTTAACTTATATGGAAGAACGCTTACCTAAGCCTTCTTTCATGAGAGTTCATCGCTCATTTATTATCAATACTCATATGATCGAAAGCTGGTCGAATAATGAGATCGAGCTTCCGGATATTCAGATTCCTATCGGAAGAACGTACAAAAGAGAAGCCCTGAAGGTATTGAATAGTAGTTCTGAGGTTTTATAGAGCTTTTTAGATTCTCCGTCATCCCGAATTTATTTCGGGATCTTTGCAGAGTTTATGAAACTCAAAACTACTTAAGCCTATTCTTAAAAAATAAGCGTGATCATAAGATCCTGAAACAAGCCTGCCTGTCGGCAGACAGGTTCAGGATGACGTACTTATTTCGAAGCTTTGAGACCCGAAAAAGCAGAGGGTGTAAGTGAAGTTTACACGTTTCTAAACTTCACTTACACCCCTCGGATTATCCAAAGTAAGTTTGGATAATCATCTCCCCTCAAGGGGAGATTTTTCCTCTTTTATTCTAGTTTCGAATACCTGTACTAAGGAAAATACGATCACATATACAACTTCCATTAAAACAAACTCCTCCCACAAAAATACCAGATTAAATAGGAATAAAAATGAGAGTATAATGCCCCATAAGTTGTTCCGCCTAGATCCTAAATTAAATGTATTCCTATTTGAGTAGCGCTGTTTGAATAGTATTGCAGAAATTATTAATAGAATTGTAATCGCTATTATCCATCTATTATAAAACTCAATATCTGATCTGAAAATAAAAACGAATACTACTGCATTCAGAAGATATATAAAGCCATCTCTTTTGAGAAGAAACATAATGTTGTGTTAGCTTTATTGGATTTTAAGGAACATACAAAAAAGCCCGACTTCTGAAAGCAGAATCGGGCTTTTAAATTTTAGTACTGCATGTTTTTCAGCTAGGCCGTGACCGGTTTTGGTTTTTTGCTTGTACCGTTGCCATTCAGGTCGCTCTGGTCTTTAATTATGCCCGGCTCTTCTTTACCGAACATAACTTTATTCAAGCCTCGGCGACTTCTTTCTATTAAGCTGTACAGAACAGGAACAAGTATCAATGTAAGCGCCGTAGCAAATAATAAACCTACAATTACTGCTATCGCCATTGGTCCCCACCAGGTTGCCTGCTCACCACCCATGTACACATAAGAACCTAAGTTTGCAAAAAACTCGATTGGAGTATTTACCAAAACAATGAAATCAATATTGAATCCGATTGCTAATGGCACTAAACCAAGCGTGGTTGTAATTGCCGTAAGAATTACCGGACGAAAACGAACTTTTCCACCTTGAACCAAAGCATCTCGTAAACTCAATCCATCACGAGTTCTCAGAATATCCACATAATCAATTAATACGATAGCGTTGTTTACCACAATTCCTGCCAATGAGATGATCCCAAGAAAAGCCATCAATCCGAATGCCATTTGGAAAGTTACCAATCCATAGAACACACCAGCCATTGACATAATTACTGAACTCAAAATAATGATTGGCTTTGCTACAGAATTAAACTGCGACACCAAAATAAATGCTATCAGAAATACAGCTATCAGGAATGCGATTCCAAGAAACTCAAACGATTCATCTTGCTCTTGTTGCTGTCCCGTCCAACTGTAATCATACCCTGATGGAATATCATCCAGATAGTTAGATAAAACACCCTGAACTTCAGCAAGTACTGCATTTGCCTGATATCCAGAACGAACATCGGCACTAATGGTGATCACTCGTTCCGAATCTTTATGATTAATTCCGCCAAGTCCGTCTTTCACTTCCCAGGTTGCTACTTCTGATAAAGGAATTTGATTTCCCTCATGCGGAATGGTCAGATCCCCAAGGGTGCTCAGGTCATCACGATATTCATCATTTAACCGAACAATAATATCATATTCTTCTTTTCCGTCTCTGAACTTGGAAGCTTCCACTCCGTTAATTGCCTGACGAATGGTCATCCCGATCATATTAGTAGAAAGTTCATACAGAGCTGCTTTTTCACGATCTACTTCTACTCTGATCTCAGGTCGGGCTTCCGGAAGATTAGACTCCAAGCCATCCATTTTAGCAAAAACAGAATCTTCTTCAAGAATGGTCAGAATTTCTCCGGAAAGCACGCTCAGTTGTTCCATATCAGGTCCGGAAATTTCGAGATTTACCGGCTTTCCCGTAGGTGGTCCGTTTGGTGGCTGTTCAACCGTTACTTTTGCTCCTACAATATTTTCGCTCATGTGATTTCTGAGAAATTCCATGGCGGCAAATACATCACCCTCTCTTTCCTGAAAATCTACAAAGTTCAAAGCAACCGTTCCTTTATTCGGGGTATTTCCTCCACCGGATGAACCGGGGTCGGCTGTAATGCTTGCACCAGAAGTAGCTAATACACTATTCACATCTACCAAATTCGGAAGGTTTTTTACACGCTGCTGAACTTCCTCAATTATAGTTTTGGTGTATTCCACATCAGAACCAATTGGTGTTTCCACCTGAACATAAACATCACGAGGAGGAATGTCTTCCGGGAAGAATTCTGTTCCGGGGTTAAACGCCCCTAATGCTACAAAACTGAGAACAAGAACTACACCCGAAATTCCCAATACTGATAAACGATGGTTTAAAGACCAAACCAAAACATTTTCATATCGGTTTATCACATTGTTAAGACCATCTCTCTGCCACCACCTTCCAATTGGTTCTAGCGCATATTTGTTAAGTGCCCATAAAACTGAACCAAGAACAATGAGCATTGCCCATGTGATAAAATTTGTAGCTAAAAATATTAGTAAAAAGAAACCTAATACACCGTAAAGGATCTTCTTACCATTTGGAGTAAGCTTCGCTTTTGCCTCTTTACCTTCCACAGTCATAAACAATGCACAGATCACAGGGTTGATCACCAATCCAACAAAAAGAGAACTTGCCAGTGTAATGATCAGTGTTTTTGGTAAATAACTCATAAACTGACCAACAATTCCCGGCCAGAATATCATAGGTGCAAATGCAGCAATTGTTGTAAATGTTCCGGCTATAATCGGAACAGCAACTTCACCGGTTCCTTTCTTGGCTGCTTCAAACTTATCGTATCCTTCTTCCAGATAACGATAAATGTTTTCTACTACCACAATGGCATTGTCCACCAACATCCCTAATGACAAAATAAGCGAGAACAGCACGATCATATTCATTGTAATTCCTACTGCAGCAAGTACTATAAAGGAAAGGAACATCGACATTGGAATAGAAATCCCTACAAAAGAGGAGTTTCTTACTCCAAGGAAGAAAAGCAACACACCAACTACCAGAATCAATCCGGATATGATGTTATTTTCCAGATTGGTAACCATGTTAATTACATCAACACTTTGGTCGTTGGTAATCGCATATCGGGTAGTTGGAGGCAGTGTAGGAATGGCTTCATCCAAGATAGCTTTTACCTCGTTTCCGGTATCCAGAATATTTTCACCGGTACGTTTTTTAACACCCAACGTAATTACAGGAGCATCATCCAATTCTGAGTATGTTGCTCTTTCTTTGAAACCGAAGGTTACCTTAGCGACATCACGCACATAGATCGGGCTACGATTTTCACCTTTAATTACAATATCTTCCAATAATTTGGTGTCTTCATATTGTCCCGGAACACGAAGTAAGAATTTCTTTGTTCCTACTGAAATATCTCCACCCGGAATGGTGACGTTTTCATTAGAAATGGCCTGAATAATATCACCAAAAGCAATATTGTAGTACTTCATTTTAGCAAGATCCACATCAACCTGAACTTCACGCTCAGTTCCGCCAGTGAGATCAACTCCCAGCACGGAAGGAATGGCTTCAATCTTATCCTGCAGATCTTCGGCTATTTCTTTGAGTATAACCTCATCATATTCCCCGGAAAGATTCACATTCATAATCGGGAATTCGGCAAAGTTGATCTCCTGAACTGTAGGTTCTTCAGCGTCTTCGGGAAGCTCGGGTTTTGCCAGATCTACTTTTTCCCGCACTTTCTGAAGGGCATCTTCAATATCCACGCTTGGCTCAAATTCCAGATTGATATTCGAATAACCTTCTGCTGACGAAGAGGTCATTTTTTTAATGTCTGAGATATTACTCAGTTCATCTTCAAGCTTACGTGTAACCAGGCTTTCCATATCCTCCGGCGAAACTCCCGGATAAATAGTGACTACAAATATGTTCGGGACATTGATGCTTGGGAAGCTTTCTTTTGGAATGGTCAGATAGGATACAATTCCCATGATCGCAATCAATACCAACAATACCAGAATACTGATTCTGTTGTCTATTGAAAATGAGGAGATCCCAAACTCCTTTCTCTTGCCCGGTTCCGGAACAGAAGCTCCGTTTCCTGCTGCGCCGTTCTTGTTATTTTCGGTACTCATGATAGTTTCCGAGTTAAATTAATTTGCTGCTAAAGTTTTATCATCTTTCACTGTAACCCGCATACCATCATCCAGGAATGCAGAGCCCAGTGTTATCAACTTGTCACCTTGTGCCAAACCATCTTCAATGATTACATCTGTTTGATACGAAAGTCCCAGTTTTACTTCTCTTTCTCTTGCTACCGGCTTTCCTTCTTCATTTTCTGAAAGCACATACACCACGTAGCGATTGTCTTTGGAATAAACAAACTCTTCACTGATAACTAAAACATTGCTTTGCTCAACTGTTTTTAATCTCAGATTTGCAATCATATCCACTTTATAGCTTTTGTTCTTTGGAAGCTTTGTTTCTATTCTGAATGTTCTGTTTTGCGGGTTGATACTTCCACCAACATAATTGATGTCAGAATTAAGAGTATCTCGTACCTGAGTATCGAACCATACATCTACCTGATCACCAACTTGTACAGCATCAGAATATCTGGCCGGCACACCTGCTGAAATTTTGTAAGCGTCGGATCCTATCAACCTAACTACCTGCATGCCGGGGCTTGCCATTTCACCTTCTTCCAACATAATAGCTTCAACTTCACCATTAAAAGGAGCTTTAATGTTTGTATTCTCAAGGTCAACTTTTATAGATTCCAATGCAGATTTACTTTGCTCATAAGCATATTTTGCATTCAGGTAATCTAATTCAGAACCAATTCCATCTTCTTCATATACTTTTTTGAGACGCTCATATTGCTCTTTGGTTTGGGAGGTCATTGCCTCTAAGCGAGCTTTTTCCTGTTTTAACTTTGCATCATCAATTTTTACAATTGTTTGGCCTTTCTTAACTTTAGCGCCTTCCTCCACTCTGTAATCAATCACTCTTCCGTTCACTTCTGCGGAGATCATGATATCATTTGAAGTTTCCACGTTTCCAACAACTCTTACATAACTCGAGAATGTTGATGGCTCCACCACTTTGGTAGTGATGTTGACGGTTTTTACGAGCTCTTCATTTGTTTCTTCCTGTTGAGTTTCACCACCACACCCAAGAAGTATGGTACCCGCTACAAGTATGGTTAAATATTTTTGAACGTTCATTTCTTAAAGTTTATGTAGTTAAATAATTTCGTTAGTTAGTTGTATCCACAAACGGCACCATTCCGGTAGCCATATCATAATTAGCTTTTGCTGTAAGGTAGTTAAATACCATTATTGCATAATTTACTTCCGCTTCACGAACCTGAATTTCTGCTTCTGTTAATTCCAGCTGAGAACCAAGCCCGTTTTCTAATCTCTTTTGTGCTCTTTCATAACCTGTATTAGCTTGCTCCAGGGCTTGTTTTCTGGCTGATGCTGTTTCAAAGATCTTATCTAATTCTTCGCTGGCGCTGGCCACTTCATTTTTTGCCATCAATAAGGCCATACGTTTTTGTTCTTCAATATCTTTGTATTGAATTTGAGCTCTCTCCAAATTGGCCATTCTTGAAAACCCTTGAAATAGAGGCAGGCTCAGATTAATACCTAGAGTTTGAAACCGTTTAGCATCCTGAAAGAAATCAGGGTTTCCAGCCTCTGCAGCACTCCATTGTAAATTATAAGAAGCTGTTAACGTTGGAAGAAATCTGCTTTTTTCAGCTCTTATCTGCTTGTCCTGCAATCTCAAGTTTGCATCTGCTATTCTGATATCACCTCTCATTTCCGTCAATGAGACTGAATCAATTGTAGTTGAGGAGAAGCTGTATGGATTCATTCGGTCAACTTTTTTCAAATGTGTGTTTGCTGACTCGGAAGCTGTTTCTGCAAGAATATCGAACTCATTAAGGCTGCCTTTCACTTTGTAAGAAAACTTCACAGGAAGCCCCATTACAATGTTTAGATTTCTGTATGCCTCATCTACTGCATATTTTGCTTCAATTTGCTGTGGCTTTTGGTTACTCAGCTGTACTTTAAGCTGAAGTACCGCATAGTCATCTACTATTCCGGCTTTAGCTCTTGCTTCATTTTCTTTAAGGTTCGTTTCCAACCTTCTTATTTGTGCATTGGCAAGCCTGAGTTGCTCCTGAGCAGCAAGTACGGCATAATATGCAATTCTTGTTTGAGTAATTACCTGCTGGCTGGTTGCTCTGTAATTTTCTTCCTGAACCTTTTTAAACACTGCTGAACTTTTTAAAGCAACTATGGCTTCACCTTTGAACAAGTTTTGAGCTACAGAAAAACCTCCCTGCCAATTATTATCAGTACCAAATTGAACAGGCGTCAAAGTTCCTGCGGGCCCGCCAAAAATTTCTGCAGGAAGAAACTGTACCGGTATCTCGATATTTCTTGTATAATTGATAGAAGAAGTGATATCAGGATATACTTCTGAACGTGCAATATTAACCAGTTGGTCAGCATCATCTATTGCAAGAAGTGCCCGTTTGATTTGAGGATTATTAGCTAAAGCTATCTCAATAGCTTGCTTAAGTGTTATTTCTTTATCTGAACTGCTAGTTTGAGCTTTTAGACTCACAGATATCAAAAATACTGCTATGAACAGAAGCCCTAATCTTTTACCCATTATATATTTGTTAGTTAGTGCCATTAAAATTCCGTTGCCGATTACGTTAATTTTTTCCATTAGTTTCAAAAAATGACTGTGAGTCATAATTTCTTTTTTGTGCCTCTGTGGCAATCCCACAACCAATCATTTTCATGAAATTTTCAAATAAGGATTTCAAATTGATTCCCAGTTCATTCAGCAAATTAAAGTGCTGCGTGTTTTGATGCTGATATGCCATACTTACCATTCCATGAGAAGTAGCCCAAAGTATCAAAGCCAATTCTTTCGGATCGTAACTTGAATTTATACTTCCATCCTGCATTCCAATCTGAATTGCACGTACCATACACGTAAAAGAACTTTGCATGTTCGTGGAACAGGAATCCAGAAATGTACTGTCTTCTAAGTCACTTGTCTCCTTGATATTATCGTGAAATCTCATTGCTCTGAAATATTCCGGATGCTCGCTTACAAAAGTCATGAATGTAGCTCCAATCATATGAACCAACTCAATTCCGGGTTTATCCTGTGTAAGCACCTTCTGAATTTCTTTAGTCAGCAATCCTGTTGCTTTATCACAAATACCTAATACCAGATCTTTCTTACTCTCAAAATACTGATAAAGCGATCCTTTACTTACTTCTGCACGCTCAGCAACTTCCGTCATGTTAAGGTTGTCTAAACCTTTTTCCAGAATTAACGCCTCAGCAGCCTCTAACATCAGAGATCTTTTTTGCTCTTTTTCCCGTTCTTTTCTTTCTGAGATTCCCATCTTTGACTACTGGTCATTTTTTGAATTAGGGTCACAAAGGTACGGGTACATATAACTAACTCCAACAATATTTTGTTTAGAAATAATCAAAACTCTCTCCTACCAAGTCTTCGCGCTTTTGTTTATGATTCAGTGAAATAATAAAAAAAGGACTTTTTTGATACTAAGCGGACAAAACAATAATACTACCGTTCCAATTAAACGATTAGCAGCTATTGATCTTGGAACAAACTCTTTCCATGCTGTTATCGTTGACTTGTATTCTGACGGCAGTTTCAGAAAGATTGAAGATTTCAAAGAGATGGTGCAGCTTGCAAAAGGCGGACTTGGCAAACGTTTAGCCGAAGGAGCTTATTCCAGAGGTATGAAAGCACTCAAAAACATTAAAGTACTTTGTGACAGCCACAATGTGGAACATATTCTTGCTTATGCTACCAGCGCAATACGTGAATCAGAGAATGGTGGCGAATTCATTCAGGACAGCATTGACCGGTATGGAATTAAAATCAACGCCATTCCGGGTTCTGTTGAAGCCGAACTGATTGGTTATGCGGTTCAACATGGAGTTCGGTTAAGCAACAATCCTGTTTTAATGGTAGACATTGGTGGTGGCAGTGTGGAATTTATTCTGGGAAACGCTAAAGAATTCCACTTTCTCACCAGTAAGAAGATCGGGGTATCCCGAATGACAGACATCTTCAAACCTTCTGACCCAATCACATCTGAAAAAATTGAAGAACTTGAAAATCACTACAGAAAACAAACTTCTGAGCTGGCAGAAGCGCTTACCGAAAACCGCACCAATATCATTATTGGTTCATCAGGAACTATGCAAAATATTGCCGCAATGATAGCTTCCCGGAAAGGTCTTCCTGTAGATGTTACACTTAATGAAATGGAGTATACCGCCAAAGACTTTTTCTCTTTCTATCGGGATTTCATCAAGTTAAGCCGGAGTGAACGTAAAAAAGTAAAGGGACTTGATGCAAAGCGTATTGATTTTATAAACACAGGAGTTGTTCTCGTTAATTTTTTGCTGAAAGAGTTCGGAATCAAAAAAGTGAAAATTTCTACACAGGCATTGAGAGAAGGTATTATCATTCGTTATCTGAAAAAAGATATGATCGGGCTTCCGTGGTCAGGAGCAATGTCAGATCCCCGACGTAGAAGCGTTTTCGAATTGCTAAGAAAATGTGATTGGCATGAAGCGCATTCAACTCATGTTGCAAATATGGCCCTGAAAATGTTTGACGCTTTAAAAGATGAACTCAAACTGGAAGAGCCTGACTGTGAGCTGCTCGAATACGCGAGTTACCTACATGATATAGGATATTATATCTCACATTCCAAGCATCATAAACATGCCCTTTATATTATCAGAAATTCTAAATTGAAAGGATTTCGGGAAGAAGAAATTGAGGTTATCGCAAATGTAGCCAGATACCATAGACGTTCAACTCCCAAAAAGAGACATGGAGAATACTGGAAACTTGCGCCATCTGTCCGTAAAAGAATTAAAAAGCTTTCGGGTATTTTACGCGTTGCAGACGGTCTCGACCGAAGTCATTATCAAAATGTGCAGAAATTAGATATTGAAATTACTTCTAAAGAGATCATTTTAAGGATTGAAGTACAGTCTGATCCGCAACTGGAAATTTGGGGAGCTCAGAGAAAAGCTCATCTGCTCAGAGAAGTAACGGGAAAAAAGATTGTAATTGAAGTAGTTAATTAGGAATAGGAGAATAGAGAATTAGGAATAAGTTTACAAAACCTATTCCTAATTCCCTTATTCCTAATTAAAACTATTCCCCAAATGAGCCTGCTGCACCCGGAAAAACTACAGGGCTTTCAAAACCTTCTTTTGAAACCGACGCTACACCGAATAAATAATTGTCTATAACAACATTCTCTAGAGTATGCTCAATAGTTCCTGCAGGAACGAATACACTTTTTTCCCATTGATTGGAATCGGTTAGCCTCCAGTAAATCTTGTACCCAGCAAGTTGCGGGTTTTGATCTGCATCAAGAGCGTCCCATTTTAATGTTGTGCTGGGACGGACTGCTCCACGGATCTGCACATTAACCGGTGGATTTGGTGCCCACGCCATACTTGCCATCGTAACAACATTCAACCCTGTTAATTTAGCAGCGTAGTCAAAATCCACACCGTCAATAGTATCTCCGTATTTAATTCCGTCTTCTGTTCTCAGATCCTGATGCTGCATTACATAATTTTCATTGGTTTCCATAATTCTGACACCGGGAATCCCAACTGCATTAAACGGACGATGATGCCCGCCTCTTCCAAAGCGGTCCAAACGATAGATCATCATAACATCCAGATTCGGGATATACATATCGGCCATTTTATCTACATAGCGGGCTACATTTCTCGAAGGTGAATCAACTTCCCCTCCGGTGAATCTTCGAACTCTGGCTTCTTGTTCAGTCTCTACTGCTCTGGTTCCTTCAGAAAAAACACGTGCTGTTGTATTATTAATTACACCATTGATTCCTTTGATATTTCCTATCATATCATTATTCAGGACAGCTTTAATTCTCCACCCTTTTTCTAAGGCATGATCAGCTAATATCTGACCTCCGAACAAACCTTGTTCTTCACCCGAGAGCCCCACATACATAATTGAGCCCGGAAATTCGTACTTAGTCAGAACTCTTGCAGCTTCAATTGCCCCTGCCATTCCTGAAGCATTATCATTGGCGCCCGGAGAATCGGAAACTCCATCTAACGGATCTGAAACACGAGAATCGATATCACCACTCATCATCACAAATCTGTTAGGATCTGTTGTTCCTCTTTGAATTGCAACTACATTCACCACGTTCACCGGATCGGGAATTCTTCTTTGACCGGAAATCACATCACTTACATAAAAAACTTCCAGGCAACCACCACAATCTGCTGAGATTCTCTCAAACTCTGCCTTTATCCATCTTCTGGCTGCACCAATTCCTCTTGTGCTTGAAACCGTGTCAGATAGGGTGTGTCGGGTTCCAAAATCCACTAGAGTTTGTATATCTCTTTCAATTCGCTCTGCCGAAGGGGCAATTCCTATCTTATGAAGTTCTTCAGTTGTTATGGTTTGAGAAATTGCATAATCAGCGAAGCAAAAGAATACTGTACAAAAAAAGATCAGCGATTTTAGTGATTTCATGAGAGTTAGTTTTTAGTTGAATTTTGATCCTCTTTTTGAGGAGTGTCGCTATGCAGGCGTTTGTCTTGCTCAAAGTAGGCTTTAAGGTTTTCCTGAAACTTGATCTGTGCTTTTAACCCCAATCTGTGACCGAAATATGCTCCTGTTCCAACAGCAACTAAAAGCATAGGAACATAAACCGCCGGCGATGTTGCTGTTCCATCCTGATAAATATTTACCCATACAGCAGGAGGAATTAAAGTGAAGATCGCAAAAACATAAGGGGCTACTGTAGAACCATCCAGTCGCCTCATAAATCTTCTACTGGTAATTGTCACCATATTCATATAAATCAAACCAAAAAAGAAAAAGAGTATCGTTCCTAACGTAGTGCCATCGTTCACTTTTGTTAGCAGGTCTGAAGTTATTAGTGTAAAAGCTCCGGATATAATCAGAATTCCGGATAAGTAAAAAATAAATCGGGGTAGGTTATTCAAAGCCTGTTATTAGTTTAACTATTCAAAAAAGAGAGTACAGAATATTGAGCGAAAAATCTATTTTTGGAGCCAGTTTAATGGATTTTGATAATCTTTGTAACGAACTACAAACAACAGATTCTCACCAAGCGGTGATTGAGCAACTCCCGAAAGACCAATTCTGTCTCCGGCGTTCAGTACTTGATTTTTCTGAACGTCGATCCGGCTTAGATTTCCATAGGCTGTGTAGTATGCACCATGCTTAACAAATACTACATCGCCAAACCCACTTATAGGAGAAATCTGAGAAACATATCCATCAGATACTACCTGAACAGACGCTGCCGGATCTGTTACTATATTGATTCCAAGATATTCTGTAACCGTTCCGTAAACAGGATTTCTTGTTCTGCCAAAATTCTTCGATACTGTTTTGCTGTTTACCGGCCAAGGCAACACACCTTTTGAAGCTGCGAAAACACGTTCATTGTCTAACAGCATTTCGTTACTGACGGCTGCATCTCTTACTAACGATTTTGAATATTTTGCCACTTCACGATTTCTGGTGCTTTCATCAGCTATTTCTCTGGCTCTTGCAAGTTTCACTAACCGCTCGTTTTCTAATTCCTGAATTCTTTCAGCTTCAGCAATCAAATCAGTAAATGCATTTTGAAGTGCTTCTTTTTGTTCCCTGCTTTTTGTTAATTCCGCGACTAAATCTGAACGCTGACTGCGAATAGTTTCAACGGTTTGTTTTTGCTGAGAACGTTGACCATTAAGTATTTCTTTTTCGCTCTGTATTTCCTGAAGAACAACCTGATTACGATTTAAACTTTGCCGAAGGTCGATCTGAATTTGATCAAGCTCATTTTTCCTGGTTCGTATTTGTTGAGCCTGTTTTGCTTTTTGTTCCTCGAATTTTTTCAAATACTGTGCTCTGATTAACATTTGATTGAAAGAACCTGATGTAAGCAACAATTCCAGATTAGAAGACCTGCTGTTCTTATATGCAAATAACAATATTTTTTTATAGTTATCTATCAGTAATTTTAATTCTTCCTGGCGAATTTCTATTTCCTGTTCAGTTAAATTTATTTCTTCCTCAATTTGCTGTTGTTCTTTAGTAAGCCCTTCTATCTTATCATCTTGTAAAGCAATCAGTCCGTTTAAATTCTCATATTGTCTGTATGACTGATTGAATTTTGCTTCAGCTTCAGCTACCCTTTTCTGGTATGACTTTATCCTGGCATCCAGCACATTTATTTCTGCTCTGGTATTATTTTGTTTATTCAGAATCTCTTTTCTCTTTTCATCATACGTTTGTGCTGAAAGAGTTGAAATACAGCCAACAAGAAATGTGAGAAGTACTAGAATTCTTGACTTCATAATCGTTCTACTTTGATGTCATCAGGAATATCAATGATGAGGTTTAACTTGTCAGGGTTCACTTCAAGCGATCTTACCTGAAAAACCACCTGCGAACTCCTGTCTGCACTTAATATGGTAATTTTTCTGGGCAAAATGTAGCCTTTTATCTTTCCGTAGCTTTCATAAGCAAGTACCGAGTATGGCAGCCCGGATGACCTTGCCTGCTCTACAAAACTAATGGTTCCTGTCTTTTTATTGATCCGGGCTATCCCTTTATTGTAGAATCCTAAAATATATTCCGTATCGGATTGAAGAATCTTCTCTACATCTCCAATCTCTATTTTAAAATTCATCAAATCCAACAAATTAACGGATGCCAGTTCATTTAGGTTTGTCATCCTTCCGTCACTTACAGATACTTTCTGTGCATATTTATCAATTTTGTTATAAATAAGAATGGAATCTTTATCTACCAACATACTGCCTCCGGTGATACCGATTCTGTTTTTGAATGTGAGTAAACTTAACAGAGTATCTGTTTCAAAATCGATAGTGATACGATCACTTTTTCCAGGCTCACTTACAAGCGCCCTTCCTTTTCCTTTTGCTGAAACAAGGCTTCCCGAATAGTTCGGTATGCGATCTATGATTTCGCTCAACGGAACTTTTACTTCGTACAATTTTTCATTTGTTATCATCTTTTTTGAAGATGTACAGGAGGTAACAAACAAGATAAGTCCTGCCAGAATATATTTTATTGGGATGAGCTTCACTCTTGAATCTTTTCTTGTAAATAAATTAGTGATGGATCTTTTTCAAGGGCTCTTTTCCACCATATTTTGGCTTCTTCAGAGTTATTAAGTTTATCATAAACATCACCTAAATGTTCCAGAACTTCTGCACTCGCTGATGTTTCATCCAGATCAATCGATGCTTTAATAAACCTCCGGGCTTTTTCGTATTCGCCAAGTTTATAAAAAACCCAACCCATCGTGTCCAGATAGGCAGCATTTTCCGGATCCAACTCCATTGCTTTTAAAGCTAATTCCCGGGCTCTTTCTAATTTCTGACCTCTTACTGACAGATTATATGCATAATTATTCATTGCATTGTGGTTTTCAGTGTCATATCTCAATGCAAGTTCATATACACGGTCAGCTTCTTCATTATTTCCCAGATTACTTTGGGCATCTCCCAAAGTCGAGAATATAACTGATTTGAATGGTCTTCTTGCAGGGGCGCGTGAAGCTTTTTCCAACCAACTTACTGCCTCTTCGTTATCATCGCTAAGTAAATAGGCCGTTCCAATAAAAAACTGTATATAAGAGTCATCAGGTACATTTTTATCGGCTTTTAATCCAACTTCTTTTGTTTCTTCAACTTTATCTTCACTCAATAATAGCTGGAGCCTTAACCGCCAGGCAATATCATCCTGCGGGAGCAATTCATTTCCTTTTTCCAGCTTTTCAATCGCTTTTTCTGTTTCACCAGTTTTAGCATAATACTGTCCTGCAAGTGTAAAAGCAGGACCATATTCCGGGGATGATTCTGTAAAAGCGTCTAATGCCCACCCTGTTTCCTTTTTTAATTGTTCGTTAAGCGGACTTTCCTGCTGCTTCGTATATAAAAATTGTGCTACTCCTAGCTTTTCTTCCGGCAAAATAACTCCGTCACTCAAAAACGTTCTGATTAATGCGCCGGCACTATCCCATTTTTGATCTTGAATAAAAATTCCTGCAAGATTTATTAATGATTGAGGATCTCTCGCATTTCTGCTTAATGCTTCATTCAGTACTTTTTTTGCGCTGTCATCCTTGCCTGTTCTCCCATAATATTCGCTTAATAGATTTAATGTGTTCAAATTATCAGGATCCACATCTCTTAAAAGTTCTAATTGTGTAATCGCTGAATCTCGTACTCCCAGTGATTCGAAGTTTCTGAACTTCAATAAATAAATAGAACGGTTTGGCCCTGTTAATTTTAAGGTTCGGTTCAGAATCTGATTACTTTTCAGATATTCACCATAATCTTTGTAAGTATCTGCCAGCATAAACAGGGCGTCATAGTCATTGGGGTAATATTCCAACAGTTTGTTCAGTTCTTCCAGAGTTGCATTGTTTTCCCCCGCGCTTCTGTAAATCTGAGCCAGTTTAAATCGATACCATTTATTCCCCGGAGCTTCTTCTACTGCCTGTTTTCCATACAACGCCGCGTTAGGAAGATCTTCCATTGCAAAATAGGTGTCAGCGATTGCATAACTTATACCTTGTCCAGCTCCCAACTTATTTTTGGCTTCCAGCAGTAAATTCAAAGACTTTTGATATTCTTTGTTTTCAAAAGCTTCCAAACCCTGAACATAAGCAATGGTTCCGTTCACCACTGGTTTTGGCTGTACTTGTGCAACGGAAGAGGAAACAGTGCTTACACTTAGAAATAAAAATATGTAGAAAAATTTTTTCATCGCTTACCTTAACGTGAAGTATAAAGGGAAAGTGCGATTTATGCTGTATTGATTACATTATTTTATCAACAACATCTTTTCCACCAGCACTTTCCCTGGTGTTTGTAAACGATAAAAGTACATCCCTGATGCTAAATTTGATGCATCGAAGGCAACAGTGTGTTTTCCGGCACTCATTCTTTTGTTTACCAATGTGCTGACTTTTTGACCAAGCATATTATATACAGTAAGAGAAACCTCTGATAACTTGGGTATGCTGTATGTAATAGTTGTTGATGGATTGAATGGATTCGGGTAGTTTTGAAAAAGTCTTATATCTTCGGGTACGTCATTCTCATCCTCATTAGAAGTTATTACTTCAGCCCCTTTGTTTACTGTAAGTATTCCTAATTCACTTCCCCCAAACATAGTTCCTGTTCTGCGTATCAGAGCTTCATAAGGTTCATTTGAAGTCGGGCTTGCCTTAATATTTAACTTAAAGCTGGCTCCGGAGGGTATCCACATACTGCCATCAAAACCAGAAATCGTAAAAACAGAATCCGGAATAAAAGAATCCGCTCCTCCAATCAATTTATTGGTAAACACTGTATCAACTGATCCTCCATAGAGACTTTTATTTTTAACATCTATCTCTGTAGAGTCAACCAACCCTGCTTCTAAGCTACCGAAGGCTATAGTATCGGGCAAGTCATGAGCACAAACCCATGATAGCACTTCAATGCAAAATGAAGACTCTCTAATATTAACACGATCAGTGTTCAAAAAGAAGTCATCTTTGTTTGTTGAAAACTCAAACTCCACAGCAGGAAACCTTCCATGATACTCACTTTCCAAAGAAACGTTGAGTAATAGTGAATCACCGGGTGCTATTGTCACATTTTCAACATCTACATTTATAAAATCCAACCAATTATCATTAATAGTAGTGTCAGCATTAAAGTTGTTCTTTTTTACAGCAATGATCTCAGTTGGTGAATCTGTTTCATTATATAACCATCGGCTCACTGTTGATTTTGAATCTGTAACTATTCCATCATCAAATATTATTTTATTGTTAGTTGAAAACACATTTGGAATAAAACTAAGAGAAACACCATTGCCTTCTCTGTTTTCAATTATTACGCTTAGCTTGTAATTATATGAGACATTATTATTCAGAGAATCCGCCAGATATGTAGTAGTTTGAGCCGATAATGTTGTATCAACCCCTTCTCCAATTAATCTAAAACCGGTTGGCTGATCAGGATATAACCTCGAATAAGCCCATGAAAGCGCAGCTTTTTTATTTGATACTTTAGCTTCAAAATTAAACGGGATAGGAAAACTTTCAGTGACATGCCAATTACTCCCTCTTTTTGCAGACCTTCCGGCATCATAATTTATTAGCCCTCCTGATGTATAGTTAGCCAGTTGGTAAGCTTCAAGTGTTGAATAAGGCACAGGTAGTTCGGTAATACTCAACTCTTGCAACAGGCCATGTCTTCTCATGAAGAATAGATGTGTTCCAATGGTTGTAAGAGTGCTAATTTCGACAGAATATTCTTTATGAAGAATATTAATAAAAGCTTGTTCATCAAAAGTAATTGAGGGGCCATTAAAAGCAAATCCATCTGTGTTCATATAACCTAGTTGTACAGATGGAAGATCAACTGAGAAATCTGCCGGCACTGTTCCATAAGGACTGTTCTGGAGCGCACTATCAGCATTAGATACATTACCTAACATAAATTCGGCTTCCGCTTTAATATATTGCAACTCCGCTTAGGTCATTAAAATGATTGGGTAATTTTCATTATTCCAATCATTTTCTGCATATGTTCTAACCGAAAAATAATTGGAAAGTAAACGCGGGTCTCTTTGTCCATTCAAAAAGCCGGGTCCCAGAGTGTACTTATAGTATTCAAGTCTCGGGTCTGAACTTTCTGCTTCTCTATAATCCATTCTGTCTTCTAAAGGATAATATGTTGGGTACGTATCATCCAGTAAATGCATTACCTTTACATCTGTAGGAAAATAACCCGAGCAACCATCATTATTAATATCATTATTGGTACATGAAACTATATAGCTTGACCAATCACTATAGTAATCTGCCAGCCCAAAATTATTTCCTAGCGCTTTTATCAATATGTTTGGGAAATTACTGTCTAAACCTTCATCAGCATGAGTAAGTATTTTAGCATAATCAACTTCTTCATCAGAAAACCTTGGTTCGTTAATTAGAATTTTAGCAATTATTGAGTTAGCAATTTTTTTGAAATTCGATTTATCTACTTCAACTCCGGTCTCCAGAAATAACCATTCAAAATCTTCTTCTGGAATTGCATCGACTATAGTTATAGCCTTTTCTATGTTTGAAATAGCACTGTCAATGATCTCATCTGAAGAAACAAGACTCAATCCCAAGTCATTAAAATCCACATTCAGGTTATACTGTTTTTCTGCTTTGATATCGTAACCCTGATCATAAATTAAACCGGTATGTCCGGCTACTAATCCTTTTAAGAGATACAAACCTGCTCTAACCGACTCGCTGAGATTCTTACCCTCTACAATAAATGTAGACGAACTATCTTCAATCAGATGAATATATGATGCCGTCATAAGTTCGGCATTGGTAAAATCATCGAATATTGTTCTTATAGCTTCAGCGCCGGAATAATCCAATTCATTGAGTATTTCTATTCTGGGTTCGTATGCGTAGTCCCAAAACCCTCTGAAATTATTTGTTGAAGTTGTTTGATCTGCCATTAGATCTAAATTAGCGCCGTACGAAGATTTTAATGCTGCTATTGTTTCTATTGTCACATTCCTAATCATTTCTTCTGTGATTTGAGGCTGTGTCCTGAATTGTTTTTTACGGCTCTCACTTTGCTTTTCAAGTTTATCGTAGCGTGCTTGTAGTATTTCAGGAATTTCCTGAGCATACAGTGAAGAAGTCATAAAGATTGTAGCAATAAAAAAAACTCGTATCATGTTCAAATGATTGATTTTATATCCCTTAAAAAAACAAATAGCCAATAAATAAACAACTAAATTGCTTTTAATTCTACATTGATTATAGAATTAATAAATCAATTTTTCTTCAAAATTACTATCCAAGCTTAGCATTTTGTACATTCCAATTGTTAGCAAAATCAGCTTTAAGAATGTCAGAAAACTACCGCGCTCTTACCAGAAAATATCGACCGCAAAACTTTGAGGATATTGTTTCTCAGGATCACGTAAGCTCTACATTGATGAACGCCATCAAACAAAACCGTTTATCTCATGCTTATATGTTTTGTGGACCAAGAGGTGTTGGTAAAACCACTATGGCTCGTGTCCTGGCGAGAACCATAAACGAAATTGACAGCAGTGTTGATGGGGAATCGCTCAATCAAACACTGAATGTTGTAGAAATGGATGCTGCGTCAAACAATAAAGTGGATGATGTTCATCATTTAAGAGAAACGGTTCGAATTCCTCCTCAAAATGGTCGTTATAAGGTCTTTATTGTGGATGAGGTGCATATGCTTTCCAAAGCCGCTTTCAATGCGTTGCTAAAAACACTGGAAGAACCGCCCGAACATGCCATTTTTATTTTTGCTACTACAGAGCCTCATAAAGTTCTTCCAACTATTCTTTCTCGTGTTCAACGATTCGACTTTAAGCGTATAGCTGTTGATGAGATCGTTAGAAGACTCCGTAAAATTTCAGAAGACGAAAATATTTCTATAGATGATGAATCACTTCATGTCATAGCCAAAAAAGCTGATGGGGCTCTACGTGACGCTCTCGGATTGATGGATCAGGCCATAGCATTTTGTGGTGATAACATTACACATAATGAATTGTTACAAGCCCTGAACGTTGTTGGTACGGATCGCTTATTCCAATTTATGAACTGTGTGAAGGCCCATAATGCAGATGAGGGTCTGGAGTTGATTAACACACTTCTTCAGGAAGGTTACGACATACAAGAGTTTCTGATCGGACTAACAGAACATTTACGCAATTTGTATATCGCTCACCACAGCAAACAATTGCACATGGTGGAAGCTTCGGAAGACACTAAAACAAAATATAAAGACTCTGCTCCTGATTTTTCCAGAGACGACCTTATGAGAATGCTTCATATTGTTTCTGAAGCACAGATCAAGATCAAAGATGCAAATCAACCCAGAATTCAGTTTGAGATTACCCTACTGAAATTGATTCATATGGAGCGGTCAGAAAATTTCGCTAAACTTCTCTCAGATCTTGAAGAAGTAAAAAAAAACTCTAAAAACTTAGACACTTCTTCTTCGGAACCTTTAGAACCCGCTTCTCAGGAAAAGAAAAAAAGTACACCTGACTCACAACCCGTTGATCTCAAAAATTCTACAGAGGAAGAACCAAAACAAGAATCTTCTGTACTTGAAAAAGAAACGGAAACTGAAGAAAAACCCGATGATGAATTCGACATTGGTGCACCGGCATTAAAAACCAGATTTTCTCAACCCAAACAAACACATTCCACTATAGACACTGCCGAATTAAAAACTGAAACGAAGGCAGAAAATACAGAAGTGCAAAAAAGCGTTAAGATCGAAGATATAAAAAATGCATGGCCTGAATTCATCAACTCTTTGAATGGTTCTGTTTCTTCAATTCTAAAAATGCAAACAGAAAGAGCACTTCCTGTACGCTTGAAAGGATCAGAATTGTCATTAGAGTGTGACAATCAGTTAGCTAAAACCATGTTAGACGAACAAGCCAGAGAATTGGCAGGAAAATTGCGGGAATGTATTGGAGTGATGCTTCGTTTTAATGTAGAAATTTCACAAAAGGTTAAACAAACAAAAGCCCGGAACCCTTATGAACGATTCAAGGAAATTCAGCAGAAAGATCCAATGATTCGAAGCTTGGTAGAACGGTTTGGTGCAGAGTTAGAATATTAATATAGATTCAAGATTTTAGACATAATAAGATGTAAGAATCTTACAATTGACGATTTAAATTTCAATATAATTTATAGTTATGAGTGATTTTAATATGGCCGATATGTTCGGCAAAGTTCAGGAAATGCAGGCAAAAATGCAGGAAAGTCAGGCTAAGTTAGCTGAAGTTACTGTTGAAGCAGAAGCCGGTGGCGGCATGGTAAAAGTAAAAGCTAATGGCCTGCGTCAGATCCTTTCTATTAAATTTGACGAAGACGTAATTGACCCGAATGACAAAGAGATGCTGGAAGACCTAGTTGTAGCCGGAGTTAACAAAGCTCTTGAGCAAGCCGATGAAGCTGCAAAGTCTCAAATGCAGGAAGCATACAAAGGAATGATACCGGGCGGCGGAATTCCCGGAATGGATCTTTCCAAATTCGGACTATAGTAGAATGAAAAATGAAAGATTAATAAATGTGCTTCCCAATCCTGATTTTTCATTTTTAATCTTTAATTTTTAATTCCCTTGCAGATAACCTCAGAGTATTTAGAACGAGCGATCGAACAACTCGCAAAGCTTCCGGGAACAGGTAGAAAATCGGCTCAAAGAATCGCTATTCATCTGTTAAAACAAAATGATGAATACGCTCTCCGTCTGGCTAACGCTATCATTGACCTTAAAAATAAAGTCACCCGTTGTCATATTTGCGGTAATGTTAGTGACAGCGACCCCTGCACTATATGCGAAAACCCGAAACGACAAAACGGTACCATCTGTGTCGTAGAGGAATTCAATGATGTATATATCATTGAAAAAACCAATGAGTTTCGTGGTCGATATCATGTACTGGGAGGAGTAATTTCCCCTATGGATAATGTGGGCCCTGATAATATCCGCATTCAGGAATTGTTAAAACGTATTGCCGGAGATGAGGAAATTACAGAAGTAATCCTTGCACTTAATCCCGATGCTGAAGGTGAAGCGACCTCTTATTATATCAATAAATTGTTACTTCCATACGAGGTTAAAGTAACAAGAATTGCATACGGAATTCCTATGGGCACTGAACTGGAATTTATTGATGAGGCAACATTAAGTCGTGCCTTTGCCAGCAGAAACAGTTTCTAACACCTCAAATATTCTCTAAAAAGTGTAAATACATTGGTGTTTTTGCATTTTTGTGGGTTCCTTTAAAGTTGAATAAAAATTTAATCAACCTGATAACCTAAACAATTTCAAGAATGAAGAAATTTATAACTTTGCTTGTACTGGGAGTATTTTCCCTAAATCTATCTGCACAGAAAACTTACTGGCAGCAGGAAATTGATTACACCATGAATATTGATGTAGATACAGAAAAACATCAGTACAAAGGAGACCAAAAAATTGTGTATACAAATAATTCTCCTGATGAACTGAGCCGTGTATATTTCCATCTGTATTTCAATGCATTTCAACCGGGAAGTATGATGGATGTTCGTTCGCGTACGATTGCAGATCCTGATAGAAGGGTAAGAGACAGAATCTCTAAACTTTCGGAAGATGAAATTGGCTACCAAAAGATACGATCGCTAAAACAAGACGGTAAAGATGTGACGTTCATTCATGATGGGACTATTTTGGTAGTTGAGCTAAATAAGGCTATCAAACCCGGCGCTACAACTACATTTGATATGGAATGGGATGCTCAGGTTCCTCTCCAAATTCGTCGTTCCGGTTGGAATAATGCTGAAGGAGTTGAATTTTCGATGAGCCAGTGGTATCCAAAAATGGTAGAATATGATTACACCGGGTGGAATCCGAATCCATATGTTGGCAGAGAATTCCATGGAGTTTGGGGAGACTTTGATGTAAAAATAACTATTGATCAGGATTATGTAGTTGGGGGAACCGGGGTTCTTCAAAACCCAAATGAAATTGGTCACGGCTACGAAGAACCGGGAACAAAGTTGAACAGAAAAAAGCCGGGACCTATAACCTACCATTTTATTGCTGAAAATGTAATCGACTTCTTCTGGGGTGCTGATCCTGATTTTATTCATACTACAGCTCAGGTTCCTAACGGGCCAAAACTTCATTTCTTCTATCAGGAAACAATAGACGCTGAAGCAACTCCTGAAGAAAATGCTGCTTATAAAAGATACTGGGAGCAATTACCCGAATTGACCATCAAAGGATTTGAATATGCAAACAAGTATTATGGCAAATATCCATATCCACAATTTTCTACAGTTCAGGGAGGAGATGGTGGAATGGAGTACCCTATGGGAACTCTGATTACAGGCGGAAGATCATTAGGTAGCCTTGTTGGTGTCACTGTTCATGAATTTTATCATAGCTGGTTCCAGGGCGTGTTAGCAACTAATGAAGCACTTTACGCCTGGATGGATGAAGGGTTTACAAGTTTTGCCTCTGCAGAAACCATGCTTCATATTTTTGACCGAGAATCGGATTTTCCTTATGCCGGATCTTACCGGGGTTATTATAGTATCGTCGAGTCAGGTTTAGAAGAGCCACTTACAACTCATGCTGATCACTTTAATACTAACCGTGCTTATGGCTCGGCTTCCTATTCCAAAGGTGCCGTATATTTAGCACAGCTTGGGTACATAATTGGAGAAAAAGCCTTGCGTAAAGGAATGCTTACTTATTTCGAAAAATGGAAAATGAAGCACCCTACTGCCGAAGACTTCCTCAGGGTTATGGAGAAAGAATCCGGCATGGTTCTGGACTGGTATAACGAATACTTCGTAAGTACTACTAAAACTGTAGATTATGGAATCAGAGCTCTTGTTGGTGACGAAAATAAAACGGTAATAGAACTGGAAAGAACGGGCTTAATGCCAATGCCTATTGATGTTTTGGTCGAATACACCGATGGTAGTTCTGAAATGTTTTATATTCCTTTAAGAATAATGAGAGGTGAAAAACCTGCTGAGAACGGTATGAAAAGAACGACATTGGAAGACTGGCCATGGACAAATCCAACTTATACGTTTGATATTCCGGTATCAGGTACTTCTGTAAAACGAGTTTCCATTGATCCTTCTCAACGCCTTGCTGATGTTGAGGCTTCAAATAATTCTTTTGATGTTGAAGGAATGATTAAGAAATAAACCGTATTTTATAATGTAGGCATCAAGCGGATTGTTTGATGCCTTTTTTATTTATAACAGCTTTAAATACTATGTCAAAAAAAGATTACGCGGCACTTTCAATAGAAGCGCATAAAAAAGTTCGGGGTAAAATCTCCATAGAATCAAAAATGCCTTTGGAGACAAAAGACGATCTCAGCATCGCTTATACTCCCGGCGTTGCGGAACCCTGCCGGGAAATTGATGCAGATGTTGAAAAGGCTTACGACTATACCGCAAAAGGTAATTTAGTAGCCGTAGTAAGTGATGGTTCTGCTGTTTTAGGTTTAGGGAACATAGGTCCTGAAGCCGCCCTTCCGGTTATGGAAGGAAAAGCTGTTTTATTTAAAAAATTCGCAAATGTCGATGCCGTTCCGATTGTACTGAACACCCAAAATACTGAAGAAATCATCACTGCTGTAAAAGCAATTGCTCCGACTTTTGGTGGAATAAATCTGGAAGATATTTCAGCCCCTCGCTGTTTTGAAATTGAGGAACGCCTCAAAAAAGAACTCTCTATTCCTGTTTTTCATGATGATCAACATGGAACAGCCATCGTTACGTTAGCAGGAATGTTTAACGCATGTAAACTGACAGGAAGAAAACTTAAAGACCTGAAAGTGGTGATCAACGGGGCTGGCGCAGCGGGAGTAGCCATCGTTAAGCTATTGTTTGAAGCCGGAGTCAAGGAAGTAATTATGTGTGATAGCAGGGGTGTTATCCATAAAGGAAGAACTGACCTAAATGAGACCAAGAAAAAAATGGCTGATCTTACCAATAAGTCAGGTGTAAAGGGCTCTCTTGAAGATGCAATTAAAGATTCGGATGTTTTCATTGGAGTGTCTGCTCCCGGGGTTTTGACTCAGGACATGGTAAAGACCATGACTAAAGATCCAATCATTTTTGCAATGGCGAACCCTGTTCCGGAAATTATGCCTGAAGAAGCAAAAGAGGCTGGAGCCGGAATTGTGGCTACAGGTCGTTCAGATTTTGCCAATCAAATAAATAATGTACTCGCATTTCCGGGCTTATTCCGTGGAGCTCTTGATGTAAGAACCAATAACCTTACTTCCGCTATGTTCATTGAAGTTGCCAAGGCCATTGCTGACAGTGTTGAAGATCTCAGTGAAGAGAAAATTATTCCAAGTCCATTTGATGATCGTGTACCGGGAAGAGTTGCTGAAGCAGTTAGGAATTATATAAACTAGTATTTGATAAACTTATTGTAACAATGGAAACTTATACCCATATTTTTTCAGGGTATAACTAATTATTACAATATGGATTTTTTCCGGCTGGTACATTCCATTGAAGAACTTGTTTTTCGGTTTTCAATTTGGCTCCTATTACTTCCTAAAACATTTCTTAAGATTGTTAGGCATCCTTCCTGGATACAACCATATGTAAACTCTGAGTTGGAACACGAGCATGATTCCAGATTTCAGGAATTCTTATCTCCAATTCTTTTTTGGGTCATTATTGCCGTTGTTCCGATCTACTATTTGGGCTTCGATTTCTTTCAAGGTTTTTTAATAAGTCTGGAACTAATGGAAAGTGAAAGCATTGACGAGCTTAGTACAGAAACTATAATGGCAGGAATTGCTTTCTTTTTAATTACCGGCCCTCTCTCTTTTTCATTTTTTCTGGAAAGAATGACAGGCGATCCTATATCATATACATCAATACGTGACACTTTCTATACTCAAGTATATTTATTTGGACCGGTTCAGCTAATATGTGGATTGGGACAGCTCAAATTATTTAAAATTATTGCCTTTACATCCACAGTGGACGAAATATCTGACGGAGATGTATTATGGATGATATATTTTTTATTAGGAGGGCTCTACTCTTTTGTCTGGTTATATCAGGAATATATAGTCTTCAGACAGGTACTAAATACAGGAAAACTCAAAAGCTTTTTTTTAGTGCTTCTGTGTACAGTAATATCATACTTTATAGTACTATTGATCATGTCTGTACTTGCAACAGTTGCGGTATTCAGAATGGAGGGATTTTAACGCTTTACTAAAACAAACTCCTCTGTTCCTGATCTGATTTTTGTGCCCGTTCAATGGTAGGATCTTCTCTAACCTCAAAATTATTCAACATTTCAGGCATAAATCTTTTTTCATAAATACGTCGTGCAATGCCATGAAGAGCTTTTTCTCCTCTTGGAGTTATAGTTAAAAAACCACCCTCATCTTCAAGTATAAAGCCAAATGATCTTAGATCATTTACAATCAAATAAGCGAGTTTTTCAGTTACGCCTGAGCTCTTCTCAATAATTTCCCGGTGCGGCGTTTCATCCTGAGCCATATATAATTTACCCAACACATTAAGTTCGGCTTCTGTCATTGGAAACCCCTCACTTCCTTTAGTAAGTAAATTATCCCAGGTTTTTTGGGAGTAATATAACCCAAACCAATGTTTCCCTTCTCTTAGCAAATGATGAGTAACTGCGCAAGCAAAGTGCTTACCGGGTTCCGCTTTTTGAGGTTCACCTCTGGTACGAAATAAATTCACCATCGAAGCCAGATCCAGCTCCTGGATGTTTGGTGGATATTTAAAATAAAACTCGCTTCTCTTCTGCATGATCAGGTTATAACCCGTTATCATTTAGTACCAAAAGAATATGCTGAAATAAAATCAGCCAGACCAATAAAAGTTTTAGATGTTTGCCACTAAACCAAAAAAGCACTAACTCATTTTACAAATCGGTAAAGTACATGCTACTTATTCTCTAGTACCTTGAATATTCCTCAATGGATATTGGATATTCAATATTCATTATTCGCTATTCAATCTCAGCCTTTCTCTGCAATCAGTGCAACAGCTTCTTCCAAAGTAAATTTTTCGGGCTCGGTACCTTTTGGTAAACCGATGTTCTTTTTACCGTGCTTGATGTATGGACCATATCGACCATTCATTACTTTGATTGGTTTTTTTGTCTCCGGATGTTCTCCGAGATCATTAAGCTCAGAACTTTTTCTGGGAGCTCCTTTTTGTTTAAGCAATTCAATCGCTCTGTCCAGTTCAACTTCAAGAACGTTATCGTCTTTGGGGAGAGATTTGAACTTTCCGTCATGAACTACATAAGGACCATACCGTCCAACTCCTGCACGAACAACTTTTCCATCTTCCGGATGCTCACCAAGTAACCTTGGAAGTGTTAAAAGCTTCAGCGCCAGATCCAGATCTACATCTTCCGGTTTCATTCCCTTAAGAAGAGATACACGTTTTGGCTTTTTATTTTCTTCTGTTACTTCTCCGAGTTGTACATAAGGTCCGAATCTTCCCGTTAGTAAAAATACAGGAAGACCTTCTTCAGGATGCACTCCAATCGGTTTATCTTCTTCTTCAGAAAGTTTAATTAGTTGCTCTAATTTCTCAGCTGTAACATCACTTGGATTCATATCCTGTGGCAATGATGTTGACACATCTTCACCATCTTTCTGCATTTTGGCATATGGTCCGTATCGACCTACTGCAACCTGAATTCCTTCCAACCCATCCAGTGGAAGATCCAGCAATTTTGCTTTCTGGGCATCAATCTTGTCTTCCTGCTTGTCCACCTTAGCACGAAGTCCATCTTCACCTTTATAATAATCGTCCAGATATTTAACAGGGTCCTGAGTCCCATTCGCAACTTCATCCAGTTTATCTTCCAGGTTTGAAGTGAAATCGCTATCAACCAGATCCGGGAAGTTCTGTTCCAGAAGTGATGTAACCGCAAAAGCAGTAAAAGACGGAATTAACATCTTACTTTCGTTCTTGGCGTATCCGCGATCCTGAATAGTACTAATAACCGTTGCATAGGTACTCGGTCGACCAATTCCTCTCTTCTCCAATTCTTTCACTAACGTTGCTTCTGTATATCTTGCCGGCGGTTTCGTCTCATGAGAATTAAAGTTCAGATCCTGAAGATCTGTTCCATCACCAACTTTCATTGCAGGTAAAAACTTTTCCTGAGAGTCCAATGCTGCTTCAGGATCATCACTTCCTTCAACATATGCACGGAAGAATCCGGGAAATAATATCTTCTTACCACCCGCTCTGAAATCTGCAGCAGTTCCGTTGTTCTTTGCAGTGATCGTTACAGTGGTAAATTCCAGCTCAGCTTCTGCCATTTGAGTAGCGATGGTTCTTTTCCAGATCAGATCATACAATTTAAGCTCACGATCTTTCAACCCTGATTTTTCGGGAAGAATAAATTTAGAACCAGACGGACGAATAGCTTCATGTGCTTCCTGAGCAGATTTACCTTTCTTCGTATATGTTCGAACTCTTTCAAACAAATAATCCTCACCATATTGGTCTACAATACCTTCCCTAGCAGCCGTAATTGCTTGAGAAGACAGGTTTGTAGAATCGGTTCTCATATAAGTGATAAAACCTTTCTCGTACAATTTCTGAGCAACGCTCATTGTGTCCCGGGCAGAAAAGTTAAATTTTCTGTTCGCTTCCTGCTGAAGGGTTGAAGTAATAAACGGTGGCGCTGGATTTCTTTTCTGAGTTTTTACATCAACGTTAGTTACTGACCAGTCAGCATCCTTAAGCTGTTCAACAAGATCTTTGGATTTAGCTTCGTCTAATAATACTACTGAATCCGGCTTTTTTAGCTTTCCTGTATTCTCATCAAAATCTTTACCGCTGGCAAGGCGCTTTTCATTTAAATGAGTCAGATCCGCATTGAACTCATCGTTCTCACCACTTTTTTGAAGTACAGCTGAAAGATCGTAATACGTACCACTCTTAAATTTCATGCGCTCGCGCTCGCGCTCCACCAACATTTTTACCGCAACCGATTGAACGCGCCCTGCTGACAAACCCGGTGAGATCTTCTTCCATAATAGAGGAGAGACGGTATAACCTGCTAATCTGTCCAGAATTCTTCTGGTTTCCTGCGCATGTACTAATTTCATATCGATGTCGCGGGTATTCTCCAGCGCATTCAATACCGCTTCTTTAGTGATCTCGCGGAATGCCATCCTCTTAACAGGAACTTTTGGCTTCAACACTTCCAATAAATGCCATGAAATTGCTTCTCCCTCACGGTCTTCATCCGTTGCCAGAATCAGTTCATCAACATCTTTCAGTTTATCCTTCAGCCTCTTTACGATCTTTTTCTTATCCGGCGGGGTTACATAAATTGCAAAATATCTGTCATCCGGATTGATACCTAAGGTAGCCCAACTTTCCTTCTTATACTTTGCAGGGATTAACTTAGCCGACGAAGGAAGATCACGAATGTGACCCATAGAGGAGTCCACATCATATCCTTTGGGTAAATATTTACTAATCGTTTTTGTCTTTGTCGGAGACTCTACTATTACAAGACTTTTCATACTCTTTCTTTTTTTTATAAGCTTTCAATCAGAGCTTTCAACTCTTCAGCATGCGCTTTGGTATCAATTTTTTCAACGGTTGCCAAGATAGTACCATCCGTATCAATAACAAAAGCAGATCTGGAAGGCGCTGTAAAACTTTTACCAAACATCTGTTTATCGACGATGGAATCTGTTGCTTCAGCAAACAAATAATCAGGATCTGATGCGAGTGTATAATTGATTCCCTGTTTCTTTGCGTAATTCTTATGCGAGCGACATCCGTCTTTACTCATAGCGATCACATTAAACCCTTTTTTATCAAACCAATCTGCATTTTCTGCGAGACTCAGAGTTTGTCGATCACAGCTGGAAGTATTGTTCTTCATGTATACTGATACTATAGTCTTACGATCTAAAAGTTCCGGGAAAGAAACTTCTTTCTCCTCTCCGTCCTGTACAACTTTCAGTTTAAAATTAGTGTCTATCTTTTTACCTGTTTCTATCATTATTGTAATCTATGGTGATCAGTTGAGCATGAATAACGGATTTTCATAGTCCAATCGTTCAGAATCGGTGATTTTATAATTGAGTTATTTTCACCGATACTACTCCTCCTTTGAAGGAGGCTCAAAATCTCGTCCAGAGCTTTTGCGATGGATGTCAATCTTTTACTAGGACATCCACCTCATGCTTAATCTCAAAATTACAAGAGTTTGCAATAAAACACATTTCATTCGCTTGTTTATGAAGTGATCTAGCTTGTTCCATCATGGATTCTTTTTCCACTACTACTTTAGGATAAAGGGTTACACTTTCAAACTTCCCGCTTCCATCTTTATTTTCGGTCATAGTTCCTTCCGAAGAATCTTCATATTCAAGAACAACAATTTTATTGGCTGAACACAAATGTAGATACCATAGCATATGGCAAGCTGAAATAGATGCTAAAAATAGTTCTTCCGGATTGTATTTTGACTTATCTCCCCGAAAAGCCGGATCTGAAGAACCTTCCAGAGTTGGCCTTCCGTCAATCTTAACTACATAGCTTCTTTCGTAAGATTTATAATCTGAAGTTCCCGAACCGGAATTCCCTGTCCATTTTAAATTTGATCTATAATGGTGCTTCTTCACTGATTTCACCTTTCACCTTTCACCTTTCAACCCAAAGAAGATACTTCGCCACCGCAGCTACTACTAAGGAATGATGCACTTTCCCGTTTGCAACCAAATCCAGAAATTCTTCGAGCGGAATTATATGCACATTTATCCTTTCATTTCCATCCAGATTTTGATCTGAAACCCTCTTACAGTTTTTTATCAGATAAGTATGTGTATAGTTAGTAAGCATAGCCGGATTTGAACTCACCTTTCCTAAATTGATTACTTCTGATCCTTCAAAACCCGTCTCTTCTTTCAGTTCCCGGATTGATGTTTCTTCAGGATGCTCACCTTCATCCATCATTCCTCCGGGCAACTCCAGTGTTGGTTTTTCTATTCCGTACCGATACTGTTCTACCAACACGATCTCATCCTCTTCTGTAAGTGCAATTACATTGATCCAGTCAGGTGCTTCTACAATCGAAAATGTGGCTTTATGATCTTCAGAGCTAATCTTCATATCTCTGCTTATTACCTTGAAGATATTCGTTGTATATTCCACGCGCTCCCCGGTTGTGACCCAGGGTTCAATTGTATAATTAAATTTTGTTTTACTCATGCCAGATTCACTTTTTTTATCACATTCTGATTTTTCCACTCTCCAAGAACGCAAGAAAGCTACGGAAAAAGCCTGCGATCTGATGGAGAAAATTTATGCCGGTGGAAAGTATCCTAAGATGCTGGTAGAACGCGCATGGTCAGAACATAACCCGATCATAAAAGGCGAACTCGCTCAGCCAAAAGCTCTTCGGTCCTACTTGGAAAGAGAAATACTAAGATTACTAGAAAAGGATGCTGACATCAAAATTGAACCATCGCGCGATGTTATAGAGCTGAACGATCCTCTTTTACTGGATCATACAGATGAAAGTAACTGGGACATCACTAAGAAAAAGCTTTTTCTTTTTAGTCCTGAACGAACTGACATTTCATTAGACCGTCTTCAGCATTACACAGGTACCAGCGCTCATGATTTTCAGCGATATATTTTGTTCACTAACTACGATATGCACGTGGAAGTGTTTCTTGAAAAATTTCCTGATTGTATAAAACCTGTCAGAGAAGGCGTACAAATGCCTGCCTATCATCATAACCTTGATGACAACAAAGGAATTACGCTGATCAATATTGGAGTTGGACCGTCGAACGCTAAAACGATTACCGATCATGTTTCTGTACTTCGTCCTGATGCCATGATCATGGTTGGCCATTGCGGTGGTTTACGGAATCACCAGGAGATTGGCGACTTTGTTCTGGCAAACGGATACATGAGAGACGATCGCTTACTGGATGACCTTTTTCCAATTGGAATTCCTGTAATTCCAAATTACATCCTCAATCTATATCTCAAACAAGTTCTTGATAATCACGGACTGAACCATCGTATCGGCACCGTATTTACGACTGCCAACAGAAACTGGGAATTCTCTAAAAAAGATACAGTTGAAAAGATCCACCAAAGCCGAAGTTTAGCTGTGGACATGGAATCCGCAACCGTTGCTACCAATGGATTCCGATATCGAGTTCCTCATGCTACTTTACTTTGCGTGAGTGATAAACCCCTTCACGGAAAACCAAAACTATCCGGCGCCGCTCAAGCGTTTTACCAAAACTCTAAAGAAAAACATTTGGAGATCGTGATTGAAACCATCGACATGGTAAAACAAACTCATCCGGACGGTCTTCCAAACTCAAGCATCCGAGCTTTCAACGAGCCATTGATGGGAAGTGGAGAGTAAGACTCTCAACGTTCAACACCCAGCCGGTGAACATTCAACTTTCAATTAGGAAGTGATCTTTTTACCCAAACCAAGTCCTTAACAACGAGTTTTCCTCCCTAGGGGGAGGAAACAAAGGAGAGGGTAATTCTACCACTCAAGACAAAAGTGTCAGCGCTAAACTAGTGCCAAACCAATGCTTGTTTTATGGCATATATTTATTGTTTATCAATAAATAATTATTGTATTTCAAATATTAATTGTTTTCATTTTATTCGAAACACAATTAAATAATTAGGCAAAGAAATGAATCGATTATTGATAAAATCTCTTATAGCTTTATGTTGGATTGGTATTGCTACTCTAGCTGTTTATTACATTTTCGCAACCCTAACTCCACATCAACAAACAATTAGCATTGGGAGTGAGAGAGTCAAAATCCCAAAAATTGATCCCTTAGTTTATTTGGATACAAGGTCTTATGCTCTTCCTCAACAAATGTATAATCCTCACAATCGAAACATCCATCCTAATGAGTACTTAGTTGAAAAGTCGAGATCTTATTATTCAGGGGTGGGGACTAAATATTATGCTAATGCATTCTATAGAGCAGATTTTAGAGGTTTTCCTGTAGAAACAATACTCATTTATTTCTTTAGAGTAGTTACGTTTCTCGCAGTGGTGCTGATACTTTATATGCTCAGTAAACTTCTTTCGTCATTACTTGAAGACAAAGCTTTTGATGCTATCAACAAAAGCCGCATTTTTTGGATTGGACTGCTTCTGATTTTTATCTCAATAATAAGAGTGCTACACAGTACAGTTTTAGCAGCTTTTTTAAAATATGACACTAAGCTACTCGGATATATAGTTGAACCTTCTTTTCAAGCCTTATGGTTAATCGCCGTTGGAATTTTAGTGTTCATTTTTAGCGCTGTATACAATCAGCTAATTTATCTCTACGAAGAACAAAAACTAACGGTGTAATTGATGGCTATTATCGTAAATCTTGATGTGATGTTAGCCAAACGGAAAATGAGTCTCACAGAACTTTCCGAAAAAGTGGATATCACTATGAGCAACCTTTCCATCCTGAAAACCGGAAAAGCTAAAGCCATCCGATTCTCAACACTTGAAGCAATCTGTGAAGCCCTCGACTGCCAACCCGGTGATATTTTGGAATATCAAACTGATTAAGATTAGTTGGTCGTTGCAACTCTTCCAGAGTTATCATTTCCTAAATTCTAGGTTAAACCCATTTCAACTCTGGAAGAGTTTAGAAATGACTCTACTTCAATATTAAATATTCCTTGTTCAATAATCAGTATTCATAAATTTTTGTAAGGAATCCCCTCCCAACCTGTCTTACTTGGTTAAAAACTATACGCCATGAATACAGAATCCTTTTCTTCCGATGATTTTTTAAACCGAACCGTTAAAGATATGCGTCCCGATGAACAACCCAGGGAAAAGCTTATAAAATACGGAGCAGGGTCATTGTCTGATGCCGAACTCCTTGCCATTCTTCTGCGAACCGGAACTAAAAAAATGAATGTGATCGAAACTTCGAGAGCCCTGCTTGATCATTTTAACGGGTTGCATACACTTATCAAAAAACAGTGGAGCGAACTTCGGGTAATTCCCGGTATCGCGAAAGTAAAAGCCATTACTTTGGAAGCTGCTTTTGAACTTGCAAGAAGAATTCAGGTAGCCGGATTGGGGGAGGAAATTCAGGTCACTTCTCCGGAAGATGCTGTCGCTTTCTTTGGCCCAAAACTTCGGCACTTAACCAAAGAAGTGTTTATTGTTGCTTTTTTAAACCACAAAAAAGTGCTCACCGGATTTCAGCAAATAAGCTCCGGCGGAAGTAACGCTACCATCGTAGAGCCGGCTGAGGTAATGCGCCAAGCTATTGTGCATCAAGCCAATTCCATTCTTTTATTCCACAATCATCCTTCAGGAAATGCAAAGGCTTCTACTGCAGATATCCAGCTAACCAAAAGAATCTCAGAATCCGGAAAACTACTCGGCATCCCGGTAGATGATCATATTATCATTGCAGGTTATGATTTTGTGAGTTTGCGCTCGCTTGGCTCGCTTAATTAAAAATAATAGAATATAAAATTAGGAATAGGAGAATTAAGAATATGAAAACGGACAATATTATACAGATCAAATCTTATGACTTCGCTTTAAAAATCATAAAGCTTCATAAACACCTTATACTGACTTATAAAGAATATGATCTCTCCAGACAAATACTTCGCTCGGGCACATCTATTGGGGCTAATGTTGAAGAGGCAATTGGAGGAACAACAAAGAAAGATTTTAAATACAAACTTAGCATTTCTTACAGAGAAGCCAGAGAATCTCATTACTGGATCAGATTACTTAGAGATTCAAATTACATACCGAAAGATCAAGCTGAATCGCTACTTAAAGATTGTAATGAACTCCTTAAAATTATAGGCTCTATTATCAAAACTACTAAAGCCAATCTGAGAAACTAATTCGGCTTTTATTCCTAATTCTCTTATTCCTAATTCTTAATTCCTTTATATTTGAACTGAATTAAGAATTTATTCCAGAAATGAACGACTACCTACAGCAAATAATCGCTGACTCTTTACAACAATTTGATCTAGAAGAACTACCTGAAATCCAGACGGAAGCTCCAAAAGACGCCAGCCACGGCGATGCTTCCACTAATGTGGCTATGATGTTAGCAAAACCTCTTAGTAATAACCCACGAGCTATTGCACAACAGATCATTAACGGATTAAAGTATGATGAAAAGAAAATTTCCTCTGTAGAAATCGCAGGACCCGGATTTATCAACTTTCGCTTTGCGGATGATTATCTCTACGATGAATTACAAAGTATTTTGGATGCCGGATCCGGCTTTGGAAAAACCGATGATCATTCCGGGAAAAAAGTGTTGGTAGAGTTTGTAAGCGCAAATCCAACCGGACCTCTAACCGTCGGACACGGAAGAAATGCAGTACTTGGAGACACCGTTGCCAGATTACTGGAATGGACTGGAGCTGAAGTTGACAGAGAATATTACTTCAACGATGCTGGTCGACAAATGCGCGTACTTGGTCAAAGTGTGCAAGCTCGATATTTAGAAGAACTCGACAAAGATTCTGATTTTCCTGAAGGAGGATATGAAGGAGAATACATAAGAGAAATTGCAGCAGAATTAGCGTCTGAGAATAAAGAACTTTCTAACAATCCCGAAGATTGGAAACCATTCAAAGAAAAAGCAGAAGAAGCTATTTTTGCCGACATCAGCAATACGCTTCAACGAATGAACATCAACATGGATTCCTTCTTCAACGAGCACAGTTTGTATGCTGATGGCTCAATTGATTCCACTGTTGAAAAACTTCGGAAGAAAGGATTAGCCTACGATAAAGACGGAGCCGTTTGGTTTAAGACCACTGAGTTTGGTAAAGAACAAGACACTGTTCTGATCAAAAGCACGGGTGAACCAACGTACAGACTTCCTGATATCGCTTACCACATGAATAAACTGGATCGGGGATATGATTTGTGTCTGGATGTATTCGGTGCCGATCACATCGCCACGTATCCGGATGTGCTTTCAGGAATTTCTGCTTTGGGTTACGATAAAGGTAAAGTAGATGTGGTGATCTATCAGTTTGTGACCATTGTCAAAGATGGACAACCTTTTAAGATGAGTACCCGAAAAGCGAACTTCGTGACTCTCGACGAACTTATGGATGAAGTCGGCTCTGACGTGACCCGCTTTTTCTTTTTGATGCGATCTCCAAATACTCATTTAGAATTTGATATCGCTCAGGCCAAAGAAGCCGGAGATAAAAACCCGGTGTTCTACCTTCAATATGCTCATGCACGAATTTCCAGTATTCTTCGTAAAGCTGAAGAAGAATATTCTTTTTCCAAAGAAGCAGATCTTTCTTTGTTGAAACATGATTCAGAAGAAGGCTTGATCAAAACCATTCTCCGTTTTCCTGAAATGATTTTAGGTGCTGCTAATGCCCGTGAACCGCATCGTTTGATCAACTTTCTGAATGATGTTGCATCTGCCTTTACAAGTTTCTACCACGATTGTAGAATTATTGGTGTAGATGAAGATTTGGCTCAAGCACGAATTGAACTGGCAAAGGCAACGGCTCAGGTTTTAAGAAACGGACTAACTATCCTTGGAATTTCTGCTCCGGAAAATATGTGATTGCGATCCTTTTATTTGATCAACATCATTGATTTTATCTGCACGAAATCGCCGGCTTTAATTCTGTAAAAGTACGCGCCACTCGAAAAATTACGAGCGTCAAGTTGAACCGAATGGTATCCGGCTGATTTTCTTCCATCAACGAGTGTCACCACCAATCTTCCAAGGATATCAAAAACTTCAATTTTTATATCTGACTGTATTGGAAGTTCATATTCTATAACGGTTACCGGATTAAAAGGATTAGGATAGTTTTGCTTTAGTTGAAACGAGTCTGGAATATTTTCTTTTCCATCATTTGACGAGCTAATACTCCGACTTACTTCTATATAAAACCTTTCTGAGACATCCTCATCTTCTCCATCAAAATAAAACTCATATTCGTTTATTTCTATGAGGTTAACGGACTTGTTGACCTTCTTGTCTGTCAATTTAATCATCCAACCTTCCGGGATATTTTCCATTTTTCCTACACTGATGCTATAATAACCCATGTTCTTCAATTCTATTCTCAGATCGATCTTATCATTTTCGATATCAACAGGTCTACCTTCAAATACTCTTAGATCTTTAGTATTTGATAAAAAAGATATGCTACTCTTATTCTGATTTAGTGAACGTATTCTATCCACATCAAACACATCTTTTCCCAAACTTCCTTTGTCACTAAACACAATATGTGCCTGATCATCCAGGAGGGTTCCTGATTCTCCAAAAAGTTTTAAGTTAATGTGTGCCAAATTCTCAGCAATGCTACTTTTTCCAAACTTGGCTGGAGCATTTTCTGTTTTTTGAGACTGATTAAACCTTAGTTCTGAATTTTCGTTAGTAGCTTGAACAAAGAACCCCTGCATCGGAGCGATATACCTTCCGGCAGAACCGAGTTCACCGGACATATTATAGTATTTAAAACCCGAACTTCCACCACCTGAAGACAACGCAGGATCCCAAATTGCATAACTCGTAGCTAAATCTGTTCCATCATTCACGATCTCATGCCAATCCAAAGTTCCCGCAAACGGATTGCCGACCAGATTGTAACTCAGGGAATCATGCGAACCTCTGTAAAGATCTAAAGTTAAAGAATCAGGCTCCATGCCTTTGATTTCAAGATTAGCAGGCAATATTTGTTGTCCGTTTGGATCCGTGTTGAACATATAAAACAAATATCCTTTGCCAGAAGTGAAAGCTGAATCTGCTCCATAATATCCATTGAAATTCTGAGCTGAAGGATCAAACAACCATAAGCTTGAATTCGGAGCTGATGCCATATTTGAAGCCCAACTACCTCCTTGAGTAAAAAAAGTATTATTTAGCGAACTGAAATTTACATCAGTAACAGGTGAAGATATCATTCTCCAACCGGATGATTCTTCTGTAAATGCTCTGGAATACACAAAATCTGTTATCAATTCTCCATCGTTTTTGATCAGTTGTGGAGTATTATTTTCATCGGAAATCAGAGTTATTTCACCTGTTGTCTGTTTTAGTGATCCGGTTTCAAGGTCTAATTTTTGATAAATATTCAGGTTTGAGCCAATCTCAACGGTATCTGAAGAGACATCAATTTTCAATTCAGATAATTTTCCTTTTCCGGAATTGAACTCAAGAGGGTCAGAACCTCCTTCCCACCCTTTTACTGTAATTTTAGATAAACTGTCACCTGAAAATCCTTTCCCCGAACTCTTTTGATGAGACCCGTAAATACTTAAAGCACGCCCGTTTAATTTAAGCTCTGAATTTATTCCTTCGAACGAAATGCTCCCTATTGTAACATCTCCGGTTAAAGTTACACTGTGCTTTATTACCGCTTGATCTGTTATTGAAGATGGAATGTTTCCGTTTAACCACGTTCTGGAATCTGACCAATTCCCATCTGAAATAGTCGAAAACAAAACACGGGGTTCTGACTCGCTGATCAGAACTGACACTTTTTGACTTCCTGATTGCAAAGCTCCTTCATGAGAAATTGTTATCGTATATTCTCCCGAAACAGGTTCAGGAATATAGATTTGCTCAATATTATCTACGTCGTTATCTCCTGTTGTAGCTGCATTTCCCGGATTATTCTTATCCAAGATCCAAGGCAACAACACAGATGAATTTGGGTCGCTGATTTGTATATCCACATCATTTACCAGCTTTATATCCTCAGGATCATCTCCCGAAACCGACACACTTCCTTTCGGATCTGTCCATGCAATGGTAACTATCAATGGCTTTGTTGAATTGTGTTCGTAGTTTATCTGAATCGTATTTGATGAGTTAAGAACCGTGTCTTTCAAAACCGTCCGATCATTATCAGCTTTATTCGCAGATAAAAATCTCACCGCTCTTTCCATATTCATCAATCCCCATCCCATTTTATAGTCGGGACCTTCCACGCCCACATCGTCTGCTGAATGTGCCAGCAATGCTCTGATTGAAGCAGAAGAAAGAGTATCAGTATTCAGGCTTTGATAGTGTTCGCGAATTAAAGCCACAGAACCGGCTACCGCTGCCGTTGATGAAGAAGTTCCGGAAGAATTTGAATAAGCACTATTAGAAGATGCTGAAGAAGTATAAGCCCCGGAAGGAACAACTATGTCAGGTTTAATTCTTCCGTCATCAGTAGGTCCGAACCCTGATTTATCGGCTGGTGTAATTGAATTCAGAACTAAAAAATCATTAACAGAGCTTTGAACTGCGCCAATAACCAGTACATTTTTTGAAACTGAAGATCCGGATATAGATTCAAACCCGGTTTCGCCTCCATTTATCTGACGAACACTTGTTGAGTCTTCAAAACAATTCAGATTTGAATCGATCTTCCAGTGTTTTACCGGCTGAGATTCAGGACCAACACCTCTTATGTTTCCCGCCGCTTTTACTATCAGATAATCAGGTGCTAAGTAAGCCACACTGTCCCAATCCTGAGCCTGAGAATTGTAATAACCGAACTGGTACGCCTTAGAGGGATTTTCAGATTCTAAAGAGTACCATGTAAAACCAGTTCCACAAACTGTTGATGAAGTAGTCCATCCGGCTATTTCTGCATATGGATGAGCCGAGACAGTTAAACTATCTGCCGCAGCTTGTGCCATTTCGCCTATATCGTTATTCCAGTTATAAGCTTCAACTTCCGCAGCATTTGCCATTCCTCGGGCGTCAGCATCTACACCCGACGCGATCATCGTGCCAACCATTTGAGTAGCGTGATCATCATTTGTACCGTTTTCAGAATCTAAAAAGCTAACTCTCCCTGAGTATTCCTGATGGGTGAGTCTGGGTTGATCTTCATCCCAGTATCCGATGATCTGGTCATTTCCTGAAAGTGATAATCCCGAAACTCCGCCGTTCCAAAGAAAATCATTTTTGAGAACTCTCGCCATTTCGAGGTTTGAACTTTGATAAATAACGGGAAGTTTTCCATCTTCAAAATCATAGAAATGGAATAATGAGATGTTTTTTTTCTTCTTTTGCTTAGAAAATTCTTCCTTTTTAGAGTCTGCTAAATCAAGAAGTTTTTGTGGTTCAAAATCCTGAGCATACAGCAAAGAAGAATACTGAATCATAAAAATCAGTACCGCCACAATCTTGAGGTGATATGTATAGTTAGGTTGACGCATAGGAATCTTAAACCGCCACAAATATAACTATACTACAATAAATAGCACTTTTAACTTACTCTTAACCTCGTAAAACAGACAATTCCTCTTGTGATCTGTTCTTCTACTTTAAAGCCAGCTTGTTTGAACAGTTTGTTGCTTTCATCTTTAGTCCAGAACTTAATTCCTCCGATTCCCATCGACTCCTGAAGTAATCTCCCGTACCAGGCATCTGCTTTTATTAGATGCATCATAAAAAGCACTCCATTTTCTTTAAGTACACGATGAGCCTCATTTAAAACTTTAACTTCTTCGGTGAGTTCATTGAGGGTTCCACCCATCACTATCCCATCAAAGGTTTTACTGAAGAACGGCATTTCTTTTCCATCTGCTCTTACAAAGAAAAGATTGGTTTCGTCAGCTTCTGCTTTTAGCCGGGCTTCTTCAAGCATTTGCATAGAAAAGTCCAAGCCTATAATATCTGCTTTGGATTGAGCTGCTTTTAATGCTCTGCCATAAAGGGCTGTTGAACAACCCAGATCTAGATATAATCCATTTTCTTTGGGCTCTGTCCATTCGATAAGTAATTCATGCTCTTTTTCGATCGGAAAGTCTTCTCCTGTTAATAAAGAAAGAGAGCGTTTTCTCCAGATCTCTTCATAAATAGTAGCAGTTAGTTTCCAATGATTGGTATAAGACGCTAAACTGGAGAAATCAGGCTGTCCACCTAAAATATCGATGATGTTATTTTTTACATCGTATTCATCTCCATCCTGAGAGCATAAAGTTCCGCTAAAGGGTTTGGTCAGATTCGAAATTTCTTTCGGCACCTGAATGGCTGCTCTTTCGTTTTCCGGAGATTTTAATTCAAAGCTCATATGTCCTTTCCGTCTTTTATTCGGGGAAACAGTACGTGATTACTGCTTTGGTGTTACGCATTCATTTCTGAAGCACTAATGAAACCTGTGCACCTTTATCAACACTTAAAAGCTTTGCGGCATTTCCTTTATTTATACCTATTTCCAACATTCCTGAACTTCCTATAAACGCAGCCGGATCGCCATCTTCCACATCTCCGAATGTATTTACCAAATGATCAATCATGGTATTACCGACATAGATCCGGACCTTTCTCCTTCCGATCATGTCTTCAATAAGATCTTCAGAAATATTAGTGATCAGATTTCCAAAGCGATCAATATGAACTACCCATCCCTGAAGACCGTCTTTATCACCAATTGGAACCGCCCAATGATATGTAACCAGATCTTTAATCGGATCACCTAGTTCTTTTAGCGATACTCCATTAATAAGATGAGCTGCTACCGGAGCAAAAATATCTCTGCCATGAAAGGTTCTGGATCGCTCTTTTCTCCAATACTTTTGTTTATTCAACTTTATGGCTTCGTACTCGAACTCGCTATAGAAAAGCGAAAAAATGCCATTGTCAGGCCCCACAAAATACTGGTCATTAACTTTTAGCACGATCGGGTGGCGCTCTGTTCCGACTCCGGGATCTACAACTACCAAGTGAACGGTGTTCTTTGGAAAAAGAAAGGCAGAATTACGAATTACCCATGCTCCCGCCATAATATCCTGTGCAGGAATATCATGTGAAATATCAATGAGGCGAACATCAGGAGCTAAACCCAGAATTATCGCCTTCATCGAACTTACATATTGATCCTGAAGACCAAAATCGGTAGTAAGCGTAATTATTTGGCTCATTAAGAATAGTTATTCAACATAACAGGCATAACTACCATAAGAATTTCTTCGTGATCGCTTTTTTCTGATGGACGAACGATACCTGCACGATTAGGGGATGAAAACTCAAAACTCACTTCATCATCGTCTATGTTACTCAGAACATCACCTAAATACTTTGCATTAAAGCCAATTTCTAATCCATCATTTGAGTATTCACAAGCAATGGTTTCTTTCGCTTCACTGCTCATATCAAGATCTTCTGCTCTGATCGTAAGTTTATCCGTTGCCAGTTCAAGACGAATTTGTCTGGTTGTTGAACTTGAGAAAATTGCTACTCTGCGAACGGTAGAAAGCATCTGCTCTTTTGAGATGGTCAGAAATTTATTGTTGTCTCTTGGAATCACTGAGTCATAATTTGGATACTGCTCATTGATCAACCTTGTAATCACAATGGTATTATCACTTTTAAATCGGGCGTGATCATTTGTTACCGTGACTTCACACTTTTCGCCACTCGTTGTTTTCTGAACCAATCCTAATGCTTTATCCGGAACGATAAACTCTGTTTCTGCACTTCCTTTGATCTCTTTATTTACATACTCAACTAGTCGATATCCATCAGTAGCTACAAACTTACTTTCTTCGGTACCGATCTTGAAATAAACACCCATCATAGCAGGGCGAAGGTCATCGCTTGAAACCGCAAACAATGTTTTATCAATTGCTGTATTTATGTTCTCTGTTGACGCACTGATCTCAACTCCGCCTTCTAAAGTTGGTATCTCAGGAAATTCATCTGCATCATCGCCGACGAGCTTATAATTTCCTTTATCCGTTCTGAAATTGATATTTTTTCGCTCATCAACCGTAAAGAAAACCGTGATATTAGGAAGCTGTCTTAATGTTTCCAATAAACGGCGTGCCGGAATAGCTACAGCCCCTTCTTCTTCTATGTCTGCATCAATGTATTCCACTATGGCAATTTCAAGATCCGTTGCAGATAATTTCAATTTCCCATCTTCAAATTCAAAAAGAATGGTTTCTAAAATTGGCAATGTTGCTTTTGATGGCACTGCGCCAATTACAGCTGAAAGCCCTTTATTGAGTTCGGTACTTGATACAGAAAATTTCATGAATACGTAATTAGAGTTATTTAAGACAATTTTTCTTACAATCTTGCCCTTTCGAGAACGTGTGCTTATACTAAGAAATACTGGCTCTCTCCGCAACATTTGGAACCGGTAAAAAAACGGCAAATAAGTTTACCAATATATCGTTAAAGCGCTACTGTAAACCTTAAAGATTTTATTACAGCATTTGATGAAAAGCCTTACCTCAGCGCTTCTTTTTTTATTAATTTTATCCGTTTCATCTTCCGCTCAATCTACATTTGCGAAGTATGGAAATGACTTTTTAAGTACCGGGGCCGGTGCTCGAGCTTTAGGAATGGGTTCTGCTCATTCTTCACTTACAAGTGATGTAACCGCAGGATACTGGAATGTGGCAGGTTTGTCAAAAGTAACTGAGCCACAAGCTATTTATATGCACTCAGAGCGATTTGATGGTATTGTTGGTTACGATTACGGAGCGTTTGCAATTCCACTCCAATCTAAAGATGCAGTGTTTTCTGTCAGCTTTTTTCGTCAGGGTGTAGATAATATTGCCAATACTTTAAACGCTTGGGATGCGGACCGAAACCAGCCCCGTGAAAACCCTGAAGATTACATAACCCGTTTCAGTGCAGCCGATCTTGCGCTGTTCTTCTCTTTCGCCAAACAAAGCGATGAACGGTTTTCTTACGGAATTACCGCTAAGATCATTAATCAACGGTTAGGACCTTTTGCACAAGCCTGGGGTTATAGCCTGGATGTTGGAGCACAATTAAAAACAGAGATCGTTGACCTCGGATTCGCTATTCGCGATGCAACAACTATGCAAAAGATGTGGACTGTGGATGAAGATGAATTCGCCGGATTTCAGGAAGTATTTGATGATTCCATTCCAAGCGGACAAAATGAGTATGTGTTGCCTTCCATAAAGTTGGGAGTTTCCAAGAACTTTACGTTCAATGATTTTGATCTAATTACCGCTATTGATACCGATCTGCTTTTTGAAAACCGACAGGCGTATTACATAAACTCCGGAAAAATGAGTATTGAACCTCATGTAGGAGCTGAACTTACTTACAAAGATGTGATAAGCTTTCGAACAGGAATTACTGATTTTATAACCGATCCGGAAGGTGGTTTTTCAGTTTCACCAACGTTGGGGTTAGGCGTTCAACTTTTGAAATTCAACTTGGATTATGGCTTTGCCAGCTTTGCGGGAACTTCCAGTAATTTAGGATATACTCACAGGATTTCGTTGCAGTATAGATTTTTGAAAAGCAGATAATCGTCTCTCTTAAAGTCATTCCTGCGACCTTAACCTAGGATTAACACTTGATAAAGAATTAGATCGCCTGCCTACGCGAGGCGATGACTCATAACTTTTAAGATGCACCAGTTTAGAAGATGATACCTCTTAAAGAATTCATTAACTTAGAAAAAAAACTACGTTTTGCGAATAATTCTTCTCGGTCCTACTGCTTCCGGTAAAACGAATCTCTCTCTTCAGGTTGCTGAAGAACTAGGCATTCCTATCATTTCTGTGGATTCGCGTCAGTGTTATAAGCATTTGGATATTGGAACTGCGAAGCCTTCTCAAGAAGAACTAGAAAGAGCAAAACACTACAATATTTCTAATCTCGATCTGGATGAACCGGACTCTGTTCAGGCTTTTTCAGAGCGCGCAGAAGTTTGGGAAAAAGAAATTCTAAAATCTTCAGACCACTCTTTTTTTGTTGGTGGGAGCACGCTCCATCTTCAAAGTTTAATTCGTCCTATCGATGAGACCCCATCCGCAAACAAAACAAATATTGCAGAAATAGAATCTCAGATTGACAAAGAAGGAATTGAACCTGTTTACAACAAACTAAACTCTGTTGATCCTGAATATGTGAAAACAATGGACGGCATGAACCGTCAACGAATAATTCGCGCTTTAGATGTGTGGATGCAAACCGGCAAACCATTCAGCTCTTTTCACTCAAACGAAGAATTTGAACTCCCTGATGATACACTTGTATTCGGACTTCAGAGAGACAGACAAAATTTGTACGACCGAATCAATAGGAGAGTAGACCAAATGATTGAGGACGGATTGATAGCAGAAACTCAAAAAGTCCTTGAAATGGGTTATTCTAAGGATCTACAACCTTTAAATGCGGTTGGATATAGAGAAATAATCTCTGTTTTAAATAATGAAATGGATTTAGAAACCGCTATCAGGAAAATCAAAACTCAATCCAGACGATACGCCAAACGACAGCTTACCTGGTTCAGACGCTGGGATTTTATCGAGTGGTTACCGGCTGATGAAAAAAAACCTGAAGAACTTAAAGAAATCATACTATCTGGTTTAGCAGCTAAGCAATAGAAGCCGTAAATTTGAGCTCACTTTTAAAACTCGCTCATTCATGTACAAAGCAAAAGTAAACGTAACACTGCGTCCCTCCATTCTTGATCCAAAAGGAAAAGCGGCTCACCATGCCCTTCAAAATCTTGGGCTGAATGATGTTCAACAAGTACGAATTGGTAAATTTATTGAACTGGATGTAAAAGCTGACAGCAAAGAAGCCGCAACTAAAGTTGTGGAATCAGCATGTGCACAATTGTTAGCTAATGAAGTAATGGAAGACTACGAGATTTCATTCGAAGATTGATGAAACCTTTGGCTCAATTTACAGACTCAGATATTCTGCTTGCTGATACTGATGAGCTGACGAAAACCGAAGAACAAGTTGAAGAGAGTATAGATACTCCCTGGCGATTGTTCTTGTTTGATGATGATATACATACGTTCGATGAAGTGATTGAACAAATCGTGAAAGCAAAAGGATGTAGTTATTCTGTGGCTCAGGACTTAACCTTTCAGGTTCATAACAACGGCAAAGCCTTGATACATGAAGGCGAGTTTATAGAGTGCCTGAAAATGGAAGGTGTTTTAAAAGAAATTCAACTTGTAACCGAAATAAGAGGTTAACGTGGCAACATTTGGAGTAATAGTTTTTCCCGGATCTAATTGTGATCATGATGCATATCATGCAATGAAGCACATCATGAATAGTAAAGTTAAATTTCTCTGGCACAAAGACACCGATCTTTCAGGTATTGATTTTCTGATCGTTCCCGGAGGATTCTCTTATGGCGATTACCTTCGTTCAGGAGCTATCGCCCGTTTTTCTCCTATTATGCAGGAAGTGGTAAAGTTTGCAGAAAAAGGCGGACCAGTTCTAGGTATTTGCAATGGTTTTCAGATCTTGCTTGAAGCAGGTTTGATTCCCGGGGCCATGATGCATAATCAGGATCTTCGTTTTGTATGTAAGAACGTTTTTATCAGATGCGAGACTACAAATTCTCTTTTTACTAACACGTTAACCAAAGGACAGGTTTTTGATATTCCTGTATCTCATGGTGAAGGAAATTACCACATCAATGAATCCGGACTAAAATCTCTTCAGGACCAAGACCAGATCTTATTCAGGTATTCTGATGCTGATGGAAATCTGACTAAGGAATCTAATTTTAACGGTTCTATCGATCATATAGCAGGAATTACTAATGATGGCAGAAATGTTTTAGGCATGATGCCACACCCTGAGCGCGCAATGGAAAAACTTTTGGGTTCAGATGACGGTAAGATCATATTTGATTCCATACTCAACTCCTTGTCAGTTGCTTAAGATTTAGTACATTAACTGAATCATGAGTGATCACACACAAACAGATCTGACATTACATAGCGAGAAACTTGTTAAGCGGTATCGAAAAAGAACCGTTGTCAATGAAGTTTCTATTAATGTGAAACAAGGAGAGATCGTAGGATTATTGGGCCCAAATGGAGCGGGAAAAACCACCACTTTTTATATGATGGTGGGTTTGGTGACTCCAAATTCAGGCAAGATATTTCTGAACAATACCAACATCACTAAAAAGCCCATGTACAAAAGGGCCCGAATGGGAGTTGGATATTTAGCTCAGGAAGCCAGTGTATTCAGAAATCTGACGGTTCGTGAAAATCTTGAGTCCATACTTCAGTTTTTTTCTGTCCCATCAAAAGAGATCAAACAACGTGTTGATAAGCTTATTGAAGAATTTGGACTTCATAAAGTAGTAAACAACAAAGGCTATTCATTATCCGGTGGTGAGCGACGAAGAACTGAAATTGCTCGTGCATTAGTTACAGAACCGAAATTTATCCTCTTAGATGAGCCTTTTGCCGGAGTTGATCCGATTGCGGTTGAAGATATTCAGGAAATTGTTGCTCAGCTCACTAAACAAAATATTGGAATTCTTATCACCGATCATAACGTTCATGAAACCCTAGCTATTACAGATCGAGCTTACTTGATGTTTGAGGGTAACATTTTAATGGAGGGCACCGCTGATATTTTAGCTGAAAATGAAGACGCTAAAAAGTTATATTTAGGTGAGCAATTTAAATTAGACAGATATAAAAACGATTAAGACCATTTAGTAGCTATGAATGAAATAACAGTACAGGAATTAAAGGAAAAGAAAGAATCTGGGGATGACTTTTTTCTGCTTGATGTAAGAGAAGGCTTCGAATATATGGTATCTAATTTAGATGGAGAACATATTCCATTAGGAGACCTTTCGTCAAGAGTGGATGAAATTAAGAACCATAAAGATGCTGAAGTTGTTGTAATGTGCCGTTCAGGTGGCAGAAGTGGAAAAGCTGTTGAATTCCTCGAAAAAGAAGGTTTTTCAAATGTTCACAATCTAAAGGGTGGGATTACAGCCTGGTCTAAAGAAATAGATACTTCAATGGCTGTGGCTTGATGCCAAACCTTTCCAGAGTTGAAACTGGCATTTAATTCTAATTTGGTTCGAACAACTCTGGAAGGGTTCGGTATAAACTCAGATTTAGAATCTTATATCAGATTAACTCGTTGCAGCGATCTGGTTCAATAGTTCCTGATTGCTTTCAGTGTTATTTAAAACCTTTAGCAATCCTAACATAGATTCTTTCGGAGATTTCTTCAGAAGATATCTTCTGACCATATTTCGTTCTTCCAGTGAATCCGTTATAAACTTTTCTTCATTTCTGGTACCTGATGCAGTGATATTTATAGAAGGATAGATACGGTCGTTTGCCAGCTCTCTGTCCAGTACAAGCTCCATATTACCTGTTCCTTTAAATTCTTCAAAAATCAGGTCGTCCATTCTGGAATTTGTTTCGATTAAGCAGGTGGCTATGATCGTCAAAGAACCACCACCTTCGATCTTTCTGGCAGAACCGAATATCTTTTTAGGGATTTCCAACGCTCTGATATCCAAACCACCCGATAGCGTTCTTCCACTATTTGTCTGAATCGCGTTGTAAGCTCTTCCAAGACGGGTAAGAGAATCAATAAGCAGTACTGAGTCTTCTCCCATCTCTGCCTTTCTTTTGGCATACCCTAGAGCCATTTCAGTAATTCTTATGTGGCTTTGTGTTTTATTGTCATTTGATGAGGCAAAAACTTCCGCATCCGTTGAACGTATAAAATCAGTTACTTCTTCCGGTCGCTCATCAACCAATAAAACACTTAAAGGAATATCCGGGTGGTTTTCTGTAATACTTTTTGCAATTTGCTTTAACATCACCGTTTTTCCTGTTCTAGGAGGTGCTACAATAAGTGCTCTTTGCCCTTTTCCGATTGGCGCCACAAGATCAATAACTCTCATTTCGATATTGTCTGAGGGCTCTCCAAGTTTTATCCAATCTACAGGCATAATAGGTGTCTGGCGCTCAAATCTGCTTGATTTGGTCCATGCTTCTTTATTTTTCCTGTTTATACGGTCAACAGAACAAACATGCTTATTACCTCTTTTATCCTCTTCATATTCGCCTTCAAGAATTAATCCCGGACGCAAATCCAAAGATTTTACTTCTTCAGGCTTTAGAAAAGGATCCTGTGGACTGTAGCTGAATTCGTAATCCAGCTTTCTGATTAAGCCCCAACCTTTTTCATTAATTTCCAGAACTCCGGCATAACGGCCCGAAACACCTTGATTTTCTTTCCAGTAGAATTTAGGAATAAAAACATTACCGCCTTTATTTCTGTTCTTATTTCGATTTTTGTTATTACGGTTCTTGTAATTTTTTTTGTTCCGTGCCATATAAATATTTGTTGGTCTCCTCTTCAAAAAAGAAGTGTAATTTCAATAAATGTGGAAATACAAAGGAGAGCGAAGTAAAAAAGAACGGTACTCAGAGTAGAGTACCGTTATGTTAATTAGGTCTGAAAAGATACAAATGTTTTTGCTGATAGCAAATTAACGAACAGTAGTTGTCTTATTGATCCAGGCATAGCAAGGAGCTACTGAACCATCAATTTTTACCTTTTGTCCGTCTTCCAGGTTATCCAGTCGTAAAAACTTATCTTCACCGGTTGGCGTAACAGCTTCATAGTTACCTAGTTGCGAATTTACAGTATTTGCAACCGATGGATCTTTTGCCTTAGCCATATTCAAATAATCTATAACCAACCAATAAACCATCCTGTCTTTGGCTTCAAGTTTTCTGTCGTCAGTACAATTAGTAACAGCCTGAGCATAGATACGGGCTTTATTGATATAAGCCTGACCATAATTTGGATCTATCTTAATTGCTTCATCGGCATAGTCATCTGCGGTTTTAATGTCACCCTGATTAATATATCCTTCTGCGATATTCAAATTGACCTGTTTCTTATCTGTATCAGTTTCGGCCATATTTAGCGCCTCTTTATAAAGCTTAATAGCTTCTCCATAACGCGCATTGCTTTTTTCAGTTTCTGCCAATGCTTTAGCACTATCAAAAGTTGGCTGAATTTCGTGCAGTTTTCGTCGAACCATTGTCAATTCTGATTGATTATCCTGGTCTTCATAAGCGCCTTCCAGAGCTTTTAAAGCCTCTATGTTCTGTGGTTCTTCTTCAAGAATTGGTTTGTAGTATGCTACTACATCTTCCGGAGATTCGAAAAGGTCTTTCTGATAGTTATTTAGTTTTTCAACTAATTCACCAGTTGCATATTTAGATGCTTCATTTATTATTTCTTGTGCCTTTTGGGTTTCTCCCTTATTCACATAATTTCGAAGCAAATTATCAACATAATATCCTCTTGCTGTTGTGGTAGTTTTTTTAGGGTTTTGATCAAACATCATCTGAAACTCGTCGTAAGCTTTAGCCACAGCATCGGTTATTATGGAATTGTTTTCCAGAAAAAACCTTCCTTTCTGTTGATGAGTTTTATATACCTGATCTTCATCGTCGCTATACAGCTCCAACTTTGTATCAAACACCATCAAGGCTGAATCCAGATAAGAAGCTTTAATTCCCGGGTCTGTTTCTCCTTTCGCTATTTCCTGATAAATAGTAGTAAACCTATCTAACTGTCTCGCTAATTCAAATCCGGGAAACCCCTCAATTTCTTTTGGTTTAGAACAAAGAATCCATTTCCCAAACTTAAGGGCCATTGGATAATCTTTATTCTTAAAGTTAGATTGATAAATAGAAAACGCTGCAATAGGCTTCAAACCATCAGGCGGTTCGGTAGTAGTACATTCAGCCTGAGCTGTTACCATTGCAGAGCTGGCAAATAAAAATCCAATAACTAAAGTTAAATTTTTCATCATATCACAATTATTGTTATCAACTTTTTGATATTAACATATCAGAGTATAAGAATATTACTTTAAAATTAATTAAGCTTTCTTCTTAAAAACATCAATTCAGTTAGGTTTACAGAAAGATTTATACCAAATATATTTTCTTTTACTAAATCATTAGAGACAGATCCCCTTAAACCATATTGAAAACTCAAATCAAAAGAAGAAGAAGATCTGAATGTAGGGGATATTAATCCTAATCCGGCAGAAAACCACAACGTTTCTATATCAGTATTTCTAATCTGTAAATGCCCTGTGTCATAAGATATACCCGCACTATATTTAAACTTAGAAAGGAACTTTGAAGAATTTGATTTATAAGGATGGTATTGAAAGCCAAATCCATACGTATTTTTATTTTTGAATGCGGCCTCTTCTGAGGAAGAAAACTCATATCTAGCCTCGTCCCATTTTTCTAATTGAAATTCTATCGATGCATTAAATTTTCGGTTCAAAAAATACGACACTCCGCCACCCATTTTGAGAGGTAAACTAACCTCTCCGGACATTTCATTTCCAATCTGAACAATCTCAACATCATCCCCTACTTCCTTTACAGTTTCAGCTTTTCTCTTTGCATCAAAAGTAGTAGGCAAAGTAAGTGTAGCCCCAATTTGAAGAGCATCATTATTTTTAAATAAGTTTTTTGCATTAAATAGCAATCCGAAACGATGAGAAACAGAGGTTCCATTAGTTCTTTCAGTTACATTATTTACTGAGCTTCCACCGTCTGTAAAAAAAACTGTCTCATTTTCCCTTTCAGTCAAGAACGAATACGATGGCGCATAACCTATAGAAAAGTTTTTATTAATTTTAGCACCTAAGCCAACTTCGAATTTGGTTGCGCCTCCTGTTCCGGTTCTGTTTGTAAAATACTCAGAGCTGTTATTACCAATCTCCAGTGTTTGCAAAGAGTTTACATTATAACTAGATCGTGTTTCAGGATACAAAGCAATAGACATTCCAAGGCGGTTTTTTGAAATTGGAAAAACGGCCTGAAAACTTCCTACTTTTAGTAAAGAATTTGATCCACTTACCTGAGAATCTTTCAGAGAGTAACTTGTAAAGTCAAAATTTGCAGCTACCCTGGAGTATATTCCTATCCCCCAGAATGCAGGATTCGCCAATCCGGGAGATCCCAAATCGTTAAATGAAACCCCCATGATCCCCATTCCTTTTTCCTGAGCAGTATTATTTTGGAGGGGGAAGCCACTTCCATAACTTGAATAAACCGTTCCTGATTTCCCTTCTTCGTTCTGGGCATAGGCATTTATAGAGGATAACAAACTACACAGAACAAAAAGTGAAAGTATTTTGTGGTTAATTTTAGTCATTATTCTGCTACTGTTAAAATAATTTTAGGCTTTAGAGCTGCGGTGCTTGAGGAATCATAAAGTAGAGTAGAATAGATAATCCCTCCGTTAAAATTCAAATTCAGAACCAGATCTTTTTGGCCCGGCCTTCCGAAAATGTATTCATTTACGTGGTTTGTAATATCTATTCTAAATCTGTTTTGTAATGAATCCCTGAATCCTTCAAAATCCGGGGTTGTAAAAAGTATATCATATACGGGCTGCAGGTTATCAACGAATCTTAACCCTAAAAATGTAATATCCGGCCTTACATGGTTTGCTGGCAATGAGTTTTTTATTTGAACTGTATCTTCATACAGGTATAATTCTGCTTTCAGAATATTTTCTTGACCCATATCTGCTAACAGTTCCTCAAAGTTTAATTTATAATATGTATCTAGATCGCTATTGAGAAGGAGACGGTCGTTAAAAGTTGGTTGATTTGTTCTTTCGAGAGTAAAACCTCTGTCTCTGAAACTAACAGCTAAAGTATCATCTTCTGAATCAACCGTGAGAAAACTACTTTCAGATATATTCGGGTATAATATTTGAGAAGTATTATTGTCTGCAACAATTGCCAAACCATAAAATTCAAAATTGTATAACGAATCTCTGTTTTCATCTTCATTATTAACATATGAGGCATAATCCAGAAGAAATGAATCGGACAAATTAACAACAAGGCTGTCCTGATCAGAATATAAAAAAGAGCCAACTTGATCAGCTTCATCAAAACTTATCTGATCTGATGCCAATAATGACTTACCTCTCCATCTTTGAGTAACTCTGTAAAGGGAATACCTGACAGATGAAGTTGTATCACCATACACTCTTTTAGGAGTAGTTTTTAAGAATAACTTAAGGCTTGTTGAGGTTGTTAATGAATCATCCTGAACAGGAATCAAGTTAGGCTTAAAATAGCCTATTGACTCAAAAGTTCCGAAGAGAGGATCTTCATACTTCCCTATTGGAAGATTAATAAGATTCCCACTGAATATGTCTTTGCTTACTTTTTCAAAATCATTAACAAATAGTGTATCAACTCTTAGTTTAGTTGAATCAACCACACCGCTGCCCACAGTGTTACTGTCTTCACATGAAATAAAACTACTTACTACAACCACTGACAAAATGAGCCGCCATGTTACTGCGGCTCTGGAAATGCTTTTTTGCATCAACTCTTTATAAATTTTTAAAATTACTTAGCTATTTTATTATAATACTCAGCAAACTTTTCAGAAACGTCTTCCGGAGAGCCTTGTATTTGATGTGGATTTACACCCAGTTCTTTAAAACTTTCATCAAACTCGTCTTTCAGATAATTTCCGGTAACTACATGGTCACTAAACTGAAGTCCTAATCTCAACAGATCTACTTTACCATTTTCTGTAAGTTTGTTTATGTCTATATCTTCTGGTAGCCCTAATAACTCAAGAATCTTAGCGGTGTCAGCTTGCCCTTCATTTTCCGGATGGTGAAGATTATATATAACCTGTGTATTCTTAAAAATTGCTTCGTCTTTATATTTCGTCTTTACCAATAAAGGAATCAAACCAGCTGGCCAATCATGACAATGAATAATGTCAGGCTCCCAACCAAGCTTCATAACAGTTTCCAACACTCCTTTATTGTAGAAAGCCAATCGTTCTGCGTTATCTTCATAAAATTCATCTGTATTAGGCTTTTTAAAGAGTCCCTTACGCTTGAAATAAGTGTCGTTATCCAAAAAATAAACCTGAAGCTTGGCGTTGGGAATACTAGCCACTTTAATTTTCATGCTTTCAACATTTTCTCCTACTTCAACTTCTATACCTGAAAGCCTGATAACTTCATGTAATCTGTTTCTTCTGTCATTGATAGAACCGTATTTAGGAAGAAGAATTCTTATCTCAAACCCTTTATCTTGCAATGAAGCCGGTAAAAAGCGCAGGAGGTCTGCAGTATATGTCATTCTTGCAAATGGAGATATTTCCGCTGCTGCATATAAAATTTTCATAAATAGTCTTTATTTCTCGTCGTTTGAAATTGAATTGTTCTTCATCATCTCTTGAAAGGCCGGATCATCTATAGATATAAAATCCATTAATGTATCACTTCTAAGCCCTTGTCGTATTGTTTCCAGTGCTATTACCTCTTTAGGAGGAATATTTCCCAGATTCACATTGCTCCCGTATTTTTTAATAAACCAAACCTGTTGTTCTTTCTTGGGAGCCTCAAATATAAGCTTTTCTACAGGAATTTGATCGGTTATTTCTTCGATCAAGCCGGATCTTATTTCACCATTAGGCCTGAACACACCCACTGTTCCACTTTCTCTGGCTTCACAAATTACTTTTTCGGCTCCAGCCTCAAGCTCTTCCCGAATTACCTTTACCCATTTGTAAGGAGGAACTATTTCATTTGGGTTTTTACTCCCCACTTCTGAATAAACCTTGAAGTCTTTACTTAAATCACGAATAATTCTTTGCTTTTTATCATCAGAAAGCCAAATAGTACCATTTGAAACCTCAAGTGTTTCAATGTTATGCTTGTGCAATAATTTTACGTAGTCATCTAACTGACCTCTTAACAAATATGCTTCAAATAAAGTACCACCAAAATAAACTGTTATTCCTGCATTCGCATATACGTCAAGCTTTTCTTCTAGGTTTTGAGTAACAACAGATGTCCCCCAACCCAGCTTTACAACATCCACCAATTCGGATGCAACCTGACAGAAGTCTTCACACTCCCTGACACTATAACCTTTATCCAGGACAAAGGTCATTCCGTTTTCCCGAGGTTTTGTTGTTCTATAAGGTATATTTTTTAAAGTAAATGCCATACTATCTTAAAATTCAAAGCCCTAAATATACTCATTCTTACAATGGTATTAAAGAATTGGTTTTCTAAGCTATTTTCTGTTGGTATCAGTAACTAATTCTCTGATTCTTTTTTTGTCTACCCTGGTTAACATCTCCTTAGTATATCTCCATCTCCAGTTCCCCGATGATGTACCGGGAATGTTTGTTCTATGCGAAGTAGGCAGTCCCATAAAATCCTGAAGTGGGAAAACTGCCTGATCAGCAACTGAATACATTCCTAAACGTATAAATTCCCAATTTATGTCATTTCCCGTTGATCGCGTATACACTCTGGCTCTGTGCTTTTCAACCTCCGGTGCACCATTATACCAGCCTATACTGGTATCGTTGTCATGCGTCCCTGAATACACCACACAATTCTTTGAATAATTATGCGGTAAAAAACTATTGGAAGAGTCTGAGTCAAACGCAAACTGAATAATTTTCATACCCGGAAAATTATATTTATCTCTGAGTTTCTCGACTCCCTCCGTTACAAAACCCAAATCTTCAGCTAGTATGGGTAATTCACCGCAATTTTTCAGAATGGTATCAAATAATTTTTCACCCGGCCCCTTTACCCAACGACCGTTTTCAGCTGTTTTTGCGCTGGCTTTAACCTCCCAATATGCATCAAAACCTCTAAAATGATCTACACGAATTGCATCACAAATAGAGAACATGTGTTTAAATCTTTCTACCCACCAGGAAAACCCCTCTTCTTCAAGTACTTTCCACTTATATAACGGATTACCCCATAACTGACCGGTTTTGCTAAAATAATCCGGAGGAACGCCTGCAACCAACTTTCTATTTCCCTTTTTGTCGACTTCGAAATACTTTGGATTTGCCCATACATCAGCACTGTTGTGGTCAACAAAGATGGGAATATCTCCTATTACTCTAACCCCTTGGAGATTCGCATATTTTTTAAGTTCGGACCACTGATTTAAAAACTCAAATTGCAACCATTTTTGATGCGCTATCTCTTTTTTATACTTTTTTTGTGCCGCTTTTATAGCATCAGCATCTCTTTGAGCAAGCAAAGAATCCCAGGTATTCCACGGTTGCATTCCTCTATCTAGGCCACATGCCATAAACAAGGCATAATCATCTAACCAAAATTTATTCTGCTTTTTAAAAGCAGTAAATTTTTTCTTTTCAGTGCCATCAAGGTTTTTATAAAATCTATCAGACGCTATTTTAAATAAAAGATCTTTGGCTTTAAACGACTTCTCATAGTCAACCTCAATATCTGAACGAAGTTCTGCTCGTGTTGTTTCTTCTTTTGTGAGTAACCCTTTCTCCGTAAGAATATCCGGAGCGATTAAATAGGGGTTTCCGGCAAACGCTGAATAACTTGCATAAGGAGAGTTTCCATAACCCGTAGGTGTTAATGGCAATATTTGCCAGATTGTTTGCCCGGTTTCTTTCAGAAAATCAATAAACACCCGTGCTTCAGTACCAAAGTCTCCAATCCCATATTTACCCGGAAATGATGTCGGGTGAACCAGGGTTCCGCTTGAGCGAGGAAATCTCATTCTTATCCTTTAGGTTTTAAAATTAATGCCGCCAATGGAGGTATTGTCACGTTTATGTATGCAGGCTGATTATGCCACTCTCCCCATTTAGCTTTAATTGCAGAATCTCCCGCATTACTTCCTCCATAATATTCCGAGTCAGTATTCATTACCACTTTATATTCTCCATCTTTTGGAACACCTATCTGATAACCTTGATGTACTGTTGGAGTAAAATTTAATATTACTACAAGAAAATCATCTGCATTTTTACCACGACGAATGTAAGAAATGAGACTATTATCTGCATCACTAACATCGATCCATTCAAAACCTCTCCAATCGCTGTCAATTTCATGAAGTGGTTTTTCTTCTTTTGAAACTTTGTTTAAGTCTTTTATCAATTGCTGTAATCCTTGGTGCTTGCCCCATTCCAACAAATGCCAGTCTAATGAATTATCATGGTTCCATTCCGACCATTGTCCGAATTCCCCACCCATAAACAACAAATTCTTGCCCGGGTGAGTGTACATATAAGCATACAAAAGCCGCAGGTTCGCAAATTTTTGCCAATCATCTCCCGGCATTTTTGAAAGCATCGATTGCTTCATATGTACAACCTCATCATGTGAAAAAGGAAGTGTAAAGTGCTCCGAAAACGCATATATCATTGAAAATGTAAGCTGATCCTGATGATATTTTCGATGAACAGGGTCCCTTTCAATATAGGAAAGAGTATCGTTCATCCACCCCATATTCCATTTATAATCAAAACCAAGCCCTCCTGTGCCGGTAGGCCTGGAAACTCCTCCCCAGGATGTTGATTCTTCTGCAAAAGTGAGCACTCCCGGAAATAAAGTGTGAAGTACATCATTTACGTTTCTGAGCAAATTTATTGCTTCTATATTTTCTCTGCCTCCGTATTTATTTGGAACCCACTCTCCCTCTTTACGGGAATAATCTAAATAAAGCATAGAAGCAACAGCATCAACACGTAGCCCATCAATATGAAATTTTTCGCACCAAAAAACTGCGTTCGAAACAAGAAAGTTCTGCACCTCTGTTCTGCCAAAGTTAAAAATACATGTACCCCAGTCAAGGTGTTCACCTTGTCTTGGGTCTTCATGTTCGTACAGTCCTGTGCCATCAAACCTTCTTAGTCCATGTTCATCCTTAGCAAAATGCGCCGGCACCCAATCAAGCAAAACGCCGATTCCTGCTTTGTGGCATTCATTAACAAAAAATTTAAAATCTTCAGGATCTCCAAATCTACTGGTTGGAGCATAATATCCTGTAATCTGGTAACCCCAAGAGGGGTCATAAGGATGCTCTGCAATCGGTAATAACTCAATATGAGTAAATCCCATTTCTTTTATATATGGAATCAATTCTTTGGCCAGCTCTCTATAGCTCAAAAAATCCTGACCATTTTCAACTTTTCTTCTCCAAGAGCCAACATGTAATTCATAGATAGATATAGGTTGGTCTTTAGCTTGCTTCCTTTCTCTGTTGACCATCCATTTTTTGTCAGTCCATTTAAAATCATCAACTCCTGTCACTACTGAAGATGTTTCTGGTCGAACCTCTGCTTTAAAAGCATATGGATCTGCTTTTAATAAAGGAGCGTCCTGAACCGGAGTTTTTATTTCAAATTTATACAAATCGCCTTCAGACACATGTGGAATAAAAATTTCCCAGACTCCCTGATCATGAAACTTCCTCATTGTGTGAACCCTGCCATCCCAATTATTAAATGACCCGACCACACTTACTCTTGAGGCTTCCGGAGCTGATACGACGAAATTTGTTCCTTTTACTTTATCTATCTCTTTTGCATGAGCTCCCATAAACTCATAAGCTTTTTGGTGTGTTCCTTCTCCCCACAACTGCAAATCGAAATCACTTAATTGTGACTCAAAGCTATACGAATCTACTACATCGAATTTTTTTCCATCGAAAGGAGTAACGGATAACGAATACTTAAATCTATTTTTTCTTCTTGGTACAATTTTTTCAAATAATCCCTCTTCAGAAATTCTATCTAAAACTAGCGGTTTTGAAGACCCAATATTAGCGGTAACCGATTTTGCTTCTGGTCGGAAAGCCCGAATAACCAGTTTTTTCTTACCCTTCTCTTCAATTTCGTGGAGACCTAATACCGAAAATGGATCCCCGTGTGTACCATTTGAAACTGCCGTTATTATTTCTTTACTAAGTGTAGAACTCATTTATTCTCATTATTTAAGGCTGGGAAGATAGCAATTTTACACAAAATCTTTTGAGGTATTAGCTATGCTTTGCACCATTCATTTTCTATTTTGCATTTATGCACTACACAGGACAAATTGCCCAACGATATCTTTTTTCAAAAAAGCATATCTCGCTTATTTCTACACTTACCTTTATTAGTATAATAGGAGTAACTATTGGTACCGCATTATTAATAGTTGTCTTATCTGTACTTAATGGGTTTTTTGATGTTGTTCAGGGTTATTTATTGAATTATGACCCAGATCTGAGGGTAGAAGCTTCCGGATCAAGTACTTTTATTCAAAATCAGGAACTGATTAATCAAATTGAATCTCTTCCTGAGGTAACGCTTCTTTCATCTTATGTAGAAGGAAAAGCACTACTCACCAATAATGGAAATGAAAATAAGGTAGTGGAAATTAGAGGGGTAGATACTGAAAGTTTTATAAGACTCATTGAAATTGAACAAAGTATCAAATCCGGTTTGTTTGATGTTAGTGTGAGAAACAGAAAGCCGGGGCTGGTAATAAATGAACAGCTTCGAACTGAACTTGAACTTGAGTTAGGAGATGAAGTTGCCTTATTGAGCGCTTCTGCAATGCGCAGAACATTAACTCAAATTACAGTGCCTAGATTTTACAGATTTGAGGTTCGCGGTTCTTATGAGCTTGAACAAATTGGAGGGGGTGCTCAGGTTTTTATTGATCTTACAGCAGCACAAAGACTATTTAAATCAAGAAATAGCATTTCAGGTATTGATATTAACATTACAGATAGCGAATTAGCGCAAGAATTGAAACCGGCACTTCAAGCTAAATTGGGACAAGACTACAAAGTTTCTTCATGGTATGATCTTCAAAAGGCATTATACGATGTTATGTATCTCGAAAAATGGGGTGCTTATGCTATTTTGATGATTATAATAATTGTGGCCGTGCTTAACATTGTCGGATCATTAACTATGATTGTTATCCAAAAACGAAGAGACATAGGAATTTTGATTACTATGGGCTATTCAAAAAACGCCATCAAAAAAATCTTCCGCAAGCAAGGTCTCTATATTGGTCTAATAGGGTGTGTTTTAGGTGGTGCTTTAGGCCTGTTGTTGAGCTGGCTTCAGCTCAATTTCCAAATCATTAAACTTTCTACAGCATTTCTGATTGATGCTTACCCGGTTCAAATTCAATTAATGGATGTTGCAATAATTTTAGCAGGAAGCCTTCTTCTTTGTATTGCAGCAAGCTGGATGCCTGCCACCAGAGCATCAGAAGTACAGCCGGCTGATGCGGTCAGATATGAGTAGAACTTCGCTTATTCGTTGTAAAGATCCGGAAGATCATTTTCATACAATACTACATCACCAGCCTGAATGAAAGATCTGAGTTTATCATTTGCTTCAAATAATGAATTCACAATAGTGATCTTATTGCCCTGATCTTCTACTAAATTTATCCCTTCTAAAATAGGTGTTGCTCTGTCCTTTCCAACTAAAATTATTTTGTCCAGTTTAGCCTTGGCTATAGCTTCACCAAACTTTTTATTCTCCTGGTATTCAATATCACCCAGCTCTACCATTCCCGGAGTAATTATTATTCTTTTGCCTGATGAAAACTGTCCTAAGATTTCTACGGCATTCTTTGCGCCAACCGGATTTGAGTTAAACGCATCATCAATAATGAAAAAATCTCCTGACTTTTTAAGCTCAAGCCGGTGCTCAATTGGTTCAATATTCTTTGCTCCTAATGCCATTGTCTTTGGGCGTATTCCCAAATAGTGTGCAGTGCCAATTGCCAATAACATGTTCTGAACATTATGAGCACCAAGCAATCGTGTTTGAATTGGTAATTCATCGCCCTCAATACTTAATAAGAAGTTAGTTCCTTCTGTATCGTATTTAATATTACTACCATTGATTTCACCAAACTCTAATCCTACTAAGATTCTTTCAATATCCGAACGGTTTTCTCCCATTTTATTGACATGGTTATCATCGGCATTTAAAATTGCTACTCCATTTGCTGGTAAATTATCAACAAGCGTACCCTTTTCTTTTGAAATTACTTTTTGTGAACCAAAAGTCTCTAAGTGTGCTACACCCACATTTGTAACAATCGAAATGTCAGGTTGAGCTATATCACATAATTCCTGAATATTTCCGGCGTATCGAGCCCCCATTTCCAGGATCAGGATCTGATGATGCGACTGCAGATCATTATTGATCACCTTACAGATTCCCATCGGAGTGTTATAACTTCCCGGTGTTGAACAAACACTGAATCTCTCTTTTAGCAGATCACGAACCATAAACTTAGTGCTGGTTTTTCCATAACTCCCGGTAATTGCTATAACTTTTAGATGGGGCATCGACTCCAGTTTTTTTCTGGCCTGCTCTTTAAATCCTTCCTGAATTGATTTTTCAATTGGTTTTGTGATCCAGCTTGCCACAAAAATATAAAATGGAATTAATATTGCGGAAAATACCCATCCGAAAATGAGTAAGATGATATCAAATGAAAGGAAACCCGGATTGTAGTTGTACAGAAAGCTACCTTTATAGGCTTCCGTTGTAAAGAAGGCAGGAAATAACAACCCTAAAATGACAACCGGCACAAGCAGTCGTTTCACCCTGTTGGTAACTACAAGAGGCTTTTTAACCTTCTCCTGTTTGTACCTTTTTACTGAGCTCAACCAAAAGATGGTATATACAAAAAATATAACAGCCAGTGTACTTCTTGTTATTACCGTTCCGAAAAACCCATCGACCGCTACAGCTATGAATAAGATCAGATTAAATATCCCAAGATCGACAGGGATTACCTTATCATCCCAATTCGATCTAAGCCAATACCAAAACTCGTTGTTCTTATATCCTGACTGTTGAAAAGTGTGAACAAAAAATCTGGTTCTGTACCAATGATATCTAAAAAGTATGATGCAGAACAGAATGGAAAAATAATTAAGTAAACTGATATACCAATACAAGCCGTAGATTATTAGAATGTGATGTTTTGCAGTTAAATACAGAACTCCTCGATATTAAGTTCGAACGCTCTTATATTCACCGCACAATTAAAACAAAGTTTCGAATTGGAGACAAATATATGAAATTAATTATCCCTATGGCGGGTCGTGGAACACGTGTACGCCCTCACTCTCATACCGTTCCAAAACCGCTACTTCCTGTTGCAGGAACTATGATTATTGAGCGCCTGGTAGAGACTTTTATTCGAACTTTGGATCGCAAGATCGAAGAAATTGTATACATATTAGGTCCGGATTTTGGTCAGGATATTAAAGATCAGCTTACTGCAATGAGCGATCGACATGACGCTAAGACAACATTCAGAGTTCAGTTCCCTGCTTTAGGAACAGCACACGCTGTAGCTTGTGCAAATGATGACCTGGAAGGTGAAGTGATCGTAGCTTTTGCTGATACTCTATTTGACAGCGCAGAGAAATTTGACTTAGACGGAGCTGATAGTGTGATTTGGCTCAAAAAAGTTGAAGATCCTTCTCGTTTTGGGGTTGCTGTTCATGAGGGTGAAAAGATTACCGGGTTTGTGGAGAAACCAAAAGAATTTATTTCTGATCTGGCAATTATTGGAGTGTATTATTTCAAAGACGGAGAAGAGCTAAAGCGCCAGGTAAACCGGGTAATGGATGATGGGCTTAAGGGACCGGGCGGAGAATACTTTCTCACAGCAGCTCTTGACAACATGATCAACGAAGGGAAGATTTTTAAAATTGCTACCGTTGATGAATGGCTGGATTGTGGAACCTTGCCTGCATGGCTGGAAACTACCGGCGAAATTGTAGCTAAAGAAAATGCTAATTTTGATCACGATCGCTTCCCGGGTTGCACAATCAAAGAGCCTGTTTTTATTGATAGCGATGTAACCATCGAAAATTCTACCATCGGGCCTAAAGTCAGCATTGAATCCGGTACTGTTATCAAAAATTCTAAAATCGAAAACACTATCATTCGTGATAATTCTACACTGGAAAATGTAGAAACTGAAGGTTCTACTATAGGTGCTCATACTTCACTCAAAAATGTGAACGGTAAAGTAGATGTCGGGGATCATTCGAATCTAGAGATCGAGTAACTTCGTGCTATTTTACGCTGAAATTTCCTGTGGCAAATACTTTATTTTCGTAGCCAATCAGGTAGGCTTTGATGGTATAATTACCCTCTTCGAGTTCCACATCTATATAATTAGAAAAAGAAAAAGCTTTACTCTCATTTTTAGCTAACTCGAAACTACTTGTTGCTAAGGTACAGCCCTGATTTTCCTCTGAATAAAAAACCTTAACCCCATTTTGTTTTATTTTAAACGCATGCTGACATCCTGTAGCAAAATGATATTTCTTTTTCTCATCTGTTCCATTTTTAATAATTAATGTAGCTTCAATATCGCCAATATTAGATATTTCTTTCTTTTCTAGTTCCAGCTCTGTTGATAAATCACCCGAACCAAAATTGATCACATTACAGGAAACTAAAAGTATGGAAAAGCAAAAAATGTAAGATATTATCGTTTTCATAATTTTAATCAAGTTATAACTCGATAAATAAACCATAAAGAGCAACTATTATTTCACCACCGTAATTACCCCGTTAAATTTCTCAATTATGTAGTTACTGATTCCCCCCGGCTTTCCATCATTTATATCCCATTTAAAATCTGCTCCCCCGATAAGGATCTGATCACAACCCAGTTTGTTGGCTGTTTTGATAATCATTTTTCCGGGATTTCCAATTTCTACAACTAACTCCGGATCCATTTCCGGACCACTGTGTTCTTCAAAAAGGAATTTAGCCATTTCAACAATTCCTTTTGCCGTATCCTCGCTTTTTTTATCATCAGCAACCACTAAAATAGTAACTGTTGGTTTATTTTTTAGTAAGGCACTCAGCATTCCTGCATGTTTAACGGCTTCACTTGCATATTTACTGCCGTTTGTTGCTATTAACCAGTTGGATGGAAAACTCATAATTCAACTATCCTGTTATTTATTCTTTCTGTTTTTTATAAAACAAACCCCTGAAAGCATGCCTGAAGATTGGTATCTTTGAAAGATGAATTTTCCACTACAAATACCTGCTTCCCATAAGTCTGTCTTTGAAATTATAAGCAAGGCCGCTGCCTCTGTAAATCAACCTGTTTATATAGTAGGTGGTTATGTCAGAGATTTTTACCTTGATCGACTTAAACAAACAGAACCTGACCTTGACTTTGTTACGCTTGGCTCCGGAATTTCTTTAGCAGAAAAGGTACATCAAGCTCTAGATGGTTCACATATTTCGGTATTTAAACAGTTCGGGACTGCTCTGGTAAAAACAGAAGAATTTGAGCTTGAGTTTGTAGGAGCCCGAAAAGAAAGCTATCGCAAAAATTCCAGAAAACCCATTGTGGAAGACGGGACTTTAGAAGATGATCAACTTCGTCGGGATTTGACCATTAATGCACTTTCCTGGAGTTTAAATAAAGAAGATTTTGGTACACTTGTAGATCCCTTCGAGGGTGTTCAGGACCTCAAAAAGAAGCTGATCCGAACACCTATCGATCCCGAACAAACGTTTGATGATGATCCTCTCAGAATGCTACGGGCAATTCGGTTTGCTACCCAACTGAATTTCAATATTGAGGAGAAGACCTACAATGCTATTTCTGAAATGGCTCCCAGACTTGAGATCATTTCTAAAGAACGAATTATTACTGAGCTCAATAAGATCATTATGAGTGATAAACCTTCTGTTGGGTTTGCTCACTTGTTCCATACAGGATTACTAAAACAATTTTTTCCTCAAATGCACCAGCTTCAGGGTGTAAAAGAAAAGAATGGCAACACACATAAAGATAACTTCTGGCATACACTTCAGGTTCTGGATAATGTGGTTGAATACGGAGGAGATCTCTGGTTAAGATGGGCCGCTATTTTACATGATATCGCAAAACCGCCCACTCAAAGATTTGATAATAAGGCAGGATGGACATTTCACGGTCATGATGCGTTGGGCGCTAAATGGACAAAAGGTATTTTTCGTCAACTAGGCTTGCCTCTGGATGAACGAATGCGGTACGTTCGTAAGTTGGTACGTTTACATCTTCGCCCGATTGCGCTGGTTTCTGAAGAAGTGAGCGACAGTGCAATAAGAAGATTGATCTTTGAAGCCGGTAACGATATTGATGACCTGATGACCCTTTGCAGGGCAGACATCACCAGTAAAAATGATAATAAAGTAGAGCGTTTCCAGAAAAACTTTAACAGAGTAGAAAAGAAAATTAAGGAAGTTGAAAAAAAGGATCACATCAGAAACTGGAAAAATCCTCTTTCCGGAGAAGAGATCATGGAAGCACTCCAAATTAAGCCCAGCAAAACAATCGGGGATATAAAAGACGCTGTAAAAGAAGCTATATTAGGAGGAGAAATTCCTAACGAACACGATGCCGCTTTTGAATTTATGATGGACAACAAAGAAAAATTTTTGGAGGAAGATGTGAAAAAGTAACAAAATTTCATTGAAGCTGCGCTTCTGGTGACAAAGTAGTTTTAAGTTAGAAAACTACTTTGTCACTAAATACGAAGTGTTGGTGTCACTTTGTTACTCTATCACTTAGGAAAAAATGAAAGAAATCTGGATATCAAATTCATACGCAAAGATAAATTTAGGGCTCAATGTTCTGGAGAGGCTTGACTCAGGATATCATAACATTGAGACTGGTTTTTGTTTTATTGAGTGGTCAGATCGTTTTGAGATCACTCCATCCAGCAGAAACAGCTTGACCATGAGCAATGAAAAAATTCCTGTCGATAATTCTAACCTCATCGTTAAAGCGGTAAACCTTCTGGAAAAAGAAGCCGGACTAAAAGATCAATTTCGCATAAACGTTCAGAAACATATTCCCGCCGGAGCAGGACTTGGCGGGGGAAGCAGTAATGCGGCTACAACCTTACGAATGATTAACAAGATCGCTAATCTGGGTTTGCAGGAATCCGAATTGATGGAGCTTGGAAAAAAACTTGGGGCTGATGTCCCTTTCTTTATTCAGGGAAAGCCGGGGTTTGCAACCGGTCTTGGAACAGAAATAGAACCTTTAGAAATTCAACCTGACGGTTGGATCGTAACTATCTTTCCCGGAGAACCAAGCAGCACTCCCGAAGCATATAATTTTGCAGAACCAAATCCTGAACCGGAATTTTCTTTACAAAAGGTTCTGAAAGAAGAACCATTAGAAGAATGGCGGCATCTGATCATAAATGATTTAGAAGCATCAGTTTTTCCAAGGATGAATATCGTAGGCAATATCAAAGATCAATGCTACGAATTCGGTGCAAGCTACGCCTCAATGAGTGGAAGCGGTTCCAGCGTTTTTGGGATTTTTGAGCAGGATTTTGTTGCAATTCATGCATATGAGTCGTTTCATAGTCTCGGATTTTCAGCGAATTTGTCGCGACCACTTTTTAAACCTGATCTGGGTATCTACAAGAAACAGATTAGTTAATTTACTTAAGATTATTAATAAGCACTTATAATGGCTAAAAAGAAGAATTCTTCAACTCCGCATCTAAGGTCGGGAATGGACAAAAATTCCCTTCGTGAAGATATTAAAATGCACCTTCGTCATACGTTGGCTAAAGACGAATTCTCTACAACAAATTGGGATAATTATCGAAGCGTAGTTCTTACACTTATGGACCGCCTCAATGAACGCTGGCTGACAACCCAACAACATTATCATAATTCCGGAGCTAAGCGTGTTTACTATTTATCCATGGAATACTTGATCGGTCGTCTGTTGGATAACATGGTGGTTAATCTGGATGTTCAACAAGAAATAGCTGATGCTTTACAAGATGTTGGTTTGGATTATGATGATATCCGTAATGCAGAATGGGATGCGGGACTTGGAAATGGTGGTTTGGGTAGGCTTGCTGCTTGTTTTTTGGATTCCATGGCAACATTGGGAATTCCTGCAATTGGATACGGTTTACGCTATGACTATGGAATTTTTTATCAAACTATGGAAAATGGGTTTCAGGTTGAAAAACCTGATCTTTGGTTACGTTATGGAAACCCGTGGGATATTGTGCGTCCTAAAGTTCAGTATCCGGTAGAATTTTACGGACATCAGGATGCTAAGCAAAATGGAGATGGCGGACATCACTACAGTTGGGAAAACACCCGGAAAGTACAAGCGGTTGCTTATGACACTCCGATTCCGGGATATGATAACGGAATCGTCAATAATTTAAGATTATGGAAAGCGGAATCTGACGCCACTCTTGACTTAAAGAGTTTCAATCAGGGACAATATATAGACGCCGTAAAAGACAATCAGCTGGAGCAAAATATTACGCGTGTTCTTTATCCAAACGATAAAGTATTTGTTGGCCAGGAGCTCCGCTTAAAACAGGAATATTTTCTGGTGTCAGCATCTATGCAGGATATTATTAGACGCTTTAAGAAAGGAACCGATGACTGGAGCAAATTTCCGGAACGTGTTGCAATTCAGTGTAATGATACCCATCCAAATCTGGCGATTCCTGAATTAATGCGTGTTTTACTTGACGATGTGAACATGCCTTGGGAAAAAGCCTGGGATATCACATCCAACACGATGGCGTATACCAATCACACTTTGCTTCCGGAAGCGTTGGAAAAATGGCCGGTCTCATTGATGAGAAATCTGTTGCCAAGACACCTCAATATTATCCATGAGATCAATCGTCGTTTTATGGATACTATTAAAGCATCACACGGAAATGATGTTGCCCGGATGAAAAGAATGAGCATCATTGGAGAAGGTGAAAATCCGGTTGTACACATGGCACATTTGGGAATTGTGGGATCCAGAAAAGTAAACGGTGTAGCTGCATTGCATTCCCGCCTGGTGAAAGAAACCATGTTTAAGGATTTTGACGAAATTTACCCCGACAAGTTTACAAACAAAACCAATGGAATTACCCCAAGAAGATGGTTGAAACAATGTAATCCTGATTTATCCGACCTGATCACTGAAGAAATTGGCGACCAATGGATCACTGATCTTGATCAACTTAAAAAACTTGCTCCATCAGCTAAGAAGAAAACTTTCCAGAAAAAGTTTGGGAAAATAAAACTGGAAAATAAAAAGCAGTTGTCCGAATACATCAAAGATGAAATGGATATTGATGTAGATCCAACCTCCATGTTTGATATTCAGATCAAAAGAATACATGAATACAAGCGACAGTTAATGGCTGCACTGCACGTTGCAACGCTTTATAACCGCTTAAAAGAAAATCCTGATCTGGATATTGTTCCAAGAACGGTCATATTTGGTGGAAAAGCCGCCCCCGGTTATGCGATGGCAAAACTTCATATTAAGCTGATTAACAGCATAAGTGAAAAAGTAAATAATGACCCTGATGTCAGTGGCAAACTGAAATGTGTTTTCCTCGAAAACTACAGAGTAACCCTGGCTGAGATGATGATCCCGGCGGCTGATCTATCCGAGCAAATTTCTACTGCAGGAATGGAAGCTTCGGGAACAGGTAACATGAAATTTGCACTGAACGGCGCTCTTACTATCGGTACTCTTGACGGAGCAAATGTAGAGATCAAAGAGGAAGTTGGTGACAATAACATTTTCATTTTTGGATTAACAGTTGAAGAAGTAGACGAACTTCGTCAGCAAGGTTATAATCCCTGGGATTACTACAACGCCAATACTGAGCTGAAAAAAGTAATCGATCAAATTCGTACCGGTTTCTTCTGTGAAGAAGATCCAACGCTTTTCCAGCCTATAGTTGACGCATTACTTCACAAAGGAGACTACTTCATGGTTATGGCTGATTATGAAGCCTATGTGAAAAAGCAGGAGGAAGTTGAAGAACTTTATAAAGATCAATCGGAATGGAACAGAAAGGCTATACTGAATGTGGCTAACATCGGCAAATTCTCCAGTGACCGAACCATTCTGGATTATGCCGATGAGATATGGCGAACAAAGCCTGTAATCCTAAAAAAATAATTGTCTTTAATTATCAACAGTAGGGACGTAAAATTTTGCGTCCCTACTGTTATTTGATAAAACTTCTTCCAAAAGAAATTCTTAAATCCTTCGCCTAAAACATTAAATTATCTTTAGTGGAAGAAAAGGAATTCATACAACGATTAAGGGATAAAGACCGAACTGCGTTTCACCGATTAGTTCGTGAATACAAAGATCCCATCCTTAATGTTTGTTATGGATATGTAAAAGATGCTGATGACGCCGAAGATTTAACACAGGAAGTTTTTACTGAAGTCTACAGAACCATTTCTAATTTTAAAGAAGAAGCCTCCCTCTTCACCTGGATGTATAGAATTGCAGTTTCCAGATCACTGGATGAATTAAAAAAACGTCGCAGCCTGAAACGCGCTGCTTATTTTGAAAAAAGAATTCGATCAGAAGCCGCAGAACTAGAAATGGCTCAAACTGCTTCAGAACTATCTGATCCGGAAGAAGATATGTACCAAAAACAACAGCAACAGTTTATACGAGCTTCTCTGAGCGAACTTCCAGAAACTCAAAGGACTGCTTTTATTCTAAGTCAACAAGACGGACTGAGCTATAAAGAAATTGCAGACATCATGGAGAAAAGTTTGTCTTCTATTGAATCATTGGTTCACCGTAGCAAACAGAACCTCAGAAAGATCATGGAGGACAATTATGAAAATTATTTTTAATGAGCACAAGTTTTTACAACACATTTCGCCTAATCCTTTATCCGAAGCAATATGAAATCAAAAAAAGACATACAAAACCACATAGATCAACTCATGAAAGATGCTGAAAAACCGGACTTTCTTTCAACGAGTGATAATTTTGAAGACAATCTTTTTGCTCGTTTTGATGAAGTTGATAAACAACACATTCCTGTAACTGCTACCATTTTTTCTCTTTCTGAAGTGCGTAAATATGCTGCTGTTATTTTGATATTGATACTGAATGTCTCTGCTATACTTTTTTATTCCGCTAATTCTGATGCTGAACAATCAGCTGAAGATATCTCAGAATATTCGGAGGAGTATTTCCCTGATTACGCAACATTAACATCCTTGGAGTAACTCATGGGTTTATTCGAAAACAAACGATTTACTGTCATTTCCATTTCAGCACTGGTGATTCTGAACCTGATTCTGATTGGCTTTATTACCACCTCCGCTTTTGACAAACGAGACCGGGGCAAAAGATCGGGAGAAGACCGACGGGCCGAATACCTTGCCAAAAAACTTGATTTTACTGTAGAGCAAAAGCAAGCTTATGATTCTCTGAATGCAAACCACAGAACAGAAACCAAAGCGCTTCAGCAAAAGGTTGATGAAAAGCGCCGGGAAATGTTTAGGCTTACCCGTGTTCAGGATGTTTCCGTTGAAGCAGTGGATTCCCTGACTTCTGAAATCGGGATGTTAGTTTCAGATATGGAATTCAGAACCTATGAACATATTTCTAATATCAGGGCTCTTTGTACGCCTGAACAATTACAGCGCCTTGATTCTTTGGTTCAAAGAATGATAAAATCCCGTCGTGATCGCGAAGCAGGTAAAAAAGAAGGGTGATCAAACAATTAGCGTGTGATTCTTTCAGATTTGTTTATTTTCTCTGAAACTAATTTGAAAGAATAATATGCAAGCAGACTCTACTCAGTCCTCATTACCTACGATGGACCAACTTACACCTGGTGAGATTTTCAACTATATGGGTAATCTTTTCAACACCACTTTATTTGAACTAAAAGATACTCCCGTAACGCTTCTTTCGATCTGTATCTTCGTCCTTTTTATAATCGGCTTTTCCTATCTGGGTGGATTTGTAAAACGGTTACTTAATCAAAAGATCCTTCCCCGATTTATAAAAGATTCCGGGCTTCGTTTCACTCTTTCCAGAATGACACAGTATGTAGTAATGATCATCGGATTGCTGGTTTCATTTCAATTTATAGGAGTAGATTTAACAGGACTTGCTGTCATCTTTGGTTTCCTGTCTGTAGGTATTGGTTTTGGTTTACAGAATATCACTTCCAACTTCATTTCAGGTTTGATAGTACTTTTTGAGCGACCGATCAGTATTGGAGATCGCGTTATGGTTAACGGTATTGAAGGCGATGTTCAGGAAATAAATATTCGTTCTACTACCGTAAGATCGATTAATAATATTTCCATTATTGTTCCGAATTCAGAATTCATCTCCAAAGATGTAGTGAACTATTCTTACGGAGATCCAACCTATCGTTTGGTTATTGATGTTGGGGTTTCTTATGGTTCTGATTTGGATCTTGTTTTAAAAGCACTGAATGAAGTAGCTGAAGAAAACACGTCTATTTTAGACCACCCTAAACATGATGTACATTTACGCTCTTTCGGAGATTCTTCATGGGATATGAAATTGTTTGTTTGGGTAGCTAATGTGAAAGATCATTATGTAATACTAAATGAGCTGAACCAAGCAATTGTAAGGAAATTCAGAAAATATGATATCGAAATTCCATTCCCGCAAAGAGATATCAACTTCCGGAATGCGATGCCCAATGGTGAGGAAGTAAAAAGTGAAAAGTCAGACCTGAAAGGTGATGAGTGAGAATGAGAACGTTAAATTTAAGCGCCATTTAGCATTCTCTTTTATCTTAGGTTGTGCATTGTTTTTATTTAGCGTTTTTCTTGGTGGCGGTGGGCACGGGCATATTTTACCTTTACAGTTAATCTTTCCTATACCAACAATAATGGCTTACTTGTTTGAGTTTGAACTCTTTGCCTTTCTACTATGCCTTGTTCAGTTTCCAATTTACTCAACCATTATTAATTTAACATACTTCAAAAAAATTTGGGTATTATTTTTCCTTTTGATAATACATTTTAGTCTGTTTGCTCTACTTCATTCTTTTGAATAGCAAAATTTAATTACAAGATGTTCCTTCAGGTCGAATTAATTACGTCTTTAATTTCGTTTTCCAGAAATCCGATACGGAACAAATTCCTCTCTAAACAATTATAAAATGATCTGTGAATTAGTTCCGAGATAAAGCATCGGAACAGACAAAAATTCTTCCCCTAGTTCCCAAGCTCTGCTTGGGAATGCGGGATTGGAGCTCCCGCTCCAAGAGACCTTAGATCCATTCTAATTCTGAATTATCGGTGTTTTATTCTGAACCAGAATTTCTCCCTCCAACAAATCAAGTAAACAACTCGCCACAGAGGCTCTTGATATCATATCGAATAAGCCATAAGAATTTGTTTCTATTACCGGTTTTGATTTAAAATCTGTAAGGGTAACCGGGCGAACTGCATACCAGTCAAGCTTACTTTGGGAAAGTTCTTCCTCCATCCTCTCAAGATCATTATATGCTGGCCCCAAACTACTATTCCTGATCAAAAATTTTAGTACCGGATTTGTATTTAAAAATGATTCCGCTACACCTGCTGCGCTTATAACAGCGAGTTTCACTTCCGGGTTTAAAATCGATATTAAATTGCTAACGGTTTGGGAAGTCAGATCTTTTGGTGATGTGATTTGTGACCAGGGATTAAGCTTATTCTTTCGGTTTAGTCCCAAACATGAAATCACCGCATCTTTTCCTTTAACAGCACTTTCAAGGAGTTCTCGATTAAGTACACTTCCTCTTACAACCTTGACATGATCAGGAGCCTTAAAAGGAGTTTCTTCCCTTACAACTGCGGTAACTTGGTAACCTCGGGCAACAGCCTGATACATAACTTCTATTCCGCAACCACCCGAGGCTCCTAGTATTAGTAATTTCATTTAATTCTGTATCCTGCCGCTTGCTCCCTCGAATTCCTGAATTATATTCTCGTATTCACCATCCCACACCGCTTGAAGACGCTTGAATTGAACATCTACTTTTGCAGCCAGATCTTCATACACAGCATATTGCTGTTTCGTTGGCCTTCCGTAACCGGTAGCAACGGTGCTGGCTAGCGCAGCAAGTTTATTATTCAGTTTAATCTCAAAGTTTAATACATCCTGAGTAGCTTCTGCTTTAGTTTGCATTAATTCATTTTCAACTTCAGACATAGCTTTTAGCATATTCTTAGCCTTTTCCTGAAGCTCTTCGTTGTTTTTGGCTTCAGCCATCATTTCGTTGATTTCTTTTCGAACCTCGCGAATTCTGTTGATGGTTTTGTGAGTACTGTCCAGTTTTGCTTTGATAGTTTTAACCAGTTCGAATTGTGCTACAAAATCTTCCTGAGAAACATTTTCTAATCTTGGGTCTTTTACTACTTCAAAATTACGTTCTGCAACAACCTTATCACCAATGTGCATTTTTACAGTGTAAGTTCCCGGAATCGCGGACGGACCTGAAGTATTTCCAGCCCATAGAATTTGTGTGCCGTCAATTCTGGTTACATCAGGATAATCCAGTCCCCAAACAAATTTATTGAGTCCCGGCTGATTTGCCACAACGCTTGGTCTGGCTCTATCTTCTTCTTCATAAAAAGTTGAAGATTCTCTCACCGGGCGATCATTGTCATCTTTAATACTAGAATAAGTTCGTATTGTATTTCCTGCCGGGTCCAGTATTTCAAGTTTAATCTCTTCTTCAACTTCATCTTGCAGTGTATAGAAGAATACAGCGCCCCGCTCAGGGTTTTGTCCTACTGTTGAGCCCGGTCTGCTAAAGCTGGGACCGCCGAACAAATATGTTCTCTCAGGTTGAAAAAGATGGTTTTCTGCTTTAGCGATCTGATCGCTCATTTGGTGCAGCACCGGGAGATCATCCAATATCCAGAAAGAACGTCCCTGAGTTGCTACTACCAGATCCTTGTCGCGTTTATGGACATCCATATCGGTAACCGGAACTGCAGGCAAGTTCAGTTGAAGATCCTGCCAGTTTTCGCCCGCGTCAAAAGAGACATATACTCCGGTTTCTGTTCCTGCATATAACAATCCTTGTTTGTTTGGATCTTCACGAACTACTCTGGTAAAATCCATTTCAGGTATTCCTTTTGTGATCTTCGTCCAGCTTTTACCATAATTTGTGGTTTTGTAGATCATCGGAGCAAAGTCATTGAACTTATATCGTGTTGCAGCAAAATACGCTGTTCCCGCATCGTGATGGGAAGCATCAATGATACTGATCATTGTTTCAGGTAGTCCCTTCGGGGTCACATTATCCCAGGTTTCTCCATTATCTCTGCTAATATGAATCAATCCGTCATCAGAACCTGCCCAAAAAGTTCCTTGTTGAATTGGTGACTCAACAAAGGTAAATATCGTATTGTAATATTCTACAGAGGTATCATCTTTTGTAATCGGCCCACCGGATTCTTTCTGCTTTTCTTTATCGTTTCTGGTTAGATCATCACTAATAGTTTCCCAGCTCATTCCTTCATCTGTTGAGCGATGTACATGCTGTGAAGTAGTGTATAATACATCTGGATTATGAGGTGAAATTATGATCGGAAACGTCCACTGAAATCTGTACTTCAGATTTTCTGCACCAGCTCCCATTGGATTGTCAGGCCAAACGTCAACACGATCGCTTAACCCAAGCTCTTTATCATATTTGTTAAGATATCCACCGTAGCTACCACCAAATGTTACGTTTGGATCTTCGGGATCAGGAGCGATATATCCGCTCTCACCACCGGCTACCGGCCACCAGTCACTTTCATTTATTCCAAAGCCGCTTGTTCTGTTCTTTATCGCGAATGTACTATTATCCTGCTGAGCACCATATACCATATACGGGAATTGATTGTCTGTGGTAACCTGATAAATTTGAGCTGTTGCTGATGTGTAATATGATGACCAACCTTCTCCGCCATTGTATGTTACCTGACCGCCACCGTCATCTGCAATAATCATACGTTGTGGATCATTGGGATCGATCCACAGATCATGATGATCGCCGTGAGGAGTTCCGATTCTACTGAATTTGCTTCCTCCGTCTGTTGACTTCCAGAATCCTACATTCAGAACATACACTCCATTTTCATTTTCAGGGTCTGCAATTACTTTGGAATAATACCATGCTCTTTGTCGAAGATTTCTGTCTGCACTTATTCTTCTCCAGCTATCTCCACCATTTTCTGAGCGAAACAAACCTCCGCCGTTTTGATTTTCAACAATAGCCCAAACTCTGTTCGAATTTGCAGGAGAAACAGCAACACCTATTTTCCCAAGCAGCCCTTTTGGCATTCCGGGATATTTAGATATCTCTTCCCATGTTTCTCCGCCATCTTTACTACGGAATAATCCACTACCTTCACCACCGCTACTCATTTCCCATGGATTTCTGTAAGCTTCCCAAAGTGCTGCGAATAAAATTCTGGGATTATTCGGATCAACTGCTATATCAACCGCTCCCGTTTTATTATTTCTGTATAAAACTTTATTCCAGGTTTTTCCACCATCCGTGGATTTAAAAACCCCACGTTCATCATTTCCTTCTTCTCCGAAGATCTGTCCCATTGCAGCTACCCAAACAATGTCATCATTTGCCGGGTGAACCTCTATATCCCCAATGAACTGGCTTTGCCCTAAACCAATATGCTTCCAGGTTTTTCCGGCATCCGTGGATTTGTACATCCCATCTCCGGCACTCATATTACCCCGGATATCGGTTTCACCCATACCAACATAAATTACATTCGGATCAGAGGGGGCAACGGAAATAGCTCCAACAGAGCCTGTTTTAAAATAATCGTCTGAAATATTGATCCAGCTACTTCCACCATCTGTGGTTTTATAAACTCCACCCCCCGTAAAACCTGTATAAAAAGTGTACGGTTGGGAATCATGACCTGAAACAGCAACAGAGCGACCGCCTCTGTAAGGTCCAATATTTCTATAATTTAAATCCTTGAATAGTTCTTTTTTAAAAGCGGGAGATTTTGTTTCCTCACCATGTCCAAAAATCTGAGCTGAGGCTATATCAGCTATAAATAATGATACAATCATACAAACGATTGCGGAAAAGAATTGCTTTCTTGCCTTCATAGTTAGCACCGAAGTTAGTTTAGTTAGTTATTACAGAATTGAATAACTGAATGTATTGCTACAGAAGCAAGGAAGGGGTAAAAAATTGTGAACTCGTGAATATTCTGAACAATCCTTCTCTTACTTTTTCTTTTCGGATTTAAACAGCAGGCTACCTTTCACTTCTTCTGTTCTAACAGGGAGAAGTTCATAATCTTTGGAAGGAGAGTATTTTCGTATTTTTTGGGAACCGTTTATTACAAAGTTAACCGCTGCTCCAAGTAAGGGATCTTCTGTGTCTCCTATTTGAAATGGTGCTAACAAATCATCCTCAACCTCAATTTCGGGTTCAATCCCAAACACTAAACTAGCCGCGCCCTCTGAGTTTACATACTGTACAAATACAGGCACCATGATATAATCATTCGGAGGAACCGCATCCTCACCTTTTAGCATTGTTGTCCCAAAAAATTCACCACTGGTAGATTCACCAACTTTAATAACATTCATATGAGGTGTAAGCCCGTTTATTAATAACTCACTTGTTGAAGCAGTTTTACCTCCTGTTAAAAAAAACACTCTTTGCAAACCAAGATTTTCGGGTACCTCAGTAAATTTTCTTTCTAATCTTTCGGAGTTTTGTCCCTCTTCATTAATGATCTCTTGCTCAATGTTTTCATTATATTCAAACTTAACAAAAACTTCTTCAGACTGCGCTGCAGCACTAGAAACTATAGCATTTGCAAGATTTTCTGCTGCATCAATATCTCCCCCAAGATTATATCGTAAATCTACTATAAGATCTGTAACTCCTTCAGACTTAAAATTCTGAACAGCCATATCAAGGCTGTCATTAAATTTTCCATTTTCTCCGTTTAAAAATTCAGCGTAAAACAAATAACCTATTTTATTATTTACGGTGTCTATGATGCTTGAATGTACAACAGGGTTTAAATCCATTTGAGACTGCTTAACCGTAATTACTTCACCTGTTTCTGCAATAATTCCCTGGCTTGGAATAAATTCGCCCATTGTATATCTAACTGTAGACCTTTCTGCAAAAAACAAGCGTTCAAAATTTGAAATATTTAAAGGTATGTCATCTACAGCTAAAACTATATCTCCGCGTTTTATTCCGCTAGAATCTGCAGAAGATTGTGGATAAACAAATTCCGTTAAAACAAATACGTTGTTGCTATTACTAAATCTTCCAAAAGCCGGAGATAATCCGCTTGAAAATGGTCTTTCATTAATTTCTGATTCAAAGAAAACCGTTCTGTCAGTAATAAATGAAATAAAATCATTTGGGTCTAATATTCCTCCAAAATAAGCGCCGGGAGGAATTCGCCCATCAACTTCGTCCGGCACTCTTTCAGGCCATAGATAATTCTCCTGCATATTTTCCTTAATCCAGGAATTAACTTCAATAAATTCCTCTGTTTCGCTTTTTATGCATGCTGAAAGTATAACAAAAACTCCTAACAGGAGTGTTGACAGTTTTATTCGTTTCATAACTATTTCGTCTAACCGAATACAAATCTAAATGTTATTGTTCCCCATTGAGCTTGTTGAGGTACACCACTTGGTAACTTTGAAAATTTCCAACTTCTTAATGTTCGCTGTACTTCTTTTTCTAACTCAGGATTCATTTTCTTTAATGGAATAATTAAACCTACTGATCCATCTGGTTTAACCTGAAACCTTACGGATATTACTCCCTCTGTATTTGCTGTATTTTCAGGCAAAGGCTGAACCATGGGATCTCTTTCTATATTGCCTTCCCATTTAAGTTCATAAGGAGCAGATTTTTCATCATCAACACCTGTTCCGGCATCGGCATTTGTTTCTCCGGTATTTCCTTTAGTGTCTCCGCTTTCTTTTGCTCCGTCGCTAACCTCAAGATCTTCTTTTGCTTGCGGTGGGATTTCAATTTCTTCTTTTACTTCTTCCGCTGTTTCTTTGGTGGGATCTACCACTTCTGTTTGGGGGGTTTCTACTTTCTCTTCCTTCACCTCTTCAACTTCGTCAGGAAGATCCACCGGCTTTGTAATCTCTTCTGTTGGATTTGTGGGTTGCTCTTCAGGAATCGGTGTTTCTTCGACTGGTTCCTCGGTTTTTACTTCGGAAGGGTTTGGTCTTTTTGCTACTTCTTCATCTTTAACCTCAGAAAACTCTGCCAATGTTCCTGTCCTGAACTCTCCGAATTCGACCTCAATAAAAGACGGGCGAAAATTCTGATTCATATCTAATGTATACCAAAGAGAAAATAAAACCATAACAATACTAACACTTAACGTAACTGTAAGTGCAACACTGTCATCTTTAGTAAACTTATTATTACTCATTTGATCTAATTAGAGTGAGCTTTGCTCCGTGGCCATTACCAGTTTTAAATTCAAGGCTTTCCCGATATTCATAACTCTTACTGCATCATCCACTTTTGCGTCTTTATCGGCACGTAGTATAATCGTTTGACTCTGCTTATTATTGCGTGCAGCTCTTATTTGCAGAGCTAAAGAACCTCTTGCAGTTAGGTCTCCATCCACATAAAACTCGCCTTCCTTGGTAATCGCTACAGAAATAAACTCATTTTGTGTAGTTGATCCGGACTCTGCTTTTGGGATGTTCACTTTTATTCCAAAATTTGTAACAAAAGAAGAAGTCAGCAAAAAGAAGATCAATAAAAGTAACACAATATCAGTCAATGAAGATTGTGAAAATAGTGATAGCGGGGTTAACCTTTTATCTCCTCGTCTAAAATCGCGTGCCATAATTACGCCTGCTTTTTAGGTGCCGGTGATTGCAGTAAATCCATAAAATCTGCAGATGCATTTTCCAATTCAAAAATAGATCTATTTATTTTTCCCAATAAAAAGTTATAAAAACCAAAAGCAATCAGTCCTACAATAAGCCCTGCTGCGGTGGTAATCAGAGCCTCCCAGATACCACCTGCAAGTTCGCTCGGATTAACATTACCCTGAAGGGATTGTATATCCATAAACGCTTCGATCATACCTGTTACCGTTCCGGTAAAACCCAATAATGGAGCTACACCTGCAATGGTTGCTAACCAATTCATTCTTTTTTCAAGAAAGAATATTTCCTTTTTTCCGGCATTGTCAATGGCGTCTTCGATATCTCGAATCGGGCGTCCTAATCGTTTAATTCCCGCTTTAATAATTCGGGCCAGAGGTTTATCATAATCATCACAATAAGCCATTGCGTCTGATTGTTTACCAGACTTTAGTAAACCTTCAACTGAATTTAAAAACCTGTCTGTATCCGTTTGTGATCGGTTTAATGCTCTCCAGCGCTCCACAATTACATAAATGGAAAGCATGAACAGAACGAAGATCGGAATCATTAATATCCCTCCTTCAATTAACAGATCGAATAATGTAATTGTTTCTCCTTCAAGTGCCTGTGCTAAAGAATCGGCAACTGCTGTGGAATCCTGAAGTAATAAAAGAAGGGTGTTCATGTAAATGAAGTGTTTAAATTTTTGTGATGATATAATTTCCAAGTATTTCAGAGTCAACTTTTTCAGCAGCAATGGCCGCATCTGCCAATGACTCAAATTGTCCAATGCTAACACGATACAATGCACCGTATTCCTGAGAAGGTTTTTCTTTAATAATGACCCGGTAGCCTTGTTTAGATAATTTTTCAAACTGCTCATCAGCCCCGGATTTCCGGCTTAATGTATATAGCACGATTGTATAACCATTGTTCCCTGCTTCAGTGGCAGTGCCATTTAGACCATAAACTTCTGCTTCTCCCTGAATGTTCACAGGTGAAATAATACCTCCATCGCCCGGAGCTTTTTCATCCGCAACCAATGGCGCAATATCGTTTTCCTGTTTATTTGACGATGATTCTTCTGTCGCATCATTGCCAGAGCCAGTAGAGTTCCCATTACTTTCTTCGCTTTCATCAGTAGTGGTTTCATCATTAGCTGCTTCAACATCCGGCGTATCCCGTACGGGTTGTTCTTCTTCTGGTTGAGTGGTTTGCGGAGGTGTGCTTTCCGGTTGTGTTACTTGCGGCGTGTTCTGCGCCACTTGTGTTGAAGCTGTACCAGGTGTAATTCCATCAATATTAACCACACCAAAATACGCAAGTAAATACCCGGTTCCTCCCAGTAAAATCAAACCAAGAATCATATATAAAAAGACAGGAGAGCTTTGTTTTTTGTCTCTGGGGCTCTTTGGAGTTCTGCTTTTTTTCTCTGTTTTGTTTTCTTCTTCATCTTCAGGTTTATCATTATCCTTTTTAGATGCTTTACCGGATGATACATTTGTTACAACCGGCACAAAGTCATCTTCCTGCTCATCTTCTAAAGATTCAAATGGGTCTTCGAAATCTTCGACCGCAGAATCATCTTCCAATGCTGAGAAGTCTATTTCTTCCTCAACTTCTTCAGGGTCATTGGTTTCTTCTACGAAAGGATCTTCTTCATCTGTTTCCGGAACACCCTCGTTTTCTGTAATTTCTTCGCCGGTAGCAAAAATATCATCTTCATCAATTAACTCCGGCTCTTCTCCCGAGTCTCCCAATAACCCTGAAAAAGCTCCTTCCTGTTCTTCTTCTTTATGAGCATCGATACCCCAATTTTCAGGCCCCGGCACAGTCTCCTCTTCCGGTTCAGGCTCTTCTTCTTCTTCTGCTATTTCTGGTTCTTCTTCAGCTTCGTCTGAACCAAATATATCTTTAAGTGAATCTTCTAACGCCTCTTCTGGTTCTGCTTTTTCTTCTTCAGCATCAATTTCTTCAGAAACGATCTCCTCTGTATCTTCACTTTCTATTTCTTCTTCAACAACGGCTTCAATTTCATCTTCGGTAAGATCTCCTTGTTCATTTTCTTTTGCACCACTTTTTTCATGTTCTTCTGCTTCGTTAAATAACTCAGCAAACGGATCTTCGTACTCTTCACGCTCTTCGGATGCACTTGCATCAAGAATTCCCTGTATCGGGTTTTCTTCCTCTTCGTCTATTGCCTCAGTTTCTTCCTGTGGTATACTTCCCGGAAGCTCGATGGGCTCCATGCCTACATACTTGTAGTTGATCTCTGTTTCCAATTCATCAGAGGGAATAAACAGTATATTTGATCCTAATTTGCTGAAAATCCCAAATCCTTCAACTTCATAACCCTCTCCTTCATCAAAAGAAGCTTTCATTTCGCTTATAAGTTCTTCCAGATACTTCTCGACTTTCTCTTTTTCTATTCCCGAATTATCTGCAAGTAAGGCAATAAACTTTTCGTTATCTATCAGCATTGCTATTCCTCCATATCCGCTTTGAATTCAATACTATCTTTTGGAGGGAGCATTACAAGTTTTCCATCTCCCTTTCTTTCCTGCTGCTGACTAGTATGCTCTGCTTTAAAAGTGCCTAATCCTTTTATTTCAACAGAGTTTTTCATGATGACCTGATCACGAATCGTTAATCCAAATGCTTTTAAAAAATCGTTCGTCATAGCTTATAAAGTTACTTTAATACCTCCGAATATTTGGAAAGGTCGTTCTTCATAACCTTGCCAAACTTCATAATTTTGTCCCAGAATATTCAACACTTTCAAGTAAAGGCCAAATTTTTCGTTGATCTTATAATCGGCTTCTCCGTTTAAAAGAAGATAACCATCTACAGTTTGTGGGCTTAAAGTATTTCCTTCTTTCCTTTCCCCCACATATTGCACCCATGAGCTTATCGTAATCTGATCCGCTGGTTTAACAGAGAACACTCCTTCAGCGCCTACTCTTTCTTCGAAAGGAATGTCTCCCCCACTTTTCAATTCCGGTCTTTGAGCATACACAAACCCATCAAACCAAATTTTATCACTAACAATCTGCTGAGTAACTCCTATTTCCATTCTGAATTTTGAAGCGTCTGCGTAATTGATTGTATAAAATGTTTGTTCTGTATTAGCTCCGAATGTTCGCTCAGCTCTTGAATAGAAATCGTAATTATCTATTGCCTTATATGAAATCATCCCGAAAAGCTTTGTAGATTCAAAAGGTTTAAATTCTATTCCTCCATTCACTCCAAATGTATATTGAAATTGGGTTTGAGAGCCGGTATTTAAAAACCTGTTATTTTGATGGTGTTTCCAAACAGATTCCATTTCAGGTTTCGCATAAATCTGTCCGATAAGATTCAAACCCTCTTTAATGGTGTGATCCAGAGAAGAATTTAAGACAAATAATGGTTTGCTTCTGAAGCTGTCTGAGAAGTAAGCAATTCCTCCTTCTAATTCTATTTCTGTAGCATAATTGAATAAGCTACTATACCCGAAAGTGGCTGAAGAGCTAATCCACTGAGTGTCACCAACTCTGTCTGCTGAGTAATTACCGGCTTCAATATTAATCTTTGCACTAAAAACATCATACAGCTTTGAACCTACCCATTCTTTTTCAAAGCCGGTATGCAATAGTTGCTCTGACTGATTACCTCTTAGAGCAGCATTTGGGGCCATCAGATCTATTTTTGTGGCAGATGCGCTCAGATAAAGCTCCCATCCTTCCAACTCATTCGCATTGTTTTCAAGTATAAATCCTGCGTTGAAGCCCTGATATTCTTTTTCAGATGTCCCTGAATTATCTGAGGGTACATTATTTGACAATTCAAACAGATGGTTGAAATCACTAAATGCACCTGCTTTAGCCGAAAACTTTGCTCCCTTTTTTAATTTTGTGCCGTAAATACCATTCATATCAAAAAATCTGAAACCGGAATCCTGATTATCCAGATGACCACTTGAGCTTGAGTAATCAATATTTACAGAAGCAACACTTTCATTGTTCATCCTTCTCAGCATATAGGCTTCCAGTTCCGGAGTAGTAAAACTTCCAATGCCTGCTTTTATAAATGCATTTGTTCTGGACGGTTCTTCTAAAACTGATTTAACCGGTGGCTGCGGTCTGTCCAGTTGAGTAAGAGCTATGCTGGCAACTGCATCTTTGTCAGACTCCATAAAAGGAACCCTGTTCGGATCGATGCGAAAAACTCTGGGTTTGGGATTAAATCCTAAAATTGGCTGGCGTCTGATTCCCGGGAACCTTGCCCTGAATTCACTTCTGATTTCAATGTCCTGCGGATCTATTTCGGGTAATAATGAATTTTGAGTACTCCCGCTTTGGGCTAGCAAAGCCGGGCAAATGATGAACAGAAGTAAAATAGTTGCAAAAAGGGATCGTTTCATCGTCAAAAAAGGAGTTTTAAGAATGTACTAAATTTTTAGAGTAAGGTTAACCTGTGTACGTCAAAAGATGTACTGTTTTATTTCGGGCTTGTTCCCTCAGTTTTAGCCGAATGTTTTAAAGCAATATATTTATCAACAGCTAATAGTAGGGGTGTACTTAAAATTATTACTGCGAGCGTTGAAGCATGTGTAATGGTTCCGTAAGCCAAACCAATTGTTTCAGGTACTGCATACAACAAAAATAAACTCTTGGTTATGAATAAATGATATGTTCCAACACCTCCCGGGGTTGGAATGATAATACCAACAGCAGACACCATGGTAAGTACTAAAGCATCTGCATAAGAAAGATCATAAATAGAATGCATATCAAACATCCAGAATGGAATATATGTCATTCCAATGTAGCACACCCAGATCAACGCGGTGTATAAAACAAAAAGCGGCCAGTTTTTAAGCTCCTTTACCGCCAAAACTCCGTCGATAAACGTCTTTGAAATCTCTTTGAATTTTTCAAAACCTTTGGATACAAACTCTAATTTTGTACTTAAAGATCTCAGGATAAAATAGATTACTGCAAAACCCAGAAATGCGATCCCTAAATATTTTCCAATAGAAAATGCAAAGGAAAGAAGTACTTCAGAGTCGGTGATGTCTATCCCAAATAAATTACTGAGTATTTCCGGATCTGAAACCATGAATATGACCACAAAAGTCATCAGCAAAAGCAAGCTCACCATGTCTATAATTCGCTCAAGAACGATGGTTCCGATCAACTTACTGTTGCTTTCGTCAACCTGACGAGCTACATACACAGGTCGTGTAACTTCTCCTAATCTTGCGAATGGAATGTTTGACAGATATCCGACCATCACACCTGTAAAAAGAGTGACTCTGTGTGGCGTTTTAGCTTTATCGCTGAATAATAATCTCCATCTTTCCGCCCGAATAAAATGTGCCACTAACGTTGCCAGAACGAACGGAATGATCCAGCCATAGCTCATAGACCTGGATGCTTCTACTATTTGCTCAAATTCTACTTCTTTGAATGCAAGCCAAAGAAAAAAACCGGCGATCAGAATTCCTGCGAGTACTTTTAGTGCTGTTTTCAAGATCAGTACCTGGTATCAACTATTTCTGCATCCTGAGGATATCGTAACTCGAAAAGCTCTGGGTTTTTAAGCAAAAAAGCACCGTTTTTAAATGTGGTTATGATCTCATTTTCTGAAAAGTCATAGGCTGTAATACTTACCGGAATTGCTTCAGAATTCACCACGATCTCAACCGTCAAATACAGCGCAAAATCATCGTCTGTTTTCATGATGATCTTTGTTCTTCCATTGGTCATTTTTTCTTCCGTAATGGTGTAGGTTGAATCTACTCCGTTCAACATTCTGGAAGGTGCAAAATCATCGTCTTCTTCAGAATAGTCGCTTACAATAACTCTGTTTCGAACTTCATCATATACTCTGGAAGTTTCCCCATCCACGATCAGTAATTGATTTTCACTATCTAGTCGGTATTTATCTGAAGAAACCCAGATCTTTCCCTGGCTCGTTAATGACTCTTTTGTATAAGAATCAAAATAAACGTGCTCAAAATCTGCCACAAAAACCTTTTCGTTTTCAAAGTTAGCTTTCAGTTTTGGAAACACTTTGGTTTGCGCCTGTACGGAGACCGCAAAAACGATCATCAGCAATGAAAAAAGACTAGAGGTTTTCAAGTCCATCAAAGATCTCTTGTAATTCTTCTTCTTCCTGAACGAGAACATCCCGCGCGGTACTTCCCTGATATGGTCCAACGATTCCTGCATTAAATAATTGATCTATGATTCTACCAGCTCTGTTATAGCCGATCTTCAATTTTCTTTGTAATAATGAAACGGATCCCTGCTGATGTAACACTACAACTTTGGCTGCAGCCTGAAACATTTCATCTATATCATCTAACGGATCCGGTATTCCTACATTGTCCTCTTGTATTATCGGCAGATGAAATGGTTCCTTATACCCGGCCTGTTGGCCAATAAATGAGTTTATTCTTTCTACTTCTTCAGTTGATACAAATGCATTTTGAAGTCTGGTCATTCCTGCCCCGTTGGTAAACAGCATATCTCCTGCTCCAACCAATTGATCTGCTCCGCCCATATCCAGAATAGTTCTGGAATCAACTTTTGAAGCAACCTGATAAGCAATTCGTGCCGGGAAGTTAGCCTTGATGGTACCTGTAATTACATTCACCGAAGGACGTTGAGTTGCAACCACCAAATGAATCCCAATAGCACGAGCAAGCTGAGCTAATCTCGCAATCGGCTCTTCAATTTGCTTTCCGGCTGTCATCATTAAGTCAGCAAGCTCATCGATGATAACTACGATATATGGCAGGTGACGGTGTCCCAGTTCTTCGTCCAGTTCGCCTTCTTTGAATTTCTTGTTATACGCTTTGATATCCCGAACCAGCGCCATTTTCAGCAGATCATAGCGATCATCCATTTCCTTACACACGCTATTCAGCGTATCCAGAGCTTTGGAAGTATCTGTTACGATCGGCTCGTCCGCATTTGGTAGCATCGCCAGAAAGTGATTCTGGATATTTCGGTATAATGCCAATTCGATCTTCTTTGGATCAATCATTACAAACTTCAGATTTTCCGGATCACACTTATAAAGCAGGCAGGTAATAATTGTATTCACACCAACTGACTTACCGGAACCGGTTGCACCCGCCATTAACAAGTGAGGCATTTTTGTAAGATCGATCATGAACACTTCATTTTCGATAGTTTTACCGAACGCCACCGGCAGAGTCATGTCTGTTTCAACAAATTTTTTGGTATTGATGACCTGCTTGATGTACACCATTTCACGAGTGCTGTTCGGAACTTCAATTCCTACTGCAGATTTTCCGGGGATTGGAGAAAGCATTCTCAATCCTTTAGATGCCATCGCCATTTTTAAGTCATTGGAATAGCTTTCGATCTTACTGATCTTCACATCCGGAGCCGGCTCAAGTTCATACAGCGTTACCGTTGGACCAACAATGGCATTAATTCCAACGATCTCAATTCGGTGTCTTTTCAGCTTATCCAGAATGATGCGTTTGTTTTCGCGAATTTCTTCCAAGTCTACTTCTGTTCTGTCATCTGCAGGCGTATCTAAAAGATCAATGGTTGGGAACTTATATCTGATAACAGGAACTTCCTTCGCTTTATCCCGATTTATCTTGTCCAGATCTCTTTCTCCGGCTTCCTCATCGCCTTCGCCCTTGTACACCGAAACTTCCAGCTCTTCGCTGTCCTCATCCAGAACTTCTTTTTCTTCCAGATTGGAATTTTTGTCTAAAGCCGCTTTTTGTCTGTTATCGATATCATCGGAAGCTCGTTTTTCCTTTTCGATGCGCTCCAGATCTTCTTCATGAGATTTCGCTACAATATCATCGATTGTTGGCGCAGGTGCTTCGGGCTCTTTAACTTCTTTTTTAGTTTCAGCTTTTGCGCTCTTCTTCTCTTCTTTCTTAGCTGCTTTTTCTTCTTTTGCAGATTCGCGCTCTGCTCTTCTTTCTGCTAAGCGCTCTTCCCTTTCCTGTGCTTTAATTTCCTTCTTTTCAGCACGGGCAATGCGGGCGTCTTCCAATTTTTGCTGAATGTTTTCGATCCATAATTTCAGATTATCGATGGATTTTTGAAGATCTCTGTCCCAAAGTAAAAGAAGAGTAACTATCGCTAACAACGAAAGAATTATTCCCGACCCAATACTGCTGGTAAAATTCTGAAGTACTTTTGAGATCGCTACTCCGGCTGCTCCGCTCCACACCGAATCAGAAGGAAAATCAAGATTGAAGTTCATCCATCCCAAAACAGCAGAGAACAGGATCATACTCCAAACACCCAAAATAGTGATCCAACTCAGATCTTTATAATTACGCCTTCTGAAAATGTGCCAACCCTGAAAAAAGATCAGAATAGAAAGTATAAAACTGGTGTAACCAAACAGTTGATGAACCACGAAATGCGAAAGATAAGCTCCTACTGGCCCAAGCCAGTTTTGTACCAATCTGGAGGATGCATCTTTATTGAAAAGATCCATAAACGATAACTTGGTCGCATATTGGTAATCTTCCGGCGTATATGAGACAATACTTAATCCAAGCAAAATCGCCAGAGCAATTATAATTACTCCGATGATTTCTACTTTTCGATTATCATCAATACCCGCTTTAGAATTTCCGGCTGTATTTAACTTCTTTTTAGCCATTAAAATTGATTAAAATTCCATCCTTCATTCCGGGAAGGACGTCAAATTTATCTACTTCACAAACAAAAGGAATATCACCATCAGGAACAAGTTCTTTAAGGCGAATTGCATGATCGCTTGTTTCAATAGCCTTTTCGAGTTCATCTTTATAACTCTGATATAAGCTAAAGGCGACCTTTATTCCGTCTTTGGTATTTTTGGGGAGTTTTCCTCTGCACATTTTATAAATAATTGACCCGGCAAATAAAGTGTCTTCCAACGACATTTTTCCCTGCCATCCGGAACAGATCAAAACCACGTCATCGTCATGATCTTCCAGTACTTTCAAAATGCTTTTTTGATTTAGAAAACAGCCCACATACATACGATTTGCAAGCGCTGCTTTTTTGATCGCCTTCGTACCGTTTGTGGTGTTGATGATGAGCGTCTTATCAGCTACGACTTCTTTCGTGTATTCCAGCGGTGAGTTTCCTAAATGGAATCCTTCGATCTTATGACCGTTTTGCTCGCCACAAAGTAAATAGTCCTTGTTGTCCATAGTTTGGGCAATTCTTACCGCGTCTTCCATTGCTCCAACCGGAATGATCTTTTTTGCGCCATTACTCAGCGCCGTCACCATCGACGAAGCAGCCCTCAGCACATCAATAATAACCGCAGATTTTCCGCGCAGATCCTCTTCCTGAAAGGATTGCACTGAAAAATATACGTCCATGTAATCTAGTCTAGCCATCGTAGTTTTTTAAAATATGTTCTCTCACTTTTTTATAAATGGAGGGCGTGTTACTTTAGCTTCCGCTGTTTTTTTACGGATCGCAATATGGATAGTGTTGCCTTCAGCAGCAAATTCTTTTTTCACATAACCCATCCCTATTCCTTTACCCAAAGTGATCGACATTGTTCCGCTGGCAACTTCGCCAATGGTATTTCCTGATTGGTTCACTATTTCGTATCCATGACGCGGAATGTTGCGCTCATCGTTCATTACGAAACCAACCAATTGTCGTGAATTTCCTTCTTCTTTTTTCTTTCGAAGAGCTTCTTTCCCAACAAAATCCCCTTTATCAAATTTAGTGATCCAACCCAATCGTGCTTCTAACGGATGCGTATCTTTGGTGATGTCGTTTCCATAGAGCGCAAAACCCATTTCCAACCTGAGTGTGTCACGAGCTCCCAAACCACATGGTTCGATTCCAAATTCTTCCCCGGCTTCAAAGATAGCGTTCCAAACTGCTTCCGGATCTACATTGTTTTTATCGAAATAAATCTCAAATCCTTTCTCACCGGTATAACCTGTAGCTGAAAACACGATGTTTTCAAATCCGGCAAGCGTTCCCATTTTGAAACTATAAAATCCAATCTCGGAAAGATCCAGATCCGTGAGCTTTTGCAGCGTTTCTACTGATTTCGGTCCTTGCACCGCAAGCAAGCACGTATCATCCGACATATCAACTACTGTTGCATCAAATGTATTTTGGCTGTTTACCCAAGCCAGGTCTTTATCTACGTTCGCGCCGTTTACAACAAGTATGTACTGATCTTCTTCGAATAGTTTATACACGATCATGTCGTCCACAATGCCGCCATCTTCGTAGCACATGCACGTATACTGCGCTTTTCCGGGAACTAACTTTGAAGCATCATTTACTGAAATATGCTGAACCAAATCAAGTGCTTCCGGTCCGTGAATGTAAAACTCGCCCATGTGAGATACATCGAAAACGCCCACATTATTACGAACGGCTGCATGTTCTACCTTAATTCCTTTGTACTGAACCGGCATTTCAAATCCGGCAAATTCTACAAGTTTCCCGCCTTCTTTTTGATGGATAGCATGAAACGGTGTTTTTTTAGCCATTCGCGTTGTTAGTTTAAATCACTTTGTTCTTAATCCTCAGCAAGTTAATGATTTTTGAAGAAAGGGATAGAATTAAGAATTGGAAATTTTGAAGTTTCGTTTATTGTAAGCACTTATATATATCCAGACCTTTATCGCACAAGCGAGACGCTTGCGTTGGGTTTGGGTTAAAAAAATTTAGCCCCTCCAAATCTAACGGCATGGAGTTCATGAAGCAATAGCACTGCATCACAGGCAGAAGTGAGCCGGACAAAATTTGCTGAGGAACGAAGCATTTGATTTTGTCCCTCGCTTCGCTGATGCAGGGCGCTGAATGAACTACGCCGGGAGTTTTTGCTTCTTTTGTCGGTACAAAAGAAGGGAAAGATACATTGAAGGATTTCTCATGTTCAAAACTAGTATCATGCCTGTCATTCCGCACCGGAGGTACGGAACGAGGTTAAACTTGCTTAGCTAGTACTCTGAAGTCACCGCTCCGCTAAAGACTTCAGAGATCATTGGGTGGGTTTTAAGGCTACTTTAAATAGCTTATTAAAATTATAATTGAACCCAAAATGGTTATTACACTGCATATTGCAAAAGAGCTAAGAATACTTTTCATCGCCCATGTCTGTTCATCCCATTTCTTGTAGTTGTTTCGAAATTTATTTGTAAAAAAAAATGCATATAAGTGTCAGTAGAAAAAAACTGATATCTAACTTTAACAATTCTGAATCCATAAACTTCCCTTCCAATACTCACTCTAATTCTTTGTATCTTTACAGCTGATTTAAGAATACAGAAAAAAATCCTTTTAAAAAGACTATGTCCATCAACAAAGAGCAAATTAAGACAGCACTTGCTCACGTTCTCCATCCAACCGAAAAACAAGACCTGATCTCTTTGGATATGATCCATGACATCATTATCCAGGATAAATACATTTCCTTTACGATGGAAATGCCTGAGAAAAATGATGCATTGGCTCAGCAAATTCAACGTCAATGCGAAGAAGCTATTCACAAATTCATAGACGGTGAAGCTGTTGTAGATATTCAGGTGGGTATCAATGTTTCCAAGAGAAAAGACAAACCGGAACAGGCTCCGCAACAGCCTCAGCAAAAACAGGAAGAAGTTCTTTCAGGTGTTAAGAATATCATTGCCGTTGCTTCCGGAAAAGGCGGAGTGGGAAAATCTACCGTAGCAGTAAACATCGCGTCTGCTTTAGCCAAAGACGGATACAAAGTTGGCTTAATGGATACCGATATTTACGGACCGAGCATTCCCACGATGTTCAATGTGTTTGAGAAGCCGAATATCACCACACAGAAGAAATTAGTACCTATAGAGCGACACGGAATCAAAATGGTTTCTATGGGATTTTTGGTGGATGTGGATCAGGCAATGGTTTGGCGTGGACCAATGGCTACCAGCGCCATCAAACAGTTTATGACCGAAGTGGAATGGGGCGAACTTGATTATCTGATCATGGATCTTCCTCCGGGAACGGGTGACATCCAACTTACCATTGTACAAACCGTTCCGTTAAGCGGAGCTGTAATCGTGTCTACTCCACAAGTTGTAGCTTTGGATGATGTGCGCAAAGGTGTGGCGATGTTCAAAAAAGTAAATGTTCCTGTTTTGGGAGTAGTCGAAAATATGGCGTATTTCACTCCACCGGATATGCCCGAAAAGAAATATTATATTTTTGGAGATGGCGGAGCTAAACATTTAGCTAAAGAAATGGGCGTTCCTGTTTTGGGCGAAATTCCCATCGAACAAACCGTTCGTGAATCCGGTGATAATGGATTGCCAATTGTTTTAGCTGATGACTCAAGTTTTTCAACCAGAGCTTTTGTAGGAACCACCGAAAACATGAAGCAACAACTGGAACTGCGTTCAAAATCGGGAGAAACTACCAAGAAAGTGGATATTAAATTCAGACCGTGAGTCGCTGCGCGAAAATAACAATGTTCAAATTTCAAATAAGAGCTTAGTTCCTAAACTGAAAGCGAACATGTAATCCTCCGGAACCGAACCTGACTTGTTCTGAGGTCAATGGAGCTATAGGTATTTTTGCATAAGGTTCAAAAATAATTCCCAATTTATTGCTTAACGTGTGCTCAATGCCAAAAGACACATTTACCGTTTTGGCGAAATCAAATCTGGAAAAAGCATCTTCAGACCTGCTATTACTAAATTTATCGACGTTACGATTAATGATTTCTTCTCCATCTCTCTCTATAGTGTCTTCTCTCACTACTCTGGTAGAAGTGATGAACGATTCTCTCAGATATAAAAATGAAGACACCCCAAAAGAGAAGTATGACTCTTTGTTTTCTTTTAAGTAATAGCGAAGATTAAGAGGGACATCAAGCGTAACCAAGTCAGCAAAAGTGTTGGTACTTGTCTCCCCAAGCTCACTTTCAGAAGTGACCTCTCTTCCACTATTTTTGATCTCCAAGCCTTGTTTAGCTATCGTAAATCCACTCGAAAATCCAAACCTGTTGGTAAGCTGTACTTCCGAACTAATTCCTCCGGAATAATTCAATGAAGAAGCCGGATCAACTTCGCTGTAATTCGTTAAAGAGGATGCGTGCAATTCGATTGTATTAACTCGTTTTTCTGAACTTTCAGGAATAAAGAATGTGGTCTCTGTTGAATAGACATCTGCGACTTGTGTTAACCTGTCCCCTGACATCTCATTTCCCAAAATGCTTTTCCGAGGATTAGTATTAAACCTCATTTGGTTTACCGCTATATAATTTATGCTTGCAACAGACCTGATCGATTCCTTTTTATCAGTACTAGCATTTTCTGTTTCAGAATTCTTTTCCCGATTTGTTACAGTATCAACGGATGCTATATCAGCCAGATTTTTTGTGCCTAACTCTTCCTCATTAGGCTTTTTTCTCGTCTTATCATCAGCTATACCCGGTGCTAAATTTTGATTGGGTTCTTTATTATTCGCCATTTGCTCCTTATCAGGTACAGGGCTTTCAATCTCAGAATCTGATACTACTCTGTTAAAAATAAATACAACCCCGATCGTGATTATTAGAACCGCAGCATAGCTCAATACTTTTTTATAAAACAACGGAATTACCATTGCTGCACTTTTCTCTTTCGCCAAAAACTGTTGCCAATGTGCTTCGCTGAATTCTACTTCCAATTCGGAGAAAGAGTCTCTGACTTTACCGGCAAACAGCTCATCAAATTGTTGGTTCATAATGCTCTCCAAATTTTAAAGTGAATAATTTTTGAAGTTCGGCTTTTGCTCTGCTCAAATAGGATCTTGAAGTACCGGCACTGATCTCCATTATTTCTGCAATTTCTTTATGAGAATAATTTTCGATCTCATAAAGGTTGAATATTATTCTTTGGTCTTTTGAAAGCCCCTCTAATAAATTAAGAATTTCTTTTACTGTTAGTTTTGAGATTATATCTTCATAATTATCAGGAAAGGCAGACGGCTTTTCATCTGTTGATACATTTTCTATATGCCTCTTTTCTTTTCTGTACTGATCGATCGCTGTGTTTATAATTATTCTTCTGAACCAACTCTTTATGGATTTCTTTGTATCAAAATCATCAAGACTATTAAACAGCTTTACAAAGCTGTCATTAACAACTTCTGCAGTAAGTTCTTCTGATACTGAGTATCTCAATGCTACACTAAAAGAATAGCTGTAGTACCTTTTATAGAATGTTTTCTTGGCTCTTGAATCATCCTTTATGCAAAGCTGAATAAGTTTATTATCTGATAAAGAATCTTGACTGTTTGCAGTCATTTTTAAGAGATTGTTAAAGACTCGTTCGCGTTTTTTAGTGAGTTATTCTAAACACTAACGCTACATTCAATTTACTACTCTCCTCTAACTAATGAATCCAGAGTATTGTTATAGAGATTTTCTACATTTATTTGTGTGATTTCAGATAATTCAGTGCCAAATAATGTATTCATGTCAAATTCCAGCGTTTCGCTTACTAAAGCTTCACATGTCACATTTGAGTTGACTAAAAACCCCGCTAAACCCAGAGATACAGTTTTCGAACTGTCTGTCACATTTTCGTAACTCTCATCCCATTGCAAAAAAAACTTAGTAGATGGACAACCACCTTCTCCTCCTGCATAGTCCACATCAATATTTAAGGTTTTCTCAAATACTGAAATAGTTTCACTTACCCCCTTAAGGTTATATGAAACTTCAATAAATGTTGAATCTGATTCCTGAACCTTTGAATACATTTCTGCCTCAGTGCCAAAATATATTCCTGTACTTGCTCTGTTAAAATCACCTTCAAATTCATTTTGAGTGCTACAAGATGCTATTGTGAATAATGCCGTCAAATAAACAATACCGTTTCTAAAATTTTTCATGACTTGGGGTTAAATTAATTTTTTCTTCATTAACCTATACGTAGGTCAATCCTAAAACGCTGCAAATAAATTCGCTTAACAGCTCATTTTTTTAATTCATCTTAAATAGATCTCTACCCTGAAATAAATATGTTGTAACTTCAGTCAATACTAACACAGGAAGTACTCAATGACCATCATCTCCATCCTTGATCTAACCGGAACTTTTGTATTTGCCATTAGCGGTATCAGGATGGCTGCCCGTAAAGATCTGGATATTTTCGGAGCGGCGGTGATCGGCTTTGCGACAGCTATTGGCGGTGGAACCGTTCGTGATATTCTGATTGGAAGCGAGTCCATAACCTGGATTGGAGATATGACTTATCCTATTGTCATCTTATCAGCGATACCATTTACTTATTTAATACGAAACAGGCTGGATGACATCAACAAACCGCTCTTTTTGTTTGATACTATCGGCATCGCATTGTTTACTATAAGCGGAATGGAGAAGGCTTTGGCGTTTGGTTTAAATCCGTTTATGGCAGGAATTATGGGTATGACCTCTGCTGTGGTTGGCGGGATTATTCGAGACATTTTATGCCGTGAAGTTCCGCTTATTTTCCGGAAAGAAATTTACGCAACCGCCTGTTTAATGGGAGCCTTAGTTTTTTATCTGGGCATTTATTTTGAAATTTCTACCAACCTCAATTACATCATCACAACAGGAGTGGTTATAGGAATACGCGTTACAGCTATTAAGCTGGATCTTTCGCTTCCTAAGATGAAGGTTTGAGATTCGGTCTGACAGATTACCTGTCTGACCGAAAGAACTAGCTTGGTTCGCTAACTCAATTCCATCAGACGGGCAATCCGTCAGTTGGAATTGAAAACACTTACGCTCTTTCTCATTAATAGTTGAAGTTCTGACGGCTGTAGTCCGCCTAACCGAAGCCGTTGTTAATATTTACATTTAATATTACTATAATAATAAATGCAGTTCATCGCGGAACATATCTACCACCTCTTTAATCAAGGAAATAACAAAGAACAGCTTTTCTTTGAGCGAGAAAATTATCTGTATTTTTTAAAGAAAGTGGAAAAGCATCTTATCCCACATGTCAACATATTAGCATGGTGTTTAATGCCGAATCATTATCACTTTCTATTTCAAGTAAAGCCTAGTTACGATTCTTCTGATAACCCTGAAAACATGAATAAAATTGGACCTTTAAACAGAGCCGTTGGAACTCTTCAAAGTTCTTACACACAATCGATTAACAAAAAGCTTAATCGTTCAGGATCCTTATTCCGTTCAAGAGCTAAAGCAAAATCATTATATCAAGAATCCAAAAATCATGATTATTATGGACTCAATTGCTTCTTATACATTCATCAAAATCCTGTAAGAGCAAACCTTGTTGCTAATCTAGAAGATTGGGAGTTTTCTTCGTATCAAGATTATTCTGGATTGAGAAACGGAAAGCTTTGTAATCAGGAATTGGCCCAAGATTTGTTAAAGTTTCCTCTTGATCATAAAGAGTTTAGAGCCTTTTCCAAGCAGACAATTTCTGATGAATTTTTAGATTAAGTAGATTTCGGTCTGACAGATTACCTGTCTGACCGAAATTCTGGTTTAACTAGTTTACTCTGTATTCCATCAGACGGGGAATCCGTCAGATGGAATGGCTATAACTTTGAATTATTCCTATTCTTTAATATTGTTAGAAATGAGAAAGTTCACAGAAATCCTTACCATTTCTATTCTGGTTTTCGCAATAAGTATACCCGCTTATCTCTATTACTGCGAGTTCTTTTGGAATAATTACTTTGAATATGAAACTACTTTACCAGATGATATTTATTACGCTTTTGAAGTAATTGATAATAAAGAAAACGTCCGAATTACTCTTGAAAACTATAAAGACTTCACTTGGAAAAGAGAGGTTGTAACTGCGGATCATGCTAATTGGCATATACAGTTTATAGATTTCCCTAAAGATTCTTTGATTTCGATTCATAGTAGTAGTGAATACTTAGATGATTACTATTATTCATTTCCAGTCTTCAGAACTTTATTGTTTGACAAAGAAAAACCGAGCCAGAACCATTCCGAGATATTTGATAACAAAACTATGGAAATAGTAAAAATTGCAGGGGATAATAGTTTCATTTACTCCGAAAGAGAAGAAATAAGTAGAATAAAAGTAAAACTTATCGATCAAAAACTGATTGTTTACTGGCCTTGGTTATAATCACTTTTAAACTTTTTCATGCCTATTTTCGGTCTGATAGATTAACTATCTGACCGAGAATCTGGTTTAACTATATTGCTCAGCATTCCATCAGACGAGCAATCCGTCAGATGGAATATTAAGTTAAAGTGAAGGCTTGATCTTATCTGTTATATCTGGCAATCGTTGTTGTAGCTGAAACTGATGGTTTAAAATATTTTTCTTTTATTTGAAGGTATTTATCGTTCAGAAAAAATTCATTCTTTGCTTCTTCACTGTCAAAATAAATAGCAAAAACCCTGTTTATTTTAGACTCAGAATCTGTTTTTAATACTTTTTCTATTAAGAAATCGTATCTGAATCCTCCTCCATAATTTTTTAGAATTGGCTTCATTTCATCCCTGTACTTCTGGTATAGTTCATCATCAGTTACATTCAATCCTACTAACATTTCGTGAGGCATATTTCTTTCTTTTTTACTATTTAATTGAAGTTATTTAAAGTCCGGATTATTTACTTCATTTGTTCTTCACATTCTATTTATAAATTTCTTTAAACAAATCATACCTACCATGTTTGAGAAATACTTTGATAAAGCTGATATTCGAATAACCCAATGGATGGCTAAATATGGTTTATCTTCTCTTAGAATCGGGCTGGGAATTATTTTCTTCTGGTTTGGTGCACTTAAGTTCTTTCCCGGATTAAGCCCGGCGGAAGACCTTGTTAGAAATACCGTTTATTTTCTAGACCCTGATCTGTTCATACCTGTTCTGGCAACATGGGAAGTCTTGATCGGAATTGGGCTTATCGCAGGAAAATTTATGAGAACAACCTTACTGCTTCTGTTTCTGCAGATGCCCGGAACCGTACTACCTGTTTTTCTTTTACCTGATGTTGTTTGGACAAGTTTTCCTTTTGGTTTAACTCTGGAAGGTCAGTACATCATCAAGAACTTGGTTTTAGTCAGCGCCGCATTAGTACTTGGAGCAACTGTTCGTGGTGGTCGGTTGATCACTGATTCCGCTGATTTTAACCAAAACTGTCAGCGAATTATCTAACATCTACAGAAATGACAAAATCTTAACTTTATTTTGCAGTCAACTTACTCACCAAAACCGTTACTAAACCACCCGCGATAAAAGCAGGAACCAGTTCATACATATTACTTTTCAGAACCGGGATAAAGTACCAGATGATAGTGACCAAAGTTCCAGTGATGATTCCTGCAATCACTCCCTTTTTAGTAGTTCCTTTCCAGTAAAGAGCTAATATTGAAGTTGGCCCAAGAGCAGCTCCTAATCCCGCCCACGCAAAAAGCACCAGCCAGTACACTAATTCCTGAGCAACTAATCCGAATAATAGTGCGATTATCACCAATCCGATTACTACCAATCTACTGTACAGCACTAACTTCTTTTGGGGAATTTCTTCGTCTTTCTTAAAGATCTTCTGATACCAATCCCTAACAACACTGGATGCAGCAACCAAAAGCTGAGAATCTGCCGTGGACATAATCGCTGCAAAAATAGATGCTATCACTATCCCAAATAAAACAGGGTGTAAATGAAGCTGAGCTAAATACGGGTATAAGTTTTCGGAATCTGCGCCCGGAAGCATTTCGATATTTGAGAAGTAGGCTCTACCAATCAACCCGATCAACACCGCTCCTGTGGCCATCACAATATTCCAGAAAGTTCCGACACCCGCAGCAAATCTCAGATTCTCGGAATCATCAATGGCCATATATCTGGACAGAATATGAGGATTTCCCGGCGAGCCCAATCCAATTCCAACGAAACCTATAAAAGCTCCGGCACTCAACGCAAACGGATCTACTAAAGCCATATCCTGAAGTTGCAGTTGTTCGATCATTACCGACCACCCCCCTAACTCCTGAATGGCTATAAAAGGAAGAAATACCAATGCAAAGATCATGAAGAATGCCTGAAAAGCATCTGTTAAACTAACTGCCAGGAATCCACCTAAAACTGTATATGCAAGTATAATCACAGCTGAAAGCAAAACCCCTGTATTTTGTTCGATGCCAAAACTGGAAGAAAATGCTTTTCCACCGGCTACAAACTGGGCGGAAACATAGCTTACCATAAAAATCAAAAATGTAATTATAAGAATAGACCGTAATGTTCCGGTTTTGTCACCAAAGCGTTCTGCAAAGAAATCCGGTACAGTAATACAATCATGTTCCTCTGAAAACTCCCTTAGTTTTTTGGCATAGGTGAGAAAGAGAACCAGTTCAACAATCGTGTATCCAACCACCGCCCAAATTGCAGAAGCACCTTGCGTATAAACCAGACCGGTTACTCCCAATAACAGCCAGGCACTTCTTCCGGAAACAACTGCGGAAAGAGCAATCACAACCTTATTCATTTTTCTTCCACCAATAAAAAACTCGCTGATCCCTGAAGAAGAAAAGCGAGCTGAATAAAGTCCGATGCTTATAAGTAGTATCAAATATCCGATGAAAGCATAAATCGCATTATGATCAACGGCTAGTTCGAAAACCTGAGATTCTGTCATTTGGTTAATGGTTATTTGTTATTGGTTGGAAGTAGCGCATAACAAATAACCGATCACCAATTAAGGGAAGATTCCCATTTGTTCGTACATGATTCCGATCTTATTGATCGCGCTTATAAACGATGCGGTCCTTAAGTCAGTAAGGTTGTGCTCTTCTCTGATAGCGGTTAGCTCGTTATATGCGGTGATCATGGTTTCTTCTAATCCGGAATCTACCAAATCATATTCTGATGCACCATGAGCTAGTTTATCCATTTCATTTTCAGAGAATTTCTTTCCGGATATCTTTTCAATCTCCTGAACAATTCTGGTGAGACTTTCTTCGTCGAAACGTTTGTTCATTCTGCCGTATCGGACGTGCTGAATATTTTTAAGCCATTCGAAATAAGAAACTACCACACCTCCGGCATTTAAGTATGCATCCGGAAGAATCAAAGCTCCTCGATCTTTCAACATTTCGTGAGCATCCGCAGTTGTTGGGCCGTTCGCAGCCTCTGCGATGATTTTCGCTTTTACGTTGGCTGCGTTATCACCGGTAATCTGGCTTTCTAGTGCTGCGGGAATTAATACATCACATTCTAGTTCCAGAGCATCTTTATTTGTTTTCAGTTCTTTACTTCCAGGGAAACCAATAATGCTACCAGTATCTTTTCGGAATTCCATCAGTTTTTTGAGGTCCATCCCTTCCGGATCATAAATAGCCCCTTCCATTTCGGCTACCCCGATCAATTTTGCTCCTGCTTCTGTCATATAAAGTGAAGCATGGTAACCAACATTTCCAAGTCCCTGAACTACAAATGTTTTTCCATCTACTCCGACACTAAGACCAAGCTTATCCATGTCTTTTTTAACCTTGCAGGCTTCGCGAATACCAAAGAATACACCACGGCCGGTTGCCTCTGTTCTTCCTCTTATTCCTCCTTGCTGAATTGGCTTACCTGTAACACAACCTTCTGCATTCAGGTCTTCATTCATCTGGCGATAGGTATCCAGAATCCAACCCATTTCCCGAGCACCTGTTCCGTAATCAGGCGCCGGAACGTCAACGCCTGCACCAATAAAACCTTTTTTGATCAACTCATATGTATAGCGGCGGGTGATTCTTTCGAGCTCACTAACAGAATATTCTCTCGTGCTGATCTTAACCCCTCCTTTTGCACCACCAAACGGAACATCAACAATTGCACATTTATAGCTCATCAAAGCCGCCAAAGCCATTGTCTCATCTTCATCTACTTTATGGCTATACCTGATTCCTCCTTTTGTTGGTGTTTTATGATGGCTGTGTTCAACTCTCCAGCCCTCAATTACTTCTATATTGCCATTATCTCTTCTTACCGGAAATGTAACATGATATACTGTGTTGCAAACTTTAATCTGATCTAAAAGACCTTTATCGAAGCGGGTATATCTCGCCGCTTTGTCGAAATTTTTATTTACCTGCTCGTAGAACTTATAGTGCGACATAATGAAATTATTTTTTGCTTAAGGTGCCGTTCAATGGTCGCAATATTCTAGCTCATAAACAAGGAAAAGCCCTTTTATTAGTTAGCAGATTTAGGAATAGAAACGTGAAGGTGATCAGCAGTGCCAACATGCCTTAAAGTTTTAAATCCCATAAGTCGTAAAGAGTTGGTTAGCAGAAAATTTCTAACTTCAGAATGGCCTTTGGTTCGCAGGTCAACAGCATGCACATACCCATCTTTCTGAGCAAAGTGAAGTGAGCTTTGGTTAGCCTTTAAACCCATTTTATCGTAATCCTCAATAGTCCTTTTTATATCTGTAATAACCAGTTCATTTTCAGCTAGTGTAGTTGTGGCTACTGCTACTCTTAAAATCGGATGCAGAGAACGGTATACTTCTTTCACTGAATCTGATTTTGCATTAACACTCGAAATATAAAGCAGACCATACAAACAAAATCCGCCAACCAAGGCACCAACACCACCTAAACCAAACCTAAATAATAGCTTTTTGTTCTTAACCTTTCTGAAAAGCAGGGTCACATACATCAGCAATATCAAAACAGTTACTCCTATTCCTCCCATTAAGGCAACCCATTCATTTAATCCCTGTTCTACATTCAGATAAATGGAGGTTTTTATAAGTATAAAAAAAGGAACAACTGTTAATGCTAATATTAATAAAACCCATAAACCTGCTCTAATTAGTTTACGCTTTAAGGAAAGCTTTTGAGCTTTTACTTCTTTTAAGTCGGGTTTATATCCAAAATCCTGATTGGATTTCAGTAACCATTCTATGTCTTTATCTGAAACTCGTTTCATGCATTGGTACACGAAACAGTTTCCTTCAAGTTTCGAATCTACACTCTTTGATTTTGACGGATTGAAAAAGGTAAGCTTTGTAGAACTACAACTAATATTATAGCCATGATAATTGCCTCGGTTGGATTTTCATAAATAGCGCGTCCCATGTTGTTCAGATTAAATGCCATCAACAAGCCCGATGTGAACAATGAAAAACTGAACGCCCAGTGAACACGCATCCACATTACCAGTCCTGAAAACAAGCTTACCAAACCGATAAGCAATTGAGATATATACATGAAAACCGGAATGTCTTTATTCTCAAAATCGAAGAGCTCTTCCTGATCTGTGCTAAGGAGCTCCCATCCTGCTGAGAAAGACATATATAAACCTACTACGATAAAAAACAAAAATAGAAAAAAGTGGATGTTGCGGTCTTTACGATTCATTTAAATGTACATTCAAGTTCGGGGTGCTACTGTGAATGCGTATACTAAAATGAATGTATTTGTTCCCTAATTATCCGGCTCAACAAAAATTGGTTTCTTTTTTCTGAATGCATTTATGGTAAATAGTAATCCAACAGATGCTATCGCTGCATAAAATCCAGAGCCACGTAGCTCAAAAAAAATTACAATTGAACCTCCGATTAATGCCGCTATTGCTCCAATCAGAATACTTGGTAATAATTTTATGCCATGAGTACCTGAAAAAGTATGACTCAACCAACCAATGATCGTTCCGAGTGTTAAAAATCCAAAAAATTCCATTTCAACAATGTTTTGTTAAGTAAATTCTTATACACTTAAAGGAATTAATACTGACAGTAGTTCCAAATCGTATAATTAAAGCATATAAATAATCAACTAACTTCATTAAAATGAATATCCTAAAAACTCTTTCTCTTTTACTCTTTGTTTTCGTCTGGGCATGTGCTTCTGATTCAACCATTGATCCTGAAATCCTTGCTAAAGCAGAAAAAATCCATGAAAGCGTGATTACGTTAGACACCCATGTTGATATCAGCACTAGTAATTTCACTGAAGAAAAAAATTATACTATGAATCTGGACACACAGGTTGATCTTCCGAAAATGGAAAAGGGTGGATTAGATGTAGCTTTTCTGATTGTTTATACAGGACAGGGTGAACTTACTCAGGAAGGGTTTGATGCCGCTTATGAAAATGCGATTTCAAAATTTGATGCTATTCACCGTTTAACGAAAGAATTAGCTCCGGATCAAATTGAACTGGCATTAACTTCTGAGGACGTTCGCCGAATTCATGCTGCAGGAAAAAAAGTAGCTATGATAGGCGTTGAAAATGCTTACCCATTAGGAATGGAGCTGGATAGAGTGAAAGAGTTTTATGATCGGGGAGCAAGATATATGTCGCTGTCTCATAATGGGCACAGTCAGTTGAGCGACTCGAATACCGGAGAAAGAGATGACGTTTGGTTGCATGATGGGGTTAGCGATTTCGGAAAAGAAGTGATCGCTGAAATGAATAAATGGGGAATTATGATCGACCTTTCTCATCCTTCCAAGAAGGCAAATATGCAAACAATGAAATTATCAAAAGCACCGGTGATTGCTTCTCACTCCTCTGCAAGAGCACTTGATCCTTCCGTTAGCAGAAACCTTGATGATGAAGAACTTATGATGCTGAAAGAAAATGGAGGTGTTGTACAAACCGTGGCCTTCCGCAGTTATGTTAATTCTGAGAAGCACGCCGCTTATCGTGAAGCAGCTGCTAAAATTGAAGAAGAAGTAGCTAAAGAGATGGGTTTTGATATGGTTAGCAGAGATTCTGTTCGACAAATGAGTACAGAAACACGAACTAATTATTTTGCCTTGTACCGTGAGATGCAAGAAAAAGCTCGTCCGAGAATTGAACAGGAAACGGCTGACTCAGCTCCCTCTGTTGATGTTGCCGATTTTGTAGATCACATTGATTACATGGTTGACCTGATTGGCATCGAACATGTTGGCATCAGCTCAGACTTTGACGGTGGTGGTGGTGTTAACGGATGGATGGATGCTTCTGAAACTTTGAATGTTACTATCGAATTGGTTAAACGAGGCTACACCGAAGAAGAAATTGATATGATCTGGAATGGAAATCTGCTTCGTGTATTAGATCAAGTTCAGAAAGTTGCAGAAGAGATTCAGACTGAAGGATAGTATTATAGATATTAGATATTAGATATTAGATACTAGATATTAGATAATAGACATAAGATTTAAGATACGAGATTCTGGTTTTGGTGCTCTGCGTCGGAACCATTTTTATTTCCCTGCCCTTACGGGGTATCTAGTTTTCTTAAAAACCTGTACGCTTCAACTATATCTACCTAAACTTTGTTGAAGTAATAAAGAAATTCAATTAAAAACAGATTTAGATATATGAATATTCTGATAGTTGGAGCAAATGGTGGTATTGGCAGAATTCTTACTAAACAATTAGCGAAGGAAGAAGGAATGAATCCTATTGCAATGATCCGAAAAGAAGAACAGAAACCTTTCTTTGAAGATATTGGAGTTGAAACAACAATGGGAAATCTTGAGGATTCTGTTGAAGAATTAGCCAAGGTTTTTGAGGGAACAGATGCTGTTGTGTTTACAGCGGGTTCAGGCGGTAAAACTGATTATGATAAAACTCTCGAAATTGATCTGGACGCAGCAGTAAAATGTATGGAAGCAGCTGAACAACAAAATATTGATCGCTTTTTAATGGTCAGCGTTCTGAATCTTGATAATAGGGAATCTTGGGCTACATCCAGAATAAAGCCTTACATGATTGCCAAGTATTATGCAGATCAGCATTTAAAAAGATCAAAATTGGATTACACGATTATTCGACCAGGAAGTCTTTCCGATGACAACGGAACTGGATCTGTGACAATCTCTCCTAATTCCACATCAAATAAAAAAATTCCCCGTGAAGATGTTGCTTCAGTGATTACTGCTTGCCTAAAAAATAAAAGTACGATTGGAAAAATTTACGATATACTCACCGGAGATAATTCGATAAAAGACATTATAAAGTAAAACATGTATTAAATTTTAATTCTGGTTCCGATGCTCTGCATCGGAACTTTTTTATTTCACTGCCCCGTAAGGGCAATTCATGAATTCCCCTTACAGGGTTTTTGTTTGCACGCTATTCATTCTGATCTAATTTATATGTATAATTAATGTATGACTCATCAAGAACATATCCGCAAGATTATCCATATAGACATGGATGCTTTTTTTGCAGCCGTAGAGCAACGGGACAATCCTGCTCTTCGTGGCAAAGCGGTTATTGTTGGAGGTTCGCCCAATGGAAGAGGAGTAGTTTCTACCGCCAGTTATGAAGCCCGAAAGTTCGGAGTACATTCAGCTATGCCTTGTTCACAAGCTGCACGACTTTGCCCACATGGAATTTTTGTAAAAGGCCGGTTTGATGCTTATAAATTAGCCTCTCAGCAAATTCGTGAGATCTTTTTTGAATATACAGATCTGGTTGAACCACTTTCTTTGGACGAAGCTTTTCTGGATGTAACTGAAAATCATAAGGGAATGAGATCTGCCACACTTATTGCCAAAGAGATTCTGGAAAAGATCCAGGAAAAAACTCAGCTTACTGCATCCGCAGGTGTTTCGTATTGCAAGTTCATTGCAAAAGTGGCTTCCGATTACAACAAGCCAAACGGACTTACACTTATCCCCCCCGAAGAGGCTGAGGAATTCCTGGAAGGTTTAGACATCAAAAAGTTCTTTGGAGTTGGAAAAGCCACCCAAAAGAAGATGCATTCTCTTGGGATAAAAACCGGAGCTGATCTCAAAGAATGGACTGAAATTGATCTTGTAAAAGCTTTCGGGAAATCCGGAAGATATTATTACCGAATTTGCAGGGGCATTGATAACAGAGAAGTAAAACCGCACCGAATCAGAAAATCATATGGAAAAGAACGTACTTTTTCCGATGATAAAGGAGACCTGAACTGGATCACAACTTTTTTGGATGAGTTGTCAGAGTCTATTTCTGAAGGAATGCAGAAGATCAATGCTAAAGGGAAAACCATTACACTAAAAGTTCGCTATAAGAATTTCGATACGATAACACGAAGTCAATCTGTGCCAAATTACACCAACGATCATCATCAAGTTTCTACTGTTGTCCGACAATTACTGGAAGATACGGATGTGGGAAATCGTCAGGTTCGTTTGCTTGGAATTTCGCTATCAAATCTGAACTTATCAGAAGATCATTATTATGAGCAGTTGGAGTTAGAGTTTAGAAAGAGGTTAGTGAGTAGTGAGTAGTGAGTAGTGAGTAGTGAGTAGTGAGTAGTGAGTAGTGAAGATCAGATTTTAAATTTAGATGACAAGTTTTTAAAAAAATTCACCTTTCACCTTTCACCTTTAAGAAAAATATTTTCTACACTGGCAATAAAACTATATTGAAGCCTTATTCGTCTTATAGCCGAAAACAACTTCGGGAAAAAAGAAATTGCAGCACGATAAAATGGAAGATGCACGATTAGTTCAGGATTTTCTGGGAGGAAATCATCAGGCGTTCAATACGTTGGTTGGTCGGTGGCAAGGTAAAATTCACCACTTTGCTTATCGGTATTTCGCCAGCAGTGATGATGCCGCTGAAATTACCCAGAAAACGTTCATCAAAGCGTATCAAAAACTGGATACACTGGATGATGTGAACAAATTCAGTTCCTGGCTGTATCGAATTGCAAACAACCTTTGCCTGGATGAATTGAAGAGAGTAGGAAGAAAAAGAGCTACTTCTTATGAAACATTAAAAGTAGCTCCGCAAACAGAAACAACTTCATCAGCAGATTCAGAAGTATTGCGAAATGAAGGATTGGTTCTGCTACATAAAGCATTACTTCAGTTGCCTAATGATCAACGGGTGGTAGTTATCATGAAAGAATACGAAGGATTAACCTTCCCGGAGATTGCAGAGATTTTAGATGAACCAATTAACACAGTAAAGTCAAGAATGTATTATGGATTGAGGGCACTTAAAAAGACCTTTGATTCCTGGAATATCAACAAAGAAGTGTTCAATTATGAATAAAGAAGAAGCCCGATTACTCTTAATGGATTACATGTATGGTGAATTGGAAAAGACTAAAGAGTCTGAACTTTTGGATTTCATCAACCAACATGATGATCTGAAACAAGAATTTGAAGAACTTACTGAAACACAGTCTTTTCTCCACCATCTACCGGTGCAGGATCCTGCTGAACAACTGGTTATAATGCAACCTGCTAAATCCTCAGCTGAAGGATTTTGGCAGAGCATACTTTCTGCCCTAACTCCCAGAAATGCTTTTGCTCAGGCGAGCTTTGGTGTTGCCGTATTGGCATTTGTGTTTATAATTACAGGAGCTCTGACAGGTTTAAATCTAAGTTACACAGATGAGGGAGTTCAGTTAGGCTTTGGTGAAATCCCAACTACTAAAAAAACTTTTTCCGCAGCTCAGGTTGAACAAATTGTTCAGCAAATTCAGCGTGATAATGTAGCCTTGGTTCAACAGGTGGTTGCTGATGCTCAGGAACAACAAAACGCTCAGCTTCAGGATGCTTTTTCAAGCTTTGCCAACTATCTGGAAGATCAGAGAACCAATGACCTGAAACTGATTAATACCGGATTAATCAACTTGCAAGAAACTACTTATGATCGATTTAGACAAAATGAACAGGTATTAGGCGAAATAATACAAACTGTTAGTTATGGAAATTAAAAAAGGAAAAACCATGAAAAAAATAAATAAAATCATCCCGGCACTATTACTTCTTATTCTTGGAACAAGCTCATTGTTCGCTCAAAGTTTTGATGCGGACAGAATGAACAGGGACATCACCATTTTGGAGAATGTTCTGAGTGAATTATTTAAAGTTGACAGGCTCAGCTCTTCTAATAACCGGGTTTATGTATCCGGAACATCTTCTAATGTGAAAGGAGCATACCTTCCGGATTATGGTGTTATTTTTATGATTCCGAGAGTAAGCTCTGTAAGAGTTGTTTCTTCCAATCAGGAAGCTTCGCAGGCTCCGGCTACCTTTTACTATGGAGACAATGATAAAAGTGAAGTTACTGAAGACAACATTATTCATCGTTCAAAAGAATTCATTCGCGATTATGCACCAACTATAGGGCAACTAAAACCAAATGAAAAAGTTATGATCGTATATGGGGCAACCAGTAATCGCTCTAACACATTTTTTGTTTCTTTCAACCAAGTAAACAAAAATAACAGCAAAGCTGAAGAAATGCCTATAATTTCTATTGTAGTTGACAAGAAACAATTAGATGATTTTCGTTCCGGCAAACTATCTGAAGAGAACTTTAATGATAAAATTTCTGTCGCAAAGAACACCAAAAAAGAACTCTTGGATCTGAAAGTTCTAGGTAACATTTTTGAAACCGCTCTTAGTGAAGATGATGACTATCAATTTCACCTTGTGAGCAGCAATTCATTAAGTTATTTATACCTAGAAAATTTCGGCGCAATTTATACACTTAGTGTTCATAAAGGACATGGGCGAAATTTAACTCAGGCCATCTCTGTTAATTCGCAGTCTGGTGCAAATATTGCCGAGTACCGACAAAAAGTTGAAGAACAGGAAAAAGAACTCAACCAAATTATGAAGGGCGAGTATGACAACCTTGTAACCAGAATGAAGGAGTTCATCATTGACTATGGGCGTACATTAAGCTCAGTAAAGCAAAATCAGCACCTGTTGGTTACCGTGAATATTTCAGGAAGATTCGAAGATATTCCTGACCGTGTAGATTTTCAAGTAAAACGCTCTGTGTTAGATCAAGTAGACCGAGGCTCAATGAACCGTCAACAAGCATTAAGCCAAGTTTTAGTTACTGAATACTAGATCTGAGAAATACATACAATTCATATCAGAGCCGTATTCGGGAGAACCCGGGTGCGGCTTTTTATTTTAATGTAAATGAGGCTTTTTCTTTAAGAGCGTTCTCTAAAAGTTTTTTGTATTCAACAGCCTCAATTTCTTTGCAGCCGAATCTGCCTAAGTGTTCTGTATAGAATTGGGTGTCCCACAGAGTAAATCCATTTTTCTGTAAAATCTGATGACAATAAAACAGAGCTACCTTGTCGGCTTCTTTTTCTTTTCGGAACATACTTTCACCAAAAAAAGCACCACCTAAACTAACTCCATATAACCCTCCGACTAGCTCGCCACCTTGGCAAACCTCAACTGAATGTGCATTTCCTGACTGATTTAATACATCATAAGAATTGATAATCAAACCATTGATCCAGGTTGTATCCCGATCGGAACATGCTTGCACCACCTCTCTGAAATTCTCGTTAATCTTGACTGAAAACCTTTCCTGACGAATTATTCGTTTTACATTCTTTGTCATGTGGAATTCCTCCAAGGGAATAACTCCTCTTTTTCGGGTTGAGTACCAATCTACTTCCTCATCCTCTTTGGAATCCGCCATTGGAAAAATCCCCTGTGAATACGCTTCAAGCAATATTTCCGGCGGGATTATTTTCATTTGCGAATGAGTACGCGGAGCACGAATGAAGCAATCTCATCAGTACAATTGAAATTGTAGACGGAGATTGCTTCGCTTTGCTCGCAAAAATTAAAACTCACAATAGAACATAGGACCGGAACCAATTGGCGACCCCGGAGGTGCCGGAAGCGTTCTTGGTGATTCAAATTCTGACGGATCATCTAAATAACTGTCTATCATCATCGCTGCATGCAGAGCCATCGGGTCATTCGATCGCTCAGATAACATCTCAGAAAGCTTTACTAATTCAGAAGCTACAATTGCCTTGGTTAGCGGGTTTGTTTGACCTGAGGCATGAAGCTCAATCAGGTTTTTTGTTACAACTGAATTTACCACGTCTTGAATAGAACCTAAGTAACCTCCTTCTTTTTTCTTATTCCAGCTGACTTCCATCACTTCTTCAATCGTTTCCTGAAGGGTAAGATTGTTTGCTCTGGCCCCATATTCTACTAAGCGGTTCGCTCTTTGTGGATGCAAAATCAAACTCATCGGTAATTCTGCGGCGGTTTCAGCTATACCGAGAGCATCTAAGCTTGGCCCTGTATTCCCTCGGAATAATTCTCTGGATGAAGAAATACCTGCCGGCCTCGTCGGAATCAAGTCCAGTAAATTTTCCGGTAATGCCAACACTTTCGGGTCTATCGCTCTCAGCATTTCCTGCAATGCTTGTCTTTGCGTTCTGGCATCTACGATTTCCGGATTTGGCTGGTTATCGCCTCTAAGCTTGTAGTAATAATCCAATCCACCAATCAGCTTTACGGTTCCCTCCAGTTGATATCTGTGAAATAAATAGATCGGTACCAGAACATCTTCTAATTCAGACATTGACGTTCCTTTTCGGATATTAGCTTCCCCAAAATTATCTAAAGCGATCTTACGTACTTCCAGAATATGCGAAAGCTGAGTTGCCGGATCGTTTCCATACTCCCACAAATGTGCATAAGGGTGAGCTCCTCCTTGTGGACGGGCATCACTATCAGAGATATACTTCAATCCGTCTAAGTGCGCTTCTTCTAAAATTTTATTCAGCGCTTCTTTTTCATCAATACCATTGGCAAAATCCTGATAACCAAATTTGATAGTTACTATATCCCAATCTCCAATGCCTACATCATAAGCATCACTAAGATCCAATTCTCCATTTTTGATATCTACTTTTGGATGAGGATAATCCATTACAGATTCACGTCCGTTTACACTGGCTGCAAAGTTGTGGAATATTCCCAATGTATGACCAATTTCATGTGCAGAAAGTTGTCGAATTCTTGCTAAAGCCATTTCTAACATTCTTGGATCATCTTCATTTCCATCTTCAAATGGAGCTAATAATCCCTGAGCGATCATATAATCCTGACGCACTCGAAGTGAGCCAAGTAATACATTTCCTTTTATGATCTCGCCTGTTCTTGGATCTGTAACCGAACCTCCATACGACCATCCGCGAGTTGAGCGATGCACCCAGTTAATCACATTATATCGGATATCCAACGGATGCGCATCATCAGGAAGCACTTTAACCTGAAAGGCATCTTTATATCCTGCGGCTTCAAAAGCCTGATTCCACCAGCGAGCTCCATCCAGCAAAGCACCACGAACCGGTTCCGGTGTTCCGTTATCTAAATAATACACGATCGGCTCAACCGCTTCACTTACCGCCGCTCCCGGGTTTTTCTTTTGCAATCGGTGCCGGTTGATAAATCTTTTCACCAAAGGCTCCCCAATCGGGGTTGCATAATCCTGATAAGTAGTGGCATAAAATCCGCCTCGCGGATCAAATTCTCTTGGTTCGTAGTTATCGTCAGGAAGCTTTACAAAAGAGTGATGTGTTCTTACAGTGATGGAATTCGCATCCGGAGCTACTGATCGTAAATATCTACCTGTTGGATTTCCCGCAAACGTTAGCATTACTTCAAATTCGGTATTCATCGGAAAGTTGAACGTTCCTTCAGCATACAGAGCAGATCTGTTTTTATCCAGATTGTACGAGCCTTCTCCCATGCTTCTTAATCTACCTGAAACATTATGTGAGTCATTCATTAAAAAGGGAGTAAGGTCGATCAGATAAGATCCGTTTTCTTCTGCTTCGATTTTAAAGCCATGAATTACTGATGATGCAAAAGCCTCTCTTACCGATTTCTTTTCAAGTTCGTTATCAGACTTTGCCACATAATCCAAGTTTGGTTGGATGAGCATCAGTTTTGGTCCGCGCTTTTCGAAGTAAACCACTCGCTGTCCGCCCTGTTGACTTCTGTCCAGTCCAATATCATTGGAACCAACACCCGCAGCCAGATAATTAGCATGTAAAAACTCTTCGTTTAACTTATCAACTTTGAGCCACATCTTGTCGTTGTCCTCATCGAAGTAATAATCGAAATAACCCTCTGTGACTTTAAGGTCTTTGGTTTTTTCTTTGATGGATGGTGTTTGGGCAGTCGCTTCGCTGAATATAGAAATTAGAAATATGGGAATTAGGAATAAGGAGAAAAGTTGCTTCATTACTTTGTAGTTAGGTTAACATCTGAATCTAAAGTAACCGCTTTTTGATGGGATTTAAAATTCGGGTTAAAGCTTTTTACAGTTTAAACGACTGGAGCTGTTTATGGTTGGGTCAACCCTGACAGGATTGTTAGAGCATATGTTTAAAAAACTTTCTGAAGCTAAATCCTGTCAGAGTTTAAGAGTTAACCAGTAGAGCCTTCAGGCTAAGAAAATAGACCAAAACTTTTCTGCCGATTTTCACAATATCAGGATTTTATAAATCGAGTTTCTACTAAAAATGCCTTCCCTCTGCAAAATGTATGATATCATCATGATGATAATACAGACACCACTTTAGTTTTGGGTCTAAAATTATCAAATTGTCATAACTGAAAAATGTCTCTGCGTATTTTACAGCCATTTTCCAGGTTGTTTGTAGCATGGGTTGATCTTTAGGGGCAAATACCGGAAGTAGTAAAACTTCCGATTTGAACGGTACACCGCATTTATACATCCACTTTTTTAACTCTTCTTCGGTTGCCCAGCTTTCTGTTTTAATGACCTTCTCGTAGCAACCCCCGCTGAATGGCTTATTCCCCCATCCATCATCTCCGCAAAGTATATCAAGATCATTAGCCACATTATATACTTGTTCCTTTGATTCTTTATCCAGATAGAATAGCTGATCTTTATGTTCTAAAGGAAGTGCTTCCAGTTGCTTCGGAGGGAAATAAAGCCAAGTGTCTCCTTGAAGGGTTTTGCTGCCTGTTAATTGTTCGGTGTTGATCATGGAAATTTTTTGAGTTCACTTAAGCCATTAGGTGTAGAACTCCTGTTTGGCATTCCGCAGCGGAGCTACGGAACGAGGCTAAACTCAATCTCTCTCTTTTTTTCTTGATCCATATTTTTTAGTCTTATTTATTAATTACAAAATCTCTTTCTTCTCCATTCTTCCGAAATAATCTCTGGCGGCTGCCATTACTTTTGGTGAAAGCAGGATAGCTACCGTCATTGTTGGAATTGCCATTAAAGCAAACATCCCATCTGTGAAGTTTAGCACGGCGTTGATGGTTGCTACCGAACCAAAGATGATCGCTGCAGCATAAAAGAAATTGAAGTATTTCTGCTTGTCCGCGCCGATTAAGAAACCAAGACATTTAGTACTGTAGTACGAATAGGTGAACAGTGAGCTAAATCCGAATATCAACACACAGAAAATGAGTAAGTATACGCCATAAGGTCCAAGCGCTGCTTCAAATGCAGAAGCAGTCAATGTAATTCCGTTGTCATCGCCTGATTGCCAAACTCCGGTTACTAAAATTGCTAGTGCTGTCATTGTACAAACAACGATCGTATCAATGAATGGCCCCATCATGGCTACCAATCCTTCCCGAACCGGTTCTTTTGTTTTTGCAGCACCATGAGCAAGTGTTGCCGTACCAATTCCGGCTTCGTTTGAAAAAGCTGCTCTACGAACTCCGGTTACTATCAGTGCTCCAAGAGCTCCACCCATTGCTGAATTAGCAGTAAAAGCGTCTGTGAAAATCAATGAGAATGTGCTTCCTAAAACTTCAATATTTAAACCAATGATCACCAACACACAAGAAACATAAATTACTACCATCGCCGGAACCATTTTGGAAGCTACTTTTCCAACTCGTTTAATCCCACCGAAAATCACCAACGAAACAATAGAAAGGATTACGATTCCACTGATAAGGTCAGTATTGAAGTGATTAGCAGCATCCGCTAAACCGTTTGGTATCAAAACAAAATCTCTTACAATTTGTGTAACCTGATTTGCCTGAAAAATGGGTAACGGTCCAAATAATCCGGCAACGGCAAAAAGTACAGCTAGTGGTTTCCATTTTTTCCCAAGCCCTTCCATTATCATGTACATGGTTCCGCCCTGAATGTCGCCGTTGGTATCTTTTCCTCTGTACATAATGGAAAGTGTACACGTAAAAAATTTCGTTGCCATACCAACAATAGCGCTGATCCACATCCAGAAAACAGCGCCGGGACCGCCAACAGCTATGGCTACTGCAACTCCTGAAATATTTCCTAATCCTACTGTAGCAGCCAATGCACTTGCCAACGCTTCAAAGTGACTGATATCTCCCGGGTCGTTGGGATCATCATATTTGCCACGAAGAATATTTATGGAATGAAAGAAATATCGGTACGGGATAAAACGTGAGTAAATGAGAAAAAATAATCCACCACCAACTAACAAAACAACGAGCGGCGTTCCCCACATAAAGGATGAAAATTCGGCTAAAATAGTATCTAAAGTTTCCAGAGTGCTGTGTGTTTGTTTAAATATTGAAGACGTGAAGTTAACTTAGAAATCGCAATAATGTTATTAAAGATTATATTCACCAAATCAGTAATCAAAAGATCAATTTTCTTCGGTGAATTATACACTACTTGTTAATTGTAAATCTAACTCTTCCAGAGCTGAGAATTTTATTCGACTTTCTGAAGATATCATTCACAAAAAGTTACCTGATTGCGAGATCAAATATATTTCTTTGCCCGAACAACTTTTAAAAGAAGCTTCACGATCAGCACAAAGCTCTTCTGTTGTAATTGCCTGCGGTGGAGACGGAACAGCTCAAAGCGTTGCCAGAGGTCTTTTTGGGTTAGATGCTCTGATGGGATTAATCCCAATCGGAAGCGGAAATGATTTTGCTAAATCGATCGGGTTAAAGACCAAGCAATCTATAGAATACTATCTGGATATAATTATTAAACAACAAGTGATTCCTGTTGATCTGCCTGTCATTAATGATCATATCTTTATTAATACGGCGGGTATAGGCTTTGATGGATTGACCAATTATTATGCTTCTAAATTTAGTTTTCTGAGAGGGATGATGAAGTATACACTTGCCGGTTTAAAAGCTTTTTTAACTGCTAAACCAATTACCATTACAGGGATAATTAATGATTCGGTTATGAAAAAGCAGGTTTGGATGGCAGCAGTAGCAAATGGAGCCGTTGAAGGTGGAAAATATTTGATCTCTCCTGCCTCTGTAAATTCTGATGGTATTTTGGAGCTTATCATTGTTCCGGCATATAGCCGCCTTAAACTTGCCTTGGCATTTATACTACTAAGCATCGGGAAATCTCTTTCTTCCAATTACAGCAGAGTTATTCCATTAAAAACAGCAACTCTCAAAATTTCTGATTTACACCATATTCATTTGGACGGGGAAAATGCCGCGGCTTCATCGGAGTATAAAATTTCGATTAGCTCCACGAAACTAAAAGTGATCGGATCTGCAAAAAGTTAACAGATATCAACCAATGCCAAAGAATTTTGCAATTCCGTTAATAATAAACTGAACTCCGATCGCAAGTGCAATGAATCCCATTAAACGGGTAATTACAGTCATTCCCGTTTTCCCGATCAATTTATTTAACCACGGTGCTACTCTTAAAATACCCCAGGCAAGAAATGCCGTTAACAAAACAGCTACTCCTGTCACTATATAATCTACAACACCTGTCGCCTGAGAACCAAAACCGATCACAACCGCAATACTTCCGGGACCTGAAAGCAGTGGCATTGCTAACGGGCTAAAGCTAATATCTTCTTTATCTTTAGCAGCTTCCTGATCCTCTTTCGAAAGTTTCCTGCCTGTTTTTTCTGGATTCATCATATAAAAACCGGCACGCATGATAATAATACCGCCAGCAATTCTTATACCCGGTAACGAAATACCAAAAAAACTGAGTATATAAGTCCCGATCAACAGAAAAGTTATCAGCACAAAAAACATATAAATGCTTGCTTTTCGGGCTGTCCGGGCTGTTTCTTTTTCTGTATTCCCTTCCGTTAACGACAAAAATATTGGCATTGCTGTAAGAGGGTTAACCACTGAAAACAAAGAGGTAAAGCTGGCCACTAATAACGCACCTGCCCCCATCATTTGAGTTGAAAATGGTATTATGTCTTTAAAAAATTCTTCCATATCCCATCAAAGATACGCACCTTTTATTAAATTTTTAGTATTTCGGGAATGCTTTTATCAAAGCTTAACTTTATTATCACACTTATTCTTCTATCTTCATTTTCAATAAAAATTTATATGACCGATACTGAATCTATATCGTTGGAAGAAACAGTAATTCCGTTAATTGACAACGTTCTATCCCAGGATATTACGCTTCATGAAAAACTGTTTGCTATTTGTGAGCACCTGCAGGACAATGTTGAGCATTTTGATTGGGTGGGGTTTTATATGGTTGATCCGGATGTAGAGCATCAACTCAAACTTGGCCCTTATGTAGGAGAGACTACCGATCACACAACTATTCCTTTCGGGAAAGGAATTTGCGGACAGGTAGCCGTTAGCCATGAAACTTTTGTCTCTCAGGATGTTAGTGAAGAAGAAAATTATATTTCATGCAGTAATCATGTTCAATCAGAAATTGTTGTTCCAATTATGAAAGGAAATCATTTTGTCGCGCAAATAGATATTGATTCCAATACCAAGAACTCTATTTCCAAAGAGAAAAAGGAACTTCTCGAAAAAATTTGTACGTTACTATCAAAAGAATTTTAAAAAACTATTATGAGTACTTACGCCCTTACAGACGAAACTTCTATCGACACTTTAATTTTCTGGATTGAAAGCTCCGACGGAAGTATTTCTTATAAAGAACAAGAGACTGTAAAAAGAATTCTTAATAATATGAATTATGACATGAGCACTTTTCAGAAAACCATGTCTCAGATTTCCAGTATGGGAACCGACGAAGTTAAACAAATGGCTAATGAAGCCGTTGATCATATAAACAGAAGTTTTTCTGATGATGGGAAAAAGCTGACTCTTAGTTTGTTGGAAGCTATAGCGGCCTGTGACGGAACCATTTCTAAATCAGAACAGGCAAAACTGGACGCCATTAAAAGCGAGTTTGGGGTTTAGTTTTTAGTTCGAAAGACTTGTTTGTCTGTAATTTGATAGAGAATATCCTATTTCATCATCTACAGCGTCTTTAATATAATCTATGCTTATTGATTCCGGAAAACCAAGATTCTTGTGAAAGGTAACTTCCAGCTTATGAGCGTCTTTTCTGGCTTTTTTTACAATTTCAAACATTCCGTCAATAGTATGATAAAAAGAAGGGTACAGATCGCCTGCATATTCAAACATAGATGTTCCGGTTTGGAAAAATAATGAGTCTCTGTTTTCGGGGTCAAGTATTTGATAGATGGAATCCGAGTTAACTACAATAATAGCGGGGCTTACCTGAGGACAAAAACACCCCATATTATACCGGAATTCATAATTGCTGACTTTTGACTGTTCCCACTTATCTAGTGCTTCCTCATATCCATCATTCTCGTTTAAAAATAATGAGCATGACAGCAAAGGAATTAAGAATAGAAGTAGCACATATTTTTTCATCGGAAAATGATTTGATGTAAACCATCTCATCTACGTATTCCGTTTAAGAAAATTGTATCTATTCAGACAGTTTTAAGCTTGAAATATGAAGATTGATACTATGGTTTACTCTGAAACCGTAATGTCCTGCGGTATTCATATCCCCTTTTTCCATGCTGGTCAAAACTTTACCATTTAAAGAAAATGTGATCTCATCTCCGGTTACGTTAACCTGAAAATCATTTTCTGCAGATGATTCTGTTTCATCTGTAAACAAATTCATGTTTTCGGCTTTGGTCCACCCCTTTATCGTTGAAGTTTCAGATCCGTTTCTTTTCTTGATAAGATATTCGCCTGTATTTCTTAAAAGAAAATACACGTAGCTTTGATCATCCGATTTTAAATTCTGTCCCCCAATAAATAGACCAAAAGCCTCGCGGTTTCTTCCCTTAGTGTCAAAAAGATATATCTTGGAATCCAGTGTAAAATCGCCCTCTGCTATGTTTTCGGGATGATAATAGATTCCTGCCGGCCCTGTAGTTATATGCCAGCCCGGAGTCATGTTCACAAAAAACACATCTGCAGATTCTGAATCAGAACCAACATTTACATCTGCACCTGTTTTATCGAATCTCCATTCCCAACCATCCGGAACTTCCAGGTTTTCACCCTGAGGTTTGCTCCCATCAGCTGCATTTTGAGCAAAAGAAAATGACGAGGTTATTAATACCGCTAAAATAAATCCTGTTACTTTTTTCATAGTGATCTCCATGATTAGGTTTCCCTCAATAAAAGATTTTTTTGAATAAGATTCTTAGTTCAGTTAGTAGTGATGATTTTATAGAAATTCGCTCTTAATATTTAGTTACTCGGCTCTATGTACTTTTGTACCGACAAAAGTACCAAAAACTCCCGACAGGAATTATTGGCGCGAACTCCACTACATCGACTAATCATTACAAAAGGTCTTCGTTCGAATGATACACATTAACGAATCAGCCTGAGTGTAATGATTGCTCTTGCAGAGCCGTCGATTCCATTGCGTTCTTTCCTCGCCAATAATTCTAAAGGTCGGGGTAGTTGGAATCCTTTTCTGAAAACGTCAGGATTATAAACAGGGCAACTTTTGTAAGTGAGTTATCTAGCCTATACATGGATGACCCATCGTTTGGAAATGTATTGCTATGCTAATTTAGCTTTCCTTGTTCAACATTTCTATGGCTGTACTCACTTCCGAACTGAACGTAAAACCATTTTTTCTGAGCGTGGCATGACTCGCATCCATCACTTTAGTTTTAATCTGTTGCAGGTCGCTGTTCTTTAGAAAAGTATTGATCCAGAATTGAACTTCGATCTGAATGTAATTATCTGCAAAATTAGATAGTATTACAGCAGGCGCCGGGTCTTCAAGCACTCCTTCGGTTGATTTCACTGCTTCCATCAAATATTCAAGCGCCTTTTGGGGTTCATTTCCATAATCAATTCCAATGTTGAAACTGGATCGGCGAAGGCCATCCCGGGTAAAATTATTCAATGGGTTTTTGAAAATGATTGCACTCGGGATAAAAATATCTATTCCATCACCGGTACGAACATGAACATCACGAATATTGATCTGTTTAACGGCTCCCTGAATTCCGTTGCTCTCGATCAGATCGCCTACATCAAAAGAACGGCTGAAAGACATAAATAGCCCTGCCAGTAAGTTTTCTCCTATTTCACGGAAAGCAAAACCAAGAACAACCGTTAAGATACCACCTGCAGCCAACACTCCTGATGCAGCTTGTGTAAGCCCCATAATATGCAGAGCTATTATTATCCCGATCAGATAAAATCCCCACCGGGTTAGGCGCATTACCAGTCTCAGCTTTTTGGCTGAAGTAGCTCTTGCTCCCAGCAGTCTTTTTAGTCCCCGGCTGGCAAGTAATCCAAATCCTATAAATATTACAAGAACTACAATACCTCCCAAAATAGCTGGAGCTGAATTAAGTACTCTCTCAAATAATTGTGAAAAGCTTTCCTGAAGTGTGTACATGGTCTATTATCTTATTTTGGGCTCTAATTATGACGTAGAGCGTTCGGAACTAGGCTAAAATTTAATTCTATATCAATTTCGTTCGAGTTAATCTGCTCAAACTCTGAATTCACCTCATACCCATATTCAATTTTTTTGTACAGAATTTTGTCTTCACCCACTACCTTTCCCATCGCTCGTAAAACCTGTTGGCAGTGATTCATTGTTCCTGTATCGTCTCTAATACACCAAACCCCGGTGGGTTCTGAGGTTAAATTTTTGGTTAGATCAACTCCCATTCTAGTAAGTATGTTGAATATTTCAAATGGAAACTTTGTAAATCTATCAACAAAAAAAGCACAGTCTCTACAAGAGCAATCATTTTTTATGGGAGGCTGTTCAAGATAAAACTTTTTTGTCAGTACTGAATCGACATCGATTAAGCCTTTTCCAAACTTTAGTCTTAAATCTAGCATCTCGAGCCTCAATACTATTAATTACAACCAATCCACAATATCATCTTTGCCTTCCACTTTCACATATTCAGAAAAAATTTCATGTAAGGTAGAGTGCTCTTTCAGACTTTTTCTGCTGATCGAATCCAGATAAGCAATAATTCTGCCCTGATGCAAAATGGCAATATCATCACAAAGGTTTTCCACTACCTCCAAAATATGACTGGTTATGATCATGGTTACTCCTTTGTCCTTAAGCTTGCGAAGAACCGTCTTCATCCTTTCAATTGAAATCACATCAACGGCTTCAAATGGCTCGTCCAACAACAAAACTATGGGCTCTGTTAAAACAGCTGTGACAAAAGCGAGCTTCTTACGGCTACCAGACGAAAGTTTATGGATTTTTGTCTTTGCAAAATCTTTGATCTCAAAAAAGTCCATGAGTGAATACGCCTTTTCGATCAAACCTTTTTTCTCGATTTCATAAATTTCACATACATACTCAATAAACTCGATGCTTGTGAATTGTTCAAACAAAAGAGGGGGCTGAAGAACGGAGGCGATTTCTTTTTTAATTGCTTCTTCATTCTCATCTATAAACCGCATTTCATCTATGGTGATGTATCCTTCATCAAAAGACAGCAATCCGGTAAGAACTCCAATCAATGTGCTTTTTCCTGCTCCGTTGGGACCGATCAGTCCAAAAATCGAACCTTTTGGTATACTAAGATCCAACTCTTTAAGCACTATGTTGTCGTCATAGCTCTTGATCAAACCTCTTATTGAAATGGCTTCGCTCATTTACGCCCCTTTTTAGGTCTTTTATCGAGATAATATTTTGTAGCATAACCAATCGTAAATAATCCGTAAAGTAGTAATGCCATTTGTAGATTACTCATTCCAAACATGGTAATTCCTTCTTTGTCAGCGCGGATATATTCAAGACCAAATCTCAATAGCGAATATCCTCCGGTATGAATGAAGAAAATAAGTGGGGATTTTTTATCCGTATCCCAGATCTTTTTAAATACCCAAAGAACTATCAATATTAATACAACATCGCCAAACATTTCGTATAGTTGTGTTGGGTGAACCGGAGCGCTTAAACTCTCGGTTTGGCCTGGTAGCCCTGTTGTTGATTCCCACGCGGGGCTTGAAAGCCTGTATTCCGTTTCGAAATCAGGTATGGTTGTCGCATACCTGGGGAATTGAACACCCAAAAATGAATTTGTTGCTGTTCCGTAAGCATCTCCGTTCAGAAAGCAACCTATTCTCCCAACGGCTTGCCCCAGCAACACCCCAGGAGAAAGCAGAGAGAAGTATTCCCAATAATTCATGTTGTTGCGTTTCACATAAAAATAACCGCCAAGCATTCCCCCTACTAACCCTCCGGTGATACTGTTCCCGGCTCCTGTAGGACTAAAAATAACTCCCGGGTTTTCAAAGAATACATCAGATTGCCAAAACACATAATGTGAAAGACGAGCGCCGATCAATGCTCCTACAATTGACCAGACTATCAGCCCTTCAAATTTTTCGATTTTTCCTCCGTATTTTTCAACTCTGACTTTTGCCCACCATATACCAAGTACAATGGAGATGAGGAAGTAAATCCCTTCGTAAAAATAGATCTGAGTAAAACCTAGATCAAGATGTATAGGAAGCATAGATAAAGTAATGTTCTTTTAAAATATTTTTATTCGGTCCAAAGTCTTTTCAGTATCTGTTTTTTGAACAGATTTACCAGAAAACTCATGTGTCTCCAAAGGTAAACTCCTATTACAACAATAACCACGCTCATAATTGTAATTCTGTACCATTCCAGGTTTTCCAACGGTACAAATATGAGATAACCCATTGAAAAAATTACAAAAGTAATTACGAATGTTACTTTTTGAGGAATAATAGGATGTTTATAGCTCATTGAAGAATATGTAGCTTTTTGATATTGGTAATATGAACTCCATATAAAAAGCACCATAAAACAAAGAAAAAAGAATGTGTTAGCAACAAAGATTTTATAAACGCCAACAATTTGTGGTATTAGTAACAATTCAAAAATTGTGATTATATAAAAAACCAGCAACGGAAATATGATCACTCCTAAAAACCTTTCTTTCAATTGTTTTTCCAGTTTGATCGGAAACTGTAAATGCATGAGCAGCTCTCTGTTTTCGTATCCATACATATTTGCCATTCCCATTGCCAGCAAAGCTACGGGAATTCCGGCAAGTATCGTTGGAATCAGGATGGTTTGAGCAGCGCTGTATTTTACCTGAAGCAGAATCGGAACATATACAACTGGAACCACAGCCAGTGTAAGTAATTGTAATTTGTTATAAGGATGGATCATCACATAGTAATAATACTTTCCTGCATTAACTCCCATAACGCGCTTTAAAAACGCCCATAGTTTACTGGTTTGCTGTTCCACCTTTCTTATTGTTGGGTTTATTAACCCCTCACAGGTTTTATGAAAATGATCAATCAAAATGAGCCCTATCAATAAAGTCAGAAAACCAAATATTATAACTGCCGTTGTCCAACCGTATTCAACATTTACAGTTTGTAAAAGCAACCCACCCGGGCTCCATGATAAAAAGCTATTCAATGTTTCTACTCGAGGAATAATTTGAACAAATATTTGTTGAGAGTTTTCTGCAAATAAAGATACTGCCTGAAAAAGACCAAAGATCAAAAACAAAAAGCCTACAACTACTCCAATAAACTTCCTTTCCACAATCTTAATAAAACGATGCTTTATGGAATAGATCAGCACATAATTAAAGACAATTGCGGCAACTCCTATCACCACCTGATAAAAATGAGAAACCTGAATCATTAAAAAAACAACCCAGGTAAAATTGTAGATAATATTTACGGGATGGCAAAAACCAATGATCATTAAATAGCGTGAAAGTCTTTTAAGGGGGAACGCAAAACCAAGTAGTTTTCTGTTTTCAGCTATATTTAATAACCGGAGGTTTGTAAAAGAAAAGTGCATAACCCAATATGAGTTTGCAAAAACAAGTAACAGGAAATTGTAAATCTCCGGAGTTAACCAGGGAATTTGTGTTTTCATCCACGGGTCAGTATCCAGAAGGATAACAACTATTGCTGTTCCCACCAGATTTACTGTCATGATTCCCAGAAACATGATATATCCTATCAGTAACAACAGCTGAAACCTGTTGAGATTTGAAACAAAAATTTTCCAATTTAATGCAAGTAAACGGCCGAACATAATGCTCTTTTGATGAATTTGAATGAGTTTACGCCTTCACCTATAACTAATCAAAATAAAAGTTGAAGCCAATTAGAAAACTAAAATAATTGTGCCTGCTGTCTTCCATTATTTTTAAAATATATGTTTCACTATTTAATGGTAGTTCTTCTACATTTTCACTAAAAACGGATGAAAATAAAGATGTAAACCTGCCTTCAAGAGTAACAATCACAGGATCTGTTGCAACCTCCATTCCTCCTGCCATTACATATCCGAACAATACCTTCTCTGTGTTGTTGTTTGTATCACCACCAAAAAAGAAATTATTCAAAGATCTCTCAGGATCAGGAAGATCAGAAGTAAATACTACTGCGGAGTTAGTTTTAAACTCAAAAATGCCCCCGATCATAAAATTAGGGTTAATTTTTTTGTCCGGGAAAAGATCAATTCTTGGTAATACTGAAAAGCCAACATATTCGAATTCGTAATTAGCTTTTGCCGAAGGATCGACTCTCTGATCAATATCTCTGACCCGAAATCCTGTTCCCAGCTTTTTGTAATCAAGCTCAAGCTGAAAAGACAGCAAAGAGTTTTTAAGCCTCCTGTTATAAAAAACTCCTGTCTGGAAAGATGATCTGGCTTCCCAGTTAATATTTACATTCCCAATCTCTGTTTCTTGCTGAGACATTCCTGATATCGCAATCCCGGACTTAATCCCAAACCGATTATCCTGAGCGGATACAATAGGTAAAACCGTAATTAATGCCAATAAAACCAGTGCGTACTTTCGCATAAAATAGATCACATAAAAAAAGCAGCTCCTTTATCGAAGCTGCTTTATTATAGTGAATTTCCTGTTTAGAATGCGATACCAACTGTTAATGCAATTGCACCGTTTTTGGCTGAATCATTAAAATTGTCTTCAGCAACATTTGTTAAGCCTGCGGTATATCTTAATCCCAACCTCAATTTACTAACGTCTACGCCTGCGCCTACAACCACACCAAACTCTGTATCTTTGACATTGTCTTCTAGATTTAACGCCCCGTCATTATTTTCAATTTCTGCTTTAGTGTTGAAACTCATATACGGACCAAAATATACATTTGGTTTAGCAGCCGGAGTTTCAAAACCAAACTTTAATAATACGGGTACCTGTACATAATTAACTACAAAACTCGCATCAGAGTTTTCTACATCTGCTCCATATTGAGCGTATAGAACCTCAGGTTGTACCGATACAGGACTTAATGGGATTTTAAAGTTTGCATATCCACCGATCAGAAATCCTGTTTTGTACTCAACATCATCGGTATCGTTAAATGTCGAATAATTTAACCCTCCTTTTACACCAAACTCAGGTAGTGATTGGGCTTCCGATTGTGATGACAATCCAACTGTTAAAATTAAGATGATAAATAGGGAGCAAAATCTTTGAATAGTGTTCATATCAGTTTTTTGATTACTTGTTACCAATATTCTAACTCCACTCAACAAAGATGGTTCCATATTCTATTTTAAGATCTGCAGGAGAGTATTTTCCCTTTTTGAAACATCATGGTTTTTTAAACGAAAGGGATCATAACTTTTAAAGAATTTATCATGACATATTCTCTACTCTTTCTTTCTATTCTGATCTTATTCAGCGTTTGTTCTCGAGACAATATAGAGCATATTGATGGAAACACTATTTCTGAAGACGATCTTACCCAACGCATTCAAACTCTGATAGATGAGGCAGAGATCACAGGATTGGCAGTTACTGTTTTCAATGATAATGAAATAGCTTATCAAAAAGGATTTGGTTATGCTAACTATGAAACTAAAGATACACTAACAACAAACCAGATCTTTTACGGAGCATCATTCAGCAAAGCTGTTTTTGGTTATTTAGTCGCTGATCTCGTTCTTGATGGAATTATTGATCTGGATACCCCGCTTCAGGAATATTTTGATGTTCCTATTCCTGAGCTGGAATTTGAAAAAGAGTGGCGCGGATTTGCTAATCTGGCCGGAGATGACCGCTATAAAGATATCACAGCAAGAATGTGTCTGAACCACTCCACAGGATTTCCGAATTGGCGCTGGCTGGATAAATCTTTCGATTTTGACAGAGATGGAAAAATACACTTTTTCTTTGATCCCGGTACTCGATTCAGCTACTCGGGAGAAGGCATGATGCTATTACAATACGCTATAGAGAAAATAACAGGAAAAGGCTTGGAAGAGCTCGCAAAAAAAAGAATCTTTGACCCTTTGGAGATGACTATGACCAGTTATGTTTGGCAAGATCGTTTTGAAGGAGTTTTTGTTAATGGACACAGCTCTGAACATGATGTTATTCCCAAAGACACCGAAGATGAAGCCGGAGCTGCCGGCTCTATGGAAACAACTCCTGATGATTATGCAAAATTCTTTGGTCATATTTTGCAAGAAGCTTCAAGCAACTCTGAGCTGACTCAACTAATGTTCAATCCATCATTAAGAATTAACTCCAAAGCACAATTTGGAGTAGAGGTCTGGCAGAATACCGAGGAAAACGATGACATCGAATTAAGTTACGGAATGGGCTGGGGACTCCTCAAATCTCCATACGGATATGGTGCTTTTAAAGAAGGAAGTGATCGGGGTTGGGAACACTATTCAATTATGTATCCGGAACAAAAAACGGGCATCATTATTATGAGCAACAGCGACAACGCAGAAGGAATCTTTAAAGAGCTTTTAGAAATAACTATTGGCGATGTGTACACTCCCTGGAAATGGGAAAGGTATATTCCATTTGATCTGAGTGAAGACTGAAAATAGATTTTTGAAATTTCTCCGTTACAAATACTCTTTCAAATACTGTCCGGTATAACTCTCTTTTACCTTAACAACATCTTCAGGCGTGCCTTCAGCTACAATTTGTCCGCCTGCAAAACCGCCTTCCGGGCCAACATCAATGATCCAGTCTGCGCACTTTATTATATCCAGATTATGCTCAATGATTATTACAGAATGACCTGAATTAACCAATTCGTTAAATGCTTCCAGAAGTTTGGCCACGTCTTCGAAATGCAATCCTGTTGTAGGCTCATCAAAAAAGTAGATGGTATGTTCGGAACTCTGTTTGGTGAGGAACCTGGCTAATTTCACACGCTGAGCCTCTCCACCTGAAAGGGTTGTAGCGCTTTGGCCCAAGTTTAAATAACCCAAACCAACATCTTCGAGCGGCTGTAATTTATTTATGATGGTGGTTTCATCCACAAAAAACTCGATGGCTTCAGAGATCGGCATTTCCAATACATCATGAATACTCTTTCCTCTGTATTTAACTGCCAGCACATCTTTTCTGAACCGGGCTCCATTGCACACTTCACATTTCAGTTCAATATCAGCCATAAACTGCATTTCAATTTTCTGGACACCTTCTCCCTGACAGTTTTCGCATCTTCCGCCAGGCACGTTGAAAGAGAAATGTCCCGGAGTATAGCCCATTATTTTTGCCTGACGCGTGTTTGAAAACACATCGCGAATTCCATCAAAAGCTTTGGTATATGTTGCAGGATTGGACCTTGAAGATCGGCCAATCGGGCTTTGGTCTACCATTTCTAAATTATGCACGCTAGCCATCCCCGACAGATCTTTAAATCGTCCTACTTTCTGGTTATAAGAACCTATATGTTTTTGGATACCTGCGTACACCGTATCATGTACCAGCGTTGACTTTCCTGATCCTGAAACTCCGGTTACTACCACCATCTTTCCCAATGGAAACTCAACATCTACATTTTTGAGATTATGCTCGCTGGCTCCTTCAACTTTTATAGATCTTCCGTTCCCTTTTCTGCGTTTATTTGGAACTTCTATTTCTTTTCTTCCGCTTAGGAACTTTCCTGTAAGCGTATCCGACTTCAGCAGATTTTCAAAGTTTCCTTCAAATACTACCTCTCCACCATGAACTCCCGCAAATGGACCAATATCAATTACATTATCCGCAGCCTTCATCATTTCCGGATCGTGCTCCACAACCAAAACGGTATTTCCGATATCCCGTAATGATTCCAGAATTTTGATCAATCGGTCATTATCTCTGGGATGCAAACCGATTGTTGGTTCATCCAATACATACATACTGCCTATCAAAGAGCTGCCCAAAGCATTTGCCAAGCTTATTCTTTGTGATTCACCGCCACTTAATGTATTTGCAAGTCGATCCAGCGTTAAATAATCAAGACCAACTTCATCCAGATATTTCAACCTTTTCCTGATCTCGTATAAAATCTGTCCGGCCACTCCCTGTTCAAATTCTGTTAGCTCCAAACCATCGAAATAATCTTTGGCATGCCCGATAGTCAGCTCCGAAACCTCTCCGGAATGCATTCCTCCAACTTTCACATTTTGAGCGTCTTTTCTTACCCGGTATCCTTCACATTCCGGGCATCGGCTATATCCTCTGTAACGGGAATACAGCACTCGCATATGCACTTTATAGGCCTGATCTTTTACCATATCGAAGAACTTCCAGATCCCGATATAATCACCTTTTCCTTTCCAAATTATACTCTTCACATCTTTAGGTAACTCAGAATAAGGAGTATCAATTGAAAATTTTTCTTTGGAAGCTACCTTTATCAAATCTCTTAAATGAGTACTGAACTTTTGAGTAGTAAAAGGTGCAATTGCGCCGTTACGTATTGTCTTTTCATGATCAGGAATAACCAGATCTTCATCAATTCCTGAAACTTTTCCAAAGCCTTCACATTTTGGACAAGCCCCAAACGGATTATTAAATGAAAACATCTGTGGGGTTGGCTCGGTAAATTCTATGCCATCCAATTCAAATCGTTCACTGAACGGAAACTCATCTCCGCTTCTTTTTTTGATGGACAACCTTCCGCTTCCATTCTGAAATGCCGTTTCCAGTGATCCGGCGATTCTGGTAATAACTGCTTCATCATCTCTGAGTATGAGACGGTCTACAAGTACTCTGTAATCTTTTCTGTTGACCTTCTTTGTTCCCGTCTCAGAATCTGTTAGCTCAACTACACTTTCATCCTTAATATTCAGAAGTCTTGAAAAACCTTTCTCTTTTAATACTTTCAGTTCCTCTTCTAACTTCTTTTTTTCGTGTTGTGGAATCGGATATAAAACATAGAAACGGTCTCCCTCCGCCATTAATTTGAAAACTTCTTCTATTACAGTTTTGGGAGTATCTTTTTTTACCTGTTTTCCTGAAACAGGAGAAATTGTTTTACCAATTCTTGCAAATAACAATCTTAAGTAATCATAGATCTCTGTAGTAGTTCCCACTGTTGATCTTGGATTGTTTGAAGTGGTTTTCTGTTGAATTGCCATAGCCGGAGAAATGCCCTGCATAAAATCTACATCAGGCTTATCCATTCTTTCCAGAAATTGCCTTGCATAACTGGAAAGGCTTTCAACATACCGCCTTTGTCCTTCCGCATAAATGGTATCAAAAGCTAAACTTGATTTTCCTGAACCTGAAACACCCGTTATAACCGTGAGCTTATTCCTCGGTATTTTAACATCAATATCCTTTAGATTATGAGTCCGTGCACCTTTTATAACTATTGGTCTTTCCAGCGCTTCCTCTTTTGCTTCTGCTGTGGCCGTTTCTTTTGTGGACATATTCTCCGTTATTAAAATCGAACCTTCAATATAATGTTTTGAAATGTTTATTTAGACATCCTTCTCAACAAAAAAAATTACCCGGGGATTTCCTTCTTCTTATTTATTTCTGACTTTGCTTTACAATTGATACATTATGAAATTCTAAACCTTAAACCGCTACTATGACACGCTTCTCATCAATCTTAACTTTCCTGTTCATCTTTGTTTTTAGTTATACTTTATCCGCTCAAGACAACATCAGCATTATACATGCCGGCACTTTGTTGGCGATACCGGGAGAGGCTCCCCGCGCAAATCAAACAATTGTAATAAAGAATGGTGCTATTGAGAGTGTTCATTCTGGTTTTAAATCTTCTTCAGAGCTGGGTTTTGATAATGCTGAAGTAACAAACCTTAAAGATAAGTTTGTTATGCCCGGCTTTATTGATATGCATACACACCTGACCGGAGAACGAGACCCTGAAGCCAATCCTCATGAGTGGACTACATTAAATCGCGAAGATCTTGCCTTTAAAGCAATGCCTTATTTAAAACGCACATTGCAGGCCGGTTTTACAACCGTGAGAAATCTGGGGGCTGATGCAGAATTAATAGGAGCTATTCAGCGGGCAACAAATAAAGGGTTGTTAGCAGGTCCCCGAATTATTTATTCGGGAGGAGCTATTTCTGCTACAGGAGGTCATGGTGATTCGCATGGTTACAGAACTGAAATTTTAGAATTAGACGAAAATGTTGGAATCTGTAACGGAGCAGACGATTGTCGCAGAGCTGTCAGAGCGAGAGTAAAACAGGGAGCCGGCGTTATTAAAATTACAGCAACCGGTGGCGTTCTAAGTAATACTGCAGCGGGCCTTAGTCAACAGCTTACTGATGAAGAGATGAGATCAATAGTGGAAGCAGCAAATAGTTTAGGCAGAAAAGTTGCCGCCCATGCACATGCTGCTGATGGTATAAATGCTGCTTTGCGGGCAGGTGTTAGTTCTATCGATCATGGATCTTATTTAGATGATGAATCTGTAAAATTGTTTCTAGAAAATGATGCCTGGCTTGTTCCAACGCTTTTGGCCGGAATATCCGTCCGGGATGAGCTGGTAGTAAACGATCAAATTCCTCCTGCCATAGTCGATAAAATAAATACTGTTGTGCCGGTGGTAGAAGCTTCATTTAAACGAGCGTTAAATGGTGGTGTAAATATCGCTTTTGGAACAGACTCCGGTGTAAGTAAACATGGAGAAAACGCCCGGGAATTTGAGATTATGGTAGACTACGGAATGAGTGAAAGTGATGCGATTAAAACAGCTACATTAAATGCTGCAGAGCTTCTGGGAATGAAGGATCAGCTGGGCTCCATTGAACAGGGAAAATCAGCCGATATTATTGCCGTAGATAAAAGTCCACTCGAAAATATAAGTGAGTTAAAAGAAGTTACTTTTGTAATGAAGGGTGGCATTATTTATAAAATGAACTAAATAAAAAAGGTGAGGACTATCCACCCTCACCTTTTATAACTAACAATAGTATGTATGATATGAAACGCTTATCTGTAGTTAAGACGAATAGAACCGCCGGAAGTTTTAGCTCTTATCTTAACTCCCCCTCCATTAACAGTTCCTCTGATTTCATCTTTCTCATATTCTCCTGTAAAGTTTTTTAATTCTGCGCGTACTCTGTTCCCGTCTAAGTCCAGATCATAACCATTCTCTTCCGGTACAGTTACAGTAATACTTCCTCCTGATGTCCTGAGGTTTATATAATCACTTGGCACTGCTATCTCTGCATTTATAGAACCTCCGCTAGTGCTGGCATCCACACTTCCGGAAATTCCTTCTAGTGAAATACTTCCTCCCGATGTTTTTACATCCAGATTGCCGTCAATATTTTCAGCTCTTATTCTTCCTCCACTCGTTCTTGCTTCCGTGGCACCCACAATTTCATTTAGTGTAATAGAGCCTCCGGATGTTCTGATGTTTACTTCCCCGCGTATAGCTTCTGCACGAATAGATCCGCCACTAGTTCTTCCGGTCTGCTTTCCCTCTAAATTTCTAATCTCGATACTTCCTCCAGATGTTCTTACTTCACTTGTGGATTTTTCAGGGGCATAAACCACAAATGAAACCGAAGGTGTATTTCTGTTCCAGTTCCAGTTTCTTGACCTTTCCCTTTTTGCATGCGCCGTAACCTTATTATTCCTTTCAAAGATTTCTATTTCCCAACCATCAAGATCTTCATCCGTTGCCTGTATATATCGGTTTCTTTTCCGAACATACATTTCAACTGTTACTTCGTCCGTATCTTTTCCAATAACATCTATACTTCCACCTGAAGTTTCTACGCTGATTTCTACACCATCATTAACTGCAAATCGCTCTATCTTGTAAGCATCATCAGATGATTGTGCCCACCCCATTTTTACTGCAGTCAACATAATCACAAATGTAAATACCATTGAAACTGCAACCTGTACTTTAAATCTATTTGCTCTACTCATTTTGAACTCCAAATTTTGTTTGTAAACTCCGTACGGCTATCATCCTTTGATGTTTCAGTGCCGCTGTTGTTAGACTCGGGATTTTGAAAAAAGTTACAGCGATGATGTCGTTGATTGAGTATCATTCAATACTATTAAAAAACCCAACTGATATTTCACCTTCTGTTCATATTATATTAATCGGGATTCTGTTCATCGCAACTGGAACTTACCATTTTGTAAATCCTGAATTCTTTATAAGAATTATGCCTGACTATATTCCAAATCACAGAGCTCTGGTTTTCTGGAGCGGGGTTGCTGAAGTGGCCGGTGGTATCGGAATTCTGATCCCCTTTTTTAAAATTTATGCTGCATGGGGTTTAATTCTGTTACTTATAGCCGTTTTTCCGGCTAATATTGATATGTTTATAAAAGGTTATCAAAAACAGGGGTGGAGTTTATATACATATCTTACATTGCTTCGGCTTCCCCTTCAGTTCGTTCTCATATATTGGGTCTTTTGGGCTGCTGAACTCAAATTTGGTTAGCTTGTGAAAAAGAGTCACCTGAAAATACTCTCTCCTTTAGCTTTGGGCATAGTGTTGCTTTTCTTTCCCTTATTGAGAGACCTTCACTTTGAATCTGCTTTTCTTGCTGCTATTACCGGTTGTTTTCTGGGTGCAATAGTTTTGGCAAAGGCGAAAAACGACCACATTTCTTTTCATTTATCAATCAAATTAACCGGCTATATCTATATTATCGCTATTCCGTTATTTGTGTCTTCACTAATTTCAGGGTGCTTAACTTTTGATGGTTTTGCTTTTTGGATTTTGCTTCCGGCGCCAAGCGTGTTCTTTGGTGCATCCACAGGACGGTTATGCAGAACTATGAAATTTCCTGCTCCCGGTCTTTTTTCCGTTCTTATACTTTTAGTAATTAGTTTAGGCGTGTGGCTGCTTGAGTTCTTTACTCTTCCGCAGATATATTTCTTTAATCACGTTTGGGGTGCCTGGCCGGGTCCTATTTATGATGAAGCCCTTACAGTTACCGGCAGCTTGCTTTTCTTTCGGTGGATTACTGTTCTCTGGATAATCCTGCTTTGGATTCTTCCAAACTGGACACAAACTACTCAGAATAAAGCCGTTACTTTTCTGGCTCTGTCATGCCTTCTGTTCAGCTATCTGAATCTGGATGAAATGGGAGTAATAACTCCACGTGAAAGTCTTAAAAAGGAGCTTTCTGCTCACCATCAAACTTCGCACTTTGATCTTTACTTTGACGAAGACAATTTTACTGAACAGGAAATAGAGTACTGGACACTCAGACATGAATTTCATTTTCAACAGCTCATCAAGATGCTTGATATAGACTGGCCGGAGGGTCGAAAAATCGAAAGCTACATTTATGCAAACCCTTGGCAAAAAAAGAGTTTGGTCGGAGCAAAATTTACCAGTTATGTTCCAATCTGGTTAGAGCAGGATCAGCTTCATATTGCAAAGCAACATCTGGACGCAGTTTTAAAACACGAAATGGTTCATGCTGTTTCAAAACAATTCGGAAACTCTCTTTTCAATGGGAGCTGGAGTATCGGCATGATAGAAGGCATAGCGGAAGCCATTGCTAAAGACGCCTCGCCGGAATCTACTTTAGATCAAATCATTGCTTCAGATAATCGTTATCCAACAGCTGATGAAATGAAAAGTGCCCTCTCCAATGCAGGGTTTTATAGCGCTGCTTCTTCTATTAGTTATACAACGGCCGGTTCCTTTGTGGGTTTTTTGTTGGATAATTACCCTGTTGAGAATTTCAAAAAAGCTTATCCACATAATGATTTTGAAAATAACTATCCGGTTACTTTTGATGAACTTGTTACGGGCTGGCATCAACAACTGGAAGCTATAGAAATAGATTCTGTTGATAAACAAGTCTCCGAATTTATTTTCAGCAGAAGATCTTTATTTCAAAAGCATTGCCCCCATGCGTTTACTGAAGAACAGAAGTTGTGGGACGATTACAATTACCACCTTTCAAATAGAGATTCAACCAAGGCATTAAAATCTATAGAACAACTTTATGAGCTAAATCCTGAAAATAAACTTATAAAAAGAGACTGGATCAGAGAACAGCTTTTACACAGGAATTATGCGAGCGTTTTATATGAATTCGATTCATCCGATACTTTACTGACTTTGCAGATATTAAAAGCAGACGCCCTTTTTCTACAGGGAGATATCACATCCGCACAGGATTTTCTTGAGGAGATAAAAACACGGATCAAAGCGTCTGACTCCCGAACTTTTAAATACTCCTACGAATTACGATCTGATTCTCTGAATTGGAACGCCTTTCTTACCGCCCGTTATAAAAATAGAGTTCCCCTTCAAAGCGATTTTATAAAGCTTAAAACCCCAACACAGATGTTAATCATCTCTAAAGCCATAGAATTAGGTTTCGTTACACATTATTTACCAGATGAATCATTAATTATTTCTCAAAAGTCATTGAATGTCGACTGGTTTGATGTATATGAAGATATAATAGAGCAACTGGTTTTTATTCAGTCCATAGGTAATGCAGATCTTTTGATCAATTCTCTGGAAAATCTTCCTCTTAGAGCAAGACACTCTCAACGATTATCAGAATTGAAAGAATGGAGAAATTTTGTTTATTCAGGAATCTCAGAAAATTAATATACTCTATGAAAAATTTAAGCCTGTTTATACTACTCATACTTTTTGCATCTGGATTAAAGGCTCAAGACTCGACCTTTACTAAAACTAACACCCCGGAAACGTTTGAGTACAACTGGGAAGGAACCGATTATACCATGCAAAAATACTTTATTGTATTTTTGAAGGAAGGGCCAACTCGTAATCAATCCGAAGAAGACGCTTCTAAAATCCAACGACTACATTTAGCGTACCTGGCAGATCTGTATAAAAAAGAAATTATTGTTTTGAATGGCCCGGGTGGTGATGGAGGTACAATTAAAGGGTTCTCTCTTTACGCAGTTGCAACAAAGGAAGAGGCTATTAAATTGGCAAGCAAAGATCCTGCTGTTAAAGCAGGTCGCCTAATCGTTGAGGTCTTACCATGGTGGCTGGCCAAAGGCAGCGTGGTTAAATAACCGCTGTTATTAAAACTTTACTTTCTCTGACTTCTTTATTTCGTACCATCAGTAAAATCTAAACTCAGACTTATTATCAGTAATGAATAAATACCAGTTTTTGCCTCATTCAGATTATGAAGAATACTCTGTAGAAGAAATGAAAGAGAGGGCTAATAATTTTTATGAGGATCTTAAAAGAAGAAGAACGGTTCGTGACTTTTCTTCCAGAACTGTTCCGCGAGAAATTATCGAAAAATGTATTCTGGCAGCCGGTACCGCTCCTAATGGCGCGAACAAGCAGCCGTGGCATTTTGCTGTTGTGGAATCATCTGATATTAAAAAACAACTCCGTGACGCCGCAGAAGACGAAGAACATGAATTTTACCACAGGCGGGCTCCTCAGGACTGGCTGGATGATTTGGAGCAATTTGCAACCAATGAACATAAACCCTTTTTGGAGGAAGCTCCGTATTTGATAGGAATTTTCTCAGAAAGTTATGCTTTAGATGAAAAGGGCAACAAAGAAAAAAACTATTATGTCAAAGAATCAGTTGGTATTGCTACAGGAATGCTTATTACTGCTTTGCATAACGCCGGTCTTGCCACTTTAACCCATACACCAAGCCCAATGGGTTTTTTGAATGAAGTTATGAATCGCCCTGAAAATGAGAAACCTTTCTTGTTATTGGTAGTTGGCTACCCCGCTGAGGGAGTAAAAGTGCCGGATATTAAAAAGAAACCTTTAGAAGAAATTTCTACTTTTTTATAACTATAGAACTCTTTAATTAAAGAATTCAAATCCTTAATCAGGAACTTTAATATGTATTTTTAGTGTAATCCAAAAAAATTAACGTACGGATTACAAAATGAAAATTAAGTTACTATCACTTTTGTGTTTGTTTGTGTTTGTATCTTTCGGGGTTTCGGCTCAAACAATGGGAAACAAAACCTGGTTGTCTTTAAATATCGGAAACCACCAATATGATGGTGATTTTGGAAATGAAATGGCCAGTTTTGACATCCTTAAAGATGTTTCAGCAGGTTTTGGACTACATCAATATATAAACAACTCTTTCGACTTCAACTATACCATAAATTATGGTTTACTGGATACTGACTATGGAAATAATCGCTTTAGCAAACACTTTTTAAATAATAATTTTACCTCTCATTTCAAGTTTGCTAACGGAAGTATTTTTAAAAAAGATGCTGCACTTCAATTATTTGTTGGATCAGGAATTGGTGCAACATATTTTTTTGGTGAAGACGAGAATATTGATGACAATATCTCTTTTTCCATTCCTATAATCGCTGGAGTAGATATTCCTTTATCAGAAGGTGCTAAACTTGAGCTTAAAGCAACCTATAACAGAACATTCAATGATTATATTGATGGTGTTGCTGGAGTTGATGACCAAAATCATGATGACTTTTTAATTGCATCTGCAGGATTGAAGTTTCGTCTTTCGGGCTCCAAAGATCAAGATAAAGACGGAGTAAAAGACAAAGAAGATGCTTGTCCGGCAATTTCCGGAAGTGCCGCAACCAATGGCTGCCCTGATAATGACGGAGATGGAATTATCAATTCTCAGGACCTCTGCCCGGATGTACCCGGAACTGCTGAGAACCGCGGTTGTGCAGATTCAGATGGAGATTCAATTGTAGACTTTGAAGACGCTTGTCCAAATATTGCCGGCTCAGTGGAGTTTCAGGGCTGTGCTGATAGTGATGGTGACAAAATACCGGATGGTGATGATCTTTGTCCTGAAGTTAAAGGAACTACCGCTACTGATGGTTGCCCCGATGATGATGGTGATGGCATCAAAAACTCAGTAGATCTTTGTCCGGCTTTTGCAGGAACGGCAGAATTCGGTGGTTGCCCCGACAGTGATGGTGACGGCATAATTGACAGACAAGACGATTGCCCCTCTCTAAAAGGTATTAAGCCAAATAAAGGCTGCCCCGAAGTAAATGCCGACGTTAAAAGAAAATTGGATGTCATTTTTCAAAATCTGTTATTCGCTACAAATTCTGCAAATATTGATCCTACTTCGTTAGATGATCTTGATGAGCTCGTTAAAATAATGAGTGAAGATGAAGATCTAAGACTGAGCATAGAAGGTCATACTGATAATCGAGGAAACAACGACTACAATTTGGAGCTTTCCAGATTACGTGCTGAAGCTGTAAAACAGCATTTGGTTAACGGCGGAATCAGCGCCTCCAGAATTAAAGCCGTTGGCTATGGTGAAACAAGACCCATCACCACAAATGATACGGCCAATGGGCGTTTAAAAAATCGAAGAGTAGAACTAAACATTTCTTATAAATAGAATTTAATTTCTACCTTTAAGCCCTGTTCAAATTCTTGTTCAGGGCTTTTTTATTATCAAGCACTATGAAAAACAAAACCTCACCAAAAAAACATCGCTCGTTTAAGCGAGAGCTCATTGAATGGGGAATCATTCTGGGGGTTATCGGTATCTTGTATTTTTCAGGATTACACGTTCCTGTTATTGGAAACCTGCAACGTGTTTTGCTGTGGACGGGTTTAATGAATCCTGATACTGAACTGTCAGAAAGTGCGTACAGATCTGCAAATTATAATCTTCCTCTACTTTCTTTAGACGGAAAAAGCTCCACACTTAAGGAGTTCGAAGACAAGACCATCTTTCTTAATTTCTGGGCTACCTGGTGTCCGCCTTGCATAGCTGAAATGCCCAATATTCAGGCTCTTTATGAATCCGTAGAAAGTGATAGTATTAAATTTGTGATGGTGTCTCTGGACGAAGATCATACCAAGGCCCGAAGCTATCTCGAAAGAAAAGGCTATTCCTTTCCTGTTTACTTTCTGAATGGAAGGAAACCAGGTATATATAACTCAACTGTGGTTCCAACAACTTATGTGATATCTCCTGACGGAAAAATTGTAACCGAAAGAAGAGGAATGGCTAATTATAACACTTCGGGGTTCAGAGAATTTCTTCGTAGTTTCTAAACAAATAAAAAGTCGCTTAATAGTATTATGAAAAAAGTAATTGCCGGAATTCAGCAAATTGGCATTGGAAACTCTGATGTTCATGAAGCAACAGAATGGTACAAAAACTATTTTGGAATGGATATTAAAGTATTTGAAGACTCTGCAACCGCAGATCTGATGTTGCCTTATACCGGCGGAAAACCCCATGACAGAACCGCGATTCTTACCTTAAATATGAGAGGGGGTGGCGGATTTGAGATCTGGCAATACACAAGTCGCGAGCCTGTCGCCGCTGATTTTGAATTACAATTGGGCGATCTTGGAATAAACTGCTGTAAAATTAAGTCGTACGATGTGGCTAAATCTTACGAACAGTTTACTGCTGCAGGTCTTAAAGTTCTGACTCCTTTAAAAGAAAATCCTTCCGGTGATCTTAATTTTTTTGTTGAAGACCTTAATGGCAACATTTTTAATGTAGTAAAAGGTCTTGGTTGGTTTAAAACAAAAGAACGCCGGTTAACAGGTGGTGTTTCCGGAGCTATCATTGGCTCTTCTGATATAGATAAAGCCAGAACATTATATTCTGATATTCTTGGTTATGATGAAGTTGTTTACGATGAAACAGATATTTTTAAAGATCTGACCGGACTGCCTTCCGGTCAAACCAAATTCCGAAGAGTGTTACTCAGACACTCATCCCCAAGAAAAGGTGGTTTTAGTGCAATGTTCGGACCTACTGAAATTGAACTTATTCAATGCGAAGATGGGCGACGAAACCCTAAAAAGATATTTGAAAACCGCTATTGGGGGGACATCGGTTTTATTCATCTTTGTTTTGATGTTCAGGGCATGGATGCTTTAAAAAGAGAATGTGTTGCCAAAGGATTTCCCTTTACTGTGGACAGCGCCGATAGTTTTGACATGGGAGAAGCCGCCGGTCGATTTACTTATATTGAAGACCCTGATGGTACTTTAATTGAATTTGTGGAAACCCATAAAGTCCCGATAATGAAAAAAATGGGATGGTTCATAGATATGACAAAAAGAGATCCGGAGAAAAACCTGCCAAACTGGGTAATTTCAGGCCTGAAATTTAACCGCATGAAATAAAAAGGATCCGATATTTCTACCTGACCCTCTTTTCCGTTACCCCTCAAACTTTGAGTTACTTGATTAACATCATTTTTTTTGTTTTGCTGAAAGGACCTGCCTGTATTCTGTAAATATACATTCCACTTGATAGATTGCTCGCATCAAAAGTCACTGTTTGAGATCCGGCTCCAAGCCTTTCATTAACCAACGTCGCCACTTCCTGCCCGAGCATATTATACACTTTCAAATTCACATCAGAAGCTTGCGGTAAATTAAACCTGATTTTTGTACTTGGATTGAACGGATTTGGATAATTTTGTTTAAGAGTAAATTCTTTCGGATTGAAATTGTCCTCCTCATTACTCACCGGATTTCCACCATCTTCTGCTTCGGTATTTACGAAATAGACATCTACTTCTGAGCTTCCGTTTTTATTGGTAGCGGTATATGTCATTGGCTCCGGTGCTTCTTCATCCACTACCCACCAGAATTTTTTCGACTCAGAATTAAAAGTAGCCGTTGCTGGCATATTTGAAATTGATACATCAGCCTTTGAAAGATCCATATTTACTGCGCTTACAAAGAAAGACACTGTGTCTCCCGGAGATATCGGGATCGGCCCGTCATTAAATACCCCGGGATAATTTCCACCCACATTTATACTTCTGGTTCCACTGTTTGTGATCAAATCCACATAAGTACTTTGGTTAAGATAACCACCATCACCAAAAAATGACCTTGGATATGCCCGGTAGTATTGTGGAACCAATTCTTTTAAAGTAAAATCCCACTGCAGATTCACAAAAACGTTGGTTCCGTCATCCAGTACCAAAGTTTCGCTTCCTCTACCGAAAGTTGTGTCTCCGGCTGTATTCAGATTAAAGCTGCGATCTCCGGTATACACTCCTTCCTCATTGTAAAATCGTTCAAAGAATCCGGATTTGTATATTTCTCCGGTACTGAAATCAAGAGTAAAAGTTTCTCTCAGGACCATTTGATAATACTCACCAATAAGCCGGTACTCCGAAGTGGATCTTGAGTTTAATACCAACTCGCCATTATCTAATCTGTATATCCTGATTTCTGTTTGGTTACCTGCTTCATCATAATCAAACTCTGTTTTTTGGATGGGATCATCAATCACAAGATTTCCGTCTTCATCCAAACTATCCGGATAAACACTATATAAAATTAATGAGTCAGCCAGAGTTTGGTTTGCCGGATTTTGAAATGTTCTGTACAGACCGTAAGGTACCCAAAGTGAATCTTCCCAGCTATACTGTTCTGCTTCTATCAGATTATTTTTATACACAAAATGAGCACTATCGCTACCCACAAGCTGTTGTTTGTTGGCATCCCATCTTTTTGAAATCTGATAAATATAACGGCTGTTCTCACCGAATTTTATGTAGTTATAATTCCAACTCTGAATAGACATTATAGAGTCCTGATTAAAATATTTATAGGAACTCAGCTGGTAATTTTCATTTGAAATATTTCTCTGCTCCGATTCGAGATAATATTCCATGCTATTGGCGTCAAATTTCTCTTCAATCCTCAAAGTATCCCAACCCATTTCGTTTCTGTAGTTCAATACATGAGAATATTTATACCAACCATTTTTGGGGTCGTAATATTCGGAATAACTTTCAGCATCTGCTCCCTCAGCCGGCTGATCTATGAATGCCGTTCTGATACCGTAATACGGTATTCTGCTCCAGTTATTAAAATAAACCGCTTCACTAGTATCATTCCCTGCTTCATAAACTCTGCTGTAATTATGACGGTCCGGAAACAACTCTAAACTATCCGGGTGCCACTTAAACGATTCATTACTATATAAATAATTTCCCGATGCCACATCGCCTTCATACCATAATTGGCCGTAGGAAACCGGACGATACATTGAGTCGGTCGGGGTTTTATGCTCTTCAAATCTCCATGTAGTATCAGAATTTGTTAGAAAAGCACCTTTTCTTTTCAGCATTTCATATCTCTCTAAAAAAGCTTTTTTCTCTTGTATTCCGGTAGCTAAAATATTTTCGTCTGCCTGTTTTGTTTGTGGAGAGACCTGATATATAATTGCTTTATGTGTAGGGTTCAGGTACTGAGACTCAATCCAGTTTTGAATATTTAAATCCTGTGCTTTAAGGGATGCAGGCAGAAAAAGCACCCCTAAAAATAGTAACGTTAATTTCTTCATCTTGATTCTGATTAATTATAAGTAAACAGCACCAACAAATTGCTGTAACAGGAATTTCATCATTAACCAGTTGCAGATAAATCGCCCGAACGGAGTATTTTCGGTAAGAAAATCTTAAACAATATCTCTTTTTAAAGCCATACGAACGGCTGCTGCACGGGAATTAACATGCATTTTTTTATAGATATTTTTGATATGCGTTTTTACCGTCCAGGGACTTAAGAACACTTCTTCGGCAATTTCTTTATTCGTTTTCCCATCTATCACCTGCTCCAGGATTCTAAGCTCTGCCGGACTAAGATCAAAGGGAACAACCTCCGGATTCTGTTGTGTTGTATCTTCTTTCTCAGGTTTAGAAACCATTCCTATTAATTTTCGCGCAATGGAGGGCGTAATTGGTGAGCCGCCTTTTTTCACATCCTTAAGTGAGGAAACCACTTCATCTATTGCGGTATCTTTAAGTAAATAGCCCGTAGCTCCCACCTGAATTGATTCAAAAAGCCGTTCGTCGTCTTCAAATACAGTGAACATTATAATATCAATGTCCGCGAATTTTTCTTTGAGCTGAAATGTAGCTTCAATACCCGAGATACCCGGCAATTCAATATCCATCAAAATTACATCCGGTACTTTCTCTTCTTCAGTATCCCTCAGATATTTTAAACACATTTCTCCTGAGTCAGCGGTAAAAACCAACTCTAATTCTTCATAGAATCCCAATAACTCGGTAAGTCTTTTTCTGAAGATGTCATGATCCTCGACGATTGCGACTTTTATTTTTTGTATCACCTCTTTGCTTTCCATAATCAATCTTTTGAAAGAATATCACGCATACCGTTATTATTAGCTATACCCCGAATTTGGTATTTATCTACATCGGTATGTTTACCTTGATCTCAGTACCATCCTCCGTTTTAACCGAAACTTCTCCGCCCAGTTCCTCCGCTCGCTTCTTCATATTTCCGAAACCATAACCGCCATTAAATGTTTTTTTCTCTCCTTTAAAAGAGCCGTCATCTTTAATGACCACGGTAAGCGCTCCGTTTTTCCGGAAGAACTTAATTTCAATATTTTCTGCCTCTGCATATTTAAGTGTATTCTGTGATGCTTCCTGAATGATACGAAACAGGTTCAGTGCCTGAGTAGATGAGAGCCTGCTTTTTTCATCACCTTCAATTTCATAACTGATGTTAATCGATTCAACAAATGCTGTCTGATTTTTAAAATAAGTCCGCAGGTGATCTTTAAAAGTCTTAAGGTCTAAGGCATTTTGATTAAGTGCCCAGATAGTTTCCCTCAATTGTTTGATGGTAACTTCAGCGTCTCCTTTTAAAGAATGCATCAGTGAAGATGATTTCTCTTTATTATCAACCTGATTATATTTATCCGCTAAAGCCAAACCCGACATAATATTTGCAAGTTGGGAACCCACATGATCATGGAGATCTCTGGAAATGCGCTCTCTTTCATTTCTGAGCTTATTCTCAATTTCCATTTTTCTGATCTGCTCTCTCAGTCTTTTTTGAGAAAAGTATCTTACCCCCAGTACAACTCCCGTAAACAACAAAATTCCTGAGATCAATCTAAACCATAGTGTTTGCCACCATGGAGGTGTTATCCTGATATTTAAAGACGTGCCGGTTTCATTCCATAAACCGTCATTATTAGCTGCTTTTACCATGAAGGTGTAATCGCCAGGCTGCAAATTCGGATAACCTGCAAAATTTCTGTTCTCTGAATATACCCAGTCATCATCCACTCCTTCCATTTTATAAGCAAACCGGTTTTCGGCCGGGTTTTCAAAATCCAGAGCGGCAAAATCAAAAGACAGAAAGTTTTGGTCGTACTTAAGTTCTATATTTTTTATTGCTGTTGCAGAAGTATCCGTAGATAATGGCTCTCCAAAAAGTTCAATTTCAGTTATATATACAGGGGGAACCCGGTCGTTCTTTTTCAGCTCTTCAGGATTAATAATATTAAAACCATTTATACCGCCAAAGATCAGGTTTCCGTTTGTTCTCTTCAGATAAGCGCCGGTATTAAACTCATTATTTTGCAAACCATCATCTTCTGTAAAAACGTCAAAAGTTTCTGTTTGTGTATCAAATCTGGCTAGCCCTGAATTTGTACTTGTCCAAATATATCTTGAATTATCTTCTCCGAGAATACTGTACGTGCTATTATTCGGCAGTCCTTCTTCCGTGGTATATCTTGTTATCTTGTCTGCAGCAGAATTCCATTTTGCAATACCGCCGCCATAAGTTGCAAACCAAAACGTTGTATCAGTTACCTGAAAAATGCTTCTTCCATCGTTATGTGGAATAGAATCTTCGTCCTCAGAGTCATGTTTAAAATTTCTTATGGATTCAACGGTTCCGTTTTGCATTCTTATCCGGTCAAAGCCACTGTCATTTGTGGCTACCCAGATATCTCCACCGCGATCTTCATAAAATTCTCGGATGTATAATGAAGAAATGGTGACTCTTTCACCCTCCGTTCCCGAGGTAAGCTCTGAAACATTTAAAACGGACCCGTCAATTAATGCATCAGGGTTTTTAATGATCTGAATGCCTTCTCCTTCGTATCCCAACCACAACCATCCCCGTGAATCTTTAAATATCGTATGCAGGTTTTTGCTTTTGATTATGCTGTTGTCGCTTGTAAATCTCCGGGCTGTTATACCTTCTTTTTTTTGTAGTTCCTGTTTATTTATAAACACCAATCCTTTGTCCACCGTTACGATCCACAAACCCGACTCTTCTCTTTCAAAATCCCAAATGCCGAAAATCTGAGTATTTGACAAACGTTTATTAAGTGGCAAAAATGTATTTTTTCCGGAATCGTAAAACTGCACCTCTGCACCCGTTCCCAGCCAAAATCCGTCCCGATCTTCTTCGAAACCCAACATGAAATTTGATTCAAAAGTCCCGGGGTTAGTGGTGTTATTAATCAGAGCTATTCCCTTTTTCTGTTCCAGCTTGTAAAACCCGCCTCCCCAAGTATACACCCAAAGTTCCTTGTTCGGGTCTTCATAAAGATACGTAGCGCCCTGCAAGTTAATTCCTGGGTCCAGCTTTGATACTGTTTGCTTTCCGGTTTCAAGGTTTACAAAAAGTAGCTGGTTACTCAGATAACCTGAAATTAAAAACCCGTCTCTTTCTACTACTAAATTATCCGATGAGTTTCTCACCACTCCTGATGTGAAACTCTGCTTAAGAAAATCAGGAATGAATTCAGGAGACATTTTTTCCAATCCCGAAGTAACCAGATTTACCCAGAAATTTCCTTTGGAATCAACTTTCATGTTTACTGAATTAGGGAATGGATTTGAATCAGAATAACGTACCGGAACTGCATAAATATTCTGACTTGATCCCGGGTTGCTCAGAAATTTTTCTACTTCTTTCACAGGCAGATAAAATAAGCCATTTAAAGAAGTAAAAAGCATACTTCCGTCTCCGAATTCCAGAAATGCATTAACAGAACTTCTGCTTCTGCCGGTTTCTCCGTCAACTATATTAGCGGGGTAATAGACCTTTGTTTCAGGGTTTATAATACCGGAACTATGACCAAAAAATGCGATCCAGTAGTTATCTCTGCTATCTTCGTATAGCAAGCTTAGCTGTCGGTCGGGAAAGTTAATAGCTTCTTTATTTCCCCGGTCAAAATGCTTAAAACTTTCAGTTACCGGATTAAAAATATTGATTCCACCATCTCTCGTGCTTACCCATAAATCTCCGGTTTCATGCTGATGGATGCCATGAATAAATCCATCAGTCAGTGATAATGAATCCTTTGGGTTTGGCCGGAACACCTTCATTTGCAGCCCGTCGAATCTGTTAAGTCCGTCCATCGTTGCAACCCACAGAAATCCTCTTTCATCCATAGAAAGATTTAAAACAGTATTATGAGAAAGCCCCTGCTCCACGGCATAGCGTGTCTTTTTGAATGTGGGCTGTGCCCACAATTCAATCAGCGAAATGGATATTAAAAAGCCTGTAAGAAATATTCGAAAAAACATTGGAGTAATTTCAGCTATTATACCATTTAGAAGCCAACGAGACCATTATTCCTTGTTAATCTTTTTGATTTTATTTGTTCTCAAAAAGAGTTCTCTCACTTACATCGTTCTTATAATTCTGCTATCTTACAGAAAATATTAAAAATCAACATTATGGATCTGCAACTACAGGGAAGAGTCGTACAAATTTTAGAAGAACAATCAGGAGAAGGTAAAAACGGACCGTGGAGAAAACGAGATTTTATTCTGGAAATTCCCGGGAAATACCCCCGCAAAGTATGCATTACACAATGGGGCGATAATATCGATTCACAAGCTGTTCAACAAAATGCTGAAGTTACTGTTTCTATCGATATCCAGAGCAGAGAGTACAAAGGCAATTGGTATACCGATGTAAAAGCATGGAAGGTTGAGCATGGTGCCGGAAATCAGCAGCAACAAGCTCCACCCCCGCCAAGCACCGAAGGATTTACATTAGATAAAGACTTCGATGATATGGATGATGATCTGCCTTTTTAGGCATCGGTTAGAAAGCTGGCCGGTAATTTTACTCGTTTTGATAACTCATTACAACTTCAGATAATGAAACTTCAGCGCGTTGAGTTATCTCTGAATTAGAAATATTGTCTAACGTCATCACCGGACCGGAAGCAGGCTGAGCCGTAATTACAACTTCTGTACTGGTTACCGATTCAATATTATAAATGCCGTTATCATTTTGTGCCCGCGTTCCACTTGCATTAACCGTATCTGCCTGAAAGACAATTTTGTTAAATGTGATGCCTTCAAAAGATTTACTTCCACCACCAAGCGCCGTAGGCTTCTGATAATATGCCTGCATCTGAGCTGCAATTACCCCCAAGTCTATGCGTACAGCGTCAATGTTATTTTGCTGCAAAGTGGTAGACATAGTATTAATTGCCAGAATCGTCGCAATACCAACTATCACCGTCACCAAAAGAATCAACAAAACTTGTTGTTGTCCCATTTTAAGCTTTTGCTTTAATTGTTATTTAAAAGTATAGTTTAGCCCTTTATACTAACATAAAGAAGTGAGATTAATTTAATTTTAATAATTACTCACATTTTTATTACAAGAGGGTAATTTGTGTAACATATTACATAATAATCGAAAACACCCTCATTACCTCCCATATGTGGAGATATAAGTAATGGTTTGAACAAGCATTTTTCTAATCACCTCCACCGAGCTCCCCAAATACCGCCCACATTTTTCTTACTCGCCAGTTCGCCCCTCCCTGCCTACCGGCCAGGCAGGCTGCAACAGGAGGCACCATTCACGAGCGATAGCGGCGTGATCTCCTGATCTCAGGCCTTAAATGGAGACTGCTTCGTTCCTCGCAAATGCATACAATCAACGAGAAGACAGAACTCACCACCATTCACGAGCGATAGCGACGTGATCTCCTGATCTCAGGCTTTAAATGGAGACTGCTTCGTTCCACTCGCAGATGTCTTAAATTTTACTTTCGTGTTTCTGTGCTTTTGTGGCTATACTGAACTAATGAAGCTAACAAATTAAAAACCCACCATGCGCCAACTCGTTTATACCAAAACCGGAAGCTATGATGTGCTTGAAGTTCAGGAAGTTCCCGATCTGACTCCCGAAAAAGACGAGCTGCTTATTCAGGTAAAAGCATCAGGAATTAATTTCGCTGATATCCTTGCACGAAAAGGGCAATATCCCGACGGACCCAAAACTCCGTGTGTGATGGGTTATGAAGTTTCAGGAGTGGTTGCTGATGTGGGATCGGATATTGATAAAAGCTGGATCGGAAAAGAAGTGATTGGACTATGCCGATTTAAAGGTCAGGCCGAGCAAGTGGTTCTGAAAGAAAAACAGGTCTATGAAAAACCGACTCAGCTATCTTTTGAAGATGCTGCTTCCATTCCTGTCACTTATTTAACGGCTTGGGCGTTGTTGGTAGCCATGGGCGGATTGAAAAAAGAAGAATCGGTACTTATTCACAACGCCGGCGGTGGCGTTGGGCTCGCTCAATTGGATATTGCCAAACACATAGGTGCAACAACCTACGGAACCGCCAGTGAACGCAAGCATGAATTTCTGAAGGAACGCGGACTGGATCATCCCATCGATTACAGAAACAATAACTGGTACGATGAGCTCATGAAACTCACCGACAAACGTGGCGTGGAACTGATCACCGATCCTTTAGGCGGTGACGAATGGAAAAAAAGTTACCGGGCATTACGAGCAACCGGAAGAATGGGCATGTTCGGAATCTCAACCGTAAGCGTGAACGAACGCGGTGGATTGAAAGCCAAGTTCGAACTCATTAAAACGGTGCTGAAAATGCCGACATTTAAACCACTTTCTTTGTTGGATAAAAACCGCGGTGTATATGGCGTTAATTTAGGCCACCTCTGGCATGAATCTGAAAAAGCCGCTTCATGGATGAATGCCATTCTGGATGGCGTTGAAACCGGATGGGTTCGTCCGCATGTTGATAAAACCTTTACCCTCGAAGAAGCCGGCGATGCGCACCGCTATATCGAAGAGCGGAAGAATATTGGGAAGGTGGTTTTGGTTTGTTAAGCATGTCCGGTAAATCACTCAAAAACATATATTTATATTTTTACTATTTCTTAATAAGAATATTGCCTATTTTCGCAAAATCATCTATTTAAATTTTACCTATGCAGGCAGTTGATTTTTTTTGCGGAGCAGGAGGCGTTACCTGTGGTTTTAATCAGGCAAATATTGATGTCGTAGTTGGCATTGATATAGATAAGAGTTGTAAGGATACCTATGAAAAGAATAATCCCGGAACCAGTTTTTTAGAAGCAGATATAAGCAAACTTAAAAAAGGGATACTGGAGAAAAACTTTGGGATAATAAGAAACGATGATGAAATGATATTCATTGGTTGCAGTCCCTGTCAATATTATACCAACCTTAACACAAAGAAAGAAAAGTCAGAAGCCTCCAGGATGCTTCTAGAAGATTTTCGTGAATTTGTTGATTACTATCGTCCTGGCTACATATTTGTCGAGAATGTTCCTGGAATTGAGAAGAAAAAGGAGAGCCCGTTAAAAGACTTTAAAAATTATCTGAATAAGAAAGGGTATGTATTTTCTGATAAAGTTATAAACGCAAAGCATCTGGGTGTACCACAAAATCGTAGACGATATATTTTAATTGCTACCAGAGTCAGGGAGTCAATATCGTTACCGGCTGAAAATAAAAATGAGTTTTTGACCCTTCGTGATGCTATTGGAGATAAGACGAAATTCAAACCCATTGAAGCAGGGCATACGGATACCACAGATTTTCAGCATTCTGTTGCAGGTTTGTCTGATTTAAATTTAAGAAGATTGAAAAATACCCCAAAAAATGGTGGGACAAGGTTAAGCTGGGCGGAAAATGAAGATTTACAATTAGAGTGTTATAAAACACATGATGGCCATACTGATGTCTATGGACGTATGCACTGGGATAAGCCGTCACCTGCGATAACTACAAAATTCAGATATACCTCTACGGGAAGATACTCTCACCCTGAGCAAAACCGAGCTATATCCTTACGTGAGGGTGCAACTTTACAGTCTTTTCCTTTGGATTACGTCTTTTATTCTGATTCGCAGAATGAAATTGCACGAATGATTGGCAATGCTGTTCCGCCAAAATTAGCAAATGAAGTGGCTAAGGTATTTATTAATTAACGGAGACTTTACGTGGTAGATGATAGAGAACTATTAATGAGTTTCGACCCTCATACAATAGAACATTTAGGGGTAAAAATGTATTCTAACTTACCTAATGCCTTAGCCGAACTAATCGCAAATGCTTATGACGCGGATGCTTGTACAGTAATGATCAATCTTTATGATGATGAAGATGGTAAGAGAATTCAGGTAACAGATGACGGTGTTGGAATGGATTTTGATGATCTGAATTCCAAGTTTCTGAGAATAGGCAGAAAAAGAAGAGAAGAAGGGGAAAGATATAGTCCAAGTGGTAAGAGAAAAGTAACTGGGCGGAAAGGATTGGGTAAGTTAGCTTTTTTTGGTTTGGCTGATACCATAGAGATTGAAACTATAACAAAGGGTTCATCAGAACAGGTGAAATTTGTTCTTAGCTGGGAGAAGCTCCTTAATACTGACGGAAATGATTATAAACCGGGCTTTGAGATTGACCAGACACACGAAAAGAATCAGGGTACCGAGATTCTACTCAAAGATTTAAAAAGGAAATCACCTTTTGATAAAGAAGGACTTGCGGTAAGCTTATCAAAGCTATTTAATTTATTTGATAAGACCTTTGAAGTATACCTTTCACATAATGGTGATGAGCCAATAAAGATTGATGAGAAACTAAAATTCACAAACATTGACCCACAATTTGAGTGGGCCTTTCCTGAATTCTTGGAAAATGTAGATGCTCAATATGAATACTCTAATGAGATAAGTGGTAGGATTTTTTCAACTGAAAAACCACTGAAGCCGGGGCTTAGAGGAATTACTCTTTTTGCTAATGGACGATTAATAAATGCGCCTGAGTTTTTTGGTGTTTCAGAATCAAGTCATGGCTACTCGTATTTTACCGGTTGGCTAGAAGTCGACTATGTTGATGACTGGGAGGAAGATGTTATATCAACAGACAGGCAATCATTAAGTTGGGATTTGCCTAAGACAGAAGAATTAAGAGAGTATTTAAAAAAGATAATGTTTGAACTTGAAAGAAATTGGAGAGAAAGACGAAAAGAAGTAAGAAGACAAAAAATACAAGAAAAAACAGATGTAAATATCGGGGATTGGATTAGTAAACTGCCAGAAGAAATTCGAGATAAAGTAGAACCGATAATGGAAAAACTGGATGAATCAGAGCTTCAAGAATCAGACCAATCCCAGGTGCTAAGACTTCTTCATGATTTAGCACCTGAGTACACCTATTATCATTATAGATACTTAAATAAGAATATTCGAGACGCGTCAAAGGAAGGCTATATAAATAAGAATTACTACCAAGCCTTTATTGAAGCTATGAAAAGATATATAAATGACGTTCGTCAAAAGTCTGGAAGCACTAATAGTAGTGATAGAAATATGATGGCAGAGGTCTTCGGGAGGCTAGATGCATTTCTTGTCACTTCCTCAAACTATAAAAAGAGAGATGGTTCTAATTTTAATATTAAGACGAAAGAAAATATTGAAGAAGGACAAAAATTCATGTCAATGGGTGTAGTTGCGGGAGGAAGAAATCCTGTTTCACATGAAGAAATCATTGAATTAAGTGAATCTGGTCTTTTTTCAGAGTTGGATTGTTTAGATGCATTAAGTCTTTTATCTCACCTATCAAGAAGACTGGATAGTTCCGAATTGATAGAGGGTCAGTAAACGTAAATGGATTGGACATTAGAAGAGGATTTAGCAATCATCAATGATTACTTTAAAATGCTCACCAAGGAGTTATCTGGTCAAAAATATGTTAAAGCAAAGCATCGAAGAAACCTTCTACCACAATTAAAAGACCGAAGTCATGGCTCTGTAGAAAGAAAGCATATGAATATAAGTGCTGTTCTTATCGAGAAGGGATTGCCTTATATATCTGGATATAAGCCTTATCACAATTATCAAACACTTCTCAGAGAAGAAATTGAAGAATATCTTTCAAATCATCCCGAGTTATTTAGACTCTTTGACAAGCACATTGAGACTGATATTTCATATCCCGAGATCAACGACATTTTGAAAGGTGAGATTGATACTTCTGAGGTTGGAACAAAAGTTGAAGATTCTGGAATCAGGTTTACCACTCAGAACACTGAACAGAATTACTATCTCAAAGAGTTAAGGAACAAAAAGCTAGGGCTGCTTGGAGAAAGGTTCATTATGAACTTTGAAAAAGAAAAACTTATTAGTGTTGGCAGAAAGGAACTCTCAAAAAAGATTGAGCATATTTCTCAAACGGTAGGTGATACCGCTGGCTTTGATATCCTTTCTTTTGATGAAGAAGGAAAAGAAAAACATATAGAAGTTAAAACAACCCAAATGGGCAAAAATGCCCCTTTCTATTTCACAAAGAATGAATTAACCTTTTCTATCAATAATGAAAAAAGCTATAGCCTTTATCGACTTTTTGATTTCCAAAGAAATCCTAAGTTTTTCCAGTTACAAGGTTCTCTTAATGCTTCAACAGAAAACATTCCTACTGAGTATATCGCCTGGCCTAAATAGGTCATCACTCCCCAAAACCAACTCTTCCTGCGGGGCGATCAGCCATCTTGCGCCGGTTTCAGTGGTTATCCTTGTAGATGTCAGGTAAATCGTTGACAGTTTAGTAGTGATAGTTCCAAGAAAATTTGCCCTTAGTATTTAAGGCGGAAAAGAGAGCATGATCCGTATGCGTCTGCGAAGCCTGCCTGTCGGCAGACAGGCAGGAATAATCCTTTCAGGTGAAGAGTGTAATAACTTTCTCAGGACGAACGAAGACCTTTAGGATTATTCAGCGTAGGATCAGTGAAGCCGTCTTAAATACTTCGGCTTGATCTTTTGCTACTTTTGTATCAAGACAAAAGTAGATACCCTTGTACTAAGTCAAGCCATCTTAAAAGATTCAGCTTTTTGGTTCTATGTACTTTTGTGCCGACAAAAGTACCAAAAGCTCCCGACAAGAATTATTGACGCGAACTCCATTGCATCGACTAATCATTACAAAAGGTCTACGAACGTATGATGCATATTCAAAAATCAGCCTGAGTGTAATGATTGCTCCCTGTCTGCCGATAGGCAGGCTGCGGAGCCGTCGATTTCATTGCGTTCTTGACTCGCCAATAATTCTAAAGATCGGTGTAGTTGAAAGCTTTTTCTGAAATCGTCAGGATTATAAGCAAGACAATTTTTGTAAGTGAATCACCTAACATCTACAATCCTTAAATCTCATCAATAAGCCAGAATTCTTTTCAATTCGGTATTCAGATAATAATGCTTCCCGCTGATCTCTTTCTTGTTGAACTGTCCGGAAATTCAGGACGGTTGTTGTTTTTTCTAACTCTACGGTGTCATATATATTAATTAGATGTTCGCTGATCGTTTTTTTTGAAACGCCAAACAAACTCGCCATTGCTTTTTGAGAAAGCCACACAGTTTCATCTTCTAAAGCAACATCAACTCGTATATCCCCTTGATTTGATGTATATAATAAGAAACTTACTTTTTCGTCTTTCCCCATGTTATTTCACTTTTATATCGAAATGGGACTTGTTAAGATTTTGCATGTGCTTATTTTTGTACATGTTGCTCTAGCACAGAAAGTAACAGTTGGTGCACTAAGTTGAAACTAAAAGAAGTGGCATTTATTCAACTCAATTCCCCACCAAAACCAACTCTTCCTGCGGGGCTATCAGCCATCTTGCGCCGGATTCGGTGATTACTACCATTTCTTCCACGCTGATGGTTTTGGTTCCGCCATCCTCAAGCGTCCAGGCATGGAAACCATCAAAGGCGAATACCATTCCCGGTTTCAGGATCTTTTGAGCTGCGGGACGAATGCTCGGGGATTGTGAGCCTCCTAAATTTGGTCCGGTGTCGTGAGCCACGTAACCAACCGGATGTCCGGTACTCCAGGGCACATATTCTGAGTTATTTTGGTTCATGAGTTCACGTTGTGCGGCATCCACTTCTACTCCTTTAACTCCGGGTTTCATGGCATTAAAGGCGGCACGATTTCCGGCCTTGGCCGATTCCCAGTAAAACTGAATGTCTTCCGGTGCTTCGGTCTCTCCGTCTTTTAAAACATAAGCAAAACGTTGAATATCGCTTACCCAACGGTCGTACAGCTTTATTCCGAAGTCTGTTTGTATCACATCGCCGGGCATAATGATTTTATCGGTTGCATGAGAATGTCCTCGATCCGGACCGGAATTCACATTCGGATTCTGCGTCGGGTTCCATGCCTCGCCTACTCCATATTCTTCCATCTTCGCGTCCAGAAAAGCGGCTACTTCTGCATCGGTGGTTACACCCGGTTCGATCAATTCATAGGCTTCCAGTTGCCATTGCGCTGTGAGCTCAGCGGCTTTGGTCATGATCTTCACTTCTGCCGGTAGTTTAATCGATAACCATTCATAGATCAGTTCGTCTGAGGAAATTAATCTCTTGCTGAAAACCGATCCCAATTGTTCTTCCAGATTCATTCGCTGCGTATAACTCAAACCATCCGCCTGAGCATTTCCTGACGATGAATTAATGGCTATGCGTTTAAAGTCTTTTTCTCTGATAAATTCCACCGCTTGCTGAACGGCTGATTTTCCCCGTTCCACCGGAATCACTTCATCATGAATATCCAGCTCATCCAGCGCCGTTGATTCTCCGGAGGGCGAATACACTCTGGAATGAAACCCATCTTCATCCACATAAAAAAGAAAAGCTGCGGTTCCTCCTGCGTTTTCACCTCCGATATGATCGGCAATCGGGTCGTTATTATTTTCACGGCAGACCACCAGCCAAAGATCAATATCAGCAGCTTCCATAGCCTGTGGCAAAAGTGAATTAATGCGCTCTTTTCGAATTTCCGGCCATGGCGATTCTCCCCATTCTATGGGTGGTTCATTCGAAGTTTCTGAACAATTGAAAAGCAGTACTGAGATCAGGATAAGTAAATAGCGCATTCTTTCTATTAATTGGTTACCGGGATTTTCCTGTATAGTAATCATTCTGAACAAGTAAAATGCAGCCTTTTCTTTTATTCCATTTGCGAGCAGAGCGAAGTCTGCCTATGTCGGCAGACAGGCAGTCTCCTGTTCTCTGCTTTCTCGAGGAGATTGCTTCATCTCATTCGTTCCTCGCAAATGCTATACAATGAACGAGCCCTCCTCCTTTTCCAAAGAGGGGCGAACTACTTAGTAAGCATAATGTGGACAGGCTCCGGGGAGGTTAATTCAAAAACTTTGTTTGTAAGGAATCTGCTATCAAACTGTCTTACTCTCTATCATGAGACAGAACAAATTACACGACAGACAATCCATGCGTTTACAGGGATACGATTATTCCAGTCCGGGATTCTATTTCATTACCATTTGTGCGCAAAATATGGAGCATATTTTTGGGGATGTGATTAGCGGCAAAATGCAGTTGAATGTATGTGGGGAAATTGCGTGGCATTATTGGAATACGATTGAAAATCGATATCCGAATACACACGTTGATGAATTAATTATTATGCCGAATCATGTGCATGGCATAATTGAAATTGTTAATGAAAACCCGTTCGTAGGGGCGATTCATGAATCGCCCCTACGAACGGAAATAAACACAGAATTGTATCGTAAAAATCGCCGAAAAATGTTAATTCCAAAAATCATCGGTTGGTACAAAATGAATACGGCCAAACAAATAAACCAGATCCGACAAACACCCGGACGAAAATTGTGGCAACGAAATTATTACGATCACATCATCCGAAATGAAGAATCATTGTTTCATATCCGGGAATACATTAAAAATAATCCGATGAATTGGAATAAGGATCGGTTTTACCAAAACAGGTAATTTCAGAATCTGGGTCGCTACCTGAAATGAATATGGATACGAAATCGTGAACAACGGTGAAATACGCATGAATGAATGGTTTAAAACAGAACCCATTCGTGACAATATAAATTTGCATGCATTTGTGGTTATGCCGAATCATATCCATGGGATTATCGAAATTATTGATAAAAACCCAATCGTAGGGGTGATTCATAAATCACCCCTACACAATAAAAACAGATTGGGGTAGAACGAACCTCTTTCTGGTCATCTCGCGGCGTATGCCCGAGATCTAGATTGGTTTATAGGAGCGAGCCATTGATAGCGATCCGGATCCCTGTCTTCGCAGAAATGACTTTAATTATAGAGCAGGTTCATCACAAAGATCCTGAAAAAAGCCTGCCTGTCGGCAGACAGGTTCAGGATGACCCTATTTGGATGTTTATTTACTATCTATCAAAACATCTTTTAAATACGCCTCCAGATCAAACACATCCATTGGCGACTCTTTTCTCAGATACAACGGGTGATGCGGATGCCCGGCTTTGGAGATATTTCCGCGGGTGTAGCAATTACATTCATTCTTTTTTAGAACCCCGGCAATATCTTTCATGCAGCGTGATAGATAAGGGCGTTTTTCAATCAGCGTACCCCAGGCACACCAAACATCTAATCCCTTTGGTAAATTCTGTAGCAGGTTTGCAATAGCAGCTATGTTTTTATCATGGATCGGTTTTTGGAAGTGCTTGTGCATTTTATCGGGATTGGTGGCACGTTGCGGATAGAGATTAAACATCAGCCAACCATCGTAGCCTTTTTCTTTTGCGTACCTGGCAACGGAAGCTACTGTTGGGTCCAGATTTCCCGGAACAGCGGTGCTTGGGTTTACTCCAAAACAGATCAATGGGTTGTTGCCTTCTTGCCCTAAAGAATAACGGGTTAAAGGTTCATCGTGATCATAGATCCAGGGTTTGTTTGAGAACATTTAAAATATAATCTTGAATTTTCTGCTCACAAAGTATTGAATATTAAACCAAGTTGTGCAGATCGTTATTCTTTAAGACCCACCCTTGTTCCCTCCCTAGGATTAGGGAGGGAAACCCTTTAATTAATTCTTTCTGATATTTGAGTTCCCTTCCCTTTTCAAAGGGAAGGGACAGGGATGGGTTTTCGTTAAGCAAACCTATCCGCTAGTCTGTTTATCAAATAGCCACTTTCATTTAACGCCTGGGTCGCAAATTTACCGAAGAAATCCGTCACGCCTTCAAATTCTCTGATGAATCCTTCCCGGTCATTCTGTTTTACCAATTCCGCCAGTTTTTGATGATGTTCAAAGAATTTCAACAACAGATCGCGCCGTTCTTCGTCAGCAAAAACAATATCCGCATATAGTTCTGCGCTTTGGGCAAATATTCGACCGGTCATCATCATTTCAGCGCGATAAATCGGACTTGAATATTCCAGCATATCGCTTGGACGAAGATCATATTCCTCCATAAAAGACCCATGGAGCAAAGCCACAAAATGTCGAAGTCCCTGCACCATATGCATTACATGGTCATGCTTGTTTTGGTCTGCTTTTATTACCCGCATTCCCCAAAGTTCACATTGATCCACAAACCAATCAGCTGCCTCTGCATTTCTTCCGGGACAAAATACCATCAGCTGTTTACTCAGATTCTGAACATCCGGACCGTGCATGGGATGTAACCCAACCACCGGACCTTCATGACATTCCAGCATCTTTTCAATTGGTGAAGATTTGTTACTGGTGAAATCTGCCAGAATAGTTCTGTCTGACAACCTTCCTTTCAACCGCTCGATCACTTGCTCCGTAATTTTGATCGGCACAGTTACAATCACCATATCCAACTTTGGCGCAAGCTCTTCCAATTCATACCAATTAGATTTATCAATAGAATAAGCCTTATGACCTGTTTGATCAGTGATTTTTTTATATAACTTTCCCATCCCTCCTTCACCACCGATATACAAAATATGCTTTGGTTCAGCGGTAGCAATGGGAAACTTATCCTGAGATTGTTTATCTCTGGATGAGGTCATGATCATCCTTAAAAAATCTTCTGCCCATTCAGGATCTATTCCTTTTTCCGTCGCTAATTTTTTAAATGACTCCGATTTCTCGTCTTCTCGTTTGGGTACAAAAACGGGTAGTTGATTTTCCACTTTTGTTTTGATGACTGCATTTACAACTTCTGCCCGCTCCGACAACAAATCCAAAATCTGTCCATCAATTTCATCGATTCTTTTCCGTGCCCCTTCTAAAGCTTTTTGTTTTTCTGACATTCTGAATTTTTCTTGTTTTCCGTTGCTAATATAGCAGTTTGATCGTACTTCTTCTTCACTCTATTTTATTCACTTGCCTAGATCTGACCTTCCCGATTCCTACTCATATTGATCTTCCCTACTAGCTCACCCCTTCCCGCCTACCGGTCAGGCAGGCTTCATAAGGAGGGGAGCTCATCACCATTCACGAGCGATAGCGAAGTGATCTCCTGTTCTATGCTTTCTCAAGGAGATTGCCTGTCTGCCGACATAGGCAGGCTTCGTCACATCCGTTCCTCGCAAATGATGCGCAATCAACGAGTCCTCCTCCTTGACCAAAAACGAGACAGAGGAGGTCAAAAAAACCGGAATAAAGAAGAATCCGAATATTCAACTCAATATCAGGAACGAATCCTCCCTAATTTTACGTAACTTCAGTGTTGCTTAACATTCTAAAAATCTATTGATGTCAGAGTTTAATTTACAGTCTCCATTTAATCCCGCCGGTGATCAACCAAATGCAATTGAGGAATTAACGGAGGGACTTAAAGCCGGAGATAAGTTTCAAACTTTATTAGGAATCACAGGCTCCGGTAAAACCAGAACGGTTGCAAGCGTAATTGAAAATGTGCAACGCCCTACTCTGGTGATGAGTCATAATAAAACTCTGGCTGCTCAATTATACCGAGAGTTAAGCGACTTTTTCCCTGATAATCGTGTGGAATTCTTTATTTCTTACTACGACTACTATCAGCCTGAGGCATACATTTCCACTCAGGACAAATACATCGAAAAAGATCTTTCTATCAATGAAGAAATCCAACGTCTCCGTCTCCGTGCAACCAGTTCCCTGCTTTCAGGTCGCCGTGATGTTGTGATAGTTTCTTCCATAAGTTGTATTTATGGTATTGGTTCTCCTTCTGAATATGCTAAACTGATTGTTTCTCTGGAAACAGGAATGGAGATTCCGAGAAACACGCTTTTATATGACCTGGTCGATCTTCACTATAACAGAAATGACAATGAGTTCCGGCGCGGAACTTTCAGAGTTCGTGGTGATGTGATTGATGTTTATCCGGCTTATTCTGATGAGGGACTACGAATTTCTCAGTGGGGAGATGAGATTGAATCACTTCAGTTGTTCGATGTTGATTCCGGTGATATCAAAGAAACGGTAAATGAGTTTAAGATATATCCTGCTTCACATTATGTAACTACAAAATCCAGATTGGAAGAATCGATCAATCAAATACGAGAAGAGCTTCAATGGAGAACCAAAGTTCTTATTGACGAAGAAAAATTTCTCGAGGCAAAACGTATTGAACAGCGAACACTTTTTGATATTGAGATGATCCAGGAAATCGGGTATTGCTCCGGAATTGAGAATTATTCACGCTATTTGAGCGCCAGAAAACCGGGAGAGCGTCCTTTTTGTCTTCTGGATTATTTCCCGGATGATTTTTTGACGGTAGTGGATGAAAGTCATCAAACGATACCACAAATTTCTGCAATGTATGGTGGAGACCGATCCAGAAAAGTTCAGCTGGTTGATCACGGATTCCGCCTTCCATCTGCTTTGGATAACCGTCCGCTTACTTTTGATGAGTGGGAAAACCTTGTTAAACAAGTGATCTTTGTAAGTGCGACTCCAAGTAAATATGAACTGGAAAAAAGTGAAGGAGCATTTACAGAGCAATTGATTCGCCCAACCGGATTGATGGAACCCGAACTGGAAGTTCGCCCGCTGGATAATCAGGTAGATGATCTGATGGAAGAAATTCGTCAGCGCGTTGAAAAGAAAGAGCGCGTGCTTGTAATCACTTTAACAAAAAGATTAAGTGAAGAACTCAGCGAATATCTGAAGAATGTAGGCGTTTCTGCTGCATATATGCATAGCGAATTAGACGCGCTTGAACGGATTGAGGTATTGTATAAATTCCGCCGTGGCGATTTTGATGTACTCGTTGGAATTAATCTTTTACGAGAAGGGATTGATATACCTGAGTTGAGCTTGGTCGCTATTATGGATGCGGATAAGGAGGGCTTTTTAAGATCAGAAACCTCCCTTTTTCAGATTGTTGGTAGAGCAGCCAGAAATGTAGGCGGTAAAGCCATCATGTATGCGAATAAAATTACCGACAGCATGAGGAAGGTGTTAGATGAAACTGAACGCCGTCGAAAAATTCAGATGGAATACAATGAGAAGCATGGCATTACTCCACAAACAGTAACCAAAGAGCTTAAACCATTAGTTGATCCTTCTCTTATCTCAAATAAGAGCATGGATTTTGGACAGGAAGCTCAGAAAGCAGCTGAACAAGATTACCTTGAGTCCATTAAAGTTGCGGATGACGGAATTCAATATAAAGCCAGCCCAGCGATGAACGAGGTTACTTTTGAAAGTAAGGATAAATTGATCGAACACTTAAGAGCTACAATGCTTCATGCCGCTAAAAACATGGAGTTTGAAGAAGCAGCAAGAATAAGAGATCAGATAGGACAGCTGGAAGATCAACTGTGAACAACATAAAATAATAAAAAGGGAGCAAGCCTTTTCCAGACTTACTCCCTGAGGGATTTATGGAGTTTTAAAAATACTTACTTCATAACGTCGGTTAACCTTATTTCATTCCAATTTTTTTACACAGCCTTGCCAATTCTTTTTTCTCATTATCGTCAAGAACGCTGAACTCTTCAGAAATCTTCTCCAGATGCTTAGGAAAAAAATCTTCTATAAAGCTTTTTCCCTGAACAGTTAGATCTACAATTAAAGCCCTTCTGTCATTTTGATCTTTCTTTCTGCTTACAAATCCACTTTTTTCCAGATTGTCAATAACCAGTGTTATATTACCTCCGCTTTTCAAAAGCTTTTGTCCCAGTTCTTTTTGATTCTGTGGACCTAAATGTAATAACGCTTCTAAAATACCAAACTGACTTATTGTTAGACTTGCTTCTGATAAATGTCTGCATAATCTTTGATTCAGACTTTCTGTCGCTCTCATCAATTTGATGAAAGTATTTAATGTATCTTTTTGCTCTTTTGTGCCTTCAAAATGAGTTGGCATAGAAACACGTTAAATTGTTTAGCGTTGAGCTAATATATTCAATATATGAACTAATAGCACCCCTTTTAAGTTAATAATTCCCTGATCGTCGACATGCTTAAAACTTTCGATCAACAAATAGATACTCTAAGATGATACAACAATTAGTTGCCTTAAGAAAAGAACTACATAGATACCCTGAATTAAGTGGTCTGGAATTTGAGACCGCTCAACGTATTGTAAATTTTCTCTTACCTTTTGAGCCTGACCAGATCATTACAGATCTCGGAACCACGGGAGTAGCTGCTGTTTATGATTTCGGAGATCCTGAAACAACCATTATTATTCGCTGTGAATTAGACGCGTTGCCTATTTCTGAAGTTAATACTTTTGAATATCGGTCTGTCAATGATAATGTATCTCATAAGTGCGGACATGACGGGCATATGGTGATTGTAGCAGGTTTGGCTGAATGGCTGCAAAAGGCTTCTCTCAAAAATGCCCGAATTGTTTTATTATTTCAGCCAGCAGAGGAAACCGGAGAAGGTGCTCCTGGAGTTATTGCCGACTCAAAATTTGAAGACATCATTCCTGACTATATCTATGCGCTTCATAATTTACCCGGATACCCAAAGCATGAGATAGTTACTACCGGAAGCGAGTTTACAGCAACAGTTCAAAGTGTTGCCATTAAATTACATGGTAAAGAGTCTCATGCGGCTGAACCGGAAAACGGATTGAATCCGGCTTTAGCTATTGCTGAGCTTATTAATAGATATAATGATATTGTAGTAAATGATATTAATAGTGAAGATTTTGCTTTAATTACACCTGTGTATAGCTCGATGGGAACGAAAGATTATGGTGTATCTCCTGCAGATGGCGAGCTCCATCTTACGATCCGCACATGGACTCCTGAAGAAATGGATGCTTTGATGAAGGAAATTGAAAGCATTGCTCAGGACGTAGCGCTTAAACACTCTCTGAAACGTGAAATGCTTTGGTTTGATTACTTCTCTGCCACAAAAAATGATCCTTTTTGCAATAAGGTAATAAAAGAGTCTGCAAAGGAGAACGCTTTCCGATTGAATCAAAGAGAACACCCATTTAAGTTCGGAGAGGATTTTGGTGTATTTACTCAGCGTTATCCCGGAGCAATGTTTGGTTTAGGATCAGGAGAGGAAACACCCGCATTACATAATCCCGATTACGACTTCCCCGACGAAATTATTGAAACAGGAATAGTCATGTTCAAAGAAATAATTCTGAAAACTTTAGCTATGAGATAAGGTTAGATGATGGTCATTCCACGGCGAATGCCTGGAATCTGGATTTTTTTAACACATATGAGCTTTTAAATAGTATGTAGTAACCTGCCTGCGCCGAAAAACGTTAGTTTAGTGTTTTACAGACCCGATCTTTGATTTTATTATTCAAAGATAAGCCAGTGTCATCACCAAAGTATGAAATGACACAAGAACAATCTTAAACATCATAAACAACTGATACCGGAGCGTGATCTGATATATCCCATTTCATTTCAATTTCTGCTTCAACAGCTTTGGAGGCTAACCTCTTTGTCGCTAAATGATAATCGATCCGCCAGCCTTTGTTTCTCTCTTTCGAGGCTGCACGGTAACTCCACCAACTATATAGATCCGGTACATTTTGATGAAGTTTTCTGAACACATCTTCATAGCCAAGTTCCAGAAAGCTTGTGACCCACTTTCTTTCTTCCGGCAAAAATCCCGAGGTGTTATTCTGCTTTTCAGGATTGTGGATATCAATTGCTTCATGACAAATATTGAAATCACCGCAAAAGACAATTTCTTTATCTTTTTTCAGATAAGACTCTCCGAGCTTATAAAAATCGTCCAGAAACTTATATTTCATGTCCTGCCTTATGTCTCCCGTTGTTCCGCTAGGGGCGTAAACTGAACAAACGTAAAAAGCGTCGAACTCGAGAACCAAAACTCTCCCCTCTTGATCGATCCAATCCGTTCCAACTCCCTCAAAAATATTGAGCGGTTTTTCCTTGGAGAAGACAGAAACTCCGGAGTATCCTTTTTTCTCAGCTATATGATGGAATTGATGATAACCGAGCTCCATTACTTCTTCAGGAATCTGAGTTTCATCTGCTCTCAGTTCCTGTATACAAATAATATCCGGATCAGATTCTTCAACCCAGTCGATAAAACCCTTTCGGTGTGCTGCTCTTATACCGTTTACGTTGTAAGAACTTATCTTGATCAATTACTTCCCTTTGATGATTCCGAAATTCCTTTTTCCAACTTTCAGAGCAATTTCCTGGCCTGATTCCAGCGTAAAGCTATGATTGATATCTTTGATCTTCTCATCATCAAGGCTGATTCCACCCTGTTTCATCATACGTTTTGTTTCACCGTTGCTGGGAGAGAAACCGGTATCGCCAATAACATCCAGAAGCCTTAATTCTTCACCGGAATTATATATGAATTCGGGGGCGTCGTCAGGAACTTGCTTATTGATCACAGTTTGCTCAAAGTGTTCTTTAGCTGCTTTTGCACTTTCTTCTCCGTGATACATTCTTACTACCGTATAAGCCAGATCATGTTTTGCATTCCGGGGATCTTTTTCTGCTTTTTCTTTAACCGCAGGAAGGTCTTCTGTGGCAACATCTGTAACTAATTCAAAGTAAGTATAGATCAATTCATCAGGAACGGATAGCGTTTTACCGTACATGTCGTTCGGAGCTTCATCTATCCCGATATAGTTATCATAAGATTTAGACATTTTAGCAGAACCATCAGTACCAACCAACAATGGCATCATCAAACAAACCTGCTGATCCTGACCATCATCTTTTTGAAGCTGTCTGCCTACCAGTAAATTAAACTTCTGATCGGTTCCGCCTAATTCAATATCTGACTTCAAATATACAGAATCCTGCCCTTGTGCTAATGGATATAAAAATTCGTGTAATGAAATGGCCTCATTATTCTCAAATCGTTTTGAGAAATCATCTCTTTCGATCATTCTGGCGACAGTCAATTTTGAAGATAGGCGAACTACGTCCATAAAGTCCATCGGCCCTAACCAATCATTATTATTCGTTAGTGTAAGCTTATCTTCATCCAGGATCTTTTTTGCCTGATCTATATAAGTTTGCGCGTTTTCGTTTACCTCTTCAATAGTTAAAGGCGGACGCGTTTTATTTTGTCCGGTTGGATCACCGATCATTGCTGTAAAGCCACCTATGATCAGGATCACTTCATGGCCAAGATCCTGGAATTGCCTCATTTTTCTTAATATCACAGAATGACCTAAGTGCAGATCAGGCCGTGTAGGATCAACGCCTAGCTTAACTTTCAGAGGTTTGTTCTCTTTCTTTGATTTCTTGAGTTTTTCAATCAGCTCTTGCTCAGGAACAATTTCAACCGCTCCTCTTTTAATGATTGCTAATTGTTCTTCAACACTTGGAAATGACATTGTTAATTATCTTTTAAAATGGGCAGGTTTTCTGCCGGATTATATTTGTTAATATTTTCCTGAATGGTTTCTGTAAATCCTTCCGCTCCCGGATAAATAAGTGCAATGGTCTCGTATGCTACCGGGCCAACCTGTATAACATAATCGTACAATAGAGACTCTTCCCTTGTTTGTTCTGCCGGCACATTGAATCCTGAGATTAGCAATAGTCCGGCGCTTACGATCATACTGGCTTTCAAGGCTCCGAAAATGGCACCGACAACCCGGTTTACAGCTCCCAGCTTAACCGCTTCCAGAAATTTCTTTGTCAGATAAGCAATTACAGCGATTACAATCAGCGTTCCGAGAAATAAGATTACCCCGGAAGCAAAAGGAATATATTCCGGTGTATCTTCAAAGAAAGGAGCGATAATATCCCCAAAAGCATCCATGTAATTGAACGTCATAAATATTGCCAGCGTTATTCCGACAATATTCAAAATCTCTTTTACAAATCCGTTAACGGCTCCTTTGTATCCAAAATACAGAACAGGGATGGCAATTATAATGTCCACCGTATTCATTAGTTGCTAAGCTCCTCTTTAACAACTTTACTTACCAGGCCGCCGTCTGCTTTTCCTTTCAGCATTCCCATAATTGGACCCATTACTTTACCCATATCCTGCGGTCCTTCTGCTCCTAGATCTACAATCTTTTTGGAGACAACTTCTCGTACTTCATCTTCAGAAAGCATTTTAGGAAGATACTCTTCGATAATAGCTAATTCGGACTTTTCTTTTTCAGCAAGATCTTCGCGACCGCCCTCTTCGAATTGGGTGATGGATTCTTTCCTTTGCTTAGCCGCTTTCATCAAAACAGCAATTGCCTGCTCTTCAGTTAATGTAGCTTCACCATCTTTTCGTTCGGCTATTTCTTTTTCCTGAAGTTTTGCTTTCAGTGAACGCAGAACCTGTAAACGGTCTTTGTCCTTAGCTTTCATTGCTGTTTTCAGTTCGTCGAGAATTTGTTCTTTTAAAGCCATAATAATTATATCACTTTGATATTAAGCAAAAAAAAAGGTTACACAATTATCTTGCGTAACCTTTAAAATGTTCTTAAACGTAATTACGCCTTATTACTTTGGATAAAGTCTTTTACGTTATCCTGATCTACCATTGCTTCACGATAAGAGTACTTACCGTTTTCATTTTTAGTAGAAATGATAACCTTAGCCATACGACGTTGTGCCGCTTTAGCTGCTAGTGCGTCCGATCCGAATACTTGTTTCTTAGCCATGTCTCTGTCTCAGATTATTTAATTTCTTTATGAACTGTATGCTTGCGCAAAACAGGATTATATTTTTTTAGTTCCATGCGCTCAGTTTGTGTACGTCTGTTCTTTGTAGTAACGTATCTGGATGAACCAGGTTTTTCAGTACACTCCAAAATCACTTGAACTCTGTTTCCTTTTGCCATTTTCTTATACCTCTTTTAACAGGGTTCCTTTACGACGAGCATCTTTCAAAACTTCAGTAATACCTTTCTTATTGATAGTACGTAAAGTTTTAGCAGACACTTTAAGTGTTACCCACTTATCTTCTTCTGGTATGTAGAAGCGTCTTTTCTGTAAATTCAAATTAAAGCGATGCTTAGTCTTATTGTTAGACTTAGATGAACGGTAACCATTCAGTGCTTTTTTTCCAGTAATATCGTCTCTTCGCGACATCTTATAATAAATTGATTTTTCATTGAGAAATAGACTCCAAAGATAGAGTTATTATCTCCAAACATCAACGTTTTTGATAGTATTTTTATCAAAAAATCGAATTATTCACATTTTTCTTAAATTATCCACATTAATAACGTCTCTGTTTCTGATTAAATTTGCCTTCAGAATTTTTATCTCTATTTTTTTTGATATAACCCTTCACTTTTTTTGATTTTGACCGTTTAAGCACTATTTTCGACTATCAAATAACACATCTAATCAAGCTATCACCCCTTATTTATGGCGAAAAATAAACCTACCGATTACAAGGCTTCAAATATTCAAGTTTTGGAGGGTCTTGAAGCGGTAAGAAAAAGACCTGCTATGTACATTGGCGATACGGGTCAACGAGGTTTGCATCACCTTATTAACGAAGTAGTTGACAATTCTATTGATGAAGCTCTTGCGGGTCACTGTGATCACATTGTAGTTCAAATTAATGAAGACGGGTCCATGACCATTGAGGATAATGGTCGTGGTATACCTGTAGATATGCACCCAAAACTTGGCATCCCCGCTGTGGAAGTTGTGTTAACTAAATTACATGCCGGAGGTAAATTTGATAAAGATACTTATAAAGTTTCCGGTGGGCTTCATGGCGTTGGTGTAAGTTGTGTGAATGCTCTTGCAACGGTATTTAAGGCAGAGATCCATCGCGACGGAAAGATCTACAAGATGGAATTCGAAAAAGGAATTACAACAAAACAACTTTCGGAAGAAGGCAAGACTAACAAAACCGGGACCATCATTAATTTTATGCCGGATCCCTCAGTCTTTACTCAAACTACAGAGTTTAAGTTCAACATAATTGCAGACAGGATGCGGGAATTAGCTTTCTTGAATCCTGAAGTTACTATCGAGCTCATTGATGAAAGAGAGGAAGACGAAGCTCTTGGAAAAGAAGTATATCACTATGAAGGTGGTGTAAGCGATTTCGTTGAATATCTTGATGAAAACCGTGAAACCCACATGGCAAAGCCCATCTATATACAGGGCGAAGTTGAAGGAGTGCCTGTTGAATTGGCAATGCAATATAATAGCTCTTATGCTGAAAACGTCCACTCTTATGTGAATAACATTAACACCAGGGAAGGTGGGTCTCACGTCTCTGGGTTCAGGAGGGCGTTAACAAGATCTCTTAAAAGCTACGCAGAAAAAAATAAAATCATAAAATCTAACAGCAAGGTTTCCATCTCCGGCGAGGACTTCAGAGAAGGCATAACAGCGGTGTTGAGCGTTAAAGTTGCAGAACCTCAATTTGAAGGACAGACAAAGACCAAGCTTGGAAATTCTGAAGTTCAAAGTGCTGTAGAAGTTACTGTTTATGATCAGCTTAATGAATACCTGGAGCAAAACCCTAAAACCGCTAAGAAAATAATTGAAAAGGTTGTTTTAGCTGCCGAGGCAAGAGAAGCTGCAAGAAAGGCACGCCAGTTAGTTCAACGAAAAAGCGTAATGAGTGGTGGGGGTCTTCCGGGCAAGCTGGCAGACTGTTCCATTAAAGATCCGGAACATTGTGAAGTCTATCTGGTTGAGGGTGACTCTGCCGGCGGTTCTGCCAAAATGGGACGTAACCGTAGCTTTCAGGCAATTCTTCCGTTAAGAGGTAAGATCCTTAATGTTGAAAAAGCAAAGATTAACAAGATCCTGGAGAATAAAGAAATTCAAGCCATGATAACAGCGCTGGGAACAGGCGTTGGACACGGCGACGAGGCTTTTGAAGTAGACAAATTGCGCTACCATAAGATCATAATAATGACGGATGCCGATGTTGATGGTTCTCACATCAGAACGCTATTGCTCACTTTCTTTTACAGATATATGCGCCCGCTTATTGATAATGGTCATATGTATATCGCCACCCCCCCTCTGTACAGAATCACGGTCGGTAAAAGTATTGAATATGCCTGGGATGATGATACCAGAGATAAAATGGTAAAGGAACTCAAAAAGGGACGTCGCAAATTTGACGTGTCTAGATACAAAGGTCTAGGCGAGATGAACCCCGAACAACTCTGGGAAACAACCATGGATCCGGAGACAAGAACTCTTCAATTGGTTACAGTTGAAAGTGCCGCTTCCGCAGACAGAATGTTCTCAACCTTGATGGGTGATGATGTTGCTCCTCGACGAGAGTTCATCGAACGCAATGCCAAGTACGCAAAAATTGATATTTAAGCCGAGACAAAACTAAAAGGATTTATTTTATAAGATATGGCTAGAGAAAAAATTATACCGGTTACTATAGAAGACGAAATGGAGTCATCCTACATCGATTATTCGATGTCTGTGATTGTTTCCCGCGCCCTTCCTGATGTTCGTGATGGATTAAAACCCGTTCACAGACGGGCTTTATACGGAATGAGTGATTTAGGAATGCTCCACAACAGGGGGTATAAAAAAAGTGCCCGTATTGTTGGTGAGGTTTTAGGTAAGTACCACCCGCATGGAGATACAGCTGTTTATGACACCATAGTTCGTATGGTACAGGATTTCTCTTTGAGATATCCTCTTGTTGACGGGCAGGGAAATTTTGGTTCTATTGATGGCGATTCAGCAGCAGCAATGCGTTACACGGAAGTTAGAATGGACAGGATTGCCGAAGAGCTTCTTACTGATCTGAATAAGGAAACCGTCGATTTCCAATCCAATTTTGATGATACCTTAGAAGAACCAACCGTATTACCCGCCTCTCTGCCAAACTTGTTGATCAATGGATCCTCAGGAATTGCTGTAGGTATGGCTACTAATATGGCTCCGCACAACCTGTCAGAGGTAATAGACGGAATTTCAGCATATATAGAGAATCAGGAAATCGAGACCAAAGAGCTGATGGAGCATATTACCGCTCCGGACTTTCCAACTGCAGGTATCATTTATGGATACGAGGGCGTTAAAGAAGCATATGAAACTGGTAGGGGCAAGATAACACTACGCGCAAGAGCTAATACCGAAGAATTGCGTGGGGGTCGGGAACAAATTGTTATAACTGAAATCCCTTATCAGGTTAATAAGAGCACTCTGATTCAGAAAATTGCCCAGCTGGTAAATAATGAGAAGATTACTGATATCTCGGAAGTAAGAGATGAGTCTGACCGCGAAGGAATGCGGGTTGTCATTATTCTTAAAAGATCGGCAAACGCCGGGGTGGTTCTGAATCAACTGTATAAGTACACCCAGATGCAAACTACCTTTGGTGTTATTAATCTCGCCCTTGTTAAGGGTCGGCCTAAAGTAATGGGGCTCAAGGAGCTAATACATCACTATGTTGAACACAGAGTTGATGTCATTATCCGCAGAACTATTTATGATCTTGACCAGGCAGAGGCTAGGGCTCATATTCTGGAAGGTTTAAAGATTGCCCTCGATAATCTGGATGAAGTAATTAAGACCATCCGGGCTTCGAAGAACCCACAGGAAGCGAATGAAGAACTGCGCAAGAAATTTGCTCTTACTGATATTCAGGCTAAGGCTATTCTTGAAATGCGCCTTCAAAAACTTACCGGATTGGAGCGCGATAAGATTGATACTGAATACAAGGAAATTATAGAAAAGATTGAGCGATTCCGTGAAATCCTATCTAACAGAGAGCTTCAGTTTTCTATTATCAAAGATGAGCTACAGGATATAAAAGACCGCTACGGTGACGAAAGAAGAACTCAGGTTGTATATTCTGCTGAAGACTTCAATGTTGAAGATATGATCGCTGATGAAGATGTGGTTGTTACCATTTCTAATAAAGGCTTTATCAAAAGAATGCCTGTAAGCGGATACAGAAGGCAACGCCGTGGTGGCAAAGGAATGAAAGGAACTACCACCCGTGACGAGGAGTGGGTCGAACATTTATTCGTTGCAACCAATCATAATTACATACTTTTCTTTACTGAAAAAGGACAATGTTATTGGTTGAAAGTATACGAAATACCAGAAGGAGGTCGGCTTGCGAGAGGCAGGGCAATAGTTAACCTTATCGAAATTGATAAAGACGATCACATTAAGGCATTTGTCCCAGTTAAAACGCTCGACGATGAAGAGTATGTGAAAAAGCACTCTATCATAATGGCAACTAAAGAAGGACAGATAAAAAAGACTTCGCTTGAAGCTTATTCCCGCCCAAGACGTGATGGCATTATTGCTATTAATATAAAGGATAATGATTCTCTTCTTGGAGCTGAGTTAACAGACGGTGACAGCAATATTATCCTGGCCAACAGAAATGGTCGCGCCATCAGGTTCCACGAATCTGAAGCTAGAGAAATGGGCAGAAATACATCCGGGGTCCGAGGCATGAATCTCGGCAAAGATGACGAAGTTGTCGACATGGTTGTGATACGGAATACTCATGAAGCAACAGTTCTTGCAATATCTGAGAATGGATTTGGTAAACGCTCACTGGTAGATGATTACAGAGAACAGTCTCGTGGCGGTAAAGGCGTGATAACACTTAAGGTTACCAAGAAGACTGGCAGTCTTATTGCTCTTAAAGAAGTCACTGATGAAGATGATCTGATGATAATTACTGAAAGAGGAAAAGTAATCAGAATGGGTTGTTCAGGAATACGAACTATGGGAAGAAATACTCAGGGTGTTCGCATTATGAGGCTGGATGATGAAGGAAACATCGCAGCCGTGACTCGTGTGGCAAATGAGGAAGAAGAAGAGGTTTAGGAATCTCAATTACTTTCCGGGTTTTCAAAAGAGGTTTCATTTTTATGAAACCTCTTTTTTATGCTGAATAATTTACTGCTCCAACATTTCTTTAAGGAGCTTTTTTCTCTTTGTAATAAGCTCCTGAGGAGAAAGAATTTTAACCTGTTTACCGAACTGTAGTAGCCACACATTAATAAAATCCATATTCTCAATTTCGAAGCTCACTTTAATTTTTTCGGCTTTTTCTTCTAATGTCTTAAAATTTTTAGTGGGCAGATTTGCCTTAAATCGCTTATATCCTTCTTTATCTAGTAATACCTCTACTTTGTGCTGTGCGCCGTCAAATCTAAATATCAAGTCTTCTATGGACATTTCCTTTTTTTCTACAAAATCTTCTTCTAAGATTTCTATATCTCGCACCCTGTCAAGAATAAAGTTCCTGAAATCCCCACGAAGGTGAGAAAATCCAATCATATTCCAGTGGTCTTGATAAAAAACCAAAAGATAAGGATCCACTTTTCTGATTTTCTTTTCTCCTGATTTTGCCGTGTATAAAAACTGTATTCTTTTTTTCTGAGAAATAGCGCTACTTATGTTATACCAGTTTCCCCCCTCTTTTTTTTCTGTTCCAAACTTCAGATATGGATCAATAACCGTTTTATTTTGAAGCGAACTCATAAAGTCTTTTAACTCCTCGGGCAGAACGTTCTTAATTTTTATCTCAACACCCTTGGCATCTTCTACTAGCTGAGCATCAACCTGAGATTTTACAAAATTCAAACCTACAATAATAGTTGCCAGCTCATGAGATGAAAACATGAGTGGAGGAATCTTAAAACCTGGCATAACCCCATAACCACTATACTTATCCCATGTAATAGGTACATTAATTTCCTGCAAAGCATTGAAATCCCTAAATATAGTTCTTTTACTAACTTCGAAATAATCAGCAAATTCCCGCACTGTTTTCCTGCTTTTACCCTGCTGAAGCATAAGCATTAACTTCAGTCTTCTTTCGGAACTATTCATTGATACTCCTTACTAGTTCTACAACAGCTTTTCCATCGTAAAAAGAGTTCATAAAACCCGAATCTAGCTTTATAAGATTTAATTTCACTTCATCCTCAATTTTTTCAACTTCTTCCAAACTTTCTTTGAAGCCCTTTAAAAAAATAATCCTACTCCATGGCTTGTCCTCAATAAACCTGTAAAGCTCTTCAATTTTAAATGCGTGTTTTGTAACAACCACACACCCCTCTGCTATATCGACACTCGACACATCTTTCGCCACCCCCTTCACCCGAGAAGACAAACTAAGCTTATTAACCATATCATTGACCGCAAAAATCTTCTTACTCACAATGTCATTTATCTCAATTTTCTTTTCAGGAAAGCAAACAGACAAAGGAATTCCCGGCAACCCCCCTCCTGCGCCCGTATCCAGCACCCTTCTCCCCGACCTAAAAGAACCAAAAACTGAAAAAAATAAAGAGTGGCGAATATGCATAATAACCGTTTCTCGTGAAACACCCCTGCTCACGAGGTTTATTTTATTATTCCACCATAGCAACAGATCGGCATAAAGTTCTAAACTTTCTCGATTTTTGAAATACAAAGACTCGACAACTTCTAACTCCTTTTTTTGTATTTGCCGAACCGAGTGTTTCACGTGAAACCTATCCCTTTAAATATACCATCAAAACCGAGACGTCGCTGGCAGAAACCCCGCTTATTCTACTTGCCTGACCTATGGTCTCCGGCCTTACCTTGGACATTTTTTGCAGGCCTTCAGAAGAAAGGCTTTTTATTTTTTTATAATCAAGTGTATCTGGTATAGGTGTGTTTTCTTTTTGCGAGAGCTCCTCGACCATTTCAAACTCTTTTTGTATATACCCGGAATACTTGATCTGTATTTCTGCTTGCTCAAGCACATAATCATCCCCTGTAATCTTTTTGACATTATCGTTCAAGCCAGGGTCAGCATCCATCATATCAAATAAAGATACCTGAGGTCTCGATAATACCGTTTCCGCTTTAACCGGCTGGCTTAATCCTGTTGTCCCAAGTTCTTCGAGTTTTGCGTTCAAAACCTCAGGGCGAACTGTTTGATTTGATAACAAATCAAGCAAATCGTTCAGTTCTGACTTTTTTGAAATGACTTTATTATATCTCTCCTTACCTGCCAATCCAATTTTATAACCTATTTCTGTTAACCTCAGGTCTGCATTATCCTGCCTCAGCAAGATCCTGTGCTCCGCTCTGGAAGTAAACATGCGGTAAGGTTCTTCTGTTCCTTTATTAATCAAATCATCGATTAACACTCCGATATACGCTTCTGATCTTTTTAGTATTAAAGGCTCTTTCTTTTGGACTTTTAGCGCAGCATTTATTCCGGCCATTAATCCCTGGCATGCAGCTTCCTCATATCCTGTAGTTCCATTAATTTGCCCGGCAAAATATAACCCCTCTATGCTCTTTGTTTCTAACGTTCTTTTGATTTGGTGTGGAGGAAAATAATCGTATTCTATCGCGTAACCAGGGCGGAGCATTACAACATTTTCGAATCCAGGAATTGTTTTCAAAGCCTCTAACTGAACATCTTCTGGTAGAGAGGTAGAAAATCCATTCAAATACATTTCATAAGTATTCCAGCCTTCCGGTTCTAAAAAAAGCTGGTGCCTGTCCCGGTCTGCAAACCTGTTTATCTTGTCTTCAATGCTGGGACAGTATCTGGGACCTGTTGATTTAATCCTACCGTTAAACATAGGGCTTCTGTCAAACCCTTTTTTTAAAACCTCGTGCACAGCGTTATTCGTATAACCTATCCAGCATGTCATTTGATTTTCTTGGGGCGGAAGGTTCTCAGTCATAAACGAGAAAGGAGTAGGATTCTCATCTCCTTCTTGAACCTCTAACTTAGAATAATCTATTGAGCGGCCATCTACCCTTGGCGGAGTCCCTGTTTTTAATCTACCTACTGAGAAACCCTTGTTTTCCAGCGCTGCTGAGATGCCAACTGAAGCTCGCTCTCCCGAACGCCCTCCACCATAATTACTATCACCAATATGAATCAACCCATTTAAAAACGTCCCGCTCGTTAGAACTACACTTTCAGAATAAAACCTTTGCCCGGTTTGTGTTACAACACCTTCTGCTTTATTGTTCTCAGAAAAAATAAGATCTACCACATTATCCTGCCTGAAAAAAAGATTCTCCTTTTTCTCCAGCAATTCTCTCATTTTCTGAGCGTAAAGCATTCGGTCGCTTTGGCATCTAGGACTCCACATTGCCGGCCCTTTACTTTTGTTCAGCATTTTAAACTGAACCCCGGAAGCATCACTAACGATTCCTGAGAGCCCCCCCAGCGCATCTATTTCCCTCACTAACTGACCTTTTGCAACCCCGCCCATAGCCGGGTTACACGACATTTTTGCAATGGCCTCTAGATTCATCGTTATCAGCAACGTCTTAGATCCTAACTCTGCTGCAGCTGCGGCGGCTTCGCTACCTGCGTGGCCCGCGCCCACAACAATCACATCGTAAGAAGGGTATATGGAAGACATGACATCCTATCCTTTTATTGAACTTGTAATATACAAACAAAAAAACCCCTCACATAAAGTTTATGTGAGGGGTTTGCGATCCGGAAGGGACTCGAACCCTCGACCTCCTGCGTGACAGGCAGGCGTTCTAACCAACTGAACTACCGGACCTAATTGAGAGCACTAAATATACGGTTGATTTCCAAAGTAAGTCAACCGTTTATTGAAATCTTTTTAATATTTATTTCGCAAGCTCTTTCTGGATTGCTGAAACCAATTCCTCACTCTGGGGTTTTGTTTGACTTCTGAACCTCCGTTTCAGTACTCCGTCCTTAGAGACAAGAAACTTTTCGAAATTCCACTTTATGTCTCCTTTAAAATCCGGGTTTTCTAATCCTGTAAGGTACTTGAAAAGTTCAGCCTGATCATCACCTTTAACAGAAACTTTTGAGAACATCGGGAATTCAACCCCATACTCTAAGGTACAGAATTGTTTGATCTCTTCATCTGTTCCCGGTTCTTGGCCTTTAAAATTATTCGCAGGGAATCCTAAAATTACTAGCCCATCATCGTTGTATTCTTCATATAACGCCTGAAGCCCTTCGTATTGAGGGGTATATCCACATTTAGAAGCTACATTGACAATCAAAACGGCTTTACCCTTGTATTTATCAAGAGAAACGGTCTCTCCATCTATACTTTCCATCTTAAATTGGTAAATAGATTCTGGGGGTTCAAAACTCCATCCTAAAACAACCAGTAATAAAAAAATAAGTGATGCTTTCATGAAATATTAGCTTTGTTTATCGTTTACCTTTAAAGGTAGATTTAATTAAGTTCATTCCCATGATATCAAAATTTCTTTTATTTATTTTAATATTCACTTCTTCTTCGGTTTACAGCCAAATGTTCTCGGTTGGGGGAGAATCTGGTCAACAAGCACGGTTTTCTTCGAATTATTTCAGAATGGGGTACAGTCCGGTTATTTTTGAGTTTGATGGTTCTAATTCTAACCCGGCACAGAGCCGCCTTGATTTTGAATCTTCCGCCGCAACCTTCTTTTTTGAATCTCCAGCCATAAGTGCTTCTTTAAGCTTTATAAACGGATTAACCGGGGCTGAAGATGAAAGATATTTAAATCTTTCCATTGATTACCTAAATCGTCTTAGTTTCTTTAGATCACGCACTTTTCAATTTGGAATCCCTTTTGGTTTAAATTCAAATTTAGTAAACGTGCAAAATGAACAAATGAACGATGATTTTAGCCAAACTGTATTCGCTTTTGGACTAGGTGGTTTTATGGTTGCCCGCGTTCCCGAGAAAATTTCTTTTTCATTGGAAGGGGTTCCCTCTTATGGTTTCAGCAATTCCAGAGGAGGGCTTTTTGGTGGTTCTAATAAAAGCTTTTTAATAAGATCTCGGTTAGATTTCCTAAATTTGATTAAAGACAGAAACCTTAGCCTGGGTTATGATTATAAATTTTCTTCCTATGACCTTGATGCTGATGAATTTGATTATGATCTTACTTATCATAGAATAACATTAGGTATCTCCCTTTGAAAACAGACAAACTTCTTTTAGAGCTTGAACTTCTTTTAGAGCAATGTGACTACAGCTTAAGAAAAGAACGTGGTTCATTCAGGGGCAACAATTGTATTATTGAAGGGGACAGGCTCGTTATCGTAAATAAAAACAAGCCCCTGGAATCTCAAATCGGTACCATTGCACGAATTTTAAGCTCAGTAGACCTAAGCTCAACTTATATTAAACCTGCAGTAAAGAAAGAATTAAATATTTTGTGGGACAGGCTTGCCGTTTCTCCTCATAGCCCGGGAGACGAACTGGAATTTGAATAATGAAACTAACTTTTTTAGGAACCGGAACTTCTATGGGCGTCCCTGTGGCCGGGGGCTTCGGATCAAACCGGTTTTCTAATGACCCGAGAAATATCAGAACGCGTTGTTCTGCGTGGCTACAATCTAATGATACTTCTATTCTGATAGATGTTGGCCCCGAATTTCGTATTCAAAGTATCAGGTCAAGAATCAAAAAAATTGATGGCGTTCTTATAACGCACGAACACATGGATCATGTGAGTGGGCTCGACGATCTCAGGGCGTACAACTATGTCCAGGACAGCCCGATTCCTTTATATACTTCAGCTTCCTGTATTGAATCCATAAAATCTCGTTTTGATTACCTGTTTGGAGAGAATAAATATCTGGGCTCTACTTCATTAGACCTGATTGAGGTCTCGGATACATTTAGGTTAAACGAATTAGAAATAACTCCCCTTCCCTGTTTTCATGGTGATTTAAAAATTCTGGGTTTCAGAATAAATGATCTTTGTTATCTCACAGATGTAAAAGAAATACCGAAAGCAACAAGAGATTTAATTCGTGGTTGCAAAGTAATTATTCTTAGTGGATTGCGCTGGGACCCGGATCACCCAACTCATCTTACAATCCCTCAAGCTGCTGAACTTATCACTGAACTTGAAGTTCCGCTAGGATACCTGATTCATATGAACAGCTATGTTGATCATGGACCATCAAACATTAAACTTCCTGACAATATAAATTTAGCCTATGACCAACAAGTAATTGATGTAAGTTAAAGAAACTTCTTTAGCTCTTCATTCGTTTTGAGTTGCTCCACTATTTCTTTAACCCCCTGTGCCTGACTAAGGTCACAGATTAGTATTCCATCATCCGTTTCTACTACTGCAATGTTCTCCATTCCTACCAAGGAGATCATCTTTTCTGAATTCGAAACAACCAGATTTTTTTGAGATCCTGCAAATGTTACATTTACTGCCTGTACTGCATTCCCGTCTTTGTTCTTGTCTCCCAGATCATAAACTGCCGACCAACTACCTACATCGTTCCAACCAAATTCTCCCGGAACAACAAAAACACTCTTTGCTCCCTCCATTACTCCGTAATCTATTGATATAGATTCACAATCCTGATAAAACTCATTCACCGCAGCTTTATGTAAATCTGTAAACAAATCCTGTGAGTTTTCCTTAAGCAAATCAAACATCTCCGGCAACTGCTTCTTTACCTCATTAAGTACAGTGTCTGCCCTCCATATAAACATCCCGCTATTCCAGTAATAGTCTCCTGAATCCAAAAACTCCTGAGCCTTATCTTGATCAGGTTTTTCTGTAAACCCTCTCACTTTCTCTACAATATTTTCTGCTATTTTTTCGGTTACAGAACTGTCCGCATGGATGTAACCAAATCCTGTTTCAGGGCGGTCTGGTTTTATTCCAATAGTAACCAGGCCTTCTCCCTGCTCCGCTTTTCTTATCGCAGATCTTAAAATTCTCCTGAACTCCTCGGGATTTGTTATGTGATGGTCGGCAGGCAAAACCACCATTACGGCATCAGGATCCTGTTTAATCAATAATTCTGCAGCAATAGCTACACAGGGGGCGGTGTTCTTTGCGACCGGTTCTCCAACTATATTCGTATCTGGAACTTTTGGAAGCTGCTCTTTTACTATATCCACATAATCATCATTGGTAACTACAAGGATTCGTTCCTGTGGAATCAATTCTTTAATTCTATCAGCCGTATTCTGGATCATAGTTCCTTTGCCAAACAAGTTTAAAAATTGCTTGGGATATTTTTTTGTGCTTTTTGGCCAAAATCTAGTTCCGGAGCCGCCAGCCATTATAACAGCGTAAACCATATTTTAAATCTCTTCTGTATTAGTAAAATCTTAAGGTATGAATTCTTGTATTCTTAATGAACTTTACGAAGAGTAAACTTGAAGGTGGTTCCTTCATTAATCCTGCTTTCAAAATATAACTGCTCTCCATGAGCTTCTATGATATGTTTAACTATGGCAAGACCAAGCCCTGTTCCGCCTCTTTCTCTTGATCTGGATTTATCCACTCTGAAAAAGCGTTCTGTAACCCTGGGAAGATCTGCTTCGTCAATACCAATTCCGGAGTCTTTAACCACTAACAAAACCCTGCTCTTGTCCTTTTTAAAATTGACCAGATCTATTTCTACCTTTCCTCCCTTAATATTGTATTTAACACCATTCTCGATAAGATTTATGAGCACCTGCTTTATTTGATTCTTATCTGCTTTGACCTGAATATTTTTATCAAAGTCATTTAATTTAAGTTTTACTTCATCTTTCTCTGCTTTGTGGTGAAGACTATCTATCACATCATGAATCACTTCATACAGATAAAAGGGCTCCAAATCTGACTTCAACTCTCCGGTTTCCAGTTTTGATATCTCCATCAAGTCTTTTGTAAGATAAATCAGCCTGTTCACATTCCTCATGGTTTTCTTTAAGAACTGTCTGTTTACCTCTTCGTCTTCAAGAGCTCCGTTTAAAAGAGTTTCAACGAATCCCTGAATTGCAAAGATTGGTGTTTTAAGCTCATGAGATATGTCCCCTATAAACTCCTTTCGGTAATTTTCTATTCTGTTTAATCGTTGAATTTCTCTTTCTATTGTTCTGCTTGATTTCACAAACCGCTTAACCAAATAGTCTATCTCATCGCTGTAACTGGTTGTTAAATCATGATATTCTTCAAATCTTTTTTTTGAAATATTACGGGAAATTTCCTCCAGCTTTTCGAGTCTCTTAAACTGCAGTTTATAATTGAAAAAATATGAGATTAGTAAAACAAGAATGGCAATTAATGAAGCTGCTAATCCCGAACTCAACAGAGACTGTTTTAAAAAAAGACTGAGAACTAAAAAAGAAGATGTACCAGACGCCAAAGATGTATACAGAGCAATTCTTACTCCTAACTTGAAAAGACCGTTCTTTTTCTTGTTTGGTTTTGTCATTCTTTGAATCTGTATCCTACGCCTTTCACTGTTTCAATATAATGGTCCCCTAGCTTTTCCCTTATTTTTCTAACATGTACATCAACCGTGCGGTCAACCACATAGATGTTATCACCCCAAACCTTATTGAGAAGGGTTTGCCTGTCTAACACTTTCCCTTTTCTGCTTGCTAGATAAAAAAGCAGCTCGAATTCCTTACGGGGCAAATGAAACTCCTCGTCTTTTTTATTTACAATATACCGGTCCCTGTCTATGGTAATATCATGAACTTCAAGAACATTCACCTCTTCGTCTTTTTCATTAAACCGACGGAGTACAGCTTTAATTCTGGAAATCAACTTAGTTGTACTAATTGGCTTGGTTATGTAATCATCACCGCCTTTATTGAGACCTTCTACTTCCGTTTTTTCGTCACTTCGGGCTGTGAGAAAAATGACCGGTATTTTCCTAAGCTGGTCATCTTTTCTCATTTCCTCGACCGCCTGCATACCGTCCATTTTCGGCATCATAATATCAAGAAGTACTAAATCCGGGTTTTCTTCTTTAGCTACAGCTATCCCTTCTTCCCCGTTTTCCGCTCTCAGAACCTGGAAGCCTTCTTTTTTAAGATTATACTCTATCAGATCTAAAAGATCTTTTTCATCATCTACTACAAGAATTGTTTGTTTTGGCACTTCATATTGGGTTTGTTAGATAAGAACAAAACAATGGTACTAATGTATCTCATTAATTTAAAATGAAGAAATTGTTACGTCTTTCGGATTAAGGATTCAAAACAAAGAATGAAAAATTATTGATCCCTGTTTTCTCATTCTTTCTCATAAATACTGACTTTTCTAATTACGCTAGTACCTGCTTTACCTTATTTCCATCCGCTCTGCGTCGAAATGAATCACTTATTTAAATAACTAAGAGCCTTTTTAATTGCTGCAGGAGCCGTTTTAATCTCTTCTTCCTGAAGCGCTTTAGTTGTCGCCTCTTCCGCCTGGCGTTTTTTAAACCCTAAAGACTCCAGTGCTGAAACCACTTCGTCAGTCATATTTCCTCCTGCTGGTTTTGATGTTCCTCCTGAGCTTTGAACTTCACCCAGCTTATCTTTTAGCTCCAAAATTATACGCTCCGCAGTTTTTTTCCCTATTCCGGGCACCCTGGATAACGAAGCTGCATCCTTTCCGGTAATTGCGCTGATCAAATGATCTGCCGGTAATCCCGAGACAATAGTAATTCCCAGCTTTGGGCCAACCCCTTTTACGGTTATCAGTTTTTCAAAGAGCTGCATTTCATCCTTCTTATAAAACCCGAACAGTCTCTGATCACTATCTGTTATATGATGGTAAATCAGAAGCTTTACTTCTGTTCCTTTTTTCAGATGAGCCAAAGTCTGCGAAGAAATTTCCACTCCGTAACCAACTCCCCCAACATCAAGATGAGCCTTGTTTTCTTCAAGTTCCTCTACATATCCTTTTAAAAATGTAATCATGTTCCCTTAACCCTGTCAGGATTATCAGCAACAAAACTTGCCCAATCCGACTTTTTATTATTCTGATGTGTTTTCTTCTTAATTACACCCGGCAACCCTTTTCCTTTCATATAATGGCACCATGCAACCGCTAGTGCGTCTGTTGCATCATTTTTTAGTTTTTCATCAGGAAGTGTTACCATTTTGTGCAGCATAAAAGCCACCTGATCTTTACTTGCATTTCCGTTCCCGGTAATTGCTTTTTTAACCTCTTTCGGATAATACTCAAAAGCCGGAAGGTTGTTGTTTTTGATGGCCAATATCGCAGCGGCCTGAGCCCTTCCTAACTTCAACATTGCCTGAGGATCAACTCCGTAGATCGGGGTTTCAACGGCGCAAGAAGTGGGAGAGTTTGATTTAATGATTCCTGAGATCTGATCAAATATATACTTTAAACGATCTGAGTGGTCTTCCATGTGTGCCATTTTCAAAACATCGCATCGCAAAGCCACCAGTTTTCCTTTTTCCTCAGTAAGCACAGCATACCCCGTAAAGCGAGAGCCGGGATCTATACCGAGGATTATTTCAGGCATTGTTTGTTGCTTTTATTTTCTACTTAAGGTCATCCTGTCCGCCAGCTGGCGGATCTGGATCTTATGTAACGGCAAATAATCTAATATAAACTTCTTTTCTTACTTATAGTCATCTCGCGGCGCATGCCCGAGATCTGGATCTTTAAAAAGATTGAGATTCCGGCTTTTGACGCGGAATGACCTTAAAAGCGTTGGTTGATTTAATTTTAATCTTCGTCTTCCGAATATAACTTCGCAAGATCTTCCATCATTTCTTCAGAAATACCATTTGTTACGAAACCACCATCGTGGAACAAATTCTGCATAGTTACCTTTCTGGTCAAATCTGAAAACATCGCCACACAGTAGTCTGCACATTCATCAGCAGAAGGATTTCCCATTGGAGCGAGCTTTTCCGCAAAAGTATACATCCCGTCAAAGCCTTTGATTCCTGAACCCGCTGACGTTTTGGTCGGCGCCTGTGAAATCGTGTTCACTCTTATTCCTCTGTGAGCCAATCTGCTTCCATAGTTTCTGGCGATAGACTCGAGTAGCGCCTTGGCGTCATTCATATCAGAATACTTACTGAAAATTCGCTGTGCTCCTATATAAGAAAGGGCAATCACACTTCCACCATCATTCAAAATGCCGGCTTCATCAGCATGATGTAAAACCCGATGTAACGAAACTGCGGAAATATCCAGCGATTGTTGATACCATTTGTAATTTATGTTGGTGTATTCTTTTTTCTTTCTGATATTCGGAGACATCCCGATCGCATGAAGAATAAAGTCTACACTTCCGAGCTCTTCTTTCACCTTCTCCATCATCTCCTTTACCGCATCGTCATCTGAAACATCACAAGGAATAATGGGTGCATTTATTTCTTCGGAAAGAGCATCAAGTGCACCAAGACGCAAAGCGATCGGGGCATTTGATAGTACCATTTTTCCGCCTTCTCTGTCACACGCCAAAGCAACTCTCCAGGCAATGCTTCTATCATCCAGTGCCCCAAAAATAATTCCCTTTTTTCCTTTAAGTAAACCGTTTCCTTCGCTCATTATCTTAATTTTCTTTTTAGTTTATCTGATGAGTGAAAATCATCATTATTAAGGTAAAATGATAGGAAAAGTATCGTCAGCGCCTAAAAAATAACCCTAGAAGAAACCCTCTCTGAATATTTTGGTTTTAAATCCTAAAGAGACCACAAATAAATCTCTTAACTCACCGTCTTGATTGCCATTATTAGCAGTCATTACGTTTTTTGTATCTCTGAAGTACTTGCTAACACCTACAAAAACTTCATACTTATTAGTAATGGCCAGGTTGGCATTCGTGCCAAAATAAAATCCTACGCCTGTCTCTTGCCTGTGTTCTGAAGAGTGAACGGGAATCAGTTGAGAGCCTGAGTAGTTAACTATTTCTGTTGAAGGAATTACCCAAACATGTCCTCCGGTTGAAAAGTCAAAGGAAAAACTTTGGTTAAGCTCCTTTTTGTAGGTAAGACCTATTCCAAGATCCAATTCTGTAAACCTCATATCATCTATCTCAAACTGATCTTCAGTATCTATTAATTCAAAATTATAAGACCGTCTTGATAGAAAGACATCCCAGAAAAGACTTCTTGAGTTTTTTATGTTTCCTGAAACTTTAAGCTTTATTGCTGTCGATCCATGAGCGCTGCTTTCTTGGTCTATTTCTCCTATCTTTACAATTCTGGAGTTAATAATGTCGAATAAAGATGCACTATAAGTATGCTCAGCAAAGTTTCCCCCTACCGAAATGCCCGCGTACATAATTTTTGTTTTTTTCTTGGCCTCAATTAACACAACATAGTCGTCATCTTTACAAATATTATATTCATTAACAAGAGCCGTTAGTGTATTCTTGTTTAATTTTGTTTTGAAGATTTTTTCCCGATCTATGCAATCTCCCAAAAAATTAATTAACTCAATCCGGAATGGCTGAACACCCGTTGTACTTACATTTTGAGGAAGCTCCTGCAACACTTTGGTTTTTTCTTTGTCTCCAATTACAAAATTGAAGTGCTTTCCTTCGTATACATATAAATTAACTGCACCTATCAGGCGCTCTTTTAAAATCGCATTCTTTTCTATTTCAATGAACCGTTCTTTTGAGTAATAGACTACTTTTTTTGAGTAGTATTTTTCTCCGGATTCCAGCGTTATTAAAGACACTTCATCTGCATTGTATTTTTTCTGATCGAGCAGAACTACATCGGAGGTGTCCTTGTACTGAACTGTAACAGAACCAAGTAGAACCTCACTATTTTTTAATGTTATTGAGTCCTGAGCCTGAGATTTAGTAAAAAAAGCGCTTATAAGCAGGGCGCAAAAAAGCGCTAAAGAATATTTCATTTTTAAACTTGATGTAACCTGAGTAAAATTAATGCGCAGGAAAGTAACCGAATTCAACTTTAAGACCAAAAGAGCTTTTTATAGCTTGAAAAAGATCGGTAAACTCATTTCAACAGCAACCGGCTTGCCGTCCCTTTTGGCAGGAACAAATCTTGTTTGACGCAGAACTCTTAATGCTTCCTGATCGCACCCCCCTCCAATTCCTTCTATCACTTTTGCGTTTACAACCCTTCCTTTTTCATTTACTGTAAACTTTAAAAGAACTCTTCCCTCTATTTTAAGCTTTTTAGCCTGCTTTGGATACTTTATTTTTCTTTGAAGCCTTCTTTGCCCGCCTTTCATAATTGGCATTTCGTCAACTATAACAAACTCTTCTTTGGGTAGTTTTTCTTGTTTCTCTTCCTCTAAAGTTTCAGATTCCTTTTTTTGAAATGTAAGCACCAAAACATCTGTTCGTTCATTCTTTATGATATCTATTTTCGTTAGGAAAGGAATATATCCTTCTTTTACAACCTTAAGTACTTGTTCTCCGACAGGTATGCTCTTATTGTTAAACTTCCCTTTTTCGTTCGTCTCACCAATCAGCTTATTATTAATAAAAACCTCTACTCCGGGCTGACTTATAAGATAAAGCTCACCGGTTTCATGAGATTGAACGGGTACAAGCAAAAGAGACCATAGCGCCAAAAAGAGAGGTTTCATATAGAACTGACTTTATTAAATTTAGATGAATGTAGAATATTTTAGATCTAAAATTCTGACTTTTTTACAAAATCTTTTCCCGGTGATTCCAAACCAACTAAAACTTTATCCACATTTACTGTTTATAACCCAAAAATAAACTCGTCTTTTTGTTCTGGCTCCTTTTCTGATCAACTATTTTTTAATAAACAACACCAACGCCGACCTTCTGGTTTGGGCTATAGCCCTAATTAACCGGGCTTTTTTCTTTCTTTTCTAAAAAGTGCTTATAAAAACTGGAGAGAACCCGATTTAATAATACGCCGGGTTCTGATTATGGGTAGCATTTATGATTATCAAAAAGTTTTATAAACCCAATCTCATTGAAAATGATATCGAGTTATAAGAACTAAAATACTCTTTGCCTACTCTTGGTTCAATTATGACGCCCAGACTTAAAGTCTCAAAATAATACCCTAATCCTATTCTCGGGTGTAGAATTACATTGCTATGGTTAATCAAGCTCTCATCTCGAGTTTCTGAATCTACCAACATTCGCCCTTGATTTTCTTGTTGATGAAATGTACTAAACTGTAAATTCCCTTCTACGTTAGAATATATTTTCTTTCCAATTCCTATTCCTGCAATATAATACAATGACTTTTTTTCATTTTTAATTAAGCGCTTAAATACTACTTTCAAATGAGCGTAACTAAGCAGGCCTTTTACATCGCTATAAATTACTTCTTCAATCACGCTACACCCCATACCACACGTGCCTGTTTCAAATGTTCTAATGATTCGATCCTCTGAACTTGTTTTGAAAGCAGATATTAAAAGTTCTATGTTTAATCTTTTTAGCCCCCTTCCGCGTGGTAAGATTATTTCAGATGAATAACCAACCTCAATATCATAGCTTGTTTGAAAATTAATCTCGCTTTCAATTATTCGTCTTGATACGTTCTCTTTGTGTATTTTATATCCGGTATTTACTACAACTCCGCTTTTGACTGTTACCTTCGGAATTTTATACGTGTAATCATCTTTTTCATTAGTCATGAAATTACAATTGCTTACAAACGAACTTAAAGAGCTTAAGTTATACTTCAATCTTTCAATCTTAATCTCTTCTAAGCATGACGGCATTAAGCTTCTAATTTGTTCCCTGAACTTATATCTATTGTTTTGATTAACATAAAATCCGCCTCCTTTTTGTTGAACAAATACGTGAGAGATAAGAGCAATAAATACTTCTTTTTGCCTCAAATAGTAATTGTCTCTTCCTTTTCTGTACAAATAAAGATTTAGGTTTTTGCTTTTGTTAATCTGTTGAATAAACACTCTTTTTTCTTCAAACTCCTTATTGATGAGACTTAACGTTGAGTTTGTATTTACATAAAGAGGCGTTTTATCAATCTTTACCCATTTAGAAATGTAAATCTCTGCAGAAACAAAAAATGAATTTATGTCAGTTGGAGTTAGCTCGAGCGGGCTTCCCTGTTCCGTTTCTTTAAATAAAATCTGTTCCGGAGTTTCTGCCCACTCCAAGTAATCAATGAACCCTCTCGTAGTGTCACCATTGATCACAATGAACCCTGGTTGAAAATTTGTTTGCCCTTTTGTAGGCCTTGGATTTAACGCAAAGACAAATAGTGTTAATATTACGAGCCTATAGCACTTTAGATCCATTTATATGATATTATTTTTGAATAAACTTACGACAATATTTCTTATTTATCTTCTTCCCTAAAACAAACTAGTACCTTATCAATCTAATCTCCGCATTGAACTATTGCTGTTCTTATGTTCATTATTCTGACTCGTTAAAACTTTATCCACATTTACTGTTGATAACCCACAAATAAACTCGTATTTTTATCGGCTCTGAACTAAGCGATTAATCCTGTTCAAATAAATGTTTGATAGTTTATCCTCAAAATTAGATAAAGCCTTTCAGAATCTGAAGGGCGAAGCTCGTATCACCGATGTAAATATCGCTGAAACTATACGAGAAATTCGTCGTGCTTTATTGGATGCGGATGTTAACTACGAGGTTGCCCGCGAGTTCACGAAAGAAATTCAGGAAAAGGCACTCGGCTCAGATGTACTCACCAGTGTAAACCCGGGACAACAATTCACGAAGATCGTGTTTGATGAACTGGTTGAAACATTTGGTGGTGAAAAATCTGATATCGCAGTTGCCCACACTCCACCTACTGTAATTCTTATTGCAGGTTTACAAGGTTCCGGTAAAACGACCTTTACAGGAAAGTTAGCCCGTTACCTCAAGCAGGAGCATAAAAGGAATCCTCTTCTTGCTGCCGCCGATGTTTATCGCCCTGCTGCCGTAAATCAGCTTAAGACGCTGGCATCCCAGATTGATGTGCCGGTTTATTCCATTGAACAACAAGATGCTGTTCGCGTAGCTAAAGAAGCTGTGGCGATGGCAAAAAGTTTGGCAATGGATACCGTAATCATTGATACCGCCGGTCGTTTACATGTAGATGAGGAGATGATGAATGAGGTTGCGGAAATTAAGAAAGCCGTAAATCCTCATGAAATTTTGTTTGTTGTTGATTCGATGACCGGTCAGGACGCGGTTAACACAGCAAAAGAGTTTAACGAGCGGATCGATTATAACGGGGTAGTTCTTACCAAGTTAGATGGTGACACCAGAGGTGGTGCTGCGCTTTCTATAAAAACCGTTGTAAATAAACCGATCAAATTTGTGAGTACCGGCGAAAAGCTGGAAGCTCTTTCCCCGTTCTACCCGGACCGTATGGCACAGCGCATACTTGGTATGGGAGATGTGGTATCGCTTGTTGAAAAAGCTCAAAAAGAATTTGATGAAGAAGAAGCTCAGAAGCTTCAAAAGAAGATTAGCTCTGACAAGTTCGATCTTGAAGACTTCCTCGAACAAATTCAAAAGATCAAGAAGATGGGAGATTTCTCCGATCTTGTTTCTATGATCCCCGGCGCCAGCAAAGCATTGGATAACAACGAAATCGATGAAGACGCCTTCAAACCGATTGAGGCTATTATCTATTCAATGACGCCGGAGGAGCGTCAGAATCCGGATATATTAAACGGAACTCGTCGTCGACGAATTGCAGCCGGTTCTGGCACTACTGTCCGTGAGATCAATGATCTCATTAAACAGTTCGAACAGATGAAAAAAATGATGAAGACCATGTCCAAAATGGGAAAAATGGGCCGGGCTCTTCAAGGATTAAAAAATTTACCGATTGGTAAGTAACATTATATATACACAACTCACTGGAGAACAACATTGATTAGAATTAGACTTCAAAAGAAAGGTCGTAAAAAACGACCCATCTTTCATATTGTAGTTGCTGACAGCAAAGTTGCTCGCGATGGTAGAATCATTGAGCAGGTTGGCCGTTATGACAACGTAACTGAAAAAAAAGAAGTGGTACTTAACGAAGACCGCATTCTTTACTGGTTAGATACCGGCGCTCAACCATCCGACACTGTACGTAAGATCCTTAGAAACGAAGGGCTCCTTTACAAGCGTCATTTGATGATGTGGGGAAAAAGCGAAGAAGAGATTGAAACAGCACTTGCTGAGTGGAAATCTTACCGCGACTCTAAAGGAGACGACAGCGATTCCCGTAAAGACAAGCACAAGGATGTTCTTGCTGCAGAAGAAAAAGAATTTAAAGATCAGGTTCAGAAAAAAGCAGCTAAAGCAGCTGTTGAATTAGAAACTGAGTCTTCTGATGAAGAAACCGCTACCGAAGAAACAGAAGCTGTAGCTGAAACTGACGCGACAGAAGAAGTTGCAACAGAAGAAACCGCTGACGAAGCTCCTGCTGAAGAGGAAACTGTAGAAGAAACAGCTCCTGAAGCAGAGGAAGAGCCGGAAGTTGAGGCAAAAGAAGCTGCTGAAGAAGTAGAAGAAAATGTAGCTGAAGCTACTGAAGAGCCTGCTACCGAAGAAGCGACTGTTGAAGAAACAGAAGACGCTCCGGCTGAAGAAGAAAAAGAAGAAGTTGCCGAAGAGCCAAAGGCTGAAGCGAGTTCAACTCAAACTTCTGATGACATGACTGCTAAAGAAGCTATTGATCATATTAAAGATACTGATCTTGATGCATTAAAAGGGTTTGTTTCTGACGACGAGTCAAGAAAGACCGTTATTGCAGCATGGGAAAGCAAACAATCTGAAGGATAATTTAATCCGGCTCCTATGAATCAGGAAGCCAATATACAACCTTTTACTTTAGTCGGGCGCGTTGATCGCTCCCATGGGCTTGACGGCGAAGTTAAAATCATTTTTGAGTTTGATGATCCCGAAATCCTGAATGAGTTAGCAGTTGTATATTTGCGGAATGAAAGGGGCGATTACTTCCCTGCCCGAATTAAAGATGTTCGGACTGAGGAAAAAAGAAATGAAATTTCGTTCTTTGTACATTTTGAACATATCGCTGATCGCACAGCGGCAGAAGAATTAAAAAATTCAGGTGTATATCTGGAAACAGATCTGGCCAATACTTTAATTCCTGACATTGAAGAAACAAACAGCTTGCTTCACTTTGATGTTTATAACACAAATGGTGAGCACATTGGAACAGTAATGGAAATTATCGATAATTCCATGCAATCTATTCTGAATGTATCTTCAAACAACGGCTCTCTTCTTATTCCTAATGTTAGCCACTATGTGGTTAAGGAAAATTTTGAAGAAGAATCTGTCATCTGCAAAAACCTGGAAGAACTCGGAGAGCTTTAGAAATGAGAATTGATATCATATCTGCTGTTCCGGGATTGCTTACAGGTCCGCTTGAAAATAGTATAGTGCAACGCGCCAGAGAAAAAGGATTAGTTGAAATTTTTATTCATGATCTCCGGGATTATACCGAAGACAAGCATAATAAAATTGATGATTATCCATATGGTGGCGAGCCGGGAATGGTTTTAACACCTCAACCGATCTTCAGCTGTATAGATCATCTGACTTCTGAAAGGAAATACGATGAAATTATCTTTACAGCTCCTGATGGAGAAGTGTTTAACCAAGAACAAGCCAACAAGTTGTCACTTTTAGAAAACGTGATCATTTTGTGCGGCCATTACAAAGGAATCGATCAGCGAGTTAGAGATGCATTAATTACCAAAGAATATACTATTGGTGATTATGTGCTTTCAGGAGGGGAACTTCCCGCTATGGTTATTACTGATGCTTTGGTTAGATTGATACCGAACGCCATTGGAGATGCCGGAAGCGCATTAAGCGATTCGTTTCAGGATGGATTACTTGAAGCTCCTATTTATACACGTCCGGCAGAATATAAAGGGATGAAAGTCCCTGAAATTTTGAGATCCGGAGATCATAAAAAGATCGAAGCCTGGAAAAGCGAGCAATCTCTGGCAAAAACTAAAGAACGAAGAAAAGATTTGTACGAAAAATTTAAGAAAGATTATTAACGGCTGATTAGTCAGCAAACAAACAGAATCATGGATAAGCTAAAACTTGTAGAACAAACGATAGTTAATGATGACATCGCTCAATTCACCGCCGGTGACACAGTGAATGTTCACTACCGTGTGCGTGAAGGAGAAAAAGAACGTATTCAGCAATATGAAGGTGTTGTTTTGAATGAACGAGGAAGCGGCGCTAATAAAACATTTACTGTTCGAAAAATAAGCAGTAACGTTGGCGTTGAGCGAATTTTCCCTCTTTATTCTCCTTTTATTGCAAAAATTGAAGTTAAGAAACGTGGTAGCGTCAGACGTTCAAAACTATTTTACCTGCGTGATCTAAGAGGTAAAGCAGCACGCATCAAAGAGAAAGTTCAGGACGGAAAAAAGAAGTAACATTCTATTTTTTTGAATTTAACCCGGATCTAATCTTTTGGTTAAATCCGGGCGTTACTTTATTAAAAGCTAAATTTATTTAGATGAATATTATTCTTTTTGGGCCTCCCGGTGCCGGCAAAGGTACACAAGCAAAATTACTTCAGGATAAATACTCAATCCCACACCTTTCAACAGGTGATATTTTCAGGACTGCGATTAAGAACCAGACTCCATTAGGCGTTAAGGTTAAGTCTATTCTGGATTCTGGACAGCTGGTTCCGGACGAAACCGTGGTTGATCTTGTGGCCGATGAGCTTAAAGACTCCAAGTATAGTAGTGGTTTTATTCTTGACGGATTTCCAAGAACTGTTCCTCAGGCAGAAGCCTTTGATGAAATCGCTGAAAACCAGAACAAAGCTATAGACGCTTTTGTTGTTCTTACTGTACCTGAGAAGGAGTTGATCTCCAGAATTCTTTCAAGAGGACAAGGAAGAGCAGACGATACCGAGGAAAAGGTCAAAACTCGTTTAGAGGTTTATCACGAAGAAACAGAACCGGTGCAAAATCACTACTCTTCAAAGGGTGTTGTTAAAGAAATCGATGGTATAGGAACCATTGATGAAATATTTGAACGCATTACTTCTTCGTTAAAGTAATTGATTAAAAGCCATCACTTATTGATGGCTTTTTTTATTCTTCTTTGAGCTGGAGGATCATCACTTTTGTCTCAGGAATAGCGCCCTCAGATATTGTAAAATTAAGCGCTCCTAAATATTCAGAAAGCACCTCTAATTCTTCGCTATACCATTTTTTAAATTCTCTTTCGTTTCCTTCTCCGTAGATCAAAAACTTCCTTGTTTCAGCTTCCAGAATATCGACTCTCTTTTCGATAACAGAGATCAAATTCGATCCGCGATCAAGGCTGGAAAGGTAATCTTTTCCAATCGTTGTGAAGTTTTCCGACTCAAACCCTGATCTTACTATCAGCATATTATTAGTGAAATCTATAGATCTGCTTAGCGATATTTGGTGATCCGGATTGTTGGCTAATTCATTTCTTAAACTGTCAACTTCTTCTTTTACAGAAACAGCCTTGGTGTAGAGATCATCCAGATTCAACAAAAACGTTTCGTAATAATTGACCCTGTTCCTTCTTTCCACCGCTTCTTCTCTTAAAGTTGTTAAATAGAAGGCGCCGTAAACCCCAAGAAATACGACAAATAGTTCGAGCAAAAGAAACTTCCAACTTCGGTTTTGAATGAATTTTTTCATACCAATAGATTAAAATATAGACAACCCTGTTTTTGTTGTAAGCCTTTCAAGAACCTCCATTCCCAGAACCGAGTTTCCCGCTTTATTTAGTTTTGGACTCCAAACCGCAACGCTATAATGTTCCGGAAAAACAGCCACTATTCCTCCGCCAACACCACTTTTTCCAGGCAGACCAACTTTGAAAGTAAACTCCCCTGCCTGATCATAAAACCCACAAGTGAGTAAAATTGCACTTAATCTTTTTGATTGAGAAGCATTCAGAATTCGTTCCCCGGTTACAAAATGTTTTCCATGGTTTGCGTATAGCAAAAAGGTTTGAGAGAGTTCTTTACAACTCATTTCAATTGAACACATATAGAAATAAAAATCCAGAACATCTTCCACCAAATTATCAATGTTGCCGAACGATTTCATAAGGCTGGCGAGCGCCACATTTCTATATCCGGTTTCTTTCTCAGACTCAGCTACTTTTTTATTAAAACCAATGTTCGGATTGCCCGACAGTTTTTTTACAAACTCGAGAAATTCCTGTTTTGGATTCTGAAGCTTAGAGATCAGTATATCACAAACAACAAGAGCTCCTGCATTTATAAGCGGATTTCTGGGTATACCTGATTCATATTCTAATTGAACCAAAGAATTGAACGGGTTTCCTGAGGGTTCAACACCTACTCTTTTCCACAATTTCTCGCCCAACATCGGATACGCCATTGTGAGCGCAAATACTTTACTTATACTCTGAATAGAAAATCGTTGCTCGTTTTGACCGATCGCAAAATTTCCATTTTCCAGGCTACAAAGATGTATACCAAAATTACCCTCTTTCACACCAGCCAGTTCAGGTATATAATTTGCGACTTTACCTCCAAACTTTTCTTTGTTCAGCTCTGAATCTATCTCATTTAGTATCTTTTGATAATCCATCAATTTATAACATAGTTTTTAGCCAATTCAAGAAACTCTTTCACTTCCTGTTTTTGCCATTTTTTATCTTCACCGAATTCTTCAGCTAATATTTCCGCAACTTTTGGTGCTACTTCTATAGCGGCTTCTGCATCTAACAACAGTGCCCGGGTTCTTCTGGATAAAAGATCTTCTATTGTTTGAGCCCATTCATTTCTTATTGCCCAAACGACCTCCGCTTTAATATACGGAAGGTCAGGATGAAGCTGTTCTTTCATAGAATCACCTTCTTCCATTATTTTTTCTATAGCAACTTTATCTGAGCCATAGACACTCAGCGGATCATTCTTATCTACATTTTTTAACCAACCGTGAATACGTTGATTCTTTGTTTTGGTCTTTTTGAATTCTACTCCTGCAACCATTGCTGCCCGATCGATCGTCTCTTCTGCCATCTTTCGGTAGGTCGTCCACTTTCCGCCGGCAATAGTAACCAATCCGGATTCAGAAATCTGAATGTGATGACTCCTCGATATTTCAGATGTAGACTTTGACTCCGGTGGTTTCACGAGAGGTCTTAATCCTGCAAAAACACTCTTTACATCTTTTCTGGTCGGGTCTTTGGTTAAGTACTCTTTCGCATGTTTAAGAATAAAATCTATTTCTTCATCTAATGCTACAGGCTCTAACGCGGGCTTGTCAATTGGTGTGTCCGTTGTTCCAACAAGAGCCTTTCCGTGCCAGGGAACGGCAAAAAGAACTCGTCCGTCATCGGTATGAGGAACCATTATAGCAGCATCCCCGGGCAAAAATTCTTTATCCAGCACCAAATGAATGCCTTGTGCACACTGAATTATATTTTCATGTTTCTGATCATCCATTTTGAGCATGGAATCAGAAAAAATTCCTGTTGCATTAACAACCGCTCTGGCTTTGATCGTAAATTCCTCTCCTTTAATATGATCTCTGGCAACTACACCTTCAATAAAACCTGAATCGCCTTTTATCAATTCATTTACTTTCATGTAATTTATCGGAGTTGCCCCAAGATCAGCAGCTGTTTGGGCTAAATTGATAGCCAATCTTGAATCATCAAACTGACCGTCATAATAGATAACCCCTCCTCTCAACCCTTCAGGTTCCAGTGTCGGGATCTTTTCCAATACCTCTTCCTTTGAAAGAGTTTTTGACTTTTTAATGCCTAGTTTTCCGGCTAGAGCGTCATATACTTTCATTCCAATTCCATAGAAAGGTCCGTTCCACCATTCATAACTCGGAACAATAAAAGACTGGTGCCCAACCAGATGAGGAGCGTTTTTTATTAACAAGCCGCGTTCATGCAAGGCTTCAATAACAAGAGAAACATCTCCTTGTTGCAAGTACCGAACACCTCCATGAATTAACTTGGTGCTTCTGCTGGATGTACCTTTGGCAAAATCAGCCATATCTAACAGCAGAGTTTTGTAGCCTCTGTTTACCGAGTCTACAGCACATCCCAAGCCTGTTGCTCCTCCTCCAATTATCAGGATATCCCAATAATCGTTGTATTCTCTGATATGGTTTAGTGATTCTTTTCGGTTCATAACCAAACTTTAATTTCTAATTGATCAATTACAGATGCTGAATCAAGTTCAGCATGACGAAGTTGTCACACCCAATTCTTGCTCTTTTCCACAGCTTGATTCCATTTTTCTAAAAGTCTTTCTTTCTCTGACTCCTTCATTATGGGCTCGAATCGAGCATCAACTTCCCATCTATTTTTAAGCTCGTCCGTTCCTTTCCAGAATCCAACTTCCAGCCCCGCTAAATATGCCGCCCCTAATGCTGTAGTCTCCGTTACTTTTGGTCTGATGATGGGAATTCCTAAAATATCTGACTGAAACTGCATGAGTGTTTTATTCACTGACGCTCCGCCATCAACCCGGAGCTCTTTAATTGAAATTCCTGAATCAGCTTCCATTGCCGTAAGCACATCTTTCACCTGAAATGCGATTCCTTCTAAAGCAGCACGAGCAATGTGTCCGGCTGTTGCTCCACGTGTTAATCCATACATGGCTCCGCGAGCTTTTTGATCCCAATACGGAGCGCCAAGTCCTGCAAAAGCAGGAACTAAATACACTCCTCCATTATCTTTTTCGGTTAATGCAAGTTTTTCCACATCTGCTGATGATTTAATAATTCCCAAACCATCTCTAAGCCACTGTACCAGCGCACCCGCTATAAAGATAGATCCCTCTAAAGCATAGGTTGTTTCTCCGTTCATTTGCCAGCCGATCGTTGTTAACAGATTGTTCTCAGAAGTAATAGCTTTTTCTCCTGTATTGAACATGATAAAAGATCCTGTGCCATAGGTATTTTTCAACATCCCGGGTTCAAGACACATTTGTCCGAACAGTGCCGCTTGCTGATCTCCGGCTATTCCTGTAATCGGAATTCTCTTTTCAAAACAATCCAGTTCTGCTGCAGCAATTTCTCCACTTGATGAAGACACATCCGGTAAAATATTTTCCGGTATTTTCATCAGGTCCAAAAGTTCTGTATCCCATTCTTTATCATGGATATTGAAAAGAAGTGTACGTGAAGCATTTGTAATATCAGTAACGTGCTTTTCACCTTTAGTAAGATTCCAAACCAACCAGCAGTCTATCGTTCCGAAAGCTAATTTTCCCTCTTCTGCTTTTTGTCGAGCTCCATCAACGTTATCAAGTATCCACTTAAGCTTAGTTCCTGAGAAATAACTATCCAGAACCAATCCCGTTTTTTGCTGTATTGTATCTGACCATCCATCATTCCTAAGCTCATCACAGTAATCTGATGTCCTTCGATCTTGCCAGACAATAGCATTATAAACCGGTTTTCCTGTTTCTTTATCCCAAACAACGGTTGTTTCTCTTTGGTTGGTGATGCCTATTGCGGCAATTGCTTTACCGCCTTCAGCATATTTTGAAACGACTTCTTCAATTACCTCTTTTTGTGTATTCCAGATCTCCTCGGGATCATGTTCTACCCAACCATCTTTTGGAAAATGTTGTTTGAATTCTTTTTGGGCAACATGTTCAACTTCGCCATTTTTATTAAAAAGAATTGCTCTGGAACTGGTTGTTCCCTGATCTATTGATAGGATAAACTTTTTAGCCATGCAGAAAACATAATGCTAATTTTGTTTTTGTTCAGCTTTATTTTGGAGCCACTTAAAAGCTTCTTCTTTATTTACAAAGATTTTAGAAATTAATCCGTTGTTGCTGGCAACTGTTTCCCAGAATTTCCAATAATCTAATTTTGAGCCCTCCACAAAAACAGCTGCTATTATATGTTTGTGCTTAATATTCAGCTTCTCGTTTTTAGCCGGATCAAAAAATTCCATTACTTGCATTATGCCTGCATCCAGCTCCACTTTACTCAAATCTTTTAAAAGCTGATAACCCAGATTATGTGCTTTTTCTCTGCTTTTGGAGCTGATCTCAATAGCTGATTCGAGGTTGAGTTTTCCTGTTACCCAAGCTTCTAGAATCTCCTCTTTCTCATGTTTAATAAAGTCGATTTCATACATTTTTCTCCCGGCTGTTTAATCCCTTCATCAATTAAACTAAAAATCGTTTATGTACCAACTTTTATTATTGTAGCAGAGAATTTAAGCTCCTTATTTTATCGCCTTTCGGAATGCTTTTTTTCCTATTTCTACAAGGTTTTTTGATTTGTAGAATTCAAATGTATCACAACTTTCTCTGGGAATCTGCACCAATATTTCCGGTTTGTAGTGCTCAATTACTAATTCCGTGAGACGATCCTGTGTAAAACTATACGTGCTTTCCATGAGTTCAAACAACGAAAATGATTCTGTTTTCTTCTCATCCGTTCTGGTGATCTCTTTTAAAGAATCAGGCAAAATATTTTCAAACCAATATCTTTTTCTTTTCTCCGGCTCTTCTTTTACGAGCAATTCCTCAATAATGGTTTTTGAGTTAATATCTACCGCTACGATAATTGCATCTTCCTGTTTGTTTACCAGATTTATCGGAAGTGGGTTTAGCACTCCCCCATCAACCAACACTCTGTCTTTGTCCACAATGGGAGTAAATATTCCGGGGATAGACACCGAAGCCCGTAGTGCTTTGAACAGATCCCCGTCTCTGAAGTGAACTTCTTCATGATGTTTCATATCTGTAGCAACTGCAGTAAAAGGAATCCTGAAGTCTTCTATATTTTGTTTTCCGGTTACTTCAATATGTTTCCCGAAAAGTTTTTCTCCTTTCACAAACCCCTGAGAAGTAAAAGTAAAATCTAACAGCTCGAACACTTTTTTTTTGGTTAAAGACAACAACCATTTTTTGTATTCCGGAAGCTGTCCCGCGCAGTAAATTCCTCCTACAACTGCACCCATTGAACAACCGATTACTTCGACAATTTCATATTCCTCTTTTTCCAATTCCTCAATAACTCCAATGTGAGCAGCCCCTCTCGCTCCTCCGCTTCCCAGAACCAAATGAACTTTTTTCTTCTCTGATTTCATCCTATTTCCTGACTCTCTTTATTTCGAAAATTCTAGTTCTTACAACCCGATTTTTCCTCGGCTAATTTAACCAATTCCCAATACGGCGGTTTATAACCGTTTTCTTCGGTAAATGAATCAACTGCTGCTGAAGTTTGCTCTTTTAACTCTTTATGTCTTTGTATAAATGCATCACTTTTCAAAGCCTGTGTTGCGCTCATTCCTTCGGGAATCGGTCCTTCCGATTCAAACTGATTTTTGATCCAACTGTTTCCTTTCATAATCCTTGCGAAAGGAAGCATCAGCGGATTGAATTCTATCTCTTCTCCTTGCTCTGCACATATAAGCATGGCATCTATTACCGCGTTATATAAATGGTCATCAAAAAGACTTTCAGCACTTCTCCACTCAGCTACTACCGAAAGTTGCGGATCGTATTCCAGATCGGATGGCATTTGTGTTACAAAGTTCTCGACTCCAAAAGTGTTCAGTAATTTTACAACTCCGTTAGATGATATGGTTGATTCCGATTCCCACAACTGAATGCCATTTTTTTTGTACGCGTATGATCCCACTTCGGAACAGAACATAGCTTCGGGATCATAAAAATTCATTTTGAAATCGTAGGGAATGTGTCTTTCCTGTACTTCTTCAAACATTTCTTTAGCAGCAATATGAGGAAGCATCGGGTTTTCCTGCATTTCAGGAAGATCTGCTCTAGGGCGCAAAACCATAAACCTAAGCTTTCGGTCTTTGATGTATTCCTCCAGCGTAGCGATAGCAACTCCTCGTTCTATGTGAGCTTCTATCAAATAAGGAATATTAGTTCCTTCCTCTACATAGATCAAAGCTACGTGCGAAAAGTTACCGGGGTAATCATTTCCTCTGGAAATAAGTGCTGAGACTTCCGCTCCTCCTCGTGATACCAATAAGTCTCCACTGTGAACTTTTATTCCCAGAATATTTGTAGAAGGCGTTTGTGACTCTTCTTCTTTCACATATAAAACCGGATCAATAGGCTCTTCTGATTGCAATAAAACCTCTTCGACTGTAGCGCGCATTCCGTACAAAGTTTTGTAAAGAATATCTCTGGTTTCTTTTTCTGATATATCCCATTTCGCAGACAAATCTTTAATTACTTTTCGTGCTCTGTTATATACCTCAAAAAACTCAGGATTTTGTGCATCCTGTGCAGCAATAACAGGAGCCAGCTCAAAGAAACTCAGAAGGAGTTCATCAAAAATTACATCCTCCGGTTTGGGTTCTCTGTTTTCAATTTCATCAACAATTGAGAACAGATCAGCAATAAGAGCTTCAATAACTCCGGGCGTAATAATCTCTTTATCTGCTTTTGTTTCAGTAAATTTACTTTCCAGAAAATCCCATCGCTCATCCTGATCCCAGATAAAGGGTGTGGAATTACCTTCGCTTTCAATGTTGATAGTGGAGTTGTCGGGAATCAGTAATAATCCGTAGAGAATAATTATCCCTAAAAAGCTGTAGATGAGTTTCTTTTTCATGGATAGAATTTAATAAACAGCTTTCTTCATCCCGAATTTATTTTGGCATCTCAAGGATATAAAACTAAAGATTATGTTTCTATCCTATTCTTACACACCCCTAAATCCCCTCTCGAGAGGGGACTTTTGATTATCGATCGGAATAACAAGCGAGAGTTCTTCATCAAACCGATCTTAGTATTAAAGATAGGTAGTTTTTTATATCGCTTAGCTTCCTAACTTTTTTAAAAAAATAAACGCTTCTTTTACATAGTCCATGAATTTACTTTGAATTTCTGAAGAAATTGATAAGCTCATTGTTAAATTAATAATTGTTCCATAAAACATTGATTTCCAATCAAACCTACTTAATTCATCAACTTTCTCAGATAAATCGTCTAATTTATTATTTATTGCAATTATAGAAGATTCTTCAATTTCTAAAGTTATAACCTTCCCTTTTAATTCATTAATACTATTTCTAACTAACTCTTTTTCTTCCTCAGAAAAGAGATCATTTAATTGTTTATATGAATACTCTGTATTTAAATAGTTATCAAAAACTTCATCTTCCCAACCTGTCTTTATTTTCAATTCTTTAGAAACATTTTCTATCCATTTTGTAAATTGTTTAACTAATCCTTCCCAAAAAACATCGGCTGTTCTAACATTTAGATCAAAAATATCTACGATTGCCATTCTATACTTGTCACTATTTATTTTTTTTAATGTGAAAGAGAATGGTTCGTTTTTAAGTTTTACAGTAAAAAATTCATTTTCTCCGGGTGTATCAAAAAGATTTGTATTAAGCCCTTCTTTTATCACAATATCTGCTAATTCTTTTTTCTGTATTTTTGTAATTCTCATATCAATCCCATTATTCCATCTTTCACACCAACTAAACTTTCCACATCATTAAAGTGCTCAATTCCTTCTCCCAATACAAATAGAGGTACATCTCTTCTGGTATGTGTTTTTACTGACAGATCTTCAAGATTTCCATGATCACTGGTTATTACCAATACATCTCCGCTTCTTTTATGCTTGATGATATGAAGCAGAAATTCATCCAATGGTGTAAGCACTCTTTCGGCATCTTCGAAATTTTGATTATGTCCGGCTTTATCAGTTAAATAATATTCGTACAAAACCAGATCATAATCAGGAACAACATTCAGTAATCGTTTAGCAGCATCTGTTGCTGTAATTTTTGGGATATTTATATCCAGTTTTTCTCTCCAGGCATTCTGGACAATCTCTGCAGTGAGTGCTCTTTCAGCTAAAACATCTTCGGTTGAGTTCAAATGCATTTCTGCACTCTTCGTCATGAGCGTTGTACAGCTCCATCGATTTCTTCGGTTTGCGTGTTCAAAGAAAATGGGCGGATAAGCATTCATGAAATACGGCTTCTTTCCCGCTTTTTTAACCGCATGGAAAATGCTCTTCTCTTTAAGTAAGGGTTTTATTCCGGAATGCGGATATGGTCCAAAATGTTTTCCTATCACTTTGGATGCATTTTCTCCGGTGAATAATGTTGTTTGTCCTGTTCCGCTTTGAGGTAATCCTTCTACATCTAAACAAGCATCAATGGGCTTAAAAATATGATCATTTTTAGTAATGGGATCTGCAGCTTTAAAAAAATGTCCCCCCGAAAGTATTTCAAAGCTTTCATAGGTTTTTTCAAAGAATGGGTTTTCCTCTGATTGTTTACCCAATCCAACTCCATCAATAAAAATGAAAATTACAGCCAAATCACTTCTCCAATATCAGTGTAACAGGACCGTCATTTATTAACTCAACATCCATCATTGCACCAAATTTTCCTGTTTGAATATTTAAGTCTGATTGTTCTTTAAAATAACGGATCATATCTTTATACATAGGTTCCGCCTTATCGGGTTTGGCTGCCTCAATAAAACTAGGTCTAGTTCCTTTTCTGGCATTTCCATATAAAGTAAACTGAGAAACTACTAAAAGTCCTCCATTTACATCACTGACCGAAAGATTCATTTTTTCGTCTTCATCTTCAAATATCCGCAACTTCAGGATCTTCTCACTCATCCATTCCAGTTGTTCTTTAGTGTCATCCTGATGAATACCCACCAGTAGTAACAAACCCCCTTCAATAGCTCCGGTAATTTCATTTCCTACCGTTACCGATGCTGATTTTACGCGCTGAATTACAACTTTCATATACTAGAATTATGTGGATTACTATGTGGAATACTTACTAACAAAAACTGGATAACTAAAATCGTTCAAAGTTCTCAACAAGTTTCCACAATTTATTCACCTAATCAACATTCAAAAAGAATAACTTTTGCTGTTGAACAGCTTAGGATGATTTATATGTACAATACAGATACACTTGTTGATAACAAAAAATATCACTTTCTAAAGCACTGTTTTTTATGAAAAGTATATCAACATTGATATCCACAAAGTTTTGTCAAGCGATGTAGAGAAAAAGAATAACTTTGTTATCCACAAATCCACACGCTCTACTACTATATATTAAATTTATAAATCTCATTTTATTTGTCTTTTAGGGTGTGGATAAGAAGTGAGAAAAAGGATTCTCAAAGAGTTTTATAAGAACGTATATTTAAGCAATAAAAAATTCCTGATCTCATGGATAAAAGATACCCTATTGGAAATTTTGATTATGAGAAAGATCATGATCTGAATGATGCAGAAATGTACATCAATCAGATCAAAGAACTTCCTTCAAAAGTAAGAGCTCTTGTTTCAGAATTATCAGAAAAACAATTGAATACTCCTTACAGAGAAGATGGTTGGACACCGATTCAGGTTATCCATCATTTAGGAGACAGTCACCTGAATTCATTGTGTAGATTTAAATTGGCTATGACCGAAGACAATCCAACAATACGTCCTTACGATGAAGCGGCATGGGCAATTTTAGGTGATTATGACTTGATGAGTGCTGAAGAAGGATTGAAATTTCTGGAAGCAGTTCACTTGAAATGGGTTGCTATCCTTAGAATAATTAAAAAAGAGGATTGGAACCGAACATTTCAACATCCGGAATCTGGAATTAATTATAAACTTATAAATGCCTTAGCGATGTATGCCTGGCATGGAAATCATCACTTAGCTCATATTGAACTTGTTAGATAAAGATCTGTAACAAGGAGCTTCCCCTCCAACGGAGGGGATTGAGGGGTGGGTCCGAACTGATGAAATTTTATTTTAAAAACTCTATCAAATGACAAAAAAGACATTCACATACAAAGATTCAGGCGTAGATATCAAAGCAGGAGAAGAGCTTGTTAATTCCATAAAAGGAGTAGTTAAAGAGACTCATGGTCCCGCGGTGCTTTCAAATATTGGTGGTTTTGGTGGATTTTTTAAACCGGATCTGGGGGCATTTAAAAATCCTGTTTTTGTAAGTTCTGTTGATGGTGTAGGAACCAAATTGATAGTGGCGTTCAAGGCCGGAAAGTATGATACGGTTGGACAGGATCTGGTAAATCATTGTGTAAATGATATTGCGGTTTGTGGAGCGACTCCTCTTTTCTTTCTGGATTATTTCTCAACCGGAAAACTTGAGCAAAATGTAGGTTATGATGTGATCAAAGGATTTGCCAAGGCCTGCAAAGAAAACAATGTGGCTTTGATAGGTGGGGAAACTGCAGAAATGCCGGACATTTACGGAGAAGGAGAATTCGATCTTGCCGGAACCATTGTTGGTATTGTGGATGAAGACAAAGTGATCAACGGAGCGGGAATCGAAAAAGGTGATGTTCTGCTTGGATTCAAAAGTTCAGGGTTACACACCAACGGATATTCTCTCGCCAGAAAAGTCTTATTCAGCGAATATGATGTAAACGACCATGTGGAAGAATTGGGAGGAACCGTTGCAGAGGAATTACTCCAAGTTCACCGATCTTATTTAGGTTTGATATCTGAATTAAAAGAAATGGATGGAGTAAACGGATTTTCCCACATTACCGGTGGTGGAATGGTTGGAAATACAAAGAGAATTCTCCCTGAAGGATTAGCTTTAGATATAAATTGGGATGGATGGGAACGTCCGGAGGTTTACAAACTGATTCAGGAAATTGGAAATGTACCCGAAGAAGATATGCAAGCTACATTCAATCTGGGAATCGGATTAGTTTGTGTGGTTTCATCAGATAAAGCAGCTGCAGTAAAAGCAAAAGCCGAAGAATTGGGAGAAGAGGTTTTTGAGGTGGGGAGTGTAATATAATTCAAAATTAAAGATTAAGAATTATGGATTTTGAGCTTCTGATTAAATAATAATACCTGTATATACTTGTTAAGTAGAGGAATGAAATCCAAAAAAAGCATTAACAGTATGAAAAAAACATTACTACTAATTACAACTTCTTTTTTATTAATCTCTTGTTCAGTATTTAATAACGATGAACAAAGCGAATTTACAGCAATAATTAATGGTGATATTTTAGTTGGAAAAGCTATTTATGAGATAAATAAAAATGAGTTGTTTATGAGAGGTTACGAGAATGGAGATCAAGTGAATGGCAGATATATTACAATCAATGTAGATGATTTTAATGGTCCGGGAACTTATGAAATATCCTCGTATAGTTACGCAGGATTGGTAGGGGGAGATGTAGCTGTATCTATTGCTCGATCATATACACCAAATGGAAAAATTGAGGTGAAAAAAGCGGATAGTTCTAACTTAGATGTATTATTCTCTGGGACATTCATCAGCAGAGATTCCAGTGAAGTTTATGAAGGCGATATAATTTTTAATGTCAATAATTAAGAGTGGCTTTTGTTGTTAATAAAGGAGCTTATTCCGAAATAAGTTTGAAACTCGTTCCGATCGGTTAACAAAGAGTCCCTGCTCCAAAGAAAAAACTAGCTAGTTCATAAACTCAAAAACATCCCTCGGATTCAATCGAGAACTATCGATTGAATCATCTCCCCTGCCTACCGGACAGGCAGGCTTCGAAGGGAGATTTATTTTATGGTTAGTTTAACTTTTCTTCCGAGCTTTAGAGTTTTAGTGGCTTTCATAAAAGAATTTCCTACCCATAACTCCACACAAGCAGACTTTGAAGGAAGAGTCAGTCAGTGTAAATCAATAAAATCACCAAATCAGCGATAATGATGTTAAAAACCTATAAAGACCGTCCTTAAATTTAGTATCCCGTTTAATAATGAATAGTTTTCAACTAAATAAACTATTCACAAAGAAATTATTTTTTTAATGAACATTTTAAAGAGAGCTAAAGCACTCATTTTATCACTAATTATTTGCAGCACAGCTGTAATGGCTCAAAATATGCAAATGCCGCAAATTGCTCCTGCTGATTCAGTATCAGATGCTGAACTGGAACAATTTGTTTTAATAGCTCAGGAACTTCAGGGAATACGAATGGAGTTGGATAGTATGGTTGTTGCCAAACTGGATGAAGAAGGCATGAGCACAGCACGATTTCAGAAAATCATGCAAAACCAACAAAATCCACAGTCAGAAGATTTAGAGCTTACCACCAAAGAAGAAAAAACAGTAGCTAATATGCAGAGTTTTTTACAACAGGCAAGCATGAAGGCTCAGCAGCAACAAATGCAATCAATTCAAAATTCTGAATTATCAGCACAACGCTTTCAAAGTATAGCTCAGGCGATGCAATCCGATAAAGAACTGGCTATGAGAATGCAGACCATGGCTTTGGAAATGGAGTCGAAGTAGAAAAAAGGAAGACGATCCAAAGTGCTGGGAAGAATCTGAGAGATATGTGTGAGGTTTAGAAATTCATAAACTTCACACATCCTCCGACTTTTAATCTAAACTATTTAAACTCATCTCCTTCGAAGGAGGATTTGAATAAAATAAAATCGCTAATCCTTAGTCAGCATATATTTGAACGAAACGTTCTTCAGCTTCCGTCTCCCCAATCAGGATAAGGTCGCTGTTTTTTGGGATGGGTTCGGTTGGATCCGGATTTATAATTTGTTCCCCATTTTTAGTATAAGCAATCAAATTACATCCTGTATTATGACGTATATCTGCTTCAATAATCGTTTTACCGACAATTTTTGAAGGTGTTTTTAAGCTAAACACATTTAAACCTTCAGCAATCATAATAATATCATTGTCTTCATAAATATTGAAGATAGCGTTGGCTCCCATTGTGGCGTAAGACATCACAAAATCGGCTCCCGCTCTATGCAAAGAGCTAACATTTCTTTCTAATGTTGAACGTGCCACAATATGAATATTAGGACGAAGATGGCGACAATAAATAGTGAGATAAATATTAATATCATCCTGATTAGTACTGATGATTACACTATGTGCATTGTCGATTCCGGCTTTCTTTAATGTGTTTATATCATTGGCATCTCCGAGAATAAAATTCTCTTCATTCAATATTCTGTCAGGGTTTTTATCCACAATTTTGAACTGGATATTTCTGCGCTTTAAATGATAAGCAGCAGCTCTTCCAACACGTCCGCCACCAATAATTATCACGGGTTCTTCGCTTATGGCATATATTCCGAATAGTTCATCATACCTTCGAAGTTGATCTACAGAACCAGCCATCATGATTACGCTTTGCTCACTGATCACTGTATCAGGATGAGAACCCAGAAAATTTCCTCTCTCCCAAATGCCTACAATATTAATTCCCAGTTTCTCTCTGAGTTGCGTTTCGCGTAAAGTTTTTCCGACAAGAGGGGTGTCGTAAGCTGTGGCTTCTGCTATTACAATATCCCCAAGGCGGCCGATCGTGTGTACGCGTGCGTCCTGACCCAAAACACGTCTCGACAAAGCTCTTCCAAGAAGGTTCCCCATATGTAAAACATGGTCACATCCTGCCAGTTTCAGAATATCAACAGAATCGTGAGAATTGGCAGTAGCTACAATTTTAATGTGTTCACTATTTTCTCTGACAGTATGAGCAACATTAGCATTAAACATATCAGAACCGTTCGCAACCACCATAGCAGCCTGATGAATTTGAAGTTTTTTATAGGTTTCAGGATTGTCCGGTTCGCCCACCATGACCCTGTACCCTTCGTCAAATAATTCCAGAGCTTCATTCAAATCCTGTACCAGAAGCACATATTCTTTTTGGTACTGTTTAAGTTTCTCAACAAGAGTTTTTGTAATGGGATCGAAGCTGGCAATTACTACATGGTTTTTTGTAGTGGGTGGAAGTTCTTTAGGAGCTCTTGCACGAGATTGTGCTTCCATCCAGGGAGCATAAAAGAATTCTATGAAGGTGAAGGGTAACATAATTAACAAAACCAGAATCCCTGAACCCAAAACAACCATAGAAAAGAATCTACCCAGATCAGAAGTAAAAGTAATATCACCAAAACCTAAGGTACTCATGGTTACCAGTGTCCAGTAAAAGCCGGTCATCCAGCTGTGTTGCTGACCCTCTCTTTCCATGATTATATGGAAAATAACTCCATAAATAGCGATAAGGAAAACAAGAGTACCAAGAAATTTCAGAAGGCGTGAAATGTTAACCTTCGTATTCTTATTAGAAATAAAGTAAGAGATCTGTGATGAAAAAAACTTCATGTAGAAAGATAATTTGTCTTAGGCTAATAAAGACAAAAAAAACTACAATTTTAATTCCACATGAAAATTAAATGCATTTATTAGCGGATTAACTATAGAAACCGGATTAAATTAAACCTGTGAAGATCTATTCATATTCAAACTGATTACAAAAGAAAGATTCTGTTTTCCATTCATCTCTAAAAAGATTCGGAAGCGTTTTAATTTCCATTACTACAGAGAATTCATGGGAAGATTGTTCACAAAGTTTATCCAACAGCTGAAGATAAATTTCCTTTTCTGAGTAAAAAGGGACATTTAATTCTGAATAAGCGTAAGAATGGACAGATATCCTGTTTTCGTCATCAAATTTAGAAATACTGTTTGATTTAAAGTTGGTTTTAAATTCCTCATCAACATATAGAAAGGCTTTATCAGTTTTTCCTGAAAATAAATTAAATGATGGATATCCGGGCCATAAATCCACAAAATTAGCGGCGGGCAAAATTATGAAAATAAAAACAGCAACGCTTTTGGAAAAAGAAAATTTACTGAAATGAGGAAAAGAATCTTTATTCCAAAACAGCAAAACAAGCATGATCATCATAGTCAGGTTCCATGGGATAATGACGGTATTAAATGAGATAGAGCCGAATAAAATTTCATATAGAATTAAAAAATGCATTCCCAGAAGTAACAAAACCGAGAATTTTCTTGATGAAAGGAAGATCAAGCCGATTGCAAGGAGAGCTTCAGTCAATGGAATAGCATAGCTGAATAATCCGGGATTGGGAACAGAAAGCTGAGGAAGGGTATCAGAAATAAAACCCGCATTAAACTTATGAAGACCCGACCATAAATAAATGCCAACAATGGCAATGCGGAATGAAGAGAGCAGGTTTTTTTCGGTAATAAGCTTAGACCGGTTAAGCAAAATAAAAACCAAAAGAACAGAGAATATGTAAACCCATGGCTGCCACCGGTTGTAGTCCTGGAGGCAAAAAAAGCAAATTAATAAAAGAAAAAAAGTTAAAGAATGGATCGTGAACTTAAAATCAAGTAAAGAAATTAATCCGGAAACAAAGATCAGTAACAATAAAGTAAAATGGAATTGACCTTCGGTTAATAAAACCTCGAAGACCGGAAGAACGGGAAAAAGCCTGTCGTTTAACCACAAGGGGAAACAAAGCAGAATACTAACAAGAAAAGAGATAATGATTATTATCTGTAACCAACGACTGGATTTTCTTATGTGATCTTTCAATTAAAGTGAGATAAAATATTACTTAATTGCGAACACAACATCCGTGATATTTGCATCTTCCGGAGTTTCCTGAGGATTTGTTATATAGTGCTCCCAGGGGTGTATGCCTCTTTTTTGTTTAAATTCCTTACCTCTGGCCATCCCAATCATTGTTGACCAAGCATTTCCCAGGTGATCATATTTTCCGGTATGCCTCAAAGTATAAACTCTGGTTGCTGGAATTTCTCCCGCTTTAAAACCATCAGGCAGTTCATCGGGAACAGAAGTCACTCCTACACAAGCTGAATAAGTTGCTTTCTTTTTTACAATATCCCATTTATGATAAATACTATAGGCTTGTCCTGTAGCAACAGATTCATTCTTTTGCATAAAAGCCTCCAGTTTTCCAAAATCTTCCGGCATGGCTTCGTCCATTTTATCTATATCACAGGTAGTTTCTATGCTAATATATTTTGTTCCCGGAAAATCAGATTCACCAATCCAATCCAATTCAGACTTTATTTCTCCATGTTCAATGTAATCTTTAAGCATATTCAGTCCGCGCTCATAATCCATTCCAATAAACCCCTCCATCATTTTTTTCATCCAGAACATAAAAAACGGAAGTTTACTATCCATGCTCCAGGTAACTGTTGTTCGGTCATTATTATCAGAAAGCACGAATTTTACTTTGGCTTCAGATTTCCAGGGTTTCAGAAAAGTAAGATCATATTCAAGGCTATTTTTCCCATCTTCTAAAGTGATGCTCATATTTCCTTCACCCACCCGGTCTCCTTTCCATTCATAATATTTGGCATCTTCAGAGATATTTACCGTTACTCCGTCTTCCATAATCAACCAGGGCGACCACTCAACCCAGTGATTAAAATCGCTCAGTTTAGAATATACATTATCAATTGGGGAATGTATTGTAGTGGAACGTGTTACATTAATTTTAGGCATAGCAGTAAGATTAGGAACATTGGTTTCTGAAATGAACTAAAATGAAATTTTAAAAGCAAAAGTTGGGAAAATAATTAACAAAAACAGTGCTGGAGCAAATGTATCTTCGACTATAAAAAAGAAGGATAAGGAATGGTAAAAATAAACAGGTTTCGGGCATTTATAAGAAAGCACAAAAAAAGTGCTCCGGTAGCTTTTTTTATACTTGGTTTTACCTGGGACTCTCTCACTCTGGGAAGTATAGACCGTCTGTATGATCAGATAATTATTTGTGTGTATTTATTGTCTCTTAGCCTGAGTTTGTACTTTTTCAATTTAGCTGACGATGATAAATGGAAAGGGACTTTTCTGGAGCGTTTTGAGGATTATTTTCCTCTGGCTATTCAGTTTTTTATCGGGGGTTTGTGCAGCGCCTATGTAATTTTCTTTTCCAGAAGTGTTTCTTTCACTAAGACAGTTTCTTTTTTTATAATTCTTGTTGTGCTTCTTTTTGCGAATGAACTTCTTAAAAAAAGAATATCGAATAAGTATCTTCAATTCGGGACTTACTTTTTTGTGAACTTTACGTTTTTCACTTTCTTTATTCCGGTTCTGGTGAATACAATGAATACCTTTATATTTTTGGTGTCCGGAGGGGTAAGCTTATCCAGCACCTTAGTTCTTGTGACTTTTATTTACGGGAAAAGTCCTTCTACCCGAAGAGAGCTTAATAAAACGAAGCTCATAAATCTTATACTTGTGATATATGGATCTATTAATATCTTTTATTTTTTCAATTTGATTCCTCCTGTACCCTTAGCTATGGAAGAGGGAATTGTTGCTCACAACATTCAAAAGGAAAACGGCAGTTATAAAGTAACATATCAGAAAAGCGGTATTTTTTCTCCATTTGATGATGAAACCAATTATACCAAAGGGGATAGTTTATTCATTTTCACATCTATATTTGCTCCGGCAGACCTTAAGAAAAGAGTGAATCACCACTGGCAATGGAAGAATCAAGAAACAGGCAATTGGGAAACTTCAGATAAGATAGAATTTGAGATAACAGGAGGAAGAGATGGGGGCTATCGAGGGTATACTTATAAAACCAATATTCTGGAAGGGAAATGGAAAGTAGATGTAACCACAAACGATAATATGATCCTTGGGCGAATAAACTTTACAGTTGTTTACGACTCAACAAGCATGAATAAAAACTTAATTACAGAAAAATTTTAAGAGCTTGCCTTATAATTAAAAACTTCTCCTATTGGTTTTTTAAATGCATCGGCAATTTTAAAAGCGAGTTCAAGAGAAGGGGAATATTTAGCCGCCTCAATAGCATTGATTGTCTGTCTTGTAACCCCAACAAGATCTGCTAGTTCCTGTTGTGTCATTTCATTATGATTGAAACGAAGTGTACGGATCTGATTTATAATTATTCCGTCGCTCATATTAATATCCTTTTCTATAGTAATATATCATAATGGATCTGCGAACAGCACTGGCCAAGAAAAGAGTGACTAGCAGAAAATGAAAAACAGTAGATAACTCCAGAGAAACAGGAAATTGAAAATTACTCATAATACTCAGGTTTGATATAAATATTTGAACAAGAGCAATTACCATAGAAATAACTAAAATGTTATACCCTGCCTTCATGCCTTTTGCTTCTATTATAAAATCCCGTTCGTCTTTCTGAACTTTCTTTTTTCCCTCACTGATTTCAACAATTATCTCTACAACAACTGCAATCCAAAATAAATTGAAGAATGTTTTAACAAATGTTTCGGAAAAACCTTCGATGATTTCAGGTAACCCAAAATTAAAGAGTATGTAGAAGAATAAAAATGAAGAAGACGTTGCTAAAGAAGTCCAGGAGAGTATTTCTTGTTTAGACATTGGAAAATGGTTAATTATGTGTGTCGGGTTTTCTTTACGTAATGTAAAAAATATGTTACATTATGAGGTAAAAAAAATTTACCTGTATCTATATTTTTTTTTGATGGGTGCTAAAATTTCACCCAGACCATTGGTTTTAATTTCATACATAGTGGAAAGTTGTTGGCCTAATTGACCATCCGGAAATCCTTTTCGCTGAAACCACTCCAGATAATGAACAGGAAGATCTGTTATAAACCGATCTTTATATTTACCAAAAGGCATTTTAGACTGAACAAGGTTGATTAAAAAAGAAGAATCGTACAATTTCGAATTATTATTTATGTTAAAGATAAAATTCAATAATCAGGAATCAGTTGAAAATAACGTATTTATTAATTCCCTTAATTTTGTTTTTATCGTGTGCATCTTTTAAAAACGAAAATAATGAAATTGCTTATCGCTGGGAAACCGATGAACTGATAATAGAAAACGGATCTTCCGAAACAGTTTATTATGCGGTATTTGAACAAGATGTACTGGCAGTTATAGACTGGTTTCCGGTTTCTACAGAAGAGAACCAGCTTTTACCAAATTCATTTAAGAGAATAAATGAAGAAGAAATATATGAGTATGAAAAAGGAAGTACTATCGTTTTATTTTATTGGAGGGGAACAGAGCCTCCTTTTGAAAATTTTGAAAGTGTGGAAATAGACACGTAATAAAAACACCGTTCGATATAAACCGACAGATTGTGTACTTTTAAATCAATTTAAAAAAAGATAATGCCTCAGGTAAAATTACTTAAGATAGCTCACGGAAGAAGCGGAGATAAAGGAAACGGATCCAATGTTGGAATCATAGCCCGACACCCGGATATTTATCCCTTTTTAAAAAAAGAACTCACCTCTGATAAAGTTAAAGAACACATGAAGTATGTGTGTAAAGGAAATGTTGAACGGTACGAATTGCCAAACATCGGGGCATTAAATTTTATATTGAACGAAAGCTTGGGAGGCGGAGGAACGGTTTCTTTAAAACTTGACGCCCAAGGCAAGACTCATGCATCTCAGGTGCTCAGAATGGATATTGATGTTCCTGATGAACTTTTAAAATTGGTAGAAGATTAATCAACCGGCTTGCTCATAAGCTGTCTTTAACCATTCGGTCAATTCCTTATCAACGTGGGAAGTTTCTGTAAGTTGAACCCTGTTGGTACACATAGTTCCAAATGGTCCTGAGGCTTCTAAGCGATCTGTAAGAGTAGCGTCGTTGAGTTTTAATCCAAGATCAACACGGGTTTTTGTTGATGGTTTGACTAATGCGAATTGTCTTTTTCTTCTGAGACTCACACTACTTTTTTTGGGTGAAACCTCCACGTCATCACCAAAATCACCAACCACCTTTAGTATGCGATCCAGAATAGGTCTTAAAGTTTCTTTTCCTTTGTATTGATTTTCAATAAGTTCGTCAGCGTTTACTGAACCGGCGTCTTCCTCACGTGCTTTATGAGCAACAAAGTTTGCGAAACCATGGGTAAAGCCATGTTCGACTTTAAGAAAAGAGATTATTTGACCATGTTTTTCAAAGTTTTCTTTTCTAACAATCTTAACCCAGTACGTTAAAGGTTTTCCGGTTTTTTCTAACAGCCCTTTTTCCATAGCGATTACTTAATTAGCGATTTAATAAAAACGAATTGGAATCTCAACTTTTACCACATCCCAACTCAGGGTCATTACAGTGGCTGAACCTTTAAGATCAGAAAAAGTAATAGTAAAAGCCTCGACAGGTGTTTCTAAATCCTGAACGGGCACCTGAAACCTATGCGCATCAAGTTGTTGGTTGTAGTCAAAGGCTCCCCATTGCCCGAGACCATTATTGAGAATAATTGTCCAGGACTCTTTATCGGGAATAGTAAAAAGTGAATAAATACCGGCATCAACAACAACCATATTCATTAAAACAGGCTCGGTAATTGTGATTTCGGTAGCCTCATTTGCTCCTGTTCTCCAAACCTGACCATATGGTTCCCAGTCGCCGAAAATAGTACGCCCTTTTCTGTAAGGCTGACCGTAAACAACTTTAACATAAGTATTTTCATGTTTTATGGTAGAAATTGCTATGGGGCTTTTCCGGTTTCCAACAGGGGCTTCTTGTGGGGAATCAGGTTTTTTCTCTCCACAACTAAGGAGAACCACGAATAATAAAAGAGAAAAAAACTTGATCGCCTTATAAAGCATTAGAATTCACCAAATACAAATTTAGCATTATTACGAGTTGGCTCAAATGAAACCCCTAAACCAAAATCAAAAGTAAGATTTGCCACGTTGAATTGAAAGTGCAACCCAGCGCCAAAAACACTTCTGCTTTGCGAAATTAATTCACTTAAAGAATCTTGTTCCAGATTAGTAATGGTGTGTGTAAAAGCTGAGATATAAATTGCCTGAAGATAAAAAGGAACCAGCATCCCTCCATCACCAGGGTAAGCTACAGGAATAGTATAACGCGTGCTAAACCTACCCAGGTTATTAAAGGTTTCAGGGGGGTTACTACCGGCCAGAAAAGCATTATCTGTAAAACTATCGGGTATAATTGTGCTTTTACTATATAAAAGAAAGTTACTTTGATTTAAAAACTGAAGATCGTACCGGAGAGACTGATTGAACTTTCTAAAAGGAGCTACATATCCTATTAATCCATAATAAGCAGCCCAGCGATCTCTGATTTCCAAACTACCCCGATTTCCATCATTAAAATTTAAAAGCAATTCCTGATCATTTAAAGCATTGTCAAAGAACCCAAACACCGAAAACCCTGACGAAGGTTGTATATCTCTTCTTTGAGTAAGAATATTCCAACTTAGCTGAGCGAAACCACCAGCTTTATACTGCGTTTCAAAATCAGATATTGGATCAGGAGTTAAATCAAAATACCGGAATTGCTCGGCTGTAATTCGTGGAGATACAAATAAAGATTTGCCCCTTGTAGTACCATTAAAAGTAAAATTCATCGGAATGCTTAAATCAAAACCACGTTCTTGTTGCATAACAGCATATCTGTTATTGTTTCCAAAATCGAGAACCCCAAAAGAAGGATTGCTGTAAGAACGAACTTTAAACCCGGGCCAGAAAGTTTTGTTTGTATATGAAATATCGTACCAAAGCCGGCTTTGAATTCCTGTTATTTCTGCAGAATAACTCTGGCTACTTAAAGCGTCAATACTTTGTAGGTTGATACCAAGCTGTGTTTCTCCTGAATTTTCCTTGAGCACAGGAACCACAGCCCTTGGTTTAAGCCAGTTCAAATCACTACTGTATTCTTCAATTGTCCATGAATCTGTACTAATTTCTGAACCCAGTAAAGAACGGTTGAGCTTTTCCTGAAGAATATTTCCGGTCAAAAGAGCATCTCTTGGAACTCGTTTATTGTAAAAACTTTCTTGACTCAGAACAGCTACTTTTTGTTCCTGATTTTGTTGAACAACATAAGCAATCGCAGAAGCATCAGGAGAGTAAGAAGCTTCAAAAGCATTGAATAGAGAATTGGTTTTTTGAATAATATCTCCGTTAGAAAGGTTTAGCTCATAGATATTCATTGCCGGATAAAGGTCTGCTGTGAATAAAAGTTTTTGCTCTGAGGGGTGCCAGTCTAAATCAAAAATAGAAGCATCTTTAAATGCTACTCTGGGAGCTTGTTCTATATCCTGAGCAATAGTCTGAGGTGTAGTGATCCACAAAGCCTGAATGCCGCGCCGATTAACTATGAGTGCTAACTGATCGGGCGAGGATGGGTTAGCCTTGATTGAAACCGGAGTGGCATCATTAAAACGAGCGAGAATTGTTTTTTTGTTATTTCCATCTATGGAAACAACATTTGCGGAAGCTTCATCGGTTTGCAGAGCAATAATATTTGAACCGGAAACGGTAGGACTGTAAACACGATCCCCTTCAGTAATCTCAAATGACTTGTTTGTGTAAAGATCTAATCTTTTTAATTCGGATTTATACACAGAAGAATACAAGAGATCGGCATCATACTCAGCAAACAGGATGGAATTTGCCGCCGGGTCATAATCTATGTTGTAGTCAGAAACAGTAAAAACTTCTGCTATTCTGGAGAACTTTTTTGTCGTTAAATTATAGCTGTAAAAGCCTCGTGGAGCATTATATTGAGCGCTATAGAAAACAATTTCAAAATCTGATGTCCAAATTGGTTTTCTCTGTGTATAGCCTTTAAATGAAGAGCCAATAAACCATTGTTTGTCAGAAGTATTACTGTTTATTTGAGCCTGACGTTCTGCTTCGGATGTTTTTTTGTTTTCAAGATACTCAGAGTACAACTCGTTAGGCCATTTTCCGGTTACGTGTTTTAAGGCAAAGCCATAACCCAGAAAAAAATATTTATGATGAAAGCGAATCGCTTCTTTAGAAACATTATGCCCATAATTTTGATGCAGCCATTGGGTAAAAGTTGCCCCGGATATATAATGACGGTTATATGGAAGAGTATATCTTGACACATTAAAAGTTTGACCGGCGCTCCAGGGATCGTTACTGTTTACACGGGCATTAAACTGATTGTTAAAATAAGTGTAGTTTTTACGCCCCCCGTTCTCGGCAACATTTTTTGTTTCATGATGAACAGCCAAACCTTCATGAACACCTACGGGAGGAAAAAAATTGATGCTTCTTGCAAAATCAGGAGAAAAAAGACTGTAAAGCCATGGAACTGAATATGGAACAATCAGGCTTCCATGAGTAGCATGCAAAAGCTCATGCGGTAAAACAGCCTCCAGCCAATCTCCTGAACGAGGGTTTATTGTTTTTCCTTTGAAGGGGGCAGCGTCAAATTCAGATCTGAAGTTATTAGCAGTTACAAAACCATTGGATAAATCATTGTAATTAGAAATAACAACAGGAAAATTGATCAACGACCCTCCGGAGAGCTCCTTAGCTTCAGGGTATTGATTTTCCAGTATAGAAGCCGTTCGAAATGCAAGAGAATCAACCGACTTTGGGAAAATAATCCGAAAGTGATCGGTTTTTAATTGTTGCCATTCAAGACCGGCAGGACGGTGAACCGGGAAATAAATATTTTGAAAGGAAGATTGGGCTTTAGAACTATCAATAGTTATCAACAGAAGAACAACAAACAAGAAAAAAAATCGAAATACTTTCATTAACCAGAGATTATGTAACCGGGTAGATATTTATAGATTCCCCAAAAATGAGAAAAAGCACCTCCTAAAACAAACAAGTGCCAAATTTCGTGAAACCCAAATTTTTCGGGAAAAGGGTTGGGTTTTTTAATTCCGTAGACTACTGCCCCAACCGTATAGAATACACCGCCAATGGCAATCCAGTACGAGAACATATGGGGGAGTTGGTTCCACAGTTTTGGAAAAATGATTACAGAAATCCATCCCATTAGCAAGTATAACACAGTTGAGAACCACCTGGGGGCAGACATCCAAAAAACTTTTTTTACGATACCAATTAGAGCGAAAGTCCAGATACCGATCAACATCCACAGGCGCCAGCCTCCTCCTAAAACGATCGTGCAAATAGGTGTATAAGTGCCGGCGATAACCAGATATATCATAATATGATCTATCATTCGGAAGCGCTCTTCTGTTTTAAAGGATACATTTATTGCATGATAAAGAGCGCTTGACGCAAACATCAGAAAAACAGTGATCCCATAAACGAGAAAAGAAATTCTTGACCATCCGGGATCCCCTGAAGAATTGAGAATCAAATAAATAAGAAGAACAACAGAGCCAACAGCTCCGACTAAATGAGAGTATGTATTAAAAGGCTCACGTACAGGAAATAGAAATTTTTTCAAGAAATTCTCCGGCTATAAAAAGATTTTTGAATAGATATAAAAAAGAGCAAAACCAGATAAAAAAACTATTCCGCACCAACTAAGTAAGCGCAACCATGCCGGGGGGTGGTGTTCATCAGGAAAATGCTTTGACATTACTAAACGATAATTTATAAATGCAAGTATAGGGGCGGTCAGAAAAGAAAGAGTTGTTGCTAAATCAACCATAAAAGTAAACCGGTTTCCCGCAAAATAAAGTACTATTAATGAAATAATAGCAATGGAGACTATTAGGTACTTATAGCTTTTATCAGAAGAAGCACTGACCCGGGTTGATATGTTAGAAAGAATCTGTCTTGAAACTCTGGGGTATGCATCAGTAACCGTAAGTGTAGTGCTGAACATGGTTGTGAATGCACAAATGATGATAATGATATAGGCCCAGTCACCAAGAGTGGAAGTATAAATACTCACAAGCTGTTTGGAAAAAGCTCCGCCACTATTTGCAAACACTTCTCCGCTTCCAAACATGATCAAAGCACCCAGAGTTAAAAAACATAAAGCCAAAATGCCTGCGCCTATATAACCTATGTTAAAATCGGTAAGTGAGTCTTTTAAACTGGGTTGCTTTCCGGTTTGTTTTATTCGTTCCAAAGACCAAATGGAGTGCCAGGCAGAACCATCTATAGGAATGGGCATCCAACCCATAAGAGCTATAAGAAAGGCAATTCCTGAGCCAGTCCAAATACTGGAAGCTTCAGGTCTCGGGGCTCCACCTGCATTAAAGAAAGCAACAATTATTGCTATTAAAGTAGAAACAGTAAGCACAACCATGATGATTTTTATTGCGCTATCCAAAGCTGAATATTGACCGGCGGCAAGAATAAGAATACAAATTCCCAAGATAATAGCACTCCATATTAACGGGCTCAACACAAGACCTGTTAATTCCGCTGCTAAACTCGCAGTTACAATAGTAACTGCTGCCTGAACAGTGAACATAGTACCAACTGTAAAAACAACAAATACCCAAAAAGCCCAGTCACCAAGTTTTTTATATCCTTCAATCAGGCTTTCTTTAGCTACGATTGCGTAACGGGGACCGTATTCCAAAAAAGGATATTTGAAAATATTAGCAAGAATAACGGCCCAAACTAATGCGAATCCATAATCTGCTCCTGCACGAGTAGACTGAACTAAATGGGATACCCCAACGGCGGCAGCGGCCATAATTAAACCCGGACCGAGTGCATATTTTAAAGTAGAGAATCTGGAATGACTTTCTGTATCCATAATATAGGTTAGTAAAGAGTTAAACTTTTTGAGAGTACAAATTTTTCTTTCCATCTGTAAGTCGTAAAATGAGAAAATGAAAAAAAGTACACATATTTGCTTTTGGTTTTGTTCATTATTGCTGCTTGGTTGTGCAAATGAGATGGACGAACGGGCAATATCATTTATGGATATTAAGCCTTATGAAAATGTTCCGTTTACATTTTTTGAAACAGCAAATAATTCATTGGGAATAAAGGATATTCTAACGAATGAATATCAGAAACAATTTGACAGTTTAAAACAAACAAAGGCCCTTGAAAGAGCTAAAACATACTGGTTTAAAGCAGACCTTAGTGGTGTTGATTTTGAAGAAGAAGAATGGGTAATAAGGACAGGAGAGTATGCACTAAATAATCTGTATTTTTATCAGGATGACAGTATTGTCGTATCAAGGGGAGGGGTTTTTGACTCGGTTGATGAAGAGTTGGAATTAATAGTTTGGCGTTACCATACCATAAAACCGGAAAATCTTATTCAGCAAAAGTATGTATATCTTGAATTAAGAGAGAACTATTTTCCTGCTCAGATTTATGAACAACAAATCATAACAATCACTGAAGCGGATTTTAAGGCAAATTCTATAGTCCGGTTTGTAGGAAATGCGGAATATAATTTCAGAGCTGTTTTTTTCCTCGGCGGAATAGCGTTCCTCTTGCTTTATACATTTGGAATATATTTTATTTATAAGCAAAGACTGTATTTGCTGTATGGTGCTTATCTTCTCTTTTTATTGTTATATCTGGGAGTTAAAATGTATCCGGCGCAATCAACGGTTCTCTTTGGAGGCTGGCCGATACTTAATCATGCCTGGAACGAAGTAACACAAATACTTCTAAATTATTGGTATGTGCGCTTTGTTCGTAAGTTTCTGGACGCAAAAAACCTGTATCCCATCATAGACAAAGCAGGAAAAGCAATAGAGTGGATAATTCTGGGGTTTGTTGCAGCCGTTTTAATAAGCATTTTTTATAATCCGCTAAGCACATCGTTATATACAATTGTTACAACAGAGCGACTTATGATGATTGCTTTTGCAGTAATCACCAATATCTATATTGTTCTAAACCTCAAAGACCGGAGGGGAATATACATAGTAGCCGGGTCAACAATGTTACTTACAGGTAGTGTAACAGCTCTGATAATGGGTGATATACAATACTTTATGATCGGGGTTATAATTGAAATATTTATTTTTGGTATGGGTCTGGGTATTCTGATGAAGAGACGTGAAGATGAAAGGTCCGCACTGAATAAAGAAATGGAGAAAGTGAAAATGAGAGCTCTTCAAACTCAAATGAACCCTCACTTTATATTTAATTCTTTAAACTCGATTCGTTCTTATATGATAAAGAACGAAACAAAAGAAGCATCAGGGTATTTGGCTAAATTTTCAAGGCTAATAAGACAAATCCTGGAATATTCCACCGAAGAATTTATTACCCTTAAAGAAGAGTTGCAGGTACTAAGTCTCTATGTTCAGATAGAACAATTGCGATTCCGAGATGAATTTGGTTTTATTATTGAAGTTGACAACAGTATTAATGAAGAAGAGTTAGTAGTGCCGCCTTTAATAGTTCAGCCCTTTTTAGAAAATGCAATCTGGCATGGTTTAATGCAGAAACAAGGAGAAAAAAGAATAGAGTTATCAGTTAAAGATTCCGGAAAAAAATTAAGAATTATACTGAGAGATAATGGTATAGGCAGAGAAGAAGCAAACAGGGGTAACGATGGTAAACCTAAAGAAACCCGCTCTATGGCGATCGATCTTACAACTCAACGAATAGAAATGCTCGATGAGAAAGATCATACCCAGGAAAAGGTTACAATTATAGACCTGTATGATGAATCCAGAAAACCCACAGGTACAGAAGTCCGTCTGGAAATCCCGAAGATTAAAAGAAAAGAGAAATGAAATTAAAGGTAGCTATAGTTGATGATGAAGAACATTGTATAGAAACGCTTAAATATGATCTCGAAGAGTCATACTCAGAAAAAGTTGAGGTGCTTTTTGAATGCAGCAATAGTGTTGAATGTGTAGAAAACCTCCGCTCAATTAAGCCGGATGTTTTATTTATAGATATAGAAATGCCAGGACTCAATGGCTTTGAACTCATAAAAGTTATTAAGCCAAAAGAAACAAAAGTTGTTTTCACAACAGCACATGCCCGGCACGCGGTTGAAGCTATTAACTTTAAACCCGAAGCATATTTATTAAAACCCATAGAGCTTGAAGAACTGGGCAAAGTAGTGGAAAAGTTATATGTGGCTAAAAAACCTGCTGTGGATATAGGAATTTCTGATAAACTTGCCATTTCAACAACCGAAGATATTGAGCTGGTAAAACACTCCACTATAATATATGCGAAGGCCAGCAATAATTATACGGAACTAATTTTAGAAGATGGATCTTCCAAGCTGATCAGTAAAACGCTTAAATTTGTTTCAGCCCAATTACCGGAAAGCTCTTTTTTCAGAGTTCACAAGAGTTATTTAATCAATCTTAATCACATCAATAAGTACAGAAAGGCAGATGGAGGAATGTTAATAATGAGCAATGAGGCGGAAATACCCGTATCTGGTGAGAAAAAAGAAGACCTGCTCATACTCATTCAAAGGTGAGTTTAACTAACTCTTGCCTTAATCATACTAAGAAGCCATTCATTTGATGTGTTCTATTACCATATTCGATCAGGGATTTATGGAAACAATATATACCACAAGATGTCCTAGTCCTCAATTCCCACTGGTTTTGATTAAATTCTACCAAAATTGAGGAACTACAGCGCAATAATTGTATGAAAGCAGTTATTGCGCTTTTTTGTTTAAACGCTTTTTTCAGCATTTTTCATATAGTAAAGCTACTATACAGCAATACTAAAATAATTAACTACTACACGTTTATGAAAAAGGCATTTCTACTAAGCATTGCGTTATTACTAGGGGTAAGCACAAATGCACAGGTTACACTGGATTATTATCTACCCGATGGAATTAACTATGATTCAACAATACCAACTCCAAAATCTGTTTTGGGCACTGAAGTTGGGGAGTGGCATGTAAGGCACGATCAGCTCGTAAACTATATGTATGCAGTGGCAGAGGCATCCGACAGAGTTTCTATAAGCGAATATGCCAGAACATATGAAAGCAGACCGCTACTGATGCTGACCATAACCTCTCCTGAGAATCATAAAAATATCGATAAACTGAAAAAAGAACATGTTCAGCTTACAGATGCAGCAACTTCAGGAAACTTAGATATTTCAAATATGCCCGCTGTAATTACCTTAAGCTACAGCGTGCATGGGAATGAGCCAAGCGGTTCTAATTCTTCGTTGCTAACGGTATATCATTTAGCAGCTGCTCAGGGAAAAGAGATAGAAGAAGTGCTGAATAATACCATCATTTTGGTAGATCCAAGCATTAATCCCGATGGATTAAGTCGTTTTGCACAATGGGCTAATCAACATAAAAGTTTAAATAAATTGGTTACAGATCCGGCAAGCAGAGAATATAACGAGGTATGGCCGGGCGGCAGAACGAATCACTATTGGTTTGATCTGAATCGGGATTGGTTATTGGTGCAGCATCCTGAAAGTAAAGGAAGAATTGCTAAGTTTCACGAATGGAAACCAAACATTTTGACAGATCATCATGAGATGGGAACAAATGCTACGTTTTTCTTCCAGCCGGGGATACCATCCAGAACGCACCCTCTAACTCCCGAAAGAAACCAACGTCTTACAGCAAGTATCGCTGAATACCATGCAGAAGAACTCGATAAAATTCAGTCATTGTATTATTCAAAAGAAAGCTTTGATGATTTTTATTATGGAAAAGGTTCAACTTATCCTGATGTGAACGGATCAATAGGAATTCTTTTTGAGCAAGCGAGTTCAAGGGGGCATGCCCAAGAAAGTATTCATGGTATTGTTAAGTTTCCGTTTACAATCAGAAATCAGTTTACGGCTTCTCTTTCAACGATAAAAGCAACTCAGGCAATGAGAGAAGAGTTGTTAGCACATATGCGTGATTTTTATAAGGAAAAAGCTGAGGCGGCAAAAGCGGCTTCAATTAAAGCATATGTTTTTGGTGAAGAGGCAGATCAGGCCAGAACCTTTCATCTGGCGGAAATGCTCAACCGCCATCAGATCAAATTATATGAGTTGAAAAATGATTTAACATCGAACGGAAAAAACTTCAAAGCAGGAAAAGCTTTTGTGGTGCCTACAGATCAGCAACAGTATCAGTTAATAACAGCCGTATTCGAGCGAAGAACTGAATTTACTGACAGTCTTTTTTATGATGTTTCATCATGGACTATGCCATATGCTTTTAATCTTCCCTTTGCAGAATTAGGGAACAGACAGTTTAATTCGGATATACTGGGAACTCAGTTCGATGGAGTTATGGAACAAAACGGAGCCGTAATAGGAGGAAAAAGTAATTATGCATATGTATTTGAATGGGATGAGTATTATGCGCCAAAAGCCGTTTATAAACTTCTGGCTAATGGAGTTCGCGCCAAAGTTGCTTCACTTCCATTTACATCTGTAACCTCTCAAGGAGCCAGAGATTTTGATTATGGGACAATAATGGTTCCAATGGGAGTTCAGAATGACCAAACCAAAACTCATAAGCTGATACAAGAAGTGGCTAAAGAAAATGGTATAAAAGTATATTCAGTTTCCACAGGCTTGACTCCGAAAGGAATGGATTTGGGAAGTAACAATTTCGAAAACTTAATAGAGCCTAAAGTAGCGATGATTGGGGGAAGCGGAACAAATGGTTACGAAATTGGCGAAGCATGGCATTTAATGGATCAGCGTTACCACATGCCACTTAGTATTGTTGAACAAAATGATATTCGTGGCTCACGTCTGGATCGTTACAATGTATTGATAATTTCAGGTTATGGCTATGGGGATCTCTCTTCTGGAGATGTTGATGAAATAAAAAGATGGGTAAGAAATGGTGGAACATTGATTGCTTATAAATACGGAATTAACTGGGCAAAACAGCAAGGTCTTGCAAACGTTGAGTTTGTTTCCGCGAACAATAGTGATGAAGAGGAAGAAGTTGTAACCCGGCCATATGTAAAACAAAGCAATGATTCCGGAGCCGGCTTTATTGGTGGGGCAATTTTCAATACAAAAATAGACCTAACGCACCCGATGGGATACGGATTTAATAATGAGGAACTAACTGTATTTAGAAACAGCACTCAGTTTCTTCAGAAAGGAAAAAATCCATACTCAAATCCTGTAGTTTATACCGACTCTCCTCTGGCAAGCGGATACATCTCTTATGCTAATCTTGAGAAAATGAAAAATACCGCTGCTGTTATTGTTAGCAGGCATGGTGGAGGAAAAGTGATAACAATGACAGACAACCCGAACTTCCGGGCTTTCTGGTATGGAACAAATAAACTGTTTGCAAACGCCATATTCTTTGGACATACAATCAGCGGGAGTACGGCAAATTAGGTGAGCATTTCTTTTAATATTGACGAAGCTATTTCGATTTTAGAAAGAACCCCGAAAGTATTATCAGCATTGCTTTCGGGGCTTTCTGAAGAATGGCTTTACAATAATGAAGGAGGTTCAACATGGAGCCCTCATCAGGTTTTGGGGCACTTGCTATATGGTGAAGAAACAGATTGGTTACCAAGAACAAAGATCATTCTTGAATTCGATGCTACAAAAGAATTTGAGCCCTACGACCGATTTGCTCAAGACAGGCTTTACGCAGACAAAAGCCCCGAAGACTTATTGTATCTGTTTGAAAAAAGGAGAGCACAAAATCTGAAAAAGTTAAAAAGAATGAGTCTTTCCCCTGATGATCTTATGAGGAAGGGAAAACACCCGGAGTTCGGTGAAATTACCTTAAAAGAAATGCTTTCAGCCTGGGTTGTACATGATTTAGGTCATATTAACCAAATAAGCAGAGTGCTGGCTAAAAATTACAAAGAAGAGATCGGACCATGGTCAAAGTATCTTACAGTTGTCAGATCAAAACCGGCGCCGGAGGTATAAGGAACTAATCTTTTAAGTAAGTATATCGCACGTTGAAGACGAGATCTTCTTTGTGCTCTTCCCAAGTTGATAGAGATGCGTTGCTAAAAAGAATTTTATCTTTTCCTGTCAAAAAACCTTTTAGCAAAAATAAAGGGTATGGGCTGTTGGACTGCTCTAAGTTTCTGTCATAGACAGAATCATTTAAGTTTTCGAAAACCAAGTAAAACTGTTCATGTTCTAAAACCGGTGATTTGTTTCCCAAATCAAACGTTATCCACCCTTCTTTATCTCCAAAAGAGGTAATAAAATTCTGAGTTGTCAAACTGCTATCAGGCAGTCCTGTTGTAGGGTGCACCGACATTAACTGAGCTCTGAAAAGCCCCTCATTAAAAGGATTTTCAATTACAGCTACAGAAGCACTATATAAAGTTATTGGTAAATGATTTTTGTTAATGTTGACAAGTACGGCAATCGATTTACCAATACGATTTTGCCCGATACCAGGGGCAAAACCCCAACCTAAAGCTTTTGGTGGCAAACGGTTTTTCCCAACCAAAACCTTTTTTGGCCTTTTAGCGAGAACAGGAATCTCTTTCAGAGGATAAACTTGCGGATCCATATGAATTATTAAGGTATCAGAATAGTGCAATGAGCTAAAATCTACCGACCGATTACTAAAACCAATTGCCCGAATCAATATTGAAGTAGAATCTGAAAGCAATTTTCTATCAAAAGAAAAGAGTCCTAAATCATTAGAATAAGTACCATATTTAGAATTTGAAAGACCAATATTGGCATACTCAATTGGGTTTTGATTATCAGAAGAGAGCAGTTTCCCGACAAAATTTTGACCATAAGAGTAGTCGAAGGAAATCGAAAGTAATATTAATATGATAAAAGTTTTAAGCATATATAAAATTGGTACTTATAGAATCTAATCATCTCTTGGCGGCATTCCCAAAAGGTGTCTGAAATCAAATTTGTCGCCCATAGTTTTAAGATTATTAATGAGCATTATTGCCCGATCGATCTTTAACTGGCTGCTTTTTACTGAGCCAACATAGTGGATGATATATCGTTTCTTCCCATCGCTCAAAGCATCAAATAACTTTGCTCCTTCTGGCTCTTGTTCAAGCAACGCCTCAAGCTCCTCCGGCATTTCCATTCCATATTTAGAATGATCATGCCTGAGCTCCAGTGTAACTTCCGCCCCTAAAGCGGCGCCAAACATCTTAAGTCTTTTTTTGTTTATTGAGATATATCCTCGTCCTTCACCAAAGGCAACCAATCCGCAATGAAATTCCTCAAATCCATTTACAGAACAAAGAAGTCTTGTTCTTAGCCCGCCCATTTGTTCGACCATAGTTTTAGGAATAACGACAACGGTCATTTTTAGTTTTTCGAGAAGTACTACAGTGGTTTTCAAATGGAAAGCCTTCATCCGCAACGAGTTAGAAAAAGAAACTATTTACTATAAGGACTGTTTATAATGTTGAAAACTAACTAATAAGAAACAAATGAAGGGTTTAAAAATAACCGGAATTATAATGGCAGTGCTTTTGAGTGCGGTATTGGTCGTTGGAATGACTATCGATGGCATTGTTGAATCAGCAATAGAAGATTCCGGTAGCGAAATATTAAAAACGGAAGTGGAGGTGGACGACATTGACGTTTCTCTTTTTGGAGCCTCGGCACATATGGATGGTTTTATAATATATAATCCGGAGGGTTTTTCAGATGAAGCGGCAATCTCTCTGAAAGAAATAGAAATAGATATGGATGTTCAGAGTTTGCTTTCAGATAAGATTTTTGTAAATAAGATAAGGGTTAAAAACCCGGAGATATTTTTTGAACAAAAAGGAGCAGCTGTAAATCTTAGAAAGCTTAATGGTAATATTAACGCCGAAGCAAATGATGAATCTGAGAAAACAATAATTATCAAAGAATTTATCTTAGAAGAAGGAAAAATTACAATCTCCTCCAACCTGGAAAAAGAACGAACAGCGGAAGCAACAATTGAAAGGGTTGTACTGGAAAATATTGGGGAATCTGGGTCGAAAACTGTTCAGCAGGCCATGAAGCAAATTTTGAACCCGATATTAAAAGATGCTTTAGCTGAATCACTTAAATCAGGACTAAAGAATAAGCTTGAAAAAACAGCTAATGAGCTTATTGACTTTTGATAAGGTTCAATTGTCTTCGTTTTTGTAAGAGGTCTCAATGTCAGAAAGCTTTTGAGTAATAAACTCTTTAGAAAGCCACCTTCCTGATGCCATTACTCCGGAATGATTTTTAAGATTGGAAATATCATTTAACGGGTTGTTGTTTACTAAAATCAAATCCGCTCGTTTGCCCACTTCAATGGTTCCGAAATTATCTTTACCCGAAAAATATTCACCAACGTTTCGGGTGCCTGTTACAAGAATTTCGTAGGGAGACATTCCAGCATCGCTCATTTTTTTTAGCTCTCGGTGTATCGAAAAACCCGGAACACTGTATAACTGCGGAGCATCAGTGCCCATAAGTATTTTAACACCGTACTTATTCATTTCAGACAAAAGCCGCTGACGAAGTGCGGCGTGTTCCTTTGCGTCTTCAAGATTGAAGTTAGAATTATTCAGAAGGCGGTCTGACCAGGCATTATATCCGGAAACCAGGTTTTCAGGAATATATTTCAGCTCATCATAATTTCTCATGGCCTCATAATCTGCAGCTCCAAGAATAGTTTCCCACAGAGCCTGTGTTGGCACAACCCAGACATTATTTTCCTTTGTAAGAGTAATTAATTCATGAATTTTTTGATCAAGCTCTTTTCCGGAGTAATCATCAAGAAATGCAACATAACCATCCATATGATCAATTGTTTCCTGTCCCATTTCCACCGCATGTATTATACCAACGTCAGAAGGGATATGACCACCAAAAGTAATACCAATTTCGTTTGCGGTTTCCGCCATTGCATTATATTCTTCCAAAGTAAGTCCGGGATGAATTTTTAAAAGGTCCCATCCCTCCTCCTTTTGTTGTCGAACTTTATTAATAGCTTCTTCAACAGAATTTATTGAATTGCCGTTAAAGCTTGGCCCGGCCAGGTACAAAGCTGGACCAATTAACTCCTTTGTGCTAACCTTATTTTTAAGCTCAAGCTGATTTGGCCATCCTAACATACCCCTTACGGTGGTTATTCCGGCTGCTGTATATAGGAAGAGAGTATTTTCAACATACTCCATATTCATATATCTGGGGGCGTTTGAAGGTGGATCGGTTGGAGGTACATGACCATGCATTTCTGCCAAACCGGGAATCAGAAACTTTCCAGATCCATCAATTAAAGTGGCATCATCATCAAACTCTAAATCTTCTGCAGAAGCTACATGAGAGATAAGGTCTCCACGAATTACAACCGTTTGATTTTCCATTACCAGATTACTTGTCATCGGGATGACAGATACATTAGTAAAAGCGGTTACTTTTCCTGGTACTTTTTCTTTAGTACCAGAAGTATTCTGTGCCTGAAAAACAACATAAGTAATTACAAGTAATGAAATTATTACAAGGGGGAGTGTTAGGCGCTTCATAGATTGTTAGTTATTTAATACAATATAAGAACAGGTTTGTATAACCATAAAACAACTATCAGTCATTAATTTGATGAATTTTTACTGGTGTGAAAACTTGTAATCATGATTTATTTGAGAACAGAAGTTTGAAAGCGTTGCTCTTTGAAATTTCTTTTTTGCGATAGCTTATCCTGGAAATGTCACCCATTATAACAGCCCCTCTGTAAAAAAGAAACATACCTACAGCCATTATGCAATGGCTGATATCTAAATGATTAAACCAAGGACTTATAGAAATCTTTGAGGTATAAAAGAATGCAGCCAATGAGGTAAATAAAACTGATTGACAAATTATTCTGGCGCCCTTGTTTCCGGTCTTCCAAAAGGCGTAAAAACACAAAGGAAAAACTACCAGCCCTAATCCATAAGCTGAATGTATCTGAACAAAGAAAAAATTTAAGGTGATAAATGACAAAACTGCAAAAGCTAAAAGTTCAATCACATTAGCAACGCCTAAAACTGTACTTGTTTTTTGAGAAACAATGGGAGAAAGAAAAGAAATTATTCCGCGCTCCAATGCCGAAACAGCCAGCATACTTATAAGCCAGCCCGGAAGCTTCCATTCTAGCCCAAGAGCATATTGAAATGCATGACCGGTAATTCCTCCAAAAGCAGTGGCTATGGCCATTATCAAAAAATAGAACCGAAAGTATTGATGTGACCTTCCTTTATAATTGAGTTTTTTCAGCTTGATAAATGCGTAAAGGCAAACCGCAGTAACCAATAAATCTGTTAAGGTTACTACCGGTTCCATAATCAGAATCCCGAAAATTTCAATAGAAGGTTGCCCGCTTGGTGAAGTCATAGTTACAGAAGGTAGATAATTCTGTTTTAAGATTATGGATAAAACCGAAACTGCAATCAAAAAACAAAGCCTAAACCAATGCAAAAGGCATGTTCACTTTTTGTCCTGAACCCTTCCTTCCTTACGGAAAGAAGGATAGGACTTAATCGGATCAAAATTGTGAATTAACAATGAAATCACACAACCGGGCGATACAAAAAGAAGACAAAAATTACAGACTGTTCTGTCAGGCAAATTCATTTTCATTCTGATCCAGAACAGCATTTCTGAAAGAAATAGCAGACAGCGCAAAAATAACACTGAAGAACATATTAATTCCCAGAATTTGAGTAGCCGAATTATGAGGAGCTTCCTGTAAGTATCCCAATAAAGCAACAACAGCGATAACCATAGGAACAATAGCCATAGCAGACAAAGTATAGCTTAGACCTTTTGATTGAAAACGGGATAAAAAAGCTCCGATGAAACCTATTGCCGGGATAATGAAATAAAGCGTGTTAATTGGTTCTCCTTCATGTCCAACAATTCCAACAGCACCATTTGCCCAAATCAGGAACAGCGTTGAAACCAAAGCAATACCGGCGCCTATACGATATGATTTATTTTCCATTTTATGTAAGGCAAAAGTGAAAATAGCGCCTGTTCCAAAAAGCAAAACAGCAGCAAAAATAAAGTCGAATAAAGTCCAGGCTACCTCAGTAGTGAACTGCATGGCAATTAATGGGATCAGTAATAAAGCACCTGTCCCCATTGCAACAAGTACCAAGTGTTTTTTAAGAGAAGAATCAGAGTTCATGATTGATTATTTAAGGTTAAAAATTAATCACTTTGAAATACAAAGTAGATTGATAAAAAAAGGTTCTTTTAATTTCGGTTTTGAGATCCCGGTCTGAATTTGGATATAATAAACCAAACAATACCAGCCACAATAAAAAGCACTGGAACACCACCCGGTTCATCTTCGGCAATTACCATGTACATCAGCAAAACAATACCCATTAGGATCAGGGTTATTGAACCATAATGTCGAGAGAAAAGGTTTTTACTTTCATCCATACTCATTACTTCTTTTGAGAGTTTATTATGTTTTCCAATACTTTGAGGTGATTTTCAAAAGCATTCTTTCCGGTAGTAGTGATTTTATAGTTGGTATTTGGTTTGTTATCGATAAATGATTTTTTGCTTTCCAGAAAACCTTCTTGTTCAAGTTTTTTAATATGTGTAGCCAGGTTGCCATCGGTGGCATCCAGAAACTCCTTTAGCGCATTAAAATCCAGAGAATCATTTACGGCTAACACAGACATAATTCCAAGCCTGATTCTATTCTCAAATGCTTTATGTAGGTCATCAAAGGATACATTCACTGTTGTTCACCTTTCATACCTAAAGTGCATATAAATTCCATATACCAGATGAATGAGACCAAAACCGATAGCCCAAAAAAGAAGACCGGACTCTAAAAACCACAGATTTGTTAAACCCAAAATAATTTGAACATAGCCCATCCACCGAACCTCGCTGAGAGTAAAATTTCCGGCATTATAAAGAGAGAGTCCATAAAAAATGAGGGTTGCAGGGGCAATAAGCCCGTATAAATCGTTCGATAAATAAAAAATTATCAATACACCTCCTATTGATAAAGGAATAGCCATGCTTACCAGCAATCTTTTTGAGGTGGAATTCCAGATTTGTTCGCCTTTATCAGCAGCATTTTTAGTTGAAAACAGAATAGCTGTTACCAGAGAAATCATAAGAACGCCAAGGGCTAACAAAATTATTTCTCCAAAATCGTAGAAGATATAATTGATGCTGTCAGGTCTGAAATTGAATACAAAATGCGCTAAGTATGCTCCGGATAAGGCGTATAAACCGGCCATGATTCCCGCCCAGCCCGAGAGTGATAAAAACTTTGAAGAACGCTCCATCATAGAGCGTATTTCGGCCAGGTCATTGATATAATCAGATTCTTTTTTCATACAAAGTACTTTTTAATACAAAGTAAAAGAATTTAAGCATACTAGCAATAGAACAAATTTTTTAATCAGGATGCTTAAATGAACCCTTTTCCAAAAAATGAATTATCTGTTCAATAACTTCATCTTTATTCATAATAAAGGTATGTGAATAAGGCACTTCAAGATGATCCGCCATCCCCTCTAGTTTTGTACTTTCTACCGATACTTTTCCGTCATCAGGATTAGGCAACATTTGAGACAAGATGGGATTTACTGTTTTGGTTCCTGCAATAATACCAAGTTCGAAATCAGCTGATCCAAGTCGATTCGGTACACTTGTGGAATCAGTTCCGAGTTGTAATCCGGCCGGCCCGTTCACTGTTTGGTAAAGGATGTTATCCTTCAGTTCATCCGTAATTTCACTTCCTTTATTAGGTGGAGCCAGCATAACAACTCTACTCAGATTTTGGATGGTGTGATTGCTGAGATATTGGCGAACCAGTATACCTCCCAGCGAGTGAGTTACAAAATGGATTTGAGCGGTATCCGGGCAAAGAACAATAGATTCAGGAATAATATCCTCTGTAAGCGTTTCAATATCATATTCAGTAGATGGATAGGATTCATTAACAACAAAATAGCCGTGATGGGATAGCTTTTGTTCCAGTTTAGATAAAGAGTGGTCAGATCTTGCCAATCCATGAAGAAGGATTACACAATCAGTAGCCTCGGCGCGGGACAGGAATAGAAAACATAAAATAATCAGTAAAAAATATTTCATAAGAAATTATCAAGGGAAAACGATGATTACGGCAGATTTATAAAGATGTTATGCACCGAAGGAATTACAGGTTATAATTTTCTTTCGTTCCGAACCTCTCGTTCGAAATGAAAGCTGAAGCTCTGCCTTATAGTAGCTAAGCTTTCCGAACCGCGTTACCAAAGATCTCATACATAACCACGCCAATAGTAGTAGAAAGGTGGAGTGCTTTACCGAATATATATACAGGACGTAGTGTATACGGCGGGGAAGTTACGAGTCCTTGACTTTTTCCTTTTTAAAGATGTTAGGCGCTTATTCGTGAATAAAGTATGAATCTGTCTCTTCACCATCATCTACCATTCTAACGACTACATTTTCAAGCTCACCTAGTATGTAGTTAAATTCTTGCTGAGTAAAAGCCGAATTGGAGCTTTTATTGTACCGATCTCTTAATTCTTTTGCCGATATAATGAGCTGATCTACGTCTAATAAATTTTGCTGATTTATTAATTCAGCTAATTTAAAAACATCTTTACTAGGAACATTTTCCTCTGTCATGTGCCAGCGAAAGTCTTGTCTCAAATCTTCTTCATCTTCATCGTCAAAACTTTGTCGATAATGTACTGTTCCAGAAATAGTTTCCTTCTCGATAATTGTAAAAGTCAGTGATTCAGCACCAAGAGCTCCTAAAAATTCAGTAAGAAACGGTTCTCTTTTCATTAGTTAATGCGCCTTGTTATACCCACGGATTTAGATTCGAGATTCCCAGTACCTCGGTTTACGCCTTAAATTCATGACGGCAAATATGGTAATAAGCTCGTCTTCCACAGAGTAGATAATTCCATACGGAAAGCGTGAAACTAAAAATCTTCGTTCTGTTTTAGTGATTTTAGTTCCGGATGAAGGTTGTTGTTCAATGACATCTAAAACTTTTTCTACTTCATCAATAAAATCATCACCAAGACCAACAACCTGTTCTTCGTAGTATTCCGAAGTTTCAAAGAATTCTCTTCTGGCTTCTGAATGAATTTTAATAGTCACTTTTGAATACGTTTTCTCGCTTCTTTTAAAACATCATTAGCCGAATGAAGGGAGGTTTCACCAGATTTAAGCGATTCTTTTCTTTTTTGAACTTCATCAATCCAAGCTTGTTCTATTTCAGGATCAATTTTGCCATGGATACTTTGTAATAATTTATCAGCCAGGCGGGCTTTATTCTTCCGGTCAAGATTTAAGGCAGAATTTTCTATCTCTTTGAAATCGGTAATCATAATAAATGAGTTAGTTTACCTGAATGTAATTATTACTGAAGAGAACTGGAAGCGAGATACATTATTGTAGTGGGTATAACGACCCGGCGTTTAATGGGCGCAGAGTTTTTGTTTTTCTTGAAGTAACGAAAATTTGAACTGAGAACAAACTTGGTAAAATCGAATCTGCGTCCCATTGAAACGCCTTGTTATACCCACGGTTATTTTCTTGATTCCCAATAACCCGGTTTTTGTTTCATATGCTTGACAGCAGTAATTGTGATAATATTTTCAGAAAGATCATAAATAATTTCATAAGGAAAACGGTCAAGTAAAATCCTTCGATCTTGTTTAGTTAACAAAGATCCAGATTGTGGATGTGCTAATGCTTGAGCGATTGCTTCTTCTATCTCATCAAGAAATTCAACCCCAAGCCCAACGGACTTATCTTCATAGTATTGAATGGAACTCGTTAACTCTTTTGCTGCTTCAGGATGATATTGAAACCTCATTTCTTAAGAAGTTCTCGAGCAGCCTTATGTACTTCTTGACCTGAAATTGGAGTTACTTTTCCCGATTTGATCTCCGCTTTTCTCCGTTTGACTTCATCAATCCAAGCTTGCTCAATATCATCATCAATTTGCTTGTCAAGGCTATCAATAAGCTTCTTCGCTAATTCAGCGCGATGGTTTTCGTCTAATTCAAGAGCCGAATGCTGAATTTCTTTATAATCTGTAATCATAGCTTTAGGGTTTATTTCTTTCTCCAATCTATTGAAAAACGGACAATTCTGACAATTATTTATTTAGTGGAAAAATGGGTATAACGACCCGGCGTTTAAATGGCGCGGGGATTATGATTTATTTGAAGTAGCAAAATTAATTCCTTGCAATCAAGTTTCCATCGCACCCCGTCCGCGTCCGATTTGAAACGCCTTGTTAGGTAGTTGCATTGCCACCGGAAAAATATGACCTTTTACATAGTTAATTAATAACAAAGTAGAGATTAAAATGGCAAAAGGAGATCAACACGTAGTCAAATCCGGTAAAGGTTGGGCAGTGAGAGGAGAAGGAAATAAAAATTTAACGAAGAAAACCAGAACCCAAAAAGAAGCGATAGAGAAAGCTAAATCTATAGCAAAAAATAAAAAATCGGAGGTTGTTATACATGGTAGAGACGGCAAGATAAGAGATAAAGATAGCTATGGTAATGACCCAAATCCTCCAAAAGATAAAAAACACTGACTACCAACTATTTTCTTTTAACCATGATATAGATATTTCAAGAAAATCTATAAATGTAAGGTCATCTTCCCTTAACGTGAGGGAATCACATATTACTGGTAAATCATCTTGAAACTTTAAATATCGTTCGTGGATCTTGTGCCCCCCTGGAAGGATTTCGTCTTTCTTATAACCTTTCAGCCAATCTCTAACCCTTTTAATGAGTGTTTCTAAAACATCATCATGTGATTTTATATCCTGCCCAGAAATATCAGAACAATATTTTTGATAACGGTATCTCTCACGATCTAAGATTAAACATTCTTTTGATTTTTGTTTACCGCTTCCAAATTCTTTAGCTCCTAAAAATAATCCAAGTTCAAGGGGCATATTAAAACGAGGAAGGTTATTTATTTTATCTAATTCTGTATTGGATATATCATGGATACTCAACTTACATTCTGAAATTATGTCCTTTATTTTCTGAATTCTAATAGCAGCCCCGTCAGCAGATTCAAGTGCGCACCGTGGTATATACCCACAATCTTGAATTGTAAATATAATTGCCCGAAAAAAATCTTCGTAATCTTCACCGAAGGGACAGTTAACAAAAACTGATTCTGTATAAGTGCTGATAGGAAATTTTAGTTACGTTATTCTTTAGGCGGGAATGGATCTTTGCCATAGGAGTCACGAAATTTAATTTTTCCATTTCGATTATGGACAACTAACCCATTTTTTCTTTTTCTCGCTATTTCACGTCCCCTATTTACGGCATCTGATTTTGAAGTATATCTACTTGCATCCCTACTAGAACCGCTAGCTCTCACTGCCCATGTACCATCTTTAGGGTATACATGAACACTCTTCACAGCAAAACGTACTTTATCTTTATTTAAAGTACTATCAGATGTGCGTTCTTTTATTTCACGTTTTTTTAACTTCATGCTATAAATATGTCGATAAAATCTTAATTGGTCAAACTACCTAACGGTCTGCGGTTTAACCGGCTTGGCCTTACTGTTAGGTATTGGTTTAATACTCAGAATTTCTTTCAGCCAACATTTTTTAAACTGGCAAACAGCGGCTAAGTCCGCGTTGAAACCGTTGTTAGGCGCACTATTTAGGGTTGTCCTTCATCATAACTTCTCCACTTTTATTGCTAAAAAAGTAAACTTGCTCAAGTGTTTTTTCATAGACTTTATCATAGTGTTGCTTTGGGATTCCTAAAAATTCTTTTTCGTAAGGCTCTTTATAAATTTGATGAATTATTTTGTTCCTTAATGAATTGAACTCTCGAAATTCATCATATTCACTACGTGAAATTTGATTCAATATGAAAAGTACTTTTATGCAATTATTAAATGATAGAGTATCAGTAACATCCCAAGTTTCTTTAAGCTTAGCATTGAAATACCCTGATCCAACTAATTTCAGTAATTCCTGAGCCTGATTTTCTAGCCATGAATGCAGTAACTGTATAGCCTCAATATAATGTTCATTTTCATAAGCTTCTACAGCAAGTTTATCTGGAGTTGAATTAGGTCTGATGTATTCCAAAATATCTTAAATATAGTTCAAACCACTTTTTTGATTAGTACGCCTAACGACCCGGCGTTTAAGCGGCGAGTCTGGGGGTTAAAATTAAGAACCCGAACCGCGTTCGAGTCCGCTTGAAACGCTTGTTATACCACTTTTTTTATTTGATTTAAGGTAATTAAAGAGTGACAAAAATAAACTGCTAAAAAACAGGCTATTTACCAGAGCGGCCAAAAATAGAACTACAAACTTCGGTAAAAAACTTCCTAAAGGTTTTAGTAAAATTATTGATGGATAGATAATGTAGGAACCAATCCACACAAAGATATCTCCAAAAATTGTAGTTGTATTTTCCCAAGCTGCTAAAGCTAAACCCCAAGCAATGAAATGCAAAATAACGCTGAATATAAACAACACAAGTGTTGAAATGAATAATTGGCGTTTTGTTGGGAAATAGCTTCTCATGTAGTAAGTGGTATAACGACCCAGCGTTTAAGCGGCGAGTCTGGTTTTAATTATTAAAGTTCCGAACCCTAACCGAGTCCGCTTAAAACGCTTGTTATATGTACTGTTTTTATGATTGATTAAAAGCATTTACCGCAATTTTGGCTTCTTCGGTTAATTGTTTCCAATTTGGGTCATCTTGTATTTCTGACCAATCTCTTTCAACATCAAATTGATCAGCAATCGAATCTATGAAATTGTGGTAATTCGACATTGCTTTCAATTCTTCTTCCGAGAAACATGATCGAAATATTTCTAATCCTTCTTCATAAACTCCATCATTATACACCGAAGAATCAAAACATGGCCAATATAGATCATCAAACCAAATACAGAATGCTTCAACAGCACCAATATCGGACTGCTTTTTCATATCCGACACGCTTTCTAAGTAATCAAAGATTGAAATTCTGTAACCAGCTTCTGCCATGAAAATTGATTAGTACATATAACGACCTGCGGTTTAACCGGCTTGGCCTTTTGGTTAGTAATGGTTTTAAAACTGGAAATTTCTTTTGAAGTAACAAATTTTGAAATGGCAAATAGTGGCCAAGTCCGCGTTGAAACCGTTGTTAGGTAAACTTTAAAGGTAGCCCATTTGAATCTTTCATGTTTTTTGAAGCAATTAATATAATGTCAATTAGCCACCAAATACCGAATCCTCCAAACGTAATAAATTTTAGAAAACCTAAGCCAAAATGTCCGAGATAAAAACGATCCAATCCTAAGCCACCAAGAAAAATTGAAAGTACTAAGGCAATTGTTTGGCTCTTATTACTTTGAGGAAAATCTATATCTTCCTGACTGACACTGGATTGTATGCTATTTTTAGGTGTAAAGTTTTGAGACTGTCTTTTCCATTTTAGGAAGTCATTTACAAAATTATTGAATTCACTTCTCCTATTTTTCCCGGAAAAGAGTAACACTTCATTACTTTTTGTTGATTTGTCCCAGTAATTGATAATTAAATAATCGGTTTCCTGATCAAGTTTTTTGGATTTAGTGCCGATTCCTGACATTCCTCCAATAACGGCACCCAAAGGTCCAAGCAAAAGACCACCTGCGACCGCTCTGCCTACAACGGACTTATCTTTAGTTCTATAATTTCCTAAAGAATCACGGTCTTCGTACTGAACTGTAATAATGTTTGAGTAAGGAACTTCAAATTTCTTAAAAACCCCAGAATGAATTTTTAAACCATTTTTATGGAAGACTATTGCTGTTGGGCCTTCCTTTACATCAATGCAACTACCTCCTTTATAGTTAGTAGTTAGATTTTTGGCATTCCATGCTCTGCCACCAATATCTTGGAAAAAATCTACTTCTGCGGGCAGTTCAGTAGAGCTTTCCACAACGTCTTTTATATTTGGGTTTTCAATTTTTCTACCACAATTATTGCAGAATTTATCTGACGAATTAACTTCTGCACCGCAGTTTGAACAAAACATAATAACTCCTCTTTTATCCCATTCTTCCAGAACGAATTTTTGGTTCTAACGTGGTCTCTAGAAAAATCTCCACTGCTGCCACCCAATGATGATCTTCTAATTTTTTTACATTAAACAAAAATAGTCTCGATTCAGGATTATTTTTTAAATCATCAAATAGTTTGTTTTTATCCTTATCCCCATAATCGGCTGACAAATGTTCTAATGCTCGTTTTCTTGAATTAGAAAGAGATCGGCAAACTTTTATCACATCGTTCCCATTCCACCAAACATAACAACCAGGATGCCAAACATATTTATCAACACATTCTGCAATCTCGAAAACAGGTATTTCTAAAATCGAGAATTTCTTCAAAACTGGAGAAAATTCTTTCTCAAAGATTTTAACAATTTCTTGTGGCTTAATCATGAAAGTTAATTAAGGCAAGTTTACCTAACGACCCGGCGTTTAAGCGGCGAGTCTGGGGGTTAAAATTAAGAACCCGAACCGCGTTCGAGTCCGCTTGAAACGCTTGTTATACCACTTTTTTTATTTGATTTAAGGTAATTAAAGAGTGACAAAAATAAACTGCTAAAAAACAGGCTATTTACCAGAGCGGCCAAAAATAGAACTACAAACTTCGGTAAAAAACTTCCTAAAGGTTTTAGTAAAATTATTGATGGATAGATAATGTAGGAACCAATCCACACAAAGATATCTCCAAAAATTGTAGTTGTATTTTCCCAAGCTGCTAAAGCTAAACCCCAAGCAATGAAATGCAAAATAACGCTGAATATAAACAACACAAGTGTTGAAATGAATAATTGGCGTTTTGTTGGGAAATAGCTTCTCATGTAGTAAGTGGTATAACGGCCCACGGGATAAGCGGCTTGGAGATTATATACTTAACAATAACAGACAAAACTGTAAACGCAAGGAGACAGATAGTAAACCGAATTTTTACCAAGTCCGCTTAATGCCGTTGTTATGCCGCGGGTACATTTACGTTTTTAACTCATTAAATTAATATTGCAATTATGGAAAGAACTAACGCAATTAATATAGCAATGATAGAAAACTGAAACCTAACTTTGAATTGAGACGAGATCTCTGAAATTTTATCATTAATATTTTTTTTACCCTCAACTAAATTCCTTGAAAGCTTTTGGATTTCTTGGTTAAGATTATCTACTTCAGAGGTTATTATTTTCTGATAGTCATTTTCAATTTTCGTTCTTGTATCTTTTAGTTCTTTACTAAGATTATCAATTTTTCTGTTGTGTGCTTTTTCTAAATTTTTAACGTATTCGGAAGTCTGAACTACTTCGCGAATTTTTTCTTCTTGCTCTTGAGTTAAGTTCAATATTTTAAATATCGTTTTCTGCTGTTTTTTTATTTTTGAAGTAGCTTCATTTATTTCTGCTTGTTGATTCTCTATTCTCTCATTGGACTTTGTAAGTTCGCTCTGCTGTTGTTCTATTAAATCTTGTTGCTCCTTTATCTGACCAACTAATTTTAGATTTACAAAAGCCAAAGCAATTTGGACTTCCTGCAATTGTGCTTGTAAATCTTGAGCTTTTGCAAAAGCTTGTGCAGTTTCGCCTTTGACATTTGAGACAAACCTCCCCAAAAATCCCTGGTTAACTATACTGCTAATGTCATCATTTGCTTCTTCAACATCCTGAATTAAGCCATGAAGACGTTCAAATAGAGATTTGATCTCATTATTTTGGGGTAGGGGTAAATTATTTTCAGATTGGATGATTTCATCAGACATCATTACCCCTCCAAAGATCAAGTCTTTTCTGAGCTTGCTCTATTGAAGACTCAGATAATTCCTCCACATTCTCTAAGTCATTTAAGACTTGTTCATTTTCCTCTTCATGTATTTCAGCACTGACAAGAAGAAAGGTTCCTTTGGCTAAGTAGTTGTCATATTTGTTGGAGATCTCTTTGTATTCACCACTCGATGTGGCTAGTATTTTTACATGCTTTTGATGCAAAGCAAAGTTTTTATCTAATTCTTGAAGCAGGGTTATAGTTGTTGTATTGCTCATAGACTGCATTCCCTGTTCAGCTAAGAATGATCCGGCTAAAGAACCAACTATTGCACCAACTACAGGTATAGGAATAATTGTTTGGCCAATTGCAGCGCCTTGCAATGCGACTGCAGTTTTAGCTCCACAAACAAAAGATTGTGATAAGGCTTGTTCTCCGGTGCAAGTTTCATTTTGCCAAGCCCATAATGCCTTAATTGATTCAACAGAGACAACAGCTATACCCCCAAGCGTTGCTGGAGATGCAGACGCCAATGGACCACTTAAATGGCCAAGTTGCTGGGCAGTTGAAAGAGCGCCACCAAGAGAAGCCTTTGTAAAAGTATCAAGAGCAATTGCACCACCTTGCTCCTTTGCCCAAGTTCCAACTTCACGACCAAATGCGCTTGCCGTATAGTCTTGGTTGCGAACAAGCTTATTAATTCCTGACACTATAATTGGAGCAGCTTGAATAGCTACTGATATGGCGGCAGCACCTCCAGCAGCTTTTCCAATTTGAGTAAGATGCTCACGTAGCAGAACTTCATTTTGAATTTCAAAATGACGAACATTTCCATTCTTAGCATCTTTTGCCCACTGGTCTGCATCAGGTTTTGTGAGTGGTTTTGATTCGGTACCATCCGGAGCACGGAGACGGTCTGTAAGTCGATCGCCAGTTTCTTTATATCGTGCCGCTGTTTCAGCATTTTCCTCACTGAGCTCTTTTGCTACTTTGTCGCGAGCTGCTTTCTGAGCGTCGGTCAATTGATCGGAAGGGATGAGTCTTTCTTGACCAGAATATTTACTTGTTCCCTCTTGATTCGAGGAAACTTCAGCTTGTCGTCCGAGGGATCGCTGATGCGTATTATTATATTTAGCACCGTATTTTTCTCCCCATGAAGTGCCAATATCAGAAGAACCGTTTGCTGTGCTACCTTCACGGAACGTATTAAAAGAAGACTGGTTCTTTGCTGCATTGATATTGAAAGAACCTGGGTGATACGCTTCAGCATAGAATCCACCGAGTTGACCTATACTATTATTGGAATAACTCCCTAAAACATTGTCAATTTCTAAATTTGAAGATTTAATGGCGTCTTGAATTTGAGAAATCCAATTAGCAGAAGTTTGTGCTGTATGTGAAGATGCAAATACGTCTAGTCCGTCGTCAATCCATTTATTACTGTCTCTACCCATGAGAATAAAAATTTATGATCATACTTAGTTTAGTTTTCCAAAGTAATAATTAGTGCTGACAGATTCTGTCACCCCATTATTTAGGCTTTTGTTAAGTTAGCGGCATAACGACCCTGCGTTTAAGCGGCGAGCCTGGGGTTTAAAATTAAAGAACCGAACCACGTTCGAGTCCGCTTGAAACGCTTGTTATGTGTTTTTTTACTTTGATTTTAGGAATAACAGCAATGCAATACAACCAAGAATTAAGACCCATGAAAAAATGAAGGATACTTTCTGAAATTCTGTTTTTTCCTTAAAACTTCTGATTTGAAGTAGTTTCAAAATTGCTACTACGATTATTAGAAATAGAAACCCATCAATTGGAGTAATTCCGATAGAAGTGAAAAAATCGGAAATGTATTCTGAAAGTATCTCTCGTTTAGTTTGCAATACTTTTACTGGTTAAAACACATAACGACCTGGCGTTTAAGCGGCCCCGGGATCTATTTGGGTTTTAGTTAAAAGCAACATAGAGCGAAGTCCCGACTACTGTCGGGGTCCGCTTGAAACGCTTGTTAGCCAACTGTGAGGGTTTATAACTCGCCAATTTGCATGACATAAGTCAACTCCCAATTTTGATTTACTTTTTCAAAAACAATCTCTTTTTCTCCACCGCAGTATGGACCGCAACCTTGATTGATAAAAAAAGAAGCCTGAGTTGAATCTTCATTGTAACTGACTGTTGATAGAGTAACCCAACCAACAGAATTTGGAAATTCTTCAAATAAGTTATCCCAAAACTGCTCATGCTTTCCTTTTTCGATTTCTGCTAAATAAGATCGTGGGATTAATTCAACTCTTTCATTGTTACTCAACAAGTCTTTATCAATCCGATACTTTGGGGTTAGATCTTTATTATCGGCAAAAATAGTTGGACCAGTCATTTCATCATAATACGGAACGACTAAGGAATCTCGTAAAATGATATTTTTTTCATTACCAAAGACTGAATCCAAGGTTATACTATAAAAAGTATACTCAAGCTGACTGATTTCATCTTTAGAATGATTTGATGAACAACCTAATGATGATAGAGTTAGAAGAATAAGAATGAGCTTTATTTTCATAGGTTGGCTAACGACCCGGCGTTTAAGCGGCGAGTCTGGGGTTTAAAATTAAAGACCCGAACCGCGTTCGAGTCCGCCTTGAAACGCTTGTTATGGCACGAAGAATGTTATAAACAAACTTGCTAAACCGATATAGCATAGAATTCTTGTTATTAAGTAAAAGTTGCCCATCTGCTTTAATGAGTCGTTTTCCAGTGCAATGTATTCTCTTTTTATCAGGAACTTTTTAAAGTCAGAAGTTCCACCTTTGACTGAAAAGATAGTTGGACTACCTAGATCTTCATATTTCTCTGGGAACAACTTTTTTAACTTTTCAGTGAAGAAAACGAACAAAACAATGTTCATAGCAAATAACGAGAATACAGTAATGAAAAGTAAATTCGACATAAGCTAGAATTTATTAAGTGCCATAACGACCCGGCGTTTAAGCGGCGAGTCTGGTTTAATTTATTAAAGTTTCGAACCCTAACCGAGTCCGGCTTGAAACGCTTGTTATGTGTATGTTTTAATTTAATGCAAATTTGACTCGAACACTTCTTCGTATTGTAACTTTACCCAACTCATCTTCTTCCTGTGATCTATCTCTAGTTACAGAATTAAAAGGATTAGAGTATGTTGACCAAGAAGAATTTTCTTCAATTTCTAGTACTTCGCCAAGGCTCATCTCATAAACTTTAGCCATGTAAGTAGCTTTATTTTTTGCTGACTCAAGAGCTTTTTCATAAGCTAATTGATGCTGATGTTCATAGTCCGAAATATTATAACTCGATTGAATATTTTCGATTGAACTATTTAAAACAAAAGTATCTGTCAGTTCTGAATAAAGATTCAAATCAAGCAAAAGAACTGATAGATTGACTTGAACATAAAACCCTTTTTGTTGCCTTTGGTTATTAACGTAGGTGTAATTCTTCCCAAGAGTGATGGGAGATACATTAATATCTGTTTGAGATATTCCAATCGCAATTAATTGCTGAAGGAGAATATCCAATTTTTGATTGTTCACATTTTTTGCTTTCTCAACAGTTTCCTGAACTGATTTTAATTGAATAGAAAAGCTAACCTGATCAGCTGGAAGAACAGATTCATGCGTTCCATTAACTTCGATATATCTTACTTGACTATATGAGGGAACTGAAAAGCTTAAAAGGAAGCACAAAAAAAGATATTTCATGAATTCTCTAATTAAGGTGAATACACATAACGACCCAGCGTTTAAGCGGCGAGTCTGGTTTTAATTATTAAAGTTCCGAACCCTAACCGAGTCCGCTTAAAACGCTTGTTATATGTACTGTTTTTATGATTGATTAAAAGCATTTACCGCAATTTTGGCTTCTTCGGTTAATTGTTTCCAATTTGGGTCATCTTGTATTTCTGACCAATCTCTTTCAACATCAAATTGATCAGCAATCGAATCTATGAAATTGTGGTAATTCGACATTGCTTTCAATTCTTCTTCCGAGAAACATGATCGAAATATTTCTAATCCTTCTTCATAAACTCCATCATTATACACCGAAGAATCAAAACATGGCCAATATAGATCATCAAACCAAATACAGAATGCTTCAACAGCACCAATATCGGACTGCTTTTTCATATCCGACACGCTTTCTAAGTAATCAAAGATTGAAATTCTGTAACCAGCTTCTGCCATGAAAATTGATTAGTACATATAACATAATATTATCCAAACAAGATTTTGCGGTGCTAGTTCGGATATAATCTAAAAAACCAGTTTAAAAGTGATTTAGGAAGGTTTTTAGAATGTTATCCCAACACCAGCCTCATTCCTATTCCGGATATAATCCAATTATTTTTGTAAGGAATGCCTTGCTTGGCTGTCTTACTAATATACTAAAACAGCTAAACTAACCAAGCACTAATGGCTAAGTCTGAATTACTGGAACAAATACGAAGAGAAATAAGACGGCGTAATTACAGCTATAAAACCGAACAGGCATATATTAGTTGGATTATCAGATATATAAAATTTTACGATACCACACATCCTAATGTACTCGGTGATAAAGATGTTGAGAACTATCTAAACTATCTCGCAAACGAAAAAAGCGTAGCTGCATCTACACAAAACCAAGCTCTTTCAGCATTGGTATTCTTGTATAAGCAAGTGCTGAAGAAGCCCTCTCTTCACTTAGATAAATTAAAAAGAGCGAAAAGACCGATGAAATTGCCAGTAGTTCTTTCACAGGATGAAGCAGCAGAAATAATTGAAGGGCTTTCCGGCTTATCATATCTGATTGCAATCCTTCTGTATGGCTCGGGAATGAGGGTTTCGGAATGTTTGAGGCTTCGTGTGCAGGATATAGATTTGGAATACAAACAGATTTGGGTTCGCTCCGGAAAAGGAAAAAAAGACCGGGTAACCATTCTTCCTTTAAAAAGTGTTCCGCTTCTGAAAAAACAATTAGAAAAAGTAAAACAACTGCATCAAAAAGATCTAAAAGCAGGTTTTGGAAGAGTGATATTGCCAAAAGCATTGAACGAAAAATATCGCAATGAAAACGCAACTTTTAGGTGGCAATACCTATTTCCTTCGTCAAAAAAAGCGGTAGATCCTCGAACTAAGATCAAACACCGTTATCACGTGTCAGCTTCTTCAATAAACAAGAAAATTAAAACCGCAGCAAAAACAGTCAACATAAACAAAAAAGTTTCAGCACATACTTTCCGCCACTCTTTTGCTACTCATTTACTTCAACAAGGCTATGATATACGTACCGTTCAGGAATTGTTAGGACATAAGAACCTCAAAACCACGATGATTTATACACACGTAATAAAAAAGGGAGGAAATTATATTAAGTCTCCTGCCGACACCATTTGCGAACGGAGTGAGGCAGTCTCCCCATTTGCGAGGAATCCCGAGGTTTCGGGATGACGCGGCAATCCCCAAGAAGGGGCAACAACAGGAGATCACTTCGCTATCGCTCGTGAATGGGTTACCCTAACGTATCAACAAAATCCAGCTTTTCCCACGGAAACTCTTCTCTTCCAAAATGACCATATGCCGCTGTTGGTTTATAAATCGGTCGCTTCAGATCAAAACGGGTAATAATCCCTTTAGGTGTACAATCAAAAGTCTTTTCAACCAAAGCAGCAAGCTCCATGTCGCTCTTTTTTCCGGTTCCGTAACTATTAACATTTATGGAAACCGGCTCAGCCACACCAATGGCATACGCGAGCTGAACAAGACATTCATCAGCTAAACCTGCTGCAACCAGATTTTTTGCAATATGTCGCGTGGCATAAGCGGCACTTCGGTCTACTTTGGAAGGATCTTTTCCTGAAAAAGCTCCGCCACCATGCGCTCCAAAACCACCGTAAGTATCAACGATGATCTTACGCCCGGTTAATCCGGTATCTCCATGCGGGCCGCCAATAACAAATTTGCCCGTTGGATTTACGTGATAAATGGTTTCATCATCGATCAATTCTGAGGGAATCACATTTTTGATAAGGATATTCTTTATATCGTCATGAATTTGGGACTGCTCAACACCTTCGTCATGCTGAGTTGAAAGAACGATGGTATGAATTCGTTTTGGCTTTCCTGCATCATCATATTCAATGGTAACCTGACTTTTATTATCCGGCCCCAGATATGGCATCAGAGCAGTTTTTTTGCGAATGCGAGCTAACTCTCTCAAAAGGTCATGTGAGAACTGAAGCGGCATTGGCATAAATTGTTCTGTCTCTTTATTAGCGTACCCGAACATCATTCCTTGATCTCCCGCGCCCTCTCTGTCCACTCCCTGAGCAATATCAGGACTTTGTGTATGAATGGTGGAAAGCACTCCGCAGCTTTCAGAATCAAAACGATAGGATGCTTTCGTATACCCGATTTCTTTTATGACTTCTCTTACTATTTCCTGAACATCCACATAAGCATCAGTGGTAACCTCTCCGGAAACTACGGCCAAGCCTGTGGTTACTAAGGTCTCAACAGCTACTCTTGATTCGGGATCCTGATCTAACATGGCATCGAGAACAGCATCTGAAATTTGATCGGCAACTTTATCCGGGTGCCCTTCGGATACGGACTCTGAGGTAAATAAATTCTTCATTCTTGTATTTTATTGAGTAAGGTACTTTCGGTTACAAAGCGCTGAAAAGGTAAGAAGATTATCTTAGAAAAATGACCTCATTTTAACTTCTTTGTATTTTCTGATGGGTTGGATCTGCAATCAAGAACAGCGTAAATAAGAACAGAGTCGTTTTCAATTTTATAATAGATAGCGAAAGGAAACGTTTTTGCAAGCATATAGTGATAATTCCGTTGATTCTTAGGCAGAATTCCGGCATATATAACTAAAGACTCGATATCGTAATAAATTGAATCCAGAAAATAATTTCCAACACCCGGTTCAAGAGATTCATAAAAATCATATCCATTTAGCAGATCGATTTTTGCATCCTCAAGAAGTTGAATATTCATTTAATAGAACTATTTATCTCCTTTTTGGCAGTATTCCATTCTGTAAATGCACTCTCCTTTTTGGATATTTTCACTTCTCTATTCTCAAGTTCAGAGTCATGCCAGTCGGGCAAGTTGTACTTTTCAACAGGCTCTCTTAAGGAAGTCCATAACTCTTCCATTAATTTGATTTTTTCTTTGTCGGTAAGTTTATCTACAAATGCTGAGTTACTCATAAAATGAATACTATTCTTTCTTGTATAACCAATTTAGAAGATTATAATCCGAAATCAACTGTCAAAAAGATCCTTATCACTGGCCTTTCTGTCAATTCCCAAATACTGATAAGCTTTTGCTGTAGCTACTCTTCCTTTCGGAGTTCGTTGTAAAAAACCTTCCTGAATTAAAAAAGGTTCATAAACCTCTTCAATAGTTCCCTTGTCTTCACCAACGGCAACACCAAGCGTGCCCAAACCAACAGGACCGCCACTGTAATTTTCAATAATAGACCGAAGCATTCTTATATCCATATCATCCAGGCCGTTTGCATCCACATCAAGCGCGTTAAGTGCTTTATCAGCAATATTTTTGTCGATCTCTTTTAGATTCTCAACCTGAGCAAAATCACGGGTACGGCGTAAAAGCTTATTCACGATCCGTGGAGTTCCCCGACTTCTGCGGGCAATTTCATAAGCACCTTCATCTGTAATCCCGAAATTCAAAATACCGGCTGTGCGAAGCGCTATGTTGTGTAACAGTTCCACTTCGTAATAGTCTAGTCGCATATCGATACCAAAACGAGCCCTTAGCGGAGCAGTAAGCATTCCTTTTCTGGTTGTTGCGCCAACTAAAGTAAACCGGTTTAGTTCGATCTGAATACTTCTGGCATTGGGACCGGAATCAATTACGATATCCAATTTAAAATCTTCCATTGCCGAGTATAAATATTCTTCAATAACCGGATTTAGCCGATGAATCTCATCAATAAATAAAACATCTCCGTCTTCTAAATTTGTTAACATTCCCGCAAGGTCGCCGGGCTTTTCAAGAACTGGGCCGGTTGTTGGGCGAATATTTACATTCATTTCCTGAGCTATAATGTGTGATAATGTTGTTTTGCCTAATCCCGGAGGGCCGGAAAGTATCACATGATCCAGTGCATCACCGCGTTGTTTGGCAGCTTTTATAAAGACTTCCAGGTTGGATATTATTTTCTGCTGGCCGATAAACTCGTCCAAACTGGACGGGCGTACAGAGTTTTCGAAAACGTCTTCTTTTTGCTCAGGATTTAGCAGTGGGTTATGCACAGAATTTCGGTAAATATGTTTACACTAACTTTACAGAATTATACTTAGTTTATAATCGAAATGCGCATTGAATTTTGGAAGAAGCTATGAAATACAATTCTTTCTCCCCGGATAAGCTTGATTTTGATCCAATTGAGAATCAAAAAAAGAAGCGTGGCAAGAAAGTGGCAAATTTAAAGAAGAATGAAATTCTGAAGGAAAAAGGATTGCACAAAGATTTAAGTTCGAGCAGTTTGAAAATTTACGGCTCGGAATATTTTTTTAATTACGAATTAAGCTGGTTAAAATTCAATGAAAGAGTACTTGCCGAAGCACTGAATCCGAAAAACAAACTACTCGAGAGAATTAAGTTTATCGGAATCGTATGTTCTAATCTGGATGAGTTTTTTCAAAAAAGAGTTGGAGGCTTAAAGCGACAACAGCTGGCGGGAGTAAAAACACTTTCTGTGGATGGTATGTCAGCTTCTGATCAGCTTAAAGAAATACGCCATGAAGTGCTTAAAATGATAGAAGCATACAGAGGGTGTTTTTTCAATGAACTTGTTCCTGCTATGGCTGATAAGGGCATCCTGATAAAAGAATATTCGGAGCTTACCAATTACCAAAAGAAAGTTAGCGACAGGTTTTTCCAAAAGCAGATTTACCCCATTGTAACACCACTTGCCGTTGACGAATCTCACCCTTTTCCCTTTATTTCAAATCAAAGTCTTTCATTTGCGGTTGAACTTGAAAATCCTCGTAATAAAGAAAAGCATTTTGCAAGGATAAAAATACCGGCAAACCGCCCTCGGTTAATTCAGGTGCACCGCAGGGGGAATAAAGTAGTTCTTGTACCCATAGAAGATTTAATAAGAACAAAGATCGATCAGTTTTTTCCGGGGATGTCGGTTCTTTCAGCTCATATGTTCCGTGTTACCAGAAATGCATCGGTTGAACGGGCAGAAGAAGAAGCCGATGATTTGCTGGAAACAATTGAAGATGAGATCAGGGAGCGAAAATTTTCAGAAATCGTTCGGATAGAACTGGAATCGGAGATGCCCAAGCATATCAAAAAGTATTTGCTGAAAAACCTCAATATAAACTGGAACGACGTATATGAAATGAACGGAACCATCGGCCTGGTTGATGCAATGCAAATATCCATGTTGTCCGGATATCCCAGATTAAAAAGCCGTTCATGGACACCTGTTTTACACCCTGCTCTGCGCCACGAATTAGACGAAGAAACACCTAGTTTCTTTAAAGTGATAAGAGACGGAGATTTTATGGTTCATCATCCCTATCACAGTTTCGCGCTTTCTACACAACGCTTTATTGACGAAGCAGCTAAGGATCCTCAGGTTCTGGCCATAAAGCAAACATTATACAGAACCTCAAAAGATTCGCCCCTTATGCATTCGTTAATGCACGCAGCAGAAGAGGGAAAACAAGTGGCGGTTTTAGTAGAAATAAAAGCCAGATTTGACGAAGAACGAAATATAAACTGGGCTCAGAAACTGGAAAATTGCGGAGTTCATGTGGCTTATGGAATTCCCGGATTAAAGATCCACACAAAGGTAACAATGGTTGTGAGGGAAGAAGCAGACGGCCTGAGAACCTATTGCCATTTGGGAACAGGCAATTATCATCCCGATACGGCACAGTTATATGAAGATTTGGGGCTGTTTACCTGTGATGAAACAATAGCGTCTGATGTAACAGATATTTTTAATCTTTTGACAGGTTATGCACCTGATCAGACTTTTGAAAAATTGATAGTTGCTCCAAAACATATGAGAACTCAGGTTACAGATATGATAGAGCTTGAAACGAAGGAGGCTAAAAAAGGAAAACCAGCAAGAATCATTGCAAAAATGAACAGTATGGAAGATCCTTTAATCATTCAAAAATTATATGAGGCATCACAAGCAGGAGTTCAGATTGATTTAATAGTTCGTGGGGTATGCAGACTAATTCCCGGGAAAAAAGATCTGAGTGAAAATATCAGGGTACATTCCGTAATAGGTCGTTTTCTGGAACATTCAAGGGTGTATTATTTTAATCATTGCAATGAACATAAATACTTTATTGGCTCCGCAGACTGGATGCACCGGAATCTGGATGCGCGTGTAGAAGCATTAACCCCAATAGAGGCTCCAAAACTTAAAAAGTATCTTCAGTTTATAATCAGTGTATATCTCAGAGATAATATGCAACGCTGGACGTTGAATGAGAATGGTACTTACGATAAAGTTATTCGTCAAAAGGGAACCAGAAAAGTATCAACACATAAGGCTCTTATGAACCATACTCAGGATTCAGAGAGCCCGATTCCTGTGGATGATTAATTCAGTCCTGGTTTGCTTCCAAGGAGGCTTCGGGCCCCTCTGCATCTTCAAAATCAATTTTGCCAAGGTCATAACTAAGCTTTTGATAAAGAACAAAAGCAGGTTTTCTGAAAATTCCATCCCTGTTATATGCTTCTCCCACAGCATCTAAGGCTTTTTCCTGTTCGCCAATATTGACATAGGCATTACCCAGATACCAAAAAGCTTTTTCTGAGATCATTCTGTTTTCCCTAGCGCGTGAAGAAGCTTCTTTAAAATTCGCTATTGCTTCGGAATATTCTCCTTCATTATAGTGTATAATACCGCGATTTAAGAAAGCTTTTGAAACATAAGGTTCTTCATCATATTTTGAGATGACTTCGCCAAAAATAGAAAGAGCTTTTTCCTGATCTCCAGAAGAAATAGCAGCAAATCCTAAGTTCAGTAAAGAATCCGCGCTGTTTATAAGAAAATCCTGAGACCTTAACCCATCTGCAACTTCAAATTGGTCAGCCGGAATATTGCTAATTATGAAATCATTTAATTGAGTTGGTGTTTCAACTCTGAAGAATTGTACCAGTGCAACAATCAGAATAGTTGCTGCAGCAGAAGCGTGCCACACCCAGCCGGGCAATGAATGAATGGAGGCTTTCTTATTAGCTTTTATACTTTTTTCAGTTAAAATTTTTTTTATCCCGGCTTCCAATTCAAGACGGTCTAGCAAATCAGGGTCTTTGGCAATTTCTACCCAAAGATTATCAATGTCTTTATCAGCTAACGTAACCTTAACATAAGCGTCTATTTGTTGGTAAATATCCTGGTCTCTTGAACTACTCATTTTTTAAAATATTTAATAGTTAATGTATATAAATACATTAAGTGTTACACATAGTAGGACAGTTTCACGCACCATTCCTTACATTATTTGTTAATATTTTTTTGAACACACTCATTTAATACCTGAATTATACGATGTTTTTTTGTCCAGGCATTATTTACACTGATCCCAAAGTGATCTGCAACAACAACGGTTTCACTGTCAGGATTGCTAAACCAAAAAGAAATATACTCCATTTGTTTTGCCTTCAGCTCATTAAAACAGCGCTTCAGAATACTTTGCCGCTCTTTGTCCAGTAGATTATCCAGTTGGTCGGGATCTTTGGAGTGAGAATCAGGAACCTCTTCATAATTAGATTCTTTTCGTTTGTTTTGATGTTTTAAATAATCGTGTTTAGCAGTAGTAAAAAGATAATTTATGATTCGTTCGGGGTGATCTAACTCATTATTTTTTATTTTTTCTACTGCAAACATGATCGCATTCTGAGCGGAGTCTTTCGCATCTTCTGATTCTGCGTCCATTCTAACCATTAGAAACTTGAACAGAACTTTTGTAAGAACGCCATAGAACTCTTTAAGAGATTCCTGATCATCATTCTGAACTGCTATTACAAATTTTGAATAATCCATAGGTTAGTATTAAAAGATAACTATAAAATAAGCGAGATTTGGAAAAAGAAAATGGAGAATTTTAATTTATAACCACTTAGTTTCCAACTGTGTATAGAGTACAACTAAATAACTTTGAAGGACCGCTGGATCTGCTCCTTTTTTTTATTAAAAGAGATGAGCTGGATATCTATGATATTCCTATTTCTTACATCACTCAACAGTATCTGGAATATGTAAATTTAATGGAAGAATTAGACCTCGATGTGGCTAGTGAATTTATTTTAATGGCAAGCATGCTGATGTCTATCAAAGCGAAAATGATGCTGCCTCGTGAAGAAGATGAAAATGAGGAGATTGATGAGACAGACCCAAGGTATGAATTAGTTCAAAAACTGCTAGAATATAAACGCTACAAAGAAATGGCGATAAAGATGGCAGATATTGACGAGGAAACACGAAAACGGTACAAAAGGGGATTTCCCGATGCAGATAATGTAGACCAACAAGCAACGGGTGAAGCGCTTAAAGATGTAACGTTATTTGATCTGATATCTGCTTTCAGAAAGGTTTTGACTGATATCGAGCGTCAAAGAATAGTGCACAAAGTGAATAAAGTTGAAACTACGATAGAAGAACAAGCAGAATTTATTTTAGAATCGCTCACAAAATCCGGAAGACAATCGTTCACAACTCTTTGCAAAAACGTAACAAGCCGTGTTGTAATAGTTGTTACTTTTCTGGCAGTATTAGAAATGATAAAAGAGCAACAAATTAATTTATATCTCGAAGAAGACCCCACCGACTTTTATGTAGACCTGAAGCCGGTAGATGAAATAATTGGTGCTTAATTAAGAAAATAAAAAAATGAAGAGAATATCATACATAGTGTTGATCGCTGTATTTACTGGTTGCAGTGGATCTAAAGAAACTACAAACCTACCCGAAGCAAGTATATATGATTTTGACAAAACCATAACTATGGAAGGGTTAAAATCAGACCTTACTATAATTGCAAGCGATGAATTCGAGGGGCGCGAAACCGGAGAAAAAGGCATCGAGAAAGCAACAGAATATATCACCGAAAGATACAGAGCTATGGGATTAACGCCGGTTGGTGATGACGGCGGTTTTGAGCAAAACTATAACCTGAGCGCACCAATTGTTGAGGGTTTTTATTATACCGTTACCAATAGCAATGGAGAAACTGTAAATGAATCGGAACTAACCCCTGAGAATACCGGAGATTTTGTTACAATTTTTGGAGGAACAGATGATGTAAGAGGCGAGATCATTTTTGCAGGCTTTGGGATCAGTAATGAAAGTACAAACCAGCTTCCGGAGGTAGTTTCTGACAAATGGTTGCTGGTATTTTTTGACAGACAGCTCACCAACCAAAGGGCGCTACAAACGTTGATGTCAAAAGGTGCGGCAGGAGTAATTTTAATAATGGATCAAAATAATCCGGAAGGTTTTGTTCAAAATGCGGAACAAACGCAGTCCAGATTGGGTAGGGGGGGACGGCTTTCTTTATCCTATTTACAAGAAAAAGACACCAGAGCTGCAGCCTGGAATAGAATTAAGCCAGAATTAGCAGCGTGGCTGTTGGGTAAAAATGATACTTCTGAACTGATTTCAATGGCAGAAGAATTAAAAGCAGATCCGTCGGCATTCAGTCCCTCTGAAATTGAGTATTCTTTGTCACACAAAGTTGCAATGGCCCAGAACAATGTGAATGCATCTAATATAGTTGCTTTTTTGGAGGGCAGTGACCCAATGCTAAAAGATGAGGTAGTTGTTTTAAGTTCACACCATGATCATGTTGGAATCGGGAGACCAGACTCAACAGGAGATACGATCTATAACGGTGCAGATGACGATGGTAGTGGCACAGTAGGTATGTTGAATACTGCACAGGCTATGATGGCAGCAAAAAGAGCCGGAGCCGGACCAAGAAGAAGTGTTTTGTTTCTTCACGTATCCGGTGAGGAAAAAGGATTACTAGGTTCCCGGTATTATTCAGATCATCCTATTTATTCAATTGAAAACACGGTGGCCAATGTTAACATTGATATGATTGGACGTGTTGATAAAGAACATGAAGAAAATAAGGACTATATCTATATCATAGGTGGAGAAATTATTTCATCAGGGTTAGACAGCTTGTTGAGAAGCGCAAACGAAGCAACGGTAAACCTGGACTTAAGCAAAAGATACAATGACCTCGAAGATCCGAATCAATTTTATAGAAGAAGCGATCATTGGAACTTTGGAAGACTTGGCGTACCATTTATCTTTTTCTTTAACGGAGTACATGCAGACTATCACCGCCCTTCAGATTCGGTTGATAAGATCGAGTGGGAAGCTCTTGTTAAGAGAACCCAGCTTATTTACACTACTACCGCAATGATTGCAAATTCTGAAACAAGGCCGGAAGTAGATAACCAGGCGTTTATAGAAAAAACACAATCCCAGGCCAGAAATTAATCGGTTATTACAAAAAAATTAAACTCCTCATTAGTGAAAAACGTGTGAGGAGTTACTATTTACCCAACATTATAAAAGGAGCCCAATATACAGGGTGATTATAAAATGGGTGGCCGATCATTTCTTTTTTGGTCTGATGAAGTGCTTTTTCTTTATATCCAAACAAAGGGGGCTCATAAAGATCAAAAAACAACTTAAATTTAGTCCAGAGCCCGATTTCATCCTCTTCAAAGCGGTTCAGGTTTTCGTAAAAGGAATCCATAAATGAGGCGGTGCTTTTATCATATACACTCCAAAGACTCACTACTACTGAAGATGCTCCTGCCTTAAAAAAAGAACGCTGAAGTCCCTGAAGCCCTTCCCCGCTTATTATTTTCCCAACAGCAGTATTACAAGCACTAAGAACAACCATATCAGCATTAAAGGTTAAGGAAGAAATTTCTTTACTATTCAGGTAGCCATCTTCCTGAAAAGGACCTTCTGTTTCGATTAGCTCGGAAATAATAAGGCCGCTTTGCTGAGGGTTTTGTTCATTAACCCTTCCATGAGTTGCAAAATGAAGATACCGGAATTCATTTAGTGGTGAATTCTTAATATTTGATTCAGTCAGATCGCTATTTCTCAGAGATAAAACACTATTGAACCCTTTTGAAATAGCTTCCACCTCTAAAAGAGTTGATGGAAGTGAATTGTAGTTTTTTGTTACTGATGAGGAGCCGCTAAAACCCGAACCCGCAACAGAAAACAGATCTTTATCTGTTGTTCTGTGGGGCGGTTTTATATGTTTATAAATGGTTGATGAAGGAAGGTATTTGATGTTATAATTTTCAACCAGAAAAGAATTATTAGTATAAAGGGCTTCAAAAGGCAGAATGGAAAGAGCTTTTGAAGGAATAATTACCAGGTTGTTAATCCCTGCCGCATCTTTTAGCATTGGTTTTAAAAGAAGGTCATATAGTGGAATTGATTTCTTTTTTAGGGCACTCAGGGAGTTTTTCTCCTGAATTGTACTTCGAAAATCAGAAACTAAGCCGGAAAGAAACTCAACCGGAGAAAGAGAGTCAGTTTCTGCTGTAAAATAATCAACGTCATTTTTTGTAACCCAAAAAGCAACAAGTTTATTATTAGTAAACATATACTCTATCAAAGCATCTTCGGTAGAAAGTATTTTTTGGATTTCTGACATTGTGATGGTTTCAGGTTCATTAACGGATCGGAGTTTAGGGTGCTTCAAATGAATCTCGTTCGTAAATGACTGATACTGAAACTCCAGTTCACTAAGTTCACTTTTCAGCTCTGATACTGTTTGTACATCACTCGAATTTTCTATTTGCCGATAGATCTTGTCTATGTTTTTTTCTTTTTGTCTCAATGCAATCAAAGTAGTGTCATCTACTACGTTTTGAAGTTCTGAGTCTGAAAAAGAAAGCCTTTCTAGTAGTACACGCGCCCTGCCACGTTCCGTTATTTCAAAAGCTTTATGAATGTCGTCCTTTCGTTCTAAATACCAATACGCAACTTCGTTATAAAAGTCAGCATAGTTGCTGAAAACACCGGATTCAAGATTGTCTCCGTAAACAGACTGTTGCTCTCTTTCTATCTCAGAAAAAGCCAAATCAGCATAATAAAAAGCGCTGTCACTGCCCGCTTGATAAAAAGCTTTCGCTAACGTGCTTGAATAAGAAGCCAGCTTGTATCCTTTAAAAATACTGGCTATTCCAAAGGCTTTTTTAGAATAATCCAGAGCATTTGAGGTATTATTTAATGAAAGGTGAATCTTAGAAAGTAAAGCATAAGACCTGGCTTTTAATTGCTTTGATTCTGTCTCAAACGAAAGACCGGAAGCCTTTTCTGCATAGTAAAGAGCACCGGAAAAATTACCCGTTTCCAATTCAAGCTCGGCAAAACGTAGATAAATTTCTATGGTGTTATATGTATTTTTATCATCGATATGATCAGATAAAATTTCGTTATACAGAGAGCGAGCTATATCAAGATCTTGTAGTTTTTGATAGCAAAATGCAATGTTTATTCTTGTGCTTAAGGCAATAAGGAGGTTATTTTGATCTGCCAACCGAACACTGGAGTTATAATATTCCAGCGCTTTTTCAAACTCCCCAAGTGAAAGATAAACAGAAGCTACATACGTGTAAGCGGGAGTGATAAATGGCATATCACCAACTTCAATAACATAAGAAAGATACTTCGAGTAGTTTGCGAGGGCTTTATCATAGTTTCCTGTTCTGTGATAAAAGGAGCCTAAATAATAATGGACGGTCGAGGTGAGGTCGTTATTCTGAGTTCTGATAGTAGTATTGTAAGACTTGATGAGATTATCTTCTGCTTCTTCTGTAAATCCTAAAGCTTCATAAGCAGAAGCAAGATTTCTGTAAGAAATAGAAAGCAAGAAAGGGTCGTCGATTTGTTTAAAGCTCTGAACAGCAACCCGGCCATATTTAATTGCATCATCATAATAGCCCAGCTGATAAGTTAGCAAGGAAAGAGAGTTACTGACTTGGGCGATACGATATTTGTCACCGGACTTATTTGCCAATGAAAGAGCATCAGTATAATTTTTTTGAGAACTAGGATAATCACGACTTGTTTTGTAAGCCCAACCAACATTGCTTTTTACATACGCCTGAAGTTCCGGGTGTATAGAATCATTGAGGGAAGAATCCGCTCTCAATATCCATTTTCGCCCTTTGTCATAAACACCCTGATCTAATAAAGAAGCTCCCAGCCCCACCGATGCAATAATCCACTCTTTACTGTTTTTGTTGTTTCGATATATATCTAACGCCTTTCTGTAAATGGCTTCCGCTTCCGGGTAATTTCCTTTTCTGTACACTTCGTTTCCCAAAACCAACAGGGAATCATTTTCAAAGTTAGCATATTGAGAATAAGATTCTGATAGAGGGAAAAATGCAAGCAGAAAAGCAATTAAAAAGGACTTCTTTTTTACGATATTTGCAAGAGGTTGTCGCATACAAAGAATATATTTTGTTGTTTCCATACAACCAAAATTTAAACGGAGTGCAATGCATTATATAATATCAAATAAAGAAAAGTATAATATCCCTGATGGGGATGGTAAACCAGGATCAGGTTCCGGAAAAGAAGACGCGGGCGGAACAGGGGAAGTTTAAACTTAAAAGCCAAACCATTAAGAAGTTTTTTGGTTTGGCTTTTTTGTACATAGAATTTATCAGGGGTGTTTCGGTATAAGAGAGCTATTCTCCAAATAAAGCATTAACAAAATCTGCCCGATCAAAAACCTGTAAGTCCTCAATTTTTTCTCCCAGACCGATGTACTTAACAGGAACACTCAATTCATTAGAAATACCGATTACAATTCCACCCTTTGCAGTGCCATCAAGTTTTGTTAAAGCCAGTCCCGTTATATCTACTGCTTCTGTAAAAGCTTTAGCTTGTTGCATTGCATTTTGTCCGGTAGAAGCATCCAATACAAGAATAACTTCGTGAGGAGCTCCATCAACGACTTTGCCCATCACGCGTTTAATCTTTGTAAGCTCATCCATCAAAGCTTTTTTGTTGTGAAGACGACCGGCAGTATCTACCAATACAATATCAGAACCTCTAGATTTCCCGGAAGAAACCGTATCGAAAGCCACGGAAGCCGGATCCGCATTTTGCCCCTGTTGAACAATGGGAACATCAGCACGTTCACTCCAGATTATCAGCTGATCAACGGCAGCGGCGCGGAAGGTATCCGCTGCGCCAAGAAGAACATTTTTGCCTGCTTTTTTATAAAGGTTAGCGAGTTTTCCAATAGTTGTTGTCTTGCCTACACCATTTACCCCAACAACCAAAACCACATGAGGTTTTACCGGAAATTCGGCATCAAATTCAGCCGGCTTGTCCGCATCGTTATCTTTTAAAAGATCTACAATTTCTTCTCGAAGTAGAGCCTGTAACTCAGCTTGAGTTACAAATTTATCTTTGGCAACACGCGCTTCAATACGTTTTATGATTTCAAGAGTGGTAGCAACTCCAACATCAGAAGTAATTAATATTTCTTCCAATCGGTCAAGGGTTTCATCATCAACCTGATCTTTGCCGGCAAAAGCCCTCCCCAATTTGTTGAGTATACCCTCTCGACTTTTCTCAACACCTTTATCCAGCGTTTCTTTCTTTTTAAAACCAAGTTTGTCAAGTAATCCCATAGATCAGTTAAATTTTGCTCCCCGCATTATTTTGCGATAGCGGTTAAAATAGTCGAAAAACGAATATATCATGATGAATGTACAGATGTAGAGAAGCCAGTTATGGACCTGAACGGCGTCTCTGAAAAAGAAAACAGCAATCCAATAAAAAGCCAGAACATTAACGGCAATTTTACCTGACATGATAGACATAGCAACCTTACCATATTTGATCTTAATGAAAGAAGATCCGAACATAATAAAAGAATCTCTGAATACATTAAGAATCAGAAACCAGAGAGGGACCCAGCCTAACCAAACGGTATAAATGAATAGTGCAGCGGCACACAGCTTGTCAGAAATAGGATCAATCATTTTACCTACTTCCGAAATAGTGTTTGTTCTTCGGGCAACAAGTCCGTCCAAATAATCTGATGCACCGGCATATAAAATTAAAACAACGATAGTAGTATTATACTGATAATCATTTTTGATATGCAGATAGATTACAGGAATAGCCACCAGAAAGCGGGAAAAAGAGATCAGGTTGGAAAAGGTGAACACTTTTCCGGAAACCTGAACGGTTTTACCATCTATGTTTTTTTGATCTGTCAAATATAATAGGTGTAATCTGTTTAGTATTGAAAGGTACGCCCATTAACCACACAAAGCCAACACAAATAAATACAAACGAAACAGAAAAGCTAAGGATAAGCCAGATTCAGGGTTGTTTTTTTAACCAATCCCGGGCTTCAGGTTCAGTTTTGAAAATTTTGCAATTAACCCCGAGGTTTCTTCCCAAGGTCTCGCCAAATTTATTGTGTTCATAATGCTCTTCAACTAAATCAATAAAAGCGATAGATTTTCCGGCAAAGCCCAGTTTAAAAGAAGCTTGAATAATTTGATACATTTCAAAAACTGTGCTGGCATTCTTTTCAATGTTTTCAACGACAAGAATTTTTTTCACCTCAAATTCTTTCATTTTAACCGCAATTTCTGCCCAAATTTTATTTGATAGTTCAATGCTGTCTCGTTCCGCTTCATAATAGGCGAATAAATAATCGTCTCGTTGTTCTATTTCAAGTTTATAATCCTTCATAAACAGCATTTAATTCCCCATAACCTATTATATTATAAAGAATAATAAAGACCTATTAAAATGACAGATTCTAAAGTATTAATTGAAAAGCAAAAATCCTCAAAAAAAGTTTTTAACGGAAAGCTTTTGCATGTTTATTATGATGAAGTGATACTACCGGACAATACTACTTCATCCAGAGAATGGATTAAACACCCGGGCGCTTCTGCAATAGTTCCGTTTTTTGAAAATGGAGATGTAATGCTGATTAACCAATTCAGGTATCCGGCAAAAAAAATATTTTTGGAAGTGCCGGCCGGCAAGATTGATAAAGGAGAAAGCCCTGAAGAAACAGCACTAAGGGAGCTGAAAGAAGAAACCGGACTTAATGCAAAAGAGGTTCATTATGTAGGGCACTTTTTCCCTGCCATCGGGTATGCGGATGAAGTAATTCATATATATGTAGCTATGGATATGGAATTGATCGAAGATTCAACAGACGACGATGAATTTGTTCAGAAAGAACGAATTCCATTTAGCAAAGCCATAGAACTTGTGCATTCAGGAGAAATAAATGATGGAAAGACTATTTGTTGTCTTTTAAGAGCGGAAATGTTTTTAAAAAAGACAGGTAGATTCTAAAGTAACCCTTCTCTTAAAGCAAGATCATATAAACTTTGATGGAAGTCTTTTTTCCTGATCTCTCCTCTTCGTGTTAATTCGTCGATCTCAGTTTCATTAAGCATTATGATACATCCTGCTGAAGACAGAGCAGCATCAAAGTTTCGTGGATCTGCTAATCGAAGCTTATCAAGGTCGATTCCGTTTGGGGAAACCTGTTTGTTTACTAAAATGTGAAAGATATCTTCTTTGGAATCTCCGAAACTAAGCTCTTCAATTCCGGTTTTTTCAATTGGAATCATGTTTATCTAGAAAATCTCTGGCTTTTATTATTTCTATAATTTCTTCAGTTTCACTATCAATTTTCTGAACCTGAAAAAGGCTAATGATAGCTTGTTCGTTTAGGGTTTGAATTACATCCTGAATCGTAGCACAGTACTCCGTTTCGCTAACCAGGTCATTCACTCCCTGTACAATATAACGGAAACTTTTTTTCTTTTTTGGGTCTGGTTTTACTTCTTCAGCCTCTTCAAAATATTCACGAATTGCATTTTCAGTAACGAACCAACTAACACCGAGCTTACGACCTTTCAACCTGCCTTCTCTTAAGTAAGCTCGTAATGTCATTTTTGAGATACCGAGCATTTCATGCAGATCATCAATAGAATAAAGAGTTAAAGAACCTATTTTACGTGGCATTTAAATGAATAATTTATCCTTTTAGTATATATTTACTTGTATAAAGTACTAGTTTGATATGTTATTAACTAACATTACTTATACATTTCAAAAAAGATTTGGTCAGCCCTTGTTCTCTGCCGTATATTGGTGACAGTTGATTCAAAATACAACCCGGTCTGCAAAAGACAGGGTTTTTTTATGCCCGTTAGTTAAAGCACTTTTTTCAGGTTATGCACTCAACTTCTTTTATCTTTCGGTATGAAAAGAGCGCTTCAAGTTTCACTCCTGTATTTAATATTAGTTTCCTGTTCCGGTTCTAAGCTTTACTATTCATCAGAAGCAAAAAAATGGAATAATAATTCATCAGGCCCCGGTGAAGAACTTATCTATGAAATGTATCTGATCGGTGATGCAGGTTCTGCATCTCTTGAAAATCAGGAACCCAATCTGAAGCTGCTGCAAAATAAACTTTCCAAGAGTACGGAAAGGAGCGCGGTAGTATTTTTAGGCGATAATATTTACCTGAACGGATTGCCGGATTCTACACATCCTGAAAGAGGGTTTTATGAAGGTAGAATTATTGAGCAAATGAAAACGGTTCAGAACTTTAAAGGGAGGGTATTTTTTATTCCCGGAAATCATGATTGGGATGACGGAGGAAAAGAAGGACTTGAGGCGGTAAGAAGGCAGGAAAAGTTTGTTGAAAATTATCTGGGCAGAGGGAACACTTTTTTGCCTGACGATGGATTTCCCGGCCCGGTTGATATTGAGCTTATGGATGATGATGAACACCCCTTGCTCAGAGATGATATAAGATTGATAGTTCTGGATACACAATGGTGGCTGCATAAACATGAAAAGCCTTACGGTGATACCGGAGAATATGATCTGTTTGACGGCGGTGATTTTCTGAATGAATTCGAAGACATCCTCATAAAACGCCAGAAAGATTTTTTAGTGGTAGCTGCGCATCATCCCCTGATAACAAAAGGCAGACATGGAGGATATTTACCGCCATCTACACATTTAAAACCCCCGGTATTTGGTACTTTAAATGTGCTGTACAGAAGAATATTCGGGCTTGAACAGGATGTGAATCACTATAAGTACCGTAATATGGCAAAGGCATTTAAAGATCTGTTTCAAAATAACGATCATCTGATCTATGCGTCCGGCCATTCTCACAGTTTGCAGTATATAAGGGAGGAAGGAAAGCGGGAAACCAGACATTTCGTAGTAACAGGAGCGGGAACCAAGAAGGGGTATGTAGCTAACGGAAGAGGAACAGAATTTAGTTATCAGGGTGAAGGGTTTACAAAACTAAAATATTATGGTGACGGTTCGGTATGGCTCGAGGCATGGACTTATGATGGAACTGAAGAAGGAAAGCTTTTATACAAAACACAGTTAAAACCTCCCTATCAAGATCCGCTTGAAGAAAATATTGAGTTACCCGATATAGATTATACTGACAGTACTAAAGTTATTGCAGCGAATTCTGATTATGATGGAAAAGGAAAGTTGTTTGAGGCCCTGATAGGTGCCCACAACCGGAAATACTGGTCAGTAAAATCTGAGTTTCCGGTTTTTGATATCTCGGAAGTTAAAGGAGGGTTAATTCCTGTCCGAATGGGTGGAAAAGGGCAATCAAATACGCTTCATCTGGAAGACAAAGAAGGTAATGAATATGTACTAAGATCAGTTGACAAGCAGGCAGGAAAAATATGGGATGAAAACCTCAGGAAGACCTTTGCTTTAGATGTAGCTCAGGATCAGTTTTCAATATTAAACCCATATGGAGCTCTTATTATCCCTGTTTTAGCTGATGCGATAAGAGTATACCACACCAACCCAAAGATCTACTACGTTCCTGATGACCCGAAACTGGGAAGATATGGAGATCAGATAGGCGGCCAACTCGGTTTATTTGAAGAAAAACCGGACAATGATATGAGTCATGTACAAAGCGTGGGCAGATCCGAAGAGGTAGTTGCTTACAGAGATATGATACGTGAAATTGACGGTGATATTGATCATAGAGTTGATCAGGAAATGTTTGCCAGAGCACGGATTTTGGATATGCTGATTGGAGACTGGGATCGCCATAGCGACCAATGGAGATGGGCAACTTTTGAACCGGACGACGAGCAAGGAAAAATATACAGACCAATCCCTAGGGATAGAGACGTAGCATTTATGAGGATGGACGGGTTAGTTCCTTCAATTATGAAATTCGGATCATTTTTCCAGTATCAGAATTTCGGGGATTCTTACGGGAACCTGGTAGGCCTGAATTACAATTCTCTTGCTCAAACCAGAAGGTTTACGAATCAGTTAACCCATGAAGAGTGGATCAGGATTGCGGAATCAGTCAGGGCTCAACTATCTGACTCAGTTATTGAAAGATCAGTAAGAGAGTATCCTCCGGAGATATTTGAAAAATACGGCGCAGAAACGATCGAGCATTTGAAAGCCCGAAGAGATAAGCTCGTTGACATTACGGAAGAGTATTATTCAATGCTGAACCGGATAGTCTCGGTGCCCGGAAGTAATAAAAGAGAGCGGTTTTTAATAGAAACGCTTGACAAGGATAAAACCAGAATCCGTGTTATAAGTTATCCGGAAAGGGGAGCCTCAGGGAAAAATATTTTGACAGAACTTTTACAGATAATGAAACTAAAGAAATACGTATCTATGGATTAAGCGGTAACGATGAATTTATTTTATCCGGCAAAGCAGATAATAAAACAAGGTTACTTGTTATCGGAGGGCCGGGAGACGATTTATTTAACTTAAATGAGTTAAATAAAAAAACATCAAGAGATGTGGAGATCTTTGATTCAGAAAAAGGAAACACAATTTGGTCCAATCATAAAGTACACCGCCATTTAACAGATGACCCAACGATTAGTAAGTATAATTATGAAGTCGATTTCAGGTGGAACAGGGTATTTCCGGGATACTATTTTGAATATAATTCATTCGATGGGATTTTCATCGGAGGAGGCCCCAGAATAGTCCGTTATGGATTCAGAAGATTTCCGGCAGTAACTCATTATCTTAGATTTAATTACGCCCCCAGAACAGGAGCGTCTAACTTAAAGTATGATGGAACGTGGTTTCAAAGAGTTGGTTTTTGGGATTTAAATGTGAGTTCAGAAGTGCTTTTTCCAAAGAGTTTCAGAAACTTCTTCGGACTGGGAAATGAAACAACATTACAATCAAGAAGTAATAAATTCTATCGTGCAAGACTTACCAGATATGCTCTTGAAGGAAGTTTAAGCCGTTCCATAAATCAGGTTTTGTCAGTAGAGTTGGGGAACAGAATCAGCGCTACTACAATTGATGATAATTCGGATGAAAATAATATTCTGAACGAACTTGGAAGTGGTTTTAGTGCTACTACAGATGAAGATCAATGGTTTAATACTGTTTTTACAGCTATTAGTATTTCAGATGCAGATAACTCAATAAACCCCAAACAAGGGTATAAATATTCTCTTCATTCAGATGTGAATATCGGAATAAGAAATACCTCTCAGACCTTTTACCGGTTAGAGTCTGATTTCAGAATCTTTTATCCGATAAGGTTTAGTCCCCAAATAGTGATAGCTAATCGTGTAGGCGGAGCACATAATTTTGGCCCCTTTCCATTCTATGAGTCTAATACTATTGGTGGTACGCAAAACCTCAGAGGGTATAATGGCAGAAGATTCTCGGGCAGGAGTACTTTCTATAATAACACTGAAATAAGAATAGAACTACTGGATTTCTACCGCTACCTGTTGGGAGGAAAGCTGGGAGTAACGGCTTTCTTTGATACAGGAAGAGTTTGGACAGACGGGGAAAGCTCGTCTTTATGGCACAAGGGTTATGGAGGAGGAGTTTGGTTTAATGCGTTTGATTCTGTTTTGATCAACTCAACTGTTGGTATATCTGACGAAGGGACATTATTTGAAATAAAGGCAGGATTTTTCTTCTAAATATACTACTGTGGCTCGATTATTGATATATTAACAATGTATCAATTAAGACCAAAAAAAAGAATGTCAGAGCAAAGTAATTACAGATCCCTTGCAGCAATTATGTTTGCCGACATGGTGGGTTATACCAGATTGATGCAGGAGGATGAGTCCGGGGCAAAGCTTTTAAGAGACCGGCAAAGAAATGTTGTTGATAAAACCATTGCCACTCATAATGGAAAAGTAATGCAATATTATGGTGATGGAACTTTGAGCATGTTCACCAGCGCCATTAAAGCAGTTGAAGCAGCACAGGAAATTCAGGAGCAGTTACAGAAAGATCCTAAAGTACCGTTAAGAATTGGTATTCATATTGGAGATGTGGTTCACGATTCAGAAGGTGTTTTTGGAGATGCCGTAAATGTAGCTGCAAGAGTACAATCGCTTTCGGTACCGGGGGGTGTAATGATTTCCGGCAAAGTCTTTGAAGAAATTAAGAATCATCCGGGCATAAAAGTTGAGGCATTTGGTGAACATGAACTGAAGAATGTGTTTAATCCGATCAGCATTTTTGCTTTAGCTAACAAAGGACTTTCCGTTCCTGAGCAGTCTTATATACAGGGCATAACAGGAAGCCATAAAAACAGCGTGGCAGTATTACCCTTTGCCAACTTCAGCCCAAATCCGGAGAATGAATATTTCAGTGATGGAATTACTGAGGAAATAATAAACGCTCTTGTAAAGCTGGACGCATTGCAAGTACCATCCAGAACATCTGTGTTTGCTTATAAGAACACGAAGAAGGATATCCGGGAAATTGGTAAAGAGCTAAACGTTGCAACCGTTTTAGAGGGAAGTGTCAGGCAGGCAGGAAATAAAATACGGGTAACGGCCCAGCTAATAAATACTGATGATGGCTTTCATGTATGGTCAGAAAATTACGATGGAGAGCTGAAAGATATTTTTAAAGTGCAGGATGAAATCTCTCAGAAAATAGCGGAGAAGCTGGAACAGAATTTTGAATTTAATTCAACACAGAATTTATATGAAGCGTCAACGGATAGTGTTGTGGCATATAACCACTATCTGCAAGGGCTTTATTATTGGAATAAGCGCACCCCGGAATCTGTTCAAAAAGCTATAACCTGTTACCGGAAAGCGATCAGAAAGTGTGCAACTTATACCAAGGCGTATTCAGGGTTGGCAAATTGCTTTAGTTTTTTAGGGATAATAGGCCACTTAAAAGGAAAAGAAGCATTTCCTGAAGCAGAGAAATTTGCACTGAAAGCTCTAGATTTGAGCGACTTTAGGGGAGGGTCTTTTGTCTCATTAGGATTCGTTGATTTATTTTATAAATGGGATTTTGATAGCGCAGAAGCTAATTTTAGAAAGGCAATTACCATGGAGCCGAATAATGAGGAAGCACGCCTTGCCCTTGCTATGTACTATCGGATAATTGGTGATCTTGAAAGGATGTTTCACCATACTAAGGCAGCAAGTAAAATTGCACCCGTATCACTTCCTGTGTTATTGCAGCATGGCCATTCATTTTGGCTCTTGGGCAAGCACAAAAAAGCGATGGAAGTTTTTGAGAGGATTCTTGAATTAGATCCGCTTTTCAGGTCTGCGTTGGAAGGAATAGCTCTGGTACATGTTTCTGAAAAGGAATATGATAAAGCGATAAAAGCTATTAAAAAATATTTATCACTCATAAATTCGGAATATAAAGGAGGAACGCAATTAGGGTACATTGCAGCATTAAAGGGAAATAAAAAACTGGCTAAAGAAAACCTAGAAATAATTAAGAACAGAGAATTGGCAAATCCCGACCTGAACCTAAGCCTGGATTTTGCAGTTATATATGCCGCCCTGGGAGAAAATGAAGAAGCTTTCAGATATTTGAATAAAGCTGTAGACGAAAAACTAGGCGCTATATTGATGATAAAAACAATGTTCCCTCTAGATAAACTGAAAAACGACCTGCGGTACGATCAGTTGTTGGAGAGAATGGGATTGGATTAAATCCCTAACTATCAAAGTACATCGAGTTTACATTGTTATTTTTTATATTTGATAAAATTAAAAGATTGAAATGTCATCAGATTCAGACTCAAAGAAGAAACTAGGTTCCCGAAAAAGAGGTGTATCGGATATGTTCCGGACCTCCTACAGAACACATATGGAGCTAAGCGCCATTGCAGACAACAAGTCAAACATCATGATCAGCATTAATGGTATTATAATTTCAATCATTATTGCTTCTATTTCCCCGAAAATTGACTCTAATCCCTGGCTGTTATTGCCAACATCAATACTGCTGATTACCTGTCTGATATCCTTAATTTATGCCGTGCTTTCTGCTCGGCCAAGAGTGAGTAAGGAAAAAGTTACTCTTGAAGATGTAAGGGAAAACAGAGCCAACATTTTATTCTTCGGAAATTTTTATACGCTTCCCAGAGCAGACTACGTAGAAGGAATGGAAGAATTAATGCAAGACAGTGAACGGTTGTATGATAATATGGCAAGAGACCTTCACGGGCTTGGTGTGGTTCTGGCTAAAAAGTACAAGCTGCTGAGAATAGCATACAACTTATTTATGATAGGCCTGGTGTTGTCTGTGGTGAGCTTTATATTTGTATTTTTTCAGATTTCGTGGGCTTAATCATTTTCCGGTTCGCCTGAAAAAGCTCTGGAAATTCTTTGATTCATTAACCGGCGATAGTTTTCATACTCGTATTGACTGACAGTAAATTCTGATTTAAACTCTCCGTCAAAACAATGTACAAGCAATTTATTCTGCTTATCAGTTTCCGAGATAGTTACTTCAATTTTTCCCAACTTGTAGGATTCAATTTCTTTCATAGATTTTAAATTTGAAGAAAGATAGGTAGTTTGAATTAAAATGAAGAACCTATTCTTTATTCTTTACATCCCCATCCGGAATGTTTCTTCAGAACCGCCTTTCTTCCAAAGTTAGGAGGCTTAAAAAAAATATTCACTCCCGTAGAATCAATAGAATCCTGTAAAGCAGGAATAGTATTGCAATCTGTATTATCAGTGAAACGAGGTTTGGCAGTAGTGCCTTGTAAATGAATTTTATACAAGGAGTTCAATTCATTTAAATACGTTTCTGTTTTGTGCAGGTTATAAATACCTACTGTTACCATAGTTTGGAGGAAAGAAGAAAGTTTATGAAAAGAATTTTCTGCAATTACATTTGCGAGCTTTTCAGTGTCTATTTTCGGATTTTCTTCAAGCTTTTTCAGTTTATCCAAAGACAGGTAAGACAAGTGTAAATTCTGAGGAGAAGCTACAACGAAATCGGTTGTATTTTTTAATTCATTGATAACATAAGGATTTGCATTATTACAAGTAGAAAGCACTGTCAGGTCGAATCCTGAATTAAAGCGGGCAAGATCATTTCCAAAGATTTTGGTATCAAAAGAAAGTTTCGGTTTTGATGAGTGATATTTCTGCCCTTTAAAAGAGGGTATTTCATGACCGAAATAGAAGAACATAGATCTCACCTGGTTTTCGTTGGACTGAGCTTTATAGATTTCAATTTCTTTTGTGAAACCGCCATCCACAGGCGAGTATTTACCCTCAGCTATAATCTTTCCATTTTTAAAATGATAGAATCGGCGATCTTTTTTAGGAAAAAACCAAAGTATCTTTTCCTCAGGCTTTTGGTGGAAAATAAAAACTTCACCTGAAGTGGCATTTCGTGCGGTACGAATGGCGTCATCGAGTGCTCTCTTGTCGGCACTATACCGAGTGCCTTCATGATGATACAAATAGTCAGCATCACCGTGTATAATGTAAATTAATGAATACTCAATGTTGTTACTGTCCTGAATAGAATCTGGTACAACATTATTTGAGGATGAGCACCCCCAAAAAAGAAACCCCAATGTTGAGATCAGGAAAAAAAGAACATTTAATTCAACACGGGGAGGATTATTTATCATAACAATAATAAAATGATAATGATCAGCAACAGTGTAGTAACACCAATGGTTACAGTATCGGCCTGTTCAAGATCCTGCTGAATGAAATTGGCAAAATTGTTGAGGTTACTATTCGACACACCTACAAACCCATTTTCACCATTTAGTTCGTTCTGTTTGTCCTGAATATCAGCTTTAAAAGAGGTCAAACCCTTTTTTTCTGTTTCCGGCACAACACTCATTGCTTCAACTTTTTCAATAGCTGTAATAAGGTCATTGAAAGAGTTGTTAAGAATTTCCCGTTTACTTTCCGGGCTTTCTGCTTTTTCAACATTTTCAACCATTTTATTAATGTGCTTTTTAAACATGACTTCAGCATCACCGGTATTTTGTGCAGTCAAAGGAGAAATAAGCCCTATAAATGCCAGTGTTAGCATTGAGAATATGAATTTTTTCATTTTTTAATCCGTTTGTTAGTATTAATACTAGTTTAATTGAAAAAAACCGCTTTCAGTTCCGTATTTTAAGATAGCTGATGAACTGAAACTCAGGAACCCGTGAAAAAAAGACTGATAATACTTACCGGAATAGGGATTTTTTTAGGAATATTTCTCTATTCATCACTGAGAAGTGTTGAACCAAAAAAAATTGAGAACGCCCCAAACTGGGTAACTTTAGAATCCGCACAACAAGAAGCTCAGGAAACCGATAAACTGATTATGGTTGACGTTTATGAAGTGGGATGCAAATATTGCAGGGCTATGGAAAGAGAAGTTTATCCGGACACAACAGTTCGTATTGTACTTGACCAGGGATACATCCCTGTAAAATTAGACGGGAATTCAGAAGAAACCATTCGCTTTAACGGCGAAACACTTTCAGCCAGAGAGTTTGCACAAAATAAAGGTGCTTATGCATTTCCTACAGTGCTTGTTTTAAACGCAAACGGAGACGTTCTTAAAAAGAGAACAGGATTTATGAATGTGGATGAATTAAGACAATTTCTTTATAACCCGGGCTCTTAATCTTAATGTGATGAGCTCATAATGGATATACCATGAATAAAATATTGATAAATACTTTAAGTGTTCTGGGAGCAGCAGTACTTGTTATTGCCTGTACCGAGAAACCGAATACTAACGGAACTCAGGATGGGGAAAAAAGCTCGGAGACAGTGAATGTTTCTCCTGAATTATATTTTGAAGGAGTCACAATTCCCTGGGGAATGACCTGGCTGCCTGATGGAGATATGTTAATCACGGACCGATCCGGAAAATTATTGAGAGTAAGAGAAGGAAATCTTGTAGCAGAGATTTCAGGAGTACCGGATGTGTACGCCAGAAGTCAGGGGGGATTGCTAGACATCGAGCTTCATCCTGATTACGAATCCAACGGATGGATATATATTGCTTATTCTTCAACACAGGGAACCGGAGAAGGTGCCAATACGGCTATTATGAGGGCAAAACTTGAGAACAACGCTCTTGTTCAGTCCCAGGTTTTATATAAAGCGACCCCGAATACAACCCGTGGTCAACATTATGCTGGCAGAATCGCTTTCGATTCCGACGGGTACCTGTATTTTTCTGTAGGTGACAGAGGTAATCGTGATGAACTTCCGCAGAGCCTCAGTAAAGACGGCGGAAAGATTTATCGTTTAAATGATGATGGCTCAGTCCCTGCTGATAATCCTTTTGTGGGGCAAGAAGGAGCTATAGAAGCCATGTATTCATATGGTCACAGAAACCCTCAGGGAATGGCGATGCATCCTGAAACAGGAAAAATATGGTCACATGAGCACGGTCCCCGTGGAGGAGATGAACTTAACTATATTGAAGCCGGTAAAAACTATGGTTGGCCGGTAATTACATATGGTATCAATTACAACGGAACCCCAATTACAGACGAAACTGAAAGGGAAGGAATGGAACAGCCGAAAACCTATTGGGATCCATCTATTGCACCATCCGGTTTAGACTTTGTAACCAGTGATCTGTATCCCTCATGGAAAGGAAAAGCAATTATAGGTTCTTTAAAATTTAACTATCTGGTTCTTGTGGAGTTGGATGGTACAGAAGTTCAGGAAAGAGAAATTGTACTGGAAGATATAGGCAGGGTGAGAAATGTTAAGCAAGGCCCTGATGGCTATATTTATGTAGCTGTTGACGGTGCTGGTATATATAAAATAGTTCCCGAAAGTTAGAATTGAGAAAATAAAAATTATTAGAAGTGTCTGAGTGTTTATTCAGACACTTTTTTTGTGTCTTTTATTTCTATTTCATCGTCACCAGTATATTCGTCTTCAGGAATAGAAATTGTTTGATCAAAGGAAGAGTTTACTTTTTGCCGGCGCTCAAAGATTTGCTGAAGCCTTTCTGCAAGGTCAACTAGCCGGCCTTTTCTCAATCGCTTTCTTTTATTTATAAAGCGGGCATATAAAAAAGAAGCAAAACCGAAAACACCGGTCATAATAATTCCTACTTCTTCATCATTATTCATTTGGCCAAAAACGGCTCCCGCAAACATCATTATTGAAGCAAATATTCCCACTATTACAGGAAGATAAAGTTTGTTGAATGTCTTCAAACTCTGCTTAACAGAGATTTTTAATGCACCTCTGGATTCTTCGAAAAGAACTTCGGGAGAATTGTGAGAAGCAATAAATCTGGAGAGACCTTTGGGGCGAGCTTTCCAAATAGTTTTATTCTTCCGGTGCTTTAACTCACCAACGGTATTAAAATGATATTCAATTTGGCCTTTAAGTTCTTTAAGGGTGTCAGGATTCAGCCCTCCCGAAGAAAAGCCCATTACTTCAGCTTCAGAAAATCCCGCATCTAATATTACAGGCTCATCAACAGGAATTCCCTGATATTCCAGCAAAGCCTCACAAACAAAAGCACGGTCTATTTTGAGGGAGTCAGTGATTTGGAAAAGGTCGGGATACTCTTCTTCCAGAGCGCTTAGCGGGCTTTGGTTCAAAGAACCATAAAATTTCTGAAACATTGTTGCCCGGTTAACAATACGTCGTATTTCGTCATCTTTCAGAGCTGCCATAGATGTTAGTTCATTTTTGCTTTAGCTGCAGTAATTAATTCGGCAATCTCTTCTTTCGATATATTTTCTTTATTGTTGCAGTACTGACAAACTATTTCCTGAGATTCACCTTTCATATCTTTCAGATCAGCATAATTAAGCATAGAAAGAGCATTCAAAAACCGGTCTTTATTGCATCTGCAGAAGAAGTCAACAAGTTGGCGAGAAAGCTCTTTTACTTTAATGGGCGACATTACTTTTTCCATAACTTCATCGATGTACTGATCATCTTCAAAAAATTTATGAACAGGAGGGAATGAACTCAAGCGTTCCTGAAGCATATCGATTTGACCATCCGGTGCACCCGGAAGCTTTTGGATCAACAACCCTCCTGCTTCAGTAACCTCACCATTTTGATCAATGCCAACATCTAATATCAAAGCAGAATCTACTTGTTCAGATTGGGTTAAATAGTGAGCGATATCTGAAGTGACGTCTCCGTTTATTAACTGAATAGTACTTGTTCGGGGCTCTGCTTCATTATAAAGTGTTTTGGAAAACGTAAGAAGCCCGAGCCCGAGTCCTTGTCCGAATGTTGTGGATGAATCAGAGTAATCCAGCTCTGCCCCAGGATTTCCAACATAACCACGTACTTCACCAAGGCTGTTTGCTTCTGCAACCAAAAAACCAATAGGTCCGTCACCCTCCATTCTCAATCGAATTCGCTCCTCTCCTTTCAGTTCGGAAGCCAATAACATAGTTGCTGTAAGTGCTCTTCCCAAGATTACAGTATTTAACAATGAAAGGCTGTGTCTTTGGCTGGCTTCTTTAACAAGGTCAGAGGTTTTAACTACAGAGATCTTAAAATGCCCGTCTTTTGATATACCCTTTATCAGACGATCTTTAAACTCAAATTCCTTCTTGTTCATAAATGTAAACTTCTTAATGAATAGACGTTATTTTATCTGTAAAAGATAAGGATAATTGAACGAGAATAAACGAACAGACACACAGAGAGTTTCTATCAGATAGATAGAGAAACTTATATTAGTGAGGATATGAAGATCTAAAAGTGTTATTCCACGACGAAAGTCCGAATACGGATTGCGTCGTGAAATAACAAAAACGTGCGGAATCTACTTTCTGTCGTTCATATACATTTCGCCCATTCGTCCGGAAAAATGTCCTTTAGAAGAGTAGATCTTATTTATTTTGCCAACGGAAGCAATGCGCTTTTCAGCAAGTTTATTGGATGCAACATGCGTTGGGATATCATGTTCTTCAGAGAAATTCAGAATGTCCAAAATAGTGTCGTAGATTTTTCCTGCTTTTTGTAAGCATCGCTCTTCGTTATATCCTTCAAGCTCACCGGCAACATTAATCAGCCCCCCGGCATTGATCACGTAATCAGGGGCATAAATAATACCTTTATTTACTAATTCCTGACCATGCTTTTCTTCGATATCCAGAACATTGTTTGCTCCTCCGGCAATGATATCGCATTTGAATTGACCCATAGTGTCATCATTGATAACACCACCTAAAGCACAAGGAGTAAATATGTCCACATCCAAACCATAGATGTCATCAGGTTTAACCAGGGTACCGTTAACTTCATCGGCGAGTGCTTTTGCTTTTTCTTCATAAATATCAGAAATAAATAACTCAGCACCTTCTTTGGCTGCATGACGCGCAAAAGTAGAAGCTACATTTCCGGCGCCTTGCAGAGCAATTTTCTTTCCTTCCAGAGAATCACTTCCATACGCTTTTTGTGCACAAGCTTTAACGCCCATGTACACGCCAAAAGCTGTTACAGGAGAAGGGTTTCCGCTACCTCCCATGGACTTTGGAATTCCGGTCACAAATTTTGTTTCGGAATACACCCATTCCATATTTTCTTCTTCCATTCCAACATCTTCAGCAGTAATGTAACGGCCTCCTAACCCATCCACAAAGCGTCCAAAAGCACGGAATAACATTTCTGTTTTATCTTTATGAGGATCACCTATTATCACTGCCTTTCCACCACCGAGATTTAAACCCGAAATAGCAGCTTTGTAAGTCATACCGCGCGATAAACGAAGCACATCTTTAAGAGCGGCTGCTTCATTTTCATAATTCCACATGCGGGTACCTCCCAGTGCCGGGCCAAGAGTAGTATCATGAATAGCAATAATTGCACGTAATCCGGATTCAGGATCAGAGCACATTACAATTTGCTCATGCCCCATTGCCTGAAGGGAATTGAAAATGGGAAAGTTCGGATCTAGTTTTTTTTTATTCATGGTATTTTGGGTGATTGCTTCTGTCATTCTAAAAGGTCTCTTAAAAGTTCTGAATTTGATTTATGGAAACGCTTCCATAAGCTTTGGAAATTTTGGCGTTATGGTATTTAATTCTGATCAGCCAAACTCAATCAAGCCTTCAAATATACTAAAACATCCAATATTTTGGGGGTTTTAGGGCGGATTTTTTTCTTACAAAGGAATTTGATGAACCGCAACGGATTATTAGTACATATATAAGAGTTAAAATAAATATTTAATATTGTAACGAATTAAGTTTTTTAGCTACGATATTGTATTTTATAAGAAATAAGCAAAGATGCTTTGGCGCTTAGGCCTGACCGCCACGTTGCCTTTATGAATAAAAAAATAAATAAGGTAAACCATGTCATTCCGCTGGGTATTCGCGCAGCAGGACGAGGACAGCCGTACGTCTGCGCTAGAGCAGAAGCTCGGCGTTCCGGCCAAAATAGCCGAATTATTGGCTATCCGCGGTATAGAAACATATGATGATGCAAAACTCTTTTTCCGACCTACAATAGACAGAATTTATGATCCATTTCTGATGAAGGATATGGATCAGGGGGCAGACCGACTCGCGCTGGCTATCCGCAATGGCGAAAAAGTTCTCGTTTACGGAGATTACGATGTAGACGGAACTACAGCTACGTCCTGTTTATATATTTTCTTAAAAAAGTTTGGTGTTGATGTGGATTATTATATCCCGCATCGCTTTAAAGAAGGCTACGGAATTAATCCGGATGGAATAAAATATGCAGAAGAAACAGGGTGTCATCTTATTGTTTCTGTAGATTGTGGAATTACAGCCATTAAAGAAGCTTTGGTTGCCAAAGAAAAAGGCATTGACCTCATTATTTGTGATCATCATACAGTAGGTGATGAGATCCCGGATGCTTTAGCAGTACTTGATCCCAAACGCCCGGATTGTACGTATCCGTTTGACGGCCTTTCAGGAGCAGGTGTTGGTTTTAAGCTGATACAGGCAACAATCTCAAGATTAGGACTCCCCCGAAATGTAGCGTATCAGTTTTTAGACCTGGTTGCCATTTCTATAGCTTCAGATATTGTTCCTATTGTTGATGAGAACCGGATTTTGATGAAAGAAGGGCTTACAATGATCAGAAAAAAACCAAGAGTAGGAATAAAGGCGTTGCTCGATCTCATTAGAATGCCCAGAGAAGAGATCAACACTACTAAGATAGTTTTTTCTATTGGCCCCAGAATAAATGCTGCCGGACGAATGGGCGATGCCACTACGGCAGTTCAGTTGATGATCGCTGAAAGTGAAGCTAAGGGAAAGGCTTTTGCTCATGAACTGGAATCCGTGAATATGCGTCGGCGTGATAAAGACAGCAAAACTATGGAAGAGGCGCTGTCTATGATCGACGATGAGATGGATATGGGAGAAACCTCGATTATGGTATTGTATAAAGAAGACTGGCATTTGGGGGTGATCGGAATTGTGGCTTCACGATTAGTGGATTTGTACCATCGTCCAGCAATTATGTTAAGCAGTGTTGAGGGAGTTATAAAAGGATCCGGAAGAAGTATAAAAGGTTTCAATATCTATAATGCGATGAAAAAATGTGAAGACCTTCTGGAACAATTCGGTGGGCATGAGTTTGCTGCAGGCCTTACAATTATGGAAGGTAAGCTAACAGAATTTAAAAGGCGGATGAATGAAATTGCCTATTTGGATCTTTCTGAAAGCTCTTTTGAGCCGGAGCTTCAGATAGATACAGAGTTGAGTTTGGAAGATATTGATATGAAGTTCTGGAAATTGTTAAATCAGTTTGAGCCCTTTGGACCACACAATTTGCGACCGATCTTTGTAAGCAAAAAAGTAGAAGCAGTTGGAGTACCGACAATAGTCGGAAACGGGCATTTAAAGATGAAAGTAAAGCAAGGTGATTCCGGAGTGTTTGATGCGATTGGATTTAATATGCACGAGTATCTTCCATTTGTAAGAAAAGACACGTTTGATATGGCCTATGTAGTGGAAGAAAATCATTGGAATGGAAGAAGGACACTTCAAATAAGAATTAAAGATATTCATCAGAATTAATTATTAACTCTCATCTTTTTCTAACCTCACTGTCATCCCGAACCATGTGCTGAACTTGATTCAGCATTGTTTCGGGATCTTTGGAGGGCTTGGGTTCATTAATCACTTCAATCTGTCATCAAAGTCTGTATATGACCTCCCCGGTGCCCGGGCACATTTAACCTCCTGATCTGCTTGCCCCTCCTTTGAAAAGGAGGGGAATCTTGAATCTAGTCAAAGAAAGAGCAACGAGCCAGAGGAGGTCAAAATCACTAATTAAGGTCAATTCTGCGCAGGCAGGAATCCGGATCTCGGGCATAAGCCGGGCGTGAACGCCCTACTAGCATAAACTTTTTTTCTGGATAATTTATAACCAAGAATACTACGGACTGAAAATCCGTGTGAAATTATTTAATTATCAGCTCGAAAACTTAATTTCCTATTGCTGTTAGATAATAATCCTGATATCTTTGTCGCCCTTCAAGCTATCAGCTTAAAGAAAATCTATCGGGACTGTAGCTCAGTTGGTAGAGCAACGGACTGAAAATCCGTGTGTCGGCGGTTCAATTCCGCCCGGTCCCACAGAAACCTAAAGCCTTGTATCGCAATAAATTAAAGCGATGCGAGGCTTTTCTGTTTCAATCATAATCTATTTGCCAAACTACTCTCGTTACAGCTCTGTTACAGTAGAATTAATTGTTACTACTTTTAGTATAGACACAAATTTTATAAAATTTCAGGATGATTTTGGAAATAACTAATTAAATAAACGTAATACAATTAATCATGAGGTTACGGGGTAGATTCCTAACCGGGGAGCTCTAAAGAAGCTCTTATAATTTGATAGAGAAAGTGTTAGAGATTTTTTTATCGCTGTATAGATATTGCGAAACTTAATTTACCAGACACAAAATGAGATAAGTTTTAAACAAGAAAGTATAAGGTTTACAAGAGATGTTCTTTTATATTTAGATCCAAGCTTTAAAAGCTACAATGACAATATTCTCGTTTAAGTTTATAAAAAATATTTCCACCGCTCTGTTATTATTAATGGGGCTTCACTCTCTTACTATTCATGGAATAGCAGAATCATTTATCTATTGTATTGAAGCTGATGGAGAAATAAATATTGAATCCACGAGTGATTTCACTTTAGGGTTTGAAAGCAAAATGGATAAACATGATGAGAGTCTAAATAATCACGAACATTCCGGTGCAGATATTCATCAAACCCCTGAAAATCATCAAGACTTTTCGATTACCGAATCCTGTATCAAAGACAATAGAGTAAATCGACTTGATCAGAATAAAACTATTGAAAAGATCTACACTGATCTTTATCAATCGTTTTCTTTTTTACCAAATTCTGCTAAAAAACAGAAGACAAGTTTTATCCCTCCCAATATCGAACAGCAAGATTTAGCTTCCTTAGAAACAGTTGTTCTTCTGAATTAGCCTCTCACCTTATTTACTAAAGCTCTAAATGTATATGAATGCAGGATTCTGCATTTCATGCATCTTCTCAAGAGTTTTTAGTCTTCATCTATACACGGGCTTTTGGGGCTTACTCCATTCAGCCTGAATTTTATAATTGATTTCCTTTTAGAGGAAACCATTCTATTTATCTATGATCAACAAAATTATTTCTTTTTCAATAAAGAATAAGTTCATCATCGGCTTATTCATTTTAACCTTGATTGGAGTTGGAACATACTCCATGATGACCATTAATTTGGGATCTGTACCGGACATAACTAATAATCAGGTACAGGTAATTACCGTGTCGCAGAATTTAGCGACCGAAGATATCGAGCAATTTGTAACCTACCCGGTAGAACTGGCGATGGGAAATCTTCCCGGTGTAACTGAAATCCGTTCTGTTTCAAGATTTGGGCTTTCCGTTGTTACTATAGTATTCGAAGATAATATTGGCACTTATCTGCCCAGGCAATTAGTGCAAGAAAAACTCAATGAAGTTAAAGAAGATATTCCCGAGAAATTCGGCTCCCCAAATATGGGGCCTATTACAACCGGATTAGGAGAGATTTATCAATATACCATTGTTCCACAAGTAGGATTTGAGGATGAATATTCACCAACAGAATTGAGAACTATTCAGGACTGGATTGTTAAACGACAAATGACCTTGGTTGATGGTGTGGTAGAAGTAAATTCGTTTGGAGGAAGTATCAAGCAATATGAAGTGGCAATTGACCCTGACAAATTGAATGCCATGGGAGTTACAATTTCTGAAGTGTATGATGCTCTCGCTATGAACAATGTAAATACCGGAGGTGCTTACATAGAAAAAAATAAAATGGCGAATTTCATCCGTGGAGAGGGACTTATCCGTTCTTTAGAAGATATTGGCAGTATTGTAATAAAAAACGATTCTGGAATTCCTATTCTTATCAATGACGTAGCCGAGAAAGTACAATTTGGTACACAAACCCGATACGGTGCTTTTACACAAGACGGTCACGAAGCAGTCGGTGGAATGGTGCTCATGCTTAAAGGAGCAAATCCTAATGATGTTATTCAAAATGTAAAAGAGAGAATAGAAAGCGTACAAACTTCTTTACCTGAAGGGCTTAAAATTGAGCCTTTTCTGGATAGAAGTAATCTTATTGCACGAACAACAAGTACGGTCTCCAAAAATTTAATTGAAGGGGCATTAATCGTAGTATTTGTTTTAGTGATTTTACTTGGGAGTTTGAGAGGAGGTTTAGTAACCGCATCACTCATTCCCCTGTCATTACTTTTTGCCTTTATTCTGATGAGAGCAACCGGAGTATGGGCAAATCTGATGAGCCTTGGAGCCATTGATTTTGGAATTATTGTAGATGGGGCTGTCATCATCGTAGAAGGCACTGTACACGAGATAGAAAAAAGAATTAAAGCAGGCAAAAGTAAGTTTGGCAAAAAACAAATGGACGAGCTTACTTATAAAGCCAGTAGCACTATGATGAATTCTGCTTTTTTTGGTCAGTTAATCATCCTTATTGTATTTGCACCTATTCTATTTCTTGAAGGTGTGGAAGGTAAAATGTTTCGTCCCATGGCCTTTACTTTTGGCTATGCTGTAATAGGTGCCATTATTCTTTGCCTTACCTATGTACCGATGGTTTCTGCATTAGTAATGAAGCCTTCTGCCAACAAAAATGGATGGCTTGCACGATTTGAACAATCTCTTGAAAAAGTCAGTAATAAGCTTATTGGAGGGCTACAACGTGTTTATAACCCTCTTTTAGAAATTGCATTAAAGAGAAAGTTAATTGTAATTGGTGCAGCTGTGATTCTGTTTTTAGGATCGTTATTTACATTTTCTCGTATGGGTGGTGAATTTATTCCACAACTGGATGAGGGAGATATTGCTATGCAGGCATTAATCAGACCCGGTAGCGGATTAAGTGAATCCATCGATATATCCACAAAAACTCAGGATATTTTGTTGAACAATTTTCCTGAGATTAAAACCGTAGTGTCCCGAATTGGTGTAGCCGATATCCCAACTGATCCTATGCCAATGGATATTGCGGATATGGCGATCATTTTAGAAAAGGATAAAACTAAATGGACGACCGTATCCTCGAAAGACGAGCTAATTGCTAAAATTAAAGAGAAGCTGAACCAAGAACTTGTAGGCGTTAATTTGGTATTCAGCCAGCCGGTAGAACTTAGATTTAATGAACTAATTACAGGTGTTCGGGAGGATGTAGCTGTTAAACTATATGGTGACGATCTCGAAATTCTTGCACAGAAGGCTGAAGAAATGTCCTCACTTATTCAAACGGTACCGGGTGTTGGTGATGTAAACCCCGAAAAAACGGCGGGACTTCCACAAATGACTGTTAGATATAATCGGCAGAAAATAGCTCAATATGGTCTTACTATTTCTAAGCTCAATGATTACATAAGTACGGCTTTTGCCGGAGGTGTAGCAGGAGTGGTATTTGAGGGAGAAAAAAGGTTTGATTTAGTGGTTCGTTTTGATGAATCCAATCGTCAAAGTATTGAAGATTTACGGTCATTATATATTGATCTGCCGAGCGGTTCACAGGTGCCTATCGAGGAAATTGCCGATATCAGCTATCAACCCGGGCCCATGCAGATTTCCCGTGATAACACGTTTCGACGAACATCTGTTGGTATAAATACACGGGGTCGTGATGTGGAGTCTGTGGTTACGGATATTCAGCAAAAACTGGATGCTGAACTGGATCTTCCCGTAGGATATTACATCACCTATGGCGGAGAATTTGAGAATCTGCAACGTGCAAAAAGCAGATTATCAATTGTTGTGCCTATTGCACTGTTTCTGATTTTTATTCTACTCTATTTTGCCTTGAATTCATTTTCTCAATCAGTAATGATTTATCTGGCCATTCCATTGGCCGCAATCGGTGGGATTTTCTTTCTGGCACTCAGGGATATGTCGTTTAGTATTTCTGCAGGAGTAGGATTCATTGTGCTTTTTGGAGTAGCTGTACTCAACGGCCTCGTACTCATAAGCCGATTCAATTCATTAAAAGAAGAAGGAGTAACTGATTTGAAAGAACGAATTTTAATTGGAACTAAAGAGCGTCTGCGTCCAATTTTGCTGACTGCAATAGCCGCTATTATGGGCTTCACACCTATGGCATTCTCGGCGTCAGCAGGTGCCGAAGTGCAACGACCTTTAGCAACCGTTGTAATAGGTGGATTGATTAGCGCGACTTTGCTTACGCTAATTGTGCTACCTGTTTTATACGCCTACGTAGAACGCAGAGCAGAGAAAAAAGCTCGTAAAAAAGGGCTAAAAGCTTCGCTTATGTTAGCTTTTCTAATAGGTACCGGAAATATCATTGCCCCATCCGTTGTAAACGCACAATCTTTACAAGTTGATAGTTTACAGGGAATTTCGCTGGAGCAAGCAGTCCAAAAAGCAATGGATAATTACCCCGCTATTAAAGCAGCACAGCTTGAAGTTAAAAGTCAACAGGCACTCAGGAAATCCGCTTGGGAAATTGGTGATACTGAGGTGTTCACAGGAAAGGAAGAAGTGGGCAACGGTGCGGTTGGGATAACGACTACATTTGGAGTTTCTCAAGAGTTTGATCTTTTGGGTATTGCTTCCCGGGTAAACCTCCAAAAGGAAAAGGCAAGCCTTGCTGAGATTAATGTTGAGTTAACGAACATAGAGATTGAACTAATGGTAAAGCAGAGCTGGGCAACAGTATATGCTATTAAACAAAAATACGAGCTGTTAGAACAACTAAATGCCCAGTTTAAAGACATCGCAAGAGCCGCTGAATTACGACTGGAAACGGAAGCCAGTTCTAAATTGGAATATCTTGCAACGCTCAATCAAGCCACTAAAATCAAAATTCAAACTGAGCAGGCCTTCAGAGATTATCTAAGTGCTATTCAAAATTTGAATAAATGGTTCAACGATGATCAAACATATACCACTGATTTGATTTCTTCTGAAAAGTTAGATGCGCCCATTAATTTTGATACTGTTTCATTTAATAATCATCCTTATTTGAATATGGCTGAGCAGAGAGTTGAAGTGGCGGGTGCCGTTGCAAGAAATAACCGAATTGAGTTCTTGCCAAAGCTTAGAGCACAGTACGGTTTTCAGGAAATTGCCGGGCAATCAGGATTCTATAAATATGAACTTGGCATTAGCTTTCCGTTATTGTTTTGGTCAAATCTGGGCAAAACTCAATCCGCAAAGATAAAAACGGATATTGCCCGACAAAATCTTGATCAGGTGCAGAGAGAGTTGAACAGCCGGTACAACAGTATGCAAGAAAACTACCTGAAATGGCTTAGTTCATGGCAATATTATAAAAACGAAGCATTGCCATTGGCAGAAGAACAACGAAAAGGTGCATTAACCGCTTACAAAGAAGGAGCTATTGATTATGTGATGTTCCTGCAAAATATCCGAGATGCCATCACCATTGAAATTGATTCCTGGGAAGCTTTTGGCGAATACCTGAACAGTCGCTACCAACTGGAATACTATCTGAATACTTCTAAATAACACATTTTAAAAACAATCCTATTATGAATAACCAACAAATAAATCTCACACTTTTTATAGTGCTAATTTCACTTTTTACGGCGTGCAATACCTCTGAAGTTGAAGAACAAGAATCTACGAATGCCGAGAATCCAGCCATGGTACAGGCTACTGAGGGAGAAGAGGAAAATGCGGCTCATCTGTCTGAACTCAAGTTTAACAGCCTTGGAATACAAGTAGATACTTTATCAAAAAGAGCCCTTTCGGGCTTATTCAAAGCTAATGGACAATTGGAAGTACCTCCTCAACATGAGGCTACCGTAACTGCAATTTTAGGAGCGAATGTGACATCCATAGAAGTCATTGAAGGTGATAAGGTCAATAAAAATCAGATACTCGCTTACGCAGCTCATCCTAATCTTACAAATATCCAAACGCAATACGTGCGTACGTACGAGCAAATGTTGTATTTGGAAAAAGAACTTGCAAGACAACAAAGATTGTATGAAGAAGAGGTTGGTTCTGGCCAGACTCTTCAAAAAACTGTTGCAGAGCATAAAGCTTCGGTTGCAGAAGTTAAAGGGTATGAAGCACAGTTAAAGCAACTGAACTTAGGTGTTGAAAAAATCAGAAGTGGAAATATTTATGAGACGGTACCAATTGTTAGTCCTATTGAGGGATATATTGAAGACGTAAGCATTCAAATTGGACAATATGTTGATCCTCAAACCGAATTATTTATGATTGTGAACAATGAACATATACATGCCGATTTAATGGTGTTTGAAAAAGATGTGTATCAGGTTAAAAAAGGACAGAAGGTTTCTTTTACTGTACAATCTATCCCTGATGGAAGATTAACAGGAAAAATATACTCAGTGGGAAAACAGTTTGAACAAAATCCTAAAGCGGTACATGTACATGCAGAAATTGATCAGAAAGAAGGGTTTTTAATCCCGGGAATGTACATTAATGGAACTATCTACACTACAGGCAAGGAAGTGTTTGCGTTACCGGAAAGTGCTATAATCGATGACGAAAATAAAACATATATGTTTAGTGCCATAGAGCGTCGAGAAAATGGAAAAACAGAATGGAAATTTACACCCATTGAAATAAAAACCGGTCTGGAAACAGAAGGATGGGTAGAAGTAAAATTACTTGAACCTTTACCAAAAGGAACAAAAGTAGCCTGGAACAACGCATATTCATTAATTGCAGAAATGAAGAAAAGCCAGACTTCTCACGGTCATTAAATCTTAATTTTATATAATGATGAGTCACGATCATTCTCAAAATAGAGGTAATATAAAACTTGCCTTCTTTCTCAATGTTGGCTTCACCATCCTTGAATTTTTTGGTGGATTGTATGTAAATAGTGTAGCCATTATTTCGGATGCACTACATGATCTTGGTGACAGTCTCTCCCTTGGATTGTCATGGTACTTGGATCATAAATCAAAACAAGGCTCAAACAGATCATTCACCTTTGGCTATACAAGATTTTCTCTCTTGGGAGCTTTGGTGAATAGCTTAGTTCTGATCGGTGGTTCCATATTTGTTATTAACGAAGCAGTTGCACGTATAATCAGCCCTGAACATACAGATGCTCAAGGTATGCTTATCTTTGCGATTATTGGTGTTAGTGTCAATGGCTATGGCGCATGGAAAGTAAGTAAAGGTAAAACACTCAATGAAAAAGTTATTTCATGGCATTTGTTAGAAGATGTTCTCGGCTGGGCGGCAGTCTTGATTGTTTCCATTGTTTTGATGTTTAAGGATATTCATTATTTAGATCCTGCCCTATCCCTTTTCGTAACCGCCTATGTTCTTTGGAATGTAGTTAAACGTTTGAAAGAGACCTTGTATTTGTTTCTACAGGGTAGCCCTGATGAGATTAGCGTTGAAGAACTGGAAGAGAAGTTCTTGAATAAAGACTTTGTTTCCCAAACAAAACATCTGCATGTATGGTCACTGGACGGAGAACAGCATGTTTTGACAGCTCATCTCATTTTAAAAAATGTCTCAAGTTACTCAGAGATTGTGCATGCAAAAAAAGAAATCCGGGAAATTTTAAAACCCTACAATTTCAGCCACAGCACCATTGAAGTTGAATTGAATAAGGAAACATCATCATTAATAGAAAACAATCAATCAACATGAAACAACAGTATTTTCATATAAAAAATATGGTCTGCAGCCATTGTGCAGAAGTTTTAGAAGAGAAACTTTTGACAGCGGGTTTTGAAGTTAAGAACATTGAGTTGGGCGAACTTACACTTTCATCTCCCATTGCTGACAGTGAATACCAACGTCTTATCAAAGTTGTGAATAACAATGGCTTTGAGATCATAAATGATCAGGGTAGCAAACTGGTCGAGCGTATTAAACAGCTCATCATTCAATTGGTGAGAACCAATAAGGAGTTAAATGGGAAGCTTTCGGAGTATTTGTCACATGAGCTGAATAAAGACTATCAATATTTAAGTCGCTTATTTTCCAATGTTGAGGGCAAATCTATTGAGCGATATCACATTCTGCAAAAAATTGAAAGAGCTAAGGAGCTTATTGTTTATGGGGAGCAGAACCTAACGGAAATCGCCTATGAATTAGGCTATAGCAGTCAACAACATTTCTCCCGACAGTTTAAAAAGGAGACAGGACTATCTCCATCACATTTTAAGGATGTAAAGGAGAATAAGCGAGTTTCTATAGATCAGATTTAACGTAATAATGCACGAGATTTACAATAATCTGCAATTATCTTGACTGAATTTAATATAAAATAGTCTTACACATTTATATACAAATGAAGAAAAGTCGTTATGATTACTATTGAGACTCATACAAAGAACAGCATTATAGCCGTAAAAGCATCAGACACATTAAGTAAAAAAGACTTCGACAAATTGGCTCCGACTCTGAAAGAATTTACAGGATCAAACCGTGATTCTCATTTATTAATGACTTTAGAACGGTTTAAAGGATGGGATGATGTCTCGTCTTTTTGGGAAGATTTGAAACTTGATGCCGAATTCATAGGTGAATTTGATCTTATCGCAATTGTCGGAGAGAAGAAGTGGCAAAAATGGGGAACAAATCTTCTTGACTCACTAACAAAGAACAAGTTAAAGTTTTTTGATATTGCGAATGCAGATGGTGCCTGGTTATGGTTAACAGATAAAGGACATTCAAAATGATGTCTTTCTTAGAAAAATATAAAGAGGCGGTAATAAGCTCTGTTGCTTTAGCAGGAGCTCTTCTTGTTGAGCATTTAATCGTATTTGAGGGGAACCAGAACATATACCTGATGCTGTATGGATTATCTTATTTAGCTGTTGGTAGTTCTGTGTGGATTAAGGCCTATAATTCTCTTAAAAATGGAACGCTTTTTAGTGAATTCTTTCTCATGGGGATTGCAACGGTTGGTGCTTTTGCCATTGGAGAATATGCCGAAGGTGTTGCAGTAATGCTGTTTTACACCATTGGTGAATATGCACAGCACGGGGCCGTTCATAAAGCACGTAATTCAATCAAGAAACTTATTGATCAACAACCAAATATTGCTTCTGTAGAGCGAAATGGAGAAACCCTCGAACTTCATCCTTCAAAAGTAAACCTTGGAGATGTTGTATTGGTTCGTCCGGGCGAAAAAGTTCCTCTTGACGGTGAATTAATCACAGAACAAGCCTCTTTTAATACAGCAGCACTTACAGGCGAATCCAAGCCCATGACAATTAATGCAGGTGAAGAAGTATGGGCTGGTTCTATTAATCAGGATATCGCTGTTCGTATCAAAGTTACGAGCGGGTATAAAGACACGAAGCTGGCAAATATCCTGAATATGGTTCAGGAAGCCTCAAAACGGAAAGCACCTACCCAGCGATTTATTACAAAATTCGCAAAAGTTTATACTCCAATCGTAGTTTGGCTGGCAGTGGCGATAACATTTCTTCCTTACCTCTTTGTGGATTCGTATGTTTTTCAGGAATGGTTTTACCGGGCACTTATATTTCTTGTAGTTTCATGTCCATGCGGATTAGTAATATCTATCCCACTTGGGTATTTCGGAGGCATTGGAGCGGCTTCCGGTAATGGTATTTTATTTAAAGGATCAGATTATCTGGATCAGCTCCGAAAGATGAATATTCTTTTTATGGATAAAACCGGAACTTTGACGAAAGGTTCATTTGAAGTGCAATCTGTCCGGACCTATGATGGCATTAGTGAAAATGAATTGATTGCTTATGTGGCATCTTTGGAACAACAATCTTCTCATCCGATCGGAAAAGCTATTCTTGGTTATAAAAAAGATCAGGAATTATATCAGGTTGAAAACCAACAAGAAATTTCAGGAAAAGGGTTAAAAGGAATAATAAGTGGAAAGAACGTCCTTGTTGGAAACCTTGATCTTTTAAAAGACCATCAGGTAAAAATTACTAATAATGACCACTCTGAACCTTACACCTACGTACACATCGCCATTGATGGAGAACATGCGGGTACTATCAGCATTGCCGATGAAATTAAAGAGGATAGCAGAACAGCAATTAAAGAACTAAAAGAAAGAGGCATTCAAAAGTTGGTCGTGCTATCGGGGGATAATCAAGAAGTAGTCTCTTATATTGCTCAGAAACTTGGATTAGATGAAGCTTATGGGAATTTGTTGCCTGATGAAAAATACCAACATGTTGAAAAAGCCATCGGGAATGGAAATGTTGTGGGGTTTATTGGTGATGGTGTAAACGATGCACCCGTTATTACTTTATCTGATGTTGGTATTGCTATGGGCGGAATGGGCTCTGATGCAACCGTAGAAACAGCTGATGTTGTTATTCAGAATGATCAGCCATCAAAGCTCTCTGTTGCAATAGATATATCAAAATTCACACACCGTATTGTTTGGCAGAATATCGGTTTTGCTCTGGGTATTAAAGTCTTGGTTATGACACTTGCAGCCTTTGGGATAGCCACCATGTGGGAAGCTATTTTTGCAGATGTTGGCGTAGCTTTAATTGCAATCGGTAATGCTATTCGAATTCAAAGCAGGTTTTCAGATGGGGGGACGATCCGTTCATTTTTTAGTACTTCAGAACATGAAACGGAAGAATCTCATCATCAAGCTTGTTGTTAGAAAATATATACTCAGATAAGTAGCAATTTAAAAGTGATAAAAATTGTCTGATAAGATGAAAGTAAAATCAGTATTCAGTTAATTATTTCTTTTTTTCTTGAAGTTCAAATTTTCTAAACTTTAGGTCTTTTAATTTTTGAGAATCTTCCTTATCAAGAGTTATTAATCCTTTCATTTTCATTACATCCAGCTTTCCAATTAGTTCACCAGCAGGATATAAGTCATTTTCATTTAGATACATATCAATGAGGAGGAAATAAACTTCATAATAATCAGGATCATATTCTATTACCTTGTGAAAGTATTTTTTTGCTTCTTCGTCTTTCTCTTCTGAATAAAGTTGACATGCTTTTCCCAATAATTTTTCGATATCTGATTTGTTAATTACTTCAAAAGCTTTTCCACTTGCAAACTTCTGATAATCAGGTCTCGATAACATTTTATTTACAAGTTTACTCAATAGCTGATCATACTGATCAACATTCAAGTCATGACCGAGCAGGATAGGGGAAACGCTAATTTTCTTGCCAGAGTCAGAAAGTGAATAAATATACATCTCATATTTTGGATAACTAACTTCAACTCCAAAATGATTATAACCCACAATTTCATTAGATACCTTTACGGGCATTTTAATCTCAAAACGATTAGCACAATTAGATACAATTTCAGGATTTAGCTTAGAAGGAATGGTTTTATAGAATCTCAATAAGTTTGGTAACTGAATAGTAAGATTTATTGTATTGACGTTAGATTGGTCACTTATTTTTTTGGAGGAATTTATTTTTGTTCCTACTGCCTCAGCCGGAAATATTTGCTTGTATTCCTTCCAATTCTTTTCAGTGTTATCGGTTAAATAACTATCCCAAATAAATTTCAAAAAGGATACACCTGCTACAGTGGCAACAAAGATTAGAAAGAATTCCATACTGTTGAATTTGGTTAAATTAAAATTGAAAGTATATAACTAAATATATTATTACTTGGCAAGTACCCTGTGTATAAAAATAAAGTACCTGTTTATCTATTCCATCTATGGAAGACAAAAAGCAGTTACAGATTATCTTTGGAGAAGTACTTCATACAGCCCGTATGGAGAAGAAGTTAAAACAGGCTGAGCTTGCAGAAATCTGTGACATGGATGATACCTACATATCCGATCTCGAAAGAGGAAACTATATGCCTTCTCTTTTCACTTTTCTAAAGTTGTCTAAAGGTCTTGGACTAAGCCTATCTGAATTGGGTTCAAGGATTGACGAGTTTATCGGGCATTAGCATCAAATTTTTATTTTAACGTACATTACTTAATTAGTATAAATTCTCTTGTCTCGGAGAATGTCTCAAGAGAAATTGGCTAAGTTAGCAGAGTTTGAAAGATTATATTTCGAAAGTGGAAAATGGTTTGAGAGCAGACAGATTAAGACCGTAGTGAGGCTTGAAGAAACTTTAGGAATTAAAACAAGTGAGTGTTGTTTGTTTTTTACAACAAAATGTTGTATATTTAATACAACACTTAACTTTAACACAATACTATCAAAACAAAAAAACCTATCATTTCACCCTTACATAGGAGGAACTATGAAATTTGGTGAGTTAGTAAAAAGTAAACGTTTAGAATTAGGGAAATCACTTCGCAAGTTTTGTGAAGAACATGATTACGACCCTGGTAATCATTCCAAACTGGAGCGAGGCTTACTTAAAGCTCCCCAGGAAAAACAATCGCTACGCAAACTCGCTCTTTCACTGGAAATAAAAGAAAACACTGATGATTGGGAAGAATTTATGGATGCTGCATTTATTGATAATGACACTATTCCTGATTATGTCCCAAACGATAAAGAGGTTCTTGAGATGCTACCCGTTTTTTTTAGAACGACGAGCGGAAAAAAAGTGCCTAAAGATAAACTTGATAAACTCATTGAGTTAATTAAACGTACATAAATGGAAGATTTCACGGATTTTAAAGCACCATTTTATCCTTATGAACATATTAAGGAAGTAGCTAAGAATTTTTTAGAAAGCTATAATTCTGATGGTGAAATACCCGTGGATATCGAACTAATAGTCGAGAGGGATATGGAAATAAATATAATTCCTATCCCTCTCGAACTTCAATTTGGAGTTTCAGCTTTAACAAGCATTAAAAGACGTGAGATAAGAGTAGATATTGACACTTGTAATGAAAATGAGAATAGGTTCAGATTTTCACTTGCTCATGAAGTGGGCCATATAGTTCTTCATCAAGATATATTTGCGTCGGTTAACTACAATACTTATGAAGATTTCAAAAACTTGCACGATCAGATGCCGGCTAATGAATACGGTTGGTTAGAAAGGCATGCAGATGATTTTGCTGGTTTAATCCTTGTACCTACCGATGAACTACATAACCAATTGAGAATTGCAGTACAGAGAATAGTTACAGAAGGATTCACAATCACTGATAATAATCATGAAATTATATTGGGTTACATATCTACAAGTCTGGGCAAACATTTTAATGTTTCTGACATTGTACCCAAAATTCGAATAAATAAAGAAGGAATTGATCTAAGAGAATATTTATAAAAAAAGATCAGGGGTAAAGTTCTCCACTACCCTGATTTTCAAATTCGTGGAGCACGGAGGTTATTCCATACTGCAACGATATTAGACACATCACTGTAGCAAGTAATAACCTGCAAGTCAATTTAACCTTATAGGAGACAAACATGGCTACCAATGGTAAATCCGGCGATAACCGGCGACATGGTGCGGTTCGTGGACGAACTCAGGTAAAGCACTCGAACGGCAAGTTATTTGTGAAACGAGACGCTGATACTGGCAAGTTTATGGACGTAAAAACCAGTGGCGGGAAGTTCAAAGGTGTCCGAAAGGAAAAATAAAAAAGGCCTAAGTAATATGAATACTTAGACCTTCTAAAGTCATATAACACGGTTCAGAACCGCGCTACAGCGTATTTAAGCACTACAATGTAGTAAGGTTTCTGCTCCGTGTCAATTACTAACATTTAAACACGGAGGCAAAACATGTCTACCAAAGAACAGAAATCTAAAGATAAGAAGCCCGAAGCCCGGGCGACAGAGATCATAGTAAATGGTCGTAAAGTAGAAGTAACCGAAAAGAAGCTTTCATTCGAACAAGTTGTAAAACTTGCTTTTCCTGAAGCTAAATTCGTATCCCATATGGTATATACCGTTACCTATAAACGGGGAGCTAACCAAAAACCCAAAGGGGTAATGGTTAAAGGTGATGTAGTAACAGTTAAAAAAGGGATGGTGTTCAATGTTACAGCCACTGATAAATCATAGCCCTGATTTAAAACGACTACAAGATGAAGGGTATAAGTTAGAGCTCAAAGATGGGCACTTACTTGTACACCGTATTCCGTATGTGAACTCCTCCTCCGAAATCGGAGAAGGGGTTCTTGTTACGGTTTTGGACCTGGCGGGTAACAAAACCGCTAAACCGAAAACACATGTAATTCACTTCATTGGTGATCAACCCTGTAATAAAGATGGTAGTGTAATTACAGCGATACAGCACAACAATACAACCCGAAACCTATCGAATGCCATCAAAGTTAATCGGTCGTTTTCAAACAAGCCAAAAAGTGGATATAAAGATTATCATCATAAGATAACACGGTATATCGAGATAATATCCGCGCCGGCAATTTCAATGGATTCCTCTAAGACGGCAAGAGTTTACGAGGTTATTGAGGTACCGGAGGACGAATCAGTATTCAATTACATTGATACGAATTCAACTCGTGCTGAAATAGGACTTATATCGGAGAAGCTGGAAGGGCATAAAATCGCAATAATTGGTCTTGGGGGTACAGGATCTTATATACTCGATCAAGTAGCCAAAACACCGGTGCAAGAAATTCATCTTTTTGATGGCGACCGTTTCTTACAGCACAATGCTTTCCGATCTCCCGGAGCCCCATCCTTAAAACAGCTTGAAAAGCAGTATTTTAAGACAAGTTATTTCAAGATGATTTATTCAAAAATGCACCGTGGAATAAAGTCCCATTCCATATACTTGGATGAATCTAATATGTCTTTATTAAAAGAGTTGGATTTTGTTTTCATCTGTATTGATAACGGTTCTGCTAAAAAAGATATAATTGAATACTTAAGTGAAAAGGAGACTCCTTTTATAGATTCCGGTCTTGGGGTAAATATTGCAGAGCAAGATATAGTAGGCACTATCCGCTCGACATTAGTAACAAATCAAATGACTAATCATATTACCAAGCGAATTTCACTATCTGATATGGAGGAAGACGAGTATGCTACTAATATTCAAATTGCAGATTTAAATGCCATGAATGCGGTCATGGCAGTGATAAAGTGGAAAAAACACGTAGGGTTTTATCAAGATCTGGAAGGTGAGTATACATCTTTATATACAATTAATTTAAATGATATGATAAATGAAGATTATCGATCATAAGTTTGTAGAATTTATTCCTGATCAGAAGGAAATGCAGGATGGGGTAATCTACATATCGTTAGAATACGATACCGCTGTACATAACTGCGCGTGTGGTTGTGGAGAGCAGGTAGTTACCCCATTTTCTCCTACAGACTGGAAGCTAACATATAACGGAGAATCCGTATCCTTATATCCTTCAATAGGAAATTGGGAGTTTAATTGCAGATCTCATTACTGGATTAAAAAAGGAAAAATACTTTGGGCAGAGGATTGGTCAGATAAACAAATAGAAGCTAATCGTTACTTAGACAAAAAAACTAAAGAAAAGAGTTTCAAATTAATTGATGAGGATAAAGTTAGAGAAAAGAAGTCTCCTTTTGATTGGTTTAAAAATATCTTTAATCGAAATTAATACTTTATAGAAATAACAAAAAGTGCCATAAAATTATGACACTTTCTGATATAATTTTTAGAGTTGGAAAACCTTACTCGTTTTCATTTGAAGATCAGCTCGTCTCGGCTTTTCTACATCATGACTAATAAAGTAGGTTATATCATTTAGCAGATCCCATTGAGACTTATGTAGAACTCGATCAGTATTTGTGATTTCTTCTAACCGCCTTTTACCAAGTGCTTCTTGAAGTTTGTCCATAAAGCTATTGTTTAAGCCTGTGGACTTAAGAAAGTTAATACGAGCTTGTACTTGTTCAATCTTAGAACTCATATTTTGAAATTGTTTTTCTAAGTTGTCAAATGTAAACCCTGCTGTATGACGTGCATAAACTGATCCCATAACATCTCCGAAAATCATTCCATTAGAACACACACTTCGTATTGCTCCCCAGAACAATCGAATCCCTTCTGATTGATCATAGGAGTTATGAAGGTATAAAGATAAAGGGATTTCAGAATCCCCATCATGTAACTTGATTTCTGGAAAGGTGATTTGTAACCGCATTCGATTAGGCATACAGAAACTATGGCTTGTATCTATTTCCCAAGTTTCATGTAGAGAAGTAAGATGTTCTAAGAAGGGTTCTATAAGCTCTTTGTTACGAACAAGTTTATACGTTTTTTTGGCAATGGAAACTACTTTTTCAGTTCCATTGATTGATGAAACAATGGCTTTGTAATTGTTGATCGGCAAATCTTCCTTGCCGGTACGGATTGAAGAGAGGAGTGCAATCTCTCGTTCTTCTACGTCAAAATAGTATGATTGTAAATTCATTGGAATGGCTCCTGATTAATTATGTGAAAATGTTGGAAGTGGTGAAATTTCCCCCGAATTAGGTATAGTAGTGGGGTCTTCTGTGTGTAAGAAATTCCTTCTACGAAAACGATATCATCAATTTCGATGGGTAGACTTTCTTTGATGCAAGCGACACGAATGGGACAGTATAATCGAATAAGCCCACTCCTTGGATACACAAGGAGGCTATCACATGGAGGGGTTTCTGCATGTTTCATTTGTTCAGTCATGTCTTATTTCTCCATGAGCTAAAAATGAATAGAACCTATTCTTAGTGACGATGACATGATCATCAAGGGTAATGCCAAGATAGGAGAGTGCCCGCCTTAGTCGTGTTGTTAGGTTGGTGTCAGCGGCACTTGGCCGAAGTTTTCCAGAAGGATGGTTGTGTGCCACTATAATTGAATTAGCAGAGCCAAGGAGTGCAATAGTAACTACCTCGGAGATATCAACGATTGTGGCTGTTTTACCTCCGACCGAGGTAATCCCATACCCCAATACTTGCTTAGAGTTATTGAGCAATATTACACAAAAGTGCTCTTTCAATTCAATTTGCTCTTTTGGGAAGATCTCCCAAAGCAGACCTGCCGCATCCTCAGGGGAGGTAATGGTAATGCGATCTTCCGGGTCGGTATCGGATATGTAGTGTAGCTTGACTTCAGAGGCAATGGCACTACAATCCCAGTGTTCTTTAATATGATTCATAATAGTCTGATATTAAAAAAGGGAGGCGATGTGCCTCCCTTTTGTTAGGATTAAATTTGTGGTTCAAGTTCACCGTTGGATTTGGCTCCGGAGAAAACTTCTCTTTCTAAGCCATCCAATTTTTTGGCGGTAGGTTCATTCTCACCGGCTTTTCGGATCGACCAATTATAATTCAAGAGATACGTTTCGCCTGTAGGAGCCTCGTACTCGTATTCCTCGCACGGCTTTTTGTACAGTTCAAAACCTTCAAGTACTGATCCTGGTTTGAAGAATTGTTCGGCTTCTGCTTTTGAATTTAGCTTATTTAAGGGGACGTTCACAGTTCGTCTGGTAAAACTGCTGTTTCCGCTTTCGGACGTTGAAAAAGTAATTCCAGTAATCTTAATAACCGGCATGACTCCAGAGCCGTCTTTACGTTCAACTTCCTCGATACTGTCGATTAATAGTTTGCTTAATTGATTTGACATAGTAATGTCTCCTTTTGGTTTATTTGAAATTAAATCCCTGACATTTTTAAATTCCTAATGCAGGGGAATGGGAAAAAAACCCAAAGTATAGTAGGGGTCGATTGCATAGCTGGAAGGCGCACGTACTTATACATGTAAAAAGCGTACTTTTAAACGTATTCTTACAAGAGCTATGAAAGAACTAAGATTTAAGAAGGGGGTATCTAAGTCGATTCTACAAGCAGGTTATTAGAGACGGCTCGCTAAAATTTTTTTATAAAATTTTTGGGGTGTTGTAGATCACCCCCAAATTTTGAGGAGATTATTGTAGGTTTGAACGGCTTTCGTGCTTTGAAAAAGTACTACTAATAAGGTTAGTTTTGTTGGTAATGTGCTATACATATACAAATACAGTTTTACTAAATTAGTTGTAATCCATACTTAAAGCCGGAAGGAAAGAATAGGTGCTTAGTTCCACATCCTTATATTCTTCCCTTCCGGTTATATTTAAAATCTATGCCTTCTTAAACAACCGAAAATTAAAGTTGTTTAAACTACTATTATATTTTATTTAGTTTTTAATGTATCTAAGAGAGGTTGTTTAGCTGTTTATTTAAACAACCTAATGTTCAACAGGAAGGTTGTTTGGTTAGTTAGGGCCTATATATAAATAGGCCCATAACCAACCATGTTTAAATATCTATTTTATAGTAGCTATCAGAGGAATGTTTAAGTCCTTTCTGAATTATATTTTTTTTACTTTCGTAATATTTAAAATAGTCTTTTGCTTTATTCGTACCAATCGGCTCAATATATTTTTTGACGTTTTCCTTGATTGATTTAATTATTTCATTGTAGTTTGGTTTACTACTTTGAATTCTTTTGGCGATAGATTTTAATATTTTCTCATGAATTTTTTTATCTACTTCAGATGGAAGTTTTTTTCTATTGCTCTTTTTCACTTTTATAAGAGAATTGTCAATTAAAGGTATGCCGTTCTTGTCGATAGTAAATTTGAAACTTGAAAACTCCTTTCTCCTACATTGTAGGGCCTCAACTTTTGAAGTTAATGAATTAACTTTAGTTACCTTTATTACAGTTTCTGCTTTATTAATCATTTCAGTTCCTAAATGGCCACGGGGATTATTGTTAGTTTTATTTTGGTGAAGGACACCCATAATATGGATTTGTTTTTCTTCTGTGGCTCGCAAGAGTAAATGATTTATTGCTGATGCTTGTTCTTCATCGTTTACAGAACTTACTAAATCTCTTAAACCATCAATTAGTAGAAAGCTTTTTGGTTTAATGTTTTCGATTAAATCATTTAATAGTCTAATTCTGTCAAGAAATCCAAGAGTCCTAAGGCTATAAACCTTCAACTTTTTTTTGTCATTTGGATTGGTAATCATGCGGTTTGCTACGTTATAAACATCAAAATTAGACTGTTCCGTATCTATTAGCACAAACTCATTAATTATATCAGGAGATGAAATAAATTCATCCTGATAGTTTTCTGAAATCAAACTTTTAACTATAAGGCTTATAAAAAATGTTTTTTTTGATTTCGCTCTACCAGTTAATAGGCTAAAATTACCGAATGTGGCTATCGGGACACCCCCGAATTCAATACAAACAGGAGGTTCTATTGGTTTTTTATAAAGATCAATAATTGACTTCCTATAAAGCTCTTTGATATTTAACTCAATAGGTGGCTTAGAATCATTCATCTCATTGCCTCTGTGAAGAAACAAATTTTACTTGCGCAATTAATGCAGAGCCTTTTCTTAAAAACTCATAATAGACGCTTTTGATAGAAACATATATAGAAATCATTCTTTTATATCATCTAAACTACCATTTCTATCTAAAGTGGGACGGGATTGAAGCCATTCTTTCAGGTCTGATTCTAACCAGCCCACTACTCTTTTTGATATTTTTCTTCGGGGAGGCAGTTCTCCTCTCTTTTCCATTCTCCATAGGGTAACGGTAGAAAGTGATAATTTTTCTGCTAATTCGGTTGGTCGGATAATTTTTAGCGACATAACGAGCACAAAGTTTGAGTTGATATTTTACGCTTTCGAAACGGGACAAAAGTCTGTTCGTGGGAATAGAATTAATTCTATTCAATTATGCGTTTATTGAATGCAAGGAAAAAAACCGGTTCCATATTGGGTTTAATGAGAGGGGCCTTTGTGCTCTTCCTGTCACTTGACCGATTTTCCTGCATTGATGAACATTAAATTAATTTTCTTAAAATTTCAAGAATTATCTTTTCATATGGTAAATTTTGGCTTGTTTTTGATTGTAGTTTAATATTTCATTTAGCTTGTGATTCCATTTATTCAAGGCTTCTTTCTTCTCTTTCATATAGTCAAAAGCATCGTAAACAGCTGTAACTTGATTATCCCCAGCAAGACCTTTATGGTTCAATATCTTACCAAGAACGGTTCTTTCAGTTCTAAGAGATGCTAAATTAGTTGCTGCTGTCCTTCTTAAATCATGAAGTCTAAAATCTTTAATACCTGAGTTTTCTTTCACTCTTCCTGAGGCTTTTTGAAGCCAGGCAATGGGCTCATTATTGAGTACGGGTGAAGAGAAAACGTAATCAGAAGCCCCGGATATATCACTTAGATTTTTTAGGATATCAAGTGCTAAAAAAGGGAGTGGAATGCGATGCTTTCTTCCGGCTTTAGTATCCTTTTCCGGGATCGTCCATATTCCACTTTCAATATCTTCCCATTTCATTTTTCTTGTTTCTCCTGATCGTTGCCCACATACCAAAAGCATTTTAAATAATGAGCGGTAAGGCTCGGGCTCCTCATTAAAAGCATCCCAAATACTCAAAATTTCCTTCTCTGAGTAATATCTTTTTCTTCTATTCTCTTTACCTAATGGTTTGATACCCTTAACAGGGTTGTGCTCGACTAACGCTCGGTTTACGGCAAAGGAATACATACTGGATAAAATTGATCTGACTCTATTAGACTGAATAGGCTTCCCCTGATCTTCTGCTATGTTTTCGAGAAGCTTAATAATGTCTCTTCTACTTAAATCATGAGCAGGAATTGAGCCAAGAGTAGGAACAATATAATTATCAATACGCCTTTTATAATCAGCCGAAGTTGAACTTTTAAGTTTAGGTAAATACCTCTCTTTATAACTTTTAGATAACTCTAAAACAGATAAGGGTTTTTGTTCTCGACGCTTTGCGATTTTATCAGCTTGAGGGTCTTCACCGAGTGCAATTCTGATCTTTAGCTTTTTAGCTACATCTCTTGCATCTGCAAGACCAATAGCAGGAAATGAACCTATAGTATATCTTTTACCTTTGGAACCATAGGCTAATCCAAAAGATTTTTTCCCAGTTTTAGTGATCCTTACAAAGAATCCATCTACTAAAGAATCAAAGTATTCTATCCTTTTTCCGGATGGTTGATAATTATTTAAAAAATGGTGTGTTAATTTCATTTTCGGCATGAGTATTCATTTAATTGGTTACAGCTCTGTTACAGTAAAAGAGCGTAATTGAGAGTGATTTCATGAATTTTCATAAAGATAACGCATTTAAATAAGTATTTAAAATACAGTTACTTATGAAATCAAATGAATGCTTATGCAACCGTTTGAAATGCAGTAGATTATGCCTGAAAATCCGTGTGTCGGCGGTTCAATTCCGCCCGGTCCCACCTTAGAGCCTCAGACTGTTTATTTAGTCTGGGGCTTTACTTTTAATACCAAGTTCCTTTGAGTATTTGCCATTCCATGGAACGGTAAAACTATCCCACACATCTGTTCTTTTATTTTGCTCTTTCATTTGAGCCATTACCAATATTTCACCATTACTTCGGAGGTTTATCAATCCATAATGGATCTTACCTGATCTTTGCACAGCTCTTGATAATTCTGTTGAAAATAAAAGAGGGTGAGCTCCTTTTGTATGCTTTGCAGTTGAGCCAAGTGAATCCGCCATTGGGTGGTCAAAAGATTTATTATCTCCTGATGAAAACACATTCACATGCGGGTTAACTGCTTTAAGGTAATCAACCAAGTAATCAGAAGAGCCGTGATGGCATGATTTCGCCACATCAACTTCAAAAATTTTTTCTTTGCTACGGTAGTGTTCTAATAAATGCATCTCAGCGGGTATATTTAAATCACCACCTAATAATATTGTATGATTTCCATAAATGAGTTTTAACACTATTGAATGACCGTTGACAGTGTGAGAAAGACTTACCGAGGTGTATCTGTTTTTAAAATTTTTTGGATCGGGAAAAGTAATCAACTCCGGAGTGGTTCTTAATTTGCTAGAATAAACAGGCCCTAAAACCTGTATTTGAAGAGAATTCTTACCTGCCGTATCAAAGCCAGGGACAAAATTATCTTCTGACGAAAGTCGTTTGATTGTTTCCAACGCCGGATTATTTTTTTTGTCTAAAGCGGCGAGCCAAAAGTTTTGGAACGAGGACATTAGTTTTCCTCCGGCAATTAACTTTCTTATGTCTGAGATATCGTCGTATGTATCAGTTAATACCTTTCTTTTTATCCCTGAAATTGTTTTAGTAATAACTGTGCCAATTAATGTTGAGTTAGTAGTTGGTTTTTCCGCATATCTGATGATTCCATTATGATATATAGACTCTATTTTAAATCTGGTGTCTTTAAGAATATGCGTCAAGCCATTAAAATGATCCCAGTCGGGATGGCTCATTATCAAAGCCTTGATTTTAATTTCACCTTCTTTTTTAAGTATTGTTTTATATCTGTGGGTTAAAAATTTATATAAGTTCTTATTTGGTCCTCCATCAACAATCAAAATTCCCTGAGGAGACTCAATAATAACACCATCGCCCTGGCCTACATCAACAAAGAAAATTTTAAGAGGAAGTTCCTTTTGCGTTGTATCTGATTTTTTAACCCATCCTCCCTTACCACGTCCAAGAGTTCTTACTTTAAAAGTTGAATCTCTTTCTTCATCAACAATTAACTTAGTACCTAATAATACGTGATTAACTTTTGCTCTGAGTTTATCTGTTTTATAAATATATGTTTCAGGCTTGTTTCCATAAATTACAGATCGTATCGGGTCCATAACGCTTCCTTTTTTGTGTTGATCTCATTATCAGAATCGTGAATAACTTTAACTCCACATAGTTATGTGGTATTAAAATGATGTGTATTTGCTAAAATGAGATACACAAATCATGAATTATGAAAAGTCATATAACATTTATCGTATCTCTTTGTCTGATAGTTAGTTGCTCCAATGCAGACAAAATATCCAAACCAATTGAAGGGGATAATAAAGAGTTGAAAAGAGGTGATATTTATATTTATCCATCCAGAATGTCCGAAATTAACTCTGGCGGTCAGCTTCTGGATTTAGGGAATCTGCTTGAACCTGATATAATATATAATGCGTTAGTGGGAACGAGGCAATCCTCATACTCCGATATTAGTAGTAGAAAAGCAGGTTTTTCTGCGGGTGTAAGTGGGTTTTCTCCAACTTCTATGACGGAAGGAGTTACTTCAAATGAATCGAGCGAGAGCACAAACAGTTCTGAAAACAATGCATCTTCCACTTCAGGAAGTAGCGGAGACTCTTCATCTGTAAGTTCGACTCAAAATCAGGCAACAACAAAGAAATCAGATGACAGTTCGAGTACAACAATTACAAGTGAATTTATTGGTGCTCTTAAAGACGTACTTCAAAGTTCAGAATTAAAAAGCCCGGAAAATACGAGTAGACGAGAAATAGCATACCGGGAACTAATCACTGCTGTAGCAAATGCGCAACTTGGAGGTAAAGGGCTGCAAAGGAGATTAAATTTGAGCCCGTTAGTATCAGAAAAGCATAAACTTTTTACCCTCCCGGTTGATGTTCACTTTATCCCGGGAAGAATTACATCCCAAAATCATATTGGAAACGCTGAGTTGACACTGCAAATGCCGAATACTCAAGAATATGAAATAGATATTATCGCAGTGGCGCCTATGGGATATTCGCAGGTTGTTACAGAGTATTCTTCCGTACTCAGAGAATTATATTTAAACTCCTTTGCGGGTATAAATGTCTCAAATGTTTTGGCGCAAGGTAAACTCGAAGGAATTGCTCAAAAATTATTAGAGTTTGAAACTGTTGTCTCTCAACCTGAGTTTGCAGCTAATATTATATCAGATAGTACTGTAGCCTTTAATTATTTTGGGGCAAAAAAACTTTCCGGAGCGTCTGTACTAAAACCTCAATCCTTTCAGGTAGAATTGATTCTATTGATTAAAGGCTATAACGAGGATTATCTGGAGGAAGAATCAATTTCAGGTTATGAGCTGCTTAAAAAATTTGAAAACACTTCCTTTAATGCAGAACTGGCTGAATTTGTTAAGCCATCCAAATCTCCGGGTTACAAATACGACTGGAAGTTTCTTCCAACAAAAAAGATCCAGAAAAAAAGCACTAGTTTTTCTGAGGAAAGTTTTGATAAAATAAAAAAAGAATACGGTGATGAAGTAGAGGGAGGTAAAATACTTGTTTCAATCATCAAAGAAAATTTTAAATCCATACAAATCAATGAAGTATCAATCTATCAGCAAAACACAAGAATAGAAAACAAGAACAGTAAAAACCAAAAAGAAATACATTATGGATTTCTCATTTTTAAGGGGCAGGGATTAAATACGAACGAAAAAATTGGAAATATTTATAATAACCTAACACTGGTGAATTCAACATATAAAGAGTATGGAAAAAAGAACGAATTTTATAAAGTTACTGAGCCGTCAGTTTTCACTCTGTCAATTTCAAATGAAAATGGAGAGGTAATTGCAAATAATAAAGTACCAAGCAGAGATTGGATAGGGGATAATTTCATAAGCATAGGCTTTGAATCACAAAAAAAATTGTATCCCGGAGAGAAACTATCCGTGATTCTCAAAGTCAGAGAACTAATTAATGATAAAGTCTTACTTACTAAAAAAAAGAATAGTATCACTGATAATGATTCAGAGTCAGTATCCAGGAAACAACTTATCAAGAAAGAATTAGACAAGATCATCGAAGATAAAACAACGAGTTCAGAAGTTGCACAAGAGCGTATAATCCTATTTAAAACTCTAACTATTAAAGGGAAAAAACCAAAGGAGCTAAAAAAGGGAATTACAAACTTAAAGGTGAAGTCTTTTATTCTTGAAAGAGAGTTAGTTGGTTTTGAGATAACTTACAACAGCCGTGATGTAAGTGTTGGAAACATAAAGATAAACGATAAAATTGTTACGGATCTTTATAAAACTTCATCAGATAAAAAGGATGAAGTGGGTAACCCATACAAAGAAGTAACACAGGTAGTTAAATTAAAACTTAATTCCGGTAAGCAAGGCCTGGATGAGATCAAGAAAAACAATTACTATCTTGTTTTCTTGGATAAAAACGATCCTCAAAAAGTTCTTGCAAAATTGCTTATCGAATAACCTGAGCACTAGAAATTTAGGATTTTTGTGTTTTTGAATCCGAAACTCTTTAGCAAAAACTTATATTGTTGAGGAAGGGACTAAGGCACAATATCAATCTTAAGCAATGGATAATGCTCAACATCATAGAGATCAAAACCGACCACAAACCGCGAACCCGACAAACGCTCAATGCCATACTTACTCTGGCCACAGCTGTGCTGGCGCTGATCTATCCTGATTTTCTGTATTTGATTGCCGGAGGGTATCTGGTAGCGTTGGGAGTTCTGTTTTTTAGTTTTAAAATGCCATCCATAGTTTCAGCAATTCCATTAGTTACAGGAGTATTGATTTTCATTTTCCCTGAGTTGATCCCTATCACTTTCGGGATATTCCTGGCGATATTCGGTTTGATCTTATTCTTCTCGTTTTCACTCTCTATACTCGGAGTGCTCACATTTATCATCGGAATTCTTATTTATATGAATCCCGATTCTATTGCATATTTCATAGCTGCGTTTATGCTGTTGTATTCAGTGAACAATTTGATTTCGTTGTTTAAAGGGAAAGAAGAGGGGTCATCTTGATGCTCATTTTCGTATGATTGCACCTTACTGATCTGAACTATCATCCTTCTTTTGTGCCGCTACTGAGCTTCCTCAGCACAGGCGCCAGTACCAAAAACTCCCGGCGTAATTGATTCCGTGCCCGTCATCAGCGAAGCGAGGGACAAACCTAAATGCTTCGTTCCTCAGCAAGTTTTGCCCTGCTCACTTCTACCTGTGATGACGAGCAATTTCTCCATGAACTCCATGCCGAAGGAAAAAAGAGGAAATCAGATTATGAACACTCCAAACCCTCTCCCGAATAATTAACTAGATAGCGTTGTTAGTTACATGCGGATGGTTCGTCAAATAAGGAATCTTAGAGTTAGACTATTCCTGTAAAAACACATATTGGTCATCCTGAGGATACCTCCGAAGGATCTGCACGTTTAAAGAACTAGCTCAAGATTTATTTCCTGTCTACAAGTATACCGGGCGTGAACCTGCCTATGCCGGCAGGCAGGCGCCCTGCCAGCTTAAACTTCTTTATGTGATATTAAACCAGCAGGTCCTTCAGGCCGGCGCGGTGTGTGGTTTGCTTACAGATGTGTGCAGGTATGATTCAGGATCTGCGTATGGCAAGAAATTTGTTGAGTACCTCTCCTCTCTTCGTCATTCCCTCGCGAATGCAGGGAATCCGGATCTACATAAAAAAGTATGAATTCTAATTCAGCCCGTATCTCAGGCCGGCGCGTGATGTGGTTTTCCTACGCGTGGGCAGAGATGATTCAGAAACTGTATAGGGCATGAAACCTGTTCGGACCTCCCCACTCTTCGTCATCCTGAACTCGTTTCAGGATCTTTGCTGGGGCATTAAGTTATGATTTTTTATCCATTTTAAATCAACGCCGGGAAAAGACCTCCCCAATTCCCGAGTACATTTTATTTTCTGACCAGCTCGCCCCTCCTTGGATAAGGAGGGGAACTTCTGAGTTAATTCTAAATCCTGTTGAAGGCTGGTAGCTATTTAATAATTGAAAGCCATCACCAATGCTGTCATCCTGAATAACCGTCGGGCGTGAACCTGCCTATGCCGGCAGGCAGGCGCCCTGCTAGCTTAAGTTTTGATGTGAGAGTTTAAACCAGCAGGTCCTTCAGGGTCGGCGTGTGGTGTATTCGAAATCATTCCCCAATCCCATCGTACACCACTCTACCATCAACGATGGTGCCGAGGATCTTACCATTCCACAAAGCATCAGGGTTCTGCGTACCAACATTCAAAACATCAATCGAAAGAATAGTCAGATCGGCACGTTTACCTGCTTCAATCGTTCCTAAAACGTTTTCCTGAAAAGAGGCATACGCCGACCAGATGGTATAAGCCCTGAGTGCTTCTTCCGGTGACAAAGCCTGCCCGGGATACCAACCTCCATCCGGTTTTCTATCTTTGTTTTTTCGGGTGATGGCGGCATAATATCCGTAAAAGAAATTGTGATCGCTTCCGGTAAGATCAGAGTTGAAAGTAAGCGGGACGCCATTGCGACGAAAAGTACGCCAGGCATAGGCTCCCTGAATTCGTTCGCTCCCCAAACGATCTTCAGCCCATCCCATATCTTCCGCCATGTGTGGCGGCTCCATGGAGGCGATGAGTTCGAGATCAGCAAAATGGTGGAAGTCTTCAGGATGGACAACCTGAGCATGTTCAATTCTATGCCGGTTCGATTTGATCTCCGGATTTTCCTCAAAAACTCTGGCGTAAAAATCCAGCATATCACGATTGCCCGCATCTCCGATAGCATGAATTCCGAGTTGAAAACCGGCGTCCATCATCTGCTGAACCAGTTGCTGATCAAAACCATAATCCTCACCACTGATGCCGCGGTGTCCGGGTTTGTCTGAATAGTCCTGCAACAATTTCGCCCCGCGAATTCCCAACGAGCCGTCATAATATGCTTTTACTGCCCGAACAGTGAGTAATTCTCCTGTCTCAGTTTCAGGGCCTTGTTTCATCCATTCTTTTAATAGTGCGGCATCCGAGGCTTGCAGCATCGCATACACACGAACAGGAGAAATTCCTTCAGCTTCCAGTTCCTGATAAGCATTTAAGTAATCACGATTGGTTCCTGCATCATGAAAAGCCGTGTAGCCAGATTGTGCCATCACTTCCATGCCGTGCAGAGCAATGCGTCGAAAATCTTCTGCTGTTCGAGCGGGCAAGGTTTCTTCTACCAATTCAGCGGCATTATTTGTGAATATTCCATTTGGGTTTCCTTCTGTATCTTTCATGATCTCACCACCTACCGGAGAAGCCGTTTCGGAAGTGATGCCGGCTCTGTTCATGGCTTCGTAATTGGCCACTGCTGTAAATCCATGCGTTCCGATGATAAAAACAGGACGATCGGGAAAAGCTTCCGAAAGATCTTTTGCTGTTGGTAATAATTCAGTCGACATACTCCCTTCATCATATCCAAACCCAAGGATCCAGTCTTTTGCTGCAGTAGATTCATCCTGTCGTTCCACTAACCGTTCAATGATGACCTGTTTGTTATCCAATCCGGTGAGTTCAATTTTACCGAGGTCTTCACCGAAATAATACGGATGAGCGTGGCTGTCCACCAATCCCGGGATAACCGTTCCGCCCTTAGCATCGATCAATTGAGTTTGATCTGTTTGATATGTCAATGCTTCGGCTTCATCACCGACAAACAAAATGGATTTCCCTTCAATTACGACAGTTTCAGCATCGGGAGTCCAACTTCCATCCGCAAAAGGAGCTGATGAATGAGGGTTTCCTTCCAAATCCGGTTCTCCCCAACTTAAGGTATATACTTTGGCATTGGTGATAATGATTCTTGAATCCTTGGCTTGTTCATTACATGCTGAGAGCATAAGTAGTAAGATTCCTAAACAGATATTTTGAAGTAGTCGCATTAGTTAATTCTGAGTTAAGGTCCGGAATGAGAATACAAGATATTCGGGAATAAAATAAAAGCTGAACCAGGATTTTTCAGGATGGTAGGATTAGCGGGATTAGCTTCTTTCCCTTCCTGAACCATGTGCTGAACTTGATTCAGTATTGATTCGGGATAAGTGTTGGTCTCCCCGATCTTCGTCATCCTGAACTCGTTTCAGGATCTTTGCTGGGGCATTAAGTTATGATTTTTTATCTCTTTTAAATCAACGCCGGGAAAAGACCGCCCCAGTTTCCGAGTACATTTTATTTTCTGACCAGCTCGCCCCTCCTTGGATAAGGAGGGAAATTCATAGGTAGTTCAGAACTTAGTCAACGAGTCCTCCTCCTGTTGCAGGAGCCTGCCTGTTCGGTAGACAGGGAGACAGAGGAGGACGAAAATCTTTTCTAATCCACAACCCATTCACGATCCGCCAGCTGGCGGAGAAGTGATCTCCAACTTATTGGCAACTCAAGGAGATTGCCTGTCTACCGACATAGGCAGGCTTCGTCACATTCGTTCCTCGCAAATCGTAACTCAAAATTTTACAAGCAATCCTTTCTACTGAGTTTCGCTTTTCCTATAATGCGCTGTTATTTAATCGCATAAATAAAATAGAAGAAGCAAGAATACATGCAAAAAGCCGAACAGGAATTCCTTAAAGATCTGGATAAAAAACTTTGGAGTGCTGCAGATAAACTTCGAAATAATTTAGATGCTGCCGTTTATAAGCATGTTGTTTTAGGACTCATCTTTCTCAAATATGTATCGGATGCTTTTGAAGAAAGAAGAAATGAGCTTCGGGAGCACTTCAGGGATGAAAAGCACGACTTCCACATTCCGCAGGAAGAGATGACTGACGAGGAATACGATGAGTTCATTGAGGAAGAACTGGAAGTACGAGATTACTACATAGCTAAAAATGTATTCTGGGTACCGCCACTGGCACGGTGGGAAACCCTGAAGAAGAATCACCCATTACCTAATGGTACAGAAATTGACTTGCCGAACGGTGAAACCTATAAAATAAAGAGTACGGCACATTTAATTGATGATGCCAACGGAGCCATTGAAAATGAAAACCCGGACTTAAAAAATATTCTGGATCGTACTTACTCCCAGAAACAGTTGCCGGCCGATAAACTGGGTGAACTTATTAATTTGTTTTCGGATGCGAATTTTAATGCCAAAGAATACAAAGGCAAACCACTCAGTATTAACTCTAAAGATATTCTGGGGCATGTGTATGAATATTTTCTGGGAGAATTTGCACTGGCAGAAGGCAAGAAAGGCGGGCAGTATTACACTCCCAAAAGTATTGTAAAGCTGATGGTGGAAATGTTGCAACCTTTTAAAGGCCGTGTGTATGATCCCGCCATGGGCTCGGGTGGTTTTTTTGTGCAAAGCGAAGACTTTATTGAAGAATACGGCGGAAAGATTGGTCAGATTAGTGTGTATGGGCAAGAAAGCAATCCTACCACCTGGAAGTTGGCCGCCATGAACATGGCCATTCGTGGAATTGATTTTGATTTTGGGGATGAACCCACCGACAGTTTTACCAACGACCAGCACCCGGATTTGCGAGCCGATTATGTGATGGCTAACCCGCCGTTTAATGTTAAGGACTGGTGGAACGAAAAGCTGGCCGATGACCCGCGCTGGGAATACGGCACTCCTCCGGAAGGCAATGCTAACTTTGCCTGGCTGCAGCACATGCTGTATCACTTGGCACCCAGCGGAAGTCTGGCACTGTTACTTGCAAACGGATCTATGAGTTCGCAAACAAGTGGAGAAGGAGATATTAGGAAAGAACTACTGGAAAAAGATTTGGTGGAATGTATGGTGGCCCTGCCCGGACAGCTCTTTACCAATACCCAAATTCCTGCCTGTATTTGGTTTTTAACAAAGAACAAAACCAATGGTACAGAAACACCGGATGGAAAAGGGAAAGGCGATCGCTCCGGCAAAGTGCTATTTATTGATGCCCGTGAAAAAGGCTATATGAAAGATCGTGTGTTGCGCGATTTTAAAGCCGAAGAAATTAAAGAAATTGCGAAGACCTACTCCTACTGGCAGCAAGGTAATGAGGAATACAAAGACATTCCCGGCTATTGTAAATCGGTAATTTTGGAAGAAATAAAAAAAAACGATTACGTCCTCACTCCCGGCCGCTACGTAGGCGCACCCGAAAGCGAAGACGACGGCATTCCTTTCCCGGAAAAAATGGAGAAGCTCACCGCCCGACTGAAAACCCAATTTGAAGAAAGCGAAGTCCTCGAAGCCAGGATCAAAGAAAATCTATCGGGGTTAGGGTATGAGCTCTGAAGAAGTTTTTTTGAAAGATATAGTTGAATTTAATCCTTCATATAGTCTCAATAAAGGTGAGGAGTATAAGTATGTAGAAATGGCTGCTATTCCTGAGGGAGTTAAGGAGATAGATTATTTTGAAATAAAAGAGTATAAAGGTGGAAGCCGATTTAAAAATGGTGAGACTCTTTTTGCTCGGATAACTCCGTGCTTAGAAAATGGTAAAACAGCCCTAGTGAATGTCTTAAATGATAATGAAGTGGGGTTTGGATCTACCGAGTTTATTATTCTTAAACCTAAAGAACCACAGATAGATCAAGAGTTTGTCTACTATTTATGTCGATACCCTGAGTTTCGTTTGTATGCGCAGGCAAGAATGGAAGGGACAAGTGGTAGGCAAAGAGTTTCATGGCAAGCTCTAGAAGAGTACGAAAGAAGCCTTCCAAATAGTATTACTCGGAAAGCGATTGGGGATTATCTAAAAGTATTTGATGATAAGATCCACCTCAACCAGCAAACCAACGAGACTTTGGAGACAATGGCGCAGGCGATCTTCAAGAGCTGGTTTGTGGATTTTGATCCGGTGCATGCTAAGATCCGGGCAGTAGCAGAAGGCTACGATCCCATCAGGGCGGCAATGGCCATAATAGCCGGAATTTCTTTAGAACAAGATTGGGGAGATATTGAAGCGGCTTTAACTCAAAAGCTGGACCGAATGACCGAAACCCTACGTACCCAACTTCGCCAAACCGCAGAACTCTTCCCTGAATCCTTTACTTACAATGAAACTCTTCTTAAACAGGTCCCAAAGGGATGGAAGGATACCAATCTGGCCAAATGTTTAAAAAGTGTTTCTAAAACGTTTGATTTAAAGAGTGCTGAAAGAGTTGTTTTTTTAAATACTGGCGACATTCAGGCCGGAAAATTTCTACACGAGAACTATTCAAATACAGAAGGTTTGCCAGGACAAGCAAAGAAGTCTATTCGAAAAGGAGATATACTTTACAGCGAAATTAGGCCAAAAAATAAGAGATTTGCCTACGTGCATTTTGATTCCGCTGACTATGTAGTGTCAACTAAATTGATGGTATTAAGACCAAAAAATTCTATTGACCCACTTTTTTATTATCAAATATTGAAATCTGAATCTACTGTAAAAGAGCTTCAATACTTAGCAGAATCCAGATCAGGAACCTTTCCTCAAATCACCTATGATACTTTAAAAGCGATAAGGTTTGTTATACCTAATCAAAAAAATATTCTTGATCATTTTATAAAGGTTCTAAGTGCCAATTTTGAAAGATTGATTCAAAATGAAAAACAGAACGAAGCACTCACAGATTTAAGAGACACGCTTTTACCGAGGTTAATTTCGGGGGAGGTTGAGGTATGAGTGAACAAGAAATGCTTGGAACAAGCTCGAATTCGTGATGTTTGGATTATTGAAGATCTGCATTCAAGCTTAATATTTAAAGAATTCACCAAAAGCTGGTACATTAACCAAGTTCATAATTAATTGTGGTAAACACGAACTTGGCTTTAAAAGGAAAATATATATCGGTACTAGCAGTATTAGAGGTGTTGAAAACCGGAGACGATCCTATTAAAGTATTGGCAGAGGATGAACATCCATATCTGATAAAACACAATATAAGGGGAAGCAAGTCCGGTGATTTGGCACGCGAATGGATATGCTACCGGTTATTCAGGCATTATAAAGTATCTACACCAAAAGCCGATTTACTCCATTTCAATCCGATGCAATTTCAGGATGAATTGTCCGGTTTAACGGGCAGGTTTAAGGAGCATATTGTTTTTGGTTCAAGATGGTTACAGGCAAGGGATGATCTGAAGGATGAAATGTACACAGGTAAAACAGGGAAAAAGGAAAAATTGAGCAATCCGGCAGAACTGGCAAAAATTCTGGTGATGGATATTTGGCTCAAAAACAGTGACCGACAGCCTTTCAATCTGAACATGATTATTTCAAACCAAAAAATATATGCAATAGATCATTCAGCCACTTTTGATCAGGAATCTTTTGCTTACTTAGCAGAACCTGAGAAAAAAGAGTATTTTGTGGAACCTGGAGAAGTTGGAGATTTAATTATCAACGCCAATTACTTTAATTATTATTTTAAACAGCATTCAGAAGAGTTTGAACAAGCAGGGCTCTTACTTTGTGAAAAAATAGAAACAACTGATGAAGCGTTGTTAAATACAATCCTTCACACATTGCCCGAAAGCTGGCAAATTACCGACAATGAAAAGAATGCCATTATTGAGTATTTAATGTATAGGAAATCAAGACTGAAAGATTTATTTATCGGACATCTCAATTTTGGAAGATAAAACTATGAACAGTGCAGTTACATATCGCCTTTTTTACTGGGTACCCAATACACTTTCAGGAGAACGTATTGCAATAGGACTGTGCCTGTACGATAAAGATATAAATCGTTTAGACACACATTGGATTAGCCAGAAGGAACTGTATCGGTTACAAAACATCTATTCCCATACCAGTAAAGAAGACGCAAAGAATATACTGAGTTTGCTGGAAGAGGCAGACGGGAGCTGGAAGTCAAAAGCTTATGACACGTCATTTTGGAATTATATAGAACGTTACTGGAACGGTATTTTACAGATATCTGATGCTCGTAAACTTTACTATGAAGGTTCAGATACAGATTTTGTTGGAAAAAGCGAAATGTTAAAAAATCAGTTTTTACCGCTTTCAAAACCAGTTACTAAAAGAGAATACAGGCGCTCAAAAACCATCAAGAATAATTACGAAAGGTGGGTAAAAGCCAGAGAATTAGAAAACAGGGTAAGCCTTGGTGTTGAAATTCCTAAACATGGGAAATACCATCTTTTAAAGTCTATATACTTAGATCTTGGGGCATACAATGAAGCAATAACCGGCTCTGTAGGAATTGATTTTTCATTGAAGGAGAATACAGTCATTGATAAAGTTCATGCCTACTTTGAAGCCTTTCAAAGTATCAAACGAATTGACAAAGGGGGAGATTTTAGTTTGGTAGTTCACAAAAGGGGGAAACCGTACAGCTCTGTAGATAATACCAAAAATAATCTCTATGACGATTTTCGTTATCGTTGCGAAGAGTTATCCATTGAAGTACTTCAACTGGATGAAGTAGAAGATTATGTTGAGAGTTTGGCAGAAAAAGCCGATCTGAAACCGCTCGAACCTATTTTGGCTGAGTAAAAAGAAAAATTAACCGGCAAAAGAACCGGCAATTATTTCTTTTTTTATTATCATATAAAATCCGATATTGTCATGGTTTGAATATACTTAGCCGGTAATCTATAACCGGCAAAAGAACCGGCAAAAATGATGTTATACAATCGACCTTCACATATGGAGCCTCTTTTTCCCAAGGCAAACAAGCCGTTGGTGGATTTGGCTATGGAGGTATTTCGCAGGGAAGCGGAGTTAGGCGGTTTGGTACAACCGGTCACCCGGAAGGAAATTGCCCGTTTACTTCGGCATATCAACAGTTATTATTCCAATCGCATAGAGGGGGAGCATACCAATCCGGTAGACATTGAGCGAGCTGTACGAAAGGAATACAGCAAAGATGAAGAAAAGAAACGCCTACAAAAATTAAGCGTGGCCCACATAGAGGTTCAAAAACTAATTGACAATCGTTTTGATAATGAAGAAAACATTCCTGTGTGTTCATCAGATTTTCTCTGCTGGATTCACCGTGAATTCTATTCGAGGGTGCCGGACAGTTTTCTGAAAATCAGAAAAGGAGATTCCAATGAGATCATCGAAATGGTACCGGGGGAACTGCGAGAAGAAAATGTAGAAGTAGGTGAGCATGTAGCTCCGGCTCATGAAAAACTGAATGCTTTTTTATCTCATTTTGAAAAGAAATATTCTCCGGAGAAGTTATCGGGTCATAACCTGTTGCTGGCGGTAGCAGCAAGTCACCATCGTCTGGTATGGGTTCACCCTTTTCTGGATGGAAACGGAAGGGTAAGTCGACTGTTTACGTACGCCTATTTGCGAAGAGCCAATATTGAGTCACACGGACTTTGGACGCTATCTCGGGGATTAGCGAGAAAAGATGAAGAATACAAAAACTACTTAGCCGGAGCAGACAGCCCAAGAAGAGGAGATTTAGACGGTCGCGGAAATTTGTCGGAAAAAGCACTGACCTCGTTTTGTTCTTTTTTCTTTGAGACTGCTTTAGATCAAATCAACTTCATGAAAGGATTATTGAACTTGGAAGATTTAAGGGACCGAATTCTGGCCTATGGGAATTTGCGTTCAGCAGGTTCCATTCCAAGAGAACCAGCTCTACGCCCGGAAGCCAAATACGTATTGGCGGAAGTGATGATGCGTGGGAAAATAGAACGGGGCGAAGTTCAACGATTAATAGGCATGGCTGAACGAACTGCTCGGGACCTGACGAAGCAACTGCTGGAAGAAGAATTGGTCATTTCTGATTCGCATCGCAGCCCTCTACGTTTTAATATTCCCGCTAAAGTAGTAGGGTATTATTTTCCTGAACTCTATCCGGCCGGATCAATTTAAATAAGGAATCATGACTGAAAACGAACTGGAATTACATAGTTTAGAATGGTTTAAGGAAGCAGGCTGGAAGTCTTTTTTTGGTCCTGATATTGCTCCGGATACAGAAACCCCTCAGCGGGATTCTTATAATCAGGTTTTGCTGGAGCAGTCACTCAGAGAAGCCGTGAAACGCATTAATCCGCATTTGAAAGCTGCAGAGGTAGATGAAGTTATTCATAAACTTCGTACAATTTCTCATCCTATTCTGGTAAAAAGAAATCAGTTGTTCCATAAGATGTTGCTTGACGGAGTTACCATTGAAATTGAACGGGATGGAAAACGGGAGCCCGAACCAGTACGAATTATCGATTTTGACACCCTTTCCAATAACGAGTTTAAAGTTGTCAATCAATATACTATTCAGGGGACAAAACAACCGCGACGGCCGGATGTAGTTGTGTTTATAAATGGAATTCCGCTTGCGGTTATAGAGCTCAAAAACCCGGATAACGAAGACACGGATATTTATTCTGCTTTTAACCAGGTTCAAACCTATAAAAGCGAGATTCCGGATTTATTTGCTTACAACGTTGCTAATATAATCAGTGATGGATATACAGCTCGCGTAGGCTCCCTTACCGCTAACACCGAATGGTATATGCCCTGGAGAACTATTGCGGATGAAAACGATAAACCACTGCTTACCTTCGAGCTCCAAACGTTGATCAAAGGCTTTTTCAAGCCTGAACTTTTTCTGGATTATATCCGACATTTTATTCTATTTGAGCAAGACGGAGATCATACCATTAAGAAGATTGCTGGTTATCATCAGTTTCATGCTGTTCGTGAAGCAGTCCGGGCAGTTATTACAGCTTCCAGATCCAATGAAGGTCAGGTAGAAGAACCAAGAGCTACTTATGCCGATGATGTAGAGCCTGGTTCTAAGAAAGGCGGAGTAATTTGGCATACACAGGGATCGGGAAAAAGTATTTCCATGGTTTGTTTTGCTGGAAAATTGCTTCAGCAACCGGAAATGGAAAATCCGACTATTGTGGTAGTCACGGATAGAAATGATTTGGACGGGCAGCTTTTTCAGACTTTTTCTTCGGCTCAGGATTTGCTGAAACAGACCCCGGTTCAGGCCGATAGTCGGGAAGATCTACGCGAACAATTGTCAGCAAGGGAATCGGGAGGAATTTATTTCACAACGGTACAGAAGTTTTCGTTGATTGGGAAAGAAGACCGACATCCAGCTCTGAGTGAAAGACACAATTTAGTAGTGATATCAGATGAAGCGCATCGTAGTCAGTATGGATTAAAGGCTCAATACGATACTAAAGAGCAAAAGTATAAATACGGCTATGCCCGTCATATGCGGGACGCCTTGCCTAATGCGACCTTTATTGGGTTTACAGGAACTCCGGTTTCCATGGAAGATCGCGATACCCGGGCTGTATTCGGAGATTACGTAAGTATCTATGATATACAGGATGCTGTAGATGATGGAGCAACTGTACCTATTTATTACGAAAGCCGGTTGGCGAAACTGGATGTAAATAGAGCTGAAATTGATGAGCTGAGCGACCGAGTAGAGGAAGTGATTGAAGAATATGAGGATGAAACGGACCGGGAAAAGACGAAAAGCGAATGGTCAACTCTTGCCAAATTAGTTGGATCGTCCCCCCGCATTGCACAGGTTGCTGATGATTTAGTTAGGCATTTCGAAAAGAGATCAAATGCTTTAGAAGGAAAAGCCATGGTGGTGGGAATGAGTCGGGAAATCTGTGTGGATTTGTACAATGCAATTACAGAATTAAGGCCCGAATGGCACGATGAAGATCCTGAAAAAGGACAAATTAAAATTATTATGACTGGCTCTGCATCCGATCCGGAAAAAATGCAGCCACACATTCATCCTAAGAAAACAAAGAAGCGATTAGAAAAGAGATTTAAAGACCCAGCTGATCAATTTAAGGTAGTAATCGTTTGTGATATGTGGCTGACCGGATTTGATGCCCCTTGCTGCCACACCATGTACATCGATAAGCCTATGCGGGGGCATAATTTAATGCAGGCTATTGCGCGAGTAAATCGTGTATTTAGAGATAAACAAGGTGGTTTGGTCGTTGATTATATAGGCATTGCAAATGAACTAAAGCAAGCTCTTAAAACCTATACCGACTCCAAAGGAAAAGGCTCTCCAACATTGGATGCTGAGCAGGCGTATGAAATTCTTCTCGAAAAACTACACGTTATCAGAGGAATGCTACATGAGTTTGATTATTCACTTTTTGAAACCAAAGTTCATGAAATAGTAATACCTGCAGCAAATCATATTCTTGAGATAGAAAAAGGAAAGAAGCGTTTTTTGGATGCAGTTCTCTCTTTGAATAAAGCACATTCACTATGTAACACTTTAGATGAAGTGATAGAACTTGAAAAGGAAATAGCTTTCTTTAATTCGATCAAAGCAGCTATTAATAAGTTTACTGCGGTTGAAAGAAAGAGAAGTGAACGAGAGAAGAACTCTATTCTAAAACAAATTCTGGATAACGCTGTAGTTGCTGAAGGAGTAGAGGATGTATTTAGTTTGGCTGGTTTGGAAAAACCAGAAATCGGTCTGCTAAGCGATGAGTTTCTGGAAGATGTCCGGCGAATGCAGTACAGAAACTTAGCGGTCGAATTATTAGAGAAATTACTCAAAGATGAGATTAAATCACGGACAAAAAACAATGTGGTTCAGCAAAAGAAATTCAGTGAACGCTTGTTAGAAACTCTGAGAAAGTATCACAATCGCGCCATCGAAACAGCTCAGGTTATTGAAGAGCTGATTGAAATGGCTAAAGATTTCAGGAAAGCAATAAAAGAAGAGGAAGAGTTAGGGCTAAACAAAGATGAAGTTGCCTTCTACTATGCCCTAGCAGATAACGAAAGTGCACTGAGAGAAATGGGTGATGAAATTCTTAAAAAAATCGCAGTTGAAATAACAGAAAAACTCCGTAATTCTACTACTGTTGATTGGCAAAAAAGAGAAAGCGTAAGAGCTAAACTTAGAATATTGGTTAGGAGAACTTTACGTCGCTATAAATATCCTCCAGATCACCAGAAAAAAGCATTGGAATTAGTGATGGAACAAGCTGAAGCCCTAGCAGATGAATGGAGTCGTTAGAAGGCAATATAGTCAGTTTGCTTAAGCTCTAATTCTACCCCCAACGCCTCAATAACCAACCCTACATTTACCAAACTAATCCCGGTTTTCTGTGTTTTTTTGCTGCTTTTGTTGAAGCTGTTGCAGAAACCTTTTTAAAAAATTTACCTTCACCTAATTCTATGTGAGGTAATAATTGATTAAACTTTGGGCGATTGAGTCGCCAATAATAATATATATCTGTTTAATTTCATGAGAAACTTTAAAGCACTATCTGTAACATTTCTGTCATTGGCATTGAGTGTTTGCGTTATGACTACTTCTTTTGCTCAGGAAATCACTGAAACTAAAACAGAGCAAACCACCGCACATCTAAAGCAGGTTGAAGTTCGGTTTGTATGTATGCAGAACAACAAAGCTTTCGATAAAGAACAAGTTCCGGTTACCATTGATGGGGTCGTATATTTTGGTTGTTGTGACAACTGCAACAAAACCCTGAGTAGTAAGGAAGAAAACAGATATGCGATTGATCCGGTAAGTAAGAAGAAGATCAATAAAGCAGAAGCGGTAATAGGGGCTGCAGCTGATAACTCGATCTATTACTTTGAATCCGTGGAAAACCTCAAGGCTTTTGACCCGGAAAAACATCTGGTAGCTGAAAAGCAGGATTGATTGAATAGAATTATCTGCTCATTCAAAGCTGTCTACTATATTCTATCAGGACTATATAATTAACATGAGCTGGCAATGTGCTTTTATAGTTAGTTCCACTCCCAACTCCTCAATCCTCAACCCTGCATTCACCAAACTAATCGCTGTTTTCTGGGCTTTTTTGCTGGTTTTGTCCCCGTTGATTCCATAGATAGGATCGTCGATGATGGATAACCCCAGTGTTCTAAATGCAATCGGATTTAATGATCAAAGTAAAATAAGTGTATATTTATTTTACTTTATTAGTTAAAAATAAAATAAGGACATTTTTTTGTTAGGAAGGTAAAATAATAAAACCTATATTTTACTTTATTGGCTAAAAATAAAATATGAATCTCGAAGAATATATTTGGGGGGAAGAAAGAAAACGAAGATCGTATCAATATTTCCTTCCATCAACAATTAATAAGAGTTGGATTTGGGAAGATTCCGACATCAATACATTGCTTGAGGAAGCTTCTATTAAATTAGGTGAGCTGAATGCATTTGCCAGATTAGTCCCGAATATTGATCTGTTTATTTTGCTTCATGTAACCACAGAAGCGGTTGTTTCAAGTAGGATTGAAGGAACCCAAACAAACATAGATGAGGCTCTTCTTGAGGAAAAAGATGTCTCTAAGGAAAGAAGAGACGATTGGAACGAAGTTAAAAATTATACGAACGCTTTAAATACGGCTATAGACAGTTTAAAAGAGCTTCCTGTTTCAACTCGTTTGATTTGCAACACACATAGACTATTAATGAAGGATGTAAGAGGAGAACACAAACAGCCTGGGGAATTTAGAAATAGTCAAAACTGGATAGGTGGAGCATCACTAAATGATGCAATTTTTATACCACCGGATCATCCACACGTTAGTGAGTTAATGAGCGATTTAGAAGAGTTCATACATAATGAGCAAATTAAAGTACCGGATCTTATAAGAATAGGAATGATTCATTATCAATTTGAAACCATCCATCCTTTTTTAGATGGAAATGGAAGAATAGGGAGGTTACTTATAACCTTATATTTAGTGAGCAAAGGGATTCTTGACAAACCTCTTTTGTATCTATCTAAATTCTTCGAGAAGAATAAGGGGAATTATTATGATAACCTTACGAAGGTAAGAGAAAAGAATGATATGATTCACTGGTTAAAATTCTTTTTGGTAGGAATAAGGGATACTGCAACGGAAGCATCTGAAACATTAAGCTCTATTTTAGCATTAAAAAATAGGTTGGATCAACAAGTAAAAAATGACTGGGGAAGACGCGTAGATAGTGCTTCTAAATTATTGGAATATCTCTTTAAGCAACCTCTTGTAGATATTAACAAGGTTCAGGAAGTTTGTGATTTAAGCCCTAAGGCTGCGGGGGACTTAGTTAGAAGCTTTGAGGATGCCGGAATTCTCAAAGAATGGACGGGTCAAAGTAGAAACAGGTCTTTTGAGTTTTCAGAATACCTGCAAAAGTTCAGAGTTTAAGAGTTGTAATGCTTAAAGAAATAGCTCAACTCCCAACTCCTCAATCTTCAGCCCCGAACTCACTAAACTTATCGCTGTTTTCTGGGCTTTTTTGGAAGTTTTATCTCCGTGGATGCCGTAGATGGGATCGTCGATGATTGGATAGCCCCAATGTTCTAAATGCAAACGAATCTGGTGCGTGCGACCGGTTCGCGGTTCGCACTTGATGATGACAGAATTTTCTTTTCGTTCCACAACTGTAAAAGTGGTTTCGGCGGGTTTGGCGTTGGTAAGATCGGGGTTGCTTTCAAACACAAATCCGGTTTTACGCTTGATGGGTGTGTTAATAATCACCGAATCTTCTTCAGGAATCCCAGATACTTCAGCGAAATAGGTTTTCTGTACTCTGCCTTCGGCAAACTCGGTCATGGCGCGTTGGGCAAAAGCTTTGGTTTTGGCAAACAGTACGATTCCTGAAGTTACTGCATCTAAGCGATGCACAATTTTCAGATCGGGAAAACCCATTTCCTCCAGCATAGTCGTAAGCGTATTCTTGAAATACCGTCCGCCGGGATGCATGGGTAAAGGCGCAGGTTTATACACAGCGATCCAGTCTTCGTTTTCTTCCAGGATCTCAATTTCATCCGGTACGCTGGGTTCTATCACATTCGGATTGTGGTGAAATACAAAATCCGTTTTTTTAAGTAAAGTATTTGGCAAAGCAGCTTCTTCATTTAAACCGACTCTCCCGTTTTCGATGCGAGTCTGCCATTCTTCTTCAGCCCGGAAAGGAAATCGAACCGACATCATCTCCAGCAATGATCTTCCAACAAATTCGTCTTGTACTTTAAAACGATGTGTGATGGGATAAGGGCTTACAACCCGAACCTTACGACTGCTCAGCGGCTTGTTGTTCGGATACATGTCGGTGTTTGAAGTCGTCGCCGAAATAGTTGTACCATTTGCGGAAAGGTTTGAACGCATTTTCAGGATCAAAAGGTCTGCGGTATTCGCTTTGTTTACATTCTTCGCTGCAACAGCCTTCCATGATATGTGCGCCTTCTTCTGAGCACACAAACAGTTTGTTGCATTCCATATTGGCGCAGTTCACGTAAGTATCGGCAGGTTTTCCGGTGATCTCACATTTGGCGATCGGTGCTAAATCTTTCGGATTTACAGGAACAACCAGGCGATCATCAAATACAAAGCATTTTCCTTCAAAGTGCTTGCCTTTTTCTTCTTTGGCGTAGCGAAGAATTCCACCGTGCAACTGATTTACATCGTCCCAGCCTTGCTCTTTCATCAGCACAGAAAATTTCTCACAACGGATGCCGCCGGTGCAGTACATCAATACTTTTTTGTCTTTGGGAATCTCAGCTTCTTCCAGCCATTGGGGGAAGTCAAAGAAGTTTTCGACGTCAGGTTTCAATGCTCCTTTAAAGTGACCGATCTTAGATTCGTAATTGTTTCGTACATCGATCATAACGTGATCTTCCTCTTCCATCACTCTGCGCCACTCAGCAGGAGATAAATGATTTCCTCCGTCTTTCGGATCAACACCATCCACATGCAGAGATACAATTTCCTCTCTGGTCTTACAGATCAACTTGGAAAATGGGATATAGTCTGATTCATCCGTCTTGAATTCGGTATTCTCAAATCCGGGAATGGCTCTTAAATCGGTTTTATACTGCGCCATTTGTTCTTTGGTGCCTGCAGCAGTTCCGTTTATTCCTTCAGATGAAATATAAATACGTCCTTTGATTCCCAGATCTTTGCAGTATTGCTTGTGCTGTTTCGCAAACTGCTCCGGGTTTTCAATCGTATTAAAATAGTAGTAGAGAATAACTTCGTACATAATTCTTAGTGTAATTCTCGTTTAAAATATTATCTTTTCAGTGGAGTTTATTCTAAGGGGCAAAGTTACGAATTTTATATTTAAATAATGTTGAGGCGATTATGGAGTTAAGAGCAAAAATTTTATTCATGAGTATGATCTGGTTATTTGGTACAGGAGTATCGGTTGCCCAGATTGACAGAGCTACTATCCCTGATATTCTGATCGATTATAAAGCAGGTAACCATACCGCTGAAGAAACTTATTTAAGAATGATTGATGCTTACGATGATGGTACTATTCATAAGTGTACCAGTCCGCTTCATATTTTTGCTCATAAGCATAAGAATGAGATATCAGCATCTTTAATAGAACAAAACAGAGCGGTTAAACAGAAATCTTCAGCGGTAACTTATACCAGCGCTTCAGGAAAATTCGAGTTTACTTACCAAACCACCGGAGATGACGCTGTTCCTGCGCCTGATAGTAATACTAATAACGTACCTGATTTTGTTGAAGAAGCAGCAATAGCGGCAGATTCCACATACAATTATTTAGTACAAACGCTTGGTTTTGCAGACCCGATTCCCGATGGTAGTGTCTATGAAATTTCTTTTGAAGATCTGCAGAATACCTATGGCTTTGCACAGACTTATTCTAATCCGGGAGGTCCCGGAACTCATATTGTAGTTGAAAATGATTTTGTGGGTTTTCCTTCAAATAATGATCCTGACGGCAACCAGCTTGGCGCTTTAAGAGTAACGGTGGCTCATGAATTCAAACATGCTATTCAATTTGCTCAAAATGATTTTAGCGGAGATTCGGACGGGTGGGCTGAAATGGATGCGACTTTGATAGAAGAAGTAGTATATGATCTGGTTAATGATTATTACAATTATTTGGGTGGTTCGGGAGATGTTTTTGGAAATCCGGGCGTTTCAGTTAGTCCGGGTTCGTATGAAGACATAACATGGGCACTTTATTTTCATGAGAAGATAGGCGCTGATTTCTGGCCTGGAGTCTGGAACAGAATTGAAAATAGTGTAACGGATATCCCTTTCCTGAATGCAGTTGATGCTGAATTGGATTCAAGAGGTCTGGATTATACGGAGTCTTTACTGGAATTGTATGCCTGGCATTTTGTTTCCGGAGCTTATAGCAATAACGCCTTCGGGTTTGATGAAAATATGTTTTACCCCACTCCAAATTCTCAAAGAACGGATACTCAGGTTCAGGATGTGTTATCAGATGATATAAATTTGGGAAGATTTGCAAGCTATTTTCTGAATGTAAAGCCACCGTCTAATCAAACCGGAGAGGCTTCTGTTATAATTGACACGGAATCATCAGAAATTAGCCTGGCCGTGGTTGCCTTATTCAAAGATGAAACGGTTGCCTTTGAATACGCAGAATTAGAATCCGGTTTTTTTGTGGTAAACGAAGGGTGGAAATGGGCAGATATTGATCGTCTTGGTGCAATAGTTTTGAATGAAAACAGAGGGGCGTCAAATACATTTAAGATCAGGGTTTCTGACACCTTTCCTACAACAAATCAGTTTGATGGCACAAAACCTGAAGTTACGGAGCTTAAGCAGAACTATCCTAATCCCTTTAATCCAAGTACAACAATTCCTGTAAGCATTTCGGAGTTTCAAAAGGTTAAGGTTGATATTTACGACATTACCGGAAGATTAGTGAGATCTGTATTTAACGGTACGCTTCCAACGGGGAATCATACATTATCTGTAAATCTGGAAGATCTGGCGTCAGGCGTGTATATGTACAGACTGCAAACTGATAATAAAGTTCAGATCAGGAGAATGACACTGGTGAAATAGGTAATCAATATCCAATAAAGAACTCCCAATATTCAATCTCCATCGGATAAGCAATATTTTTTATTTGGAAGTTGAACGTTCCTTGTTGGTTGTTGGATATTGGTTTTATTTCTTCGCCGGCAAAATCTTCCCTTCCACAACACCGAAACCAATACGATAATCAGCATTCTCGGCATATCCCGTCATTATCACATTGTCACCATCCTGAATGAATTTTCTTTCGGAGCCGTCATTTAATTGAACAGGCTTGCTTCCTTTCCATGTAAGTTCCAGCATACTTCCGTAAGAATCCTCAGTATTTCCACTAATGGTTCCTGAGGCATACATATCACCGGGACGCACATTGCAACCCGTTACCGATTGATGAGCTAATTGCTGCGCCATACTCCAGTACATATATTTATAATTAGATACGGCCAGTTTATGAGGCTCTTTCAGCGAATCATTATCCAGATAAACTTCCAGATTAATATCGAAAGTAGATCTGTTCTTTTGTTTCAGATAAGGAAGAACTTCCGGATCTTGGTCCGGCATATCAATACGGAAAGGGCTCAGAGCATCCAGCGTTACAATCCAGGGAGAAATACTTGTGGCCCAGTTCTTGGCAAGAAATGGTCCCAACGGCTGATATTCCCACTTCTGAATATCACGGGCACTCCAATCGTTTACCAGAACCATCCCGAAAATATGATCTTCAGCATTATCAACAGAAATGGTATCTCCTAATTCATTGCCCGGTCCGGTGAAAAACCCGACTTCCAGTTCAAAATCGAGAAGCTTACATTCCCCGAAAACCGGTTGATCAGAATCATTGGGTATAGTTTGTCCTTTTGGGCGATGCAGATCCGTTCCGCTTAAAACGACAGAGCTTGCCCGGCCATGATAACCAACGGGCAAATGTTTCCAGTTTTGCATCAGAGCATTGTCAGGGTCACGAAACATAGACCCGACATTGAACGCATGTTGCTCAGAAGAATAAAAGTCGGTGTAATCCCCGATCTCGACGGGTAGAACCAAATCAGCTTCTTCCATTGGAATAAAAACACGGGAGCGGAGCAGGTCATTATCTCTCAAAGTTGGGTTGTCTTTATCGAGCAGATTCGTCAATGTTTGACGTGCTTCTTGCCAGGCCGGTTTTCCAAGACTCATAAAGAAATTGAGAGTGGAATCCTGAAAAGCGAATTGCTCATTCAGATGTTCACCGTCAAATAAACCTGCCTCATCTAATACAAAAAGATCGATCACATAGTCACCAATAGCAGAACACAGATGGATCTCACCGTCTTCAGTTTCGAAAGCGCTGAAAGGAAGATTTTGAATTGGAAAATGTGAGTCTTTATCGACTGGAATAAATGTAGTAAGCATACAAGTCTTTTGAGTTTTAAAAGGAAATTGTAAGGTAAAAAAACCTCGGCTTAGTTAAGAACTCAAATAAGCGACGATATAGAATCGGGAACCCAAAAGGTAAAAATTAGTAAATATTGTGTTTGGTGCACTCAAATGTGCTTTTACAGCCCATCAAAATTGTGGACCAAATATTTTAATTTTAATGAACAAAGAGGATATGAAATCCAATAATATACTAACACTACTGGTGATAGGAATTTTTTCTATATCACTTACAAATTATACTCAAGCTCAGGCTGTGATAGGCCCTGATCTTCAAAACACACTAAGTACAGCTACGGAGTCTGTAGAGGTAATTATTACCTTTTGGGGCAATGAAGCACCCGATTCCGGCGAACTGTCGATATTAAACGACGCAGGTATTTCTGTAGGTTATTCTTTTCAGAGTTTGCCTATGGCAGGAGCTGTTGCTTCTCCGTCACAAATTACTGCTTTGGCATCCAGGCAGGAAATAAGGTCGATCTATTTAAATAAAGAACTTTCTTATTTCAACAATGATGCAAGAGCTATTACAGGAGTAGAAAAAGTTCAGTCTAACGCTGACTTCACATCTCAAAATGGCGGCTTCCCGATTTCAGGAAAAGGAATCGGAGTTGTTGTGAACGACAGCGGGGTCGATGGAACCCATCCTGATTTAGAATACGGAACCGCTCTGGTTCAAAATGTGCTGGGATCAACAAATCTGCACGCGTACAGCAGTTTAGGTCCCGTGACTTATGTAGAAGACGTACCGAATACAGATACTAATTCCGGACATGGTACACATGTAGCCGGAACGGTTGGCGGACGTGGTATAGCTTCAAACGGTAAACATCAGGGAGTAGCTCCCGGTGCTGACCTAATCGGTTATGGGTCGGGTGGTGCTCTTTTTGTACTTGATGGAATTGGCGGCTTTGATTATGCCATAACACATCAATTTCAATATGGAATACGTGTGATTACCAACTCCTGGGGATCTTCAGGTAACTTTGATCCGAACCACCCTATTAATCTGGCTAGTAAAATGGCTTATGATCGCAACATAGTTACACTTTTTGCGGCCGGTAACGAAGGTCCGGGTGAAGATACTCACAACCCATACGCTAAAGCACCGTGGGTTATTTCTGTAGGAGCCGGAACTAAAAGCGGCGAACTTGCTGATTTTTCATCAAGAGGAACAAAAGGAAGAAGCGGGACATTTGAGCTGGACGGCGAAACGTTTACTTTTGTAGATGAACCAAGTCTTGTAGCTCCCGGTGTAGATATCATTTCTACAAGAACAGCAGCTCCAATCCCTTTATTAGGTGCTGATGCAGACGCAGAATTAATAGAACCGGCTTTTCTGCCTTTTTATACGACTTCAAGCGGTACCTCTATGGCCACACCGCATGTAGCAGGAATTGTTGCATTACTGCTGGAAGTAGATCCGACTTTAAACCCGGACGAAGTTAAGAGTATTCTTCAAAGTACTGCAACCAACATGCAAAGCAGAGAAAGCTGGGAAGTTGGTACAGGGTATGTGAATGCTTTTGCAGCGGTTCAAAAAACGTACGACAGAAATGCTGAATTCGGAAACACAATTAACGCCAACAGAGAATTTAACGGCGAAGCTCAGTTTGATGTTCAGACAACTCCGTTCACGGTTAATTATGATCCTGCAGGAGTTACGAACGAGACACACAATTTCAACTTATCAGGAAATGAAAGCGTGCTGTCTGTTCGCGTTAGTCTGGAAGGTGTTGCCGGCGAGACCGGAAACCCTGTTAACCTGATCGTTATTGACCCGAATGGCGTTGAGTACAGTTCAGGAATTCCCGTTCTGTTCACGCTTACCTATCTCAGAGAAGTTCAGGTAACTAACCCGATTGCGGGTGAATGGAACGTGGAAATTCGCGGACTAAGAGGAGATGAAATAAACCCAACTAACGGTGTTGGAATACCTGAAACAGTTTCAGGTGTTATTAAAACACAAACAGCCAGTGGGTTTACCGGTTTAAACGATATAAATGGTCACCCTGCTGAAACGGCTATTAAACTGGCAATCTCAGAACGACTTGCTGATAGCTTTAACGACAAAAAGTATAAGCCCAACAGAAACCTGAAGCGTATTGAGCTTGCAGAATTTCTGGTTATGGGACAGGAAATCCGCCAGTCGCTGCCACTGAATGGAAATACATTCAGCGATGTAGACGGAGCGTTTGAAACACTGATAACTCAATCAGTAGTAGCTCAGGGAGCTCCATTAAAAGACACCACGCAATTTGATAATGGTGTTATGCTTACGAGCTCGGTCTCAAGTTTTAATCCTAACGGGAACGTAAACAGAGCCGAACTTGCCTATTCACTGGTTCAGAGTTTAGGACTTCAATGGGCAGCGGAAGCAATTGGCGAAGAAGATGTAACCGTTGTTTATAACGGCGAGAGAATTGCTGTTGAAGATTCAGACGAAATCCCGTCAGCATTTAAGCCATATGTACAAATTGCAATTGATCTGAATATTCTGAATGTGACGTTCAGCCTTGAACAGGGTTCATATGATCTGGAACCTGCAATTTCAGCCGAGTTCAATCCCGGTGAAAATGTTAGCAGAGCTGATTTTGCCGTTGCTGTTACAAGAAGCTCAACTGCAAGTTTCGAGAGTTCAGAAACACAATCTAAAGCACTGCCACAAGACGAGGAAATGCTTACAGAGCAGGTTACTGAATTCGGATTGCAACAAAACTATCCGAATCCTTTCAACCCGAGTACAACTATTTCTTATTCTGTAGCTGAGAATGCCGATGTGACCTTAAACGTATTTAACATGTTAGGTCAAAAAGTGGCTACTCTTGTAAACAGTACGCAGAGCGAAGGTTCTTATACTGTTACATGGGACGCTTCCAATGTGGCGAGTGGTATCTATATTTACCGCTTGCATGCTGGGAACAAAGTATTCACCAGAAAAATGAATCTGATTAAATAAAATACGTTTAACCAGAAATTCACAGCCGGATGTTTAATTACATCCGGTTTTTTTTATGCAATTAAATTCAGTTCCTGAAGATCTTCAACGGGTTCGTCAAAGCTGCAACTGCCAAAAGAAGTTACGGAGAGGGATCGCAACATATGGATTTCTTCAAATGATACAGAATGCCCTTTCCATTTAAATTCAGATTCACCAAATGAAAAACCTGAAGGGGATTCGTCATTCAGAATTTCAAGGAGCTCAGCTTCACTAATTTTCTTTGCATAACTTAAAAGAGAAGCGCCGAACACATTCAGAAAGCCATGCATTTTAGTTGATACTGAATCATTGTAATGGCGAATGGGATGATGAAGCCCGGCCGTGAATTTAAGTGGCACTTCCTGTTCTCTGGAAAAGGTAATGGCTTCAGCCAGATATTGGGTAGGTGGAAATTGGAAAGCTTCCACTCCGCCGCAACGAATCTTAAAACCTGAAAAACAGTAATTTTCTTTTCCATTCGATTCAAGACCCTTATTGTGATTATGAATGCCCCGGATCATTTCCTTGGCATAAGCAATGCTGAAATCAAATCCCGGAACTTCAAAAAAGATCTGATATGGTAGCATTTCAGATGCAGACATTGATTGAACGGCGTACTCAATCGCTGTTTGCAGTTCAGATGAGTTTTGTTTTTGCAGACAGGTAATGGGTACTTTAATTTCTAAAGCAGATACCTTTATGCTTTTGGTGGTGGATGAATGTGCTTTTGTAATTGCCAGTACAGTGTTATCAATTACTTTTTTGAAGGCATCTAGGTCTTCCGAAGCAGCGCCAACAAGTGTTAGATTAAATGGAGATGGAGATTCAGGGTCTTCATCAATGAGCCTGACCAAGTCGCCCAAAAGGCCGGTTCCAACAACAAATTTTGACAGCATCCATGCTTCCCCCTGTTTTGTATGAGAGAGATATTTTCTGAAAGCGTCATCCAGCGGGAGTTCAGAAGGTGGATATAAGCCCGCATAATCAATAATCTCGGATAAAAAAGGGCGTAAACTAGTCTTCAATTCAATTAGGCTTAATATTTGTATTTCAGTTCGAACTTAACAGAAATCTATCAAAATTGTGAGTATCGTGATGCTATTATTCGTAATAAAGTATTATTTACAGGGAATATTTGACAAAATCAGACTTTTGTTGCTAATTGGTGTTAACTAACTATGGGATATGAATAAATCAGAAACGATAAAAGTGCTTAGTGAACGACTTGAGCTTACTCAAACTCAGACAGAAGAATTATATAATTCATTAGTGAGTACTTTCACGGAACATCTATCAGAAAATAACGGCTTCAGTATACCTGATTTCGGAAGTTTCAGTTCGGAGATCCGTGAGGAATATAAATCATACAATCCGCACTATAAGCAAATGATGATGCTTCCCAAAAAGAAAGTTGTGCGGTTTTCACAAAGTTCCGCTTTAAAAGATGAATTCAATGAGGTGGGGTTATGAGCAAAAAGGTCACATTTTCTGAACTGGTAAAGGCATTTGCGGATCAACATGATCTTACTCAACAAAAAGCTGAAGATCTGATACGGGGAGTATTTGATCTGGTGATTGATGATCTGGAAAAAGATGGAAAAGCATCTATAACCAGCTTCGGCAGTTTTGAATTAAAAGATGTTGCTGAAAGAACGGGTATAAATCCACAAACTAAAGAAGAGATTGTAATACCGGCACATAAGAAAGTGTCATTTAAACCTTATAAAGCTCTTGAAAGTACTGTAAATGCCCCGTTTGCCAACCTGGAAGCCACTTTGTTGGGAGAAACCTCCGATAGTGTTGATGAATCGGAAAGTGAACATAAATCTGCGACTGCACCGGTTGCCGAAAGTGCAGAAAAAGACTTTGAAGATCCTTTTGAAGGAGTAATTTCCGAAGAAAACAGTAGTGAGCAAAACGAATCTGCAGAGGGCGAAGAAAAGGAAAAAGCCGCTTCACCAGTTTATAAAGCTCCTGAAAAGGAAGAGAAGAATGAAATGAGCTGGCTCTTTATTGTATTGGTATTAATAATTGCAGGGGCAGGAGTCTGGTTTTTCTTTTTAAGGGACTCAGATCCGGGAAGTATTGAAGATGTAGTTGTTGAAAATCAGACACGAGCTCAAGAGCAAGCAGGGCAGGTTGAAAAAGTTCCACCGGTTCAGACAGCACCGGAAGAACAAGAATCTCCTGAAGAGTCAGCAGGGTTATCAGAGACAAATAATAATGAAAGCTCCGGAACGGACGCCAAGAAGGCAAAGCCCACCCCGAAAGCAATGACTACGTACATTATCGAAAAAGATGAATGGATGTGGGACATTTCCCGGGAAGTGTACGGAGAGCCGTACCTGTGGCCTCTTATTTTTGAAGCGAATAAGAATATTGATGACAACCCTAATTTGGTAGAGCCGGCAAATACGCTGATGATTCCTTCGCTTGAAGGAAATTCTTCAAATCTTACAAAAGAAGATTATATCCGACTTGCGAATGCTACAAAATTAGTTTCAAATGCTTACGCGAAAGCGGGGAACTCCGAAAGAGCGAAAGAATATGCAAGGTTTGCGGCAAAATATGAAAGAAAAAGCAACAACTAGGCTGTTATAAGATCTAAAGTGAGGGCGTCGGCGATCTTTAGTCCGGATGAACTAAGCCGGATAGAATCGGAGTCAAAATGAATTTTTCCTTCATCTTTTTTTTGAGAAATATAAGCCAACTGTTCTTCAGAGAGCTGGTATTTATAATTGGTCTCAAGTTCTTTTAATGAGATGCCCTTTACTGTTCTGAGTCCGAGCATGATCCGCTCTTCTGCCAGGCTTTGAAGTGTTAAGCGCTCTTTTTCAGGTTCATCAAAGTTCTTTTTCTGGAGATATTTCTTAAGGTCAGGCTCATTTTCCCAGCGATGAGCAAAAGTCTTTGATTCATCCCACCGGAAGGAATGTGCCCCCGGTCCTAACCCAAGATAGTTTTTGTGCTTCCAGTAATTTGCATTATGAACGGCTTCCGCTCCTTTCCGGGCAAAGTTACTTACTTCATAGCGGTGAATTCCACTCTGTTTCAGCTTCTCTTCTACCAACTCAAAATGCTTTTCAACAATGTCATCTTCAGCCGGAATAAGCCTACCCAGTTCAAGTTGTTTTCCCAATCTGGTTTTAGGCTCAATGGTTAAGGAGTAGGCAGAAACATGAGGCGGATCAAACTGCAAAAGAATATCCAGATCCTTATCAAGCATGTCTAAAGTCTGCCCGGGATTTCCATAAATGAGATCAGCAGTAAACACATTTATTTCCGAAGCCTTAAGTAACTCCAAACATTTTAAAGCTTCTGCAGAATTATGAGTTCGGTTCATGAATTTAAGCAGATCTTCATCAAAGGTTTGAACTCCCATACTCACCCGGTTCACACTACTATTCTTAAGTCCTGATAAATACTCTTTGGTAACATCATCAGGATTCAGTTCAACGGTGACTTCTTTTAAATCTAAATTGAATGAGTAATCTAAAGCCGTCAAGATTTTATCAAATTGTTCTGCGCTTAGTAAAGAAGGTGTTCCACCTCCAAAATAGATGGTCTCGACGGGTTGATTTGAATCAATGGTATTTTTTCGGGAATGGATTTCCTGAATAAGCTGGTTTACAAATTCATCTTTTCTGTCTTGCTTAGTAACAAAATAGAAATCACAATAGGAACAAGCTCGCTTGCAAAACGGGATATGGATGTAGATTCCGGACATAATTAGGAATAGCGGAATTAGGAATAAGTTTGAGGTTATTCCTAATTCTCTATTTAATTATTCTTCATTCTTTGAATAAAAAGGATTCTCGTCGTATTTATCTTTTTGCTGATACGCACGAATATATTTCACATAGTTGGAAGCATATTTCGGAATGGATTTTAGTTCTTCTTCCGTAAGCTTGCGAACGGCCTTAGCGGGTGAGCCCATGTACATATATCCGCTTTCCAGAGTTTTGCCCGGAGGAACCAAGGTGCCTGCTGCAACGATCACGTCCGGCTCAATAACAACTTCATCCAAAATGGTAGCGTTAATTCCGATCAACACGCGATCTTTGATGGTACATCCGTGTACAACCGCCCCATGACCAATAGTTACTTCATTCCCGATAATGGTTGGGCCGGTTTGATTCATCACATGAATACAAACATTATCCTGAACATTGCTTTGGTCACCGATCTCTATAAAATTAACATCACCGCGGATAGTCACATTAAACCAAACGCTGGATTCTTTACCGAGCTTTACATCGCCGATAATATCAGCGCTGGGTGCAACAAATGCAGTTTCATCAAACTGAGGAGTGCGTTTTAAAAATTCGTAGATCATGAGCCTTTGTTCATTATAATTAAGTAAGGAGTAACTACTGCCAACAGAGTTATAAGATAAAGGAATAATATCCCAAAAGTTTTAAGAAAGGTCTTCCACCAGGTGTTATCAAAAACTCTTTTGAGATAAACAACAAAGTAGATCAGAAACAGCGAGCGCTCCAGGATCTGAATGGTGGCAATCAAATAGTAAAACAGCGATCCCTCTTCTACTCCAAAATAAGTATACGCCCATGTGGCAACGATAGAAAAAGTAAGAAGAACAAACCAGATGGAGTGTATATGAAGCGAAAAGATCAAATACTCAACATAGTAGCCATTTCTTTTTTTGTGATGCCACTTGGTAATTAGTGCAAAGAGCGGAACAAGAACGAACATCGACATTTGAATCAACTTGCCAAAACTTGAATCATATTGATCGAGGCTGAGATTCACCAAAAATACCTGCGTGCTTTCCGTAATTATAGCAAGAAAGAAATAGAGAATACTTATAGAAATATAGATTCTGAGTGGGGGCAGATAAGTTGCCCGATGACCGGAAATATATTCTTTGGTGATTTTTCCCGGACGCAGGAAAAGATCTTTGAGTGTTTTAAAAACCCGGTTGTCAACATTGAAGAGAGTTTCAACAGTATCTTCCAGATATATACGAAGCGGCAATTTAGTAGGCTGAAATTTTTGTCCGCAATTAGAACAGTAATTTCCTGAAACGCTTTCGCCGCAATTCAGGCAATTGTTATCTGATAGGGGGTCAATTTGGGTGCTCATAGTTGAAAGTAAAAAACCCCGATGATAATTATTCAAAAAGAATCTGAGCGCAAAAACTTGAATTGGAAATTGATTCATAAAATGAAAGCGCTTACATTCTTGGTAATCCGATACATTGAAATGGCAAAAAATCTCTTAATAAACAGTATAAAGTGCATCTTTGAATTAAAGAGTCTGCTCAGAATTACAGTAATGTGTAGTTTCTTTACACCAATTTTGTTGGCGATTTTATTCTTTTCAACAGGTATTATTAACGCGCAGGTCAGTTCAGCTCCTGCATTTCCTTCCAGAGCTAATGACATTACTATTTACTTTGATGCAACCAAAGGCAATCAGGCTTTACTCGGGCATTCCGGAGATGTGTACATACATACTGGCTTGATCACAGATCAAAGTAATCCTGATAATCCACCTGATCCGATAGGAAATCCCGGTGACTGGAAGTTCATAAAAACTGCTTTTGGTCAGAATACTTCTTCAACTAAAATGACACGCCTTGAAAGCAACTTGTACTCGCTAACGATTCCTGATTTAGATGCCTACTACGGTTCCTCTTCTGCCAATGAAATTCTAAAACTAGCAATGATCTTCAGGAGTGGAGATAGCGAGAAAATTGCTAAAACTGAAAACGGGGATGACTTTTTTATAGAACTTTTTTCCGATGGCGTGTATGTTCGTTTTAACACACCGACCGAAGAGTCTTCTTTTTTGGAAAACGGAGAAACGCTGGATATTCAGATTTTAGGTGCGGCTCTGGGCTCAACGCTTCAATCTCTGGAATTATTTGAGGACGGCGTAAAGCTTGCTGATACAGCCAACGATACCTTGGATTATGCGTTAACAGCAAATTCATCCGGGAGAAAAACTCTTACGGCTATTGCCACCAACACGGAAGGTGAAAGAGACAGTGCAACAATTTTCTATTTGGTTCCTGATGCGATCAATGAAAGCCCCAGACCAAACGGAGTAACACAGGGAATAAAATATTATGAGTCGGACCCTACCAAAGTAACACTGTCATTACTGGCTCCTTTCAAAGATCATGTTTATGTGGTAGGTGAATTTAACGAGTGGGAGGTTTTGCCGGATTTTCAGATGAATCGGGAAACTGTAAGCTCGAACGAAGTATACTGGTGGATCGATATAACCGGATTGAGCCCCGGCCAGGAATATTCATTTCAATATTTGGTGGATAATGAGATCAGAATTGCAGATCCGTATGCTGAAGAAGTTCTTCATCCTGATGACAGTTTTATATCGGAGTCAACGTATCCGAACCTGAAAACCTATCCGTACGGAAAAACGACGGAATATGTCTCTATCATTGAAACGGATAAAGAAGAATTCAACTGGACGGATCAGGACTGGGAACGCCCTGCGAAAGAAAACCTAGTTATTTATGAATTGCTGGTGCGCGATTTTTCGGCAAAACACAACTATCAAACCGTAATAGATTCTTTGGATTATTTACAGAGACTGGGAATAAATGCGATAGAGCTTATGCCTGTAAATGAATTTGAAGGAAATAACAGCTGGGGTTATAATCCGTCTTTCTATTTTGCTGCAGACAGATATTACGGGCCTGCCGGAGACTTGAAAAAACTTATCAATGAAAGTCACAATAGAGGAATAGCTGTAATTGTTGATGCGGTTTACAATCATTCTTTCGGGCAGTCGCCGATGGTTCGTTTGTATAATGAAGGAGATTATGGCAAGCCCACTTCAGAAAATATTTGGTTTAATATCGATGCTCGTCATCCTTTTAACGTGGGTTACGATTTTGATCACACAAGTCAGTTTACCCAGCAATTTATTGACAGCGTAAACAGATTTTGGGTGAAGGAATTTCATGTGGATGGATTCAGATACGATCTGAGTAAAGGGTTCACTCAAAATTTCACTTCAGATGTGGGAGCATGGAATCAATACGATCAGAGCAGAATAGATCTGTTAAACAGAATGAAAAGCCGTATCCATGAAGTCTATCCGGAAACGTACCTGATCCTTGAGCATCTCGGAAATAATGATGAAGAGACGGTGCTTGCAAACAGCGGATTCATGCTTTGGGGTATTATGCATGACCAGTATAAAGATGCAGCGCTCGGCTATAATGGTGATCTTACCAATGTTTCCTATCAAAATAGGGGATGGAATAATCCGCATCTGGTTGGGTATATGGAAAGTCATGACGAAGAACGGATCATGCATGAAATTGAGAACTTCGGGAATGCTTTTTCGGGTTATGACACCAAAGAAAAAACAACAGCTTTAAACAGAATAAAGATCGCCAATGCTTTTTTACTCAGCGTTCCGGGACCTAAAATGTTCTGGCAATTCGGAGAATATGGATATGATATCAGTATCAATCAAAACGGAAGGACGGGAGAAAAACCAATTCTGTGGAGTTATTTAAATGATGCAGATCGCTATCGTTTGTATCAAACGGTGTCAGAACTTTCGAAACTAAAAACAACGCACCCTTCTTTTGCTACTACAGATTACTCGCTCGATATGGGCGGAAAGCAAAAAAGAATATTGCTTCGTTCAGCAACTGATGTTCAAATACTCGGAAATTTTGATGTCGTCAGCGCTGATGTATTTCCATATGGACACAATTCCGGATCGGGAAAGTGGTGGTATGAATATTTCAGCGGAGATTCTTTGTTGATCAATGAGTCTTCAGTTCCGGCTATTAATATGGCACCGGGAGAGTTCAGGATATACTCTACTGCAAAACTTGGAAATCCACCTCCGGGAATTCTGAATGAAAAAGCAGGACAAATCAGTCTGGATGCAGAATTAGTTGAGTTCGAGGAATTTTCAGGGGGCGACGTAAATCCATCTTTTCAAAAGACACTTACTCTTACAAACACAGGAAGTGCCGAACTTACGATCACAGACATTTCTAATTTTAGTTCTGAATTTTCGGTTAGCCCGTTAAGTGCGTCTGTTGGTGTGGGCAGTACTCTTGATCTTGAGATCACTTTTGAGCCATCAGGCTTAGGTAATTTTGAGGATACATTTACCATCGAAACCACCGGAATCGGGTCGGTAAGTTTTCAGGTAAAAGGAAGCTATACGGATGCATTGCCAGGAATCCCATCTATCACCAATCCTGATAATGAACAACAAAATGTGCCGTTAAATATCGTTTTTGAATGGACCGAAGTGAGCAACGCTGATACTTATGAAATTGAAATACGAAATGCTGATACGGATGAGATCAACGAAACAGAATCAGGTCTTGCTGACAATCGCTTTGTAGCATCGGGCCTGGAACTTGAAACAGGGTATACATGGAGAGTCAGAGCAGAAAACAATTTTGGTACAGGCGATTGGACTTCATTTTCAACTTTTACAACGCTACCGGAAGTTCCCGATGCAATACTTCCCGGTTTACCTGAAGATAGCGCCACAGATGTTTCTACCAGTCCGGTGTTAACCTGGAACGAAAATTCCGCAGCCACTTCCTATGAAATTCATTTGGCCACCAATCCGGAATTCACGGAAAATCTGAAAGTAAAAGATGGAATAGAAAGTTTATCCGTACAATTCGTAGGCTTATCAGCCAATAAGGAATATTTCTGGCGAGTTCGGGGAAGCAATGTTTCCGGAGAGGGGGTTTGGTCAGTAGCACGAAGCTTTACAACCAGTTCTGTAGGAACTCCTGATCTGGTATTTCCGGTCAACAACTCTTCTGACGTGGCTTTAGATGCAGAGCTTAAATGGAATACAGCTGCCAATGCTGAGAGTTATACCATTCAGATATCAAAAAATTCAAATTTTAAAATAAGAGCGGAACAAACAGCTGTTACAGATACCGTTTACGCTCCGGATTTTCTGGAGAGAAATACAACCTACTATTGGCGCGTAAGATCCAAAAGTTCGGAATTTGAAAGTGCATGGTCAGCTACGGGTATTTTTTCCACTCCTTTTGATGAACCAACTAAACCGGTATTAATTTCTCCGGGCAATAATGAAGAAGATATAACAGATGTCGTCTTGTTTGAATGGAGCGAAACCGAGCGCACTTTCTGGTATCAGATACAGATTTCCGAAACCAATGAGTTTGTTTTACAGACGGTTGATTCCACAAATGTTTCCAACCATGAATTGGAGCTGAGTAATAAACTGAACAGAAACACTACTTATTTTTGGAGAGTCAGAGCCATCAATTCAAGTGACTCCAGTGCGTGGTCTGATACTCTTAGTTTTTCCACACTACCTGAAATTCCAAACGCTCCCATCCAAATCAGTCCTGCAGATAGTGTAACTGATCTGAACACAGACATGACATTTAAATGGAGAGCAGAAGAAATTTCATCCGATTATAGATTTCAGCTTTCTATAACTAAGAATTTTTATGAGAAAACAGATACGTTGATCAAATCTGACACTTCTTTTTCTGTGACGGACCTTAAGTTCAACCAGACGTACTACTGGCGAGTACAAACGATCAACAAAGGTGGTGTTTCAAAATGGTCGAAAGCCCGGCTGTTTAAAACGCAGGTCGATCTGCCCGGGGTTCCTGAATTAATAGCTCCTCAGATAAATATTACAGTTGATCCCTTTGTAAACAGATTTGTATGGAGCAAAGCGGATCGCGCTTCTACTTACAGATTTCAGTTAAGTAATAATTCCGGTTTTGAAAGTGTATTAAAAGATTCCTCCGGTTTTGTAAATCAATCACTTGAAAATGTAATTCTTCCCGAAAACACAACCCTGTACTGGAGAGTGCAGGCTAACAATAAGGCGGGTTCGGGTTCATGGAGTGCCGGTCAGGAAATACAAACTTCCATCGCGACAAGTATAGAATCCGAATCACTGCCGAAAAATTATGCGCTGGATCAAAACTATCCGAATCCGTTTAATCCATCCACAACCATTAATTATGCATTGCCAAAAGCGGAAAGAGTATCTATCACTGTGTTTAATATGATCGGGCAAAAAGTGGCTGTTCTGGTTGATAAAAGACAGGAGGCCGGGTTCCATACCATTACTTTTAATGCGTCAAATCTGGCAAGTGGAATGTATATCTACAGAATTAAGGCGGGAAGCTTTAGCAAGATCAAAAAACTAACCCTCATCAAATAACAAGATCATGAAAAGAATTGCCGGCTTATTTTTTCTTGTTTGTTTGATAGGAACGGCTTCATTGAGTGCCCAGATCTTCCAGCCGGAAGGAGTGAATATTCCGGGTTCCTGGAATGGCTTTTCGAATTCAAATGATTCCACGGAAATGGGCAACTTCAGAATGGATTACCGCTCATTTGCCGGTGGACAATATCTTACAACACTTGAAATAAAAGCTACGGACGGAGATACTTCAGCAGGAAGTTATGCAATGCTTTTTACGAGTGGACCTGACGGAAACAATTTTGGGAATAAATGGGCGGATGCAAATCTAACAATAGACGGATTTGCCGATCTAACCTATAACAGCGGAGCCGACAACACCATTACGGTAGAAAATGATTTCTTCTACACGTTAATTTTTGATGACAACGGATATGCTAATTCCTCAGCGGCTGTTTTAAAAACATCTGCTGCCCCGGTAAATATAGTTTCTGTAACGGGCACCCCAACAGATAATGTTGCTGCAAATGATCCGGTAACGATTGCTGTAGAACTGGACAAAGCAAAATCAGCAGAAGAAAAAGTCTATATCCGATATTCCACCGATAACTTTGCAACCAGCAGTGCGGTTGAAATCACTAACTTTACAGGTGCAATCGGTTCTGTTGATATTCCGGGACAACCTTTAAATACAGTGGTAGAATTCTATGTGCTTACTACTACTCTGGATGAAGCAAATTGGAACTCTAATATAGACCTGGCCACCCTGGCTTTTGAGGTGAATGGAGGTTCAAATTACCGATATTTTTATGAAGCCAACATTTTACCGGCAAACGGAGCAACCTCGGTTGCCAAAACTCCCGATTTTAGTTGGTTTTCTACGGATGGGGCTACCGGATACGATTTTCAACTTTCTGAAAACAACGATTTTTCTACCACAGTTGAAGATCAGTCCGGATTAACGGACACGACCTTTTCAGTTACAGATCCGCTGGATATAAACACCAAATACTATTGGAGATTTAAAACTTCATCAGCTACCGAATGGTCTAATGTGTATTCGTTCAATACCGAAACAGAGATCACTTTCGCTAATCTTCAATTTCCAACTGAAATGGTTATTGATAGTGGAGAAATTTTTCAGGTTTATGGTCAGTTAACCGTTCCGGGAGTTACAAATTCGACCGGAGAAAATGCGGATATATCGGCATGGGTTGCCGTTAATGAAAATAATACCGATCCGGATACTTGGGATGAAGCTAGTTGGAAGGCGGCTGCCTTTTTTGAGGACAAAACGTCCACCGATGAATACAGCACTTCACTGGGGTCAGAATTAGAAATTAAAAAGTATTATTTTGCATTCCGGTACAAATATAAAGATCAGGATTTTGTGTATGGCGGAGTTAATGGCTTTTGGAATGCAGGTACAAGCCCTTCGGGAGAATTGGATGTGCTGGAAATTCCCCAACTTGTTTCTCCCTTAAATAACGCAACTGAGATTTCACTGGAAGCATTACTGGATTGGTCAGCTACGGATTCCAGGATTCAGGGATTTCAATTACAATTAGCAACCGAAGCAACATTCAGTTCTCCAATTATTGACGATTCGGGATTATCGCCCGTTTCTACAGAGTACACGGTAACTTCCGGGCTTCTTGAAAATGAAACCAAATATTTCTGGAAGATTCGTGCTGAATATGATACTACTTCAAGTGGTTGGTCAGAAACGCTGGCATTTACAACTCTGGCCGGAATTCCGGATAAGCTCACAACGCTTCTTCCTGAAGATGATGCTGAAAACGTTTCATTATCCCCTGTATTTTCATGGAATCAGGAAAACCGCTCCGACTCCTATTCAATTCAGATATCGACAGATAACAATTTCACTTTTGTTCACAGTAACTCTTCTGTTGCTGATACTCAGTTTGTTTTTAGTGATCTGGATTCGCTTTCTGCCGGAACCCGATATTACTGGAGAGTTCAAGGAGTGAATTCAAGTGGATCGGGCGCTTGGTCAGATACGCTTACTTTTAAAACAGAACTAAGAGTGCCGATGCTGATCTTTCCGGCGGATGAAGCTGAAGACGTTGTTACAGATCCAAAATTGGTCTGGAGGCCGATCGACGGTGCATTGAATTATGATCTTCAGCTTTCTAAATTATCTTCATTCAGTACAACGGTTTCTGATTCATCCGCATTATCTGACACTACTTTTCAGGCAACACTTTTGGAAAATTCTACTTCGTACTATTGGAGAGTAAGAGCAAATTACGCTGAGGATATTGGCGATTGGTCGCAAGCTCAATTGTTTACTACTAAAGCTCCGGCTCCTTTAGCACCTGAATTGCTGTCACCTGAAAACGGTAAAGAGAATCTTGGCTTATCTCCAACTTTACAATGGACGAATGTGGCTGATGCGGATTCGTATGATCTGCAATTATCAACAGAATCGGATTTCACTTCAGGAATAGTAACAGACAGTTCAGGAATTGCCACAACAACTTTGCAAACGGACACACTTTCCAGAAATACCAACTACTTCTGGAGAATACGGGCGGTGAATAATACCACAGGCAACAGCGATTGGTCAGAAACCCGATCATTTTCTACCATTCCCGAAATTCCCGGCGCATTCACTTTGCTGTCTCCCGTCAATCAGCAGGAAAACACAAATCTCCCGGTTACATTTGTATGGTCTTCCGCTTCCGGAGCTACTGATTACAGAGTTCAGTTTTCAACAGACGACACTTTTACTTTTGTTTCTGATACCACCACATCCGATACAGTTTTAACGGTTAATTCGCTGTCAGCGACAACAACTTACTTTTGGAGGGTGAAGGCATCAAACGCGGGTGGAAGTACCGAATGGTCTTCCCCATTTGAGTTTAAAACGGGAATATCCGGTTCTGAAGGTCCGGCTCTCATCAGCCCGCTGAATAATGCAGTAAACCTGAGATCACCTGTAGAATTTGCTTGGGATAGTGTAGCATTGGCAGAATCTTATATTATTCAGCTGTCTGAAACTTCCGCATTCGAATCATTAATTACAGACAGTTCAGGAATTACGGGTACTTCCGTGTTACTCACGTCGGTGCAAAAAAACAAACGATATTTCTGGCGTGTTCAGGCAATGTCGTCATCAGGTGCAAGTGCTTGGTCACAGGTGTTTTCTTTCGAAACGGAAAAAGAAATTCCGGCTTCACCACAATTATTGCTTCCGGAAGATCAGTCTGCAACAGACCCACAGGAAATTGAATTTGTATGGAAAGAAGTTGCTGATGCGGAGAGCTATGACATCAGGATCTCAAAAACGGAAAATTTCAAAATTTCCATCGACAGCACGGTAACCAATGATACTTCATTAACTTTACAGTCTTTTAGTTTTGATACAGATTATTACTGGCAGATCAGATCTGCGAATGCATCAGGTAAAAGTTCCTGGAGCGCGGTATTCAATTTTAAAACCAATGTTCCACTTCCCAGAATTCCTGAACTATTAAGTCCCTTGGAAAACGACGCCGTGAACGACCCTGTTGTTTTTGGATGGAACAAGGCCGACTATGCCGATTCCTACCAACTTCAAATTTCAGAAACGCAGAGTTTTGAAAGCATAGTGATCGATACTTCCGATATTTCCGGAACAACGGTAGAGATAGATGGTCTCGCCGAAAACACCGAATATTTCTGGAGAGTACGATCTGAAAATTCAGCAGGGAATAGTGAGTGGTCGGAAGCCGCGGGTTTTATGACCCAGATCTTTACTTCTTTGGAAGAGGGAAGTGTGCCTACAGAGTTTAAACTGCATCAAAATTATCCTAATCCGTTTAACCCGGGCACAACGATCCGGTACGATCTCAAAACCGCAGGACCGGTTAGCATTCGAGTTTATGACATTACCGGAAAAGAAGTAATGACTTTGCTGAATGGAAAAAGATCTGCAGGCAGCCACACTGTGAACTTCAATGCATCTGGTCTGGCAAGCGGAGTCTACATTTTAAGAATGACTACTCCCGGTTTTGTTCAGATCCGGAAAATGACGCTCATAAAGTAATAAATGGAGGTTACTATTAGCGGATTTGCCTGAAAAGGTATTGTTTTTTTAGTTTTCGTTTATTAAAATGAAAGCGCTTTCATTTTTCTTGGCGTTTTAGGGATTCCAAGGGGTAACAAATAATTTTAAAGAATATAAAAATGAAAAAAAGAATACAGCTTTTGCTTGGAGCAACTCTGATCGTTTTCATGGGATTGGGTCAGGCTTTTGGGCAGGTGACGATTGACGGAACCTCAAATGATGTGAATTATAGAACGTTGGCCTCATATACCAGTGGAAATGATGGTTTTGGCTCAACTAATAATATCGATGAGCTAAACTTCTATGTGGATGGAAATGATATATACATTGGAGTTCCGGGAGATCTGGACAGTAATAACAATATTGTAATTTGGTTGAATTTTTCAGGATATGACGGACAGGATGCCGGAGGTGTAATTGGCGAATCTGGTGAAAACGGTGTATTCGGTTCCGGTGGTTTTGATGGAGCTAAATTGGATTTCGAAGTAGATTATGGTTTTGCATTTAATGAAGGTAATGGAACCACTGATTTTTTCTTAGATGCAGCGAGATACGGTAATACAGGGATTATCTTCGAGTCAGCTTTCGTAGGTCAAAGCGATCAATCCGGAAACTCAGTTTCTATTCCATCAACAGATATTGCTAACTTGTTTGATTCAAATACCATTGAACTGGCGTATGATAATGGTGGGGGTGCAGGTGAAGGACTGGAATTTAAAATTGACATAAGTAACTTACCCGGAGTAGACAGTACCCAAACAGTTCAGATATTTGTAGCTATTGCAAGTGCGGGTGGATTTATGTCGAACGAGTTTATACCAAGTGGCTCATACACTGGAGCTAATTTAGGAAACGATGGTGATGTTGGCGGGCTTACAGGTGATTATTTCACTTCTGCTGAACTGCTTCAACATAATGTTGAAATAACAGGCAATGCAGGCTGGAGGTTAATTTCGATTCCAAAAACCGGTGCAATGGTTAGTGATATTTCTGATGACACCGCTGTTCAGGGAGTGACGGGAGGTTCGGATGCATCGGCTTCCTCAAATGTATTTACTTACGATGACACAGGATCATACGAAACCCCTTCAAATGTTAGTACAGCGATCACGAATGGCTATGGACTAGCGGTTTACTTTTATGATAATACAAGCGCGGGAAGTTCGGAATTACCTTTGACATTAGATGTAGCTGGAACAGTACCATCTTCAGATGTAGGAGTTACGTTGAATAAATCAAACACAGCAGGAACTTCGGCCGGAACAGGAGCCGCCGATAGTTATTACACGCTGGTAGGAAACCCTTTTGCCTCTAACTATAATTTAAATAGTATTACTGTTACCGGCGGTGCAATACAAGATAATGTTCAGTTTTGGAATGATGGATCAAGTTCTTACTCAGCACAAGACAGAACAGGACCTTACATAGTTTCTCCATGGCAGGCATTCTGGGTGGAAGTGATGAATGCAAATGGCGCTACTTCCATTACTTTTCCAACAAGTGGTGAAACTACTTCCTCAGCAACAGGCACGTTCTTTTCCAAGGAAAACCCTAACAGTGCGGATATAGCTTTTACGTTATCTTCAGAAACCACTTTTGACGAAGCGATTAAGTTGAGTTTTAGGAGTTATGCAGAGTTGGGCATGGACCGGGCTGATGCTTCCAAACTTGTGCCATTGATTACCGAATATGCGACGATGGCTTTTGTTGGAGAATATCAGAATGAAGAAAAACTTAAGTCGGTGGAATCTCTTCCTTCTGATCTGGAAGAAGCAATTACGATTCCAGTACGTTCAACATTAGTAGGAGTAAGCGGAGAGTTTACTTTTTCATGGGAAGGGTTGGAAGCACTGAGTAATAAAATGTCGTTCACCTTACATGATTATGATACAGGAAGTGACATCGATATGTCGGCTGTAACATCGTACACATTTACCGCAGAGGCTAATGCCGCGTCTAAGAAAGGTACAGTGCTGTTGCCGGCAGTAGCCGAGTCGGAGTCGAATAATGCAGAGAACCGCTTTGGCATTACCATTACGCCAAATACCTCGGTAGGCATCGATGATGAAATTGATGCACCAACAGAGTTTGGGTTAGGTCAGAATTATCCGAATCCGTTTAACCCAACGACGAATATCAACTATTCCGTGGGCGAAGCGGGCCCTGTGACCATCACCGTGTATAACGTAATGGGCCAGAAAGTAGCTGAGCTGTTAAATACCACGAAAAGCGCTGGAAGTTATCAGGTGAGCTGGAATGCAACCGGACAAGCAAGTGGAATATACTACTACCGCTTAACGGCCCCGGGCCAAGTACTAACCCGACAAATGACATTAATTAAGTAATTAGCTTTCAGCTTATAGCCATTAGCTTTTGAAGGGAAGCCCAAAAGCTGATGGCTGATAGCTAAGCGCCAAAAGCCAAAAAAAAATGAAATATCTACTTACCATACTCATCACACTCATAATTTTATTAATAGCAACGAGCGTTGTTCTTGCACAACCGGGCTTACCGAGCGATCCTGCTCAGGCGCCCATTGATGGCGGCTTAGGCTTGCTGGCAGCGGCAGGCGGAGCATATGCTTATAAAAAGCTTAAGGGCCGCAACAGCGAAAGCGAAGACATATAAACAAGATCATTCTCATTCAAGAGCGTAGCGAAGTGATCACTGAATCACTGTCCACTTTTTAGCAGGGCAGAAATTCACTGATGTATAATTATATCTGGTTCCGGTGCTATGCGTCGGAACCTTTTTTTGTTTTAGAAGCTGTGGTTATAGCCGTTCGCCCCTCCTAAGAACAGGAGGGGAACTAAGATTCAATTCTTAAACCGCATAATCTGAAGGATCTGCTGGTTTAAAGTCATACAACAAAATTTATGCTAGAAGGGGGTTCACGCCCGGCGGTAATTTCAGGCTGTGTGGAAGGGAATGAAATCACGAAACAAGAACGTCGCTAATTACCCGTCAGGCAGCGTCTTCTACATCGTCCATTTTAACACCAACGAGTCTGCTTACGCCGGTTTCAGGCATAGTAACTCCGTACATCATTTCCGCTTTACTCATGGTTTTTTTGTTATGAGTAATAATAATGAACTGAGTATCTGCGCTAAAGCTTTTGATCATTTTGGCGAAGCGTTCAATATTGGCATCATCAAGAGGGGCGTCAACCTCATCCAGAACACAGAAAGGAGAAGGTTTAACCAAATAAATCGCAAAAAGGAGTGCAATAGCTGTTAATGTTTTTTCACCACCGGAAAGTTGAGAAATTCCGGAAGGGCGTTTACCGCGAGGCTGAGCAAGGATCTCGATTTTAGCTTCCAGTGGATCTTCTACGTCCTGTTCGATAAGTAAATCACAATTGTCATCTTCAAAGAAAAGTGTTTTAAAAACCTCCTGAAAGTTAGTTCGGATTTTTTCAAAAGTAGTATTAAATCGCTCTGTTGCTGTTTCGTTAATCTCAGCGATGGTTTCCAGTAACTGTGTTTCGGCCTTATTCAGATCTTCGATTTGTCCTTCATAAAAGTCGAGACGCTCTTTTTCTTCTTTATATTCATCTATTGCCAGGGCGTTAACTTCCCCAATGTTATTCAACTTCTGGCGAAGCCAGCTTATCCTTTGTTTAACTTCATCTGTGGTTTTATCCTCAGGCATCTCTCCTTCAACCTGCTTCATCAGAATACCATAAGTTTCCCAGACATGATCGGTCAATGTCTGGCTTTGCATTTCCATTTTTTCCTTGGCCATTGCCAGATGATGAACCAGCTCCATATTCACTTCTTTACGACGGCGAGCTTCTTTTAGCTCTTTCTCAAACTCATTGATCTTTCCTCGTTGGATACTGGCAGCTTCTTCCGCTTTTTTTAGAGCTTCATCTGCTTCAACTTTCAGCTCCTGATTGTCAGAAAGTTCTTGTTCCAAAGAGGAAATTTGTTGTGTATAGCTTTCTATACGGGCTTTACTTTCTTCGGTCAGTTTGGTTCTGTTCTCAATTCTGGACTGAACACTGTTTATTCCTGTTTCAGCTCTGCGAACATCCCGCTCATGGTTTTCAACTTTGTTTTTCAGATCCTGATGTTGGAGCTGAGCATCATTATATCGGGTTTGAGCAATGCTTCGATCCTCTTCAAGCGACTCCAAAAGATCCTTTTTTTCATTTTGCTTTTCGTCCAGTTCAAGCATTTTAGCTTGCAGCTCTTTTTGTTTTGGCTGGATGGAGTCCAGCTCTTCCTGAGCAGAACCTTCATTTGTTTTCAGATGATCTTTTCTGTTAACAAGTTCTCCGATATTCTTTTGATACACCTGAACCTTAGAACTCAGGCTGTGTTGCTGTTGCTCTAGTCGTCGAACTTCCTGTTCTTTTTCCTTCAGATTCTGGCTTAAGCTTGCAACATCTAGTTTCTCATACTTTTCAACAATCTGGTTTAAATATTCCTCGAGCTTGGAAATCTCTTTTAAAGTCTTTGCTTGTTCCTTTTCGAGCTTTTCGATCTTGTCTTTTAAACCAACCCTGATCCCTGCATTCTTGCTTTTACTTCCGCTCTGAAAAAAACCTGATTTCGTTACAACCTCACCTTCATAGGTAACTCCAAGCGAAGAAGTATTTTTTATAGCTGAGTATGCTCCATCCACAGAATCTGCGATCAACACATTTCCAAGTAATAACTGCTTAAGTGCTGAATACTCTCTTTTTGATTTCACCTGATCAAACAGACTTCCGTCCTGAACTTCATAAGTAGCAGCCAATTGGTCCAAGGGAATAAAAGTAGCCCGTCCTTTCTTGTTTTCTTTCAGGATTTTAGCAGCTCGTTGTGCCTCATCAAGAGTTTTGATGACAACGTAATTCAGAGCATCGCCCAAAGCTGCTTCCAGAGCAACGGCATGCTTTTCATCGGTATCAAAAATCTCCGAAACCGTGGTGAGATCCTTAAATTCAAAACGGTGTTTATCAATCAGGTACTTTACACTGCTTGGGAAAGCTTCATTTGAGTTTGCAAGTTCATTCATCAGATTTATTTCTGATTCCAGAGATGCACTCCTGCTTTGCAGCGTCCTGAGTTCGTCTTTAATTTCGTTCTGTTTTTCTGCAAAGCTTTCACGCTTTTCCCGGGCACCTTCCAGCTCGTTTTCAAGTCCGTCTCGTTCTTCAGTCAGGGAATCGAGTTTTCCTTCGATCAGTTTTTGTTCACCGTTCAGGTTGTCTACTTCATCATTAAGATCTACGATCTCATCATCGATCCGCTCCAGGTCTCCTTCAGTATTTTCCAGTCGGGACTCGATCTTAATCCGTTTTGTCTGAAGTTGATTTAATTCGTTGTTGGCTTCACTCAGCTGAACTTCAATTTCGTATAACTCGTGCCTTTCACGATTATATTGTTGCTGTATTTGGGAATACTGTTTTTTTGATTCTTCCAGTGTATTAGAAGATTTTTCCAGATCGTCATCAAAAGATTCCAGCTTACTTCTACTGTTTGAAAGCAGATCCATCAACTCTTTCAAGTCAATTTCACCCTGCTCAATATCCTTAGAATATTCTTTGATCACCTTTTCTTCGTTCTGAATTTTTTCTTTGGTGATCCGGAGAGAGGTATCCGCTTCTCTGATGGCATTATGCAACTGGCTTACATGGCGCTGAGCTTCCGCTTGTTGTTTCTCTTTATTCTGCAAATCAGAACGGGCTTTTTCATCCGACGACTCAAATTCTTCAGTAGCAGCTGCAATTTCTTTTTTTTCTTTTTCAGCGTTTTTGATACGCACCTGAAGGGGTTCCAGTTCTTCGTTTATCTTATTGAACTCATGAAGGGTATACCCTTTGTCCAGAGATTCCAGTTCAACTTTATACTTCTTGGCTTTTTCGGCTTTTTCAGCCTGAATTTCCAGTGATCGGGTTTTTTTTCGAAGCTCGATCAGCAGGTCATCCACACGCTGAAGATCTTTTCTGGTTTCATCAAGCTTGCGTAGCGTTCGTTTTCTTTGGTCTTTATACCGGGTAACGCCTGCGGCTTCTTCAAACAAACGGCGGCGATCGTTATTCTTATCGTTCAGGATTTCCTCAACCATTTTAAGCTCGATCACGGAATAAGCATCTGAGCCCATTCCAGTGTCCATAAAAAGCTCCATAATATCTTTAAGGCGACAAGAAGTATTATTGATCAGATACTCGCTATCTCCTGAGCGGTATAAACGGCGGGTAATAGTAACCTCGCTGTATTCAATAGGAAGGATGCCTTTATCATTTACGAAAGTCAGAGAAACTTCAGCCATTCCAAGAGCTTTCTTTTTGGCAGTACCATTAAAAATAACATTACTCATCGCAGAAGAACGAAGCAGCGAAGGACGTTGCTCACCAAGCACCCATCTTAATGCGTCAACAATGTTTGATTTTCCACAGCCATTGGGACCAACAATAGATGTAATTCCGCTATCAAAACCCACTTTCGTTTTGTGAGCAAAGCTTTTAAATCCCTGTAAGTTTAATTCGGATATATACATTTAGATCAAAATCACAAAGCTCAAATTTCAAAATACAATTCTATCATTACCGAGTAGCGAATTTTGCTTGTTATCTATTATTTGAAATTGTGTTTTTGTATTTAATTATACTGTCATGATTTCACTTTCTTTTTGAGAAAGATAATCATCTACTTTTTTGATATTGGTGTCTGTAATTTTTTGAACATCATCTTCAGCTTCAAACTTAGAATCTTCGGGTAAAGAGTCCGCTTCAACAGCTTTTCTGACTTCATCGTTAGCGTCTCTACGGGTATTTCTTATACTGATTCTTGCTTGTTCGGCTTTTTCTCTGGCAACCTTAACCAGTTCTGTTCTTCTTTCCTCTGTAAGAATTGGCAATGGGATGCGGATAAAATCACCGTCATTCATTGGATTCAGCCCTAAACCTGCAGCCATTATAGCTTTTTCAATATCCTGAAGGGTAGATTTATCATAAGGGGAAACCATAAGCATCCTTGGTTCCGGAACAGTAATATTTGCTAGTTGTTGAAGAGGAGTTTGTGAGCCATAGTACTCTACTTTTACGCCCTCAACCAAGGCCGGATTCGCTTTTCCGGCTCTAATATGAGAAAACTCCTTTTTTAAAAATGAAAATGCCTCATCCATTTTTAAATCTGCTTCATCAATAATGTCTTGTAATTCCTCTGGGATCATATCAAAAAGTCTGATTGAATATTGTTTATGCCTGTTTAGCCTTGCGAAGTTACTAAAACTCATGGTTATTTATTAATAAAAAAAGCCCTTCCGAAATCAATCAGAAAAGGCTTGGGGTACAATGAGGTAAATTTTACAGATAAACAATAGTGGTAGTAATAGTTCCGGTAAACCTGCCGGCATTTATTTGCTTTTTTGGTAACGAGCCACTTACTGAAACAGCTCGTTTCCCTGTTAGTTCATTGGAGGTAATAAGACTGTCAGTTTGGATTTTAATTGTTTCCCCACTGGAATTTGTTAATACAGATTGGTCATCAACAAAAATGAATACATCAGAAAGTGGTGTGGCAGAAATAATTACTTCACCATCATGATCAGAATTATCGTCAACGGTCAGGTAAAGGTTTGAAGTTTTCTGAGCCTTAACTCCGCTGATAATCTCTACCGAAACCTGCATTACCGCAGAAGCCTGAGCTAACAGGTCAAAATGCAGAAACAAAGAAAAGGAAAGTATTAAGATGGTTGTTTTCATTCGATAGTGATTGTTAAATCACTTATCGACAAAATATTAAAAAATTTTAATATTAATTTTTATTAATAAAAAAAGTTTCATTTTATGCCCTGCCCTTACAGGCCAATCAATTTCTTAAACCACAGCTTCCTCGCTCTCTTTTTTAACTCATTTAATTCATCTCTGGATATGGGAGTAACATTAAAGTCTGATTGCAATGCTTCAAATGTTTTTTCCGGGTTTTTAACCCCGAGTTTGTTTAAAAAAGCAAAGAATCCGGCTCTGTTATAATTTTTTCTGTTACTATTCAACAATGCAAGCAAAGAACTCCATTTTTCGGGGTTTAATGAATATTCAATTCCAAGTCCTTCAGCATCAGCAATATTGCCACTGTTGAGGCAAAGTTCCAATTGATATTCCATTCCATTTGGGAGAGGTTCAGGGCGCAATAACTTTGGACTATTGGCAATTTTCTTTCCATATGGAAAAAAACTCTTCCAAAGTTCTCCCGATTGCGGATCATGATAATACACCTCGAAGGTCTTTTCATTTTTTCGAAGAGGAATCATTTGATTGATTCTTTTGACTTGTTGATGATAATCTAAAACATACATAGCATGGTCTTTTCTAAATTATATTTAAAAAAACCAATAAAGTTCCTGAAAGGAAACTCATAAAAGTGGATTGGAAAAGAGAAAAGTCGGGGCGACAAGATTTGAACTTGCGACCCCTCGGCCCCCAGCCGAGTGCGCTACCGGACTACGCCACGCCCCGATTATATGCTTCTAAAGATACACTTGCAGTCAGCCAAAACTCAACTTTTTATTTTTTTGATTGGCAAAGCTCTACCAACACACCATGATTATCCTTAGGGTGAACAAAAGCCACCAGTTTATTATCGGCCCCATCCTTTGGTTGCTCATTTAAAATGGTAAAGCCCTCAGAATGCAGACGTTCAAGTTCTGAGTGGATATCGTCTACTTCAAAAGCAACGTGATGTATCCCTTCACCCTTTTTTTGGATGTATTTGTTGATTACTGAATCCGGAGATGTGCCTCCAAGTAATTCAACCTTAGATTCACCGGTATTAAAAAAGGCGGTTTCCACCTTCTCACTCTCAACAATTTCTCTTTTATCGCAACTGCGATTTAAAATTTTTTCATAGGTTTTTACTGCTGATTCCAGATCTTTTACAGCAATACCTATATGGTCAATATGCATAATTCAAATTTTGATTTTCATCTAAAGTAGGTATTAAGGATTTTAATTTCGAGCGAAATACCTGTTCGGGTTCGTACATTGAAGATAGCTTTTTAACGGTATATTTCATTTAATACAAGTCCATTTAAGTAGTTTTTATCGGGATTAGAAAAACAAACACTTAAGAAGCGAGGCATTCGAGCGATAAAGTGAGCAGTTAATCTTATAGACAAATTATGTGGAAACCAGTACACCTGGACTTTATTCTTGGCAGGTATGAACCTTTTGATAGGCGTGTAATCATCGTTCTGTTGGGATGGATACTTTTGATTACCGGAACAATATGGTTTTCTCTTAATAATTTACCCTCTGACTGGATAGACCCTGAAGGCAATAAGAATGAACTTTTAAAGATATTTATTCTAAACCCATCTATGATTATAGGTTTGCTTTTATTGTTTTGGTTTGGATTTGAGTGGTCTTTCATAGTTGTGTTTTTATCCATGTTTATAATTGGGGTATTCAGTAGTCTGGATCCATTTTGGGCTATTTTATTTGGCTTGTCTTTTACGTTTACACTTTCAATTTATGCGATTGTCTATCATTGTTTAAACTTTTCATATCAGTTAAGGTCAGTGAGCAGTTGTGTTTTATTTGTAGGGACGTCCTTTGTGGCTTCAACAGCAAGCTCACTTGGGACATTTATCTGGAGTTTAGAGCATGATTTAAATGCATCTGAAACTATTTATATGTGGAATGGATGGTGGTCAGGTTCTTTTCTTCAAACTATATTCATAATCGCTCCTGTTTTATATATCTGTTCGCCTGCTCTGGAAAAGTGGAAGGAGAAAACCTTCGATTTTCCGGAGAAAAAGGAAGTATCAGCAAAATGGATCTACAGCACGGTAATTTTAATAACGTTAGTGATATCAGTATTTATTTTTTCCGGAGATTATCTCGCAAAAAAAAGGATTGCAGAACAGGTGCATACTATGAAGGCGCTCACCAGTGATGCAATTATTACTTCCATAGAATCATTTGGGATCATTACCTGGGTTTCGATCTGGATTGTTTTTTGTGTAGGAATAGGAGCTGTTTTTGTAATAACCACCTGGAATACTGAATTGAAAAGGAAAGTGGATGAGCGCACGGAATCCCTTTCTGTTGCTGAAGAACGGTTAAAGGAATCTCTTTCTGAAAAGGAAACCTTGCTAAACGAAATCCATCACAGAGTAAAAAATAACCTCGCAGTTGTAATTGCTCTTCTTGATTTACAACGAATGAGAAATACTAACCCGGATATCAGAAAAGTACTTGATGATGCCAAATCCAGAATTAAGTCGATGGGCTTTGTTCACGAAACACTATATCAAACTGAAGACTTTGCCAATGTTGAGTTTTCGGAGTATTTAAAACGACTTTGTAAATCTCTTGAAGCAACATTAAAAACCCCGGAGAAAGAAATTAATATCGTTCATAATTGCGATAATATTAGCCTTCCTATTGAAAAGGCCATTCCTTTGGGACTTTTAATAAATGAAGTTATTGTAAACTCGTATAAGCATGCATTTAAAGAACTGGAAGGCGGTACGGTTAGTTTGAATCTTAAAAAATCCGGAGAAGAGTACTTTTTGGAAATAAAAGATAACGGAGTAGGGTTTTCTAATCTTGAAAAACCAAGTAAGGACTCCAAGAGTCTGGGCATGAAGCTTATTAAAACACTGACAAAGCAGCTAAGGGCAACACTCGATCTGCATTCGGAATACGGAGATACAAGTTTTAAACTACAATTTTCTCTCGAAAACCAACCAAAATCAAGGTTATAGTTTTTTGAAAAAACAATCTGTTTGTAAACCTTCCGTAAAATATTGATTTTCATTATTACGAAATTCAATCCCTACCAGAAAATTGACTATACATTCTTAAATGAAACACCACAAAAGTTCTTCAAAAAATAAATATCCTTTTTGGTTAAAGTCCTCGGTTACTTTGATAGGACTCTCATTACTTTTTGTGATTCTGAGTTACGGAAAGTTTATTCTTATGCCGTTAGCTTTTGCAGCTTTTATTTCTATGTTGTTGAATCCTGTTGTAAGTAAATTGGAAAGCTGGAAGTTAGGCAGAGCATTCAGCATTATTTTGACTTTACTTCTCGTCCTGGTTGTATTCAGCGGTATCGTGACATTAATTTCAGCACAATTTGTGCAATTTTCTGAAAGGATTCCTGAAGTAACAGAACGGCTTAAGTCTGTAACGGCAGATGGAGTTCAGTTCTTAGAAGAAACGGTTGGTATTTCTGAGGAAGAACGAACGAATTACCTGGAGCAAGGCCTAAGCAATCTCATCGATAAAAGCGGTCAATACTTAGGATCGGTTGTTAGTGCAACAACGAGTGCGTTTACACTGATGTCGCTTTTACCCATTTTTATTTTCTTTATGCTGTATTATAAAGAAATGTACCAGACGTTCTTCAGAAAGTTATTTGAACGCAAAGACGGAAATACCATGATTGATGGTGTTCTTGATAATGTTCAGGATGTTACTCAGAGTTATTTGGTTGGTATGTTGACTGTTATCGGGATACTTGCTGTACTTAATACAACCGGGTTGTTCCTGATCGGACTGGAGCATGCTGTTTTCTTTGGAGTGTTTGCATCATTGCTCGCGGTAATTCCATATATAGGAATTATTATAGGAGCTTTGCCACCGCTTCTGTTCGCTTTTTTACTAGGAGATTCTTTGCTTACACCGCTATTAGTGATTGCTGTGTTTGGAACGGTTCAGTTTCTGGAGGGTAACTTTATTACACCAAGAATTGTAGGATCCAAGGTTTCAATAAATCCTTTTATGGCGATGCTGGCTTTAATTATTGGAGGCGAGCTTTGGGGAATTTCCGGTATGATTTTATTCGTTCCTCTGATTGGTATACTTCGTGTAATTTTTGAGCAAATTGATGAGTTGAAACCTTATGGATATTTACTTGGAAACAGGATTGAGTATTAAAAGACTTTTTGTTTCGTTACTTTTGTAATCAAATTTCAAAAACCAAAATTCACTTGAGAGTAATAGTCAAAGTTGTTTCAGTATTTATACTGTTTTTATTATTTAATCCTACGCTTATTCATGGTCAATCCTCGTTAGTTCCTTCGTACCATCCCGTATATGAATGGTTATACTTGCAAAGAGTGAAGGGGTATTTACCTTATTATGATTATGAATCTTTACCGCTGAACAGAAAGGTTATTTTAGATCATCTAAAAGAACTTAGTGAAAGTGATCAATATCAAACCGGAAAAGAAGAACAAACTTTAGATAGTTTTTTACAAGAATTTGACCCTGAGCACCTCAATAGAGATTACACTCACAGCTTAATAACGAATGATTCAAGATTGAGTTTTGACCGGTTTAAAGACTGGGCTTGGAGTGATGGTGAAAAGCATATGTATTCTTACGCTGATTCTTCAGGGTTTTTGGTTTTTGATCATGGCTTTGGAAGAGGAGGCATGTTTGTACAAGATGGTTCAAAAAACAGGAATGCCCCATATATTCTAAATCAACATTGGCGAACCTATGGTGGCTATAAAAACTCTATTGGATACCACATTGAATATATTCGGGCTGTCCCCGTTGGCGATCAGCGAATTTTCGAATACGATGGGTTTTATAGTTATAACTGGAAATCTTTAACACCATCTCAAAACCAAATAAATAATTATCACTACGAAGCTTATGTTACCGCGCAACACTCTTTATTTGAAGCTTCAATAGGTCGGGGTAATTTAAAGGAAGGAGTAGGACAATCAGAAAATCTAGCCTTATCAAGGTCTTCCATTCCTTTTGATTGGGTGAAACTTAGAGTGGGCAAGAAAAAAATCAGATATTCATTTACCCACGGAACTCTTAGCTGGCCGGCAGTTAACGCAACGTTACCGGGAGACTCTACAGTTAGCACCCGTACTTCTCCACGTAGATGGTTAACCTATCATAAAATTACAGTTCAACCATCTTCCAGAATTACTTTCGCTGCCTATGAAATAATAAACTATGCAAATCGCGGAGCGGAAATTGCTTACATAAACCCGATAAATAGATATGCTTTTGCAGAATGGGAGTTGCAAGATCAGGATAATGGTTGGTTCGGAGTTTATCTTATAGCTCGTCCTTTTAATTTTCTTGAAGCACACACTGAATTACTTATTGATGACTTAGGGCATCGAAGTGATATTATTAGTAAGAAAAAATTTCCTCGAACAAGTAAATTTGGGAGAAGGTATGGTTTGAATATTGCTTCCAAAACCGGAGTTCAATTCTGGGGAGAATATACACGAATTGACCCGTTTTTTTATTCGCATCCAAGAGATTTAAATACGTACACTGATAAAGGAATTGGGCTTGGAAGCCAAATCGGACCAAACGCAGATAGATTGGAAGGAGGGATTAAGGCATGGGGTGTTGGTCGAACTTTTTTGTCCTTAAGTTACTCATATAATCGGCAAGGACTAGATAAATTTGATGAAAATGGGAATAAAATATTTTTAGCAGGTGCAAGTGTATTAGATAGTAGAGATGAAAATACACCTAAATCGTATCTTTTTTTAGATGGAGATTTACATGAATGGCACCGCTTTTTAGTTAAGGGAAGTTTTGAACCAAAAAGAGGATATATATTTGACCTTAATCTCGATATCCAAAAAATGATTAAGGGAAATCAGCTTGATGACCTCGCTATTTTATGGGTAGACTTTACCTTCGGGTTTTAATCCTCATCAAAATAATCATTAATTCCTGTGGTATTAGTTTCAATCCATTGAAGAAATTCCGGAATTGGCCGGTCAGGGATAATTACTGAATCTTGCTTACCTAATGCTTCAAAATAAGTTGAATAGTTTACTCCGTACTTTGAAAGTTTTGGGAATTGGGTAGTGTCTCTCGGGTTTACAGGATGGTAAATGTTATCGTATGAATGAGCGATAATTGTTTTAATATCTGAACGATTCGGAGCAAAAAGAATACTCATTAATGGCGTATCCCAGTCATTATGAAACCCATTCGAGATTCCATAATTATTATTTAGGTCTAATAAATCCGTATCCTGAGCTAATACCAAGCCGTGTTCGCTTTCAGCGATAGTTTTCTGAAAAAATTCAATGTATCCATTCCATTTAGCGGTTGCCATAATACCCCAGTAAACCTGAACAACGCCCAAAATCAAAACGAGCATTTTGGCCGTGACTTTCCAGTTTTCGGTTAACTCAATTTTCTTGTTTACTACAAAAAATAAAGGCACTACCAATAAAACAGAAAGGTATATATTAATCGATCTTACCTGTTGGTGAGTTTCCGGTGCCATGGCTTCCGCCCAAAAAACCGGACTTATGACAGATAATGTACCTAACAAAATCAACAAAGCTGTAGAAAGCTTACCAAAAACTTCAGAGTCTTTCGAACGAGGTCTAAAAACTCTATACAACAAAACACCAACTCCAATTAATCCGAATAACAGTGGAAAAGACGGATAACCTTCTTCATCCACAAAAAGAAAGAGACCTAAAATAAAGGTTATAAAACTCGTTTTATCCTGAGGATCTAACACTGAAAGAAAGGACAGAAAAGCTCCTGCAAGAAAATATATCCCTAATACAATATATGCCCAGGCAAGAACGCTCTTTCGGTCTTTGAATTTGGTGAACCTCCAAAAGCTTAGAAATGCTAAAACCGGACCTAAAATCATCATGCCCTGATAAATCCGAAGTGTACACCAGCCTATAAAAATGATAAGAAACACACTTTTCCAGGATGATCTGAACAGCAATTGTAAAATTACCACCCAGTAAATTGCCGTTAATAAACGTCCCGGCGTGATTGGGAAAAACTCCGTCTGCATGTAAATTCCAAACATCCACATTAATGGAAAAAGTATGTATATCTTTTTGTCTTTAGGTAAGCTGTAAAAGCAACCAATAAGTGATAAAATACCAAAGCTGAAATACCAGCCGGTATGAATTCGCGCTAGCGTTGGAATATCAGTTATACCGGACTTTATAGCTGAAATTAACGGAAAATGTTGTACATAATAGGCAAATTGCCTGTCCCAATGCCAGTGAACCGGTTTTACTACTTCCAAAATATGAGCAAAATAAATAGTGCCATCCGGATAAAAAATACGCATAGAATAAGCTGCATAACATGCGTAAAAACCTAAACCAATAGTTAGTATCCAGAAGATTCTTTCTATGGATAATGATTTAATTACTTGAGCATTTACCATTTTAACTTTTTTTCGAAGGCGAATTGTTTGGTATAAAAATTAAATAAAAAGAACAAACCGGATACCCCAATCTTCATAATTATGGGATGATCAAAGAAAAAGGGAATCATATACAGATAATGAACTAATGCTCCGGCAAGAGCTATAGAAATCAGTGAAAAACTAATTGACCAAATGAAGGAAGAGGTTAATGTTCTTTCTTTAGAAAAAATGAAATTTCTTTGAAGTGTAAAATTGGTGAGCATTCCGCAGCTTTGGGCTATCACCTGTATCCATCCGGCAGAAGTATCTGATATTGTATTTAACAAAAGAAAAAATACCCCATAATCTACTCCGGTAGAAATTATTGAGCCCGCTCCAAATTTGAGTTTTGGATATATGTACTGGCTGAAAGCAGATTTTATTTTCACTTTATGATCATTTTCTTGAAAAACTTAGTCCAGTTTATCCAGTTCTTTTTTTGCCTGTTCTTTAAAATACTGATCATTGTGATGTTGATTCTCCAAAGTAAGCAGGTATTCAAAATGAGTTATAGCAGAATCTTTGTCTTTCATTTTTTGATAAGTCATACCAATCCAATAGTGATGAACGGGAAAATCTTCAAGCTCAGCGGATCTGTTGAAATAATACAAAGCTTGTTCATAAGAGGCTTTAGGGGCTGTTCCAAAAAAGAGCCTGGCAAAAAACCGCATAAAGCCTCCGAACTGGGAAACTTCGTAATGCCATCTGCCAAGTATATGCAATGCACGGTCGCTATTCGGATCGATCTCCAACGCCAATTCGGCATTAATTCTAACACTGTCGGCCAATTGCACTTTTTCTTTTAACCCCTGAATGGATACCAAGCCGGCAAATGCCATAGACTTTCTTTCATAGCCATATATATTATTCGAATCTATTTCTATGGCTTGATCTGCCATATTGAGTGCCTTTGTAAAATACTCTAATCTTTCATCCTCTTGCTGCTCATTTCTATCTGAGTATGATTGATCAGCCATTTCCAGATAACATAATGAAAGCTGACTATGCGCAATGCTGCTTTCTGCACATTGCCCTTTTATTGCATTTTCTAAAATAGAAATTTCAAGCAATCGTTCTTTATCAGCGCGTGCTTTTTTTGCATCATCAAGATAATCCTGACAACTAAGTTCCGGCAAACCCTGAGTTGACTGAATGGGTGAAAAAAATAAATGTATGTATAAAAAAAGCTGTAGAAATATCATTAGTTTAAAACTACACAATGTTCCATCTAATTGACAAGATTTTGTCGGATATCTATAAATTTATTTCGTGTTTTGTAACGGTTTTTTTTTGTATTAATTCTGTTTCCGCCCAAAATGCGGACAGTGTTAAATATGGTGTTTTTCCGGGCCTTTCTTACAACTCTGATGACGGTATAAATATTTATTTTGAACTTCAACGTTTCGTATATAATGAAGAAATTTTACCGTTTAAAAGTTTTGGTAAATATTGGTTTAATTATAGCGGAATAGGTGCTTATACATTTTCAGCCTATCGAGATCAGGTAAGGACATTCGGTACTAACAAACGCTCAGCTTTTGATGTGTATATTTCTCAAAACTATGGTAATTACTTTCCGGGTTATACGGTGAATGGTGGTTTCTCCAAAGAACGCTTCGATACCACATCCTTTTATCAGTTCAATAGTTTTTTGTTGAATCTTGGAGCCGCAACCAGAGTACCTATCTCAGCAGTTTCGGGAATTAAAAGAACAGATATAAAAATAGGTCTGCGTGTAGTTCATGAAAAACCGTTCGATCTTGAACCCAATTCATTTATGTCGATCAATAAACCTAAAGGATGGGATGGTTCTACCTATACTTTTCTGGAATTAGGCTACTTAAAAGAAAACAGGGACAATGAATTTCGCTCTAAGGATGGAACCTTGGCCGGAATCAACTTTAAAACCTCCGTTCCATTGCTGAGTAATTCTTTGGTTGGACAAGTGTTTAGCGAGTTTCGTTATTTTAAACAATTCACAAAAGTTGAAACTCTGCCTGAGGTTGTTTTTGCTCAACGTTTTCTTTTAAATCAAACAATCGGAAAAATTCCATATTGGTTTGCTCCATCATTAGGGGGTGCCGGTTCAGCCAGAGGATATATTTACAGAAGATTTGTGGGTCAGGGATTATTGCAAAGTAATACTGAAATACGAACCTGGTTGTTTAAACTCCCTTGGTTAGAATCTCAATTCGGAGTAAGTGCTTTTACCGATAATGGAATAATCTATGATGCTGACTTTAATGATTACCAGAGAGCCTCTACGGTAGGCTTTGGTGGGTTCATGTCCGTTTTTAATCGGGACTTTATTTTAAAATATGAGATGGGCTTTTCTAAGGAAGGGGTGGGTGTATATTTAGGTTCAGGTTTCTCTTTCTGAAATAGAATTATTCATAATCAATACTATAGCCATCTCCCATCCATTGTATTTTCTTGGTAAAAAGAAATGATAATGGAAGATAAGTAAGAATAAAAAATCTGCCAATCGTCATAAATGGGTAATAAATAGTATGCTTTTTTAGATCTAACTTATATTTCTGGACAATTAAAATTAACAAAAATGCAGCCTCTTGAACTGCTGTCAAAATCAGGTAGACCGGCCATGAGAATATCCATCCATACAAAGGAAAAGTGGCAATTATAAATCCCCACCAAAATGAAGCATAAAGAATAAACTTGTAGTCGGAGCCATTATCAATTCCACCTCTAAACCATCGTCGCAACTGGCTTAAATAATGTTTAAAGGTTGGCACCTGCTTCAAAGTAATGGTAGTTTCCGGACTCACCGGGGTAACAATTTTTGCTCCGGCTTCTACAACCATGTTTAGCAGAGCCAAATCTTCCGCTATATGAAATTCTACATTTTCTAATCCGCCTGCTTCATCATAAATATCTTTTCGGATTGCCATATTAGGCCCAACGCAAGCAAACGGAACTCCCCAGCCGGACATCCCTAAATTAAATATCTGAACAAATGCCCAGGTGATCCTTTCCAGCTTACCTTGAAAGCCAGTAGGTTTTACCACTATTGCTCCTCCAGTCATTCCTGTATGCTCATCAATTGAACTCAAGGTGTGAAGTAACCATTGTGGATGTACTTCACCATCTGCATCAGTAATAAAAACCCAATCTCCTGTAGCATGCTTCATTCCCCATGCAATGCCCCTTGCTTTAGCCTCCAAATGAGTATCCGGCATATCTTCTGTATGAAGAGCAAGTACATGCTCATTTTCTAAAGCATAAGTATTAACAAGATCCTTAGTTCCATCTTCTGACCGATCATTTACCAATATGATTTGAAGTAATTCCTTGGGATACTCAAGATTAAGTAAAGATTCAATACATGAAGGAAAGTCTTTCTCTTCGTTTCGTGCGCTTACCAAAACTGTGACCTTTAATGAAGGTGAAGCAATTTTTTTTGTTTTACTGTTTATAATAAAACCCAGGGAAAGGAACATCAGAACTACAGGAAAAAGAAGGAACAATCCCCAAATAACCTGAACAACCCAACTTGCCTGAGAAATATCTATCAATACCTGATCAAAAAATTGAAGGATATCTATAAAGAGCATGCTGTCAGGCTTTTCTTATTGATTGAATGAAAAAAGATCCGAATCCTAAAGTTAATAATGTGTGAAAGGGTATAAAAGCGATGCTTAAGATTTTAATATCAATAAAAAGAGCTGCAAAAAACGCTAAAGTAAATATACCCTCAAACCAAGTTATAATGGGTATCTCACTTGGGGAGTAAATTTTATTTCTCCAAGAATCTTTTTTATCCAGCGCATTGTATTTTGAAGTTCGATGAAAGATTGATTTTTTATTCACGAGTCCGTCAATCAAGGATACAGTAACAAACAAAGGAAGACCTATAATTAGGATCAAAAAAGGTAAAAACGATTTTCTCAGCTCTGTAAATTTATCCCTTAGTTTATTTGTATATTTATCAAATACGATCCATGCAAACCATGGGGCTATCACAATATTGACTAATGCAATTGATTGGAAAGTAAGAAAGGTTGACCATTCTGGATTCTCTCTAAGAACAAAAATGATAGGTACACTAAAGACAGCAAGAAGTAAGACTCCAACATTTACAAACGCATTCAACAAATCAAAAATGGCATGCGCTTTTATCATAAAAGGTAAATCCGCTTTAACTAAATTCCATAAATGTTTTTTTACAACCTGTCCTCTACCTTTATTCCACCGGTATTGTTGAGTTTTAAAATCTACCATGGTAACTGGAAGTTCTGCAGGGGCCACAATTTCATTGTTATATGCTACTTTCCATCCTTTCAGTTGGGCACGGAGACACAAATCAAAATCTTCAGATAGCGTTTCACCCGACCAATCTCCTGCATCTGCTATAGTTGTTTTCCTCCAAAGCCCTCCACTGCCATTAAATCTAAGGAAGTAACCGGCAATAGAGCGAGCCTGCTGTTCAATCATAAAAAATGCATCGTGTAGAAGAGATTGTGCTCTTGTTAGTAAACTGAAGTCACGATTTAGATGCCCCCATCTGGTTTGTACAACACCCACTTCCTCATCCTGAAAGTAACCAACTGTTTTATATAAGAAATCAGGGTTTGGTCTGAAATCAGCATCAAATATTGCTATAAATTCACCTTTAGCTACTTGCGTGCCTTCATGCAAAGCTCCTGCCTTAAACCCTTGTCGGTTTTCCCGGTGTATTACAACTACGTCTAATCCTTTTTCTTTCCAAAAGTCAGCTCTCTTTTCTGCAATTTCTAATGTTTTGTCTGTGGAGTCATCCAAGACCTGTATCTCTAGTTTGTCTTTCGGGTAATCTAATTTTGCACAGGCGTCTATCACGTGTTCGGCGACATACATCTCGTTAAACATAGGAATTTGAACGGTTACATAAGGCCACTCACCATCTTCATAAACAGGAGCTTCAGTTTTATAAGTTTTTCTATTTTTGAGTAGAATAAAGAATAGGTGAAGTTGACCAAAGCTATAAATCGTTATAAAAACAGGTCCAACGGTATATAGTATAACTATTATATATTGAGCAACTTCATTTTTTACCAACTCCTGAAAAAATGAGATAATTTCGGACATTAATTCCCTTGATGTAGCTTCTCTAATTTGAATTATTATCGGCGTTTAACATACGCCTATATTAGCTTTATTGACAGAAAAAATTGAATATTAATTTTTAATAATAATTAACCATTTTAAGGTTCTTTTTTTCTTAAAAACTCTTTGTTCTTATCTAACATATTTTTTGCGTAAAAGTGCTTAATTAAATTGTAGGTGAGAAATTTATTTACCCTGTGCGGAGCTTTGGGCATAGGTCGCAATATATCTACGATCAATACAACACGTTCTTCAGTTGCTTCATTTATTACCTCGTGATCCCAACTATCATCAAATATTACTCCTTCTCCTTCTTTCCAGGTATAATAAGTATCTTCAATTCTGATTTTCGGCGGGTTTTTTTTGGGTATTTTTACCCCGATGTGGTAACGAAGGTAACCTTTGTAAGGACCTTTATGAGCGGGTATAGATCTGCCGGGTTCTAACACTGAAAACATAGCTTGAAAAACATCCGGTACATGCCTGATCATTTCACATATTTCAGGGCAGATTTTTTCAGCAACTTCATCAAACTCACCCATCATATTTATTACGAATACTTTCCATTTGTTCTGAGGTTTGTTGGAATCGTACTGAAATTTGTCTAAGTCTTCATAAGCAGGAAGGGCATTCAGTTTTTCAACATTTTTATGTTCTTCTTTTACTTTGCTAAAATTCTCTTCAAAAGCTAATAGCTCAGGTCGAATATCTTTTGCTGAAAAGTAAATGGGTCTGTTTTTCCCCCCAGTATAAAAGTCATAGTATCCGTTAAGGATGTGCGATGGAAGTAATGTAATTTCTTTAAATATATTCATAAACTGTTGTATAGTAACTTACTTTCTATCTATTTACTTACCTAAAAATCTGTGGCTTAAAAACAGAATATTAATTAAACATTTTGGTAAAGTTTAAGTTAAGCCTACCACTTATATAAACACTCATGTTATAATATTGACCGTTCGTATCGTAAGCCTCTGTACTGTTTAATAAGTTTCGAAGTGTAAATTTAAGCTCTAAAGTCCGATTTACAAACCACATTTTTGAAGAAAAATTCAGCAAAGATATAGGTCTCGCTGTAGCAAGTGGCCAACCGTTTATTTGTTCTAAGTTTTCGTATTCGTAGAAAGTTCGGGCAGGAATGTATTTATAAAATAACTCCATCATAAAATTTTCATCAGGTGAATATTGAACTCTTTCCGAAAAAGTGATTGACGGAATACTTTTATAATGATCACCGAAAGTTTCATTACCATAAACTAACAGATTTACTGATAGCATGGTTTTTAAGTTTAATTTTTTTGAAATACCTGAGGCCAGGTAAGTATTTACCCCTATAAGACCCTCGTTTTCGGAATCGGTATAAAATAAATCTGAATTCAACTGAAGGGAGTTATTATCAGGGCTGTAATTTATAAACTCATTGGGCAGTTTCCAGTAATGTTTGAAAAATAAAAATCCTTTAAACTGATGGATTGGAGTTTTAAAATTAGAGATCCATTTTATTTGAGAATTGATCTTCCTGAAATTTGAATTATTGTTAACCCGATGAGCAGAAGGTTGAAGATTAGAAAAACCGATTCCACGATTGAAAAATGAATAATTATAAAAACTATTCCCAATATCCTGGTTAGCAGTAGAAAACAGAACTGAAGATTGGTCTGAAAGAAACTGTTCGAAAGCAATGGACTGGATATCATTTCCCAAAAAAGTAGTTACTTGTAATCCATTGTTGAAGGATCCGTTTAATTTTAAAGAATATGAATGATGATCGAACGACGATTTTGTCAGCTTGTCTTCGACAGAGTAGAAATGATTATTCAAAGTAAGTGTAATGGGAACCGAGCTTACAGCGAGTTTAAAAACCGAAGCTTGAGAAATTTTCTTTTCTGAAAGTACTAAAACTGCCGGACTTTTATAATCAAGCGTATCACTTTTAGTGGTGGAAATGTTGATGTTCGTACTTTTATATATTCCATTACCAGAGGTATTTTCTAAACCTGCCGAAAGCTGATACTGGTTCAAAGAATAGGGTGCTTCAATGCCTGAAAGTTGGTGCCATTCATAAAACTGATCAGATTGATAAGCAGCCGCTAAAAGACTGACTGTATAATTTTCTTGAGCAAAAGACTGTAACCAAAGTACATTTTGCTGATGATTTCTCTGAGCCTCAAATTCGCTTTCCTGTTCAGGCGGCTTGGTTCTGTTAAAAAGTGTAGGTTGTATTATCTGATCATATCCTAATTGGTTCGTTCTGGAGTACAGCTCCCAAGTCAAGAAAACTGAACTCTTATATCTTCCGTTACTGAAACGGGCACCAACATTTGTCGGGAAATTTATAAATTCTACATTGGGGGATTTACTTGTTCCAAACATCCCCGGGTCATTAATCTGATTCAATCTGCCAATCTCTACCGAAACAAAATTATCTGTTTTTTTTGTGAAAATATTTATTTGATGAGATGGTAAAGAGCCTGTGGCAATTCTAAATTCATTAAAATCGATTACCACAGAATCTATGTCTGAGAAACTAAGATTTGGAATCGTCACAAATTCATTATTTACCCAATCCGAAGTGTAAAAAGAACCATCAATATTTATTGAGAAAGAATGACCTGTTCCAAAATCATATCCGGGATTATAAGTTTCATAAGAAGCGAAATCGTATGTTCTGAATGGAATATTTGCATTGTTGAAAATCCATTCTTCTAAATTATACCACAGAGTATTTGTTTCATCAGGATACAAAACTACCCTTTGAGCAACCGCTGAAATCGAACCCAACCAACTCAAAAGAACTATTACAGAAATAAAAATTAAGCTTTTCATCAATCAATGAAGCGTTTAATTCTTTCAGGTACATCAAGTTTAAACCTCATTCCACCTCCCAAAAAATAAATGTGCTGCCGCTCGTAAAAAAAAATTTTCCGGTATTCTAAACTTCCGTAGAAAAGTGCATACCTGGTTTGAAACCCGGGCTCCAATACACCTCCAAAAAATAGTTCACGTTCAATACTATCTGATGTAACATTAGGTACATCCTGAGCTATTTCCTGAATCCCAAAACTTCCTCCCAAATCAACATAAAGAAAGTGATTTAAACTAAAACGGTGAACCAAACCAAGTGCATAGTTTTTTGTATTAAAACCAACAGGTACATTTGGGCGCTCTTCATATACAATTAAATCAAAATAAGCCCGTAAATGGCCTACATAAAATGGGGTTGAAATAGAAAAAGAAAGCTTGTTTTCAGCATACCAACGCTCAGAATAGCTTTTATCCTGAATCGTAGAATTACTGATAGACGATCCGATTTCTATAGAAGAAAAAGGTTGAGCTATAAGAATTCCTCCTTGAAAAATAAACCCGAAAATGATTAAACCTAACAATCTCATATATTGACTGCTATCTTTTTTCAAAAAAGGTTCTTACTTCTTCTGCGCTTTTGGAATTCAATACCCTTTCCTTTTCATATTTACCTTTTCGGGCGATGCGAACTCCGTATTTCATAAGATCTATACCGTCAATATTATGAGCATCAGGATTTATAGAAGTCATAAGACCAACTTCTTTGGCTTTGTTTCCGAATTTCCAGTCTAGATCTAACCGGCGCGGATTGGCGTTGATCTCGATAGCAGTATTGTGCTCGGCTGCTAAAGTAACCAACTCATTCAGGTCAATTTTACTTTCTTCTCTTTTCAGAAGCAACCGACCGGTCGGGTGCCCGATCATTCTTGTATACGGATTTTTGATCGCATTTCTGAAACGCTCCATCATTTTCTTTTCGGGCATTTCCAAAGACTGATGAACAGAAGCAATTATAAAATCAAAGCCTTCCAGAATATCTTGTTCATAATCTAAGCTTCCGTCCGCAAGAATATCAGATTCAATTCCTTTAAAGATCACAAAACTTGTTCCTGCCGACTTGAACTCTTCATTCAGCTGATCAATTTCATCCCATTGTTGTTTTACTTCATCGGGTTTTAACCCTCCGGCATAAGCGGCTGTTTGGGAATGATCCGTAATTCCTAAATACTCATATCCCCGCTCTATACAAGCTTCTGCCATTTCCTTGATGGAAAATTTTCCGTCACTCCAGGTGCTGTGAGCATGAATCACACCCCGAATATCATCATCAGTAACAAGATCCAGTTCTTTCTGTGTTTCAAAAATGTCAAACTCACCTCGATCTTCCCGGAGCTCTGGCGGTACAAAATTAAGATCCAGAAGTTTATAAATATCAGCTTCTGTTTTAAAATCCTGCGGAGCATCCCAATTAGTTTCTCCGTCTTCTTTAAGTTTATATAAACCGTACTCATTAAGGCTCATTCCCTTATTACGGGCTCGCGAACGCATTTCAACATTGTGCTCTTTACTACCAGTGAAGTACATCAGTGCAGCGGCAAAATTTTCAGGTTTTACGATTCGAAGATCCACTTGTCTTCCATCCGTAGTTCGAACCGAACTTTTTGTATCACCTTTTCCTAAAATTTCAGTTACCCGCTCATGATTTGTAAATACCTCAAATAATCCTGAGATATATTTTTCTTCAGCAGCGATCAGAATGTCGATGTCACCAATAGTTTCTTTGGACCGTCTTAACGATCCGGCGACTTCAATTTGTTGAACACCTTCCAAATCTTTTAAACTAGCATAAATATCGTCGGCTATTTTCTGAGCTTCATCCAACCTGCACCTTTCGTCATATTTTTCCATCCATTCAATGGATTTCTGAATTTTCTCAGCAGATTTCCCACCCAAACCCGGGAGCTTAGCTAATTCTCCGTTATCAATGATTTCTTTTAGTTCTTCAATCTCAGTAATACCAAAGGTCTCATGTATCTTAAGAATGTTCTTTGGGCCAAGTCCCGAAATCTCAGTCCATTTAAGTAATCCCGGAGGAATTTTTTCTCTGAAAGCTTCCAGCACGGGCATCTTTCCGCTATCTGCATAAGCATAGATATCTTCCGCAATCGACTTTCCGATTCCTTTTATATCGGTAAGATTTTTGTTTTTGATGTACTCGTTGATGTCATCACTCATTCCATCAACGGTGAGGGCGGCTTTATCAAAGGCGATGGCCTTAAAGCGATTCTCTCCTGCCAATTGCATGAGTTGGTAAACTTCTCTGAGTTTGGATGCGACGTCTTGGTTGCTGGGCATAATATTTTTTAGGCCACAAAAACTCAAAAACACTAAAATTTAAGTTTTCTACATTTGTGTTTCGGTGCTTTAGTGGCAGATCTTTAATTCAAGTTAATATCGTTGTTTTTTAATTGGGTCTCAATCCAATCTGTAAATTCGGAAACTCTTGTGTAGAATTCATACACATTATACACACCTTCCGGTTTTCCCATTCCTCTGCCATTTTGATGTGAGCTTACACCGATAATATAAGCCTGATTACCTTCAAACCATAAAGCCGGTCCGCCACTATCGCCCGGTCCGCTAATTCCCTCCAGAGGTAATGCGTCTCCAGAACCAGGGGCGTCAAAAGTGAATCTGATAAAACTATCTTCACGGATTCCGTCAACTTTGTTTTGAGCTGCACGCATTTTCCTGTCTTTATTGATAGCGCCTTCAATCATTCCTTTGTCTCCGGTTCCCGCCCATCCAGTACCTGCGAAAATGATCTCCTTACCTACTTCATCATTATTGTAGTACAGTTTTGCAAGTTCAATATTTGGAACATCCTCGTCAAGGATGATGATTGCAATATCGTTAGAGATACTTCTGCTCATATCGAAATCCTGATGATTAATAATTTTTTTAATATCATATTTCACCCCGTCCACTGTTACATCATCACCGATTTCAGGTACTGAAGCAACATGAGCTGCAGTTAATATCACATTTGGAAGAATAAATGTTCCACATCCTGCATTCAGCCTGATTGCAGAGCCTGCATATTGTTCAGCTAAAGTAATATATTCAGACTCATCAACATCATGGCGCATTACAATATCCATGGAAATTCCGGAGAAGATCATTATAAAGAGGAGGGTTTTAATTAGCATTGATTCAAAGTTGATTAAGAATTCCGTAAAAGTTATTGAAAAGAGTTGTTCAAAGGAAAACTAAGCTGTAAAATCCATGGAGAATAAACAATTTTAATTCATAACGATCACATTATGTATAGAAGTTTTAAAGCCATAATTCTACTTCTTTTTTTATCTACTGCAACTTTTGCTCAACTAAAATCGCCGGCAGATTTTTTAGGGTATGAATTGGGAGAACAGTGGACACCTCACTACAAAGTTCACGCATACTTTCAGCATGTAGCTGAAAACTCTGATATGGTTACCATACAGAAGTACGGAGAAACATATGAGGGCAGGAACCTTGTTATGGTAACGGTTTCATCCACAGCTAATCAAAATCGATCTGAAGAAATACGAACTAACAATTTAAAACGAGTTGGCTTTCTGGATGGAGAGCCGACAGCAGATAAAACTCCGATTGTTTGGTTAAGCTATAATGTACATGGAAATGAAACTTCATCCAGTGAAGCTGCTTTAAATACGATCTATAAATTAATTACAGAAAAAAGTGAGTGGTTGAATGATGTAATGGTCGTGATGGATCCTATGATCAATCCTGATGGACGTGATCGCTACGTGTATTGGAATAAATCCGTGACAGGATCGCAGCCTAATGTAAACCCCGAATCCAGAGAGCATAGCGAGCCTTGGCCTGGAGGAAGAACTAATCATTATTACTTTGATCTGAACAGAGACTGGGCTTGGCAAACACAAGTTGAATCGCAGCAGAGGATACAAGTTTATCTATCCTGGATGCCACATGTGCATGTGGATTTTCATGAACAGGGTTTCAATAGCCCGTATTACTTTGCTCCGGCGGCAAGACCATTTCATACCGCTATCACAGATTGGCAAAGAGAGTACCAGACGATGATCGGTAAAAATCATGCGAAATATTTTGACCAGGAAAACTGGCTGTATTTTACCAAAGAGTTTTTTGATCTGTTCTATCCTAGTTACGGTGATACCTGGCCAACGTTTAACGGCGCTATTGGAATGACTTATGAACAAGCCGGTCATAGCAGAGGCGGGCTTGGAGTTAGAACAGCTGAAGGAGACACATTGAGACTTTGGGACAGATTGACTCATCATTCCACTACAGGACTTTCGACAGTGGAGATTACTGCTCTGAACAAAGAAAGAGTTGTAGATGAATTCTCGAATTATTTTCAGCAAACAAGAGAAAATGGTGCGGGAGAATACAAGACATTCATTGTTAAGAAATCCAGCAATCCTGATAAAGTAGCCAGCTTACTTCAATATTTGATCAAGCAAAATATTGAATTTGGAGAAGCAGCTAGCAGCTCCCGAATGGAAGGATACGATTATGCAACGGGTGAAACGGGAAGAGTAAACATCGAAGAGGGTGATTATGTGATAAGTACTTTTCAGCCTCAGGGAACTTTGGTAAGAGTTTTATTCGAACCAAAACCTGAATTGGAAGATTCTCTCACTTATGACATCACAGCATGGGAAACTCATTATGCTTATGGATTGGAAGGTTTTGCTGTTAAAGGAAATGTAAATCAGAAGCCGGTTTCAAGTACTACAACTGCTTCGGTTACAGCAAATGTAAACAAACCATATGCATACCTGGCAAAATGGAATTCATTGGAAGATCTTAAATACTTAGCTGCTTTATTAAAGAAAGGAGTAAATGCAAGGTATGCTACAGAACCATTTACACTAAACGGGAATAAATACGAAGCGGGTACACTTGTAATCACAAGAAATGGAAACGAAAAACTGGGAGATGATTTTGATCAGATCGTTAAGAAAACAGCTGATCAGTTAGGTCGGTTTGTTACTTCTGTAGCAACAGGATTTGTTGGTTCCGGAAAAGATTTCGGTTCATCATCAGTACGTTTTATAACTGCTCCTAAAATCGGATTAATAGCCGGAGACGGTACCAGTTCTAATATGGTTGGACATATATGGCATTATTTTGATCAACAAATTGATTATCCGGTTAACCTTATCAACAGAGATGATATTGGATATATCGACTGGCATGAATATGATGTAATGATCATGCCGTCCGGATCTTATGGCAGTACATTTGGCGAAAGCGGACTCAATGATCTAAAAGAATGGATTCGGGCTGGCGGAACGTTAATAGCTGTTGAAGGAGCTAATGGATTTCTGGCAGGTAAAGATGGGTTTAATCTGAAAAGGAAGTCGCCAGAAGAAGATGAGGAAAAGGAGGAAAATCCGAATGACAAGTTGAAGAAATACGGAGAATCAGACAGAGCTTTTGCTTCCCGACTAAATGCAGGATCTATTTTTGAACTGGCAATGGATAATACACACCCTCTCGCATTTGGATATGGTGATACGTATATGTCTTTAAAACTTGGTTCAACCGGTTACGAATATTTAGATAGCGGCTGGAATGTAGGTGCTGCAAAAGCAGATGCCCACAGAAGTGGTTTTGTTGGAGCAGATGCCAAAAAGATTCTGGAGAATACACTTTCTTTCGGAGTTCAGAATATGGGTTCAGGTAGAGTGGTCTATATGATCGACAATCCTTTATACAGAGGTTTCTGGCACAATGGAAAGCTGTTATTTGGCAATGCTGTATTTTTTGTTGGCAACTAAATTATTTAAGCAACATAAGGTAATTCTGAGTCAGGCTCAGAATTACCTTATACATTTATTTACCTACTAATTCAGCTTCACTTGCTATAAAGCCAAAGGAAGCCCAGTTCCCCGCATCATAAACACTTTGCCATATTTCCATGGCCCGATCTTTTCTTCCATTGATATAATGCCAGTTCCCAATCCCATACCCGGTTGTTGCATTACTCAAGGCGTCACCTTCCGCATCTAAAAGAGTGTTAGGATCAAATTCTCCTTTAAATACTAAAAGTAGTTTATGATAACTGTCGTTTTCAATAATATTCATTTCTGAACGTACAGGATCAATAATTTTTCCTGCAAATTCATCTTGTCCGTCTCTTCTCAGGCTCATGTAGTACCAATACAAAGCAGCGGTCATCATATCATCATTTGTACTTGCATTAATGCATTCTACATACGCTTTTTGAGCCTTTTCAAAATCACCGGTTAAGTAATAAGCTAATCCTAAGTGATACCATATGTTAGTATGCAAGCTACTTGTAGGTTGATTTAATGCATTTGGGAGACCGTCTTGCTCAATAACATCTTCGGTACCTTTTATAAGTTCTACCGCTTTTTCAAAATCTTTAATTGCCAGATCAAACGCACGAAGAGAGATATACCGATGACCGCGATGACGATATAGAGCAGGGTTCTTGGAGTCCTGCTCAATTCTTTTTGTAAGCAGATCAACAGCTCTTCTATATTCTCCATTGTAACCTAAATATCTGGCTTCCCAGATCACAGCTTCAGTTTCAGCTTCTCTGGACCGTTCCAGTAAGATCAAAGAGTCAATTCTTTCAGAAAGTGCCTCAGGCAACATGGAACTATTTGTTTCAAGGGTATCACCTAAAAGAGATATAGTTTCGACCCCTTCAGGCAGAGAATCAAATTTTGCAGTTTGGGATGTGCAACTTATAATAAACGCTATAAATATTACAGCTGATAAGTACTTCATAAATCAGTTTTGATAGTTAGTTAATCAACAAATGTAGTAAATACTGATGAAGTACTAAAATCTGAAAAGTAATTAAATCTTATAAGTCTATTTCATGATAGATGGGCTGATCTTTAGCAAAGTCATACAAAGTAAGTCGGCGTAAATTATAATATCCTGACCAGTAATTTCTTAATGCTTGAATATAGTTTCTTCGGGCGCTGTCTTTTTCATTTTGAGCAATGAAAAGATTGGTGATGTCAATTTTACCGATCAGATATCGGTTCTTGGCCACATCATATCGTCGTTCTGCGATGTTATCCGATATTTCAGCCAGCTCAACCTGACCCTTCAGCAATTCAAACTCACGAACGGTACTTCTAACGCTCAATTCAAATTGTAACCGTTGATATTCAATACTGTTTGCAGTTGCCAACTGTTGATTTCGGGCTGCTTTAATCTGAGCTACATTTTTACCCCAGTTAAAAATCGGAATTTGAAAACCAACATTGAATGACTTAAGGTCACCCGGGTTGTCATAAACTTCTGCAAAATCAATAGCAGTGTCATTCAGTCCGTATTCAGCCCGTAGATTCGCAGTAAAACTTCCGTTTCGTTTAGCTTGATCATAGGCTTGATTCGCCTGAATTTCATCAAGTCTGAATTGCAATGACCGGCTGTTATTCTCTAGAGCCAAAACAAGCGCCTTATCAAAGTTAAGATCAACATCAGGCGCTGTTTCAGGAGCTTGAACTTCAATGGTTATGTTGTCATCAATACCTAACAAGGCTTTAAAATTCTCTTCTGCTCTTTGATAACTCAGCTTAGCATTTGTGAGTGATGCTTCAGCATTTCTGTATGCGAGTTCAGTTTGAAGCAGGTCGTTTTCAGCGAGGCTTCCCACCTCAAATCTGCCTTTTGATATGTTATAGATTGAATCATTAACAGTAACATTAAACTCTGCAATCTCAACATTGATCTTTGATATCAGAACATCAAAAAAGCTTTGTGTAACGGTGAACGAAAGATCTTCAAGGTCTTCTACAAACTGTTTCTCAGCAATTTTAAAACGAAGTGGTTCAATCTTATTTCTCCACTTCAAATTATTGTACTGAAATAGAGGTTGGTTGTAGACAATACTTATCGGCGTACTTGACCATTCATAGTTTCTTTCGCCCCGAAAAATCCCTAATCGGTTTAACCGAGAAGTAATAGAAACAGTACCTCCGGTTGGTAAAATCGCTTGATTAATAGATGCCCCGATATTTGCATCAGAATTATTGATATCAATGTTTTGAATTCCGCTGGAAGGATCATTTACCGTTCGAGTTCCTAGGCTATAGTTGGGAATGTTTCCTTCTAAATCCAAGCTTGGAAGTAAATCGGCGCGAAATGACTTATATCTCCATTTAGAAGCAATTAAACTAAAAGTTGCAGCTCTGGAAAGGGGGCTGTTGTCTTTTGCAATTTCAATACTCTCTTTGAGGGTTAAACTTCGGACAGCCTGAGCATGGATCTGAATTGTTCCTAGAATAATTATTAGAAATAAGGAAAATAAAGTTCTTTTATTCATGTCTTAATGCGTGTACTGGATCTTGTTGAGCAGCTCTTTTTGCAGGGAAGAAGCCAAAAACTACTCCAATCAATAGAGCCACACCAAATGAAATGAAAATTGAAATAGGAGTAACAATGGTGGCTATGTCGGCAGTGGCTTCAATGGCAAAACTGAAAACCATTCCGAGAATAATTCCCAAAATACCGCCGGTAATACTAATAGTAAGTGCTTCTGTCAAAAACTGTAATTCGATGTCCTTTTTTTGTGCGCCTACAGCCATTCTGACTCCGATTTCACGGTAGCGTTCAACAACGGATGCCAGCATGATATTCATAATTCCAATCCCACCAACGATCAAAGAAATAGATGCAATAGAAGAGAGAACAATATTGAAAATTCTCTTTGTTCGTTGCTCTTGTTGTAGAAGCTGTTCGGGAACTATGATCTCAAAATCCACAACGTCATTGTGCCGTCGTTTAAGCATACGTGACAACACTTCTGCTATAGGGACGCTGTATTTGGTATCGCTTACTCTTACAATTAGTTTGTCCAGTTGATTATAGTTTGCATCTCCACCCTTTCCAGAACCGCCTGAACTTACCATCATTCCTCCTCCGAAAAATACTGTAGACCGACTTCCTCCCAGATCTTTTTTTGTTAACAAAGCCCGGTTCTTAAAACGAAGAAGAACGGTAGTTGCAGGAGCAAAAATATCCAAATTATAATTTCTGATGCCGAGGCTTTCAATATTTTCAGTAGTAAGTTCTCTCTTTTTTAAAACCCCCACGACCGTTAACCAAAGATGTCCAACTTTGATCTTTTTACCAATTGGATCCTGTCCTGCAAAAAATTTAGAACGCACATCATACCCTATTATACAGACAGGAGAGGAATTTTGGATTTGAGCTGCAGAAAAATTTGAACCACTTATTATTTCAAAGTTGTTGATGTTAAAATAGTCATCATTAACACCAACCAGTTTACCGGTTCTCATTCTGGCGTTTCTTATGAAGTTGGTTTCATAAACTATTTCGGGGCTCACAAATTCAATTTCAGGCAATACTTCCTGAATGCTTTTGAGATCTTCGAGAGTTAAACCCGGTGAAAAACGTTTATTTTCTTCAGTTGAGGTCTCTTCATCAACCTGGCCTTCTTCCTGCTCAATCACAGGCTGTATGATTACATTATTGGTTCCCAATAACTGCATTTGTGAAAGCACTTCCTGCTGAGCCCCTGTGCCTATTGCCAGCATGGCAATTACAGATCCAACACCGAAAATAATTCCAAGTGAAGTAAGAAATGCCCGCAATTTATTTCTTCGAATAGCTTCAATTGCTATATCAAAATTATAAAGTAGTTTTTGAAGCACAAGAGGAAATTAATTGTTAGAGGTAATATCGTCTTTCAGGAAAGAAGTTGTTATTCCTGCAGTGTCTTCAGGCATAGAGAGGTACAAGCGGTCATCCAGAGAAACCCCGCGATGAATTACAGCTTCATTCTCATTGATCAATCCAAGTTCCACCTGTTGCATTTTTGAGCCAATTCCGTCTCTGAGAAAGACAAAACTAAGAGAGTCTCTTGCATGTATAGTTTCTAAAGGAATTGAAATAGCGTTTTCAAGTTTGTCAATCTGAATTTCATTACTAGTCGTCATAGCCGGACGTAATAAACTATCTGTTCCGGCAATTTCTATTATTACTTCATATACTTTAGAATCAGAATTAGGGCGTTGCTCACCGATGTTTGCAACACTTGTTACAGTGCCGTCAAGTATTTTTCCCTGTACGGCATCAAGGCCAACAATTACTTTTTGTCCTTCTTTTACTTTTTGAATATCAATCTCATTTACGTAGGTAAGAGACTCCATAACAGTAAAGTCCGGGAGCTCAGCCACAATAGGATTCCATGCACTAATATCCTCACCAACGGTGACCTTGCTTCCGTTCCAATTCCGCTTATAAATTAGCATCCCTTTATCGGGGGCATAAACTGTAAATTCATCCATAAGAGAACGAATTTTATTAAGCTCATTTTGTTTTTTTGAAAGTTCAGCCTCAATTTCACTGATCTTGGCAACGGCTTGTTTTACTTTTGTTTGATAGTTTTTCTTTTCCTGAGCCAGAGTTCTTTTAGCTTTATCAAGTTCGATCTCTGCCTGTCTTTGAACAGCCGGGGATTCATATTTTGACTGCTCTACGGCTATTTCCCGTTCCTCCAAAGCATATTCAAGATTGATAAGATTGTCGCGGGCCTGTGAGAGCGTAAGCGTGCTGTCTAGTTGTGCTTGTGTAACCTGAGACTGAGCTTGTTGAACTTCAAGTTGTGCATCCTGCATTTTTGCAAGAATCGGAGACCGGTCCAGTTCAGCGACAAAGTCACCTTTTTTTACAATTGAGCCTTCTGGGATCAATCGCTGAACTTTCATGTTGTTTATTCGAAAATCTCTAACTCCCTGTGGTCCTTTAATTTCAGTTGAGTTTTTAGCTCTCAACTCGCCGGTGCTAATTACTTCAACTACAAATTCTCCTTGTCTGGGAGAGGTATAAAGTTCGGTTGTTTCATCATTATTGCCACCAAATACCATCCACAAAACTACTACGGACAGCAATAGCGCAATAGGAAGAATTAATTTCTTTTGCATAATATTGTAAGTTAGAATTCCCCTAATAATACGAATTTAGAGTTAGACGAACCTACTATTAGAATAGTTTTACAAGTAGGGAGTTTTTACACGTATTATCAATTAGTCTTCCTGAAACTCGTCTTGCTGGTAAAGAACTTCACCGTATGATATTTCTTCTCCGGCAAGAACAAGAATAGTAGTTGGCAATCCTTTAAGCCTTTCCTGAATATTTCCGTAGTACTCCAGAAAATTATCATCGGGCTCTGCCATACCCATAAAAATTAAATCAGTTTTTGTAGATGAATCATGCAGTATCTCATCAAAAGTTCTTCCATTAGAAACAATAACCTGAGCTTTTGCTCCGGTACGTAGTTTTTTACTTATTTCGGTGAGATTTTTTTGAGCATCCTGAGCACCCTTTTCAGAACCAACTACCATTTTTAAATATACTTCAGCGTCATACCAGCTTCTGCTACTTTGTAATAAATAGCCTAATATCATCATTAAGCCACCATTGCCTTTTAACCCGCCCCACCAGATATCGATTCTCTTCTTTTTACCAAAACCTTTTTGCTTGTCATCATGAACGATAAGTACATTTCTTTGGAGTCGGTGAAAGGTGGAAATCATTTGGCAGTAATCCTTTCGGATTTTTTTATTTTCGCTGTCGCCAAGAATGATCGTATTCGGGACCAGAGCTCCCAGTCCATACGCTTCAACCAAACGCTCACCACCTTTAAATGGATCGTCTGCGGCTATAACTTTTACCAACCCTTGTATTCCTCTTTTGGCGAGAAATTCCCGGATATTATCTTCGATGCCATTTTGATGATCTACTGAGAAATTATCATTTGTTATTACCGTGGAGACGGTTAATAATCCACGGTTATGCGTAATGGAAGAGGCAAAATCTATCAAATGCCATCTTTTGGTTGGTGCTCCCGAAAGAACTAACGGGTTTGGTCGCCACGTTTTCGAATCTTCTTCTACCCTTATTCTGAGTAGACCGGCTCTGGTAATGGCCATCCAGATTCCCCTACGCACATCACCCCAGGTAGACTCCAGCTCTCTTCTTTCAAGCCAGAAATAAATGGCCAACACAAAAATAAAAGCGACAATAGTGGCTGTAGCATTTATCAGAAACATTACAGCAATACAACCAATTGCACCAACTATAGAAAAAATCCAATGAACTTTAAATTTAGGGCGAAAAGAAGGGCTCCCAAGAATTCGTTCAATTCCTGCAGTGATATTCAACACACCATATGTTGTAAGAAAAAACATAGTGAGGACAGGAGCTATCAGATCAAGATCCCCGAAATAAACAGCGGCTAATGCTAAACCTAAAGTTACTACTGTTCCTATTCGCGGGGCATCATCTTCACCAGATCCCTGCCCCAGAAAGTTCAACCATTTCGGCAAAACACGATCCCGGGCTAAAGCCTGAAGAACTCGTGGAGCTCCTAAAATGCTTCCAAGCGCACTGGAAAGTGTAGCTCCCCAAACCCCGAGCAAAATAGCATCACCCCAGTAAGAGATCTGACGCATAATCAATGGATTATCAATCAAGGTTAATGCATCGGCTCTGTTAGCCAATATTATGGGAAGTGCCATATAGATGAGATAACCAACTCCAACAGCTGCAAAAGTCCCCATGGGAATTGATTTTCCCGGGTCTTTTAAGTCTCCACTCATATTTACGCCGGCCATAATTCCGGTAACAGCCGGAAAAAACACTGCAAATACAACCCAAAAAGGCTCTGAGTTTCTTTCAGCGGCTCCCCAAAGCTCAATTTCTGTAGCTTCAATAGGTTTGCCAAATAAAAGGGAGATAAGCGAAATACCAATACCAAACATAATAAAGTACTGAGCACGGATGGCTGTTTTTGCAGAAACCAAAGCCAGAACGGTTACAAGAATTGTGGTAATTATACCAACTAATTTAAAATTAAGAACAGGAAATACCTGAACTACACTTTCAGCAAAACCGACGGTATAAAGAGCTACTGATAAAGCTTGAGCAATATATAAAGGAATCCCAATTGCTCCTCCGGATTCAATCCCTAAAGAACGGCTGATCATGTAATAAGCACCCCCGCCTCTTACTCGCTGGTCGGTTGCAATAGAAGCAATAGAAAGAGCTGTTAAAAAAGTTATTGCTGTAGAAAGCGTTACAATTATTAGTGTACCAATGAGACCAACATTTCCAACTACCCAACCAAAGCGCAGGTACATGATAACGCCTAAAATAGTGAGAATGGATGGTGTGAATACACCGCCGAAAGTTCCCAGTCCATCTTTAGAGCTTTCTAATACGCTTTCTGCTTTTGGGGCATTATTGATAAATGGAATTTTCATTTATCAAATGTACTGAGAGGTGTAAATATTGAATAGTAGATTACAGATCACTTTCTATTGTAACGAATTGTCCAGCATTCCCGATTCCAGATCGTATTCAGAAGCATACTTAGTATCATCAATGATTTTTTTGGGATCATTATTTTCGTCTACGATAACCACAGTTGGTTTGTGGGATTTAGCTTCTTCAGGGGTCATTTCAGCATAACTGATAACAATAATTCTATCATCAATTTGAGTGAGGCGTGCTGCGGCACCGTTCATGCAACAAATACGGCTACCACGTTCTCCGGGAATAGTATATGTTTCAAGGCGTGAACCATTTGTAATATTTACAACCTGCACTTTTTCGTAAGGCAGTAAGTTCGCTGCATCCAGAAGGTCCTGATCAATAGTGATGCTTCCCTCATACATAAGGTTTGCTTCTGTTACTACCATCTGATGTAACTTTGATTTGAACATCGTTATTTGCATTCTAATAACCTCAGAGTTCCAATATTAAGTTGTCTATAAGTCTTGTTTTCCCTAAATAAGCAGCAATTGCCAGAACATATTTTCTTCCTGCAGAAAGTTTATAAACAGGTTGCAGGGTGTCTAATGAGTACACAGAAAGATAATCATTCTTAAAGCCTTTTGCTTCCAACTCATCTTGTTGATGAGAGATCAATAAGCCGGGTTCCATAACTCCGTTTTCAATTTGCTGTGCAACATAAGTTAGTGCTCTGTAAAGCCCCGGAGCAAGTGTTCTTTCTTTTTTGGATAAGTAAGCATTTCTGCTACTCAACGCCAACCCATCTTCCGCTCTGCCTATTGGTGCCATCAAAAGCTCAACATTATGATTAAACTCTTTAACCATTTGTTCAATAATGCGGAATTGCTGATAATCTTTTTGACCAAAAACGGCTAAATCAGGATTAACAATATTAAATAGTTTATTTACAACTAAAGCGATTCCCTGGAAATAACCGGGGCGACTTCCACCATCCAAATGAACATTCAGCTTTTCAATATCAATGCTAAAATATTTTTTCCCAGAACCATACATAGTTTTCGTATCCGGCATAAAAACGATAGCTACATTTTCTTTTTTGCAGAGTTCGAGATCTGCTTCTATGGTTCGCGGATACGTTCCAAAATCTTCATGAGGCGCAAATTGTTCAGGATTCACGTAAATGGAGACAACGATTGCATCTGCATATTTATGAGCCATTTTAATGAGAGAAAGATGCCCATCATGTAACGCTCCCATTGTAGGAACAAAAGCTACTTTTTTTCCTTGCGCTTTCAGGTGATTAACCTGATCTCTTATTTCTTGTATAGATTCTGCTGTTTTCATTTGAACATAAAAAGAGACGCCGATTCAGCGTCTCTTATTTTCTTTGGGGTCATTCAGGGATATATCCGAAAAATCTTAGAGTGATATAAACACGTTAAGATTTTATTCGTCCGGCCTTTTTGGGACTCAGAATGACTCTTTTAAAAATTAAACCGCGCGATCCATGTCAAAACCCTGAAGAATCTGTTTAATTCTGTTCAGGAATGCTCCTCCGTGAGCTCCGTCGATAATTCTGTGATCGTAACTCATCGATAAGTACATCATTTGTCTGATCGCAATTACATCACCATTTTCAGTTTCCAGAACTACAGGTTTTTTCTCAATAGCCCCGGTTCCGATAATAGCAACCTGAGGTTGATTAATAATCGGAGTTCCCATGATATTCCCCACACTTCCGTAGTTAGTTAAAGTGATGGTTCCTCCAACAAGATCATCAGGGCTTAACTTTTTACTTCTGGCTTTAGTAGCAACTTCGTTCACGGATTCAGCTAGCCCAACTAAGTTTTGTTGTTGCGCTTTTTTGATGACAGGAACAATCAGCCCACCTTCACCACCATCACCCAATGCAACAGCTAATCCAAAGTTGATATCTTTTTTAACATGAATTTCATCGCCATTAACAGAGCTGTTAATTAAAGGAAATTCCAGCATTGCTTTGATAATAGCTTCAACAAAAAGAGGGGTAAATGTTAGTTTATGACCGGTTTTTTGCTGAAAAGCGTTTTTGTTAGCATTTCTCCATTTTACCATGTTAGTAACGTCCACTTCGGCAAATGTAGTTACATGTGCAGATGTTTGAACAGATTTAACCATGTGATCTGCAATCATCTTTCGCATTCGATCCATCTTGATGATTTCTACTTCACCGGATGGTGACTTGATGTCAAGCTGGCCGGCTGAAATAGAGCCATCGCTGGATTTAGAAGAACTACTGGGTTTGCTTAGTCCTTCAGAACTTTTCGGGGCTGATACTTTTCCGTTCTTCTTGTCATCCACATAACCAAGAATGTCCTTTTTGGAAACTCTTCCGCCCTGTCCAGAACCTTCAATACTTTCCAGTTCTTCCTGACTGATGCCTTCTTCTTTAGCAATAGAGCGTACAAGTGGTGAGAAAAATCTGCCGTCACTTCCCATTCTTTGTGGCTCTGATCCTCCGGAAGAATCACTTGATCCATTGCTCTGCATCAATTGATCAGGAGTGGTGGCTGCAACTTCTTCTTTCGATAATTTCTTTTCTTCTTTTTTTGCTGATGAAGAACCCGAATCCGATTTCGGAGCTGACGATCCTGAACCCGCTCCTTTACCGGTTGAAATGATTGCAATTGGTTGACCCACTTCGATGGTGTCATTTTCTTCCGCTAAAATTTCTACCAGTGTTCCTGCTGCAGGAGAAGGAACTTCACTATCTACTTTGTCCGTTGAGATTTCAAGTAACGTTTCATCTTCTTCAACTTCATCGCCGACTGATTTATTCCAGCCAATTACAGTTGCTTCAACAACAGACTCTCCCATTTGTGGCATTACAACTTCAATACGCTCTCCGTCATCATCTCCACCACCGGAATTTGATTCTTCGGCAGCAGGGGCACTTTCTTTTTCTTCCGCTTCAGGCTCAGACTCTTCTTGATTAGTTTCTTCCTTTGCTTCAGGTTCAGAAGCTGATCCGGAATCGCCAACAGCATCAGCATCGGTCTCGATAATAGCAATAGGTTTCCCAACTTCAATGGTGTCGCCTTCTTCAACCAAGATCTCAACAAGTGTTCCGGCTTCGGGAGATGGAACTTCACTGTCTACCTTATCAGTAGCAATTTCGAGCAGTGTTTCATCAACTTCTACAGTATCACCTACAGACTTACTCCACTCAATTACTGTTCCTTCCATTACCGATTCGCCCATCTGGGGCATTACTACTTCTACCTTAGCCATAAAAATCTTTTAATTTGATGCCTTAACGGCGGTTTTAGCTGTTTTTGCAAAGGACTGTAAAGTTCTACATTATTCTAATTACTTCAAAATGGAGATAGTTCCTTTTATTGTTAAAAAAGCGCTTTTTGATAATCGAGATACAAAAATGTAGTTTAAGTACTTAACTGATGTAAATATTATAGAATGAAGATACTTAATATTCTCGTAGCATTATGTTTAGTTCTTTTTCAATTATATATCTCTTCTTTAGAAACAATAAATGGGGAAGTTTTAGATGAGGTTAAAAATCCTATACCTTTTGCTCATATTGGAGTTTCAGGTTCAAAATTAGGAACTGTTGCAGATGATAACGGAAAATTTTCTTTAAATATTTCTAAAATTGGACATGATGACACCCTTTATGTTTCATCTATTGGTTATTCAACCGAAAAATTTACCTTCAAGGAAATACGAAATAGAGAATCTTTTTCTATAGTGTTAAAGAAAAAAACAAATGTTCTCGATGAAGTTGTTATAGAGGAAAAAAAGCAGAAAAAAATTTCCTATGGTCGCTCAAGAGCTTATAGGCTCTCAGGGTGGGTTTTTTCAGGTATTGGCAACGGTAATGAAGTTGGAAGGATTTTCAGAAATAGTAAAAATATAGAGATTGTTGATTTCAGGTTTCACCTAAAGACTTCGGATTTCGATAGCTCTCTGTACAGAATAAATATCCAGGAAGTAGAAAATGAAGAACTCAATTTAATCAATAAGAATGAAATTTTTGTAAGATCTACTCAAAAGAAGGGATGGGTTAATGTGGACTTATCATCTGAAATCATAATTACAGATCAGGATTTTCTTGTTACTGTAGAGCTAGTGAAAGGTTGGATTAATGATAAAGAGACTAAAAGAGGAGAGATTGTTTATTCAGCCAAAGAATCTGGAAAAAAAGAAACTTTTTTACGACCACATAAATTTTCCGATTACGAAAGAATAGATCTTGTTATAAGTATGCGTGTTAATGCATATGTTTTAAGATAGATTTAACCTTTCAAAGCCTGTTTCAAATCTTCAATAAGATCATCCGGATGCTCTAAACCAACGCTTAATCGTATTAAGTTTTCAGGAGAATGAGATTGATCACCTTCACTGGAACGACGATGTTCCCACGTACTTTCAATTCCACCAAGACTTGTTGCCCTTGTTATGAGTTCAGAGGAAGCAACAGCTTTAAGTGATTCTTCCTCTGTTCCGTCAAAAAGAAATGAGATCATTCCTCCAAATCCACTCATTTGAGCTCTGGCAATTTCATAGCCTTGGTGAGATTCTAATCCCGGATAATACACTTCTTTTACTTTTGGATGATCAGAAAGAAATTCGGCTAGTTTTTGAGCATTTTCGTTATGAGCACGCATTCGGTAAGGAAAACTTCGGATACTTCTGCACAACAACCAACAATCTCTGGCGGAAGGAACAGCGCCCTGTCCTTGCTGAATAGTTCGAATTCGATCAAACATTTCGTCTTTTTTTGCAGATATAATTGCACCACCTAAAATATCACTGTGTCCGGCTAAATATTTTGTAGTGGAATGCATCACCAAGTCAGCGCCAAACTCAATCGGATTCAGATTTAAAGGAGATGGCCAGGTATTATCCACACACACTTTCGCATTGATGGTTTTTGCTAAAGCACACACCTTTTCAAGATCAGTGATATGCATCAATGGATTGGATGGGGTTTCAGCATAGATAAGTTTTGTGTTCGGGCGAATATTATTCTGAATCTGATCCAGATCTCTCATATCGGTGAATGTAAATTCCAGATTCCATCGCTTACCAAAAGCATTCAGTGTTTTTCGTGTTCCGTGATATACATCTTCCGGAACAATGATATGAGCCCCTTCTTCCATTGCCTGAAATACAGATCCTATTGCAGCCATCCCTGATGAAAACGCTGCACAAGCTTCTCCACCTTCTAATTCTGCTAGGACTTTTTCCAGTTGCAGACGGTTTGGGTTACTGTGTCTGGTATACAGATAATCTCCATCCTGATGTCCGGCTTCACTGTGTTCGAAATTGGTGGATACTTCTATTGGAGGAACCACAGATCTTGAACCGGAAGAGTGATCCAGCGACCCGTGTATGGCTATGGTTTCTATGTTTTTGGAATTTGATTTCAATCTAATTCGAATTCTAAAAGATTTAAAGAGTCAATTTTTTTAAAGTCACTATCAGCAGTTATTAGAGGGAAGTTAGTAATTAATGAAGAAGCCGCAATAAAAGCGTCTGGTATCTTCACTTTTGATTCCCTTCTGATCTTTATCACAAATTCTTTTAAGCTATCTGAGTAAGGTATTTGTATAGAATCGGATATAAAAGATCTGATAAGATCCTGTTCATTTTGACTAATAGAAGGATGGGAGAGTAATTCAATTTCTACTATAAAAGGAATATGGATAGTAGCTTTGTGAAGCAAATTTTCAATTTTTTCATTTCCTCCTAACAAATAAAAGACAATGTTAGTATCAACGATCAGGTTCATCCCACTCAGCCCGGGTTTTCTTCTGATATTTCAAAGGATCAAAGGTAAGTTTAATTTTCCCAGCATACTTTGATGTATCCATTTTCTTACCAGTATCAGAACGCTTAAGCTTCTTTTTGATCTCTTTTATATCATCGCTTTTTTTTATAACAATAGTCATGCTACTAGAATCGGTTACAAATAATATACTAAACTATCGTCAATTTTCTCTTATTGCCCGAATGCGTTGAAGTGCCGGAGGGTGAGAATAATTTAAGAATACATAAAAAGGATGTGGAGTTAAATTAGAAAGATTGTCTTTTGAAAGTTTCTTAAGAGTTGCAATCATGTCTTCAGGTTTGCCCGTTGTGGTGGCGGCAAACTCATCAGCTTCATATTCGTGTTTGCGGGAGGATATCTGCATAAATACCGACAAGATCATATCAATCGGGGCGTACAACATTCCGAAGAAAATGAGTCCGGCATACACAGAAATTTCATCCATATAAAAAGCATCAAATAATCCTTCGGCTTGCAAGAAAATAGAAAGCACAAATAGCATAGCTCCCGTCTGAACTACACCCGTGATCATCCCTTTAATAATGTGCTTCTTTTTATAATGACCAATTTCGTGAGCAAGTACAGCAACTAATTCATCATTGGTGTGATTTTCAATCAATGTGTCATACAGAGCAATGCGTTTATTCTTTCCAAATCCGGTAAAGAATGCATTGGACTTACTTGATCGCTTAGAACCATCTATCACAAACAGGCCTTGCAACGGAAAGTCAACTTTATCGGTGTACTCTTCGATGGCCGTTCTAAGCTCTCCTTCTTCTAGCGGGGTAAATTTGTTAAATAGTGGCATGATCCATGTTGGGGCCACATATTGCATCACTAAAGAAAACAAAGTGATTGCTATCCAGGCATAAAGCCAGGCCAGATCACCTGTGTACATAAAGAAAGCAAGAATTCCGGCAAGCAATGGCATTCCGATCAATAGCCCAAGACCTAATCCTTTTATCAGATCCAAAACAAAGGTTTTTGGTGTTGTTTTGTTGAATCCAAATCGTTCTTCGATCACAAAAGTAGAATAAATACTAAACGGAAGTGAGATCGCTGATTTGGCAACCATCAAAACAGCGATGTAAAGTAAACCGGTAACCAATTCCCCAAAACCCCATGCTCGTACAATTTCATCCAACCAATTAAATCCACCTGAAAACCAGAAAGTGAGTAGCACAACAAGATCAAAGCCACCGGTTATAAATCCGAACCGGGTTTGTGTTTTGGTGTATTCCTGAGATTTAGCATAAGTGTCTTCATCATAAATGCCTTCAAATTCATCCGGTAATTCTTTGGATAATGATTTCAGGTTCAGATAATTGGAAACCAGATCGAGTATAAAATCCACCGCAATAGTAACGAGGATAATTATGGCGTATATGTTCATTCAGAATAATTGAAAAGAAAATTTTGTGATTTAAAATATAGAGAATTCCCGATTTATTATCGTCGCTAAATCAAGGCGGAACTTTTTTTGGGAAGGGTATTTAAAGACTTGGAACACTAATCAATTTAAGGAGTACGAATATGCTTCGGGCTACTATTTTATCTTTCTTTTGTGTTGCACTATTTGTTCAGTGTAACTCTTCAAAATTTTTACCAGCTATTTCGACCTATGAAAATGAAAGGTCGTCCTATCAATATAATGACAGCACTATTTCTGAAGCTTTCAGGCAAAGACCTCAAATACAACCTCCTCTTAAAGTGGCAATTTATGATGTGGGTTTCGAATCTCTGTCAATTGCAGATTCTTTATATAAGCTGAAAGAAGTTGAATCAATTACACATATTTCTCCTGCGATGGTAGAAGGAAGCAACTATTACAACAGTTTATATAATTCATGGTATAGATATTATAATGAACCAACGGTGACGGACCCCAAAAAACTAAGAACTATCGCTGCCCGCTCACATAGTGACGTTGTATTGTATTTTGGAACAAGCCACAGTATTTATTCAGATACTAACCTTTTGGGTATTTCATATTTTGCTCTTGTGCCAATGCTATTTATGAAAGGGAACTCATTAGAAGTGACGAGCTATCTGGATGTGCAGTTGATAGATGTCAGACACGGGTTTATATATACTTCCTTCAGGGCAAAGGCTTCATCCACAGATCGCTTTGTGAAAATGGACTATGAAAAAGATTATCAAAGACTGAAAGAAAAAAATATCAGGAAGCTAACAAAGAAATTGCTTGATGAATTGTCCCGCACTTTAGAGTCAGGCAAGTTATTGATAACAGAAAAATAATCGAATTGAGCAACTAATAATAGCATAAAAGCTATATCAAAATATAAAATTAGTTTAATATTAAACTATTTAATATATTTGTATTGCTTTAAATAAGGAGGCAATATGAAACACAGCAAAGGTTTGCATCACATTTCAGTTTTAGCAGGAGATCCAGCAAAGAACTACGATTTTTATGTCAAAAAATTAGGAATGAGAATGGTTAAAAGGTCTGTTAATCAGGACGACCCTTCTACCTATCATCTTTTTTATGGAAATGAGGCAGCCAATCCCGGATCGAGCATAACTTTCTTTCCATGGCCGCGAGCTCATAAAGGAATTCCCGGAAGCGGTGAATCTGTAAATGTAGCCTTTCAAGTGCCGGAAGGAACAGAAGACTTCTGGAAAGAAAGGTTGAATGCTCAGAATATTGAACACTCAGATATCTTTGAGGTGTTCGGAAATCCGGCAATTCGTTTTCAGGATCCGGATGGACTGGAACTGGATCTGGTATTTTCCAATCAGCCCAAAGAAAAAGTGAGTGATTTTGAGAGCACTGTTCCAACTGAATCGTCGATTCAAGGCTTTTGGGGTACGCGTCTGAAGGTAGCTGATCCTGATGCAACTGCAGATATATTAGAAAATATTTTCAAGTTCGAAGAAAAGGAATCAGAAGAAAAACTGACGAGGTTTGCTACATATGCTCAAATAGGGAGCAATGTGATCATAGAAGAATCGGCTGATGAACAAGGAAAAGGTGGACGGGGAATCGTGCATCACGTTGCTTTTCGCGCAAACGATGAAGAAGAATTGGCTGAACTCAGAGAAAAAGTGGTTGAGAAAGGATTACATCCAAGTCCCATTATAGACCGTCACTGGTTTAAGTCAGTGTATTTTCGTGAGCCAAGTGGGGTTTTGTTCGAAATAGCTTCCGACGGTCCTGGTTATGACGTTGACGAAGATTTTGAGGAACTCGGCGAAACGTTGATTCTCCCACCTTGGTTAGAGCCAAGAAGAAAAATTATCGAAGATAACCTGCCTGATTTAGGCATCTAAAAGCTGATGTAATGGAAATATTCAGAGTTGATAAAGAAAATCCGTTTAAAGGGCCTCATCAGAATCAGAAAACTGCTTCAAATGGAATTGATCTTAGTGATGCAAAGTTAGCCATGATCATGATTCACGGACGTGGCGCAAGTGCAGAAAGTATTATCGGGCTTGGCAATGAGTTTGAGACAAATGATAAAATTACTTTTATGGCGCCACAGGCAAGAGGCTTTACCTGGTATCCGTATTCATTCCTCGCCCCGGCAGGTAAAAATCAGCCTGGATTAAATTCAGGTTTACAAGCTATTGCTGATTTGATCGCGGAAATAAAAAAAGAAGGTATTTCTAAAGAAAACATATTCCTTCTTGGGTTTTCTCAGGGTGCTTGTCTTGCTACAGAATTTGTTGCCAGACATCCGGGAAAATATGCAGGGGTTATTGGATTAAGCGGAGGTTTGATCGGCGAAAAAATTAATCCGTCGGTATATTCCGGAGATTTAGAAGGAACGCCTGTATTTCTTGGCTGCAGCGATGTAGATCCTCATATCCCAAAAGAAAGAGTAGATGAAACTGAAGCAGTATTTGAAAAATTGGGAGGAAAAGTTACAAAAAAGATCTATCCGGGGATGGGACATCTGGTTAATGAAGATGAGATTTTTGAAATACAAAGAGTTTTAAATTCTAAATTATGAATGTTGAATAAATTCAGTACAATTCAACAATCATAATTCTTCATTCATAATTTCTTCAAATGGAAATTCTCTGGCTTGGTCTTGCCTACGTATTAGGTATGGTTGTTAAACAACTAAAACTCCCTCCTTTAATAGGTTATTTGATTGCGGGTGTAATTTTGTCTGCTTTTGGAGTGTCAGATGAAACCGGGTTGTTGCATACCATCGGTCATTATGGAGTTATCTTTCTTCTGTTTACAGTTGGTCTTCATCTGCGGATAAAAAACATTATTCGTCCGGAGGTTTTTGGAGCCGGAAGCATTCACCTTGTTATCAGTGCAGGTATATTTTTACTGATTGCAATGGCTTTCGGTTTTTCTGTGATTGAAGGCTTAATTATTGGGATTCTTCTCGGATTTTCAAGTACGGTATTGGCTGCAAAAACACTGGAGGCACGTGGCGAACTGAATGCGTTTCACGCACGTGTATCAATTGGTATTTTAATCGTTCAGGATTTAGTAGCGATTACGGTTCTAGCTTTAACGGGTGGCGGAATTCCATCAGTTTGGAGTTTTGGATTGCTATTATTACCTCTTTTAAGGCCGCTTCTTTTCAAGCTTCTTACATCAAGCGGTCATGAAGATCTTCAGCTGCTTTACGGTCTCTTACTTGCAATAGGTGGAGCCGCTCTGTTTGAGGTCCTTGGACTTTCAAGTGAACTGGGAGCTCTTGTGGCAGGAGCGCTACTTTCAGGAACTCATGAATCGGACGAACTTTCCGAGAAATTATGGGGACTTAAAGAAGCATTTCTGGTAGGATTCTTTTTAGAAGTAGGGCTCGCAGGTTTGCCAAACCTGAATGATCTTCTGTTTGCCGGGGCTTTATTTGCGGTTCTTCCAATCAAGGCCGTTTTGTTCTTCTTTCTGTTGATTCTGTTCAAACTTCGTTCAAGAAATTCATTTATGGTAACCTTGACATTGACTTCCTTCAGTGAATTTACGTTGATCGCAGGTATGGTGGCGGCATCAGCCGGTTTTATTCCCGAATCTACAATTATAGTTTTCGCACTATTGATAGCAGTTTCATACGCAGTAAATGCTCCTTTATCTGCTAAGTCTAACAGTCTGTGGAAGAAATTCGAGCATAAACTTATACCTTTAGAAAGAAACGTTAAACACCCGGGACAGCAGGTTGTAAGTCTTGGGGGCGCGGAGTATTTGGTGGTAGGAATGGGGCAAGCAGGTTCGTCAGCTTATGATTATCTGAAAGAAAGGGAATTAAGAGTAACAGGAATGGATTCTGATCCGGCTCAGATCGAATATAATCTAGGTAAGAGAAGGCGTGTTGTATACGGTGATGCTCAGGATGCTGAGCTATGGGAAAATATAGATCTCCATGCAGTGAAGGCTATTATGCTTGCTATGCCCTATGCTGATACTAAACTTCAGGCCACAAAGATGCTTAGAGAAAATGGTTTTACGGAAGACATTTATGCACTAACCATGCGTGATGAGGAGCATCAAGCTTTGAAGGAAGCCGGTGCAAATGCTGTATGTTTACCATTGATACAAGCCGGAAGAAAGTTAGCTGAGATTAGCATCAGCGAACAAATTGATGGATCGATGTCGCTTGATTTAAATATGAGCGATTTTGAGTAAACGGGATTGATTTTAAACCCCCAAGTAGGGACGCAAAATCTTGCGACCCTACTTGGGGGTAAAAAAGCATAGAAAAAAATGACCAAATACAGTTTAAATATCCGAGCCGAAGAATTTCCCAAAGGAAATCTGGAATCTGAAAATATTCTTATTGAATATGGAGATTACGAATGTCCATACAGCCGGTTAGGTTACAGGTACATCCAAAAGTTTTTGAAAGAAGCTACCGATATGAAGTTTGTATTCCGTCATTTCCCAATTAAAAAAAAACATCCGCATGCTGAATTGTGTGCAGAAGCTGCTTTATGCGCCGGTGATCAGGGAAAATTTTGGGAAATGCACGATCTGATGTTTGCTGATAACCGAAATCTTAGCAGAGAAAAGCTGGAAGAGTTTGCTCAGGAGCTGGATCTTGACAGAAGGAAGTTTCATGTAGATCTGGAGTCGCACAGTTTTTTGAATTGGGTACAGAAAGATTACAGAAGTGGGGTTAAGCATGGAGTAAATGATACTCCGACTTTTTTTATGAACGAAAAGAAGTACGAAGGCGATTTAGATTTTAATCAGCTGAAAGATTTTATTTCTAACATTAAATTGAGCTGATATGTCTTGCGAACATGAAAATATGATCAAAATTACAGAGCCCACAACTCACGAATGTGAAACTTGTGTTCAGCAAGGAGAAACATGGGTACATTTGAGAATGTGTATGACTTGCGGTTTTACAGGTTGCTGTGACTCCTCAAAGAACAAGCATGCAAGAAAACATTACATGAGAAATGATCATCCAATAATCAGATCGGTTGAAGCCGGAGAAAACTGGCGGTATTGTTATATTGATAAGGAAATGATATGAGCACTTTACAAGAATACGCCGTAAAAGTATTACAGAGTTTTCAACAGTTCGCTTCCGTTCCTGAAGATCAACTAACATGGCTTGTGGAAAATTCTAGGATATGCACCTACATGCCCGATGAGAAGATCATTGAACCGGGCTCGGAGATCAATAAGATGTTCATCATCCTGGATGGCAGAATAAGAATTCAATTGCCCAGAGGAAGTTCTTTTGCAAGTATAGGTGATTTTGTGACCGGAGATATTTCAGGGCGTCTTCCTTTTTCAAGGATGCAATCTACTTTGGCTCATTTAGTTGTAATGGAAGATACCACCATTCTTGAAACACATGAAGATGTTTTTGTTGAAATTACTAAACGATATGAGTTAATAGAATCACTGGTTCATCAGCTATCAGATCGTATTAGAAATTTCACTTCACAGCAACAACAAAATGAAAAACTGGTAGCCTTGGGAAAGCTTTCAGCAGGATTAGCTCATGAATTAAATAATCCTGCTTCAGCCATGGTTCGTGGAGCAACGGAACTCAAAAAAAGATTGTCCCAAACGCCTGATAAGTTTAAAGCAGTAATGAATATTAAACTTACAACTGAACAAGTTGATGCCGTGAATGACCTTGTTTTTAAAAAAGTCGGAAGTGGTTCTTCAAATCAACAAACACTCATGGAAAGAACCGCGCTCGAGGATGAACTTACCGACTGGATGGAAGATCACGGTGTTGAAGAAGGCTTTGAATATTCCGAAACATTCGCAGAATTTTGCTTTAATACAGATGATCTGGAATTTGTTTCTTCTCACGTGGAAGATGAATATTTACCCGCAGTGCTTGGCTGGATCGAAGATGTGCTGACTACAGAGAAAATGGTTGAGGAAATCGAAGATTCTGCCCGGAGAATTTCTGATTTGGTTTCATCGGTTAAAACCTATTCTCATATGGACAAAGGTACCGATAAGGAAGTAGTGGAGCTTAAAAAAGTACTTAAAAGTACGGTTACCATGCTTAATCATAAAGCTAAACAGAAGAAAATAGAGATAGATCTAAAGATCCCTTCTGATCTTCCGGAGTTTTACGGCTATGTAAGTGAGTTGAATCAAGTGTGGACAAACTTACTCGATAATGCGATTGATGCTGTAAGTGAAAACGGAAAAATTGAAGTAAAAGCAGAGGCAAAGAATAAAAATCTGTATCTGTATTTTACAGATAATGGTACAGGTATTTCTGAAGATGTTATTTCAAAGATATTCGATCCCTTTTTTACAACTAAAGATGTGGGTGAAGGAACAGGCTTAGGCCTGGATGTAGTTCATAAAATTATTGAAAAACACGGAGCCTCTATTGATGTAGAATCAAAGCCGGGAGAAACAACCTTTGAACTTTGCTTCCCACTAAATAATTAAAGATCAAGGATGAAAAATTTACAATTAACATTTTTCATCCTTAATCTTTCAGTTTGAATTTTTAATTCGGTAAGGATGAAGAAGCCAATAATTTTTACGATCGATGATGATCCCCAGGTTCTTAGGGCAATTAGCAGAGATCTGCGAAGTAATTACCGTAAGGATTATCGGGTAATGAGTACCCAGTCTCCCGAAGAGGCATTAGAAAGTTTGCCGGAATTGAAAAAACAAGGTGAAACAGTAGCACTATTTCTATCTGATCAACGAATGCCTGAGATGATAGGGGTGGATTTTCTGGAAAAGGCAAAGAACTATTTTCCGGAAGCAAAGCGTGTGCTTTTGACCGCCTATTCTGATACTGACGCAGCAATTCGGGCAATTAATGAGGTTCAGCTGGATTATTATTTACTAAAACCCTGGGATCCCCCGGAAGAAAAGTTGTATCCCGTTCTGGATGATTTGTTGGATGAATGGCAGGCGAATTTCCGCCCTGAATTTTCAGGAATTCGGTTAGTTGGCTATCAGTATTCGCCGAAATCGCATACAATTAAAGATTATCTTTCCGGAAATTTGATTCCTTATCGTTGGTTGGATATTGAGGAAAGTGAAAAAGCTTCAACTCTGCTTGATGAAAATGGATTGGATCATAAAGATCTTCCGGCGATATTTTTTGAAGATGGAGAGCACATTAAAGATCCGTCTCCCATCCGGATAGCGAATAAATTAGGAAGAAACCCATCAGCGTCAGAAAATGTATATGATGTGGTGATTGTAGGAGCAGGTCCGGCTGGGTTAGCAGCAGCTGTGTACGGAGGATCAGAAGGACTGAAAACATTGCTGATTGAAAAAAGAGCTCCGGGCGGACAGGCAGGAACCAGTTCAAGAATCGAGAATTATCTTGGTTTCCCCAAAGGACTGAGTGGTTCTGATCTTGCAAGACGTGCTATCACACAAGCCACAAGATTCGGGGTCGAGTTTTTATCCCCACAGGAAGTGATCGATATCAAGCTGAATGATCAATATAAAACGGTTTGTTTAGCAGATGGAAGTGAGATCAATGCAAAAGCGGTAATTGTAACAACAGGCGTTAATTACAGAAAACTGGAAAGCAAAGGGGTTTCAGATTTTACCGGAGCAGGAATTTATTATGGTGCTGCGATGACCGAAGCTCATGCTTTCAAAGAGAAGCAAGTATACATCGTTGGAGGCGGAAATTCAGCCGGACAGGCTGCCATGTATCTGTCTACATTTGCTAAAAATGTATATATCACCATTCGAAAGGATTCGTTGGTTTCAAGCATGTCGTCCTATTTGATTGACCAGATAGATGGCACGGATAACATTGAAGTTTTAGGGAACCGGGAAATAGTAGAAGCTTCAGGGAACGGTCATTTGCAGGGATTAAAGCTTGTGAACAATGAAGATGAATCCGAAGTTGAAGTTGAAGCTGATGGCTTATTCATTTTTATTGGCGCTAAGCCATACACTGATTGGATTCATAGTAATGTTATCAAAAACGAACGGGGATTCATCGAAACGGGTAGAGATTTACAGCGTTATGATGACTATTCAAAAGTTTGGAAACTAGAACGTCAGCCTTATTTACTGGAATCATGTGCTCCCGGAATTTTTGCTGCGGGCGATGTCAGAGCCGGAGCTATGAACAGAGTTGCATCCGCTGTTGGCGAGGGCTCTATGGCAATTAAATATGTACATGAATATTTAGCAGATTCGAATTTGTGATCGCTTTTTATGAAATATAAAAATGATATAATTGCATTATTTGAGAAGTTTGATGACCCTGATAATTGGGAATGCCCAGAAGGATTTGATCGAGAAAATGAAATAAGGCGATTTCTAAGCTTTCATAAAGAGCTAGAGCGTCTTACAGGTGAATCCTTTGTGTTTGAAACAGAAGATTCTATTCAAGATGCTACTTTTCATTCTCAAATTGATATAGGAGAATATAATTGGTTAAGATTCAGCAATTTTGGGAGTATGATTTCAATATTTCGCGAAGACGAAATTGATGCTTCTTTAATGAATATCATTAAGAAAATAGCATCAGAAAAAGAATATAAATACGTTCCTGGAACTTACACCAATGTGAATTATAGCGGAAGTAAGGATGGTAGAAGCAGAATTGAAGATTGGTGGATGAGATATTTTAATTGGATGTGAATTTATCAGGAAATAAATTGTAGGGGACGCAAGATTTTGCGCCCCTACCACATAACATAATTATGTTGAATTGAATGATGTCGGAGGGATTCAAAAACAAATATCGAAATGAAACAACAAGGTTAAAATCCTGGAATTATGGGTGGAATGGATCCTATTTCATAACGATTTGTGCGAAGAACAGAGAGAGGTATTTTGGGGAGATAGAGACAGGTGAAATGTATCTGTCTGAAATCGGAAAGATTGCAAACCAATGCTGGGTAGAAATCCCTGATCATTACCCATTTGTGAAATTAGGAGAATTTGTGATTATGCCTAACCATGTTCATGGTATCATAATAATCGATAAAAAAGACGATGGCAGGTTTTCAAAATCTAATGTAGGGACGCAAGATTTTGCGTCCCTACATGCATCGAATATAAAACAGGCTTCCTTAAACAAATTTGGTCCTCAATCTCAGAATTTGGCATCCATTATTCGTGGGTTTAAAATCGGTGTTACCAAACAGGCGAGAAAGAGCAGAACTGATTTCCAATGGCAAGCCAGATATTACGATCATATTATTAGAGATCAGGAATCATTCAATGATATTTCGGAATACATTAAAATGAACCCAGAGAATTGGAAAAAAGACAAATATTATGAATAAAGAAAGTCTACATCCATTTTGGACTTTAATTTCAACACTTATTATCTCAATAGGAGCAGGTCACGGGGTTGCTCCTATTGTAATGATTCAGTTTTGGTTTGTCATAAGTTTCAGCACAGCTTCAGAAATTTGGTTGCTTCCTGTACTTCTTTTTTCACTTGGACAGATTACCCTTATTATTTCAATATTCGTGGGTAAAAATAAGAAATACTATTACTTTGGGGGATCCTTTGTAATTTTTATAGGCGTGTTATCTTTAATCCTTCTCGGATTGGAAGACTATAATTCTGAGTTGCCAACATTAATTACAATGATTCCTTTTACTATTCTTGTTCTTTGGGGGTTTTTTAAAGAAAATTAAAAAGTAGTTCCAGGTAAAGTATTTTCAAAACAGGGCACAAAAAATTCTTTTTCTACAAGGTTTCTTCATAATTAAAAGTATACATGAATATTTAGCAGTAGGGACGCAAAATTTTGCGTCCCTACTGCTATTCCAAAGAATTCAATTTCTTTTCGATTTCCTCTCCCCTTAAATCCTTCTGTACCACAACTCCTGCACTATCAATCAAAAAAGTAGTAGGCGTGGAATAGACACCATATTTTGTAGCAACAGGAGAATCCACTCCTTTCAGGTCAGAAACTTGTGGCCATGAAATACCGTCTTTCGCAACTGCTTTCTCCCAGTTCGTTTTACTTCGATCCAGAGAAACGGCGAGAATTTCAAAACCCTTATTTTTGTAATCAGGATAGATCTCTTTGAGATGTTTATTTTCAGCACGACATGTTGGACACCAAGAAGCCCAAAAGGTGAGTAAAATTGTCCTTCCTTCAAAATCAGATAACGAAACCTGATTTCCTCCTAAATCTGGAAGAGTAAAATCCGGTGCTTTTCTGCCTACGGTTATCTTCTCGTAATTAGAAACGAGCTCATCCTTTTTACCATCAATAGTTTGATGTTCTAAAGTACCATTAAAAACAGAATAAACGGTGAAAAACAGAGGGTACTCAGGACTTCTGAAATAGAAAGGAAATGCGATAGCGTACATTACTATCAGCCCTGTTGGAATCCACCACCATTTAAATTTCATAGTATTTTTGATCAAAGATAGAAAAGTTTACAATTCTGTATTATCACGAAAGCGTAAAAATTTTAACTATTTAGCATACTATTCCACATTTATTCTGTGGATAACTTTACTTGCTTTTACACTTTGTCGGGACTATAATATTGCGACCCACTTGTGTAATCTCTGTGATTTGGGACAGAGAGCATCCACCTGCCAACCGTAATTGGCTGTCACCACTCACCGGTCGCCTTAATATCATAAACGATAACTAATCCCGGAGGCGATATGCGTGTACTCGCTAAATCTCTCAAGAAGATTACGGCAGCTTCTTTTGTGCTAACTCTTCTTATCTCATCTTTTATATTTGCGCAGGATGTTAATTTCCGCGTAATGACCTACAACGGACTTAAACTTGACGGAACAGATACCGACCGCCAAAGTGCATTCCAAACCGTGCTTCAGGCTTCTAATCCTGATATCCTTCTTATGCAGGAAATTGTGGATGCAGCCGGAGCAGATCTGATACTTACGGCGCTGAATGCCGGAGGAAATCAATATGCTCGGGCAACTTTTATAAATGGTACAGATACCGATAATATGTTGTTCTATCGAACTTCCATCGGAACTCTTACTTCACAAAATGAAATTCCGACAGCGCTGAGGGAGTTTTCAGAATATGTGATGCAGATCGGAGATAATGAGATTCGATTCTACAGCGCGCATTTAAAAGCAAGTTCAGGCTCAACCAACGAGCAAAAGCGATTGGATGAAGTGACCATTTTGAGAAATCACCTGAATAACCTGCCTGCAGGAACTGAGTTTATTGTGGTTGGCGATTTCAATATGTACGATAGTAATGAACCGGCTTATCAAAAATTCATAGCTAACGAAGCGGATAATGATGGTAGAGCTGAGGATCCGCTAGCTTCTTCAGGAGGTGTAGGTGATTGGCACGTCAATGCTGCTTTTGCAAGCGTTCATACTCAAAGTCCGAGAACTACTCAATTTGGTGGTGGAGCTCATGGAGGTTTAGATGATCGTTTTGATTTCATTCTTACTTCTTTTGGGATAAACGACAACTCGAAAGTCGATATGATCCCGGGAACCTATACTGCTTTTGGTAACGATGGAAATCACTTTGATACTTCTTTACTGGATGGTCCTAATTCAGCTGTAAGTGCAACAGTAGCTCAGGCAATTCATGATGCTTCGGATCACCTTCCGGTTTACGCAGATTTTGTAAGCTTAAGTAGCAGTGGCGGAGGTAATCTTCCTCCTGTTGCACAAGCAAATGGTCCGTATAATGGAACTTCTACATCTCCAGTTGCATTCAGTAGTGCCGGATCAAGCGATAGCGATGGAACAATCACAGGTTATTCCTGGAACTTCGGAGATGGAAATACAAGTACATCAGCTAATCCAAGTCACTCCTATGCAACAGACGGATCTTACACTGCAAGTCTTACTGTAACTGATAATAATGGTGCTACTGATACTGATTTCGCAAATGTAACAATCTCAACGGGAGGAGGTTCAGGAGCAGTAGTTTTCAGTGAGATATTCTATGATACTCCCGGAACTGATTCGCAGGAGGAATGGGTAGAGTTGTATAATGGAACCGGGTCAGCAGTTGATCTTTCAGGCTGGTCAATTACAGATAATAACGGAACGGGATCATCAATTTCCATTCCGGGAGGAACAACCATTCAATCCGGAACATATCTGACAATAGCTACTAATTCTACAGGTTTTAATGCGCTGTATGGATACGATGCTGATGTTTATGGGTCATTACCGGCGCTGAACAATTCCGGAGATGCATTGCTCCTTTCTGATAACACATCTTCTGTAATAGATGCAGTAGCGTGGGAAGGCGGAGCATCCTCAGGAGTTCCATCCGGTTGGGGGAGTTCGTCTGCTCCATCAGCAAGTACGGGAAACAGCATTATAAGAACTAGTGTAACTACTGATACAGATTCTTTTTCCGATTGGAGTTCTGCTTCAGGAAACGGAAATCCGCAAACACAACCTACAAATACACCTCCTGTAGCAGTGGCAAACGGTCCTTATTCCGGAAATACGGGAACGGGCATTTCATTCAGTAGCGCAGGATCAAGTGACAGCGACGGAACAATAGCTTCGTATAATTGGAATTTTGGAGATGGAAACTCAAGTACGGCAGCAAACCCAAGCCATTCCTATACACAGGCAGGTTCATACACCGCCCAATTAACTGTGACGGATGATGGTGGAGCTACAGATATTGCAACAGCTTCTGTAACAATAACGGATGTAGCAGGCTCAGGAGTTCTTTTCAGCGAAATTTTCTATGACACTCCGGGAACAGATTCTGATGAAGAGTGGATTGAAATTTACAACGGATCAGGTGCTGATGTTGATATCGCAGGATGGACAGTTACCGATAACAACGGAACAGGTAGCATTTATACATTTCCGGCAAATACAATCATATTGAATGGCACCTATCTTACTATAGCATCAAACAGCACAGGCTTTAACGCACTCTATGCGTACGATGCGGATATTTACGGAGGAATTCCCGCATTAAATAACGGTGGGGATGCAATTCTGTTAAAGAATAATACAGGTCAACTTATTGATGAAGCCGCATGGGAAGGTGGGGCATCCTCGGGAGTTCCTGCAGGATGGGGAAGTGCTTCAAACCCGACAGCGCCAACTGGCAGTACAATCTATCGTGTTGATGTTAACGCAGATGGTGATACTTTTGCTGACTGGGCGGTAGCTTCAGGCAACGGAAACCCCCAAACGCAGCCGTCTGCAAATACACCACCGATTGCAGCAGCAAATGGAACCTATTCAGGAACAGAAGGTCAGTCCATATCTTTTAGCAGCGCCGGGTCTTCAGATCCTGATGGAACGATAGTTTCTTATTTATGGGACTTCGGAGATGGAAATACCAGTACTCAGGCCAATCCATCTCATATCTATAATTCTTCAGGAAGTTACACTGTTGCACTCACGATAACAGATAATGATGGAGCAACCAATACAGATCAAACTACGGCGACTGTTGATCCTGTATCCAGTTCATCCACAATAAAATTTGCACAGGGTGTTTTAACAGGTGTTAGCTCAAACTGGCAAACAGTTTCTTTGACAGAAACTTACTCATCAATGGTCGTTGTTGCGTCTCCGCTTTATGATAACAACGATGCACCCGCTGTGGTTAGGATAAGAAATGCTACGGGTAACAGCTTTGAAGTAAAAGTTCAAAACCCAAGTAACACTTCACTCAGTGGATATACGGTACATTATATAGCACTTGAGGAGGGGGTATATACAGATGCAGTTGACGGAGTAAAAATGGAAGCTGTGAAAGTAAATTCTTCGGTAACCGATCGTAAAGGTTCCTGGAACGGACAGTCACAAACATACAGCAACAGTTATTCTTCTCCGGCAGTTCTTGGTCAGGTTATGACTGAGAATGATGCCGATTGGTCTGTATTTTGGGCAAGAGGAAGTTCAAGAACTTCAGCTCCAAATGCTTCAAATCTCAGAGTAGGTAAACATGTAGGCGAAGACTCCGATCAAAACAGAGCAAATGAAACAATTGGTTATGTAGTGATGGAATCAGGGTCAGGAATGATAGATACAACTCCTTATTCTGCAGGATTGGGCTCCGATATCGTCAAGTCGGTTACCAACGCACCGCCATACAACTACTCTGTTTCAGGGCTAAGTTCATCAGAAGCAGCAATTGTAAGTGCTGCTGCTATGGATGGAAATGACGGAGGATGGCCACTACTTTACGGAGCTTCTTCTGTATCGTCATCAAACTTAAGTGTTGCTTTTGATGAAGATCAGATTTCTAATAGTGAACGATCTCATACTACCGAACAAGTGGCTTATATGGTACTTGGTACACCTGCGGCAGCTAAAGCTATTGCATCAAACGATGATGAGGTTGAGGAACTTCCAACCGAGGTTATCCTGGGTAACTATCCAAATCCTTTCAATCCGACTACAAACATTCACTTTACATTGACAGAAGCAAACAATGTAAGACTTACGGTTTATAATATGATCGGGCAGGAAGTAGCGGTACTTGTAAATGGGTTCAGAAATGCAGGAAAACACGACGTAACTTTTGATGCTACAAACCTTTCTACCGGAGTTTATATCTATAGATTGGTTTCAGGCGGACAGGTAAAAGTGCAAAAAATGTTACTTACAAAATAGGCAATTACCCCTATTGTTGTTAGCAATCATGAAAGAGCCGGGAAACCGGCTCTTTTTTTATTACTATAAAACAGTTGCTACTTGATTACATTGGTAAAAGAAAAAAATTGTTTAGTTTGTTTAAACAATAGAAAGCTAAGCTCATGAAAAATAAATTAATTTTATTGTCATTAATTTTAGGACTACCCGGAATTATTCATGCGCAAAGCAGTAATGCCTTTAGTTTGAGTTTAGGAAGCATAAGCACACAAAATAGTGAAGCTCAACCGGCAACATCACTATCTGGTCAGTTTGAAATTGCTATTCCTGACAATGAGGAGAATATTAACATTTATCTGGCAGTGGATATCTCAAGTTATTTAGCAGAAGGTCTTCGGCTCTCAAGTTGTTCTGATTGTTCTAGCAGTACATACAGCGGTTTTGATATGGGCGTGAAGGTTAGATTCGAGTCTCAAAAAGCTAAGGTTCCACTTAATGTTTTTACCGGATTTTCAAGAGTAATAACTAAAGAGAGACATAATGGAGGGACGATACCTTTAAATGTACACGATAGTTTTAGTTTAGGTTCACAGCAGGAATTTACCAGAAGCTATTTAAACCATTTTTGGGATTTGGGGATCGGGCTAAAAACGGATTTTTCTCAAAAAGTTTTTTTCATGGCCGAAGTAATGGCAGGTTATTCACTAGATTCAAACTCTGATCGTGCGCAGGGAATTGGAAAGTATGAATTTAACTTAGGAGTTGGTGTCAGGTTCTGATAAAACTTAATTTACTCCTTCCAATCAATACCAATCCGGTCTTTAACAGCATTTTTTAAAGAGTCCTCTAGTTCTTTCTTTTTCTTTTCCAGCTCTTTTTTCTTGTCTTCAACTTTTTTGATTTCTTCTTTTACCCGGTTTTCAAGTTTTTCATAGTCGCTTCTGATCTGAGCTTCTTTTTCATTTTTGAACGCAAGCAATTGTTGTTTACGGTTGCCGATCTCATTTTGTACTCTGGATTCTATTTTTTGTCGTGCCCGATCAACTTCTTTACTTACAGTATTTTTAAGTGCGTTCACAAAAAGGTCATCTACATTGGAGCGTACTTTTACTTTTAATGGTCCGTCAAGATTGTCAATTAAAGCCGTTACATTGATTTGATCAGTGCTGGAAACAGCGTCTCTGATCAGTTGTTGTATTCTGTCTTTGGATGGGTTTTCACCGAAATCAAAAGCAATTCCTTTAGCTTTGTATCCAATTTCACTATCAAATCTTTTATCTATAATATCCACAGAAGCAGACACTTCGCCTGTCCCTGTTTTTAAAGAATAAGGAAGCAATTCAGATGGAGAAATTTTTGAACCTTCTAATCCAAACCCGTCATAAGTAAAGTTGATAGTTTCATGTGGTTCTTCACCTAAATAATTAAACTCACCGGTAAGGGTCATCGAGCGGTTTGAATCGTCTTGTCCTCCAAGATTAAATTTTATAGGCTCTTTTGTTTTCTTCTGATCACTACTGATATTTGTAATTTGTCCTGCTAACTGAATGGCTGTCTTTGTCTCTCCGGAAAGGTCGATGTTCTGTATCCACAGTTTTGGCCAGTCATATTTGTCGCTGAATTTATAGTCTTTTCCTTCATAGCGTTCAATTTTGTCTTTATCGTCACCCACTAAACGACTTCCGTATTTTCTTGCAATTGCCACGTATTCCAAATATCCTGAATAATCAGCAAGAAGGTTCTCTCCGAAAAGAGATTGGGCAATATTTCCGGGATTAATTGTAGGTAGTTTAGCCATATTCATTGCTCTCTGGAAATCGGCCTGTATCCAATTATCAATCCGTCCAACGCTGAACTTTGAATCACCGAAATCTTCCTGAAAATCATTTTTTAAATTTTCGGCCCGTGTTTTGAGGGAATCTACCTGCTTAGCAAGTTTCTGCACATTCTTAATAGCTTCAAGTGCCTTTTTAGGATCTTTAATTTCCTTTACATCAATTGAGTTGATGGTTTTCTCAATGCTAGCTATCTCGTTATTGATCTTTGTATTTGCGAATGTACTATCCCATTTTTGATAGTTCTGAGTAAGGCTGTTCCTTAGGGAATCAATTTTCTCAGGAGATTGAAGGTTCAGTTTCGACATCAAACTATCTACATTGATATTCGTTTTGATGTTAGTAAACTCCATGCGAGCGTTTCTTGATATTTCAGAAGTCACATCACCGATAACCTGAGCAACAAAACCCGGTTCAGCATTTTTCTCCTCTTCGGGAACTTCAAAATAACCGTCTGTTTCTCGCTCGGTATCCATTTTGAAATCTTTAAAAATAATATCCTCTACAATTACTCTTTCCCACCAGGTTGGCCAAAAAAGAAAGTCCAGTTCCATTTCTCCGGTTTCAAATGTATTGGTCATGGTGTTTTCCGGATTGGCAACCTGTAATTTGTCCCATCTTATCTTTAGATCTATCAGGTCTACATCAAGTCCGTCAATTTCAACCAAGGCGCCATTTGCTACACTAGCCTGAAATTCAATTTCTGACTCCACCATAGAATCAACGCTGATCCAGCTGATGAGAAAACCAAGAGCGGTAACAACAGCTAAAAATATAATTCCTTTAATTCTCATGGTTAGCCCCTCACTCTTACTACAGTCTGATAAATTGAATAGAACTTAGTTCCTTTCAGTGCTTTTGCAAATTTTGTATTCATCACTTTTTCATGAATATGCATTCGATACTTCTTAACCCCGATTTTTGCAAGGGGAAACATAGGTATACAAAGAATAAGGGCACTTATTAAGCTCCCCAATACTACAGTATTGTAGAATTTGGTAATTGCCCAAAGCTCATTATTATACATATTAGTCCAAGTATTTTGCATGCTTTCGTATTCAAGCATCCAGATCCCGAAGTCATGAAAGAGTGGATCAGCCAGATAGGCTACACCGCTAAACACCAAAAACGCCAGAATAACCATCCCGATATTTACTTTCAGTACTATGACCAACACCAGAATTAAAAGATTGTGAATTGATGTGACTGGTGTAAGACCTATGATCATTCCTAAAACAAATCCACCTGCCAGTTGATTAGGAGAAGCTTCTGAAGACAGGGCTTTAAGTAATTTTGCAATATATTTTAGTAGCAGGAACATAATATACTAATGATTTCTAATTGTATTCGTTCCAATATAATCGAATTTGAGTAGTTAGATAAATGAATTCATGTTAAATTAGATATCATTTTCTGCAAACAACCGAATTTATGAAATACAAAATAATAATACCGATACTGCTGATCACATTTTTTGGATGCAAAACCAACTCCACAGAACCCGGAGAAGAAATAGTTGATCCTCCCTTTGAACCAACATTTGCCTGTGTTGATGGATTAGCCGACGGGAAATATCCTTGTGATAATATAGACCTGTTATCAGTAGTAACTCCACAGGAACTTGAAGGGTTGGATAGTGACGATACTCCAAATGTAAGATTAAACGATATTTGGGGATGGACTGACACCGAAACGGGAAAAAATTATGCGTTGGTTGGGTTAACAAATGCAGTTTCATTTGTGGATATAACGGATCCAACAGAACCCATTGTTGTAGGCAGATTGTTTGAAAGTGATATTTCTGCAAAGTATAAAATACTTACAGATCCTAATTATGAGGCTTGTAAAGTGGGAATAGGAGATACCGAGTATTCAAAATCTTTGACTGAAGGTTCAAGCTGGAGAGATCACAAAGTATTTAATGATCATCTGTTTATAGGAAGTGATGCACAGTCTCATGGAATACAAGTTTTCGACCTGAGTAAACTACGGTCCTACAATGGTACTTTCCTGGAGTTTAATGAGGATGCCTTGTACACCGGTCTCGCTAACTCTCATAATGTTGTTATAAATGAAGAAACGGGCTATGCATATGCAGTTGGGGCTACAAACGCTGATACCTGCTCATCTGGCGGGTTGCATATTCTGGATATCAATGACCCGAAAAATCCAGAGTTCGCAGGTTGTTATGATGACCAGGAACCACCGCGCAGAAGAACAAATTCAGCATATATTCATGATGCACAATGTATTATTTATGATGGTCCTGATTCTGATTATTCAGGAAGAGAGATTTGTTTCGGTGCAGCGGAAAGGTCGCTTGTTATTGCGGATGTAACAGACAAAGATTCTTTACAAACAATTTCCTTTGCCACCCAGCCAAATATGTATTACGCACATCAGGGATGGGTTACAGAAGACCAAAAATACTTTTTTATGAATGATGAGTTGGATGAAACCAACTTAGGTCGCAATACAAAAACCTACATTTTTGATATCAGTGATTTAGATAACCCCCAGTTTGTTGACTTCTACACTCACAATACTTTTTCGATTGATCATAATTTATATTTAAAAGGAGATCATATATTTGCAACAAATTATAATGCCGGTTTACGAATTCTTAAAATAAATGACCCCTCCTCTGCAGATCTGTCATTAACCGCTTTCTTTGATACACAACCGAATACGGATGAAAACTCATTCAACGGTACATGGAGTAATTACCCGTATTTTGAAAACGGTGTAATTATTGTGAGTGATATTTCTGATGGTTTATTCATACTTCAACCGGACTTAGATTAATTTTTAATGAATATTCACCTAAACTAAGAGAAGCCTTAACTTTAAGGTATTATAATGAACGAAAGGGGCACAATTCTTTGAGTTAGGCACTATTTTCCGTACCTTTTTTCCGTTTTTTACATTAAGAAATGCGTTCAAAAAAGATTGAATTAACTTTATTGCTACTTACACATTTTTATGGATTTATTTGACAAGCTTGAGGGCAGACCTAGTCCTTTAGGACCATTTACATCAGAAGGCTACGGATATTATACATTCCCGAAATTAGAAGGGCCTCTTGGGCCCGAAATGCAGTTTCATGGTAAAGATATGATCGTTTGGAGTATAAACGATTACCTTGGAATCGGAAGTAACTCTGATATTAAAAAAATTGATGCTGAAGCTACAGCAAAGTATTCACTTAGTTCTCCAATGGGTGCCCGTTTAATGACCGGGAACTCTACAGAACATGAATTGCTGGAGCAGGAACTTGCAGATTTTTCTCATAAGCCTGCTGCTCAGCTTTTGAATTTTGGATATCAGGGAATTATGAGCGTAATTCACGCTCTTACTGACCGCAACGACTTTCTTATTTATGATGAATTAAGCCATGCTTGCATTGTAGATGGGAAGCAACTGTCCATGGCAGATAAATCAGTATTTAAGCATAACGATATTGAGAGCTTCAAAAAGCAATTATACAGAGCTGCTTCAAAGAAAAAAGAGAACTCTTCCATTTTAGTGGTAACAGAAGGTGTTTTCGGAATGACCGGAGATCTGGGTATTCTGAATGAGATCATTGAACTTAAAAAAGAAGTTCCATTCAGATTACTTGTGGATGATGCCCATGGTTTTGGTACATTGGGTGAGGATGGATCCGGTACAGGAACTCAGTTGGGATGCCAGGATGGAATTGATATTTATTTTGGAACATTCGCAAAAGCTGTTGCATTAATTGGAGCATTTGTTTCGTCTGAGCCTCGTGTTATTGAGTTTTTGAAAGCAAATGTAAGGAGCCAGGTTTTTGCAAAATCACTTCCGATGCCTATCGTGGTTACCGCCAGAGAGCGTTTAAAAATGATACGTCAAAACCCTCAGTGGAGAGAAAAGCTGTGGGAAAATACAATTAAGCTACGTGAAGGGCTTCAAAAAATCGGTTACACAGTACTGCCTTCAGAAAGCCCTGTAACACCCGTTCTTACTCAGGGAAGCACTGATCTTTGCCAGGATATAATGCGCAAGCTCAGAGAGGAACATGGAGTGTTTGTAAGCGGAGTAGCTTATCCGGTGGTGCCGAGAGGAACGGTTTTAATCAGGTTAATTCCAACGGCTGCTCATAATGATGAACATATTGAAAAAACGTTAGAAGCTTTCGAAGCAATTAAAGATTATGTTTTTGCTGCTTCGGCTGAAATAGCTAGCTAAAATTTTCTAAAGTGCACCAATAAGTATTTGGTGTACTTTAATTTTTTAGACAGGTTTTCTACTTTATCAAGAATTCAATATTTGAATTATCTTTCAATTTATTGAGTAAATAATATTCCAGTGATACAACGCCCTCAAACATTATTTTTAGTCTTATCAGCAATTTCAAGTTTCTTAGTATACTTTACCCCTGTATATGGTAAAGCAATGCAAGATCCACAAATGTGGATCGGTTATGGACTGGCAATTGGGCTGGCTTTGGCAATGATTTTATCCGTAATTTCTATATTTAAATATTCTGATAGAAAAGATCAGATCAAGTGGGTAAAAATATCAATGTTGTTCCAACTCGCCGGGATTGGTTTTGCTGTGGGAGTCCTTTTTTCTTTAGGCGGTATAGGTACGTATTTGTGGGACGAAGCTATTGGAGCTGGATTATGTGTATTGGGATTATTCTTTCAAGGTTTAGCTAACCGTTCCATTAAAAAAGATCTTGAACTGGTCAAATCGATCGATCGAATAAGATGACATCAGCTCACTCAGAAGAGACTTACTCTCCTCTTAAAGTATATGGAGCGCTCTTCGTTGGTCTGACAGCATTTAGTTTAGCCCCGATATTGGTCCGTTACGCGGCAAGTTACTCCGGCGTCTTATTGGCCACAATACGTACGGTATTAGCAGTGGTTATTCTTGCGCCTATCTATATTTCTTACAAACTTAAAAAAGAAGTTCGTCCGGTTGAGTCGCGTAAAGAACATATTTTGGTGGCAATTGCGGGTTTAGCCTTAGGTTTGCATTTCATAGCCTGGATTAATTCGATTTACTATACATCAGTTTCGTCGGCTTCTGTTTTAGTCTGCATCCATCCTATAATTCTCATCATTGCAGAGCGCACTATAATGAAAGCTTCATTTCGTCCTATAGTATGGACTGGTGTTATTATATCTTTTATAGGAACTCTAATGCTTGGTTATTTTGATTTAGATGCTTCAAATACGTTTCCACAAGCAGGTTTAGGAAATACATTAGCAATAATAGCAGCGGTTATATTTGCATTATATTTTCTGATTGGAAGAAAGATCAGGCAGAAACGAACCTGGATAGGTTACGTATTTCCTGTTTACAGTTATGCTGCAATAACATGTGTAATTTTTTTAGCGATAGCTGAAGGGGTACCATCTCAAATAGATGGCAGGTTATTTTTAATAGGACTTGCGTTAGCAATAGGTCCTCAAATATGTGGTCACGGTTCGTTAAATTATGCTGTTAAATATGTATCAGCTACATTACTTTCAACTTTAATACTCGCGGAGCCAATATTAGCATCAATACTGGCATACTTTTTATTTCAGGAACTACCGTTGCCTTTATCTATTGTAGCTATGCTTATAATTTTGGTGGGAATAGGCCTTACCTGGAAAAGAAGAAGCAAAACTTCATGATTCTGAGAATTATCTGATCAGCTTTTGAAATCAAGCAAAGTCTTTTTTAACTCATCAATTCTTACCGGTTTAGACAAGGGTTGAACATTTTTGATATCGGAAGCAACCTTCAAATGTTCATAAGTGGTATCTCCTGATAAAATCAGAACAGGAATTTCATTGTGTTCTTTTCGAAGAGCTTTTACAACATCTAAACCTTTCATAACACCTGATAAATTTTGATCGCTTACCACAAAATCTGGTTTTAATTCTTGTATTTGTTTTAAGCCCTCTTCTCCTGTTGTGGAAGTTTCAATAACGTCATACCCAAGTGTTTGCAACATCTTTGTCTGGACTATTGTCAATAAATGATCATCTTCTAAAAGAATTACTTTTTTCATCCGGGAAGTCTGTCTTATTTATGCTGTACTTTGGAACCTAATTTATTATCGGATAAGGTTATGAAATCTTAACATTAATAGTAAGTTTTTTTATTTCCCTTTATAAATATAATATAGTTCAGTTTTTAGATTCAAAGGTTTACTAAAATTTATTTGAAAAACGCTTCTGCAATGGAGGCAAATTGCTTAGGTTTATCCAAAAAAGCATAATGACCTGCATCCTCGATAATAACCAGAGCAGAATTATTGAGACCTGTGTCAATCCTTTCTCCCTGATAAACAGGCGTGGCATCGTCATTGCTTCCCCAAAGCAAAAGAATATCATGCTGAATGAGAGGCAGGCACTTTTCGAGATATTCGGTAACAGATTTCACAAATGTTTCCCGCATTACTCCGGTAAGTTGATTGTATTCACCAGAGCCAAGACTTTTCCATAATGAGGTTTGCCGCAGTTTATTGAGCGCAGGTTCTCCGTAAGACTCCGGAAGAATGTTGAAAGGAAGTTTTAGCAGTTTTGCTAAATATTTCCTGAGGTAAAATTTCAAAGAACGTTTTGGTTTCATTCCGGCGCCTCCGGTAATCAGAACTTTTTGGATGCGTTCCCGGCCAAACTTTCTGGAACAAAGCTTTAAAGTGATTCTTCCCCCAAATGAATGAACTAATAAATCAACCGGTTCATCGAAGTTGTCAAGAATGAACGACTCAACGGCATCAGCATAATCATCAATACTCCATGAGGTAGCTGGTTCAGGAGAATCACCGAACCCGGGAAGGTCTAGAACATAAGAGGTTCTGATATGTGCTAAGGATTTCGCAACAGGCATCATTACGCGCCTACTACTTCCCCATCCATGTAATATTACCAGAGGCTTTCCTTTGCCGGTCACTTCATAACTGACAGGACGATCTTTATAAATATAAGAGTGAACATTTGTCATAACAGGATGTGAAAATCTCATTTAACGGGATCGAATACAAGTTGACTTGCTGATATTTTGTTCCCTTATTAGAATCAAATTGTTTGAGCTATGAAAAACTTTAAAAGAGACTTCTTTTTTTGGATTGAAAAACTACAGATTACACGAAAAGAACGAATAGTTATATCGGGATTAATAATACTGGTTTTAATAATGACCGCTCTTTCAGCTTTTGTAACAAAGCGATATTCTGAAAGCACGGAAAATTATGAAGCCATCAAAAAAGAATTTGAAGAAAAAAGTGCTGCAATTGAAAACCGGAATGCTTCAGAAAAGAAAGAGTCGGAAGAAACTGTTAATCTAAACGAAACAAATACTGATTTTAGTAAGTTAATGGTTAATATAAATACCGCTGGTATTGAGGAGTTAAAAAAGCTGAAAGGAATAGGCGAAACTTATGCTCAACGCATTGTTGACTACCGCGAAGAAAACGGCGAATTTAAAATGATAGAAGAGCTCTTGAATGTTAAAGGAATTGGAGAGAAACGATTACAAGACATCAAAGCGTTTATAACACTAAAGTGAATTATTAAGGAATTTTATGCCAGACATTTTATGGGTAGACGATCAGATTGATCAATTGCGTTCACACATTATTTTTTTAGAGAAAAAAGGGTTTAATATAGAGCCTGTTACAAATGGAGAAGATGCGATAGCTATGATAAGAGAGCAGATATTTGATATCGTTTTTCTTGATGAGCAGATGCCCGGAATGGATGGCATAGAAACACTGGAGCAACTCAAGAGCATAAATCCTCAGCTTCCTGTTGTAATGATTACTAAAAGTGAGGAAGAGTCTATAATGGAGGACGCTATTGGAGGAAAAATTTCAGATTACCTTATTAAGCCGGTCAACCCCAATCAGATTCTTCTTACAACAAAAAGAATTTTAGAGCGATCCAGATTGCAAAATGAAAAATCAGCTCAAACTTATCTGAAGCAGTTTGGGGAAATTTCCTCACGAATACACCCGAAGACAGGATGGAAAGAGTGGATTGAAATTTTTAAAGAGCTGTCCAAGTGGAAAATCGAACTTGAGTCAGGAGATGAAAATTTAGTTCAGGTTTTGGAAGATCAGATTCATGAAGCAAATAAGGAGTTCGGTAAGTTCATCGAAAATGAATACCAGTCATGGCTGACTTCAAAAGACGGTTCACCTGTACTATCTCCTTCAATAATTGAAAAGTATGTACAGCCCCATCTTAAGAAAGGAGAAAAAACAATGTTCTTCATCATTGATTGTATGAGATACGATCAGTGGTTGACCTTTGAAGCTGTTCTATCAAATTATTACAACATAGAAACTGATTTTTATTATTCCATCTTACCAACGGCAACCCCATATTCAAGAAATGCTATTTTCGCCGGGCTTTATCCTTCTGATATAGAGCGACTGTATCCTGAATTATGGCAACAAGGTCAGGATGAGACTTCATTAAACAGACATGAAGAAGAATTACTTAAAAGACAGCTTGAGCGGGCAGGAATAAATGTAAACTTTAAGTACGAGAAAGTTTTAAACGCTGATGAAGGAAAGAGAATAGCAGATAAGATGCAAAACTATACACAATCAAAATTTGCGGCTTTTGTATATAATTTTGTTGATACTCTAGTGCATTCAAGATCTGACTCTGCCGTTATAAAAGAATTAGCACCCGATGAATCAGCTTTTCGTTCTATTACAGAAGCCTGGTTTCTGCATTCTAACCTGCTACAAATGTTCAAAATCCTTTCAGAAGAAGATGTAACAGTTGTTGTAACTACTGATCATGGCTCTGTTCGTGCGTTACGTGACACCAAAGTATTTGGAGATAAAGATACCGCAAAGAACCTACGCTATAAATATGGTAGAAACCTTAAAGCCGATGAAAGAAGCGCCGTTTTCTTTATGGATAATCCTCAGGATTTTAAACTCCCGGTTGTTACAGGGGTAAATAATTATATCATAGCTAAAGAAGATTACTTTTTTGTGTATCCAACTAATTACAATAAATACCAGAACCGGTATAAGGATACCTTTCAACACGGTGGGGCTTCTATGGAAGAAATGATATTGCCCGTTGCAACGATGAAGCCAAAGTAGTATGAAATTCAAAAGTAATTCGGTAAACGAGACCATCGAATTTGGGAAAAAATTCGCTGAAAAGCTGAAAGCGGGAGATGTTGTATGCCTGGAAGGAGATTTAGGAGCGGGAAAAACACATTTTGTAAAAGGAATTGCTTCTTACTTTGGTGTAGATCAGGAAAAAGTAAACTCACCAACATTTACCCTTATAAATGAATATTACGGAGAAATACCCATCTTTCATTTCGATTGCTACCGCCTCAAGGCAATCCAGGAAGCATTAGAAATCGGCATCGAGGAATATTTATACGGGGAGGGCATTTCGGTTATCGAATGGCCCTCAAAGATAAAAGAAATAATTCCTGAAAGCGCTATTCAAATAGAGATAAAAAATGAAGGAACCTCAGAAAGAAGTATTTTAATTTCGGATCATACATAAAGTGCCGTAACTTTAATTATGTCATCTACTAAAAAACGCAGACTGTCATATCGCTTAGATCTGTTACCCGTGATACTTCCCTATCACTTACGGGCAAAAAATGATCTGAAGAAAGGTGACCTTGTATATTACGGACCAAGTCCCGAATACTATGGAATTGGTGAAGTAGTACAGCTGGAGGAAAAAGTGTGTGTGGTAGATTTTCGAGGAACCGGACTTATGGGAATTCATAAAGATGAACTTCGTTCGAGCTATCTTATTCCAATTCATAAGCTCAATCTCTCCAGAGTTTTAAAAGGCCAATAGATGCAATCAATTATTGAAGGGATAGTTAATGGGATATATCAAACTTCCGGTTTAGAGTGGGTTGCAGTTATTTGTGGGGTAGCAAGTGTAATTTATTCCATGAGAGAAAATATTCTGGTTTACCCTGCCGGGATAATAAGCGTAGTGATTTACGTATATCTGGCATTTGAATACAAGTTATACGCTGATATGGGAGTTAATGGATATTACTTCGTGATGAGCGTGTATGGCTGGTACTACTGGACAAATACTGATGGTAACAAAGATCAGGTTCCTGTAACAACCAATTCCTTAAGAGAAAACTTTTATTCAGTGGGAATTCTGGCAGGAAGTTTTGGGATATTGGTTTTTGTGCTCATCAACTTTACTGATAGTGATGTTCCATTTTGGGATGCAACGACCACTGCTTTTGCGATACTTGGAATGTGGTTAATGGCGCGTAAGAAACTGGAAAACTGGATAGCCTGGATTATAACAGACCTGATTTCAATACCGTTATACTTTTATAAAGGATTGGTACTTACGAGTTTCCAGTTTCTGATTTTTACCGTTCTGGCAACTATGGGCTACTTTGCCTGGAAAAAATCATTAGAAAATGGTGCTGGTTCAGTAAAATAAAAAGGGAAGCTTACGACTTCCCTTCTAAGACTGTGCTGATCACAGATATAAAACTCTATTCTTTTAAATAGAAAGCTGCTCTTTTGCTTTATCAAAGAATGATTGATCAACGACTATACGACCGCTGTTCTCATCAATAATTACTTTATTCATTCTGCGAACTTCTACCTGAGTTTGTGGAGGAAGAGCCATGCCGAATGCGGCGCCTCTGTCCATAGCTACAACAGCGATGCCGTTATTAAGTCCGTTTCTCAATCGGTTATAGTTACGCAGGTAACGTGCGTCAACTTCTTTTTCTACCTTCTTTCTTTCCTTAAGAAGTTGTGCTTCTTCGTCTTCAGTAGATTTAGTAACAGATTCAAGGCTACTGCTCTTTTCTTCGAGTTCAGCTTTTGCTGCGTCAAGTTCAGCCTTAGCTTCTTCGATTTCCGGTCCGATCGCTTCTTGTCTTTTGTCGATTTCCTCAATACGAGAAGTAGCATTTTCTACTACCTGCTTCTGAGCTTCAATTTCTTTTGTTAAAGCGTCATACTCTCTATTGTTACGAACAGCAAGCTGTTGATCTTCATACTTTTTTGTCTTTTCCTCTGAACTTGCTAATTCAAGTTTAAGGTTATCATATTCTACAATCAGATCTTTCTCTTCTTGCTCAAGTTTAGACAAACGGGCCTCTTTACGGGCAATATCAGTTTCAATATCCAGAATCTCTTCAGGAAGATCGCCCCTCAGCTGTTTAAGCTCATCGATCCTGCTGTCTATGTATTGTAAATTTGCTAGTTGTTGAAGTGCTTCTTTCATGGATTGCTTTTCAGCTTGGTTGAATGGATTTTGGTTTGGATTCCGATACATAGATTTGCATCGGGTTGGTTACTACATTAGTAACAGTTACAGAAAGGTTGTCAAAAGCTTCGGATAATTCCTTCTTCAACGCTTCTGCAACCGGAAATTCGCTCTCATAATGCCCTACATCTACTAATAAAAAGTTATCATGTTCAGTAAAATAATCATGGTATTTAATATCTGATGTAACGAAAGCGTCTGCTCCGCTTTTTATCGCTTTTTCCTTTAAGAAAATCCCTGCTCCGCCACATACAGCCACGGTTTTAATTCGGTTTACATCTCCTGAAAAACGAATGGCTTTAACATCTAACGCTTGAGAGACCAAATGTAGGAATTCATTTTTTCCTAAACCTTCTTCAGGGTATTGACCAATTACACCCATTCCAAAGTTATTTGAAGTGGAAACAAGATCCGTTATCTGAAGTGCGCCTTCTTTAAGTAAACCTTCTTTCTTAAGTCCTTTTCTGAGTGCAGGTAAGTGATGTTTATCAATGATTGCTTCAAAACATCTGAGATCGCTTTCTCTGCTCTCTACACTGTAATGATGCACATCTTCAGCCGAATAATAATTCAATAACTGAACCATGGAATCACTGTTCTCCACGGAGCTTACAAGGCTTATTTTTTTGCTGATGGAGTAATTCTTAGTGAGAAAACTCAAATCATCCAGCCCCAGCATATTTGCCAAAACAAAAGAAACGCCATCTAGTGCAGCATCCAGATTTGTATGAGCAACTAATAAGCCAATGTCATTTTTTATCAGCTTGTAAATTATTCTGCCCTGCTCATCGGTAGGGTTAATTCTTCCGATCTTGCTGAAAATAAGCGGATGATGTGCTACAATAAGCTCACAATCATTTTGGATCGCTTCGGCTACAATAGCATCTGTGATATCTAAACAAGTAAGAACATTTGTAACTTCGGCATCTGGATCTCCTACAAGAAGTCCGACATTATCGTAATCCATTTTAGTTCCGGGAGGAGCCCACTGATTCAAAAAGGTGGATATGTGTCGGATTTTTGTAGCCATTTACCTTTTACCTTTTGAATTGTTTAAGATAAATTGCCCCGACGGGAACGCTATGAGTTTGTAGAAAGTCAGTTTGTACAATAGAAGTTGATTTAGGCTTTCTTTGAGCTTCCAAAAATAAGGGTAATTATTGAATGATAAAAGCCTTTATTTATGTTATTAATGTAAAATTAATACTAAACCACTGATTTGAATGGAAAAATCACAAATTTGTGAAAATATTGAGAAAGTTAAAGGTAAAATTGAGAGCGCTTGTAAGAAAGCCGGGAGGAAAAGTAGCGAGATTAGACTGGTTGCGGTAAGTAAAACCAAGCCGGTTTCTTTTATTGAAGAGGCAATTAGTTGCGGACAAATTGAGTTCGGTGAAAACAGGATGCAGGAATTGGAAGATAAAATTTCAGAGCTTGAGGCAAAACAAATCTCATGGCATATGATAGGTAACCTTCAGACGAATAAGATAAAATTGATTGCCGATAAAGTGAATTGGGTTCATTCTGTTGAAAAGCTGAAATATCTGAAAGAGTTTGAGAAACGATCTAAAGGAAATAAAATTAAAGCCCTCATCCAGGTAAATATCAGCGGAGAGAAGCAGAAAGGAGGCGTTGAACCGGAAGATCTTGCTCAGCTTTTGGAATCAGCTACAAATTTTGAAAATGTAACTGTTTGTGGCTTAATGGGAATGGCTACTTTTACAGATGACCCTGAGGATGTGCGCCATGAATTCAAATTGTTAAAAGATCTTTTTGATCAACATCAGAAGTTCAACTCCGGAAGTGTTAAACTCAGCGAACTCTCTATGGGAATGAGCAACGACATGGAAGTTGCGATCGAAGAAGGAGCTACAATGATTAGGATAGGCAGTGAAATATTTGGTGCACGAAACTATGACAAATGATTTCCGTAATCAGCTAAGAGTTATTAACTAAACAGGGCATTTATGTTATTTGGATTACCATGGTGGGCGCTTATACCAATTATAGCTGTAGCAGGAGGGCTTTTTATAGAGTACCGGAAGCAAGAGCTAAAAGCAGAGGAAAAAAGAATGGCGAGCTCGAAAGAGATTCACGAGCTTCGTAAAATTATCCATAACCTGAAATCAAGAATAGAAAAGCTTGAGAGTTCCGTGAATACATCACAAACCGGAACGAAAAAAAATGTTCCGTTAGATGATATAGAGATAAAAGATGAGTACTATTCAGACGAAGACTCAGCAACTCGAAGTAGAGTTCAAAATTAAGAGGAAATTATGACTGAAGAAGAGTTTATAATCTCGATAGTAGCCATCGTTTTTGGAACGGGATTTTCAATATTCCTTTTTTGGGGATTTTTCAGCCTGATCAAGTCGTGGATCAACAGAAAAAGTGGTACGTCTCAGGCAGAAATAAATCCACAATTTTTTAAAGCCTTGGGCGATTTCAAGAAAAGCACAGAGCGCAGAATTACCAATCTGGAATCTATAGTGGCCGATTTAGAAGAAGAAAAGATAAGAATTCCTGAGGCTTCGGACGCGGGAGAGATTGAGATTGAAGAAAAAGAAGTTCGGTCTTCTGACGAAAAAGAAGATGATTCCAATCTGAGGAACATGTTAAACGAATAAGTGTTATTTTATTAACTTATAAGTGTACTCTTAAATATTCGTGTAATGAAACTTACTCCTCTTGAAATTAAACAACAGCAGTTCGAAAAAACCCTGCGCGGTTTTGATGTTGCTGATGTTCAATCTTTTTTGACTTTGGTTTCGAACGAGGTTGAGCATTTGCTTAACAAAAACAAAGAACTTGAAGATCAGATCGATAAACTGAACGATCGTGTTCGCCACTACGAACGTGTGGAAGAAGCGCTGCATGAAACTTTACAAACAACCAAAGAATCAGTAGCCCAAAAACTGGATGGAGCTAAAACAGAAGCACAAAACAAAATCGATAAAGCAGAGATGCAGGCTGAGGCGATCTTAAAAGAAGCCAATCATCAGAGGCAGCAAATTCGCCAAAACATCCAGCGGTTATTAGAAAAAAGAGAAGAAATCATAGCCGGAATGAATTCCTATCTGGAAAATTCTCAGGAATCATTATCTAAATTCGGTAAAGATGAACTGGGTATTTTCAAGCTTCCTCAGGACGATCAGGTAAATACTGAATCAGTCTCAGATGGAGAAAGAAAACCTCGTTTTGAACTTGATGAAGAGGATTCCGGTTCAGATGACAATAAGAGTAATAAAGAAGAAGAAATAGATCTCTCCTTACCTCCCGGTACTGAACATCTTGACGATATACTCGACGAAATAGACTAACAATATAAAACTTATCATGGCATTAGATACTGTTGAACAATTCCGTTCAAAAAGAGATGAAGCTTTAAATTTTATACAATCAAAAACGGATTTCCAGCCGGATTATCTGCTGATACTTGGAACCGGATTAGGACAGCTTGGTGATGAAATTGATGTTCAGGATTCCATCAGTTACGATGATATTCCGCACTTTCCGGTTTCTACCGTAGAAAGCCATGCGGGAAGATTACTTTTTGGGTTGTTGGGTGGTAAAAAAGTAGTGGCTATGCAGGGGCGTTTTCATTTCTATGAAGGATATACCATGCAACAGATCGCTTTTCCGGTAAGAGTTGCAAAAGCACTTGGAGCTCACAGTCTTTTTGTGAGTAATGCATGCGGAGGAATGAACCCGAACTTCGAGGCCGGAGATATTATGTTGATCACAGACCACATAAATTTTCTGGGTGATAATCCGCTGATCGGGCCAAATGATGATGGGCTGGGACCTCGTTTTCCGGATATGAGCGACCCATACACAAGCAGATTAAGAGAAATAGCAGAGAATGTAGCTCTGGAAAACTCTCTGAAAATGCATCAGGGGGTGTATCTGGCTATTTCAGGACCAATGCTGGAGACCCGAGCTGAATACAGATATATGAGACAGTTGGGAGCCGATGTAGTTGGGATGAGCACGGTTCCTGAAGTTATTGCTGCTGTTCATATGGGAATGGATGTTCTGGGAATATCCGTAATAACGGATGAATGTTTTCCTGATTCTTTACAACCGGTTGTATTGGAAGAAATCTTTGCAGCAGCTGCACAAGCTGAACCTAAGATGACGCAAGTAATAATCGGAGTTTTGGAAAGACTTTAGCCAATTTTTATCCACAAAATACGTTAGTTTTCCACGCACCCTTGCGTGAATGGATAAAATTTCTTTTCTATGAACAACCTACACATTTGCGAGAAAATATATGAGCATGGATGGATTTAACGGCGAACTTTGGAATGAATTTCAATGGGAAGCCCATCTTAATGAAGTAGAGAAAAAAAGCGAGCAACTCAGAAAGTTTATTGAGTCTGATGTAAAGGGTAATGTACCAAGGTGGATTACTCTTCTAAAAGAAAGCCTGAGTGAAGATGATGCTTTTGAAGCTTATGTGGAAGAAGAACTTTTAATGGACGAAGCTTACTTTCCCGAAGATGAAGATGACTGGGAAGACGAAGATGAATTTGATGACGAAGATTTTTTGTTTGGGTTTGATGAATTCGACGAATTTCCTGATGCAGAAGAAGATGACTTTGATGCCGGTGAGGAGTGGAAGAGTTTAAGTGAAGATTTTGCTCTTTCCGATAATGGTTCGCTAGACAATCTGGGTTTATTCAGAGATGCACGCTTTTATGCCATTGATATTTTGAAATGGGCAGAATCAGTTCCTGCAAATAATCAGGATAAAGTATTTCTGGAGTTTGTAGGCGATAGCTTAAAAATTGCTGCAAAATTAGCCGGTGGCTACTCTTTTGGTTTCGAACAAGAGTTTTTAGGGGCTAATATTGCTTACACAAAAAAGTCACTTAGATTCGCAAACCAATCATTAGAAATGATGCGAAACCTTAAAACCAAAGCCTGTTTTACCAAACAAAGCTACGCCGAGTTTAACAGTCGCTTATTTGAATTAAGAAATGATATCGGAGTGTATGTACAGGATCTCAGAGATCGTTTTAATAACTCTGTTGATTGATTTAGAGTTCAGCCGATTCATTTAACGATATTTTGAATACGTTCATCGAATAAATTATATCCCGGTTTCATATTTACCTTTCTTTGGTTTGCAATCAAAAACAAATCATCGAAATATGAAATCGTTAATAAGACATTCTGTTTACCTTTCTTTTATTCTCCTATTCTTGTCAGGATGTTTTCTTCAGTCCTTACATCCATTAATTAACAACGATAAAGCTGAATTATTAGAGGGCATAGAAGGAAGGTGGGAAACTAAGGACTCAAGATGGACTTTCTTCAGGGATACTGAAAACTTAAAAGATATTTCTTTAAGCGGAATCAATGTCTCAGGGAATGTTGAGTTTAGCTTTGATGAAGGTGATGCCCTGTCCAAAGATGACAAATCCTATTTTGTACTTTTCGAAGACCTTAATAAAACGGTTCCTGATTCTGTATTACTTGAAGCAAGAATTGGAACAATCAACGAAACTTACTATATGGATATCACAGTTTCGAACCTTTTCAGAGATGTAAATTTTGAGAATTTTCATTTATTTCCGGTACACACATTTTCGAAGATAAAGCTTGATGAGAGTGATCTTAAAATCGAGCTTTTTAAATCGGATTGGATATCAGAGTTGATCCAGGAGAACCGTGTACGCATTAAACACGAGACAATAGGTGAAAATATATTGATAACGGCGTCTTCTAAGGAGCTCAATAAGTTTGTGCAAAAATACGGAAGTGATGAAAAAGCTTATGAAGATCCCATCAACCTTAAAAGAGTAGTTGATGAGCTTTAAAAAGAAAGTTTTAAATCAGGTTGTCCAGAATATTATGTTCTGGACAATTTCTTTTGCAATTACGTTGAATCTATTCTCAAGAGGAGATCAGATCAGGAAAATCGACTGGATCTATACTTTTCTGTTTCACATTCCTTTCATTACCGTGGTTACACTTAATATTTATCAGTCGGTGCCTAATATTCTTAAGAAATATAATATTTGGTTGTATCTCTTTATAATGTCTTTTGCAGGTTTTGGGGTTGTGCTGGGAACATACAGTCTTTCATACGGATCTTTAGCAGAGTGGCTGTTTTCAGAATTTTATTTCGTAGGTGTTTACGGCCCTTTTGAGCTGTTTGGGATTATGGCTATCTACATTTCAGCTTCTACCCTGATAGAGCTTTCAAAATCCTGGTTCAACAGAAAAGAAAAAGAAGTGGAAATTGCACAGCTGGAAGAAGAAAAAACAAAAAGCGAGCTAAAAGCTTTACAGGCTCAGATAAACCCACATTTTTTGTTTAACAGTTTAAATACCATCTATGGAGAAACTTTAAAAAAGTCAGAAAAAGCACCCGAAATGATATTAAAGCTTTCTGACATACTGAGATACGTAGTTGATAATATGAACAAAAGTGAAGTTCAACTCGATCAGGAGTTAGAATATATAGGCAAGTTCATCGATCTTCAGAAAGAACGACTGAGCAATCCGAACAGAGTTATTTATTCTGTAAGTGGAAATCATGAAGACCTGAACATCCAACCTCTTTTATTGATCACTTTTATTGAGAATGCATTTAAGTATGGTTCTGTATCAGGCTTAAATGAAAGAATAAAAATTACTATTTCTGTGGAAGGCAATACTCTGGAAATGATTGTTGAAAATGCAATGAATAACATAGAAGTGATTGAAAAATCAGATTCAACGGGCACAGGATTATTAAATACCCGAAAAAGATTGGAATTTTCATATCCGGGAAAGTACAGTCTGGATTTAAGTAAAGATGCCGGTACATTTAAAGCCACACTTAACATTGATCTCTCATGATACGTTGTATAATTATTGAAGATGAACCTGTAGCCAGGGATGTACTTAAAACCTACGTTAAGGATACTCCTTCATTAGAGTTGGTTCAGGAATTTGAAAACGCCGTTGATGGACTGGAATTTTTTCAAAGTGAATCGGTAGATCTGATCTTTCTGGATATCAACATGCCCAAACTTTCCGGGATCAGTTTTTTGAAAAGCCTGGATGATCCTCCTAAAGTTATTATTACTACCGCCTATTCTGAGTATGCACTGGAAGGATACGAACTGGATGTAGTTGATTATCTGCTGAAACCATTTTCTTTTGAACGGTTTTTGAAAGCAGTAAATAAAGTAACGCTGAAGAAACCTGACCCGAAAGAAGAAACGATCACGGTTAAAGCAGACGGGAAATTATTCAGAATCAGCTTATCTGAAATTTTATTTGCAGAAGCTTTGGGAGATTACATCAGTCTTTATACAGAGTCTCAAAAGCTCACTTTTAACAGTACATTAACTTCATTTATTGAGGAATTGAATTCTACCGATTTTGTTAGAGTTCACCGGTCTTACGCTGTTTCTCTACCAAAAATAAATTATGTGGAAGGGAATATGATTTCCATTAAAGAGCACGAAATTCCAATTGGGAAATCATATAAAGAGGGATTCAGGAAGAAGTTTGGGGAATGAAAAAAACCACTTCAGTTTCTATACTAAAGTGGCTTTAAAGTACGCCCGGGAGGGTTCGAACCCCCAACCCCCAGAGCCGAAATCTGGTACTCTATCCAGTTGAGCTACGGGCGCATTTTTTCGGACTCCAAATATAGGAAACCTGTATCTCTTTTACACGGTAAATCATAAAACAGAATACCTAATTCGGGGGATTTAAAGAGTTCATTGTGTGCATTAGCTTTACAGAAACCTTAAACAAGTTTCTTAGTCATGAAGTTAAAGCATTCGATCTTTCTGGTTATTCTTATCGCAACAACAGCAGATATATTTGCTCAAAAAACATACAGACAGATTTATTCAGATCCGTCGGAAGTTCAATCAGGATATCTCGGGCTTCATTATTTCGGAGTGGACGCCGGATTCAGTAACACTTCCGGAGCTTCTGTGCTAAGCATAGGCGCAGAGACTTTGTACCCTATCACAGATAAACTTAAAGCAGAAGGGTTGTTTCTTTATTCTTTGTTTTCTTTAGAAAAGACAAGCTTTCCGTTTTTATTTAATGCCGGAGCCGAGTTTACTCTTTCTTCTAAAACTAAAAATACTACCGTTCCTGTATTACTGGCGTTCAGTTATGAGAAAGACTATCTGGAAGGAAAAGAAATCAATACTTATACCACGGTAAAATTACCGGGCGATATAACTTCTGAGTTAAATGTAAGAGGCGGATTGTATTTGCGGAATAGTGCTTTTGAATACGAAGAAAATTTCACTTTCTACGAAGTAACAAACATCTTCCATAAAGGAATTTATGCAGGGCTTGGATATACAAGAAAGCTGTTCATGCATGTTCAGGATAGCGACGGGTATACTTTTGCTTATGCCCGAAATTTCAGACCATTTGTTGATGTTCTGGTATTGCCAACATCGGTAGATGTTACTTCCGGAGGAAATACACAAACATTGGAAGAAACTCTGGGGTGGAGAGCAGGAATGACGTGGCAGCTAAACCCGATGACCAAAGAGCAAAACTTTGACCGAAAGATCGGGTTTTTCGGAAACCTGTTATACAGATTGGAATTTGGTCAGCGTCCGCTGGAAGGGTTTTATGTTACTACAAGTCTTGGTTGGACGATCAAGAAATTTAAGTGACAAATCATTTTACAGAGAACAGCACTCTGGAATTTCTCATTAACTTAATTTCCGATATCTCTGTTATGTGTATTTTGGATTTGTTCTCATCTCTGTCCGTAAAATTAAACTGAAAACCTTCGAGACTACTTATATATCCAAGAACGCTTTTATTAGATTCTCCTTTAAATGAAATGCGAACTAAATGTTCTTCGGGCTCAAATCTAAATTCATAAGAGGGAATCTCAACTTGATACTTTAAATCTATAATAAAAGATTTGATAAGACTGATAACTTCTTCTTCGGATCCCTCTACATATTCGTTAAAAGAGGTTCTCCAAACAACCTCATTATTTGTGAAATTTATAATTACTGCTGAAAGTCCTGTATAAGTTTCTTGAAAAGAACCGTAATCCATATACACCCTGTTATAAGAGTGTGATAATTTGAGATAAAGTCCATATTGAATTCCGGGTTTTTTATACTTTTCGAGTATTTCTGCGTCAATCTTAAAATTCGGGTATGGTTGTTCGTTATCAATAGCATTGTTTAAATTGCCATGGAATTCAGATAAAGCCCCTTCTAATGCATCATGGTTTTTAACCGCTATTTGCTCTAATGATATTTGTTCGTAACCTAAAATCTTTTTGAGGCTATCCGTTAGCTCCTTTTCAATGTCTTCAGCTGGCCTGTCGCCCAATTTCTTTTTAGATAACAAACCTGATTTGCCCAAATCTGTTTCAAGTCCCATTAATACATAACTATCTACCTTTTTCGAATCAAAACCTTCCTGATGGCTTGTTCTAATATAGTTTGATGAGCTGCAGCTGCAGATAAAAAGTAAAGCTGGTATTAAAAGTTGTTTCATATCTCTTTTTTGTTATAAAATAAGCATTGCATCGCCGAAAGAGTAGAAGCGATATTTTTCTTTAATAGCGTGTTCATAAATCCGGTGCATTTCATCAAAACCCATGAGCGCAGAGACTAACATCAGTAATGTACTTTTGGGTAGATGAAAGTTCGTTATAAGTGAATCAACAGCTTTGAATTGATATCCCGGAGTAATGAATATATCAGTCTCACCACTTTGAGGCTCAAACGTTCGTTCTTTACTTGCAAGTGATTCAAGCACTCGTACACTCGTAGTTCCGACTGCCGTGATGTGATCCGATTTTGTCAATTCTTCGGCAGTATTAGCATCCAGTTGATACCATTCGCTGTGCATGATGTGCTCGTCAAGCTTTTCGGTTTTCACAGGTGCAAACGTGCCCAGACCGACATGCAGGGTTACTTCTGATTTTTGTATTCCCTGAGCTTCTAATATAGAAAGCAAGTCATCAGTAAAATGTAAACCGGCTGTAGGAGCAGCTTTGCTTCCAAGGTCCTTTGCGTATACGGTTTGGTATTCCGAAGCCAGAGATTCATCCTGTTCAATATAAGGAGGAAAAGGAGTGTATTTGAATGGTTCCAATTCCGCAGCATCCAGATCGTGAGAAAGAATAAGGGTTCTCAACCCGTCTTCAGCTACATGAGTGACTTCTGCCGTAATACCATCAGCAAGCTCGACGGTTTTCCCGACACGGAATTTCTTCCCCGGACGCACTAAAGCTTCAACCGTATTATTGTTTCTGACTGAAGTGACGAACAGTTCCTTTTTACCGCCATCAAACATAAGTCGGCACTTTTCAACTTTGCTGTTATTGACAACAAGGGTGGTTTCTTTGGGTAAATAATCTCCGAGATTATAGAAGAAATCGTCTGTGATCTGTTTGGAAGCTCGATCGTAAACCAATAGTCTGGCATGATCTCTGGGATTTGCCGGGGATTGAGCTATCAGTTCTTCAGGAAGATGGTAATCGAAGTCAGATAAAGTGTAATTCACAAACTAGTTTTGAACAATTAGCTCCACATTATTACTTCCATCTTCGGAAATCATAACAGTTTTTCTGGCAACAATTTCATCATTCTTTATTGCGATAAACTCAATCTCATTATCAATTGAGTAATTAATTTTTTCATCTGGAGAGCTCCCTGTTTGTTCAAATTCTACACCTATTCCAATTGTATTAGTTTCTATTATAAATCGACCCGACTTATTAGTCATTGTAAATGGAGGTGAATTATTTATAAGATCAGAATCTGATTTTAGTTTTAGAAAATTTGTTTCTGATGAAAACTCTTCTGAGTCAATTTTGTAATGATATACACCAGTTGCTAAAAGTGAATCAGGAATAACTAAACTATGCGAACCAGCAAGGTATGGTCGGTCCACAAAACCCAGAATAAATTCCTCAGAACCATATCTGCTTACCTCAAAAGTAAGATAGGTAGAGTTTTGAAGGGGGAAATTGATCGTGGTCGAAGATTTATTCATACTGTTATCGGATAACTTTGGATAGTTAATATGTATCTCAGCGTCTGAAACCGGTGCTCCCGATTGGGTTAAAAGCTGTCCTTCTGTAATTCCTGAAAAGTCTGAATCTCCACATGAGAAAATAAAAATTATGCTAACTAACAGAATTTGTAATTCTTTAAATCTCATCTTTGATTAATATTTTCTCGATTGCTTCTTTAATCCCCTCAACCCCAATTCCAACTTCATCATGCAACTCTTCCTGAGTTCCGTGTTCTACAACGACATCAGGTATTCCAAGAATTTTTACGCTTGGCCGATTTTCTTTTTCGATGATGTATTCAGCAACAGCGCTACCGAATCCACCCATTTTAGCACCGTCTTCTAAAGTGATGATGTGATCATATTTTTGACAAATCTCATCAATCAATTCTTCATCCAAAGGCTTTGCAAAACGCATATCGTAATGACCGATATTAATTCCTTCTTCAGCTAAATCATCAGCAGCAGTAATTACATATTTACCAATAGGACCAAAACTAAGTACGGCTATATTTTCTCCTTCACGAAGTTCTATTCCTTTTCCAATTTCCAGAGTTTCAAATTCTTGACGAACAGTCATACCGGTCGCTTTTCCACGTGGGTAACGAATTGCCCATGAAGCATCTTCAAAAGTGGATGCCGTGAACATCATATCTCTCAAATCCTGCTCATTCAATGGGGAAGAAATAACCATATTCGGAACTGTTCGCATGTAGGCGATGTCATATAAGCCATGATGAGTGGGGCCGTCTGCTCCGGCAAACCCAGCGCGATCAATACAAAATACAACCGGTAATTTCTGAATGGCTACATCATGGACCAGCTGATCATATCCTCTTTGTAAAAAGGAAGAATAGATTGCGCAAAAGGCTTTTTTGCCTTCGGCTGCGAGTCCGGCAGCAAAGGTAACGGCATGTTGTTCCGCTATTCCCACATCAAAAGCTCTTTCAGGGAAAGTGTTCATCATTGGCCAGAGACTGGAGCCACTTGGCATAGCAGGAGTCATACTTACAATCCGTTCATCCTTTGCTGCTAATTCCACTAAAGCTTCACCAAACACATCCTGATATTTAGGCGCTCCTTTTACTTTTGGAGCAGGGTTAAGAGCTTTACCGGTAATTTTATCAAATGGACTGCTTGATGCATGCCATTTCGTTTGCTCTCTTTCGGCGGGAGCAAATCCTTTTCCTTTCACGGTAACAACATGAAGCAATTTCGGGCCTTTTACGGTTTTAAGGTCTTCTAAAGTCTTTCTGAGCCCGTCCACATCATGACCATCCATCGGGCCGTAATATTTAAAACCAAGCGCACGGAACAGAGAGCCCGGAGTAATAGCGGCGGTTACGGCATTTTCCAGTCTGGAGGCAACCTTGCGCATTTTTTCCCCGGCAGATTTAAAATGCCCGAGCATATCGTAAATTTCATCCCTCATTTTGTTGAAGGTTTTGCTCGTAGTGATATCCGTTAAATATTCTTTTAAAGCACCAACGTTGGGGTCAATAGACATGCAGTTGTCATTCAAAATTACCAGAATATCGCTGTTCATCGCTCCGGCATTGTTCATTGCTTCAAAAGCCAGTCCCGCGGTCATCGAACCATCGCCAATAACTGCAATTACTTTACGATCACCTTTATCTAAATCATTTGCCACTGCCATTCCAAGGGCTGCAGAAATCGAGGTGCTGGAATGACCGACTCCAAATGTATCATACTCGCTTTCAGTACGTTTTGGAAATCCTGAAAGCCCGCCATATAAGCGATTTGTATGAAACTGTTCTCTTCGTCCTGTTAATATCTTATGCCCATATGCTTGATGACCAACATCCCAAACCAAGCGATCTTCCGGAGTTTTGTACACATAGTGGATAGCGGTTGTAAGTTCTACGACGCCAAGACTAGCTCCAAAGTGACCGCCATAAACGGAAACCATATCAATGATATAACTACGGAGCTCATCACATACATCCTGAAGTTCTTTGGGATCAAGTTTACGGAGGTCTTCAGGAGTATATATCTTAGATAAAAGCTCACCCGGTTGTGGTATGTTCTGTTCCATAATTTGTTAACTATTTACTTCATTCACTTGTTCAATACGAAGTTCGGCATTGTTTAGGATTTCTGTGCAAAAATTGGAAAGCTTCACTCCCTCTTCGTACAGATTTACAGATTCCTCCAATGTAATGGACTCATCTTCAAGTTTGGAAACTATTTCTTCCAGTTTATTTAAAGCCTCTTCAAAGCTTGGTCGTTCCTTTTGGTCCATTAATTTTTATGGTGTAGCTCTATAATGATTAGTTAGTTCCCTAAAATACGGGATTATTATGTAAAACTCATTTTCAGGTAAAATGGATTTTATACTTCTGTGATTCTAAAAAAGAGCTTAATTAATTAATTCCATAAAGCAATGGAGTAATTATGAAATATTTCTTTTTAATAGCAGGAACACTATTTTTTTTAATACTGAATTTTACTGATGCTCTTAAGGAAGAGGTTAAGGATGGCGACATGGAAGCCAAACCTTTTGCCGTTGTTGAGCTATTTACTTCTGAAGGTTGTTACAGCTGTCCACCGGCAGATAGATTACTTAGCAAAATAATAGATGATGCCAGAGAGAAAGATCGCAGAGTATTTGCTTTGGCTTTTCATGTTGATTATTGGGATCGTTTAGGGTGGAAAGATGCATTTAGCAGCAAAGTATATTCTGACAGACAAAGAGAATATGCACACACTTTCAAATCCAATTCAATTTATACACCGCAAATGATAGTAAATGGAACTATAGAATTTGTAGGCTCCGAAGCGGAAAGAGCGGAAAAAGAGATAAATTCAGCATTGAATAATCCTCCATATGCTGAAGTTGAAATAGCTACTGCATTTAACAGAGATATGGACATGCTTACCGTAGATTATAAATTGAAAGGGCTGATAGAAAATTCAACGGTTCAGGTAGCTTTAGTAGAGCGAGATATTATCAGAGAAATCGGACATGGTGAAAATGGAGGAAAAACACTACACCATGATAATGTTGTGCGAAGTTTTAAAATGAAGAATGCTGAAAAAACAGGTCGGGAAGTACTATCCATTCCTAAAAATGCAAACCTGAAAAATTCTTCTGTTTTTGTTTATGTACAAGAAAAAAACAGTAAGATTATAACAGGTGCAGAAAGTATGGATTTAAATTAATACCAATTCAGCCTTTTAATGGATTTTCCATCACTTTGAAATATTAATGCTTTATCCCGGCTTGTATAGTAGATGTTGGAGCGGGTAGATTCCAATCTTTGAATGGCATCAGGATGGGGATGTCCGAATCGGTTCCGTTCGGCAACAGAAACCACGGAAATTTCCGGAGTTACAGCCTGAAGAAAGAAAAGTTCAGAGCTGGTATTACTGCCATGATGACCAACTTTGAGAAAATCAGTATCTACAAGACTTCCATAATTTTCGAATAACCTCCGCTCCTGATCTTCCCCGGCATCACCTGTAAAAAGAAACTCATTATTTCCGTGAATAATATTCAGAACCAAAGATTGCTGATTAGGATCACTGTTGAACGTTCCATTTTCAGGACCTAGTACTAAAATGAGCAGGCTTCTGTCTAACTTAATTGTTTTTCCTGCAGTAAGAGAAACTACCGGAATGTTCTTTGATTTTGCCAGACCGATATAATCCCTGTATAAATTAGATTCATATTTAAATCCTGAGTTATAAATGGTATCGATTTTAATTTCAGATATAAGATCTTTTATGCCTCCGATATGATCAGCATGAGGATGGGAAAGAAATATGGCGTCTAATTTTTGAATATTATTTTCTTTGAAATAGGGAAGTAATATTTGCCTGCCGGAATTAGAACCTGGACTCCATATGCCGGCATCAATCAGGATGTTCTTTCCTTGGGGCGTTCTGATAAATGAGGCGTCTCCCTGACCAACATCAAACACAACGACTTCCATCATTTTTTCTTTAAATTTATCGACAAATAAATCCAGTTGTATACAGAATACCATCAAAAGGGTAGCTGACATAAACTTCCATTTAATATTCGGGTTTCTCCATGAAGCGATCATTAAAATAAAGAAGCTCCATAACAGAAATGTAAGAGCACCCGGTTTTTGCACCTCGTACCAAGACCAGGAAAGAGAGGCAGAAAAAGAGACAAAATCATTTAGTAACCCCAGAAATAATAGTGAGGGGTAGTTTATCAAAAAGCCCACAACCGGCAGAAAAGCTGTTATTACCAAAGCAGTAAGAGAAAGAGGAACAATGATTCCCAGAAATGGAACAAATATGGCGTTTGCTATTGGGCTGATGAGCGAGACTTCTCCAAAATAAAACGCCTGAAGCGGATATAACCCAAGTTGAACGACGAGTGAAATAATAATGACCATAACAGGTGTTCCATACCATTTTATTCGAATCCAGTATGGAATGAAGTTTTGAATAACCGGAAGAACTAAAAGAATTAACAGAACAGCTGAAAATGATAATTGAAATCCAATTTCAAAAAGTTGAGAAGGGTCGAATAGGAGAATTACTAACGCAGCAATACCCATCAGGTTAATAGAGTTGCTGCTTTTCGAGAATAGTTTTCCGTAAGTTAAAAGAACAGCCATTACTGAAGCTCTTAATACAGAAACTGAAAACCCGGTAAGTCCGGCATAAAAAACCAGAAGCAATATCAGGAGAGCCAAGCCAATTTTTGTACCATGTTTTTTTGTCCAGAAATAAGGGATGATCAACCAAAAAGGAGCAATGATTAACCCGACGTGTAATCCCGATACTGCCATAATGTGGGATAAACCTGCCCTTGCAAATGCTTGTTTAATGTCTCCCTCCAGTTCATTTTTGTAACCTAAGAGTAATGCTTTTGCAATAGGCGCAGTTACAGAATCGAAATTCTGGTCAACCAGTTCCAGAGCTTTTTTACGTAATGAAATCCAACTGAAAAAGGAATTTTCAGTCGAAATTTTTACTACGGAATCAGCCCGGATTTGTGTATAAATATTTCTGGATTTAAGAAATGCTTTATAGTTAAATGAGGTTGGGTTTCTGGGTTCGGAAACTGGGATTATTGTTCCAATCAATTGAATTTGATCCCCAAGCTGAACGTTCTCTTCAACATTCCAGAGTATTCGGCTTTTGAATCCGCTCGTTGCATTATGATGCCGTATATTAGCATCTCTAATGTAGAGATCTAAGCGGATGTCTCCTGAATTGTTTCTGGAAATGGATATAACATTACCAGAGATATGAACTTTTTCCCACTCCAGATCTGAAATAAGCTTTTCGATGATAAGAGGTTCTTTATTAGAATGAATTGATTGAACTAAAGACCCGGAAACAATTAAAACCAGAAAGTACATCAGTGTGGAAACTCTGGTAATACGAACAGAAATTCTGATTTTGGATGCGGTTTCACAAACAATCAAAATTATAATTAATACACTCAGAATTATTAAAAGGGTAAGTTGTTCAACTGCAAATATTTTTGAGCAGAGAATACCTGTAATAAAAAGCAGTGTAACACGTACAGCAGGAAATTGTTCTATGGGGAATCTATATGCAGATCTCTTTTTCACATATAGTTAGACAGTTTCGATGCAAAAACCTTACAATATTATTTAATAAATATCTATTCAGGTTCAACTTTATGGAAAATAATATCAAATAGAGAAGCTGGTTCCGCAACCGCAATCTTCAACAGAATTGGGATTATCAAAGGTAAAGCCACGGGCATCTAAGCCATCAGGGTAGTCAATTTCTATTCCCTCTAAGTACATAAGATGTTTAGAAGCTACAATAACTTCAACGCCATGGTTTTCAAAAACCTGATCATCTTCAGTGCGGTAGTCAAGCCCTAACTTGTAACTTAATCCTGAACATCCGCCACCTTCTACAGCAACTCTGAGAAAGAGATTTTCGTCAAGGTCTTCTTTTTCGATGATTGCCTTAACCTGCTTGGATGCTCTTTTGGTAAGAGTTACAGGCTCGCCGGTTAACTCGTGCTTTTGCTCTTTGCTGGGTGTAGTTTCTTCTTCATCAACATCAATTAGTGAAGAAATAATATCGTCCAGATTTTCGTCTTGATCAGTCATTGCTCTCCTTATTTAGAACAAGTCAAAATTACGAATTTTTATGCGAAAATGTATAATGAACTATACCTTTTTGTTCATACATATCCAGAACTCCGGCGCTTGCCATATCTACAAGAATTCGTTCGGCTCTGTAAGTGGTAATGTTTGAAATAATAGAGAAGCGCTCAATGGTAATATCACCGTATTCATTTAGAAACCTGAAAAGCTGTTGTTCTCTTTCACCGTATTCGAAAGTCACTCCTTCAGTTGAAGTTTTGTTTTTCAGCACTTCAACTCTATCATCCGTAGCAATGATGTTTTCGTCTTCCTGACGGATATAAACTGTTCTCTTAGATTCTCCTTTTACGGCAATAGGTTTATTATCTGATTCGGGAATTTCAACTATCAGAACATCTTTTTTGCCGGCATGAACCATCTCAATATTAATCTTGAGAGCAGGGACACAAACATCTTCCGCAGCTTGCCTAAGCCAGAACTCCTCTTCATAATAACTTTCAATTCCTACTATGTCGCCATTGTCATCTACTCCGATCAAAATTCTTCCACCATTTGTATTGGCAAAGGCAACCATTTCTTTGGCAATTTTTTCGGGAGATGCAACTTTGTGTTTAAACTCGAGAAAAGAGCTCTCACCTGTTGTTATCAGATTCCTAAGATCTTCCAGCTTCATTTCTGAAACCGTTACGGAATCTGAATTCTGCAAATATAATTCGTACTCGTCTTTCATGATATTAATTCTGACAAAAGTCAGCGTGTTCTATTATATAGAAACTTCGTCTTTAGGGTCTCTGGTCATCAACGAATTTAAAGCGTCTTTAGGGTCTTCATTTTCAAATAAAACCCGATAAACAGCACAAGTAATTGGCATATCAACATTATTTCTTTTCGCCCAATCACGAACAGATTTTGTAGTTTTGATGCCTTCAGCTACCATATTCATACTTTCTATGATCTCATCAAGTTTTTTCCCGAGACCAATCTGAGAGCCTACATATCTGTTTCGGCTATGTTTTGATGTACATGTTACGATCAGATCTCCCATTCCCGTTAATCCCGAGAAAGTTTCAGCATATCCACCCATCATTACACCCATTCTTTTCATTTCATGAAGTCCACGGGTAATTAGCGCGGCTTTGGCATTGTCGCCAAGTTCTGCACTATCAATAATTCCGGCCGCAATAGCCATGATATTTTTTACTGATCCACCGATTTCAACCCCTATTATGTCATTGTTAAGATACACTCTGAACATTGGGGTTAGGAATGTTTCCTGAATAATTCTGGCAGTTCTTGTAGAGTAAGAAGCAGCGACAACAGTGGTTGGTTTTAAATGAGAAACCTCCTCCGCATGACTTGGACCATACAAAACACCAATATTATCTTCTAAAGTAACACCTTCCATTACTTCAACCAGAATTTGAGACATGGTTTTAAAAGTGTCATTCTCAATTCCTTTAGAAACGGTAACTAAAATCTCATGCCCGTCTAAACAAGGTTTTATCTTAGCGGCAACTTCTCTGAGAGTATGGGAAGGTGTCGCAAACAAGATCATATCCTGATCACGAAGGCAATGTTCAAGATCATCGTAAGCTTTGATAGAAGCAGGTAGTCTGATGTCAGACAGATAAGAAGGGTTTCGATGACTGTTATTGATACTGTCTACTACTTCTTTTTCTCTGGCCCAGATCTGAACATTATTGCCGGCCGTGTCTAGAACAGTTGCCAGGGCTGTTCCAAAACTACCCGCACCGATGATCGTTACATTTCTCATACTTCGATCTTTTCTTTTATCTGCTCGGAGCTTACTTCTGTTTCCGGATCTTCTTTCTTAGAAGAAGACCCTACTTTGCTTTCCGTTCCGGCAATGAGTCTTTTAATATTAGATTTATGCTTTACTATTATTCCTGTTGCTACAAAAGCACCAAAAATTACCATACTTCCGTCTACTAATTTTTCTAAACCATATACATACTTCATAACAATCAGACTTACAGGATAGAAAAAAGACCCTAATATAGATGCCAGAGAAACATATCTGGTTACCAATATTGTAGTAACAAAAATAATAGACGATATTCCAATTGAGATGGGTTCAATTCCAAAAAGCATACCGCAAGCGGTAGCAGCTCCTTTACCGCCTTTAAACTTTGCAAAGAGAGGGAACATATGTCCAATGACTGCAAAAAGACCACAACTTATTTTCAAGAAAGCGTCAACTTCCCAATTCGGAGGAGAAAGTGGTCCCGCAAACATATCCCAGGCTAAAGTACTTACCCAAAAGGAAGCCACAAAACCCTTCATGAAATCCATAGTGAAAACAGTTACTCCGGAGGGCCATCCCAAAACCCGAAAAGTATTGGTTGTTCCGGCATTACCACTTCCGTGTTTACGAACATCTACCCCTTTAAAGAGCTTTCCCACCCAAATCGCGGATGGAATAGATCCTAATACAAAACTTATTCCTAAAACAGTAAGTGTTGCTAGCATGAATTTTTAATTTACCCCAAGATACCACCTGAAGTATAAGAAAAAAATTAAACGTGTCTTTCGGCGTGATAAGAAGACCGAACAAGCGGTCCACTTTCAACATGACCGATTCCTAGTTTTTCACCGATCTCTTTGTATTCTGCAAACTGATCAGGATGAACCCAATCCATAACAGGATGATGCATTTTTGTTGGTTGCATGTATTGGCCAATGGTTAATACATCAACCTTATGATCAACACAATCCTGCATCAACTCGATCACTTCTTCACGAGTTTCACCAAGCCCAACCATGATCCCTGTTTTTGAGCGAATTCCTTCTTCTTTAACTTTGAGCAGAAGTTCTAAAGAGCGTTCATATTTTGCCTGTGGACGAACGCGACGGTATTTTCTTGGAACGGTTTCCAAATTGTGGCTTAGAACATCCGGAGGAGTATCAATTACGATTTGAAGTGCTTCCCAAACACCACGGAAGTCAGGAATTAGAGATTCTATAGTAACTCCGGGAATAGCTTCTCTCAAAGCTGTGTGAGTAGCGGCGAATATCGGTGCTCCACCATCTTTTCTGTCGTCTCTGTTGATGGAGGTAAGAACTACATGTTTCAATTTCATTTTTGCAGCAGCATCAGCTACACGGGCAGGCTCATCCCAGTCTAATTCGGCAGGTGGACGACCTGTTTTAATGGCACAGAATGCACAAGAACGAGTACAGACATCTCCGAGAAGCATGAAAGTAGCTGTTCCGGCTCCCCAGCATTCGCCCATATTCGGGCAACGGGCTTCAGAACAAACGGTATTAAGTTTATTCTCATTGATGGTATCCAGCACTTCTTTGAATTTACCTCCCGACGGAAGTTTAACTCTTAACCATTCCGGTCTGCGCTTTGTTGATTTCTTTTCTACTACGTCTAATTCTTTGATCATTTCTTTTCTCTAAAAATTATTGAGTCATCCTGATCCCGAAGTATCGGGACGAAGAATCTGCAAATTAAACTTAATGCTAAAATTCATTGTGAAGATTCTTTGCTTTCGCCTGTCTGCCGACAGGCAGGCTCAGAACGACCTAAACAAAGTTACGAAAAATTCTTCTCTAGTTCTGTTTGTGTACCGCTTGGTTTAATACTTACATCGAAAACATTTTCGAAGTGTTTAACGATCCTTTCTTTTACTTCTTTCAGGTCAATTTTCGTGCCTAAAAGTTTTTCTAAACTGGTTACTTCTTTGTCTTCAATACCGCAGGGAACGATATTGTTAAAGTATTGTAAGTTCGTATTCACATTCAAGGCAAAACCATGCATGGTTACCCAACGTGAGCAACGTATTCCCATTGCACAAATCTTTTGTTCTCCGATCCAAACACCTGTAAGGCCGTCTATTCTTTGAGCTTCAAAACCATAATCCGTACAAACTTTAATAATCACATCTTCGAGATAACGAAGGTATTTATGAATGTCAGTAAAATGTCTGTCGAGATCCAAAATCGGATACCCAACTATTTGTCCCGGGCCGTGATAGGTAATATCTCCGCCGCGATTTGTCTTGATAAACTCTGCATCCAGCTCCTGAAGTTCGAGCAATGAACGCAACATATGTTCTTCGTCGCCGCTTTTACCTAAGGTATACACATGTGGATGTTCTACAAAAAGTAGCACATCATTTTTTCTCTTGCCTTCAAACTCACCAATACGATCCAGTTTTTTCTCGTCAATGATCCGTTGCTGAATCTTATGCTGTAAATCCCAAACCGGCTGGTAGGATTGTGAACCGAGATCGTATACTTCGATGGTTTTTTTCATTTATTTCTCTTAGTCATCCTGAGGATGACCTTATTATCAAAGAAAAAAATGGCTCCACGAGGGAGCCGAAATTCTACGTCATGCTGAACTTGATTCAGCATCTGTAAAGATCCCGAAACAAGTTCGGGATGACCTATATTTATTTTATTTCTTAACCGGAGTTCCTAAATGAACACCTTCGTTATACGCTTCAGCTACAGCTTCCATTACCGCTTCTGATAATGTCGGATGTGGATGAACAGCGTTAATAATTTCATGTCCGGTAGTTTCCAGATCACGAGCTACAACAGCTTCAGCAACCATTTCAGTAACGCCGAATCCGATCATATGGCATCCTAACCATTCACCGTATTTTGCATCAAATACAACTTTCACAAAACCTTCTTCGTGACCAAGTGCGGTTGCTTTACCACTTGCTGAAAGCGGGAATTTTCCTACTTTAACGTCATAACCTTCTTCTTTGGCAGCAGCTTCAGTTAAACCAACAGAAGCAACCTGAGGTTCGCAATATGTACAACCAGGAATATTTCCATAGTTAATAGGTTTTGGATTTTTGCCGGCTAATTGCTCAGCAAGCACAACTGCTTCATGGGAAGCTTTGTGAGCCAGCCAAGGAGCACCGATGATATCACCAATTGCATAAATTCCGTCAACTCCAGTTGAGTAATCAGATTTGTCTACAACAATGGCGCCCTTCTCAACTTTTACGCCGATATCCTCAAGGCCAAGACCTTCAACATTTCCGGTTACACCAACAGCGGAAAGAACTACATCAGCTTCGATCACTTCCTCGCCTTTTTTGGTTTTAACTGTCACTTTAACGCCGGATCCTTTTTTCTCAACTTTTTCTACTGTGCTTTCCAGCATCAGGTTCATGCCTTTTTTCTTGTAGATCTTACCAAGCTCTTTTCCAACGTCCTGATCTTCAACAGGAACCAAAGTTTTTTGAAGCTCAACGATCGTTACTTCTGTTCCTAACGTGTGATAGAAGTAAGCAAACTCAACTCCGATTGCACCGGCTCCGATGATCACCATTTTCTTAGGCTGCTTTTCCATGGTCATCGCCTTTTCAGAATCGATGATCATTTCGCCGTCGATCTCCAGATTAGGAAGTTGACGCGGACGAGCACCTGTAGCAATTATAAAATGCTTGGCTTTAATACTTTCTGTTTCTTTTCCTTTTTCGTCATTTACAGCAAGCTCTGATTTTGACTTGAAAACACCTGTTCCCATGAAAACATCGATCTTGTTCGCTTTCATTAAGAACTGAACACCTTTGCTCATTTTATTGGCAACGCCACGGCTTCTTTTAACCATGCCGCCGAAATCAGCTTTTACATCTTTAACAGAAATTCCATAATCATCGGCATGTTGGATAGATTCCATTACTTCCGCTGAACGAAGAAGTGCTTTTGTAGGAATACATCCAATATTTAAGCAAACACCACCCAGATGTCTTTTTTCTACAATTGCGGTTTTAAAACCTAGTTGTGATGCACGGATTGCAGCTACATATCCGCCGGGACCTGACCCGATTACACATACATCAAATTCTTTTGCCATGATTTCCTTTCATTAATTATTTTGGTGTTCCAAATAGTTTTGCCACGAAAGCACTAAAACACAAAATTTGTTAGAGTTTCCGTGTTTTAGTAGCGAATTTTTTAGTTCTACTTTTTTAAAATTCGCCAAGACTTAAAAGATAAGGGATTTTGAATTGAAGTTCGAATTTCTAGAGCCCTAAGTTTTAAGAATGAAACATCCTTTCACAAAACACTATTTCTACTTCAATTCAGTTTTATTATACTCAGGAAATCATTTTACAGATTAAGACGGTGCAATAAATATGATAAGGTCAGATTTAAAGAAGGGAGTTTTTGCGCTCCTGTTAATTGTTTTTGGATGGAGCGCGGTTGCAAATGCAGCGAGCAACCCTGATGAGGAATACAAGGCAAAACTGATAGAGCATTTCGAGAAAAAAGGTATAGATATAAGACCATATTTTAAAGATTCCAGATTTAAACTGATCACCGGAATCACAAAAAAATTCACCCGTTCTGCTGAAGTGAAGATTGACAGCTTCGAAAAATATCAGAAAGTTCTGGGCTATGACAAAAAGAAAAAGAAGATCGCTTCCTTTTATGAAGCACACAAAGAAGATTTGGCAAAAGCAGAGAAAGTATACGGTATTCCTAAAGAAGTAATTATAGGAATCCTGGGAGTTGAATCAGAATTTGGCAAATATGCCGGTAAATACAATCCTTTTAATGCCTATGTATCCATGATTAAGGAAGGTCATCGTGCCAAATTTGCTCTTGCTCAACTGGAAGAGCTTATTGAATGGGCAGACAACAGAGAGGTTGATATTTTAGATCTTAAATCCAGCTATGCCGGAGCGATGTCATATGCTCAATTCATTCCCTGGTCGCTAAACCGATGGTTTGTTGGAGATGACCTGTATGACATGAGCAATAACATCTACTCTGTAGGTAAATATCTGGCACACTTCAAAGAGATAACCGGGAGTGTGGAAGATGCAATTCTCAGATATAATAATAGCGGCTTATATCAGCAGGCCGTGCTTGGTTTGGCTGAAGACGCGAAAGAAGTGACTGAAAACTTTTAGTCCAATTCCTTCGTCATAAACCACCATTTCGGCTCACCGTACTCAAATCCTTCTCTTTCGTAGAGATTCTGTGCGGGGTTATCTTCCCGAACCTCGAGGGTGATTTTGGAGCATCCCATTTTTTGTGCTTCTTCGTGGACAGTGTCAAGAAGCTTAGTTCCTACTCCCATTCCGCGAGCATCCGGGTGTACAGCAACATCATGAATTTTGAAAGTTTTGCTGGCTGTGAATGTTGAATAGCCGATAAAGCAGGTCACAATGCCAAGAACTTTTTCCCCATGATATGCCATGTAAGTCATTGTAGTCGGGATTTTTTTCATTTCAGCGATCATATCCACTCTTACTTCTTCGCTGAGTGCTTCATCCTGACCCATGGGATCTTTGGCAAACAAGTCTACGATATTTACAATATCAGCAGCGTGTTTAGGGTTATCTAGATCGGCTTTAATAATTTTTACTTGCTCGGAAACCTTAGTTTCAGTAATCAATTTTAGTATAGATGCATTAATTTTTTTTGCGAACCTTAAACTATGGACTTTATAGCAGCTTATAAAGGGGAAATGAAGATCTTTACAAATTGGTTATATGATTAATAACCGGGAACAAAATCGGCTAAAAAGACTTTAAACTTACATGAAAAATTATAAACTACTTTTCGGGACTTTAATAGTAATCTCTACTGTGTTTTTCGGCTGTAATAACAGTGGCGGAAGCAATGGAAGTAACAGCGGGAATGAGTTTTCCAGCACTCAGGATGTTGGAGATTCCGCTAATGACTTTTTATCGAACAGTAATTATAGTTCATTGACTATAGAAGTTGACTATGTGGAAGGCTTTCAACCTACTCAAGCTGCGTTAAATAATTTACGTTCGTTTCTGCAAAGCAGACTCAATAAAACAAGTATTTCGATATCTTTAGATGACGAAATTCCTTCGCCGGGAAATTCCCCTTATTCTGCTCAGGAAGCTTTTGATGTGGAGAAAGAACACAGAGATACTTTTACGGAAGGAAATGCAATCGCGGCGTATTTCTTAATTCTTGACGGACAATTTGAGCAGGAAAATGTACTTGGGTTTGCGTATTTCAATACGTCAATGGCTTTGCTGGGTGGTACGATTGAAGAGAACTCGGGAGGTTTTAATCAACCTAGCAGAGAAACGGTAGAAACAACAGTGCTTCAACACGAATTCGGGCATATTTTAGGATTAGTAGGCAATGGTACTCCAACGGTTCAGGATCATCAGGATGAAGCAAATGGCGCTCACTGTGATGTGGACACATGTTTAATGTACTTCGCAGTCCGCACGTCAGATTTTGCAAGCAATTTAATGGGAGGCAATGTCCCTGAATTAGATTCCCAGTGCATTCAGGATCTTAAAGCCAACGGTGGAAAATAATGATTAAAAGTTTTCGCCTTTAACTTCTACATTTTCAAAACTTCCTGAGAACTTATCAGAGCCAAAATCGTTATTATAGCTGAAATTAATATCCCCAGAAATTAAATTGTTTTCTCTGTCAACCTTGCTGAAGGTGTAAGTATATACACAAGGGATTCCTCCTGCTGACAAGTCACCGTTAAAAGTACAGCTACCCGTATCTGAGTAAGTTACACCTGTATCAAAAAACAAAGTGTCATTTCTAAAAGTACTTTGTGAACTATCATCAGAACGGATTATAAAACGTACTCTTTCCTGAGGTCCACTTGGAGGAAATTGATAAATCAAAGAAAGGTTCTCTCTGGTGTAAGAAGTATTCCTGTTAATATTTTGAGTGTTCAAGGTGACGTCTAAGTTGAAACAATCACCATTTAAATTGGCGTTGGTTGAACAGTCTTCATCCTGATTACAGGATATAAAAACAAAGACTGAGCATAGAATCAGAGTTATAAAACGTGTGGTTTTCATAATGAGGTATTAGTTCACGGATAAACTAACAACTCATTTTAAAGCATTAAATAACCCGAATTAGGTATTTGCAAGCCGATTGTGATTGGCTAATCATTCAGCCTTGCTTAAATTTAAATAAATGCTGAGCACCAACTTTTTCTTCAGCCTGATTAAGCGCATACATGGACTCAAAAAGAACAATAGGATTTTCTTCCATGTCTTTCGTTACATGTGTGGAATAACTGGCTTCTAACTTCTTTATTACATCAGGTTTTTCATTTGGCAACCACCTTGCACAGTAGTAAGAAACAGGGGTTTTAACCAGTTCCACACTATATTCTTCCAGCATCCGATGCTCCACCACTTCAAACTGAAGCACGCCAACGGTTCCCAGCAACAGCTCGTTACCAACTCCGTTCGGGACTTCAAATACGTGAACCACACCTTCTTCCGAAAGTTGTTGCAGCCCCTCACGAAGTTGTTTTCTTTTAAAAGGGTCTTTGGTGGCTACTTTTTGAAAATGTTCCGGAGTGAAAAGTGGAATTACATCAAATCGAACATCATTCTTTTCATAAATGGTGGTTCCGATTCTGAAATCTCCCGGGTTAAAGATCGAAACAATATCACCGGGGTAAGCCTCTTCCATAAGCTGACGCTCATCCCCCATTAAGGTATGAGGAGTAGCCATTTTGATTTTCTTTCCGGTATGTGAAATAACCACATTTTGGCCACGCTGGAACTTACCTGAAGCAATCCGAATAAAAGCTGCGCAATCTCTGTGACCGGGATTCATATTTGCCTGCATCTTAAAAATAAACCCGGAAAAAGCGTCGTCAATAGATCGTTCACCACCTTCTGAGTGCTCATACATTTGAGGGGAAGGAGCAAGTTGATGGAAATAGTTCAGAAAAACATCCAGCCCGAAATTATTTAAAGCAGATCCAAAGAAAACCGGAGTAACTTTTCCGGTGCTGTATAACTCCTTATCCATATTCGGATACATATCTTCTATCAACATGATCTCTTCACGGAAAGCATCTTTTTCAACATCAGAGAGATTGCTTTGTGCGAGTGCATCTTCTACAGACAGAGCCTCTGTGATAGCTTTCTTGGTTCCGTGATCGGCTTTTTGATATACATGAACTTGTCCACCGATCACATCATAAATTCCCTGAAATTTCTGTCCATATCCCATCGGCCAACTGGCAGGAACTGCTTCGATACCAAGTTTAGATTCCACATTACTCAGAACTTCCAGTGGGTCCATCCCGGGGCGATCGCATTTGTTTACAAAAGTTATTACAGGTACTTCACGGAGTTTGCATACTTCAAATAATTTTTCAGTTTGTTCCTCAACGCCTTTAGCAACATCAATAACCATTAAACCACAATCGGCTGCAACCAAAGTCCGAAGAGTATCTTCAGAGAAATCCTTATGACCCGGTGTATCCAATAAATTGTATTTGATACCATCCTTTTCGAAACGCATTACTGAGGAAGTAACGGATATTCCACGCTCTTTCTCTATGGCCATCCAATCTGACGCAGCGTGATGCGAAGCTTTACGGGCACGAACGGATCCGGCCTCATGAATAGCTCCACCATAAAGAAGGAGTTTTTCTGTGAGAGTTGTTTTACCCGCATCCGGGTGAGAAATAATTGCGAATGTACGTCTTCTCTTTGCTTCTTTAAGAATAGGAGAATCGGCAGTTGCCGTTGATGACATGAAGTGTTCTTTTGCTTTAATTTTTCTAAAAATAAGGTTTAATAGACTTTTTTACCTATTCTATTGTTGATTATTTATGTCATTACAAATACAATAGATTATGTTACGACCATTGCTCACTTTAATTTTAGTCTTTTGCTTCTCTTCTTTTACAGCTGCACAAGTAATAGATGACAGTTCTATTGAAGATGCTCAAAATGGCGGCTATACATTTGTGGAAGGGATGTTTGTAGCTTATCTGGCAGATACGGTATCTCCCGGTTTTGTAAGAGAGCAATTTGAGGAGTTAGAGATTTCTGTTTTGGATGAGTATATCAAACCGATGATAATTTCGATTGTGAATTCTCCCTCAAAAGAGAGCGTAGAAAAATTGAAAAACCACAAAAATGTAATCTCTTTTTATACAACAGGATCAAAAGAAGAGCTACTAAAGCTTAATAAATTATTGGAAGAAACATCTTTGTCAGAAGCTCAGAAAGAGCAGGTAAGGAAAGAAGCAGCACCGGTTGAAACGTACTTTATTGAGTTTGACTACTCCATCAACAAAAAAGAACTAAAGCGATTAATGGGAGAATTCCGAGATGTGGCTTATAAAATTATCTCAGATCAACCCAGAACTGTCACCTTAAAAGCAGAGCCCGGAAACGAGCCGCTACTGATGGACAGAGTAGAACAACTTCATTTTGTAGAAAGTACAGCAATGATAGGGACAATTAAGAACTAGTGAGCTTTATTTAAGGCTTCAATAATACTTTTAAGCATTTATCCTTTTCCTCGTCAAAGAAACGATATGCCTCAACTCCATCTTTAAGATCGAATGTGTGAGTGATCACATCTGTAAGTTGAATATCACCGTTTTGAACTAGTGGAATCAGTTTTTCCGCATAATAACGGACTGAGCACCTTCCTGCTTTAAGGGTGATATTTTTGTCATACATTTCCGGTGGGGAAAAGGGGAGCGTATCAAAAGCTTGCACTCCCACAGAAGCCAGAGTACCGCCGGGACGAAGTAGATTAAAAGAAGTTTTCATAGAAGCTTTACTGCCAACGGCTTCTATTACCGAATCAGCTCCGATTCTATCAGTTTCTGCCAAGACTTTTTCGACTGGATCTTCTTTCAGATAATTAATCGGAATCGCTCCGTTTTGTTCTGCAAAATTCAATCTGAAGTCAATTCCATCAACAGCATAAATTTGATTACAACCAAAATACTTTGCGGCTTTAATCGCCATTATTCCAACGGGTCCACATCCAGTAACTACGCAGGTATTTTCAGGCTTTAAATTGGCTGATTCAGCTCCGAAATATCCCGTTGAAGCTATATCAGCGATCAAATTTCCTTGTTCCCATGAGAGATCGCCCGGAAGATGAATCAAGGTGGTGCTTGCCATTGGAACCCTGACATATTCTGCGTGGACTCCTTCTAATCCAGTTCCATTTTCTTTCCATCCGTACAATTGGCTTTTTAGGCAACGGGCTGTTAATCCAATCTTACAAAAATTGCATTCACCACAGTTCACAGTAAACGGTGATAAAACCCGATTTCCAACACGGAAATTTGAAACTTGCTGTCCTGTTTCTACAACAGTACCCGTAAATTCATGCCCCATTATTGTCCCGATATCAATCCCCGTTTCTCTTCCATGATACACGTGCATATCAGAACCACAGATAGCCGCTCGTTCTACTTTGACTATTGCATCAGTTGGAGATTCGATTGTTGGGTCAGAGACTTCAGAGAGAGAAACAGATACTACGTCTTGAAAAGTTATGGCTTTCATTATTTTCTGTCTTCTATTTTATATACAAATTTCAATCCACTCCAGTCTTCATCTACCGCACAAACCTTTACATCGACCAATCCAATGTGTAAACCAAGAACCCGGACTTCGTTTTCAGGAAAAGCAGCGATATAATTTTTAGATACTTTTTTGATCCAGGAAATCCAGAGCAGGCCATTTTTATCAAGTTTCTCTTTAAGAGTAGGAAAAAGTGTGTGAAGTTCTTCTTCAGTTTTGCAAAATACATGAATGAAATCGATGGGATTGGAATAATCCGTATTCACAATTTTAACTCCCTCGGGAAGGCTACCTAACATTTTTAAGTAATGATCGGGCTGGTTTACAAACAGAACTTTATGGTTTGGCTTGATGCCAAGTTTTTTTAATAAAGGAGTTCCGGAGTACCCTGCCATAATTCAAACTATTTAACTGAATATAATACAGAAAACCACATTGATTAAAGCATTATTCTTAAAATGAAATGATGGAAGGAAATGTCCTGTTATATGAGTAAAACAGATAATATGAAAAAATTTTTTATGTCTGGTAACGAAGCAGCAGTTGACAATACAACATTAACAAAAGAAGAACTCGATCACTTTAAAGAGAAATTATTTGATGAACAAAAAAAGGCTGAAGAAAAAGTAAACGAACTTAAAAAATCACTCCAAGACATTGAAGCTAATAAAGATGATAAAGCTTCATCATCGGCACATCATCAGGGAAATTTAGGATCATGGGAAGAACAAAGAGAGACCAAGTACACCCTTATCGAAAAACAGAAGAGAAAGCTGGAAAAGATCAAGGTAGCTTTAGACCGTATTGAGACGGGAAACTATGGCACTTGTGTGGTAACCGGTAATCACATCCAAAAAGAAAGGCTGGAAGCAATTCCATATACGTTTCACAGCGTAGATGCTATGGAAGGTAATATAGAACCTGATGAAAATGAGAGCCTGAGTATTAACGAAGGAACCAGATAAAAGAATTAAATCAGTATTTGTTTAATAATGCTGAAATTTGTTCAATTAATTCCTGTACAGGGTTTCTTAAGTTAAACTTGAGTTCTTTATTAAGGTCAAAATTTCTTACTCCGGAAGAAGACTGAATTGTGGTGTTCTTTGAATCATTAGTCGCAACAAGGTCTAATGAAGAAGAAAACAATGCTGTATTCGTTCCGTTTTTATTAAGAACACAATTTAATCTTGTTGCTCCGAAAGGAGTGGCTGATAAAGAAATAGCTAATCGTGTAGATTTATTTAGTTCAAAAACCGAATAATAGTTTGCTAAGAATAGCTCCTTAGGAGATCCGTCAAATTTAAAATAGGTCGGTTTTGAATTCCTTTTTGAGCCATATAGATAATTACACGTTTCGATTATCCATTTTCTTGAATCGGGATGCGAATTCCCCCCAATGAAACCTCTTTTACGCCAATATTCAAAGTCTCTTTTAATGTCAGATGTAGCTTTAAATTCTTCAGGAATCACATGAAGTTTTTTTATTGAACCATCCTGACTATTAAACCAATAATCATCGATGCCATTGGAAACTAAAAGGAACGGGGCTTCAACTTTTTGGTTGTAACGCGCAATTTGTACTGAAGCTTTTTCATTCAGAGTGATTTCGGGGGCTTTGCATTCTATCAGTAAAAAAGGATTGAAATTTTTGTCATAACAAATTACATCTGTTCTGGATGCAGATTTATCTCTTGGAAGGTTAACCGGCGATTCGAATGAAATTCTGGAAGATGAAAATCCAGCTTCCAGAATAAGATATTCTATTATCTGAAGGCGAACTCGTTCTTCCGGTAAATCTACAAATGGTTTTTTTAGAACAGGATTCCACAGAAGCTTAACTCCATCTCTGAATATGAACTGTGGAAAATGGTTTTGGGCTATGCTCTTCAAATAGTGACTTTTGTTTGGTTTGGAAAATAAGGTTTAGAATTGTAGCGCCAAACAAATCTATGACCTTCTTAGATAAAACATATGAGCATACGATGAATGTAACCTAAATCACCAGTATCTTTGAGCGTGACTATTCAAAGAGAAATACAATTCGAAAAATTTGAGCCCGTATGGTGGGCCCCTGAAGTACATACACAAACAGTGATTGCTTCATTTTCAGAAACTAAAGATCCTGATTCAGAAAGGATTGAAATTTCCACACCTGATAATGATTTTTTGGAATTAGAAGTAGTGGACCTTAAAAACAGAAAACCGGTTGTTGCACTTTTTCATGGACTTGAAGGTTCTTCCCAAAGGCATTATGTCCAAAATCTGATGAGTGATTTGCGGGATTGGGGTTATTCTTCAGTGGCTTTAAACTTTCGGGGATGTGGTGAAAAGATCAATCTCCAAAAAAGAATGTATCATTCCGGAGAAACGGAAGACTATAGAACTCTTTTCAGTTGGATAAAGCAATATTTTAATGATCCTGAAATATATGCGGTTGGATTTTCTTTAGGAGGGAATGCATTGGTAAAATCTCTTGGAGAACTGAAGAATGCTCATCCTGTAAGTAAAGCAGTGGCTGTTTCACCTCCTTATGATCTGAAGGGTGGTTCGCTCAGAATGAATAAGGGTTTCAATAAAGTATATCAAAAGAGATTTCTCAATACTTTAGCAGAAAAAACGAATCTGAAAAAAGGGCAATATCCGGATTTCCCGAAATTTACAGGAAAATCTGTTTATGATTTTGACGATCAGGTAACAGCGCCTGTTCATGGTTTTGAAGGAGCAGATGATTATTATGAGCAATGTTCATCAAAACATTTTTATCAGCACGTTCAAAAACCATTATTGGTTATCCATTCAAAAGCAGATTCTTTGTGTCCACTTGAGTTTGCTCCTTTTAAGGATTTAGAAGCAAATAGGAATATCAGAACTTTGTTTACTGAATCGGGCGGGCATGTAGGTTTTATCAGCAAAGAAAGAGGATGGTTGAATCGCACTATCATTAAATGGTTAAGTAGCTAAAACGATTTGTATCTTGGCAATGTTAAAGCAGTTCATATAAATAAAATGTATTCATGGTAATTATTATAGGAGCCGGACCTATAGGTTTGGCAACAGGAATTCAGCTAAAAAGAAAGAATATTCCATTTAAAATTATTGAAAAAGGGTGTTTGGTGAATTCTTTATTCAATTATCCCACCAATATGACTTTCTTTTCAACATCTGACCGACTGGAAATTGGAGATGTTCCTTTTATCTCCCATGGGCCTAAACCAACACGAAGTGAGGCACTGGAATACTATCGCAGAGTGGCTGAAAGTTTCGAATTGCCGGTTCATTTATATGAGGCAGTTGAAGCTTTGGAAGGAGAAGATGGTAATTTTACGGTAAGAACAGATAAAGATGTTTATAAGGCTGAAAAAGTTGTTGTAGCTACCGGTTTTTACGGAAGCGCCAATATGATGGATGTGCCCGGTGAAGAGCTTCCCAAAGTAAAGCATTACTACGATGAACCCCATCCCTATGCCTGGCAAAAAGTGCTGGTTGTTGGCGGGGGAAATTCTGCAGTGGATGCTGCTCTGGAATGCTATCGTGCCGGAGCAGAAGTCTCGGTTGCTGTTAAGTATGATACTATTAAACCTTCTGTTAAATATTGGGTAAAACCTGATATTGAAAACAGAATAAAAAACGAAGAAATAACGGGTTATTTTAATTCCGAGATAAAAGAGATACGGGAAAAAGAAGTAGTACTAAAAACTCCTGAGGGGGAAAAAACTATTGAGAACGATTTTGTTCTGGCGATGACGGGATATCACCCAAACTATCCTTTAATGGAAAAATTTCAGATCGAACTTACAGATGATGATAAATGTATGCCGGTATATCAGGAGGAAAGCCTGGAAACCAAAAGAAAAGGTGTATATGTAGCCGGTGTTGTGTGTGGCGGATTAGACACCAGCCGATTATTTATTGAGAATTCGAGAGTGCATGCAGATCAGATTGCGGGACATATAGCGGAAAGGTTGCAAAAATAAAAAAGGGCAAGCGATCTATATCACGCCGCTACGACCTAATTACCGCTGCTGCATTCCTGCCCTGACGGAGTTCAAAGGGAGCTGGCTGTATAGGACTTGCCCTAAAAGGGTGACAAATATAAAGGTTTTAATGGAGAAGAGTAAGTAGAATTTAGATTTTTAGTAATCAGTATTTAGTACTTAGGAACTTTTGCTCTAAGTACTAAATACTAACCTCTAAAAATTACTTACTTTTCATTACAAAAACGCCATTCCATTGGTCTCCGGGGGGATTTTTCTTTAATTCTTTAGCACGGTCAAGAAGTATAATAGAGGGATTATTTTCATAAGCTTCTAACTTGAGGGATTTACCGAAAAATTTAACGGCTTCATCCCAGTTTTGAGCCGAGTATTTCTCCATTCCCTTTTCATATAAACCAATACAGTCAAAAAGTTTTTGAGAAGCTTCTGAGCGCAAATCTGCCACCTCAAACATTTTTACCGGTTGAGTTCTGCCTTTTACAACTATTTTATCCAGGTAACGGAATACACAATCATTACCAAATTTTTCGGCTTCAATTTTTGTAGTTTCAGTGATCATATTGTAAACGCCGAATGCTTTAGCTCCACTTTCACACCTGGCTGCAAGATTTACATTGTCGCCCATCATAGTATAATTGAACCGATTTTCGGAGCCCATGTTTCCTGTAATCATATCTCCGGTATTCATTCCTATTCGGTTTTTCATGTTGCTGACAATATCCGGCCAGCCATCTTTATGCCATTTTTTGCGGAGAAAATTTAGCTCTTTTTGCATCAATTGTGAAGCCACGCAGGCACGAAGCGCGTGATCTTCGAAAGGTAGCGGAGCTCCAAAAAAAGCTACAATTGCATCCCCGATATATTTATCCAATGTTCCACCTTTGTCTGTGAGAATGTTAGTCATTGATGTTAAATATTCATTGATCAATGTTACCAACTGGGTTGGACTCATTTGTTCTGAAAAAGTAGAGAAAGATTCTATATCACTAAAGAAAGCCGTCATATAAACCTGATCACCCCCCAACTGAGGATCGGTTCCCGATTCCACCATTTGTTCAACGAGCTTAGGAGACACATAGGAAGAAAACATGCCTTTAATTCGTCTTTTCTCCTTTTGTTCAACAAAATACTGGTAGGCTATTGTACCTACTTGTGCCAGAAAAAGAGTTAGCAAAATCGCAGTCAGGTTTAAAAAAAGATTGACATTCAAAAAGGTCTGAATAACTATAAAAGTGTATCCACCCATAAAAGAAAACATCGAAAGCCCTCCCCAAACAGGACCAAAGAAACGATTGATTAAAACAAGTAGAAGCGAAAAAATAGCCATAAGCAACAATACAGTTTCAGCATTTTGTCTGCTCAGGTAATTATTGTCTAGTATGGTTTGAATTGCATGCGCATGAATCTCATAACCGGGGCGTAGTAGTTCCTCTTTTTCTCCCAAAGAATTTATATCCACTTTCATAAGTGGAGTCTTATAGAAATCTTTAAGGGCGGGCATGGTTGCACCTATAATCGCGATTTTATTCTCAAAAACACCCTCGTATAGCCAGCCCTCTTCAAAATCAGGATCTTCAAAAGCGTTTATCGGGAAACCTGCTTCTTGTTCCATGACAGTAGTGTAACCTGTATCGTCAATTACCTCAGCAAAATCATAGGTAGGAAAAGCGCCTTCCTGATCATAATAATTTATGATAAAGGAGTTTATAGCATCTTTTTGGATGCTATAATTACCCAGCTGAAACTGTAGAGAGGTATTATCATCAACACTACTTACTGAGTCTCTGTCGATATCATCATAAACAATCAAAGCTTCGATTCCCAGTTTATAGAAATCTTGATTTTTGAATGTGGTACCAAAAGAGTAGGTTCGGATAGCTCCGTCAGTATTTGGGTTCACATCCACCAAGCCCACTGGATTTGGATTACTAGCTTGAAGAATTTGTTGGGGAAAAAGTGTTGTTTGTGTTTTTCCATCTTCAAAATCTTCTTCTCTGAAATCCCCGGCGAGAATAACATTGCTGTATTCTTTTAGTGCTTGTGCAAAAAGAGTGTCATTTTTCAGGTCGTATTGGTCTGGTTGGTCAAATATGACGTCAAACACAATAACTTTGACACCTGCTTTATTCAGATTTTCAATCAGCTTAGCGTATACATTAGTAGGCCACGGATATTTTTGAGGAATCTCCGAGTCTGCCTCATCGCTTATTGGAATAAGAACTATGGGCGAGTTTTCAATTGATAAAGGTCCTCTGACTTCAAAGAGGAAGTCACGAAAATCGAGTTCAACAGAACGAAAAGTTGGAATATTTGAAAGAAAACTTGATACAAGAAACGCTAAACCCGCAATTAAGAGGTATATGCCTATTGGTTTACGCCGGGTTTTCTTAGATGGCATTCAGCTAAAAGTTAAATAAATAACGAAGAGAAATTATGCTGTCGTTTGAACTTCCTATGCCCGAAACATTAGTAAAATTCGAATCAAAAATAAATGAGTGATACTCATTTATATCATACTGGGCCCCGGCTTGAATTACAAATGTACTAAAGTCAGATTCAATGATATTTGGAGCGAGTATAAAATAATCGTTTTCCGGAGTGTCGTCATCAGCAACGGAAGGTTCAACAATTAATGAACGTGTTCTTGATGTGTTGCTTGTAATCGCAAGTCGCCCGTTTAGGTTTAGCTTTCCTTCTAGTAGAAAGTAACTTATACCACCGTAGAGCCCGAAAATGTCTATATCCGTTTGCCCGCTTCCTGTTTCAGTGTTGTTAAAGGTTAGTCCGAGTTGGGTTCGAAGTCTTATTTCATTAAATCTGCTGGTAATATTAAAGGAAATAGCGGAGCTTTGAACATCACCAAAAGCGAACACATCATCTTTGGTGTTTAAATTATTAAAACTCAGAGAGGCGTCATGAATGATATTGAACAGATCGAATTGTTGAGTTATCGAACCACTTAGGTTGAGAGTTGTACTTTGTTTTGGTACAGGGGTAACCAAAGTATCTACGTTTCCTGATTCGTCAACATTGATTACAAAATTCTGAACAGCGGCTTTTTCAAACTCAGGATTTACATTTGGATTAAATCTTGCCACACCATTTTCTCTGTCACGGAATCTAAATCCAAAGCTCATTCTTGGAAGCTTTCTGGATACCGGGTACCAGCTTAGGTTTGTTCTATAGGTATCAGATTCGGTAGTAGCGCTTTTGTTGTTTGTAACGTTGTCTTCAAGAGTTTCATAACCCAGAGTAATATAAAGCCGGTTTTTGAACATCCTGAATCTGTCAGACGCTGTAAAACCAGAAATATCTTTACGAACGGTAGAGTTCGACAACGAACTAAAGTTTGGTCCAACCCATCGATACTGAAGTTTAAAATTATTTGATGGATAATTAATAGAAAACTCTGTGTTTGATCCCAATATACTTGTTGGGAAAAATGTTTCTGCTTCAGAGCTGTCTGTGTTAAAATCCTTCACCCGAATTGGGAGGATGTTCATATTTTCATTAATAATAATAAGTCGGGATATGCTCTCAAGTAAATCCGCATCTTTTTGATCTATATCAAAGCCTAAATCATCTGCCCCTTGAACGGTTAAAGGTCCGCCATAAATATTATTATTCAATGCGCTGGCAACTGTTTCACTCTCTAAACGAATTCTGTTTTTTGCAAATCCCATTTTTATAGTAGTACCTGCCACAAAGTTTCCTTGCGGACGAACACTTCCATTTTGAATTTGCAATAATTCAGGATTACCCTGAAGCTTTTGAAAATCTCCCTGACTCAGGTTAGAGTATAAAGAGGGAGGTGCAGCTAATAATGTATTAAAGTTTCGGACATTAAAGATAGAAGTTGTGTCATCTTCTACTTTCATAGCGTGAAGACCGATCTGAAAATGCCTTTCATTACCTAAAGCGATCCTTCCGGCGGTAATTTTCCTGGTAAAAGTACCTTTGCCCAAATCCTGAAACTGGAGGGTATAAGTAGTATCAACAACGTTTCCTGCTCCGTCTGTTACTTCTGTTCTGTCTACACCCGAATAAAGATTATCAACTTTTCTGTTTACTTCACCGTAAACAAACTGGACATTGAAATTATCCTTTAAAAGATTTGCATGGGTATTTACCCCAAAGACTCTTCTTCCTGAGATAGTAAATCTGCTGATATTCGGATAAACATGTCCGGCATTAAATCTTAACCATTTCCCAAGTCGAAGATCTACACCATACCTGTTTTGTGGTTGCAAGCGGTCTGATTCCTGAGAAGTATAAAATCCATTTAATGAATAACTGAACAGACCATAATTTCCCGATATATTTGTTCGGGCGGTATAAGCATCATTTGTATTACCAGCTATTTCTTGACTTCTTGCTCCCAGCTCAATTCTACCGGATGGTCTGTTCCTATTGGAACCGTCAAATCCTGTGGGTCTTGCTTTCGAGGGATCAACTACATCAAAATCCCAGCTTGTAATCAAAAATACTTCAGATTCAGTATGATATTGTAGTTTAATGGTATGGCGACCGTTTTTTAAATTTTTTGGTACGTAAGAAATAAAGTAATCACTTGTGTCAGCAAGTTCTGTAACATCTCTGTTGTCAATAAAAAGACGAAACTCGCCGGGGTCAATCTGGTTGATGTCGTAGTAAAGAGCTATTGCTATAACAACATCATTAGGAGCCAAAGCATTACCCTGTTCGGGAGAGAGTATATTATATTCAATGTTTTCGGTTCTTTTAACATTTTCAGGGTTTTCACTTGTGTCCGCAGAAACAATATCAACTCTTACCGGGTTTTCAGAAGGAGAATTTTCAGGGAAAAAAACTTGTGATCCGGAAGTAAGGCTGAGCTGAAAATAATATTCTATACTGGAAGCATTAGGATCTGTAATATCAAGGTTAGTAATAAAAGTCCCATTTTGGTAAGTAACTTCCTGCTGCTGAAAGCCGATACCTTCATTATAGCTGAAGAATAAAATAGCTTCCTGTACATCATTTTGGTTCACGCTGGGGACTATAAATTCCAAAGCGTTGGGCTCTCCCCGTACAAAAGCAGTAGGTGTTTGATGTTGAACTGTAAATTGGGCAAGCAAATTCGATTGCACAAAAAAACAAAAACCACAAAATGCCACAATTCTAAGTACCCGGCTTAGCATAAATCTCCTATAAGTCTACGATAAACAGGTATATTATTAGTTACCTTTTTCGTAGTAATCAATGGTTATTTCACGAATTTGACCGTTTGCATCTTTAAAGCGGAATTTGATCTGTTTTTTAATCAGATCTTCATCCAACTCATCATACCCGCCGTCCAAATCATTAATTTCATCATCGGTAAGGGTTCCGGATTCAATTTCATCAGCTTCTTCATTTACTTGCGCATACATTTTTTCAAATAAAGAAACTGTTTCTCCTGATTGTAAAGCAGTTACATCTACTTGTCCTTCCTTTACCCAAACATAGCCGTCTGAATTGCTTCCGAATTCTGTTCCTTTAACGGAAGCCAATGATCTTGAAGTAGAGACTTCAAAATCGTTGTTACCCTGAGGTTCAACATTTAAAAATATTTCACCAAGGCTTAGATCTATTCTGGTATTCGTTCGCTTTGATGTTCGTTCATTTTCACCCCGAACAATTAACAAAGACTGTGGTTTTACTTTAGCGATACTCTTATCCATAAAAACCACAAGAGCATATCCTTCAGAATCAGTTCTTAAAGTGTCGCCATCAAATAGTTGCTCTCCTTTATCTTTATCCAGATCAAGTCTTTTTGATCGGTCAGCACTTTTATTTTCTACATCAACATTTGGCTTAAACCTTTTTACTATTGCAAGTGGTCGGTCATTTTTTTCAAACTCCACTTTTAATGCGCCAATCAGAACAAGAAGTGATAATACTACTAAGAGATAAGAGTGAACTTTTTTGATAATCATTTTAATTACCTCCACTCAAAACAATATCACCGGCTTCGATTTTTCGAAGTAATTCAGCTAAAATTATAGAAGCCTGACTTCCTGAGTAAGTAACACCGTCAATTTGGAAGCTTTGCACGGTATAACCAGAACTTACTAGGTTCTCGAACCTGCCATTTCCAACAAGGTTTATAATAGCTTTTTTAGTTTCTTCAGTAATCGTGATAGTTGGTTCCGAGGTTTCCGGTTCAGCCAACTTGAAACTCCAGATTTCTGAGGTTCTTTCTTCTGTATTAACTCCAGACTGAATCGAGGTGCTAAGTTGCCAGTAATAAGTTTTTCCGGCTTCAAGAGGAACAGCTCCTGATGAGGGATACTGGAAAGTTTCTGCAGTAACTTTGACGTCAAGGTTTTCAAATTGCAACAAAGAACCACCTTCAGAAGGAGGTGCAGAACTTCTTGCACTTTGGAGCAGCGATTCAGGACTATCAGGCTCAGACGATTTCACAACCAGTAATCGATATTCTATTCCTTGCTCACCTTCCCAGCTGAACTGAGGATAGGGGTTAGTAATTTCTACATTGGCATCGGTTACATCACCCGGTGTTCTAAGGAAAAAATCTACTGATTCTGATACCGGAACAGCTCCTCCTATTTCAGCCGAAGAAGAAACAAGATCTACACGGCCGGTTTCATTAGTAAGTTTAAAAACAATAATTTCTATGGAGTAAACATCTGCCGGTAAAGTGGTTGAGCCATCCAGGCCTTCAATAAAGTCATCACCAGCAGCGGTAAGGCCACCATCAAAGTCTACTTTTTCAGTAATACCGGGAACCCCGTCTTCTGAAAGAGTATTATTTGTAACATAAATTGATTGCATTGGTTGCAGGGAGAAGGGTGTTCCGGGACGAGTTATAACATTTACAATCTCTCCGATTTTTCCGGCGAAAACTCTTACTTCAAGATAAAGATTATCTACAATTTCATTGGTATGGTTTTGTATAAAGCTTTGAACCAGAACCGGGCCACGACCTTCGCTATCAAGACCAAGGTTTGTTAAGCCAACAAATTGGGAATTGGCCAGAATATCACTTACTTCAATCTCAAGACTTAATGTTTGATTTTGTGCTACAGCTTTTTTGTTAGGAACAAAAAGAGAAACCAACAGTAACACTAAAAAAACAGATATATTTTTTACGTTTTGTGTATGCATAAATCCATCCCTTGTAATTTATATGGACATATAATACTAAAACTGGCTTAGCTTTCCATTTTTTTTAAAAATTATATAGAGTTCTAATAATTGCAAAACGAATGATAAAGAAGAAATAAGCCTTAATAATTGTGGAGCTACAGGGATTCGAACCCTGGACCTTCGCGCTGCCAGCGCGACGCTCTAGCCAGCTGAGCTATAGCCCCGAAATGTGTGCAAATATATGGCAAGCAAAAAAATATTCCTAGCAAAGAAGCTTTTTAGTTTGATAGACGCTATAGTATGATTATTTTAAACAGAATTTATAATTAAACCTTAAATAAAAACTAACTCTAATAGGAGTTCTCCTAATATGAAACGAACATTACATTTATTAGTCCTTGCGCTGTTTCTGGTTGGTGGAGTTGTATTCCAAGCAGGTTGCAAATCTAGTGAACCGGAAGTAGTTGTACCAGTTGATACTGATGGCGACGGACTAACTGACGAACAAGAAACTGAACTTGGCACCGATATAAACAACGCTGATACTGACGGCGACGGTCTAACTGACGGCGATGAAGTAAATACCTATAATACCGATCCGCTAAATGCTGATACTGATGATGATGGGCTAAGTGATGGCGATGAAGTAAATTCTTATAATACAGACCCTAACAATGCGGATACCGACGGCGATGGTCTAATTGACGGCGATGAAGTAAATACTTACAATACTGACCCAAATGATGCCAATGGCGACGCTGATGGTGACGGAGTATCTGACGTTGATGAAATTAACACTCACGGAACAGATCCAAATAACCCTGATTCAGACGGAGACGGTTTTTCTGACGGTCAGGAACTTGAAATGGGCACAAATCCTATGGATGGCTCTGATCCTGTTTATATAGATATGAACGCTTTTAATACTATCAATTTTGGTTTTGACCGATCAAATATTAGTGATGCAGCTGCTGCAAACCTGGCAGAAAATGTTGAACTGCTTCAAAATGCGCCAGCTTTCAGAGTTCGTGTTGATGCATACACCGATCATGTTGGTGGAGATCAGTATAACCTAAGACTTAGTTTACGTCGTGCTAAGTCAGTGGTGGATTTTTACACTAATAATGGAATTTCTGCTGACAGAATTGAGTCCAGAGGGCTTGGAAAAGCTCCTGTAGCATGTATGGACGAAACAGAAGAACAAGGATGTGAGGCGAACAGACGCGCAGAATCACACCCAATTAGTACTCTAAAGTATTCTCCAAAGAAATAAAATTGAATTAGATCAATTCTAAAGGCGAGTCATTTGACTCGCCTTTTTTATTTATAAAGTTTTAAGACTAAAAGAATCTTGCAACACTTACTCCGGGGTAAATGCCCGGATCATCAATTCTGAAAGCCAGATCGAATCGAAAGAGGTTGAAGATGTTACTTACAGAGCCACCAACTTCCAAATGAAGATCATTGGTTCCTGACACTCCGAACTGATCGATATTTGTGGATGAATTCCAGGTTTTACCGAAACCTCCAAATGCAATAATAGAAAGACCTGTTTTCGGAGCACTTCTCCATCCAAGCATTTCTAATGGTACGCTGCGGAAATTATGTTCTGCATTAACTGCAAAGTAGCTGGCTCCCTGATAAGGAATGTATCTTTTTGAGCGGAATGCACCGAAAGGAGTGATATACCCAAAAGAGGCATCTAACACGCCATTTTTTTGTACAGGAAGATTGCCCACATAAGTTCCGGCGTTTATTCTTATATCCAAGGCATTGGGGAAGAACCTCTTTTTATAAAAAGTATTAAATCGTTTAAAAAGATTGATTTTAAATCTGGTATAGTCCCAATCACTGCCAATGGCTTTTGCAGATTGTTCTATACTGAAACTAGCTCCATTGAGCTCTACCACTCCAAAATTGTTAGTCAGATCTCCACTTGAAATCTGGAAACGAACAGCGCTTAACGTTCCGTCTTCAATTTGTGGATTAATTCTTTGAAGGTTATCTTTTCCTAAAATGTCATAGCTTGTTTTAAAGTTTATAGAATTGTGTTGCTCATAATTATAGTATAATCGATAAGTAAATCTATGACGCAAGGGTCTGTATCCGGCGCCAATTTCAAGACGTTCATTTCTGTAGTAGTTAAAATAGTCATCAAACCCAAAAAGAGGCATCACACTGGCAAATGTCATGGTATATAGGTCAGAATCATAGCTATTGAATGTATCAGCATTATATTTTGCTGAAACAACAAACCGCCGTGTATTTGCCAAAGGCCACCAGCTTAGTGCAGCTCCGTACGAATAATCTTCGTAGCCAAAGCTATACCCAAAATTTATTGTAGAGCGTAGCCTTCTGTTGTAATATCTTTGTTCATGTTTCAGCCCGATATTGAATACATCTACTCTGTTAAAACGCCCTGTGGGTGAGAGGTTTGAACTCAATCTATTCACAAAACTATTTTTACGGGTTCTGTTATTTCCGGAGGCTCCTCCATTTCCTGAACTAGTGCCAACTGAAACTGTAGTTTCTCCACCCTCATCTGTTTCTTCATCCCAATCTATAAACCGGGTCAGAAATCCTTTGGGCCTGAATGCTTTTTCCAGAGTGGCAGTGCTGTCTAATGTTTTATAAGCGGCTTCTTCTTTAGATGAGAGAGGAACAGGTTCTACTGTGTTTGTAAAAATAGAGTCTGGCTTATCTATTGTAGTAGAGTCTATACTAAAAAGACTATTCCTTTTATAAAGGGAATCCGGCATAGGTACATTAACCTGATAGTTATTCATTTTAGAAATCTGATGAAAACCAATTGCAGGGAACCGAAGTCCAACAATACCTACTTCAACAAGTCCGTCAATTCGAACATCAACGGGCAACCAGAAGTCACCACCGAAATTGCTGAATTGCTGTTCGTAGTAAAGATTGAAGTCCTGAACAGGAGGAGGAAATACGATAACATTATTTGGTTTGAGCTTTACAGACAGAAGTGCAAAATCTTCATCAAGCACAAAGATGGTACCCTCAAAAAGCGGCTGGAGTTTACGTTTTGGTTCAACCGAGATCTCAAAAACAATTTTATTGTCAATACTGGTGAAGTCTACAAGTTTAAACGTATAATACTTTAGTGCTCTTTCATCTGTAATTCCAACAACATCAAAACCTGCTATATCAAGTTCGTCATCATAGAAGTTGGGTAAATAACTTACTCCGGCAAAATTATCAGCCCCTTCCATATTTGCTGTTTGTCTACGTGATTTAAGAACCTCTCGTGGACCTCTTTTTCTATCCCAGAAAACTTCAGAGACACTTTCTGTTACAGAAACGATAGTTGTATCATTCAAAAGTTGCTGTCTGGAATAGGCTTCCGCTTTGTAAGTATTAAGTTTAGCTCTCCAGACCTTTTTTCTTGCAATCACTTCTTTCATAATTGCGATTGCGGGATCTTCGGTTGTTACAACAAGCTGTTCCATTTCTGCAACAGACTCTTTCAATAAGAAATCCAGCGTACCTGAATGTGTTCTTTCAATCGTTTTTTTCTGAGTCTCAAAACCAATATAGCGCACTACAATAGTAGACGGAAAAGATTTGACGATAATACTGAATTCACCATCTTCATTAGCAATGGTTCCGGTATAAGTGCCTTCAATAATAACATGAGCAGCGGGCAGGCGCTCGCCGGTTTTTGCATCAGCTACAATACCGTCAACCCGGATTTGTGCGAATGCAGATGTTGAAGTAAGAAAAATGAAAGAAAGAAATGATAGTTTTTTGAGCATAGCCTTTTTTTGTTCCGGCATCTTTACTGAATTTGAGATCTATTGTTTCAATGGATACGAAACAATCCTTACAAAATTATACAGTTAAGGCTCTTAAATCTAAAAAACTATTTAAGCTTATTCTTTCCTTTTAAAACAGCTCCGAGAACACCTGAAAGAATTGCAGCACCTATTATAGACCAAATGATGGGAAATTGACTCCCTCCGATCTCGACTGACCAAAAGCGCGGAAGATCCAGCTCTACAGCGATCCACTTACCTAAAATGGCACCGATAAAACCAACGCCGGCTGAGATGAGACAGCCACCGCTACCAATTTTAAAACCACCTAAGCTTTGTCCGATTCCACCACATATTGCAGCGATTAGTAAATAGATAAGAAAATCAAAAAGTCCCATAATATTATTGTATTGCTTTGTTTTGTTCTAGAACGATTGCTTTTTCCAAAGGTTTCATATTAACCTTATCATCTAATTCAAAGATATCTCTGTTATCAGTATGTACTATATAGCGGTCTCCTCTGAAAAGTACATAGTACGTTATATCATGACCTCTGAACTCTCTTCCGATAATAGTTCCACAGTCTTCTTCAATTTCAGCTTTTGAAATCCCAAGATGTTCAGGACGAATGGAGCAGAGTATAAGACCTTCTGCATTTTTGTTGATATGTACTTCTCCGAACTGAGTATCAACCTGTTTCCCTCCGTCTGCGTATGCGCGGAATAAATTTGTTCTACCTAAAAACTGAGCAACAAATTGGGTTTTTGGTTGATAGTAAACTTCTTCGGGGGTTCCGATCTGTTCAATCTTTCCATTGTTCATAACGGCGATCCGATCGGCAAATGACAGAGCTTCTTCCTGATCGTGTGTTACCAAAATAGCACTCATCCCGGATTTTTTCAGAACAGCTCTCACTTCCTTTCTGGTTGAATCTCTGAGCATGGCATCTAATCCTGAAAAAGGTTCGTCCATTAACACCAGCTTTGGTTTGGGTGCAATGGCTCTTGCCAACGCAACTCTTTGTTGTTGCCCACCGGAGAGCTCATCAGGAGTTCTGTCTCTGTACTTTTCCATCCCCGTTCTGCACAAAACTTCTTCGGCATATACTTCTCTTTTGCTTTTTGGGATATCTTTTAAACCGAATGCAACATTTTGAATGGCTGTCATATGCGGAAATAATGCATAATCCTGAAATACGAACCCCACTCCTCTTTCCTGAGGTAAAACATGAATTTTATTCTCTTCAACGATAGTATTTTGGATCGTAATTGATCCCGAATCAGCATATTCAAAACCTGCAATTAACCGTAGAGTGGTAGTTTTTCCACATCCACTCGGACCCAACAACGCAAAGATCTCATTTGATTTTACATCAAACGAAACATCGTTTACAACGGGGTTGTTCTTTGTAAACGATTTTGAAATATTTTTGATTTCTACTATTGAAGTATTCATAATGATTCAAACAAAAAGTCTTTTAAGTAGATTCATTCTGAATAAGATACGGCTTTATATAATTGAATGGCTTGTTTTTCTTTTCATTATTTGGGAAACAAGTTGTTAAAACGTAAGTTCTTTTAATAAGAAAATTATTCGTTAATAAAACTATCTACATCATGAAAAATATTGGAGCTAAGCTATTGATAGCAGTACTGGGTTTTACCATAGTTACAGCCTGTGGTGAAACGGAAGAAGAAAGAAGAGCGAAGGAAAGAGCACGAATGGATTCCTTGAGAAAAGTTCAGCAACAACAGATTGCAGAAGAAATGGCTCGTCTGGAAGAAGAAAATAACATGGAATCTACCGAGTCCAATGATGAGTCAGCCACAGAAGAAATGAAAGAAGAAACCGTAGGCTACACGTTCATGGAAAATGGAGAATATGCAGTTCAGGTTGGAGCTTTCCGGTCTGAAGACAAAGCCAAAGGATATATCGCCAAATGGTCGGATAGAAATTATCCTAGCGCTTACACCGTTAAGATCGGTGAAGAAGAATACGGTGACATATGGTTCCGGGTCCGGGTTGGTTTTTTTGGATCTAAAGAGGACGCTGCAAAGCTTGGTGCAGAATTGGCAAAAGAAATAAACTCAGGCTATTGGGTTTCCAAGGTAAGATGATCAATTTTAATTGTCTGGAATTTTAGTTGTATATCTGCCAGGCATTTACGTAATTAAAGGTGCGCTCAAGTAGCGTCTCTCTTGATGAATAGTCAGCCCCTCACATCCGAAACATGTGCGGGGCTATTTTTTTGCAACCTTTTTTTTCTGCTTCCGTAATCATATACCTTATTTATTTTTCATATTCTCAAGTTTACACTATTATTGGAATGCATTTAACTCTCAATAACTTTTAAAACCCCACAAGAATGAAAAACTTTGGTATTTCTATACGGGAAGTTGAAAACATTCGTGTACTTGATATAAGTGGCGAACTTGACGCCCATACTGCATCTCAGCTCGAAAACTCTCTCAAATCTCTCATCGACCAAAACGAAATTTGTATCATTGTAAACTGTAAAGGTCTGGATTACATCGCCAGCGCCGGTTTAGGTGTTTTTATGGCATATATTGAAGATGTAAGAGGAATGGGGGGCGACATTAAGCTCACCAATATGAATGAGCGAGTATACAATGTATTCGATCTTCTCGGATTCCCGACTCTGTATGATATTCATGACGACGAAAGCGAAGCATTAACCGGATTCAACAACTAAATATATTTTGGCAACCTCTAACAACATACACTCTTTATCAGTTGAGGCTTCAACCTCTCAATTGGCAAAAGTACGTGATTTTGTTGCTGAACACGCTGAAAGCCTGGGGTTATCCGAAAAAGAAATAGGAAATATTCGTCTGGCTGTTGATGAAGCTTACACCAATATTATAAAACACGCTTATAAAAATTTTCCTGCAAAGCCCGTAGAAATAGAACTGGGTTCAGATAATTCCCAGCTTTGGATCTCGATTAAAGATGAAGGTGAAAGTTTTGATCCGGGGGCTTATAATGAACCGGACATAAGAGAAAGAATAAAAAATAAACAACGCGGCGGTATGGGAGTTTATCTGATCCGCAAATTGATGGATAATGTTCAGTACAATCGTTCCGGACATATGAATGAAATCCGAATGATAAAACACTTATGATGCCGTGAGTTCTTCCGCTAATCTTGATGAACGGCACAGTCGGTTTGAACTTCGAACGCTTTTAGAAACAAGCCGATTATTAATTGAATCCCAAGACCCGGACTTTGTTTTAAATAATCTGCTGCTGATAACAATGGGGAAGTTATTAGTAACCAAAGGAATGATCCTGATCTTTAAGCCCGGTGAAAATGTCTATTACGCTTCCAGAGCTAAAGGTAAAGGTTGGCTTAAAGAGAATGATGAAGTTCGTATTGATTTTTCTGAAGAACACTTGGAAACTTCTGTTTTACATGGCGAGAAATATGCTTCTGTTTTTGAGCAGATCGGTATAGAAAAAGAAAGTATTCTTTTTAATCTCAAAACGACCAATCATCACATTGGGTTTTTGTGTCTCGGACCAAAAGGGACCAAACAAGAGCTTACAGAACGAGAGATCGAGTTTATTGAGAGTCTCACTATTATCTCATCGGTAGCTATTGCCAATTCCCGAATGTTTAAGGAAATGCGCCACATTAATCGGCGTCTGGACAGAAAAGTTCATGATCTGAATACATTGCTGGAACTCAGTAAGGATTTTAATCTGATGGTAGATCGGGACGAAATTGCGAGAGTTTTCAAATTTGCGATGCTTGGACAAATGTTGATCCGAACCTTCTTCTTCGCTCTGGATGTAGACGATGAGAAGTCTATAGTTTCAATCAGTGGGATAAAAGATGAGCCATCCAAAGAAGATCTTGATAAGCTTTTTGAGCTGGATGATGTTACTCATATTTCCGAAAATTCTGATTGTGAATTTTTGAACGAGAATAATATCCGCTTGGTGATCGGATTGAAATTCCAGAATGAAAAGATCGGAGTGGTTGGCGTTGGACTCCGAGGCAATAAACAGGAATACGGCCCCGAGGAAGTTAACTTCCTGCAATCGCTAGGGAATTTGGCATTACTAACCATTCAAAAATCGTTATTGCTTGACGAACGTCTTCAAAAGCAAAGAATGGAAGAAGAATTAAATCTGGCAAAGAATATTCAGATCGGATTATTGCCGGATCCGTTGCCTGAAATTGATCGGTTTGATCTTGCTGCCATCAATATTTCTTCGCGACAGGTTGGGGGCGACTATTTCGATTTTATAGAAACTCCGGAAAAAAATCATTTAGTGGCAATCGCCGATGTAACCGGAAAAGGAGTTCCCGCTTCCTTATTAATGGCGAACCTGCAATCTATGTTACATGCTCTCGCTCCTATTGATGTAACCATGAGCGAAGCCACGGGAAGCATAAATGATATTATTTACATCAACACTCCTGCGGATAAATTCATTACTTTTTTCTGGGGAATTATTTCTGAGAACGGAACAAAGTTCAAATATGTGAATGCGGGACACGACCCGCCAATTTTATTCCGAAAAGGAACGGATGAACCGGTTTTACTGGAAGAAGGTGGTGTAATTCTTGGGGCAATGCCTACCATGATGCCTTATGAGTCAGCTGAAATTGATCTTAAGCCCGGTGATCTGATGGTCTTTTTCACAGATGGGGTAACAGAAGCGATGAATCCTGACCAAACCGAAGAATATGAGACCGAACGGTTGAAAGAATGCATCCGAAAGAACAGGAATAAAACTTCTCAGGAAATTCAGGATGCGATCATCAAAGACATCAACGAATTTTCCAATAATATTCAGTACGATGATATTACTACGATTGTACTGAAGGTTGATGAGTAGTTTTTGATTAATTCCCTTATTAAAGAAAACTTAATTGAAAAGCCTTTCAGTTTAGTTCATATTAGTAAAAAACTAATTTGCTATGAAAAACTTGATTGAGTTCTTCAACAAAATAAACCCACTTTCCATAGAAACTATTAATCTGATGAAGGAAGTTTTCGTTTATGATGAACTTAAAAAAGGAGAAGAATTTATCAAAGAAGGAGAAGTTGCTAAAGAGATCGCTTTTTTAGAATCGGGTTTCGTTAGAGCATATTACGTAACAAGAGAAGGGAAAGAGTATAATAAAACATTTTTTTCGGCACCATCCATTATCGGCTCCTATGCTTCTCTTATCAGCAGACAAAAGAATGCGGTGGCGCAACAAGCACTAACAGATTGCAAGATCTGGAAAGCACCCTTTCAACTGATCGAACAATTATCACTTGGAAGTATTGAAATAGAAAGACTCAGAAGGATGATCGCTGAAAATTATTTTCTGAGCAACGAAAAGAAAGAAATTGAAATGGCATTGCTGGATGCTGATAAACGCTATTCAATTTTAAAACAAGAGTATCCTGGAATTGAAATGGAAATACCACAATATCATATTGCAGCATATTTGGGGATAAGCGCTACTCAACTAAGCAGAATAAGGAAGAAACGTTCTCAGTAATCGATTTTTCTTTACCTATGTAAATGCATCTCTGCATTCGGTAGAACTACATTACAATATTATTTAAATCTATACTCTAAATATTATTGTAATGGAAGAAAAAGAGATCAAATTTTTCAAGATACTATTTATAATTTCAGCCTTATGGAATTTAATAGGTGCAGTTTTTGGCTATTTTAATACAGCATATACATTCCAAGGGTTTTTTGGTCGAGAACTCAACGACCCACTTTACTATGCAATTTATCAAGGGGCTTGGGGTACAACACTTGTTTATATCATTGGCTATTCCATTGTAGCTTATAATCCTTTAAGACATACCGGAATAGTTATCGTTGGAGGAATCGGAAAGGTGGCTTTCGCAATATCCCTTTTTAAATTTTATTTAGCTGATCTTGCTGATTCCGTAGTCTTTATTGTCATTCTAGGGGATCTCATTTTCGCCCTTTTATTCTTGTATTACTTTATAAGGCTACGCAAAACTAAAGAAAGCATCTTGTAATAGTGCAAATATGAGAGTGAAATTTATTTTGTTCTTAGGAGCTCTAACGATGTTTTATATGGAAGCTTTTCCTCAGGATTCATGGGAAATTGCTTTGAATAAAGAAGGAATAGAAGTCTATACAAAAGATGAGAATGGCTCTGATTTCAAATCTTTTAAAGGAATAGTTTCTATTACAGCACCCAAAGAACTAATTATAAAACTGTTGAAAGATGGTGATAATTATAAAAAATGGTACGCTTATACCGAAAGTTCAAAGCTTCTTAAAAAAGAAGACGGGGTTCAATTTACCTATGTAGAAACTAACTTTCCTTGGCCATTTAGAAATAGAGATATGGTTTATAGCACGAGAATTGATGCATCTGATGCTCAAAAAGTTAAAGTCAGCTTGATCGGTTTACGTGATTATATCCCTGAAAAAAAAGGAATTGTGAGAATGGATAAGGCTGAAGGTTTTATTTTACTGGAAGAAATAAGTAATAAAACAAAAGTCACTTATGTATTTCATTCGAATCCGGGAAGAGGTATACCGGCCGGTTTGGCAAATCGATCAATTGCTGATCTCCCATTTAAAACTTTATTTGATCTAAGGGAAATAGCAGAGAATCATGATTTATTAAATAACCAGTAACCTCAATTAATCGTCTTAAAACCTAAAACTCCCGGATAAGAGTCGTTTCTGCTTTGGGAGAGTGCCAGAATAGCTTCGTAGGTGTTTGATCGGTTGGTGATCTCATTCACGTAACGAACCGTTTCAATTCCGCGACAAAACCCGTAACGGGCATGTTGGTAATACTTACGCTGCATAAGTCTGAGTAAAGCCTTAGAAACACTTTCCCATTCGTTAGGATCATCGTTATGGTCGATTGCTAAACGTCGTGCATCCGCAACATGTCCCGGACCTGCATTATAGGTAGCCAGCGCAAACTGCCACTGAGAAGTAGAATCCATATAGGAATAATGATCCATTTGTTCTTTCAGAATTCTGGCTCCTTCACGGATATTTATTTCAGGATCGTATAAAGACTCTAGCGGAATTTCAGAAAACCGGGGTAGCACCTGCATAATACCAACGGCACCAGCCCAACTTTCAGAATTGGGATCAAATTTAGATTCCTGAGCAGCAATAGATGTTAACATCACCCAATCCAGATCAAATTCATTGGCAACGGTTTGTAATAAACTATCGTAAGGAGAAATTCCTCCAAATCGCTGAACTTCGATATCAGGTGTGAAATAATCTGCAACCGGAGTACTGCCTTCAAAATATTTTTTCCGGAGCACGTTCAGGAAAGCTGATCTTTTAGGAACACCTTCATTATTAAATCTAAAATGTTTGTATAAGTATTTGTTGAATTTCGTTATCAGGTCAGGGGCATTTTTCCTTACTGCCCAGGCGATGGTATCATTTTCTGCGATCATAGGGCCCTTTACAAGGCCGTCCATGTATTTATTACTGGCCTGAAAAAAGTTGTCATCGGCTACGGTGGCGCTATACGTTCCGTTTGCAACCTGAAAAAGCAGCGCTTCGGTATCCATGTCGTCGCTTACAACATTGATGGTAAGGTCAAAACCTTCATCCTGAAGTTCTTTTAGTTTTACATAGTATGAACTGTTACGCCGAACAGTAATCGGAATAGAACTCATGTCAGTAATGCTTTCGGGCTCCTGACCAAATTCTTCAGACAATACAATGATCTGATCTACTAAATTATAGGGACGGGTAAAATCCACCACTTCTTTTCGTTCATCTGTGATGGTATAACTGGCTGCGATCAGGTCACCTTCTCCGGAATTTAAAAGATCATAAGGATTTTCATTTTCACCGATAATGATCACTTCCAAAGCCAGTTCATGTTCTTTAGCAAAGTTTTTGACCAGTTCATATTCAAAGCCGGCTTGTATACCGCGATGTAGGAAATAGGTACTGGAGCTGTAACTTGTGATTACACGAAGAATACCTGAATTCTTTATTTCGGCATAGTCTCTTTCAACAGGTTCAGTGATAGTAGCCAGGGTTGGCACTTCTTGTTTCGGTTCTACCTGAGTTTTTGTACAGCTGAGGCTCAGATAAGAAATAACCAGTACAAGAAAAATCCGTTTAGATCCGGGGCTCTCTCCGATGCTTAAAATATTATTGGATATCATACTTTTCTACTCCTTAAAGGTGGTAGCGTTTTGTATCATTTGATAAAAATACTACATAAAAAGCATTAATTTGTGGAAATTAGTTCAATCTAACAGTCGTAAAAATAGATAAGTGTAAAATTTACAAATTGTTAGAGGGTATACTGAGGTTGGTCAAGTCACACTTCGTGCTTCAAAACAGTTCTTCCAATCTGTTTTCCGGCGAGTATTTTTTCAATTTCATCGTCCAGTTCATCTATAGAGACTAGATCATAAGCTTCTTCAGGAAAATCAAGGTCTGTCTCATTAAGCATTTCCCAGATCTTTAAGCGAAAGGGCATTTTAGTAATTCCGGAATCTATACCCAGAAGACTTACTCCACGTAGGATGAAGGGATAAATATTGGTATTGAGTTCATGACCTAAAATATTTCCACAGCAGGCTATGGCGCCATCCTGTTCCATTTGCGGAATCAGTGCTTCCAGCATCTTTCCTCCCACGGTATCAATAGCGGCAGCATAAATCCCCGAATTAAGCAGTGCTTTTTTCTCAGGGTAAAGATCGTCTCTGTGAATTACTTTCTCAGCTCCCAATAGATCTAAAAGTGGTTTTTGATCCATTTTTCCGGTCACCGCGATCACGGAGTATCCAAGTTTTGATAGAAGATAAACAGCCATGCTTCCAACGCCTCCGGTAGCTCCTGTTACAACAACCTCACCAGATTCAGGTCTGATCAATTCCCGTTTTAATCGGGTAACCCCATAAGCAGCTGTATATCCGGCTGTTCCAATGATCATGGATTGAAGAAGTGACAGATTAGCCGGTAAAGGAACAATCCAGTCCACAGGAACACGAACATATTCTCCAAACCCACCTGATGTATTCATTCCAAGATCATATCCGGTCACAATCACTTTATCTCCTTCTTTAAAAGAACCGGTTTTGTCTTCCACAACTTCTCCTGAAGCGTCAATTCCCGGAATAAACGGATAGGATTTTGTAACCCCTTTATTTCCTGAAGCGGACAATCCGTCTTTATAATTCAGTGAGGAATAATGCACCTTTATCAAAACTTCGTTATCGGGCAAAACAGAAAAAGAAACCTGTTTTACTTCAGGGGTAAAAGATCCATCACTGTTCTCTTTTACCTGATATGCTTTGAATGTGTTGTTCATAGATAAATAACTGATTGGTATTAATTAAAATTTACTTCAAGACCTTCTTTACTAAACCCAATTTAAGATCATCATATGGCGCATAACGGATCGGGACATCCGGCCAAAATGGTTTCTTCATCACACTTTTCTGATGTGAAAAACAATCAAAACTGGATTTTCCGTGGTACGAACCAAATCCACTTGCACCAACACCACCGAAACTCAAATGATGGTTACCAAGTTGTGCAATAGTATCGTTCACAGCTCCCCCACCAAAAGAAACAGTGTTGAGTATGCAATCTTCAAGTTTTTGATCGGAAGTAAATATATATAATGCTAGCGGTCGGGGACGAGCATTGATTATGGATATACAATCCTCAACTGATGTATAATCCAAAACCGGTAGAATTGGCCCGAAGATCTCCTCTTGCATAATTTTGTCTTCAAGAGAGATATTGCTGAGTATAGTTGGGGCAATGTATCTTGTTTCTTTAGCAGAGTCTCCTCCGATTACAGTTTCGCCGTCACTAAGAAGAGATGCTAATCGATCAAAATGTGTGTCATTGATAATTCTTGGGTAATCAGGACTCTCTTTCGGGTCATCACCATACAGCTGATTAATGGCAGTTTTAAGATGTATCAAAAATTCTTTTTTTACTGATTTTTCGACCAACAAATAATCAGGAGCAACACAGGTTTGTCCGGCATTTAAAAACTTTCCCCAGGCAATTCTTTTTGCCGAAATTTCCAGGTTGGCTGTTTTGTCAACTATACAGGGACTTTTGCCACCAAGTTCTAAGGTCAACGGAGTTAACCTTTCCGCAGCATCTTTCATAATAATTTTTCCTACCCGGGTGCTACCTGTAAAGAAAATATAATCGAAATCCATTTTTACCAGCGTTGAAGATTCTTCCACACCACCGAGAATGACTTTTAAAAATTCAGGGTCAAAAGTCTCGGAGATTAATTGTTCTATTGCGGATGAGGTGTGAGGTGTGAGCTCTGAAGGTTTTAAGATAGTAGTATTTCCGGCAGCAATTGCACCCACCAAAGGCTGCATTGAAAGCAAAATGGGATAGTTCCAGGGAGCTATAATAAGAGCTGAACCATAAGGTTCAGTAATTATGAAGTTTTTGGAGGGGAAATTAACAATGGGTGTAGAAACAGATCTCTGTTTGATCCAGGATTCAATGTTTTTCAGCGCAAAATTGATATCGGTTATTACTAATCCGATTTCAGTAACGTAGGTTTCAAAAGCGGATTTCTGAAAGTCTTTATGAACTTCATCGATCAGCAATTGTTCATTTTCAATCAGAATTTCTTTCAACTTCTTAAGCTGTTCAATTCTGAAGGAAATATCTTTCGTGGCTCCTGTTTGAAAGAATTTCTTTTGTTTATCCAGATGTATTTGCAGATCAGTCATCTTTTGCTCCTCCTCTTCCTGTGAATGTATTCATAGAACTGTAAACTTTCAGGATCTTTCCGGCTACAAAATCATAAATTCGTGCCGGTAAAATTCCTCTCACAAATGGGCTGAGTTTGATCATAAAAGGCTCTCTGAGGATGAATTTTTCCTTTTCAACGGAATTCAGAATTTTTGATGATATCTTTTCAGAATCAAGTAAAGGGATTAACAGCGGGGCTTTCACTCCATCAAACATTCCTGTGTTGATGTAGCTTGGCATGACGGTAAGAACTTTTACGTTTTCATGATTCTGTTCCAGTTCAATTCTGAGCGAGTCAGACCATCCAACGGCTGCCCACTTACTTGCTGCATAAACCGTCATTCCGGGATTGGGGGTTAAACCCGCAGCAGAAGCGATATTTACAACTCTTCCAAAACTTTGCTTTATCATAGTGGGTAGAAAAGCTCTTGTTACATACATCATACCTAATGAATTAACGGCAAAGGTATTTTCTATATCTGCAAAAGAGTGGTTGGCAAAAGATTTACCTACTACAATTCCTGCATTGTTAAAAAGTATATCAACTGAACCATAGTTTTTTAAAACCTCTTTTGAGGCTTCAGAAACTTGCTTTTTATCTCTTACATCAACCAGATTTGTAGAAACGGAATAACCTTTTGATACAAGTTCGTCGGCAGAGGAGGAAAGAGTTTCGGGGTTAATGTCCCACATTATCAGGTGTTTTGCACCCTTTTCAAGGCACATTCTTCCCATAATAAAGCCAATACCACTGGCCGCTCCTGTAATTAATACTACTTTGCCGCGAAAGGATGTCATGAATTGTAATTTAAAATGAAAATAGACTATAAAGTATCTAATCAAATTCAAAAAAGTGCCGAAAAGTATTTATACTCGTTGGAAAAAGAATAACCAACGATTTCTAACAATGAAAAAGCTTTTCATATTAATTTTACTTGCAGTAACCGGGATATCCTGTTCAACTTCAAAAGTTGATAATGCTGCTCAATCAATCGATAAAGATGGATTGATGGGGCATATTGAAACTCTATCATCCGATGAATTTCTAGGTAGAAGTACGGGTACGGAAGGCGAAGAGAAAACGGTAAACTATCTTGTAGAGCAATTTAAAGCTATGGATGTGGCCTCAGGCGTTGAAGATGGAAGTTATGTTCAGCCGTTTCCTTTACTGGGCCAAAAAACGATGAATCATTCTATGATTATCAGAGATGGGTCTGGGAAGAGAACTGTAAGCGAACTCAATTTTTTTGATGATTTTGTTGCATGGCCTGCCAATCAAACTGAAAATGTAAATATTAAAAATGCAGAATTAGTTTATGTTGGATATGGAATTCAGGCACCCGAAGAAAACTGGGATGACTTCAAAGGCGTGGATGTAAAAGGTAAAATCATTGTTATTAAGAATAATGACCCGGAATATGATGAAGACCTTTTTGGAGGTAAAACAAGATTGTATTATGGTCGCTATACCTATAAATACGAAAAAGCCAAAGAAATGGGTGCTTTGGGAGCAATCATTATTCATACAACTCCAACCGCTGGTTATGGTTGGGGCGTAGTTTCTAACGGATGGAGCAGGGAACGTTTTTACGTTAAGAGTGATGAAAATGCAGATAAAGGAAATACAGAAATGAACGGTTGGGTAACTTACGAAGCGGGCAAGACTTTGTTTAACCAAGCGGGACTAGACATAGATGAGATGCTGGAAGCGGCGGATTCGCCCGATTTTGAACCTGTGCCTTTAAATAATACGGCACTTTCAGTAAGTATTGAAGCAAAATACAGAGATATCAATTCCAGAAACGTTATAGCTAAGATTGAGGGTAGCGATCCGGAGTTAAAAGATGAATATCTGGTGTTGACAGCTCATTATGATCACTTGGGAATTACAAAACCCATTAATGGTGATTCAGTCAATAATGGAGCTGAAGATAATGCCGCAGGAGTTAGCGCAGTGCTGGAGTCAATGAAAGCGTATAAATCTATTCAGTCCAAATTGAAAAGAAGTGTTCTTGCTGTTGTGGTAGGAGCAGAGGAAGTTGGATTATTGGGTTCTCAATATTGGGCGGAAAACCCAACCGTACATCCGGGTAAAGTAACCGGAAATATTAATCTGGATGGAATGAATGTTTACGGTGAGACTCATGATCTGGTGATTATAGGATACGGAAGAAATACACTGGCGGATAAAGTTGTGGAGGTTGCTGAAGAACAAGGAAGAACAGTGAAGCCTGATGCGAATCCTGAACAGGGAATTTTTTACCGGTCTGATCATTTCAATATGGCGAAAGTTGGGATTCCGGCAATTTTTCCAAATCCGGGAAATGAATTTGTGAACAAACCGGAAGGTTTTGCTGAAACAGTGGATAGTGTTTCAGCGGCAAATTATCATTCGGTAAATGATGAAATAAATGAGTATTGGGATATATCAGGGGCAGTAAAAGATACACGCCTGTTCTTTGAAGTTGGCTTTAGGGTGTTGAACGATGACACGCTGCAAGCATGGAAAAAGGGGGATGAATTTGAAGCTGCAAGGCTTAACATGCTGGAGAAAGTAAATCAGCCTTAAATGAAGTTGATTGCTACACATAGAAAAGAGATCCCGAAATCCAGTTGGGTTTGGAATGTTGAATCCAAAGAACTGAGTTTAGGTATTACTTTTTTAAAACTTTTCGGGGAAGATGCCGACCTGGTTCCCGAAAACTTTAAGAGTGAGATTCTGAATGCTTTTTGCAGTGCTGAGATAAGTGAAAGCATACCGTTTTACAGGAAAACCAGTCATAGTATCAACAATAATAAATATTTTGTTGAGTGGCTGGGTGAGGCCATAGAAAGAAACAAAGACGGAGGCATCAGCAAGATGGCAGGATATGCTGAACTTGGTTCGTCTCCTGATGATTTGACGCTTTCATTGAATGAAGAAGCGCTCTTTTTTACCCGTTTGATGGATAACATCCGGGAAAGTGTTTATTTCAAAGATCTGGAAAGCCGGTTTATAAGAATAAATAAAGCCTGTGCTGAAAAATTTGGGCTTGAAGATCCATCGGAAATAGTCGGGAAAACAGACTTTGATTTCTTTGATGACGAACATGCCCGACCAGCCTTTAAAGATGAACAGGAAATCATCAGAACTGAAAAGCCACTTTTTAACAAAATTGAAAAGGAGGTTTTTGCAGGTGATTCATCTAAAGTAAAATGGGCCTCAACAAGTAAAATGCCTTTATATGATGAAAAAGGAGTTCTGATTGGTACTTACGGAATTACCAGAGACATCACAGAAGAGCAAATAGCAAAAAGTAAGTTGAAAGAAAGCGATGAAATGTTTCAGCGACTATCGGAGCATGTACCCGGGTTTTTCTATCAATATAAATTTAATAAAGATGGAACTTCCTGCTTTCCTTTTGCAAGTAAAGGGATTAAACATATTTACGAGCTGGAACCGGCAGATGTGAAAAACAATGTTGATGGGATACGATCCAGAATTCATCCTGAAGACAGAAAGCGGTTTACAAATTCTTTGAAGAAAGCTGTTGAGTCAAAGAGTGAATGGAATTGCGACTACAGAGTTCAACTGCCTAAAAAAGGAACAAGATGGTTGAGAGGAAACGCTACGCTTGAAGTTGAAAAGGATAACAGTATTCTTGGGTATGGATATATAAAGGATATAACTCAGCAAAAGGAGGCCGAAGAAAAGCTCAAAAACAGAAATGAGTTATTTACAAAATTGTCTGAACAGGCTCCCGGATTTTTGTACTTGCACAGAGTTGATGCAAAAGAGAAAGTTAGTTTCCCTTTTGTAAGTGAAGGAATCAGAGAGGTACTTGAGCTTGAACCGAAAGACTTGAGATCGAGCATAAAGCCTTTGTTGAGGTTGGTTCAAAAAGAAGATATTGCCAGAGTAATGAAGTCCATAACCTGGTCTGTGAAAACCCAGCAAGAGTGGAGTTGTGAGTTCAGAGTTATATTACCAAGAAAAGGACTTAGATGGGTAAGAGGAAGAGCTAATCCGGAACTACAGTCTGATGGAGCTGTTTTGTCATCGGGATTCTTATCAGATATTACCAGAGAGAAATCAATTTCAGAACTTAATGACAGATTGAGAAAACAGTTTGAATCTGTGTTGGATAACGTGCCAAATCTGATTTTTGTAAAAGATCTTGAAGGAAAATATCTGATGGCTAATAAAGCAGCACGCGAATTTTTTGGCCTTAGTGAGAGTGAGATTATAGGTAAAACAGATATTGATCTGGGAGTTCCTGAAGAAACGGCAAAGGAGTATAAAGAAGCAGACAAGAGAGTTGCCACCACCAAAGAACCATTATTTATACCTGAAATCAAATCAATAGATTTTAAGGGAAATGAGGTTTTTCACCAAACCATTAAAGTACCTTTTCAACAAGAGGGGTCAGACGAACCGGCAGTATTAGCGGTTGTAACGGATATTTCTCAGCGAAAACAAAAAGAAATGCAGCTTAATGAGACTCTGGATATTGTTGGAGAACAAAACAAGAGATTACTGAACTTTGCCCACATTGTCTCTCATAATCTTCGAAATCATGCAGGGAACATTTCTATGTTATTATCCCTGTTCGATGTGGAGGAATCCGAAGAGGAGAAAGAAGAACTGATGGGATATTTGAAAACAGCCTCTGAAAGGCTGAATGTTTCGATAGAAGACTTAAATGAAATTATTGATCAGCAGTATAAAACAGAAAACGATCTGAAAGAATTAAAGCCTTCCGAAATGATCAAAAAGGTTAAAGAGATTCTGATCTCAGATATCCTATCATATAATATACAGTTTGAGGAAAATATCGATCAGGAATTAATAATAGAGTATAACCCTGCATATTTGGAAAGCATTACTCTGAACCTTATTTCAAATGCAATTAAATACCGTAATCCTGATAAAAAAGCTAAAGTAAAAATTGACCTGTATGAGAGCAATGGTCATTCATATTTAGAAGTTTCGGATAATGGGTTGGGAATTGATTTGGAAAAGCACGGTGATAAACTATTTGGGATGTATAAAACTTTTCATGGCAACGAAAACTCAAAAGGAATTGGACTATTTATTACAAAAAACCAGATTGAATCTTTGGGGGGAAGCATCGAAGTTGAAAGCACACCCGGAAAGGGAACAACATTTAAAATTAGATTAACATGAGCAAGACAAAAAGCGTTTGTATAATTGATGACGACAAAGTGTACACATTCGGGGTTAAAAAAATCATTAAAAGTCACTTGCCTGAAAATGATGTAACAACTTTTGAAAATGGAAGAAAAGCATTAGATGGTATTCAGGAGATGATGGAATCCGGGGCAGGACTTCCGGATTTGATTTTGTTAGATATTGATATGCCGGAAATGAACGGATGGGACTTCTTAAAAGAATTTGATTCGATAAGATCGAAGACCGAAAAAAAAGTTGAAATCTTTGTAATCAGCTCCAGAGTTGATACAAACACTGAAGACCTTTACAAAATTGAATGGGATGAAAAAGTTTCAGATTTTATTAAAAAGCCTGTTCAGGTAGCTGCGTTAAAAAAAATTCTATCTTAACCATAAAGTGAAAAAAGAACGATGAAGAAGAATAAAGCCGGGTTATTTTTAGTATGCATGTGTGTTTTTATATCATGTACAAGCTACACAGAAACCTCAAATAATGCAGGTTATATAACTTTGCTGGGCAACGATACATTAGCAGTTGAAAAGTTCGAAAAAACGGATAATTCAATTTCAGCAAAGGTTGTACTCAGAAGTCCAAGAACGTCTCTTAAATCATATGAATTGAGCTTGACGGATAACGGGGGTATACAAGAAATGACCATAACAGATTTTGACCTTGAAAGCGGTTTTGATTCTGAAGGTGAGCTGGAAAGATCGTACAAAAAAGAAGGAGACTCTCTAATAGTTTCTGTTCTTACAAATGATGGTTCATACAGAATTATAAAATCAGGCTATGAAGAAGGAGTACTTCCATTTATAGACATGGTTCACTGGCCGTTCGAGATTGCATTTAATAATGCTATGAAAGTAACCAGAGACAGCATTGATCAAAAGTTACTTACAGGGAGCAGAGCTTCTACTTTTGTTGTCGCTAAAATTGATTCAGATTCAATGACTATAAGGCATCCCTCACGAGGCGTGATGGGTGTAAATGTTGATGAGAATGGTAACATTATTGAGTTGGATGCTTCACAAACGACGAGAAAACTTACTGTAAACAGAAGTAATGATATCGATATAAATAATATCTCAAAGAGATTTGCCGCATCCGATAAAAAAGGGAATCCATTTGGGTCTTTATCCGGTGCTATTGAAGAAGAATTCACAATTGGAAATACCGTATTTAACGTTTCTTATGGTTCTCCCCAAAGAAGGGGCAGAGACTTATTCGGGGGAATTGTTCCTTTTGGTGAAAGATGGAGAACGGGAGCTAACAGAGCAACTCATTTCAAAACATCCTCAGATCTACAATTTGACGGGGTGGAAATGCCGGCAGGCGAATACACATTCTTCACAATTCCGGAAGCTGGAGGTGGAATTTTAATCATCAACAAGCAAACGGGTCAAAATGGTAGAACATATGATGAAAGCAGAGATTTAGGCAGAGTTCCGATGAGTGTATTTGAAAAAGAAGACAGTACTGAAGGCTTTACTATTCTTGTTGAAGAAGAAGATAATGACGGTGTGTTGAAATTGATATGGGGAAATACTGTGTATTCGGTAAACTTCGGGATTGATAATGAATAAGTATTACAATTAAGTGACTTTAGATCTTTTCGAACCTATATCAATCACTCAAAAGGAAAGAGTGAATGCTGCCATGGTTGAGCTACCGCCTCATGAACCGGGGGTGTATACTATGTATGGTAAAAAGGACGAAGTACTTTATGTGGGAAAAGCCAAAGATTTACTCAAGAGAATTACTTCTTACAGATATTCAAAGTCCAAAAAAGTACAGAGTATGGTTGCTCAGATAGAGCGTATTGGTTTTGAAATCTGTAAAACAGAAATGGATGCTATTCTGCTAGAAAACTTACTTATTCGTTCTCTTCGTCCACCTTTTAACCATGCAAATAAAAAGACTGAGACATATTATTTCATTTCTACCAAACGAAGGGGAAATAAGCGGGAATTTCGTTTGTCTATGAGGGTTTTGGAAGATTACCCTAAAATATACGGTTGTTTTAAAGGACATAGACGGGTGAGAAAAGGTCTGGGCGCACTTTTACGGTTTTTGTATTTGCAAAAACACTCAATTAATAGCGCCCATTATTTGCCATCTCAACTTTTGGGTAGATTAGCTCCGATGCGGTTTACTTGTGAAATGGACAAAGAATTCAAAAATTCAGTCCATGATTTTCTAAGAGGAACTTCAAATGAATTATCAGAAAAGTTCAAGGAACTTGTGTTAAACACAAAATTCAAAGATAAGTTCACAAAGAAATACTTCGAAAATGAGTTGGAGCAACTGAATATTTTCTATGTACTAGGACCAGAACGTAATTATCAAATGAAAAGAGAGCTGAAGTTGGGCTCACATCTTATCAGGCAAGAACAATTGGATGATCTTCAAACGGTATATGGTTTTAGAAGATAGATGATTTATACTAAATGAATTTATCTTCTGATAAAAAAAGAATAAGTGATCAGATTTAAAAAAATAGATTCTGAAGACCTTGAGTTCATACACAATGCGCTTTCAAATCCTAAAGTGACACGGTTCTATGGAGTTCACTTCAATAGCAAGGAAGAAACCCTGAAGCAAATGCTCTGGTATCGTTCGTTAATGGAAAATAAAAAAGGGATTTGGTGGAAAGTACAAGATATAAAATCCGGTAAATGGGTAGGAGCATCCGGTTTTAATGATTGGGATCACAAACAAAAAATTGCTGAGATAGGCTGTTGGGTTTTACCAGATTTTTGGAGCAGGGGGTTTGGCTCCGAAATTATGAGTAGAACCATTTCATTCGGTTTTAGTGAAATGAAGCTCCGGGCCATTAATGGTTATGTGGACTCTGACAATGAAGGAATAAAAAAAGTGCTCAAAAAATTAAATTTTGAGCACCTTTCCAGTAAGTCTGAGACAGATCCTAAAACCGGTCTTCGTATAATTAGTGATCATTATCAGTTGGAAATATCCTGATCAATTAACAGATCCTTCAACATCGGTTTTTCCTGAAATTTCCATAGGAATCTCCATTTCCTGAGGAGAAGTCATGTTCATTATTCCCGAAATAAGTTGTTCCATGTTTCCTTCAAGAACAAGCCCCGTATTTCTGTCAATTACAATTGTACCTGATTGAATTCCGGAAAGATCGGGAGTCATTGTAGCCCCACCCATATTCATTTCATCACCTTCAGTGAAAATATCTGATGAAATATTCAATGTTACGGTTTCATCATCATAATCGGCTAATTCATAAGTAGTTTGAATATTCATTGCAAAAGGGGCTTCCATAGACTGGTCCTCAGACCAGGTCTCTCCTTTATTCAGTTCTTTATCAGGGAAAATGATCAACGTTCGTTTAAGTTGATCTGTCATAGATTGTGCGTTATACTGAGATGACATTTGAGATTTAAACATTGCAACCTGGGCTTCATCGGTAAAGCCCATATTTGCGGCCATTGAATCCAGCATTGCTTCAAATCCTGTGATATTTGAAACTTCTCCTCTTTTGCTCAGAGTAAAATTCAGTTCTTTTCCTATAACAGAAGCAATAGCTTTAGCGGGCCCTGTTGGTTCAGAAGTCGCTGATTCTGAATCATAACTTAAACCAGCCATTGGCTGATTTATCATAATGCTATTATAGACCATTTTAACTGAATATTTACCATCTTCATAATCAGTGAAAGTAAGCTCTACTCCATAGCCCTGGTCACTATCAATATTTTGTGATTGTCCCATAATGGTTTGTGAGATATCCTGTTCCAGAACTACTTTTGTAGCATATGTTGATCCTGGTTTAATGTTATAATTAAGTTTTATTTGAGCTTGTACCACTGCAGAAACACAGAATAACAGCAACAGAACCGAAGTTAGTTTCTTCATTTTAGATTTGTTGATTTAGAAGTTAGTTCAATATAAGACAGATAATTATAATCAGAAACAAAGTCTGATTTGAATTATTTCAGTTCCAGAATAATTGTCGACTTTGCTTGTACTGATATATTCTCATTGAGATTAAATGAACCGGGATAGATCACATTTTTCCCTGTGGAGTAGGTATCCAAAATTTCTGCAAACCGGGCTCTGTTCAGTGTTATCTCTTCCTCGTTATTATTCATGATCACCATAACCGTTTGCTTATCGTGAACTCTGAAATAGACATAAACATTATCCTGAGGAATAAAATGTACAAGTTTTCCTTCATGTATTGCGGGCGAAGAATTTCTCCAGTGAATTAATTTCTTTGTGTATTCATGTATTTCATTTTCTTTTTGTGTTCTGCCTTCTTTAGTGAATACAGAATGAGAGTCGTCCGGAAAGCCACCCGGCATTGTTTGTCTCCATGCTTCATCATCTCCACCACGGTTTTCATGTCCAAGCATAAGTTCTGTTCCGTAATAGATCTGAGGTATTCCACGAGTTGTCATCAACCAGGCTAGAGCCATTTTAAATTCAGCTTCTCTTTTTCCGATGTGCTCATAAAACCGGGACATATCATGGTTGTCCAGAAAAGTTACGTTTTTCATCGGATTTGAATACACAAAATCCTGCGACAACATATAATATAATCGGCTTATTCCGGTCTCCCAGCCAAAGTCTTCATTAAATGCCTTACGAGCAGCAAAAGAGAATTGGAAGTCTGTAAGACTGGGAAGCTCTGAATCGTATCCATCATCTACTCCGTCTTTATCATCCTGCCAAAAACCTACACCCGGAACGGTATTTACCCAGGCTTCGCCCACAATATTAAAATCAGGATAAGCGTCCAGCACTTCTTTAGCCCAGCGCGCCATATATTCTTTATCAGGATACACATAGGTATCCATCCGGATGCCATCCACTCCGGTGTATTCTATCCACCATAAAGTATTCTGGATTAAGTAGTCCGTTAATAGTTCATTATCCTGATTCAGATCCGGCATTTCAGGAACAAACCATCCATCTACTAACTTTTTTGAATCAAAATCTGAAGCATAAGGATCGGAAGCAGCTGAACCACGGAAGTTAGTCTGACCCATTTTTTCAAAATCGTGTACCCAATCTTTGGTCGGAAGATCTTTCATCCACCAATGTTGATCTCCAATATGATTGTGAATCATATCCATAATAACCTTCATACCATTTTTATGAACAGTTTCAATCATGGCTTTGTATTCTTCATTACTCCCAAATCTGCGGTCCACTTTATATAAATCGGTAGCTGCATATCCATGATAAGCGCCATATTTCACGCTCATGTCATTTTCAAAAAGAGGAGTAAACCAGATGGCAGAAATCCCTAAATCTTTGATGTACTCCAGATTTTCAACTACTCCCTGAATATCACCGCCTTGTCTTCTCTGAGGATTCGAACGATCTGCAGATTCCAACATCCCTTCAATCGTATCATTATCAGGATTACCATTTGCAAAACGATCGGGCATCATCAGATAGATAACATCCCTGGAATCAAAGCCTTGGTACCGTCCCTTAGATGGCTCTCTTTCTAAAAGTTTATAAGGAACTGTAATAGATTCATCTTCATTTTTTAGAATAATATCTAATTTTCCAGGTTTTGCCTTTTCGGAAATATCAAGATAAATAAACAGATAATTGGGAGAATCTACAGCCATCTGGCGTTTAATTTCCACGCCATCATAATTTAAAGTTGCCCGATATTTTCCAAGATCTTCACCATATAATTGAATCTGGAGCTCTGTTACAGGCATATTAGCCCACCAGAATGGAGGATCTATGACTTTTACTTCCTGAGCTACTGAGTTTGGAATCAGGAATAGGAGAATTAGGAATAGTGAGTGAATTGCTTTCATGAGTAGATATCAATTATTAATCAAACAGATAATAATGAACACAAAAGACAGAATCTTATGAAAGTGCTTACATTTGATTTTGGTTATTTACATTCTTTCAGAAGATAAGAGATTCTATTTGCATCAAAGCCTTTGTCAATAGCTAGTTTAAAATATGAACAAGCTTCTTCTGTTTGCTCAAGATCAAGGTAGATCTCTCCTTTTGTGATAATAGCGACTTGATACTCCGGATCTTTTTTGAGCACGTAGTTTATATCTTTAAAAGCAGATTCGTGATCCCCAAGTCGGAGATATGTATCAGCTCTATTATTGTAAAAAATTAGTTCTTCAGGATATTTTTCGATAAGTGTACTAAAATCTGTGAGTGACTCTTTCAGCAGCCCCTGCCTTTTTTTGAAGGTGGCATAATCAGAAGCAATTTTCCAATTATCAGGTTCCAGAGCGATGGCTGATTCGAAGTCTGAATTCCCTTTTTCGTAGTTTTCCATTTGCATATGTAATGTTGCTCTGTTTGTATAGAAAACCACTCTTTTGTCATCAAGCTTTATGGCTTTGTCATAGGATTTAAGAGCATCTTTCTTTTTCCCCAACCTTCGCTGTATTGTTCCTAAGTCAGAATAATATCTAGCCAGATTCGGGCTCTTTTTATCTTTTTTAATAAGTTTTTTCTGTTCTTTTTCAGCACATTTAAAGTCTTGCGAACTAAAGCATTGATTAATCTTTTTTTGAATCTTTTCTACTGATTGAGAATGAAGGGGAATTGAAATGGTTAGGATGAAGAGAAACGGTAGAAACTTTAGCATGCTGAAAATTTATCAATTTAAGTTTCTATAAAGTAAAACTATTAGAATTAATATTTTAATAAAAAGGAGATAAACCATTAAGAAAGTAGTTAATTTTTTAAGTTATTATTCAGCTTTTAAACTATCAACAGGGTTAGCTGTCGCTGTTTTGATTGATTTATAACTTACTGTAAGTATGGCAACACTTAAAATGATCATACTCGTTACCCCAAAAAGAACAGGATTTAAATTAATTCGGAAGGCAAAGTCTTTCAGCCAGATTGAAGCAAAATACCAACCTGTCGGAATTGCTATTATCAAGCTGAAACCAACAAGCTTTAAGAAATCTTTATTCAACAACGAGATGATTTGAAAAAGATTCGCTCCCAACACCTTTCTGATACCAATTTCCTTTGTTCTTTGCTCAGTAACAAAAGTTGCTAAACCGAACAGGCCCATACAAGCTATAATCAATGCCAATATTGAGAAATAATTGAACATTGTACCTGTTCGAATGTCATCTGAATACATTTGTGCATAGTTATCATCTAAAAAAGAATAAGAGAAAGGAAAACCGGGCGAAAAAGTTTTCACAGTACTTTCAACTTGAGCAATAGTTTCCTGAAGGTTATTGGGATTAGTTTTTAGCAATAAATATCTATGATTGAATTTTGGCCCAAGAAGAAGGGCAAGCGGGGCAATAGGTTGGTCCAGGGAAATAAAGTTAAAGTTTTTAGCTACGCCTACTATTCTTCCATCATTACCCCAAACAGAAAACCTTTTTCCAATAGCTTCATCGAGCTCCCAGCCCAGTTCTTTTAAAGGTATTTCATTTACAATATAACTTGCTTCTGTTTCTTTAAATATTTCCGGTGAAAAGCTCTGACCTTGTATCAATTCGATCCCAAATAGTTCTATAAAATCATAGTGTACAGGCGATACATAAACGGAGAGTTCCTGATTCTCCTGTTTTCCTTCCCATTCTGTCCCGGAAGTTTTACTACTCATATAAATAGGATCATATTGAGAAGCTGTTATTATTTCTACTCCGGAGTAGGAGATTAAATCAGACTTTATTGTTTCGAATCGATTCCAAAACTCAGGATCATTTTGAGGTACAACCAAGACCTGTTCTCTTTTTAATCCGGTATCTGTGTTTTTTAAATAATCCATTTGATGGAAAACAACAGCTGCGCCTATTAGAAGAACACCGGTGATCGAGAATTGAGTAACAACAAGTACATTGCGGAAAAAAGTTGAACTTTTACCATTCTTATTTTCACTTTTAAATGCAGAAATAGGTTTAATTTTGGATAAGTAAAAGGCAGGATAACTTCCTGAAACTACTCCCACAAGGAAACTGGCCGAAATAGTTAATACCCAAAATTCCCAGGATAGTAAAACCCCTGTATTTAATTCTCTGTTTACCAGTTCGCTGAAAACAGGAAGTAAAAAAAACACGAAAATAACAGCTCCTGCAATACTTATTAGAGAAACAAGTACTGCTTCTGATAAGAATTGCATCATCAGGTTTGACCTGTAAGCACCGATTACTTTTCTAACCCCAACTTCCTTCGAACGGGTTAATGATCTGGCGGTAGAAAGGTTCATATAATTAACACAGGCTATCAAAAGAATAAAAAGTGCAATAGCTGAAAACGTATAAACCAATTTTATATCGCCAATACTGTAAGGATTAAAATTTAAATACTTAGAGTGAAGATGTATGTCCTCTAAAGATTGAAGTCGGTGAGAAGGAAATGCATCAGGATTATTTTGGTAATAGTCTGAAGCACCAATATACTTAGAAGCAAAACCTGGTATTTTCTCTGAAAAGTCTTCTGCGAGATCTCTGTCTTTAAGCGTAATAAAAGTGTAAACGTTGGTATTACTCCATTCATTTAAGTTATATGTATAGTAGGGAGTGGTCTGATCATTGACTACATATTTGAAAGTGAAGTGAGAATTCTGAGGTGGATCTCCTACTATTCCAGTCACTGTTTTATCAACTTCAGAACCATTTGGGTAAATAAAATGAACAATTTTGCCAATAGGGTTTTCATCATTGAATAGTTTTTGGCTCGTGGATTTAGTTAAAATAATGGAACCGGGATCCTTTAAAGCTTCAGTCTTATTTCCTGCATACCATGAATATGTAAATACATTAAAGAAATCACCGTCTGAGGCGACTCCACGTTCAGTTAAGCGTTGATTTCCATTTCTTAAAACAGCTCTGGACCCGGTAAAATAAGTTGCAAACTCAACCTCAGAAAATTCCTCTTTCATTGTAGCAGCCATCGCTGTAGGACTCAGAGCAAACCATTTAGATCCTAAATATTCATTTTGAGGTTGTTCAGCGACCACACGATACGATCTGTCGCTATACTCGTGAAAAGAATCGTAGCTTAATTCATAATGAATGAAGAGCGAGATTAAAATAAAGCAGGTTAAACCAAGAGAAAGCCCGAAAATATTAATGAAAGAATAGCTCTTTTGTTTTGTTAAGTTTCTTAAAGATATTTTCAAATAGTTTTTAAACATGGCAGCTCCCCAATAGGTTTTATGAAGTAGTTTTGATGGAGCATATTTTAATACCTGTTGCCAATACCATCGATTGGCAGATTTTACCCCTTCTTTTTCTGCTTTGTTGAAATAGTATTCATCAAAATCCCCAAGCGTGGTTTTCCAAACGTCATCATACTGAAGTTTTGAAAGGATTTTCTCGGCTAATTTCGGAGGGCGTACTTCATGTTAACTCATTCCGAACATTAGTTGAGGAACGCCACTCCAGATTGTTTGCTGAACTTCATAAACATGCCGCAGTGCAGCCTTGCCGTCCCGGGTTAGTTTATAAATTCGCTTGTGTCTGCCGCCGCGCTCGGGGGTCGAATCTGATAGTGATGAAGATAAATATCCTCTCTTCTCCAGCCGTTCGAGAGGCATATAAATGCCCCCTAATGACCATTCTTTTTCTGTTATCTCAGTGAGCTTTTGTTGGATGGGTATGCTATAGGCGTCTTCCTGAAGCTTCCAGACTGCTAATAAAATATATTCTTCAGATCGGGTAAGTAATTTCATGACTTAGTCAATTCTAAAAATTTGAAACTAATACTACTAAAAAAAATATTTGTTTCAAATTTTTAGAATTGAATGCGAATTTAGAAAAACTATAAGGAGAAAGTTTAAATGTTAATAATAACTTGTTACAATAGATCCAAGGAAACACATAATAAAATGTTCAGTAATTTCATTATGTTTAAGTATATAATTAACAATCCAATTTGCTATGAGTTCTATAAAGCTGCTGTTTCTTTCTTCAATTTTAATATTGGCATGTAACCAACCGATTACTAATTCCGATGAAGCTGAACTGCCCCGTGAACTTACGAAGGCGGAAAAGTTAATTGTAAAAGCAGATCGTTCTTTCAGTATAAAGATGTTCAAAGAATTGGCGATAGGCAGCAAGTCAGAAAATGTATTTATATCTCCTTTAAGTATTTCTACGGCTTTGGGAATGACCCTGAACGGAGCCAAAGGAGAAACCTATGATGAAATGCAAAATACGCTTGAGCTTGGTGATATGTCATTGCCCGAAATTAATGAAGGCTATAAATCACTGACCGAGTTGTTAACTACAGTAGACTCAAAAGTCAGAATGGATATCGCTAATTCAGTTTGGAGTAATCAAGGGTTTCCGGTTAGAGAGGAGTTTGCTAAAAACCTGACTAACTATTTTGATGCGGAATCAGCAGAGTTAGACTTTGCAGATCCGAAATCTGCTGATATTATTAATGATTGGGTTGACGAAAAAACATATGGCAAGATCAACAAAATTGTCGATGGGATTTCCCCTGAAAAGGTGATGTTTTTAATAAATGCAGTTTATTTTAAAGGAGACTGGGTATATGAATTCGACCCTGAAAGAACAAAAGAAAGAGATTTTGTGAAAGAAAGCGGGGAAATAAAGAAGGTCGATATGATGAGCCAAAAACTTTCCACTGATTTTTATCAGGATGAAAATATCCAAATGGTTGACTTGCCTTATGGGAATGGATTTTTTTCAATGACACTTCTCAGGCCTAAAGACGAAACAGCTCCGCTCGATACTTTCATAGAAAATGATTTAAGCTTAGCCAACTTAGAGAACTGGTACGATTCTTATAATGAAGATACAGTGGATATATTTTTGCCGAAGCTAGAGTTGAAATACAAAGAGACGCTTAATCAGAGTCTTTCTGATATGGGAATGCCGACTGCTTTTAGCGGAAAGGCAGATCTGTCAAACATAAATGGTTCCGGAGGGCTTTTTATCTCGGAAGTCAAGCATAAAACCTATCTGAAGCTGGATGAAAAAGGGACAGAGGCGGCTGCAGTTACAAGTGTAGCAATAGGAAGAACTTCAGCCGGACCTACAAACCCTGTCATCAACTTTAACAGATCTTATGTTATGATTCTTCGGGAAAAACAATCCGGAGCGATATTATTTATCGGGAAGATTGGTAACCCTGAGAGTTAGAGCTCTATTTTGAAGCCACCGTTTATCACGAATCCATCAACTGGTGCGTAGATATCTTTAAAGTTTGGATTGCTCATGCTGCCGGTAAAAATTTCGTCAAATTTAGATTGACGTGTATCCAGAAAGTTTTCAAAATTCAGAAATACAAAGAACGTTTTATTCAGTCTTTTTTCGGTCATTAGTCCTGTTATCCAGTATGACTCTCCCGTACTTCCGTCTCCAAGTTTTTGAGGACTAAAATAATAGGCTTCCAGGCCAATCCAGAATTCACCGTGTTTTTCATACATCAACACATTATTGAGTCGGTGGCGCGCAACCAAAGGAAATGTATTGGAATTATCGTTGTAATGTTCTTTCACGTTAGCGTTGGTATAGCCTATAAAAAGTTTAAAGTCCTTATAGCTCCATTTCATATTTACTTCCACACCTTTAGTGTCAATGAAACCGTTAGGTTGAATGTATTCATATTCGGGAGGGTTAAAACCTATGGCAGGAACTCTTGCAAGTTGAAGAGGATCATCAATGCGGGTATAAAAAACCAATACATTTGTTGATAGCGAGACCTGATCGGTGACAGCAAGCTGAAAATTGGTATCAAAATTGAGACCAAGTGATCGCTCAGCTTCAAGTGCGTCCATATCAATCGGGCGAATATTTCTGAACTGCAATTGTTCCGCCTCCTCAGAAAAAACAGTCGGTGATTTATATCCTAATCCACCACCAAGTCGGAATGTTAATGACGGAGAATACTGATGCATGATTGAAAAACGAGGCAAAGTAAATACTCCGTATTCTGAGTGATGATCTACTCTGAGTCCGGTTTCCATTGACCAATCCGGATTCAGATTCCGGGTGTTTTGAACAAACCCACCAATAGTTACATCAGAAAAACTTAAATCAAAACTATCGGCATCCCGTGTTTCATCAAAATTATCGGTCCACAAGTTTAATCCGCCAATCCATTCGGTATTTTCATGAACAAGGCTGATATTAGCTTCACTGAATGAAGATTTTTGCAAGCCCGAAAAGGTATAATTCCGGATAGCCACTGACCGATCGTAATAATTGAGGCTGTTTTTCAGATTGAATGTCAAGTTCTCAGAAATTAGATGCATTAATCGAAATTGGGTAGATATTCTATCCGTTCTATTCTCTTCGAAATATGGATTGTTAACATCTTCACCTTCAATAAAATCGATATCACCTCCCAGCCTGTTTTCTGTAATAACATTCAATCCGGCATTTAAGGTAGTGTTGGAATTCAGATCAACAAATATTTTTGGATTCAAAGTAAAACGCTCAAATTCAGGGATAGCGGTAAATCCGATATCGGACGGGTCATAAGCAGTTCCTTTGTTGTAAGAAGTAAAAACTGTAGTCCCGATATTATTCCTTTTTGCGCTATAAAATCCGCTTAGATCCAGTCCTAAAGCAGAAGTTCCGTTGACCATAAAGCTCAACTCAGGATTTTCTGATGGTGTTTTCGTGATCAGGTTTACAAGTCCGGCAATAGCACCTTCTCCATACAGAGTTGAGCTTGCTCCTTTTATCACCTCAACCTGTTTTAGATCTAATGGGGCAATTTGCATCAGACTAAGTCCGCCCGAAAATCCGGAATAAAGAGGAAGTCCGTCTCTTAGAAGCTGTGTGTATTTTCCATCAAGTCCCTGAATACGAATGCTCGAGTTGTAACTTGTAGCAGAAGTTTGCTGAGTTTGAATCCCGGTACTTTCATTCAGAAGCATTCGGATATCTCCGGGCTTCATATTTCCTTTTTCAGCTAATTCTTCACCTGCTATAAACTCTACTCTGGTTGGTGAGTTTTCAATGGTACGGGTGCTTCTGGTAGAAGTGATGGTGATTTCTTCGAGTTCTTTGTGGGCATGATGCAGCTCAAATCTTTGATTCTGAAATTCGGGGTCAAGGGGGAAGTCTCTGGTAATAGTGATTGTTTCATAACCCACAAAGCTGATTGTAATCCGATGCGTACCATCCGGGATATTTTTTACTTCGGCAAAGCCATTGGAATCCGTAAAACTACCAATTATCAGTTCAGGGAATGAAATGGTAACTCCGGCAATAGGATCATTGGTTTCGTGATCAATTATATTCGCTCTGAAAAGATTTTGAGCATAGATTGGTTGAATTGAAATAATAAAAAGAACAACTAATAACAGGTTTTTTTGCATGGGTAAATTAAAGTATAGGTTGAAGTATTATGTAATGACGAAGCTTTTGGAAAAGGACTCATTTAAAATTGAAAACATCCAAACACTTAATTTTATGAAAGATAAAATCTTATATAAATGTGGGTTTCTACCTTTTTTAAAAAACTGTGCGACTTTTTGTATAGTTAACGTGTCTTATGGGTGCATGCGCGCAAACCATGAATCCCTAAAAATATTCTGTGGCTGACTCTGAATTTACTGACTTACTTAAACCCCATTATAACGATGGAGTTAATTATTGCAGAGCTTTATGCTCGGGTGCTTCAAAATCAGAAGCTGAAGATGTGATGCAACAAGCATTGCTACGAGCTTATGAAAACTTTGACTCCCTGAGAGATACATCGAGCTTTAAGAGTTGGTTTTTTAAGATTATTACCCGGTGTTTTTATAATTCGGTTCGCAAGCCGTTTTGGAGCAGGTTTGTGTCGCTTAATTCTGAAGAAGGCAAAGTTGCCTTTAAAGTTTTTGAAGATGAATTCTTTGAAGATAATCAAATGTTGATAGCTGCCTTGTCGCAGATCACCCGAAAAGAAAGAGTGGCATTATTGCTGTTTGAAATAGCTGGATTTTCGATTGCGGAGATCACGGCTATTCAAAACGAAAAAAGTGAATCGACTATAAAATCACGATTAAGTCGGACCAGAGAAAAATTGAAGGAAATCATGGTAAAGCTTGAAGAGGAATCAGGTGAAAGTCTGAGATCTATAAAGCTTAAAAATGTAAAGTCGCAAAGTATTGCGACTCAACGAGAATCCAAAAACCTATACCATGAAACCGCAAAAGTTATCAAAGAAATTAAATCCATTGGGTAACATTATGAACCTTCCGGAAGCTTTCGATCAATTAAAAAAAACAAAGCACAATTCTTCATTTGAGAACCTGGGTGAATGGTTAGAAAACAACAATGCAAAACCCAGAAAAATGAAATCACTCTATAAAATTGCAGCATCCTTAATTTTTACAACTCTGATCTTAATAGCCTGTACTGTTCCTGTACAACACGAAGAAGAAATCGGATACATGATCAAAGGCTTTGCACCCGGAATAGAATCTAAGTCTAAATCCAATTTTGGGTTAAGATTTGAAGAAGCAGGTCTGGATTTATCGCAAGTAAGTATCAGTCAGGTTTTAATAGAACATGAACAAACAGGCGAAACCAACGGCGATAAACTCACAGAAGTAGTAATGGTCCTCCCTAAAGCAGATCGTGGAGTAGCAGAAGAAAAGAAACGTGCTTTAGCAAGTATATTCGATTTTCAATCTCTCGAAATTCTTCCGATTGAAGAGACCGTTGAGCGAACCGTTTTTGAATCAGCTCTGCACACTTTTGACCTTAAAGTAAAAAAAGAAATTAGTGAAGAAGAAATCACGATCAGAATCAATCGTTTTATACATGAAAACAGTGAACGAATGCATGGAGATGCTAAGATCAAAACTGATAAAGAAGGAAACAGAATCGTAGAAATAAGCTTAATTGATGCAACTGACAATGTGAATGATTTTGAGATCGAATACGAACCGAACGGTAATACTCATTATCAAACAAAGAAATCAATCGAATCTCTACATAATGATCTGTCACCTGAACGTCCGGCTTCTGAAAGAATAAAAAATATGAGTGCGGAAGAAGTAAAAGCTGTAAAACTGAGAGAGATTAAAAAGCAGGAAATGAAGAAGCAGAAAGAGCAATAGAGCCGGATATAAGGATTGAAGAAAAGAAGGCGATCTATAGAGGTCGTCTTTTTTTTGTTAAAACCGTACCAAATTCCCCAAAGCCAGTTCTTTTCCGGAAGCACTAACCAACCCCAACTTATCTGATTTAAATTTTTTAGAAAACCCTGTAGTGCTTTTAACCAAGTTAGGTAATTCACTTAGGGGTAGTTGCGGAGAATAAGTATTCAGAATAAAAAAACGATGCTTTGTATCCAGCAACTTCATTGCATTTTCTAAAAGGCGGGGTAAATCTCTGTTCAGCTTCCATCTGCCACCCTTTGGGCCAAGCCCGAAAATCGGTGGATCCATAATTATTCCATGATAGGTATTTCCGCGCTTGATCTCTTTTTCAACAAATTTGGGGGCGTCTTCTACAATCCAGCGAATAGAATCTATTCCGTTCAATTCTGCATTTTCACGAGCCCAGGTAACTACACTTTTCACGGAATCAATATGAGTGACTTCCGCTCCGGAAAGATCAGCAGCCAGACTTGCGCCTCCCGTATATGCGAAGAGATTTAGGACTCTCGGTTGAACTCCTACAGAAGTAAATCTGGAACACTTTCTTTTTATGAATTCCCAGTTATCAGCTTGTTCGGGAAAAATACCGGGATGTTTAAAACTACCCTGACTCAGTTTAAATCTGATTTCTGTTTCACCAAAAGGATAAGAGATGTTCCAATCAGGTAGATGCTTATCCCAGCTTCCTTTTTGGTTATCGGATTCTGAAAATACGGCATCTGCATTTTTCCATTCCGATTCTGAAAGCAACTTTGCCCAAGTGGCGGAAGGTTCAGGTCGATCCAGAATTACATTGCCGAAGCGTTCGAGTTTACGTCCCTGCCCGTGATCAAGTAACTCATATTCTTTCCAGTTTTTTGGATAAATCATTCGTCAAGCTCCCTCAAGGCTTGGGCGGCACCTGCATTTAATTCCCAATCATAATCAGAAATATCATTAATGTTTGTTCCAATGATACCGCTAACCTTTGGTATGATTGTACCAAGTTCCTTGTACAAATTCAGGATAAAGGGATCGGAGACATTTAATCCAAAAGCGGTACACCAAATCAGAAAGTCATCATATGCTTCATATTCTTCAACAGCATAAATAACCAGCTGAAGCAGAAGTGCCGGATTTCCAGACTCAGCATCGTCAAGTGGAATAATTGAGATAAAGCCATCGCTTTTAAATTCAATCTCGCGGAAATAAATATCGGAAAGTTCCGGGGTTTTAGGAAGCGGAGTTAGTTCGATGTTTTTGCTTTCTATAATTGAATACAAGCTATCTATTTGGGGATATTCCTGTTTGGCTTCCTGTAAGGTCATTGATCAGAATTCAGAAATACATCAGCAACCTTGAAGTGCAGTCCGTCAAAACTGGCACCTGATCTGTTTATAGTATAAGCGATGATCATTTTGTGCTCTTTATTCATCAAAAACATGGTGCTTCCGCCTACCGAACCCCCTGAATGCCCAATCCAATCGTTCCCTGCATGTCTCCAGGACCTCCAACCCATTCCATAATTGGTTGAGTTTCCATCGGTTGTTTCTAACGGCGTGATAAGAATTTCCTGAGTTTCTTCATCCAGAAAATCATAATCAAAATGTGCTTCCCCAAATTTGATAAGATCTTCAGTCGTTCCTATAAAACCTCCTCCCGCCCATTTATAGCTGTTATCTACATAAGGAGCTTCAACGTTTTTACCTTCACGCCAAATATAAAATTTAGTGCGGTGTTCAATATCTTTATCTGCCCAGTCAGCTACAGTATTATTCATTTCGAGTGGCAGAAAAACTTCAGATTTCATGTATTCGAGAAATGGTTCCTGAGAAGCATTTTCAACAACAGCGCTAATCAGGTTCCAACCATAACTGGAATACTGATACTTGGTTCCGGGCTCAAAAAGCAAGGGATCGTCTTTAAAGAAAGCCAAGCCTTCTTTAACCGTCTCATATTTTTTGGTGCTCATAAATTCGTTTCCGCGATAATGGCGGATACCGGCAATATGTCCTGATACTTGCTTGATGGTGATTTGATATTCCTTCTCAGGAAAATCCGGAACCCATTTCTGAATTTCATCATCAGGATTGAGAATGTCATCCTGAATTAATAAACCCAATCCTGAAGCAGTAAGCGTTTTAGAAACACTTCCGATTCTGAATAAAGTTCGAGAAGGATCTACTTCGATTTCATTATCAAGATCAGCGAATCCGTATCCTTTCGACCAGATCATTCGGTCACCTTTATACACTGAGATGCTCATTCCCGGCAGCATATGTTTGGTAAAGAATTCAGCGGCTATAGAATCCGCTTTTTGAATGTGTAAGGAATAATTCTGTGAAAAAACGCTTTCACTGAAGGATATAAAAAGAACGAAGAATAATACTTTTTTCATGACGGGTATCAATTGTAATTATTTACCTGTTGACTGTTCCATATAATCAATCACCAGATTACTCATTGCACGAACTCCCAGTTTTAATCCGCTTTCATCGATATAAAAATCAGGTGTGTGGTGACCAGAAGCTTCACGTCCTGGAGCTTTTCCTCCAACAAAGAAATAGAGGCCCGGAATTTCTTTCTGGAAAAAAGAAAAGTCTTCAGCTCCTGTAATGGCGTTGATCAATATTACATTTTCTTTCCCGGCAGTTTCTTCCAAAGTTGGTAACATTTGAGCCGTAAGATCTGGATCATTGTATGTGATCGGATATCCTTTATTAATCGTTAGTTCTGCAATTGCTCCATTGCTCGCCGCTGTACTTTCAACTATTGTTTCCAGTCTTTTGAAAATGAGCTGCCTCATTTCTTCATCCAAAGCTCTTATGGTTCCCTGCATAGTTACTTCTTCAGGGATAATGTTATTTCTTACTCCTCCATTGATCACACCAACGGTAACTACAGCTGCTTGTCGGGTTAATGGCATGCTTCTGCTAACAATAGTCTGGATATTATTGATGATCTGTGCAGAAGTTACAATCGGATCAATTCCTGACCAAGGAGCGGAACCGTGAGCTTGTTTTCCTGTCACTTTTATATCGAAGCTGTTTACACTTGCCATAATTCCTCTTGGTCTGTACTCAAGCTCACCAACCGGAGTATCATCAGAAATGTGTAATCCAAAGATCGCATCTACATCCGGATTTTTAAGGACTCCCTCTTTTACCATCAATTCTGCGCCGCCTTCTTCACCTTTCGGGGCCCCTTCTTCAGCCGGCTGGAAAATAAATTTCACTGTTCCTTTCAAATCGTCTTTCATTTCAGAAAGAATCTGAGCAACTCCCATCAAAATGGCGATGTGAGTGTCGTGTCCGCATGCGTGCATTACACCCACTTCTTTTCCTTGATATTCTCCCATCACAGTAGACTTAAAAGGGACATCTGTTCGTTCAACAACAGGAAGAGCATCAATATCGGCACGTAAACCAACTACAGGCCCGGGTTTTCCTCCTCTTAAAATCCCAACCACTCCGGTATGTGCAATTCCGGTTTGCACCTCTAAACCGAGGCTTTCCAAGTGTGCGGCAATTTTCTTTGCAGTATTGAATTCCCGGTTTGAAAGCTCAGGATTTTCATGGAAATATCTGCGCCATTCGATCACTTGTTCTTCAAGCTCATTGGCTCGTTTGTCAATCATCTCTTTGAGATCAGATGATTGTGCGGTAAGAGATAACGAGATTAGGGAAAGTGTAAGAAGTGAAAGAAGTTTATTCATGGTTTTTATTTGAAATTATTTTAGATGAACAGAATGTAATTGGAAAGAATTGGTTCTGCAATTAAAGCTTTAACATATGGGTATCAAAAAGTTTTTAAAAGCTGATAAATTTCCTCTCCTTCAAATATGTTCTGTTTTATTTCTGAATTCAACCCCTCTATCATCGCTTCAGCAACAATTTTTGCTTTGATGGGTTGATATTTCTTTAATCCCGGGATTTTGCAAAGTAGTTTAGCAATGGGAATTCCGATTCGTTCTCCCAGCCTGAATTCATCCCGGTCTCCTTCCAGAAATGAAGGTCTTAGAATCAACGTTTTCTCGAAGTTCAGTTTTCGAACCGCATCATCCAGTTCACCTTTAATTCTTGGGTAAAAAGAACCTGATTCAGCATTTGCTCCTAGTGATGAAACCAAAGTATAACCATGAACATTATTTTTGGATGCAGCTTTTGCCACCTCATTTTGATAAGTGAAGTCTATTTTATACTGAGCCTCTTTACTCCCCGCTTTTTTAAGAGTTGTTCCTAATGCTGAAAATAAATGATCTCCGGAAACAAGTGCTTTCCATGATTCCTGATCATCAAAACCAATAATATGTTCAGTTAATTTTGGGTGAGAAATCCCCGTACTACGTCGGTGTAATACTTTTACGGATTCGTATCTCTCATCTGATAACAAAAATTGAAGGATATGACACCCAACCAGTCCGGTAGCGCCAATTAAAATGGCAGTTTTTCTTCTTTGGTCATTCATTTTAAAAGTGTTCAATAGGAATTAGTAACAAATTAATAACAAGATCCTCTTTTAATTGAAAGCTTACAATGTTAGTAATAGATTATTCTTAATGAGTGCAAGAAAACGACGATAACTAACTTAATAGAGACATTTTATATTAATTTTTCTTTATAAAAATTAGATATTGCATAAAAAACATCTATTGAACCTTATGGTTCGTATAATGTTTTCCACAATTACGAGGCAATTATGAATGACTACTCCGATGTACTATACCTGACCGCTGCGATGGTTATTTACTCTTTTTTAACCATTAATACCTCAAGAAGCTTTTTAAACACTTCGGAAACGGTAATCCGTTCTGACGTGGAATACAGAACGATAATAAGGGCGCAGGATGTAATTGAGCAAGTAAAGTTGGTTCAAAGAGAAGATGAAAATATGCTTGATCCCAACCATATCGACTATATGTTTGCCAATTATCCAATTACAGATAACGAGACTTTCGGTTATAATGATGAATATACAGATACTTTTATTATCGATGCCAGTTCGGAATATCTGGATGAAGGTGACCCTCTTGTAAAAAGGTACAGAGTTACAGTGAATGTAGTTAATGAAGAAGTAGATCCAAGTACTGAAGTTGATTTAATCTTTATCAAGTCTTTTGAGCGATGAATTTGGGATTAGCTACTACATATATCATAGGCGGGTTAATGCTGTTATCAATTCTGGCATATAACTACTCTTTATTTAACTCTACAGTTGAAACAACATCAAGTGTTATAACTCAGGCTAAACTGGATAATATTGTTTCGATACTTCAGAATGATCTTAACAGGATAGGTTATGATCGAGGAATCGCTGATGCCTTTGTAATGGCTGAAGACAGTGCTTTTATTTTCAGAGGTAATATTTTTGATAATGATGGATCAGATGATTTTGACCTGGTTGAGTGGGCTGTTACATCAGAACCTGATACAACCACTACAAATCCGAATGACCTTGTTCTGATTCGGACATGGAATCAAACACCAAGTATTCCCGCAAATGAAATCGAATTTAGATATTCAGTTCGCGATTTTGAAGTTAATTATTACGATATAGACGGGAATGTTCCGGCACAAATGGAGGATATAGTTCAGGTCGAGGTTGAAGTGTTGGTAGAATCGAATGAGCCTTATCTTACAAAAAAAGATGGGACAGAACTGTACTACAGATCCTACTGGAAACGTAGAATTGTAGCAAATAATCTAATTTACTAGGAGAAGTTATGGGAAGATCAATGCTTTTATTAGTTAGTGGTTTAGTAGTGCTCTCAGGGATTATTCAATTTTCGAATAGTCAGCGAGCAAGCGTTCTGCCCGAACGTTCGGCACAAGTAATAACTGAAGTACAGGCAAGAAACTCCACCAATAGTCTTATTCAAACTGCAATTGAAAAGATCAGAAGTGACAACACATGGGAAGGCGAGCTTTCAGGAGGAGATATACTTCCCGGAAATGCAACATTAAAAACTTATGATCTAGAAAATATAGATGAACTGGATGCTGTTGATTCTTTGTATTCAGTAGGAGAAGGGGGCTGGGACACATTTAAAGTTCTTTTATTTAGTGAAGCTACTTATGGCGACAGCAAAGTAATTACGGAGGTATTAATGAGAAGAGATTCATTTTCTAAGTATTCTTACTTCTCAGATAAAGAAAAAACAAGTACGGGCAATAACATCTATTTCTATTCATCTGATGAAATTGGGGGGCCTATCCATACAAACGGAACATTCAAGATGTCCGGTTCTCCAACCTTTTACGGACACGTTTCAAGTCCTAATAAATGGAGGGGAAGGGATGGAACAATAGAGGGTGATGCAACGCCGGATTTTCAAGGAACTACTGATTTCAATGCAAAGACCAGAGAATTACCATCAGGAGCAAAAGTAGCAGCTCTAAAGAGTGCCGCTACCAGTGACGGGTTAACGTTTAACCGGTTATCATATATGATCATGCAATCTGATGGAAGTATAGATGTTCATGAATACCATAGTGGTAGCGGTAATTGGGTTGGCCCAACAAATTATCCCAGAGAAACTCATAACGGAATACTTTCATCAACAGAAAAAATTTACTTGGAAGGGACTGTTTCAGGGCAAATTACAATCCACTCAGAAGATGAAGTCGAGATTTATAACGATATCCAGTACAATATTGACCCTCGAGTAGATGATACTTCTCCTGATTTATTGGGTGTGGTAAGCGAAGGAGATATTTTGATTGATCGAAATGCACATGCAAGAACAGGGTCTAAAGATCTTACACTGCACGGATCTTATATGGCACTGGGAAGTTCATTCCGGGTAGAAAATTATGTATCAGGATCACACAGAGGAAACATAGATTTACTTGGGGGGATTATTCAGGAAACAAGAGGTCCTGTTGGAACTTTTGGAAGATATGGGGTAACCGGGTTTACTAAAAAATATGAGTATGATGAAAGGTTAGGAAATTCAATTCCACCTCATTTTCCAAGAGAAAGTGTGTTTACTGTAGTTTCGTGGAAAGAAAGGGTTGTCTCTAACGATAGTGGATACTGATTAACGATTTTTTAAAAAAACAAATACTAATAAAATAAAAGTACTATGAAAAAAATAATACTTATGATGGCTTTCGCTGTAAGCTTAGCAGCTTATAGTCAGGCTCAAACATCTGTAACATTTAATGTGGACATGAAATATGCTCTGGATAACGGATTGTTTAATACAATTACTAATAAAATATATCTTAAAGGCGATATTACGCCATTAGGTGAAAACCAGGCTCAATATTTAGAGCTAACAGATACCGCACCGGTTGATAGCATATATTCAGTGGCGGTGGTATTCCCTGCTATTTATACGAATGATCTGCTTACGTATAATTTTGTTATCGAACGTGTTCTGTCTACCGAACATGAAGAAAGAACTCGCGAGCTAACTTTAAGCGGGCAACCCGAAGTTCTGCCAGAAATAAAGTTTAATTCTTTTGACTGGTAATAAAAGTTATTGAATACACTTAAAAAAGCATTTCTATTAGTTTAGAAATGCTTTTTTATGCAATTTACTTTTTAAAAGCTTTTAAAACTCTTTCTACTATTCCATCCATTGCTGAGCCATTAATCCATCTGGCAACAATAACCAGGTCGTTTTCCTGATCCACATATACCATATTGACTCCTGACCCCAAATGAAAGAAAGCCGATTCGGGAGCGCTTGGCAATCTTTTTTGGTCTGTATTTAAAAACCAGTTCATAAAGCCATAATCAGTTTGCACCTCTGTTGGAGTTTGTGCCAATTTATTCCATTCTTCCGAGACAAGTTGTTCTCCATTCCAATTACCATTATGCAATGTTAGAAGTCCAAATCGAGCCTGATCCCGTGCACTGATCCACATACCTCCGCCCCAGTGACCACCACCACTAACGGCCTGCATTTGCTGTCCATCAATAACAACCCAGGAATTTTCATAGCCCTGCCAGCGCCAGGTCGGTGATGCACCAATTTTATCCATAATGCTTTTTCTTAGTACTTTTGGAAGTGGCTCTCTTAAAACATTCATAGCTGCTAATGCTAAAAGATTCACCCGAACGTCATTATACTCATAAGCAGCCCCTGGTTCATTTCTCTCTCTTTTACCCCATTCAGAACGATCTCTGCTAGGTCTGTCAGCCCAATCAGGTTTTCCCCACAGGACTCCTTCCCAATCGCTCGTTTGTCGAAGTAAGTGGTCCCATGAAATTTTAGAATTGTGTTCTCCTTTAAAGGGTTCCAGTATTTTTGGAGAACTGTAATGATCAGCTTTATTTCTGTTATCATCCCATTGCATTTCAAGGATGGGTGCCATGTATGGATCTACTTTATCGTTCACATCACGAATTAATCCTTTGTCGTATGCTAACCCAACTGTATAAGTGAGAAAACTCTTAGTAACACTGTGAGTCATGTCAACTCTGAACGGTTCACCCCATTCAGCTACTATATATCCGTTTTTGATTATTATTCCGGTCTGTGTTCCCCGATCTTTAAAAGGTCCTATTCCATATCCAAATGGCTCACGACCAAATGTGCCATAATGATTCTCTTCCATACTTCTTGGATTGGTTGATTCCATCTTTTGAGCATATTGAACAGCAGAATCTATGAGTGCAGAATTTAATCCAAGTTCAGCAGGAGTTTTCTTTTCCCAATCTCCCCATTTGCCGGGAAAGTAGGATTGTGCTGAGACAGAGGTTCCTAGAAATATAATAATCAGGAAAATAGCTGAGCGCTTATACATAAAATTAGTTTAGTTAATGATTGATTGAAAATAATTGAAGTTGAATTAACTGCCCAATCAGAATATGGAGTTTTACAAGTTGTGGACTATTTAAGCTGAATTCTCATACCCTCAAAGGCTACGTTAAACCCTAAATCCTCTACTTCTTTTCTTTCAGGAGAATCCAGTATCAAAGGATTGGTGTGATTGAAATGGATGAAATGAACCTTTGCTTTCTCCGAAGCGGGAAGATTTTTAAATAACAGAATACTTTCTTCCACAAAGGGATGAGGAATCTCATTCATGTCTCTACCTGGTAACTCATCAGAGTCATAAAAAGTAGCATCCAGAAAGGCATAATCTACTTTTGAAATTTCTTCGGCAATTGATTTGTCCCAAACATCCCATTTGTTAATATCCGGGATGAAAAGTGCCGATTTGTTTAGTGTTTCAACTTTGTAACCAACTGTTTCGGAGTATTCATCCCGATGTGGGACAAGAAACGGAATTACTTTAATGTTTTCAGAAAGCTGAACAACAGAATCCGCAGTCATCTGCTGAAGTGCAATATTCTCGAAGTCCACCAATTGCTTCCATGGTCCGTTCGTCTGCAAGTAGTTTTTCATTCGGGGCATAGTATATACAGGGACTTGTGAAGTTCCCATTACTTCATGTCCGAGCTGCATCAATCCGGTATAATGACCGATATGAGCATGAGTAAGAAAAATACCTGATGGATTTGAAGTAGAATCAGCTAGTTCCTGAATATGCCGGAACTGATATTTAAAATCAGGAGTAGCTTCAAAAATCCAGTATTTACCTGATGAATGATCAATGAGCCCTAGTGAAGTGGCATGTCGCTTTTCTTCTTTGCCATCCCAATAAAGTCGACAATTTTCTTTTTGACAACCGGCTTGGGGAAAACCTGCATCCTGCGCGATACCAAGAACAACTAATTCAATGCCAAGAGAAGTTTTCTTTTCAGAATCATGTTTGGATTGTTCTGTGCAAGAAACAAAAAAAAGCAATACCGGGAATAGATATTTCATTCCAAAAGGAATGGAAAAAGATCGAATAAAAAAAGCCCCGTATTTGAAGATACGGAGCTTATAAACCGGAATCTTATATACTTACTGGGTTCCGTAAAATCGTTCCTTAACAATATGATCGCCTTCCCATTTCTGAGTCGCTACTTGTTCGATCTGCATTCTGTCTCCTCCTTTAAAGGTGACGTCCATAACGCATTCAACAGCAGTAGTTGCATTTTCTTCGTTCGAGGTTATGGACTTGATCTCGAGACCATGGAAATCTTCCACGCTTGAAAAGAATTCTATTTCACGTTCCCGGTTGGTTTCTTTTCCGGAAACAACTTTCCCATCTTCCAATACCATATCGCAATCTGAATGGTAATACTGATCAAAAGCTTCCATAGCTTTTCCTTGCCCAAGTTGAGTATAAATATCGTTTATCTTCTCTAAATAGCTCATTTCTAAAATATATTAGTTTAATATTAAATTATTCTGTATTGATGTAACTATCAACAAATGACTTTCGTTCAATTTTAAAAATGGATACTTATTCAGTAGGTTTTTGGAAGAGATTTTTTCCTTGTTTGTAAAAGAATAGACCGTACAGGCCCGGGATAAGAACAAAAAGAATGCTTAGCAAATATGTTGCAGAACTATCAAACGTTATTCCTGTTGAGAAAATAATCATTGTTGCTTTGAAGAGCCCTCTTAGTGAGAAAAGGAAGAAAGTACTAAATACAACACTTGTCAAAAAACAAAAAGAGCCGATTAACTTCCTCAACTCCTCTCCAACATCCTTTCTAAAGAAAGAAGTGCATTTTTAGTTACTTCTTGTGAAACACTGATCTGATTAACAACCTCACCCTGTTCCAACTTTTCTAAGCTCCATAAAAGATGCGGAAGATCAATTCTGTTCATGGTTAAACAAGGGCACATAAACGGGTTTAAGGAAACAATGGTTTTATCCGGGTGTTCATCTTTAAGACGGTTTACCAAATTCATTTCGGTACCAATAGCCCATTTTGATCCGGACTCAGCTTTGTTCAAAGTCTCGATAATAAAATTTGTAGATCCTGCTAAGTCGGATGCCTGTACAACATCATAGGTACATTCCGGATGAACAAGAATCTTCATCCCCGGTTCCTGATTACGGAGGTTTTCAACATGACGTATATTGAATTTTTCATGAACGGAACAATGTCCTTTCCATAAGATGACTTTCACATCTTCAAAGTTGCCTTCGTATTCAAAAGAATTTGTCAGAGGAGCATAAACAGCCATTTCTTCCAGCTTTACTCCAAGTTTAACGGCTGTATTTCTACCCAAATGTTGGTCAGGTAAAAACAAAATTCGCTCTTTTTGGGTGAAAGCCCATTCCAGCATTTTATCTGCATTTCCCGATGTAACACAAGCGCCACCGTTCTTTCCCACAAAGCCTTTTATAGCCGCAGTGGAGTTCACATAAGTCAATGGAAGAATAGTATCACCCCAGATCTCCTGCATCTTTTTCCATCCTCGCTCAGTCTGATCAATGTCCGCCATATCAGCCATAGAACAACCCGCTCTCAGATCCGGAAGAATTACTTTTTGATCAGGACGGGTAAGCATATCAGCAGTTTCTGCCATAAAATGAACCCCGCAAAAAGTAATATATTCTGCTTTATCCATTGACGCACAGATTTGAGCTAATTTAAGAGAATCACCTCTGGCGTCTGCAAACTGTATTACTTCATCTTTTTGGTAATGATGTCCTGGAATAAATAATCGCTCGCCGAACTTATTTTTTATCTCTTTAACACGGTTCTCCATTTCCTCAACAGAAAGTTCTGAGTAGCGTTTTGGAAGAGATACTTCCGATTCAACTTCTAAAATGTCTAGTACATCCATGGTTTAAAAATAACGCCACAAAAACTCTAAAACACGAAAGTATTCGTGAATTTATATTTTTAGTGGCTGATCTTAAGTATTCAAATTAAAACTTATATCCAATGCTTTTACAGAATGTGTGAGCCAACCTAATGAAATTACATCTGCTCCACAGCCTTTAAAACTGCTAATCGAATCAGGAGTAATCCCACCTGAAACTTCAACCAAAATTTCGTCAGGAATGATCTTAACCAATTCTTTAATCTCGTCTGGTATTCTGTTATCGAGCATAATTACATCCGCTTTAGCTTCTATTGCTTCCAACACTTGCTCTTTCGATTCCGTTTCTACTTCAATTTTTACCATATGCCCGATATTGGACCGAACCAATTCAACCGCCTTCTTAATACTGCCTGCGGCTTTAATATGATTGTCTTTGATCATAACTCCGTCGTCCAGTCTGAACCGGTGATTTTGGGCGCCCCCACAAACAACAGCATATTTTTGGAGTGCACGAAGTCCGGGCAACGTTTTTCGAGTGTCCGTAATTTTTATTCCGGGATCATCCAGCAGTTTTATAATTTCTGCAGTGGATGAGGCAATTCCGGATAAATGTTGTATCAAGTTAAGTATCACTCTTTCTGCAGAGAGCAAAACCTGTGTAGGTCCTTCTACCTCGGCTATTTGTTCTTTGGCAGAGACGATATCGCCATCTCTTTTCAGCAAATGAAGTGAAACTTTGCCTCCAAGGAAATCATAAGCGATCTGAAGACAATCGAGCCCTGACAAAACACCATCAGCCTTAGCTGTGAATGTCCCTTTTGAAGTTTGGTTACTCCCGAAAATTGAAGAAGATGTAAGATCTCCCATACCGATATCCTCGCGAAGAGCCTTTTCAATAATTTCTTTAAAATGAATAGAAGTCATGGCTATAAAAGCCTCAGATTTTTAGGTATTTTAACTGAGCATTAAAGATACAGCATTTCTTGAAAAAGAACGATTTATGATTTACCTGGATCACGCAGCAACAACACCGATTCACGATACCGCTCTTGAAGTATTAGTGAATGTTTCTAAACACTATTATGGCAACCCAAGTAGCCTGCATGATATCGGTGCTGAAGCTAAGCAGTTGCTAAATGCCGGAAGGCGAACAATTGCTAATATTATCAATACAGATTCCGAAGAGATTATTTTTACAAGCGGAGGATCTGAGTCGAATCAACTGGCGATTAAGGCTTTGCTTAGTGCTTCAGATATTTCCCGTAATCATATTATAACTTCTGAAGTAGAGCATTCTTCGGTCAGAAATCTATTTGATGAATTAGAACGGTCGGGCTATAAGGTTTCAAAAATAGCTGTTGATTCTTCAGGTATGATTTCGATTGATGAATTGAACAAGCTGATAACACATGAGACTTCCTTGATTTCTATTCAACATGCAAATTCAGAAACCGGTGTTGTTCAAGACATAGAATCCATAGGAAAACTTGCTCGGCAGCAGGGTGTATTATTTCATTCTGATTGTGTACAGACGTTCTGTAAAATAGGAATAGAAGCTTCGTGGGTAGATGCCTTATCAGTTTCTTCCCATAAAGTATATGGCCCGAAAGGAGTGGGGGCTTTTTATTTAAGGAAAACCATTGACTCAAAGCCCGGGATACCGGGCACCTCTCAGGAAAAAGGATTAAAAGCAGGGACGCAAAATGTTCCAGGAATTGCTGCCTTTGCAACCGCTGCAAAAATGACTTATGCCGACAGGTCAGACGAGTACATCAGATTGACCATGTTAAGATCCAGACTAATGGAGAAGCTTAGGGAAAAAGAAATTGAGGTTATAGATGAAGGTTCCTCTGAAAACAAACTTCCTAATATACTTGGGTTACGGTTTTCCGGAATGGAGGGCCAGTTTTTGATGCTTGAGTGTTCTCAGGCCGGGCTTGCTATCTCAACCGGTAGTGCATGCCAGGTAGGTTCCGATAAACCCAACAGAACCATGAAAGCAATGGGAAGAACAGACGAAGAGGCAAGAGAATTCGTAAGATTATCGTTTGGTCAAAAAAATACTGAAGATCAAATTGACGTGATAATTGAGAAAATTGATACTATCTTAAAACGTCATTTTGCTAAAGCGAAATTTTAATCAATATCTTTCGTTAAAAAGCTGAAATCTGAAAAAATCATACACATGAAAAAAGTTTTATTTTTTACTCTGATGCTGGGTTTGGCAACTATTAACTTTGCGAATGCTCAGGACAGAGAAATGCCGGAGCTACCTGTACTTAAAATCACAAAATTCAGCGACTATCAATGTCCTGCTTGTAAATATTATGGGCAGATGCTGGATCAGGCTAAAGAGGACTTCGGCGACCGCATAGAAGTTATTTATAAAAACTATCCTTTGAGGATGCATCAGCATGCAAACCTGGCTGCAAGAGCTTCAGAAGCTGCCCGTGAACAGGGTAAATTTATTGAAATGCACGAGATGTTGTTTACAGGTCAGGAACAATGGAGCAGAGGCAAAGCAGAAGCTATTTTTATTGGCTATGCTCGGGATCTGGATCTTGATATGGATAAGTTTAAACAAGACCTGAATTCGGCAAGATTGAACAGACGAGTTCTTGCAGATAAGAGGGAGGGCACAGCTTTAGGGGTTAATTCAACTCCAACATTTTTTATTGACGGAAAAAAAGTGGAGCGTTTACCTCAAAATTATGCCGGGTTTAAAGCAATGATTGAATCTAGGTTTAAATACTGATTTATAAATACACTCTTAAAAGCCTGGTACAAAACTATCGGGCTTTTTTTATGTTCAAAGTTTTGTTCTGAAACGGAATGTAAAACGCTGATGTTTGCCTGTTACCTTCTTATATTTAATACATGGCCAGAAAAAAATTTCAAATTCCCGATATGTACAAGTCGCCTGTTATCCGAAAGGTTAAAGAGGCGACAAAAATAACCGACCCTATGAAAAAAGATCTGGAGCCGACTGTTCTGGATTTTGGTCCTGTTCAGTTTTTGATTCCCAGATTTTTTGGCTTTTGTTACGGAGTAGAGAATGCAATAGATATAGCTTATCGGGCTGTAGAAGAAAATCCGGACAAGGACATTTATTTACTGAGCGAAATGATTCATAATCCTACCGTGAATGAAGATCTGCTGAAAAAAGGAGTGAAATTTTTATTTGATACAGACGGAACAGAGCGCATTCCGATTTCTTCATTAAACTCGCTAGACATTGTGATAGTACCGGCTTTTGGTACTACAGTAGAAATCCAGAAAGATCTTCAGGAAGTAGGGATTGATCCTTATGAATTCAATACAACCTGCCCATTTGTAGAGAAAGTCTGGAAGAGAGGGAAACAGTTGGGGAAGAAAGAATACAGTTTGGTTGTACACGGTAAGCATGAACATGAAGAAACCAGAGCTACATTTTCTCACAGTGCTGAACACTCTGAAGTGGTTGTAGTATTAAATACGGGAGAGGCTAAAATTCTTGCAGAGATTATGACCGAAGACCGACCGTTGTCAGATTTTGAGAAGTATTTTGGACATAAATCAACTCCAAATTTTGATCCGCATAAGGACTTAAAACGATTTGGGGTGATCAACCAAACGACTATGCTGGCAACAGAAACTCAGGAAGTAATGGATATTTTGAAAGAGGCAGCCATAAAGCTTCATGGTGAGTCTGATATTCTGAACCATTTTGCAGATACTTCTGATACACTTTGTTATGCAACCAACGAAAATCAATCGGCAACGCTTACATTAGCAGAAACAGATGCAGATATAGCTTTAGTAGTGGGTGGATATAATTCGTCGAACACGATGCATCTGGTTGAGATATTGGAGCATTCCTTTCCGACTTTTCATGTCCGGGATGCCGGAGAAATCAAATCAGAAACTGAAATAGCTCATTTCGATCAGTGGAAAAAAGAAATACTTAAAACCGAAAAGTGGCTTCCAAAAGATAAATCCCCATTGAAAGTAGCATTGACTTCAGGCGCTTCCTGCCCTGATGTTCTGGTTGATGAAGTAATGCTCAGAGTACTGGAATTTTTTGATGCTGTAAAAGAAGTTGACGAAGTAATAGCACCATTTGATAAAAAGCTGTCAGCTGTCAGCTAAATGCTTTTTACTGATCCACCACACTGAAGTAAGCCACTGCCTTGGGTTGGAAGCTTCGTATTTTCAGGGCGTATTTAGTTGCTATTAATTCAATATCCGGAGTTACAAAGCCGGTTTCATCTTCCTGAATTTTACGATACGGTACATAAACCAGATAAGGAGTCTCATCCCGGATCTCCGAAAATTGCTCTAACGGAACATCATATTTAATTACAATAGATGAAGGATTGTACGTGATGTTTTGGCCCCGTGGAAGGTTGCGCGTTCTTATATATACAGTCACTTCATCTTCTGTAAATTCAGATACATTAGCAGTTAAGGATAGTTCGCTTAAAGAAATACTCAGTAGCGGATTTTTATTTGTAATGGAAATAACTTTATCAATATCATCTTTTACGCCGGTTATTTTTAAAGTATCATCAATTACCCATTCATTAATTTCATTCATTTGAGAGACAGCGCCGGTTACAGAAATACTGTCAGGTGACATTGAAGGCTCACTGATTAATCCAAAGCGGTTTTCAAACTCAATGTCCCAGTTAAGCCTGATGGGTATTTTCTTGGTAATTTTTTGTTCCAGATTTACTGAAACAAGAATCGGCTCAACTTTAGATACTTCCACTTCCTGATAAGAATTCATTTGTTGGCGAACCTGATTGAATAAATTTACTTCTGATTCATCTACATCAATCGGAATAGTGGGAGGATTGTTGTATAAATTGATTAATGGTAAGGCTGTTCCGGACAAGCTTACTTCCACATATTCCGGAAGGTTATCAGTAAGAGCAAGATCAGCGGGAATATCTCCGATTTCCAGAGGCATATTTATACTTATATTAAAAATACCGTTCAGATTAACAGCAAACCACAAGCTGATTGCAATTAAATAAGCGAACACAAAAACCATTGCCCCTTCTTTTGTTACAAGCTTATTTTCTGTTTCATCTTCTCCCGGTTTTGTCCCTTTTTTTATATAGGAAAGGATACGTTCTTTGATATTTCGATAGGGATTGTCAGCCATAGAGTAATATAGATTTGAGGACTGCCTTATTCAACTAACTTCGAACAATAATATCACCAACAACCTGAGCTTTTACTTTAGCATTGAGCTTTTTTGCAATACTAAAACGATTGGCATGAATTTCATGTCTCCATACCTGATTGGATACCTTAATGATTAGTTTGCCTGATTCAAAATGAATATCCGTAACCTGTGAGGCAATACGTTTACCAACAACTTCTTCCCAGACAGAAAGCACCATTCCTTGTCGGAGTTTCTTTTTGTGAGGAAACTTATCCAGATACTTTTGGAGTGAATCACTTATTGGTTTTGGGGTATCAAATCTCATTCTTCTGTAATTACACCGTTTTTGACAAAAAAGAATTTATTTCTTTGGCCATCAAAATTGACATATTCCTCGAAAGGTACCGGATTTGCTGAGGTTATAAAAGTTTGTCCCTCATGTCTTTGTAAAGCATCCAAAAGTATTTCTGTTTTTTTGAGATCCAGATCACCAAAAACATCATCTAACATCAAAATTGGCAAATCATCCAGCTCATCTGAATAATAGTGAAGTTGTGCCAGTTTTAAGGATAGTGCAAATAGTCGGTGTTGTCCCTGAGAACCAAATCTGCGGAGTTCAAAGTCATCCAAATAGAAGACGATTTCATCTTTATGAGGTCCGGTTAATGTTTGTTCTCTTTCTATTTCTTTGTCTATGGTTTCTTCCAAAGCTTGTTCATACTGAATTTGGATCTCCTGCGGGTTTACGGAAGGTTCGCAGAAAGTCTGATACTCAAGTCCGGTAGTGAGATCCATGCCTGAAATAGTTGCATAATCTCTTTCAAGATATGCTTTGAAGTTTTCTAACACCTGAAAACGGGATGCTATTATCCTTGATCCTGTTTCTACAAGTTGAAGGTTCCATGGTTCTAAGTATGACTTTAGCAAAGCCACAGGTCCTTGAAAATCTTTTAAAAGAGTATTTCTCTGTCTGCGAACTTTGCGATAGTCGATCAGGTCTCTGAGGTATGAGATCGAAATTTGGCTGATAAAAGAGTCAAGAAACGAACGTCTTTCTACAGGACCTTCAAGAGTTAACTTCTTATCGTCCGGAGCGAGTACAACAACCGGAACCATACCAATTAAATCTGAAAGACGATCTAGTGGTGAATCATTTACGAAGACCTTCTTGCCATCACCACGGGAATAAGAACAACTTACATCAAATTCAGAACGAATCTTCCCTTCAAAGTGACCCTTGATCATGAAATACTTTTCATCATTGTTTATGACATATTGATCAGTTGTGGACACAAAACTTCTGGACATGCATAAAAAATGAATGGCATCGATAAGACTGGTTTTCCCCGCTCCATTCGGGCCGGTAATTACATTAAGATGTGGCGCCCAGTTAACCGAGGTTTTGACATGATTTCTAAAATGAAGCAATTCCTGTGAAGTAATTCTCATGCTTCAATAGTACAAATAATAGAACCAAAAAAAGAACCTTCAGCAGGATCTAATTATTTAACTAACAACATTTTTTTTGTCAAAACTGAGAACTCTGTTTGGAGACGATAGAAGTAGACGCCTGAACTGAGGTTTGTTGCATCAAAAGTAACCTGATGGGTCCCGCTGTTTTTCCGACCATTTTGGAGTAACGCAACTCTTCTTCCTAGTTGGTCATATACCGTTAAGCTCACATTTTGAGGGCTCCCAAGTTGATAAGTAATTATAGTATTTGGGTTAAAAGGATTTGGATAATTTTGAGCCAGATTAATTTTTTGAGGGTGTTCAAAAAACCCATTGTCATCAATTATAGTTGTTTTTAGAGGTTCAAAACTTTTTACAGGCATAGGGTTTGTGGCATTGGCATTGCTTGAAGCCCCTTCATATGCATTGTCACCTGAATATGTCCAGTTAGCTTCTGCAAATGTATTGCCATCAGGGCCTGTTGAGCTATTACGGTAAGCCCATCCGTTAGCGTAAGACCAGGAGTCAGCGCTGGTGTTCGTTTCACCAAAAATATCCACAACAAATTCGCTTCCCGTAAAAGCTTTTGTAGAATCAAAGAAGAGTTCAATAGCGTCATTACCATTAATTGCTATAGCCATATCATCAACTATGTCGGGGTTGAAGCCAAACCATGTATTAAAATTGGACTCCTCAGTTGCAATGTAGATAAATTCACCTTCTGCAACAGAACCTGAAAGGGTTAATTCCACCCCATCACTTCCGTCGCCATTATTTGCAGAACCAATTCCGTAAAAACTCAGATCTTCTATGTTCTGAACAGCAAATAGTTCAACACCTTTTGGTGTTCCGCCGCTTAGTGTTCCATCAAAGACTCCGGTAAGTATTAAACTTGAAGATGATCCCGTACCAATAACCGTATCAGGAGGTGAGTTACCAAAGTCCTGTACTATTACCATCGTTGCTTTTCTGCCACTAGCTGATGCCTGATCTTCCTGCCAGCTAACGGATGCTTCTGCGATGGATTCATAATCTGTCATAACAAAAGGATCTCCATTTGGGTCTTCTGTAGACAGAGAAGAGTAGTAGTTAAACTGGACTGATTTTTCCTGACCTTGATCATCATAATTTACTGTAAAGACAGAACTCTGAATATTGATAATTTCACCACTAAGCGGGTTGCTGATAGCAGGATCCGGGTTTGATGAGCCCCCAAAGTAAGCTCTTCTCACCAAGGTTGTATCATGAACAAAAGGGTTTCTGTTCCCCTGAGCAGACTCGGCTCCCAGGCTTCTGTCTACTTCTGCTTGGTCAACCGGATCAAGGTCATGCCAGCTAAGCAAAACATCTTTCATCCCATTAAAAAAAGCCGCATCATCAGCTACTTTATTTTCATCCTGATAAATAGTCCAGAAATAGAAGATCGCCCGGGCGGTATTTCCTTTGTGATCTTCACGGACTTCGAAAGAAGTACCACTTAAAAGCTCACTGTATTCGTCTATGTTAGAAGTTGGTTTAGAAGACTGAGAAGAATTATTTCTAAACCAGGTAGAAGTTTGATCATCCGGGATTTCAGCAAATGGATAGTTGCTTCTGGCACTATTGGCTTCAATTCTTGTTGGGAAAAGATGATGAATGTCACTTCTCATGGGAAGATCGCTATCAAATAACCCCTGAGGCCATGTGTGCTCTGCATTTATTCCTTTATTAAAAGCATCACTTCTTGTACTTGCGGTAATAGTAAAGCCAGTGTATACACCAGTTAATTGTCCATTCTTATTATCGATACTACCATACATTGCGTCCCTTGCAGCATTGTAACTCAGAGGGTTTGTTACAGAATAATTAGCTTGTAAGCTGTTTATAAGTGTTTCTCCCGTTTGCGAAGGGAAAATGCTTTCAGTTTGCCCAAATAGAGGTGCTGTTAAAAAAAGAGAAAATAACGTAATTAAATAACGCATAGTTTTTTATAAAGTAGTCCGAAATTATAAAGAGTGGTTTGTTGGCTAAAAACCAAAAGTATGATGACCCATATAAATTGCATTGTCACCAAGTTCTTCTTCAATACGAAGGAGTTGATTATATTTTGCGATTCGATCTGTTCTGCTCATAGATCCGGTTTTGATTTGCCCGGCATTTGTAGCTACAGCTAAGTCCGCAATGGTAACATCTTCGGTTTCTCCTGAGCGATGAGAGATGACTGCGGAATAACTGTTCTTATGAGCCATTTCAATCGCATCCAATGTTTCTGTAAGTGTACCTATCTGATTTACTTTGATGAGGATCGAATTCGCTATTCCATTTTCGATACCGTGAGCTAATCTTTCTGTATTAGTAACAAAGAGATCATCCCCAACCAATTGAACTTTATCGCCTATAGCATCAGTAAGTTTTTTCCAGGCTTCCCAGTCATTTTCTGCCATTCCATCTTCAATGGAAATGATAGGGTATTTATCAGCCCAATTTGCCCAGAATTCAACCATGGCATCTGTATCTTTAGTCGACCCATCACTCCACTTAAATTCATATAAACCGGTTTCCGCGTTAAAGAACTCTGATGAGGCAGGATCCAAAGCAATCAGGATATCATCTTGCGGAACGTACCCTGCTTTTTCAATAGCTTTTAAAATTACTTCGACAGCCTCTTCATTAGATTTTAAATTTGGAGCAAAGCCACCTTCATCCCCGACCGCAGTGCTGTAATTTTTGTCGCTAAGAACTTTTTTAAGGTTATGAAAGATCTCTGCTCCCATTTGCAAAGCGTGACTGAAGGATTGTGCTCCGGCAGGCATTACCATAAACTCCTGCAAATCTACACTGTTGTCTGCATGTGAACCTCCATTAATGATATTCATCATAGGAACCGGCATTACTTTAGCATTTACTCCGCCAACGTATCTCCAAAGAGGCATTCCGAGCTCACTCGACGCTGCCTTTGCACAAGCCAAAGAAACACCTAGCATAGCGTTTGCTCCCAGCTTATTTTTATTTTCGGTTCCGTCGATATCCAAAAGTAACTGATCCAGAGTTAGTTGATCATAAATGGGCTGGCCTCTGAGTTCGTTAGCAATCAAGCCGTTTACATTTTCAACAGCATTTTGTACTCCTTTGCCTAAAAAGTAGTTCTTATCACCGTCTCTTAGTTCTACAGCTTCATGTTCTCCGGTAGAAGCTCCTGAGGGAACGGCGGCTCTGCCCATGGCTCCGCTGGTAAGGATAACATCTACTTCTACAGTTGGATTGCCACGAGAATCGATTATTTGGCGTGCAATCAGGTCTTCAATAAAGCTCATTCAAAGTCTCCGGTTGATTTAATTTTAGTGCATAAAGGTACTATGATTTAACATGTTCTTAAAGTCCTTTTATTGAGGCTTTGTTATCTTAACAATTAAACAAACTAACATACATTTTGAATACAGAACATCCCTGGGTAGCTCTTTTTGATATTGATGGAACTTTACTAACTGTTGACAGGAAATTTAACCGTCCTTTAATCCGAAGAATTCTGGATGATCTTGAGATTAATTATCCGGATATGGAAAAGGAGGGGTTTTCAGGAAGAACAGACCATGATATCCTGACTTCTTTTTTAATAAATCATGAATTCGATGAGGGTTTATATAAAAGATTAAAATCCGAATATCTTAAAAGAACTGATCTGGAGATGTTATCTGAACATGTGATCAGGCATAGTTTTGTTGATGAGGCGATTAGTTTTTTCGACGAGATAGGAGCGTACACTGGTTTGCTTACCGGAAACTATCCAAGTGCTGCAAAAGCAAAATTAAAAGTAGCTGGCATTGAGTATAAGTTTAAATTTGGTGCATTCGGGGAGTTTCACAAAGATCGAAATCAACTCCCTTTAATTGCACTCAAAGAAGTTGAAAAAAATCTTGAGATAGAAGCAGATCCTGAGAGATTTATAATAATAGGAGACACTCCCCGGGACGTTGAGTGTGCTAAATATGCAGGAATGAAATGCGTTGCTGTAACAACAGGGCGGTTTTCAAAAGAAGAATTAGAAGCACATCACCCGGATGTTATTATCTCTGATTTATCAAACCCGGGGGAATGGTTTGCAAAACTGCAAAGGGGTTAATCCCACATCCACCCAAATATAAAGCTGATCTGGGCTGATCCATAATACTTCTTTGGATCATAATTTGTAGTAGTTTGCAATCTGCCTCCACTATATCTTGGAGCTCCGTTTGCACCAAATAACGGTTTTGCAGGTTCCAGAATCTGAATACCATTATCAAAATAGTAGAAATTATATCCAAATTGGAAGCTTTGAAGGTTTGCAAAATTACTATTAAAATCGATGCCAATTTGTGCGCTTCCTGTTAAACCAAGATGCCAGTCACCGTCATTCCACCCTGAAAAAATGTCGTTGGTTCTTTCAAACCTATCATACAGCGTAGGGTCATTTTCTCTGAATCCATTATTGTTGCTGTCATTATAATACGGATAGGAAAAAGCAAATACAGGCCCCCCACTCAAACTACCAAAAACTCTGAAATTATCAGAAATTTGACTGGCTAGAAATCTTTTTTTCAACCCGAGAGACACAGGAAATGAAATAACTCGTTTATACTTATCAGGAACAGTTTTAGTACCGAAGAAGTAATCAATGAATGTTTGCTCACGGGGATCTTTAATCCCGGCTATTTTAAAAGTAAGATGTGCTTCCGTATATCGATTCAAAACTTTGCGATATTGCCCTCCAACTCCGAACCCAAAGTCATTTGCACCGAACAAAAAACCGAATCCGGACCTATAGCCTTCATCATATAAGTTTTTAGGAACCTCTTTTTTTCTAACTTCCGGCTCTCCAAATTGAGCTAATACATTTGAAGAGAGAAGAAGCGTAAAAATTGCTAAGATTAATAAAAATAACTTTTTCATATCGGTAAAGTTTTGCATGAAAAGAAAGGTAACACAAATTCAACGAAAAATAACGGATTTTCTTATTGCCTTAAGTCAATAAGATGTTATTTTCAGCCAAAATTTAATATGAAATAAATACTGAGTATGAATTCACATACCACGTTTCTGGTTTTCGGACCTGCTGCAACTTTACGAAGAATGTCAGATAAGATGTTTAAAGAATATGCACCCAAGTTTATTTATGAGCATAGCAAAGAAGGAGACAAAGATAAACTTTATGTTGCTGTATACGAAGAGTATGAAAAGCAGATAAATTCAAGTGTTACTCTGACTTGTATTTTTGAGAACACACAAGACCATAACAAGATTGTTCTTAAAAAGACCGGCGGAAGGATGGGATTTAGGGGCAGTTCTTTATCTGAAGAAAGAAATGTAGAATCGAATGTGATCGATTTTATTATTGATTTTGGTAAGCGTTTTGGATTAACGGTACAAGAAGAGCAAATTTCTGATGTACCAAAAGAAGACAAAGAAGAAGAGTAATGCCCAACACTCGTAAAGAGTGGACTGTACTTTCTATGCTGAAGTGGGGGACTTCCTATTTCGATAAAAAGGGAGTAAAATCATCTCGACTAAGTATTGAGTGGTTGTTAGCGTATGTCTTGAAGATCAAAAGACTAGATCTCTACCTTAAATATGACAGACCACTTTCATCAGAAGAACTGGATGCCTTGAGGCCGCTGGTACAAAGAAGGGCTGTTCACGAACCATTACAATACATTACAGGAGAGGCAGAATTTTATAATTCAACTTTGAAAGTGAATTCAAGTGTTCTTATTCCTCGACAGGAAACGGAGCAACTTGTCCGTATTATCTGTGAAGATAATTACGAAAAAACAAATCTTTCAGTGTTAGACATAGGAACCGGATCCGGTTGTATACCTATAGCTTTAAAAAAAGAATTTGATTCATGGAACATCGGAGGTATTGATGTTTCTGAGAAGGCCTTGTTGTTAGCAAAAGAAAATGCAGATTATAATAATGTTGATGTAGATTTTACCTGCCATGATTTATTCGATAGCGAAACAAAGATTCCCGGATCAGGTTTTGATATAATTATCTCCAATCCACCATACATTCTTGAGAAGGAAGAGGCCGGTTTAGATAAGGAGGTTAAAAATTTTGAACCACATCTCGCATTATTTTGCGAGAGTACCGTAAAGATGTTTGGTGCAATTGAAAAAATTTGTTCAAAAAATCTAAACAAAAAAGGAAGAGTGTATCTGGAGATTCATGAAAATCATTCGGATGAAATTACTCAACTTTTCAGATCTTTAACTTGGAAAGTTAAGATCATAAAAGACCTTGATGAAAAGGACAGGTTTTTAGTGATATCAAGAGAGTAAGTTTTTTACAAAAAGCGCTTTTTCAAGAAGAAAATTTAAATGTGGAAAACTTGTGGAAAAAAAATTATTCGGTTTCCGTCTTCCTTGTTCAAAGGGCTCTTTCTTTGTTACGGCAATGTTATGGTATGTCAAGTTAAAAATTAACATATTTCGTTATTAATTTTAAATCATTAGCAGGTAGTAAGTTACAGCTGTTTTGTCAATGTGGATAACTTTTAAGGTTTCATGTTTATTGCGTTTGACTTGAGCCAAATAATTCTTCATTTTCAGTTCAAGATTTTAACAAATCAGCATTTTTTTGCTGTGGATAACTAGCCTTTCGTCTGGGGTTTAAAGGCAAAATTTTTTTAGGAGATTTGGAATTGAGGATGATATCTGCTGAGGAAGCATGGAACGAGTGCTTAGACATTATTAAAGATAACATAAGCTATCAGAAATTTAAGTCGTGGTTTGAGCCTATCAAGCCTATATCTCTTGCAGAAAATACGTTAACTATTCAGGTTCCCAGTCAGTTTTGGTACGAGTGGCTTGAGGAACATTATTATTCAATGCTCCGATCAACACTTGCGAAAGTTTTAGGTCCTGAGGGTAAACTTGAATACTCCATAGTAATGGAAAAGTCAGAACATTTCGAACACAATCGATCTATTCGATTACCACAACGGCCAATGGGTCCTGTTGAGCCTCAGGAAATGAATGGAGGGTATAAAGATTATTATCCTGAAAGAATTGAGAATCCTTTTGTAATCCCGGGAATAAAAAAGACAAAAGTAGACTCAAATTTAAATAGTTCTTATGTTTTTGATCGGTTTATTGAAGGTGATTGCAACCGCCTGGCACGTTCTGCAGCAATGGCGATAGCTGATAATCCGGGAAGCAATTCATTCAATCCTTTGTTTATATACGGACCAACCGGATTAGGAAAAACTCATCTTGCTCAAAGTATTGGAAATAAAATTAAACAGAAGTTCGGTGACGAAAAGTCTGTGCTTTATATTTCTTCAGAATCTTTTACGAATGAATTTGTACATGCAATTCGGAATAACAGAGCAAGTGAATTTTCAATGTTCTACCGCAATATTGATGTGTTGATTGTGGATGATATTCAGTTTTTCAGCGGGAAAGAAAAAACTCAGGAAGAGTTTTTCCATATTTTTAATGCACTGCATCAGGATGGTAAGCAGATTATTTTAAGTAGTGACCGTGCTCCTAAAGATGTTCCTGATATTGAAGAGCGATTGATTTCCCGATTTGGTTGGGGCTTAAGTGCTGATCTTCAAATGCCGGAATATGAAACCAGATATGCTATTTTAGAAAGGAAAGCACAGGATAACGGAATAGAGATTGATTCTGAGATCATCGAATTTATTGCCCATAATTTCAAATCAAATGTAAGAGATCTGGAAGGAGCTATTATTAAGTTACTGGCTCATGCTTCGCTTCAGAACATTGATGATATTGACTTAGCAATGGCAAAGCGTGTTCTCAAAGATATGGTGAAAGAGTCCAACACTCAGATCTCAATCGAGTCAATTCAAAATTACGTGTGTGATTATTTCGGAATTGATACTAATAAAGTTCGTGAAAAGACCAGAAAACAAGAGATTGTGGAAGCCCGGCAAATTGCAATGTATTTTTCCAAGAAGTACACCAAGTCAAGTCTGAAAACAATCGGTCTTCATTTTGGAGGAAGAGATCACTCTACAGTAATCCATGCCATTTCAACAGTAGAAGAAAGGGTTACAACCAGCCATAAGCACAAAAAAATGCTTGATGAGCTGCAGCAGCGTATCGAAGTTGCAAGTCTTTAAGTATGGATAAGCTCGTAATAAAAGGGCTGAAATTTCATGGATTACATGGTGTTTTTGAGCAGGAAAAAATTATAGGCAATATTTTTGAAGTGGATCTGCACTTTTCTCTGTCATTACAAAAAGCTGCTGAAACTGATAGTATTTCAGAAACTATAGACTATGCTAAAGCCCGTTCTTTAGTTGAATTAGTTATGCAAAGTCATTCCATGAATCTGATTGAAACAATTGCTTTAAAGATTGGTGAAAAACTATACAATGAATTCGCAGTAGAAAGTTTAGAAGTAAAAGTGAGAAAGTTAAACCCGCCCATGGAAGGTGAAACGGAATACTCTGAAGTTATAATGCAATGGCCTCGGTAATAATTGCGCTTGGCTCTAATCTGAATAATCCACACAATCAACTGATTAAAGCGAAAAAGTTTTTAGAAAGATTGAGTGAAACAGAGATTTTATTTTCATCTATTTATAAATCCGAACCTGTAGGTCCCAGCGAGCAGGACTTTCTTAATGCAGTGGTACAAATCAAAACGAGTTTAAATCCTGATAAACTATTTAATAAACTTAAGAAACAGGAAAAAAATCAGGGAAGACCTTCACGTTACCCGAAGTGGACATCCCGAACTATTGATCTTGACATAATTGCCTATGATGACTTGGTGCTTGAAACAGATAACCTTATTATTCCTCATGCTGAGTATAAAAAGAGATTGTTCGTTCTTTTACCGTTAAACGAGGTTTTACCTGATTGGAAAGACAAACAATGCGCTCAGTCTTTAGAGGAGATGATTGAAAAAGCTCCTGAAATCAGAATTAAAAAAACAAACTTAACCTGGTAGATGCCGAACCATTTCGATTTTATTGCTATTGAAGGTGTAATAGGAGCAGGGAAAACCTCGCTGGCGCATTTAATTGCTGAAAGAAGAAATGCCCGAATTGTACTGGAAGAGTTTGAGGATAATCCGTTTCTGCCAAAATTTTATGAAGACAGGGAGCGATATGCATTTCAGACTCAATTGGCTTTTTTAGCAAGCCGTTTCAAACAACAACAAAATATGATGAGTCAGGATCTGTTTAGTCAGGTAACTATTTCTGATTATATTTTTGATAAAGACAGAATTTTTGCGCGATTGAATCTGGATGAGGATGAAATGGCTCTTTATGACAACATCTTTAGTATAATGCAGGGAATAGCTCCTCAGCCAGATCTGATCATCTTTATACAATCTTCTGTTGATCGTTTAATGGAAAATATTGACCGGAGAGGCAGAGATTACGAACAACATATTACCCGTGATTATTTAAAGGAATTGAATGATGCGTATAATCACTTTTTCTATCACTACAACAGATCTCCGTTAATTACTATAAATGCTACAGAAATAGATTTTGTTAACAATGAAGAGCATTTGAAGTATATAGAACAACAAATATTTGAAATGCCATTACATTCAAATACACACATTCATATTGCACCTTAATCATGTTAGTCAAGTTATTACTTATTTTAGGTTTTATACTTTTTTTAAGATACGTGAACAGAATGTTCTTACCTTCCAGAAAGAAAAATAGCCAATTCAATCCTTTTCAGGGATTTGGGAATTCTCAATCTACAAATACCAAGAGAAAGAATATTGACCAGATTGAAGACGCTGACTACGAAGACATAACCAATAAAGACAAATAATCTCCATGAATTTCGAAGAGAAATTAAATCACGGTTTCGAATTACTCCAAGATAAAGACATAGATCATGCATTAGATATTGCCAGAGAACTTCAAAAAGAAAACGAAGATTCTCATGAAGCATATTATTTAGAAGCATTGATCTTTCAACAGCTTGAACAGTTTGATTTGAGTTTGAAAAACATCAACAAGGCCATAGAGCTGGATGATGAACAGGCTGCTTATTTTAATTTACGAGGAAATATCCGAATGAATAAAGAAGAACTTGAAGAAGCCGAAGAAGATTTTGATAAAGCAATTGAGATAGATGATTTTGCAGGCGCTCATCGGAGCAAAGTAATGTTAATGTTGATGACTGAACGGGGTGCAGAAGCTATTCCATATACGATTGACCGAATCAAGAAATCTCCACAGGATCCTGAAAACTGGATTCTTATGGGAGATATGATCAAGCGTGGTGGACAGACTGATAAAGCAGCTACTTATTATGAGCAAGCGCTTAAGATCGATCCTGAAAATGACTATGCTCGCAGACAGCTCGAAGAAGAGTAAGGAATATTAGAATAATGAATATTCAATATTGGATCTAGATTTTAAACTTCAGGATAAACCGGATCGTCTTAATCTCATATTAAGAGATTCGCCTACGCCTGAAGTGCTGTTCAATAAATAGCATTGAGCGTTAAAGCCTGCTTTGATTTTTTCAAGGCGGGCTTTTTTGTTTAACCATTCGAAAAGATTTTAAACTAAATACAATTCAGAAAATGTAATATGGTTTAGAAGTAAAAATTTTGTGTGATGGTGTTAAAGTGTTAGGGTGAAAATTTCTAAAGAAATACCCTAACACTTTAACACCTTCACACTAATTATCTAATGCTTTTTTATGAATGTAATGGTATCTTTGTCGCCCTACTAAGCTCACGTGGCGGAATTGGTAGACGCGCACGCTTGAGGGGCGTGTGACTTAACGGTCGTGATGGTTCGACTCCATTCGTGAGCACTTTTTGAAAGCCTGTTTCAATTTTGGAACGGGCTTTTTATTTTTAAAAATGGTTACTGTTTACGCTATATCCAGTACTACAAGAAAGTATCGATATGTTGGTCTCTCCTCACAGCCAGAGGTCAGAGTTGCCCGCCATAATAACGGACAAAATAAAACCACTAAACCATATGCTCCCTTCAAGCTGATTTATACCAAAAAGTTTGAAACTAGAAGAGAAGCTAGGGCTTATGAAAAATATTTAAAGTCTGGAACAGGAAGAGAATATTTGGATAGGCTTGAAAATTCAAGTGGGGAAAGATAAGCTCACGTGGCGGAATTGGTAGACGCGCACGCTTGAGGGGCGTGTGACTTAACGGTCGTGATGGCCTGCCTGCCGGCATAGGCAGGTTCGACTCCATTCGTGAGCACTTTTTGAAAGCCTGTTTCAATTTTGGAACGGGCTTTTTTATTACTTATACCTTTCCTGGATCGGACTTTTTCGTATGATTTTCCTGCTCAGGTCTTCAAAAAAGTCCAGATAATAATTACGTTCAGGAATTTTTGTAAGATTCCTTTTTTCCTTAAGGTTACCAAAACCTGCAACAACTTCTTTAGCGTTATCCCAAATAACATATTTCATATTCATGGAAAACTCGAATCGTTGATTGTTACTTCCTCCTACAGGTTTGCTTTGTTCTTCTACAAATTCAATTTCCCAGGTAATATTCTGAGCCAAAAGTGTAAAATCAGTAGGAGTACTCGGATCAAATAATTTGCCTTCCTGAGGAATTATTACAGGTAATTCCAACTTTGAATCAGTGCTTAACGTGGAATCCGTAAAACTTACATCTTCCAGAAAACTCAGATCATTACTTCCAATCAAATCATTAACATTCCCGGTAGCGGTTTCAGAGAATACCAAACCGAAATAGCTTTTAAAAATATTCTTGTTCTGTAGGCTTATCGCTGAAGGTTTCACTCCTTTTCTATTTAAATAAGAGTTAAGAATTTTTTCATCAACAAGATCCTCAGTTAGCGGGAGAATAGTAATGGAGGTGTCATAGCTTTTAGCGGAACTACTGTAGTCATCAGTTAAAACCTGAAAGGATTGAGGTACACAAGAAATAAAAATAAACAGGGAAACAAGAAGACATATACTTTTCATCGGTAAAACTAGGTGTTAATATTAAGCTTCAAATTTAAACACCTTTGGAAGATAATTTAAGTTAAATAAGGTCAATTTTTTTTTGAAGGAAGAAAAAGACCAAACCCCTTAAATTCAAAATAGAAATGTATTTAATTTTGGAAGTTCACAAATTATGAATACAAGGTTACCTGAGTTTCTTATATCTAATCTGTAATACAGGCCACTTTTCAAGTTGTGGTTTTCCATCTTCATCATAAAAAGCCCATGGGCTATTTGCTATAAAATAAAGGTGTCCGTTATAAATTTTACCAAGCGTAGGTTCATTTAATTCAGGGACAGCTCTGTCTACAATACTTATAGCTGAATTGCTCAGATCAACTTTAGCAACTTGAAAGGGTCTGGTTCCATTTTGCATTAAAAACAGTTGATTGTTGGAGTAGTAAAGCCCGTCAGTTCCTCGGGTTAATTGTGTTTCGGAGATGACAGGTGTTATTTGTCTTGAAGAGAGATCAATAGAATATACTCCGGTAATATAATCTGCTATATAAAGCTTGTTTTCATCTCCCAAAGCCAATCCCTGAAGATTAAATAAGCCTTCCGGCTTAAGGAATTCCTCAAGTGTATTATTTTTTTCAGTAATTATGTAGAGAATCGGTTGAGAAGAATCAGATATATAAACGGTTCCATTCTCAGTTGTTACTATGTCTCCAAACACATGGTTTCCTGAAACTGAATACGACTGAATAAGATTACCAGTTTCTAAGTCAATTTTAAGTACAGCAGATTTACCTTCTAGTGAGGCGGAAAATTCGCAAAAGTTTGATAAAGCAGAAGTGGAAACCCAAAGTATGTTGGAATCCTTTTTATCGAATGCCATTCCCATTGCACCCCAGAACCCAAGTTTCTTTAAATCCAGGATAGGTTTGTATTTTAATCCGTCACTGGTGAATGAAGAAATAAGTCCGCACCGGACATCAGAAACTAAAAAATTACCTGACTTAGGGTGAATAGCTACGCCTTCCGGATGAAAACCATTTTTCTCAAATTCAAAATGAAGGGAGCTGTTTAGAACGGGCTGATTCTTTTCTTCAATATGAGAGAGAATCCGCTGATAAGTGGTTAGCTCTTTTAAAGGGTTGAACTTTTCATCATCATCAAAATCATTTACAGCATAAAAAGAAGCTCGGTATTCCAGAGTTTCAATTGCTTTTTCAAACTGCTGATTCAAAGTTTGAGCCACTGCAAGATTATAAAGAATCGTTCTGTGATTTGGCCTCAGTTCATTAGCTTTTTCCAAATGTGCAAGGAATGTGGGGTAGTCCTTTTCCTCAAATGCTTTATTTGCAGATTGATAATACTCTCCTGCAGTAGACTGAGCTGAAAGTGATGATGAGAGAAATAGAAAGACGGATATTATAATTGATAGTCTCATAGTCATAACACGGCTTGAAATGGATATTGATTGATAATAGCAAAATGTGTATCCGAATTGAAAGAATTAATTCATTTTCAAACTTTGCCTGTCACAAAGGTGGATCTTTTTTGCCAGAAACTTTTTATCCATTTCGTGTTTCGAAAGATCAAAAGCCACCTGATAGTAGGATTTAGCTAGTTCATAAGTCATACTTTGAAAAAGCATTGACGCTTTTGCGGCATAAAACAGATGTTTGACTGGTTTTGAGATGCGGTCTTCTATCTCATCCAATTTTTTGAGTCCATCTTCCGGTCCCTTCCATTTGCTTATCGAAATTGCATAATTTATGTTGGCAACCGGATTATCATCAATGGTAGTCAGCTTTTTATAACAAAGAGTGATGCTTTCCCAGTTTGTAGATTCAAAATTTTCTGCTATACAATGGATGGATGAAATGGTAGCTTCAAGATGATACGCTGATATTGTTTTCGTATTTCGTGATTGTGCAAGTAATGAAGTGCCGGCATTGATCAATTCCTTATTCCATTTTGAACGGTCCTGTATTTCTAACTCAATCATTTCACCATCTGCGTTCAACCGTGCAGGAAACCTAGCCATGGAAAAATAAATAAGTGCTAACAATGCATAGGTTTCAGGCTGATGATCCCCGTCAATGCTTGAAACCAAAACAGCTAGCCTGGAAGCTTCAAAACACAGATCTTCATTGATGACCGAGTTGCCTGAGGTCTGTTTATAACCTTCATTGAAGATCAGATAAATGATGGTGTGAACAGTGTCAATTCGTTCATTTATTTCGTGAATAAAAGGGGCGTTCAGATCAATATTCTGTTCCTGAAGAGATTTTTTGGCTCGGTATATTGCTTTCTTAACAGCGTCAGAGCTACTTAGCAACGCGTTTGCAATTTCAGCATTATTAAACCCTGACAAGATCTTAAGAGTCAGCATGATCTGATCTTTTTTATTCAGAAAAGGATTGCAACATGCAAAAAGGGCTCGTAGTTGACTGTCTTTGATCTCTTTGTCCAAAAAAAGTTCATCAACTTTTTCTTCCATTTTCTCGCCTGCAAATTGTTCATTCAGACGGGTTCGGTTACTTCTTTTTTTAAGCTCGTTAATGAGTTTATTTTTTGAAACCTGCATCAGCCAGGCTTCAGGTTGTTCGGGAATGCCTTTAATACTCCATGTTTTCATTGCAGCCAGAAATGTTTCCTGAATAATATCTTCAATAAGGGAAGAATTTTCGAAACCGAACAGACGAATCAGAATAGAAAACATCTTTCCCGACTGTTGCCGAAAAAGATGTTCAATGTTTTTTGAATCAGGATATGTGATTTTGGTATCCACCTACATTTTCATGACTTCCCGAACTTCAACACTACCGCCCAATCCCAAAGTTGGACATCCTTTTGCTAGTTCAGTAGCTTCTTCTAAGCTATTAGCATTAATAATGTAGAAGCCGCCTAGTAGCTCTTTCGACTCTATAAATGGTCCATCCGTTACTACTTTGTTTTTTCCTGTTATAGTTTTAGCATCGGGAAGCAATGGCTCGCCGGAATCATAATGATCTCCAAGGCTCTCTATCCAAGTCATATGCAGCCCGATTTCTTTCTGCATATCTTCGGGCGACATTTCATTAAAAGCCTCTTCCCGGTCAAATAATAGTAGCATGTATTTATTCATGATCTTTTAATTTTTAAATGTTGATGTTCACTCTGATAACAAATCAGAATTAAAAACGGGGACATAATTTGAAATTAGTTCCTTGCTTTAAATCGAACAGCCATACCTCCACCTCGTGCCATATTTATTTTTAAGGTAGAAACCGAGTTTACGATCTGCCCATATCTTATCAGTAACTGAGGTCTTGCTTCATAGTCAGCGCCGGGACCATCCGAATAAATAATAGCCTCATATTCTTTGTCATTATCCAAAAAACTCAAATCCACCACATATTCCCGGGCATTTTCATCGGTTACAGCACCCAAATACCAATCATCAGAATTTCGGTCTTTTCTTACAACGGTAACATGTTTCCCGATTTCACCTGCAAGCACTTTTGTGTATTCCCAATCGGTTGGAACTTCCTTTATAAACTGAAATGGTATAGGATAATTTTCATAGTTATGCATTAGGTCAGCAGCCATATGAAGCGGACTGTAGATAACTACATAAACAGCCAGTTCACCTGCCAGAGTAGAATAAACCCTGTTCTTTGGTCGCCCTTCTTCATTATCTTTCAATAAAAGATCGAGCACTCCGGGAGTATAGTCAAACGGTCCGGAAAGCATTCTGGTAAATAAAATAGTTGGAATGTAATTCGGAGGGTTTCCTCCGTCGCCACTCCAGGCATTATATTCCTGACCTCGCGCTCCTTCTCTGGTAATCATGTTGGGCCATGTTCTGCGAATACCTGTGTCTTTGATCGGCTCATGAACATCCAACATAATTCCGTGTTCGGCAGCTTTTTCAACTACTTTACGGTAATGACGAACCATATACTGTCCATGATGCCATTCTCCGTTTGCAATCATATCTCCAACGTAACCGGATTTTATGGTATTTATTCCCAGATTCTGGTAATAATCGAAAGCTTCATCGATCTGAGACTCGTAGTTCTCGATTCCCGTTGACGTTTCATTATGCATGATGATATTTGTTCCTTTCGACTGAGCATACTGCACAACTTCATCCAGATCATAATCAGGATAAGATTTAGTAAAGCTGAATTGATCTGCATTTTTTGTCCAATCGCCGTCCCAGGTTTCATTCCAGCCTTCCACCAAAACTCCATCAAAGCCATGTTTAGCTGCAAAATCAATCCATTCTTTGGTGTATTCTGTAGTGGCTCCGTGTTTTTCGCCGGAATGCCAGGTCTTTCTGTTCAAATGCATATCCCACCAAATGCCAACATATTTTCCGGGCTTTATCCAAGAGGTGTCTTCAATTTTAGACGGTTCATTCAGATTAAGCTCAATGTAATTATTTACCAATCCATCCAGATCTTTATTTACTTTGATGGTTCTCCACGGGGAAACAAAAGGTGCTTTTGCCCGAACTTTGTGTCCGGAGCCATCCATCCAGGGGAAAAGTGTTGCCTGCAGTTTATTTTCTCCACGGTTGATCAGAGACATTGAAGAATAATCCGTTAAAGCGGCTTCATGAAAACTCAGGTATAATCCGTTATCTGTTTTCATGGTAAGCGGAGTAGCCGCAGTATCAATTTCGGAAGCTTTTGAAACAATATTCAGGTGTTCATAGCGATTCGGGATATAAGCCTGTAACCACCAGGAATCATGATCATCAGCTAAAACGAATTCGGTCTTTTCTTCCATGATCACAAATTCATTCATGGTTTCCTGGTCAGGCCAATCGTAGCGAAACCCGAGGGCGTCATCATACAACCTGAAAATGATATTCATTCTTTTCCCGGAGTCATGTTTAAGGTAAACGGCTAGTTCCTGATGATTGTCTAGAATTTCTTTTACTTCACCCCAAGGCTGTGTCCATGTACTGGAAGAATCCCGTTTTCCATACCCGATTACTTCGAAATTTTTACTAAGATCTTCATCTTCCAACACCACACCCAGATCGGATGAAAGAATTACAAACTCGGCTCCTTTATTTAATCGATAGGTAGGAACACCACTCTTTAGCTCAAATATTAGTTGAAGTTGGCCTGATGGAGAATCTAGTAATTGAACAGGGGAAGTTGCTTTCTTTACGATTCTGTCAATTTTTGAATTCAGGCAGGATGCAAAAAAAATTAATAATAAGACCGGGATAAATCTGAAATAGCTATTCATTACGTAGTTTTATGTAAGTGATATATAAGAAGGTACTAAATGCAGTTATTACTTAGAAAATGAAATGGATTCATAGAATAAATTTGTTAACCATTTGTGATATAACTCTATAGTTAAATATGTTACTTACAAGAAACAAAAATGAACATGAGAAATAGTATGTTTAAAAAAATAATATTCGCAGGACTTTTTTTGAGTTTTACATCGCTGACTTTTGCGCAAAGCGATAAAATGGAAAATAAATTGGAAACTGCAACTTTTGGTGCAGGTTGTTTCTGGTGTGTGGAAGCAGTATATGAACTAGTAGAGGGTGTGAAGCATGTAGAATCGGGCTATTCCGGTGGGCATGTTGAAAATCCTTCCTACAAACAAGTTGTAAATGGAAATACAGGACATGTGGAAGTGGCCAGAGTTCATTATGATCCGTCAGTGATTTCTTATGAGCAGTTATTGGAAATTCACTGGCATTCGCATGATCCGACTACGCTCAACAGACAAGGAAATGATGTTGGGGAGCATTACCGATCAGTAATTTTTTATCATAGTGAAACCCAGAAAAAAATTGCGGAAGCATCTCTGAAGGAGACAGACAAATCAGGACTTTGGGACGATCCGATTGTAACTACGATCGAGCCTCTGAAGAACTACTATGTGGCAGAAAATTACCACCAGAATTACTTTGAGAACAATCCAAATGCTGGATATTGCTCTTATGTAATCGCTCCGAAGATCAAAAAATTCAAGAAGGACTTTAAGCATTTGCTGAAGAAATCTTCTTCATAAGATTGAGCATAAATTGATTAAGAAGCTTGTTTCTGAAAAGAGGCGAGCTTTTTAATGCCAATAAAAAAAGCCCTCCGAAATTCGAAGGGCTTTATAAATGCAAGTAGTGAAGACCTTAGTCCTCGTTAGTTTACTTATTCATTAGTTTTTTAAAGTCGTTGAGTGTGCCACGCACAGCATCAGCCGACTGGTGCATAAGATCGCTTTCTTCTTTGGTTAATTCAACCTCAATTACCTCTTTGATTCCGCTTTTGCCTAATTTCACCGGAACGCCGATGTACAAATCATCAACACCATACTGTCCGTCAATATGAGCGCAAACCGGGAAAATTCGGTTTTGGTCGAGTAAAATAGCTTCCACCATTTGTGCAGCTGCAGCACCCGGTGCATACCATGCAGAAGTTCCCATCAAACCAACGATCTCTCCACCGCCTTTCTTAGCACGGTTTACAATCTCTTCCAATCTGTCATCAGAAATGAAATGAGTGATAGGCATTCCTGCTAAGGTTGTGAATCTTGGAAGAGGAACCATAGTGTCGCCATGTCCACCCATCAGCAAAGCCTGAATATCTTTTGGAGAAACGTCTAATTCTTCTGCGATAAAAGCACGGTAACGAGCGGTGTCTAAGATTCCCGCCATTCCCATTACTTTTTCGTATGGAAGTCCTGAAGCATCTTTTGCAACCTGAACCATAACATCCAGAGGATTGGAAACTACAATAATTATCGTATCAGGAGAATGCTTTACCAATTGCTCAGTTACGCTTCTAACAATATTTGCGTTGATCTCTAAAAGATCATCACGACTCATTCCCGGTCTTCTCGGAACACCGGCAGTAATCACACAAACATCTGAATTGGCAGTATCTGCATAATCAGTAGTTCCTTTAACTCTTGTATCGAATAAATGAATCGGAGAAGCTTCCCACTGATCTAAAGCTCTCCCTTTTGAGGGATAAAATGTTTTATCGTCTTCTTTGCGTTCAAGATCAACGGCGATTACTTCTTTGGCGAAGTCTCTTTGAGCAACGCTTAATGCTACGGTTGAGCCTACATTTCCACCTGCTCCTACTACTGTTACTTTCATTCGATTATTTGTTTATGATTAAATATTTAGAAATCCCTTTCAGACCTTAAAATTATGAATTATAAATGATGAATGTTGAATTAATTCGATTTCTAAAATCATAATTCAGCATTCAAAATTCTTAATTTCTCCTCGAGTCTTTTCCCCACATTAACTTATTTCGCAGCGTTTCAAAATAGTCCTGCCCGGGTAGCCTTATTAAATTAAATGCCAGATCAGAAGCGATGATTTTCACTTCCAGCGGGAGCTTATCTACTTTACAATTTACACCATCATATGAGAAAGAAACATCACTTTCTTGTTCTTCCACTTTTATTTTAAGTGCTTTATCCGATCTTACAACCAGAGGGCGGGTCGTTAAAGTATGAGGATTAATTGGGGTTACAAGCATCACTCCTGAGCCGGGTACAACTATAGGTCCACCTGAAGATAAATTATACGCAGTTGACCCGGTGGATGAGGAGACGATCAATCCATCCGCCCAGTACGTGTTGATCAAACTGCCGTCATATTCAGCCGTTATATTGATCATAGCTGTAGAATCTTTGCGGGCGAATAAAAATTCATTCAAAGCATAATATTCATTTCCGGTAGAATCGACGGCTTTAAGGAAATGACGTTTATCAATAGTATAATTTCCACTTTTCACTTTTTGAAGGGCTTCCTTGAGCTCTTCAAGTTTAGTGTCGGTCATAAAACCCAAACGCCCGCCGTTTACTCCCAGAATCGGTTTGGAAGAATGAGGAGAAATTCTGGCTGTATACAAAATCGTACCATCTCCACCAATTACTATAACAATATCACATTCCTCGATTGCTTGTTCGTCAGAGTTTGTTTTTTTGATTATATCCGGATTATCAAGCTCGGTGAGTTTACAGGTTTCTTCAGAGATTAAAAGAGAGACAGAATTTTGGACGGCCCAGTCAATGGTTTCCTCAACAACCGCTTTTACTTCAAACTTATTGGGATTGGCAACTACAGCAAATTTCATATTAATTTGATTGGTTAATAGTTGCATCATCAAAAGAAATATTCCATGGATTTTTGGAAATAGTTATCCCTGAAACAGTGGGTTTTGATAAAATAAGAACAGGCATTTCCCAGGTTATTACCTTAGTCGCAGATGGAAAATAAATGGTTGAAAAAGTAACATCGTCGGTTACCGCATAGGATGAATTCATTACAATGGTAGCGCCCGCGGTAGACATTTTTTCTGCAATGGCGTCAGCAAGGAAAATTTCGACAGGGCTTTCTGTATAAGCAATGTATGCAGTAAGTTTTATTAAACTGTCAGGCTGTTCCTGATTATAGGGTTCATGAATGGTTAATTTCCCAAGTGGTTTTTCAAATCCGAAAAAGTCTTCACTCTGTGTATTTAAAAAAGAAAGTAAAGAAGTATTGTCTGATTCAGGGTTGTAATAAAAGTTATTTTTATTATTTATGGACGGGTCATAAAGTGAAAATGCAGACTCAAACATAAAGTCAAGTTTTCCTGTTGAGTCGGTAACTTGTTGAATTGTACTGGGCCCTATTTCAATAAGTGCATCTAAAGTTCCTTTTACAAAATCCTGATATAATTCAGCTTCTTTTTTTCCATGAGTGATATCAATTCGTGTCGGAACTGTTTGATCTTGAAAATAATCATCATTAGAAGCTAGAATAAGAATATTATTTTTTTTCTGAGCAAGATAATAGCCGCCGGTTCCAACAGGTTGATTAATCGGTGTGTTGTTTGCAGGCAAACTTTCTGCAGGATATACAGATGCCAGCGGATGAGCTAATTTCTCTAAAAATCTTGTGTCCTTTTTAGCTAACTGCATTACCAAGGTCGAATCGTTAGAAACGGAAATACCTTCAATAGAGTTGATGGTACGGTTTGCAGGAATTTTAATGTATGTCTGTTCAGTGTGAAATGAATTAAATCCTTTTATGGATGTAAATAACTGAGCGGCATTATCAGGAACCAGAACAGAAGCCATTCGTTCAAAATTCTTTATTATGTCCTCAGGCACTACCTGCCGTCCTATTCCGCTGGTAAATCTGGAATCACTATGGTAATACACATTGTCCCTTAGAGTAAAAGTATATCGTAGAGAGTCCCGACTGACCGTCCAGCTTTTAGCTAATGATGGCTGAACGATTCCGTCTGAATCAACCCTGGTTAAACCGTCATAAACAAGTGAAAAAACACGAAATTCACTACTGTTTGTTCCAAAAAGGGGGTCGAGAGTTTGGATAGCGTTAAGCTCTCCAATTTTTATTGCTGTAAAGTCATCCTGAATTACCGTTCTTTCAGAATTCAATTCATTTGGGGTGTTTTCGCCGGGTAATATTCCTGAAGAATCATCAACAATAGTTACTTCAGTACTTTTTCCACAGGAAATAAATACAATTACTGTACAAAATATGGTTGATACCTTGAGTCTCATAAGTCAGTTTTTTACGCCTTTTAAACCTTTAATGCCTTTTACCGCTTTTTCATTCAATAAGTTAGTTTCATAACTCTGAACACGACCGTTTTTTTGCTGATGATTAGAAAGAGCAATTTGTATTAATTCTTCAATAAGCTGCTTAAAAGATATATCAGACTTTTCCCATAAATAAAATGAAAATGAACCGGGGATAGTATTTATCTCATTGAAATAGACTTTTTTTGTATCAGCATTAACCAGAAAATCCAGTCGGGCTACCCCACTAGCTCCAAAAGTCTTAAAAGTTCGGATTGCCAGTTCTCTGATTTCTTGTGTTAATTCCGAAGAAATATCAGCGGGTATAATACGATCGGCAGAAGCCATTCCTTTATCGGCGCCTTCTCCGCTTTGATATTTGTCTTTAAAAGAAAGTGTTTCTGTGGTTCCCAGTGGTTTTTCGCACACACTGGCGCGGCAATCCTGTGTTGTACCTAAAACCGAACAATTTATTTCCATCAAGGGATGAACAGCCTCTTCGATCAATAAGTGAGCGTCGTACCGGAAAGCTATTTCAACCGCGTTGATCAATTCTTCTTTTGTGTCGGCTCTGGCAACACCAATGCTACTTCCCAAACTGCATGGTTTTACTATTAAGGGATAACCAAGAATTTCGGCTTCCTTTATGATTGTTTCCTGATCAGATTCCCAGTTTGATTCATAAAAATCCAGACTATCCGTAACAGGTATTTCATTGGCCACACACACTTGTTTGGCTTTCACTTTATCCATCCCTAAAGATGAAGCCAGAACATCACTGCCGGTATATGGCACGTTAAAAAAATCACAAATCCCTTGAAACGCACCGTTTTCTCCTCCGCTTCCATGAAAAGCACATATAACTGCATATACGGGATACGATTTTGGCTTTGAAAACAGTCCCTGTGAATTTTGCTGTCTGAGATGTGTTCTTCCAATATCATCTTTTACAAACGCGCATTGAAGTGCATTTTTCTCAAGTACAGATAAATCTTTATAGTTTTCCAATTCCAAAAGCTGATTCCCGGTATACCATTTTCCTGACTTACTTATATACAACGGAACAAGATTATATTGAGAACTTTCCATACTGGAAATAGCTTGTATAGCTGAAAGCACAGAAACTTCATGTTCCGGAGAAACTCCACCGAAGGCAATTATCAAATTCTTAGTAGACATAGAAATAATGAATTTTATTATTGATGGAAAATAGGGAATTGTTTGTGGTTTTCATTAACAATTAAAGTCTTTCAAATTTGTTCCGACACAAGTTTTTTCTGATCTTCAGAGTCCTGTCAAATCTTCAAAATACAAACATGAAAAAAGTAATCTCGACCATAAATGAACTGGATTTCACATTATCTGATTTGCGACCGATGCCGGCTCCCAAAAGAGTGTTATTGGTAAAACCAACCCATTTTGCTGTTGAGTATGTAATTAATCCGCATATGAAGGGACATATCGGTGATGTTGATAAAATGGCAGCAATAGATGAGTGGAATCATCTTAAAAATGCATATGATGAACTCGGATTGGATACACATGTAATAGATGGGGTGCGAGGCCTCCCGGATATGGTTTTTTGTGCCAATCAAAGTTTACCTTTCATAGATGAGAACGGAAATAAAAAAGTATTGATGAGTGTGATGCATGCTGATCAACGAAAGGAAGAAGTGCCCCATATTCAAAGAGTATATGAGGAAAGCAGCTATCAGGTATTTCATTTAGACGAAAACAAATTTGACGATTTTGAGGGAATGGGGGATGCTCTTTGGCATTACAAAACTGGGTTAATTTGGGGAGGCTACGGATTTCGTTCTTCTCAAGAAGTGTACAATTTGATAGCTGATATGTATGATGTTCCTGTTATTCGATTAGAGCTACTCAACGAAAAATTCTATCATCTGGATACTTGCTTATGTATTCTGGATCAAAAAACGGCGCTGATCTATCCGAAAGCTTTTACTAAAAACGGACTGGACCTGATCCATGCTTTATTTGACAATGTTATTGAAGCATCTAAATATGAGGCAGAAGAACTTTTTGCCTGTAACGCAACCTCTCCTGATGGCAAGAATGTATTTATTCAACAAGGCTGTACGGATGTAAATCAAAAGTTAAGAGATTATGGTTTCAATGTGCATGAATTCAGTACTGCTGAATATCTGAAAAGCGGCGGTAGTGTATTCTGTATGAAGATGATGTTGTGGTAACAGACCAAGATTAGGTTTGGTTTACAGGATTGTCACGATTTAGTTTTTTGCTACTGTTTAACTTATCATCACTTGAAGTAATCCTGAGCATCAAGAAAATCTTTAAAATCCTGATATAATGAAGCATAAAGAAACCACACACCAAATTATAGGATGTGCAATGAAAGTGCATACCACATTGGGGAATGGTTTTCAGGAATCGGTTTATCAAAAATGTTTAGAGATTGAATTGAACAAAACCGAACTATCGTTTACAAGAGAATTCACAATGCCAATTATTTATGACGGGGTTCAAGTTGGTACCAGAAGGGTTGATTTTTTAATCGAGAATGAGATTATGGTGGAGTTGAAAGCTGTAATTGAACTTGAAGATGTACATTTAAATCAGGCTAAAAATTATCTGGAAGCTTACAATGTGGAAACCGGTTTATTGATCAATTTTGGTGCAAAAAGTCTGCAGTTTAAAAGATTGTTTAATAATCACAAGAAGAACCAGGATTAACAACTAAGATTCTCTGGATTAGCAGGATTTAACTTCAGGTTTGGTAACATTACTTTAGCAAGAAAAGTAATCCCGCTAATCTTTTAATCCTCACAAATCTTGGTCCGTTTTTAATTTTACCACTCCATCCCTACATTCATGGAACTAACTAACCAACCACATCCATGAAAAAACTCTTTCTTCCATTAATTGCTCTGTTATTTGTATTTGGGGCATGTGATCCTGAACTAAATCGCCTCAAACAACAAGCTGATGACATCACCATTATGCGTGATGATTTCGGAGTGCCACATGTGTATGGAAAAACGGACACCGATGCCGTTTTCGGATTGATGTACGCTCAGGCTGAAGATGACTTTCCTAGAATAGAAAGAAATTATGTGTGGGCAATTGGTCGGCTAGCAGAAGTGGAAGGTGAAAGTGCTTTGTACAGCGACCTCCGAGCAAGACTGTTCATGACCAAAGAAGAGGCTATAGCCAATTATGAAAGTGCACCGGAATGGCTTAAAGAATTATGTGATGCATGGGCAGATGGATTGAATTATTATTTGGCAACTCATCCTGAAGTAGAGCCAATGCTCCTCGAAAAATTCGAGCCGTGGATGCCGATGTATTTTAGCGAAGGCTCTATTGGCGGAGATATCGAACGAGTTTCAACAAGAAGAATCCAGGCTTTTTATGAAGACAGAGCTTCACTTTCATTAAATGAATTCGGAAATGGATTGACGGTTACCGATCCGTATGAAGAACCCAAAGGATCGAATGGAATAGCGATTTCCGGTGACCTTACCGAATCAGGAAATGCCATGTTGCTCATCAATCCGCATACGTCGTTTTATTTCAGAGGGGAAGTTCATGCTGTAAGTGAAGAAGGATTGAATGCATACGGCGCAGTTACCTGGGGACAGTTTTTCATCTATCAGGGATTTAATGAAAATACCGGATGGATGCATACTTCCACATATACCGACGTGATCGACGAGTTCAAAGAAACTATAATTAGTACTAGAGATGGTAGTTTAAAGTATCAATATGGTGATGAAGTTCGGGATGTAGAAATTGATTCAGTCACTTTAAAATATTCTGAAGACGGTGAAATGTTGGAAAAAACTTTCCCGATGTACAGAACACACCACGGACCGATCACTCACATGATCGACGATCAATGGGTAGCAACAGCAATGATGTGGGAACCGGTCAAAGCACTCGAACAATCTTATACCAGAACAAAGAAAGCGAATCATGCAGAATTTAATGAGATGATGGGAATCAAAACGAACTCATCTAACAATACAGTTTTTGCAGATTCGGAAGGGAACATCGCTTACTATCATGGAAATTTTATCCCGATCAGAGATACTCAATTTGATTATACCCAACCTGTGGATGGAAGTGATCCGGCAACCGATTGGCAGGGGCTTCATCCTGTTGATGAAGCCATCACTCTATTAAATCCCGGAAACGGCTGGATTCAGAATGCGAATTCAACTCCATTTACAGCGGCGGCAGAATTCAGTCCAAAGAAAGAAGATTACCCGAATTACATGTCCAGAATCCCCGAAAATTTCCGGGGTGTTCATGCACAGGATCTGTTGAAAGAAGCAGATAATTTAACGCTGGATGGATTGATCGATTTAGCATACTCACCAAGAGTACCTGCTTTCGAAGAATTGATTCCGGGAGTAGTTCGTGCTTACGATCGGTCTTCCAACAAATACGGGGTTCCGAAAGAAGCGATTGATGTATTGAGAGCATGGGATTTCACTACGAATGCAGAATCGGTGGCTATGACCATCGCTCATTTTTATGGCATCGAATTCATGAGAAATGGGGATGCACCAAATGGACTTAACTTCATGGAGCGCTTTTCTTACTACGGAACAAAAGCTCCTTACAAAGAACGACTGGAGATTCTGAAATTGACCTTGGATAAATTGGACGAAGACTTTGGAAGTTGGAATACGGCTTGGGGAGAAGTGAACCGATTCCAACGATTGGATGGAAGTATTGCTCCCAACTTTGATGATGATCAGCCGAGTTTACCGGTAGGATTTGCCTCCGGCAGATGGGGAGCGTTAGCTTCATACGGTGCCCGAACTTACGATACCAAAAAGATCTATGGAACATCAGGGAATAGTTTTGTGGCCGTAGTAGAATTCGGAGATAGAGTACAAGCAAAAAGCATCCTCGCAGGTGGACAAAGTGGAGATCCTGATTCACCTCATTTCTTTGATCAGGCGGAACCGTACATCAACGTAAATTTTAAAGATGTTGCTTATTACCGTGAAGATGTTGAAGCCAGAGCGGAAGAAACGTATAAACCCGGAGAAAGAAAGAACTGAATAACGAATATTGAATAATGAATATTCAATATCGAATATTTATCGCTATGACTTGTCACCCTGAGGCCTGTCCGCCGTACAAGACTTTGGAAGGCGGGATACTTCCGAAGGATCTACAAAGCTACTAACTAGCAACGAAAAGAATCTACGTCATCCTGAACTTGATTCAGAATCTGTAAAGTGAAGCCCGTTGTTCAAAAATGCATTTTAATCAAAGTTCAACACCCTACAGATTCCGGATCAAATCCGGAATGGCATTGGCTATCATCCTAAAAATTCGGGTGAAGAATCTTACCAAGCTATTTTACTGACCCACTCTTGCCTGCCTGCGCGTAGCCGCTTCGGCAAAGGCAGGTTCTCTCCCTATCAATAGGGAGAGAGACTTTATTATTGAGCTATATTTTCATTCATACGTCCTCTTCCCTTGGTGAAGGGAAGAGACAGAGATGGGTTCGAAAAAGCCGAATTTTGTCATTTCGACCGAAGAGAGAAATCTAAAGATTTTCTTTTTTGCTTATTTTTAGATTTTTCAGTCGTTGTACTATTTCAAAATCTCAATTAAGCAATGGAAGCAGGAGCTTCCGTGTAGCATTCCGCACCGGAGGTACGGAACGAGGTGAAAGCATGAGGTTCGGAAGGAGTCTAAATAGTCAATTGATTTTTCAAAAATATCAGATAACGTAGATAGCTTTAGTTCTATGAATTGGAATAAAATCCCTTTTTAAGTCTATATATATCGAAACGATTGAGGAGCATTTGAAATATTGAAATCTTCCTTCAAAGATTTTGGCTCTTTGTACTGTTCAGTTTCTTTGATTTCAATAGCGTATGCAAGCTCTTTTTTGCTAAAATATTCATCAAAGAATTCTTTAGTTATACCCGACTTATCTTGTGTTGACTCCCACAACTCCTTTTTTGTAGTATATAATATATCTCCAATTTTAAATTCACCGACAACTTTTTTGACAGGTGATGATGCATATATCACAACTTTATTAATCTTATTATTTTTGAATAGAACTTTTCGATACTCAAATTTTTTTTCTCCATTAAATATTTTTTCAACGAATTCGGGTTTAATTGATAATAAGACTCTTTTTGCCATTAGCTAATTCCAAGATTTTAGTTGCCTGATCCCAAGAAATTCTACTAAAACCTCTTGGAGCACTGTCAACGTCTTTAATAATATTGTTATCTATTAATAATTTTAGGTTAGGTCTTTTGGGTAAAGAATATGCATAAAGAAAATCAACTACGAAAGGATTAGACCAATCAAATCTATCCCAAAACTCTCGAAGTTTCTTGTCTGATAAAACTGTTCTTTTCCGAGTAATTGCTCTTAATTCTTCAAAAGAAGATAAGTCATTATGTACTTTTTGGACTATCCCAATTGTAGTAATTACACTTTTATGATAACCACCCGTACGGTAGAAAAATATTGGATCGCCTGGTTTTAGATTTCTCTCAATAGAATGGGAAATGTAAGACTTTCTTATGGAATTACTTACTGGTCTATTTTCCTTAAAATCCATTGTAGACTCAGTATTCAATATTGAATCTGGCAACAACCTTGTGTGATATTCAGGGTATATGGGTACAACGAACGGACGATGCTGATTACTAATAAATGGGAATGAAGTTTGAGGTGATTGATATGTGTTGATTTCTAAAAAACTTCTTGTAAAAACTTTCTCTTTACCATTTTCAGAGGTTTTAATACCGAATTCCTTAAACCCCCAATCTTCTAGCATATTAATTAGGCGTAACTGTTCTTGTCTCTTGGGAAATACTGTAACATATATCTCATCAACATTATTGAGCAATGCGTGATCAAAAACAATTTTTAAAAATCTTTCACCAAGCCTTAAACCATTTAGTGTGACTTTAAATGTGCCAATTTTAACCCTTTTTTTTGGTTTTAAAAAAGGCTCAATATCAGAATAGTCTTCTTGTTTATCTTCAATTTTTAAATACAAGAAGGCTGATATTCTCGAATCGGTATAACATACATAAGTAATTTCATCTGACTTTCTTAAAAACCAAGATTCAAATCCATTATAATCTTCTTTAAAGCTGTCGAAAAAAGGATCACTTAAATCTATATTGCCAAGATACTCCTTTTTTACAGTAAGAACTTTGTAGTCAATGAGTCGAGGGTGGTCAATTGTAGATTGTTCAACAAATTTCTCAATTCTTACGACTGAGTTTTCAATTCCCAAAATTTTCGCTTTACGATGTATACCCTTGTCCTCGGTTACTAGTAAATCGACTCTTTTGCGGAAAACTTCATTTAATAGGATTGTATCATTCTTATCGTTTTGACTAGTATCCGAAGGACATATAGTTTTCACAATCTCTTCTGCTAAAGATATATCCGTTTTAATAGTAGTGTAATGTTGTAGTTTGATTGAAAACGACTTTTTTATTTTTTCATCATTATGTCCCTCAATTTCATTTACTGAAACAGGATGAATAATTTTCTCCGCTTTGATTTTATCCAACCAAAAAAACAGTCTTCCAATATCCTCATTTACCGCATAGCCAGTTTCTCTATGAATTAAAATATTTGTGTCTAAAAGGACTCTCATGGCATGTTGATTTTCTAATTATTATGACAATCTATTTAACATACTGCTATCCAAATAAGAATCTATACAAATATCCTCTAACTTTCTGAATTTTAATAACTAAAACAAAAAAGCCCCGCATTAAAAAATACGAGGCTTTTAAATCAGTGAAATCAATGATCATAAATCAGCGAAAATCAAAAAGAATCACTGTAATCAGTGATCCTAAATCAGCGATCAATCTTCACCCAAAAACGGATATCTGTAATCTGTTGGAGTTACAAAGGTCTCTTTGATCGTTCTTGGAGAAACCCAACGCAGCAAGTTGATCATAGATCCCGCTTTGTCGTTGGTTCCGGAACCTCTTGCTCCACCAAATGGCTGCTGACCAACAACGGCGCCGGTCGGCTTATCATTGATGTAGAAGTTTCCGGCAGATTGTTCCAATCGCTTGGTTGCAAGCTCGATCATATATCTGTCCTGACTAAAAATAGAACCTGTCAACGCATACGGAGAAGTATTGTCCACCAATTCAAGCGTTTCTTCGAATTTGTCTTCGTCGTACACATAAATGGTAATCACCGGACCAAAGATCTCTTCGCACATCGTTGTGTATTTTGGATCTTTAGAAAGCAATACGGTTGGCTCTACGAAATATCCTTTTGACTTATCATAGTTACCACCTGCGATTACTTCCACATCATCACTGGCTTTTGCGTCGTCGATATACTTAGCAATATTGTCGAATGACTTCTCATCAATAACCGCATTTATAAAGTTGCTGAAATCTTCTGTTCCACCCATTTTGAAGGTCTTCAGATCTTCGGTCACATAATTCTTAACATCTTCCCAAAGGTTAGATGGAATGTACGCTCTGGAAGCCGCTGAACATTTCTGTCCCTGGAATTCAAAAGCTCCACGAGAGATCGCAGTAGCAACTTCTTTCGCTTTTGAAGATTTGTGAACCATGATGAAATCTTTACCACCGGTCTCGCCAACAATTCTCGGGTACGACTTATACTTTTTGATGTTCTCACCAATCGTTCTCCAGATATGCTGGAATACTCCGGTACTTCCCGTAAAGTGAATTCCACCAAAATCTTTATGAGAAAAAATGATGTCTCCGGCAGTTGGTCCGTCTACATAAATTAAGTTGATCACACCATCCGGTACACCCGCTTCACGGAATACTTCCATCAACACGTTCGCAGAATAGATCTGAGTGAATGCAGGCTTCCAAACAATGGTATTACCCATCATCGCAGCTGAAGTTGGTAGGTTTCCTGCAATGGCCGTAAAGTTGAATGGAGTAAGTGCAAATACGAATCCTTCCAACGGACGTTGTTCCAATCTGTTCCAAACTCCTTCCGAAGATTCCGGTTGCTGTGAGTAAATTTGAGTCATGTACTCAACGTTGAATCGCAAAAAGTCGATGATCTCGCAAGCAGAATCGATCTCAGCCTGAAACGCATTTTTCGACTGACCTAACATAGTTGCCGCGTTCAATTTTGCGCGGTAAGGACCTGCGATCAATTCAGCTGCTTTCAGGAAAATACTGGCTCTGTGTTCCCAACCCATATTTGCCCAATCGGCTTTTGCTTCCATAGCGGCATCAATAGCCTGCTTAACATGAGACGCATCCCCTTCAGAAAAATGACCTAAAATGTGTTTGTGGTCGTGCGGTGGTGACATTGGCTTTTTGTTATCGGTAGTAACTAATTCACTTCCGATATACATTGGAACGTCAATTTCTTTGGATCGAGCTTCTTTAAGTGCAGCCTGAAGTTCTTCTTTTTCAGGAGAACCCGGAGCGTAGCTCAAGATAGGTTCGTTGATTGCCGGTGGGACGTTAAAAAATCCTGTTGCCATGGTTTCTGCTTTCCGTTTTGTAATTCAAATTTTTAGAGAATTAAATATACGATTTTATACAGGGATTATGAAGAAGAGGTTGGTTAAAGGTTATTAGTTATTTGGGGAAAACCAATAACATTTAACCATTAACAAATAACCAGCAACCAATCACAAATTCTCAATAAAATCCTCAGCTTTATCAAGATGATCTTGCAAAGTTTCTTTACTCATTCTATCAAGATTACTTAGCAGCATATTTAATCTTGGGTTTCCTTCAAAGAAATCACGATGGACATGCATGAACCTCCAGAACAGAGCATCCCAGGTTTCATTCCAGTCCGCTTTACCATAATCACTCATTTTCTTGATGTAATTACTGCTGCTGATGTACGGCTTGGTCGCCATTAATCCGCCATCTGCAAATTGACTCATTCCGTACACATTCGGCACCATTACCCAGTCGTAGGCATCGATATACATTTCCATGAACCATTGATACACTTCATCAGGATCGAATTCACAGAGTAGCATAAAGTTTCCAAGAATCATCAGTCGTTCAATGTGATGGTTGTATCCGGTTTTAAGAACCTTTTTGATTGCATCATCAACGGGTTCAATTCCCGTAGTTCCATCATAAAATGAATCCGGAACTTTCCGATTGAATCCCCAGAAGTTTTCGGTGCGCTCTTGGGTTCCTTTCTTTTCATACAATCCACGCATGAATTCCCGCCAACCGATGATCTGTCTTACAAAACCCTCTAAAGAATTGATTCTGATATCATGTTCTTCAGCATATTTTAAGGCTCCGTTGATCACAAATTGTGGAGTCAGCAAACCTACATTCAGCATCGGGGTTAAAACACTGTGATTCAGAATTCTTTTATCTGATACGATAGCATCCTCATAGGGCCCAAATTCATCAAAGCGCTGCTCCAAAAACTGCTGAAGCCATTTCTTAGAACTCTCGAAATCTGTAGGGTAAAGCTGGATCTCGACCAGCTCTCCGTAGTTATCAGAAAAGTTGTTATCTACATATTCACGAGCTTCTTTGTAGAAGTGTGTTTCTTCCGGGAACTCAATATTAGGTGGAGTTTTCTTCTTGGGATATTTCTTTCGATTGTCTTTATCGTAGGTCCAATCACCACCCACCGGTTCATCATCCCCTTCAATCAAGATTCCGCGTTTTTTGCGCTCGTCTTTATAGAAGGAGGTTTGAAAGAATTTCTTTTCTTTAGATCCGAACCAATCCTGTAGATCATCCCGAGTATTTAAAAATAGCTGATTCTCATGCTCTTTAATTTTGATATCATTTTTATCGGCAGACTCAGCGATCCGTTTCTCTAGCCAGTTATCTGTTGGATTGAGTAAACAGATTTTTTCAATTCCTTCTTTAGCAAGAAAGGAAATTAGTTTTCTGACATCAGATTTCTCATCCTGCGCTTCAATGTACTCAACATCTTTATCTTGATTTTTGAGCCACGATTCATAGAATTTCATGGTAGCCCGGTGGAAAGCGATCTTTTGTTTGTGAAATTTATACTGGTTGAAGAAAAGTTCTTCCTCGATCAAATAGGTCGGATGATCGTTTTCCAGAACAGGGCTTTCTTCAAAAAGCTGATGAGGGAAGATGAGGTTTATGGTTTTCATTTAGTTTTGTGGTCGTTTTAACCCCCACCTTTGTTTCCTCCCCCGAGGGAGGAATACTCTTTAACAAAGTTGGAGGTCAGTTTCAAAATTTATAGTCTTCTCAGCGAGATGATTGATCTAAATCAGAGCAATCAGTGACCCGCATCAACGAAATCAGCGATCTTTATTCCTCCTACATCGTTCACTACAATATTTCAAATTATCCCAATCTTTTTCCCATTTTTTTCTCCAGCTAAAAGGGCGATCGCAAACGGGACAGGTCTTTTCTGGTAGATGAACTTTTTTATGCGCCATCGAACAGATCCTTTGGTCGCTTCAACTCTTTCTTCGCTTTATTCCAGAACTTGAAAAAAGATGGGTAATATCCTTTTACAGAAAACATCCAGTCTCTGGGTTCTTCATTTCCGGAGTAATTATTCAAAGGATGTTCTTTGAAATAAGTATCGTCTTCATGTAATGAGAATTCGTTTTTTAAATCATCAAATTCCCCGACATAAGTCTGAAGGTTAGGAATGTTTTCACCCAGATCTAACGCAAATTGAATAGAGCTTTCAGACACCGGATACTTTTCAAAGATGGAAGGCTCAAATAAGAGAATTCGATTTGCATCCTCGCCCTCTTTCCAAGTGGGATCCACATTGTAGAAATTATAGATTAAAGTGGGTTTATCAGAATTAATATTCAATTCATCTGATTCAGGAAGAGGTGTTTTTTGATTCGGTGAGGTCAGATCCCTTAGAATATCTGGAATCTCTATGGAACCAAAAGATTCATAGGGAACATCTAAAAAAGTGCCTTTTTGATCTGTATAGCAATATTTGTTGATGTTGTTTTGATTGGCCACATATTTTTTATTGCTGTTTGACCCAGCAACCCATTGCCAGCTGAGCGCATTACTTGCCCAATCTCCATCTTTCAAATGATAGTACATCCATTGAGCAGGAACTTTCCAGTAACTTCCACCAATTGAGCAACAAATAGCAGCGATATACATCCGAACATGATTGTGGAGATATCCGGTTTCGTAAAACTCTTCGATTGCATCATCAATCGCTTTAATTCCGGTATTTGCTTCCACAATTACTTTTGGCATCCGATGGTTTTCAACATCAGGTTGTGGTCGTCTAAGATCATTGTTGATCTCAATACCTTTTTCGATCCAGGTCAGTTGCCAGTAATCTCGCCATGCCAATTCCTGCAACCATTTTTTGATTTCATCAGGATCAAAACCACGATCCAGTGTTCGTTTCATCACCTGTTTTGTGGAAATAACTCCACGGGAGATATACGGTGACAACTTACTTACGTCGCCATCAATAAAATTTCGGGTTCTCCCATAACTGACCGGATCAATCCGATCAATTTGCTCTAAAATTTCTTCATATTTGGTTGTAAACATGCTGATTAAACAGCGGTAGGAGAGAAATCATTTCACTATTCAGCTCATATTGAAACTAGTAACTTAGTAGCTCTCTTCGAAACTGATTTCCTTTTATCCTTACTCAATCTTTCTAAATGCGGAAGCAACCATTTTTTTAAGTCCTTATCATTTTTAGCCCATTGAAAAAGGGTCTCCATAGAGGTATTCAGAACAATCCAGTCATCATGATGAGCCAGGTTATGTTTAACGATCTCTTTAGCTTTCAATGTTTGAGTGTCAGAAAGATCATGCTCGAGTAACAAAAATAATTGAGCTAATGTCCATTGGGTTGAAGCCTGATTTATCTGTGAAATCTCATTTACAAAGCGACCCAGATAAGGAACAAGTAATTCAGGCTGTTCTTTACAAATTCGTTTCATAGCATTTGAAACCCGAAGCCGGACCACTTCATTTTTACTAAAGTAACAGTTAAATAGTTCATCAAATTTTGATGAATCAACTAAAACGTCTTCTACAACTTCTACAGTATTTCCAAGAGAGTTTGGGTGTCCACCGGTAAGTCGTTTTTCAAAATTCATAGGCTAAATAATCAAGCCTTCCCAATCAAATCCTGGGCTATAATACTGGATGATAGCACGCCAGGCAAACCGGCTCCCGGATGAGTTCCGGCTCCCACAAAATATAAATCATCTACATCTTCAGATTTGTTATGAGGGCGAAACCAGGCCGACTGAGTCAAAATCGGTTCCACGGAAAATGCTGAACCTTTGTGGCTGTTTAAAACATCTTTGAAATGGATTGGGTCGATATAATGCTCAGCCACTAAGTTTTCCTGAAGATCCGGTAAATAGTTTTCTTCTAAGAATTTCATAATAGCATCACGATATTTAGGAGCGAATTCATTCCAGTCTGTACCACTGTCCAGATGAGGAACAGGAGAAAGTACATAAAAGCCTTCATGGCCTTCAGGTGCTATACTCGAATCAGTTATGGTCGGCATATGCAGATATAAAGAAAAATCATCCGCTACTTTCTTGTTATGAAAAATATCATCCAGCAAACCTTTATAGCGCTTGCCAAGGATAATATTATGATGAGCTAAGCCTGAATCCAGATATCGTTTTTTGGTTCCGAAATAGATTACAAAAAGAGACATGCTATATTTGGTACGGTCGACTTTTCCATCTGTATATTTCTTCCGGTGTTCAGATCGTATCATATTTTTGTAAGTAAATCCAACATCTGAATTAGCAACCACAATGTCAGCTTCCAGAACTTCACCGGTTTTTAAACGAACTCCTGTTGCTTTGCCATTCTTCACCAGAATTTCATCCACTTCAGTTTCAAGTTGAATTTTCCCGCCTTGTTCATTGATGAGTTTTTCAAAAGCATTCACGATCGCACCTGTCCCGCCCAATGCATAATGAACACCCCATTCTCTTTCCAGATAGTGAATCATAGCATAAATCGAGGTGGTATCGAAAGGGTTTCCACCGACCAGCAATGGATGAAATGAAAAACACTGTCGGAGGAAGTCATTTTTTATAAACTTTGAAACATATTTATATACCGTTTTATACGATTGTAGCTTGATCAGATCGGGAGCTACTTTCAGCATATCTGTAAATTTGAGGAATGGTTGATCAGCCAATTCCACAAACCCTTTATCGAAAATAGCTTTGGTGGTAGCTAAGAACTTTTCATATCCGGCTACATCTTCCGGACTTCTTTTTCTAATTTCTTTTATGGTGAACTCATGATCATTGTTGTAATCAAATTTTTCTCCTTTATGATCAAAAATTCTGTAAAAGGGGTCACACGGTACGAATTTGACATAATCGTCTCTTTTTTTACCGGCAGCTTCCCAGATATCATCAAACATAAAAGGAGCAGTAATTACAGTAGGTCCTCCGTCAAATTTAAATCCATTTTGTTCATAGACGTATGCACGGCCACCAAGTTTATCTCTTTTCTCCAGAATAGTAACATCATGGCCAGATGATAAGAGGCGTGATGCTGCGCCTAATCCTCCAAAGCCACTTCCAATAACAATAATCTTTTTTTTCATGCTGAATTTTATTCGGTTCAATCGCTAAACCGAAAAATAATGAGAATCAATCCCGGGACAATCAATCGTTTTCGATTTGTTTAACAAAGCCGTTAAATCCTTTCCGTTTCAGGCTTCGCATTTCTCTGTCGGCTTTGTTCCTATCTTTATAGATCCCATAGTAGATTCTGTAAACTGTGGCTGAATCAAGCTTTAACGTTTCCACTCTGCTGCCTTTTATTTTTTTTGATTGTGCTTGAGCAGGAGCCAGATCATTATACGAACCCAGTTGAACAGTATAGGTTGGTACTTTTAAATCTGTAACACGTGAGTTTCTTAAATCTCCCTTCACCAAATACAGAGTAACATTGGCCGTTCCCGGACCTATCATATCTACGGCTTCTGCGGCTGCTTTTGAGAGGTCAATGATTCTGTTTTTTGCAAAAGGGCCGCGATCGTTTATTCGAACACGGATGGATTTTCCATTGTCTTCATTTACAACTATAACTTCTGTATTGAAAGGTAGTGTTCTGTGGGCTGCTGAAATTCCATTCATATCGAAAGTTTCACCATTCGCAGTTAACCGTCCGTTAAAATTAGGTCCATACCAACTGGCAACTCCGGTTTCAATTTTTTGTCCTTTTCTTGTTGGCAGAGAGGATGTTTCGGGGGAGCTAATAGAGCTTCCATTAGTTTTTGATGCTCTTTTGGTTACACCGCAGGAAATCAGAAAAGTAAAAGTAAATACTAACAACAGTAGGCGTTTAACCGGTCGCATAAGTAAGTTTTGATATGATTTTTGCCAAGATAAACAATTCAAACACCTAAATACCACCCGAATGGGTAGTGAAAAAATAGATGCGTTCGAGTACGTTTGTATTAACCAAATTGAACATTATGAAATATAGGTCTTGTTTTTACATAGTTAGCTTTATTGTTTTAATGCCATTGGCCGCATATTCACAGAGTGGGATATTACCGGCTTCAGGATTCGTATCCAATAATAATATTTCTCTGGTATTCTCAGCTGGAGAAACAATAGTGGGTGAATTCAGAAATGAATCCATTAATCTTGCAATAGTTTCTATTCCGGACTTACCATTGGTGCCAACTTCAACGGAAGGGTTGCAAGATCTTCCAAAGGAATTCGGATTAAGTCAAAACTATCCAAATCCATTCAATCCTTCCACAACAATAAATTATGCTTTACCCAAAGCGTCCGATGTGTCTATCGACGTTTTCAATATATTAGGTAAAAAAGTAGCTTCATTAGTTAATCAAAGAAAAACAGCAGGAAATCATTCAGCGCAATTTAAAGCTGCAAACTTATCCAGTGGTGTGTATTTCTATACACTTCGGATTGGCGGAAGGGTACTCAAATCAAAAAGAATGTTATTAATTAAATAAAAAAGTCATGAAATCAATTCTACAAAAGATCGTATTTAGTTTTATTGTTGTTCTTGTGGTAGCAGTTAGTGCTTATGCACAGGTTCCACAAGGCTTCAATTTTCAGGCGGTTGCTCGGGGAGCAACAGGAGATATTTTAGCTGAACAAGCTTTAGGGGTGCAGGTTTCAATCATAAAAGGAACAGAAGAAGGGAATCCTGTTTACGAAGAAGCACATACTGTCACAACAAATCCTTTGGGGCTGATCCAAATCGTGATTGGAGAAGGTACTCCGGGTGAAGGTCAGGTTTTTTCTGAAATAGATTTTAGCAATGATAACTACTATGTAAAATTAGCTATAGATCCGGCAGGTGGAACTGAATATGAAGATCTGGGAACAACCAGATTGCTTTCAGTGCCTTATGCGTTGGTTGCACAAAAAGCAGTTGAAGGTGGTACAGGTTCAGGTGGTGAGATCTTAGAGTACAACCTGAATACAGCTAATGCTGATTCTTCATTTGTGATAAACTTAGAAGGTGATAAGCAAGCGAAACCATTTCAGGTATTCAGTAAATCCACTTCTGATAACAGAGCAATATGGGGAGAAGCAATTAGTGAAGCTTCAAATGAAGGGGCTCAACGTGGAGTGTCAGGTTTTGCAAACGGAGCAGGAACAGGAAGCCATATGGGGGTTTTTGGTGGCGCTGTAAATTTTGATGCTACCGGAGAGACAAGAAGAGGTGTTCATGGACAGGCTGCTTCCAAAGCAAAATTTAACTATGGAGTTTTTGGTATTGCTGCAGGTGATGGAAACGGAGAAACAGAAACAAATCCTGAAGAAGGAGATTTCGGGTCGTTTAACTTAGGTGGCTATTTTCAGGCTTTTGGAAATTTAAATGGAAATACCGGAGCTCAGGGAGTTTCTGCGGGCGAAAATGGAAGTCTTAGAAACTTTGGGCTGATTGGTACAGCAAGAACAACTGCATCAGGGATCAATGTTGGTGTTAGAGGAGAAGCGTTTAACTCAACCACGGAAAACATTGCATTTGGAGGTTCAGCATTTGGCTCAACAAAAAATATCGGTATGGTGCTTGATGTGAATGGTGGTACATCAAATACAGGTATGATCGTTAATGCAGACACTGCTGCTATTCTGAATGGTCATTCCGTTATTAATGGTGATTTGACAGTAAACGGAACCATTAATGGAGGAATGGGAAGTGGAAGTGCAAATGGTCAAACTTTAGACTCACTTTTCCTATCAACTCAACCAGAAGCAGATTACCAACGCAGTACGGCATTTTATCCTGGTTTTATTAGAAATACTGATCAGGACGGTAATTTCGTATCACTTTCAAGAAGAGCTTTACAATATGGAGATGTTGACAGCGAGGGATCAGGGTTTGTATACAACTGGTTCAACAAAGGAAGTATGCAAGTTTCTAATCCTGATTATTTAAATGGTGAACGAGCATCAGGAATGTCCGGAGGATATTTTTATATGGACATTGCTCAAAACGATAATTTTTATGCCCCGCTACAATTTGGAATTTCAAATGCTGCTGATGGCGGAAGATCATTTCTGAACCTGAGTTCTCTTGCAATGAAAGAAGCCGGGAAAGGAGATTTATTTTCTGTAAATATAGTAAATGACCCGGATGGAAATGATCCAACCGGAGAAACAGCAGAAATGTTTTTATGGGGTGATGATAGTCCGAATTTCCAAATTGGAGGCCAACCATGGAATAATGGTGATTTAGGACATTTTGCAATGTACGGGAGTACTCCGGATGGAAATGGATGGTACTACCAAAATGCTAACTTATCCGTTGGTTCTGATGGAACAAATGAATGGGCTTCATTAAGTATTAGCAAAACAGATATCTCAGGTCAAGAAAATCAAGAAACTATTTTATTGGATGGACAGACCGGTAATATTACCATCTCAGGTGATTTGAACGTAGCAGGTAGTATTAATGGAGGTACTTCAGGTTCACAAAATTTTATTGATGTTAAAAACTCAAGTGATCTTACTGTTGCTTCCTTATATGCAGAAGGTGAAAATAATGAGTTAGGAGGTGGATTGTTTTTATCAGGTCCTAATTCCGCTAATGTGCGAATTGGTGGGCAAAACTGGTTCAACTCTGATATGCCCTATTTACAGTTTTTTGGAACCACTCCCGACGGAAATGGATTCTATAAAGACAATTTCTTCGCAGGGGTAAATTCAAACGGTACAGATGAATCCGGAGCTATTTATCTGAAAAGAACAAACATATCCACAACTGATTCAGAACAAACGGTAGAAATTGACGGTGGTTCCGGAAATATTAATGTATCAGGTAGTGTAAATGCAGCAGCTGGTTTTAATTCAAATAACAGAATAAATATACTTGGAAACTTAAACGATACCGGAGCAGGTGGTTTAGAAGTTCTTGATGCAAACGGAGCACTAAGAATTTATGCAGATGGAGGCAATGGAGTTTTATCTGTGACTCGTGCTTCTGACGGAGGAAATGTTGTAAGTATGGATGAAAATGGTTCAGGAAGTGGACGTTTATTCATGTATAATGGTAGCGGAAATGAAGCTTTAAACTTTGATGCCGGATCTAATACTTTCCAGTTCAAAGATGATGCAGGAAATACTACCGTAAATATTGATGCAGCTTTTGGAAATGCGGTATTTAATGGTACAGTAACTGAATCGTCAGACCTTCGTCTTAAAACAAACATTACGACTTTATCAAATGCACTTGATAAAACGATTGCTTTACGCGGTGTAAGCTATAATTGGAAAGACTCTAATAAGTCGCAGAATGATCAAATTGGTGTAATAGCTCAGGAAGTTGAAAAGATCTATCCTGAATTCGTTAGAACTGACGAAGATGGAATGAAGTCAGTGAATTATTCCCAGATGGTAGCAGTGTTGATTGAAGCGGTAAAAGAACTGAACCTTGAACTGAAAGATTTAAAAAACGACAATATAGCACTGCAAGCGCAATTAGATAAGCAATTACAGCTGGAAAAAAGACTGGCTAGAATTGAACAGCTACTTGATTCAGATTCAGCTAAGAACAGGGGATTACCAATTGGAGATAAAGAATAATTGCAGAATCGTTAATACCGGAGACTGAAGAGGGAATCAGTTTCCGGTTTTCTGCAAACCTTTTAACATCTTAGTAGCTTTATTAACTAGTTATGGTTGATAAAATAAAGTCCGTTTGATTTAAATCGAGCGGACTTTTTGTTTAAATTTTGGTTGGAAAAATGAGGGCTGTATCTTCCGAGCAATCTAATTTATCTACTGAATGTATATTACTTATTATCTGATTGCAGCAAATGCAATAGTTTCTTTGATTGGGCTGTTTATGTATCCGAAAGTCATTGAAGTTGGAATGATGATGCCGTACCGAACTATTAGAAACAAGACTTGGTATGAGCTGATAACATCCGGCTTTGTTCATGGAAGTATTTCTCATTTGTTATTTAATATGATAACGCTCTTTTTCTTTGGCCCGGTTTTAGAAGTTCAGATCGGTGAAGTTCAATTTCTAGGGCTCTATTTTACCGGATTAATTGCTTCGTCTATTCCATCTCTAGTAAAGCACAAAGATAATCCTCAATATGCAACACTGGGTGCTTCAGGTGCAGTTGAAGCAGTTCTGTTTGGATTTATTTTACTTTTCCCTTTCGAACCACTGTATCTCATGCTGATTCCTATTGAGATTCCTGCTTTATTGTTTGGTGTCGCCTTTATTGGATATAGTATCTATGCCAGTAAAAAAGAAGGAAAGATTAATCATGAAGCACATATCGCCGGAGCAGCGTGGGGTGTGTTTTACATGCTGGCTTTTGTTCCATTTGCACTAGACCACGTATTATCGATGTTGGGACTCAATTAATAATTGGTATTTAGTACTTAGATGGTAGGCTGTTGATATATTCTAACATCTAAGTACTAATTACTTTATTTAGCCATTCTTGCTTCTGAACTCTTTCATGAAATCAGTCAAAGCTTTTACGCTGTTTAATTCACATGCATTGTAAATACTGGCTCTTATGCCTCCAACACTTCTATGTCCTTTTAAGGCGACAAGATCATAAGTTTTTGCCTCCGCCAGGAATTGCTTTTCGAGTTCCTCACTAGGTAGTCTGAAGGTTACATTCATTTTTGAACGAGATGCTTTTTCTGCTGTGCCTCGGTAAAAGTCGTCAGAATCAATACTGCTGTAAAGAAGTTCGGCTTTTTTATTATTTAGTTTTTCGAAATAATCTAAGCCTCCTTTTCCTTCCAGCCACTTTAGAACTAAGCTGACAAGATAAACAGTAAAAGTTGGTGGGGTATGAAACAACTTAGCAGTGTGTGTACGGTAATCTAGCATAGTTGGGATATCAGATTTCTTAATTCTAGCAAGAAAATCTTTTCTGATAATAACTACAGCCACTCCTGATGGTCCCAGATTTTTCTGAGCTCCGGCGTAAATCAATCCATATTTATGTATGTCAATTGGCCGGGATAAAAAATCAGAAGAGGCGTCACAGATCAAAGGAACACCATTGGTTTCAGGTTCTGAGGCGAACTGAGTTCCGAAAATAGTATTGTTAGAAGTGAAATGGACAAAATTTGCTCCCGGAGTTAAATCCAGTTCTGAGGAACTTGGCACTCTGTTAAAATTTGAATCTTCACTGCTGTAAGCAATATTTACGTTTCCGAAGGCCTTAGCTTCTTTAATAGCTTTTTGAGACCATGCTCCGGTATTGATGTAATCAGCCGTTTCTGATTCATTCAGAAAGTTCATTGCAACCTGAAGAAACTGCAAACTTGCACCACCCTGAAGGAATACAACCTCAAAGTCATCTCCAAGCCCAAGAATATTTTTCAGGCTTTCGGTAGCATCAGCATTTACTTTGGTGTATTCCGGTCCACGATGGCTCATTTCCATTATAGAAGATCCGGTACCGTTGTAATTTAATAGTTCTGATTGAGCTTGTTCTAAAACTTCCAGTGGTAAAGCAGCTGGACCTGCGCTAAAATTATGTACTCGTTTCATGAAGTATGTGAATGTGAGTTAAAAATGTGTATTAAAAAGTATGGACTAAGAAACCGGATCTTAGCTTTGGTTCAAACCAGGTCGATTTAGGAGGCATAAGTAATCCTGCATCCGAGACATCAACTAATTCCTGAATATTTGTAGGATACATACTAATTGCCATATCAGCTTTACCGGAATCAACCAGTTTTTCTAGTTCATTTGTGCCTCTTATTCCTCCAACAAAAAATAAATTTTTATCGGTACGTTGATCCGAGATACCAAGTAGTGGTTCCAGCAAGTGTTCCTGAAGTCGTGCTACATCTAATGTAGAAGCAACATCAGCTTTATTACTCTCAGGAAGTGATAGCGAGTACCAGCTTCCATCCAGATAAACACATATATCACCTTTGTTTTCCGGTTCAGGATTTGATGTTTGAGTTAGTTCAAAATGCTCTTTCAATGAGTTAAGAAAATTATCCGGAGTAGAATATACAATGCGGTTATAGGAAAGTATTTCCATTTGTTGCATCGGAAAAACTACAGCAGGAAAGTAGTTATACTCTTCCTCTCCTGTATGGTTTGGATTGTTTTCCTTCATTTTAGCGGCCGTTCTTGACGCACTGGCGCATCGGTGATGGCCATCTGCTATATACAGATTTTCGATTTCAGCAAAGCCGCTATCAAATTCCGAACTGTTATCGATTTTCCAAATCAAATGTTCTACATCTTCAATTGTAATCTGGTATAGAGGCTCATCTTTACTTATTGACTCCATCATTTCTGAAATTCCAACGGTGTCATCAAAAGTTATCATAACAGGCTCTGCATGTGCTTGCTGAGTAACAATATGCTTTGTTCTGTCGTCTTCTTTATCAGGTCTGGTTAATTCATGTTTCAGAATTATTTCATTATCATATTCGGCAACACTAACACATCCAAATATGCCGGATTGAGAACGTCCCCGCCAGTTTAATTTATAAAGATAAAGAGCCTCCTTTTCTTCCTGAACAAAATGGTCAGAATCCAGGAGTTTCGATAAATTCTCAGCTCCTTTTTTATAGACTTCTTCGGCATGAACATCAGTGCTTTCGGGTAAATCAATTTCTGGGCGTATAACATGAAGAAAACTATCAGGTTTATTTTGGGCTAGTTCTCTGGCTTCTTCGGTATTGATCACATCGTATGGAACACTGATAATGTTTTTTGCAGACTCAGGTTTTGGTCTCCATGCCTTAAAGGATTTTACTACTGCCATATGTGATATTATTTTTGAATTTGATGTATAAATAAAGGTAATTAAAAATCATCTTTATTTATGTGAAAACACCTTATTTTTAGAAAACTATAAAACTTAAATATAATTGACTGATGAATACTGATAATTTAAACCCTGAACAACAAGATCAGTTACTTTGTATGATGTTAATTCAACAGCATCAACAAATTGCTATGATGGGACTAGGCAAGCTTCAAAACCCAGCAAATGGTGAAATGGAAAGAGATCTTTCTTCAGCTAAGTATGCCATCGACACTTTGAATATGTTGGATAAATATACAAAGGGTAATCTTCCTCAAGAGCTGAAAGGATTTCTGGATCAAACTTTGACAACTCTGCGCTTAAACTATGCAGATGAGAAGAAAAAAGGAGAAACATCCTCAGAAGATTCAAAAGGTGAAGATTAAAAAAGTAGAAGCAGCAGGAGGAGTAGTTTACAGAGAGACAGGAGAATACGAAACTCAGGTTTTATTGATATTCAGAAATGGTTTCTGGGATATCCCAAAAGGAAAAAGGGAGAAAGGGGAAACAATGGAAATGTGTGCAAAAAGAGAAGTTATGGAAGAGGTAGGTGCGGGTTCTCTTCCGCAAATAAACACTGTATTAGTACAGTCCTATCATTCTTATGAACAAAAAAGTAAGCTTTATAATAAAACTACTTATTGGTACGCAATGCATTTTACTGAAGAGCAGAATTTTTCTCCGGAAACATCAGAAGGAATAGAGAAGGTAGAATGGATAGAGCTTAATAAAGCTATAAGTAAAGTGGGGTTTAAAAACCTTGTTCCCGTTCTGGAGGATTTCAAAGCAAAACTGTCGTACATAAAAAAGGCGTGAATGTTGTCAATCACGCCTTTAAATTAAATCTCAAAATATCAGTTACTGAGTTTGAATAGAATCGGTAAACTCATTTGTACCTGTACAGGTCTACCTCGTTGCATACCCGGCGAAAATTTAGCAGTTTTAACTACCCTGAGTGCTTCTTCATCACACCCGCCGCCAATTCCACGAATAACACGAGGATTTAGAACGTTTCCGTTTTCATCAACAACGAACTGGACTGTAACTCGCCCTTCAATACCGGCTCTGATCGCAACCTGAGGATATTTCACTCGCTTTTGAAGCCCGGCCTGTCCGCCTTTAAGTTCCGGCATATTCTCCACAACTATAAAGATTTCTTCTTCTTCATCTTCTGCAGGAGGTGGGGGAGGAGGTAAATCCATTGGCCCGTCTAAATCAAACTCAGCTATATCCAGAATTTCGTCCTCAATGATCTCATCATTAGGAACCTCAACAGGGACCGGCGGACGTGGAGGCGGAGGAGGAGTTTCGATCTGTTTCGTTTGAATTGCCTCTTCCATAACAACTTCTTCCTGCTCATCAATCGGAGGAGGAGTTGGAGGAGGGCTGTATAAGTTAATTCGTACAGCAGCAATAATAAAAAGTAATGCCACAATTAAACCTACTTCAAGGTAAATATTGTAAGATCGCTTTAAATCAGCCTTCGAATCTTTTCTTCTGTTAATCATAATGAATGCCTTTTTTCTTGAACTTTAAAGAAAATGATATTTCAGTTTGACTGCAAGTTATATTTTAAGGTTTATGTAAAAAAAACGTGTTTTAGATAGAATTATTCTGTTTGTTAAAGCAAATACTACCTTTTTAGTTTGAAGTTCACCGATTGAACCATCTTTACTTTAACTAAAGTACCGTTTTGAATTCCGGGAGAGAACTTTACTTCCCTAATAACTCTGAGAACTTCTTCATCGAGTTTTGGATGAACGCTTCTTATTATTTCCGGATTTGTAACGTTTCCCTGTTTATCCAGAATAAATTGTACCATCACTCTTCCCTCAATACCGAGATCCTGAGCTATTTTTGGATATATGATTTTAGAATACAAGGCTTTTTGACCTCCAATAATTGTAGGCATGTGAAGCAAAAAAGAAACCGGTTCATCATCAACTTCGGGTTCAGTTTTTGGCGGTAATAATATCTGATTCGAAAAGTCTCCAAATTCAGGAAATTCAGGAATATCAATATCGATTGGAGTATCATTAGGCTTTGGAGCAAATATCATTGGTTTTTGGGGAGCAACTTTTTCGGGGGGTGTTACCGGAGGAAGATCAATAATTTGTTCAGGATCTACAGGAAACTGATCTAAAATACCTGAGTCTTTTTCTGATCCAATATTAGCATTTGTAGCAGCGATCAAAAATAAAAGTGAACAAATGATCCCTATTTCAGAAAGTATGAAATGGTTTTTCTTTAAGTCGAAGTAACGATTTTTTTTCATAGAGCAAGAGATTTGTTAGTGGTGTGCTCTGGTAATAAATCTCTTTTTAAATGATCTTAGTATAACATAATCATGCAGTATGAGTTTTTTTAGACGAGAACATAGATTTGAATAAGAAATGAAGTACAAAAATTGCAAACAAAGCACCTAAAGCATCAGCAACAAAATCTAAAGTTTCAGGGCTTCGGTTGGTTGGAACTACATATTGTAGAAACTCGATCAGTAATCCGTAGAAACAACCTAGAGAAAATATTTTCCAAAGCCCGGGTTTTCTTTTCGTGTTACTAGCTCTGAAAAGTCCAACCAGAAAAGTCCAGCCGGCAAACATTATAAAATGCCCCAGCTTATCATATTCCCATATATTTATTGATAATGATGTTCTTGAGGGATATAGTGTGGCAATCAGTATAGTTATAGTTGTGAAAGCTACAAGAACACCGAAAAAGCGTTTATATTTAAAGATAATATCGATGTGTATCTACTAGATTAAGTGAATTGGTTCAAGTTCAGAGTTAGTGTTGCTGAAGTGAGTATCTGCTTTTTGTTTGCCGTCAATTAGTGCTTTGATGCATGCTGAATCAGGTTCTTTCAAACTCAACAGATACCCACTGACTTTACCGGCAAGTATATCTCCGAAACCTGCCCGTGAAAAAATGCGGGTATCATATCCCGTTAAATAAGCATTACCCAAAGTTGTTCCCAGAATACAAGGAAATCCTTTTGACAAAATAGTTACGTCTTTTTTCTTTGCAGTATTGGAGACCTGGATTAACCTGTCAAAGTCGTCTTGAATTTGTGAGGCCAGTAATTTTTTAAGTTCACCCGGATGAGGAGTTAAAATCCAGTTTGCATTATCAGGTTTTTTCCAACCATCAGATTCAGAAAGAGCGAAGAGAGCGTCGGCATCGATCACAACATTGCCTTCAAAAGCAGAAAGCAAATCCTGAACAAAAGCGATGGTTTCAGAATCTCTGCCAAGACCAGGCCCAATTAATAATGATCCGGGTTTTTCATTTAAAATGGATTGTGTCTGCTTAAGGTGAGCGACTGAAAAGTGAGTGTCATCATCAGAGCCTACAGGTTTTTTGATGGTTTGAATCAGGTTCTTTTCATAAATATTCAGTAATCCCTTTGGGGTGATCAAAACAACTGCTCCGACTCCTGTACCCCATGCGCTTTGTGCAGTAAGTATTGCAGCTCCGGTTAAGCCTTCTGAACCGGCTATTATATAAAGAACTCCTCCATCGTATTTATGTTCGCGTTGTTTTTGATTGATGCCGGCTTCTTTAAACCAGTCTTCATGTATTAAAAAGGCTGACTTCTCCTTAAAATGATTCGGAAAAGGAAGTTCACAAAGAACAATTTCTCCGGAACGTTCAAATCCTTCATTTAAGTAGAAACCGGTTTTTAAAGCTCCGAAAGTAATAGTGAAATCGGCTTTAATTGCTACTCCCATAATTCTTCCGGTATCAGCGTGCAATCCTGAGGGAAGGTCCAGTGAAAAAACAGTTTTGTTGCAACGATTTATTTTGTTGATTACTTCATCATAAGGATGTCGCACATCAGAATCTAATCCCGTTCCAAACAGTCCGTCCACAACAAAATTATACTCTTTGAAATTGAAGTCTGATTCCCAATCAACAAAAGAAATCTTTCCATCTAATTTTTTGAGCAGCTTAAGATTTCTGGAAGTGTCTTTGCTTAAGGAATCTGTTCCTCCCACAAAGCAGATGGTAACCGAGTGATCTTTCTCTGAAAGAATGCGCGCAACTACCAAAGCATCTCCGGCATTGTTTCCTTTGCCGCAAAGAAATAAACCATGAGATTTGGGATCGATTTCAGACAGGATGAAATCAGAAGCTTTTGTTCCTGCAACCTCCATCAATGTGAAGCCATCAATACCAAACTCTTTGATGGTTCGCTCGTCCATTCTCCGGCACTGCTCAGCGGAACATAGATGATATGGATATGGAGGAGTGTTCATATTTAAATAGAAACTATGTTTGTAACAAAATTATACTCAAACATTTACCCTCTCTTTTGTTTTCTCCCCCGAGGGAGAAAGACTTTCTAACTTAATCCGGTTTAGTTAAAAAGTTTCCCCTCCCACGGAGGGGATAAAGGGGTGGGTAAAGTGGTCAATAAGACCTGGCAAATAACACTTTCTGCTTTGATGGTTTTCCGGTAACCATGCACTTACCTTCTTTACCGTCATTTTTTAAAGGAATACAACGGATGGTTGCTTTGGTTTCATTTTTAACCAATTCCTCTGTTTCTTCAGTTCCATCCCAATGAGCGTAAATAAAACCGCCCTTCTCTTCCAGAACTTTTTTGAACTCATCGTATGTTTCCACTTCAGAAGTTGCTTCTTCTCTTCTTTGCTTAGCGGCTTCAAACAGATCAACCTGAATTGTTTCCAATAGTTCTTTTACCATTACGCCAATTCCTTCACGTGATTCAAAAGACTTACTCAAAGTATCTCTGCGCGCCAACTCTACATTTCCTTTCTGAACATCTCTTGGTCCGACCGCAATTCTCAGAGGGATTCCCTGAGCTTCATGCTCTGCAAATTTGAATCCCGGTTTGTAATTATCTCTGTCGTCCAGCTTTACGCGTACTCCTAGCTTCTTAAGCTCTTTGTAAATGGAATCGCCATACTCCAGAACGGTTTCTCTCTCTTCATCACTTCTGTAAATAGGAACTATTACAACCTGTGTTGGAGCCAATCGTGGTGGAATAACCAATCCCTGGTCATCCGAATGAGTCATGATCAATCCACCAATCAATCGTGTTGAAACGCCCCAACTTGTAGCCCAAACCAGTTTGTGATCACCATCACTATCCTGAAATTTTACATCAAAAGCTTTGGCAAAATTCTGTCCTAAAAAGTGAGAGGTTCCTGCTTGTAATGCTTTTCCATCCTGCATTAATGCTTCTATACAATACGTGTCAACGGCGCCGGCAAATCGTTCGCTTGCAGTTTTAACTCCGGTGATCACCGGCATGGCCATATAATCTTCGGCAAAAGTTCGGTACACTTCCAGCATTTGGAGCGTCTCATCTACTGCTTCTTGTTCAGTTGCATGCGCAGTATGACCTTCCTGCCACAAAAATTCCATGGTTCTGAGAAACAGTCGGGTTCTCATTTCCCAGCGAACTACATTCGCCCATTGATTTACTAAGATCGGAAGATCGCGGTACGATTGGATCCAGTTTCTGTAAGTGTCCCAGATTATGGTTTCTGAAGTCGGACGAACAATCAGCTCTTCTTCCAGTTTAGATTCCGGATCCACTTCTACTCCGCCATCTACGGATTTTAATCTACTGTGAGTGATAACAGCGCACTCTTTAGCAAAACCCTCTACGTGTTGAGCTTCTTTTGAAAGAAAAGATTTTGGGATAAAAAGAGGGAAGTATGCATTTTGGTGACCGGTATCTTTGAACATTTTGTCCAGACCTTGCTGCATGTTTTCCCACAGAGCCATTCCCGTAGGACGAATAACCATACATCCACGCACCGGAGAATGTTCAGCAAGTTTGGCTTCCTTTACAACATCCAGATACCATTGTGAATAATCTTTTTCTCTTTTTGTGATCTTTTGCGCCATAATTTTCTGTGCAACCCTGTCAGGGTTGCTGCAATTTTTTATTCGTGGATAATATCTCTAAACCCTGACAGGGTTTAGAAAAACCAAAGGTAACAAACTTAGAAGTGAGTTTTAGCAGATTTCCCTGAAAAATTGTTTACGGTTGATGTTGGAAGTCCTTATATTTGGAGTTCTTTGAAAAAAAGAAAAGCCACTAAAGCTCAAAATCACGAATAGTCATTTGGAATTTGAGTTTTAAAGCTTTCAATTTATTGAAGAAATGCCGTGGTAGCTCAGATGGTTAGAGCGCACGACTCATAATCGTGAGGTCGGCGGTTCAATTCCGCCCCACGGTACATTAAAAAAGCCTTAAGCGACTGCTGAATAGTTTCTTAAGGCTTTTTTAATTTGAATAGGTACAACTATGGTAAAACATTATTAACGGTATAGTAATAAATGAGAATAACTTAAAGGAGCTCCAGTTACACTCATTGTTGACCCATCAATACTGAATTCTTTATTTTTTTCCTTAAACTCTAAAACCTTTTGAGATAATTTCTTTTGTTCTTTTGCAAGATCGCCTTCAATTAAAAGGTTAATACAATCATTAATTTCATCGTAAATTTGTTTGCGACTATTCATACGTTTAAGAGTTGATAAAAATTCCAGTTCTATAACTAGCCTTTCTTTGTTACTGAATTCTCCCTTTATCAGTAAATTTTCGATGATACTATTCAATCTAATATGAAGATAGTCTCTTACTAAGCTTAAGGTTGGTTTTTCATAAAATGCTTCAGAATATTCGATCTTTTTGCTTTGTTTAAGCTGTTCAAACAAATAAGCAAATTCGAAATTACCTTTGTGATTTTCTGAATTTGTAAAGTCGAGTTCATGATCAAATACAAAGAATCCTGGATTTGTAGAATAGTCAGCTATACTCTGATTCAGTTCCTTATCCCTTTTTTCTAACTCACCAAATGTTCTCATTTTGGATTCGTAATATTCGTTATCAATTATATTATTCTCTTTAGCAAAATTAAGCTGTAAGGGATGAGTAAAAACTTTTCGAAGGGTTTTACCAAACACTACTTTTCTTCTTTCAAGCATATCTAGATGCCAAGCTATATCCTCATCTACTGAATCCTTAGTTGAAAATTCATCATATATGTATTTACGTCCTTCAAAATTTGTTATGAATTCTATATATCTTTTCAAATAAGTTTTATAGGACTCATTCTCAATTAAATCTACTCTCCGAAAATATTTCAAATCTCCACTAACTATAAAAACCTGTTCAAATAGAATACTAGTTGTTAATAGTTTAAAATCTGAATTAACAATTTCATCAAACAAAGAAGTTGAATAGTTTAAATCCCAAATGTCTACTGATGCTTTAAAAACTTTAGTTCTTGCATAATTATAAAAGTTCTCAACATTTTTTAATTCGTTGCCAAAGAACAAGTCTGAACTTTCATCAGTTCTCTCAAATAGACTCTGTGTCATTAAATACTTCTCTAAAAGCACATATTCATCAATAGCTTTTTTCATTTTAGATTCATCACCACCTTTATCTGGATGATGCGTTAGAGAAGCTTTTCGAAAGGCTCTTTTTAATGTCTGCTTATCTAATTCCTCAGGCTTTATCTCGAGTATATTAAAAGTGGGTACTTGAACTTTATTAAGTTTAGTTTTTGCATTTTTATCAATAAAACCGAACTCCTTTAATAATGGATTGAGCAAATCCTCATCCAATGATTCCGTTATATAAAGTTTTTTAAAATCGCTAAAAACTTCTTTAAGAGTTAAATAGATATCTCTTTGATCATAAACTGAAAAGGCTGTTTTATATTCTATTAAAACGTCTAGCAACCCAAGCGTAGCTAAGATATTTTCAATTTTATCAAAGCTATAGCCATCTTCCGGAAGATTTTTTACAGTACTATTCTTTCTAAAAAGCTTGGTCAAAAAATAATATTTTTTAAAAATTAAGAGATGAATATGTTTTAAAAACCACCAAATGCCAAGCTTTTTTATTTAAAATCTCATCTGCTATATTTCTTTAGTCAGGATTTAAGTCTGTAACAAATTTTTCTATATAAAGTATCAGCTATCCGGATAATCTTCGGAATTAAAAACTAACTACACGTGAACAGGTCAGACCAGCTCGAACTCATTTATATTGCCCAGGAAGTATTTTTGAAAGCATACAAAAAGTATGAAGAAGTTGCTAAAGACCTGACTGAAGAAGAAAAAGAGCAATCCAATCTGATCACTTCCATTCATGATTCACTCCAGAATCTTAATCGAAAGATCAAAGCTCACCTGAATGGAAAGATCGATATCAACAAACTGCTGGACGAGTTTAATTTTGAAAAAGGAATACTTGAAGGAGAGTTGGATCTGGCTCAGAATGCCAATCCAAGAGTAAAAAGGCTGGCAAAAAGAATATTAGTAAGTATAAATGAATTTCTGGAAAAAGCAGGAACCGGTAAAAAGTCTCTGATTCCCAAAAGATTTAAAGATCCAAGTCAGTTCAAATCTAAAAAGATCGCGTATCTTTTATGGCTGATCGGTTTTTTCGGGACGCTTGGCTTTCAGCGGTTCTACCTGGAAAAATACGGAACCGGACTTGGTTGGTTTGCAACCGGAGGTGTTTTTGGATTGGGAGCTGTGTATGACCTCTTCACTTTGGGAAAACAGGTAAAAGAACACAACAGTATCGTGGAAATGAAATTTCATGAACTAAGGCAATCTGAGAAAAAGCATCAAATTTCCGGTAGAAGTGAGGATTTCTATCCATAAAAAAAAGCCGACCCCAAATCAATGTAGGTCGGCTAATATCATCTACAGACGGCTATTACCCCATTTGCAATTAAAACATACGTCTATGGCTCAATTAGCTCAATAGTGAGATTTATGTAATTTGTATACGTGTTTTTATGTAGACACTGAGTAAAAGCCAAAATGCAAATTTCAAATAACAGCCTCAGACAATGAAACAATAGATAAACTAAGTTACATCGTTGCTGAGAGCGTAACGGACAAGGCTGGCAGTGTTTTTTAAACCGAGTTTTTTGAGGAGGTTGTTGCGGTGTTTGTCTACCGTTCGGGGACTTATAAATAACTTCTCTCCGATCTCAGAGCTGGTTAATCCTTTTACAAGATATGAAAGTACTTCTTGCTCTCGGGGAGTAATGGAAGTTCGTTTCCCTTTTTTTAATCGGGATAATCTGAGGTACTCCCTTGTCATCATTTTTGAAAATTGCTTACCAAGATGGGTTTCGCCCTCAGAGATCTTTTTGGCCGCTTCCACAAGTTCGATCTTATCAGCAGACTTTAGCAGTAACCCGTTTGCACCGGAATCCAGAAATTCATTCAGTGTTTTTTCTGAAGCATTATCTGTCAGAATTAAGATCCTGGCGTTAGGAAATTTGTCGGTGATTTTATTGGCTAATTGAATCCCACTTATTTCGGGCATATCAAAGGAAATAACACATAGTTCTGGTAATACGCTTTCGTATGCTGTTAAAATGAGCGCACCATTATCTATTTCGCTGAGGATCTCAAAGTCTGCCTCACGAAGAATGGAACTCAATCCATGCCTGAATATTTCGTTGCCGTCCGCAACAATGGTGGTAATAGTACCCATGAGACCTCCCCAGGCTCATTGGTTTACAAATGGACAGCTAATTTAATTAAAATAGTTGGTTAGGCAAGAATTATTTTTTGTTGCCTCGAATAAGTAAACCTCTGAATCTTGTAAAAAGGCTTAACTTAGCGTAAGGATATCTACTTTTGTCTTGATACAAAAGTAGCAAAAGATCAAGCCGAAGTATTTAAGACGGGTTCACTGATCCTGCGCTGAATAATCCTAAAGGTCTTCGTTCACCCAGAGAAGATTACTACACTCCTCACCTGAAAGGATTATTCCTGCCTGTCTGCCGACAGGCAGGCTTCGCAGACGCATCCGGATCATGTTCTCTGTCCCGTCTTAAATACTAAGGGCGAATTTTTCTTCGAACTATCATTACCAATCTGTCAACGAATTACCTAACATCTACAGGGATGACCTGCTTACAATATTGAGGTTGGGTTAAAGAAATTTTGTCATTGAATCACCTGACATCTACAAGGATGATCTTTTTTTAGGGCATCAAAATTCTAAAAGAACCCACAAGCTCAATCCACTCTTAATGCTCCATAAAACAGTTCTAAACCAATTCGTTTTTACCAGCCCATCAATAAGTGAATCAACTTTGCCGTGTTTTAATGCATTATGTTTCGGTACAGAAAAAAAAGCTGTTGAGATCCAGATCAAAATCACCAGATAAAAGCCAAAAGCATTGAGAGTTAACCAACCATCCATCCAGGCAAGAGTACCTGAGGTTGCAAGCTCAATACTCATAACGGGCATCACAATAACTCCGGTTTTCACAGAGTGATGCTTATGGAATTTTGCGAAGTTCTCTTCATTTAAAAAGCGAAAAGAAGGATAATGAACTAATTGCACATACCATATCAAGCCGGTCATAAAAAAGGTGCAGAAAGTATTTATCAAAAAAATGGTTTCAAGCGACATCAAAACAAGCTATTCGTTATTGTATTCCTTATTTTTGGAGATTGTATAACCAAAGTTTTTATTCTACGATTCACTTAACCAAAAAATGACTTTAAAAAGAACACATACCTGCGGAGAATTAACAGCCGAGAATATCGGAGAAGAAGTAATATTAAACGGTTGGGTTGGTCCACGACGTGATCTTGGCGGTGTGATCTTTATTGATCTGCGCGATCGCTATGGAATTACTCAGGTTGTTTTTACTGAAACCGATGAAAAATTACATGCTAAAGCAGAAGAGCTACGTGCTGAATACGTTGTAGGTGTGAAAGGAAAAGTGATTACACGAGGTGATGAAAATGTGAATCCAAATTTAGTTACCGGACAAATCGAAGTAGAAGCTACAGATCTGATCTTTTATTCAGAAGCAGAAACTCCTCCGTTTGAAATTAAAGATGGTATTGCAACGAATGAAGAAGTTCGTTTGAAATACCGTTATCTGGATCTTCGTCGTGCTGAGATGCAGGAAAAAATGATGCTCCGTTCAAAAGCATATCAGGCGATTCGTTCTTATTATCATAAAAATGATTTTGTGGAAGTAGAAACTCCCGTATTAATGAGAAGTACTCCGGAAGGAGCACGTGATTATCTTGTTCCCAGCAGAGTGAATGAAGGGAAGTTTTTTGCATTGCCTCAAAGCCCGCAAACCTACAAGCAATTACTTATGGTTTCAGGATTCGACAGATACTTTCAGATCGTGAAATGTTTCCGTGATGAAGATCTGAGAGCTGATCGTCAGCCGGAGTTTACACAGGTGGACGTAGAGATGAGTTTCGTAAACGAAGATGACATTTACACCTACCACGAAGGTTTAATGAAAATGATCTTCAAAGAAACGATCGATGTTGATATTGAAACTCCGTTTCCTCGAATGACTTATGAAGATGCCATGAAAACATATGGTTCTGATAAACCGGATACTCGTTTTGGAATGGAGTTCAAGGATTTCTCAGATATCGTAAAAGATGCTGAATTCAAAGTATTCTCAGGAACGGTAGCAAACGGCGGAGGTGTGATTGGGATCACAGTTCCCGGGCAAGGTGAAATGGGGCGTGGTGCCATCGATCGTTTAACAGACCGGGTTAAAAAAGAAACAGGAGCCGGTGGATTGATCTACATCAAAATGCAGGAAGACGGACCAATGTGCAGTGTAGGTAAATTCCTGACTGAAGAAATCATTTCTGAAATGGTTAAAACATCCGGTGCTGAAAAAGGAGATCTGGTATTGATTCTTGCCGGGCCAAAGCCTGAGGTATTAAATCAACTTGGTCAATTGAGGTTAATGATGGGTAAAGACCTGGGATTGATCGATGATTCAAAGTTCAACCTGTTATGGGTAACGGATTTTCCATTGTTAGATTGGGACGAAGAAACCAGAAGATATCATGCTATGCACCATCCGTTTACATCTCCAAAAGAAGAGGATATGGGGTTGATAGATTCTAATCCTGCGGCAGTAAAAGCAAGAGCGTATGATTTGGTTTTGAACGGAAGTGAAATAGGTGGCGGTTCTATCAGGATTCACAACAGAAAAGTGCAACAGCGTATGTTTGAATTGCTTGGAATCGATGAAGAAGAAGCTGAAGAAAAGTTCGGATTTCTCCTTTCAGCGTTCAAATACGGTGCACCCCCTCATGGCGGTATTGCTCTTGGTTTAGACAGAATTGTGATGTTACTTACCGGAGCAAAAAGCTTACGGGATGTAATAGCATTCCCTAAAAATCAAAAAGCCCAAAGCATTATGGATAACAGTCCTGATGTGGTAGACAAACATCAATTGGATGAATTGCATATTCAGTTAAAAAAGAAACTAAGCTAATGAAAACAGGTGGTATTGACGGGTGTAAACTCGGATGGTTGTTCATTTCTTTTGATGAAGGAAACGAACGATGGGAAGTTTTAGAAACGAAAGAACAACTGGAAGCAAAATTTCTTGAAGTGGATCGCGTATTTCTGGATATGCCCATTGGATTGGAAGATGAGGAATACACCCGCGAATGTGACGCTTTAATGAGAAAACAAGTAGGAGGGAGCTATTCTTCGAGCGTTTTTTCACCACCAATTCGTCCGGCGCTTGCTGCTCCCAGCTATGTGGAAGCAAATATGATCAGCTATGAATACACCGAGAAGAAGCTGTCTCTTCAGTCTTGGAACATCACTCCAAAGATTCAAATGGTGGATGATCTGCTTACTTCTCATGAAGGACTTGAAGAAAAAGTACTGGAAAGCCATCCTGAACATTTATTTCAGATTCTGAACGAGGGTGAGATCTTTCAAAAGAAAAACCTGAAGAAAGGCATAAAACATCGCCTTAAATTGATTGAAGAGGAAGAGCCTGTTGTAGACGATTTCTTTCGTGATATCAAAGAAGAATACAGACGAAGCGAAATAGCTGAAGATGATATTGTAGATGCTATGGTGCTAGCCTTATTTGCAAAATGGTCAAAAGAAAAGCCACTTAAAACCATTCCATCAGATGTAGAGAAAGACGTAATGGGATTGCCCAAAGCATATCATTTTATTTGACTAATTTTGAGTTTTTAGTGTTGAGTTATGAGTGGTAACTCAACACTAAAAACTAACCACTTGAAACTCATTTAAGGATTTTCTTGTACTTAACTCCTGCTTTATGAACGAAATTGATTCCGTTGAAAGCAGCAATTCTGTATGCCTCGCTATAGGTCGGATAATTCAATACATGATCAATAAAGTAACGGATATCACCGCCAAGATTCATTACCGATTGCCCGAGATGAATCAGGTCGCTTGCCCGTTCTCCGATTATATGAATCCCGAGGATTTTAAAAGTATCCTGATCAAACACAATCTTTAATAAACCTGTCTGCTGATTACTTACATCACCTTGTGTAATATTTTTATAGTAAGCCCTTCCAACTGCTACATTAAAACCTTTCTCAGTAGCTTCTTTTTGGGTTAAGCCTATATTTGAAATCTCCGGAATGGAATAGATTGCAAAAGGAATTTGATCCGGCATTTCAAGCGAATTGTCCTCACGAAACATTTCGCAGGAAGCAATTCTTCCTTGTGAAAAAGAAGCCGAAGCTAATCTTGGGAAACCGGCTACATCTCCGGCTGCAAAAATATTTTCTACTGAAGAACGGAATGTTCCATTAGTTTTTATAAAACCTTCATCATCCAGTTCTACACCAACTTTATCTAACTGAATTCCACTTGTATTGGGTAATTTTTTTCCTAAATAAAGTACATGTTCTGTTTCCAGTACATATTTTCTGCCCTTTTCTTTATCATCTTTCAGAGTGTGCATTACTTCCACAGTACCACGCAGATCATTTACACCAATTGACAAATCTCTGACTTTTTCGATGATTTCGATGGAATTATCAGTAAGTACTTTATTCAATTCTGACCGGATGTCATGATCTAAAAAAGGGAGAAATTCTGAGGTATAACTGAGAATAGTTATTCGTGTTCCAAGCGATGAGAATGTAGTAGCATATTCAAGTGCGTTTATACCGCTTCCAATAATAACCATCCTGCGAGGGATGTGTGTTAATGATAGAACAGAATTGTCATCAAGAACTATTTCATGATCTACTTTAAAACCATCAGGTGCTTTATTATGACTTCCTGTAGCCAACATGATGTATTCGGCAGTAAATTTCTTTTTTTCTCCTTCCCAGTTCTTTACTTCCACAGTATGTTTGTTTACCAAAGAACCGTAGCCTCTGTATGTATCAACTTCATTTTTGGTAAGGTCGTTTTCAACTTTTTTATTTTTACTTTCTAAAATCTGGTCTTTATATGAAAGCAAATCACCCATCAAGTATTTTGAATAAGGTTTTTCTTTGGCTTCTTCAGGGAATTGATTTTGGTATCGTTGAATAATTCTTGAAGTTTCTCTCAGTGCTTTACTCGGTACTGTCCCCGAATTGATCCACGCACCGCCAAGGTGATCTTGATTGGCTTCAATAACAAGAACCTTTTTGTCGAATTTAGAGCTTTGCATTGCACAGGAGAAGCCTGCCGGTCCGCTGCCAAGGATAATTACGTCGTAATCGTACTTTTTCATAGTTGGTATAGTGAATGTGAATTTGAAAGATAGCCCATTTTTAAGCCTAAATCAGATATAGAATTAGCTATAGCGTAAATAAATTGAAAGGATAGACACTTTATATAATCACAGGAACGAATTTAACCATGTCATTGCTTATTTTAAAGTATGAAAGCTGGCATCAAATTTGTAGATGCTATAGAATAGAAATTTAAATTAACAAAGAGGAACCATGGCTTACGAATTACCGGAATTACCATATGCATACGATGCATTAGAACCTCATTTTGATGCAAAAACGATGGAAATTCATCATACCAAGCATCATCAGGGATATACCAACAAAGTAAACGCAGCTCTTGAAGGGCATGCTTTCGCAGATCTTGATATTGAAGAAGTACTAACCAGAATTAATGAAGTACCTGATTCTGTAAAGCAGGGAGTTATTAATAATGGAGGTGGTTATGCAAACCATAAACTGTTTTGGACAATACTTTCTCCAAATGGTGGTGGAAACCCGGACGGAGATATTGCCGGTGCTATCAACGATGCATTTGGAAGCTTTGATAAATTTAAAGAAGAATTCAGCAACGCTGCAGGAACACGATTTGGTTCCGGATGGGCATGGCTTTCTGTAGATGGAAGCGGCAACCTGAAAGTACATTCTACCGCAAACCAGGATAGTCCTTTAATGGAAGGTTTGACACCGATATTAGGTCTGGATGTCTGGGAACATGCATATTACCTAAATTATCAAAACAGACGCCCTGATTATATTTCAGCATTCTGGAATGTGATCAACTGGGATCAGGTAAACGAAAACTTTAAGAACGCGAAATAATTTTTAATAGATTCGTATCTTAACTCCAACACAAACGGAGAAATTATGCAATTTGGATTTGGAATAGGACCAGACACCTCATGGATGAGGGAAGAACTGACACAATTTGGTGTGGAAGAACTCAAGACTCCTGAAGATGTAGATCGTGCAATGAAAGAATACAAAGGAACGATGCTCATGGCAATAAACTCGGTATGCGGTTGCGCTGCCGGGAATGCTCGTCCGGGATTAGGAATTGCTTTAGAAAATTCTGAAGCGAAGCCGGATCATATGGTTACAGTATTTGCCGGACAGGATAAAGAAGCAACGGCTCATGCACGAGCGTACTTTAGCGAGTATCCACCCTCCTCACCGGCATTTGCTTATTTTGTAGATGGGGAAATTAAAGCAATGATTCCCCGTCACAGAATCGAAGGCAGAACCAGTGAAGATGTGGCCAACGACCTTAAAATGGTTTTTGAAGCTTTTGGAAAGCAAGAAGAAGAAAAGTAAAAAGCTTTAAATCATTGTCACTTATTAAAACCCTGAGTATTTATATACTCAGGGTTTTTTATTTTAGTAAAATCAATAGACGCCGATAAAACTATTTGTACAAAAATTTTGGGAACTGAATGAAAAAAGCAATTATCGTAGAAGATAATTTACTGATAGCAGTTGTTTACAGGCATTACCTTGAAAAAATGAAATACAAGGTCATTAAGGAAGTAACGACAGGGGAAATGGCTATTGAAGTACTCAACAATGAAAAGGTTGATATTATTATCATGGACATAATGCTGAATGGAAAAATAGATGGCATTAATGCTATGATAGAAATACGCAAGCATTCTGACAGCCCCGTAATTTTTGCCAGCGGTAATTCTGATGCCTTAAATATGAGCAGAGCTGCAGAGGTTTCAAATTCAATATTTTTGATAAAACCCGTTACCGAAGATGATTTTACAACAGCAGTTTATAAAATGACAGGAACAAAAAAGCCGGCTTAATTACTTTCCGCTCCCGAAATCCACTTCTTTACCATCTTTGAAAATCCGTAATCCCTCTGGGTTGCTTTTTGAACCGTTCGGACCATATTCGGTAACACTAGTGGCTAATTCTTCTTCCGTTCTGGGTTTACCGACCTGACGAGGTTCATCTTTGTGGAATGAATCTACATGTAAAGTTTGAGTTGGGAAGGCAAATTCCACACCCACTTCTTTGGCTAATTTCAGAACCTCTAAAAAGAAGTTATGTTTTTGCTGTAGCTCTGTGCTCCAATCTGGGACTTTGAAAAATACATACACCATTACATCCAGAGAATGAGCGCCAAAAGCATTAAAATGTACTTCGTAAAAGTCCTGGCGAAAATGAGAATTGGATTTAACAATAGCTTTAATTCCTTCCACAAACGCTTCCATTTGCTCGGGAGAAGTAGAGTAAGTAAGATTTAAAGTGATGAGTAGTCTTCTATATTCCCTGAGGCCTAAATTATCCACATCATTGTTAGAAATATTGGAATTCGGCACACTTACCAAAGAATTATAAAAAGTTCTTATTCTGGTAGATCGGAATCCTACTTCTTCTACAGTTCCTTCTACATTTCCAACTTTGATCCAGTCTCCGATTCGGAAAGGTTTATCTACAAAAATGGTGACCGATCCAAAGAAATTAGCCAATGTATCGCGTGCAGCTAAAGCAACAGCAAGACCACCAATTCCAAGTCCTGCTATAAGTGATGCAACGTTATAGCCATTATTCTGTAGTATCAGAATCACTCCCATAACCAATACAAAAAAGCGGAGTGTTTTTCGGATGAGAGGAACAAGCTGATCATCTAACTTTGTTTCAGTTTTTGAGGTAAGTATGCCGAGATACTTTGAAAAAACATCAGCAAGGTTATAAAACAGCCAAATAAAACCGAGCGAAACTACAATTTCCAGAGTAATTGACAAATAATGATTTACTGTGACGGAAAGCTGGAGATTGGTAAACGTAGCCAGCCAGAAAAACATCATAAAAATGAATCCGGCGGGTTTATCTATTCCGTCAATGAGATCGTCATCCCAGGTAAACTTTGTTTTCTTTGCTAGCCTGTGGATGTAATTGTCGAGCACGAATTCAAAAATCTTTCTGAGAATCAATCCAAGAAGCAACCAGCAAAAAATGGCTAAATATTGCCATATCTCTAATCCAAGCCATTCATTTTTTAAAGAATCCGGAAGTTCATTAACAGCAGCTTCCATGAGTGATGAAAAAGTATCTCTGTATAGCTGAGGAATTTGATCAATAGTGGCTTCCGAAAAAACCCACTCTTCTCCTTGTTTTGTGAGATAAACCTCCGGCAGTTCATCAAACAAAATATATTGCTGTAATCCTGATAAACTGTCTACATAATTTCTGTTATTGGGAACGTTTTCGTATTCAATTAAAAGGCCCCTGGCGTCCAGTACTTTTTTTAATTCAGTAGCAAGTTCAACACGTTCAGCAACAGACCCTTGCCTTAACTTCATTATTGATGATGCCTTTTCTAAATTAGTATGCCCGGTTTGTTGCCAATGTAAAAAGGTATGTAATGACTTTTGAGGCGTAGACAAAAGTTCAGATTGTGAGTTCTGATAAGCCATTACATGACCTTGCAACAACAAAAACATGGAAATAAAACCAGAAGCGAAAAAAAGTTTTAAACTCATAGATAAATCCAATTAATTGAGAGGCGATAAAATAAAGAATGTTTATGTAGCATTAAAAGATGAATTATAAAAGAAAACGGGTAACAAAAAACAGAAAAAGCCGTAGCTTCAGGAACGATAAATTTAAATAGTTAAAAGGGCAGGCTAAGAGTGATCAACAGAAACTCTTACATATTAATATTGCTGGGTGTTTTGGGATTTTCCGGGTTCGTTTTCCTGAGGCCTTATACAGATTTCTATGCAGGAGAGCCAATTTCTGAAAGCAGAAATGAGGTGGAACTTAAAGTAGCTCAATTGTCCGGAGCATTTGGTTTTTCAACAGATAGTCTTGAAGTTTTTACATCAAGAAAACAGCATACACGGTACTTTGATGCTATCAATGACACGCTTGATGGTAAGTTTACTCCTTATGAGTTGAATCAAAGAGACAGAAACCTGCAGTCCTGGGTTAGCGTAGTTGGTAAAAAGGGCGCTGTAAATGAAACAATTATTAACCCCGGCGCACTCTTTGAGTCTTATGGAAGATTTAAAATGCGGTTCTCCAACTCGGGAAAAATCACCAGACTTGCTTCGAATGAATTTGCACCTAATCCTACTTTTCTGAAAGGGAATTCACCTATAGAAATAGCAGAAACGGTGGTGGGTAATATTTTGGGTTATGATCTGAGTATGTACAAGTTTCTAAGCTCAGATAAAGATACCAGCTCTATTGCTCAGGAAGACCAGAATCCCGAAACACCAACTCAAATCTCAAATAGTTCATTTAGTTCAGGGTTAGTGTTTAACTGGATAAGGAAAGGAGACAACTTTAAGCTTCCAAATACCTTATCAATCAATTTAGAGTCTGTAATAAAAGAATATGAAGATGAAAATACTTTTAGTACTGAATTTGGATATAAGATCAATTCATTTGTAGCAAAGAATGAATTTGAGCCCGAGAATTTTGATGCTTCTCTTACTCAGCAGGCCACCACTTTCACATTTATGTTTTTTGGTTGTTTGATCATTATAGTTGCTTGCGCGTTTACAGTGGGTATTAAAAACATCTTTAAAGGAAAAGTCGAGTGGCGCAGAGCTTTGTTTATGTTCGCCACAGTAGGCTTGGGAGTTTATGGGTGGCAGGCTATGTTTGCGATGAGTTCATTTATGCCCTTTTATGAGAATACTGTTTTACTTGGAGCAGCACTAAACAGTTTGGTTTTTGGATTAGCAGTTGGTTTATATATGGCCTTAGCTTATGTAGCTTGGGAAGCTTTAGCAAGATCTCAAAAACACGGACAACTTGATGTTATTGATGCACTCTGGCAAAGAAAGTTTTTTGTGAGAGAAACCGGATCCGGTCTTATACATGGTTTTGCTCTTAGTGGAATTATAATCGGACTTTTCAGTTTGATGGTTTTTACACTCGGCTTGTACTTCCATCAAGCGGATAGTCAGTTTGGATTTACAGAGCCAAGTAATCAATTTCAGCTGCTAACAATGAATATGAGTAGCTGGACGACCACCTGGTTAGTTGTTTTTGTGCAAATAGGATTTGTTTATGGATTGGTGCATCACTGGATAAGAAATAAGTGGGTTGCTTTGGTAATAAGTATTTTATCGAGTGCTTTGTTTATTACTACCTTGGGGAGATTGATTGGAACAAATGGCGATTTTTTTCAGGATTATATAGTCTTTTTGGTTGTCTCTGTGGCAACGATCTTCGCTTACAGAACCTACGGGATCCTTACTTTATTAACAGCATGGTGGGTTTTTGCAGTTGTTTATTTTGTAACACCATATTGGAATTCTCCAAGTATTGAAGTTGCGTACATATCTTGGGCACAGGCGGGAATTATTGCCGTTCCACTTATTTACGGATTAATTTCATACCGGCTGGGAACACCACTTTCTGAAATAGGAGACTATGTCCCTGAATATGAAGAGCGGATATCACAACACTTAAGAGTAGAAAGAGAAATTGAAATAGCCCGGGAAAGTCAGTACAAACTAATGCCGGTAAAGCCACCCAGGGCAGATGGATTTGATGTACATGGATTTTTTCTTCCATCTTTTGAAGTAGGAGGAGATTATTTTGATTATGTATTAAGTGAAAATGGAGATGGCTCTCCCAAAGCTCTTACAATGGTAGTTGTAGATGTATCAGGCAAAGCAATGCGGGCAGCTATGCCGGCTATTTTTACCAGTGGATTATTACTTTCCAGAATGAAGGAAGATTCCCCCGCTCAGATATTGTCAGAAGTGAGTGAACCTATTTTCGGACGAACAGATAAAAGAACTTTTATAACCTGTGCTATGGCAAGATATGATCTCGCATCAAGCACATTAAGCGTTGCTAACGCCGGACATTGTAAGCCGGTACTAAAAAGGAATGGAAAAGCTGATTTTATTCAAACACCTGAACCAAAATTACCTTTGGGGATTAAGCCGGATGTGAAATACCAAAACCTTGAATTCAAACTTAAGAAAGGTGACTTTTTCTTGTTATACTCTGATGGGTTACCGGAAGCGGCAAATGAGGAAGGTGATTGGTTTGGATTTGAAGAAGTCCCGGCTCTTGTGGAACGTATTGATACAGATAACCTTTCTGCTAATGAGATTGCCCAAGAAATTAAACGAACAGTGCAAAAATTCAGTAATTATCAGTTAGCTGATGATACTACTGTGATTTGCTTAAAAGTATAACTAATAATTAAAGCCTAAAATCATGGCTCAACAAACAGATTTCTCATTCAACGTACCGCCGGAGTTTGAGAAAATTACTAAAAACATTAAATCGATAGTTATCGGTTTAGCAGCGGTGTTGGTGATATTTTCATCCTTTTATACAGTAGAAACAGAAGAGGTTGGGGTTATAACCAGATTCGGAAAATATATTTCCAAAGCACAACCAGGTTTAAATTTTAAAGTCCCTTTCATAGACAAGGTACAATATGTGCCTGTACGAAGACAACTAAAAGATGAATTTGGTTACAGAACAACTTCTGCAGGAGTAAACTCAACATATAGAAAAGCCGGTTATGGTGGAGAATCACTTATGCTTACCGGGGATTTGAATTTAGCTGATGTGGAATGGGTTATTCAGTACAGAATAGATGATCCGTATAACTATTTATTTAAAGTCAGAAATCCTGATGAGACACTCAGGGATATTTCAGAAACCGCAATGCGCCAAATAGTAGGTGACAGAACAGTAGATGAAGTAATAACTATCGGGCGTGCTGAAGTAGCATTGGAAGCTGAGCTTATTATTCAAAAAATTTGTGATGAATATGCTTTGGGTATCAAAATTGAGCAGTTAGTACTACAAGATGTTAACCCACCGGATCCGGTAAAACCTTCCTATAATGGAGTAAATGAAGCTGAACAACAGAGAGAGACTCTTATAAACGAAGCTCGAGCAGATTATAACAGAGTAATTCCCCGTGCTGCAGGTGAAGCTGAACAAACTATTCAACAAGCTGAAGGTTATGCACTAAGCCGTGTAAATACTGCAGAAGGTGAAGTTTCAAGATTCAATGATTTATACTCAGAGTATATAAAAGCTCCGGAAGTAACAAAGACAAGGATCTTTCTGGAAACAATGGAAGATATTCTTCCGAAAATGGGTCAAAAAATTATTACGGATGAAGAAGGTAACAGTGTAATTCCATTGCTTCAGCTGCAAATGGACGGCGCAAAAGTAAAACAACAAGGAAACTAAGGTTAGTATAATGAAAAACGTAAAAGGAATAGGATTACTGATTGTACTTGGTGTTGTTGGTTTAATAGCATCGCAGGCACTATTTATAGTATCAGAAAAAGAGCAAGTAGTTATAACCCAATTTGGTGAACCAATTGGTGAAGCTATTACTGAGCCGGGATTAAACGTAAAAGTTCCATTTTTGCATAAGGCAAACTACTTTGAAAGACGATTTTTAGAATGGGATGGCGATCCAAATCAGGTACCAACGAAAGATAAAGTATTCATTTTTGTGGATACCTATGCACGTTGGCAGATTACCGATCCTCTAAGATATTTTGAGACTCTTGGTGATGAGCAGGGAGCTCAGGCACGACTTGATGATATCCTGGATGGTGAAGCAAGAAATGCAGTTGCCGGTCATGATCTCGCAGAATTAATCAGAAGTACGAACAGGGAACCTGCTCAGCAAGAAGATATCGCTGATATTGTTAGTGATTCCCTGCAATCAATAAGTGTTGGGCGTGATAAAATTCAGGAGCAAATCCAACAACTGGCTAATGAAAGAGCCAAAGATCTGGGTATTGCTGTATTGGACTTCAGGTTCAAGCGTATTAATTATGCTGAAGAAGTACGCCGAACGGTTTATGATCGTATGATCTCTGAGCGAAACAGAATTGCTGATAAATTCCGGTCTGAAGGTCAGGGTGAGGCTTCTCGTATTACCGGTGAGAAGGAACGTGAATTGCTTAGAATTCAGTCCGAAGCTTTTCAGGAAGCGGAAACAATTCGTGGTAAAGCCGATGCGGAAGCTGCAGCTATTTACAATGATGCGTATAACAAAACTCGCCAAGCCCGGGAGTTATATGCATTTGTTAAAAGTATGGAAGCTTATGGCAGAACTATAGATAAAGAAACATCACTTATCATTTCTACTGATAGTGAGTTTTACAGATACCTGAATTCAATAGACTGATAGTCTGGTTGATTAATTTTATCAAAAGCGAAGTCTTATCAGGCTTCGCTTTTTTTATATAAAGCAGAGGGCCTGTGTATAGTCCTGAATTTTCAGAATAAGCTTCCAAATAACTCGACCTTTAGAATTATTGGCGAGCCAAGAACGCAATGAAATCGACGGCACCTAAGCGTGTCGGCAGACAGGGAGCTATCATTACTAAACTAGTCACTCACTTTCTTGTAATCAGTCTTAAAGCTCTCATGGAGCTCTAACTTTCCGGATGGATTTTTATTTTTAGCGTATAAAAGAATACAGATTAGAATAAAAATCATTCCTAAAATTCCCAGCAACCCGGCTTCAGGACCAAACTTCCCTCCGGTCCAGAGATCAGGACCAATTTCATTCGTTTGCAGAACAGAACGTCTGCTATCAAGTCCGCTTACAGGTAATCCGTAAATCCCACCCATTATCCAATTCCATGAAAAGTGAATTCCTATCGACATGGCAAGTCTTCCTGTCAATAGAAATGGAATCGCTAGCATCAAACCTGCCAGAACAATATTAAAAGTAGATATCGCCGATGCATTTGGATTTCCGGCATGCGCTAATCCAAATAATATGGATGTAAAAAGTACTGCAATCCAGGAAGCTTGTATAGAAGTAATCTTCCCGAAAGTAAATCCTTCAGCAAGATTTCTTATCGGATATCCACGGAATAATAATTCTTCATAAAACCCCACAGATAACATGATTAATAAGTAGGTAAAAGCCGACCATTCCCACTTGTCTGTTCCGGCACGTTCCCACCCATAGCCCGTAATCTCTAACCAGGAAAACCCGTATTCAATTGAAAAAATGATGGTTTGAGCCAGAAAAGCGATCAGAATTCCAAGGCCAAATTCTATCCACCATACTTTTGACATTTCCAGACCAATAGAAGAAATACTTTTTCTATCCATTCCTTTAGCAACCAAAAAAGCGGCTGTAAAACATCCAATCGAAATCAGAATGGAAGCAAGCCAATCTGTATCAGCAAAACCGGAGGGAGCCATCAAAAGAACAGAAAGAACAAAAAAGATGATCAGCCGAACTCCGGCTCTAAATCGTTTTTCTGTGTTATTGTATAGAATATTCATTGGGGTTGGCTTGTTATTAAGCTGGTCAATCCATTCCTTAAAATACTAACTCTTTAAAGAAGTACATCATTATGAAAAGATACGTTCTGCATGCGGAGAAAGAAATTATAGAAGAAAATTTTAGTGTATCATCATCTTCGAAATCGTTATTTGAGCCTTCGTATAATGTTTTTCCGGGGTCTCCAATGCCGATAATTATCAATGACGCGGGCAGGCAAATAAGATCAGCTGTCTGGGGAATTGGTTCTGACAAAGAAAAGATCACGAGTTTCAATAAACAGGAAGTGGAAGAAGATTCTGTAGGTGAAACAGACTTAAATCCCTGTTTGATTCCGGCAAGTGGTTTTTATTTATGGAAGCAATCGGTTGATGATAAATATCCCTTTTATATAAGAATGTTGGGACGGGAAGTGTTAGGCCTGGCAGGGCTATATCATGAAGCTAAGGATAAGAATGGCAGGAAGTCATTGGAATTTGCAGTTATAACAAAAGCATCGAACGTGCTCCTGCAACCTTTAGAACCCACTATGCCTTGCATATTAGATCCGGAGAATTTTGAGCAATGGATAGATGGTAATGAAAAGGATGTACTGCAATCACAGTTTAAAGATACTCAGCTTATTCCCGATCTGGCAGTTTACCGAGTTCCGGAGTTGGTAAACGATCCGTCAAATAATTCTAAAAAACTTATTCAGGCTATTCCCAAATTAAGAGATGAGGATTAAATATTTTTGAATAGAGGGGAGATTCAATTAATATTCTCAGAACCCGAAATAAGCGGAGCAGTTATGGAATATAAAAATATGGCAGTTTGGTTTGAGATTCCTGTTAAAGATATACAGAGAGCCAAGAAGTTCTACGAAACAATTTTTGATATTGAATTGTCAGGTATGGATATGGGAGATGAGTTCAAAATGGAAGTTTTTCCAGGCGATCAGAACTCAGTAAGTGGTGCTTTAGTTTATAATGATTCATGGTACAAACCAAGTAATACTGATGGAGCTTTGATTTATCTGAATGGCAACCCGGATCTGCAAACTGTTCAGGATAAGATTGAAACGGCGGGCGGGACAGTCACTATTCCAAAGCGCCAAATTTCACCTGAACACGGTTATATGGCTGTGTTTGAAGATACCGAAGGGAATAGAGTAGCTTTACATTCTAACAATTAATTCAGGATTCCGGTTGGAAACTTTTGACATTGTAATGGTGATCGCTATCATTTTATTTGCGAGGCTCGGAACCCGCTTGGTATACAAATGGTACAGCCAAAAAGATGATGAAACACCTGAAATATAAAACCTGATTTATTCTTCAGAGATGAGATTACTTTTTTGTTTTAAGGAAGCGAAATAGGCTGCACCTACAATACTTGCTTCATTTTTAAAAGTAGCGGGCTTCAGTTTGGTATTTATTTTTATAAATGGAAATGTTTTCTCCGGCTTTTTACTTACCTGACCTCCGAGTATAAAAAGATCAGGATGGAAAACCCGTTCGTAATGTTCTAAGGAAGTTTGAAGCCTCTTTGCCCATGTTTTTCTTTTGATGCCTTCTTCTTTTCGGGCTTTATTGGAAGCCTGATTTTCTATAGCAATTCCTTTGATTTGCATGAGTCCCAATTCTGTGTTCGGCAGCAACAACCCATTATTGAAAATGGAAGAGCCTACCCCTGTTCCAACAGTTAATACAATAGCAGTTCCCCGTTGATTTTTACCGGCGCCAAATGTCATTTCAGCCAGGCCGGTAGCGTCAGTATCGTTAATAACATTTACATCGCACCCGGTAATTTCTGAAAAAAGATGATTGGCATCAGCGTCAACCCAGGCTTCGTTTATTCTGTTTGCGGATAATACAATGCCTCTGTTCATTGCTGCCGGGAAAGCGCAACCGATGGGTCCGTCCCAATCAAATTGCTTAACAATATGATGCATTTTAGAAATTAATTTATGGGGACGGGAGTCTTCAAGTTCACCGGTAGTTTTTTTCTTGGATATTATTTCTCCAAGAACGGTATTTACTATCGCTCCTTTAATTCCATAACTGCCGATATCTATGCCAAGAACTTCCAAATTTATTTCTCAACCATTACCCAACCTTTATTCTCTACCATATCCTTCGCGTATTTCCATTTTAAGCCTTCTTTTACTTCACCGGTATTGGTGTTTTGAATGGTTACTTTATCATTTCGTCCGGGTTCATCTTCAACTACAACAGGTTTACGTTTTACATTTGGCCCCATCGGTTTTTGTTGATTGCCGTTCTGTGATTGCCCGCCTTGCAAGCCCATGTTTGTTGAATCAGCCTGACTTGCTTTCATACGGCTTGTATCAAATCTCGACTTTTGTTTCTGAGCTTGCTGAAGGCTGTCATTATTAGCTTGTCCTTCCGGAATTGATTTCCAGATAGTAGAAATTACTTCTGTGTTGATCATGTCCAGTAACTGTTTGAACATATCAAAAGCTTCACGTTTGTATTCTAATAACGGATCTTTTTGTCCATAAGCACGAAGTCCGATACCTTCTTTTACAGAATCCAATTCACGTAAATGCTGCATCCACTTGTCATCGATAGTTGCCAGAACCGCTGTTCTTTCCAGAGCCCGGGCTACTTCTTTGCCTTCGTTTTCTAATGCGGTGTCAACATCCACAACAACACGCATTCTCTTAATACCATCCGTGAAAATTACCTGTACTCTCTCTGGGCGATTTTCGGCTTCACTTTCAGCGATTCTTTTCATCACTTCGTAAAGAGGTTTAGCCATACGCTCTTCTTTCTGGCGATATACTTCCAGTGCTTTGTCGATGATCTTATCTACCAGTTCACCAGGATTCATATTTCTCCAGGCATCCTCGTCAAACTCTACGTCAACGGCAAGGTTAATCAGAATTTCCTGATGCAGCCCGGCATAGTCTCCGGTGGCTATATGTTCTTCAACTAAACTCTCAACAAAATCTTCCAGCATGTCCATGATGTCAGAAATCAACTGGTCTCCCGAAAGAGCGTGGCGTCGACGTGCATAGATCACATTACGTTGATTGTTTAATACATCATCATATTCCAGCTGCTTCTTTCTTATACTGAAGTTATTCTGCTCCACTTTTGATTGAGCTCGTTCCAGAGATTTTGTCATCCAAGGATGAGTGATAACTTCACCTTCCTCAAAGTTCAATCGGTCCATCACATTGGCAACACGATCAGAGCCAAACATAGACATCAGATTATCTTCCAAAGAAACATAAAACTGAGATTCTCCGGGATCACCCTGTCGACCGGAGCGTCCGCGAAGCTGCAAATCAATCCGTCTTGACTCATGTCTTTCAGTACCAAGAATTGCTAATCCTCCGTTTTCTTTAACTCCGGGAGCCAGTTTAATATCTGTACCACGTCCCGCCATGTTAGTTGCCACAGTAACCGCTCCGGGTTGTCCTGCAGATTTTACGATCTCGCTCTCGCTGGCATGTTGCTTAGCATTCAAAACGTTATGAGGAATTCCAGCTCTTTTCAACATTCTGCTCATAGTTTCGGAGACGTCAACGCTGGTTGTACCAACTAAAACAGGTTGTCCCTTTTTGTGATACTCTCTTATCTTATCAATAGATGCATTGAATTTCTCACGTTTGGTTTTGAAGATCAGATCTTCTTTATCGTCACGTTGAATAGGACGGTTTGTCGGAATTACAATAACATCAAGATCGTATATTTCATTAAATTCGCCTTCTTCTGTTTCAGCAGTACCTGTCATGCCTGAAAGTTTATGATACATTCTGAAATAATTCTGAAGGGTGATGGTAGCATACGTCTGAGTAGAAGCTTCCACCTTAACCTGTTCTTTTGCTTCAATAGCCTGATGTAGTCCATCAGAATAACGGCGCCCTGAAAGCACACGACCTGTATGCTCATCAACGATCTGTACTTTGCCATCCTGAACGATATACTCTTCTTCTTTTTCAAAAAGAGTATATGCTTTCAACAGCTGATTTACGGTGTGAATTCTATCACCACGTTCTGCGAATAACCTGTGAAGTTCATTGAATTTTTGTTCTCTTTCCTGGCGGACTTCTTCTTTGGCCTCTTCTATTTTTTTCTCTTTGTAATCTTCACTGAGATCTTTTTGTTTAACCTCTTCAATTCGTTCTTCTTCAAGTTGCTTTATTTCTTGTTCAATATCAGAGGTTTCAGCTCCCAGATCAGGGATTACAAAGAAATCAGGGTCTTCGCCTTTCTTGGTAATGAACTCACGACCTTTTTCAGTCATTTCAATGGAGTTCAATTTCATATCTACAGCGTAGAACAAATATTCGTCTACTTCAGGCATATTCTTTGCATTATCCTGAAGGTAGAAAGCCTCTGTTTTTTGGATCATTTTCTGGATACTTGGCTCCTGAAGCATCTTTCTGAAACGGGAATTTTTCGGGAATCCACGCTGAGCTCTGAACAAAGCTAATCCCGCTTTTTCTTCATTCCCGTCATCCAGATGTTGTTGAGCTTCTTTAACTAATTCGGAAACCAGTTTCTTTTGGGCATCAACAAGTGAGGCCAATCGGGGCTTCATTTCTTCATATTTATCCGATTTATTATCATTTGGTACCGGGCCGGAAATAATCAGTGGTGTTCTTGCTTCATCAATCAAAATAGAATCCACCTCATCAATAATGGTATAATGATGCTCACGCTGAACCAGTTGCTCTTTCTCGATCACCATGTTATCCCGCAGGTAATCGAAACCAAACTCATTGTTGGTTCCGTAGGTAATATCTTTACGATAAGCTTTTCTTCTGCCTTCGGAATTTGGTTCATAGTTATCAATACAAGCTACCTCAAGTCCATGGAAATTGAAGATAGGCTCGTTCCATTCGGCATCACGTTTCGCAAGATAGTTGTTAACGGTGATGACGTGGACTCCGCGACCCGCAAGTGCGTTAAGATAAGCCGGGAAAATTGCTACCAGAGTTTTACCCTCACCAGTTTTCATTTCACCGATTTTACCCTGATGAAGCGTAATTGCACCAATAAGCTGTACATCATAAGGAATCATATTCCATTCGATCTCATCTCCGGCAACTTTCCAGCTCTTACCGACAAATCGACGGCAGGTATCTTTAAGCACAGCATAAGCTTCGGGCAAAATGTCATCTAAAGTATCTTCAAGTATGTCGAGCCACTCTTGTTCCAGAGCTTCCAGCTCATCAGCCAACTTTCTGCTTTCTCCCTGCGAAAGGTTTTCAATGTCATCCATTTTAGCTTTTACTTCTTCAATTTTTTTAGAAGCTTCAGCGGTATTGTCCTGTATCTTTTGTTTAAACTCCTGAGTTTTTGCTTTAAGCTGATCGTCACTCAACTTCTCCATTTCAGGTCCCAGGGCATTAATTTCATCTACAATAGGTTGAATAGCCTTGATGTCTTTTTCACTCTTGGAGCCAAATATTTTGGTAATAACCTTTCCGATCTTATCTATCATAAACTGTGCTATACTTTTAATAAAAAATGATACGTATGCTATTTACATACAGCATGATAAATTACGCAATTATTGTACCAATTTTTTATTCGATGTAGGATATAAATAGTAAATAGTGGTTGTTAGTAATAAAAAGCATATATTGCGCACTTACACAAACAATTATATAAGTAAATTAATATGAGTACAGGAACAGTAAAGTGGTTTAATTCAGATAAAGGATATGGTTTTATAACACCTGATGAAGGTGGAAAAGACCTGTTCGTACACCACTCTGAAATTCAAACCGATGGCTATGCAGAATTAAAGGATGGTCAGAAGGTAGAATATGAAGTAGGCGAAGGTCAAAAAGGACCATGCGCAAATAATGTTGTTGGTTTATAAGCCACGCATTACGTAGTTCCTGACTTAAAGAAAGGAATTTTCGGAAGCTTGCTTCCAACATCAAATTAAAGCCTTGTTCTGTTTTCAGAGCAAGGCTTTTTTTATGGGTTTGAAATTATTGAAAGCTACTTAAACCTAATTCTGATAGGTTTAGTTTTATATTTGTTGCTTTTCTCATTAATTACAATAATTTAGATGGGAAATAAAAAAGCCCTCCGCAGAGGGCTAAGGGTACTCTTTGAGCATTGCCTGCGGAGTCTATATCCTTGTTGTGATAAGACTCTTTTCGAGATGAATTAGAAGAGTATAATTCAAACAAACTAATAAAACAAGAGTTATGAAAAAGATACTGGGATTAGATCTTGGAGTCGCTTCAATAGGATGGAGTTTAATTGCTGTTAATAAAAATGAAGGAAAAATTCTTAAATCAGGAGTTAGAATTTTTCAGGGAAATGAAAAAAGAGCTGATGCTGCACCTGGTGAATCTTCTAATGCTGACCGGCGAACGAAGCGGTCAATTAGGAAACAACGTGATCGCAGAACAAGGAGGAAGCTTAGTCTTTACTTGACCCTTAGAAAATACAACTTGGCTCCTGTAAAACCTGAATGGGAATCATGGGTGAGCTTAAATCCATATGAATTGAGAGCAAAAGCATTACATGAGAAACTTTCTCTTATGGAGTTTGGACGTGTATTGTACCACTTGAATCAAAGAAGAGGTTATAAAAGCAATCGAAAAGCGGGAAATGACAAAGATGGTCCGGTTGCTGAGGGGATATCAAAAGTCAGAAAGCATATGAAAAAGTATGATGCAGAAACTATCGGAGAATATTTCTACAAGATCTATAGCAATCATTTAAAAGATGATATTGAGCATGACGATTTTGATTGGAGGATAAGAGATAATTACACACACCGTTCCATGTACTTGGAAGAGTTTGATAAAATCTGGGACAAGCAAAGCAGTTATCATTCTGAATTGAAAGAAGATTTCAGAGATGAACTAAAAGGAATTATTTTCCATCAAAGAAAACTCCAAAGCCAGTCACATCTTATTGGAAAATGTCCACTCGAAACAGATAAGAAAAGAATAGCAAAGGCACATTTGTTATATCAGGAATTCAGAATTCTAAAAAACATAAACAATCTAGGCCTTTCGGATGAAAATGGAATAAGAATTCAACTTTCTGATGCAGACAAGAAGATGATTAAAGAGATTTTGGATAAAAAAGACAAGGAAACATGGAATGGTTTAAAAACAGCACTCATAAAAAATGGAAGTATTGCGAATAAAAATGCAGTATTTAATTTGGAGAGAGGAGGAAGAAAATATATTGAGGGAAATAAAACGAACAAAGCGTTATCAAACAAAAAAGCTTTTGGTGGTGATTGGTATGAAAAAGACGAAACATTTCAGAATCATGTAGTAGATGTCCTTATTCATGTAGATAAACCTGAAGTAGTTTACGATTTAGCTTTTAATAAATGGAAGAGAACAGAAGAGCAAGCAGAGTATTTAAGTAAGCTAACTTTAGAAAAAGGTTATGCTGGGTTTTCTGAGAAAGCTATTAAAAACTTAATTCCGTTGCTTAAAGAAGGAAAAGAAGAAAGTACTGCAATTAAAGAAGCAGGTTATACATTATTTGAGCAAAACCCCGGTAAGATGAATCAACTACCTATGCCGAACCAAGACATTAAAAATCCGGTGGTTTACCATGCATTGATCGAACTCCGAAAAGTGGTTAATGGAATTATTCGTGAGTATGGAATGCCTGATAAAATCCGGGTTGAGCTGGCAAGAGATTTAAAAGCCGGCTACGAACATCGTCAGAAAATGAATAAGAGAATGAGAGAGCTTGAAAAAAAGAATGATAAGGCTCGAAAAACACTACAAAAAGCTCCGTTTAATATTCAGTATCCAAATTACAGCGACATAATCTGGTACAATCTTTGGGAAGAGTGCGATAAACTTTGTCCTTACACCGGAAAATCAATTCCTGCTGAAGCTTTTAATTCAGGAGAGTTTCAAATCGAGCATATTATTCCATTTAGTAAGTCACTAGATAATTCTTTTGCCAATAAAACATTATGCGAGGCTGATTTTAACAGAACCAAAGGAAATAGAACTCCATGGAAGTGTGTGGAAGCCGGGTTACTAGATGAGGATAAAATGCTTCAAAGAATTAGGAACTTACCTTGGAATAAAAGAAACAAATTTACACAAAAAGAAATTGATCAGGACAAGTTCCTGAATCGTCAATTAAGCGATACCCGATATATAAGTAAGGAGGCGAGTGCTTACTTAAAAAACCTTTCTTGTGGTAAAGTTGAGGTTGTAAAAGGACAGACTACTTCATTGCTTAGACATGTTTGGGGATTGAACGGCGTGCTTAACAAAGAGGATGAAAGTATGAAAAACAGAGACGATCATAGACACCACGCGGTAGATGCGATCGTAGTTGCTTTAACAGATCGCTCTACTTTGAAGAGGCTGAGCGATGAAAACAAAATGATCACAAGTGCTGAGTGGTTGGATATTGAGGAAAGTGAAAAAGAAGCATTTCAGGAGATGAAGCGAAGGATTGGAGAACGAATTGGGTTAAGTGATCCTTGGGAGAATTTTTGGAATGATGTGGAGCAAAGCATTAATAATATTACTGTTTCTCATCGTGTAGATAGAAAAGTATCGGGAGCTTTACATAAAGAAACGTTTTATGGACCTACAAAAAAAGAAGCTCCAAAAGAAGATAAAATTATGAGATTAAGAAAGCCTGTTCATCAATTGAAGATGACCAAAAGGACAAATGATGTAGAATGCATACGGGATAGCAGTATAAAGAAAATTATAAAAGCTGAAATTGAAAAAAGAATTGAATCTGGGAAGACGAAGGATGAAGCAATAAAAAGTTTTGAAAGTGATCCACCGTACATAATATCAAAAAAAGCAAAAGTGCCTATAAAACGGGTACGTATAGAAATGCAAAAAGACAGTTCTATATATCATCACTTTGAAAATGTAGAAGGTAGAGTAGTAAAATTTGCTCAATATGGAAATAATCATCATATAGCAATTTATAAAACCGAAGATAAAAAAGGAGAAACTAAACAAGTCGCTGATGTTGTCCCAACGATGGAAGCTGCTCGGAGAATAAAAGACGGAGAACCCATCGTGATGAGAGATTTCAGGCCTGACCATGAGTTTATGTTTTCTCTTTCCATCAATGATATGATTATTAATCACGAAGATGAGGAAATATATAGAGTTCAAAAGATAAACTCTGATGGAACTATCATGTTTAGACTAAATGACATTGCAATGAAAGGGCAATCAGATCCTGGTGTCTATTTTAAAACTGGTTCACGATTGAAAGCGTCAAAAATAAAAATTTCTCCATCAGGAGAAATTTTTCCGGCTAATGATTAAGCGTACTATTGAAATATCAAGTGGTCCGGTACATCTTTCTATCAAGCATAAACAAATGCTGTTAAAGAAAGGAGAAGATACCCACTCAATTCCGGTAGAGGATATGGGATTGTTGGTGCTATCACATCCTGCCATAAGTTATACTCATCAGTTGCTGTATGAATTACTGGAATATAATGTGGCAGTGCTTTTTTGCAACCGGCAACATATGCCTGAAGGCATGTTACTTCCCTTTGAGGATAATCAATTGTACCAAGCTCGATTACAACAACAAACGGAAGCAACAAAGCCTCTAAAAAAAAGATTATGGCAACAGGTAGTTCGTGCAAAAATTAAAGCTCAGCAATTAGTATTAGAGGAAAAACATGGAGAACATTTTGGATTACAACCACTGATTAAAAAAGTGCTCTCAGGAGACCCTAAGAATGTAGAGGCAAGAGCAGCAAAAAAATACTGGAAAGCATTATTTCAAAATGATGAATTTCGAAGGAATAAAGACGGAACCGATTTGAATGCGTTGTTGAATTATGGGTACGCAATTATAAGAGCAGCTGTGGCAAGGAGTATCACTGCGGCAGGATTGCATCCTTCAATGGGAATCCATCACCATAATCAATACAATGCTTACTGCTTGGCAGATGATATGATGGAGCCTATGCGGCCTTTCGTAGATAGTGCTGTTTTTGATATGTATTTAGAAAACAATTCATTGGAAATAGCAGTGACCAAAGAAACCAAAAAATCATTGCTTGAATTGCTTACCAAAGAAGTGATTATTAGAGAGATGAAGTATCCATTATTGGAATCGTTACACCTAATGGCATCATCACTGGTAGATTGTTATTCAGGGGATACCAATAAACTTTCCATACCTGTACAGGCTTAATATTATGAAAACATTCGGGGGATTAAAGACTATGTGGATGATTGTAATGTTTGATCTTCCGGTGGATACCAAACAAGCTATTAAAGAAGCAAATGACTTTAGAATCAGAATAAAGAAAGACGGATTCATGATGACCCAATTATCCGTATATTCACGTCATTGTCCGAGCAGAGAAAATGCAGATGTTCATGAACGAAGAATCAAAAAAATACTTCCTCCGGATGGGGAAGTAAGAGTAATACGAATTACTGATAAACAATTCGGAAAGATGAAAGTCTTTCACGGAAGGCGAAGAAAACCCACAGAAAATGCACCTAAGCAACTGGAAATATTTTGATTTTTTAAGAGTAAGAACTGAACAAGCTCTTGTGAGCCAGAAACTTGAACAGAACCTAATCTAATTCATCTCGAAAAGAGTTCAAACCACAACACACTTATCCATTCACCATCTTGTAACTCAAATCTAATTCATCTCGAAAAGAGTTCAAACCACAACACAAACTTTATAAGCCCGGAAATCGAAAGAATCTAATTCATCTCGAAAAGAGTTCAAACCACAACAAGACAAGCAATACACACAAGAACGCCTTGAATCTAATTCATCTCGAAAAGAGTTCAAACCACAACTAGCAGTTTTAAATGGTCTGACAAAAACCAAATCTAATTCATCTCGAAAAGAGTTCAAACCACAACAATAACAACTTAGGGTAAGTCATATAAGATAATCTAATTCATCTCGAAAAGAGTTCAAACCACAACCATCCTATGAACTCACCAAGGCCAATCACGAATCTAATTCATCTCGAAAAGAGTTCAAACCACAACTGTAGCAGGCGATTATCAATATCATCACGCAATCTAATTCATCTCGAAAAGAGTTCAAACCACAACAGGTCAACATCACCACCTTTAGGAAGTTTAAATCTAATTCATCTCGAAAAGAGTTCAAACCACAACAAAACAAAACTCCTAGAAACAAATGCTTATAATCTAATTCATCTCGAAAAGAGTTCAAACCACAACAAAGTGCCCGCTTTAACAATAATACTCCTGAATCTAATTCATCTCGAAAAGAGTTCAAACCACAACGGATTAAGGCAATTATGTATATAGGACCGGAATCTAATTCATCTCGAAAAGAGTTCAAACCACAACGGATTAAGGCAATTATGTATATAGGACCGGAATCTAATTCATCTCGAAAAGAGTTCAAACCACAACGCTTTCAGGAAGCGGGAAAATCACCCACAGAATCTAATTCATCTCGAAAAGAGTTCAAACCACAACCAGTTGCCATGTTGTTCCTTTTTTTGATTTAATCTAATTCATCTCGAAAAGAGTTCAAACCACAACACTTCACGCTTCCTTACCACGGGCAATCCAAATCTAATTCATCTCGAAAAGAGTTCAAACCACAACCGACTTGATATATAAGTGCTAGGTGACACCAATCTAATTCATCTCGAAAAGAGTTCAAACCACAACTACTTTCCTTTACTTTACTTTGTGGGATTTAATCTAATTCATCTCGAAAAGAGTTCAAACCACAACGAAGTTTACCTAATGGACTGTATCGCTGGAATCTAATTCATCTCGAAAAGAGTTCAAACCACAACCGGGCTTTAAACTCCTTTTTTATTTCATAGAATCTAATTCATCTCGAAAAGAGTTCAAACCACAACAGTGAAATCACTTGTAACGGTTACATTAACAATCTAATTCATCTCGAAAAGAGTTCAAACCACAACCAAACGCGATTGATGCCAACGGAATGTTTAAATCTAATTCATCTCGAAAAGAGTTCAAACCACAAACTACTGCATCACGGTTATCAAACAGATATTAATCTAATTCATCTCGAAAAGAGTTCAAAAACAGCTTAGTTAAGGACAAAACCAAATATTGATACTGATTTTTTCCCAACTATCAGCATTCGGTCGAACTTTCTCTACATACGCTGTTAATTTGAAGCCTTCTAGTAAAAACCTACTTGTAGCTTCATTTTCATATCTTGAAATGTAACCTAATTTTGTATTTCCGAAATGTACTTCAACAGCTTTGTCATCATGCGGATTGTGAGGTTCGGCTGTCAGAGTTAATTCCATACCGCTTTTTAATTGATTTATACAGCTTTCTCCTTCATAATACGCAAAACCTGCTACATGAAGGTTCGATTGTATTTTAAACCTTTGATCGAGTTTTTTGCTCAGTAGTTTCTTTAAACCAAAAGGGAAAAATGGAATTAGAAATAGCTTTTTGAAAAATTCAATTCTGTTCATTTTTAAGTGTATTTAATAACTACAAAAAATGTAATTACCCGGTATGACAGATCATGTCACCAAGAAGTAAACTATTTTTATGAAAAGTGATTCAAAAAAGTACTTACTGTAAATCTTTTTGTAACAAAGAGTAACTAATCTCTTACAAGGGTCAAATAAAACTCTTTATTATCTAATGAAAATACAGTTACTGGTGCTACTTCTGATTTTTACCGGAAGCAAAAAAATACACTCAAGACAAATAGACAATATCCAAAGCTCAAGTAATGGGTTTGATATAAAATATGAAAAACTCGTTAAGACCTATGATTTAATTACCCTTGGAGTTGCAGTTATTAAAGACGGACAGGTAATATGGACAGGCTATTATGGCGAAGAATCTCCGGGAGAACCTGCTACAAAGAATACTCTATTTGATGTAGCTTCAATTACGAAAACCGTTTCTACTGAAGCATTTCTAAAACTGGTCGATCAAAATAGGATCTCGCTTACAGAACCTATGTCAGACTATTGGATTGACCCTGATCTGAGGGAGAGTTCATCACTAAAAGAACTCACGCTAACTCATACACTAACGCATACTACAGGATTTAAAAACTGGAGATTTTTTGATAGTGATAATACACTCAGATTTGTAAACACTCCTGGTGCTGTGTATGGTTATTCAGGCGAAGGATTTGAGTACGGGGCTAAATATGTGGAATCAAAACTAGACATGGAATTTGATGACCTGGTTAATAAATTGGTTTTCAAACCACTGAATATTAAAAACTCATCTTTCAGTGTAGAAAAGAAACTGTTTGGTCAGATAGCAAGGCCGGTTGATGAAAGCGGTAAATTCTATGGGTTTTATTGCAGACCCAATGGTTGGTGCAGAGGAGAGGGGGAATACTCTGCAGCGGGAGATATGGTAATATCAGTAGAAGATTATGCAAAGTTTATGATATCAGTTATGAACGGGGAAGGATATAGCAGTGAACTGGTAGAAAAAAGAAATCAGATACATACAGAAACAAATTTAGTTGACTGTACATTATTAATTAATACTGAATGTCCAAAAAAACAAGGATATGGGTTAGGCTGGAGAGTTCTTGATTACGAAAACAACAAGCTTATTACTCACGGAGGCAGCGATTGGTCAGAAATAGCCGTTGCTTATTTTTATGAAGCGTCAAAAGACGGTGTTGTCATTTTTATTAACGCTCCCGCCCAAAGAGCTTTGGAAGCAATGCCCGAAGCAATTGAAATTGTTGAACCCAATTCAACAATGGCGGTGCATTACAGGATGAGGGTTGGAGGTAATTAAGGATAATAATCGAATTTGCTTAAACACTAAAACTCTGGAACTGTTTTTATAAAAAAATAAGCCTCACTCAAAAAAGTAAGGCTTACAATTTTATAGATGGCTGATTATTTAACAAGCTGCATTTTTATATTTTTTGAAAACCGGTTTCCAGACCGTTCTTCAACAGCTACCATTCTTGCGATGTATACTCCGCTGGCTAATCCGGAAGCGTCAAAATCAATATCAAATGTTCCAGCCGGTCTAACTTCATTTATTAATGATGAGACCAGTTGTCCGTTAACATTATAGACGTTAATTCTGACTTCGGATTGCTCGGGAAGAGCAAAAGAGATCATTGTAGTTGGATTAAAAGGATTTGGATAGTTGTTTTCCAATTCAAATGATGAAGGTAATTTCGAAATACTCTCATTTGACTTGAAGTTTGAATATTCTCCATCAAAACTTCCTAGATTTGAAAATGCAGATTCTACACCGTTATTGACGGCGGTTACCAAGTAATAAAAAGTTTGAGATGTACCTCCAGAGTTCGAAACATCCCAGTCAGTATAATTCTTTGAAGTTGTTGAGGCAATAAAACAATAGTTAGAAAGACTTCCGTTTTGACAATTTTGATTATGTACACCGAACCTTTTTCTGTAAACATTATAGTTATCAAACTCACTAGATTCACTGAAGTCCCATGTTAGATAAGGTTGTCCAAACCCATTTCCCTGAGTTACAAGTAAATTAGTAGGCGTAGGAAAATCTCGAAAACTGGCAACTGCAGATGTATTATCTATCCAACCCTGTTTTGAATTGTTGGTGCCAGTACCAAAATTTTTATCACAAGCTGTACCAGTACTGGTTCTAACAGTTGATGGAGTGTTATTTGCAGTTCCACCTTCTCCGCATTCTCTTGGATTATCACAATCGTCAGGATCAGTACTGCCATTACCCTCATCATAAACTTGAATTTCATAAGCAGGATCAGACCATTGGTTCAGCTTATGATTAGCATCAGTTGTACTATAAGATCCATCCTGAGTCATTATTGAGCTAAATTGTTTTGGACCTTGAGGGCAATTTCCTGGGGTTTGATATCCTTTGTATACATAGTTAGAATTGTAAGAATCATGATGTAGTCCCGCTATGTGTCCGATTTCATGAGCAAACGTATAAGATTCCGGATTGTAGGCAAAAGACTTTGACACTACTGCGAAAGCCCTGTTAGAAGATGGAGGACCTGAAAATGTTGCTTTACCTACCGTTGAACCATTTTGATTAATAGTAAAGTGATCAACTATATACACAACTACATCTGCATAATGGCTATTTCGCATTGATGCCACAGTACTACTAGATTTTAGCCAATTAAGATCATCTGTTATAGTTGATAGTTCATTTTTGTTGATATGTTTTGCTCCAACTAGTCTTACTCTTACAACGTTATCAAGGCCGCTATTTACAAAAGATTCATTCATAGAAGCGATTGATTGAGAAGCGTGTGATTGAATATTTGTTGAGCTGTTTGCCTGATTGGAATAAAGTACCAATACATCAATTTGACTTTGAGAAAATGCATTAGTGCTGAAGCCAATAAGCAATCCGGTAAAAACAAATACTATAAGTTTCTGTAAGTATGACATGTGCCTTTATTTAGTTGATATTATACAAATAAGAGCTTATAAGAATAATAATGTTACAAATTATGTCGACTCAGATAAAGAAACAGCTTTTCAAGCATAACAAAATGACTACAGTTGAATTATAAATCCCGTGAAAAGGTTATCTATAGAAAGACAAAGGGTTAAAAGATTTGTATCTTCCAATTCTACTCGAATTTTTAAAATTATTCTGAAATGAGCGACAAATTTAATAGCACTAAACAAACATTTGAAACGGGTACCGGGGAAGCAACTTTTTATAGTCTTCCTAAACTTGCTGAAATGGGGTATGATAAAGTCAGCCACCTTCCATTTTCCATAAAGATTTTGCTGGAAGCAGTATTGAGAGAAAATGATGGCTATGCAATTACAGATGCTGACATTGAAACATTGGCTACATACAACGCTAAAAGTCCGGAAGGTGAAATTCCATTCAAACCTTCTCGTGTAGTACTTCAGGATTTTACAGGAGTGCCGGCCGTAGTTGACCTCGCAGCTCTTCGTTCTGCAATGGAACGTATGGGTGGTAAAGCCACCGATATCAATCCTCAGGTTCCGGTTGATCTGGTAATTGACCATTCTGTTCAGGTTGATATGTTTGGCAAAGATGCGGCTCTTATGTTCAACGTGGAAAAGGAAATGGAACGTAACAACGAGCGTTACGAATTCCTGAAATGGGGTAAAGAAGCATTTGATAATTTTAGAGTAGTGCCTCCGGGACGTGGAATCGTTCATCAGGTTAATTTAGAGTATTTAGGTCGTGGAGTTTTTACTCGTGAAGAAGCTGACGGAACCAAAACGGCTTATCCTGATACATTGGTAGGAACTGATTCTCACACAACCATGATCAACGGACTTGGTATTTTAGGTTGGGGCGTTGGTGGAATTGAAGCGGAAGCAGCAATGCTTGGTCAGCCTATTTCTATGTTGGTTCCTGAAGTAGCCGGAATGAAACTAACAGGAAAACTTCGCGAAGGCGTAACTGCTACTGATCTAACTCTTACTGTAACACAAATGCTGAGAAAGCACGGAGTGGTTGGTAAGTTTGTAGAGTTTTATGGCGACGGTATCAGCAACATGAGTTTACCTGATCGTGCTACAATCGCAAATATGGCTCCGGAATACGGTGCAACGATGGGATTCTTCCCAATTGACAGTGAGTCGCTACGCTATATGAGAAGAACGGGCCGTTCAGAAGAGTTAGTAAGTTTGGTTGAAAATTATACCAAAGCACAGGGTTTGTTCAGAACAGATGATACGCCTGATCCTGAGTTTTCAACAACACTTGAACTGGATCTAAGCACAGTGGAAACTTCTTTGGCAGGACCAAAACTTCCGCACGACAGAATTACGCTTAGCAATATGAAAAAGGCTTTCGAGACTTCACTGACCAGCGATAATCCTACCATGGGTTTCAATCTTGCTCAGGAAAAATTAGCCAATAAAGGCTTGTATCAGAATGGTCAGGATATTGAAATGACGCATGGCGATGTAGTTATTGCTGCGATCACGAGTTGTACAAATACATCGAATCCAAGTGTAATGCTTGGTGCCGGAATTGTTGCTAAAAAAGCTGTGGAACGAGGGTTAAAAGTGCCGGCTTACGTGAAAACTTCTTTAGCGCCGGGATCAAGAGTAGTTACCGAATATTTACAAGAAGCAGGTTTAACGGAATATATGGATCAACTAGGATTTAACTTGGTTGGTTACGGATGCACAACTTGTATTGGTAATTCCGGTCCTTTGCCAGAACCTGTAGAAAAAGCGATCAAAGACGGAGATCTTATTGCAGCAGGTGTGCTTTCAGGAAACAGAAACTTTGAAGGTCGGATACACCCATGGGTGAAAGCGAACTTTCTGGCTTCCCCACCACTAGTTGTTGCATATGCTCTTGCCGGAACGGTTAATATCGATATGAACAATGATCCTATCGGTAAAGACAAAGAAGGAAATGATGTGTATCTGAAAGAGATCTGGCCAACTACGGAAGAAATTGCAGAACATTTAGATAATGCAATTCGCCCTGATCTTTTTGATAAAATGTATTCTGATATTTTTGAGTCACCGACCTGGGAAGAAATTCCGGTTTCAGGTGGAGATCAATTTTCATGGAGCGAAGAATCAACATACATCCAGGAACCTCCGTTCTTTATGGATATGAAAGAAGAGCCGGAGCCAATTAAGTCTATTGAAGGAGCTCGTGTTCTTGTGAAAGTCGGAGACTCTATAACAACCGATCATATCTCTCCGGCAGGTAACATTAAAGAAGACGCTCCTGCAGGTGAATATCTGAAAGCAAACGGAGTGGAGAAAAAAGATTTCAACTCATATGGATCCCGTAGAGGAAATGACCGTGTAATGACACGAGGTACTTTCGCAAATGTTCGATTCAAAAATCAGCTGGCTCCCGGAAAAGAAGGTGGATTTACTGAATATCATCCAACCGGAGAGATCACAACGATTTATGATGCTTCATTAAAGTACAAAGAGAATAATACACCATTGATTGCGATTGCAGGAAACCAGTACGGAACGGGTTCTTCCAGAGACTGGGCGGCAAAAGGAACAAACCTTCTTGGTGTTAAAGCGGTGATTGCGGAATCTTACGAGAGAATTCACAGATCAAATTTGGTTCAAATGGGAGTACTTCCTCTACAATTTAAGGAAGGAGAAACCCCTGAATCTTTAGGGTTGGATGGTTCTGAAACTTTTACGATCCATTTAGATGATAACATTAAAGCTCGTGAAGATGTAAAAGTAACTGCAGTAAAAGAAGATGGTAAAGAGATCAATTTTACTACAAACAGTAGAATCGATACCCCTGTAGAAGTAGATTACTTCCGCAATGGTGGAATTCTGCACACAGTACTGTTAGACTATCTGAAAAAAAGTAAAAGCTAAGCACAGGTTTTTACTTATAAGTTTGAAGCTCTGGATGTAATTATATCCAGAGCTTTTTTTTTCTCATATTAAAACCGCATATTAATGGAAACTAACGTAGGTCAAAGTGCAGCAATTAGAGCACACCAAACTGCTGGTTCATTCCATTCAAAGCATTGGCAGAGCAGTAGAACTTAAAGAACTTCTTGTAAAGAGTATGACTGCAATACAAACCGTATTGAGTGCTGAAGCAAGTACGTTAATGCTACTCGATAAAGCAACCGGAGAGTTGAATGTAAGTATCCCCACCGGACCTGTAAAAGACGAAATAACCGGATTTAAAATTCCTAAAGATAAAGGAGTAGGTGGTTGGGTAATTCAAAATAACAAAGAATATTTAAGCAATGATGTTTCAAAAGATGATGCTTTTTGGCAGGATATAAGTTCAGATTTTGAAACTAAAAGTCTCTTGTGTGTTCCTTTAAGAGATAGAGATGGTGAAGCTTACGGGGTTTTGCAAGCGGTAAACAAGCAGAATAATTTGTTGTTTCATGAAGAAGATGTTGAAGTATTCAGAATACTAGCTGAACATATTTCTTTGGCTGTACAGAGAAACAAAGAATATGATGAAATGGAATCAAAGCTAGAGAAAAAAACACTGCTTTTATCAGAAACTCATCACCGGTTAAAAAATAATTTATTTGCCATATCTGCATTGATGGAACTGGAGTCTAACCGATTGAAAAAAGGAGATTCCATTGAAGTTCTCAAAAATGCGAGTTCAAGGCTAAAATCGATAGCTCATCTTCATTCGTTACTATATGAGGATAACGGCTCAAATAAAGTAGGTCTGAAGGTGTTTTTGAATCATATAATCGGGAGCATTAAGAGCATCTATAATCAAAACGAAAAAGAGATTTTGATTGACGCACAAATAGATGAGATTAAAATTTCGGCTGATTTATCCATTTTATGCGGACTGACCCTAAATGAGTTGCTCATCAATGCTTTTAAACATGCTTTTTCTGGCAGGGAAGTCGGTAGAATCCACGTTCAGGTCAGAAATATAGAAAACGAAAAAATTCAACTTAAGGTGTCAGATGACGGGATTGGTATCTCAGATTCCGGCGATCAATCAAATCATTTATTTGTTGTACATGCTTTTGTTAAACAAATGAATGCCAATATCACTGAAACCACAAGCGGTAAAGGAACTAGTTTTTCAGTAGAAATTCCGGTGTAAATTCGATTCTGCCAACCTTGTAAATTAATCATCTTCCCTTTGTTTTTTGGGATGAAAAAAGCATCTTATTACCTTATAACCCTATGTCTGAAAACCATCAAAATATGAGATTGCTACTCCACGCGATTGAGGGAATCAATCGTACTATGGAGTTAAAACAACTATTACTGAAATGTATGGATTCGGTATGCTATGTAATTGATGCCGAAGCAAGTTCTTTGATGTTGTTAGATAATTCTTCCGGGCGGTTGCACTTGAGCGTACCAACAGGACCTGTAAAAGATGAAATAAAAGGTCAGATCATACCAAGAGATAAAGGAGTTGCAGGTTGGGTATTAAAGAATGAAAAGCCATATTTGATTAATGATATGGAGAAGAGTAAAGAGTTTTTCGGAGACATTAGTAAAGGCTTCACAACAAGAAACATGGTCTGTGTACCAATGTTCGATTCAAAGAACAAGGTAATTGGAATTATGCAGGCCTTAAATAAAAAAGAGAACGGGGAGTTCGCTGAAAAAGATATTCCGGTTTTAGAAACACTGGCAGCACATGCTGCTTTGTCTATTGAAAAGGCAAAAGAAGTAGATGAGCTCAAAAATACGATCAAAGATAAAGAACAGCGGTTAAAGGAAATACATCAGGGTTTTGAGAACAGTTTATCAGCATTAAATGCATTGGTTCAGCTACAGGTGCCTTTACTGAGTGATGAAAATGCTAAGTTTTTAATGAAATCAACCGGCTCCCGTATTGAAACTATTGCACACGCTCATAAAATTCTGTTTAATTCAGAAGATAATGAGTTAATAGATGTAGGGTTTTATCTTGGACACCTAACTTCAACCATAGTTGAAATATTTGGTGATTATGATAAAGATATAAGTTACAATCTGGACATAGATAAAATAGAGTTAAAAGCCAGTACAGCGCTAACAGCTGGTCTTATTATAAATGAAGTAATTCTGAATATGTACAGAGACGCTTTTATTGGCTATGATACAGGTAAGATCGCAATAGCGGTAAAGAAAGACGGTGGAGATAAGGTTTTGATAAGTATCTCTGATAATGGTAATGGAATTTCTGAGTATCTGGATGGTACAGTTGAAGGCAATCTCGCTTCTGTAGTAATTCAAACTCTGGGAGATAAACTGAATGCAGAATCAAGGCAACATATCAACAGCGACGGGGGAACGACTTTTACTTTGATCTTTTCAAGGCAAACAAATAATTCGGCCTCAATTTAGCCCTTTCATGGTAAATACTCTCAAGGCAATTTTTTTTAAGGGAGTTTTTAAAATTAACTGAACAACCATTTTCCTTAAAAACGGAAAAAATTGTTTTCTTCCAAGCATCATATTCCACTCAGCTCTGCGTGAAGCTATTCTCACAATCTTTTGTTGTGTTTTCTGATAGCCGGATAAAAGCTCGTTCTCTTTTTCAGGATGGTTAGATATTTCAGACAAAGTATTAGCCAGAGACCAAGCTCCGATCCAGCCCAGATTCATTCCTTGTCCACCAATAGGGCTGACAACATGAGCTGAATCACCACAAAGTACAATACGTCCTTTGTAGAAAGTATCAGCGGTAAAATTCTGAACTCCGAAACTACTGATCATGGTATTCTCTGGAGTTCTCAGATCAAAACCAATTCTTTGATATACCAAATCAACCAGAATATCAATAGTCGGTGATTTAATAAAAGAGTTAGTTTTTACTACCCATCGTCGCATATCATCGGGAAGAGGGAAAGATTCTACTAAACCTTGCTCGGGTAAGTAAATAACCGCCTGGTCTTCAAAAGAAGTGTTGTCTTCGAAGTCACCCATAATGTAAGTATCAGGGTATCGCTTCCCATGATATATTATGCCGGATTTCTTTCTGACAAGACTGTTCTTACCGTCGCAACCAATAATGTACCGTGAAGTAATACTGTAATTCTCACCTTCTTTTCGATACCAACAAGAAACGTCTTCTTTAGTTTGTTTAACGTTTGTTACTGTAGCATTAGTGATCAAACCTTCAGGATTGAGTTCAAGGAATTTTTCAAGCAGAATTCTTTCGGTATAAAACTGAGGGCAAGCTAGAATAAAATTAAATGGTTTTTCAAGTTGCTGGAAATCGATACTCCCAAGCAATCTCTCCCCATCGTGAGCCAATCCTTTGTTTATAGAAATTCCTTTTTCCAGGAATTGATTTAGTAATCCTGTTTTTTTAAATAATTCCAAGGAAACGGGGTGAATTCCAAGCGATCTTGAATCCTGCACAGGATGTGCTCTTTTTTCAAGAATCGTGCAATTTATTCCTTTCAATGACAAACAAATCCCTAAAAAAAGTCCAACAGGTCCGCCTCCTGCAATAGTTATTTCAGTTTTAATATTTGTCATATATCAGATTCAATCTGTAGGGAAAAATCCGGCGAACTTTCCAGCCTATAGGCACAATTTCTGCCAACTCATTAAGCGTATAGCTGCGCTTTATCGAAATTCTTCCATCATAGAAAATGAATGAATCTCTGAAGAGAAGTTTGGTTAATATGGTAAAAAACAGATAAGCTAAATCACTTCGTTCAATATCATTAAAGATGACTTTTTTTGTAGCAAGTGTTTCTGCTTCGTAGCAAATTTTTTTAAAAGCAGGCTTATCAAGATGATGAAGCAGATGATTAGAAATAACAAAATCAAAACAAGCTTGTTCATTAATCAAATCAGTAGTTAAAGCATGTCTGAAGAATAAGTTTGACGGGGTTTCCAAAGTCTGCGCGTAATCTAAAGAGCGCAGATCAGAATCAATAGAAGTAATATCAAGATGATACCCATCATTGCGGGCTAACCTGGATAATCTCAGTGGAATATCTCCACCCCCAAACCCAATATCTAGCAGGCTGCTTTTTCCATTGTTTTGTTTTAAGACAGGTTTAATTTCTTTTTTATAGATCAGGTCCCATCTTGATAAGTATTTGTTTATCGTTTTAAACTGGCGGTATGTATTTCGTAATTTTTCAGTGTCACAGTTTGGGTCGTCCATTAATTCCTGAAGGTGAGGTTTTCTGTGACGTAAGAAAAGAGGCATCAGACCACCTTCAGTAATCCGCTTTCAATGGTTAGGCCGGGACCAAAGGCCATTGGTAAAATTAAGGAATCTTTTTCAGGTTTGTGGTTTTTCAATTCATTCAGCACAAACAGAACAGTAACACTACTCATATTTCCGTATTTGGCCAGAGTTTTTCTGGATGCTGCAACCTGATGATCTTTAAGATTTAACCCGGATTCTAATTTATCTACTATTGCTCTGCCTCCGGGATGAATTGCCCAGTAGTCTATATCTGAATAACTAAGATTATAATTTTCAAAAAGAGGCTGTATTACTTGTTTTATATTGCTTTCAATAATATCCGGAACATAGGAAGATAAAATTATATCAAAACCATGATCCCCAATATCCCAGGCCATATCTTTTTCTCCTTCCGGAGTAAGAGAGGAAGCAAAACCAAGAACTTCGTAAGAAAGTTTAGGAGGTTTTTTTGCACTTACCAAAACGCCCGCAGATCCATCTGCAAAAACTGAGGCGGAAATGAGATTATCCAAATCTGTTTTATACTGAAAGTGTAGAGAACAAAGTTCGGTAGCTACAATAAGTACTACTGCGTCTTCATTGCTTTGACAAAAAGAATAAGCCATTTTTAGAGCTGGAAAAGCTGCAAAACATCCCATAAATCCTAAATGAAATCGTTCTGTGGAACCTGAAAGATCGAGTTGCTTTACAAGATCATAATCAGGGCCTGGTGCGTAAAACCCGGTACAAGAGACCGTAATCACATGTGTGATGTCCTTCTTATCGATATGAGGGTTATTGTTCAGGATTTTTTTCCCTGACTCAACAAACAAAGAAGAGGCTGATGCTTTGTAAATTTCATTTCTTTCTCCTGTAGTTGGAGTAGATGCAACAGAACCATTCAGGTACAGACTATTCGATTCTGGTTGATAGAACTCTTTTACTACTGAATGTCTTTTTTCAATTCCGGATTGTGTATAGATTCTGTGTAAAATTGATTGGGTTTTTCTGTCTTTAGCTAAAGCAGATTTCATTATTTCACGGAAAGAATCCTGAGAATTTGATCCTTCGGGTACTGAAGTTGCTATGTCGTGAATATATACAGGCATTGTTAAATTATAATATACAATTAACTTTACGATTTTAAATCACGAATAGTTCACGTTTTAAGAGAGGAAGTTTTTCAATTAAGATTTAAAACCTAAGTATAAAACCGAATCATAATTAATCACTAAGAGTCAACTTGTGAAAACGAAAGTTATGAAGAATGGCTGCAACTGATAACCCTGATATCAAGCCTATCCATAATCCCTCGGGACCAAAATCAGAAATAATTCCCAAATAGTAGCCAATTGGAAACCCAATCAACCAGTAAGCAAAAAAGTTAACAATCATAGGAGTTCGGGTATCCTTTAATCCTCTCAATGCTCCGAAACCACCAACCTGTAACCCGTCTGAGATTTGAAACAATCCTGCCATGAATAAAAGTGAAACGGACATTTTACTTACTAGAGGATCATCTGTATAAATACTGATTATAGCCTCAGGAATAGTAAATAGCATGAGCGCTGTAATCGTCATTATTGAACCGCAAATACCTATACCGATAAAGCCGCGAAAGCGGGCATTTATAAGTGAGCCCTGACCAACAGAAAATCCAACTCTTTGTGTAATAGCCATTGAAAGCCCAAAAGGAATCATGAAAAGAGTAGCCGCTACATTAATCGCTATTTGGTGAGAAGCAGAGGCCTCAACACTTAATGTTCCCATAAGAACACTCACACTTGCAAATAAAAGAATTTCCATGGCAGTGCTGGCGCCATTTGGTATTCCAACTCTTAAAAACTCACCGAATATTTTAGGGTCAGGCCCTTTTGTGCGGGCAAAAATATTAAACCTTTTGAATGGCTTGAACTGCATCATAAATCCCAGAAAAGCTATTGCTGCAAAGAGGTTAATTAAAGAGGTAGCATAACCGGCTCCGACTGCTCCCATTCCCGTAATACCCAATCCTCCATACATAAATATATAATTCGCTCCTACATTTAATACAAGACTGGCTGCAGCTATATACATGGCAGGTTTTGTTACAGATAATCCCTCACTGAAATATCGTACACCGGCGTAAGCAAAAAGAGGAAGAAGCCCCCATGAAATAGCTTTCAGATAATCAGTTGCAATGGGAACAATTTCTTCAGTAACACCAACCAGATTCATGATAATATCCAGATTTCTTGTAAGAAAAAAAGTTGGGATGGTAAGCAAGAGTACAAGCCAAAACATTTGTCGGGCACTGGTCCCTATTTCTTTAAAACGTCTTGCTCCCAAATGTTCTGAAACAATAGGATTGATAGATATAAGTGTTGCCATACAGAAAATGGACAAAGGAAGATACATGGCATTGCCAATAGCTACTCCGGCAAGATCAAGCGCTGAAAGATTCCCGGCCATTACAGTGTCTGTAAAATTCAGACCCATTCGCATTAACTGGGTAGCTATGATAGGACCTCCTAATTTCAGGAGTATCGAACTTTCTTTTTTTATCTGTTGAGAGGTATTCGGCATGGATGTTTACTAAGCCGATAATGGTACGAAGAACTAAGGTGAATGGTAAGCTAATTACCTTCTTTCTCTGTAAAAAGTTCAAAATGCAAAGTAAAGGTTGTTCCCTTTCCTGTTTCTGAAGTAAAGTCAATCTCGCCACCATGTTCTTCAACTACTTTTTTACTGATGGCAAGGCCTAAACCCGTACCACTTGATTTGGTACTGAAATTAGGTACAAAAATGGAGCGCTCATTCTCTGCAGATATTCCCTCTCCATTATCTGTAATCTCAATATTTGCTTTATAGTCTGCATGTCGGCTTTTTAATGTGATAATACCGGTACGTTGTTTGGGTATAGCCTCAATTCCATTCTTAACTAAGTTTATAAATACTCTTTGTAGCTCATCTTTCACGCCATTAACCCAAAGTGGTGACTTATTAAGTTTTAGGATGATCTTAATTGATTCTTCATTTGAGTAAAGATCAGCTACATTTTGAAGTATTTTGTTTAAGTCAATTTTGGTGAATTCCTGTTCTAAAGGGCGTGCAAATTTTGAAAAATCAGAAGCAATTCGACTTAATGATTCGATCTGATCGATCATATTGGAATTTATCTTTGCTACTTTTTCTTTTAATTGCTCAGGATCAATATCAGTATCTTTTACCTGACGTTGTAAGTGCTGAAGGTTTAACTTCATAGGAGTGAGCGGGTTTTTGATCTCATGAGCTACTTGTTGAGCCATTTCCTTCCAGGCGGCTTCTCGTTCAGCTTCTACTAAATTCTTCCTCAATTCCTGAAGACGATAAACCATCAGGTTGAAAGCATTGGTAAGTGCACCGATTTCATCGTTACTTTTTACGGGTAAAGTAGTTTCAAGGCTTCCGTCAGAAATCGTTTTGATACCTTCGCTCAACTCCTCAAGAGGATTGGTCATTCGGTTTGCAATCAACGCCGCGGCAAATATGAAAATCCCGAATACCAGAACAAAAAGACCTACTAAGTAACTTATTGTTGTGAGGAGCTGTTCATTAAAAGTAGGTGTTTTCAAAAAAGTAGGGATAGCTGCAATATTGGTTATTACCCCTTCTTTTTTAACAGGAGTGTAACCAATTAGAAATTCAAGTTCACCCAGAGTAAATTCCTCTGTTTCTAATTCACTACCATTAGCTATTATCGAATTATATACATTCCAGGGCACCTGGGCAGGTAACAAATGTTGAGAAAATATTTGTGGAGCGGTTGAGCCGATAAGAGTATTGCCTTCAAAGAGTACAGCATCAGAGTTAATGAGCGTACTCGAAAGGAGGAGGGTCTGATTCACATCATTGTCTTCACTATTTTCAAAAGTTGAATTAATACCAGCTAATTTGTTTTCAAGTTCGTCAATTGTAATGTTCTGGCTTTGGTTTGTTATCGCTACTGAAGAAGCTGCAATTAGTGCGATTAAACACAGCAAAGAAGCAATGATAAAACGATCGATAAGCCGGTCTCTGAATTTTTTGTTAGACTCAAAAATCTTAAAGTCTCGTCGCCATTGAAGAAGTACTGATATAATAAAAATGGATATCAGCAGGTAAAAGAAAAATCTGAGTATAGAAAAAACATGGTTGAATAATGTTGTTTCCAAAGTAGATACTTTAACTACTTTGTCAGGCATTAACTTCCAGAAAAGTTCTAGAACATCAGCTCCTTGAATGGTCTCTGAAGTTATAAACAAAGAATCCTGATTAAGCCTGGAATCAATTTCTTCAGAAAGCATAGTGTAATTAGGAATTTCCAAAGGCAAGCCCGATAAGGAGTTTCGGGTTAGCTTTTTTTCTTCATACTCACTTAGCAGAAAAGTAGAGTAGTTATCTTCTTCCTTTTTACTGGCAACAACTGCACGAAGAGGTTTCCTATATTGAGGTTGTTCCTGATAAACCGAGCATATAATCCACCCGAGTTTTCGCTCGCTGGTTGGAGAGTTGAAAAAAGGAATCCAACCCTGCCTGAAAGCAGTATATTTAGCCGGAGGTTGTTCTAAAGGGTTTTTCCGGATAATAGGTCTTATTCGATCTCTTCGGATTCGTTCTTGTTCATATGGGACTTCAAGGCTGAACATATCATATGCTTTTGTCCATCCTGGGGCATTCAGATTAGATGTAAATTCCGATATTGGATCGCCATTGCTATCAATCAGTTGTACTGAAAATGAAAAAGTTTGCCAATTCGGGTTCTGTCGAAAAAGGAGTTCAATCTGAGAGTTAAACTCAGAAGCTATGAGCGGTTTATTATTTGTGGTAGAAAATTCAAGTTTTGATAGTTCTTCTTCAAGAATATAAAGCGTTTCTAAAGTAATGGTATCAATTTCAAGTTCGTTTTCTTTAGCAAAATTCATTGCCTCACTTTTCATTGTATCATACCTCCACTCCATTTGTCCATAAAAAAAGGGAGCATATGCAAGTCCTGAGGAAACAGCACAAATTAAAAGTAGGAGCCTGAGCCGCGATTTTGATCTGAGATTCAAAAATCCATTCCATGAAAAATAGGATGTTCCGGTAAGAAGGAAAAAGAGGATGGCAACCAATACTGGAATCCATAACTTTTCTGAATCCAGATACTGAAGAAAGAGTACAATGAGGGTTAGAGAAAAACTAACAGAAAGTACAGCAATTGATATATGTCCTTTTGCATTTATCGATTTTAACAGGAAGGTGATCAGGTAAACAGTCGCCCAGGACGAAGCTATCCAAAGTAAACCTGCAAAAAAGTAGTATAAATTAACACTTAGCTCAGGAACCAGATTAAGATCGTTTAGATTCAGAGATGTTCCGGCAGTAATTTTAAAAAGTGATATAGATATACCAACAAATACCAGGGCAATCAAAATCCCTATTATAAAATTAATTACTATTCCGTACTTAAACGGGAGTTTATACTTAAAAGACTTATTGGAGTAATAGAAGTCTGTAATGAAGACAGCAAAAGCAAAGGCAAGAAATGAGTTAAGTCCAAGATAAAAGAGTTCGGTTTGAACAGACTGCGCTCCCAGAACCAGATCCAGATCCAGAAAGGGCAACAGGACCCAGCTAAAAATCCAGAAAGTGAATATAGAAGCAGTGGATATCAGGAAAACCTTTTTGGGATCATAAACAAAGGACAATGATGAGAGGAAAAGCTCAGTCACAAAAATTATCAGAATAATAAAGATCAATCGTAGTCTTGAATGGTCTGCTTTTCTTGATTCCGAAAATGTTTCGATATCAGTTTCAGTTGCATAAATAGTTGCAGTAAAACTGCTTTCTTCAAATGATTGATCGGTTTTAAAAATTACATCGTCAGGAAGTGGTTCGTTAATACTAAAGTGGACAGGGAAGTTGTAATTTATTTCCAGAACATTAGATAAGCTATGTTCGGTATCACTACCTAAGTCCAATACATTAATTTGTTTAAGCTTTCTGGCAGTGACAAGGGTGTATAAGTTGCCAAAATCATCAGGAATCAACTGAGTTGCTTTAATTGCAAGGACATTTTGAATATTAAGTACCTCAATAAAAAATGAACCTGATGTTATTGCAGAATCATTCTTTGGAATTTTAAAGCCTGTCCAAACCAATGCTTCTGAACTGTCACTTAATTCAACCCCCCAAAAATTTATTTCCTTACGGATCAGGCTGTATATTTGTTCTGTGGAAGAATCCTCAGATAGCAAAGGTGTGATCTTTTCGCCGAGTGAGATGCTCGTACTTTTAAAATCTGCTATAAATCGTTCTAATACCTTAGTAGCAGAACCAACATTTTGAGCAGCCATGTTTTCTATCTCGGTATCAGTAGGGGGGTTGTAATAGAAGTTAACTTCAAGAATTGCCAGACTAATAACACTTAGCAAAAGCAGCGAAAAGAGTGCGGTAACTTTTTTGGATCGTAAAGATTTCACTTTTAAATGAGGTTAGGGATATTGTTATCCTGTTCACCTTTAAGTACAGAAACAATTGCTTTAGAGGCAAGCATACCAATTGACTGTCTGGTTTCAAAAGTTGCACTGGCAATATGTGGCAAAAGAATACAGTTTGGTGCGTTAAGTAAGTCAGGATGAACCTTAGGTTCATTTTCAAATACATCTATTCCTGCTCCGGCAATAATGTTGTTATGAAGTGCTTCCGCAAGAGCAGCTTCATCAACGACGGGTCCTCGCGATATATTGATTAGAATTAAGTGAGGAGGCATGAGCTTCAAAAGTTCTCTATCAACTAAATGATATGTTTCATTTGTTAAAGGGCAGTTTAGACTTAATACATCACTATTTCGTACAAGTTCCCCGATATTAGAAACATAGTTAGCTTTCAGAGACCTTTCTGTCTCTACGCTAACTCTGGAACGATTGTGATAAGAAATATTCATGCCAAAGGCTTTTGCCCTGGCAGCAAATGCCTGCCCTATTCTCCCCATTCCAATAATTCCCAGGGTCTTATCTCTCAATTCCATTCCCAAAAAACCAAGCGGTTCCCAACCAGAAAATTTACCTTCTCGTAGATATCGTTCAGCATCATTAAACTTCCTTGATACTGCCATTAGCAGCCCCATTGCAAAGTCACCACAGGCTTCAGTAAGAACATCTGGTGTGTTAGCTACTTTTATTCCTAGAGATTTGGCTGATTCTACATCTATATTGTTATATCCTACAGCAAAATTTGCTACTATTTTCAGATTAAGCCCGGCATTTAAAACTTTCTCTGTTACGGGAGTTGAAAGCATGCAAAGAAGAGCATCATAGTCCGGAATGGCATTAATGAGTGCTGCCTCATTTTGGAATTCACCTTTTGCACCTATTTTTACAGATGCATGTTTCCTGAGATAGGCTATGTTTTTTTCTGGAATAGGCTCTGTAACAAGAACTTTCGGGGTTTGTTGAGCCATATCAAATTAGTTTATTTCATCTTTGATATGAGTGATTTTAGCATCATTCCACATTTTTTCGATGTTATAGTAGTTCCTTTTCTCTTCACTCATTACATGCACTACAATGTTTACGTAGTCAAGAATGATCCAGGCTCTTGAGCTACCACCTTCTTTTCTCCAGGATTTTTCAGAACACTTGTTGAGTACATCTTCTTCAACAATATCTGCAAGTGCTTTTACCTGAACGTCAGAATTACCATGGCAAATTACAAAATATTCAGCAAGAGTAGTTAGCTCAGAAACATCCAAAACAGTAATATCATTAGCCTTTTTACTTAATAGAGCCTCTGTAATGGTATCTAAAATTTCATTTGTTTTCAGATTTTCGTCAGAGAAGGCATTTGAAAATTGTTCTTTTTTAGGCAATGTATCTATTTAAGTTTAATTAGTATTTAGTTGCTGATAATCTTTCCCGAGTACAACGGTAACGTCAAGATAAAAATCCTCTGATTCTTCACGAATAATGTTTTCTTCACTCACTCCAAGCGCATCAGCAACTCTCTTTGCATTACTGAATGATGAACTTCTTGAAATTACAAAAGTATTCTCTACATCAAATCGTTCAAAATTACCGACTTCTACCACATCAAAACCGTTATTTCTTAGCAGGTTCGTAAAATTATTTGCTATCCCTGGTTCTCCACATCCGTTTAAAACTTCGAGTTGGATAATGGAACCAATTAATTGTGATGGTTGATTCGCTCTTTGGTTAAAAATCCTTGGATAAACAATACGAGTAAAAAGTGCTAGCAATAAACCCAGAAGAAGAACGCTTAAAAAACCAATTGCTGAGTTTAAGTAGAGATTGCTGTTAGAAGAAGTCCTCTCGTCTTGATTTTGCGCCATTCAGGATTTAATAGTACGTGGTGTTAAAACGGTTGAAATTGTTATACCTGTTGAATCCATATGGGGAGAAACCATACGGATTGTATGGCAATCTTTGATATTGTAACCGGATATTCGCACGATCACTAATTTTATAATTCAATTCAGCATTACTTAACATAACCCTTGGTTCATTTTGACCCACACCATATAAATTACTTCCTCCAAAAGGAGAGTGAAAAAAGGAAACGTCAACTCTTCCTTGTAGTCTGTCACTGAAAGCAATATTCATAGTATTAGTGTATGCGTTCAGGTTTTGATAAGAACCTCCAAAAGAACTGAAACTCATTGAATAAGAATGGCTCATCTGCACATTATTTTCGAAAAAATTTGCCAGTCTGCCCTGTATAGTAGCACTTTGAGTGTTAATAACCGCTCCTCTGTAATCAACAGGTTGAGAAACATCTCCCCGAAGTTGTGCCTCTGTTTCAAAAGATAACAATAAAATTATTGCCGGTATAAGTAAGAAAGTAGAATTTTTCATGATGTAATAATTTGGTTCGTTAACGTTGAACCGTACCTATAAGTATAATCAAAGAACACTTAATAATAAATAGAAGTTCAAATGAAGTTGAATTGAATAAGAGTTAATAAAACGCTATCTTTCTCAACTTTTGAAAACAGCAATTTAAAACTCCATTCAACCCAAGGAGAGATGAAACTCACCGATTTTAGATACGAACTAGAAGGATTAAACGTACCAGAAGAACCGCTAAAGAAAAGAGATGAAGCTCGGCTGATGGTTCTTAACAGAGCAGAAGAAACTATTGAGCATAAAAAATTTTCTGATATACATGAATATTTAAACGATGGTGATGTTGTTATTTATAACAATACTAAAGTTTTTCCGGCTCGTTTAAATGGAAAAAAGGAAAAAACTGAAGCGGATATTGAAGTGTTTTTACTCAGAGAGCTTCAGCCTGAAAATATGCTTTGGGATGTATTAGTAGAGCCTGCAAGAAAGATCAGAATTGGTAATAAGCTTTATTTCGGAGAAGAAGATGACGAGCTTATGGCAGAAGTTGTTGACAATACTACTTCAAGAGGAAGAACGATCCGTTTCCTTTTTGACGGTGGTTACGACGAGCTCTATGAGAAATTAGATGCCTTAGGTAAAATGCCTTTACCACCATACATTGAAAGAGACCCTGTTGACGAAGACAAAGATAGATACCAGACAGTATATGCAACAGAAAGAGGAGCGGTTGCTGCGCCAACAGCAGGTATGCACTTCACAGAAGACCTGATTAAAAAGATCGAAAAGAAAGGAGTCGAAATGCTCCCGATCACACTTCACATAGGGTGGGGAACATTCCGGAATGTTGAAGTAGAAGACCTTACTAAACACAGAATGGATTCAGAGAATTACTTTTTGTCGAAAGAAACTTCTGATAAGATCAATGTAGCATTGTCTTCTAAAAAAAATAAAGTTGTAGCAATTGGTACAAGCGCAGTTCGTGCTATTGAAACAAGTGTAATGGCAAGTGGGATGTCAAAAATGGGTACCGGTTGGACTGATAAATTTATTTATCCGCCTTACAATTTTAAAATAACGGAAGCTTTGATAACTAATTTCCACCGTCCTGAATCTACACTGCTAATGCTAGCGGCTGCGTTCGGGGGGTATGATTTCATGATGAAAGCGTACGAAGAAGCAAAAAAGGAAAATTATCGTCTGTTTTCATTTGGCGATGCAATGTTGATTCTTTAATTGAAAAGCAAGGCGGTCATAATTCCGGCTGCCGGTTCAGGAACTCGTCTGGGTTCCGAAGTGCCCAAGGTATTTATTTCAATTTCGGGTAAAACTATACTTCAAAGGTCTATAGAGTGTTTTTTAAACATCGAGGGATTGTCGCAGATTATAATACCGGTTTCAAAAAAATATATAGAAACCTGTAAGCAAATTTGTGCAGGGTTTAAACCTGGCTCTGTAAATTTTAACATAGTTGAAGGTAGCACTGAAAGGCAGTATTCAATCAGGAACGGATTAAAAGTTCTGGACTCAGAAGTTGAATTGGTGGCTATTCATGATGCTGCTCGTCCTTTTGTTAAAAATAAGTTTATTACTCATTGTTTTGAAGCGGCAGAGGAAACCGGGGCGGCAGTATTGGGAATTCCAGTTAAAGACACTATTAAGGAAGTGCAAAAAGATCTGAAAATTAAAAGCACGCCGGACAGAAGTGCATTGTGGCAGGCACAAACACCGCAGGTTTTTAAAAAAGATGTTATTTCAAAAGCTTACGAATCAGCTTTTCAGGAAAATTTTTTAGGAACCGATGACGCTTCACTGGTTGAGCGGATCGGAATTAAAGTAAAAATGATAATGGGAGATTCTCAGAATCTGAAAATTACATATCCGATTGATTTAAAAATTGCTGAACTAATGGTTAGAGATTAACATGAATAGTATTAAAATCGGATACGGATACGATGTTCATAAACTGGTGCTAAACCGAAAACTGATTCTAGGCGGAGTTGAAATTCCACATAAATTAGGGTTGGATGGTCATTCAGATGCAGATGTCTTGTTGCATGCAATTACCGATGCTATGCTCGGTGCTTTAGCTCTTGGAGATATTGGCACTCACTTCCCTGATACTGATCCGGCATTTAAAAATGTAGACAGTAGGGTGCTTTTGCGTGCCGCTTATGACCTTATCATAAAAAAAGGTTATAAATTGGGAAATCTGGACGCAACAGTTGTAGCACAGGAGCCAAAACTAAAGCCTCATATTCTTCAGATAAGAGAAACAATAGCTTCAGACTTGAATTCAGATATAGAAAATATATCTGTAAAAGCTACTACATCAGAATGGCTCGGATTTGAAGGCAGAAAAGAAGGGATTTCAAGTTCAGTGGTAATTCTTCTTACAGCAGTTAAGTAAATGGCAGACCAAATTGTTCAAAATATAGTAGAGTGGATTAATGTGGTCCCTCCCATTGGGATTTATTTAATCTTTTTTGGAATTGCATATCTTGAAAACCTTATTCCTCCGATGCCTGGAGATGTAATAGTTGCTTTTGGTGGTTATTTAGCCGCGGAGGGGACGGTTTCATTTACGCTCTTATTTTTTGTAACCGTGATAGCTTCCGTTTTAGGTTTTATGAATATGTATTGGTTTGGAAAAAAGTGGGGATCTCAGATCGAGGAAAATCCCAAAAGTCATTTTTTATTACGATTTATAGATTATAAATACTTTCAAAAAGGTAAAAAATGGATGAGCAAATGGGGGCAATGGGTCGTATTCGGAAATAGATTTTTAGCTGGTACGAGGTCTGTAATATCACTTACCACGGGCATGAGTGATTTAAAGATTTCATACACTGTGATGAACTCTCTATTAAGTTCAATTTTATGGAATGCGCTACTTCTTGGGGCTGGCTGGTATGTACAGGACAATTGGGAGATAATCGGAAAATATTTATCTAATTATGGAAAGCTGATTTTGGGAGTAATAGTTGCAGTAATTGCTCTAAAACTCTTAATTTTGAAAAGCAGTAAAGAGAAAGTGAAAGAAGCTGAGTAGTTCATGATTTTTTTCAATATAGTTTGTTGACTATAAGGTGAACTATGAGTATTTTTCCAGTCTTTCAAAAAATGCCAGTATAGCTCAGTTGGTAGAGCAACGGTTTTGTAAACCGTCGGTCGTCGGTTCGACTCCGGCTACTGGCTCAGAAATTGATTTATTGATAGGAATTGGGGAGATACCAAAGCGGCCAACTGGGGCAGACTGTAAATCTGTTGTCTTACGACTTCGTAGGTTCGAATCCTGCTCTCCCCACGCTAAGCGAGCGTAACTCAATTGGTAGAGTGTCAGCCTTCCAAGCTGAATGTTGCCGGTTCGATCCCGGTCGCTCGCTCATTGGAATAGAAGCCGATATAGCTCAGAGGTAGAGCACTTCCATGGTAAGGAAGGGGTCGTCGGTTCAAATCCGACTATCGGCTCTGTCGGTAATCGTTTTTAAAATTTAATTAATACAAACAAGACAAAGACATGGCAAAAGAGACCTTTCAACGCACCAAGCCGCATGTAAATGTGGGAACGATTGGACACGTAGATCACGGTAAAACTACGCTAACGGCGGCGATTACGACCGTAATGGCGAAGACCTACGGTGGAGTAGCGCAAGCATTTGATCAAATTGATAACGCTCCTGAAGAGCGCGAGCGTGGGATAACCATTGCAACGGCGCATGTGGAGTATGAAACAGAAGGGCGTCATTACGCACACGTAGACTGCCCGGGTCACGCCGATTACGTAAAGAACATGGTAACGGGTGCGGCTCAGATGGACGGAGCTATTTTAGTAGTAGCGGCTACAGACGGCCCTATGCCACAAACGCGCGAGCACATTTTGTTGGCTCGTCAGGTAGGAGTACCTCAGGTAGTAGTGTTCATGAACAAAGTTGATCTTGTAGACGACGAAGAATTATTAGAATTGGTAGAATTGGAAGTGCGTGAATTGCTTTCCAGCTACGAATTTGATGGCGATGATATTCCTGTGATCCAAGGCTCAGCGCTAGGAGCTCTTAACGGAGAGGCGCAATGGGAAGAGAAGATCGTAGAGCTTATGCAAGCGGTTGACGATACAATTCCAACACCGGAGCGTGATGTAGACAAGCCGTTCCTGATGCCGGTAGAAGATGTGTTTTCTATTACAGGTCGTGGAACAGTGGCCACAGGACGTATAGAGCGTGGAGTGCTGAAACTTAACGATGAGATCGAGATCGTAGGGATTGTAGATGCGCCAATGAAGAGTGTAGTAACCGGTATAGAGATGTTCCGTCGACTACTTGACCAGGGTCAGGCAGGCGATAATGCGGGAATCTTGTTACGTGGTATTAACAAAGAAGACATCCAGCGTGGAATGGTGCTTTGTAAGCCGGGTTCCATTACCCCGCACAAGAAGTTTGAGTGTGAGGTATATGTATTGAGCAAAGATGAAGGTGGACGACACACTCCGTTTTTCAAAGGATACCGCCCGCAGTTTTACTTCCGTACAACGGATGTAACCGGAGCGTGTGAGCTTCCTGGTGGAGTAGAGATGGTAATGCCTGGTGATAACGTGAAGTTGTCGGTAGAGTTGATCCAGCCGGTAGCGATGGAAGAAGGCTTGCGCTTTGCGATCCGCGAAGGTGGACGTACTGTAGGTGCTGGTGTAGTAACTAAAATTTTAGACTAAGCGCTACCAGCTAAGCGATTTTACGGAAAAAAGTAGGTGGTTTTTGCCATCTGCTTTTCCGTGTATAAACGGGCGTAGCTCAGTTGGTAGAGCACTGGTCTCCAAAACCAGGTGTCGGGAGTTCGAGTCTCTCCGCCCGTGCAATTAAATTTAATAAACAAGCATAATGGCTAAATTATCAGGAATTTTTGATGGTGTTGTAAGTGAGTTCAAAAAAGTAGCATGGCCTACTCAAAAAGAACTTATTGACAGTACTGTAATCGTTATAGTTTTCTCGGTAATTATTTCGGTATTTATATTTGGTGTTGATCAGGTATATAGTACTGCTTTAGAATACATTTATAATTAAGAGCATGAGTGTTGAACTAGTACATGATTGGTATGTAGTACGTTGTTTTTCCAGTCATGAAAATAAGGTTAGAGATTTTCTTGAGCGTGAAATAGAAGAGCAAGGTTTAGAGGACAAGGTAAAAGAAGTACTTGTGCCAACAGAAACTATTGTTGAGATTCGTGGAGGAAAAAAGAAAACAAGAGAAAAGAATTTTTTCCCCGGTTATATACTGCTCAATACTCATTATGATGAAGAAGTAAATAATTTAGTACAGAGTGCTCCGTCCTGCTTAGGTTTTTTGAAAGTAGGAAAAACACAAACTGTACCGCACCCGCTGAAAAAACATGAAGTCCAAAGAATTATAGGACGTGTTAGAGAAGGTGGAGAAGAGAATGCAAATATTGAGATACCATTTAGTGAAGGCGATCTCGTAAAAGTTATTTCCGGTCCATTCAAAGATTTTGATGGCACCGTGCAGGAGGTAAACACCGATAAGTTAAAACTGAGAGTGATGGTTTCCATTTTTGGACGCCGAACCCCTGTTGAAGTAGATGTGAACCAAGTGGAGTCCACTACTTAATTAAAAAAACTAGTTGATGCTAGCTATTACGCAACCAAACAGAAGTTACTAATCATTTAGGATCCTGATAATCCATGGCTAAAAAAGTTGAAAGAATCCTGAAGCTCCAAATCGTTGGCGGCCAGGCAAATCCTGCGCCCCCAGTTGGACCGGCTCTCGGTCAGGCTGGAATTAACATTATGGAGTTTTGTAAAGCCTTTAATGCTAAGACTCAGGAAAAAGCCGGAACTGTAATTCCAGTTGAGATTACTGTTTACGCTGACAAGTCTTTTACATTTAAAACAAAGACACCGCCAGCGCCAGTACTGCTCAAGAAAGCTGCGAAAATAAAGTCCGGATCGGGTGAGCCTAACCTTAAAAAGGTTGGAACAGTTACCTGGAGCCAATGCAAAGATATAGCACAAGAAAAAATGGAAGACTTAAATGCGTTTGACATTGAAGCTGGTGCCGAAATGATTGCAGGTACGGCTCGGAGTATGGGTCTAAGAGTAAATCGCGATAAATAAGGAGTTGTGATTATGGCAAAGAAAGGAAAGAAATACGAACAAGCCGTGGCATTAGTTAATCCGGAGATAGAATATTCTCTGGAGGAAGCATGTGATCTGGTTAAAAAAACTTCAAACCGAAATTTTGATGCCTCAGTTGATATTGATATCCGCTTAGGTGTTGATCCGCGACATGCCGATCAAATGGTACGTGGAACTGTGAGCTTGCCTCATGGTACAGGTAAAGAAGTTCGGGTTTTAGCTTTGGTAAACGAAGCTAAACAAGATGAAGCCAGAGAAGCAGGTGCCGACCATGTTGGTATGGATGAATACATCAAAAAAATTGAAGAAGGTTGGGCGGATATCGATGTGATAATCGCTACACCTGATGCAATGGGAAAACTCGGTAAACTGGGACGTTTCCTGGGACCGCGTGGGCTTATGCCAAACCCAAAAAGTGGAACAGTTACAATGGATGTAGCTGATGCTGTTAATCAAGTTAAAGCAGGTCAGATTGATTTCCGTGTTGATAAATTCGGAATTCTACATACATCCGTAGGTAAAATTAGTTTCGACGCAACTGCAATTAAAGAAAATGCTGAAGCATTTCTTTCAACAGTAATGCGATTGAGACCTGCATCCGCAAAAGGACTATACGTGAAATCAGTTTTCATGAGTAGTACTATGGGGCCAAGCATACCTATAAGTAGAACCGCAGTTACATCCCTATAATAGGAGGAATTAAGAATTATGCCTACTGCAGAAAAAAAAGCAGTCTTAGACGAAATCACAGAAAAACTTAATAGTGCTAATGGTATTTATATCACTAAGTACACCGGTATGTCTGTGGCAGATGCTAACGAACTGCGTGGAGAATTCCGTAAGGGAAATATCTTCTTCAAAGTATATAAGAATAAGCTGATGAAGCTTGCAATGGAAGAAGTTGGAGGTTACGATAAAGTACTCCCTTCTTTGGTTGAACAAAATGCATTTGCATTTGTTGAAGATGAATTGTCCGCACCGGCTAAAGTATTAAAAGAGTTTACTAAGGATAAGAAGAAACCAGAATTCAAAGCCGCTTTTATAGACGGCGAATTCTATTCTGCTGACAAATTAGAAGCTCTCGCCGCAATGAAGTCTAAAAACGAAGTTATTGGCGATATACTTGGTCTGTTGATGTCACCTGCACAAACCGTAGTAAGTGCGCTTACTGCACAAGGTTCAAACCTTGTTGGTGCTGTAAAGACTATTGCCGAAAAAGGCGAAGAATAATATTTATACAACATGTCGTAAGACATTAAAAATTTTACTTTAAAAAACAACTGGAGATAAAAATGGCTGACGTTAATAAACTAGCTGAAGAGCTTGTCAACCTAACTATCAAAGAAGCAAACGAACTAGCAAAAGTTCTTGAAGAAGAATACGATATCAAACCTGCTGCAGCAGCTGTTGCTGTTGCTGGCCCAGCCGGAGGCGGAGACGCTGCTGGTGGTGGTGAAGAGCAGACTGAATTTGATGTGGTTCTTGAAGCTGCTGGTGGAAAGAAAATCGCTGTGATCAAAGAAGTTCGCGGAATCACTGGTCTTGGGCTTAAAGAAGCTAAAGAGCTAGTTGATGGCGCTCCTAACACCATCAAAGAAGGTGTTTCTAAGGATGAAGCTGAAGAGATCAAAGCTAAGCTTGAAGAAGCTGGAGCTACAGTAGAGCTTAAATAAGCTTTTTTACAATATTCGCACATAGCCGATATCGTGAAAACGGTATTGGCTATTGGCGTCTATATTACTTAACCCTGTTATGTATAGGGTTTTTACCGTTTAATTTACCTTCAACAAAAAGGAGAGGTTCCTTTTGAGCAAGAAGATGCAAACTATTCCAAACACGGATCGCCAATCTTTTGGGCGAACTAAAGAAGTTTTAGAGTATCCTGATTTTCTGGATATCCAATTAGAATCTTTCGAGAAATTCGTACAGCTTGATATTGCACCAAATGAACGTGCAAATCAAGGGCTACAAAGAATTTTCTTGGAAAATTTTCCAATCCAGGATACAAGAGAAACTCATATACTAGAATTTTTATACTACAATGTTGATGTTCCCAGATATACTATCAAAGAATGTCAGGATCGTGGATTAACCTATTCAGTTCCATTGAAAGCTAAACTCCGTCTTTCATCTGTTGATGATACGGACGAAGCTAGTGAAACGATTGAGCAGGAAGTATTTTTAGGTGATCTGCCATGGATGACAGACCGTGGTACATTTATTATTAATGGTGCAGAGCGTGTAATCGTATCACAGCTTCATCGTTCACCAGGTGTATTCTTTGGTCAATCCGTTCACCCGAATGGCACTCAGTTATATTCAGCACGTGTAATCCCTTTTAAAGGTTCTTGGATTGAATTTACTACGGATATCAGAGATGTACTTTGGGCTTACATAGACCGTAAGAAAAAGATTCCGGCTACAACATTATTGCGTGCTCTTGGATATTCTACAGATCTTGATCTGTTAAGTCTGTTTGAGCTATCTGAAGAAGTTAAAGTTGGAACCAAAGCTAATTTTAAAAAGAACCTTGTAGGCAAGAGACTCGCTCAGAACATCATCGTTGAAGAGATGGAAGAAGTTGTTGATGATGAGACGGGTGAAGTTACCGAAGCATTGAACCGTAAGATCATTTTTGAACGTGATCATGAATTGACAGAAGACGATTACGGAATGTTTGGTGAAGTTGAGCAGAAGTCAGTTCTTGTTCAGAAGATTTCATCAGAAGAATCTGAGCGTTCTGTGATGATGAACACACTTCGTAAAGATCCAACATGGGACGAAACTTCTGCACTTGGAGAAGTTTATCAGCAAATCAGATCCGGTGAAATGCCAGATCCTGAAACAGCCCGTTCTATTCTTGAAAGATTATTCTTCAGCGATAAGAAGTATGATCTTGGTGAAGTTGGACGCTACAGATTGAATAAACGTCTTCGCTTAGAAGGAAATGAAGAAATTCAATATCTGTTGAAAGAAGATATTGTCGCAATCATCAGAGAAGTAATTCGCCTTAAAAACCTGAAGTCACAGGTTGATGATATTGATCATTTAAGTAACAGACGTGTTCGTACTGTAGGTGAGCAATTGGGTCAGCAATTCGCAATTGGTCTTGCAAGAATGGCAAGAACAATTAAAGAGAGAATGAACTCTCGTGACGCTGAGCAGTTAACGCCTCAGGATCTCGTGAATGCCCGTACCATCTCAAGTGTGATAAATACATTTTTCGGTACAAACCAGCTTTCACAGTTCATGGATCAAACGAATCCATTGGCAGAATTAACACATAAGCGCCGTATGTCTGCTCTTGGACCAGGTGGTCTAACTCGTGAGCGTGCCGGTTTTGAGGTTCGTGATGTTCACTACACTCACTATGGCAGACTTTGTCCGATTGAAACTCCGGAAGGGCCTAACATTGGGTTGATCTCATCGCTTTGTATTCATGCAAAAGTGAATGATTTCGGATTTATTGAGACGCCTTACAGAAAAGTTAAAGACAAAAAAGTTTCTAAAAGTGTTGAGTATTTAGCAGCAGAGCAGGAAGATGAGACAGTAATTGCTCAGGCTAATGCTGAATTAGATGATAACAACACTTTTGCAAATGATGCAGTATTCTCAAGAATGCGAGAGGGTAACTACTTAGTTGCCAAAGCAGAAGAGATCGAATATATGGATGTGGCAACCAACCAGATCACATCTCTTGCTGCTGCATTGATTCCATTTATTGAACATGATGATGCAAACCGGGCTTTGATGGGCTCGAACATGCAACGTCAGGCAGTTCCATTATTAAGACCTGAAGCACCTGTTGTTGGTACAGGATTGGAGCACAGAGCTGCTCGTGATTCCCGTGCTATTATCACTGCTGATGCTAAAGGTGAAGTAGTATATGTAAGTTCAACTGAAATTCGTATCAAGTACGAAAGAGATGAATTAGACCAGCATTGCTATTTTGACGGTGGTATCAAAACATATGAGCTCGAGAAATTTAACAGAACAAATCAGGATACATGTACGAACCAACGCGCTATTGTAAAAGTTGGCGACAAGGTTAAAAAAGGACAGGCTATTGCTGATGGTTGTTCAACTGATGGCGGAGAGCTTGCTCTTGGACGTAACCTACTTGTGGCTTTCATGCCGTGGAGAGGGTACAACTTTGAGGATGCAATCGTTGTAAGTGAACGCATTGTTCAGGATGATATCTATACTTCAATCCACATTACTGAGTTTGAACAGCAAGTTCGTGACACTAAACGTGGAGAAGAAGAATTAACTCGTGAAATTCCAAACGTTAGTGAAGAAGCAACCCGTAACCTTAATGAAAAAGGAATTATCCGGGTTGGAGCAAAAATTAATCCGGGCGATATACTTGTTGGTAAGATTACACCAAAAGGTGAAACTGATCCAACTCCGGAAGAAAAACTTCTTCGTGCTATATTCGGTGACAAAGCCGGTGATGTTAAAGATGCTTCTCTTAAAACTCCTCCGGGCGTTTCAGGAACGGTTATCAACACAAAGCTTTTCAGTCGTAAGCGTGACGAGTTAATCTCTAGGAAAGAAGAGAAGAAAAGAGTAGAGCAAGAACAGGAAAGACATTCTGAAAAACTTGCAGAATTAAATCAGCAATGGGCTGATAAGATGTACTCTCTTCTGAGAGATAAAACTTCTCCGGGTGTATTGAACTACAGTAACGTAGAGCTTATTCCTAAAGGCGAGAAGTACAAAAAATCAGTATTTGAAGAATTAGATCCGGTAAATATCAACGAGAATATTGACTGGGCTACAGATCAGGACTTGGTAGAAAAAGTACGACTACTGTTTGCTAACTATCGTGACCTTCGCCGTAAAATTGACAGTGAGGCTAAGCGTCGTACGTTTGCAATTCAAGTAGGAGACGAACTACCTCCTGGAATCATTCAAAAAGCTAAGATCTATGTTGCCAAAAAGCGTAAGCTTCAGGTAGGTGATAAGATGGCGGGACGTCATGGTAACAAAGGTGTTGTTGCTAAGATCGTACCACAGGAAGACATGCCGTTTATGGCTGATGGAACTCCTGTTGACATCTGTCTTAACCCACTTGGTGTACCTTCTCGTATGAACCTTGGGCAGATCTATGAGACAATCCTTGGTTGGGCAGCTAAGAAACTTGGTGTTACTTTCGCTTCTCCGATTTTTGATGGAGCAAGCATGGATGACGTAAAAGGAAAATTAAAAGAAGCAGGATTACCTGAAGACGGTCGCGTTAACTTATTTGACGGTCGTACCGGTGAGCCATTCTCACAGAAAACGACAGTGGGGTATATCTACATGATCAAGTTGAATCACTTGGTTCAGGATAAGATGCACTCTCGTTCAATCGGGCCATACTCATTAATTACGCAGCAGCCATTGGGTGGTAAAGCTCAGTTTGGTGGTCAGCGACTTGGAGAGATGGAGGTTTGGGCATTGTATGCTTATGGTGCTTCAAGCATCCTGAAAGAAATGCTCACTGTAAAAAGTGATGATGTAAAAGGGCGTTCAAAAGTTTATGAAGCCATTGTGAAAGGTGAAAACCTTCCTGATGGAGATGTGCCTGAATCATTCAAAGTATTACTTCGAGAGCTTATGGGTCTCGGACTTGAAATACATATTCAATAATCACTGTTAATTATTTAATGGAGGAATACCCTTGCCAATAACGAAAACATTAACAGTTACCAACGACTTTGACAGTATCGGAGTATCACTTGCTTCGGCTGAAACTATTCTGTCACGTTCGCATGGTGAAGTTTTAACACCGGAAACGATAAACTACAGAACCTTTAAGCCGGAAATGGATGGTCTTTTCTGTGAAAAGATCTTCGGACCTGTAAAGGATTACGAATGCCATTGCGGTAAGTATAAGCGTATCCGCTACAAAGGGATTATCTGTGACAGATGTGGTGTTGAAGTAACCAGAAAAGCTGTACGTCGTGAGCGAATGGGGCATATTACCCTAACCGTTCCTGTTGTACACATTTGGTATTTTAAATCTTTACCAAACAAGATTGCATACTTATTAGGTATGTCTTCTAAGAATCTTGATAAGATTGTTTATTACGAAACTTTTGTGATTATCAATCCTGGTGTAGCTCGTGATTTGGGTTACGCTAAAGGTGATATGATCTCAGAGGAAGAGAAATACGATATCTTAGATCAGCTTCCGGAAGACAACTATGAACTTGATAACGATGACGAAGATAAATTCATAGTTAAAGAAGGAGCGGATGCGCTTGCAGCAATGCTTGCTGATCTAGATCTAGATGAACTTGCTTATCAATTACGCTACGAAGTGAAGCATGAGACTTCACAAATGCGTAAGAAAAAGAAACTAAAACGCCTTCAGGTTATTGAGTCTTTCCGTGCAGCTGCAGAGCACACAGAAAACAAACCTGAATGGATGTGCCAAAGTGTGATTCCTGTAATTCCACCGGAACTACGCCCACTTGTACCTCTCGAAGGTGGTAGATTTGCTACTTCAGATCTTAATGATCTGTACAGAAGAGTAATCATCAGAAATAACCGCTTGAAGAGATTGATGGACATTAAAGCTCCTGATGTAATTCTTCGAAATGAGAAGCGAATGCTTCAGGAAGCGGTTGATTCATTATATGACAACTCAAGAAAATCAAACGCAGTCAGAAACAACAATCGTCCGCTGAAATCTCTTAGTGACATGTTGAAAGGTAAGAGCGGCCGTTTCCGTCAAAACCTACTAGGTAAGCGTGTTGATTATTCAGGTCGTTCTGTAATTGTGGTAGGACCTGAGCTCAAAATGCATGAGTGTGGCCTTCCAAAGGAAATGGCAGTTGAGCTTTACAAACCATTTATTATTCGTCGTTTGATCGAACGCGGTTATGTTAAAACCGTTAAGAGTGCGAAGAAAGTAGTAGATCGCAGAGATGCGGTTGTTTGGGAAGTTCTTGAAAATGTAATTGACGGACATCCGGTAATGCTTAACCGTGCTCCAACGCTTCACCGTTTGGGTATTCAAGCGTTCCAGCCGGTGCTTATCGAGGAGAAAGCAATTCGTCTTCACCCATTAGCGTGTACGGCATTTAACGCCGATTTCGATGGTGACCAGATGGCAGTTCACTTACCACTTAGTCACGATGCGGTGCTTGAAGCTTCTGTATTGATGCTTGGTTCTCACAACATCATGAGTCCTGCAAGTGGTGGTCCGATTGCAGTTCCTTCTCAGGATATGATCTTGGGTCTATATTTCCTTACTAAGCCTGCAAATGGCCAAAAAGGAGAAGGAAAGACTTTTGCTGGTATGGATGAAGTTCTTGTGGCTTTTGATCAGGGACAGATCGATTTACATGCAAAAATTAATGTTCGCGTTGATGTAATCAACGAAGAAGGCGAAACAGTAAAAGAAGTTGTAAAAACTTCCACAGGCCGTGTGATCTTCAATCAGATCGTACCTGAAGAAATCGGCTTCATGAACAAAACTCTAGGTAAAAAAGAGCTTAGAGTTCTGATTGGTGATATTCACAACCTTGTTGGAACTTCAAGAACAGCAGCGTTCCTTGATGAAATGAAAAAGTTAGGTTATGAAAATGCCACTCTTGGTGGACTTTCATTCAGCCTTGATGATATCATCATTCCGGATGCAAAAGCCAAATTGATTGATGGAGCCAAAGATGAAGTAACCGACATTCAGGGACGTTACGAAATGGGTTTCATTACAGATAATGAGCGCTACAATCAGGTTATTGATAAGTGGACAAGTACTACAAACCGAGTTTCTGAAACTTTATTCACAGCTCTTCAGGAAGATCGTGAAGGGTTTAACCCGGTATTTATGATGGCCGACTCAGGAGCTCGTGGTTCTAAAGAGCAGATTCGCCAGTTAGGTGGTATGCGTGGTTTGATGGCTAAGCCTCAAAAGAGTTCAATGCAACAAGGAAATGAGGTAATCGAGAATCCGATTCTTTCTTCTTTCAAAGAGGGACTTTCGGTACTTGAGTACTTTATCTCTACGCACGGTGCTCGTAAAGGTCTTGCTGATACCGCACTTAAAACTGCTGATGCAGGATATCTGACCCGTCGTCTTGTTGACGTTTCTCAGGATGTGATCATCACAGAAGATGATTGTGGTACACTTCGTGGTATCAAGATGTCAGCTTTGAAGGATAATGAAGATATCATCGAAAGATTGGAAGATCGTATTATTGGTCGTTTCTCTCTGCATGATATTCACGATCCGATTACAGATGATCTGATTTGTGAAGCAAACCAGATGATCGATGAAGGTGTTGCTAAGAAAATTGCTGAAACTTCTATTGAAGAAGTAGATATCCGTTCAGTACTTACTTGTGAAACCGGTCGCGGTGTATGTGCAAAATGTTACGGACGTGATCTTGCTCGTGGAACTGTTGTTGAGAAAGGTGAAGCCGTTGGTGTTATCGCTGCTCAGTCAATTGGTGAGCCGGGTACACAGCTTACGCTTCGTACATTCCACGTTGGTGGTACAGCTTCTCGTCTTGAGGCAGATTCACAACATAAAACTAAATTCGACGGTAAAGTTGAATTTGAAAATGTACGTGTTGTAACCTATGATGATGGTGAAGAAGAGCACAATATTGTATTAAGCCGTGCAGGAGAATTGAAAATTGTAAACGATGAAGGTCAGGTTCTTATCAGCTATAACGTGCCTTATGGTAGCGAAATGATGGTTGAAGAGGGTGACATGGTTCCAAAAGGAGCACAGCTCTGTAAGTGGGATCCATATAATGCTCTGATCTTCTCTGAAATTGATGGTACTGTTGAGTACAAAGATATTATCGATGGAGTAACTTCTACTGATGATACAGATGCTCAAACAGGTCACCGTGAAAAAGTAATTACAGACTCTAAGGACAGATCTCTCGTTCCAACACTTGTTGTAAAAGGGGCAAAAGATGTGATTCGTGAAAGTACACTTCCGGTTGATACTCACGTTGCTATCGATGATGGCGAAAAAGTATCAGCAGGTCAGGTAATCGCTAAGATTCCAAGAGCAGCATCTAAATCTAAAGATATTACAGCGGGTCTTCCTCGTGTAACGGAGCTTTTTGAAGCTCGGTCTCCAAGTGAGCCGGCAGTAGTTTCTGAGATTGATGGTATTGTTGAAATGGGTGGACGTAAGCGTGGTTCACAAGAAGTATTTGTTAAATCAAAAGACGGTACGGATGAGAAGAAGTATCTGATCTCTTTGAGCAAGCATATTCTTGTTCAAACCAATGACTTTGTGAAAGCCGGTCAGCCGCTATCTGATGGTACAATTCCTGCTCAGGACATTCTGAACATTCTTGGACCATACGCTGTACAATCGTACTTAGTGAATGAGATTCAGGAAGTTTACCGTCTGCAAGGTGTAAAAATCAATGATAAGCATATCGAGGTTATTGTTAGTACGATGATGCAGAAAGTTGAGATCACCGATCCGGGCGATACCATGTTCCTTGAAGGAGATAAAGTTGATCGTTTTGAAGTTAATACCCGAAATGATGAATTGATTGGTAAGTTTGTTGTAACCGAAGAAGGTGGCAGTGAACTTAAGAAAGGAAAAATCCTTGATCGTCGACAGGTTAGGGACGTCAACAACGAATTGATCAAAGAAGGCAAAGAAGAAATACAAACCCGTGAAGCTGAACCTGCAATTTCTCGTCCGATACTCTTGGGTATAACGAGAGCTGCACTTTCTACTGAAAGTTGGTTATCAGCGGCTTCTTTCCAGGAAACAACAAAAGTACTTACTCAGGCTTCTATTGAAGCTAAGAAAGACTTCTTACGTGGACTGAAAGAAAATGTGGTTGTAGGACATAAAGTGCCGGCTGGTACTGGTCTTCGAGAGTACAACGATCTTATTGTTGGTCCAACCGAAGATGTGGATGAAAGTGATGCAGAAGTAGCAGAGGTATTTGAAACTCTGGGCGGAAGCGATGAGGAAAAAACAGAAGCTTAGTAAGTAAGTTTTTCTGAACTTTTATCTTAGATAAATTGAAAGCCTCTTTAGAAATAAAGGGGCTTTTTTTTGTTCAGTAATTTGTAAAGACTGCATTTTTTTAAAAATATTATTGTGTTGATAACTTTAAGTTCGAAATTAAAAGGATAAAAAAACTAGCTTAAGTCGATAAAAAATATTATTGTTTCCTAAAATTAAATAAAAAATTAATTCAGCGAGGTTGTGGATAACTTAAGCTGGGTATATTATCTATCTACAGTTCGGGGGGATGAAATGAAAAGATTGCTGTGTTTCATACTTTTTTTAGGGAGTTTAAGTCTTGATAATTTATATGCTCAAATTCCCGGAAACAATAACAATTCTCCGGATCAGCAAACAGAAGAAACAAAGTACGAACGTTATTATGAGATAGTCCTAGAAAACGCTTTGTCTGAGTATTATGAAAATGGCTCTTTTCTTGTTGACGTTCAGGCAAGTGTAGAACGCGTATTAGTGGCAAGTGGATATGAAGTAGTAGAAGAATTACCACCTCTTGAAATAGAAAACCTACCGGGTTTGCCTGTGATACCACCAGGGCTTAAAGCTACCAGTACAGGAAGAGACAGTATAAAGGTTACAGGATTTAATTCTAGTTACAGACTAAATCAACTTGTAATACGTGTTCTCATTGACACAGCCTATACTCAGGAAGACTCAGAATTTATCAATGAAATGGCCGGGATGGTTGCAAATGCTGATCGTTTTCGAGGAGATATTGTTACTGTGGAAAGGAAAATATTTCCAAAACAACAACGAGGTAAAAGTACCGAAAATTCATTGTCGAAAGCCACACGAGCTGATACTGTATTTATAGAACAACCTGATAATGGACCTGAAATAGCTGAAAATAGATTCTTAGGTATAGACTGGAATAACCCAAAACATCTCATGTATGTTATTTTTGGTTTATTTGTACTTGTTCTAGCTTTGCTTATCTGGGCTCTGAAGAGAAGAAACATATCCGCTGAACAGGATTATACCTCATTAAACGAAGAATTGAAAAACATTCAGATAAATCCGGGTGCCGATGAAAATCCAAAAGATGAGTTGAGAGAATTTAAGAATGATAAGCAGGCTAAATTTGAAGAAGAGAAGATGTTTATCATAAACAGAACTGTAAGCCAGCCGGAAACAGTTGCAATGCTGATAGAAAAACTGGTAAATGAGAATGAAGATGAGGGTCTTGTAAAGGCTGTAAGGGCTATATTCAGCACTGATCCTAAAATAATAGATGTACTGCAACCTTATCTTGATGACAAAGTACATGACTCAATTTTATTCGGTTTGACCAACATAGAGACAATTCCTGTAAGAGAGAAAGCAGAAGAGGTTACCGATTTTAAGAAAAAACTGCTGGCCCAGAAAATCTCAAAAAATCAGGGAGCCGATGACAATCACCTTTTTGAATTTCTTAACCAGCTTACCAATCAACAACTTCTACATCTTATAAGAGGAGAATCTGATGAGATGATCGCCATTTTATTGGCTCAATTGCCTGGTGAAAGATCAAGCTTCGTTTTGCAAAAACTGGACGAAAATAAGAGAATTCCTATAGTTCTAAAAATGGGGAAAATCGCAAACATTCCAATTTCGATTTATAAAAAGGTAGCCGCTCATTTTTCGCATAAAGCACTTACCGTGTCAGATATGAAATATGTTGCTGCAGATGGAGTGGAAAGCATTTTAAATACTATTGATAACCTGCCAATTAAAGAACAGCAATCTTTTGTTAACTCTATTGCTGAAAAAGACCTGAATCTTGCAAAAAAAATCAGAAAGTATTTTGTGGCTTTTAGCGACATTCCAAATGTAGACGATGAAGTACTTCAGGTGGCTTTAGAAGAATCAACAACTGATGAAATAATTAAAGCTCTTTACAGAGCAAATGAGTCTGTTAAGGATAAAATTTTAAGTGTAAGACCGGATCGTGAAAGCGAATTAATTCTAAGTGAGTTAAGTAATGATCAGGAATTTACATCTATGGAAATTGAAGGTGCTAGAAAGAATATCCTCTTGCTGATCAGAAAAGTCATCAAAAGCAGAGGTTGAGATGGATACTAAAGTTATTCCTGTTTTAAGGCTTATCCTAATTAGCTTATTTTTTTCTCTCATAGGTAGAAATACCGTAGCACAATCGGATGCTCTACTCGTTGAAAAAGCAATTGCAAAGTTGCAGGATATGACTTCAGATATACCCACTGATGTTCGTAGAGTTAGCGTGTATCGTCTGAATTATAATGAAAGCCTTCTGTCTGAAGAAACAATAGAATACATAGTTTCCCGAATAGAGCAAACTCTAAAGGAATATTCAGCTCTCACTATAATATCTCCACCTGAATTAAAACCATCAAATGAGCTCAAAATTTTTGGTAGAGACTCTACCATTCAGATATCAAATACGAAAGGAAGGAGCCTCGCTGAGTCAAGTAGTACATTACTTTTAGAAACAACTCAGAAGTATGCAATACATGCTTTAATTGAAGTGTCAGTTCAAAAAAAAGCAATTGAGGGTTTTATTATCAATATCAGAATGAAAAGGCCGGAATCGCTTGAAATTATTTGGGTTAAAACCCTTATATCAAATCAGGTATTTCCAAAAGAAGAAATAGATAAAGGCAAGCTCATTTTTTTAAATGTGGGTGTGGAAACGGTAACAGGTGAGAGCTTCATAGTGGACAGTACAACAACAGAATCTGAACAACAAATTCTTAATTTTAATGCTTCGTTAACGTTTCGCCAGCCTATAGATGATTCTAATTCATCCTATTTTGGAATAAGGGGTGGGTTTAATATTTATAAAGGAACACAAGACAGCCTGTATAATGCAACATTGTTAAGTCTGGGTGCAACCTTTCAATATGGATTAGGAGAGAAGAATGAGTTAATAAATGGAAATCGTTTATTGCTTACTCTTGACGCTGATATTCGCTTTGCACTTACTAAATATGAAGGAAGTATTTTTACGATATCTCCGGGGGTCCAATTCAATTTTACGGAATCAATATCGGCTGGGTTATATGCCAGAAATATTATTTCAGGTGATGAATTGAGACAAAAAGGTGCAAATCAAAGTATAACATTTAATCGGTTAAGTTATGGATTACAGTGTGTCTTTAGATTTTAGAAACTTTTTTTTAAGAACAATAGCAGCCATTATGTATGTAGCTATTTTGAGTTGCGCAGGCTCAGAGCAGGTATCAGAAGACAGTGAAATGAATGGCTTTACGCCAGAGGCAGCTGTAGAGAGTTCAATGCCTTCTGAAAATACAGAAACCGGGCAAAAGAATGTAAAGAATACAATAAAAGTAACATATAGAAATAAAAATACTGATTTAGAAGTTACGCTGGATCCAAATAAAGAAGATTTTTTTCTTGATTTAAGCGGATTAAGTCCTGCCGAAAAAGATACTATTATTATTGCAGATTCTACGCTGATAAAACAGCGAGCTGCAGATATGCAAAAGTTGCTTTCATCATTTCGTTCAGCTCAGGATTTATTTTATAAAGGTGAGTATAACGAAGCTTTATTAAAAGTAAATGAATCGCTAAGAGTTCAGGAGACGGCAGATGCGTACGGTCTTAAAGGAACAATCTATTTTATGCTGAACAGAAAATCAGCGACCAGAGAAAACTGGAACAAAGCTGTAAAAATGAATCCCGATATAATGATACCGGATATTCCTGAACTGGAGGATTTAATAAAAGATATAAAAGGGGATACAGAACAATGAGATTATCAATAACAAATGTATTAGGAGTACTATTCAGTGTAGGAATTTTGATTTTCGGAATAACTGAAATTACGGGTGCTACGGGTTATATAAATTCCATACCTACTCTCAGTAAATATCAGTTTTTGAATATCCCAAGTTTATTTATTGTTCTTGGAGGGGTTCTAAATGCCGTATTTATCACTTATCAACCTAAATATGTGGGACAGGCACTCGGAAGTGTGGTATATATCTTTAATCAATCAAAAATATCTCATAAAAAATTGAATGATGACCTGAATAATATTTTGGAATGGAGTGATCAGGTTAAAGCAAACCGGATTAAAGCGATGAGTTCGCTGGAAAAAGAAAATAATGATGAAGTAACCGGATATTTCTTTTCCCTGATAAATACAAATTACACAAATGACGAGATTAAGGAATTTGCCGGAGTAAGCATTGAAGAGCACTATTACAGAAAAATGATTGTAGTTGATGTGCTCAGGGCAATGGGCGGTGCAGCTCCATCATTCGGAATGTTTGGCACCTTATTTGGTTTAGTAGTTATGCTCGGTCAGCTCGAAAATCCTTCAGGAATGGGCCCGGGACTGGCCGCTGCATTGATAACTACACTTTATGGGATTTCTTTAGCCAGATTCATTTTTTATCCCGTTGCTGAAAAGCTTAAAAATATAGCTCAACAGAATCGTTACAGAGAATATTTTATGTTGGAAGGTGTGTTACTTATTAATTCAAAGAAGTCAAGTTTTTACATACAGGATAAGTTAAAAACGTATCTAAGAAGAGACCTAAAAGATCTTAAGAAAAGTGAAAAGGATTAGCTTTGGATCTAAGAAACCTACATAGAAAAACAGAATTAGATGCTCATGAAGAGGACCATGAATGGCTGTTAACCTACAGTGATATGATTACTCTTTTATTAGCATTTTTTGCGGTGTTAATTGCTGTTTCATATGTAGACCTGAACCTTTGGGAACAAATGAAGCAAGGGTTGAGATCAGAGATAAATAAGCAAGAGAACGTCCAAACTCCGTTAGCAGAAGTTAAAAAAGACCTTGATGAAAAACTTGCAGATGAGAGAGAGGCCGGTCAGGTTGATATTACTTTAGATCGGGAAGGAATAAAACTTTTTTTCAATTCAAGTTCATTTTATAATTCAGGCGAGGCTAATTTATTACCTACCGGGCAACAGATTATAGATAAAGTAACCCAGGCTATGAACGATCTGGGTTATTATAAATTTAAAGTAGATGTGGAAGGGCATACTGATAATGTTCCGATCAATACCCCTGTGTATCCATCAAATTGGGAGCTATCTGTTGCCAGAGCTTCCGGAGTTGTGAAGTATTTTATTCAGGAGGATATTGAACCCGAAAGAATAAAAGCCTCAGGTTATGCTGATACAAAACCTATTGTACCACACGTTGATGAAGCAGGAAATGATATAGTTGAAAACAGGGCATTGAACAGAAGAATTGTAATCAGAATCTATTACTAGTTTACAAGTTCTATTTTCCCAACCTTTCCCAATCCGGCAAGCCATGCAGATTTCCCATCAGGAGTAAACCGAATAGTATAAAAAGGTTTTTCACTGATTTTCCTCCAGCTCAGCCCTCCGTCTTTTGAATAGGAAATACCCGGAGTTCCAACTGCGATGAGCTCTTTCCCTTCAGTTCCCGGCACATATCTAACCGAAGAGCGGTATGAAGGTTCTTGACCATCGGCAATGAGTGTCCAGGTTTTGCCTCCATCCTTAGTAATTGCTTTATTTTCAGTATTTTTCGTTTTTTCATTCCAGTCACCGCCCATAATTATTCCGTTTTGCGAATCATAAAAGTGGCTTGAGAAAATTCCAGTCATCTGCCCTCCCTGAACAATTGGAGTATTGTAAACTCTCCATGTTTCACCTTTATTAGAACTGTGAAAAACTCTTGCTCTTGTTCCTCCTGAAACCAACCAAACATTTTCTTCGAATATATTCACATTAGAATTACTGGCAGCAAATCCGGCTTCTCCGTTAACAACTATAGGCAGGTCTTCACAGGAAACTTTAGACCAGTTACTACCGCTATTTGTTGTGATTAAAACAGATAAACAATCCTCCACAGGATCACCAACAATTGCACCAAATCCATTGTCAGAAATAGCCATAGCATTATAGAAAACAGAGGGATTATTATCTATGTATGTCAGCTTCCAACTTTTCCCAAAATCATCACTCTTATAAAGTAACGCAGGAGATGCAATACTTAAAACAAAAACCGAACTATCAGCTATTGCTATGGATCGGAATTCGGGTTTAAGAGTGTCGTATTGGATGGAGTCCATGATCCATGATTTTCCTGCATCATTGGTATAACCAACCTTTCCGCCAGATCCTGCAAACCACATTGTGTTTTCATCAATAGCTTCAATAGCTCGTATACTAATACCCGGGATTTCAAAGGTTTTAATATGGAAACTTGTTTCCTGTTTTTTGGCACAAGAGATTAGCAAAAAAATTGAAGCAAGTTTAAAAAAAGCTTTCATACACAAATAGGTTATTATTCTGTGACTATAGTAGAATACTTAAAGTCAAACAGAGCAAAGGTAAAAGCAAATTTCGATAGCTCAAAAAACTTAGTGAAACCTATCCCCACTTTTAGCTTTCTCCACCAAAAGTTCTGCAGGCTTGAATCTTGGTCCAAATTGATTTGTAAACTCCTCTAATTTGGATGTAATTAAATCAGCTCCGAGTCTGTCAATATACCTGAATGGGCCACCAAGAAAAGGTGGAAAACCCAGACCCAAAATTGCTCCGAGATCTCCGTCTGTAGCTGATTTAAGAACTCCTTCTTCCAAACAATAGGCGGCTTCATTGATCATGGTTAATGCCATTCGGTACTGAGCAATTTCCATATCAGGGTTTGTTCTGTTTGTGCCACCGAAGTATTTATAGATTCCCGTATTCACTTCTTTTTTCTTTCCGTCTGAATATGAATACATCCCTTTTTTATTCTTGCGACCCAAATAGCCTTCATCAACAAGCTCCTGAGCTTTTTCAGAAGATCTTGCTCCTCTTTTATCAAACATTGGCTTCATGGTTTCACCAACATGTGCACCAACATCAAAGCCAACTTCATCGAGCAGTGCCATTGGTCCAACAGGGTATCCAAATTGCTTCATTGCTTTATCCAGAAATTCAATAGATGCCCCTTCCTCAAGCAAAAGCAAAGCTTCATTCATAAAAGGAGCTAAAATTCTTGTGGTATAAAATCCGGGGCCATCATTTACAACTATAACGGTTTTTCCCTGTTTTACACCAACTTCATAAGCAGTTGCTGTTACCCAATCAGCTGTTTTTTCAGTTGTGATTATTTCCAAAAGCGGCATTTTCTGAACCGGAGAGAAATAGTGCATACCTATTACATTTTCGGGCCGTGAAGATGCTTTGGCGATTTCTGAAATAGGAAGGGAAGAGGTGTTTGAAGCAAAAATTGTTTTATCAGAAGTTACTTCTTCTACTTCTCTAATAATTTTATGCTTTAGATCAAGGTCTTCAAACACGGCTTCTATCACCAAATCAACTCCGGCAAAACTATCATAGGAATCAACACCTGTAACTCTACTGGCAATCTCATCTCTCTCAAATTTACTAATGATTTTTTTCTGAGCTTTTTTATTTAAGTCATCCCAGATTCCTTTTTCACCTTTTGATGCAGACTCCAGATCCCGATCTTTTAGCAGTACTGAATAATTGCCTTTATTGATACTCACATCTGCTATTCCGGATCCCATTAAACCTGCACCAAGAACACCAATTTTGTTAACAGATTCTATCAGTTTTTTCTGAGGGTTTTTCTTGGCATTGTTCATCGCGAAAAACAGATTAACTAATGCTCTGGATTCCTGAGTTGCTCCTAATTCCCCAAAGAGCTTAGCTTCATTCAGCAACCCTTTGTCTATGCCATTTTTGAAACCATATTGAACGGCTTCTAAGATCTTTTCCGGAGCAGGGTAATTTCCTTTAGTTTGAGCAAGTGTTTGTTTATGAGCTTGTGAAAAGACAATCTTACGACCGAGTGCATTACTTTCGATCATTTTTTCCATAGAAGTTCTTTTATCAGGCCGTTCAAACTTTTCTGACGAAACCTTATGAACAGCTTTTATAGCAGCTTCTTCGAGAGCATCTTTATGAACAAGTTCATCTACTAACCCCATTTTAAAAGCCTGACGAGCATAAATGTTTTTACCTGTCAGCATATAGTTCAATGATTTCTGAATCCCTATTAATCTGGGAAGTCTTTGCGTACCTCCGGTTCCAGGAAGAATTCCTAGTTTAACCTCAGGGAGAGCCATAATGGTTTTGGAATGGCCGGAAGCAATTCGGTAATGGCAAGCTAAAGAAAGCTCCAGCCCACCTCCCATGCAACTTCCATGTATTGCTACAACTATTGGTTTAGAGGAAAGCTCAACTCTGTTTAAGATTGCATGTCCATCCAGACTTAGCTGCTCTATTTCTGCAGCTGTTTCCCGGGCTTTGAACATGTCGATATCTGCACCGGCAATAAAATTATTTTCCTTTCCGCTGATAAGAACAGCCCCTTTTAATGATACATCAGATTCAAGATCATCTAGAAAATTTTCAAACTGATCCATCATCGCTTCACTTAACGTATTTACTTTTTCTCCAGGCTGGTTTAAAGTAATGACAGCAACATTTTCTTTTTTTGTGATGTTTAAATAGCTCATAATTGGATATTAAATTCGGTTTATAATTCTCCCCTAGAGGGAGATGAACATCCAAACAGTTCTTTGGATGTTCCGTGGGGTGTTGTTGAAGCTTGATAATTTCTAAACTTCAACAACACATTCCGTCCGCTTTTGGCGGACACCTCCCTAAAGGGAGGATTACTTCAATTTCTATATCTCTCAAGGATTATCGCATGTCCTTGTCCGCCGGCAGCACAAGCTGTAACCAATGCATATTTTCCATCTTCGTGATGAAGACGATTAGCGGCTGTAGTTACAAGTCTTACTCCTGTTGCTCCAAAAGGATGCCCTAGTGAAAGAGAACCGCCCATTGTGTTAATTTTATCCATAGGTATCAGACCTAATTTAGTATCTCTTTTTAAAGATTCTTTGGCAAAATGTTGAGAATCCAGAGCTGCTAATACAGATAAAACCTGACCGGCAAATGCTTCGTGTATCTCAAAAACATCAATGTCTTCAATGGTGAGATTCATTTGATCTAATACTTTCGGAGTAGCATAGGCCGGACCTAATAATAATTCATCCTTTGGATCCTGAGAAACAAAATTGTACTCTCTGAGGTAAGCTTTTGGCTTAAGCCCTAATGATAATGCCGTTTGCTCTTCCATTATAAAAGATGCAGATGCACCATCCGTTAAAAAGGAAGCATTTCCTGCAGTAATAGTACCGTGAGGTTTAATAAAAGCAGGCTTTAACTTTGCCAGTTTTTCAATTGAAGTGTCGGCTCTGAATCCATTATCACTTTTTACAACAGAAAATTTAGGAGGGACTTTTACAGGAAAAACTTCGTCACCCAATAAACCTTCCTGTGTTGCTTTTGCTGCTAAATGGTGTGATCGCATTGCGAATTCATCCTGATCTTTTCGGGATACTCCAAATCTTGCTGCCATTCGGTCTGCACTTTTACCCATCGTTTCTCCGGTTGAAAACTCAGCAATTGCAGGTAGTTCAGGGAGAAGGTCTTTAGGACGAAGCCCTTTTAAGAACTTCAGAAAATCTACAGGAGATTTATACTTTCGTGCTTCCAGTACTTTTTGGCGAAATTTTTTCTTAAACCGAACCGGAATGTCAGACATTGTTTCCGTTCCTCCGGCTAAAATAATCTTGGCTTGTCCGGATCTTATCAGGTCAACTCCACTGGCCACTGCCTGATTGGAAGAAATACAAGCCAATGCTATTGTAAACGCGGGGACTGTGTTAGGAATTCCTGCTCCCAATGCACTTTCTCTGGCTACATTACTGGTACGAACTTCTTGGATGACATTCCCCATAATGACCCGGTCGATGCACGAAGGAGCAACAGCATTACGCGCTAACAGGCCCTGAATGGCATAACGTCCGAGGTCATAAGCTATAAGATCGTTGTATTCTGTACCGGATTTTAAAAAAGGAGTTCGGATTCCATCAACCAGCACCGCAGTAAAAGGATAGTCTTTCAAAATAGTTGGATTAATTTCAGCTTTGAACTGTAAGTTAACAGTGTTAACCAAATAATCAATATTTGTTGAAATATTTCTTTGTCTGCATTGTAAATGTTCATATATTTGTCGCCCTTGTTAGGGCGATTAGCTCAGTTGGTTTAGAGCACCTCGTTTACACCGAGGGGGTCGGGGGTTCGAGTCCCTCATCGCCCACCACTTGTTTTAAATAACAAACATCAAATTCCAAAAGCCACATTGATTCCGAATCAGTGTGGCTTTTTTGTTTTACAGCAATGATTCTTTAGTAACTCCTTTTCATTAAAGAAAACAAACTTGTTTAAAGAAACATTAATGGTTGGTATGGTAATTATGACTAAATTAAAGTAATGCATTAAAATCATTAATCCTGCTCAGAAATCAGTTTGAAATCTAATAACAGTTCAATAGGGTATGGGGAAACAGAGAAGCGGCTTCAGCTTCTGTATCAGATCACGTCTCAATCAAAAAAAGATTTAGATGAACAACTGGATAATGCACTTGAACTAACTACGAAATTGTTAGGGATGGAAATAGGTATAATCAGTTCCATTTCAAAGGAGTCTGAAACATATACAATCAGAAACTTCTTTCCGGAAGATTCAGGGCTTTCTGTGGGCCAAACTTTCGATCTCGGAAATACTTACTGTAGCATAACACTTGAAAGTGATGATGTTGTTGCGATTAATCATATGAAAGAATCAGAATATGAGCGCCATCCTTGCTACAATGTCTTTTCTTTGGAAGCCTATATCGGGATTCCAATAATTATTGGCGGAGAATTATACGGGACTATTAATTTTTCGAGTCCAAATCCTAAGGAAGGAGGCTTTGTTCATTCAGATTATACCCTGATGAAGCTTTTGAGTGAGTGGGTTGCAGCTACTATAAAGAGAGCAAGAACGGTCAAAGTCTTAAAAGAAAAGAACCAAAGGCTTGAGCTGATCTCTAAGAATAGTGCTGATTTGATCTGTTTACATGACATGCATGGTATATATACATTTATATCTCCCTCTATAGAGAATATTTTAGGTTTTACCTATCAGGAGTTACTTGGAACAAACCATGCTGACTTGATCCATAGTGAAGATTTGGAAATGTTGTTGGGAGCTCCACGAAAAGAGTTGGAGGAGAACGGATTTGTAACTAATACCAGATACAGAATTCGTAACAAGGATGGAAAATTTATCTGGTTTGAGAGTTCTGTTTCAACTGTTTTAAATGCGGAAAATAAACCAATAGGATTACAGTCAATATCGAGAGACGTAACAACCAGAAAAAAACTGGAGTTGATGTTCGAGAATGCTCAGGAAATGGCCAATGTGGGAGGCTGGGAATTTGATTTAATAACCGGAGAAATTTTCTGGACAGATCAAGTGTACCGAATTCATGACAAAGAAATAGGATCAGAACTTAAACTGGAAGAAGGAATGGACCGTTTTCCGGGAGAAGGCAGAGATAAACTTTCAATGGCCATTAACAAAGCCACTGTAAATCATGAAAAATATGATTTAGTGCTTCCCTTTATTTCAGAAAAAAATGTATTCAAGTGGGTACGTGCAATTGGTGAACCGCATATAGTTAATGGAAACGTGGTTAGGTTGAGTGGTACTTTTCAGGATATAAGTAAGCAGGTTAATTATGAGAAACGAATAATTGCTCAAAATGAAGAAATGCTTAAACTCACAGAAACGAGAGATAAGCTATACTCAATTATAGCGCATGATCTGAAAAGTGCATTTTTTGGAATAAACGGGATGATTGACATCTCGATCGAAGAGCTGGAAGAAAGTAAAAGCGATAAGGATATTGAGAGAAGTTTAAAAAATCTGTCTCTGATTCAGGTTTCCTCTCAGAATGCATATGAATTACTCGAAAACTTACTTGAATGGATCAAGGTTCAGAATGGTGAAATCAGGGTTGATAAAGAACAAGTAGATATAGATGAGCTACTGTCTGATAGTATTTCAATTTTTGAAACTTCTGCAGCCAAAAAAAGAATAGAATTAATTGTGCAATCCTCTCATATGCAAATCATGGGAGATAGTAATATGCTTTCCACTGTTTTCAGAAATTTAATATCGAATGCGATCAAGTATTCCGAAAAAGATGGCGAGATCAAAGTAGGTGTGGAAGAGAGCGGGCATTCAGTTAACATAAGTATTAAGGATTCAGGGATCGGGATGAGTTCTGAAATAAAAGATCAACTTTTTGATAAAGAAAACAGACCACAAAGAAGAGGTACTCTTTCTGAGAAAGGAACCGGGTTGGGATTACTTCTTTGTAATGATCTGGTAGAAGCCCATAACGGAACAATTACAGTAATTTCAGAAGAAAATAAAGGTTCAGAATTTATTGTAAGCTTGCCCAAATTCTGAAAAAGCACATTAAAAGGATTTTTTAGAAAAAAAAACTATATTGAACAATGCACTTTATATACAATGGTGTATTATTATGGATATTAAATTTGTAAAACGCTCCGCAATAAATTCTTCTAAGAAAAGAAATTCGAAGTTTAAGCCTCTTCTAGAAGCTATTGATAAGCTAAAACCGGGTGGGCAGGCATTGGAGGTATCTTACACAAGCGACAAAAATGTAAACTCAATGCGGACAGCAGTTTATCAGCACAGCAGAGTTAAAAATATAAAGATCAAGAGTAAGAAAGACCCTTCCATAAAAAAAATTCACTTTTACAGAGAAGAATAAGGAATGAGTTTTTTGGGTTTGGTGTTGAATTCCTACATTATGAGAAGACACCTAAATGCCCCTGAACCATGAGCGAGATTATTACTAAAGCAGAGACCGGGAATGCCAGATTTTCAAGAGAGAATATGGAACATGAATTCCTGAAAGTCAGAGCTTTTACTCATAAAATAGTTGAACCTTTGGAAACGGAAGATTTTGTAATCCAGCCAATGGAAAACACAAGTCCGGCTAAGTGGCATTTGGCTCATACCAGTTGGTTTTTTGAAACTTTCGTGTTGGAAAAGTATCAAACTGATTTTGAAAGTTTACATCCACAATATGCCTATTTTTTCAACTCCTACTATTTGCAAACAGGAATTCCTTTTTCCAGAGCTGATCGGGGATTATTGTCGCGACCTACTGTAAAAGAAGTATTTGAATATCGTAAGTATGTGAATGAAAAAATTGTAGATTTTATTAACAACTGCGATCAGGAAACCTGGAAAGAAGCATCAAAAGTAGTTGAGATCGGGATAAACCACGAGCAACAACATCAGGAATTAATTCTAACTGATGTAAAATATTTGCTTGCACAAAATCCGTTATTGCCTGTATACAAAGAAAGAGAAATCCTCAACGGAAAGCCTGCGACAGAATTGGCCTGGATTAGTTTTGAAGAGTGCGTTGCAGAGATTGGAAATAAAGGCACAGAATTTACCTATGATAATGAGCATCCGGTTCACCGAACTTTTATACAAAACTTTGAACTTGCAGACCGCCTGATCACAAATCTGGAGTTTCTTGAGTTTATGAATGATGGCGGATACGAACGCTCTGAACTTTGGCTGGATGAAGGATGGAGTAAAGTAAAGGCTGAAGAATGGACAGCTCCCCTTTATTGGTTCAGAAGAAAGGAAATGTGGTTTAATTTTACGCTTTCAGGAGCTAGAAAAGTAGCACTTGACGAACCCGTTACACATATTAGTTATTATGAGGCAGACGCTTTTGCGAGATGGGCGGGATGCCGTCTGCCAACAGAACAGGAGTGGGAATACGCTTGTGGTAATCGTGAAATTGATGGAAATTTTGTAGATGAAAACACTTTTCATCCCAAAGCAATCAAAGATACAGAAAAAGGGTTAAAGCAAATGTTCGGAGATGTTTGGGAGTGGACTCAAAGCAGTTATTCTCCATATCCAGGATATAAACCATTGCCCGGTGCTTTGGGGGAATATAACGGAAAATTTATGGCTAACCAGTATGTGCTGCGTGGCGGATCCTGTGCAACTTCACTCTCTCATATCAGGAAAACTTATCGTAATTTTTTCCATGCTGATGCAAGATGGCAATTCTCAGGAATAAGATTGGCTAAATAAACCAATGACAGAAACAGAACTATTATCCAAAAAAACTTCAATGCTTGAGGAAGTCATTTCAGGTTTGTCTCAGGAACAAAAAACACTGCCGAGTAAATTTTTTTATGATGAAAAAGGCTCGAAGCTGTTTGATGATATAACAGAGCTGGAAGAATACTACCCTACCAGAACTGAAAGAAAGATCCTGGAAGAATACGTTGACGAGATCGCTGATTATTTAGGTGAAAAAGTTTTACTTATAGAGCCGGGTAGCGGAAGTAGCTCCAAGACTAAGATCCTGTTAGGGAATATGGAAAATATCTGCTGTTATATCCCTATGGATATCTCAGGTGACTATTTGTTTAAAGTTGCAGATCAACTCCGGAGTGAGTTCCCAAATATCCAAATACTGCCATTATCCGCTGATTATACAAAACCATTTGAGCTGCCTGAAAGTAGCCCTGATGCCAGAAAGATCGTATTCTATCCGGGGTCTACTATCGGGAATTTTAAGATGGAAAAAGTACATCAATTTCTTAATGTTATTCATGAGATTATAGGTACTGACGGAGCTTTTTTGATAGGGGCGGATCTTAAAAAGGAAGCCGAAGTATTGAAAGCCGCTTATAATGATTCCAAAGGAATAACTGCTCAGTTCAACAAAAATATTCTGATACATCTTAACAGAGAGCTGGGAACCTCATTTAATTCAGAATTTTTTGATCATAAAGCAATCTGGAATGAAGAAAAAGGCCGAATAGAAATGCACCTTTTTGTGAACAAAAATCACTCCGTAAAAATAGGGGAGCATATTATTGAGTTCAGATTAGGAGAGTCTGTTCATACAGAAAACTCACATAAATATACTTTAGATGGTTTTGCAGACATGGTATCTGATTGGTTTGAGGTAAAAAAAGTATGGACGGATGAGAAGGATTATTTTAGTCTTCAATATTTGGTTCCGAAGTAAATTATCGGTCATCTTCACACAAATGAAGGAGGTCTGGATCAATTGTGAAATCTCATTATTATTTAATGATTTCGATTCAGGCTTTCGCTGTGGAATGGTCACTTAGCGGTGACACTCCCGCCCAATCCAAATACATGTTTCTCACTTCTTCTATGTGCTCTTCAATGGTTTCAACTTTCCAGGAAGAAGTATCAATCTGAGAGTGAATGGTGGCTGTTATTTTGCCTTGCTTGGCCATTAAAGAACCGCCAAGACTTAATCGGTCATTACCATCAAAATAAATGGGTACAATTGGGTATCCGAGATCTATTGCCATTCTGAAAGCACCTTTTTTAAACGGTCCGATTTTTCCTTCATGCTTCCTGGAACCTTCGGGAGCTAAGATCAAGTTCAGATTATTTTGTCTGAGTCTGTCGTATGTTTTTTGAAGAGTTGTGATAGCGTGTTCTTTGTCAGAACGTTTTATGAAAACCTGACCGGTTAATCTTCCTATTATGAAAAAGAAAGGAATGTATTGTAGTTCCCATTTTATTACGATCCGGAACCTTTCTAAAGCCAGCATAAGAATTGCGGGAATGTCCAGAGTTGAACAGTGATTAAAAATAAATATGACTGGTTTTGAGGTGTCTTTTCGCAAATCTATAAGTTGATAATCTATCCCAAGTAAATAAAAAACGGGTACACTCATGTATCTTGGGAATGTTTTGACAATCCAGTTTGTGGCTTTCCCAAAAGTCAGGATAACTATGATAGAAACAAGAACAGAAACTATCATCAGAATAAGCATGAAGAAAATCATCGTAATGACGCTTCTCAGGTATTCTAAAGGAGTTAAAGTAGTATTTTGCATAGGTGAAGGTCAGGATTCAATTAGAGTTTTACAATTATCGAAATGCATCCTGAATATGATTAAATTCGGGGGCTTCATTTTTCTTTTGCAGAATTCCTATCACATCAAAACGCATTGGCGAACCATCCATTTTCCGTTCATACATCCAGGCTTCTGCGGCTTTAAACACATGCATTACTTTTTCTTCAGAAATATGTTCTACCGGGGTTCCGAATTTATCAGAGGAACGGAGCTTTACCTCAACGAATACAATTGCTGTATCGTCATAAGCAACAATATCAACTTCCGACTTCTCGAAAAAGTAATTGCGTTCCAGAATCCTCCAGCCTTTACTTTCAAGATATGCGCAGGCTAATTCTTCGCCTTCGTTGCCAATAGCTTTCGTGGTTTTTTTAGTCATCTGATTTCTTTCCGATAAGAGATTCTTTTACTTCCACTAATTTTATGAGTTGCTTTAAAAAGCCCAGATTTTTTTTGTTAATGTAAGGGAGTAAAGCCCCTGTAAACCGTTCAAACATTTCCAGAAATTCATTATAATTTTCGATGCGCTGCTTGAAGGCTTTGCTTTCTTCGTCATTTAGGCCACCACTTTCTAATGTAGATATACATTCTTTCAATTCAGCTCTGATAGGTTCAATTTCTCTTTGCTGACGTTCTCTTATAATTGTGGAAACAATTTTCCATACATCAGTTTCGGCGGTGTAGAAATCTTTACGTGTGCCTTCTTTTTGAACTTTATGAATCAGTTCCCATTCTACCAATCTGTGGAGATTCATATTGGCATTTCCACGACTGATATCAAGCTTATCCATAATAGCATCGGTATCCAGCGGATGTGACTCGGCATACAGAAGCGCGTGAATTTGTGACATTGTTTTATTGATGCCCCAGGCAGATGCCATATCGCCCCAAAGCTGAACAAATTGATCTAAGGCATCGGTATAAGCTTGTGTTCTTTTCATAAGGAGAAAATAATCAGAATTACGCTGAAAGAAAGACTCTTTATTTACTATTTCTCAGCTCATCAAACAATCGCTTAACCTGAAGATCTCCAAAACCATAAATAGCTTCTCTTTTATGGAATTCACGGAAAACAGGACCAAATTCATCAGCACCTGTTTCTTTCATGATATCCAGAAGTGTTTGTTCCGGTCTTCCTGGCGAGCCATCTGCTGGGAAGCGATCGTAGTTTGCTTTAGCCGCTTCTTCCAAAAAGGGAAATTGTTTAGAATGCATTGTTGCGACACTTAAAATCCCTGCATAATTTTTATTCTGATATAACTCCCAAAGAGAAGAAAAAAGACGCAGATTATCATCAGATAATGGAGCTTTGGATTGGTAAGCTTCTGCTAGACCATCAGTATCGAGACCGCCAAAACCGTAACGAATATCTGTATGCGGGCGAACAAGAAAAACCTGATAAGGATGTACAGATTCCTGAATCAAAGATGATACAAACCATAAATTAACCTGACAAAAAAGATCGTCTTCGAACCACAGATTTATAGCAGAATTTTGAGGCAATGAAATGATTTTTCTGAATTCAGGAATTACTTTCTGCTGATAGAAACCCATTTCCGAATCATAGGTTTTATTTAAATAAGAAGCCCTTACTTCAAATAACTGATTCAAAGAATGGGCGGAAACATTTCCATCCACCAGGCATTCTCTTGCAACAATCAGCTCGCCATTTAAATAATCAGGAAACTGTTCTTTTAGTGCATCACCATTAAGAATGTGAAATTCTTTCATGGCCGTTAATGATCTTGTAAAAAAGTGATTCTATTTCCGCTGGGTCCAAAAAATGTAACTTCTGAAGTGTTCCATGGAGTATTTCTTCTGATTTGTTCTTCTTTTATAACTCCGACATCCAGCAATTCCCGATAAAGAAGTTCAATATTTTCTACTTCAAATTTAACATCAGTCGAGATCATGTCTTCAGGAAACTGAAACTGCAGGTGCATATACAAATTATCCCTTCCAATTACGGCATAATCAAGATCTCCTTCCTGATACGCAGAGCTGTCATATACATTTTTGAATCCAAGCTTTTCCTCATACCATTTGATATCTCTGGAAACATCTTGCGAAGCTAAAACCGGACTGATAAATTTGAGTATTGGTTTTTCTGGCATCACTATGCTAATAAAAGGAGAGTTAGTGCAAATATAGCCGGTAATGCTTGTACAAAGAAGATTCTTTTATTTGCGGTAAATGCCCCGAAAAATCCGGCTATGGTTACACAACCTAAAAAGAACAAAGCTATATTGAGTTGCCAATTTGGATCTGAAATAAAGAAAGACCAGATTAATCCGGCTGCAAGAAACCCATTATATAATCCCTGATTTGCGGCAAGAGTTTTACTTTTTTCGAAGAAATCATCTGAAAAACCCCGAAATACTTTTTTGGCTCTGGTTGTCCATGCAAACATTTCCAGCCAAAGGAAATAAAGATGAAGAATGGCGACGAATGCGATGAGTATTTTGGCTGCTAGTTCCATGAGTTTTTTAGTTAATATAGTTCAAGGCAACCTATTTCAGAATTTATAAATCTTTTTATGGTAACGATATGGATTTTTAAAATGGTACTAAGTTGGTCTCTATTTGTATACCAAATCTCAACCATATTATTTTTGGAGGGAATCCATTAAGTGTTTGCAGTTCATAAAAATTACCATCAAATGTAACAATAGTAAAGGCGTTTCTTTTTGCAAACTCCCATATTTCAAGGTCAGGCTTATTTTGCAATCTTACTTCATTAACGTGAACAAATTGTAGGTCCGGATGCTCAAAATTTTTTGCTACTCTATAGGAAATATTCTGATCCAAGAGTAACTTCATTAAGCAACTCGAATATTATGTTCCCGATCGGCAGCAAAAGAAAGGCATGCCTTGATATCCTCTTCTGTAAGTTCCGGAAAATCCTCTATAATTTTTTCTTTCGACATGTCCTTGGCTAACCAAGCTAAAACATTGTAAACTGAAATTCGTTTATCACGGATACAAGGTTTTCCAAATCTCTTAGAAGAATCGATTTTGATTATTTTTTTATAAGAGTCCATAACTACAATATCAATAATCGTAATATTACTTACAAAAATTGATCAGAAATTATTTATCAAGCTTAAAGCCCATTCATCATTCTTCTTCCGAAGATTCCGGAGTGCATGTTTAATGATCCAGATTCTTTCTTTTGTAGCATCAGTGCTCCATTTTTCGATAATCTTTTTGGCAATTTCAGGATTGTCTTTCAAAATATCATTCAGGCAGTTAGCCACTGATTTCTGAACGTATTTTGAAGGATCATCTTTCAGATTTTCAAGAATGGGGAGCAATGGAGACGGATCATCAATAAACATCTGAAGTTTTGTTGCCCAGGGTAATCTTGGCCGACCGCCTTCACTTGATAACCTTCGGATGTGTTTATTGGAATCCATCGACCAAGTTTCCATCCTTGCCATTGTTTGTTCCGGATATTTTTCAATAAAGGGACGGATGGCATATTCACCGGTATTTCTCTTGGTGATCTCTTCAATAGCTCTCATGGAAATATCAAAGTGATCTAACCCATACTTTTCTACAAATTTTGCAATGGGCATGATCCAGTAATATTCTTTGAACATGCCGGTTTCTTCATCGTTTTCCGGTCCAAGTATTTGAATTAAAACCTCTATCTGCTCAGGATAGGAATTGTCTAATTCATTATTTAATTCATCAGCAATTAATTCTACACGGTCTTTAAGTTCTAAGCCCTCAACACCCGAGGTTACCTTTTTGATGAAAAGAGTTGAGTTAAAATCTGGATGTACAGAAAGTAGTTTTTCCGAAAGCATTTCTGCTAGTTCTTTATCGAACCAAAGTTTAAGAGGTTTGTAGGGCATATAAAGGTGGTTGAAGCAGAATTATCTGGATTAAAGGATAGTCAGAATGCTTGAATTATTTTGGATGATATTTTGGATTGAACAACAATTTATATTCCATACTTTTACTCCCAAAATTAATTAATAATCCTAGAGGAAAATCATAAGCAACTGTATAATTTTTTGCTTGTGCAAGATGAACATCTTCAAGCTTAGTAACGGCTTTTATTTCGACAATTACTTTTTCTTCTACTACAAAGTCTGTTCTTCTTGTTCCAACCTGTACATCTTTATAAAATATGGCTTGATTCTTCTCTCTTTCGAAATTCAATCCGGATTCTTCAAACTCCATTTTTAGGCACCGCTGGTATATAACTTCCTGAAAGCCCGGACCGATAGTATTGTGAACATTCATTGCACAACCTATAATCTTATAAGTGAGCTCATTTTTAATCATAGCAATCTGAAGCAGAATTTACAGGATTAAAGAATTACTTTAATTAAGCAAAGTAAATCCTGCAAATCCAGTAATTAAGATAATTCTACTTCAAACGCTTTGAATAATAAATTAGCCCAAACTCGCCAATCCCTTTCTAAATCTCTCCATAGCATCTTCAAGGTCATTCATTGAAGCGGCATAGCTCATTCGCAAACCATTCGGTTCACCAAAAGCGTCGCCCGGAACCAGAGCCAAGCCGAACTCTTCGAGTAAGTACATACAAAGTTCGGTAGAGGATTCCATTGTTTTTCCATCTGGAGATTTCTTACCGAGAACAGACGAAACATCAGGAAATACATAAAAAGCTCCGCCGGGGGAGAAACAGCTTACTCCTTCAATCGCATTTAACGATTTTACCATAAAATCCCTTCGCTTTTTAAACTGATCGCGCATTGCTTTCACCTCATCCAGCGAGCCATTATAAGCGGCCTCAGCGGCTTTTTGAGAAATTGAAGAGGGAGCAGAAGTTTCCTGGCTTTGGATTTTGGACACAGCGCTGACTACTTCATTACTCGCCGCAAGGTAGCCTAACCTCCATCCGGTCATTGCGAACCCTTTGGAAAATCCGTTCACTAATAAAACCCGATCTTTAAGATCAGGAGCTACATTTAATATACTGACATGATTGCTGTCAAAAACGATGTACTCATAGATCTCGTCCGAAAGAATAGAAATTTCAGGGTGATTACGAAGCACATTTGCCAAGCCTTCCAGTTCTTCTTTTGAGTAGCAAGCTCCGGTTGGGTTGGAAGGCGAGCATAGAATTATTGCTTTCGTTTTGTCGGTAATTGAATCTTCAAGTTGCTGCGGAGTAAGTTTAAAATCATTTTCAAAAGACGTTCTTACCAGTACAGATTCTCCTTCCGCCAAACGAACCATTTCAGGGTAAGAAACCCAGAACGGTGCAGGAATAATTACTTCATCGCCCTTGTTTATGATAGCCAATAAACCAAACCCAACCGACTGTTTAGCACCATTAGAACAGATGATCTGCGACGGATCGTAATTTAAATTATTATCTCTTTTCAGTTTTGCAACGATTGCTTCCCGTAATTCGGGAGTTCCTGTGTTCATCGTATATCCGTGGAACCCATCATTAATTGCTTTTATAGCTGCATCGCAAATATGTCGTGGGGTTTTAAAGTCAGGTTCACCGGCGCTGAGGGAAACTACAGACTTGCCTTGTCTTTTAAGTTCTTTGGCTTTTCCGGTGATCTTTAAAGTTTCTGATGGCTGAAGGTTTTGTGCCCTGTTGGATATCATGCGTAGGATGATTGAAGTGTAGTTATTGTGCAGGCGGAAAATCCCAAATAGTTAGATAAAAGGGAAACGGTATTTGAACTTTGAGTAACGAACAAGGAATATCGAATAATGAATATTAAAAACCGAACCAGAATGCCCCAAAGTGTTTAAACGCAGAGTTTGAAAAACGAACTATAAAGTTTCTATAATTTCGTACAAAACGAGTCTTTACTCTCGAAGTTTTTCCAGCAGAGCTTTTGCAACGCGTTCGGGGACAAAGGATGAAAGGTCTCCATTCCAGTGTGCGACTTCTTTTACAAGCGAAGCCGAAATAAACGTAAAATGCTCATCGGGCATTAAGAAAACGGTGTCTACTTCCGGAGCTAAACGTTTGTTGGTAAGCGCCATTCGGAATTCGTATTCAAAGTCAGAAATTTGCCGAACGCCACGAATAAGTGTGTTCGCTTTTACTTTCTTGGCGTGATTTACAAGCAATCCTGTAAACTGATCTACTTCTACATTTTTTGCCCATTCTTTTCCCTTCAGACATTCTTTGATGAGTTCAACTCGTTCGTCGCCAGAGAAGATGGCGCTTTTCCGATGATTTACAGCAACGGTAACCAACACTTTGTCGAACAGGTTTGTAGCACGCTCTAAGATATCAAGATGTCCGAATGTTATTGGATCAAAGGATCCGGGATATAAGGCAATGTGTTTCATAGAATAAGTTTATTTAGAATCTACCGGATGCTTTTCAAAAATACTAACGGTTGTTCTGCCGTACGCTTTGCTGAAAAAGTGATGGGGATGTTCTTCGTAATTATGATATTTATCATGTTCTAAAATGAACCATCCATCTTCGTTCAGCCAATCATTATTAATAATTTCAGCAATCATTTCATCCATCCATTCATACCAATAGGGAGGGTCGCAGAAAATAAAATCATAGCTCATTGTTTTATTTTCTAAAAATCGTTGTACATCTGAAACTACAGTCCTGATATTTTTTTCGATCTCGAAATCACCAGCTACTTTTTCGATCAGTTTGATATTCTCCGGTTTTATATCAACGAAAGTAACTTGCTTGGCTCCCCGGGAAATAGCTTCAAACCCTAAATTCCCTGATCCCCCAAAAAGATCCAGAATTACAGAATTCTCCAGATATTTATAAGCAACGATCTTATTAAAGATACTTTCTTTTGTTCGATCAGTAGTAGGGCGTACATCTAATCCTTTCGGAATTGAAAATCGGCGACCTTTAAGTTTTCCGGTAATTATTCTCATAAAAATATCTGTTTAGTCAAATATAATGAACATAACCATAACACTATAACACCATCACACTAAATATGTATTATAGTGTGATGGTGTTATAGTTTGGTTGTTTAAAAATTAAAAGTCTAAACTTAAAAGAATTGCCGGAAAAGCTGCCGACAGATCAAATCCGTACGTTTCTTCTTCTGCTTCAACACCGATAGATTCTAAAGAATTCAAGTGTGTAATTTCAGAAGATGGGTCCCAAAAACTTTGAAGTGTTTGTTCGGTTTCATGAGTGTGATGTCCGAATAAAAATATGTTTTCATGCAAGCCATTCATCCAGGAAGAATTAGTGGCTTGTTGTAACCAATGGTAAGGGGCATCAGAAATTTGATCGAACTGGAAGTAAGTAGCAGCCCGGAACTTTCCCAACATAAAAGAAGTGATCGTTAATACATTTTTGTGGCATCCGATCATCATAAATGAACCGCCGGGTTTTTGAAAAGCGGACCATTTTTGTGCAATCTCAAAATCACTGGCAAAATCAGTAATTGCAATTCTTTCGGTGAGGTCATTGAATCCCTGCATAACTGCTCTTCTTCTTAAACAAAGAAATTTAAAGGAGGACTTACTTAATCCATGCCACGTAGGTTCTACATCCTCACGGTCAATACCTTTCATTAAAATTGAAAGATGATCTTCTCGTTCGTCGGCATTATCGTATACAACTTTGGGAAGTGCTGTCCAGCATTCTTCTCCGGGATGAGTGAGAGCGCGAACAGATTGAATGCTATTTTCTTTGAAAATTCGCTCAAAAGTTGTCTGGAGGATAGGAAAGTATTCCTCATTTCGTGTAGTAATAGCCCGGTTTACATCAAAATTAAAATCAAATGAGCCTATACGAAAAAGGTGTTTGCTGTTTTGCGGATCGTTGAGAGCATAAAAAAGACGATCAGCAAAAAAACAAACACCTAAGTTTGAGGTGGATTCGCTCATTAATTCCAGTTAGGAGCGTTTCTCATTGTGGTTCTGGATAAACTACCAATTGCGTCGTCGTAATCTTCACTTGGATCTTGAAGCAGATATAGAGGAGGACGAATAGTATCGTTTACAGAATAAATAAAACGTTGTTGGTCTCTTGGTGAGTAAATTAGTTGACCGACGACAATAGATTCACCTTGATACGACAACAAGCTGTCAGAAATTGCCATCATAGCAGAATCAGTTTGCACAAATTGAACTACAGAATCCAGTCCACCTTCCTCAGGAGGATATTTGCCAAAACGAACGTCATATTGAATCAAAACATCTTTTACGGTGCTCATGTGGTAGCGGACACGCTCAGTCATAGCCTCACGCTCAAGTACTTCCTGATATGGTGTAACGATAGAATCATATAGTAACCAGGAGAGAGCTAAAATTACGATCCCTAAAACGATGCTTAAAACTTTATTGCGCGTATCAATATTCATTTGAAATAAAAGTCAGTTAATTGTAAAGAATTTTGGAACTTTGAGAGGGTAAAAATACATTCGCACCTATATATATGCAACCGTTCTAACTGATGTAAATGTAAATCTGTAATTAAGTAATGTCTGCATTACATATAAGGTGTTTTTAATACATAAAAAAACAAAAATCTTTTGAACAAAAGAGTACTTCAATTAGCCATACCTAATATTATCAGCAATATTTCCGTACCGTTGCTTGGAGCAGTTGATACAGCTGTAATAGGTCATTTGGAACATGTTTATTACTTGGGAGCCATAGCTGTTGGCAGTATAATCTTCGATTTTATTTTTTGGGGATTCGGTTTTTTGAGAATGGGAACAACAGGTTTGGTCGCTCAGGCATACGGAGCAGAAAACATTCACAAGACTAAAGTAATACTTGTAAGAGTACTTTTGGTTGCCTTCGCAGGATCAGCTGCAATATTGCTTCTACAGTATCCATTAATTGAGTTTTCTTTGTGGGTAATAGACGCTACCCCTGAAGTAGAGGAGTATACTCGTATTTACTATAGTATCAGAGTGTTTTCAGCTCCGGCAACTTTAAGTCTTTTCGCTATAAACGGGTGGTTTCTGGGAATGCAAAATGCACGGTACCCGATGATCATAACCATATTCCTGAACATCCTTAACATAGCACTGAACCTGATTTTTGTATTTTATTTTGGAATGAATGTAGATGGCGTTGCCTGGGGCAGTTTACTTTCCAGCTATTTAGCAGTTGTGCTGGCTGTAATTCTTTATCTGATCACCTATAACAAAGTAAAACTCAGTGTATCATGGAGTGACCTCTTTGAACTTGAAGAATTAAAAAAGTTCTTTAGTGTTAATCGGGATATTTTTATCAGAACCTTATGCCTCATCTTCTCATACGGTTTTTTTACAGCTACATCAGCAGAAATGGGTGATGTTTGGCTGGCTGCAAATACCATATTACTTCAGCTTTGGTATATAAGTGCTTATGCAGTGGATGGATTTGCATATGCTGCGGAAAGTCTGGTAGGAAAATATGTGGGAGCTATGGATTTCAAAAAGATGAGAAAAGCCATTTGGACATGTATGGCATGGGGATTAGGGTTCGGAGTTATTGGGACTATATTTTATGCTGTATTTGATCGTGAGTTGCTCTCTGTTTTTACTGATAAACCTTTGGTAATTGAAACTGCCATGATAGTAGCAATCTGGTTAATTATAGCTCCATTTATAAACAGTGTTTGCTTTATTTGGGATGGAGTGTATATAGGAGCAACTTCAACGGGCGCAATGAGAAATTCAATGTTGATTGCTACAATTATATTTTTTGTTCCCGTATATTATTTGGTGAAACCATATGCCGGTAATCATGCTTTATGGATTGCAATGACTTCTTTTATGGTTATAAGGGGAGTCACATTAACGATATTTGCAAAAAAGGAACTGTTCTTAAAATTTAAACAGACACAATCAGCTCATGAAACAAATACTGTTACTTAGACACGCAAAATCCAGTTGGGACCACCCCGGACTGGATGACTTTGACAGGCCGTTAGCAAAACGAGGATTAAAAGATGCCCCGAGAATGGGAAAATTTTTACGAAAAATTGGCAGAACTCCCGAACTCATTATTTCATCGAATGCACAAAGAGCGAAAGAAACATCTAAGTTTGCTGTTGAAGGAATGAAAAAAGATGAAAGCGTAATATCCTGGAACAGAGACTTGTATTATGGTGGGGTAAGAGACTACTTGAAGGCTATTCAGTCATCAGATGATAATTTTGAGCGAATAATGCTGGTTGGGCATAATCCGAAGATGGAAGATACGGCAGGAGCTTTGATTGGTTCAGAAAGAGCTTCACATATACGGATGCCTACAGCTGCACTGGTTTGTGTTAATACCTATGCTTCAAGTTGGGAGAATGTACAGTGGGGAGGCTGTGAGTTAGAATGGATGATGATTCCTAAGGTGTTAAAAGAAATCTAAATTAGGATCGAAGTAGCTAAACATTTATACGCACTTTGTTTATATTCGAACAGCAAATCAAACTACAATTCAAGAATTATTTAAAGAATGAATTTTCAGCAAAACTACTTTTTTCTATGTAAAACTCCACTAAGCGCAGAAGGTGCTGAAGATGTTGAGATAATAACACGGGCTGAAGACAGCACAGATTTCTCCAGAGTATTTAAGGAATATGAAGAAAAAAGATCTCACGCTTTCAATAATGACAATATATATAGTGTGGTTCGCGCGGATGATATTTATGACCTCATCAGAATGCCCAATGAGAAAGACGCGAAAGAAGAGGCTTACGATAGGGCAACACCAGAGATTATTACTAATTTGCAGCATCGTGCAATGCAGGGTAAGGATGCTAATGCAAAAGCAATACTCAAAGAAGTGTACGATTTAGAGTAAAGTGCTTTATTGATACTGATTTGGAACATTTTTCTTGTTAATAAAGTTATAATACTAGTAGAAATCTTAAATAAAGCTAATTATTATGAACGATCTAACAATCGAAGGAAACTGGAATCAGGTAAAGGGAAAGTTAAAGCAAAAATATTCTGATCTTACCGATGATGACCTTGCATTTCAGGAAGGCAAAGAAGATGAGATGTACGGGAGATTGCAGGAAAAGCTTGGGAAAACCAAAGACGAGATTAAAGAATTAGTTGCTTCTTTATAGGATTGAAAGGAGCTGATTTACAATATTAAGGAAGTCATAATGGCTTCCTTTTTTTATGCCTGATGGTTGCAGTTCGGAATCATCAGAGATATTTTAATGTATTATAAACAAATAAAGAAATTAACGACTGGAGAAAATGGAAAATTTTGAATTTAATTCTGAAATGTTGCTGGATATTGTGCTTACTTATGCACCTAATGTTTTGAAGGCAATTGCAGTACTTGTTTTGGGGCTTTGGGTTGTAAAACTTATTAGTGGAGGAATTAAGAGGGTTTTCAACAAAAGTAATGTTGACCCTTCCCTACAAGGGTTTTTAAGAGGGCTGATATCAATGATTCTGAAAGTAATGGTATATATTACTGCGCTTGGAATGCTTGGTATAGAAATGACATCTTTTATTGCAATTCTGGGTGCCGCTGGTTTAGCTGTAGGATTGGCATTGCAAGGAAGTTTGTCCAATTTTGCGGGTGGTGTTTTAATTCTGTTTTTTAAACCTTTCAAAGTTGGAGATTTTATTGAGAGAGGGTCAGAATCAGGAACGGTTGAAAAGATAGATATTTTGCATACCATTCTGAATACACCTCAAAACCAAACCATTGTTGTACCAAATGGTCAGCTGGCCAATTCTCCGATTACGAACTATTCGAATAAAGAAACAAGGCAAGCGCGCTTTTCAGTTGGTATTAGTTACGGCTCTGATGTAAAGAAAGCCAGAGAAGTCATTCTGAGAGTATTGAATTCAGATGAAAGGCTTTTGAAGGAGCCCGCTCCGGTTGTATTGCTTACCGAACTTGCCGATAGTTCACTTAACCTTTCAGCACGGGCATGGACTAAAAACTCTGATTACTGGCCTTTTTTCTGGGAAAATCTGGAAAAGATCAAAGAGGAATTAGATAAAGAAGGTATAGAAATTCCATTTCCTCAAAGAGATGTGCATGTCTATAAAATGGATTAGGAAAAGTTTTTTACCTGAGTTAAAGCCGATTTTAATAAATCGGCTTTTTTTATATCCATAAAACTGATTATAAAAAAAAGTTTTTAAATACTATCTTACTCAACTTATATAAAGAAGGCATGAGCCGAATCAATGAACCAAGTGGAAAGGAAGGTTGCTATTATGAACCTGGAGCAAGATAAAAATACAGATAAAGAAACAAACGATACAGCAGAAAATCAGGAAATTCCGAACGAAGAGAATTCAGCTGAAGAAACAGTAGATACACCTGTAACTTCAGATGAAGAAATTTCTTCATCAAAAGAAGAATCGGCGGAGGTGACAGAATCTTCATCAGAAAAAGAAAATGAAGATAAGGGGACTACTGAAGATGAAGAAGGGATTGAAGGCGCGGATTCTGATAAAGATGAGGATGGCTCAAAAGAATATTATGAGAAGATCTTAGCTAAGATCAAAGAAGTTCTGGAAACAAAAGATTGGGGATTAATATCGAATGAATTCTCAAATCTTTCGTTGCACATTGGGGAAGGTCCCGAGCCGGACGAGGACTCAAAAGCTCTCCTTAAAGAGTTTGAAGAGTTAAGATCAGATTTTGAAGAGCGAAAAAAAGCCCACTATGAAGAACTGAATAAGAAAAGAGAAGAGAATCTGAAAAAAAAGAAAGAACTTCTAAAACAGTTTGCTGACATTGTTAATGAAGAAAAGTGGACAGCAACAAAAGAAGTATCTCAGATTAAAAACAGCTGGGACAGAATCACTCAAATTCCCAGAGATGAGATTGATGCACTAAATGAACGCTTTGATTCATTCATGGAAGAGTTTGATAGCCATAAAGTAGACCGGTTGGTTAAAAAACTTGAAAAAGAAGAAGATAACCTGACTCTTAAGCTTTTACTTCTCGATAAGATGGAAGCATTGAATGGCCGCAGTGATGATTCAAACGCTGACTTTAAGGCTTTAACAAAAGAATTCGATGACTTGCACCGACAGTGGAGAAAAATCGGAAGAGTGCCCAACGAAAAGAACCAAATGGTTTGGGATCGATTCAATGCAGCTGAAGACACTTTCAATCAACTTCGTTTCAAGAATGACAAAGCTTATCGCGAAAAGATTGAAAAGTTTTTAAAAAAGAAGAAAAAACTGATAGCAGAAGCAGAAGCTTTAGTGGATAATGAAAATATTGCAAAAGCAGCACGAAAAGTTAATAAGCTTCACAATGCATGGAAAAAAACAGGTAATCTTCCTCAAAAAGATGAAAATGAACTATGGGATAAGTTTAAATCTGCAACAGACGCTTTTAATGAAAAGAAATCTGAGAATATAGATGTACTCAGAGAGCAGGAAGAAAAAAATTACAATAAAAAGCTTCAGTTAATAGAACAAGCTGAAGCTATTAAGGATACAGAAGATTTCGAAAAGGGTCATCAAACAATGCAAAGTTTGATGGATCAATGGAAAAAGATAGGACCTGTTCAACGTAAGAAATCATCTAAGATCTGGAAGAAATTCAAAGCAGCGATGGATGTATTCTATGATCGTCGCAGGGATCATTTTAAAGATCGAAGGGGTGAGGAGAAGGAGAATCTCGAAAAGAAGAAAGAAATTCTAAGCAAACTTAATGATCTTGGTTCTCATGAAGATCCTGTAAAAGCAGTTGAAGAAGCCAAGAAACTTCAGGAAGAGTTTAAGAACGCCGGTTATGTTCCTATTAAGTCTAAGAACAAGATATGGAAACAGTACCGGGAAGCTTGCGATGTAATTTACGAGCGATTCAGAGCTAGTGGTTCTGATCTGGGAATGGAAAGGGAGCTGGCTTCAGAGGGAGTAGAGCCAGCCGACCGAAAACAAGTAATCAAGCTTCGCAAAGAGAAAAGTAATATTCAGAAAGATGTTTCTAAGCTGGAATCAGAAAGTATACAGTACGAAGAAGCTAAAACATACTTCAAACCAACTAATAAAGGCAACAAACTCAGAGATGAGCTACAGGAAAAGATTGATAAAGTTGGAAAAAAGCTTGAAAATAAAAAACAAAGAATCTCAGAAATAAATCGAGAGCTCCGGGATTTGATGAGCTCTGATGAAGAAGAATAAGATTACTTGAAAGTGATAGCTATATTTACCTATTATTACAATTAACAATACGTTGATATTTGGAAAACAACATCAAAATAAAGCTTTGGGGAGTTAGAGGTTCAACGCCATGCGCTAACCCTGAAAATATGAGGTATGGTGGCAACACCTCTTGTATTCAGATATCGGTTCCGGGAATGGATGGGTTTTTAATTGCGGATTGTGGTACAGGGTTCAGAAATCTGGGGAACGAGCTGGACTCAAATGGTAAAAATTTGATGGGAAAGATCTTTATAACCCATCCACATTGGGATCACTTGCAGGGATTCCCTTTTTTCAAACCTTTTTACGATTCAAAGAACCGTTTTGAAGTTTATATGCCTCCACAGGATGGAGTTGGGTGTAAGGAAATTCTACAAGGACATCTTTCCAATACTTTTTTCCCGGTGTCAATAGATATGCTTGAGTCAGAGTTAGACTGTATTACTTTTGAAAAAGAAAAACTAGATTTCACCAAATACTCTGTCGAGTTTATGTGGGCTAACCATACTGTGCCAACTGCTATCTATAAATTTAACATTAATGGATCTGTAATTATTTTTGCACCGGATAATGAATTACCCATAAAAATTGACTCAGATAACAAAGGATTTGTGGATGAATTTCGGGATTTTGTTAAAGGAGCAAATGTATTAATTCACGATGCTCAGTTTACCAGAGAACAACATGAGCAGAGATTGGGTTGGGGACATTCAAATTGGGAAACAGTTATTGATTTAACTAAGGATCTTGGAATTAAAAGATTGTGCCTTACTCATCATGACCCTGATCACAGTGATGATACCCTTGACAGAATAAATTCTAAGATCGCAAGTATCAAATCTTCATTTTATGAAGAAGCTACTGTAATACAAGAAGGGCAGGAAATATACCTGCCCATATAGATTTTTAAAATTATTTTCAGAAATAATATCGGATTCCTATTCCTCCGTCTGCATCTCCATCTGTATCCGGAATCAGGTTTATTACTGGAGCAACCTCAAGATAGAATTCCAGAGGAGCTTCAGGGGCTAAATAAGAAAGTCCCAACGGTATTCTTGCTCCAAAAAAAGTGTCACTAGAAAAAATAGCTCTTGCACCTAAACCATAAAAGAAAGACAAATTGCCTTGTTCTACTTCCAAAGGCTTATGCCACTGATAATCGGCATGTACGTATAAATCATCAGTACCTGAAAGTGACCATGCCAGTCCAACATCAAATGCATTTTTTTCATTTGTCCAGGACTTAAGAGTGATACCTGTTGGCTCTCCAATCATAACTCCAAGGCCCGTTTTACCTGCATTGGTATCCTGAGCATAGGATTTAGTAGTAAAGATAGCTGTAAAAGCCAGCGCAAAAATTAAAAGAAACGATTTTTTAATAGATTTCATTATTTGGGTTAGTTAATTCGTATTCAACGAGTTAAAGGATATATTTGAGGCATTAGTTCCAATTATTAACAACATCTAACAGAAGTGGATAACAAGAAAATCGTCATATTCGTAAAAAATGCAGTACCCGGTAAAGTAAAAACCCGCTTAGCGAAAACCATCGGGGATGAAAAAGCATTAAATGTGTATTTGAACTTGTTGGAGATTACCAAAAAAGAAGTTTTAAAAGTGGAAGCAAAAAAAGAGGTTTGGTACGCCTGGGATATTGGTATCGATGATATTTGGGAGGAGAGTTTGTTTGTTAAGAAAGTTCAGATTGAAGGAGATCTGGGTGAAAAAATGAAAGATGCTTTTAATAAATCTTTTATAGAAGGAACCGAGAAAATGATATTAATAGGAAGTGATTGCCCTACTTTAACAGGGGAGATCATTGAAGAAGCATTCGATAAGCTCAATAAAAATGACGTTGTATTCGGACCGTCAGAAGATGGCGGATATTATTTAATAGGAATGAGTTCGTTCAAGCCAGAAGTTTTGGAGGACATTGAATGGAGTACAGAAAAAGTGATGGAGCAGACTGAGCAAAAAGCACGGGAAAATATAATCTCTCTGGCAAAGCTTGAACCGTTGAACGACATTGATAATGAAGAGGATTGGAAAGAGTATTTGGCAAGTCTGAATTAAGATGATAAGTGTAATTATACCAGTTTTAAATGAAGAGGCCGCCTTAAAGAAGCTAATTCCTTACTTGCATGATGCTATTGAAGGCAAAAGTGCTGAACTAGTTTTTATTGACGGAGGCAGTAGCGATAAAACAGTTCAGGTTTGCAGAGAGTGGGGAAAAACCATATACATTTCGCCGTTAAATGGCAGGGCCTCACAAATGAATTTTGGAGCTGAAAAGTGTAATGGTAATATATTGTATTTTTTGCATGCAGATTCTTTTCCTCCCAGAGATTTTATTCAGGATATTTTAAATAGCATTGAGAAGGGATTTATAGCAGGATGTTATCGTCTGGCTTTTAAACCTGAGCTCCCTCTTCTAAAGCTGTATGCATGGTTTACCAGATTTGATGTTGACCTTTTCAGGTTTGGAGACCAAAGTTTGTTTGTGAAACGAAAAGTATTTGAAAAAATAGGAGGTTTTGATCAGAGCTTAAAAGTAATGGAAGACCAACAGATTGTTGTCAATCTGAAAAAATATGGAAAGTATAAAGTTATGAATAACTCCATTATTACCTCCTCTCGCAAATATTTAAAAGTCGGTGTTTTGAAACTTCAGCTGATATTTACAATTATAGTAATTTTTTTCTATTTAGGGGTGAGTCAAACGGTTATGTCAGATTTTTACTCCAAACAAGTACAATAAAGGTGTTACTAAACTGTAAAACCTTTAATTCTAACTTCGTTTAAGTTAGAAATTTCTTATAATTGTGCTCATTATAATCGTTAGCAATTTATCGTTATTTGAAGAAGTTAATCCTACTCCTGTTAGTATTAGTAATTCCATTTTGTGTAACTGCACAAGTTCCATTTGAAAGAGCCGAGACGGACGCCGGAATTATAGGTTTGTCAATTACAAATTTTGGAACATTGGGTAAGCCTGATGTGAGAAATAATCCCGAAAGCGGCTCAAGTATGCGTTTCCCTAAATCTACAGGAACGGAACATTTGTTTGAAGCCGGAATCTGGATCGGTGCTGATGTAGGTGGGCAGATCAGATTGTCTTCATCTTCAGTGACCAATCCAGCAGGGTATTCCAGAGGAGCAAGAGGTTTTGAGTTTACTTCTGAGACTATAATTACCCGTCGAAGTTCAGATCCTGATAACGAATTCTTTTCTGTTTCGGCAGTTAGTGAACGCGATATCCTTGCAAGTTTTACAGACCGGCGAAGAAGTGTAAATGGAACAGAAATTACCGGGCATGATAATCCGTTGTTTACAGATGTTAAATTAGAGAGCTATAATTGGGGGTTCCCATTCACTGAAAATTTCTCCATTCTCAAATATGATATTACCAATAATAGTGATGTACATGCTCTTCCTGAAACCTGGGATAGCGTATATGTTGGTATGTATGCAGATCTGGTAATACGTAATGTAAATAGTGCTACTGAAACAGGTGGGGCGTTTTTTAATAAAAACGGTGTGGGCTTTATGGATTCTTTGAATACCATGTATGCATTCGATGCGGGCTCACCAGACGATCCCAGTATAAATACATATGGCGCTGTTTCCATAGTAGGGGCTGAGTACAGAGATTCATTTTTTCACCCTGATAATCCGGATACATTAGATGGTAGGTTTACGGAAACAGGACTTAATGTTCCTGATTTAGGACCAAGTTATTGGTTGTTTAGTGCAGGAGCCGGTGATTTTACAGCTCCATCTAATGATAATGACCGGTATGATAGAATGGCACAACAGTTTCCTTATGAAGATAATGAAAATGCACTAAGAACAGATGGGCAGAGCGGGAACGGAAACTATATTTCATTTATATCCATGGGGCCTTTCCCTCAGGTTGAGCCGGGCGAAACAATTACGGTATACTTTGTTTTTAGTGCTGCGCTAAAACCTGATCAATTTCAAGGTCCGGCAGGTAAATCTGTTGACACTGAAGATTCCAGAGTAAATTTAGTGAGTACTATCAATTCTGCCAACAGTGTTTTCAGAGGTGAAGATAAAAATAAGAATGGTGTTTTAGATCCCGGAGAGGATACTGACGGAAATGGTGAATTAACACGTTATTTGTTTCCAACCCCGCCTGATAATCCTAAAACCAAAATTGTATTAGAAGCAGGAAAAGTATCTATTTATTGGGATAAAACGGCCGAAGAGTCTGTAGACAGAGTTTCGGGCGAAATGGATTTTGAGGGATATCGGGTTTACAGTTCTGATCTGGGTCAGGATATAAATCCCAACCCAAGATTGATAAGAGAGTTTGATAAGCCGAACAACAATATAGGGTTTGATGTTGGTTTTAATGAAGTGGAGTTAATGGAACCGGTTACTTTTGAAGGAGATACAGTGGAGTATCATTACCGTTATGACTTAACCAATTTGCTAAGTGGTTGGCAATATCAGGTTTCTGTTACTGCTTTTGACAGAGGAGATTCTGAGTTCGGAGTGGAAAGTTTAGAGACAAGTACAAATTCCAATGCCGTACGTGTTTTCCCGGGTACTCCTGTAAATAATAATTTTGGTGATGATGGATTTGAAGTAGGAGTGTATCCCAACCCATACAAGGTAAATGCGGCTTGGGATGGCCCTAATGAAGGTGACAGAAAGTTGTACTTTTATAATCTGCCATCAAAAGCAGAAATTAGAATCTACACCATAGCAGGTGATATTGTAGCTGAGTTAGAGCACGACTCTGAAACTTATAACGGGGATATTTCCTGGTTCGATGATTTTAGTGACGATCCGAGAGTGTTGCCTGGTGGTGAGCATGCATGGGATCTACAGAGCGAAGCAAATCAAATCTTAACAACGGGTTTATATCTATTTACCGTTAAAGATTTAAATACAGGAGAAATAGAGAAAGGAAAACTTACAATAATCAAATAATACTTATTACTATGAAAAAACTGATACAATTTTTTGCAGTAACTATGTTAGTAGCATTGCCGATGTTTGTGCAGGCTCAGGACACAGTTTCTGTGAGAGAATTAAACACATACGAAGGACTTACGGAGTATTCTCAGAATGCTTTACAAGCGCATCCGTTAAATGGAGTTACTGTAACTTATACCGGTGTAATCGTTTCAAATCCGAAAACATCAGGTAATGCAACACCTAATGATACTGACAGCGATGGAGTGATTGATGACATTGGAAGAATACATGTTTTCATTACTGATACTGCTGCTGTAACTCAAGGCCGAGCAGGAATGTCCATACAAATTGTGGAAAGTGATTACGAATTACTGGAAGGTTTCCAGAGAGGTGATGTTGTTACTTTTGTAGGTCGCATGACATTCTTTAATTCAACCGTACAAATGACTGCGGATGAAGCTTCTCTGCAGGGAACTACATCTATCAACTTTCCGCAATATGCTGAGTTGTTAAATCCTTGGGAAGTAAGTGTAGACGAACTTGTTACTGCAAATGGAGATGGTACTTTCCAAATGGATATTGAAAGTTATCAAACGTACAATAATGCCTACGCAAAAATAACCGGAGCAACAGTTAGTAATATTTCCGTAGGTAGCAGGGTTGACTGGGCACTTAATGAAAATGGCTCAAGAATTTATATGTATGACATCTCACTTCGGTACAGAAATGACAGAGGTTTAGGATATTTACCAGGCTGGAATTACAGAAGATTACCTGGTCTTGAAGATGGTTCTGATGGTAATTTTGAGCCACCGGTAGCCGGAGCAGTTGTAAACGTAAGTGGTTTCTTAAACCTGCAGGGTGATGATCCCGACGGAACGGTTCCTGCAAACCAAATTTCATGGAGTATGAGCCCGTTTGAAGATGGCGTGCTTTGGACAACTGATGATGATACGGGAGAACCATTAAGATGTGTTGATGGAGAACTTTGTAATGGTGAAACACTAAACTGGCCAAGCGATGTCGAAGTTGTTGGTCTTCCTCCAAGTTTTAGCAACGCAGCGCAGTCTGATTCTATGGTAACTTCTTCTGATGCAGTTACAGTAAGTGTTGATATTGTTGCTGATGGATCTGCTACAGTTACCGGAGCCAATGTAGTATACTCTGATGGGGACACTACAGTAACTGCTGCAATGACAAACTCAGCAAGCAATACGTTTGAGTTTACTCTTCCAACTTTTGACAATTTCACTCCGGTTTCATTTTATTTCGAAGCTACCGATAGCGAAGGCTTAACAGGTAGAGATCCTATATCAGGAAACTATGGATTCTTTGTTCAGGATGAGCCTATCAATTCAATTGCTGTGATTCAAACTACAGCTGATGGAAAAGCAGGTGCAAGCCCACTTGAAGGTGCGGGACAACTACCCGTTGATATATCAGGAATTATTGTTTCTGACAACTCTGATGGAGTTATTATTCTTCAGGAAGCAGCGGCTGCATGGAGTGGAGTTTTCTTGGAAAGAACTTCTGCTACTCAGGCATTAGTAAAAGGAGATTCAATTACGGTTACATCTGCTGCAGTTGCTGAAGCTGCTGTTGCAAGTAACTCTTTAACTCTTACTCAGTTGGTAAATCTGGAATTTACAACCAATTCTTCCGGTAATGATACTGATCAGGTAATTCCGGTAATTAGCACTGATACAGTTCAGGCGCTACAAAATGGTGGCGAGCTTGAAAACTACGAAGGAATGGTAGTCAAGTTTGAAGATATTCAACTTACAGCCAGAGGATCTTTTGGTGAGTACACTATGCAGAACACTGATGCTGATTCTGCCAATGGGGTTCAGTTCAACGAAGATATCAGATCAACAGCTGTAGGTAACACTCAGGCAAGAGGTGATTACAATGAATCAGTAAGAGCAGGCAAAACTATGGATGCTTACACTGTAGTAGCTGCTTCTTTCGGAGCTCCTAAGTTCCACCCAAGAACTGCAGCTGATCTTATTACAGAGGACAATAATTCATTTACTCCTTTATTAGACTTCTCATTAACAGGACCTGCAGACAGCACAACTATTGTAGTTGATAGTCCATCTTATGAGTTTACATGGAATGCAACAAATGACTATGACGGTGATGATGTGAACTATGTGTTCAGACTCTTTAGTGCAGATTCTTCTACTGTATTAGCTGACACGCTTTCCGATTCTGAAGGATCGGCTAATATGTCAACATTTAGCTATGCTGATGTGGATGAATTCTTGACTGAACAGGGTCTTCAGAATGGAGAATCAGAAACTTACTTATGGACAGTATTTGCAACCGATGGTTCGGATACACTTCAGGTAAGAACTTCTTTCTTTGATGACTATGCTCCTCTTTTCAGAGTATTAACTTTGGAGAAGGCTATGCTAACTTCAAACGATTTCGAAACAGGTACCCCTGATGCTTTTGCACTAGAGCAAAACTACCCGAATCCGTTTAACCCAACTACAAATATTAAATTCTCTCTACCACAAACGGCAGATGTGAACCTTACTATTTATAACATGCTGGGACAAAAAGTAAGCACATTAATCAATGAAAAAATGAATTCAGGATTCCATATTGTGCCATTTGATGCAAGTAATTTATCAAGTGGAATGTATATCTACAGAATTCAGGCCGGTTCTTTTACCAGCACTAAGAAAATGCTACTGATTAAATAAACATATTGAAATGGTGCTGCCTGTTTAGATAAGGCAGCACCTTTCTTTTTTTAACAATTATCTTTTGAAAACACACAATCTTTTATTCCTTCTTATACTTTTAACATTCATTTCTTGGAATGGATGTAAAGAAACTGTTAGTGGAGAATTCTCAGAAAACCAACCCCCAACAACAAATTTGACTGTAGAAAGGATAAATCGCGGAAGTGATTTTCGTTTGTCCAGCCAAATTCAAATTTCGTGGTTTGGCAGCGATCCCGATGGATTTATTTCAGGTTTTGAATACGCTATTAATGACACTTCTGAAGGAAACTTTACTTTTACTACTAAGACAGACAGTGTTTTTATTCTTCCGATATCATCCGGTCAACAAACAGATGACGTTCTATTTAAAGTAAGAGCGGTTGATGACAAAGGACTTGCAGATCCTGTTGGTGCTTCATTGGTGTATCCAATAGTTAATTCTACACCTCAGGTATCAATTAACTCAAATCAATCTCCGCCCGATACATTATTTTCTGTATCCAGTTTTGGATGGAATTTCAGTGATCCTGATGGATTGCTAAATCTTGCAAGCACGGAAATTGCAATCAATGATACCATTAATGGCTGGACTGAAATTCCTTTTACAGAAGAAGATGACGGTCAATTGTTTATATCTCTTGAAGTTGATAACACTACTGCAGGTACTAATGATGCACAGGTTTTTCTTGGAAGAAGCTATTCAACACTGCAGGTAAATGGAGAAAATTTAACAATTCCGGTTAATGTAGGAGCACAAAATACTTTTTATGTTAGAGCTGTGGATGCCGCAGGTTCCGCTAGTGAATTAGATTCATTGTCCTGGTATATAAAAGAGCAAACATCAAACACTTTGTTCTTAAATGATTTCTCCGGTCCAAGTTCATCAAGCAGACAACAGTTTCATTTAAATTTATTACAACAAAATGGAATTTCTCCTGATATTTGGGTTATTAATGATGGAGAGGTTTCTCAGGATAAAGTAGCCCTTTCAAGTGCGTTTCCTGCAGTTATAGACCCAACTTTGATAAAAACACTCTCTAAATGGGATCATATTTACTGGATATCAAACGATCTGGATAGAAATATTACATATGCGCAGGAAATTCTGGATGAATTTTTTGACAATGGTGGTACTTCTTTTGTGAACATTCCAATGAAGAATATAGATGAGGAAGACCCTGTCTTTAACTTCTTGCCTGTGGATTCAATTCAAACAGGTCAGTTTTTGATTTTGGAAGACTCCCTTGTAACTCCAACAAATGCAGCAATTACCAATACCCTGAGAGTCGAATCAGGTTCTTTTGCTTTAAGCGGGGTATTTCCGGTGAAAGGTGTAAGTGGAAGCACCAGTTTATATCAGGCTAATTTTGTAAGAAGAACTGCAACCGGTGGAGTTCGTGCTTATGATGATTATCAGTTTGTAACTTTAGAGAATAGCGAAGGGAATGTCATTTATTTCAGTCTCGATTTATCAAACCTGAATGGGAACAACAACATTAGTGATATGATCAGGGAAGTTGTCATAGAACGTTTAGGCTTCAAACAATAGAATTATGAAAAAATTACAAAGTTTACTTTTAGCCTTTTTCTTAATAGTAGCAAATTCTGCTGTGTTTGCACAAACGGGTGGGATAAAAGGAGTAATAACTGATGCAGAAACCGGAGAAACTTTAATTGGTGTTAATATACTGATATCCGGTACAAGTTTTGGGGCTGCAACAGGAATAGACGGGGATTATGAAATAGATGATATTCGTCCCGGTGAATATACCGTCAGAATTACCTATATCGGCTATGAAACTGTTCTGTTAACAGCGATAAAAGTAGAATCTGGTGAGTTCACGGAACTGGATTATAAATTGAAACCAAAAGTTCTTACTTCGGGTGAAGAAATCGTTGTTATTGGTGAAAGACCTATTTTTGATGTTGAGAAGTCAACAACTTCTTCTACCATCTCAAGAAGGGATATTGAAGCGGCCCCGGTTAGAAAAGTAGAAGATGCGGTTTCTCTGCAGTCCGGAGTAATAAAAGATCCTACAGGATTATATATAAAAGGTGGTAGAGCTTATGAAACCGGTTATGTTGTTGATGGAGTTTCAGCTCAGGATCCGTTGGCAGGTACGGGTTTTGGATTAGACCTTGGAGCAAATTCTTTTAGTAATATTGAAGTAATCACAGGTGGAGTTGGTGCGGAATATGGAGACGTTACTTCAGGTGTTGTCTCTGTAAAGACCAGAAACGGAGGAGATACTTATGAGGGAAGCTTCTCACATAAAAGAGACAATTTCGGATCCAACGTAGAAGATCACCAGGCTAACTACTTTCAGGATATTTACGAGTTCAGTATTGGAGGTCCGGGCGTGCTTGCTGAAAAAATATTACCAAAATTAGGATTAGATATTCCCGGTAAAATCACTTTTTATGCAACGGCACAGGTTGCATTGGAAGATGGTTATACAAAAATTTCTGCAAATCAGATCCAGTCTTCTATTGTTGGTTCTGATTTTTGGTCGCCACGCCAGGGAAATCGTTGGAATGGTATGATGAAACTTACGTACAATATAAAACCGGGAATGAGGCTACAGGCAGCTTACCAACGGTCGCTTACAATTAACCAAAATACAAGAATGCTTCAAATCACAGGTGCTGACACTCAAATTCAGCCGGGTTTCCAGTTCGCATTCTCGAATGGTTTTTTAGATAATGCCAATACCTACACACATGATTCCAATCTTTCTTATTTAAAATGGACTCAAACCTTATCAACTTCTTCTTTCTATGAAGTTCAGGTAAGCAGATTATTCACACAACTCCGGGCAGATGCTAACGGCAGAAACTGGAGACCGGATGTAGTAGATGGTGAGTTTGATCCGGAAAGTATTGTAACTTTTCCGGGAGATGAATTTGAAGGAACGGATGACTTTACGTACATCCTTGCCGGACCCGGTTATTTTAATAATGGAGGTATTGCCACACTTTGGCATGATCATTTTGCGGAAGAAATTACAGTAAGATCAAGTTACACTAAACTTTTTGGTGGGCAGCAAAACCAGCTGGTAGTTGGATTTGAATCTAAATTCAATGACTATCAATGGATTGATATTACCCGACCCTGGATTGGTGCTCCTATCAGAATAGATGAAAATACCGTTTCCGAAACATTCAGAGTTGGAGAGAATTTTGACGCCTGGAGAGTAAAGCCAAAACGCGGCGCGTTATTCATCACAGATAAAATACGTTACAACGGATTGATAGCTAATATTGGTGGTAGATTTGAGTATTGGGCACCCGGCAGGTACGTAGATACTCGTGTGGAAGAAGCTCTCGATCCAAATATCTTTTCAACAATTCCAACGTTTGTTGCTGAGGAGTATCAGGAAGACAGTAAAGAAATACTTGGACTGAGATATAAATTTATATTTTTGCCTAAAATAAATGTTTCTTTTCCGGTAAGAGAAAACCAAGTGCTGTTCTTTAACTATGGTCACTCAGCGCGGATTCCTCATCCAAGTTTTGTTTATGCAGGATTAGATCCGTTCTTTCAGGATCAGTCTGATCTACCAAGCTTAGGAAACCCAAATCTTAACAGAGAAGTTGATATTTCTTATGAGATAGGACTCAGAAATCAGATTACATCAAATGATGCTTTAAATATTTCTGCATTCTGGAGAGATAAATATGATTTTGTTACCTCTCAAAGTATCCGTGTTAATGATGTTGACGGCAGACCTGTTACCAAGGCGTTCAGAATTAATGGTGACTATGCAAGATCGCGTGGTGTGGAAGTTTCTTATCTGAAGAGATATAAAGACCTTTTAAGAGGTCAGCTTTCTGTAACCTATAGCCGTGCAGAAGGATTGAGTTCTACCAATGATGATAACCTGAGCGGAATTTCAGGTAGCCAAAACGTAGGAAATAATATTGAGACTCCACTCGCCTGGGACCGACCTTTTGATATAAAGGGTAATGTCACTTTTACTCATGCAAGAGAAACCGGAATACTTGACAGCCCTGTATTAAATAACTTTCAGATATTTCTCTCTGCTGTATGGAGAAGTGGTGCAAGGTATACTCCATTTGAAAGAGTTGGAACCGAAAGAAATCCAATTACAGGAGAAGAAAACTGGCGACCGATTTACGAACGGTTAGACGATCCTGCTCAGAGATTTAGTGAAGTTGGCCCGGCTTGGTTCTATATGGATTTCAATCTTCAAAAATGGTTTACAATTGGTGAAACCAGAGTATCTACTTTCTTAGAGATATCAAACTTCCTTAATAATAAAAGCGCAGTAGTTATAAATCCTGTAACAGGAGAAGGATACAAGCAATACCCAAATAGCCAGTCAGAGTTAATTGCTTTAAGAGATGATCGTTCTTACGACGTACCTAATAATGTAAGAGATCCAAGATATCTTGATCCTACCGATAACGGACTACCACGCTACGAAAACCCAGCAAACTTTTTACAACAAAGACATATTGTCTTTGGTCTTTCAATCAACTTTTGATGAAAAATTACTCTAAACTTATTTCGTTTTTTATAGCCGGCTTTATTTTATATCCCGGTACGCTAACATTTGGTCAAACATCGTATGGAGATGACCGATCGGGAACTGAAGGTTTTCAGTTTACCAAAATTACTGTAGATGCACGAAGTGCAGGAATGGGAAATTCCAATATGGCTGACGCAACAGACGGTTCAAGTTTATATTGGAATCCGGCTATGGCTTCAAAAATAGGAAGTTCATTTGCTACACTTTCTCATACAGCCTATCTGGTTGAAACCAACCAACAATACTTCAGCTATATTCAAAAATATAAAGACTTCGCAATTGGGGGCTCGGTACAGTATTTCACTTCAGGTGACCAAAAGGTGACAACTGAAACACAACCGTTCGGCGATGGGCGAACTTTCAGAACACACCATTTGTCAGTAGGTTTAACAGGCTCGCATAAGATTACGGATCTGTTTAGTTATGGTATTTCTTTGAGATATTATTATTTAAACTTCTTTGATGTGACCTATCAAACCGGAGCTATCGATTTTGGTTTTTCATACGATGTTGGGGATACAGGGTTAAGGTTTGGCGTTAGTGTGAATAATTTTGGGTTTGAAGCATCTCCTGATGGAGAAGTATCAAATTCTACTCCGGAGGGCGAAGAAACACGCGAGCCTGAAAGCGAACTTTCACTTCCAACACGCTTTATTATTGCTGCTGCCTATGATATTTATGAAACTGAACAAAATAAAATTGTAGTGACTGCTCAAATCAATAATCCAAGTGATAATTCTGAGGAATTGAATATTGGTGGAGAATATAGTTTTATGGATCAGTTCTTTTTTAGAGCAGGGTATGAATTTGGTAATGAGGAAAGGGTACTTCCAAGTTTGGGGGCAGGAATAAAAGTTCCCTTTTCAGGAAAAACATTAAAAGCTGATTATGGCTTTACCAATTTTGATCGTTTAGGAACAATACACAGAATTTCGTTAGGATTTAGTTTATGAAAGTAATGAGGAAGTTAGCATTTTTATTAGTTTTACTTATTGTAGCCGGGGTAGGGTGTGAGGATATTTTTGGTTCAAAGAACGATGAAACGAATGAAGAAATATTTGATGAAGGTAAAATTGACCCACGCCTAGAAAATGTGGATGGGTACGCTCCAGTACTTCCTTTTTGGGGAGAGTTTGATGCGCCAAATGATGTACACATTGGATTCGATACTTTTGTTTATGTAACAGATAACGAAGGAGTTCATTTACTAGACAGGGCAGACCTTTCGCCAAGGCGAACTATACAGTTACAGGGAGCAAACGCAGTAACTCAGGATCGCTTGTTGAATATCTATGTTTCAGCAAGAATAGATACAACTATTGATAAAAACGGAACCCCAACTACGTTCAATCTTCCGGCTGTTTTTAAGATTAAAAACCTGAATGGAACAGGAGATATTCAGTTTGTCGATACACTTATTTTTCCTTTTGATGACGCTAGTTTAAGTACTTCAGCTGCACAAAATGCCAGACTGAATAAAGGTTCATCAAATAACTATGAAAATGTAGAAATTACAGGCTTAACAATTCTAGCTGATAACTCTGTATACGTATCCAGAAGAGGACCTCAAAATAGCACCAATCAAATTGCTGCGCCTGATAATACGGTACTTGAATTCACCAGAATTGAAGTAAACGGGGTTCCTACATCCAAAATGACCAATGTACGTCAGATCACAACTCTAAATCCTACTAACCCTTCGTTGAGAAGTGCTGTCAGATTAAGTTCAATAGCTTCTTTCGTTACACCTCCCCAAAGAGATAGGTTAACTGATGACCGAAGTTTCTTGATAGCGCAAGCATCTCAATCTCAGGAAATCGATTTCAGAGTACTATGGATAAATGCTGTTGAAACGACTGATGGTTTAATATTCCAGCAAAACTCTTCGCTCCTTGCACAGGATACATCTCAGGCTAATGGCTTTTTATATGAGCCCGGAAAATTTCAGATGCCAACTGATATAGCCTTTTCCGGGGATGATGATGCGTACATTTTTGTAATTGACTCCGAAACGGACTCTCTTTACCAGTTTCAATCAAATGGACAGGAAGGAGTGAACCCACCCGTTGGTGCAGATGCTGACAGTAAAAAAATCATTGTTTCATTTGGAGGAGAGGGTTCGGGTCCTAAGCAATTCGTCAATCCGGGTGGTGTAGCTTATTTCAGAACTATTGTATATGTAGCCGATACCGGGAATAATAGAATTGCCCGATTTAAACTAACGACAGATTTCGAATAATCTATCATTCGAGTTGAAGTTCTTTCATTTAAAAACAATGAAAAATTTTCTATTAGCGCTTTCAGTTTTAATTCTATTTGGTTGTTCACCCGAAAAAAAACAACCTCAATTATTACTGATATCCTTCGATGGATTTCGGGCAGATTATCTATCAAAAACAGAAACTCCTAATTTCGATCGCCTGATTAAAAATGGTGCAACTGCTGAGGGTTTAATTCCGATATTTCCCACAAAAACATTTCCTAATCACTACGCAATCGCTACCGGCTTGTATCCCGAGAATAATGGGCTTATCGGTAATGGGCTTATCGGAAATAATATGTACGACCCTGAAATGGATGCCCGGTATTCTATGGGAAACAGAGAAGCAGTTGAAAATCCCGATTGGTATTCAGGTGAACCGATTTGGAATACCGTAGAAAAAGCAGGAAAAAAAGCCGGGACCATGTTTTGGATTGGTTCCGAAGCTCCGATTCAAAACATGAGACCAAGCCATTGGAAGAGTTATGATGGTAGTATTCCTAATGAAGCCAGAATCGACACAGTTGTAAAATGGTTAACAAGGGAAAATGATCCGGTAGATTTTGGGACCCTTTATTTTAGTTTTGTTGATAGCCGGGGCCATCGTTATGGCCCTGATTCAGAAGAAGTGATAGATGCTATTAAACAGGCAGATGATTTGGTCGGTTATCTATCGGAAAAACTACGTGGTAATGATCCGGACGGAAATATTAACTTGATGATTGTATCTGATCATGGAATGATTGAAGTAAGCCCGGATAAAAAAGTAGTTCTCGATGATTTTATAAATACTGATGGGATAGAAATCATTTCATATTCTCCGGCGCTAATGTTTAATGTGAAAGAAAGTGGCATTAAGACCGAAATTTATCAGGCGTTGAAAGAAGGCGAGAAAAATTATCGTGTATATCTGAAAGAGAATATACCTGAACGTTTTAACCTTAAAGGCAATAAGAGAACACCGGATTTTTTAATGATAGCTGATGAGGGTTTTACCATAAATTCCGCTGAATATTTTGAATCGAGAGGTGAAGGTTATCCTGATGGTGGCGCACACGGTTTTGACAATGCCAATCCTAAAATGGATGCGATTTTTATAGCCCATGGACCTGCTTTTAAAAAAGAAGTAAATTTAGGTCGCGTCGAAAACATTCATCTTTATGAAGTTATGGCGAAAATATTGAATATTGAACCGGCTCCGAATGATGGAGATATTGATGCTGTTATTGAGATACTTAAATAATTTGAATTGCATCTAATGCTTCAGCCTGAGATATTCCGAATCATCTAATGAAAATACAAAAATAACATAATGCCCTACATTGTAACTGAACCTTGTGTTCAATGTAAATATACTAATTGCGCTGCTGTTTGCCCCGTAGACGCTTTTCGTGAAGGACCTAATTTTCTTACTATTGACCCAAATGAATGCATCGATTGTGATGCATGTGTTTCAGAATGTCCGGTAGAAGCTATTTATCCGGATGATGAAGTGCCTGAAAAATGGGAACACTACATTGAGCTTAATGAACGACTTGCTGAGCAATGGGAAGATCGTGTAATCAACGAAACACAGGATGCACTTCCTGATGCGGATGAGTGGGCAACAAAAGAAGATAAGCTCAGCGAACTGCAGCAAGAGTGGTAATCTCTTTAGTAATTGGTTAATGGTTATTTGTTGTTGTATACAAATAACCATTAATTAATAACTTTACTCAAACAATTTCTATTATCTCAATACCAGATTTCTCTACTCCCCAAATTATGGGGATCATAAATGCCACTCCTGATTCTTTTAGCGATGGAGGGCAATATTTAGATGTGAATCGTGCGCTCGATCGTATCCATATTATGCGCAGAGACGGGGCTTCTATTATTGATATCGGAGGAGAATCTACCCGTCCGGGATCAAATCCGGTTTCTGAACAGGAAGAGATTGACAGGGTAGTTCCAATTTTGGAATCTGCAGTTAACACATTTCCTGATCTTATATACTCTATTGATACAACAAAATATAAAGTAGCCGAAGAAGCACTTAAAATTGGAGCTCGCATAATTAATGATGTAAGCGGGCTTCAAAAAGAACCCAAAATAGCAGAGCTGGCAGCTGAATATAATGCTGCTTATGTGATCATGCACTCTCAGGGTGATCCAAAAACCATGCAAAAGAATCCCGTTTATAAGGATGTGGTGAGTGAGGTAATGAGTTTTCTAAAAGAAAAAACAGAATTTGCTAAGAATAAAGGTATAGAAAACATAATTATTGATCCCGGAATTGGTTTTGGTAAAACGCTGGAACATAATTTAAAATTACTGGCACATCTTGATAAATTCATAAAAATTGGCGTTCCTGTGTTAATTGGAGCATCTCGCAAATCTTTGATAGGAAATATTCTGGATGAGAGATCTGCTGATGATCGGTTGATAGGAACGGTTTCAATTCATTATGATGCACTTATGAAAGGCGCTAAAATTCTTAGAGTGCATGATGTTAAGGAAGCTTCCGATTCATTGCGTATATTCCAAGCAATTCAATCACAACGCTAGACGGCCACTACATTGTTTCCCATCGGATTTTTAGAATTCGGAATTAAGGATTTTATCGAAACCCTGATTATTACAGGGGTTCTGATATATCTGTATAGATGGATCAAGGGCACATTCGCAATTCAGGCTACCATTGGGATCATCTTTGTTATTCTGATCAATTTCATTATTCGGTTGTTAGGATTTGAGACGATCAATTTTATTCTCAAGAGTATTCTGGATGTTGGGATTCTTGCAGTCTTTATTCTGTTCCAACCGGAGATCAGAAAGCTTTTATACAGAATTGGTAATAACACCAGTTTCGATCGTTTTTTTACCAGAACGGGATCCAATGAAATGATCGATGAAGTAATCGATGCCACCAAGAAAATGGCAAAAGACAGAACTGGTGCTCTTATTGTTTTTGCACGTTCTTCTTCTTTGCAGGATTTAGTAGATGCAGGAGTTAAAATTGATTCAGCAGTAAAATCAGAATTGCTCACTACTATTTTCCAAAAAGATACTCCATTGCATGACGGAGCAGTTGTAATAAGAAGCAACAGAATTGTAGCAGCAAGTTGTTATTTGCCGATTTCCCAAAACCCAAATATTGCCCAAGCTTTTGGAACACGTCACAGAGCTGCAGTAGGAATTAGTGAAACCAATAATGTACTAGTTCTTATTGTGTCTGAAGAAACAGGAAGAGTTTCACTTGCCAGAAATGGGACGCTCAAAAGTGGATTAACTATCCAAAAGCTACGTGCAGAAATGGAAGAAACCTTCGGGAAAGGAGAGTTTGATTCAGATCTGAGTTTTGGCACTTCGCAGACGGATATGAATTTGAAGTAGGCCAAGTCATTCCCACGCGTATGCAGGGAATCTAGATAGTAGATTTAAATAATGAGCTTCAAAACAATTCAGATCGCCAGCATACGCCCGGTGATGACTGTTCTTTTAATTATCTGTTGTGTTTTGATTATTTCAGACAGAAATGAACTTGAAATAGTTATAATATTTCAAACTAAAGCCCCAAAGCAAAGTTAAAATTAACTCCTAAGTTTCTTGGAGAGAATTCATTAGGAGAATAAGCTGCATCATCAGAAAGTCTTCTATCTGAGAAAGGGTCTATATCATTTCCGAAGCTTGTAAGAGAATGCCGGTAATAAGGTGCTAATTCTAAAGTCAACTTGTTAAATGAAACTGCAATTCCAAGACTAACAGTACCGCTTAAACCATATTTCTTAAGTTCAATCAAGCCGGAAGCTCCGGGATATTCCGAATTTAAATTTATATGATTAATAACTCCCAGATCAAAGTAAACGGAATATCGTTGTTCTTTGGTAGATTCCAGTAATTTTAAATGAGACTTAAAAGGTATATCTATAAAATGGAAGTCCCGTTGAGTTTTAGTAATAAAACTAGGTCCACCGGCACTAATTCGAGCCTGTTCGTAATAAGCATTTCTTGTATAAGACACACCACTTGATAGGTGAAAGAATTCATAGATCTTTAAGCGAGCTTCAAATCCAATCCCAGTACTTTTAGATGCTGCACTGCCTGCCGGTTCACATCCTTCAATGCATCGAGGGAATTGTTTTGAATTAAATTGTGTGGGGAGATAAAAAGACCCGACATTACTGGAAAATAAAATCTCTATGTTCGAGTCAGGATTTTTGTTTTGAGCGATCAAGCTCGAACTCGAAGAAGTAATTATCAGAAAAAGTAAAGTGGATATAAATTTCATAAAAAACAGAGATTGAATTAATATAGCTTAGTAAATATCTGATTTTATTTCAAATAGAATATCGATAACACTTATTCGTAATTGATAAATCTCCTGAGTTTGATTCTAACTTTTACTCTTTCAAAAAAAACTGACATTCAGATATGAACTTTGAAACTTTCCGGACCGGGATATATTTAAAGTCAGTCATCAAAGAAGCTAACTATTATTTGAAAATTTCTGCTGACTTCGAAATACTGAGTTATGTCTTCTTCATACCATGTAGCTCTCAACTTTAAAGTATCTTGATCGATATCAAAACCATAAAATTGCAGGGTATCTCCTTTGCTTTGAGTTATAATGACAGAGGAAGTACTATCTGCAGAAAGATGGAATTCGGGTTTTACTTTATGGGTTTCAATATCTCCACAATCATTTTGTTGACTCACTTCAACATACATATACTCTGATGGGACAATAGAAATTTCTTCAAGCATAGGTGAGGATAGTTCTTCAAAATCTTTAATAACAACTAATTCTCTGTCTGCATGTGGGTTAGGAAACCCAAAATTAAAACAGCATGATGTATTAAAAAATAGAACTACAACAAAAATGCCGGGAAACTTGAGCTTCTTCAAAAGTAAAGGTCTATAATTGTTTAGTTTATCAGAGAATATAACCCAATTTTTCAATTTATAAAGATGCAGTACTACAACTTGTGCGAATTTATATTTCAAGCACTTATTTTTTCATTCTTAAAAATCTTCTTTCAAAGTCGTACATTTAGGCAGATAATCAGTTTCCATAAAAAACTAACTTCATGTCAGATAATAATTCCGGGAAAGATAATTGGAAGAAAGGTGTAGAAAAACTGCTTAAAGGTGGTAAGGTAGAATCTTTGAATAGGCAAAGTCCGGAGGGATTTGAAATACAAGCGTTGTATGATTCCGAGGATGTTTCGAATAGAAATGTAGATCCGGGATATCCTGGAGAGTATCCTTTTACGCGTGGGCCGTATGCAAGTATGTATACTCAGCGACCGTGGACGATTCGTCAATACGCCGGATTTTCAACTGCAGAAGAATCCAATAAATTCTATCGACAGGCGCTCGAAAAAGGACAAAAGGGACTGAGTGTGGCTTTTGATCTCGCAACACACAGAGGTTACGATTCAGACCATCCAAGAGTAGTTGGTGACGTTGGTAAAGCCGGAGTTGCTATTGATTCAGTGGAAGACATGAAGATCTTATTTGATGGAATTCCACTAGATAAAATGTCCGTTTCTATGACGATGAATGGAGCGGTTATTCCCATCATGGCAGCGTATATAGTTGCAGCTGAAGAGCAGGGAGTTTCAACTGAACAATTAAGCGGAACGATTCAGAATGACATTTTAAAAGAGTTCATGGTTCGGAATACGTATATCTATCCTCCGCAGGAATCTATGCGATTGGTTTCGGATATCATTGAGTATACCAGCGAAAAAATGCCTCGCTTTAATTCGATTTCGATTTCAGGTTATCACATGCAGGAAGCTGGCGCTGATTCTGCTCTTGAATTGGCATTCACCTTAGCTGATGGCTTGGAATATGTGAAAACAGCGGTAGAAAGTGGTTTAGATGTAGATGCTTTTGCTCCAAGATTGTCTTTCTTTTTCGCAATAGGTATGAATTTTCTGATGGAAGTAAGTAAGCTCAGAGCAGCAAGAACACTTTGGGCAGAATTGATGAAAGAACATTTCCAGCCAAAGAATCAAAAATCGTTAATGCTTCGAACACACTGTCAAACATCAGGGTGGTCGCTGACAGCCCAAGATCCTTTGAACAATGTAGTAAGAACTACGATTGAAGCTATGGCAGCAGTGCTCGGTGGAACTCAATCTTTACATACCAACAGTTACGACGAAGCAATTTCTCTCCCGACAGAAACTTCTTCAAGAATTGCCAGAAATACGCAAACCATTATTCAGGAAGAAACAGATATCACACACACGGTTGATCCGCTTGGAGGTTCGTACGCTATAGAATCCATGACTCATGATCTGAAAGAAAAAGCCAGGACCATCATTAATGAAGTGATGGAGATGGGCGGAATGGCAAAAGCTATTGAAGAAGGCTATCCAAAACGAAAGATCGAGGAAGCTGCTGCTATCAAGCAAGCAGGGATTGATAAGGGCGACATCACCATAGTTGGTGTGAACAAATATGTGAACGAAAAAGAAGACCCTGTTGACATTTTAGATATCGACAATACCGGAGTTCGTGACGGACAAGTAAACCTTATTGATGAGATCAAAGCAAAGCGAGACAAAGTAGCTACCAAAGAAGCGTTGGTGGCAATCACAGAAGCGGCTAAATCAGGAGACGGAAATATTCTGGATCTTGCTGTGGAAGCAACACGAAAAAGAGCCACTGTTGGAGAAATTTCTACAGCACTTGAGCAGGCCTGGGGAAGACATACCGCCACCAATCAAACCATAAAAGGAGTGTACGAAAGCGTGTATAAATCGGATAAAAATTACCAGGAAATTAAAACCAAAATTGATTCTTTTTCTGAAGAAGAAGGACGTCGCCCAAGAATTTTAGTAGTGAAAATGGGACAGGATGGTCACGATCGGGGTGCTAAAGTTGTGGCAACAGCATTTGCAGATATGGGTTTTGATGTGGATGTCGGACCTTTATTCTCAACCCCTGACGAAGCCGCTAAACAAGCTATCGAAAATGACGTGCATGTGATCGGTGTTTCAACCCTGGCTGCCGGGCACAAAACTTTGATTCCTGATCTGGTAAAAATCCTCAAAAAAGAAGAAGCCGGGGATATTATCATTGTAGCGGGTGGAGTAATTCCGGTACAGGATTATGATTTTCTATATGAGGCTGGTGTTTCGGCTATTTTTGGTCCGGGTACAAACATTCCGAAAGCTGCTTCAAAAGTAATTGATGAAATCAGAGCTAAAAAAGCATGACCATTGAGGAGCTTGCAAAAGGAGTTCAGGAAGGAAAAAGGCGACATTTAGCCAAAGCTATCACTCTGGTTGAAAGTAACCGGGAGGCAGATCAGCAAACTGCTCAGGAACTGATCAGTAAAGTAAGATCGACTAAAGAAACCATTCGGGTTGGTATTTCAGGTGTGCCCGGAGTGGGAAAAAGTACATTTATAGAAGCACTTGGAAACCTTTTGATTGAAGAAGGTTTGAAAGTTGCGGTATTGGCTGTAGATCCAAGCAGTCCTGCAACCGGAGGAAGTATTTTGGGTGATAAAACCAGAATGGAGACGCTATCCTCAAAGGATGAAGCATTTATTCGTCCATCTCCGACATCAGGAACATTAGGAGGTGTCGCAAAAAGAACCCGGGAATCCATGATGCTGTGTGAAGCTGCCGGCTACGATGTGATCTTGGTAGAGACCGTGGGAGTTGGCCAAAGCGAGTTTGAAGTAGCTTCCATGGTAGATTGTTTTTTGGTTTTGATGTTGCCCGGAGCAGGAGATTCTTTACAAGGAATAAAGCGTGGAATCATGGAGATCATTGACATCTTGGTGATCAATAAAGCAGACGGCGACCAGGAGAAGATGGCGAAAAATGCCGTTACGGAATACCAGAATGCATTTCACTTACTCACTCCAAAGTACGATGGAATTGGAGTAGAATTTTTGACCGTTAGTTCGATTAAAAAGAAAAGAATTGATGAAGCATGGGAGAAAATTCAGGGATTTATTTCTGCATTAAAAGACAAAGGAATTTTTGAAGCTCAAAGAAAAGAGCAGGAATTGAACTGGTTTAAACGATTGGTAGAAGATGAAGTATTAAGGAGGCTGTGGGGGTCAGAGACAAATAAGGAAAAAGCAGCAGAGCTCGTTGAACAAATTAAAAAAGGAGAGATAGCTCCTGCTTTTGCTGCTAAAAAAATGCTGGAAAAATAAAAAGGAGCTCTGAAGAGAACTCCTTTATTGATTAGTTACGAGAATAACTGGTTATTTAATCAAAGTCATTCTCTTGCTCTTTCTGATACCATTGTATTCAATAGAATAAATATAAATACCACTTGAAACATTGGCAGCATCCCAGGTTAATGTATGATTGCCCTTTGTGAAGAATGCACTTGCAAGTGTTGCCACTTCCTGCCCCAAAGAATTAAATACTTTAACAACAACATTTCCTTGTGCCGGCAGATTGAATGAAATATTGGTAGTTGGGTTAAATGGGTTAGGATAATTGTCAAAAAGGTCAAAACCTTCAGGAGAAGCATCTACCGATTCCTCCGTATTGGTTGGGAGAGCTTTAGATAATATACCTTCAAACTCACTAGCAGGAACATATACAGCAAAGTCACGGGAAGGAGCCTCTACAAACACTCTTCCATCACCATAAACTAAGGTACTATCCCCGGTTTCAACATTAACTAAGTAATCGTTCGTCCATAGAGCGCTTCCTGTAGTATGATCTACCCAAAGTCCCTTTGTAGAAGAACTGTTGTCATTAATTACTATGATAGCTCCTGTTTTTGTGCCGTTTCCTTCTCGTCTGGCAACATAAACATCCGCTGCATCCGCAGAAGGGTAAGGATTACCATCAGCGCTCAAAACTTCCAGGCTTCCGCCGAGGTAAGTATTTCGAACATTAATGAGGTTATCTATGTCATCTCTCAAACTTGAAGGAGCTTGTGTAGTGTGAGATCCACCATGAGCATCTTCTTGTTCAACACCATAATAATGAGAATAAAAAACACAAGGTCGTCCTTCATGGGTTAAGATATACGCATAAGCCATATCCCAGTCACTGAATACCCATTTATCATGTTCTTTTCCGGTATCATGATTATCAACAAATGAAACCACATCTGTACCTGATAATGAGTAACCGCTATTGTTTCTGATCATACTGGCATGATCTAATGTAGCAGTAATATCAGCGGAACCGGAAGTGTTATTTACAATTCCATTCAAAGCAAACTTTAAAGGAAAATCAAACGCATCAACATCAGCTCCCGTAGTTGTGGTAGAAGTAACTGTGGAGGTACCATTAGTTACATTAGTAACCCAGGAATGAATTGATTGGGCATTACCCCAATATTCTCCAACAATAAATCTTTGTGAACCGCTTAGTGTAGGTAAATTATTTACCCAATCAGCCACGTAGGTTTCCTGAAATCCACGAACAAAATCGAGCCTGAAACCATCAAACCCAATTTCATCAGCCATCCAATATCCCCAGTTTTCTAATCTGCTTTGCACAGTAGAGCTGAATGTATTCAAGTCATTACCAAAGAACTTGGTGTTCGTAATTACTTCATCATTTCCGGGATATCCTAACCAGTCATTTGAATCCACAGGATGAAAATCATCATGATCCCATGAATAATTGGCTTCTCCGGTTCCTGTATGAGTTGGATATGTAATAGCAGTAGGTGTCTGTGCTTCCAAAGTAGTATTAGCAAGATTGTTACTATTATACCAGACTGCTTTTGGGTAGTATCCATTGTTCTGGCTGGCATATTGCCATTCAAAGTTTCCTGATCCGTCAGTTCCTTCTTTTCTGGCTGTCAGGATTATTACGATATCAGAAATTGAGCTTAACGTAATCTCATATTCATCAATATCTGAAGAGTTATCCATATGTCCTTGCATAGTTGTTCCCGACGAAGAAACGGTATTATAATTCCCGCTACCGTTGTTTGGTTCACTTTCCCAGGCCGTAGTTGAGGTAGGCCCGGAACCTGTCCAGTCTATCATTATATCATAACCACGTTCGCCCTTTGCTGCACCAAAATCCAGATTATATCCATCTACCTGAATGTAGTAAGTTCCTGCTGAGGCGTTTGGAATTACCCAAACTATCTCGTTGGTCGGATATGTTTGATATTGTGTTCCATTGATAAATGCTTCATCAAAAACATATCCCTTAACGTCCGGGTTTGCTTCAAGATTATTGTTAGAATTATAATAGTCTCCATCAGAATAGATATGGTTCAAAATTATATCTGCATAAACTTCGATGCCGTTACTGTGCATATCAGAAATCATGCCTTCAAGTTCGCTTCTACTTCCAAAACGAGTCTCAGTGGTCCCTTTCTGATTATAATTACCCAGGTCATAATGATCGTAGATTCCATATCCCATGTCCACAATCCCAAAATTTCCTTTTGAAGGTGATGGAACCCAAAGACCTGTAAAACCTGCATTGGCCATATCTGATGACTTAGCTGCCAGGCTATCCCACCAGAATCCATTATTACCGGACTCATCAACAGGAACATCCCAATAGAACGCCTGCATCATGACGTCATCCTGAGCATTGGTTGCCAAGGATAAGCCAAGTATTAGTATTATCAATGAAAATAAGTATTTCATATCTACCTCTTGTTTAAATTCAAATTATAAATTGTAAGCGCTTACATTTTAACGCATATGCTACCGCTTATTTAAATGATGAAATAAATGTTCGAATGTTACAGATTTATGGATTTTAAGTAGCAGAAAAGCGCTTGCAATTCGTATATTAAACTCTCAAAATTCATAAAGAAGATTATTTTTAATGGACGCTACAGAACAACTGGTACCACCCTTAACTACATTAACAGAAGACGAGCAATTACTAAAAGATGCAGCCGCAGATTTTGCTCAGGCCTCAATAAAACCTTTGGTTGAGGAAATGGATGAAAATGCCAAGCTTGACCCGGGTTTGATCAAGGAGTTTTTTGAAATGGGTTTAATGGGCATTGATATACCTGAAAAATACAATGGTGGTGGAGGGACATTCATGATGTCTGTAGTTGCTATTGAGCAGATATCTAAAGTGGACGGTTCTGTTGGTGTTTTTATGGATGTTCAAAATACATTGGTAAATAATGCCTTTGTAAACTATGCATCTGATTTTTTGAAAGAAAAGTATTTACCACAGCTTGCCACCGAAAAAGTGGGAGCATATTGTTTATCTGAAGCAGGATCCGGAAGCGATGCTTTTGCTTTGAAATGTAAAGCTAAAGAAGATGGGGATTCCTACATTCTGAATGGTGCAAAATTATGGATCACAAACGCAAATGAGGCTGATATTTTTATTGTCCTTGCGAATGTTAATCCGGAAGCAGGGTATAAAGGTATTACCGCGTTTGTAGTAGAAAGAGGATTTGAAGGTTTTTCAGTTTCTAAAAAAGAAAATAAACTGGGAATTCGTGCCAGTTCTACTTGTGAGATCTTATTAGAAGATTGCAGGGTACCTAAAGAAAATATCCTCGGGGAATTAGGTAAAGGATACAAAGTTGCTATCGAAACGCTTAACGAAGGAAGAATTGGAATCGGCGCTCAAATGGTTGGTATTGCACAAGGAGCTTTTGATGCCGCTCTGGGATACATACAGGAACGTAAGCAGTTTGGCAAAGCTATTGCTGAATTCCAGGGAGTTCAGTTTCAATTAGCACGCATGGCAACGGATATTGAAACAGCTCGTTTGTTGGTTTATAATGCAGCCAGAATGAAAATGGCAGGACAGCCTTTCCTGAAAGAAGCTGCAATGGCGAAATATTATTCTTCTGAAGTAGCCGAAAGAGTTGCTTCGATGGCTGTGGACCTTTACGGCGGAAATGGGTTTGTTAAAGAATATCCCGTCGAAAAATATTATCGTGATGCTAAGATCGGAAAGATCTATGAAGGGACTACGAACATGCAACTTATGACAATTGCTAAGTTGCTGCTTCGATAAGCGAGTGAGTAAAGGGAGTTTCGGCTCCCTTTTTTATGCCTATGAGTTATGAAGCGATTCCAATTTTTTATTTTAGCAGGTTTTTTACTTTCAACTTTATCCTGTCAAGAGGAAATTAGAAAAGAAGATCCCGATTCAAATAAAGGATATGAAGTTATCCGACAAGTAAATCTTTCAGCATTAGCAGAAAACAGTGGAGTAGAAGTTTTAAGGTTCGAACATGGAGTTATTGTCGATTTCAATCAGCTAGCAGGTAAATCTATTCACGGTGTACATGTATATGATGAAAAAGGGAATAAGCTATTAGAAAAAATGGATAGCTCATATTATGTGAAAGCCGACCGCAAAAAATTAGGATTTGTTTTGTCTAATGTCACAAAAAACGGCAGAGCTCCAACAGAAGATTTTGAAGGAGAATGGACTCATACAATTTATGATAACACTGCTCTAGAAAAAGCAAAGTTTAGTCATGTACCCAGCTCGATTATCAATTTTAGTAAAAGTGGGAAATATTTTACTGCAAAAGATTATGGCTATTTAGCTTTGTATTCTACAAATGATAAATCAGTTGAGATTATTTCGAAATCATTAGATTTAGAGGGGGATTTTTTAACTGAGTTTCTTGATGAAGAGTACTTATGGATCGTAAGCTCAAAGCTTGAAAGATATCTGGAAAACAAGAAAGAGAATGAAATTTATTCTGAAATTCAGGTACTACAAGACAGTCTGAAAGTTGAAAAAGAAAGATTTTATTTAAAAAAAGAAAGATCCTCAGAAAAAAATATTGAAGAATTATCAAATGAGATCTCAGGGCTTTACAAAGAAATCGATGTTCGAAATATAAAAAACAGATATCCAATACAAGTAATTAGTGTATCATTGGATTCAATTGAGAGTTTTAAGTCGAAGGATTTATCGGGACATGAAATCGAAAGAGTTCAAGGGGGAAGTTCTGAATTTTTACAAGCTGATAATGAAAATGACTATATGATTTTTTCTTATAGGCTAAAGGAATTTGAATATCCTTTCAATAAAAAACTTATCTATAACAAAGAATTAGAAACTATTGCGGAGTATTCAGAGCTTTCAGTAAGAAGTTTAGAATTTATTGATAATAGTCGTTTACTACTTTTAGGAATTGACAGAGAAAGAAAGGCAATACTAAAATTGATCAATCCTTTTACGAAAGAAATTTATTGGGAGGTCTATTCTCCGGAACGATCTAATTTTAAGTTGCTTGGTGTTACCGAAGATTATGTTGTATTGTCTTGGGGCTATTCAAAACCATATTTTTTTAGATTAGATACAGGAAATCAAATATTAATAGAAGATTTTAAAGAGAACGAAGAACTACTTACTGAATATGGTTCAAATGTTAGAATTATATTTAACCACAGTACAAATCTACTATCCTTTAGTAAAAAGAGATCAGAAGACTAATCATCAGCGCATCTGAAGCCTATATCTTCAGAGCGAACGTCTCTTAAGGTTCCTGTTCTCCAATAAGTTCGGTTAGCGACCATGTTTTCATAAAAACTTCCGCCGCGAATTATACGAACAGCATCTTCATCCAGACTATGCTTTCTGTCAGGCATAGAATAGAACTGATAGTAGTCTCCGATCCACTCAAAGACATTGCCACTCATATCATAAATACCCAGATCGTTGGGGTGTTTTGTTCCCACCTCTATTGATTCACTTCGGCTTTCATCTTTTGTTAAAGCTACAACATAAATGGAATCAAGAGTTGTTGCACTTGATACCACTTGATTTTTTCCGCCCGATCTGGCAGCGTATTCCCATTCCGTTTCGGTAGGTAAGCGATATCCAAAAAATTCACAAAAAGCTTTTGCTTCATCCCATGTAACGTAGGCTACCGCTCGGGTTCCTCTTTTTTCCAGATCAGATTCAGGTTTTGCGATCTTGGTTTTCTCCGCAAAGTAATCAAACTGTTCATAAGTGATTTCAAATTTGCCGATCTTAAATTCATCAACATTTACGCTGTGAACGGGAATTGCGTCAGTATTTTTACCTTCGTAAAAATCTCCATAATTAAATGTACCTCCTTCTACTCGGATCAACTCAGGTTTGAAGTTTTTTTTCTCGTTTATTTTGAAAAAAGAACATCCTGAAAATGAGATTAAAAGAACTAAAATGAGTGTTTTTTTATACATTATATCAATGTACTACCAAGGTAGTATAAAGTAAAAAATTTTTGCTTCGGAATGGAATGGTTTAAAGTATTGAATAGTTATAAACCTAAATGTACCTTCTATAAACACTATTGCAATGAGTAAAAAAGAATCTGAAATTCTTGAAGTAATAAAATCGTGTAGCAAAGACAAAGCTTCTGAAACTGAGTTAGAAAGTTTGTTTTCTGAGATTCTGAATAAATATGAGCGGATTAAGTCTCATTTATCGCTTTTGGAGAATGCAACGAAGCACGATTACGATTCCATTTTAATTACCGAATTAAACTTAGAAGAACCTGGTCCTCGAATTGTTTATGTGAATGACGGATTTACAAAAATGACCGGCTATTCCAGAGAAGAAGTGATTGGAAAAACACCAAGAATTCTTCAGGGAGAAAAAACAGACAGGCATGTTCTAGATCGCCTTAAAAAAAGGTTAATAGACGGACAGGCTTTTTTCGGCCATACTGTAAATTACAGAAAGGATGGATCAGAATTTATTAATCAATGGGATATTCATCCACTCACAAACTCAGAAGGGGAGATAACACACTGGGTTTCTTATCAAAGAGATATAACTGAGCGGCAGGAAACAAGTAAGGTGCTTTTTGACGCAACAATAGATTTTGAAGAACTGGAAGAAAACTCCAAAAGAACATTTGTAGATCTTGATGTACAGGGCAACATTATCTCGAGTAATAAGTCGTTCCGCGAAATTTTGAAAAAAGATGTTGATGAGCTTAAGGAAATCAAGATCTGGGACCTTGTAGCAGACGAAGATAATAACACAGTAAAAGAGCTTTTTCAGGATTTTGATTCTTCAGAAATATCAGATGAAAACTATACCTGGGAGTTTAAGAACGACAGTGATCAAAAGTTAATGTTGGAAGCTGATGTTAAATCTTTTGTGAGCAGTGATCAGACAGTCATCAGAATTCACTTTGATAATGTATCTTTAAGAAATCGTGTTATTGAGACGCTTAAGAAAAAAAGCGCAAATATCGAAGATTTACTAGAGAGCCATGATGAGTTTGTAATGAAGTTTAAAAAGGATGAAAATGGTGAGATTTACTGCAGTTATGTATCGGAGTCTTATCAGGCTATTACAGGGCTTTCCCAGAAGACTTTGTTAGATCAGGGAATTGAATCAGTAGTATCAAAAAAGACTGCTGATGTTATAAAAGAAAGTCTTACCAAGGCTTTTGGAGGAAAGCGCTGCTCCGAAAAATGTGAATACGTTGGAAAAAATGACGGTACTATTTCAATGATTCAATCATTTAAGCCTATTGTGAACGAGAAGGAAAACAAAGTAGAGGCAGTAAAATCTGTAGCGCTGCTGGAATTAGGAATTGAGTAATAAAGAAAGTGTTGAGGGTTAACTTAATGCTTTCCTTTCATTACCTTTAGGTATGGATATACAAGAAGTACAGGAAAGAATAGTAAAAGAGTTCAGTTTGTTTGAGGACTGGACTGAGCGTTATAAATACATTATCAAACATGGTGAAAAGCTCAAATCTCTACCTGAAAAAGATAGGGTTGAGGGAAATTTGGTAAAAGGGTGTCAAAGTCAGGTATGGCTCACCGTTGATTTAGAAGGTAATAAACTGATATTTAAAGCTGATAGTGATGCCGCTATCACTAAAGGTCTGGTATCTCTGGTGGTAAGATTATATTCTAACCAAACGCCGGAAGAAATACTGAGTACAAATCCTGACTTTATTTCCAGAATTGGTATGCAACAGCATTTATCACCAACAAGAGCTAACGGTTTAGCTTCTATGGTCAAACAAATGAAAATTTATGCAATGGCTTTTAAATCAAAGTTACAAACCTCTTGACCAATAGAAGATAATTGTCTTACTTAATTTAATATTCAAAGTATGGCAAATAATTTCTCACTTACAGGTATAACTGCTACCCAAACCGGTAATTTAAAAGATGACCGGGAAGAGAATGGCAGTTTGTTCGGGTTACCTGTTCTTGATGTTGTCTCGTATTCAATTGCTCTTATTTGTGCTCTTTTCTTTCTGATCTTTGCAGTTGATGAATCCATGTCTGTTTCCTGGTTTTTTATTTCTGAGATCATTGCCTTGTGTTTGATTCCCGTTCTTTCAAAACAAGGGTTCGAAACAATTGCCAAGTTTCTGCTCATCCTTTATGTGGATATTGCAATAATAATACTAAGTTCGATTTTTGACGGAAAAGCTGAAATTCAATATTTCCTTATTCCAGCTATGGGGCTGTCCATTCTCCTTTTTGAATCGGGATCTAACAGGGTCAGAAATGTGTCTATTTTTATATCTGTAATTTCGTATTTCATTATAGATTTTATAGCAATAGATCGGGTATCACTTAGTCCCGAAACAATTGACTATGTTAGGTGGGGTGTAATAGCGGCAGCTTTTGTAACAACGTGGATCATATTCAATACTTTTTCTGAATCGAAGGAAAGAGCAGAGCAGATTACCAGAGAGTTTCTGGAGAAAGAAAAAGAGCTGAACAAAGAGTTAAACCTCAAAAAGGATGAACTTCAGGATTATATAGGAAAACTGGAAACAACAACCGAAGAGTTGAAAAAAAGTTCTTCGGCAAAATCTGATTTCCTTGCAACAATGAGCCATGAAATAAGAACGCCCATGAACGCTATTCTGGGGATGACTAATTTCCTTAAAGAGGATGATCCAAGGAAAGATCAGCTCGAGTCTATTAATATTATAGATTTCTCAGCCAAAACGCTCTTAAGTCTGATCGATGATATACTTGACCTCTCAAAAATAGATTCAGGAAAAATTGAATTCGAGCAAACCGATTTTGAATTAAAAGAACTGGTAAGCACAGTATCAGAGTCTTTTAAGACGACAGCTCAGAACAACAATGTTGAGTTGATAACGGAAATCGGCGAGAATTTGCCAAAATACTTATCAGGTGATCCTGCTAAGCTAATTCAAATACTTAATAATCTTGTCAGTAATGCTTTGAAGTTTACAAATAAGGGGTATGTGAAAATTTTTGTAGAATGTGTTGCAGAAAAAAATAAAAAAGTAGATGTTAGGGTTAAGGTTAAAGATACCGGGATTGGGATTGAGGAGTCCAGGTTGGACTCAATATTTGATAGCTTTGTACAGGCAGATAAAAAAACAAAAAGACTTTATGGCGGCACCGGTTTAGGATTAAGCATCAGTAAAAAATTAGTAGAATTGCAAGATGGGTCAATTTCTGTCAAAAGCACTTTGAATGAGGGCAGCGAGTTCAGTGTTCTGCTCACATTCGGAAAACCGGAAAATAAAGAAAACACAGAAGCAGGTAGAGTGGAGATTCAGCAAGAACACATAGAAGGGCTAAAAGTAATTGTAGCGGAAGATAATCTTGTAAACCAAAAGGTTATGCAGAGTTTTCTGAAAAAATGGAAGGTTAATGCAACTATTGTTTCTAATGGTGTTGAAGCACTTGAAGAACTACAGAAAAATGATGTTGATTTAATTCTTATGGATCTGGAAATGCCAGAAATGGATGGGTATGAGGCTGCAACAGCAATACGTAGTTTAGAGGATTCAAATAAAAAGAATGTGCCTATAATAGCTTTAACTGCGGCGGCACTTAATGAAGTAAAAGAGAAAGTCTATTCAGTGGGAATGAATGATTTTGTGACCAAACCTTTTAATCCTGTTGAACTAAAAAGAAAGCTTTCCGAAATAAATAAAGTTACTTAGATGAGTTTAGGTTTCGTTTCATGATTGTACTTATATCTTTTCTTCCTGAATCCTCCATCTTAGCAATTACACTTTTCTGGTCTAAATCAGACTTATTCTGATTGAATTTGAATTTCCCTTCCATTTTTGAGATCACAATTTCCAATCCCACAATCGCTTTTAGATCAGTCTCGTATTCCTTTTCAGGGACTTCATCGAGTTTCCAGCCTGTTTTTTCCTGATTTTCATGAAAATGCGTGAGTTTAGTAACCATGTCATTCAACTCACCTGAGTCTTCTGTAATCTTGGGTTTTCCGAATACATGAACAGTGGCGTAATTCCATGTAGGCACTTCAGCTCGATTTACATACCAAGCCGGCGAGATATAACTGTGTGGTCCCTGAAATACAACTAACACATCTTTAGTCTCATTTAACTTTTTCCAGTGTTTATTTGCCTTCGCAAAATGAGCGATCAACGTTCCGTGTTTGCCTTTTTTTCTGTTAACTAAAAAGGGAAGATGAGTAGCTTCAGGGTGCTCTTTATGCTGACTGAAGAGGACTCCGAAATTATGTTCTTCGATCAGATCAAAAAGCACTTCCGGATTTTCTTCTTTAAATGAAGAGGGTGTATACATATAGTTTTTCTGCGAAGATACTACATAATTTATTTTTGTACCCATATGTATTCAAATCAAAAAAAGCCGATTCTTATTTACGAACCGGCTTTGTGTAAAAAATTTAGTCTAAATTATTTACGACCACTTTTCTTTGCTTGACCAACTTTCTTCGCAGGAGCTGTATTTTTAGCTGAAGATTTAGTTTGGTTGACAGCAGGCTGTTTAAATTTATTAGCCATTGCTTTATCCATTGGATGTTTTGGTTATGTTTTCCCGCCTGTTTTGCGAAATCGTAACCCATGATCAGACTGTTTTAATTCTGATCATTAAATAATGGTACGAAGAATTTTGATCATTTCAACTAGTTTTGAAGCCGGATAAAAAATATTTTTTTGATCAGTGAATGTTTCATGCTACACTTTTTCCATTATTTTAAAACCGATATAGTGAAAGGAATAAATATTAAAACATGCGACAATCGGGGTTGATATAATATCAGATCAAATTGAATTCATTTTTTGAGACCACATATTCATTTTCTTCATATTCAGCGGAACATCTGTTCTTGCTGATCGGATTCGTAGTTTTCTTTGTCTGGTTTATTCGCTTTTTGAAAGAAAAACCGGAAGCGGTTCAGCAAAGAATACTGCTCGGTGTCGCCATTATTCTTTCCGTTCTGCAATTGGCTAAGATTCCACTGAATCACTACACAGGTGTTTTTGATGTCACCAAAGATATTCCTTTACATATGTGTAATTTTCTGCCCATGATCATGATCTGGGTGTATGCAACCAAAAACAGAACCGTTTGGGCTGCGATCTTTTTCTGGATCATATTGGGGGTTTCCCAAGCCAACTTTACTCCTTCCGTAGAGTTCTCATTATTTCATTATGATGCAATCCGGTATTGGATGGTTCACTTGATGTTGGTTTTGCTAGGACTTTATCCCGCTATTGTATGGGGTTGGGATCTGGAGCTGAAAGATGTGGGCAGGTCATTTGTAGCTCTGAATGTGGTAGCGGGAGTGATCTATGTTTTAAACCTGATCCTAAACAGTAATTATTTGTACGTGATGGATAAACCACCGGGAACTACTTTCTTCAGCCTGCTTCCTGAGTGGCCGTACTATATTCTGGTGCTGGAAGCAATCATCGTCGTTTGGTCTTTGATGGTTTGGGGAGTTTTTAGAGTGGTTAAAAGACGAGCTTTAGTAATAAGTCCGAAAATAGATTAATGCTATATGTATCAATTTCGGAAACTAATTTTACTCAATGAAAGATAGAATTAAAGAAGAACTACAGACAGCTCTTATAGTAATCTAATTTCTAGCACTGTTTTTTAGTAGAATTGTAATTTTAGTAATTATAGATGGAGAAATAAATTTCTTAGACAGGTTACAATATAAGGATCAGATCTTTTCAAATATTATGATCTGTTTTTTTATAGTGGTTTATATTTTCTCGTTATTTAAGATTTCTGCTTCACTCTCATATAAGTTGGTAGATAGGATTTTTAAGAACGTAAATACGAAATAATAACTTTAAAGATTGCTCTTAAGTAAAAAAAGCTCTACCCGTTTTGAATATTAAATCAAAAGTTTTTATGCAATAAAGAAAAAATTTTTATACCAAATCTGATATAAATCAGTTATACTTTAGAATGTTAGATAAACCTCTTGTATGGCTAGCTGGAGAAGTTAAAACTCCACCATTTTCTAATAATGCACGCATAAACGCCGGGCATTGGCTTAGAAAATTGCAAAAGGGAGAGTTTGTGGAAATGCCTCACTCTCGACCTATGCCTTCCATTGGTTCTAACTGCCATGAATTACGAATAAAAGATACTTCAGAAACTTGGAGGATCATTTATAGGATAGATAAAGATGCAATCATAATTGTAGAAGTGTTTAAGAAGAAAACTCAACAAACGCCAAAGCAAGTGATAGACATCTCTAAAAAGAGATTTAAACAGTACGATTCATTGTAAGGAGTAATTATTATGAACAGTTCAAAGCAAAACCGATTAAAGAAAGCAGGTTGGAAAGTTTCTGACACTCAAGAGTTTTTAGGACTTACAGAGGAGGAGTCTGCTTACATTGAAATGAAATTGGATATGGCTATTCTATTAAAAGCTGAGCGCAGAAAAGCAGGGCTTACCCAAACTGAGCTTGCTAAGAAACTCCATACTAGCCAACCTCGTATTGCTAAAATGGAAAACGGAGATCCAAGCGTAACACTAGATTTAATTTTGAAAGGGTTACTTTCTTTGGACGTTCAACGCTCTGAAATTGCTAATGCACTTCAAACTGCCTGATCTCTACGCAAAAAACACGTAGAAAATAAGTTTAATTTGTACAAGTAAACGGTTTGTTGTTCCTACGGTAACCCCAATAAAAAAAGCCCCAGAGCTGTGAATAGGCTCGAAGGGCTTATTTAGGTGTACACCCGACAGGAGTCGAACCTGTAACCGCTTGATTCGTAGTCAAGTACTCTATCCAGTTGAGCTACGGGTGCATTTCAATAAAATTAATTGAGAGCCTTAAAGATAAGGACTTCTTTACCGCTTCACAATCATTTTTTCCAATAAAAAAAGCCTTTCTGTAAAACACAAAAAGGCTTTGAGATTTGATACTTGAAAATTGGTATTTAAACTATCAATATCTGTACTGATCAGATTTATATGGTCCCTTAATAGGCACTCCGATATATTCGGCTTGTTCTTCCGTAAGTGTTTCCAGTTCAACACCAATTTTAGACAGATGTAATCGCGCTACTTTTTCGTCTAATGATTTAGGCAGCACGTGAACGCCCGGCTCAAATTCTTCAGGTCTGTTCCAGAGTGCGATCTGAGCCAGTGTCTGATTGGTGAAACTGTTACTCATCACAAAAGATGGATGTCCGGTAGCATTACCAAGATTCATCAATCTTCCTTGTGAAAGTAACACTACTTGTTTTCCTGATTTCAGAGTAAAAATATCAACCTGCGGTTTGATGTTTTCTTCTTCGGAATTCGCTTTTAACCATGCTACGTCAATTTCATTGTCAAAATGACCAATGTTACCAACAATCACTTTGTCTTTCATGCTTTCAAAGTGACGTCCTTTAACAATGTCCTTATTTCCGGTTGCGGTAACAACGATATCAGCACGTTTAGCAGCTTCATCCATGGTTTTAACTTCAAAACCATCCATTGCAGCTTGTAGTGCACAGATAGGATCAATTTCAGTTACAATAACTCGGGCACCGGCTCCTCTCAAAGAAGCAGCAGTTCCTTTACCTACATCACCATATCCGGCAACGACAGCTACCTTTCCGGCCATCATAACATCGGTAGCTCTGCGAATAGCATCCACAGCTGATTCCTTACAACCGTATTTGTTATCAAATTTAGATTTGGTAACAGAGTCATTTACGTTGATTGCAGGAAGTGTAAGCGTTCCTTTTCGTTCTCTTTCGATTAAGCGAAGGACACCGGTAGTGGTTTCTTCAGAAATTCCGTTAATTCCATCCACTAATTCCGGATATCTGTCCAGAACCATATTGGTAAGGTCACCACCATCATCCAGAATCATGTTGAGGGGTTGTCCGTCAGGGAAGAATAAAGTTTGCTCAATGCACCAATCAAATTCTTCTTCGGTCATTCCTTTCCAGGCATAAACCGGAACTCCGGCATTAGCTATAGCTGCAGCTGCGTGATCCTGAGTTGAATAAATATTACAAGATGACCAGGTTACATCTGCTCCTAAATCAACAAGAGTTTCAATAAGTACGGCGGTCTGAATGGTCATATGAAGACAACCTGCAATCCGCGCACCTTTTAAAGGTTGCTCAGATTTGTACTCTTCTCTCAATGCCATTAATCCGGGCATTTCAGCTTCAGCAAGCTCTATTTCCTGTCGGCCGTATTTGGCTTGAGAAATGTCTTTTACTTTGTATGCTAATTTTTCTTTTACTTCTGGCATAATTTAATATCTAATCTATGATTGTTTATTGTCTTCTATTATAGTTTTTGCTTTTAAATAGTCACCTTCGGTTCCATTAGAACCTACTTCAGCTTTTATGAGGTATCCATTCGGATCAATGAAAACTTTGAATGGAATTCCAAAGCTGATGACTTTAGGACCGATCTCATTTTTATCCAATACAAAATTAAAATCGTAGTTTTTATCGTTTTTAAAAGCTTCCACTTCTTCTGGGGTATCACTGTCCTGAAGATTAACGGCAAGTACTACGAAATCATCTTTGTATTCTTTTCTTAACGAGTCCATAGCAGGAAAAACCTGCAGACAAGGTCCGCACCAGGTTTCCCAGAAATCTATCAAAACAACTTTACCTTTATAATCCTGAATAGAAACCTGATTTCCTTTCAAGTCAGTAAAAGTCGAGTTCCAGATAATTTCGCCAATTTTTAGTTGTTCTTCGCTTAATTCTCTTGGATTCTTACGAGGTTCACCGCATGAAGAGATCAAAAGAGAAATAAAAAGCAGTCCGGGGAGTATGTATTTTTTTGTCATTTTCATATTTGTTTTAACAACAAAAGATAAGGCAAAGTTCTGTTAAATGAGATAACAGTTCTGTAACAATTAAACAGCAATAAACTCCTTCAATGGGCTTCGAAGTATTAATTGAATGTTAAAATATTTTTATTATTATGAAGGTCTAAGGATTAAAATTTTAAACAAATCATGATCTTATGAAAACAAAGCGCTATTTAACACTAACATATACGGTCTTATTTGGACTGCTGTTTGCAGTTCAATCTTCGCTCGCACAGTATACTGTGTCAGGATTGATTACAGATGCAGAGACAGGAGATGCACTTATCGGTGTTACCGTATTTGATCAAGCTTCAGGAAACGGAGCAGCAACAAATTTAGACGGAATGTATTCAGTTACACTTCCATCCGGAACCACAACTCTTAGAATCACTTCTGTGGGTTATTTAACTCAGAATATTGAAGTATCAGGTTCTAATGGAGAAACTGTTACACTTGATGTTCAGATGAAGTCGGATGTGGCTAATTTGGATGAACTGGTAGTAACAGGTCTTGCTTCTTCTGTGAAGAGATCTAATCTGGCAAACTCAATTACTAAAATTGATGCCGAAGATTTAACAGAAAGGGTGAGTCCTCAAACATTGGATGGTGCATTTCAGGGAAAGATTCCCGGTGTAGCAATTCGTTCTCAAAGTGGAGCTCCCGGTGGAGGTATTAGTGTTCAAATGCGTGGTGTAAGTACATTAGGTGCGGGATCATCCCAGCCGCTATATATTATTGACGGTGTATATGTAAATAATGATGTGATTACCAATGGTAGATTTTTAACTACAGGTGCAAACAGTAGCCAGGAAGATAATTCCTCGAACAGATTAGCAGATATCAATCCTGATGAAATCGCAAGTATTGAGGTTCTGAAAGGTCCTTCCGCTGCAGCGATATATGGACAAAGAGCGAATGCAGGTGTGGTAATAATTACTACCAAAAGAGGAAAGTCAGGAGAAACTAAAGTTTCATTTTCACAAGATGTTGGTTTTAGCAGTGCGCTCAAGTTACTGGGTGTTGCTTCCTGGGATGTAGACAAGATCAGAACTGTCTACGGAAACGGACCGACAGGAGATAGTCAGGTTGCTGCATACAATTCTGCTGTCAGTAATGGAAACATTATAAATTATGAAGATGAAGTATACGGAGAAACCGGAATGATCTCTGAAACAAATATCAGTATTTCCGGTGGGAACGAAAAAACCACTTTCTACTTAACCGGAGGTTTCCGCGGAGAAGATGGGATAATCAAGAAAACCGGATTCGAACGTAATTCTGCTCGTTTGAACTTAGATCACAGAATTAATAGTGATATCCGCGTGTCAAGTAGATCGAGTTATAGCTTTACAGACAGTCAAAGAGGATTCACAGGTAATCAAAACGGTACCGGTGGTTCTATAGGTTATGCACTCTCATTTATCCCAACTTATGCTCAATTACGCGCAAACGATAACGGAGAATATCCTGATAACCCCTATTTTAGTGAAAATCCTTTATCACTCATTGACAATGCTACTAATGATCAAACAGTGCAACGATTCATACAAGGGATTCAGGTAAATGCAGATTTGATAAAGAATAACACTGGAGTGCTTTCATTAAAAGCAGATGGTGGACTTGATTATTTAACCTATAACGGTTTAGTACATATGCCAACATTCCTGCAGGCGCAAAGAAGTTCTGCAAATCCCGGGGATGTAGTTCATACCGCAGAAGATAATATTAACACTAATATTCAAGCGGTATTAAGTTATGCAACAACCGTTGGTACCGGTGATAATGAGTTTAACCTGAATACACAGTTAGGTTTCTCCCGGTTCGATCAAAACCAAAACCGACAAGTTGTACGAGGACAGGGGCTTGTTTCCGGAGAGACTGCCATTGCAAATGCAAACATACAGTCTGTGATAACTCAAACTAAGCTGGAAGTATATGACTTGAGTTGGTTTGCGCAACAGGAAGTTAACTGGGATGACAAAGTGATTGGTACTTTTGGAGGTCGTTTTGACAGATCTTCGTTGAATGCTGATCAGGAAGAATATTATTTCTTTCCTAAAGCATCGGTAGCATTTAACCTTACAAACTTTGATTTCTTTGATTCAGATTTTGTAAATCAGCTAAAACCGAGAGTTGCATATGGTGAAACGGGTGGATTACCGAATTTCGGTCAAACCTTTAGTGCCTTAATTCCGGGTAACCAAGGTGGTTTTCTGGGAACTTTTGTAAGTACCAGAGATATTGATCCTAATCTGCAGCCGGAACGTGCACAAGAGCTTGAATTCGGATTGGATGCTTCGGTTTATGATAACAGAGTATCTCTGGAAGCAACTTATTATATAAAAACTGTAGAAGACCTGATTTTGGATGAAAGAGTGCCGACATCTTCCGGTATTTCCGTAATTGCCCGAAATGCTGCCAATCTTGAAAATAAAGGTATTGAGCTAGCATTGAATATTAATCCGATAAGAAATCAGAATTTAGACTGGACCAGTTCTATTCTGTACTGGACAAATGAGTCTGAGATTACAGAGCTTAACATACCTGCTTTTGTAACCGGTGGTTTTGGTGCAAGTTTGGGTAGTTACTTACTACAGGAAGGATTCTCTCCTACTACTATTATTGGTAACCCTGCGGTTAGTGGTCCTTCTTTATTTACTGTGTACGGAAATTCACAGCCTGATTTCGAAATGTCATTCAGTAATGAATTCAGAATTTACAAGAATCTTGATTTCAGCTTTTTATGGCACTGGAAAAAAGGTGGAGATAATATCAACCTTTCTCTGTTCCTAACGGATCTTGGGGGTACATCATTTGACTGGAATGAAGAATCTGATGACCCATCTTTAACAAAAGGACAGGATCGTTTGGTGAATGGTGTTCCAAGTGATTATATCGAAGACGCTTCGTACTTAAAATTAAGAGAAGTTGGTCTTTATTACACAGTTCCTGTTACATCCATTGACCGATTGTTCGGTAACGCTGTAAACGGAATTAAAGTTGGTGCTTCGGCGAATAATGTTCTGATGTTTACAGACTACAGAAGTTACGATCCGGAGACTTCAGTTTTTGGTACACAAGCTATTAACAGTTCGGTAGAAGTAACACCGTTTCCTTCGTCGAGACAGGTTGTGTTTCACCTAAAAATCGATTTTTAATCAAAGAGGATTATTACAATGAAATTATCTAATAAGTTTTTAATTATAGCACTGCTTTTTGCAGGAATTACGGCATGCGACTTCTTTGATCCGGATATCATTGAAGATCCCAATAACTCATCTTTAGATGGTGTTTTGAATAATGCCAGCAAAGCTCAATTACAGAACCTTGTAACCGGATTAGAAATACGGCACAGAGCAGCAACAGGTTCTATAAATATAATGAGTTCATTTGGTCGGGAAATTTATCCTACTTTTGCTTCAGATCCACGGTTTATCAACCAATGGATTGGGCAAGATCCTTCTGCTGATGCGGAAAGCGATCCAAGTTTCTTTGGCTCAGGAGGAACCTATACGACTCCGTACAGAGCTATAAAACAAGCAAACGTATTGATGCAATCGGCTCAAAATACAGAAGTGATAACAACTGCTGAAAGAAGCGGAATTCTTGGTTTTGCAAAAACTATTCAGGCATATCAGTATTTAATTCCGTTGAATGCTCAATTTGACAATGGTATAAGATTTGATGTTGCAGATGTGACTAATTTGGGTGCGTTTTTAAGTTATGATGATGCACTCCAGCAAATCAGAAACTTGCTTGATGAAGGATTGTCTGATCTGAATTCAGCAGGTAACTCTTTTGTATTTACATTAACTGATGGTATGGACGAGTTCAATACTCCGGCAACAATGGCTGACCTGAACCGTGCAATAGCTGCACGAGCTGCTATCTATGCCGAAGATTGGGACGCTGCAGTAACTGCTACTGAAGCAGCAGCTCCATTTTTTGAGTTGACTGCCAGCGCTGATGCAATGAATAAAGGAGGCTATTTTGTTTATGGTGATCCACCTGACATTTTCAATCCTTTTTTCTACACCAGAAATACAACTTCTATCCAGCTTCCAACAGTACATCCTGAATTAATAGCGGATACTCTGGCGGGAGATGAGCGAGTTGATAATAAATTCTTTTTGCGTAATACCCCGGTTGTTCTTCAAGGGTTAACAGCAAATTATCAGGATAATCGTTTTGAAAGTACCGGCGCTCCGTTCCCATTCTTTAGAAATGAAGAGTTGGTTTTGATTTACGCAGAGGCTCTTGCTCAAAGAAATCAGGGAACAGACTTGGCAGATGCAGTAGACGCCATAAATGTTGTTCGTAACACATGGGGACTCGGAGACTTTATAAGTGTTAGCCAGAGTGCAATTATTGATGAAGTTCTTTTCCAAAGAAGATATTCTCTTTGGCTAGAAGGCGGTCATCGCTGGATTGACATGAGAAGGTATAACCGTTTGGATGAGTTACCATTAGATGGTGGTAAGATTTATTCCAAGATTGCCAGACCATTATCAGAACTTTAATTATTAAGTTCTAAGTAATTTTAAAAAGCTCTCTATTAAGAGGGCTTTTTTTTTGAATATGAATTATCTTAAAAAATGCAGAATAAAATATACGACTTCACGATTGTCGGGGCTGGAATAGTAGGACTTTCTACAGCATACAAACTTTCGTTGGCAATACCGGAAGCAAAAATTTTAGTTCTCGAAAAAGAGAACAAAGTTGCGGCTCATCAAACAGGAAAGAATTCCGGAGTAATACATTCAGGAATTTATTATAAACCGGGAAGCTATAAGGCAAGAAATTGCATTAACGGCCGTCATCAGTTAGTAGATTTTTGTAACGAGAATAACGTCAATATTGATATATGTGGAAAAGTTATTGTAGCAACTGAAGAAAGTGAGCTTTCAAGGCTTGATGCGATTTATAATCGTGGGTTGGAAAATGGAATTGAAGGTTTAGAGAAATTAGATGTTGCTCAACTCGCAGAGATTGAACCTTATGTTAACGGAGTTGCGGCAATAAATGTACCGTGTGCCGGCATTGTAGATTATGCAGGAATGTGTATTCAGCTCAAAAACAAGATTATACAGAATAAAGGTGAAGTAGTTTTTGATGAACAGGTTATAAACATCAAAACAGAAAAAGATTCTCTTACGATAAATACTAAAAGGAGTAGTTATAGATCAGGTTTTGTAATTAATTGTGCGGGTTTGTATTGTGATCATGTAGCGAGATCAGCAGGTGTAAAATCACCTATTCAGATAGTTCCTTTCAAAGGTGAATACTATGAGCTCAAAAAGGAAGCCGAGTATTTGGTAAATCATTTGATCTACCCTCTTCCGCACAAAGACTTCCCTTTCCTTGGAGTTCATTTTACGCGGATGGCAAATGGCGGTATAGAATGCGGACCGAATGCTGTTCCGGTATTTAAAAGAGAGGGATATAATAAGCTCTCTTTTGATATGGAAGAAGCACTGGAAATGATGAATTTCTCAGGATTTTGGAAACTCTCGATGAGGCATTGGCGAATGGGATTAGATGAATATCATCGATCACTATCAAAGAAAGCTTTTGTAAAGGGCTTACAAAAACTGATCCCAAACGTGAGAATGGAACACCTAAAAGTAGCACCATCAGGCGTGAGAGCTATGGCTTTAAAACAAAACGGGGAAATTCTGGATGATTTTTATTTTGAAGTATCGGATCGTCAAATTCACGTTTTAAATGCTCCAAGTCCTGCAGCTACGGCTGGTTTAGCGATTGGTGATGAGATTGTAAACAAAATCAAAGATTCGTTACCGGTTTAGATAGCGTTATTTTTTTTAAAAAAAATTGAAAAAATTGATTAATAAAGACACCCTTACAAGAAAGCTATACGCTCAGGACGCCTCTATGTATCAGGAATTACCGGAAGGGGTAGCTTTTCCTGGATCAATAGCTGATATACAGAATCTTGTCAAGAAAGCTAATCAAGAACTGCTTTCTATCACAGCAAGGAGTGCAGGAACCAGTTTGGCAGGCCAAACCACCGGGGCGGGGGTGATCATGGATGTTTCAAAATTCATGACAAAGATCGTAGAAATAGACTGCAAAAATAAAAAAGCAATTGTAGAACCCGGTGTGATCCGGGATTCTTTAAACGGGAAAGCCGGAGAGCATAATCTTTTGTTCGGACCGGATACATCCACAACTAACCGTTGTATGATCGGTGGGATGATTGGAAATAATTCATCAGGTTCATTTTCTATAAAGTATAAAACAACAAGAGAGCATGTGCTGTCGATGGATGTTGTTCTAAGTGATGGAAGCCGGGCAAAATTTGAGCCTCTTTCTGATTCGGAATTAGAGAAGAAGAAAAAACTGGAGAACTTAGAAGGAAGTATTTATCGGGGAATGACCTCTTTGCTCGAAAAAAATAAAGAGCTTATCAAGGCTAATTATCCGCATCCGGAAATAATAAGAAGAAACACAGGTTACGCTCTTGATAAATTGCTTGAAATGGAGCCTTTCACCGATGGAGGGAGAGCATTTAACTTATGTGAGTTGCTTTGTGGTAGCGAAGGCACTCTGGCAATGACTGGGTCTGCTACACTAAATCTTGTTGAAACGGATTCAATTCAAAAGATAGTGATACCGCATTTTAATACTATTCATGAATCCATGGTAGCCACTATTGAGGCTGTAAAATATGAGCCGGGCGCTGTGGAGCTTATCGACGATATTATTCTGAATGCAACAAAGGGAAACCCGGAGCAATCGCAAAACAGATTTTTTCTTGATAAAGAACCAAAAAGTATACTTGTAGTACAATTTACGGGTAATGATGAAGCAGAAATTGATTTGAAAATAGATCAATTAATAAAATCTCTCAGGAGTAAAGGGCTTGGATACTCTTTTCCGGTGCTTTCGGATGTTTCAGAAATGAAAAGTGTCTTTGATCTGAGAAAAGCAGGTCTCGGACTATTAATGGGGTTAGGCAAAGATGCAAGGTCACCAACTTTTTGCGAAGATACAGCGGTTCGGGTTCAGGATTTACCTGAGTATGTGAAACGGTTTCAGAAAATTTTAGATAAGCACAAAACAACATGTGTTTTCTATGCTCATGCTTCAGTTGGTGAGCTACACCTTCGTCCTATGATAGATACTATGACTGATGAAGGTATTGAAAAAATGAAAGTGATGGCAAAAGAGATTGCTGAGCTTGTTGGAGAATTCAGAGGGTCTTTATCCGGGGAACACGGAGATGGAAGAGCAAGAGCTCCATATATTGAAAAAGTTCTGGGCAAAGAAATGATGCCGGTTTTGAAGCAGGTAAAAGAAATCTGGGATCCCAATTACATATTCAATCCGGGCAAAATTATTGATGCAAAACCTATTGAAGAAGATCTCAGGTTCTCTCCGGCATATTTTTCAAAACCTGTGAGTACAGAGTTTCATTGGCGACGAGAAGGGAGTTTAAATGAAGCTTTAGAGCTATGCAACGGCGCAGGAGTGTGCAGAAAACTTTCACAAAGTGGTGGTACAATGTGCCCTTCATATATGGCAACTACCGATGAAAAAGATAGCACAAGAGGTAGGGCAAATGTATTCAGACAAGTTTTTGAAGGCCAAGAGCCGGAGAGGTTCAAATCCAAAGAGCTAAAAGAAGCGCTAGACCTGTGCCTGAGCTGCAAAGCTTGTAAAAGTGAATGTCCGGCCAACGTGGATATGGCTAAAATGAAGGTAGAGTTCATGAACGGATGGCATCAAAATCACAGAAGTACAATTGGAGAAAAGTTCTTTGTGAACTCATCAAAACTATATCCTTTGGCGGCTCTGCTTCCGGGATTTTCAAACTGGATATCAGGTCTTGAGATAACTAAAAAGTTGTTGGAAAATATTGCCGGACTATCTTCATCAAGAACACTTCCTGAATTTTCTGATCAAACTTTCAGGAGATGGTGGAAGTCTTATAAAAAGAAGGAAGGACCTGAAAAAGTAGTGCTGGTTGTAGATCTCTTTACAAACTATCACGAGCCTGAAGTGGCCAAATCAGCAGTATTTGTATTAGAAAAAATGGGATTTGAGGTTATAGTTCCGGAAGTAGAAGAACTTGGCCGACCGCACTTGTCTAAGGGCTTTTTGAAAGAAGCTAAAAAAATAACTCATACTGCAATTTCAGAATTAAAGGAATTTGCCAACAATGAGATTCCAGTAATCGGATTAGAGCCATCCGAGATATTGACTGTAAAAGATGAATTCCTGGATCTTTGCGATGCTCGATATTTAAAAGACGCACATCAAATAGCAAAGTATTGCTATACTTTTGAGGAGTTTTTGGCTTCGAATATGGAATTACTCCCAAAATCAAAATTTGATGAATCTGTAATAGTACATGAACATTGTCACGCTAAAGCGCTTACCAAAAAAAGATTATCTAAAAAAGTTCTGGAACATATAGGTTACACTGTCACAGAATTGGATTCCGGTTGCTGCGGAATGGCAGGAAGTTTTGGATATGAAAAAGATAAATATGATGTCTCCATGCTAATTGGTAATCAAAGATTGTTCCCTGCAATTAAAGAGGATAATAATCGTAGTAATATATGTGCTTCAGGTTTCTCTTGCAGACATCAGATACTTGACGGAACAGGAAAAAAAGCAAAGCATATAGCTCAATTGATTTCTGATAAAATTTAATTAGATTAATGTTAAACTAAATTTACTGATATGAGAAGATGGTTACTGGTGTTTGCTTTTGGATTTTTAAATATTTCGGTATTAGCCCAAGTTGATTATAGTACAGAAATAGCTCCGATTATGAGCAATAATTGTAATAGTTGTCATTCGGGGGGTGGTAATGGGTTTGATTCAAGTCCTTATGACGATTTAATAGCCAGTACAAGCCCGGCAAATCGCTATAATAAGAAGCATATAATACCAAATGATGCCGCAGGAAGCCCACTGGTAGATAAAATTGAAGCAAATCCGGATTTCGGTAGTAGAATGCCACAGGGCGGGCAGCTAACAATTGAAGAGATCAATAAAATTAAGCAATGGATCAACGAAGGGGCAAATGAACAAGTTCAGACTTCAAATGAGAATGAGTCCTTGTATCCAAAAGAGTTTACATTACTTGGTAATTACCCAAACCCGTTTAATCCAAGCACAGTTATTCAGTTTAGTTCACCAATAAGCGCTGAATTACAGATAAAAGTCTACAATGCTAATGGGCAACTGGTTAGTTCTGTGAATGGAAGATCAACTGTTGGGCGAAATGATTTTTCGGTCAATCTTTCCTCTCAACCAAGTGGGATCTATTTTTACAGAGTCAGGGTATTTTCAAATGGATCAAGTAATATGATTGGCTCTGGAAAAATGACTTTGGTGAAATAGGAGTTTAGTTTCGAATTACAGATTTATTAATTAACTCTTCAGCACTTTTTAATGAATTTTCTGAAATTTCGGAACCACTCATAAGGCTTGCTACTTCTCGAATATGTTCTTCATTGGTGAGTGAAAGAATACGAGTTATCGTTCGATCTTCAGTTTCCTGTTTATCTACTTTATAATGGTGATGTGCCTGACTGGCAATTTGCGGCTGATGCGTTATAGCAATAATCTGGCAATAGTTTGATAATTTCCGCATAGCCCGGCCTACTTTTTCAGATACTTCTCCGCTGATTCCGGTATCAATTTCATCAAAAATCATCACCGGTAAACTTTGTTCTTTAGCCAAAATAGATTTTAATGCCAGCATTACCCTGCTGATCTCACCACCCGAAGCTATTTTGGCAAGTGGTTTAGGTTCTTCGCCTTTATTGGTGGAAATAAACAAGCGAATATCATCACAACCTTGTTCTGTACATTCAACTTGTTGCCCATCAACTTCTATCCACCCATTATGTCCATACAACCATTCTACACAAACTTTCAAATTTGCATGCTGAATGCCTAGTTGAGCAAGTTCGATCTGAATTTGTTTAGATAAATGCTCTCCGATTATAGTTCTCTTTTGATGTAATTCTTTAGCAGAGTTAACTAATTTTGTTTTTTGGACTGAAATAGATTGTTCAATTTTTTCAATTTCCAGATCAAAGTTATCAGCAATGGACAGTTCTCTTTGAATCTCGTTCAGATAATTAATGAGATCGGGAATGCTTTTCTGGTACTTTTTTTGCAATCTGTTCAATTCACTTTGACGTTTACGTAGTTCTTCCAACCTGTTCGGGTTGAATTCTATGGTGCTTCTGTATCGTTCTGCAAATTGTATCGCTTCATTTATACTTACTCTGGCGGCATTTATCTCTTCCAGGTATGTTGAAAATTCCGGTTCAATTCTGGTTAGATCTTCAAGATTTAGTTTTAAATGATTTAATAGCTGAGAGATATTTCCTTCGTCACTGTCTTCCATTTCAGAAATTGCAGCAGCTTTTTGATCGAGGAGTTCGGCATTATCCAACAGATTCATTTCGGTGTTCAGTTCTTCCTCTTCTTCCACAGAAAGTCTGGCATTCTCAAGCTCATTTACCTGAAAACGGTAAAGTTCTGTTTTTTCATGTAATTCCGATTCTCTCTTTTTTAGTGAAGACAATTCTTTTTGGAGTGTCTTCATTTTTTCAAATTCTGTTTGGTAAGATGTTAGAACAGGGTCAATTTCTCCAAAACCATCAATAACGGATCTGTGATTTTCTTCTTTCAATAAGAGCTGATGATCGTGTTGTCCGTGCAGATCTACCAACTGATCCCCAACTGCTTTCAATACCGCAATATTTACAGGAGTGTCATTAATAAAAGCCCGACTTCCGGTTTGTCGAATTTCTCTTCTGAGAATCAGATAATCGGCTAGTTCTACTTCATTTTCATCGAGAAGGTTTTCAAGAGTCTCATTTTTAAAATACTTAATAGTCGCTTCGGAAATCGCTTTATCAGCACCACGGCGTATAACTTCAGTATCAGCTCGTTCCCCCAGAATCATATTCAGCGCCCCGATAATGATCGACTTTCCGGCGCCTGTTTGTCCCGTGAGGATATTTAATCCTTCCCCGAAACTAACTTCCAGCTCATCAATTAAGGCAAAATCTTTTATGTATAATGATTGAATCAAAGAATTTTGTATTTTGGATTATTAATTCTGAATTGAAGATTTTACAATAGAAGTGATAATTCTGATTATCTGATCAATTTCACTTAAGTATAAAGATACATCAAGATTAGTCAAATCACTTTTTTGAAGAAGTTTTAACCAATAGGCGGTTTCCCTTGCTTCTTTTGATGAAATAGACATTTTATGAATGAAATCTTTTCGGGATTGAGCAGCTATAGCTTCTTCAATATTTGCGCCAATACTCGTTCCACTTCTTAATAATTGTTTCGATAGTACATATTCTTTCTCCTTTTTCAAGGAAATATATAATTGAATAATCATCAAAGAGAAATCAAAACTTTTCTGTTGTATAAGGTTATCTTTAGGCATAATTCAAAATTTAGAATCCAAAATTAAAAACTCTGTATAGTTAGACAGCTTGGAGCCATAATCCTTACAAAAAAAGATGAAAAATAGTCAGGAAGAAAAGAAAACCACAGTATACGAATTTACAGTCCCGGAAGGGCAACAGGAATCGATTCGGCTTGATGTCTATATCACAAATTTTGTAGAAAATGCTACCCGGACCAAAGTTCAGGAAGCAATTAAAGACGGATATGTACAGGTAAACGGAAAGAAAGAAAAGCCATCTTACCGAATGCTGCCGGGAGATGAGATTTTCATTGAATTGCCAAAAGCTCCGCCTCCCGAGGCAGTCGCTGAAAAATTGGATATCAATATTGTATATGAAGATGACGATATCATTTTGGTAAATAAAGAGGCAGGGATGGTAGTTCATCCTGCATACGCCAACTGGACAGGCACACTGGTAAACGGATTGATGTATCACGTGGATGAATTGGCAGAGAATGAAGATAACGACCTTCGTCCGGGAATTGTACACCGCCTGGATAAAGACACCAGCGGTTTATTGGTAGTTGCTAAAAACGATGAAGCACTCGCAAACTTATCAGCGAAATTCGCTGAAAAAGATGTGGAGCGAACATACTGGGCGATTGTTTGGGGAACGCCAAAAGAAGAAGGAACGATAACCGGAGACATTGGACGTTCCAGACACGATAGAAAATTGATGACAGTTTTACCCGAAGGAAAAGGCAAGCACGCAGTCACACATTGGAAAGTGCTGGAATATTTCGACTATCTGAGTTTGGTTGAGGTAAAACTGGAAACGGGAAGGACTCATCAGATCAGAGTTCATTTTAATCATATTGGTCACAATGTCTTTGGGGATAAAACCTATGGGGGAACTTCTGTTCGTTATGGCTCCAACACTGGTTCACGAAAAGTAATGTTCCATAAATTGATAACAGGCTTAGACCGACAAGCACTACACGCTAAAACACTGGGATTTGAACATCCAACAACCGGAGAACAAGTAAGTTTTGATTCTGAACTACCGGAAGATTTTTCTCATGTATTGAATATGCTGAGGGAGCACTGTAAAGCAGAATACTGATTGAATATCGAATAACGAATATTCAATCATGAATAATGAAGTAGTGCTTTGTTACTTCGAACGAATGTATGAACTATGGGAATTTTGTTGGGTACTATAGTTTGCGTTCCGGCGCAGAGCGTAGGGAACGAGGGTTAAAAGCTAGTGTATTACAAATTTCTTAGAAACGTATTAGTAAGCTGAATTACAAGAATAACAAGCCAAAATATAAACGTAGCCTGAAAAGTGAATGGTGCATCTTCTTTTTTTGGAAAGAAATCCCATCCTAGAGCGATAAAAGCTCTTTTTTTTTCAGTGAAACACTAAAATGCTGATAATAATCAAACAAAAAAATAGATCTTGAATCATTTATTAATCTTACAATATTAATGTATCATCTTATATGTGAGATTAAATTATTTTAGGTTCAATCTTAATTCAAATTCTTCATTCGTTATTGAATATTCATGATTCGATATTCTTTTCCGAATACCTCTTAAAATTATTCAAAATCGCTTGCCAGCCGTCGCGTTGCATTTCAATCGGGTTTTCAGATTCGGCTTCAAAAGTGGTGGTAACTTTAGTTAAGCCGTCAATCTTTTCAAAAGTAGTCGTTACTTTTCTGCCGTCAGCAATGGTATAAACAATCTTTTTATGTTCGATGATCTCATCGTAAACAGCTTCAAAATCAAAGCCGAAACTTCCGTCTTTGGCTTCCATGCGGGCTTTGTATGTTCCACCGATAGTCATATCATTTTCTGCACTCGGGCAGCACCAGTCGTCTGAAGCAAAATTCCACTTGGTGATATGATCCGGTTCAGTCCAATAGTTCCATACTTTTTCAGAATTTACGTTGATCGTTGAATCAATGGTAATAATTGAAGTACTCATGGTAAAATAGTTAGGTTGAGTTTGATATTTTGTTATTTGGTTATGGACCGGAGCAATTCATCTAACTTCTCATGAGTTGAGATCATACCTTCTTCCATGCCCATATTAATTACTTTCTCTAAATCGTCAAGAGATGCGTAAGTTACAACAGTGGTTACTATAGCGTGTTTATCTAAATCAGAAAACTGGACATGCCATTTAGCTTTTGGCAGATCTGGATTAATGTTTCCTTCACTATCAGAAAATGCATCTACTGTGCGATAGTCATCAATGGGATTTATATCATGATATTCGGTGTAGCCCCAGTATTCCGTTCCGTTTGGTTCCACCATGGCATAATGCCAATGACCGCCTTCACTAAAATCCATTGATTTGGTTTTAGTTGTAAAAGGTTTCGGAGCAAACCACTGGTTCAGAAGTTCTGCTTTGGTAAAGCAGTCCCAGACCAGCTGTCGGTTAGCTGCAAATTCCCGTTTAATAGTAAGTGTATTGTTTTCTTTATCTACTAGGAAGTTGAATTGAAGATTAGCTTTCATCGTTCTTAGATTTTAGTTCGGTTAATAAGTCATCAAGTTGGTCAAAGCGGTTTTCCCAGATCTTTCGGAATTGTTCCAGCCATTGATCAACTTCTTTCATTTTCTCAATTTTAAGTTCGTAGTAAATTTCCCGCCCTACTTTTTCTTGTTCCAGCAATTCACATTCATTCAAGATCTTTATGTGTTTTGATACAGCCTGTCTTGTAATATCAAACTGATCAGCCAAAGCATTTGGAGTTAATGCCTGAGTAGCAATTAAGACCAATATTGCTCTTCTCGTCGGATCTGCAATGGCTTGAAAAATGTCTCTTTTCATAAAAGTAAGTATTTATGCAACTTTTTGATTGCATAAATATACGCAACCATTTGGTTTCTGAAAATTATTTTTCCATTTTTCCCAAAGTTTCATTTAACGTCCTATTAAAGTTATTAATATTATTTTACTTGGTGATGTTTCGTATGGAGAGAGGTGAAAAATTTATACGCAAATTGAGAGAAGTTTACTGTCACCTTTCTGTAATTATAAAGGTACGAAGCTATAATTTTCTTAAAATAGGTCTTGTTAAACAGGTTGGTCCACCGCCCCCTTTTACACTGATTTCTTGTCCTTTATATTCATGAACAGTGGCTCCGGATTTTTCCAATCTCTTTTTTGTGGCAGGATTTCCGGCAACCATAACGCAGTTTCGCGGACTTACTGCCAGCACGTTGCATCCCATAGATTCGAATTCCTGATCAGGAACTTCAACAAGGTCAAATCCTCTATCGATAAGTAATTCACGGAACGAAACCGGCATCAACGGGGAATAAACTACCGCAAGATCTTTGTCAACAGGACTCAATATGGACATCAAATGAAATACATCAGACGGACCTTTGTAATGGGGTAACTCAACTTTAATGACTTCAATTCCATGAGGTTCAAGAAAGCTTCTAAGCTGTTCAATTCCTGAATCATTGGTTCGATAAGTTCTTCCTACAGCCAATGTTCTGTCATCAAGCCATGCTACATCTCCGCCCTCCAGAGTTCCGGGATATTCAATCGCACCAAGTATTTTTTCTTCGTTGTTCTGATACATTTTCTTTGCTAGTTCAGGCTCATTCCTGCGGGCATCTTTGCCCATATTACAAAGAATTATCCCAAAATCAGTTGCAATGGAGGCATCTCTGCAATACATAGAATCCATTGAGAGTGATTCGTTATGGCCGAAATAGTTAATCTCTGTACCTGTGGATTCAATGAGCTTCTGAAATACTTTATATTCTTTAATCGCTGTTTCTAAATCAGGTTTCGACAAATAGTTTAAATCTTTCCATTGTCCGGTAATTGTGTTTTCATCAACAAAAGCCAATTCTGCTTTTTTCAGATATACAGATTTTAAAGTCCCGAATTCTGAATGAGAGGTTAACTTCATGGTTTAGATTGATTTCTTTTAAGAATAAAATAGACCGGGACGCCGATCAGTAAAAACAGCATACCCCAGAAAACGGATTCAAATCCTGAGCCAATCAATGCAAATAGTGAAAACAGGAATGTAAGCGAAGCCAACAATACGATACCAGATCCCAGGATGTGTTTCCCCTCAGATTTCTTGATCAACAAAACATAAGATACCGAACAAAATAAATACGGGATAAGTACAGAAACGGTGGAAACCAGAATCATAAATTCAAATATTTCCAGCAAATCTCCTGAATAATTCATCAAAATCAGAATAGTAGCCAATGTACTTGAGATAATAATTCCCAAAGCGGGAGTGCCATGTTTATTTTCCCGGGCAAAAACAGCTGGAAATAATCCGTCTTTGGCAATAGCCTGAGGCATTTGTCCCTGAATCAAAATCCAGCCATTTAAAGCACCAAATACAGAAACAGCAGCTGCAAGTGCAATAATTAGATTTCCACCGTTGCCCCATAAAATATTGGCAGCATCGGCAAAAGGAGCGGTTGAGTTGCTTAGAATATCAGGATGGATAATTCCCATAACAGTAAACGAACTCATTATATAAACTGCGGCGGCTATCAGCGTTCCCCATTTAGTTGCAAAGGCGACAGTCTCGGTAGGGTTTTCAACATCCTCAGCAGGAATGGTTGCACTTTCAATTCCCAAAAAAGAGAAAAAAGTTAATGCCGTAGTAATGGCAATAGCAGAGAGGTTGTTTTCATTACTTAAATTGAATGGAGTAAAATGATCGATATTCAGAAAAAATAATCCGGCAATACTGATTACTGCTAATGGTACAAGTTTAAGAACCGTAGTAATCAAAGACATTTCGCCAACCAACCGTATTCCTCTGGTATTAAACCAGGATAAGAACCAGATTACAAATAGAGCCATTGCAGCTGCGTAAATTGTATTATCACTAAGAACAGGAATAAACACACTTAAATATCCCACAAAAGCCACAGCCAAAGCTGCGTTGGTTGTCCAGACAGAAATCCAATAACCCCAGGCAACAAGAAACCCCGGGAATTCACCCATTCCTTTTTTGGTATAGGCGTACGGACCGCCTTGAAGTCCGGGAAGCAGTCGGCTTAACCGGCTGAACAGAACGGCTAAAAGTATCGCACCAACTGTAGAAATCAACCAGCCAACTAAACTTATTCCACCGTAAACAGCTAATAATGCCGGCATCAGAAATACTCCGGCGCCTACCATATTGCCAACCACAAGCGAAGTGCTTGTCCATTTACCTAATAATTTTCGCTGACTCAACTAATGTGTACCTTCTCAGAATTATGATGTAGATTTAAGAATACAAAAACTAAGAAACCAGATGGGCTACAATTTCAACATTCATCCTGAAATAGAAAAAGCAGAAACGCTTCCGGGTCTTTTTATAAAAATGACCAAATTTTTAGTGATTTAAAAGACAAAGTATTTTTGAAAACCTGGCAGTTTGCGGGAAATGTAAACGATATTAAACTTCAGAATCAGGTTAAGCCACTGTCCTTACTGGAAAATTATCTGAATGAGCCTATGGTCCTGACCCGGGATTCAAACGACGAAATTCATTGTGTTTCTAATGTGTGTACTCATAGAGGAAATATCATCGTAAATGATGGAGGAACTGCTAAAAATCTGACTTGTAAGTATCATGGCAGAAAGTTTGAACTCGACGGGAAATTTAAGTTTATGCCGGAGTTCTATGATGCAGAAGACTTCCCCAGACCATGCGATAATCTGCATAAATTTCCATTGATACAGTGGGGGCCATTATTATTTGTTGGATTGGATGAGAGCTATGATTTTCAGGCGATCATTGATACAATGAAAGAGCGGGTTGGATTTTTACCTATAAATGAATTTGTTTTTGATCCGGTTCACTCAAAAGATTATTTGGTGAATACACATTGGGCATTATATTGTGATAATTATCTGGAGGGATTTCATATTCCCTATGTTCACAGCGATCTAAATCAAGCTTTGGATTACGGGTCCTACACTACTGAGCTTTACAATAATTGCAATCTCCAGATCGGCTATTCGGATGATGCTATAGAAACTTTTGAACTACCTGAAGGTCACCCGGATTTCGGAAAACATGTGGCGGCTTATTATTACTGGGTTTTCCCAAATATGATGTTCAATTTTTATCCGTGGGGATTGTCGATCAATGTTGTGAAACCTCTTTCTTTAAATCGTACCAAAGTATCGTTTCTTTCTTATGTGTGGGATGAATCCAAGATCGAAGAAAGTGCCGGTGCGTTGCTGGACAAAGTAGAAAGAGAAGATGAGTTTGTTGTTGAAAATGTGCATCAGGGATTGAAATCCAGTTTTTATACTACCGGAAGATTTTCTCCCAAAAGAGAACAAGGTGTTCATCATTTTCATCGGTTACTTGCTGAGTTTATGAATAAAGAATAATCAATGATTGTTCACAAAGGTCACTAATTCCCCTTATCTTTGTGTAAATATCAAAACCATTTTTTATGCCGAAGAAAGACATTAATATTTCAGTAGAACTTGATCAGGATAACGTACCCGAGAACATCATATGGAATGCCGACGATATGGATGGAATGGGAGAGGCAAAGTGCCGGGCAATGTTACTTTCGCTTTGGGATGCTGAAGCTAAAGATACTTTAAAACTGGATCTCTGGACGAAAGACATGACGGTAGATGAAATGAAGATCTTCTTCCATCAAACACTGGTAACCATGGCAGACACGTTAAAGCGCTCCACAAACGACGAAAGAATTTCAGGAGATATGATGGACTTCTGTGATTATTTTGCGGAAAAGATGGAGATAAAGGGTCAATAAAGGGTGTGATAGTGTTAAGGTTTTAAGGTGTTATGGTGGTCTAAATTTACGCCACCATAACACCTTAAAACCTTAACACTATGTTACTTGTATTAACTTAAATTCTGAGATGTCAACTCATTAATACCTTTAAGAACACCTTTCCTAACTCCCGGCGAAAGTGCATTAACAAAATGAGGTTGAGTTAGGGATAAAATCTCATTCTTCAATTCGGGATATTTTTCCACTACCATCATCATGCCTTGAAAAGCATAATAACGAACAGAAGATTGTTTCCGAACTTGTTCCCATAGAGTTACTGAAATATCAAACAGCAAGCTTTCAAATTGTTCATTTAACTCCATTTTCAACAGAATCTTCAAAAGTTCTCTTTGTTGGCCGTCATTACGATTAGGAAGTACATTTAATATTTTTTGAATAAAAGGCTTAACTCTGAGGTCATTTTTTTCCATTATACCGGCAACAAGCCAAGCGGCTCTCCATGATAAACTCTCATCTTTTTCGAGAGCCAGCTCCATTGCTTGATCAAAATATCCGGGATGATTAGTCATGAACTCTGTTATCTCAGACTTTCTTCTTCGAATTAAAACAGATCGAATAGTTGCACTCATAAATTACAAACCAATAAAGATCGCTGTGAATATCGCCACTAATGATATTCCCATAATGATCAGAAAAGGTTTGATACAAAACGAGAACCATTCCTTAAAACTCACGCCCGCAGCTGTTATCATAGCTAGTAATGCTCCGTTTGTCGGGGAGATCATGTCCATCATTGCCGCTCCATATTGATAACAGAGAATCATCACCTGTCGAGACATTCCAATTAAATCAGACAACGGAGTTAACAGTGGCATTGTCAATACAGCCTGACCGGAATTACTTGCAACCGGTATATGAAGCAAGGCTTGAGAAATAGTCATCCCAACCGCTGATACGGCAAGCGGCAGATCTTTCAAAGGATTAAAAAGTCCGTATACAATAGAGTCAATGATTCTGCCTTCGTCAAGAATTAGAAATATACTTCTTGCCAAGCCCACAACTACTGCTGCAAAAGCAAGTTCCTGAAATCCCTTAGCGTACGCTCTTGAAGTACCGTTCATACCAAGTTTGCCAATAATTCCGCAAACGATACCCATCACAAAAAACAAAGCAGACATTTGGTTGTAATCCCAATCCCAAGCCAGAATTCCATATACCATAACAGCAAAAGTGACTGCTACTAAAATGAGAATTAAAGCAGAGCGTAAAGGGAGTCTGAAATCTTTTTCAGGGATTTCAATTTCAGTTATTTCATCAGACTTCCCTTTTTTGATAACCCAATAGATCCAGAAGCTAAGTACGATTGCAAACACAATCATTCTGAACAGTGTACCCGAGAATGGTTGAACTTCAGCTATTTTTTGAGCCAAAAGAACAGCAAATGGATTCATGGGACTAAATGCTGCACCGATGATTGCCGAACCGGCGCTGATGGCAAGTACGCCTGTTTTAGTGTAACCGATTCTCTTTCCCATCATGATCAGAAACGGAACCATGGCTATTATTTCTTCGAAGGTGTTATTGAGTAATCCCACTGTGGAAAAAGTAATTCCAACAACAATAATTACCCGATCTTGCGTATGTTCGAACTTAGTCACCAGCGTATTTATGCCATCTGTGAACGCACCTGTTTTATCTACAACTACGAAAGCACCACCGATGATCAGAATTAAAACGACAATATCTGCACCAAAAATAAGCCCTTCAGGTACTTTCAAAATGGTTTCAAATACCCCAATCGGGTTCGCTTCAATTTCCTGATAGCTGTTAGCAACTACGATTTCACGACCTGTGGTTTCATCGGTAACTCTATCATATTGTCCGGCTGGAATAATGTGAGTAAGTACAGCAGCCAGCGCAATAAAGATCAACAGAATGGCTAATGGATGTGGAAACTCAAACTTCATAAATACCCCGTTTATTTTGTTTGAAGAAAGTAGGTAAAAATAGAGCAATTAAGAATTATGCAAATAGTAGTGAAATGAATCATTTTTCAAACATCCTTTGGGTAAAATCCAGTAGTTCAACTCCTCCATGAGAACCGTGCCCTGGTATGACGACGCTAATTTCATAGAAATAGTCTTTGATTTTAGAAATAGTTTTTGGCCATTCATGAACATTGGCATCTTCCAGATTTCCTTTACCTGAACGCAGGGATTTTACTAAGCAGCCTCCAAAAAGAGTTTTTTCTTCGGGTAGCCATAGAGTTATGTTATCTTCGGTGTGTCCTCCGCCAAAAAAGATCGCTTTTACAAAACTATCTCCAATTTCAACTGTCAAAGAATCGTCAAAAGTATTGGAAGGTGAGGGCAGATCACTTTCCAAAGCGAGTTTTTTTGTTTTAATAAATCCGTAAGATGGGATATTTCGATTATGGAAAAGCTCCAATCCTCCTAAAGCGTCAGAATGATGGTGATTTACGATTACCGCTTTTATTTTAAGACTCTGTTGCTCAACCCACTTCATCAATTGTTTGGTTATCAATGTATCAACAGGTGTGTCAGCTATTAAAACTTCTCCATTCTGTATGTAGATGAGCCCATTTGATGAGTAGCGACCAAATTGTTCAGAATTAGTAAAAGATTTATGAATATAAATATTTTCACTGACAGGAATTAGTTCCAGATCGTTTGAAATTTTTATGCTAGAAGTTTGGCTGAAGCCATAAATCGGCACTAAAAGTAAAAGTAAGAGATTAAGGTATTTCATTTCTTAAGTATTAGGCTCTTTGTAAAAGATACTTCCAAAGCTAACGGCACTTTCCCTTTCGGTTTCATCCCAAAGTTCTCTTGAAAGTATTTCCCCTTTTAATTCAGGAAAAGCGTTCATGAAAGTGTACAAAGGAGGAAAGCCACAAATTCGGTAAGGATCATAATCAGAACTCATGATCTCAAGCATCGTTTTTGTGTTATTGTCTGCTCCAACTTCCAGAAAAGCTTCATCAAATGCTTTTACTTTATCTAATAATTCGGAAGCCGGTTTCTGATCACCGAATTTCTTGCCAAAGTGAGCAAGGTCTCCGCTGATAAGAAAAAAAGTATCTTTATCATTGAATTGCTGATTCAGCAAATAAGTAAAAGCTTCAATCTGATGAGCCAGAAATCCATCTTTGGCATAATAAAGCTCATCAAAATTGCCAACGAGAATAGGAACGATCTCAAAATCATGCTGCCAAATGTGATTCAGAAATAACAATGGCAGTTCAATACTGTGTTCAATTCTGTGAGCCCGATCAGAAAATGAAGTTCCGAATATCTCGTCATGTGAGGTTTGTTGCTTTATGATGGAGATCGTTTTTTTGTCTGCTTTTACCAAGCCATTTGGTAAGTCAAAGTCTTTATTTGAAATAATGAAAGGTTTGTTGGAGTATTCATTATTATACAATCCTGAATAATGAGAAGTAGCCAGAATAAATATCCGTTTAGGCTTTACGTTTTTGATTGCGGAGAAAGATTTAACATAGGATGCCATTCCAAAACGTAAATCAATATGCGGTGCATAAAGTGCTTTAGCAGTATCAAGCGGTTCAGAATGTTCATTGGTTTCAAAAGCTTCATTTAGAAGTGAAGTAAGTTTTTCAGGCTTTGAAGGATAGGAACTCCCTGCAGTAACAGAGTGATGTATATTTGATTGTTCATATTCATGTTCAATTAGCTCCGCTTGTTCTGCAAAATATTCTGAATCCAATAATGCATGTTCGTCCAGAAACCGGGCGTAACCTAAAATCTGTTCTTTAGTAACTTCATCAGAGCTGAATTTAATAATATCATTTACGGAACGGGTTCCATCCATCAATGAAAGGATTGGTTCCGCATCAGTCGGCAATGCAAAATCAGGAGTGGCATATCCAAGTTGATCATAAAAATAGATAAATGATTTTCCGTTGTCCTGAATGGGAATTCTTTGAATATCATATCTGATAGGTGGAATCGGGTCGGTATAAGAATCGAACAATTTTTCTGACATGCGCAGAAGATAGTCGATTTAGTTTATGAATTCAGATATAAAAATAATCTGAGTTAAAATGTATCTACTGATACCTTAATCGTCAGATGTAAACGACCTCCTTGTATAAATCCCTTAAACAAGGAGGTACATCAGGGTCGACTTGACCATAAGTATATATAGATGTAGCATCACCGTAGGGAGGCAAGATTTTGCGTCCCTACGGTGATGAACTTAGTGCCAAATAAAAAAAGCTCCGACACTTTCGTATCAGAGCTTTAAAATGTGATCGGCTTTAAATCAGCCGGGAACATTCACAGGATCATTACCGGGAGCAATGGTATTTTTCTCTCGAATTTCTCCGTCAAGACCTTTAATACTTATCTCTCCACCGCCTTGATTGTGTAACATTTCTTTAGCGGCTTCATAAGCCTCTTCCTGGGTGTCATGTAAGGTGCTCGCTTTGCCGGCTTGATGCTTTTCATTTACCCATTTTCCGTCTTCATTCTTATAAATCGTTCTGTCTTGTGGCTTACTCATTGTCTCTTGTATTAAGTTATAATTCGCTATTCATTTAATGAAAGGCGTTAATAGGATGATTTGTTTCAAATTCTATCATTGAAAAACTGGCAGACATAAAAAAAGCCCCGACACTTTCGTATCGGAGCTAATTTCTAAAGTATCAATAAGATTTAGATGATTGATTTTTTAAATCTAACATCAAAAGTCTCACATCTAAATACTATTACTTCTTCTCGTCTTCTTCGTCTACAACTTCGTAGTCTGCGTCAACAGCTTCTTCGCTTTCAGAAGATTCACCATCGGCAGATGCTTGTTCACCAGCGCCTTCAGCACCGGCTGCTTCAGCTTCTGCTTGTGAAGCCGCATAGATTTCCTCAGAAGCGCCGGACCAAGCCGTATTCACAGCTTCCATTGCGGCATCTATATCTTCAAGATTTTCACCTTTATGTGCTTCTTCCAATTTAGCTACTGCATCTTCGATCGCTTTTTTGTTGTCGTCAGAGATTTTATCTCCATACTCATCAAGTTGCTTTTTGGTTGAGAAGATCAAGCCATCAGCCTGATTCATTTTTTCAACTTTTTCACGGATTTTCTTGTCTTCTTCTTCATGCTCTTTCGCAGCATTTTTCATCTTTTCGATTTCCTCATCAGATAATCCTGAAGAAGATTCGATACGGATTGTTTGCTCTTTTCCTGTTCCTTTATCTTTTGCTTTGATGTTGATCACACCGTTTGCATCAAGATCGAAAGTAACTTCAATTTGCGGCATTCCACGGGGAGCCGGAGGAATTCCGTCTAAGTGGAAACGACCAAGCGTTCGGTTGTTAGCAGCCTGTGCACGTTCACCTTGTAATACATGGATTTCCACACTGCTTTGATTATCAGCAGCAGTAGAGAATACCTGTGATTTACTTGTCGGGATTGTGCTGTTGGCTTCGATAAGTGGTGTCATTACGCCACCCAGCGTTTCAATACCAAGAGTAAGAGGGGTTACATCCAGAAGAACTACATCTTCAACATCTCCTGAAAGTACACCACCCTGAATAGCAGCTCCAACAGCTACAACTTCATCAGGGTTTACACCTTTGCTCGGATCTTTTCCGAAAAACTCTTTAACGGCTTCCTGAATTCTTGGAATACGAGTAGAACCACCAACCAGAATTACCTGGTCAATATCACTCTTGCTCATTCCCGCATCTTTCAACGCTTTCTCACACGGAGAAATAGATCGTTTTACCAGATCGTCTACTAACTGCTCAAATTTTGAGCGGCTCAAGTCAACATTTAAGTGCTTTGGACCATCATTAGTTGCAGTAACAAACGGAAGATTCACATTTGTTTTTGCAGAGCTTGAAAGTTCGATCTTAGCTTTCTCGGCAGCATCTTTAAGACGTTGCATTGCCATTGGATCTTTGCGAAGATCAATTCCTTCATCTTTCTTGAACTCATCAGCCAGGAAATCAATGATACGGGCATCGAAGTCGTCACCACCAAGATGAGTATCACCATTAGTTGATTTCACTTCAAATACACCGTCACCAAGATCAAGAATAGAAACGTCGAATGTACCACCACCCAGGTCATACACTACAATAGTTTGGTCGGTTTCTTTTTTATCAAGACCGTAAGCAAGAGCCGCTGCAGTTGGCTCATTTATGATTCTTTTAACTTCAAGTCCGGCAATTTTTCCGGCTTCCTGGGTTGCTTTACGTTGAGCATCATTGAAATAAGCAGGAACTGTAATTACAGCTTCCGTTACTTTTTCGCCAATGTACTCTTCTGCAGTCTGCTTCATTTTTTGCAGTACCATTGCAGAAATTTCTTGTGGAGCATATTTCCGGTCGTCGATCTCAACACGAGCTGTACCGTCATCTCCTTTAACAACTTTGTAAGCTACTTGCTTGGATTCATCTTTTACTTCGTCGAACATTCGCCCCATGAAACGCTTAACAGAAGCAACTGTTTTATCGGGGTTAGTGATAGCCTGACGTTTTGCAGGAGCACCTACCAAACGTTCGCCATCTTTTGAAAATGCCACAACAGATGGAGTTGTACGTCCACCTTCAGCATTTTGAATTACAACCGGCTCGTTTCCTTCCATTACGGAAACGCATGAGTTGGTTGTTCCTAAGTCAATTCCTATGATTTTTCCCATTGGTCTAAAATCTGATTTTATTAATTGTGTGATTTGAGCCACTAAAGCACGAAATCACGAATGTTTATTGTTTATTTGTTTAAAATCTTAATTGCCGTCACTAAATCACAAAATTGTTATTTGAAACTTGAGTATCTGTGATTTATGCCATAGGCATTACTTTACCGGTATTGATTGAGTATCCTTCAAATTCTCTGATTTCGGCATACTCACAGTCAATACTCCATTTCTGAAACTTGCATTAACTTCGGCTTTGTTCACATTTTCAGGTAAAGCGAACGAACGTGCAAAAGCACCTCTCGTTCTTTCCTGACGCTTAAACTCTTCACCTTCAGATAAGGTAACTTCACGTTCACCTTTTATAGTGAGTACATTGTCTTTCAAAGAGATTCCTATTTCTTTTTTTGAAAGCCCCGGAAGATCAATTAGAATTTTGAATTCTTCTTCGCTTTCAACAATGTCACAATCAGGGGCAAAGTCTTTATCTTCATTGGTTAATGGAACAACTTTTTCCACAAACTGCTGAATGTCTTTTCCGAGTTTGGAAAGATGTTTTTCCACTTCAATACCGAATTCTGTAAAATCTCCCATGATACTCACCTCATTAAATTAATTTCAAGGTAAATAGAGCAAGCACAATGCCAACTTAGATGGGGTTGAGACAAACTGTCGCTTTGACAGGGTAAGTATGGGTTAAAATTTAAGATTTAATTTTAAAAATCTCGGACTATAATATTTTTTGGAATTAGTATTTCAACAGAATCTCTTTGGCTCGAACTCAATTCATCAAATTTAGTTTGAAACTTACCAAGTGATTCATCATTTCTTATAATTCTGTAAACACTGGATACTGTATCAAGTAAGTTAGTAAAAACTCTATATGAAGCATTTTGGGAAATCTCGATTACAATATTTTGTTCTGGTAAATTCTCTCTTATAAATGGTTCAAGAGTTTTCGGTAGATCTTTTAGATCTATTATTTTATCTCCGATGTAAATATTATGGTCATCTTTCAGAATAATCTCAAAAGTCTCATAGGATGTATAATCTTCACCATGTTTATTTTGGTCAGGATCCGCACTATTTACTTCAATCTTAATTGTTAAGTCGCTTATAAAAAGAACCGTTAGAAGAGCACTTGCTCTGTAGAAAGGAGTTTCAAAATCACTAGGTGACAATACTTCTACTATAGCTGAGGAAACCGTAGCCGGAGTGAGTTTAAGGTTAGATCGATTCCTGATGTTGTTAAGTTTTTGTTGAAGTACAAAGAACTTAGATTTTGCAATCTGCTCTACATGAAATTGACTGATTGATGATCTACAATTATCAGTGTTTGTATAGTTAAAGTTATGATTATCTATAAGAGTTTTAAATTTTTCTCTATTAATATTAGTTGAAATTCCTTTGTTTGATACTATTTTCGAATAGAAATTATAATAGCTTTTTCCGCTTACTCCTTCAATTTGTTCAGTTTGAATCAAGTAAGATTCTAAATCATTAAGTTCGGAATCAATGTCTATACCTTTTTTCTCATAATAATGGTCTAAACATTCGTATAATTTTTCCTCTATGGATTGGGCTAGCCCTTCATTTTGGAGAACCAACAATGACATTATGAAGAAAAGGGAAATCGACAGCTTCATGCTTTTAACAAAAATTACTTAACCAACACCATTCTCTGAGTTAAAGAAGTAGTCGGCGTTCTTAACTGGTAGATGTAAATACCGCTGGAAAGATTGCTGGCTTCAAATCGTACGGTGTGACTTCCGGAGGTTAAGTTGCCATCAACCAAGGTTTCAACTTTTTGCCCGAGCATATTATACACGGTAAGTTGAACTTTGGCACTTTTCGGAAGTACAAACGTGATATTTGTAGACGGATTAAACGGGTTCGGATAATTTTGTTTTAGAACAAAACTATCAGGAGTGTCTTTTCCTTCAATTTCATTAGAAACAGGCATAGTTCCGTTCGCCCAACCAGGGGTTCCACCCAATCTTGTAGAAGCCATCCAGCTGGCGGCAATTGTATTGTCTGCATTTGAATCTGTAAGTTCTAATGTAGGGCCATCACCATCCGCTTCAATTGGCCATGGGTTACTATCAGAATAAGTGACAACATCCACCAGGCCGCCATCAGCATTGAAAAGCCTTAACTCTTCACCTGAACCTGAAAGATTGAATGCAAAATCACCGACATAATTTCTGGCGTCGGAATTTACAGTTTTGAGTTTGGTTGTGTCATCAGCGATTACCAAATAACCTTGCGCCTTCAACACAGTGTTCTCTGGAACTACAAAAGCATTGGAATCCACGTCATCTTTAAAAATCCAACCTGACACATCTACATCAGAATCCATAGTATTAAAGATTTCGACCCAATCTCCGGTTCCGAATTCATCAGAAGAATTATAGTTGATCTCATTAATGACAAGAACTTCTGTGATCTCTGAGAATTGAGCTTCCACAGTTACCGGATTTTCTGATAATGGAATAGTTAAGGATTGAGAAGCAGGTTGAGTTTCATCGTTAACAACCCAGGCAGAAATTTGATACCCGACTTCCGGCTTGGCTTTAAATTTTGCATCTGTTCCCTGAAAATAAATACCCGACCAGGTAGAAGAAGAAATATCAGGGCTGATAGAGTTTAGTTGTACGGCACCATTAGATGAAGAAAGCAAAGTAACACTCACAGTATCAGTTCCTAATGTATCATTGAATTCTGCATAAAGGTAATCTCTGATATCAACAACATAATCTTCTGTAATATCTCGGATGTATTCCATATCATAATTTGTAGGGCCGCCAATATCATACCAGCCATCCGTCCAGCGTGCGATATCGCGTGGCATTTCAGGATTGATAGCTGTGTCTATTGAATCAATTAACCCCATCATATAATCAGGCTCAAAAGAAGTGTTCAAAAGATCGGCGAAACGAGTCAAGAAAATTTTCCGGTATTGCTCGTTTTTCATCATTCGTCCGAAAATATTATAGCCACCAATGTTGGCTGATAAGAATTTTTTCAGAGAGCTGAAATATTCAGCAGGCTCGTCACCTAAATTTCTCCACCAATCGAAATCGTAGGAAATATAATGCCATTTTCCATCTTCCTGACGAGGTCTCCAGTATCGTACATTATTAGGATCTCCATGGGAAGTGTAAACCTGATAAACCCAGTGATCGGTAAAACTGTCAAAATCGATAACAGATTCAGCATAATTAAAAAAAGCTTCTCCGCTGAGTGTTTCATCCTGAAAATTGGAGATCAATTCGTTGTAAGCCATGGCATCACCATCGGTTACCTGGTCGAAGTCTTTTATCATATCGATGTCGTTAAACCCATATCTGGATTCTACAAAGTCATCATTCTTTCTCTCGTAGATGTTATAAATCCCCCAGTATTCCCCATTGATGTAAAGAATTGCTGGTTTATATGCCTGCATAGCATTTTTGTGATTCCATTCAATATTAATAACTCTGAGTAGTTCGTTTAAAAGTCGGGACCTTTCTTCTGCACCTGCTCTAAGAGAAAATCCGTCATATTCGTTATAGTCGTTTTCAGGAAATAAAGGATACTCCAGTCGGTCTAAACCAAATCGGTCATTATTATTAATGATGAAAGATTTCTTTAAAAAACCACGACTGAAATTCCCGCCAATTTCAGCCTCTGCCATAAATTCGAATTCAGGGTTTCCAAACTCATTCATATATTCGATATGAAGCGGATATTGAAAGTCTTCCCAGAAATTAGCTCCGAAAAAAGGATACTGACCATTAGTTTCTGACGAATCACCAATTACATACATTCCTTTATCAAAATCGAACAGCGAATCCGGCTCCATCACAAAAGAAACTACCGGAATGGTATGCTGATCTTCAAATAGATATGTATTGGTAACTACATCACTGGCTTGCTTCCCTGATTCAATAGCGATTGCACGAATTACCGTTGAAGTATCAAGTGAAATTGGAGATGAATAAAGAGTTGAATTTGCAGTAGGCACGGAACCACCTGTTTCATATCTGATTTCAGCACCACCTGAAGCTGAAAGCCCAACGGTAACTGAACCTGAATAAAAACCTGTTTCCAGAGAAAAAGATGGAGTATCAGACATTTCAGCCACAACACTGCCGTCGTTCATAGCATTAGGAGTAGGGTTTAAGAAAGCAAAAGAACCAACCCCATCTGTTTGGCGTCCCAGAGAAATATCAGTGGTTTGTTCACCGAAAGAAAGAGAATCCAAAACTGTGGTTCCATCTGTGTCAACAAGCGCAATGTGTTCTCCGCCTGCACTTAATTTAAACTCAACATGATGTGCACCTTGTTCAGAATCATTATCCAGCCAAATGATTAAATATCCGTTCGCATTAATAGTAGTTTGAGCACTCGATGTATTGGGAATCTGCCATTTTGTAAGATTATCAGGGTCATCAGATAGATATAACCCGGCAAGATTAACAGAAACATTTCCAGCATTGTAAATTTCTATCCAATCATCAAATTCGCCTTCATTGTCAGCAATAACAGTGGAATTGGACGCCATTATTTCATTAATAGAAAGTTGTGCAACTGCAGGGGCGGATATTAACCCTAATAAAAGCACTGCAAATAGGTAACGAATATTCATAATAGTTGATACTTAAAATGATCTCTTAATGTAGATTACTCTCTACGACTTTGATTTTATATAAATATAGTAAGAAATCTAAGCACGAAATTGTGAAAAGACGTTTAGAAGACCTGATTTTGATTAGAATCACATAACATTAGTTAGAAAGCATCCATTCTGATACATGATAGAGGAAACCTTCTACAAATTTTTTATCAAGGAATGGATATTCACTTGCTAAACCGGTATTCGCTTTTTGAAACAGATGGTTGGCATCATCAAAGACTTTGATTATGAATTCGTTTTCAGAAGTCTCGAGTGCAGTTCTAATTTTCGTTTGGTTCTGAGTTAAAGTGACCTGAGTATCTTTTCCGCCAAATAATACTAAAGTAGGTACATTAATTTTTTCAAGATCATCAGTAGGCACATGAAAAAGTAATGATCTTACCTGAGGGGAGCTGTAAATCTGAGTAAGCTGCTCAGTCTGGTTGTTGACCATAAAATTAATATCAGGAATCGAATTTTTTTGAATTTCCGGTAGTGCATTTAATAACTCGGTATAAGCCTGATTGTACTTATTTTTTGCTGGTTCAATATCATCACCAAAGGCGATGGCTTTCATTAACTCTTCTCTTGCGTTGATCTCACTTTCTACAAAACTTTTGTCTACAGGAGAAGTTGCATATGCAAACTCAACCTGATAGCGTAATATTTCACTTAATGAAGGTGCAGTAGATCCCATTAGTATAAGTTGTTTTACGGAGGAACTTTCTGCAGCTACTTTTCCTGCTACAACACCACCCTGGCTATGCCCGAGCAAAGCAAATTGTTGAAAGTTATAAGTTTTTGAGTTTTGGAAATGGCTCATAATTGCTTCCACATCAGAAGCTAAATCACTAAGGGTGGCATTACCGAAATTTCCGGTAGATTTACCGATTCCACGATCATCATACCGAAAGCTGGGGATACCTTTTTCTGCCAGATGTTGAGCAATCACTGAAAAAATCTTAAACCCAAATACTTCAGAATTTCTATCCTGGGCTCCACTGCCTGAACTCATAATGAGTAATGGGGCTTTAATTTCACCTTCAGGTAAAGCAAGCGTACCACCAATATTAATGTTTCCGTTTAGAATGACCAGATCGGTTTCATTTTTTGGCTTTTCTGATTCTTTTGATGTTTCAGATACGCGTTCAACTGAAAATGCAGTAGAAGGTCCGCCTTGCGAATAAGTACCGGATATTTTTGTTTCGGACTCAAAATTTCCGGTGAATGTACCTTTAATCTGACCGGCTGTGAAAATTAGTGAAACAGAATCCCCGGTTTGAGTTATTGGGTTTAATGGCAAACCTTTTGCGCCTTGCTGAGGAATATCTAATGTTCCCGAATATTTATTTTCATCTTTATCGATCTTAAAAATGATTTTTAGCTGTCCACCCGGGACGGTAATTCCGCCTTCCCAGATTCCCTGTAGAGAATTTTGCCCAATTAATGGCACAGAGAATAGAATAAGCAGGATAAAAACAGAGAAACTAGATTTTAACATAGGAGATCTGACTTTTATGGCTAATATTTTTCAGAACAAAAATATAGTCGAAACAATCAGAAAACCATGAATCTATTTTTGAAATAATGACTAGTTTCCGGCTATCCCAATAACACCGCAAGCAATACGAGCTCCGGCATCTCCGGAAGGTTGTGAAGTAAGATCATCTTGTCCGGCATGAATGATAATTCCACGACCAATAACTTCTTCTAAAAAGATGTTGTTGTCAGTATAACTGAGAGTAGTTGTAAACTCCTTACCTTCACTCACCAGGTTCCCCATATCTCCAACATGTCGCTTTTCCGCATCACGTGAATTATGTTTCATATCGTCAGGGTCAAAATGCCCGCCGGCGGAAGTAGCATCCGAAGCGGAGCAATCACCATATTGATGGATGTGAAATCCATGTTCACCTTCAGAAAGTCCTGTTATCTGAGCTGTAATTTTAGTTCCGGTTTCAGTTTTACCAAAATTCACGGTACCTGAGACCTGATTATCTCCTACAGAGTGAATTACTGCAACAGCTTTTTGAATTTGAGGACCATCAAATTCTTTGACCACTTCAATTCTCTCTGTTTTTGTACAGTTTAGAATTAAAATGAGGGATAAAATTGAGAATATATTCTTCATATCAGTTATTTTGATTTTTTACATAACACAGAGAACTATTCCTTCATTCACCTTTTACCACAAGTTTTCTGAATTCAGCAATTCCGGATAGTTGTGTTTTTAAATCATTAAAAAGATCCGGGTTTGAAATCCTGAATCGCCGAATTTTCTTTTTCTCTTTCATGGAGCGAACAAGTTCATTTGCTCTTTTAAACATAGTTGATGTAGCTAAACTAATCAGAAAGTATCCCCATGCCCATACAGCAGGAACACCTGCAATTAAAAATGTACAAGTAACCAAAAGATAGAAAAGGGGGAATAAAAATAGTCCAAGAACAAATTTAATGGAAACGTCAAAAGCCTTGTCCTTGATCTTATTCTTTATAATATATCTTGCCGGTTGATAAGGAATAATGCCATTCAGCCATACAAGAAAGTATACCGGAGCCAAAAGAATTCTTTTGATCATTGGTAATTTAACTTCAGCTAATTTTCTGACACTAAGATTATTTTTTTCTGCTATTTCCAAAACATGTTCTGCGTCTGAGATCAATTCCGGTGTTTGCAATTCCTGAGCATTTTTAACCAAAGTATTCATGTACTCATTATTCGAAAGTTTTGCTCTGTCAGGTTCCATTTCATCGAGGGCAATCTTTATCAGTGGATACTGATCCAGTTTAGGTACATGCATAATCAAAGGCTTCAGATTATCTGAAGTTTTATTTTTTAAGCGGTTTGCTGCACTCCGTTCACTTTCTTCATATTCTTTTCTGTAGTCCGAAACTTTGATGGGATCTCCGAAAACCACACGTACTTCATTTCTGGAATTTTGATGATCACTATAATTGACTCCGACAGGCTGAACATACAGATCCAGATTCCAGTTATTTCTGATCTCAGCATCAAAAGCGATTCTTGTAAAACCCTTGCTAAACGGACGTAGTCGTCGTTTCAGGTCATGATTTGCTTCAGCAAAAACTAACACAGCTTCTTTGTTGGTCAGATAATTGATACAGGTTTCAAAAATCTCATTATTTTTCTGGATGTTACTCATTCCATCTCTCACTCTGTAAACGGGCAGTAAATTAAGAGACCTTAGAAACCAATCCATAAACTTAGATTCGAATGCCTGAGCTCGGGTCAGAAAAGAAGTGGTTTTATAGAAATGAGTAGTTACCAATAACGCATCCATAAAAGAATTCTGATGATTGGGAACCAGTAATATAGGTTTGCCTTTCGGGATCTTATGTTTGTCTATAATTCGGATTCGCTTATAGAAAAACTTTAGTCCTGTTCGTACTACACCAAGACGAATAAAATTGTACCAAAGAAAGTTTTTACGCATTAGTAATCACGCGTTGAATTGATTTTTTTCCTACCGACCAGTACCAACCTAAGCTCATTCCTGCAAGAATATGCCAGATTCCCCACCATGCTGCAATAAGAGCCATGCCTCCAAGTCCGTCAAAAAAATTGAAAATTAAAAGTAAACCTAATCCCGAGTTTTGAATTCCTGTTTCAATGGAAATCGAACGTCTGTCAGCTTCCGGAAGGTTAAAAGCTCTGGCAAGTCCATATCCTGAAGTTAAAGCTACAGCATTATGTATAAATACCAAAAACAGAACAAACTCTACATAAGAAATAAAATTGTCAAAGTTGGTCCAAAAGGCAACGATCACAAATCCTGCAAAGAAAACTACTCCAAACCCTTTTATCCAAGGACTTATTTTTTCAGCTACATTTGATTTAAAATGGCGAACAATCATCCCTAGCACAAGTGGAATTCCAAGTATTAATACAATGATCTCAAATACTTTACCAAGATCTAAACTGATTTCCTGAAGAATGGCATTAGTTGGAGAATATAAACTTGCCCAAAAAGTGAAATTCAATGGTGTCATAACAATAGCAAGTAGAGTCGCAATGGCTGTCATACTTACAGAAAGTGCAGCATTTCCTTTTGCCAGCAGAGAAAAGAAGTTAGAAATATTTCCACCTGGACAGGCTGCTACCATAAACATTCCAAGAGCAATACTGGGTGCGGGTTGCATCAGCCAAACTAAAACGAATGTTAGAAATGGAAGTAACAAAAACTGAGAAAAAGAACCTATAAGGGTAGATTTTGGGTTTTTTGCGATGTCTTTAAAATCCTGAACAGTAAGCTCCAACGCTACACCAAACATGATTACGGCAAGTGATATGTTCATCACCATTAAGCCGCCTTCCCCGAGATTTAATTGCAGAGCATCAATCGATTCAGTCATGCAGTGAATGTAAAAAATAAGTGGGTTTTATTTAGGGAGAATTTTACAATTAGGGTCGCAAAATTTTGTGACCCTAATTGATATCAATAAAGACTACCCCAAATACCCTTTCACCTTCAATAATTCTGCATTCAGAATTGCACCACCGGCAGCGCCCCGAATCGTGTTATGAGCCATTGCTATAAAACTGACATCAAAGACATCAGACTCACGTAGTCTGCCCATATGTAATTGCATGCCACCTTCCTGATCAGCATGGAGTCTGGGTTGAGGATATCGGTCATCTTCATGAAGTTTGATCACTTCTTTGGGTGAAGAAGGAAGATCCAGATCAGCAATTGGGTTTTTCCAACTCTGAATTGCTTGTTTTACTTCGTCGATGGAAGAAGGAGTTTTCTTAAATTTTATGGTTGCCGAGATCATGTGTCCATTGATGGCAGGTACACGGGTTGCAGTAGCACTTAACTTGAATTTCGGTTCCGAAAGAGTACCATTATCAATTTGCGATAATAATTTCTGTGTTTCTGGTTTAATTTTTGGCTCTTCTCCTGATATAAACGGAACTACATTTCCTAGAATATCTAAGCTTGCAACACCCGGGTAACCAGCTCCGGAAATGGCTTGCATTGTAGTTAAGATCACGGTTTCAATTCCAAAAGCATCATGAAAGGGTTTCAGTGCTAACGAAAGTGGAACAGCTACACAATTCGGATTAGTGACTATCCAACCGGAACCATCTGAAGTGAAATTCTGAGTTTTGATAAGCTCTATGTGCTCCGGATTTACTTCGGGAACTAAAAGTGGAACAGTTTTATCCATGCGGAAATTCTTAGCGTTGGATATCACTGGAATTCCAGATTTTGCAAAAGCTTCTTCAATCTCACCCGCAACGGAAGAATCAAGACCAGAGAATACAAAATCAATGTTTCCGAATTCCTCCGGTTTACAATTAGCCACAGTCATTTCTGCAATAGAGGCGGGAAGATTGACATCTTCGATCCAATTGGCTGCATCTTTATATTTTTTACCGGCAGAGCGTTCTGAAGCGCCCAAAGCTTCAATTTTAAACCAGGGATGATCTCGAAGTAAACGAATAAATTTTTGTCCAACGGCACCTGTAGCGCCTAAAATACCGACTTTCATTTTGAATTAGGAATAAGTGAATTAGGAATACGGAAAATAGGTATTCCTAATTCCTAATTCTCAATTATTCGTTCAAATTTGGTTAAACTAAATTCTTATCTTTAAAGCTTATTCAAAATCAAAAAAAGAGTTAGAACTTAATGTCGAACTTAGATAGCCTGGACAAAATCGTTTCACTGGCAAAAGCACGTGGTTTCATTTTTCAATCTTCAGAAATTTATGGCGGTCTTAGTGCCGTGTATGATTATGGTCCCTTAGGTGTTGAGTTGAAGAATAACATCCGCAATACCTGGTGGAAAGAAATGACGCAACGACATGATAACATTGTCGGTGTTGATGCGGCTATCTTCATGCATCCAAAAGTGTGGGAAGCGAGTGGTCATGTAGGCGGATTCAATGATCCTATGATCGACGACAAGCAATCTAAGAAACGCTATCGCGCGGATATGCTGATAGAGCAGTATATCGCAAAGCTTGAAAAAGATGGCAAACAAGATGAGGCGGATAAAATTCAGGAGCAGTTAGACACCACAGGAACTCGCAAAAGCCTTACAGAAGATCTCTATGACATCATCATGGAAAACGAAATTCGTTCTCCGGACTCCGGCGCTTTCGACTGGACTGAAGTTCGTCAGTTTAACTTGATGTTTAAGACTCAGTTTGGTTCTACATCTACCGAAGAAGACGGTGTGTATTTGCGCCCGGAGACTGCGCAGGGAATTTTTGTGAATTATAAGAATGTATTGGATACTGCTCGTGTTCAGGTTCCTTTTGGAATTGCTCAAACAGGAAAGGCATTCAGAAATGAAGTGGTAGCCCGACAGTTTGTGTTCCGCATGAGAGAATTCGAACAAATGGAAATGCAGTATTTTGTAGAGCCCGGAACCGATGAAAAAGCGTATGAAGAATGGCTGGAAAAGAGATTGGCTTGGCACAAAAGCATTGGAATCAGAGAAGAGAATTTAAGAACAGCTCCGCATCCAGATGATAAATTAGCACATTACGCCCGAGCGGCTGCCGATATTCAGTATAAATATCCGATTGGCTGGCAGGAAGTGGAAGGAATTCATAATCGCTCTGATTTCGATCTTAATCAACATCAGGAATTTTCCGGAAAGAAATTGGAGTATTACGACCAGAAGAATCAAAAACGATACATGCCATACGTGATCGAGACTTCGGTTGGTTTAGATAGACTTACATTGATGGTTCTTTGTGATGCGTACCGTGAAGAGGAAGTGGATGGCGATTCAAGAACGGTACTGAAGTTAGATCCGAGATTGGCGCCTGTTCAGGTTGGTATATTTCCATTGATTAAGAAGCCCGAATTGCAGGAAATAGCTCATAAAATTGAGAAAGAACTTCGTGAAGATTATTCTGTTCAATACGATGAATCCGGTTCTATCGGGAAGCGATACCGAAGATTAGACGAAGCAGGAACCCCGTTCTGTATCACTGTTGATTTTGATACGATCGAGAAAGATAATCAGGTTACTATCCGATACAGAGATGATATGAGTCAGGTTCGAATTCCTATCGAGAAAGTGGGAGAGGTAATTCGAAAAGGAATTAAGGATTGGAAGGTTAGTTAGATAAATTCCCAGGGAGGTCGATAATTACTTTAGTGCCTTTACCGGGAACACTGTCTATTTGTAAATTGCCATTCATAATTTCTATGTATTTGGCAGCGGCCTTTAGACCAAATCCGGTTCCTTTTTCATCATTAGTGCCAGTAGTGGTTACCCATTCCTTGCTATGAAGGATCTTATTCAGCTTCTCCTTACTTATTCCTACTCCATTATCCTCAATCGTTGTAATGGTACGATCCCCTTTTTTTGTCAGATCAATTAAAATGGTTCCATTTTTTTGGGTGAACTTGATAGCGTTATGAAGAATATTACGTGTGACAAAGGAATAACTTCCCTGGTCTGCATAAATTGGCTGTTCTAAATTGTTCACAACGAGATCTATATTTTTGGTTTCTATGTTGTGATGATAAAGAGCCAGAACCTGAGTCCATACTTTTTGAGAGTTAAATAGCTCGGGTTCGATTCTTTTATTTTCGATCTGTGCTTTCGACCATTGTAAAATATCATCTAAAAAATTAAGGAGGTTATCCACTGTTCCGGAAAGGTCGTGAATATAGTAGCTCAGTTCTTCTTTAGAAAAAGTTTCTAACTCGATCAGATCCAAAATCCCGTAAACACCTGAAATAGGGCTTTTGATATCATGTGCTATAATTGAAATAAGACGGTTATTTATTTCATTCAATCTCTCCAGTTCGTTTCTTTGCACCTCAATTTTTTTGTAATACCTGATCAAAAGATAGGACATGGGGTAAGAAACCACAGCCGGTATTATAGCAGACATAGAAAGGCCGAAAGTGTTTATATCAAAACCGGTTAGCACACTTAAAACCAAATAACAAGCTAAAGAGAACACGACTGATATAATCATCACCTTTATTGGTGAAAGCATTAATTTTGCTAAAGCGTCTCTTTTGTGCATATTAGAATTTTTTCAGCCAGAACTTAAGTTTTAAAAGAGTTTATACCAACACGATTTTAGCCGATGAATTTCATTTTTTACAAACCGAAATTTTGGGTTTTGATAAAAATCAGTTTAAACTTCTATTATTGAGTTTTATAGATCAAGTGCAGTTCTTTATAAAAAAGTTAAGTTGCCAATGGAATCATTTGTAGAGTTTTTTGAAAATATCCCGACTGTTTTTCGAGCAGGGCTATTAGTTGGGGGGATTTTACTGTTCTGGATCATTGAAGGAGTATTTCCGCTTTTTGAATTCGGATATAAGAAAGTTCGTCATGCAGGGATAAATTTATTTCTGAATGGATTGTTTCTGGCAATAGGTTTGGCTTTCGCAGGATTGTTGGTTTGGTCGTCTGATTTTGTAACCGATGAAGGATTTGGTGTCCTTCAATGGATCGAAATGCCACTATGGGCTCAGGCAATTGTTGGTGTTCTATTACTGGATTTCTTCGGAGCTTATCTGATACACTGGATTGAACACAAAGTGAAATTCATGTGGAGATTTCATTTAGTTCATCATTCCGACACAACCGTTGATGTGACTACAGGTTTACGTCACCACCCGGGAGAAGCTGTATTCAGAATGGTGTTTACCATTATCGGGGTGATTCTGGTCGGTGCCCCGATCTGGGTCATCTTTTTGTACCAAAGCATTTCGGCGCTATTTGCACATTTGACTCACGCTAACATCAACATGCCGAGAAAGATCGATCGTGCTTTATCGTGGGTTTTCATCACGCCATTGATGCATAAGATTCATCATCATTATACCCAGCCTTTAACAGACACCAATTACGGAAATATTTTTTCGATATGGGATCGGTTGTTGGGCACGTTCGCTCAGGTTGATGAAATGACCGAACTGAAATATGGTATTGATACTCACATGGACCCCAAAGAAAATGACAATCTTGGGAACTTGCTTAAAATCCCATTTCAGCAATATCGCCCGCCGGTGGGTTCTAAATTTGGAGAGGAAGAGGGAGAGGCTACGGAATCAAAAAAACTCAGAAAAGAGTGAAAGAGAAAAAACTTTCAGCTTATATTCTAATTACACAAATGGATTGATAATCTGGACGGAGTAAATTTTTTGTTTATGTTGCAAATCTTCGGAGTAAAGGGTGGAGCAACCGGCTTCAAGTGCAGCGGCAATAATTAAAGAATCGTAGAATGAATATTTCCAACGCTCAGCAATATTTATGGCTGAATAAATTAACTCTTTGTTGGGATTTACGTCCCAAATTAAGGCAAGGGATCGATCTATAAACAGCTGACAATCACTCCACTTTATCGGAGATTTGAATTTTTTTGTTGCAACGTTCACAAATTCCTGAATAACTTGATAGCTTATTGAGGCTGTATTATTAGATACTCCTTTGATAATCAGCTCTTTTGCAATCTTTTGTTTATTTAGATCTTCGCTTTCATATGCATATACGATGATATTAGTATCAAGAAAGTATCTATCGCTCATTCATTTCATCTCTTGTGAACTTGCCACCTGAATTTACATAACTTAAATCTTCCATAAGCTGTTCAAATTCTTTTCGATAGTCATTTTCTGATGCATATCTTTTCAACCAATCTCTGAATTGTTGATTGAGCGTTGTTTTTTCTTTAGCCGCTTTTAACCGGGCTTTTTCGATGAGCTTTTCGTCAGCGCTGAATGTGATATTCTTCATAATACACGAATTTAGTGTACACGAATATAGTGTATAATTTTAAAATTTGCTACTTCATGGTTTTAGAATGATACTGTGTAAATAGGTTCTAAGTTTGGAGAGGAAGAGGTGATGTTGTTGCCAAAGAATCACAAAAGCACTGGTTAATTTAATTACCTGTTGAATTGCTCCAGAGCATCTTCATACACAGTAACCATAAGTTCTTCCTGACCGGTGAGTTCCCAAAACCGTAGCTGAAACTGAATTAAAATGGGTTCGAGGTTTTCCATGTCGTGAGAACTTGTATCAAAGTAGTAATCTAATATTTTAGCCAGAGTCCGCTCTGTAAGTACTTCCTGCATGGAATAAGCAAGCGTCAGTTTTTGAGTGGTTTCGAAATCGAACTCGGAAACTATACCTGTTGATTTTGCGGACTCCCAAGCGGTGTTAATCAAAATGGCGTCGATAAGAGATTCATTATTAGTAAGAACCCCCAAATTCAGGTAGTCATATTTTCGAAGTTCTGCTTTCAGGCTGTCACTTTCTCCTTCAAGAATCGAAGAGATCCTATCTCTGACACCAATATGTTTTTCCTTCCAATTTTGAAGTATGGCCTGATTTCTAAGAAGCTCCTGTTCAATACTTTCCAGAGCGGTGACTTTCTTTTGATTGGTTTGGTAATCATCAAAAAGCTTATTGATAAAAAGAGCAAACAGAACACTAAAAATGATCAGTGTGCCTTCTGCAATGTACTTTTTATGATTTGATTTCATGAGTTTTTATATGAACATTACTTAATATCAGTTAACGGATTTAAAAATAAAATTCCTAATTCAGAAATAATGTTTACCAATGGATTCTAAGTTTGGGGAGGAAGACGATGATGCCACTAAATCACAAAGTCACAAAAATCAGGAATAATATTTTGTGACTTTGAGCTTCCGTGGCATAGTAAGCAAAATCTAAAGTTTATTCTTTTTCTTATTAAGAATAAGAAGAGTAACCAAGTAGACTGCTACAATAGCAAAAGGAATAGCTACAAACCTGAGATCCGGTAACAGGTACCAAAGAGCTAATACGGAAATTGTTCTGCTTATTGCATGAAATATTCCCACCCAGTGTTTAATGATCCATGAAAAAGGAAGCCACATTGTTCCTGTTAAAATCCCGACCGTCATGGGGAGAGAAGTGTAATCAATCAGAAAAAAAGGAATTGCAATAGCATAAACCAAAGCAGCCTGAGCAACCGTGAACAAGAAAAGTTTATCAAACTCATTTTTGGGCTTCGATTTATCGAGAAAATCTTCACCTGTAAATTTTGAAATGAATAAACCCAGATATACGATAGAACCAGTAGCAATAAAAAGAACCCAAACTGTTACTAAATCAGAAAAGAAAATTCCGGAAATTCCAATGACCACCCAGGCTATAATTCCGGCTAGTGGTGTAGCCAGAAATTTACCGTTAGCAAATTCTTGTCGTTCTTCTTCTAGGGTTCTTGTCTGATGCTGCATATCCGTTATGTTAGTTATAAACAGAAAAGCCTACGACTAAATACAGAATAGGATTCAATCCAAACGAACAGAAAAGAAAGGAACATTGTGCCACAGGATCACAAAAGCACTAAAACATATAAAGTCTTGTGTGATTTAGGGCTTTCGTGGGATAAGTAAACTAACTCCGATTCCAACTATAACTACCACAAAAGCTCCAAGCGGATTTAACCACAAAAACTCAATAGCTTTGGAATATCCATCCGGGGTTTGGGTCCATGGGAAAAAGAAAGAGTAATCGTGCGTTGCTACATTATAGAAAAGTCTATCGAAGGTAAAGACAGAAGCCATTCCTGATAGAAGACCTATCAATGCTCCGTTTCCGTTGGCTTTCTTTACCCAAAGCAGAAGTATAAAAACTCCTAAAATGGAACCATAAAAATAGCTTCCTATCTGATTGATCAACTCGATAATAGAACGTGTTTCACCGAGAACAAGTGCTGAACCGGTAGCGATAACTCCCCACAACAAAGTTACCGATCTTGAAGATTTTAGAAAGTGAAGTTCTCCCGGATCATCAGGTCGGAGGCGTTTGTACCAATCCACAATAGAAACGGTGGTAAGTGCATTCAATTCGGAATCAATGGAACTCATGGCTGCTGCGAAAATTCCGGCTACGATCAGACCTACCAGACCAATAGGAATGTATTTTAAAATGAAATAAGGGAAGATGTAGTTGGTATCATTCACATCCGCTTGACGAATTTCTGCTTGTAGAGCCAGCTCTTTTTGTCTGGCGGTATTCATATCAGCATCCGCTTCCAGAAATGCTTGCTGTGAAATCATATCACGGCTTTTAGCAGCTTCAACAGCTAGTCTCTTACGATTTTCACGAGCTTCTAAATATTGTTGTTCAATGATCTGCTCACGATCCAGCTGCTCTTCAGTTTGAGCAACAGGATCAGTAGCACGGAAAGATATCGGAGCATCATTAAAAATGAAGAAGACATACAGCATCACACCCAATAACAGAATAAAGAACTGCATCGGCACTTTAGCATAAGCGGAAAGCAATAGGGATTTCTTGGCTTCTTTAGTATCAGAAGTAGTAAGATAACGCTGAACCTGAGTTTGATCGGTTCCGAAATAAGAGAGCATCAGAAATAAAGCGGCAAAAACTCCACTCCATACATTGTACTTTTCACTGAGATCAAAATTAAGATCAAGAGCGGTTAATTTATCAAGACTTCCGGCAAGATATAAAGCATCCCCGAAACCTACATCTTCCGGGAGATTATTCCATACCACGAAAAAGCAGAAGATCAGTCCGAACATCATCACAGCCATTTGCTTGATATCGGTTGTGATTACGCCTGCAACTCCACCATACATGGTGTATAAGGTTGCGATCAAGCCGATTATTACAATTGTAGCTGTAAGGGGAAGTCCTAAAAGTAAGGCCAATACATAACTCGGAGCTGCAATTACAGCACCCAAAGCCAATCCACGAGAGATCAAAAATAATCCACTGGTGGTAAGTCGTGTTTTTAATCCAAAGCGTTCTTCCAGAACCTCATAAGCGGTAAAGGCTTTCATCTTGCTGAAGAAAGGCACCAGAAACATACAGATCAGGATCATTGCAAAAGGAATAGCCAGATACACCTGAACAAACCGCATATCTTCTACATAGGCAATTCCGGTAGTTCCGATAAAAGTGATGGCGGAAGCTTGTGTTGCCATGATCGAAAGTCCGGCTGCCCACCAAGGCATGCTTCGTCCGGCAAGTAAAAACCCTTCGATGTTTTCCGCGTCTTTACCCCGTCGAGTTCCATCCCAGATGGTATAAAGCAAGAAAAGTGAGAGAACTGCCCAGTCTATCCAATGCATATGATGTAATGTTTGGGAAAGATAAGTTAGGTTAGGTTAAAATGGGATAATTACTAGTCATTAGTGTAGAACTTAAGTAATTATTTAAAAATAGAGTAAAAGAACTTCATTTTTAATTAGGGGTAAGAGAGTTTTTAATTGTCGTATGTAAACAAAGAGGTGAAAAAATAAAGCCCGTTTAGATTTCATGAATGTACTTGTATTTGAAAATAAAGAATCCGGCTCTTTATATGCTGCTCAAATAATTGCAAATAGAGTGTTGATGAATAATTCTGTAAATGAAGATACAGTGCTTGGTTTGGCTACAGGATCAACACCTAAGGAGATGTATAAAGCGTTGGTAGAAATTAATAAAAAGGGTATCAGCTTCAGCAGAATTATTACATATAATCTTGATGAGTATTATCCGATGAAAAAATCATCTCCACAAAGCTATCACTATTATATGTATGAGCGTTTTTTTCAACATGTTGATATACATGAAGAAAATATATTTATACCAAATGGTGAGATTAACAATGAGGGCATCTCAAAATTTTGTGAAGAATATGAACTGTCCATAAGAAGAAACGGAGGGATAGATATTCAGATATTAGGATTGGGATTAAATGGTCATATCGGATTTAATGAGCCGGGTTTTAGTATGGATTCACTTACCCGGAAAGTAACCTTGAGCGATACTACACGAACATCCGCAGCAAAGTACTTTGAAAACAAAGAAGAGGTACCTATACAAGCTATTTCTATGGGAGTGAGTACGATATTAAATGCCGATCACATACTTGTGATGGCATGGGGAAATGAAAAGGCCGGAATTGTTAAAGAGTGTATTGAAGGAGAATTAAGTAATGATGTTCCGGGTACTTTTTTACAGAAACATGAAAATGTAACAATAATTCTTGATAGCGAATCTGCTTCAAAACTGAATAAAGACAGAATTTCACTAATAGAAAGTAACTTATCTTAAATCAAATCACGGAGTAATATGAAAAAAATAAAATCAATCATTTTAACGATAAGCATGCTTATGCCTGTTGTTTTGATGGCTCAACCGGAAACCCCGATAGAAGAATGGACGGGTCGAACAGTATTATTCATTGGGGCTCATGCTGATGATGATGGTGGGTCTCACGGAACAATGTCTATGCTACAAGCCAATGGCAACGAAGTGTATGTGATGATTCTAACATTAGGTAACGTGGGAACGGGTGATCCTGACATGAGTCGTTATAAGCTTGCTCAAATTAGACGTCAAGAAGAAGTTGATGCTTTAAAGGAGTTAGGAATCCCTGAAGAAAACTATATTAATCTTGGTTATACAGATGGTATGCTCGAGTTTGCTGATAAAGAAGAAGTGGTAAAGCAGATTGTTCGTTGGATTCGTAAACTAAAACCAACAACCATGATGGCTTTTGATCCCGGATATGGTTACCAGCAATGGCACAAAGCTGATCATCGTTCAGCTTCTTATCTGGCAGTTGATGCAGCCAGAGCGGCTGAATGGAGATTGGTTTTTCCAGGACAAATAATAAATGAAGGTCTTGAAAGACATAGTGTTACAGATTATCTTTTCTACAGTACTACTGCAAATGCATCTAATACAACCGTAGATATTTCTGATTATGCTGAAAATAAAGTTCGGTCTCTGTCAAAATATATAAGTCAGTTTACATCTGCATTTAGTAACTATGTCGGACCAAATATTTCTGACCTGCCGGGTAATGAAGGGAAAGAATTTATGGAAAGGTTGAGAAAAAGAGTATTTGAGCGTGGAGCTGTAGACGGAAAACCAACTGAAAGATTCAGGTATTATAAAGGCGCTCCCGATGGTGCAGGCTCAAGAAGAAACTGAGTAAAATATTTCTAAACTGCATTTTCTAAAGTAAGTAATAACGTTGTGTTGTTGCTTACTTTTTTGATGAGATGAACCATAAATTCAGTTTTCTATTTCAAGAATAATTAGCTAAATAATTAGAAGGATACTTGACGGGTTGTGGGTGGAATAGAAAATTTTGATGTTAATTTAATAAGAAGGACTAGCTACAAATAACAATGTTACTATTGGCATTATCAGCAAATAGTAAAGAGAAGAACCGATTCAGTGATTTTAGTCGGGTAGAGAGGATACGTAAAGGAGATAAAAAAGCATTTGAAGCTCTTTTCTTTGAATACCATGAGCAGTTAAGCAGGTTTGCAAATTCAATTACAAAATCCAGGGAATTTGCAAGAGATGCTGTTCAGGATGTTTTCCTGAAGATTTGGAGAAACAGAAAAGAACTGGATATAGAATTATCTGTTAAGGTTTATCTATATCAAGCAGTGAGAAATCAATCATTAAACTTACTGAACAAGCAAAAAAACCAGCATAGACTAAGAGAGAGTTTTTTTAGTGAAACAAAAACTATTCGTACCCAGGGTTTTGATGATTCAACTTTAAATAATGAGCATCTGGAATTAATAAAGAGAGTATGGGAAGTTGTAAGTCGAATGCCTGAAAGGCGAAGGTTGGTATTTGAATTACACAGAAAGCATGGTTTTAGCTATAAAGAAATTGCCCGAATTCTTGAAATATCAAAAAAGACAGTAGAAAATCATATGTCACAGGCCCTTCAATATTTAAGAGATAATATTGAAATAAATAAAATAAAATAATTATAGGGGTTTTGGTTTTAGCCTCTGTCTAATAATAAACAAACGTAAAAGTGAAGTCAGAATTGGAAATAGAACTCTTAGCGAAATATTTAGCTAAAGAATGTAATAACAAAGAAAAACAGTTGATAAAAAACTGGTTATCTGAAAGTTCAAAGAACAGAGAAACTATGAAGGAATTTGAAAAAATTTGGGAAGCTTCTGAGTATTCCGATTCCTCAGAAGCTGTTTTTGATAGTAACTTAGAGTGGGTTGTGTTACAGAACCGAATTGAAGATGAATCTTTGAACTTTAATACTAAACAAGTTAACCGTAGTACGTGGTTGTCTTTATATAACCCTTTGTTGCCAACCTTAAGCAAGGTAGCTGCTTTATTTCTTATAGCTACTTTTGTAGGCCTTTTTTTTATTGATCGCTTTTATGTTGAAGAAATACCGGCTCAAGAACCTACACTCAACGAAATTTCAATGGATAAAGGGTATCGGGGAGGGGTAACTCTTTCTGACGGTACCAAAGTTTATATCAACTCTGATAGCAAAATTATTATTCCAAAAGTATTTAAATCAGACAGAAGAGAAGTTTTCTTAGAAGGAGAGGCATTTTTTGAAGTAGCAAAAAATCCGAACAAACCATTTCTAATTAAAACAAAAGGTGCTGTTATAGAAGTACTCGGAACTTCTTTTGCTGTCCGTAATTATCCCGGGGATAATATAATCCAAACCGTAGTAAGCGAGGGAACAGTTTCTTTTAGCTCAGATGACGAGGAGGAAAAAAAGAGTGTGATTTTAACTGCCGGAAATCTGGGAAGGTTAAATCTGGAGAACAATGAAATTAAAACAGAATATGTGAGTGATATTGATTTCTACCTGAGTTGGAAAGACGGATATTTGACGTTTAAGAATGAAAAAATGAAAGAAGTTGCTAAACAGCTGGAAAGGAAATATGACATAGAAGTTGTTTTTGATTCAAAAGAAATTGCAGATATGAATTTGACTGCTGAACTAAGAAGCAGATCATTAGCAAGGGTTTTGGAGACAATTTCCATGTCGCTGAAAATAGATTATACACTGCTTCAGGATCGGGTAAGTTTTGAATTATCAGATGAATAAGATTAACAAAAAATTAAAATAACAATATTCTGGAAGCGCTTTTATACCGGTTCGGAATATCAATATTAACAAGTTACAGAGGAAACGTATGAGACCATTAGTTAATAAAATGATACGGGTTGCTTCCTGCTATTGTCTTATTGGAGTATTTTTGCTTCAGTTTGGGAATCCGTCAAATGTAAGAGCTCAACTTATAGCTTCTTCATCAAACAGCATTCAGGTAAATAGCTATTATCCAGTTCATATATACAAAAACAGTATACCTGAACTACAGAGTTTGATATCTATTGACAAAGACAGCGCTTTGTTAAAAGACGTGTTAAAAGAGATAGCAAAAAAAACCAAGCTAGGAATCGCATATAATTCCGACCTGAAGGTTCTTAACAAAAAAGTCTCAGTTAAGTTTGAAAAAACCAGGGCAGCAGAAATTCTGGAATATATTCTTATGGATACAGAATTTGAGGCTGCAATATCAAATACCCGGGAAATATTACTTATAAAAAGAAAAACGGTTAATGATAATAAAGTTGTTGAGATTGAGATTTCAGGTGTGGTGAGGGATGCAGAAACCGGTGAGCTTTTACCAACTGTAAGCGTTTTTGTAAAAGGAACCAGCATCGGTGTGACTTCAAACATGGATGGTGAGTTCGAGATAACAGTACCTGACAATTCTGAAATACTTGTATTTCGATTTGTAGGGTATAAAGAACTTGAGATTCCAATTACGGGAAACATGACTAATCTGCAAATAGAAATGGAGCCTGATTTACTAATATTTGAAGATGTAGTGGTAGTAGGATATGGTACACAACAAAGGGAAGAGGTTACAGGCTCTGTTGCTTCTATCCGTACAGAGGTTCTTGAAAATATTCCGGTTTCGAGTTTTGAAAATGCTCTCCAGGGTAGACTTGCCGGGGTCAATGTTGTTGAACCTACTGGTGAGCCGGGAGCGAGTCCGGAAATTACAATCCGTGGAGGAGGTTCTATTACAGCGAGCAATGGTCCTTTATATGTTATTGATGGAGTGCCGCTTTCCAGAAATTCTGATTTACAAGTGGATATTCAATCTCAAAGAGGTTCATTTCAGGCTCCAAAATCAAATGCGTTTAGTTCACTAAACCCTAATGATATTGAATCTATTGATGTTTTAAAGGATGCAGCATCGGCAGCAATTTATGGATCGAGAGGAGCCGGGGGTGTAATACTGGTAACTACAAAAAAAGGAACACCCGGTATAAACAGAGTTACGGTAAGTATGTATGGTGGAGCTTCTTCAGTAGTAAATAAGCCTGATATGATGAATGCAGAAGAGCTTATTGCTTACACAAAAGACGCAAGGAACAATAATTATTTACAAGAAATAGATCGGGGCAACCAGCCGGCAAACCCACAGTATAATCCTAACACAAACGCGGGTCGCCCTAATGTTGCTAACTTTCTGATTCCAGAACAATATGTAAACTGGAATGGTACAGATACCGATTGGCTGGATGTTGTGCTTAGCTCTTCAGCACAACAAAATTATCATGTGTCGGCAAGTGGCGGTACAGATAGAGCAACTTACTTTTTATCTGCAGGATATCTTGATCAGGAAGGTATCATAGATGGTTCGTCATTTACCAGGTATAATTTCAGGGCGAATGTAACCTATGATATAACAGATAAAATTGAAGTGGGTTCTGTAACTAATGTTGCACTTTCAAATCATGATCGTTTACCTGCTAATGCTCCTTATTTTGGGCAGCCACCCGGGATTATATATTCAGCTTTGGTTCATTCACCAGTAGTTTCGCCTTACAATTCAGATGGTACTATAAACCAATTGAATAATCAGTCTTATTTAGGAGGCGGAACGACCACTGCAAGTAACCCGCTGGCGATCAGAGAATTTATTTCTGAGGAAATTAAGAATAACAGACTTTATGGAAATGTATTTGGTACTGTAGATATAACTGAAAATATTACATTCAAATCCTTAATTGGATATGATGTAGATAATTATCAGTCTTCATTTTACAGGGGAACAAAGTTTTTATACCGGAATCAGACAAGTCCTCAACCGTTTGCCCAGTCAAGTGGTGCTAATGGATTTAACTGGCTGTGGGAAAATACAGTTAACTACCAAAAGACCTTTAAAGCAGATCATAAGGTTGGAGTTTTGGTAGGTTATACTGCTCAAAAGCAAACTAACGAAGTAAATTTGGTTACAGCCAATGGTTTTGTGGATGATCAAATACCAAATGTAGCCGGGGGTATTGTAACAGGTGGTGGAGTAAATGAATCCGAATGGGCTTTAGCTTCTATATTGACCCGACTTAACTATGGATACAAAGGTAAATATCTTGGAACGTTTACAATCAGATCAGACCGGGCATCGAGATTCGGTTCTGATAACCAGACAGGAATATTCCCGTCTTTCTCTTTTGGCTGGAGATTAACTGAGGAATCGTTCATGGAATCTATGGATGTATTCAATGAACTCAAGCTAAGGGCCAGTTACGGAGTAGCAGGTAACTTTGAGATCGGAAACTATAGTTCAATCAGTTTACTTAATAGTGTGAATTATCCTGAAAACGGAGTTTTATTTCCGGGATCATCATTAGCTACTTTAGGAGATAGTGAGTTAACCTGGGAAACCAGTTATCAAACAAATTTAGGAATTGATTACGCTTTATTAAATGATAGAATTTACGGTAGTATCGATTACTACTCTACCATAACAAAAGATCTTTTGTTATCTGTAAATGTTCCTCCTTCAACTGGTTTTGGGAGTGTACTAACAAATATCGGAGAAGTTGAAAATAAAGGTTTCGAGTTTTCAATAACCTCAAGAAATCTGGTTGGTCAATTTCAATGGTCCACCGATTTTAATTTTTCAACTAATGAAAACAAAGTAAGGAGACTTGGTCCAAATGGAGATCCTATACTGGTATCCGGTGCTGCGGGTGTAAGACATATTACAGAAATTGGTTCGGCTGTTGGTAGCTACTATGGTTATGTGGTAGATCGGGTATATCAAAACCAGGCTGAGATCGATGCAGATAATAACAACGCTCCCGGCGGTGATTATGATTTGCTTGCGGCAGACCCAAGGCCGGGTGACTTCAGGTTTAAAGATGTGAATGGTGATGGAGTAGTGAACTCTGATGACCGGACAGTATTAGGTAGTTACCAACCAGACTTTATTTATGGTATCTCAAACAGGTTCAACTACAGAAATTTTGATCTGAGAATATTTATTCAGGGAGTAGTTGGAAGGGAAGTGTTGAATTTAACATCTCGTCATTTACTTAACGGGGAAGCAAATTTCAATGCTTATGCTGTACTAAACGACAGGTGGATATCTGAAAGTGATCCCGGAAACGGAAAATATCCGCGTGCAGACAGAAGTACAGGTACTCATGGTAACAACAACAGAGCTTCTTCTTATCAGGTTCAGGATGGTAGCTATGTAAGCTTAAAAAATATTCAGTTTGGATATAATTTACCGGTAGAAAAACTGAGTAATTTTGCCAGAAAGGCAAGAGTATATATTTCTGCAACAAACTTAGCGATTTTTACAGATTACATAGGTTTTAATCCTGAAGTAAATCTGCAATCATCAAGTAGCTTAACCCCGGGTGAAGATTATGGGGCTTATCCACTTGCAAGAACTGTACAACTAGGGCTCAATATTGAATTTTAAAAGCATATTTATAACAGGAGACATTATGAAAAAACTAATATTAACACTGTTCATTCCGCTTTTATTTATTTCATGCGGTGATGATTTTACGAACTTAGGTCCGCTTACTGAAAGAAATGTAAACAACTTTTATAAAAATGAAACGGATTTCCAGCTGGCAATTCGTGGAGCTTTAGATGGACTTCAGAGCAGGGAAACATTTGGCGTAAACTTTGTTTTGTTTATGGAAATGAGAGCAGATAACGGTGCAAATGGTGGAGGTGCTACCGGTTTGGCAGCAAGTCTTGAACAATTGGATACTTTCACAGACCTGCCGTCAGGAGAAGAAATATCTGCAACTTACAACGGCGTCTATAATGTAATAGCAGGAACCAATAATATTATTTCAAGAATTGATAATGCCAGCTTTGATAGCGAAGCAGTTCGTGATCAGATTAAAGGGGAAGCTTACTTTATCAGATCTTTACTGTACTATCATATGGCCGTAATATTTGGAAATATTCCTCTACAATTAGAAGAAGTAACCTCTCCGGATGTGGAAGTAAATCAAGTAAATGCAACAGCTATATATGATCAAATTGCGATTGATCTGGCTCAGGCTGAAAATCTTCTTCCGGAAACAGGAAGAATTACAAAATGGGCAGCTGCAGCTTTGTTAGGAAGGGTACATCTTGCAAATGGCAACAATTCGGATGCAGTTGCTCCTCTCCAAAGAGTTGTAAGTTCTATGCAATTCGATCTGGTACCTGATTATTCTAATCTATGGGGAGCTGCAAATGAAGGAAATATAGAATCAATTTTTGAAATTGAATATATAACTGGAAATGTAGGAGAAGGTAGCTCTTACACTGACAATTACACTCCGTTGGGTTTTGGCGGTGTTGGTGGTGGTGGGGCTCCTCAAAATGTTACAGAAGATATAATAGGAGCCTATGAGGACGGAGATGAACGATTCGACGGCACAATTGATACTACAGACAGAGCGAACCCATGGGTAAGAAAGTTCATCAGTAATCCTTCTGTTGCTTCAGATGGAGACAATAATTGGATGGAACTTCGATATGCTGAGGTTTTATTAAATCTGGCAGAAGCCTTAGGTGAGTCGGATGATGCATACGATTTAATTGACGAAGTCAGAGATCGTGCGGGTTTAGGCGGTGTTGATCGCACACCTGCTGGAGGCACTTTCGAAGAAAAACTACTGCAGGAAAGAAGAGTTGAATTTGCCTTTGAAAATAAGCGATGGGCTGATCTAAAACGCTTCGGGGAAGCAAAGTCTGTAATGTCAGCTCATTTGGGGATTCCGGAAGCACAGGTAACACTTTTATTTCCTATACCTCAGGGTGCAATTGATGTGTCTCCGGATAACATGACTCAAAACCCAGAGCATCAGTAAAATGTAGCTTTGTAAGCCGGGGAACACTAATGTCTCCGGTTTATTTTCCCTTTAGTATAAACCTCATTTAGAATTACATTATGGAACGGAATCGTTATTTAGTAGGGCTTATTGTATTAACATTTTTTGTTATATCATTTTTGACGAATATAATCGGGCCCTTGGTTCCTCAAATTATCGAGGACTTTGATTTAAGCCTTACTCTTGTTGCCGTGCTTCCATTTGCATTTTTTATTGCCTATGGAGTAATGTCAATTCCATCCGGTATAATGATTGAAAAGTATGGCGAGAAAAAAGTCATGATCCTGGCTTTTATGATTGCATTTTCAGGAGCTTTATTGTTCGCCGTTTTTCCGCTATATATAATAGCCGTGTTGTCATTGTTTTTTATCGGATCGGGAATGGCAATGCTACAGGTAGCCATCAATCCTTTGCTGAGAGTTTCAGGAGGTGAAGAGAACTTCGCTTTTAATTCAGTTATGGCTCAGCTTTTCTTTGGATTGGCTTCGTTTTTAAGCCCTTTAGTGTATTCTTATCTGGTTTTAAACATCGGCACAGAAGATACGGGTTTCTTTCTGTCACTATTATCAGATTTGGTACCTGCTGAGTTACCCTGGATTTCTTTGTATTTAATCTTTGCCATGGTATCAATATTGATGGTAATTGTTATTTCTGTGTCCAATTTTCCTGAAGTACTAAAAAATGAAGATGAAAAGGTTGGCGCTTTAGAAACACATCTGGAAATGTTGAAGAACAAGAAAGTTATTCTATTCTTCCTTGGAATATTTGCGTATGTAGGCGCAGAGCAAGGAGTAGCTAACTGGATATCAGAGTTCTTGTCTTCATATCACGGATATGACCCCCAAACAACAGGAGCAACAACGGTTTCATGGTTTTGGGGAATGATGACAGCAGGAACGGTATTAGGACTGTTCTTATTGAAAATTATGGACAGCAAGAAAATTCTTGTAGTCTTTACTTCAATGGTACTTATCTGTTTGGCTACTGCATTATTTGCAACCGGTGAAATTGCTCTTTACGCTTTTCCTGCTATTGGGTTCTTTATCGCAGTAATGTGGCCAATTATTTTTTCTCTTGCATTAAACTCAGTTGAAGAACATCACGGAACTTTCTCTGGAATTCTGGTAACAGGAATTGCAGGTGGAGCTGTTGTTCCACTTATAGTTGGGTCGATTGGAGATGTGTTTGGGTTGAGAACAGGTATGTTGTTCTTGTTTATCGCATTTGGATACATATTAAGTATTGGTTTTTGGGCTAAACCTTTGGTAAACAACAAAACCATTGATTTTGCCGGCAAAGAATAACGTCATTAAATAATAAAAGAGAGAATAAGGTTTGAGTAAAGGAACTCTTATAGGAATTGATCTAGGAGGTACTAATGTCAGAGCAGCACGTATTCTTGGCAACAGGATTGAGACGTTGATTTCGGAACCAATATCGGGTTCAGAAAACGCTGAACTTCTGATCAATCAGATCATAAAGATGATTTCATCTTTATGGAATCCAAATGTTGAAGCAATAGGGATGGGAGTTCCCAGTGTGGTGGATGTTAAAAAAGGCATTGTATATGATGTTCAGAATATTCCTTCATGGAAAGAAGTTCCTCTTAAAAAAATTCTGGAATCTGAATTTGATAAACCGGTTTTCATAAATAATGATGCTAATTGTTTTGTACTTGGTGAAAAATATTTTGGTAGCGCAAAGAACTACGAAACGGTTGTAGGTTTAATACTAGGTACAGGCTTTGGTTCAGGACTGATATTCAACAATGTGTTGTATTCCGGGAGTAATTGTGGGGCAGGTGAGGTTGGAATGCTGCCATATAAAGACTCAATTTTTGAACACTATTGCTCAGGCCAGTTTTTTGAGATACATAAAAAAACAACAGGAGAGGAACTTTTCAAAAAAGCCAAAGAAGGTAATATTGAAGCTTTAGAAGCCTATAATGAGTTCGGGACACATCTGGGTAATGCAGTGAAGGCAATAGTATATGCATATGATCCGGAGGTAATTGTTCTGGGGGGGAGTGTCTCAAAAGCCTTTTCATTATTTCAAAACAGTATGTACAAGGAGTTGGAAGACTTTGCTTATCTAAACTCCATCAGAAATTTAAAAATTAAAACTACAGAACGCGAATCGGTGGCAGTATTAGGTGCTGCAGCTCTTGTATTAGACCATCATATTCTTAATAAATAGGGTTGTTATGAAATCATCATTATTAAAACTAAGAGGAAAAAGACTTCTATTCGCCGGGATTGCTATGGCTTTTATTAGCTGTACTATGTCAACCGATTCTACTTTAGTTCCAATAACCGTTGAGAATAATACTCCCGGTACTCCTCAGCTTTTCGGAGTTCCTATTCCGGAAGGAGATTTATATTCACCTGACCATGTTAGAGTTTTAGACAACAATGGGAATGAAATTCCATCTCAAATCACTAAAGTTACTACTTGGAAACCATCCGATAATAGCATTAAGTGGCTTTGGGTATTTTTCTTTACCGAAGAAGGAAACAAATATAACGTTGAGTACGGGAAAGATATTAGAAATGCCAGAGATTATGATCAGAAATTAATTGTACGAAATAATCAAAGGCAGAACGGAGAAGTTGAAATTAATACAGGTCCCCTGAGGTTTGTTGTAAATAAAGGAGAAGGCGGAGGATTTCAGAACTCTCCCCCCGGAAGTGGTTTTCTGGATAAAGTAGAGCTGGATATTGATGGAGATGGATTTACAGATGACGATATAATTGCACTGGGAGAAGCAGGAAGAAGCTCTTTCCTGGATCTACTGGATGATTCAGGCATAGACAAGTCAAAAGCTGTAGTACTGAAAACAGTAAAAGAGTTAGGAACCGGACCACTTCATGCTATTATCAGAATAGAAGGAGAATATGAGTATAAACGCGGAGATAATAACAAAGCCCCTTTTACAACCAGAATTCATGCATATGCAGGGAAAAGTTATATAAAAGTTCAGCATACTTTTGTGTACACAGGAGAACCCGATCATCATAAGAAACAAAATGGTGAGTATGAAGCCATTGCAACCGAAAACGGCAAAATAATAGATGAAAGTTTACTTAGAAATGATGCCGGATTTACAAAGCCTAATGATAGAATTGAAGCTACAGGGCTATCGTTAATATATAATATGGATGAATCAAAGACTGTGACCTCAGCATATTATGATGGAAAGTGGTGGGATACTTCAACCAGTACAATTGTTCAGAGTCCCTTATCTGATTTTGCCTCAGTCCTGCAAACAGGACCGAATACATCTCAAATCCCGGAGCTTAAAAATTCATCATCTGAGAAAAGACTAGAAAATGAATTTATTTCAACCATTAACGTTGATGGTAATACAGATCTGAATAAAGAAAGAGCACCCGGTTGGTTAGATATCTCGGATAATAAATGGGGAGTAACTGTTAGTTTCCAAAGTTTTTTTGAAGAATATCCCAAAGAGATCGTCGTAGATGGAACTAACAACAAAGTTACTGCTTATATCTGGACTCCATCTGTTGACCCGATGAGTTTTGCTAGAAAGGACAGTGATAATGATAGCGGAATGATTGCTAACTTTGCTCAGGGTTTGGCTAAAACTACAGAGATGGTATTTAACTTTCATAAGAAAAGTGCGGTTGAAGATGTCTCTAAAGATGTTCAGCGGTTTATGGACTCGCCGGTAACTCATGCTTCTCCGGAATGGTATGCTGAAAGTGAGGCATTTGGTAAAATGACTGAAAGTTTGGAAAAGTACGCTTCTTATGAACGAGGAATCGACTATAAATTGAATTGGATGAGATTCAATCAGCAATGGGAACCTTGGTTTGGTATGCTTAACTACGGAGATAACCTTACTTACTTTTATGGAGAAGAATGGTTTCAATGGACAAACAATGAACCTGGTAATGATTATATGTGGTGGTTACAGTATATAAGAACGGGAAATCCCATGTATTACAAAACAGCAAAAGCAGCAAGTGCGCATACTATGGATGTTGATAATATTCATTGGCCGAAAGATCCTGTTTACTTTGGCGATACAAATGAGTCGCTTCATGCATTTCAACATGAGAAACTTCCTGCGGGTTCACCTTATGTAGGTATGGGAAGAAGACATGCTTCTCAACATTATACATCACTACTAAGCGCACATGTATGGGTTCCCGGGTGGACTACATCCTATTATTTAGATGGAAATCACCGAGGGCTTGAAGTTGCTATGTTAACCGGTGATTATTATGTAAAACGGGTTTTTGGGGAACATGGATTGAGAGGAAGGAGACTTTACCTCTCGGTCTGGAATTTAGCTGAGATCTATGATGCAACAAAGTCGGATAAATACTACAAAGAGCTTGAAGACAGGGTGAACATAATGCTTGACCTTCAAAAGCATCCCGATCAGGGTGGCGAACTTGTAATAAACAGGTATGGATATGCTCAGGTTTATGCAAGCAACGGTCTAAGAAAATATTACCAGTTTACAGGAAGCCAGGAAGTAAAAGATGCAGTAGTAGATCATGCAAGAACGATTAGAGACGTACCTCCTCTAAATCATGATATGGAATCATATCTTTCATCAATCAGTAGTCTGGTATTAGGCTATGAATATTCCGGTGAAAAGAGTTTGCTTGATGAAGCTGTTAATCGCGCACGTTTTTTAAAAACGGAGAAGCTGGTACAGAATTTCAATTCTTATCAAAACCAAAAGATTCTGGCAGAAGCTTTGGAAGAAGCAAGTAATTTTCCCAAAAAACCGGGTGCAAGAAGACCCCCGATATGGCAGATAACTAATGGGTTAAGAGTTTTTGGTTGGACAAGTATTTATAATGTACCTTATTTGGAATATTGGATGGAAAAAGAAAATTATCCGGCAGAAAAGTAATATAGAAATTTAACTTTATGCAAGAATTAGGGCAAAGAGCAGGTTTAATTGGCGGGATATTGGTATTTGCGGTATTCCTTTTTTTACCTGTACCGGAAGGGTTATCTGATGCTGCATGGAAGACCGCTGCAGTTACAATTCTAATGGGCATATGGTGGATAACTGAAGCTATTCCAATTTCTGCTACTGCTCTTTTGCCAATTATACTTTTCCCGGTATTGGGCGTTTTTAGTATTGGAGAGGCAACAACACCTTATGCAAACCCACTTATTTTTCTATTTATGGGAGGGTTTGTAATTGCTCTGGCGATGGAGAAATGGAATCTTCATAAAAGAATTGCCATCACAATTGTAAACTTTGTAGGGATAAAACCATCTTCAATTATAATCGGCTTTATAATTGCGTCAGCCTTTTTAAGTATGTGGGTCAGCAATACTGCGACTGCAATCATGATGCTCCCTATTGCAATGTCAATTTTGGAGTTACTGGACAAGAATGATAAATCTGCAAAAATAAACTTCGAGATCGTGTTAGTTCTTACCATTGCGTACGCATGTAATATTGGGGGAATGGGTACCTTAATAGGAACACCTCCGAATGCATTGCTGGCAGGTTTTGTGCTTGAAAACTATGATATCGAGATCAGTTTTTTAGATTGGATGATGGTTGGTGTGCCACTCATGATTGTATCTCTTCCACTCATGTACTTTATACTTACAAAGTTTGTCTATCCGGTTAAGATTAAGGAATTACCTGGTGGGAAAGAATTAATCCAGTCCCAAATGGAAGGTCTAGGTACTATTTCCGGTCAGGAGAAGAAAGTAGCCGTTGTATTTATTACCGCTGCACTCCTTTGGATGTTTAGACCTTTACTTTCTTCATTTATTCCGGGGCTTACAGACGCAGGAATTGCTATTGGCGCGGCCGTTGCATTTTTTATGATTCCGGCAGGTACAAAAGAGAACAAATTTTTACTGAAATGGTCTGACACAAAACGATTGCCATGGGGAGTGTTAATTCTTTTTGGTGGAGGATTGAGCATGGCATCAGCAATAAGCAGTACCGGGCTTGCAACCTGGATTGGTTCCGGAATTGGAAGCCTGAATACCTGGCCGATCATATTAATCATTTTAATTGTAATTGCTTTGATCGTATTCCTTACAGAAATGACAAGCAATACAGCGTCTACAGCGGCATTTTTGCCCATTTTAGCATCCGTTGCTATTGGATTGGGAGAAAATCCATTTTTACTGGCTATCCCAACGGTATTGGGGGCAAGCTGTGCTTTCATGCTTCCGGTTGCAACACCTCCGAATGCCATTGTTTACGGAAGTGGAAAAATAAGTATTCCTGAAATGTCTAAAGCCGGGCTGTGGCTCAATATTATGTTTATACTACTGCTTACTCTCGCTTCTTTAACACTCGTAAGTTGGGTATTTGGAATTGAAATAGGTGTTTTACCCGAGTGGGTCAAATAATCAGGGTAAGTTAAAAAGGGAAGTAAAAACCCAAAAGATCAGAATAAATACAATACCTGTTATAAAAACAGCAGTATAGATTTTAGTCCAGTTAGTGGTTGAGTTTTCTTCTTTCATGACGGATAATAGGGATTGAGTATTACAATTTCTCTAAAATTCTGAAACTCTCCACACCTTTAGTTAAAAGTAAATCCAGAACAGAGCAACCTTCTACAAAACCGGGATACGCCTGATCATAAACCGGATGTTCTTTAAGCGCAATTTCTGCTTGCTTGGTTTGTCGTTGGTAGTTTTTGGATTGATGCTCCAGATGCAAAACATCAGCAGATAAGTTTTTCATGGTTTCATCAGGAAAAGTGCTGTAGACATGAACAGTACTTGCTAGTTCATATTCAGTTTCAATTTCTAAATAGCGAAGTAGTCTTCCAAAAAAGTAGAGATTAAAATCCAGCAAATATTCGAAATGGTTCGCCTGTTGAATATCATGATATAGCTCATCTTCGAAGTGATCGAAGTATGTGGCGTTTTTATAATTATGAAGGATGGCATTCCAGAAAGGATCAAGCCATTGCTGATCATGATCTAAACGAACATCTTTAATAGCTTTTTTTCGATCTTCTGAAACTATAGGAAGATTGATCCATTGCGAATTTTCTTCATTCCTAATTTGAGCTCTGTGCGTTCTCCCTTTCCGTGACCATTTTTCAACATCCGTTAAGATAATCCGATCTGCTTTTAGCATGGAAGCCAGGTCATAGAGATTAGGAGCAAATTGGGGTGTAAGAATCGTCAGAATCATAATTTTATAGAGCTATAACACCGTAACACTTTAACACAAAAGGTAAGTGTTAAAGTGCTAAAGTGTTATAATCGCTCTATTAAAATGAATGCCTGATTCTGAACCTTATTATTCCTTATCTTTCAGGCTTAGAAATAAAAGAATTCATCAAAATATAGTTAGAAAATATGAGCGTTCGCGTACGTTTTGCTCCATCACCCACAGGATTTCTTCACATCGGCGGTCTCCGCACGGCATTATATAATTATTTATTTGCCAAGCATCATGGCGGAACTTTTGTTTTAAGAATCGAAGACACCGATCAATCCCGTTATGTAGAAGATGCCGAACAGGATATTATCGATTCTTTGGAATGGGCTGGAATGACGATCGATGAAGGTCCGACAAATCTTGGAGAAGTTGGTCCGTATCGACAGAGTGAGCGTAAGGAAATGTATCATAAGTATGCAAAGCAGTTGATCGAAAGTGGTCATGCTTACTACGCTTTTGATACTACCGAAGAGATCGATCAGATGAGAGAACGCTTGAAGGCCTCCGGAAATCCTTCTCCGAGCTACGATTCTATCACTCGTCAGTCGATGAAAAACAGTTTGACGCTTCCTCAGGATGAAGTAGAAAAAAAGCTGGAAAACGGCGATGAGTATGTGATTCGATTAAAAGTCCCGAGAAGAGAAACCGTGAAGTTTGAAGATCTTATTCGCGGAATTGTTTCATTTGAGACTGCCGGATTAGATGATCAGGTGCTGATGAAATCGGATGGAATGCCAACTTACCATTTGGCAAATGTTGTGGATGATCACACTATGCAGATCACGCATGTTATCCGTGGAGAGGAATGGTTGAGCTCAGCTCCAAAGCACATGTTGTTATATAATGCTTTTGGCTGGGAACCACCAACGATGGCACACCTGCCTTTGATCATGAGTCCAAGTGGCGGAAAGCTTTCCAAAAGAAAAGCGGAAAGCGAGGGGATCCCGGTAAACACGAAAGATTATATCTCAGGTAATTATGAGCCGGAAGCATTGATCAATTTCTTAGCGTATTTGGGATGGAGTCCGGGAGATGATTCGGAAATCCACGACATGAAAGAACTATGCGAGTTGTTCACACTTGATCGCGTTAGTAAAGGCGGAGCAGTATTCAATTACAAAAAATTGATGTGGTATAACGAACATTACATTCGCGAGACTTCTGTTGCTGACTTGCTTCCAAGAGTTAAAGAATTAGCTGAAAATGCAGGTTTTGATACAAAAGATGACGAGTACTTAGAAACTGTAGTTGGTTTACTGCACGAACGTGTTTCTAAAGTTGATGAATTTGTAGAAATGGGATCGTTCTTTTTTGAAGCTTCGAAAGACTACGATGAAAAAGCACTCAAAAAATGGAAAGACGACAGTGCCGGATTGGTAACTTCCTATCGTTCTAAAATTGAAGGATTGTCTGATTCAGAATTTGAAGCAGCACTCCTGAAAACAAAACTGGAAGAAACTATTAACGAACACGAAGTTGGTTTTGGAAAACTGATGATGCCACTTCGTATCGCCGTAACCGGACAAGGTTTTGGACCTGACTTGTTTGCTTCTTTAGAGCTTCTTGGTAAAGAGGAAGTATTGGATAGGATTGATGTGGCTTTGGAGAGGTTGGGGTAATTGCTACTTTGTTAATTTTACTTTACGGTAAAAACTCATTTGGGTCATCCTGAACTTGTTTCAGGATCTTTGTAAGGAATCTCCCTTGAAACTGTCATACCTTACATGAACAAAGGTTATGTGTACTTTCTTACTAACTATCGAAGAACTACGATATATATCGGAGTTACAAATGATATTAATTCTAGGGTGTGGAAACATAAATTGGGAGAAGGCTCTTTATTTACTTCAAAATATAAGTTAACTATCCTCGTGTATGCAGAAGAATATGATAATATCAGTGATGCCATTGCTAGAGAAAAACAATTAAAGAATTGGCATAGACAATGGAAATGGAATCTTGTAAAGAAATCCATCCAACTTTAGAAGATTGGTACGAAACCTTAAGAAGTTAATAATCTAATCAAAAACTAAAAGTCATTCCGTAAGATCCTGAAACAAGTTCAGGATGACCTGTTTTTTATTAATATTTGAAACAAAAAAGGCTTTCGACCACTGACCGAAAGCCTTTAAAATATTCAGTAAGTGTAATTACTTCTTCTTAGAAACAACCCCGCCTTTCTGGCTGTCTACTTTTACAGAATAGTTGTTTCCACCACTGATGATCCAACGAACAGTAACAGAGCTCATTCCCGGGATATTTGCTACTTCAATGCGCTCCGGTCTGAATTTTTGTTCAGTTGTTTGGTTCAGATCCCGGTTATTTACGATCATTCCTGCTTCAACAGTCGCTCCTTCAATGCTGATGATATCCGGTGGCATGATCTTGTTGTTTACATCAATACTTGCATGAGTAGGCATCAACCTGCTGTTCGTTACTACTGCAGTTACTTCTCTTAAACCTCCACCCAAATTCTTTTCAGAAATCTCGTCAATAGTTAATTTTGGGGTGTGGTAGGCATGATAAATGGTGAAAGCCATATTTCGGTGTGCTCCCTGTTCCAATAAAAACCCGGGATGAGCACGACGGAAGTTTTTCTTAAATCCTCCGATCTCAATTTTTCCGTACTGAGGGTGATCGTACTCTTTCCACTCCGTCAATGCATCCCCAAAAAGCAAATATCTATTGAACTCGTAGGAATCCGTAGCTGATCGCTCATTGGTTTGGAACATTTCATAAGAAGTATACAATTCGTTGGAATAAGTAAAGACTCCACGAACTCCGTAAAACCAATCCAATTCGCCGCCAAAAACATCATATAGATCGTCATAAACCACCAGATATCGGTAACCGGGAATCAGACGTTCTCCCATTTCGCCAATAGCGTCATATACCTGTACATCCTGGCGATTGTAGGTACTTATATCTTCGGCTACTCCCGGGCCACGTAGAATCATTCCTCCGGTATTATGGTAACTTTGTGCAGCGGCAATATTTGGTCGCTTCATGACAAAATCCATTACGGCTCTGGTTTCAGGGAGTGAGAATGGATATTTATGTGCTCCACCTTGTATATGATTTGGCTGCCAGTTCCATCCCCAATCACGGTTTGGATCGTAATAGCCAACACGGTCTTCGTTAACACGACCGTCATTGTCATTATCAATTCCTTCGGAACCTAATAATTCGTAATCACCAAATTCATCCTGAGGAACACGAATCATTCTGTTGGGATAAGTTGGATCAATTCGGAATTGTCCTCTGGGGTTCTTCCGGCGCATAAATGTAATGCTTCCGTCACCATCCAAATCATCCGGTTGATCTTCATCAAAAGCCCCGTCTCCGTCATCGTCAATGGGTTTTAGTCCTGAACGAGGGGTATTCGCACTATTTGGCTCTGTCATGTAATGTTCACGCGCATCCGGGTTAATAGTGGGTACGATATAGAACGTTTTATCATTCAGAAGTTCAGTTATGAAATCAATATTCCCGAATGATTCAGTAAGGTACCATGCGGTATATAAAGACATTTCCGTTCCCTGTATTTCATTCGAGTGGATATTTCCATCTATATAAATGGCAGGTTTTCTGTCAGGGTTTCCTTTTTTGAAGTTGGATACTGTTAACATCCAGATGTCTTTACCTTCGTAAGATTTTCCAATGGAACTTCTTTTGGCAAGATCCGGATACGCTTTAGCAATTCTCTCAGTAAGCTCTGAGATTCCTTTATAGTTATAATACACATTCCAGGTGGCTTCTACCTTTGGATTCGAAGGTGTTCCCACAGCAGGAAAAACTCCGTCAGTAAGTTGAGCTTTTGTTGTGTTTGAGGTCATCATCAAACCAAAAACAAAAGCAGTAAGTAGGGTATATCTAAATTTTTTCATGATTCTATTACTTAATGGTTTGTTCTTTGGTTGAAAATCCTGTCATTGGTGATCCGGATTTTATTGTAACTGTTCCGGAACCTTGAATTAACCAGGTTTTAGTTACAGAACCGTCGGCCGGGATGGACCGGTCAAAATCCTGAATATTGCCACTTATCAGGCTCATATTATTTCCAAGTTTGATCTGAGTCATAACTCTTCGAACCCAGTTGTTACGTTGCCCTAATTGTGATGCTGTAGGGAAGCTTCCGCTGTTATAAACATCAACTGTTATACGGGTAAGGTCTTTTCCGGCGCTTACTGATTTAAAGTTTGCCAGTTCAATGGTTGGTTTCATATTGGCAATCTCTAAAATGAAATCTGTATGACTTTCAGCTAATGAATCCAGAATATCTGCAGGAGGGGTCATCATAGTAAAAGGTTTGAAACCTCCTACTTCTACTTTTTGATTAGGGAAATCAGGATGATCGATCTCTGTCCAGTCAACAAAAACGTCTTGTCCCTTTGCTTCTGCCCAGGCCAAATGTTTTACATGATCATTATCAAATTTTTCAGCTTTTCCGTCTTCGTTGTTTACATCGGGAGTCCACCAGCCCGGTGTACTGAAACTGAATCTTCCATAATGATAATAAGCCCACTGGAACAGATCGCCTTGCTGAGGAGCGCCTGACGGAGCCTTGCCAAGGTTGGTTTTATCATTATAAAGTTCAGAGATCATTTTATTTACAGTTACATCATTTGATAACCAACCTGAAACAACTCTTTTAGATGCTGCGCTTCTGTTGAATTTTAAAGGGCTGGAAAGGTTATTTGCAGGACCAAAAGATATAACAGCGAATGTGTTAAGAGCGTCTTCAAAAAGGAAATCCAATACTCCACGGGTTTCATTTTCTGATACTGGATTTTCGCTTGAAGCCGGCTTGAAATACGGAAAGTCGAACGAGAAGTTCTGATTGATATTCACACCACCTTCGTCATCTTCATTGAATTTTCCGTCATGGTCATCATCGCGACCTTCAGTAAACATTTTGAAAGATCCTTTTTCACCGTTGTCAGTGTCAGCTTTGACCATAACCCGAGGATCATCTTTGTGCATGGTCCAGTTACCGGTTTTGTCAGCTACACGCATCATGGTAATAAAATTATCTCCATTCAGATCATCAAAGCCATCTTCATCATAAAAACCATCACGATCGGCATCTGTGGAAGTCATGTTTCCGTCTCTTTCATATTTCAGGTCGTTGAAGAACTGAGTTGCTCCATCCGGATTGATTTGTGGAAACACATAAAAGGTAGTAGAAGCCAACAAGGCTTTTGTTTCTTCAGTATTTGAGGTGGATAAAATCTGTTCTGCAAAGCGCAATGTAAGTTCGGTGCCTAAGATATGAGAGGCTTTTGCGCCACCAATTACAGCCACCGCGGGATTATTTTTCACATCTCCTGAGCCAATGGTAAGTAACCAAACATCTTTGCCGCCTTTTGTTTTAGCAACTGATGTCAGTTCTGTTATATTTTTATTGGCATTGTTTAACGCCTTCAATTTATTCGTCAGTTCTGAATAAGAACTGTACCCTGATTGGGCTTGAGCTGATGCCGATATAAAAAATAAACCAACAAGTATAGTAAAGCTCAAAACCCGGACTGATATTTTCATCATGTAAATCCATTTAGTTTTTTGATGTAAGAAAGTCTTTACTTAACAAAGCATTTCAAAATTAGAGCTGTAAAAAGATTATAACCCGAATGGAAATAACTTCTATCGTACCATCACAATAAGCACATATGGCAATTAAGTGTGATATATTTTATCGTAAACTATTCCGATAAAAATTAAAGCAGATCAAATTTTATGAAGAAATATATTCTGGGATCATTGTTGGTTTTGGTAAGCTGTACATCAGTAGAAAAAGTAGCTGAAAAAGAAATGTCAGACAATGAGACAAAAGACCTCGGAAAAACAGAACAATTAGCTCAGATCTTTGAAGATTCAGATACCTTCAAAAAAACAATAACCGGATTTATGCTATATGATCCGGAAACTGATTCTACAATCTATGCTGAAAATGAAAACAAGTATATGATCCCGGCTTCCAATACAAAGCTGTTTACATACTATGCAGGTTTGAATGTATTGGGAGATCGAATCCCTGCTTTGAAGTATACAGTAAAAGGAGATTCATTGATCTTTTGGGGAACAGGAGATCCTTCTTTTCTTCATCCTGATTTTGGAACTGATGATGTATACAATTTCCTGAGTTCATTTGAGGGAAACCTGTATTTCTCTGACAGTAATTTTAATGACGAAAACCTGGGACCTGGTTGGTCATGGGCTGACTATAATTCCTATTATTCAGCTGAAAAAAGTCCGCTTCCTATTTACGGGAATGTTGCCAGAGTTACCATTGAGCATATCGAAGAATACCATCTAGCTAAAGAAAACGGGGAATACCTGATCAATCCTAAGATCTTTAATAAATATATAGATGAAGGAGTTTTAAGCGATAATGGCAGATTTGTACTCGAAAGAGATAGAGTAGGTAATGAATTTGAATATGCTTTCACTTCGGATACTTCCAGATATGAGACGGATAAACCTTTTCATTATTCACCGCAACTGATTGTAGAACTACTTTCTGATACGTTGAATAAGAGTATAGAGTACCGGCCCAATGCCAAGCTCCCTTCAGATCATGAGGTGATTTACAGCATGGAATCTGATTCGTTGTACAAAAAAATGATGCTTCCCAGTGATAATTTATTAGCAGAGCAGATCATGTTGATGATATCAGGAGTAGTTGGGGATGAATTGAACAGTTCTTCAGGAATTCGGTATGTGAAAGATAATTTTTTGAGTGATCTGCCTGATGAAGCTAACTGGAGAGACGGCTCAGGTTTATCCAGATATAATCTATTCACTCCAAGAAGTATGGTGGCACTTTTAGAAAAGCTTGATGAAAAAGTGGAAGAAGGTCAGCTTTTAGATGCTCTTCCTCAAGGTGGTAAACAAGGTACGATCAGAAGATTGTACGCGAATAAAGATGGGGGAGCACCTTATGTGTTTGCCAAAACAGGAACGCTGAGTAACAATCACTGCCTAAGCGGATATATAATTACAAAAACCGGAAAAAAGCTGATATTCAGTTTTATGAATAACAACTATGTGATCTCAACCAGAGATGTACAGGCACAGATGGATGAGATTTTGTGGTTTATTTATCAGAATTGGTAAGGATTCAACTTCTAATATAAATTGAAAAGTATTTTACTTTTTGTCGGACTTATTAGTCTTCTCTTGTTTTATCATATTCGTCTTCTATTGTAGGTACATAGGGAGATAGAAATGGATCTTCATTTTCAGTTAATAAGCCTCGGCTTAATTTCCAAACTCTGAACTCATTTTCGTATTTATCATCCTCTAAATCTAAAATATATAGAATTCCATATGAACCAGGAGCAACTTGACCAATCCATTTAAAAAGTTCGATCACATATTCTGAACGATGATTGTGTTGTCCGGCAATATGTAAAGAGTCACAACCATTATATCTTCTCAGTTGAACCATTTCAGGTACAGGTAGAAAAGAGATATGATTTTCGACTTTTGCCCAACATTCATCCTGTAAGTCAAAATTAGTATCATGTGTATGATATCTTATTGTAGCCCAACCATGGAATTCAAAATACATGACTTAGAAGTATTTTTGATAGATGATATGCAATTTAACCTTAAGCAACCGCTGTCTTGGAATCTTTCAACATTCTCAGCTTGATCTTGAAGATTCCATAAAACACAGTCATAAACGGACTTATGAGATTGAAGAAGGCAAACGGCAGATAAGTAAAAGTATCTACACCAAGTACCTTAGCATGATAAGCACCGCAGGTATTCCATGGAATTAAAGCGGAGGTAACTGTTCCGGAATCTTCCAGTGTTCTACTTAAGTTTTCAGGTGCTAATCCTTTTTCTTTAAATACATCAGCATACATCCGTCCTGGAACTACAATAGCAAGATACTGATCGGAAGCGGTGATATTAAAGAAAACACAAGTTCCGGCCGTTGTTGCTATTAAAGCACCGGCAGAGTTAATTCCACTGATAACACCTTCAGCAATTCGCTTAAGCATTCCGCTGCGCTCCATCACTCCACCAAAGATCATTGCAGATAAAATCAACCAAACTGTTCCAAGCATTCCGTACATGCCACCCGAACTCAAAAGACCGTCTACAATTTCATTATCAGTTGTAAAACTTATGTCTCCATACATGGAAGTCATAATACCAACGAAGCCTTTTTCCCAAGTTCCTTCACCAAACTGAGCTACTTCCTGAACTAAATTGGGTTGGAAGATCAATGCAAATACAGCTCCGAGTAAAGCACCAATAGTTATAGCAGGAATGGCGGGCATTTTCTTAGAAATTAAAACTACCATGATAATCGGTACCAGAAACAACCAAAAATTGATTTCAAATTTGCCGGAAATAGCATCCAGAATAACCTGAGTTTCTTCAATTTCTACATTTCCTCCTTTCACAAAACCAAGAATGAGAAAGATTACCAATGCTATAGAAATAGACGGGACGGTAGTATATGCCATATACCGAATATGTGTGAACAGATCTGTTCCGGCCATTGCAGGAGCTAAATTGGTTGTGTCAGATAGTGGCGACATTTTATCACCAAAATAAGCACCTGATATAATTGCTCCGGCAACCATACCAACTGGAATTTTTAATACTGTACCAATCGCTACCAAAGCTATACCAACGGTAGCAGATGTTGTCCAAGATGAACCAGTAGCTACAGAGACAATAGCACAAACGACGCATGCAGCAACTAAGAAAATAGCGGGGTTTAAAATCTGCAGTCCATAATAGATCATAGCCGGGATAATTCCACTTAATAACCATGTTCCTGCCAGAGATCCGATGAGCAAAAGAATAATCATAGATGACATTGCAGAACTGATGCTGTCAACAATTCCCTGCCTGATCTCAGCCCATTTTATACCCAAACCAAGCGCAACAAGTGAAGCAATTCCGGCAGAAAGCATCAATATTATTTGGTTGGAACCATCTAATGAGGCATCGCCATAAATACGAACATTGATGAATAATGCAATGATTAAAAAAATGATAGGAATAAAAGATTGAAGAAGTGTCGGACGGTCGTATTTATATGTCATGGTAAAAGTAAAAGTTGGTTCTTAAACTGAGTAAAACATAAAGTGGTGTGAATAAACGTCGATTTTTAACTAAAAACCAGTTTAAAAGTATTTTCCTCAATAATTTCACCAGTGCTTGAATTATATCTGCGTTCAGTAAATTCAGCATTGCCTTCATAATCCACGAAAAGAAGAGTAGAGCATAACGTCCCGTAATTATCTGTTTTTATGAATATGGAGGAAACAGCTTTTTCCCACTCATAAGGAATTCCTGTAGAAGGAAGTTGTTCATCGGGTGCTTTTACAGGGTTTTTCAGGATTTCAAATGCTTCTTCTTTATTAAATTTTTCTTTTGATGTAATTCGTTCGAGCTCTTTTTTTGCATGGTCTAATTTTGGCCAATTGGTATCCAAAAGAGCATTACTAACTCCATGAATTCCTGGTTCAATTTCGGTGATAGCATTTGTTTCATTCGAAAAATGATACAGAGAATCAGAACTTCCGATAAGTAGATTGAATCCGTTGTAATCCTGAGCTTTTTTTTGGACATTTTCTAAATAGCTGTTCTCATCCATTTCAGATTTTAAAAAATCCAATACCAAATTACCTCGCGTAGGAGCATTTTCTTTTATGTTTGAAGGATCTCTGTAATTTGTTAACGCTCCCCATTTCCCTTTTTTTGAAATCCCCATCCATGTTCCGTTTGCTTTCATGTCCTTTCCTGCAAGGATATCAGGAAGCTGTTCATTAGTCCAGAACTGAGCTTTCCTTGTTGGACGTTCATAAAATTCATCTCTGTTTGCGGCTACTATTAATTTGTAACGAGGATGAGTTTTATATGAAAATGTGATCAAGCACATAAGGATTGTGATAAATTTGGTTTCATAATTCGAATGAATCTAAGCATATTCCTGCAACCATTTCGTAATTTTGCGTATAGTTCAAAATGTTTTCTGAATCAAATAATCACTTTAGGGATTTATTATTTTTGTTAGTTGGGTGTTTAGGAGCTTTCTGGTTTTACTACAGCTATCCTGAGCTTGACCCTATGGGGTATGTTGAAGAAAGTGTATCTAAAGAATCTGTTTTATCAAAAAGTGACTCAGTTATTTCATCGTGGCAGGTTTATTCAGATGAAATAATTCACCGAAGTGAAATGGAGTCTTACCGAGGGATAATTGATTCTCTTCAACATAAGTTTGGCAGGAAGGGGTTTAAAGATCTCATACAAAGACCGGAAACAAAAAAATTCCCTTTATACTTTTGGAAAGTAGATCATTATCAAAAAGAAGATTTTTATAACAACGGAGAAAGATTTTCGAATACTTTAGTTAGCCCGGAAGGAGAGATTATTTCTTATTCTATGAAGAGTGATGCGATAAAAAATCTTCAGCCGTATAATAACAGGGTTATCAGGGGCGCGTTGGGTTTAAACTTTGAAACCACAGTTGAAAACAGAGCCATTGAGGATTCACTTCTTACAGAATTACTACGCTTTCAAAATATGAGTGAAGAAGACTACAGAAGCTATACTCTGATCCAGAAGCTTGCAAAAAAATTAGGTGCCGACTTATCTCAGGATGGTGAAGTGTTTATTCAGGATGATATTTGGAGTGGAGTTTCGAAATACCTGGAGGATACTTATTGGAAGGATTACATCTTCAGTAAAGATTCTTTAGAGTTTCAGCAAGATCAGGGAATACGGTTTGTACGTTTATTTTTGACTTCCGAGGATTCTGTACTTGGTTTTCTCCCAAAGCTCCAGATTGATTTGCTTCCGGCTGGTGGTATTAAAGCAATCGCACTAAATATCAGAGATATAGATATTCCTTCAAGACAATATTCTGATATCATGGGTGTGGTTATCCAATTCACATTTTTGTGTGTGGGAATATGGTTGATTTCTATTTTTTATTTAAGGATTAAGGCAAAAGCTATAGACACACAACCTGCTTTTGTAATTTCAGTATTGGCAGGGTTTATGTTTTCTGCTACTCAGTTCTTACGATTTGTCAATGAGATTGAGTTTAGTGTTGAGGCTATTCAAAATATTTCACTTTCGGACAGGTTTTTTATAATCGGTATTATGGGAGCGGTTTCAGCGGTAGTATTCTTTGTGCTTACATCAATTAGTGACTCAGTAACCCGTCAACACTGGCCTGAAAAGTTAAAAGCCTGGGATCTGGCTCGCAGGGGGTTTTTTAAAAATAAGCCGGTAGGGCGGTCGGCTATATTATCAATTTGTATTGCCGGTATGCTTGCCGGTCTTTGGGCGTTGCTGATTCAGGTTTTTCCGGGAACACATATAACAGCTGATGTAAGGCTGCAATCATCTAATTTTGCATTCCCATCTATTGCGGTGTTAATGGAGAACTTACTGGGCAGTTTATTGGTAGTAATTTCTTTACTGATGATACTCGGAAATCAGCTTTATGCAATAACTAAAACAAAATGGCTTATTCCCATATTAAGCGGGTTCATATTTGCTTTATTTTTAGAATTCTTTATTTCTCTGGATGTTCATCCGTTCAACTATTCGTTAATAATTAATTTTATTGTTGGAGCAGCTTTTGGTGCTTTCTACATCAGGTACGGGTTCTTAACCATGGTGTTATCATTATTTATTTTCAGTGGAGTATTTACAACCAGGGCAGGATGGATAATACCCAATTCACCTGATGCCAATCTCCTTTATGTATTCTCTGTAATGATTTTCACAATGTTTATTCTGGGTTTTTATTTTGTTCTGAAAGGCAGTGAGAAGAAAGATTTACCTGATTACGTCCCAACTTATATCGAAGATCAGGCGAAAGAACAGCGCCTGGATCAGGAGTTAGAAATTGCACAAGCCGTCCAAAAAACGTTTTTACCATCCAGAGTAGAAAAACTTACCGGAATTGATATTGCAGGAATTTGTGAACCCGCCCAGGAAACAGGCGGTGATTATTATGATATGATCTCTTTAGGAAAGAACAGAATGGCTATTGCAATCGGAGATGTTAGTGGCAAAGGAATACAGGCTGCTTTTTATATGACATTCGTAAAAGGGGTTCTTCATAGTTTAAGCGCATTGATTCTGTCGCCGTTGGAGCTTTTGAATCAGCTTAACAGATTGTTCAAAGAGAATGCAACAAGAGGAACTTTTGTTTCAATGATATATGGAATACTTGAAGCTGATAAAAGAGAGTTCACTTTTGCCCGTGCGGGTCATAATCCGATGTTGGTTGTAAGAGAAAACGGAGACACAGAATGGTTAATGACAAAAGGAATAGGTGTAGGTGTAGCAAGTAGTATGTTATTTATGAAAGGCACGGAAGAGTTTACACTGAAATTAAAAGAAGGAGATGTTGCAATTTTATATACGGATGGAATTACAGAAATGATGAACATCAGTAATCAGTTCTATGGGGAAGAGAGGCTTGAAAAAGTTGTAAAAGGAGTTAGAAAAGGAGCTTCAAGTAGCATTCTGAATATAATAATCAGTGATGTAAAAGAGTTTAAAGGTGTAGCGAAACAGCACGATGACATGACTCTTGTGGTTATAAAAGCTGATTCATCTGTAAACAAATAGTTTCGTATATTTATATTATGAAAATTTTTAGACTAACAATATCATTATTACTGGTACTTCTGTGTGTTGAAATAAGTTCAGCTCAAGAGTCAACAGTTGAATCCGGGGTAAAGTGGCAATCGCTCGAAGAAGCGCAGAAAAAAGCCAAAGAAACAGGTAAGAAGGTGCTTATTTTTGGGTATGCAGATTGGTGTACATACTGCATGAAAATGAGAAAAGAAACGTATCCCAAAGAGAAGGTTCAGAAGTCTTTATCAGATGACTTTATTCCGGTTCAGATTAATGGTGAATCAGAAGAAGAAATTGTTTTTAATGGGAAAACATATAAATCCTATGAATTAGCCAGATATTTAAGGCTTACATCTTACCCAACTCATTATTTTTTAAATTCAGAGGGAAAAATAATTGGTGCACAACCGGGATTTTTACCAGCAGAAGTGTTTTCTCCACTAATGAATTATGTATCAGATGACCTTTTTGGAAAAGTTTCATTTTTAGATTATATGGAAGAGAAAGGAATAAAGCTAGAACAAGATTGATATGAGTCTTAGCCAATCGGTAGAAGATTATCTTAAAGCAATTTACCTTTTAGAAATAGATGGAGATGCTGCAACTACTAATAATATAGCTGAATCACTTTCTGTTTCTTCAGCTTCAGTAACCAATATGTTCAAGAAGCTGGCTAAGCTCAAGCTGATCAGGCATAAGTCATATCGTGGTGCAGAACTTACTAAAGCCGGTGAAAAAATTGCACTTGAAGTAATTCGCCATCACAGGTTACTGGAGTTATATCTTAAAGAAATGATGGGGTATTCCTGGGACCAGGTGCATGATGAAGCCGAAAAATTAGAACATCATATTTCTGAACAATTCGAAGATAAGATTGCAGAATTACTAAATGATCCTACCCATGATCCACACGGAGATCCTATCCCCTCGAAAGAAGGAGTAGTGCCGGAAATGGCGTCTTTAGCTATTACTGATGCTGAGGAAAATGAACCCTATATCATTGGGAGAGTAAGAGATCAGGATCCGGAATTGTTGAGATTTTTGGAGAAAAGCGGAATAATTCCGGGAGTTAAATTAACAGTACTTGAAAAAGCTCCTTTTGACGGACCGGTTAAAATAAAACTTGAAGACAAGGAAACGACGATCGGTAACTCTGTAGCAAAGGATGTTTTTTTGGTGGAACAGAGCTAAAAAATAGCTATTTAAGTAAAGTCATTCGCTTTGTGAGTGTTGTAGTTTCTGTGGTAAGCTTGTAAATATATATGCCTGAGCTTAAGGAAGAAGCATCGAATGTAATTGTATGTTCTCCCGCGGTCCTGAATCCATTTTCCAATGTGGTGATTTTTACTCCAAGCATATTATAAATGGTAAGGGAGATATTGGATGATTCCTTTAAAGCATATGAAATAGTAGTAGAAGGGTTAAATGGGTTCGGATAATTTTGCTGAAGTCTTATCGATGAAGGAAGCTCTGAAATTGTATTTTGGTTTGAAGTAGCTAAGGCAAGTTCTTCTTCAATTGTGTTTTGAACACTTTCCACATCATTATTCACATTGCTGTTACCCTTATATGCGATGTTTCCATTTATTCCGATCACAACAGCCCTGTCATAAGCATTGGCTGTACCATAGTAATCAACCAAAACATCTCTTCCTTGTAACAAGAGAGGATAAGTAATACCGGTAACACTTTGGAAGTTTTGTACACTGGCTGCAGATTCGTTCCATGCATCAATACCGAGTGCAACAAAATTCTCATTCTCATTATACATTTGATGGATGTCATTTTCTGTGATAGGCCCATTGTCTCTGCAATGTGGACAACCAGCCCCAAAAAAGAAAATGTAAACTACTTTGCCTTCGAATTCTTCAAGCAAAATTTGCTCATTATCCAGAGAGGTCAGTGTAAAGTCGGGAGCTTGTTCCCCAACATTAACCTGTGCCAAACTTTGTGCAGTAACAAAAAAAGAGATCAGTATAAATTGAATAAATGTTTTCATAATAGTACCTCAAAGTTTGTTGAGTTCTTCTTCTATTACATCCACAACAGTGTCTGCATCTCTGTTTACGAACTGAGTTCCCTGATAGGCTATTGTTCCATTAGCTGCAATTACTACTGATCTGTCATAATCTGATGTATTGCCATAATAATCTACGAGACTTTGCCGCGCATTAAGTAGAAGAGGGTAAGTAATACTTGTTGCATTTTTAAAATTCTGAACACTCCCTGCGCTTGTATTCCAAGTGTCCAAACCAACAGCTATGAAATTGGGGTTATCGGTAAAAGTCTGATGGATTCTGTTTTCTGTAACCGGTCCGTTATCACGGCAATGCGGACAGTTGGCCCCGAAGAAAAAGATATACACTACTTTTCCCTCCATTTCGGATAAAGTGAATTGTTCATTATCTAATGAAGTGTATGAAAAGTCTGGTGCAGGCTCCCCTTGATTCATTGGTGGGGCATCGGAAACAGATGATTCAGAACATCCAATTCCTGCCAGAAAAAATAGTAAAATAAAAAAGCTTGAATATTTCATTGTATTAGTATTAAAATCTTGTTGTAATTCTAATTTCAGCGCCTTCAAAATCGAGGATTTCATAACAAATACCGGAAGTGCACGCCGGCCCCCCTCTCCTTTTACCTACGAATAACGTTACTGTATTGGATGTATTAACTCTGTAAAGAGAGTTAAAACCTAACCAAATCCTGGTATCTGTTTCGATCTCAGGAAAGGTATTAGGGTTGTCAGTAAGGCTTGGCTCTGTTGTTGCTTCAAATACAGCACTTACATTCAACTCAGAATTGAACCCAAGAGAAAATGAAGCGAAATAGTTTTCTACTTTCTCTGATCCCGCAAACTCATCATAGGTTTGATACTGAAGATCAACGATAACGTTCTTTGAGTTTTCAAAACTTTTATCGGTAATCAAGCCAAGCGATAAGCGATTATCTTGTCCTTTTTGCTCATCAATAGCAAAGTCTATAAAACTCTTTAGAGAAAAGTGGTCATTAACTTTGTAAAACCCTTCCAGGAAATATTCCCTGTATTTGTTTTTATTGAACACATTGTTGACCGTATAAGCGTAGTTAGCAACTAAAGAATGACCTTCTTCAAATGAATAAAAAGCCTCGGCTTGAACACCTTTTTCACTTGCAGTATTAGGAACATGCGTGCTTCTGTTTAAAACGGGATAGGTGTGCTCTTTGATCAGTGAAGGAGGGTCATTAAAACCAGATGATTCTAAACGAAAATTGCTGTAATTCTTGTATTCAAGGCTGGCACCGAAAGAACCTTTGAAATAATTTAATCCTGAATACAAAGCATAACTTTGACCACTTGTTAAAGAAAATAGCTTAGAACCAGTATTAAAAGCATACTCCCCGAATAATTGAATATTAGCCGGTAATTCAACATTCGCCATTAATGAAGCAAATTCATTATAGTCAGAAGAGTTTGGGGTATTTACTCTCATAAATGCTGACCCAAACGATAATTTATCAGTTGGGTAAAAAGTTGCCTGAACAGCTTCAGCTAAATCCGGTCTGTGTAAAGAGTCAGGTTCAAAATTTGGAGGCAGATCATTCTGTAAAGGTTCCGCTCTTAATGCTTTTAGCTCAACCCAGTCAAAGTTTGCATCAAAAGCGATACCTTCTAGATCTCTGAAAAAAGCATAGCGAGTGCGATGAAAGTCATCTTCAAAAACAGACCCGGGGATATCATAACTTCTTAGTAATAAGCCCGAACCAATAGTTTCATAAAAGTTACCCAACCTGATTCTGAAACTATCATCCTGATACTGAAACTGCTTTTGGGTGAGTTCAAAATAATTACGTTCAGTATGGGGAGATAAAAATTGCTCAGCTTTTCCAAACAAACTGAATTTTCCGGAATCATAATAAAGATTTAGCTGATTGTAAGAAGTGGATAGATCTGTATCCTTCTCAAAAGGAAGATTACCGTATTGAAATTCAAAGGTATTGGTTCCATAGAGTTGACCAATAGCGGAAGACCATGGGCTAATCATTATAAAAAGAGGAAGAGCTATTATTTTTATAAAACTCTTCATTCTTCTAAAAGCTCAAGGATCTTATTTTTAATCTCAACTTCTTCACCGGTTTTATATCCTTCATGAAAATAAACTATCTCATTTTCAGCATTTACAATTAAAAGTGTGGGAACAGCAGTAACTCTCAGCCTGGCCATAACTGAGCTGTCAGAATCTCTTAAAACAGGATATTCAACTCCCAGAGATTTAATGAAAGGTTTTACTTTGGCTTTATTTCTTGGGCCGTCAATTGAAATTCCTATAAACTGAACCTGAGTATCATCAAATTCTTCGTCCATTTTTACGAACTCGGGAATTGATTTTACACAGGGCTTACACCATGTAGCCCAAAAATCAATAACAGTTAGGTTTTCTCCTTTAAGCTGATTATAGCTGACTGTACGCCCGTCCAGATTTTTTAATCTGAAGTTGGGTACTTCATTATTCAAAAACCCGAAACTTCCGAGTAGGACAGAGAAGAGTAGCAAATACTTCATGATCTTTTATTTTTCTTAAAAGATGTACAATACACACCGGAAAGGTATCACGAAAATATAAAATCAGAAAAGACGAAAGATTTAAGACTTGTTTATCTCACATCTTATGTCTTACATCTAAACTCTACTCAACCCAATCAGCTATAAACACATTTGTAGATCGATCTCCGCCATTGAATCGGTTTGATGAGAAAACCAGTTTCTTGCCATCATGAGAAAACATAGGGAATGAATCGAAAGTATCATCAAAAGTAACTTGTTCAAGCCCGGTTCCGTCAGGATTGATCATAAATAAGTTGAAAGGAAAGCCACGCTGAGAATTGTGATTTGATGAAAAAATTATTTTCTCACCTGATGGATGAAAGAATGGTGCCCAGTTAGCATTACCAAGCTCGGTGATCTGACGCATATTCGTACCATCAACATTCACAAGAAATAATTCCATATTGGTTGGTTCAACTAATCCTTGGGCTAGAAGAGAAGTATATTTTTCGATTTCTTCATCAGTTTTTGGACGTGAAGCTCTGAATAATAATTGTTTACCATCCGGTGAAAAGAAAGCGCCTCCATCATAGCCAAGCTCATCAGTAACCTGAACAACATTTGAACCGTCAATATCCATGATAAATAATTCCAGATCTCCAGTTCTCATTGAAGTGAACACAATTTTACTTCCATCGGGAGAAACAGTCGCTTCTGCATCGTATCCGGGAGTAGTAGTTAAAGTGTCAATGATCTCACCATTCAGGTTAGCTCTGAAAATATCGTACCCTTCATAGATCGGCCATACATAGGCACCGCTTGGTCCTCGTTCAGGAACTTCAGGACACGCAACATCATCTAAGTGAGTAGAGCCATAAACTATTGTTTCATCAGGTAGGAAATATGAACAAGTGGTTCTGCCTAATCCCGTACTAATAATCGGAGCTTCAAATCCGGGTTCGTTCTCTTCAGCATCCATATAAAAGATCTGATCACATTCAGTGTCCCATTCCGGGTTATTTGCCTGAAAAACCAACTTAGTGTTATCGTAACTCCAGTAAGCTTCAGCGTTATCTCCGCCAAAAGTAAGTTGTTTTATATTTTTTAAGTGCGTCTCTTTTTCATATCTGAGGGCGTCATTTTTTTCAGATGTACAGTTTAAAAGTAAAAGAGTAGAAAGAACCGGGTAAATAAACTTCATAGTATAATTTGATAAAAATTTCAGCCCCAAAAATACTACAAAATTAGATAGAAAATGAAGTTTATAAATATTAAAGATGGGAACGTTTTCTGTTGTTGGAAGTAGAAATCAGTAACAATATTAACTAACAGAATACAATGAAGAACTCAAGAGTTTTATTAATGATCACATTAGTAGCATTAACATTTGCTGCATGTTCAGAGAAATCTAAAACAGAGGCCGAAAAAACCGGCGATCAGATTGAAAATACTGCAAAAGCTATAGGTAATGATTTTGAGGAAACGAAAGATCAGTTTATTGCCAAAGCGGAAAACGAGATCGAAGAGATCAATGAGAAGATCGAAAAGCTGGATGAGAAAGTTGAAGAAGGCTCTGATGATGTAAAAAAAGAGACCAAAGAAGCCTTAGATAATTTAAAAAAGGAAAAAGAAGAGCTGAATCAGGATCTTAGTGAATTGGAAGATGCTACCAAAGAAAATTGGGAACGTCTTACCGCAAGTATAGAAGATGGGTTCGAAGACCTGAAAAGAGGTTATAACAGCTTACTGGAAGACATGAAAACAGGCTAAGTCTTGTTAAAGAATAATCCACTTAAAAAGCCCTTTCTAGCAGAGGGCTTTTTTATGCATCAGATTTTTACCTGAATAGTAGTATAAAATGTTCTTGGAGGAGAGGGAATAATTCCCGGACCGGGATATCCGGTTGCTCGCCTCGTAAAGTAGGATGAATTAAGTACGTTATTTACTCCGGATTCCAGGGCGAATTGTTTATATGTCCAGGAAAGAGAAAGGTCGAGCACATCATAAGCGGGGATTTCTCCTTTAATCCCACTTTGGTTATCTCTAACATTTTGAAGCGCATTCGAAGCATCCGTAAACTGTTTAGAAATATAGGTGTATTGAACTGAGCCCAGCAGATTTTTAAAACCAAAATTGATGCCTGTTTTTAAATTCAAAGTCGGAACAAATTCAACTTCGTTTCCTTTTATTCCAGCAATTTCAGAATTCAGATATTCAGATCTGGTCACAGCAGTATTTGCAAAAAAAGTCAGTTTTTTATCGGATGTGGCTGTATTAAATACTGAGAATAAATCGATTTCGATCAGGCTTTCCAGTCCGTACATAAAAGCTTCACCAATATTACCACGAAACCTCACGATCCTGCCGGTTTCTTCCTGCTCACCGTCAGCATTGGTTCTGGTTTCTGCACGTAATACTTCACCCAAGCGGTTTTCATACAGCAATCCAAAAACGCCGACATCGTAAGAAATAATATCTCCGATTATACCACGAATTCCAAAGTCTGATGAAAAACCACTTTCATCAGTAATATCCGGATCAACCTGAAAGCTGGGGTTTATAATTCTGATATCATTAAAAGTAACCGAGCGATAGTTCTGAGAAAAGTTTCCGTAAAGATCAGTATTTAAATCAGGCTGATAACTAAGCCCGATTCCAAGAAGTACAAAATTTCGTTCAAAAGTTTTCTCTTCTTCAAAGGTTTGGTTTTGGATAGGATTTCCTGCCAGATCGAAATTCACCCGCTTATAAGAACCTTCACTTTGGGTTTTGATATACTCAAAACGAAATCCCGGTGTGATCGAAAAATTATCTTTCACATAAAAAATATGCTCTCCAAACAAAGCAAGATTTTGGTTAGGGAAGGTGAAATCAGATTGTCTGGGGTAATTCGGGAATTCATCATCTGCTAAAGAAAAATCAGCTTCATTTGAAGCAGTTCCCGGTCCCTGAACAGAAGTATTCTTAGACTGGTAATATTTTGATCCTAAAAGAAAGACCGCATTTTTACTACCTAATTTATATCGCTGAAGAAATCGTGTTTCAATTCCCCAGTTATTGAAATCGCCTAAGATCAGATCACGAGGTTCGTTCGGATCATCTTGTTGAGAAACTCTGTTTGTACGAAAGCCCACTGATTTTCTGGAAGCATTTAATCCGAATGCAGTGAAACTCAGACGACTTTGATATGTGAATCTATGGTCGAGTTTTAGAGACGCCAATTTCCAATCAACTTCAAACCAGTTTCTTTCTCTGTTGCTGAATTCCGGATCATTGTAAAATTGAGCATCCGTAAGTCCTCCCGGCTGTTGTGCCAGATATCCCAGATAAGTAAAATCAGCACTAAGTGATGTTTTATCAGACAATGCATACTCAGTAAACAAATAGATATTGTCAGATTTAAACTCTGAGTTTGGTCGAAAGCTGTTTCCTTTTTTATAGTTGTAATATCCCAGATACCCGAGTTTGTTGTAAGTACCGCTCACACTATTGTGGGAAGTAAAAAGTGCATTGGAACCGATGGACTGGCGGGTTGTTAATTCAACAGCTTTATCTTCAACCGGAGATTTCATTCTGAAATTTACCAAACCACCAAATTGAGTTCCGTATTGTAAAGAAGCTGCTCCGCGGATGATCTGAATTTCTTCAAGAGCTTCGGCAGGTGGTGTGTAATAGCTTTCAGGGTAACCTAAAACATCAGCGCTAATGTCATATCCGTTCTGGCGAATATTAAAGTTAGAAGACCGGTTAGGATCCAGTCCACGACCTCCTATATTTAACTGTAATCCGGCGTCATTAGACTCAAAAATATTGAGCCCGGAAACCTGACTATAAATTTGGCGGGCATTATTTGATGACGTATTGACCGTCATTTGACTGAAATCTATGACTTCATTTTTTTTACCTGCATAGATAGAAGTTCCTTCAACTTCACGAAGCCTTTTTATGGAAAAGATTTGTTCTCGTTGATTTACTACAGCCACTTCAGAGAGTTCTCCTGAAAGTTTAGTTAATCTTATGTTTAAGATCTCACTTTCAGAGCCTAATTGTACTGCCCGGCTTGTGATTTCGTAACCTAAAGCAAAAAAGAATAAATCATATTTTCCGTATGAAAGATCAGGAATCCGGAAAAAGCCGTTTTCATCAGGTTGGTATGATTTGCCTGAGTTTTCTTCATAGATTTCAACTTCAGAAAGTGCATCTCCGGTAGATTTATCGGTTATATATCCTGATATAGTAAACTGACCATAGACAGGAATGGAGATAAAGCAGATTAATATAAAGAGGCTAAAGTCCTTTAATCTCATCGTTGAAAGGTAGTACCCAGTTTTTAGATTTCATATTTCGTTTAATTGTTGTTAAATCAACCTCAGGATTTATGTATGGCGCACTTCTTCTTCCATTTAAAGCCACAAAACTCTCAACATAAATTTCAGGATTATTGATTCCCTGATTCTGATAATACTCTTCCAGATAATGCGCATACTCAAGAATGAAGTCAGGCTGTGTTGACATTTGCTTTTCCTGAAAGCGAGTTAAAAACTTGGTGTTGTCTACATAAAATCTTGTTTGATTCTCAGGATCAACAATTTTGAAATTTGCATATCCGGCTTTTTCAATAAGCATAACCCTCCACGAGAATCTGTAACCTTCTTCAGTCCAGAATAATTCTCCGGGATAAAGTAAATACCTGAATGGAAATACCAATTGAAAAAGGAAGAAGATTCCTACAATGCTGAGACTGAGTTTTTGGGATATTGAACTGTGAAATGAATATCGCTCAGAGTTATTAAAAGCATCTAAATCTATTTTGATGAATGTGGAAAGCCGGTCAAGAATTCGGATATGTAATCCGGCATCAAAAAAGATCAAAGCGCTTATGATCATGATGTAAGGGAACATCCCAATTGGAAATAAAATCCGGGTTAGAATGTGAAAGATTACAACCAATACAAAAGCAAAGGTTCTGGTTCGTTTGATGAGAAGCAGAAACGGAATACTCAGATCATAGATAGCCCCTCCCCAGGAAAAAGTATAATGAACCCATGATTGTTGAAGCAGATCGCCCAGTAATGGAATGGAGTATTTTGCAGGAAGCCAGATCTTTAAAGGCATTGCCTGAAAAAGCCAGTCGGAATTCAATTTTGCTAATCCTGCATAGAAGTAAACAATAAACAGAAGTAGTTTTATAACATCGATTGTCCAGCTTGGTATAAACTCAGCTTTAAGTTTTGGGTTCCTCGCTGCATCAACTGAGAAATATGTACTAGCCGGTAGAAAAATCATCAAAAAACTAAGAATGCTGATGAAATAATAGTGATTCAGATAGGTGGTTTTGTCCATCAGTTCTATAAAAGTAAAACTGAGAAAAAAAGTAATGATGGCAAACTTGTATTTGAAACCCAGTGAAATAAAAATGGCAGAAAGCCCACAAACCGCAAAAACTAAATAGGTCCATTCCCCGGGAGGTTGAACCCATTCAAAGCCATAATAGGAAAAGAAAAAATCCGGCTCGATATACAGTTTTTGTATCCATCCGTTTAACGCAAACCGAACTATGCTTATGAGCATTAACATACCGAAAAAAACACGAAAAACCGCTAAAGGAGCGGCTTTCGAGTAAGAATTAAGATATGTGTTGATCGAAGCTGTACTCAAAGATCAATCACCATCTGCGTCAACATAATCCACATTTATATTTAACGCCTGAAGCATATCCACTTTTAAGAGAACTACATTTTTTTGAAGCTCATCGTATGTTTGGAGCATTAAAGAATTATCTGCCTCTACCTGAGCGGCTAAATTTGAATTGAGATTCTGAGCTTTATTCAGGCTTGTTTCAAATTGCTGATTAATAAGTTGAGTTAAATCAGTTCCATTTTTAATAGTATTAAGAAAATCGAGGTAGTCACTAAGACTTAATCCCGTAACTTCTGAATTAAAATATTTTCCGTTAAAGAAGTTTTGAGCTGTTGTTAACGACTCGATAAAGAGTTCTTTTGAGAATTCTTTGCTATAAAAACCTTCTACATTTTGAGGAAGCGGGGTTCCTGAAAACACGCCTGCGGGTATTCCTATCTTACCTGCCCGCAGATTTTTTTCGTAGTAAAAGATAAAGTCATTTACCATCATATCGAGTGAAGAATTTGCTCCGTTACCTGAGTTGTTTACAAACTCATCTCTGAATCCTGAGTTCCAGTCATTTAAAACTACATCAGTAAGTGAGTCTATTCTTGTTACCAAATCCACTATATAATCACGGTAAGCTGCAGCATTATCTCCGGAATTATAAAAAGATAGTATCTCAGTATCGCTATTTGCAAGTCCGTAAAGCAGGTAATCGAGTGTTGGAAAGCCTTGCTGATCAATTTCAGAAGGCAATTTCAGGTTATAATTACCCTGAACAATATTCTGTTTTACTTCTGCAGTATCCACAGGATAAATATTGAGATTGTTCCGGTATCTGATTTCCATCGTCTTTGAAGTCTCAAACATAGAAACATGTTGCAAAGCAAGGTACCCGGATTTCCATTCATCCCGAAGAGATTCTAAAGTTTGTTGATCCGGATTCTGAGCAAAACTGTTACCGGCTATTTTCAGAGATTCAGTTTTTTCAGCAAAGTCTGAAAGTGAAGGAATAATGATGTTATCAGCCCAGTTTTCAAGGATAGCTTTCCGTTCAAAATCATCAGGGTCAGGTCCTGAGGGATTTGTTTCTGTACAATTTGAAATTATAAGTGAAACTGAGAAAAAAAGAAGTAAATAACGTTTCATAAGAAAATAGAAAAGCTGCTAATAATTGTATTAGCAGCTTGGTTTTGAAATTTAGTTTGCAGCTTCTTCAATAGTGAAATTGAATTTTGAAGCTATATCAACAGAAATATCCTGAAGAGTTTGAGGGGTCACATCCCATAGTCCGTTATCAGCTTCCAATAAGGAAATAAATCCGTCTACTTCTGTTTTTGTCAGATATGGCTGATCAGTGCCGGGCTGTCTGGTAAACTGTAAACTGTAAATAAAACCATACCCTTCAGAAATATCGTGAAATGCTGCACCAAAATCAGGATTAGCTTGTTCTAAAACATTTTTTCCGGACTGCAAATAATAAACAGCTCTCACTCCGATAACTGTTGAGATCTGAGCTCTTAATATTTCTGCTTGTTCGTTTCTTAGGTCATAATCGCCTTCAACAATAGCAGCACGACCCAATGCAAAAGCATCAAAAATAGCTTGAGCGATTCCGGCAAAGTCGTCATCGCCTTCTACTCTTCCCAAATATTTATTTAAGAAACTGTCGTCCTGTCCAATTGTTAAATTAGGGTTTGCTGTGTTTGAAGAGTTTCCATACAGGTATCCAAAAGCTTCATCCCATTTGTGCTCCATATTGGTGTAAGCTTTGCCTTCAGCTGTTATTCCATTGCTGTTATCCTCCACATTAGTTCCGGCATCAAGAACTGAAGTGCTAACATAGTTATTCAGGATCTGATCAGCCATAAGTGCACCAATCAAACTCTTTGCTACTAATTGATTGTACTCAAACCCTTTGGCATTTACATAACGTGTTGATGAACCATCGGCAATTTGACCTGCAACACCCGGCTGAGCCTGGATATTTTCATTTGGAAATACCTCATCAACCTGAGCAGTTAACCAAGCTTCAAATTGAGCTTTTATTTCAGAACTAACGGCTGTATTTGAGGAATAAAAATCTGTTGAAGCAGCAACTTTACTCTTTACATTTTTGGTAGCAGCGTTTAAGTTTGTATCAGAATATGGGTTTGCATCTCCGCCATTTTCGGTTTGATTTCGAAACATTTCTAACAAAAGCTCTTTGGTTGTGTTATCGAAATCTGTCATCGCAGAAGTTAATTCAGCTGCCATTTTTATACGGGTAGTTTGACCTGAAAATGAAACAGTGGACTCCCCATTTCTGGTAAATTCATAAGATTCAGGAGTAGCTATTTCGCTGTCTGAATTGTTGGTATCACATGAAAAAGTGAAGAATAGTGCTGCAATAATCAGCAGGCTTTTTGATAGATTCATTGGTTTTTTAAAAGAAAATAGTTGTAGATTTTATTTAGAACGAATCTAAGTTAAGGACTTTTTTGAATCTCCTCAACCTTTATGTAGAATAAATCTAAATAAAATTAATTCTTCTGATTTCCTGTAGATAAGTGCTCAAAAACCTGTGTAAAGATGCTTTTACCGATCTTGATAAAGCGTTCCTGATTGCCAAGAGCAAGATAACCAAGAACAGATCTGAGTTCTTTGAGCAGTACGGGGGGATTTGTGATCAAGGAATCTTCAGCAATGATATAATCCCAGTTTAACTTTTTTTGGAATTTAACCCCTGCCTGTACCATTGATATGTAATACACATTTGCCATCAACCCATAACCGGTTGTAGTAGGGTGTAATCCGTCAAGACTGAAAATTCCACCTTTTATGATCTTTTTGTCTTTGTTTAGCCTGAGAAACTCGGTGTTGATGGTGGCTTCATTTTTATCGTTTACCAAATGAGCGGTGTCCGGATTTCTTTTAAGGGCCTGAACAAATTCTTTAGGGTAACCACGAAGCAATTCTCCGCCTAACCGTCTGTTGGCCATTCCCGCAACATTTCTGGCTACAGGAACTACAAACCAATCGTATTCTTTAGCTACTCTCTTAATGATATCATTGAATTCATCAACAGCCATATCAATTTGAATGGCTTCATCTTTTGTGAGAAATGGATGTTTTTCCGGGTCAAAATCTTCATCCCAGATCCAGAAACGCGTATAGTAATCAAAATATCCAAGAGCCTTTTTTGAAAGACTGGAATTTACACCCCGGATTACCGGTGGAATAGTTGGATATGGAATGGTGGGCACAAAAACACGTTTCGCTCCTATTTTTGAAATACGTTTTGCCAGTTCTCTGTATTCAATTTCAAAATGTTCAGGTCTGTATATAGAATGCTTTCTGTGAGGAGTAAAAGCCTCCATATCTTCAGGCTCTGACCAGGTCAGATTTAAATTCACAACTGAACCCAATGCATTATTATGACCTAAACAAACGATCAGGTTTTCAATTCCACCATCTTCCTGAAGAAGGGTTGCATTATCAATTTGGGAGTTTTCCTGAAACTCATTTCCCAGTGTGGGGTTCAGAACTAATCTGGAAGTTGTATACTTTGCATGTTCAGGGAGTACACCAAAAACTGAAAAACTTTCTTTATTGTTTTGAATGTAATCTCTGCTTTTTCGCTCGTTTACTATCCAGGAATCATTGATAGCAAATCCCCAAATGGCCTGATTGTGATATGGAGCTGATTGATTAACTTTCAGGTCTTTCATTCCACCTTCCCAGTACTTTTTAATTCGCTTCAAAGTTCTGAAAGTATGATTAGCTGCAGGAAGATATTCTTTCCAGTCGATCTCATTGCCAAATTCCTCTGATAGCCCCCGGATTAAAACTTCGAGATTTATAGGGATTCCGGCCTGGGCAGTAAAATTAGGTTGATCAAAAGCTGGAAGCGGATCAAAACATCTGGCAAGAAAAGAAGGAAAGTTAATGTCGGTTCGGTAAATACCACCGTTGTTAAAACCTTGAGAAAGGCTGTCACCAATTACAACCAGTTTATGTTTGGGATCTTTTTTTCTGAACATGGAAGTAGAAATTGCGACTAATTAATCAAATCACAAAATGAAATTTTTGGAAGCCAGAGAATCATTAATAGTAGATAAGGAAATACATGGATAATTAGAGAAATACCTTAATCCCATATCTACTTATCTACACAATCAGTATTTTCAATCGAAATATAAATAGCCAAAAAATTTGGTGTTTTAGAGTTTTTGTGGCAAAATAAAATAGCATGAGTAATACAATACAAAACCGACTACAAGCTTTCCGTGAGGAGAGAGCAGAATTAAATGAAAAAACGCTGAACGCAGGTCATCTTGGAATCAAAAGATTCTTTAATATGGATGCCAATACCTATCGCGACGGCGCTTTGGATTCAAAAACTAAAGAATTGCTTGGGCTAGTAGCTTCATCCGTTCTGAGATGCAACGATTGTATCGATTATCATTTAGAGCAATCTGCCAAAACCGGATCTACCAAAGAAGAAATTCTGGATGCTATGAATGTGGCACTGATTGTTGGAGGAAGTATTGTAATTCCGCATTTGCGCAGAGCTGTGGAAACTATTGAGATGCTGGAAGACGAAGGAGCTTTTGAAAAGCAATAACCAATATTCAAATTCCAAATTTCAGTTTTCATTTCTGTAGATATTAAATAATTCATTGACAATTTTGATGTAGAATAAGGCTTCGTCATCCTGAGGATACTTCCGAAGGATCTGCAAAACTATTCAAAATCATATGCAAACAGATCAATATGTTTGTATTCAAACCCCAATTCATTCTTGATTTTGGAGCCGTCCACGAGTTTCTCATCAGATCCACCGGAATTAAAAGATGGTTTTTCAAGATCTAATTTCTCTGAGAGATTAGTGTAGAGTTCATTTTTTGTTGGATGATGATCACTACAAACATTGAAGATCTCGTTTTGTATTTTTTTGGTTATAACAGAAATGGTTGCAGCGATAACATCTTCCCGATGGACCAGATTTACAGGAGCTTCTCCATTTGAAATATCTTTTCTTCCGGCAAGATATTTAACGGGATGTCTGTCTGAACCAAACAATCCGCCCAAGCGAAGTATTATTGATTCAGGAATAATTTCTTTCAATTTACCTTCAGCTGCTAGAATTACGTTATTACTTTTCGGATTGGGTAGAGCATCAAATTCGGTTACAATTCCCAATTCTCCATTATAAGCAGAAGTGGAACTATACATGACCACTTGTTGGTTTGTTGAAGCAAGAAGTTTACTGATTTTTTGTATGTGATTTGGATATCGAGATCGCTGATCACCTCTTCCCGGAGAAACGGAAATGACGACAGCATCAACTTTGGGAAGATCAGTTTGTAGGGCATCTTTTTTTTCCAGATCAAAAATGATCGGCTTAATTCCTAATGAGCGAAGGGAAGAAGCTTTTTCAGGAGAACGGGTAGTTCCAAAAACTTTGATATTTTGGGAGACCAGGTTTGTTGCGAGTTTGGTTCCAACCCATCCGCATCCTACAATTAACACAGAATTTAATTCAGCTGACTTCATAAAAAATTCACAAAAAAGTGAGTTATTAATTAACTGTACATAAAGTAGATAAAATTTCAGGCATGGCTAAATCAAAGACAGGAATATTTTTAGTGAATCTGGGCTCTCCGGATAGTTTTGAACCCGAAGATGTAAAGGTTTATCTGAGAGAATTTCTGATGGATAAAAGGGTAATTGATGCACCGGAAATAATCAGAAAGATGATCGTTGAAGGGTTTATTTTGCCGTTCCGTCCCAAAGAATCCGGAGAAGCATATGAGTTGATCTGGTGGGAAGAAGGATCTCCATTGATCGTTATCACTGAACAGGTGGAAGCTAAATTGAAGCAAAGACTAGGCGATGATATTCCGGTAAGTATCGGAATGAGGTATGGAAACCCATCGATAGAAGCAGGAATTGAAGATCTTTTAAAGCAAAACCCTGATCTTGAAACCGTATTTTTAATTCCTCTTTATCCGCAATATGCGATGGCGACCTCAGAAACAGTGATCGAAAAAACCAAAGATGTGATACTGTCTAAGTTTCCTCACCTACATACAGTAATAAAGGATCCATTCTTCAACGATCCGAAATACATCAAGGCATTGGCTGAAAGTATGAAGCCACATATCACCGACGATATCGATCACGTACTTTTTTCTTATCACGGAGTGCCTGAGCGTCACGTTAAAAAAAGAGATATTACCGGAGATCATTGCCTGAAATGTGAAAACTGTTGTGAAGTAAGTTCTCCGGCTCATCAGTTTTGTTATCGTCACCAGGACCTTATGACCACCAAACAAGTGGTTGAATATTTGAATCTGGATGAATCAAGATACAGCACAGCATTTCAGTCTAAGTTGGGAGTTGATCCGTGGTTATCACCTGCAACAGACAAAGAATTAGAGAGACTGGGCAAAGAAGGAAAAAAGAAAGTAGCCGTTGTTTGTCCGGCTTTTGTTTCGGATTGTATCGAAACTCTGGAAGAGATCGGTATCAGAGGAAAAGAAGATTTTATTGAAGCCGGTGGAGAAGATCTGGTTCTGATTCCGTGTATCAATGACAATGATCTTTGGATAGACGCTTTGGAAGACTGGAGCAGAAAAGCTCTGGAAATAGCTCCTGAGTTAGAACGCGTTTAAATGAGTACTTCTTCCTCAAATACTATTGCAGTACTTGGAGGAGGTATTTCAGGTTTATCTACAGCTTGGTATTTGAAAAAAAGAGGTTATGAAGTAACTCTTTTTGAATCCGAAAAAGAAACAGGCGGAGTAATCAGTTCTGAAGTAAATCAATATTCCGTTTTTGATTTTGGTCCAAATACCATTCGCGATAAAACAGGATCAGTTTCCGAAATGGTTAAAGAGTTAGGGCTTGAGAATAAAGTTATTTCGATATCTGAAGCTTCCAAAACGAGATATATTGTCCGAAGTGGAAAACTAAAAGCTGTAAGCCAAAATCCGTTTTCTTTTCTGTTTTCTGATGTGCTTAGTTGGAAAGGGAAGAAAGAGCTTTTTACTGAGCCATTCAGGAAAGCATTGAAATCCGATGACGACGAAAGTATCGGCTCTTTTCTGGAAAGACGAATCGGTAAGGAAGCTGTCGAATATTTAGCGGATCCTTTTTTCTCAGGAATTTATGCGGGGGATATTTATTCGCTCAGCAAAAAGAAATTGATCGGTAAACTAGCTGATTTTGAACAGGAATACGGTTCGATCAGTAAAGGATTTCTGAAGTCCCGAAAAGAGAAATCATCCTTTAAACCTAAAGTGATCTCTTTCAAAAACGGAGTTCAGCAATTAACAGATAAGCTCACCGAACGTCTGCAAGGTTCAATTCTTCATGAAGAAGTAAAAAGCCTTCAGCTTCACCAAAGCAAAGTTAAGCTGTCAACATCAAATCAGAAATATACTTTTGATAAGGTTGTAAGCTGTCTTCCTGCCTATGTATTGAAAGATGTATTGAAAACGGATGATCAGAAATTGGTAAATAGTTTGTCAGAAATCAACTATTCGCCGATGCTTTCAACTCAGCTGGTATTTAAAAAAGGAAATCTGAATCTGCCTGAAAACGGATTTGGGTTTTTGGTTCCGAGAAAAGAAAACATCAGATTGCTTGGTGCGATTTGGAAATCTAACATCTTTCGCGAACAAACAGATGAAAAATTTAGACATGTAAACCTCATGACAGGTGGTTCTCATGATATAAAAGTGATCGATCAGGATATCAGTGATATTGAGAAGGAAGTTATTCAAGAGTTTTCGACAATCATGAATGTGAAAGGCGGAGCTGAAATGGGTTCTTCAAAATTATGGAAAAAAGCTATTCCTCAATTTCATGTAGGCTTTGCATCAGTAGAGGAATCAATGGACCGATTTCAGAAAGGAAATGAAGGGTTTTATATCGGAGGAAATTACCGCTGGGGAGTTTCTGTCTCTAACTGTGTGGACGGAGCGAAAAAATTAAGCAAATTCATACAATCTTCACATTCAGATCGTATTTTAGCGTGAATTTGGTCCAAACTATTTTTTAAGCATATATGAGATTTTCGGCAATAGGTATTTCTCACTGGAAAAGTGAGGTTTCTATTCGTGAGTTATTCTTTATTGATAAGCAAAGACGTGAGTTTCTGGAATTTAATACCAGAAATATACCGGGCGGTGTAATCATTCTTGATACATGCAACCGAACAGAACTATATGCGTTTTGTGATCCCGATGTACTCGTTTCAGCACTATGTAAGGCTACAAATACAGATGCAGAATTTTTCAGTAAACACGGATACAGCTACACTGAAGAAAAAGCCTATCAGCATTTGTTTAAAGTAGGTGTAGGATTAGATTCACAAGTACTTGGAGATGTACAGATCATCCAGCAACTGAAAAAAGCGTATAAAGAATCCAAGAAAAATCTTTCAGGAGAATTTCATCAGTTGATGCAAGCCGTTTTTAAAGCGCACAAAAGAGTACGCACCGAAACGGATTTCGGAAGAGGAATGGCTTCGGTTGGCTTTGTTGCCACTCAATTGGCATTAGATCATTTCAAAGATCTTAATGATGTTAACATTTTGCTACTTGGTGCAGGAAAGATGGGGAAAGTGACTTGTAAGAATCTGGTCTCAAATGGGGCAGAGCATATTTCTGTCATTAACAGAACCATTGAAAAAGCTCAAAGTCTCGCATCTTCGTTCGATATAAAAGCTCACACTTTTGATGAATTAGAATCTATTGTTGCAAATTCAGAACTGATCATAACGGCAACAGGGGCAACAACTCCTATCCTGAAAAAGGCACATTTTAAGAAAGACGGTAAATCACGTTTAATATTTGACCTGAGTGTGCCGAGAAATGTAGAAGAAAGTGTCTCTGAAATAGAGAACGTTACACTGGTTGATATGGATTCTATACATCTCGCAAATAAAGAAGCGATTGAGAATCGTAAGAAGTCAATTCCTGCGGTAGAAAAAATTATTGCCGAGGAATTAGATCATTATGAGCATTCGATCGAGCGAAACAATTACATTCTTCCCAGGATCAAAGAGATCGATCATCACTTGAGTTCCATTACTGACCACGAACTGGATCGCATTAAAAATAAAGTGGATGGAGAAGCCTTTGAGGTTATCGAAAAGCTTACCGGTCGGATCAAGAAAAAGGTAATGGCAATTCATATCAATCGAATTGAGAATGAATTAGAGGAACTTCGCAATGAAGCTTAAAATCGGCACAAGAAGAAGTAAACTGGCTCTTTGGCAATCGAATTTAGTTGCAGAAAAACTTAATGCCCTGGATGTTCAGACTGAACTTGTTGAGATTGAATCTTTCGGCGACAAAGAACAGGATCTCCCACTTCATAAATTAGGTGATAAAGGAGTTTTCACAAAAGCACTGGATGATGCGCTTTTAGCCGGTAAAATAGATCTTGCTGTACATTCACTCAAAGATGTACCAACGATTCTGGAAAACGGATTGCAGCTTAATGCCGTTCTTCAAAGAGCTAACCCTATTGATGTTTTAGTAAAACCGGAAAATTATAAAGAAATCCAATCTTCAAAAACTATTGCAACCGGAAGCATAAGAAGATCGGCTTTTTGGAAAAATAAATATCCGGAGGATGAAGTTGTTGATCTCCGTGGAAATGTGCCTACCAGACTTAATAAAGTAGATACGCTTGGTTGGGATGGAGCCATTTTTGCGTATGCCGGTTTGGAAAGATTGGGATTAGGTGACAGAATCAGTGAAGAATTGCCATGGATGATATCAGCGCCTTCACAGGGAGCGATAGGGATAGTTTCTAAGGAAGATTTTAAATATTCTGAAATTGTATCTGTACTGAACGATAACAACACAAGAATTTGCGTTGATATAGAGCGCGCTTTTTTAAGGACATTAGATGCAGGATGTTCATCTCCTGTGGGGGCATTAGCTGAAGTGAAGGGAAGTAAATTGATTTTTAAAGGAGCTGTTTTATCTGTGGATGGACAGCAAAGGGTAGATATTGAAAAAGAAATTGATTTACCGGATGCGTCAGAAATTTTTGGGACAGAATTTGCCAAAGAGGTAATCAACGAAGGTGCTGCTGATCTTCTTAATGGAAACTGAGATCAGATGATATGCCAAAGATCCTTTTTACACATAAAATCAAAGCGAAACACCTTGATGAACTAAAGCATGCTAAATTCGAGTTCGCTGACATTCCTTTTATAGATGTTCAGATAAAAGGGTTTGATATCGAAAAAGTCAAAGAGATAAACCCTGACGCTTGGGTGTTTACGAGTAAGAAGGCTGTAAAATCGGTAGCCCAAAAGCTGGATAATCTGGAAATACCGAAGTTTGTTTTTGCCGTAGGTTCATCCACATCAAAGAAGCTGAGGGAACTGAATATTAAAGCTTTGTATCCTAAAAACTTTACATCAGCAAGAGTGGCTGAAAAAATCATTGAATACCCAGTAAAGAAAGTAATTCACTTTTGTGGAAATTTGAGTGATTCAGTTCTTCAGGATTTATTAAAAGCGAAAGACTGTTTAGTTAATAAGATAGAAGTATATGAAACGGTTTTAACTTCGCAGAAAGTAAACACTGAAGAATTTGATGCGGTTGTATTTTTAAGTCCGAGTGCTTTTACTTCGTTCTGTAAACTCAACGATCCTGATAAACTGAAAACAGTATTTTGTATTGGAAGCACTACAGCGGAAGCAGTTAAAAAATCATATGAACGACTGATTGTCACACCTGATAATTACACATTCGCCGACCTCATAGAAACTATAAATCAAAAATATAAGAATGTCATTTCCTGAACTTAAAAATACCTTATTTCTGGATGCTTTAGCGGGTAAAGAAACACCAAGACCTCCGGTTTGGATGATGCGTCAGGCAGGAAGATATCTTCCTGAATATATGGTTATTAAGGAAAAGTATAGTTTCTTCGAAAGAGTAAAAACTCCTGAATTAGCCAGCGAAATCACCATTCAGCCCATTGATATTGTAGGTACAGATGCGGCTATTTTATTTTCGGATATTCTGGTTTTGATCGAATGTTTGGATATTGAAGTACAACTTAAACCAGGTTTCGGACCTTACTTACCCGATCCGGTTCGTACTGCGGAAAGAGTGGATCAGATAAAGATCATACCTGCGGAAGAACAACTTAGCTATGTGTACGACGCGCTGACTTTAACTCGTAAGGAATTAGACGGCAGAGTGCCTCTGATAGGATTTGCAGGTGCTCCGTGGACGTTGTTCTGTTATTTAGTGGAAGGTCAAGGCTCAAAAACGTTCTCTACTGCAAAATCATTTTTGTTTTCACAGCCTAAAGCAGGAAAGAAACTGTTGGATATGATGACGAAACTGACCATCGATTATTTACATCAACAAGTGAAAGCCGGAGCGCAGGCATTACAGATATTTGAATCCTGGGGAGCTGCTTTAGGACCGGATGATTTCAAAGAGTATGCACTACCTTGTCTGAAGGCTATTGCAGCAGAAGACTATGGAGTTCCACTGATAATGTTTTGCAAAGATGCGGAATGGGCATATTCGGAATTCAGCGAACTTAATGTAACAGGACTGGGAATCGGCTGGGGATGCACTCCTGAGAAAGCTCGTAAGTTTGCCAACGGAAAAGTAGTGCAGGGAAATTTCGATCCTGCAAAATTACTTTGCGACCCGGAAGTGATTCAAAAAGAAGCGACAGAGATGATCAACCGGTTCGGTCCACAAAACTATGTTGCAAATCTGGGTCACGGGATCTTACCAAACGTTCCGGTAGAAAATGCAAAAGCTTTCGTGAACGCCGTAAAAAGTTATAATTCATAATGAGCAAATTGGTTTCAAAAAAAGATGAGTTCATTAAATTTGTTTCTGATGTTCAGGAGCATATTTGTGAAAAAGTAGAAGCCATTGACGGAAAAGCAAAATTCCAAATCGATGACTGGACCAGGGATGGATTTGGTTATGGAAGTACCAGAGTTATTAGTGATGGAGCTGTAATTGAAAAAGGAGGAGTAAATTTTTCAGTGGTCGGTGGAGAACTTCCCAAGGCTTTGCAGGAAAAGTTTGAAGTGGATGAAGCCAGCTTTTTTGCCTCCGGTATTTCATTGGTTCTGCACCCTCAAAATCCCTTTGCTCCAACAGTACATGCCAATTACCGGTATTTTGAACTGTACGATCGTGAATCTGACTCATTGAAGGATCTTTGGTTTGGAGGAGGTGCAGATATGACTCCTTATTATTTGTTCGACGAAGATGCGGTTCATTTTCACGAAACACATAAAGATATTTGCGATCAATTTGATAAGAGTTTCTATCCAAAGTTTAAAGAAGAGTGTGATAACTACTTTCTGAATCATCATAGAGAAGAATCCAGAGGAATCGGCGGGATCTTTTTTGATTATATGCGTCCGACGGAAGAGATGTCGTCTGATGACCTATTTGAGTTTGCCAAAACAGCCGGATTTGGATTTACAGATGCCTATCTTCCGATTTTGGAAAAAAGAAAGGATATGGAATTCACTGAAGAGCAGCGATATTGGCAGGAAATTCGACGTGGCCGATATGTGGAATTTAATCTGATTCATGATCGGGGGACACTTTTTGGATTGAAAACCAAAGGGCGTATTGAATCTATCCTGATGAGTTTGCCACCAAGAGTGCGTTGGGATTATAATTTTACTCCTGGAGAAGAATCAGAAGAAGAACGCCTATTGGAGAGATTGAAAAATCCAATAGATTGGGTTGATTAATTTTTTGTTTGACCCTCCCCTAACCCCTCCCTATGATTAGGGAGGGGAAATCCGCTTCAACCGGATGGGGTGAGTCAGAAAAGTCTTAAATTATCAGATAAAAGTTATTAAGAAGTTTACAACGAATTTAAAATATCAGATTAACAAACATGAGTTTCCCAAATACACGACTTAGACGACTTAGAACAAATTCTGCAATCAGAGATATGATTCAGGAGAATTCACTGAGTCCGGCAGATTTCATAGCTCCGTTATTTATTGTTGAAGGAAAAGGAGTAAAGGAAGAAATCGAAAGCATGCCCGGCTATTACCGTTATTCGCTGGATTTATTGAGAGGGGAACTGGATGAATTAGCAGAAGTTGGAATCAGATCGGTATTACTGTTTGTGAAGGTTCCGGACGAGAAAAAAGACAACAAAGGAACGGAAGCGCTGAATGACTCAGGATTGATGCAGGAAAGTATTCGTTTTATCAAAGAATCTCATCCTGAGTTTTTTATAATGACGGATATCGCATTAGATCCGTATTCTTCATACGGTCATGATGGATTTGTGGAAGACGGTGAGATTATCAATGATAAAACGGTGGAGATTTTAGCGAAGATGTCGGTAAGCCATGCAAATGCCGGAGCCCATATGGTGGCTCCATCCGATATGATGGACGGAAGAATTGGTGGAATCAGAAAAGCACTGGATAAAGCAGGTTTCTCAAATACGGGGATTATGGCGTACAGTGCAAAATATGCCTCATCATTTTATGGACCGTTCAGAGACGCATTGGATTCTGCTCCGGGGTTCGGAGACAAGAAAACCTATCAAATGAATCCTGCTAATTTACAGGAAGCACTTCGTGAAGTGGAACAAGACATCGAAGAAGGAGCTGACATCGTAATGGTAAAACCAGGAATGCCTTATCTGGATGTTGTAAAAGCAGTATCAGATAAATTCAATGTTCCGGTATCGGTGTACAACGTTTCCGGCGAGTATGCTATGATAAAAGCTGCAGCAAAACAAGGTTGGCTGAATGAAGAGGAAACCATGATGGAATCACTATTGGCATTTAAAAGAGCCGGAGCCGATTTGATCGCAACCTATTTTGCTAAAGAAGCCGCAAAAATCATCAACAAGTAATAAATTTAGAAATGTTGGGGCGTATCACATACGCCCAGCAATAATTGAAAGAATATTTATCCATGGAAAACACCAATAGCAAAGCATTATTCGAACGAGCACAAAATGTAATTCCTGGCGGAGTTAATTCTCCTGTTCGTGCATTCAACAGTGTGGGCGGATCTCCGGTTTTTATAAAGCGTGCAGAAGGTGCTTATCTTTTTGATGAGGACGGAAACAAATACATAGATTTTATTGGTTCCTGGGGACCAATGTTACTCGGTCATGCTGATAATGATATTGTGGAAGCTGTCCGTGAAACTGCTACAGGATCAACATCTTTCGGAGCACCCACTCAGTTGGAAGTTGAGATGGCGGAACTGATTACAAGTTCTGTAAGAGGAATTGACAAGATCAGAATGGTGAATTCCGGAACTGAAGCAACCATGAGTGCCATTCGTGTAGCCAGAGGTTTCACCGGAAAAAATAAGATCATCAAATTTAAAGGATGTTATCATGGTCATGGTGATTCTTTTCTTATAGAAGCAGGAAGTGGCGCCTTAACCATGGGACAGCCAAGCAGTCCTGGTGTGACCGAAGGAACGGCAAAAGACACACTTAATGCGGATTACAATGATATTGATTCCGTAAAGGAATTGGTGGAAGCAAATAGTGATGATATTGCTGCAATTATCCTGGAGCCGATTGCCGGAAATATGGGATGCATTCCTCCAAAAGATGGGTTTCTACAAGAATTGCGATCGCTGTGTGATGAGCACGGAATAGTTCTGATCTTTGATGAAGTTATGACTGGTTTTCGCGTTGATTTTGAAGGCGCACAAAAAGTTTATGACGTTACTGCTGATCTTGTTACATATGGAAAAATCATCGGTGCAGGACTTCCGGTTGGTGCTTATGGCGGAAAGCAGGAAATCATGGAATATGTAGCCCCGACCGGACCGGTATATCAGGCGGGAACACTTTCCGGAAATCCGTTGGCGATGGCTGCGGGATTAACTATGCTGAAGAAGTTGAAAAATAATCCGGGCGTGTACGAAGATCTGGAAAAGAAATCAGCTCGGGTAGCAGAAGGCATGACCAAAACTTTGGATGATCACGGAATTACCTATTCTGCAAACAGAGTGGGTTCTATGATTGGATTGTTCTACTGTGAAGGTCCCGTCACTTCTTTCGCGGATGCCAACCGAACCGACAAAGAATTATTCAGCAAGATCTTTCACGGCATGTTAAAACGAGGTGTGTATTTGCCACCGTCACCATTCGAGGCGTTCTTTCTATCAAATGCATTAAGTGATGGAGATATAGACCATACGCTGGAAGCTTTTGAGAAAGTGATTGAGGAATTGGTCAATTAAGAATGTGTCAATTAACAATGACTGGTTGTATTGTTAATTGACTATTGGAAGACTTAGAATCTCTCTGGTTCCGATGGTCCCCCGTCGGAACCAACACTTGTTAGTAAATTAATAGATCGTGGAATTGGAACTTTAAATATTGAGCTAATACTAAAGTTCGCTCCGACGCAGAGCATCGGAGCGAGGTGGAAAGTGGCTACTGTTTTTGTTTTAACTTATAAAAATAGAGTTGAGGAATGATAATCAGAAACAAAGCTAAAACTAATAAAGTTATTGGAATCCCAAGCCATTTTGTTTTGACAATAGGATCAAAAATTTTCATTCCGTTTACAATCAATTCGGTCTCCGAACCGAAAACAGGTATTGCCATCAAAACTGAAAAGAATATGAGAAAGAGTCCCATAAACTGAAAAGCCCTAAGAAATAGTCGAAACATCATCCAACTCCTAGCATATTGTCATTCAACAAAGAACATACTAACTTTCTTAACAACCCCAGAATTAATAGCCTTAGTTGGTAAGAATAAAGGCACGAGGCATTCCATAAGATCCTGAAACAATACTGAATCAAGTTCAGCACATGGTTCAGGATGACTTGATTGAAAAAATGGATATTGAAATTTGAATATTGGCTATTGAAGCTTCACAACCGTACATCCTGCACCGCCAAAATCCTCACTGGCGAGTTTGAAGCTTTTAATATCTGAGCGTTCGTTTAGATAAGAATGAATTTGATCTTTCAGGATTCCGTCGCCTTTTCCGTGAACAATTTCTACCTGATTCATTCCTCTGAATACGGCACGATCAATGTAATGCATTACTTCGTCGATGGCTTTATCCGTTCGGAAGCCTCGCAGATCTATCGAAGGTTTAACCGCTTCTTTGAGTTTTGAATCGCCCTGAATGATTCCGGAACTCCGGGCTTTTTGTTTCTTCTTTTTCTTCTGGACTTCGACTTTAACCAGATTTTTGTATTTGGTTTTCAAGCGCAATCCATCAGCCTGAACCACCGCTTGATTTCCTTTCACTTCTACCAATTCTCCGGTAGTATTTCCATCCAAAAACCGAACATGGTCTCCAACTGAAGGAGGCTTCTCTGATTTTCTGAACCGGGCTTCGCGTTTTTCTTTAATTTCATTAAGCGATTTCTCGATATCAGCTTTTTCTTTATCAATTCCTGAACGAATAGATTTGAGGTCTTTCTTTCCTGTCTTTTTTTCTTCAACAATCAGCTCAACCGCCTGTTCTACTTTTTGATTGGCTTTATCCATGATGGATTTAGCTTCCGTAAGTGCTTTTTGGCGAATTTTCTCCTTCTCCTTATTAACTCCGTCAAGTTTATTAAGATAGCGGTTTCGGTCTGATTCCGCTTTAGCTTTAAGATTCTGAAACTTAGCTTTGAGTTCTTCCGCCTGCTGTGTTTTGGTTTCCAATTCAGTAATCAGCGATTCCATCTTGTCTTTGGCTTCACCTAATAAAGTTCTGGACCGCTCCAATACCTCTTTCTTGATATTCATTCGTTGGGCGATCTCAAAAGCGTAACTACTGCCCGGAATTCCTTTCTTGAATTTATAAGTGGGAGACAGAGAAGACTGATCGAATTCCATAGACCCATTCACAGCATTTTCATGCTCATGAGCAAAAACTTTCAACGAACCGTGATGTGTGGTTACGATCACTTTGCATTCATTACGAAGCAAATGTTCGATAAAAGACTGAAACAACGCACCGCCTTCCTCAGGGTCGGTTCCTGCAGCAGCCTCATCAATTAGAACCAGACTTTTCGGTGAGAAGTTGTCCAGCGTTTCCTGCATCCATTTTAAGCGGGAAGAAAACGTACTCAAATCATTTTCAATAGACTGGTCATCACCTAAATCCACAAAAAAACCGTTAAAAACAGGGAGTTCTGAAGTTGGATCAGCCGGAATGGCAAATCCCGACTGGATCATCAGCGCTGAAATACCAAGTGTTTTCATAGCAACAGATTTCCCACCGGCGTTGGGACCTGTAATCATCAGGCATAATTCATCTGAACTAAGATCAAGATGAAGAGGAATAATTTTTTCTCTGTTTTCTTTTTTGAGATTGAGATTCTTAAGCAACAAATTTGTGTTGAAAGCCTGCTTAAGTTTGATGTTGACATGCGGTGAAATTATCGGAACTTCTGCATCCAGCTTTATAGAGATTTTAGCCTTAGCAGCAATTACATCAATTTGAGCCAGAGTTCTGGCGTTTTGTTTGATGAACTCTGAATTGGAGCGAACATGATTGGTTAATTCTTTTAGTATCCGCTCAATTTCCTGTTGCTCTTCAATTTCAAACTGCCTTATTTCATTATTCAGATGAAGTGCTTCTGCTGGCTCCAGATACACTGTTTGCCCGGTTGCCGACACATCATGAATAAATCCCTGAATCTTTCTTTTGTATTCTGCCTGGATCGGAATTACCATTCTTCCATTTCTGATAGTAGCTCCCTCGTCCGAAGCCATTCCATCTTTGTTAGCCTGACGCATCAAACGATTGATGGTTGAGCGAAGATCATTTTTCTTTGAATTCAGCTTTTTTCGGATGCTCTTTAATTGTGGACTGGCATCATCTCTGAGTTCACCATTGTCAGTTACCTTTCCTTTTATGGAATCTTCCAATTCCTTCATTGGAATCAGTTCATCACAAATCAAAGCCAATGTTGGTTTCTCGTCTTTTCTCTGATTTACAAACTTTTTTACAAACCTGGTGGTCTGGCAGAGTTTTAGGATGTCTACAAAAGCGGTTAAAGGAATGATACTTCCTTGCGCTCTGGATTGAGCGAGATAATCTCTGATTTCCGGTACTTCACCCAAAGGAAACGGATCGGGATCGAGCAAGATCGTCATCATTTCATTGGTCTGTGCAAGGAGATCTTTTACTGTATGTTCATGATTAGATGGATGGAGCTTTTCCAACAGTTCAACACTCTGATTAGACTGTGCAATATCTATGGCTGCAGCACGAAGTTGTTCGTAGCCGAGTTTTTCTAATAATGAAGAAGGGTAAAGCTTCATCGGAATTTTTGAGAAATTAACCTTAGGTTCTGGTAACCAAAGATAACTCTAAATAAGTCCGGTATGAAAGTCCCAATTTTTCAGGTTGATGCCTTTACTGATCATATTTTTGGAGGCAACCCTGCGGCTGTTTGTCCACTAAAGAAATGGTTGGATGATGAATTAATGCAAAATCTCGCTCAGGAAAACAATCTTTCCGAAACAGCATTTTTTGTGAAAAGAGGAAATGAGTATGAATTAAGATGGTTTACTCCTGAGATTGAAGTAGACCTCTGTGGTCATGCTACGCTGGCTACCGCTCACGTTCTGTTTGAACATCTTGGTTATGCAGAAGATGAAATTCGTTTCCGGACCAAAAGTGGACTATTAACAGTAAAAAAAGAAGGTGAACGATTGATGATGGATTTTCCCACTGATGATATGCCGCGAGTTGATCCACCAGCAGTGCTCTTTCAAGCTCTTGGGATCAGATCTGATTATGTTTTCTTTACTGATGATTATATGGTCGTTTTAGATTCTGAAGAAGAAGTTCAGAATCTTGATCCTGATTTCAGATTATTATCAGAAGTAAATGCACGTGGTATAATTGTAACTGCACCTGGAACCCAAGTAGATTTTGTCTCCAGATTTTTTGCGCCCGGAGCAGGAATTGATGAAGATCCTGTTACCGGTTCCGCCCACACAAAACTAACTCCTTATTGGTCAAGAAAATTAGGTAAGGATGTTCTGGAAGCCCGACAGATTTCTAAAAGAGTAGGTGAATTAACCTGTAGAAATAAAGGTGAAAGAACAGAGATATTAGGTAAAGCTGTTACATATATGATCGGAGAAATAAATATCTGATGGGTTTCGAACTGCTGATTTTTATTGGATTGGTTGCTGGACTGGTTGCCGGATTAATGGGAGTTGGCGGAGGTATTATTTTTACTCCGGTGCTTTATTTTCTGTTTGAAGAAGCCGGAGTTGAACAGCCTGTTTTATGGACCATTGGATCAGGACTTTTTTGCACCTTTATAGCTGCGCTGGGAGGAACGGTCAGGCAATACATCCAGAAAAACTTTTTTTTAAAAGAAGGAATTCTGTTAGGAGTTCTTGGTATGACAGGTATTTATTTAGGAAAACTAGTTATAACCTCATCATATTATAACAGAGAACAATTTGCCATATTTTTTAGCCTGATGTTGCTTTATGCAGCATATATGCTTTTCAAAAGAGGCTCTGACAAAGGAGATGAATTTAAAAGAGAATATTCAGAGATAGGATTTAAAGCTGCTTTAACGACCGGAGGAGCCGGTGGTTTTGTAGCAGCATTAGCAGGTGTTGGAGGGGGAGGAATTATGGTGCCAATTATGAACTTAGTGTTTAAACAGCCTTTCAAAAAAACAGTGAGTGTATCTCAGCTTGGAATGGTGATCATGGTTTTTTCAGGATGGATTCAGTTGGCGTTACTTGTACCGGAAGGAGTTGGCATTACAGAAAGCACAATAGGTTTTGTTGATTTTGGTGCCTCACTACCATTATCAATTGGTGGATTAATTGGCGGTTTTGGAGGGGCATTATTGAATCAAAAAATTCCCAGAAAATTTCTACAATGGGGATTTGCTATGCTGGCTGTAATAATGGCCGGAAGATTGATTTACGGCATCATATAATTCAGACTAATGAAGATCGGATATATTACTAAAGAAGATCCAAACGATGTCAGGGCTTATTCGGGGACACATTTTGCGATGTATCAGGCGCTTAAAAAAGAATTTGATGAGGTAATTCCGCTTGGACCGATCAATCACTGGTATAAAAATATCGCTAAGCTGAAAGGAAAGCTCCATACGTTTGGCAATGAAAAGACTTTCAAGTTTCAATATGATATTAAGCTCGCTCAAATCCATGCAAAACAACTGGATGAAAAGATTATTAAAACAAAACCGGATGTTTTATTTGGATCGTTGGTAAGCCCTGAGGTGGCTTATCTAAAAACAGATATACCACTCTATTTAACAACTGATGCTACTTTTCCATTACTTCAGGATCTTTATCAAAGTCATTCTAACCTTCATTCTGTATCTGTAAAAAATGCACTTATTCTCGAGCGTTTGGCATTTGAAAAAGCTCAGAAATTACTCCTTCCATTGGAATGGTTGTCAAAATCAGCACAAAATAACTACCGTATACCCAAATCAAAAATTGAAGTGATTCCTTACGGATCTAATATGATATCTCCCTCAGAAAATAAAGCTCAGGATCTGTTTAAGAAAAGAATGGAATCAGAAGAGTTAATACTCCTTTTTGTAGGAGTGAGGTGGCAAGAAAAAGGCGGCCCGAAAGCAGTTCAAATTACGAAAGAACTAAATAAGATCGGAGTGAAAGCAAAATTGATGATAGTTGGTTCCACTCCGGTTATTAAGGATAAATGTGTGGAAGTGATCGGATTTTTGGATAAACAGGACTCCGAACAAATGGTGAAGCTTGTCGAATTATATAAAAGAGCATCCTTTTTTATTCTTCCCACAAAAGCAGAGTGTGTCGGGATGTCATTTATTGAAGCAGCTTCTTATGGGTTGCCCGCTGTTGGTTCAGATGTTGGTGGGGTTCCGGAGGCAGTTACAAATAAAAAAACAGGACTGATCTTTTCTTCTGAAGAAAATTCTTCAAAGATTGCCGAGGAAATAGCAAAAATTTGGAATGACAAATCTTTATACGTTAAGCTAAGTTTAAATGCCCGAAAGAAATATTCAGAACAAATGAATTGGAAAAATTGGGCTAAAAAGGTAAAAGAAATAATCTCTGAAGAAATTATTTAGCAATGGTTTTACCTTTTGGAGCTCCTTCTCTGATGGCTAGTTGACCACAGCCCGCATCAATATCATCGCCCCGACTTCTTCTTACCGTAGCTCTTACTTCATTTTTGGAAAGTTCCTTCATGAATTTGTTTAACCGCTCTTCACGTGCACGGTGTAATGCAACTCCTGCTACGTTGTTATACATTATAATGTTCACCTTGCTAGGTGCCCATTTTACAATTCGGGCAAGGTTTCGGGCATCTTCTTTGGAATCGTTGAATTCATCAAACAACAAATATTCATAAGTAATAGGGCGTTCCGTTTTCCGATAATAGTGACGAACAGCTTCTTCCAGACTTTCCAGATTCATAGAACTGTTTATCGGCATGATTTTATCACGTTTTTCATCGCTGGGTGCGTGCAAAGAGATAGCGAGATTAAATGGTTCTTCATCGTCCGCCAGCTTTTTGATTTGTTTGGTAAGCCCAACAGTAGATACGGTAATTCTTTTTGGGGAAAGCTCAATTCCAAGAGGATCAGAAATAATAGAAGCTGAATTAACAACCGTTTTATAATTATGTAGCGGCTCTCCCATTCCCATATACACAATGTTAGTGATCTTTTTGTCGTATTCTTTTAATGATACTTCATTGATATACTGAACCTGATCAACTACTTCTCCATGACTCAGGTTTCGGAAAAATCCCATCTTTCCGGTTGCACAAAAAGCACACCCAAATACACATCCAACCTGAGAAGACACACAAACGGTTAATCGGTTAGCAACACCGTCATCGTAAAAATCCGGAATCAAAACAGCTTCAACTTTATAGTCTTTATCTTCATCAGCTAGTTTGAAAAGGAATTTTATAGTTCCGTCTTTAGATTTTTGTTGATCAGAAAGAGAAATACGGTTTATGTAAGCAACTTCATCCAGTTTTGTTCTGAGGTCTTTTGATAAATTGGTCATCTCCTCGAAAGAAGAGGCTCCTTTTTGGTAAAGCCACTGAAATATCTGATCTGTTCTGAATCGAGGTAAACCCAATTCAGTACAAAAGTCTGACAATTCTGCTTTAGTGAGCGATTTAAGATCGGTTTTTTGGGAAGTATCTACTGATGTCATAGTACATTAAAGATAAGCAGAAAGCGTGCCAAGGACTAGAAACAAAAAGAGCGAACCAAAAATGGTCCGCCCGTGGATTAAAGATGTAGAGAGTTTAATTGAAAGCCTTAGCAGCTGCTAGTAGAATATTGCCATCAATTCGTTCTTGGTAATTTGGGTTCACATAATTGAATTTAATTTGTCCTTTAGTATCCACTAAGTAAACTGCAGGAGCAGGAAGCAAGTGATGATCATGACCTGAATCAGCTTCAAGGTCAATTCCATACTCTTTATATCGATTGATAGTTTCATCATCGACTTTAAAAGCTATACCAAAAGCTTTGGCTGCTGTCATTGGGGCATCTGATAAGAGAGTATATGTTAACTCATTCTTTTCCATTGTCTTTTTTAGCAGTTCCGGTCGATCAGCACTAATTGCAAATACCTGATATCCTTCTTTATTAAGATCTTCTTCAATTTTCTTTAAATCTGCAAGATGTCGGTTACAGTATGGGCACCATCCGCCACGGTAAAAAACAAAGATGGTAGGTTTTTCTTTAACCAGATCATGAAGTCTTACATCCTTGCCATCTGTTGTTTTTACAGATACATCAGGAATGGTAGAACTAATAAGAACGGGATTAACTTCTTCAGCTGACATCGCATAATCCTGAGCGTTTGATGAGGTTGAAAAAAGTAAAATGAGAGCTAAAACAGGGAGTAAACGTATGTTAAATGTGGGTAAAGTCATTGTTAGTCAGTTATTTATGATAATTTGGAACATTTTAAGTTAGAAAACCATTGTAATAATTATAAAGACTAACTTTGTAACAAGAATATAAAATATGAATTTAGAAGAAGGGTACAGCTTAATAACAGAAAAACTGCAGGAATGGCTTAATTCAGCCATCGAGATGTTGCCAAATCTGGCAGTTGCAATACTGGTACTGATAGTTTTTTACTTTATTGCCAGTATCATAAAAAAATATGCCGGAAAACTACTTCATAAAGTAACTACCAATAAAACAATTGTTGGTTTAGCCCAAACAGTTTTGGGAGTGGCCGTAATTGGTGCCGGTGTATTTATAGCTCTGGGAGTATTGAATCTTGATGGAACGGTAACGAGTTTGCTTGCAGGTGCAGGTATTATTGGTCTGGCACTTGGTTTCGCTTTCCAGGATATAGCAGCGAATTTTATTTCAGGTATTTTATTGTCAGTTCGCCATCCTTTTGGAATCGGAGATATCATTGATAGTAACGGATATTTAGGTACGGTTCAAAAACTGAATCTGAGAAATACTGTAATTAAAACTCCGCAAGGGCAGATTGTATACATCCCGAACAAAGAAGTGTACGAAAATCCATTTATGAATTACACAAAAAACGGTGAACGTAGAATTGATCTTCAGTGTGGCGTTTCTTACGGTGATGATCTTGAGAAAGCAAAAAAGGTTACGCTAGAAGCCATAAATAATCTTGAAGGAATTGATAAAAACAGAGAAGTTGAATTTTTCTATGAAGAATTTGGCGGAAGCTCTATCAATTATGTAGTTCGTTTTTGGGTAGACTTCAGAACTCTCCCGGATTTCTGGGCGCCAAGAAGTGAAGCAATTATGGCGATCAAAAAAGCTTATGACGAAAACGATATTATGATTCCATTCCCAATCAGAACCTTAGACTTCGGAATCAGAGGTGGAGAAAAGTTGAACACAGTTCTTAAAAGCGGAACAGATATGTCTTCTGAATCTTAAATTAAAGCCGACTGTTTACTACGTTATTGTAAACAGAACCAAAATTGATCTCGAAACCAAAAGAGGCGCCAAAATTATATGAGGTTGCCTGGTTTCGGAGATTCAATAGTCTCTCGGCGTCAGACAAATCACCTGCAGGAATTGAGAGCTGATCGTTAATTACAGAATACCTGCCGGACACGTTGAATGAAAATATACGAGAGACTCTCATATTAACTCTGAGATTAAAATTTAGGCGGTTTTTACTGAAATCATGCATATAGTTACCAAGCTCAATTTCACCGTCAATTCCACCCCATGGCTGTGTGTATTCAGCTTCAATATTTAACTCTTGTCTTAACAGAAACTCTTGAGTTTTCTTAAAAATGGTAGTATCAGAATAAAAATTTTGTTCAGCTAACATACCATATCTGATTGTAATAGCTCGACGGTTGAATTCAGAATACGGAAACAGGCTGTATTCTATGGTTGGAGTAACTGCAATTCTAAGATCGATATTATCCTGAGTTGAAGATTGGCCTCTGAAATAAGATCCAATGGTCCAATGCTGCGATAAACTTCTTCCTACAAGACCAAATACATTTTGTGCTTCAGTAGTAAATTCTTCTCTTTCTTCAACGCCTAAAGAGTCAGTAGAAATAAAAACACGTTTATTATAATTTTGCCAATAATTAAAACGTACTTTCCAGTTTTCGGTAGTTCTTTGAGCCCTGAAATTACCATTCAAACGATAGTTTTCTCTTGACTCTTCTCCGCTAATATCTGCATTTGCACCCAACTCAAAATTCCAACCATTCCAGGGGTCGTTTATTTCTTCTTCAGAAATAGTTCTGGTTTCTTGCGAACCGGTATAATTAACTTCCAGATCGGTAATAATATCTTTTTCAGATAAGTAAGTAACAAGTCCCAGCTTTACATACTTAACCAATCTGTTTCTCATAATTTCATCAGTATCTGATTGAGGAGAAATGAAAAGAATTGTGTTGTCTTTTCCCTGAAACTCTCCCAATCCTATGTAATCCAATGTGAATTGAAAACCACCGCCACCGGTTCTTTGTAAAGTAACTAACAACTGAATCTCAGCGACACTTTGATCCCGTACAAAATTAACATAATTGATCTCACTACGAACAAAATCATCATCGCAGCCTCTGCAGTCGATATATACAGTCAAAGTTGAATTATTTATTTGTGCTACAAGGGAAGTTGGTACGGCAAAAAATATTAGTAGAAAAAGCGGAAGTAACCGTTGCTTAAGGAGCATTTGTTAGTTTTAAAAATATAAATAATGTTAATCTTAAATTTAAGTAGCTAACCACTTTATTGGTGCAAAAAGTTTATAAACGGATGTAAAATTTTATTAGTAAAAGTTATTGGCCTAATATTATTTGAAAAGCACTCATTCCCAGTATTGCCAGAGTAACCCAAAGCCCGATAGTATGAGGTTTGCACTTTTCCAGTGCTTCAGGAACCAGGTCTGCAAAAACCATCCAAATCATAGCTCCGGCTGCAAAACCCAGCCCGAACGGGAGATATTCTCTGAAAGTTTCAACGAAAAGAAAAGCAGGTATTGCCATCAAGGGTTGAGGTAAACTGGAAAATATACTCCATCCCGCTGCTTTTAAAGGTGAAGTTCCGTTAGGAACCATAACAAGACTAATAGCCAAACCTTCCGGAATATTATGTATAGCAATTGCGATAGCTATAAAAGCTCCAAATTCCATCGTACTGGCAAATGAAACTCCCACACTTACACCTTCAGCAAAAGAGTGAACAGTCATGATACCCAGAAAGATCAGCATCTGTTTTCTTTTTCCTCCAACCACGTCTTCCAATCCGGGGGTCGATCGTCCTTCCAGCCATTTGTTTGCAAGAACTACCAGAATCACCCCTGAAAGCATTCCGGCAATGGTCATCCATTCACTTTCATTATAACCTTCAAAAATAAGACTGTAACTGGCAGCAAGCATAAGACCAGCAGCTACAGCGTTTGACTTGCCCAAAAAGGAATCAGAAATATTATCAATAAAGAAAAAAGGCAATGCACCCAGACCGGTTGCCAAAGCAGTGATTAATGCATAAATAAAAACCTGAACAACGGGTAACTCTATCCATTCCATCTCCGAATATAGTCAGCTTATAAATTGAAAACAGGCCTTTATGGAATTTAGAATTGGATTAAATAGAGTTTCATTAAGTCAAAAAAATAAGAGATGAATTTGGTATACTTTAAGGAATATAAAATCGGCAGGTGCATGGCAAATCAAAGTCGTCGTTTTGTTCGGCCGCGACAAAAACTGGTTGAATTACTTAAAGAAAAAGGAATCGAAGATTCAAATGTGCTTATGGCAATTGGAAAGATTCCACGCCATAAACTAGTAGATACTGCTCTTCATCACAGAGCATATACGGATAGTGCACTACCAATTGGTTTGGGGCAAACCATCTCTCAGCCTTATACCGTTGCAGCTCAAACAGAGTTGCTTGAATTATCAAAAGGAGATAAGATCCTTGAGATTGGAACCGGATCAGGTTATCAATGTATGATACTTTGTGAACTGGGAGCTGAAGTCTATAGTGTGGAGCGACACAATGAATTATATCACCGTGCAAAAGAAGCAATGAAAGAAGAGGGATATTCGCCACTTTTAAAATCAGGTGACGGAACCCTTGGTTGGTCAACTTACGCGCCTTACGATGGAATTATCGTAACAGCTGGAGCACCGGTAGTTCCGGATGATCTTATCAAACAATTGAAAGTAGGCGGGGTGTTGGTGATTCCTGTTGGGGACGATAAAACTCAAAAAATGCTGAAAATCACAAGAGTTTCTGATACAGAATACAAGCAGGATGAATATGATAATTTTAAATTCGTTCCTTTGATTGGTGAAAAGGGATGGGGAGAATGATGAGAGAAAACGAAAAGGATAAAACTACTTTTAAAGAAGCACCGTTTTTAGTGGTCAAAGGTTTTTTAATGGGTTCGGCTGATATAGTTCCCGGTGTAAGTGGCGGAACCATGGCTTTAATTCTCGGAATTTACGAACGATTGCTGAATGCTATTAAAAGTGTGAACGGTACGTTTCTGAAAACTTTTTTCACCTTTAAATGGAAAACAGCATTTGAGGAATTGCACATTAAATTCCTGATCTTTTTATTTGGTGGAATTTTTACCGCTCTGGCTTTTTTCACAAAAGTAGTTCCGCTTCAAATTTATATGTTTACGCATCCTGAAATTGTTTTTGGTCTCTTTTTTGGGTTGATATTAGGATCGATCTATATTCTCTACAAAACTCTTAATGAGATCAGCTGGCAGGAAATTCTGATGAGTATTATCGGAATTGGATTCGGATTGTGGGTAGTTTCTTTGGTGCCTGCTGATACTCCTGAAAATCCGGCTTTTGTGTTTTTAAGTGGGATGATCTCAATTTGTGCAATGATTCTTCCCGGAATTTCAGGATCGTACCTGCTGCTGATTATGAGGAAATATGACTATCTGCTTTCCAACATCGGTATGATAGGAGGATCGGAAACTTTAGACGGAATTGTAGGATTGTTACCTTTCTTATTGGGTGCTACGGTAGGTCTGGCTGCTTTTTCGAGATTTTTATCATGGTTACTTGGAAAATATCATTCGCAAACCATTTCTGTATTAATTGGCTTTCTGATCGGTTCGTTATTTGTGATCTGGCCTTATCAGAACAGAGAATTTGTAGAACAAGTAAGAGATACAGAAGAGATTGAATATACCAGTGAACGAGCTCAGCAATTGATGAACTCAGAAGTGAACGAAAACTTACCCGAATATGAACGGATCGGGAAGATCATAAATCCGGATGCAGCATTTGATGAATTTAAAAAACTGGAAATAGAAACAGTCAAAAAGAAAATGCTGAAATCTAATCCGTATATACCCGGAATTTCACAAGATGCTGATCCTGAAACAAACCTTTGGGGTGGAATTATAGGGTTCCTGATAGGTATGATTATGGTTGGTGGATTGGATTATTTAAGAGAAAAAAGCTAGGTCAGAGTAAAATTAAAAAGGACTTCATTTTCAGTTCCTCTTCAATCCACGCTCTGTAAATCTCCATTCCGGAATAGATTCATTGATAACGCGATTACTCCAGATGAGTTCTGTTTTTCGTTCCGCTTTAAGGTCGTACATAGTCATTTTATTAGCTCTCCAGATGTTTGCATCCACATTAGTAAAATCTTCGGCTTCCAGTCGTTTGATCATCTCAGCATCTTCATCGAAATACTCAGCCTTTTCCAAAGAATAACGCTCTGTGTTGATATAAAACCTTATGTAAGCATATTGGCTGCTTTCAGTTTTAACTGCTCTAAGCACGGCAGTACTTTCATTTTCTTCTATGAGTTGAAATTCATAGTCATCAGGATTTTGATCACCCAGATCTTCGTAAGTGAAATCACTTCCCATAAACCGGTCGGCTTTTTGGGATGCCGTTATAGTTTGAATTCTTCCTAATGCCGGAAGATACAATTTCTGTACTTCATTGTTTCCGTCAGTTAAAGTCAGAAAACCGGTACCACGAACATTTGCTGGTTCTTCAAAAACGAGTAAGCTTTTTTCTACATCACCTTCATTAAAAGAAAAAGAGTTAATAGATCTGTTTCTTGTGTTGCCTCTGCTGTTATAGATAATCATCTGCATATCAGTTTTTTCGTAAGTAATCTTACTGCGGCGCGCATCCACTTCTTCAAAGATCTCGGTAGCACGTTCTGAACTTTGAGCGGAAATTGAAATTGAGAATAAAAGAATAATGAATGGGGAAAGATATAATTTCATAATGAGATTTTATTTCTGTGTTAAACATAGAAAAGAATCAAAAACATTCATTATTGTTGAAGAAAATTGAGAAAAGTCTTTCATAAAGGGACGAAAGCTCGTAACTTTGTCGCCCTTTCAGGAAAAGGGCCCGTAGCTCAGTTGGTTAGAGCAGTCGACTCATAATCGATTGGTCGGGGGTTCAAGTCCCTCCGGGCCCACTTAAGATGAAAAACATTAAAAGCCGCTTAAAACCATTTAAGTGGCTTTTTTTATGCTTTTTTGTCATTTTTGAGCAAATTTGGTGAGTGAAAGAATTTCATTATTAGCTACAAATTCCGTAAATAGTTGGTACAAAAATGGGTACAAAACTTCACTATACCCCAACCAGAAGACTAATTGCAGACTCACATGGCTAGCTTAAAGAAAAGAAATGGCACTTATTACATACGGTTTTTCAAATCTATAGATGGAAAACCTAAGCAAAAAGCTTTGAGTCTTGGCACATCTCAAAAAAGAGAAGCTGAAAAACTACTAATTGATTATGAAGACAGATTTGAACGAGGAGAGATTAACCCATTTAATGGATGGACTCCTAAGATAGAAGCTGAGAGAAAAAGGCAGAGATTATCAGGTAAGTACATTTCATTGGAAAAAGCAGCAGATCGGTTTATCCATGAAAGAAGTCAAGCTAACCAGAGAACAAAAGACAATTATCGAAAACACTTAGAAATGTTGATGGAAGTAATAGGCAGGACGATGCCGGTTACTCAAATTTTAGAAAGCGATATTAGAAATTTATGTTTTCGATCTGATCTTTCAGCTGCTACCCAAGCAAGTTATTTAAGGCACTTTAAAGTCTTTTTTAAATGGTTGTTTGATAATGATATTCTAAAGGTTGAATTGACAAAGAACATCAAAGCTCCTCGTATTCCTCAGAAAATCACTCAGAAAACTGTTTCAAAAGACGAGCTTGAGTTAATATTTGAAGCATTTGATGAATACAGTGAAATGGTTATCGAAAAAGGATATGTAACTAAACCGGAACAGCAACGCCTTTGGTTCAAGCCAATGATATATACTATCTACTACTGTGGATTAAGAGCTAAAGAAGCGGTGAACCTCACTTGGAAGGATGTAAGCATTAACGAAAAATCAAAAGATGAGAATTTTGGAATAATTCGAATTTCAAATACAGGTATAAACACTAGTAAGTCAGGTAAAGAAAGAATTATTCCAATAAGAAAGCCAATGTATCCATGGATACTACAATGGTATAAAGATCAAGGTAGACCTAAAGACGGATATGTATTCCCAAGTGCAACAGGCTTTGATAAATGGCATAAAATGGATACTCTTGCTTTATCAAAGTCATTTAAGAAATTCGTGAAATTAGCTAAAAAAGTACCGAACACTATTACACTACATGGTCTTAGACATTCATGTGCTACCGATCTATTAGCAAAAGGAGTACCTGCTGTAATTGTCCAAAAAATACTTGGACACGCTTCAATAAATACTACTATGATATATGAACACCTGGATTCGGCTAATATTAGTGAAGCATTAAGGGGGATAGATTGATTTGAAACCTGAAATTCTTTTCTCTTTAAAACTATGGATCAGCTCATATTTAGTATCTAATAGATTAGGATTATCACTATCTAAAGATATGATAATTTACTTCTATGAACTTGGAGGTAGCTCTTCTGAAAAATACAGAAAAAATTTAAAGCTTGAATATGAGGGTATAAACAGAGAAGAATTTAGAAGTAGATTTAATATCTATGAACTTACAGATTCTTTAAATCATAAGAATAGAGTTCTATTATCAAATTTTAGAGGTTTGAAAATACAAAATACTGTTTATGAAAAAGTTGAGGTAGTGCAAATAAAATGTGGTTCAATACTATATGAAGACTATATTTACAAGACTAATTGGTTAAGAGATACAGATGTCAAAGTATTTGATTTTAGTGAGGAAGATTTAGAAGGTATATTTGAAAAAATAATTATAACAGCAAAAGAAATACTAAAATTAGAAGCTTTAAATGCGATTAAAAATGAGTTAGCGTTTTCGGATATTTATAATCCTATAAGTAAAGTTGTACTGGAAAAAGTAGCTGATGCATATTGGATAGAGTTAAAAAATCATGAAAGTCTAACTGTTGAACAATTTATAGAGATAGCTCTTAACAAATATATTTTTCGAATTTATAAAGACACAAGCGACCCAAAAGAGAAGGAAAGGAAAATAAAAAAAGTAGCTAGAGAAAAGTTTAGACGAATGAGTAAGAAGTTAGGAAAGTAGGTGTGTCAAGGTTGTGCAGTATTTAAAGGTAGTTTTTTAAGTTAATATCAGGTTTATGTCAATTTAATGACACACCTACTTTTTGATCGAATCATGGGTAATTAATTAAGTTCATGAGTGAACAATAACAAATTACTTAAAGATGAATGGTCCAAAACTTGATAGAATTGAACAAAAATTAGATTTATTACTCAATTCTAAATCCCATCGAATAAACGAAAAAAAATACATCACAGCCAAAGAAGTCGAAGATCTTACCGGCCTAAATCACCGTACGGTTTTAAACCGGTCCAATCTCGGTGAAAATCATCCAAGATTTATTCCCTCAATACAATTTGGTGGTAGTCGAAGAAAGTACTTTGAACGCACCGTAATTGAACGAATATTCAAATTGAGGTAAGTGATATGGAACAGGTGGTTAAAACTAAATTTCACGAACGCATACAAAATACCTTAATGGGATATTTACCACAACTAAGTGGAAGTCAGCTGAAATGTTTCCAGATTATATCTCACTTAACAACCAGAGTGGGAATTAGAGAAGTAGCTCTAAGTTTAGATCAGTTCGAAGCATTAACAGGGCTATCAAGAAAAACGGTTGTAAACTCACTAAAGGAGTTATCATCATTTAATTTAGTTGAAATCGATACTGAGACTAGAATAAATAAGTATTCTGTTAGAAGAGATAAATTCAAGCAATTAGAAAAAACAGGTTCAGATCAAGAAAAAATTCTTAATAGTGTAATCAATGAACACCAAAGAATGGAAAAGCTACACTTTGAGGATTTAGGATTTCCACTGGAGACTAAAAAAATCTTTGATTTATGGAATACATACATATATAAATGGCTTGATATTACTAATGAAATGCACGTAAAATGTGTTAAGGGGTACCTTAAGACTGTTTCGATAGAAAAGTTGTTGAATAGAATCTCAAATATGATAAACACAGTGGATTTAGAAAATACAGTATTTGACGACTCAGTTATAGTCGAGTTATTCGAGTTTAAAGGAGATTAAAGATGCTTGGTTTTGAATTTACTTATACGAAAGTGCCGAATGTAATCTTAGATTACTTTATGCAATGTTTAACTGGTGCTGAACTAACTATTATGATATTTATTTGTCGTAAAACTATTGGTTTTCAGAAAAAGGTAGATAGAATTGCTTATTCAACCTTTGTTGAAGGTACGGGGTTAACAAAACCAACAATTGCGATGGCTTTAAAAAAGCTAGTCACAAAGCAGTTGATCATTAAGAATGAAAGTACTACACCACATTCTTACTCATTAAATGAAGAAAGCATACAAATTTTTGAAAAGTTGCGAAGACAAGTTAAAAATTCTTCCTCAGGTATAGTTATTAAACCAACTTTAGTTAAAAATTCTAACTCTTTATTGGTAAAAGAATTAAACACTCAAAAGAAAACTTTAAAAGAAAATGAAATAAAAAGTACTACTACTATTTCTGATGAAAATTATACAAAAGTCTGTAGTTATTGGAATAAACTATTTGGTAATAGTTTAAACACTAATGATCTTAACTTAGAAAGTATTATTAAATCTGCTATGCAAGAGTTTTCTGTTGATCAAATAATAAAAGCTATGTTTAATAGGTCAAGAGCAGAGTATTATAAAATTGAAAAACCCTATCTAAGGAGCAACCCAAAAAGCTTTTTTAAATACCCTAAAACAATTGAAAACGACTTAAATAGATCTCCTTCCAAAGTTTACAATTATGAAGAAGTTTGTGAATTAGTACAAAATAATAATCTCGATATGAGCAAAGACTTTATAAGGCTTGAAGAAGTATTAGATGACCAAGGAAGAGCTTTGTGGCAGAAAATATAATTAAAATTATGAAATTCGTTAGATGACCTAGCCGTGAATTTTTTTTGGTTCTTTGTTTAGAGTAAATATAAGAATCAAATATATAGACTTAAAATTATAGTTGCCTTTTTAGTCTTTTGTTGATTGCTTTTCTATTTATAATATTTTGTATTTCTTCTATTTATAAAAATACCCCAAAACATTATTTGAATGAAAAATACAGAGTACATAGCCTTAGATCGACGATTCACAAAAATCAATAGCGGAGAAATCAAAGATGAAGACATATCGAATAGCTATTTATTCTTTAACCAAAGTGCAAGTAATGAATTTTCATGGGAGAAATTACTTGAATTAAAAGATCTCGTTGTAATACTAGGAGAGGCAGGAAGCGGTAAGACCTTTGAACTTAGGCAACAATCTAAAATCCTAAAATCTCAAGGAGAATATAGCTTTTTTATCCAGTTAGAGAGCTTTAAAAGCACCCCTTACTCGCTTGATCCTGAAGACAATGAACTCTTCCAATCATGGTTAACAAGTCAAGCTTTAGGATTTTTTTTTCTTGATTCAGTAGACGAATCCAAACTAACTCAAGTAATAGATTTCCAAAATTCAATACGAAACCTAAAGAAATTAATTGGGTTGGAAAGCCTTATCAGATGTAGGTTTATAATTTCTTCAAGAATAAGTGAATGGAGACCTAATATTGATAGTAATATTGTAAGGTCGTTGATAACAGATCCAAAGCGAGGCATTTGTGTAGCAACAATCCAGCCATTAGACAGAAAACGAATTATTAAGTATTCGGAATCATTGAATCTTGATAATATTGACGACTTTATAGATCAAATTGATAGCCGTTTTGCTTGGGACTTAGTTAGGAGACCATTAGATATACATGATCTTGCAGAGTATTGGAAAAAGCACTCTACTTTAGGCACTCTAAAGGATATAATCGAATACGATATACAAGAAAAGTTAAAGGAAAAGAATACTGATCGTTCAACTAATGACAATATTCCCTATGAAAAACTTAGGGAAGGTTCAGAATACTTAGCAGTCTCTACAATCTTATTGAATGAGCTTGATTTCCTTATTAAGGATAATAATTCTTTTGAAATAAGCGATGAAAATAACTCAATTGACCCGGAGTCTGTCCTTCCAAGTAATTGGAGTAGTTCAGACTTAAGATCCTTACTTCAAAGACCACTATTCGATGATGCTATTTATGGCAAGATTCGCATACATCATAGACGTAAATCTGAATACCTAGCTGCATCCTGGTTTATTCGCTTATTCAATAGTAATTGTGATTATTTTAAGAATGTTGATTTGTTCTTTGGAACAAAAAAAGGAAAAACTTTTGCAAGAGTTAAATATCGCCCCATTCTTGCTTGGCTTGCAATAGGAAACTACCCTTGGAGCAATGATATCCGGGCAAAAATTGTATCTACCTGTCCAGAGATTTTCTTGGAGTTTGGAGACCCGGCTTCATTATCAGATCATTATAAAATCGAAATCATTGAAGCACTATTTGATAAGTATGGAGATAGAGATCGTTTTTATAAATATTACGAAATGGAAGCATTAAGCAGACTAGGAGATAACTCATTAGGAAGTTTATTTGGTAAAATGCTTAGAGAGACGGACATATCGGAAAGCTTTAAAGGTTTAATTCTCAGGATCGCTTATTCAAGTGCTACTACAACGTGTACGGAAGAAATTCTTGACATTTCGATTGATGATAACAGTACACATTATTTAAAAACTCTTTCTATCGAGTATATCGGGAAATTTGGGTCTCAAGAACAAATTGAGAAATTGAAAAAGTATTATTTAGATGAAGAGGATCTTACAAATTCAATTATCGAACGCCTTATTACTTCGCTGTTCCCTGATTCATTATCTACTCAAGAAGTGATACAATTAATTAGTAAGACTCAGCCTGTTAGAGAGTATGATTTAGTTATCAACTACTCTTTAAAAATGTTAATTGAAAGTTGTATTGAAAAACTTGATTCGTCTACTATTGAAGAACTGTTAGACGGTTTTACAAGTTTATTGTTAAGCTCTCCATATAAATCTTACTACCGTCCTATTTCTGCGAGATTTGAATGGCTTAAAGAAACTCACTGCTTTCTATTGAATTATTTTTTTGAGAATAATGATCCCACAAAATACATCAACATTCTTTCCAAAGCTTTATTCATACATGTAGTACTCAGGGAATCTGCCAGCCCCGCAAGGGAAAGCATAAACGAGGGTCTTATATCATTGGCAAACCAAAATATTGATTTTAGAAAAAACTACGGACTTTTTGCTTTAGAGCATCTGGAAACCTCAAACAAACACTACAACATTGTTTTTCACAATTACCTTTTCGAACCTAAATTGAAAATAGATCTACAATGGGTATTAGAAGAACTTTCAACTGAACAAGACAAAAAGCTAAAGGAATATTTATTCGAATTTGCTCAAACTATATGGGTGAAGCTTGGTTTTCCTTTTTTAGTTCGTAGACGAATTAATCGATTAATTTCTGATAAACCAGATTGGAAAAAAAAATTAAAGCGAAGTTTCTTTGAGCGTTTTAAGTCATTTTTTATTGGGTTCTATTATCGAAATAGACTCTATAAATTCAAGTTCTGGTTGAAGAAACTTCCTAAGAGGTTGAGAAAGAAAAAGAATGATTTACTGGTTTTTCCAAGAGTAATAATTAGGTTGGGAAGGTTAAACAAGGAAAAGAATTTTAACTTCCTTCTCTATTTTTACGAGGCTTCCTATTCTGCAGATGGAACTAAGTATGGAAAATTTGATGAAAATAAAATTCAGAAAAGACATGGCAAATTAATTGCAAGAATTGCCAAAAGCTCAATAAAGAAATATTGGAAAACTTATGATCCTGAGATTCCGGCTTTGGATTCGAGTTCAAAAACATACGGCACAATGATTGGAATCATGTCAGTTGATTTAAATCTTGAAGATGGAGATTTAAATCTTATCAAGCTATCAGACAACGAAATTCGAACATTGATAATTTATGCTCTAAACGAAATCAATGGCTTTTCATATTGGCTAGAAACACTTACAATTTTGTACCCTAATAAGGTACGTACAGCTTTAGAAGTTCAAATTGAATTAGAACTCAATTCTTCTATCAACGAATTGAAATTTTCGGTTATTAACAATCTTAGATACTCTGATAATTATTTACTATCAGCACTAGACCAATGTCTATTGGATAACTTTGAAAGAGCGACTACTTCAAGCTTAAAGGTACTAGGCAATGCAATTACGGTTCTCTCTAATGTTGAAGGGGCTAATGATATCATTGCTAAAAAGGCATACTATGGGCTTAAAATTTCATCCATCTTTTCAGCTTTTTATTTGCTACTGATTATTAAGCTACTAGAAAATGAAGAGTCTTTTTCTATTAATTGGATTATAAATTATGAATTTGTAACCAAGAACCATCTATTTTGGATATCAACACTACTACAATTTGACGCAAAAAGAGGCTTACTTGAATTAAAGAATACCCTAAACCTAAGCAATAACAAAAAGAATCTAGTTGTTCAATTAGCGGGTTCATTTTCAGCTCGATCTTATTACTATGATTATCCTGAAATAGAAGAACCATCTTATTTATCTATGGATCACTTACCTGAGTTCTACAAGATTATTTATGAGTATGTGCATCCTATAGATGATATTAATAGAGGGTCAGGATCATACTCTCCAAATCAGAGAGATCATGCTCAAGATTTCAGGGGATTTCTTTTCGGAAAAATAGTAGAAAACAATGATCCAAATATTGACCCTTTCCTAGATGAGTTATTGGAATTGGAGCTATTTTCTTCATCTCATGAATTGATTGCTCACAATATTGAGAAAAGATCTGAAAGATTTGTCGATAATCTACATTGGGAACCAGAACACATCCCTTCCCTTATGCAGAATTGTTTAAAAGAACCTTCCTCTGATTTTGAATTATTTAGATTCGCTGTTAATAAACTGGAAGAAATTAAGAACGAGGTATTGGGAAGTGATACAAGCTCTCGACATTATGTAAGATCTGAGGATAATGAATCAAGACTCCGTAGTTTTCTAAAAAGAGAATTAGAAAGTAAATCGAATGAGTTTTATACGGTTCCGCAAGAAGTCGAAATTGATAGAGAAGATATACCAGATATTAGAGTAGAGAAGCCATCACTGAACCCTATTTCAATTGAGGTCAAGAAAGCAGAGAATTGGACTTATAATCAATTAGTAAGTGGCTTAAAAGATCAACTAGCCGGAAAATATTTACGCTCTTCAAAACATACATACGGAATATATACCATCGGATATATTGATCGAGATAAAAAATCACATTGGGAAAACAGTGATGGTGCAAGAATGAACTTTGAAGAGATGATTAGTTCTTTAAAGTTAATTGCCAAAGAAATTGAGAATGAAGAATACCTAATATTTGGAATTAAAGTTATAGGAATTGATTTCACTTAGATTTTAATCTAAAGTTCAAAACTTTGAAACAGTATACCAGTTATAAGTTAATTTAGTTCTTCACAAATCGTAACACTTTTATCCTATTTAATAAATCTACATACAGAGGAATATTCTTAAAATGGCCATATCATAACACGAATTAGTCGGAGTTTTAATTTCACCTTTATATAATTATTAATTTGTGTTATAGTTTGAGTCAATTTTAAAACAGCTATGCAAAAACAATTCTCCGGCTCAGTCATAACCCAAGTAGATCAAATCATTCAATCCGCCATTGAAGTTGGAGCCAGTGATATTCACCTTGAGCCGTTCGAAAAAAAATATCGATTGCGATTTAGAATTGATGGAGTCCTTCAGGAAATTACTGAACTCCAGTTGTCGCAGAAAGATGCAATTACTTCCAGATTAAAAATTATGGCTGAGTTAGATATTGCCGAAAAGAGAAGACCTCAAGATGGGCGCATAAAAATACGCGCGAAACAAGGTCAGGATATTGATTTGAGAGTTTCAACCCTACCTACTCAGTATGGGGAGAAGATCGTGCTTCGAATATTAGATAAAGGAAGTCAGGCTTTAAGTTTAGACTCATTAGGTTTTTCAGAAGAAGTATTGAATTCGTTTAGAAAAGAAATTCACAATCCGTATGGAATGATCTTGGTTACAGGTCCAACAGGGTCTGGTAAAACAACTACTTTATATTCAGCTTTAAATGAAATCAACTCTGAGCAGGTCAATATAACTACGATTGAAGATCCGATTGAATATAATCTGGAAGGCATTAACCAAACTCAGGTACATGAAGAGATTGACCTGACGTTTGTGAATATATTGCGCTCTATACTGCGTCAAGATCCTAATATAATTATGGTCGGGGAAATCCGGGATAAAGAGACGGCAGAAATTGCCATTCGAGCGGCGCTTACAGGACACTTGGTATTTTCCACACTTCACACCAATGATGCGTCATCCGCGGTTTCACGTTTGGTAGAAATGGGTGTGGAGCCATTTCTTGTTTCTTCTTCTGTTAGAATGGTGATGGCACAACGTCTCGTTCGGAAGATTTGTGAGCATTGTAAGACAAACTATGAGCCTGATTCAGTCCTGGTGAAAGAACTTGGCTTGGAAGACCATAACGAGTTCAAGCAAGGCAAGGGATGCTCCGAATGTAACCAGTCTGGATTTAAAGGAAGAACGGCGCTAATTGAACTTCTTACCATGAGTGATGAACTTACCTCTCAAGTAAATGTCTCAGCTAATTCTTCAGAAATAAAATTAATTGCAACAAAACAAGGTATGCGTACTCTTAGAGATGTAGGAATCCAAAAAATACGTAAAGGGCTTACATCGGTGGAAGAAGTGTACAGGGAAACCATGCTTTGAGCAAGGGATGTAACTTCATTTTTATTTATGTATTCTGCGGAGTAACATCACTAATGCAATTCATGAGAATACGATATTTATATTTTTTAACGCTTTTTATTTTTGCAGCCACACAAGCTACAGCTCAAGATAGTCTTAGGGTAAATAGGGCTGTTCAGGATTCAACTTATTCAGAGTACCTCGCTTCTATTATAGATACCCAACGGGTTGAAATTGAGCTCAATAACCTTCCAGACCCACTTCTGGAAGAAGCTCAAAACCTGAATATAAACAGCATTCCTGCAAGGGATTTTCTCAGAGCTCTTTCCATTCAGTATAACATAAACCTAGTTGTGTCAGAGAATCTACAACAACCGGTTACCGTTCGCTTTTCCAATATTCCGGTTATTGAAGTTCTTATTTTTATAGTTCAGGAATATGGAATGCAGTTAAAGCAAAACGGGAGTGTATTTCGGGTGAGTTCTTACCAGCCTGAACCTGTGGCTGAAGAGTCGCACGAACCGGTTATACTTTTTGAAAATGGTTTGCTGACTCTTGATTTGGAAGAAACCTCCCTTCAGATTTTGGTTCGGAGTCTGTCTGAACAAACCGGAGAAAACATCATTCTCCGTAATGGAGTCAGAGGTGCTATAAGTGGGTTTCTTCAGGATATAGCATTCGAACAAGGGTTAAATACCATCCTTCAAAATAACGGGTTTTCTCTTCGTGAAGCTGAAGGAGTGTTTATTATTGATCGTATCGGTTTCAGATCTTCCGGCACTGGAGAAAATTCCGGGAATACTTTTTGGATACAGGTAGAGGACGGTTTGATCACGATGGATGTGGTAAATGCAAACATCACGGATGTAATAAGAGAGATTGGCTACCAAACGGATGTTAGCATGATTACCTATGGATTACCACAAGGACAAATTACTGCTAAAACCTCTAACCTTACCATAGAACAAGCGCTGAATTATATGTTCAGAGGCACCTCGTTTACTTACCGTAAAGAAGGGGATATTTATATTATAGGAGATAAGGGTACCAGTGGGATTGCTTCAACAAAATTAGTTCGGCTAGAACACATTCGTTCGGACGTGGTTATTGATCTGATTCCGGAATCCATCAAACAAAATGCCAATATTCAAATAGTAAAAGAGCAGAATGGGTTGATGGTCATTGGGACCAATGATGTGATTTTGGAGTTGGAGAATTTTATACAAGAGCTGGATTATCCGACTCCACAAATTATGATTGAGGCTTTGGTCATTGACGTACAAACATCTGATATGTATCAACTGGGACTATCGCTTGCTCAAGGCTCGGCACCTGACAGTTCTAATTTCAACCCATTTTCAGCTTTTTTCGGACAAGGAACGGATCAAAGCGGTGGGCTTCGAGCTCAAGGAACCGGAACCGATATTAACAATGCCTTTAGCTCAGGGGGGAATCTGTTTGGAATAGCAAATTTAGGAAAGCTTCCCAGTAACTTCTTTTTCAGAATTCAAGCACTTGATCAGGAAGGGCTGATCAATATCCGATCACGTCCACAGATATCAACTCTAAATGGATACGAAGCAAGTATTGAGGTGGGAACCACTCAGTATTTCTTGCTGACAACAACAACTCCATTACAATCACCAAATCAAATTGTAACTCAAGAGACACAACGATTCGAAGAGATTGAAGCCAATGTGTTGCTTAAGATCACTCCGTGGGTGAGTGCATCAGGAGAAGTAACCGCCGAAATTCATCCAGAATTCAATACGCCCATTGGGCAGTTTAATTCTGATGTTCCTCCAACAATCAGCCGTAGAGTATTGGACTCTACAGTGAGGCTGAAAGATGGAGAAACCATCATTTTGGGAGGATTGATTCAGGAAGCCGAGACAGAAAATATAAACAAGGTGCCGATCTTAGGAAACATACCACTGATTGGACGATTATTCAGAAACAAAAGTACAAGTGTAACTAAATCAGAGTTGGTAATCTTTATTACTCCACACGTATTTTATGGAGATGAAAATGACAATGATCGCTGGCTCCGACTTCGAGAGAACATGGAACTGAGCATAGATAATTGAGCCATGAACCTTCCATTCATAGAACAAAGAGTAGTCGGTGTTGAAATAGCTGGTGATAAATTATTCTGGATTGAATTAAGCAAGCTTGGATCTCGGATAAAGGTTATCCAGACTGGAGAACTTCCATGGAAAGCTTCATTTCAAGAAATAGAGCAAGCTCTTACAGATTTAAAGAAGCACATTCAGGGTGATATCTATTCGGTTACGCTTAGTCATTCGAAGTTGCTAAAACTAGTGATTTCAGAAGAGGTTCCATTTTTTGAATCTCCAGAAGAAGTAGAACATTGGATTGAGAACAGAAAGAACCAGCTATTAAAAGAATCCGTTGGAGAGGTTCTTATTTCTGACCATTTGATTGATGTAGATGAAGACGTAAGAAGAGTTGTTTTTCAGCTAGTGGATAAGGAGCTTGCTGATCATTCAGAACAACTTTTTATAAGCGCAGAGCTTCCGCTAAATCATCTTTATACCGGAGCGACCGAATTTGGGCATTGCCACATATTAAACCCTGAAGTTGCGGAAGGCTTTCATTCGGTATTACATAAGAAAGAGCAGAAGTGTTTTCTATTGAGCTTTAAAGATGGGATGCTACAACAGGTTAATGCATTCGAGGATACTGAAGACGCGGACAACTCATTCTGTCTGGATCAGGCTCACGGCTTTATACAAAGCGAAGAACTGGCGCATCAATTGGAGACCGGCTCAACTACCTTGTATACTCCTGATGTATTGAATTCAAGAGAGTATTCGAAACGGGACGTACAAACCATTACTCCTCATAACGGGAGAAAAGAGTTTGATGAGCTCCCTCAAAAATATAGCACGGCTACTGGAGCGGGAATTAAATCGTTGTACCCGGGGCTGGATCAATTTGAGTGTATATCTGATGATACCAAAGCCCTAGCTAGTGAAACGCAAGACAAATTAACATTCAGAAAAACTGCGGTATTACTCGTAGCACCACTGGCACTATTCTTTTTAGGTAGCTATGTATGGAATTCAGTGGTTGAATATCAACTTCAGGAAACTTCCCAAGTCATGGAAGCTATTGAAGACAAGCTAAGTATTGTTCAGCAGCAGCGAACAGAGGTACATGAGTTGTTTAATGTATATAAAGAATTCAAAGGAATTACCGGACGGGAGTCAAACACAGCTAAAGTGTTTACCGCTTTAAATCAGACAATCAGTGAGAAGATTACACTTAATAAGCTCTCGCTTTCAATGAGTTCGGAACCATCAAAAGCTCAGGTGATACTAACCGGAACGGCTGAAGAAGAAACAGCAATATCATCATTTATGAAGAGACTTTCTTCTCACCCGTGGATCAAAAACCCAGTATTAATAAGCTCAAGTCTTTCAAAGAATGGGCAGGGTACAGAATTTTCCATTGAAGTTGAGGCGTTGGTAGAATGAACGGCTTTATGAAATATCGCTGGAAGATAGCCACGGGAAGTGTGCTGGTAATATGCCTTCTCAGTATTTTATTTTTACTTCTACCGTACCTCAGTGCTACGCTTGAACGAGGCCAGGTATTAAAGTCACAGAAAGAGAATATAGCTTATATGACTGACTGGAAGGGGCAACTCAGTGAGCTTCAACAGCAAAAAGAAATTCTTGAAGGATATGTAGGAACGACGGAATCTGTCATTCCTTCCGCTGACGATTTCCCTGACATTATTGAATATTTATTTACTACTTCCAGGCGGAGTAACGTCAAGATTCAAAAACTAACTCCTCTTGAAAGCAAGCAAGAATGGTTAATGGAGCGAGGTGTGGCTATTGATTTTAAGGGTAGTTATAATGGAATTGCCGGGTTTATTAATAAGATTGAACAAAGCTCTTACATTGCAAGAATCGAGCGTTTTGAGTTGACAAAAAAAGATAAAGAGGAACTGAGCGGTTCTTTTGAGGTATCATTTATTTTGAGCGGGGGGCAATCATGAAAGACTTTCTGGAAACAACTACGGGAAGGATTCTTCTAGTAGGGATTGTCTTAGTGATATGGGGAGTAAACGCGGTTCAGTTCTCTGACGTATTAAGTAACAAGGAAGAGGTTGCCAAGCAACAACAAGATGATATTGATTTGAGTAATTTATCGTTGGTAAGCAGAGAACAATTTGCATATAAACAAGCCGGTAGAGATCCTTTTGATTCTAATTCGCAGGTTGAAAAGGAGAGAGCCAAAGAACCTGAACAAATAGAGCCTTACCGTCGCCCTCGAATTGCCGTACTTGGTGTAATGGATGAAACAATCATGGTACTGGATGAGACCCGAAGTATTATTGTAGTAAAAGAAACCGATGTATTTAACGGGATTACAGTCAAGTCTATCACTCAAGACTCCGTAATTTTTGAACACGAAAACAAATCTTTTGTAATTAAAGTCAGATCATAAGCCTTATGAAAACGAACACCTTTACAACCATTATTGAAGAAGAAGACGGGTTCTCTCTCTCTGAGTTACTTATCGTACTTGCCATTATTGGTATCCTTATCATGATTGCGGTGCCACTATATCAGAATGTAACAACTAGAGCTAAAACAACGGAAGCTAAAACCCAGCTTAACTTTTTGCATACCCTTCAGCGCACTTATCATTTGGAGAAGGACGTCTACGCTGATAATTTTGATGCGATCGGTTTTGAACAAGAGAAGCTTATTACCGAAGGAGGAAAAGCTCGGTACATTATTGAAATTGAGGAGGCAGAGCCCAGAAAGTATACAGCAACTGCTACATCTATTATAGATTTTGATGGAGACGGAATCTTTAATAAATGGAGTGTGGATGAAAATGGGATTGTTGAGCAAGTTACCCCCGATTAAGTGGTGAGTCAGCTTTTTATCATATTTACAGGACTTATACTTGGAATAATTGGCTCATTATTGAGTTTTTATTATCCGGAGCATCTTTCCAAAAATATTACCCAACTTTCAAAATCCAGCTATAAAACAAACCTCAGCTTTTTAGCAACCCTGGGATCAGTTGTTCTCATTTACCTAATAGAACCAGCTGGAGTAAAAGAATGGGTGCATTACTCATTTATTTTTCTTTTCTATGTCATTGCATGGGTAGATGGGTATTCAAAAATTATCCCAAATAGGCTTCTTTTAATGTTACTTATAATTGGAATTATTAATCTCTGGACTGAAGCTGAGATTCAAAAAATCTATACTTTCATTGCTGTAGTATTAATTTCTTTAACTGCTTATTGGATTGGAAAACAGTTTACTTCAAAAAGAGTTATTGGCTGGGGTGATGTCAAACTAATAGGAGTACTAGCTCTGTTCTTGGGATATGAGGTTCTACCAGTAATCTATATTGGAATAGTGACCTCGGGAGCAGTAGCATTGATAGGAATATTGAGAAAAAGGCTTAGTAAAAAATCTAAGTTTCCACTTGCTCCGTTCTTTTTCATGGGATTATTGATTAATCAGACATTCTGCCTGGGCAGAGAATTAAACCTTCTCTTGTTATTTAACTAAGGTTAATTATTTACAAGTTATTTGAATAATGAATAGGGTATTAACAATAATTTACAAACTAATTTGTAACAAATAAGCGTGCATTTTCTCCTCTAGGCATTGTGTCTCATAATATTTAGAAAAAAGTAGATGAAAAAATTAAAATTGGCTTTATGTATTACTTTTGTTTTAGTAAATCTAAAAAGCATTTATTCGCAAGAAGTAAGTATGCCCTCTCCAACAGCAGCCAACCTCGGGAGTTATGCTGAGCATGGTATAAACTTATACAATGGTATACCAAATATTCAAGTACCCATAACCTCAGTTGGAGGTCATGATATCTCTGTTAACATTTTTTTAACCTATGATGCATCAGGCGTAAAGGTAAGTCAGGTTCCTGATTGGGTTGGAAGTGGGTGGGCATTACATGCAGGTGGTGTTATAACGCGTTCTCAAAAAGGACTGCCGGATGAAACAAATTCAAAGGGGTTTATCTCTTCTACTGCTCAAGAAAAGCTGAGTTATCTTAAATCTAAGCTTCCTGATAATGTCCCATGGACTTCAAATGAAGAAGATGAATATGACGATATAGGGGCAAATGGATATTCAGCTGCACAAGTAGAAACAGAAATAGAGACAGGTATCATAGACGGTGAACCGGATGTTTTCTATTACAATTTCAGTGGAGGGTCAGGGAAGTTTATATTGGACCCTGATGCCTCAAATAAAGGTATAACCATTCCACAATCTGATTTTAGAATTGACTATGCAATAGGATCTGGATCTGTTGGATCGAAAAGTGCAACGTCGATAACAGAATTTACTGTGACGACACCAAATGGAGTAAAATATATTTTTGACAAAATGGAATTTGCTCAGCGCCAACCCGGAGATGATATAACAAAGTTAGAGCCTGCTTCGGCTTGGTACTTAACAAAGATTGAGTCAGCGATGGGGGATTCATTTATTTCTTTCTCATATTCATCTAACACAAATGATAGTGTAATTGTACACAAGTATAACAATGAGGAGTATGAGAATACAGCACCCTCTTCTGATCCTTATTTTTATCAATTTCATACGCCAAATTATTTAGAAGAAATTACATACAAAAATACTACAATTACTTTCAAGAGAGCTTCAAGGCTAGATGCTCAACCACCTTCGGAATGGCAGGAATATCCAAAAGTAGTGGAAAAAACAAAAAGATTGTCAGAAATTGAAATTAAGAAAGATGGGCAATTAGTAAAAGAATTTATATTAACCCCTCTTTATGATTCTAATAATAACCGGTTATTTTTGTCACAAATCCAAGAATTTGATGGGTATGCTAACCCGCTTCCATCACATAAGTTTGAATATGATAATGTAAATAACTTGCCGGATCGTTTTTCAAAAGCGATTGACCATTGGGGCTATTATAACGGAAAAACGGATTACAATAGTTCTCGAGGATTTATAAGCAGAGGAGTGTATTTCAGTAGTGGCGTAGGAGAAGAGGTTTTTTTTGATGGAGCGAACAGATCCATAGATACTCAATTTTCAAAGTTTGGAGTTCTGAACAAGATTACATTTCCAACTGGGGGTTCAGTAGAATATGAATACGAACAAAACGTATACAGTGAAACGATAATTGAAGTAACTGATAACGTTACTAATTTCAATAATGCCATAAGTATTGAAAATGACAAAAGTCTTTCAAGCATAAACGAGATTGAATCAGAAACATTCTCAGATCAGGGGCTTTCTCCCGTATATGTAGAAGCTGTTCTGAACTACAAATGTAATGGAGAACACTTAGATTACGATAGATTGTACATAGATGTAGATACTTCTCCAAGTACGCAGACGAATCAGACCTATATCAACATTAACCGAACAATGGATACCCAAAACGAAGATACATGGAGAACTTGCAGTGAATTTGAATCGGGCAGAGGTATCCAGCTTCCTGATGGTTATTACAAAATTGAGGAAGATATCTACCCACTAAATGTAGGTTCATCGAGTTCAAATACCTACAATTTTTATTTTCGTGATGAAAATACAGGTCAGCAAGAAGATTCAGGAACCCCACCGGATGAGGCTAATATTGTCTACAGTGTATATGGTGTTCCAGCAATCAGTGCAGGAAATAAAAATGCGCCAGGACTACGAGTTAAGTCATTAACTATTGATGATGGTGACTCAAATACCCCTGTAGTGCAAAAGCATTATGAATATACTTTGGGGATAAGTAGTGCTAGCACAGGGAAAATGTTCAGTGAACCCATCTATTTGAAGAGATATTTTGATCCTACGAATCCTTCTGCTACTATAAATTTAGGAGTTATTGCCGTTCAACAATTTTCCTTTGGAATGGGTGACAATGGTTTCGCAGGCTATGAGAGCGTAACCGAAAAAATTGGTATTGGAAATGGTAAGACAGTTACAAGTTTCTACCAAAATGAGGAGCTTACAGATTCAGCACTTGCCAGGTTAGATGATTATGAGGGCTATTACGCTCCCATTTATGGTAAAAACCCTAATACAATGAGTTCACTATATTTTGGCAAGCCTTACGATGTAACTACATATACTCCATCTGAGGGAGAAATCACGCAAAAGATATTCACCGAAAATGATACCGATGATGGAACACATGCTTACCGTACTATTTTTGCTGGTGCTTTAGACACAAAAATTCAAGGAACTAATGGCTATGCTAGATTTCAACCTTATGTGATAGCGATACCTTTCTTGGCAAATACGAAAGTTGAATCGAGAGTGTTTGATGATTCAGGTACATTTAATTTTACTACTACAGAAACAGAATACGAAGGCTCCTCTCATAAAAATCCCACAAAAGTTACAGAAACCAATTCGCTTTCTACAGAAGAAAGGATAACCGAGTATGAATATGCTCATGAAGTCACCAATGATGGTGACAGTCCCGTGCTTAACTATTCGGACATGGAAGATCTTAATATGCTTACGCAGCTCTATATGATTACCACCAAAAAGGGAAGTGCCATTATTAATAAAGAATGGACACGATGGAGTGATCAGATTTCTGGCAACTCTAACTGGCTACCGGAAGAAAAATGGGTAGCTACTACATCCACTCCCTCCTACTACCCCACAACTTCTATTGCAGAACAGAGCATAACATTCTCTAAGTACGATGCTAAGGGGAATCCCCTGGAAGTGATTGATGCTAAAGACGTAAAAACCTCCTACGACTGGAGCGAAGACGGTTCCACCCCATTGGGAATCTTCAAAAATGCAGATAAAGATGAGGTTTTTGCACATAGCTTTGCTTTTGACCGCTTTGAAAATTGGATTTTTATTGATGAAGATAGCGATGGAGATACAGATACAACTATTTCCAATGGAAAACTAAAACTTACAAATTATGGGAGTGCTTCTAATCTTGAACTTGATCGATTATATTATGACCATGGAAGTGAAATAACAAGCAACATTGTGTGGGAGTTTGATATTAAGATAGATGATAGTGACGGGTCAGACTTGCAAATAAATACTGGTAATGTCTCATGGAATGGAGGAAGTACGCACAGTGCAGTTTGGTCAGCTATTAAAAATGAAGAGTGGAGAACACACGATGGAAGTGGTTGGGTTTCCATAAAAACAGGATTAATGGTCGGTAAAACATACGTCTTTAAAATCGTCATGGACCCTGTTTCAGATGAAGCCGATTACTATGTGGATGGGGTAAGGCTAAAAGAAAATATAAGCTTTCGCGATGTTTCTATCTCAGGTATTCAAAAATTTGCTTTCGGCAATTATGGCTATGGAACGGTTACCACCGAATGGTACATCGACAACGTTCGCATGTATCCCGAAGGCGCACAGGCTTCAAGTCAAGAAGTAAATCCATTATTTATGACACCGGTTGCGATGAAAGATGCTGCCGGTGCTACCAGCAGATATGAGTACGATGATTTTGGACGGCTTACCAAAGCATACAATACTAATGGAGAATTAGTAACCACAAACAGTTATTATTTTTCGTTAGAGGGAACCGGATCTTATAACGTAAACAATCCCAACAGAGTGGAAAGCTGGACGCATTATGATCCCAATAATTCTTCTAATGTTACTAAATCCGTTCAATACATGGATGGAATTGGCAGAAGCATCCAGACTCAGGTTCGTGGAGGTAGTTCAACAATTATCACAGATACTCGTTTTAACGATCGGGGACTCCCGGAGGTAACATCCCGACCGTATGAAATTTCCAATCAAACCACCTATAAGCAGTACGGATTTGAAGGTGATTCGACTGGATTATTTACACCCGGAAACGCTCTCCCATCAAACTCTCCCATAGAAGATGAATATCAATCATTGCCAAGCAATGATGAAGATTATTCCTATTCGCAGGTTCAGTACGAAAACACGCCACTGGCCCGAACCGAAAAAAGTACTTTACCCGGCCCGAACCACACTATTAGCAGCACGCAAGCTATAGAAACCACCTACGGGCTCAATACCACAGAAACATTTGCAACCAGTGCGCAGGGAAGTACTCCCGCTAAAACGTGGGCAGTAAATACCCTCAATAAAACCATTACAGAAGATCCGAGCGGAAAGAAAACCATTTCCTACACCAACGGATGGGGAGAAACGATTGCCAGCGGGGTGGATATGAATTCCGATAACAAGCTCACCAGAAGTTCCTCTGATTTGGTTACGGAGTTTGCCTATGATCTTCGGGGAAATTTAGTCCGGGTAGAAGACCCGCGGGGTTTGCCGACTACTTATACCTACAACCAGCTTGGGCAGCTTACCAGCAAGAAGCTCCCCGATCAGGAATATTCGGTGAGTTATCGGTACGATGAAAAAGGACGGTTGCGATTTATCCAAGACCCCAATCAAAAATCAACCTCCCAGGATATTTCGCATTCACTTTCAGGGAGTACTTCCGTGAGCAAAACTATCGTGGCGAATTCTGCGGGAACCTTGGAATTAGATTTTTGTGTAGCTGATTTATTCATGGATGATTATACGCTAACCATTAAGAGAATAGAATCAAACACAACGGTTTATTCAAATACATTTACACCTGAGGGCGATTGTGTTGGATCACCGAGCTCGCCTCTTACCTTCAGTGTAAGTTCCGGTACCTATACATTTACAGGTCAGGCAGTTGATTCAGGAGAGCCTATTATTTCCACTTCAGGAACTTTTGGGTTTGTATCCAACGATATATTCACCTACACCAAATACGACGACATGGATCGCCCGATTGAAACCGGTGAATACAGCGGTGGAACTACTTTTTCAGGTGCCGATCCGGATACCGACAGCTTTCCGGCCAGCGGTCATCAGGCCAATGTCCAATATTTTTATGACGGAGACCAAAGCTATTCGGGAACCCACAGTGTAACCTCGCGAAATCTGGCAAGCCGTCTAACCAAAGTAAGTTACCGGGATTTGAGCGTTTCGGGGAGCAGCTGGGGACACAGCTGGTATTCGTACAACAGCCTGGGATTGGTAGAATGGATAGTTCAGGATCTGCCCGGACTGGCGCAGAAAAAAATTGAATACAATTACGATGAATTAGGGCGTTTAACCCAAATGGATTACCAGGCGGGAGAAAGCGACGATTTTTACCAACGCTATACTTATGATGCGCTCGGAAGAATGACCAAAGTAGAAACCAGCACCGATGGCAGCAGCTGGACCAAAGATGCGGAATATACTTCGTATCTGGCCGACGGACAGGTTGCCCAGCTGAAATTAGGCAACAGCAACATCCAAACGATAGATTACGCCTATACTGTTCAGGGATGGTTAGATAAGATCAATAATGGGTCTATTTCCACAGGGACTAACGGTGATCGTTTTGGTATGAATCTGGATTACGACTTTAACGGAAATATTGACCTTCAAGAATGGAGGCAGGTGGGAACCACCGGTACCAACCAGAATTTGCTTACTTATAGCTACAGTTACGACAATGCGAACCGTTTAACAGCGGCTAATTTTTCAGGATCAGGCTACAACTCAAGCGCCTTTGATCTAGAATGGATGAATTATGATGATAATGGAAATATCACAGGGTATTTACGCCGGGATAATAACGGAAATATTGGGTATGACGGGATCGGTTATTTTGGAATGACCTATGAAACCGGTACCAATCGTATTGATAAAATTACTGAACAGGTGGATTATCTGGATTTTGATATCGACCACGACGCCAGTGGAAACATGACCAAAAATATTCTGCAGGGTTTTACTTCCGTAGATTACGACTGGAGAAATCTCCCCGCACAGCTGATAAAAGGAGCCAACACGTTGCAATATGCTTATGATGCAGAAGGGAATCGTGTGAAAAAGAAAATGGGAAGTACCGAAACGCATTACGTTCGAGGAGCAGGAGGAGAAACCATCGCAATTTACCAAGCGGATACATTGCTTTTTCACAATATTCTGGCAGGAGCTGATATAATTGGAAATCATAAAAACGGAGCACGAAAGTACTTCTTAAAAGACCATTTAGGTTCTGTAAGAACTACTATTGATGAAAGTGGAGAGGTGGTCGGTTACAGCGATTACTACCCGTTTGGCTTACTAATGCCTACAAGAAATGGCAGATCGGGAAGCCTGACAGAGGAAGCTGATAAGTATAAGTTTACCGGACATGAACGAGATGAAGAAGCCGACCTCACCCTCGATTACATGATGGCAAGAAATTACGATCCGATTATTGGTAGATTTTTACAGATTGATCCGTTGGTTGATAGTTATCCTGGTTGGAGTCCTTATAATTATGCTTTCAATAATCCAATAAACTGGATTGATCCAACTGGTATGGGACCGGATAAGCCTTATAAAGTTAAAAAAGGAGTTTTAACAGGTACAAAAGTAAAAAATGATATTACAAGTAAAACAAAGAGACCCAAGATGTCAGGTGGAGTGCAAGGCATTGTCTTACACAGAACAGTTAGTTCCAGTGCAAGTAGTGCTATCAATGCATCAAAAAATAGTAAAGGAAGAGTGGGTTTTCATGTAGTAGTAGATACAGATGGGACATTAACTCAGTTAAATAACTTTGAGGATAGAGCAAATCACGTTGGAAAACCAACAGGTAAAATCAATAATAATAATTCTATTGGTATAGAAGTTGTTGGTATGTCTGTTGATGCTGATGGAAATCCGACATCTGATTGGCGTAAAACCGAAGGATGGGAAGAACTAACAGATGAACAAATTGAAAATACGGCAAAGCTCGTAAATACTTTAATGGATGAATACGGCTTAGGGATGAATGATATTTTTCCTCATGAAGATGTTTCAAGAAAGCAAGAAGGTGAAGGAAGAACAGTTCTTGATGCAATTAAACCAGTACTGGAGAAGCTTAGAAATTCATCCAAAGAAAAAAAGTAAAAACAATAAAATCAAAAAAACAGAAGTGCAATGGAAGATTTTAAACTAAAAAACATTGTGATATTATTCTTTTTAATATTATTGGGATGCAATTTAAAAACAAAGCCTAACAATAGTATTAATGCAATTTTGTCAACTAATAAACAGATAACTCAAGATAGTACTAAAATAGGGTACTTAGATTACAAATTGCTTGGAAATCTAACTAAAATTAACCAGAAAAAAGAAAGTGAAAAAAATGTAAATCAGTGGGTCTTCAAAAAAAGTTCAGTTTATAATTTATTATCAAGAATGAAAAAGGTTGAGGCTAATGAAGCCTATACGAAATGTTATCAGCATAATTCATGGTATGAAGGAATAGTAAGTAATGGTAATGACACTTTAGAAATGGCGATAAATTCTGGAGGATATATCGTTTTAAGCAACAAAAAGAAAACAATACATTTCATTATGGAAAAAGAATCTTCTCTTTTTACAGATATTTGTAATTGCTGTGAAGAGCAAGAATAACTTGCATTAAGACATGGAGCCCCAAAGATCTCTGAAGTCTTTAGCGGAGCGGTGCAATGTTTTATATTATTTGATTCCTTTAAAATCAATGGTCTTAAAACGGTAAGGAAACCTCAGACTTCCGTTGTGGTGCCTTCAAGTTACAAACATGAAAGAATTAAGGATAAATAAACAGCCTATTTAATCAAATATTCAATTCCATAAACGAAAGCTTATCAGTATTATGGAGTGTGAAAAACCTTCAGGAAATAGCATTAGATGAACAAGGTTCGGCTCTTATAACGGTGCTAATAATAGCACTAATTGTGGCGCTCTTTATTGGTGCCGTTCTAGGAGGAATTTATGTGCAATCCACATTCATTCAACAAGACATTGACCGGACTAAGGCTTTATACCAAGCCGAGCAGCAGATCTATGAGGTTTTGTATTCGGGAGAAGAATCCGAGTCTACAGGAACTATCACATCAACCAATTACGGCGGGTTTTTAAAAATCAATTCTTCCTTTCAAGTAAAAAAACAAAAAGTTGAACTTGAGGTATTAGCAGGAGCACTACCTGATTCTGTATTCGATTATGCTATTGCTCTAAAAGATACCAACTCATCTCTAAGTGTGACAGGCTCTACTACTATCAATGGAGATATTGCATCAGGATCTAACAAGATCGAACGGAGTACGTTTAAAGGGTTTCCATTTCGAGGAAGTTTTACCGGAGAAGCTAAAAAAGAAAATATGCGAGACTTCTTTCCAGCTTTTCAGTATGAGTCTTTGGAAGCTCAACTGGATAAACACACCTCATTTTTTGAATCAGATAATAGGAACCAATTTGCAGTTCATGATCTCAGTGAGTTGGCTCAATCACAAGAAGGTGATACCCTTTATTTTTCTGATTCTCAGGAATGGATTTTTAATCAAACAACTGCTATCCCTAAAGGCATTGTAGTTTTAGTGGAAGGAAACCTAAGTATTACCGGAGATGGGAATTTAGGAACATACACGACATTCATTGCAAGGGATACCATGAGCATAGGCGGAAGCATAACAGCTACACACGCAATCGTAAGCGCAGGAACGTTCATGGAATTGAGGGATCAGGTTTCGATGAACGCTCAGCTTATATCCAGAGGAAGAATACAATTCAGGGATCAGGTGTATCTGACTTATCCCAGTATGGTATACACGTCCACTTCTACATTTCTGGGAGAGCAACAAGAAGTGATTCACTTACAAGATGAAAGCACCGTTGATGGAACCCTTGTGTACCCCATCGAAACAGGAGCTTTTAATCAGGAACAGTTCAGGATAAAGATCGATGAAAACGCTTTAGTAAGAGGAAGTGTTTACAATCAAGGTCAAACAGAATTAGACGGAACTGTATTTGGTTCTGTACTAACCAAGCAATTCTTCTTTTATGAATCTCCTACTACATATATAAATTGGATCAAAGACACTGAAATAGATATTACCCAAAGACCTCAGGAGTTTATAGTACCCATTGGGTTTTCAGATTCCACCAAATACGTAATTCTGGACTGGAAGGAGGTTACTGAATGAAAGAGTTATTTAAAGAAGAAGATGGATACAGTTTGGTAGAATCATTAGTTGCACTTTCTTTGTTGTTGGTTGTGCTGGTTCCGCTTACCATGTTTCTTATTTTTATAGGAGGGAATACCATAACCAAAGATAAAATAGTAAGTTTCAATCATGCTAGAAATCAAATGGAAGAGGTAATTGCTACAGAGTCAGACAGTTCGTACACCGTTAAAATTGATGAAAACTGGTGGATCAAAACCAAAGTAGACAAAGATCAGGATCTATATACGATTACAGTTTCGGCCTTTAAAAGAGATACCTTACGGGAACCAAGTATTGAATTAGAAACGGCGAGGTTATGGTACAAAGATTAATTAAAGAAGAAGACGGCTATACCCTAGTTGAAGTGTTGGTTGCGATTACCATTATTTCCATAGTACTAGGAATAGCTTCTACGGTATTTGTTTTTGCAAATCGGCAGCTTAGCCAGTGGTCTTCAGATGTAGCCTACTATAATAATCTTCACATAGCACAGTCTCAGATCTATAAGGATATAATGAGAGCCAACGAAACCGTGTTTACGGATAGCTCGCTGATTGTTCAAGTGGGTGAAAGAGAGAGGCGGTACAATTGGGTAGATGGAATACTTAGTTTGAATGGCGAAGATCTTTCAGATAACGAAAATGAAATCGATAGTATGTACATTCAACCAGATAATGTCGGTCAACAAGTTGAATCTTCATCAAGGAAAATGAACTGGAAAGTAGTACAAGTTTCAAGCAGAAGAAAGATTGAGATCTCCCAAATCGTACAAGCCCGAAATCCGGTGTATTGGGAACCGGTAGTTAGAGAATAACCTATGGGAAATCTACCTCCACATATTGCCAAACAACGCAAAGGCAAAAGCAAGAATACCAGCTTACTTTCCAAAGAAATTAAACTTCCTTTTCTTAAAGAAGTGCCGGATAAAGAAGTGATTGAGTTCACCCGAAATCTGGCGGTAATGCTAAAGGCGAAACTGCCTCTGGTAAAAGCACTGGATACGACCATCAAACAGATTTCTCATTCAAAGTTCAAGAGCATAGTAGAAGATGTTCGCAAACAGGTAAAAAAAGGACAAAGCTTATCTAAAGCTTTTGCAAAACACCCCACGATCTTTGATACCATTTATGTCCAGTTAGCTGAGGTAGGAGAAGTTTCGGGTGTTCTTGATGATATCCTTCTTAGGCTTTCCTCTTATCAGGAAAAAGCCCATAAATTAAAGCAGCGGGTACGAATGGCGCTTGTGTATCCCTCCATTATTGTTGGAGTGGCCGTTTCAGCGGTCACATTTTTACTCGTGTTTGTATTTCCTACTTTCGTAGATATGTATCAGGATTTCAATGCAGAATTACCGGGACCGACCAAGATCATTCTATCCATTAGTGAGTTCTTGACTGGAAACATCCTTTTGATATCAGGAGTACTTGTACTTTTAATGTTTGGATTCAGTTATTTTTCAAAAACACCCAAAGGTTCAAACCTGATTGATCGCGCTAAACTCGGTATCCCTTATTTCGGAGAGCTCTATAAAAAAAGCTTAGTAGGTCAGTTTACTAAAACCTTAGCTACGCTCCTTCAAAGTGGAGTAACTCTTTCAGAATCGATGAAAGTGCTTAAAAATTCTTCTACCAATTCTATACTGACCACCGAAGTTCAATTAATGTCGAAAGCAATCACGAAAGGAAAGAGCCTAAACAAATCACTGGAAAATAGTGTCATATTTCCAATCATCGTAACTCAAATGATCAGTGTAGGAGAAGAAACAGCAAGCCTCGATGAAATGCTCAATCAAGTCGCAGATCTGTTTGAAGAAGAAGTAGATATTATGGTGGAAGGATTAACCTCAGTTATTGAGCCTGTACTAATTATATTTATCGGGCTGATATTAGGTGCAATTATTGTAGCCCTCTATTTACCTATTTTTGAATTGGTGAATGTGGTGGGGTGATGAAATATATTCACCAATGAAATTTAAAATTGGTACAAATACTGGCACACAATTTATATAAACAATCTTTATTATATTTTAAAAGAAATATATAATTCGACTCATAATCGATTGGTCGGGGGTTCAAGTCCCTCCGGGCCCACTTTTGTCAAAGCGACACTTATCAAATTACAAAAGCCACATTAATCTTAGATTGATGTGGCTTTTTTTGGTTCATGCTAACCTTTCTTCCCACGATCTTTCATTGATTTAAAAGCCTCTAGAAAATCTATTGGAAGTGGTAAGAAAGCAAAGGTGGCATTCTCTTCCTAATCAAGCGCAAGCGTCCGCTTGTGCGAAAGGGACCTTGATTTATGATCTTAATTCCCTAAAACTTACTTTATCCACTTTTCACTCCTTCTTTCCCTTATCTGCCATGCTTTTGAAAGCTTCCAGAAAATCCATCGGAAGGGGTAAGAAAGCAAAGGTGGCATTCTCTTCACTGATCTCATTCATGGTTTGAAGAAAACGGAGCTGTAAAGCAGCTGGAGCTGTCTCGATCATTTTGGCGGCATCCACCAGTCGTTCGGCTGCCTGGAATTCACCTTCAGCATTGATGACTTTCGCACGACGATCACGCTCGGTTTCTGCCTGACGAGCCATTGCCCGTTTCATGTTTTCAGGAAGAACCACATCACGAACTTCCACAGAAACCACTTTTATTCCCCATGGGTCGGTCTGACGGTCAATTATTTCCTGAATGTTCTTATTTACTTTTTCGCGATTTGCGAGTAACTCATCTAATTCTACCTGACCAACAATACTTCTTAGTGTGGTTTGCGCCAGCATGGAAGTTGCGTGAATGTACTGCTCAACCTGAATGACAGCGGCTTCGGCATCCACCACTCTGAAGAAGGTGATGGCATCCACATTTACGGTTACGTTGTCTTTGGTGATGACTTCCTGTTTATCCACATTTATGGTAAGCACACGAAGATCAACTTTTTCAATACGATCAATGAATGGGATCAAAACGATCAAACCCGGACCTTTCACACTGTTGAATTTACCGAGCCGGAATACCACAGCTCGTTCATATTCCCGAAGGATTTTGAAAATTTGTGGCGCAAGCAGCACCAGAAATACGATAACGGTGATTACCCAAATCAGATAACCCGATAAAACTTCAGTCATGTCCATGATTGTTCTCCTTTTCTGATTGTAATGAACGAACGGTTACGTTGAGCCCTTTAAAGCTGACAATCTCGCACCATTCGTCTTCTTTAATTTCTTCTCCGGTAGTAACTGCATTCCAGTATTCCCCGGCAACAAAAACTCTTCCACCTGTTGCGGAAACGGTGTCTGTAACCTGCGCTTTTTTGCCGACCAGAGATTCCAGACCGGTTCTATTTTCTGTAAACTGTGCTTTAATTCCTGAAGTGGCGATCCATCCGAAGAAAACTACTATCAAAATAGTAGCCGGAACCAGCCAGTACCAGTCCAGCTGCATTTCTTTGGGGAAATCCTGAAAGAGCAACAATGCCCCGAGGAAAAATGAAACGGCACCCCCGGTCAATAAAATTCCAAATGTGGGCGTGAAGGCTTCAATTACGAACAAAGCAATTGCTAAAGCAATAAGAACAAATCCTGCAACATTTATGGGCATCGCTGCCGATCCGTATAATACAAGAATAAGTGCAATCACGCCCGCCACTCCCGGTACTATAGCTCCCGGATTGGTGACCTCGCCTACAATTCCGTAAATGGCAATCATTGTTAAAATCAGCATTACTTCCGGTCGCATAATAAAACTGAAAAATGTCTCTGCCAGACTTTCTTCCAGTGTATTGATAGTAGCCGATTTGGTTTGAAGAATTTTTTCCTCGACTTCTATACCATCAATCTGATGAAGTAAAGAATCCAGATTTTCAGCAATAAGATCGATGACATTTAATTCCAGAGCTTCCGTTTCTGTAATTGCTTCACCATCCCGAACTGCTGAAATAGCCCAATCGGCATTTCGGCCTCGTTCGTTGGCGATATTCTCGATGAAGCTTTCAGAGTAGTTGAAGATTTTCTTTTTCATGACGGAATCCTGTTGCCCGCCACCCATAGTTACCGGAGATGCAGCGCCAATAGTAGTTGTGGGAGCCATAGCAGCGATATGCGCTGCTAGCGTAATAAATGTTCCTGCGCTTCCTGCATTTCCTCCGGATGGAGTTACATAAACTACAATCGGCATTTCAGTAGCTAACATATCCTGAACAATATCCTGTGTAGAAGAAAGCAATCCTCCCGGAGTGTCCAATTCGATGATTAAAGCTTCATCATTTCTTTCAATTGCTTCGGATAATCCGCGACGAATATAATTAGTAGTGGTAGGACCGATCGCTCCCTGAATGGTAATAACTGTAACGGAAGAAGTGTCTTTCGAGCTATTCGTTTGTGCCAATAGCAATTCAGCATCTGTCAGAAATAAAAAGCAGAATGAAAGTGCCACTACTATTTTTGCCGAATAACTCATACTGATACAATGGATTTCCTTATTTAAAGGTTCCTTTTTCTGTGCTTCAGAACAGATTCAGTTAATGATAATTATACTCAAAAATTTTTTAAGCTTAAAAAAACCCTGTACTGTCTTTACTCCAAACTGCCCCAAAGATCTCTTAAGTCTACGACTTAAAGAGCAATAGTTAAGCAAGTTTGTAACTTGCATTACGGGCAATGCTTTTTAAATTATGGGATGCCTTTCAAAATCCATAATCCCCAACAAGTTCACTTTATTACTTTTGCAGTAGTAGATTGGATTGATGTATTTACAAGACCATTATACAAACAAATGGTTATTGAAAGTATAGACTATTGCAGAACGAATAAAGGGCTACAAATACATGGTTGGTGTTTAATGACGAATCATATCCATCTGGTAATAAGTGCAAAAAAGGGTTTAATCTGTCAGATATTTTAAGGGATTTCAAAAAATATACTGCCAAAGCTATTATTAAGGATATAGAAATTAATAAGAAAGAAAGCCGACGAAGCTGGATGCTTTGGATGTTTAAAAAAGCAGGCAGAGAAAATTCAAATAATCAGACCTATCAATTTTGGAGGCAAGATAATCGACCGATTGAAATTACCTCCAATAAATTTTACAATCAGAAGATGGAATACATTCACTATAATCCGGTGAAGGAAGGATTTTGTTTTAAGCCGGAAGACTATCCATACAGTAGCGCTTTATGGTACAAAGAAAAGAAAGGTTTGCTAATAATGGATGAAATTTTGATATGAAGGAATATGCTAAGGATGGAAGTCACAGACTTCCGTTGTTGGTTTTTTCAAGTTACAAACTTGAAAAAGCTATGGTTCTTCGGATAATCCGCGACGAATATAATTAGTAGTGGTGCTTAGCTTTATTATTTATAGGTTCTTTCAGTTATAGACTTGAAAGACTAAAGTTTCCTAATTCAGCCCGTTTAAAAAGGAATTCCAATCACGGGTATTTAAATAACCTGTCAGCTTTTTACCCGGACAGAGCGTTTCTGCATAATCTTTATGTGTGCGGATCTTTTCAGCCGGAACGGATTCCTGCTTTGCCAAATATGCAGTCACAGTTTTAAGAGATTCAATTTGTTCGGTCTTTACTTCCTGCTCTTCAAAATTCCCGAGTAACACAACAAGTGCATGTCCGGTTGGATCGTATGTAGTATTGGTATCACCGCGATAATTCAGTGGTCTGCCTTCATATATTTTACCATCTCTGGCAATTACGTAATGGTAGGGAATGTCATTCCACTTCCGGTCAGAACGACTCCATTTTTGCAAACCTTGCAAATAGGTAACGGTGTTTTTGTCGTCTGGAAAAATCTCTCCGCCATGGTGAATGGTGATATAAGATATTTCATGTTCCAGACTTGAATCCACAGAATCAGTGCCACCCCAATCTTCCTGAGTGATCAACCAGTTTTGAGCTTGCTGATTTTGACTGAATAGAAATAAAAGTAGCAGACTTAGAAAAAATTTCATTTGTGACCACAAGTTTTGTTAGGGGTTTTCTTCTAATGAAGTGTACAAGGTACAAAAATAAATAATCATCAAAACAGGAGACAGTCATGAGACGAATTATAACAACTGCATTTCTTTTACTTCTTGTCGGAACCTTAAATGTTGAAGCACAAAGAAATGATCAGCAAGAGAGACGCAAAGAAATTAAAGAGCGTTTTGAAAAAAACAGCCGACAACAAATGACTATGAGAAAAAGTCAAAAGTCAATGCTAGCTAAGCTTAATTTAAGTGATGATCAGAAAGAAGAGATAAAAACCATTATGCTGGAAGGAAAAAAAGAGACTCTTCAATTACAGAATCAGTTAAGAGAGAAGAGAGTAAGAATGCGAACACTTTCCTCTGGTGATACTTATGATGTTTCTGCACTTAATAAAGTAGCTGATGAAATAGGTGCACTTCAGGCCGGCATCAAAAAAATTCATATCGCTAAGAAAGGAGAGATCAGAGCATTGTTGGATGAGGAACAAAAGATTATGTTCGATACGATGCCCGACAGAGTGCAGAAAATAAAGCGAAGAGCTTTGGTAAGAATGCGTCGTTAGACAGTAACGACCGCTGGTAAGAGAGAGAAGCCACTCATCGAAAGAGGAGTGGCTTTTTTATTTTAATTATATGTTTTTACTTATCTGAATAATATCACTCAGAACTCCTGCTGCGGTGACTCCTTTTCCCGCTCCTGGTCCCTGAATTACAATCGGAGAATCGGAATAACGTTCTGAAAATATTTGGATCAGATTGTCTGTTTTTTGTAACCCTCCTAAAGGTGAATCGGAGGGGACTTCCTTAATTCCGATTTCAATTCCATCGGGAGTAAATTCTCCGGTATATCGAAGACGTTTATTGTTTAATAGTGCCTGCGAGTTTCTGTTCTTCCAATGATCATCATAAAAAGAGAGATGATCTAAAAAACCGTTAACCTGATAATCTATGAGTTCTTTTGGAACCAGTGATTCCACCTTGATTTGATCTCTTTCAAATTTATATCCACTGGTTCTGGCCATTATTAAAAACTTTCGGGCTACATCTTCTCCGGAGAGATCGTCTCTTGGGTCAGGTTCGGAATATCCTTCCTTTTTTGCACTTTTAATGATCTCACTGAAAGGAATTCCTTGTTGGAGCTGATTAAATATGTAGGTCATAGTACCGGAAACTACACCGGATATTTTTGTTATGGAATCACCTGATTCAATCAAATTAATAATGGTGTTGATTACCGGAAGTCCGGCACCCACAGCAGTTTCGTATTTGTATAATGCTTTTCCTGATTTCTGAAGACTTTTAAGTTCATCAAAATAACTCTGCTCAAATGTATTTGCTCTTTTGCTGGGAGTGGAAATATGAATTCCCTGAGTAAGAAGTTTTAGATATTGACGGGCTACAATTTCGCTTCCCGTTGCATCAACGAAAATGAGTGTTTCAGGATAACGAGCTAGTTTATTCGTGATATTTTCCCAATTGGTTTCTTCATCGGATGATTTAAGTTTACGTTGATAAGAGTCCGGATCAGGATTCCAGATCACTTTTTTGCTGTTACAAATGCCAATTATATTAACTTGGAACAGCGCATTATTAAGGTGATTGATTTGTTGGATGAGAGTGCCGCCAATTGCACCATTTCCGGCAATAAAAACAGGGATGGTTTTTTTGCTTTCATGTATAGATATGTTTTTTCGGGTAATTGAATTAAGTGTTATGCTCATAGAGGTATTAAATAGAATGATAAAAGGATGTCAGGTGTGCATTGATTTGTTCGAATTCGATCAAAAAAGCATCATGACCGTAATCGGAGTGGATTTCTTTGAACTCTGAATCAGGAATTAATTCGGCAAGTTCTAGTTGCTCAGCTATCGGATAAAGAAGGTCAGAGTTAATACCAAGAATCAAACAAGGTGTTGTGAACGAGCTTAAGACTTCTCTAAAAGAACCACGGTTTCTTGATACATCATGCGAGTCCATAGCTTTTGTTAAAGTGATATATGCGTTAGCATCAAACCTGGAAGAAAGCTTTTCTCCCTGATAATCTAAATACGATTCTACTTCAAAGAGATTCTTGTTAGCGTTAAAGCTTCTCTGAAATTTGTGTTCATAATTTTGAGGTGATCGGTAAGTGATCATGGCAAGTGCTCTGGCAGCAGATAAACCTTTCTGTGGAGGAACTTTGTGATCATAAAATCCATCCTGCCAATGTTCATCAGCATAAACAGCTTTTCTTTGTGCATGACTGATTCCTATAGCCCAGGGAGTATGAGATTTCCCCATAGCAAGCAAAGCTAAAGATTGGATTCTCGGATCCATCAATCCAAATTCCAAGGCTACCATACCGCCCATCGATCCGCCAATTGCCATTTCAATACCGTTGATTTCAAGATGATCAAGCAGTAATTGTTGATGTTTTACTATATCCCGAATCGTAATTTCAGGAAAATCTGCCTGATAGGGTTTCCCGGTTAAATGCGAAACAGAAGTGGGGCCGGTTGATCCGTAACAACTGCCCAAATTGTTTATACACAAAACAAAGTGTTTGTCAAGATCGATAAATCCGGTAGACTCAAAAAGACCGTAAAACCAGTCTTTTGCATTAGAGCTTCCGGTTAAAGCATGACAGATCAGAATCACATTGTCCTTTGTTTCGTTGAGTGTTCCCCAACTGTTCCAGGCAATGTCCACTGAAGGAAAATCAAACCCGGATTCAGCAGTCCGGGCTTGATTTATTGTTGTGATATTTGGCTTTTTGCTCATAAAAATTCCTTGTCTGAATAGATTAAACAGCGACAAGTTCCTGAGATTTTAACAATGCTTGTTCAAAATCTGCTATGATGTCGTCGATATGTTCGATACCAACCGACACCCGAACAAGATCTCCTTTTACTCCGGAAGAAGCTTGCTCATGCTCAGTTAGTTGCTGATGTGTTGTTGATGCAGGATGGATGACCAGTGTTTTAGCATCTCCAACATTAGCCAAATGACTAGCCAATTCCACATTTTCTATAAAAGTTCTGGCGGTATCAAAACCACCTTTTACTCCAAAAGTAAATACGGAACCAAATTGTCCGGCAGCCAGATATTTCTTTGCTCGTTCATGATAATCATGTTCTTCAAGCCCGGTATAGTTTACCCAATCTATGAGTTCATGCTCATCTAACCATGTTGCCAGTTTCTTGGCATTTTCATTGTGTCGTTCAACTCTTAGGGAGAGTGTTTCCAGCCCTTGCAGTAAAAGAAAGCTATTGAAGGGAGATTGAGAAGAACCAAAGTCACGGAGACCTTCAACACGAGCTCTGATAGCAAATGCGATATTACCAAAAGGACCTTCATCGCCAAATACTTCCCAGAATTTTAGACCGTGATAACTCGGAGATGGTTCACTGAATAACGGATATTTTCCATTGCCCCAGTTGAAATTTCCGGCATCCACGATCACTCCTCCAATGGAAGTGCCGTGTCCACCGATCCACTTTGTAGCTGATGCCGTTACTACATTCGCTCCGAATTTGATAGGTTGAACCAAAGCTCCACCGGCGCCAAAAGTATTATCTACCACAAGGGCAATTTCATATTTTTTTGCTAAGGCTGATAATCCTTCAAAATCGGCCACATTTCCTCTGGGGTTACCTATCGATTCAACGTAAATAGCTTTTGTATTTTCATCGATATGCTTTTCAAAAGCTTCAACTGTATCTTCTTCAGCGAAGTTAACATCGATTCCAAGTCTGGGAATAGTAACTTTAAACTGATTATAAGTTCCACCATACAGGTTTTGTGTGGATACGATGTTATCACCTTTTTGAGCCAGATTAGTGATCGCCAGAAACTGTGCAGCTTGTCCTGATGAAGTTGCAACTGCAGCCACTCCACCTTCAAGAGCAGCAATTCGTTTTTCGAAAACATCAGTGGTAGGATTCATGATCCTAGTATAGATGTTCCCGAATTCTCTTAAACCAAATAGACTGGCGGCGTGCTCAGTATTTTTAAAATTATAAGAAGTGGTTTGATAAATAGGAACAGCCCGTGAACCTGTGGTTGGGTCCGGTTCTTGTCCTGCATGTAACTGTAATGTCTCAAATTTTTGTGAACTCATTGTATTGTAATTTTTGATTTATAATTAATAAAAAAGCCCCATTCGGGGATGAGTCCGAAAGAGGCTTACAAATACAACAGAGCTCTTCGCACTCATCTTTCTCAGTACAATATTTGCACTAAGCAGGATGTAGCACCTTTCCCCACACAAAATTTTGTGTGGGGCGGTTGCCAAGGCTTCGCAGGACCTGATCCCTCCACCTTTCTCGATGAGAATGCATGATGTTAAAGAACGAATGAAACTAACAGCCAATAAAAAAGTCCTTCAGATCATACACTCTAAAGGACTTTGAAAATTTCTTTTCTAAAATATAAAAAGCCCTAGTGAAGTGTTTGCATATAGCAACACATACACATCATTTCCCGGGCGATATATTGGTTCGTTAATTTCATTGGGTGAAGATTACGGGTTAGATTTTTAGAATGCAACAGGAAATTAGTTGACTCAAAATCATTAGTCATTTTCGAGCTGATTTAAGATTTCCTGAATTGCTTTTTCCAGTTGGGGATCATTTCCATTCACCCGGTCTTTGAATTTATTATGAATTTCAATATCCGGAGCAACGCCTGTTTGTTCAATATTTTCACCATCCAGAGTGTACAACCCCCAGGAAGGTAATCTGTAAAAAGAACCATCCACTAAACCTTTTCCGGAAGTAAAAATGATCCATCGATAAGTCTCGGTTCCCATCACAGTTCCAAGACCTAATTGCTTGAATCCTTCCGCAGTTACTTCAGCATCTGAGAGCGACTGCTCATTGATCAGGAGAATAATGGGCTTATCAGCCGGAGCAAAATTTGACTGAGGAGCCAACTCTCCGCCACGATACGCCCAGTTTGCATACTGCCTCTGAGATAAGAAGCGAAGCACGTCATCATGTACATTGCCACCGGTGTTATAACGCAGATCAAATATTAATGCATCACGATTGTAAGCTTCGGAAGTCATTTCGATGAGAAAGTTATTCAATTCGCCTCCGCCCATATTTTTCATATGAACATAAGCGACTCTTTTGTCCGTTTTTTCATCTACCATTTTCTGGTTTCCTGAAACCCATTCATCATACAGATCATTGCGGTCAGAGAAATAGGAAGCAGGGTGGATTTTTACATCAGAAGAAGAGCTCCCGTTTTTAAATGTGAGAGTAACTTCTTCCGGCATGGATGGTACGCTGAAATACTTTTCACGATTGATTGTTGCATCAACAGCTTTTCCGTTTACAGCTATAAGTTCATCTCCGGAATTAATTTTACTTCCTGAAATGTGAACAGGACCTGTTTCTATTATATCAGATACCTGATAGGGATTATCCTTATCCCAAACTATTCCTGCAGCCATTGAAACGGTTGAGTAATATTGGTTTTCTTCATTCCCAAATGTGTTGAATCCCATGTGAGAAGAATTGAGTTCTCCGAGCATATCATTATTCATTCGGCGCAGATCGGCACGGGAATCAACATAAGCCAGATATTTTTTGTACCTGTCTCTGATTTTCTTCCAGTCTATCCCATGGAAAGTTTCATTGTAGAAGTTCTCTTCAATATTCGCCCATAACTCGTCAAACATTTGGTAGAATTCTTGCCGGAGATTTCTTTCAAAAAAATAAGAGATATTGATCTTTGTAGTGCTTGCTGATGATGGATCCAATTTATGGATGGAACCCCGAGAAAGCCCGTAAAGTTGACCATCCACTTCTATGATCCCGGAAACAAATCCGGTTCCATCAAAGCTTTTGGTTTTAGGCCGTTCAAAGGGTTCAAAGGTAGTCACGGAAAGTCCGAAATTTCCTTCTTTATGATTGCTTCCATACAGCACCATAGATTTATCGCCTTTTTGAGTAGCAAACGGGCTAAACTGACTTCCGAAATCTACACCAACTTGCTCAACTCGCTGCATCAGATTGGTAGTATTTATTTCGATAGTGAGTTTTTCTTCTTCCTCTTCCTTGTTGTCTTTTGAATCTTCATTTTCCTCTTTTTCAGCAAAAAGTTGGTCAAATAAATCAGATTTATAAGGATCGTCGTAATAGTTTAGTGGAATTCTGAAAAGGTCTGTTTCTCCGGCTCCTCGTGGATACGAAGGAACGCTTCTGCTTCCGGTGTAATAGATATATTTACCATCAGGTGACCAGAACGCTCCGTTTTCATCAACTCCGGTATTGGTGAGATTCATGGTTCTTTCGGAATCAAGATGGTGAACAAAGATATCCAGTTCAAAATTACGCTTAGCGCTGAAGAGAACATATTCGCCGTTAGGAGAAAACATTGGAGCTACATTTTGAAAGCCCCAAAACTCATCTTCAACCAATGTTTTACTTTTGAAAGTATCTAGATTAATATGTCGGAGTTGATCTCTTCCGCTGAGATAAACACCGGCAGTACGATCGTGATTCAATGCAAGGTCTCTGTTATTTCTTTTATCTGATGAATGCTGTTTTTCAGTACCGTTCCCATCAGCCGAAATGGTAAACCAGTTCTGATAACCATCCACAGTTTGATTGAAGAGCAATGTTTTGTTATCTGCTAACCATTTTACTTCTAATACTCTTCCCATGTTATTAGTCTCTATAAGTCGTACATATTTCCCTTCTGCATCAGAAACGAACAACTCTCCTCGTGAAACAAAAGCCATTTTCTTTTTGTCGGGGGAAACATCAAAAGCAGAGATATTATCCTTTACATCAAAGCTTTGGGATTTAGTGAGTGTATTATTCTTGGTGATGGTTACATCGATCTTGGAAGACTTCTTAGAAGCCACATCATATTTGTAGAGCTCATAATCTCTCTCAAAGATAACAGTGCTTCCGTCCGGACTTACAGACGGATTATAAATGGACGTATTGAATCTGGTGAGTTGTTTTTTCTGTCCGTTTTCCAGTGTATAAAGATTGTACTCATTATTTGCTTCATCTGAAACGAAGTACACATTCCCATTCCGATCGATAGTTGGGGCAAAGTCCTTTCCTTCCCAGTTAGTGTGTTCTGTATAACTATTGGTTTCAGGATTGTATGATTTTATATCCGGATTAAAAGAGCCTAGGTATCTTTTTCTTTGCGGAAAGATGAAGCTCTCCCACGATTCATTGAAGTAGAAATCGCCGGAAGTGGGATGTTCTGCTAAGTTGTGTACGGTATTATGATAATGACCGAATAATCGGGAAGGAGTTCCGCCTTCAGGGCTGATATCAAAGGCAGTAATTCTGTTATAACGATTGGAACTGAAATAGATTTTTTTAGAATCCCAAGACCATGACTCAACCTGATCGTTGGCTTGGTGAAAAGTGAGTTGAGTTATTTCACCACCGGTTGCAGGCATGATGTAGACATCATTATTCCCATACTGATTAGAAGTAAATGCTATCCAGTTTCCATCCGGAGAAATACTCGGGTTGGTTTCTTCGCCGTCTAAAGCAGTAAGACGTATAGCAAGTCCCCCATCAATGTTTATGCCCCAAAGATCAGAATCGTAAGTAAATACGATATCTCCATTTGAAGAGACTGTGGGATCTCCTAAAAATCGAACATCAGAACGCCAATCGTGTTGTGCAAATGCACTGATTGAGAATAAAACTAAAAGTAGGAATGAAGAAGTAATTTGCTTGATCATAGTAACCCTGATTTTAAAAATAATCAGAGTTTACTTCTATCAGATGTAAAAATCAGTTACAGGAACGTTAAATCACTGCATAAAAATCATCTTTCAGAGTTTCTGAATAATAATTCCTTCCTTTTTTTGCGTGGCTCGCAAGTGTTTACAGATACTTCCGGCTTGACAATTTCGCTTATTATACTATTTTGTGTAAAGATTTATGGGTTGTGAAAAGGGACATATATGGGGTACAGAACAGAGACTGAAATTCTGAAGACACAGGTTCAAAGCTTGTATATCTTAGACAAGCTTTTCCGGAAAAACTTTGATTCACTCCAGGAGTTAGTGGATCTGATGCCCGGAATATTTCATGTAAATGATAAGAGTGATCTCACTATTGGTCATTTAAATAAAGCGGGTGAAGAATGGGGGCTTCTTTCAAAAGAAGAGATCAATAAGATGGGCTTCGAGTATTTCGAAAAGAATATTCACCCGGATAGCCTGAAATATGTAGGACCAAGATTTCTTGAGTTTTATGAAAAAGCGGACGATGATCAGCTTCATGCAGAATTTCAGAAAATCCGTAATCCCAGAACCGGAGAGTATGATACTTTTTTTACCGTTTGTAAACCTTTCAAAAAGCATAATTTATTACTCACTTCCTCCAACCCGATCTCAGGGATAGATTCGGTAACACGCAGAATAGAGCGTATAGCAGGAGAGGAGATGTATGTGAGAAAGCATTTTGACGAATTCCGGTCGCTTACCAGAAGAGAAAGACAAGTGCTAGCTAAGATAGCTCAGGGATTTAGTAACAAAGATATTTCGGGACAGCTGTATATAACTTTGGAGACGGTAAAAAGTCATCGGAAGAATATTAAGAAAAAAACTGGGATACCAACCACAGCAGGATTGGTTCAATTTGCAATAGCTTTCGAGTTGATCTGAAAAAATCACCAGAAGTGGGGATTTACAGCGTGGTTGGAATCGAATACTTTAACAAACAAAAAGACATCATGAAAAAAGTTCTCTTTTTACTCATTGCTGTATTGGCAACTCAAATTACATCTGCACAGAATATTTTAGTGGTTGATAATACTGATAAAAACCCTTCGGGCTCAAATTATTATTCAGATCTGCAGGAGGCTATAGATGCGGCTCTGTCCGGGGACATTATTTATGTAATGCCAAGCCCCAATAGTTATGGTAGTGTGGATATTGAAGATCGGGAAGAACTCACTATAGTAGGGCTGGGATATAACACTTCCGCCATAAATAAGAACTTTAATTATGGTTCAGAGGTAGGAATGATTGATGTTGATAATTCATCAAATCTGGTATTTAAGGGGTTGCAAATAAATAATCTCACTCTTGATAATTCCAATACCAGAGAGCCTTCTTCTACTATTGTTGTCCATCGATCTGTGTTAGGCAATATTATTCCTAGTTTTGTACAAGGGCTTACAGTTTCTCATTCTTATATCGATAATTTTACTCTTAGCAATTCAGATAACACAGCTATTATTTTTCGTCGCTGTATAATTAATCCCGCAGGTTCTTCGATTTCCGATTATAAAGATATCATAAATGGAAATTTTCATAACAGTATCTTTTTTGACTTCACAGTAAGATCAATTCATAACAGCACCTTCAAAAACAATATTTTTCTGAAGACTCAACGTTATGAATATGCCGATGCCGGAATTAAGGAAATAGCTGATAATAACAACACATTCTTGAATAACTTCTTAGATATTACGTTTCCGGTAAATGAAGGGTCCAATTTTGGAGAAAATAATGTGGTTAATGAAATACTCAACCCTACAGATATTTTTGCAGATACTGCCGTATCAAATAGTACAAATGTATTTGATATGAATTGGGATGTGACTCCAAAACTTAGCAGCTTGCTTAACGCAGGTACAGACGGAACTCATATTGGTCCGTCTGGTGGTGTAGGTACTTATTCTAATTCCATATTCTCTTTACCATTTGTGTATGACATTATAATCCCAGATGAAATCAAGGTCGGTGAGGATATCGAGGTTACCATCAAAGCCAAAGGGAATTAAGTCGTGAAGTTCCTTGCAAATGTATTGCTGGTGATGCTTTTAGCTTCGCCGTTAATGGGCCAGACGGTAACTCAACTGGAATACTTTTTCGATTCTGATCCGGGTTTTGGAAACGGTACTTCTATCTCCGTAACGGAAGTAGATGGTGAAGTGAATTACGAAGGCTCCATTATGGCTTCATCTCTTTCCAGAGGTTTACACACACTTTACATTCGGGCAAAAAACAGCGATGATGAATGGGGATTAACCGTCAAAAAACTCATTTTGGTGGATCAGGGAGAAGCAAGAGAAATAGAAGCTTTGGAATATTTCTTTGATGAAGATCCGGGCCACGGTAGCGGAACGAGCATTCCAATTACGGCATCCGCGCAAATCGATAAAGAAGCCATGCTTAGTAGTGAAGGATTATCGGTAGGTTTGCATACAATTTTCATCAGGGCAAAGTTTACCGATGGAAATTGGGGTATGCCCATCAAAAAACTAATCCTCATCGATCAAAGTGATCCTGTTTTAGTTAGTAATTTAATATCGGCAGAATATTTCTTTAACACCGATCCCGGTTTTGCTTCCGCTACTCCCATTACTGTTAATCCGGGAGCCGATATTGAAACCACGTTTACAATTCCATCAACAAACCTTCCTATCGGAGATCAGGTTTTATATGTGAGAGTTATGAATGCAGATAGTGTATGGGGAATGTATTCTTCTGAAGTTTTTAGTTTATCAGAAGTGGCCAGCTTAACTTTTGAATCAACAGATACATTAGAATATTTTCAGGATAGTCCAGAATTGCTAATAGCCGGTGACCTTGGCATTTCTTCCAGCACTGATATTTCTGCTGACAGTGCTTTCATAAAAATATCGAAAGGTTTTCTGAAAGAAGATTCATTATTCATAGAAGATCTAGGTTCACTTGACATTGATTCTGTTGAAAGTGGAATAAAAATTTCAGGAAACGCTTCTCTGGGAACCTATCAGGATGCAATAAGGACAGCTTACTATATCAATAATAATAAAATATCAGAGAAGGCTGATACTTTAAAAGAAATCTCTATAACCGTGTATTCCGGAGCTTTCGCATCAGAATCTGTTGTACGATATGTAGAGGTATTAGATCATATTATGACGTCCAACGAGGATGAACTAGGTCTGCCAAAAGAATTCAGTTTGGGACAAAATTATCCGAATCCATTTAATCCAAGTACGAATATTGAATTTGCACTTCCTGAACAAGCAGAGGTAACTCTGAAAGTGTATAATTTGCTTGGGCGCGAAATTTCAACCTTGGTAAGCGGAAGAATGAATGCCGGAAACCATAAAATTGAGTTCAATGCGTCGGGTCTTTCAACGGGACTTTATTTTTACCGAATACAGGCAGGGAGCTTTATACAAACAAAGAAGATGATGCTGATCAAATAAAATAAAATGGATGACCCTGATATTTTAACCTAGTCAAAACCATGGTAGAATTATTTAGCGTCTATATGGATAGATTAAAATCATTTAAAAGTGGTGATGAATCTGTACAGTGTTCGTTATGGTAAGTACTGAAATTTTACAGACTATTTAGTTTTCTAAATCAGTACCCGAAATTCCGGACCATATTCTCATTCTCTCTCCATTTATCACGGACTTTTACGTGGAGATCAAGGAATACTTTTCTTCCAACAAACTCTTCAATAGATTCCCGTGCTGCGGTTCCAAGTTGTTTGATTGCACGTCCGCCTTTACCTATGATCATTCCTTTTTGAGAATTTCTGTTTACAATCACTTCCGCATTAATGTAATCCAAATCTTCCCGTTCTTCATAGATGATCACATCCACAGTAGCAGAATATGGGATTTCTTCGTGGTACTGCAAAAAAACCTGTTCACGAATGAGTTCTGCAGCAAAAAACCGAACGGGATGTTCACTCAGCTCATCTTTTGGATAGAAAGGAGGTCCGGGCAAAAGAAGTTTGGAAATACTTTCCATTAGCCCGGGAACGCCTTCGCCATTTAGCGCTGAGATGTAAACAGTGTCATTAAAATCGAAATAGTCATTGAGATCTTTGGCTAACTTTTCAACCTGCTCTTGATTCGATTCATCCACTTTGTTGATAACCAAAACAACGGGTTTCTTCATCTGTTTTAAAGAATCAAAAGCATACTCGGGCATGTTGTTTTCTTTTGCTTCAACGATGAAAAGGATCACGTCGGCTTCTTTCTCAGCTTTTTCTACAAACCGCATCATAGCTTTTTGAAGCTCGTACTTTGGATGAATAATGCCCGGAGTATCCAGAAAGATGATCTGGGAATTCTCTTCAGAATGGATTCCAATAATCTGGTGTCGGGTGGTCTGCGCTTTGTGAGTAGTAATGGAAAGTTTGGTTCCCAATATCTGGTTCATTAACGTCGACTTACCGGCATTGGGTTTTCCAACTATCGCTACATATCCTGATTTGTGTGTGGTGTTAGTATCACTCATTACGACCTTATCCTTAGCTTCCTATCCCGCGAAGAGAAGACTCGTTGATTAAATTTTGTTTTGGATCAGAGAGTTTTTCCCTATCTGTACTTTTATTTGTATCGGAATGAATATCCTGAGCTTCCCCTCCGGCGGAGGGGATTGAGGGGTGGGTCAGTAAGCGAGACTTAATCCAGCTTTCAATTTCATTCACTATATGGTCAGGATTTTCTTTTGTGTCTTTTTCCGAAAACCTTAAAAAAGTGATTCCTAATTCTTCCAATTTTTCTTGCCTTTTTTGATCATACTGGACTTTATAGTCATGTGAACTCCCATCTATTTCGATCGCCAATCGAAGTTCCTTACAGAAAAAATCTACTATATAATTTTTGATGGGTCTTTGCCTTCTAAATTGATAACCCATGACTTGTTTGTTTTTTACAAGCTTCCAAAGTTCAATCTCTCCCGGTGTGGAGTTTTTTCTTAGTTTGCGAGCCTTCTCTATCAAATCTTTTCGATATGTGGGGAAGTTTTCAGGAGACATCACGACCCTCTCCTTTGTTTCCTCTCCCACGGAGAGGAAGACTCTTTGATTAAATTTCTACTTTTGTTAAAAAACTTCCCCTCCGGCGGAGGGGATTGAGGGGACGGTATGTAACCGAGATCAATCACTTTCAATGATCCCCAAATAATTTTTAACCGTAGTTTCCAACCCATCAAAAACTGCATCACTGATTAAAGCGTGGCCGATACTAACCTCATTCAGATGTGGTACAGAGGCCATAAATTTGGGAAGGTTCTTCTGATTTAAACCATGTCCTGCATTTACTTTTATACCGAGTTCATGAGCTTGTTCAGCTGCTTTCTTTAATCTTTCCAGTTCGTGGTCTGCTTCTCCGGATGAAGGAGCGTTCGCATAATTTCCCGTATGCAATTCAATAGCATCAGTGCCTAATTCAAAAGCCAGATTGATGTCTTCAGGATTGGGATCCAGGAATAAACTTATCTCAATATCAGTTTCCCGAATAGAAGGGAAGACGCGTTCTTTAAAGTCATCAAAAACTACTTCCATATTCAGACCGCCTTCCGTGGTAAGTTCCTCTCGTCCTTCCGGAACTAAGGTGCAAAGATGAGGATTTATTTCTTTCAAAATAGAAATCATTTCATCAGAAGCTGCCATTTCAAAGTCCAGTTTGCCTGATACAGATTCTTTCAATGCGTAAACATCTTCATCTCTGATATGCCTTCTGTCACCACGTAGATGAAAAACGATACCTGAAGCTCCGGCTTTCTCACATACCTGAGCGGCGGTTACGGGGCTCGGGTAACCTTCACCTCTTGCATTTCTTAATGTTGCAACGTGATCTATATTAACCAGTAAATACATTAAATTGCTTTTATTTAGGGTAAATATTTAGTTCATTTATACTAAATTAAGATAATGATTTAAAATCAGCTTTTTCATCTAAAGACTTCGAATGTCAGTTAAGCAACTTTTATTATTGTGGGTACTTTTTGCTTCATGTGGAATGGTTAAGCGTGGAACTATACCCTGGGAAGAGCGAGCAAAAAAAGCTGAAACAAAGAAAGAAAGTACAAATACCCAGCCTGTAAATGTAAAACCAGAAGTTGCTATTTCAACTTCATCTGAAGCCTCAAAAATACTTTCGAAAGACGAAAAAAAAGTGAGAAGCAAGTTAGATGAAGCTTTCAAAGACTGGAAGGGGGTGCCATATCTGCTTGGTGGAAATGGATATGATGGAGTGGATTGTTCTGCTTTTTTGCAGATTGTATTTCTGGATTACTTTGATATTAAGCTTCCGCGTGTAACTGTCGATCAAATGAAGGTGGGGAAGTCGGTTAAGAAGAATAATATAAGAATTGGTGACTTAGTGTTTTTTAAAACGGGTAGAAAAACAATGCATGCCGGAGTTATGATTAATGACCAGCAATTTATGCATGCGTCCACAAGTTCCGGAGTGATGATATCAGCCCTTCAGGAGAGATATTGGAATGATACCTATTTAACAACAAGGAGAATACTTTGAGCATTGTAGAAAGGTTTTCTCCCAGAAATATTTATATAATTGCGGTTTCTACACTTATAGTGTTAATCGTTTCCAATCAATTGCTGATCCAGAAAATTTTGGATGAAAAGAAGGATGATGCTACCGTAATTAATCTTGCCGGAAGACAACGAATGTTAAGTCAGAAAATAGCTAAAACTGTGTATCTGGCTGAGAATAGTGATATACAATTACAAACTTTAAAAACAGATATTCAGCTATGGTCTAACACCCATGAAGCGCTGAAAAACGGAAGCGAAGAACTGGGTGTTGAGTCTAATGAAAACGAGTTAATTCAAACACTTTTCTCCGAAATAGAACCTCATTTTGAGGGTATAAATACTTCACTACTTGGCTTTAATACCCAAGAGGAAGTCGTTAACGCCATTCCTTTTGTCCAAAGGCATGAGATGCCATTTCTTACCAAGATGGACGAAATAGTGAATACATTTGAAACTATTTCAAATGAATCAGTTCGTAGATTAATACGGTTAGAAGTAATACTGGGATTGTTTTCTTTATTTATTTTGGGAGGAGAAATTTATCTGGTATTCCGGATTTTTTTAGCACAAATAAAGTCTAAAAATGAAGAATTGGAAAACACAGTTCAGGAATTATCAGATTCTAAGGGCGAATTGTTTGAATATGTTCAAAGGTTTGAGTTGTCACTCAAAGCTATAAATGCCGGGATCTGGGATTGGTATTTAGAAGATAATAGTGAATGGTGGTCCCCAAGATTTTATGAGATGTTGGGTTATCAGGATGGCGAAATAGAACCCAGCTACAATACATTTTTGAATACCCTTTTGCATCGTGACGATAAAGAAATGGTAGTGAGCGCTGTAGAAAACCACTTGAAAAACAGTGTCCCGTACAAACTAGAGATCCGGATGAAGGATAAATCAGGTGAATATCATTGGTTTGAAACAGTAGGACAAGCCAGTTTTGATACAGATGGTAATCCGATCAGAATGGTTGGATCCATTATTGATATTGATGAAAGGAAAAAAATTGCTTCAGAGTTAGTTCATGCTGAAGATGTTTTGGAAATATCTGAGAAAATCGGTGGAGTAGTAAGCTGGGTTTTTGATTTTGAAAAAAACGAAGAGATATATGGTCAGAACATGCTGGATTTATATGGGTTTAATGAAAAGCCGGTGAGAATAACAGATGCAATTCTGGGAATTGTTCACAAGGATGATTTTGAAAAGGTAAAAAAAGCTTTTTACCGGTCTAATAAGAAAGAAGAGCCGTGGAAAATTGAATATAGAATAGAGTCTTCTTCCGGTAAATTAAAGCATATTTTGGCCATAGTATCTGAAATAAAAAAGAATAATGAAGGCAGAATAGTTAAGATTATAGGAACAACTCAGGATGTAACTGAGTCAAGAAAAAATGAAGCTGAGCTGAATAAAAGAAAACAGCAACTGGAGAGGTCATTAAATACACTACAGGAAATACAGGAAGTATCAAAAATCGGGACGTGGGAAGTTGATTTATCAACTATGACTGCATATTGGTCAGATGAAGTTTACAGAATCCATGAGCTTAAAATTGGGACTCAGATTAAAGTCGAAGAAGGAATTAATTTCTATAGAGAAGATTATAGACCTGTAATTCAGTCGGCAATTGATAAAGCAATTGCAGAAAATAAAAGTTGGGATAAAGAATGTATCTTAGTTACAAATAAGGGAAAACAAATTTGGGTTAGGGCAATAGGGTATCCGGTATTTGAAGGCAATGAACTTGTAAGGTTAAGGGGCTTATTTATGAACATAGATGAGTCAAAACGAAAGTCAATTGAATTAGATGAAGCCAATGAAAAATTGCAGCTATCAGTGGAGGCAGGTCAAATTGCCATTTGGATATGGGACCTGGAAACAAATGAGTTGGAATGGAATGATCAGGCATATGATGTTTTTGGCGTGTCAAAAGATTATGAACCCACTTTCGAGAAATTCAGTGCTATGATTCATCCTGATGACCTGGAGCATGTAGTGGAAGCCACTGAAAACTCAATTAAATCCGGTGAGAGGTTCGATATACAATTCAGATTTAATAAAGGAGATGGTAATGAAATAATATTAAGCGGAAGAGGAGATATTGTCCGGGATGAGGATGGCAATCCTGTACAAATGATCGGTATCAATATGGATATTACTGATCGGAATGAAATGGTTGAAAATCTTAAACGACAAGAATCACAATTAAGAAGTTTTGTAGAACAAGCTCCTGCTGCCGTTGCGATGTTCGATAAGGACATGAAGTACATTACTGTGAGTAACAAGTGGTATGAGCACAACAAAATTGAAGATGAGGATATTCTTGGTCGTTCTCATTATGAAGTTCTGCCTCAGGTAGCAAAAAGAAAAGATTGGATAGCCATTCATAAAAGAGTTCTGGCAGGGGAAGAACTGTCTAATGACAGAGATCGGTTTATCAGAAAAGATGGAGCTGAGATTTGGATAAGCTGGACAGCTATTCCGTGGCATAATACAGAGGGGGAAATCGGAGGCATGATTTTATATGTCTCTGATATAAGTAAAGAAGTAGAGTATACCGAAGAGCTTGAAAACGAAATTGAGGCAAGAACACAACAAATAAGAAAGCAAGCTGAGAATCTGGAGCAAATGAACAAAGAACTTGAATCGTTCAGTTATTCGATTTCTCATGATCTAAGAGCTCCGCTTCGATCAATAAATGGGTTTTCTGACATCATTTTGGAAGATCACTCTGACCAATTAGATAAGGAAGGAAAAAGACTGATGGGGGTGGTTAAGCAAAGTGCCGTAACCATGGGACAATTGATTGATGATATACTTGAGTTTTCAAGATTAGGAAAGAAAAAAATTCAAAAAACAGAGATTGATATGGCTAAACTTTTTGAGAGTATTTGTGAAGCAGAATCTAACACATACTCTGAAAAAAATGTAGATGTTAAAATTGATAACCTCCCAAAAGCAATGGGAGACCTGGCTCTGATAAAACAGGTAGTTGTAAATCTTGTTTCAAATGCATTCAAATATTCTTCAAAACAGGAAAAAATATCAATAACTATTGGGTATCAGGAAAGTGATGAGCATAAGAATACATACTTTATAAAAGACAATGGAATAGGCTTTAAGATGGAATATCATGATAAATTATTTGGCGTATTCCACCGGCTTCATTCCAATAATGAGTTTGAAGGAACAGGTGTTGGGCTGGCAATTGTAAAACGGATAATTAATAAACATGGGGGAGAAATATGGGCAAAAAGCGAAGAAGGGGAAGGCTCAACATTTTTCTTTTCATTGCAAACAAGTTGATATAATAACAAACAAATAGAGAATGGATATAAATAAAACGGTAGAAATCTTATTGGTTGAAGATAACGATCATGATGCGGAAATGGCACTTCGGGCATTAAAAAAGAATAAGATAAGCAACAAGGTAATTCGCTTAAAGGATGGTGAAGAGGCCTTGGAGTTTCTATTCGGAACAGGGGATTTTGAAGGCAGAAGCATTCACAATCAGCCAAGAGTAATTTTACTTGATCTTAAAATGCCGAAAGTAGACGGTCTGGAAGTACTAAAAGTAGTAAGGTCAAACAAAGAAACTAAGAATATTCCAATTGTAATGCTTACCTCATCAAAAGAAGAACACGATCTTGTAAATGGGTATAAACTTGGAGTAAATAGCTTTATCGTAAAACCAGTAGAGTTTAATTCATTCATGGAGGCTGTGAAGGATATTGGATTTTATTGGGTAATATTGAATGAACTGCCTTAGCAATTAATTTTTAAATAGTAAGGTTAACAGAATAGTGGTTATAAAAATACTCATCATAGAAGATTCTGAGTTTGACTATGAGCTTATGCTCAGAGAATTGAATATGATGGAGCAGGATTTTGAAGTTAAACTGGCAACAACAAAACCTGAATTTGAACAAATATTACACAATTGGATCCCTGATCTTATTATTTCTGATTATGATCTTAAAACTTTTTCCGGAAAAGAAAACCTGATCTACGCAAAAGAAGTAATCCCGGGAATACCGGTAGTAATTTTATCAGGGGATATTACCCATGAGCAAGAGGTGGCATTGCTTAAAAACCGGGCCAATGATGTATTAACCAAGGACAACCTCAAGCGTCTTCCATTTGCAATAAAGCGTATCCTTAATGAACAAAAGGATAAAAAGAAGCTGACAGATACCCTTGCAGAACTTGAAGAAAACCTGAAGTTTCAGGAGGCTTTGGCGGAAATTTCTGTAAAACTGAACTCGCTGGGTTCTTTCAAGAAAAAAATAAATCAGGTAATTAAGAAGCTGGGAGAAACGGTAGATGTTTCGAGGGTATACATTTTTGAGGATTTTAATTCCGGAAAAAACACCAGAAATACTTTTGAGTGGTGTGCTAAGGGAGTATCTCCTGAAATAGAAAACATGCAGAACCTGAACTATAAAAAAGATATGCCTTCAATTAAACCGATGTTGGAAAATGAAGGGATCATGGTGGCGGAAGATATATATGATTTACCGCCCGATATGGTTGCTGTGCTGGAGCCTCAGGAGATAAAGTCTCTGATTGTATATCCAATAAGTGTAGGAGAAGTATTTTATGGCTTTATTGGCTTTGACGAGGTCAGAAAGAAAAGAGCATGGACAAAATCAGAAGATAAACTCATAAAATCTATATCGGGTTTAATCAGTAATGCTTTCAGTGAGTATAAGTCTGAACAAAGACTAAAAAAATCCAATAAAAAACTGAATAGATTATTAGACGAGAAAGAGCTGCTTGTGGGCGAAGTTCATCATAGGGTTAAGAATAATTTGGCGCTGATATCGGGATTTCTTCAGTTGGATCAAATGGAGTTAGGGATAAGAGATAAAGACGAAATTATCTCGGCGAATATTCTTAGGATTAAGTCAATAGCGATTATTCATGAACTTGTTTATGAGTTGGGAAATTTCAGTAATATCTCTGTATCCCAAACGGTAGAAAAAGTTCTTAATGTAAGTTTTATTCAGGAACGAATTCAGGATGTTAAGATCAGTATAACTGCCAGTAATAAAGGCATTAAGTTTAATATCAATCAGGCAGTGCCATTATCACTTTTACTTAGTGAGATGATCTTTGAGATCTTTCGTTTTAAAGGAAGTAAGAAATATAAACCTTCGGGAGACTTGCAGGTCAGTATTATTCAGGATGACGTTAATATTTGCATAAATATATTTGATGCAGAGCTTGCCTTGGTAGCTTCTTTACTTTTACAAGAGAATGAGCAAAACTTTTCAGAGATATTTAACGTGCTGGCAAAACAATTAGGGGCGTCCATCGAAATCGGTCCGGATAAAGAATCTATAAAAATCGGGTTTGAGTATAGAGATGTAAAGGGATCAAGTAGCGCATTAACCAAATAAGATTGATCTGATTCAGGCACTTCTTTGGTTAAATAAAAATCTCATCATATGTTCGTATTCATCGCTGAGTTCAATATTTCTTCGTGCCATCATTGCTTTCATTACTTCAAGAGCTTTATCAAATCTGAATTCGGGGTTTTTAACTCCATCAAGCCAGGTAAAAGAGGGAATGTATTTTGGAGGGAAGTCAGAAGTAAAAATATTAGAAGAAACACCGCAGGTTGTGCCTGTGGCCAGCATTGAGTTAATAGAAGTTTTGGAATGATCACCCATTACTGTTCCAAAAAACTGAAATCCTACCCTGTAGAATTCTTTCGTTTCCCAGTCCTGAATACGGACAAAATCATAATTGTTTTTCAGATTTGAAGTGTTTGAATCTGCACCTAAATTACACCATTGGCCGAAAATAGAATTGCCTACAAATCCATCATGAGCTTTATTGGAATAAGAGTGAAAAATCGTTGATGAAACTTCACCTCCAACTTTACTAAAGGGTCCTATCGTAGAAGAGTCATATATTCGAGCTCTCATCTTTACAGTGGCATTGTTGCAAACTGCCACAGGTCCTTTAAGAATAGCTCCCGCTTCAATTACAGCGTTAGACCCAATAAAAACCGGGCCTTTATCAGCCATCAGGATTACGCCGGGTTCTACTGTTGCATCATCTGCAATAAATATATTATCTGATTTAACCAATACAGTGCCATTAGCAATCTCTGGTACTTCAACTGATGCAATATCAAGAAGCTTGATATCTTCTATTATTTGTTTTCCATTCGACTCCAGCAATTCCCAAAGATATTCTACAAATACCGGCTTAAAGTTTAGTTCAGTTCTTTTTGCTGAATCCAATATCGAATAAGTTAATTCAGTATGTGGTTTATCAGAATAGAAACAAACCGGTTCATCTTTATAGTAAAATGCCTCATTTTTTTTTGCTCCAGCTATCATCTCTAATAACTCAGGACTGGGAAGGAATCTGGAGTTTATGTATAAACAGGTTTTGTCTTTATCCGGATTTGGAGACGGAAATAATTTTTTTAGATACGGTTGTATTTCCCAGGCGATTGAATCAGGGTTTAGCGAGTATTTCCATTTTTCAAGAATAGTTAAAATGCCAACTCTGAGATCCCAAAGAGGTCTTGTTAAAGTTAAAGGTTTAAACCTTCGGGCAATAGTATCTTCAAAAAAAATTATCTGCATATTAGAATTATTAGAGACTTATATAAATAATGTAGTTGTTAATATCTATATTTACATGATAGGGTTAAAGCACTAAAAAAAATACTATGTGTGGAATTGTTGGATATATTGGAAATAAAAAGGCGAGTGATGTGATCATCAAGGGCCTTAAAAGGCTTGAATACAGAGGATATGACTCGGCAGGAATTGCGTTATTTAATGGCAAGCTTGACATAAAAAAAGGGAAGGGTAAAGTTGCAAAACTTGAAGGTCTTCTCTCAGATGAGGAATTGTCGAAAATAGGAATAGGGCATACCAGATGGGCAACACATGGAGAGCCCAACGATATAAATTCACATCCGCATACTAGTAGCTCAGAAAAGTTGGCACTTGTTCATAATGGAATAATTGAAAATTATAATTCCCTTAAGAAAGTTTTAGAATCAAAAGGACACACGTTCTATTCTCAAACTGATACAGAAGTGCTTGCAAAACTAATAGAAGATATATATTCCGAAAATCCGGGCGACTTTAAAAAAGCTGTACAAATTGCATTAGCTCAGGTCGAGGGAACGTACGGGATTGCAATCATACATGCCGATTATCCTGATCAATTAATAGTTGCCAGAAAAGGATCTCCATTGCTTATCGGAGTGGGAGAAGGTGAAATGTTAATCGCTTCTGATGCTTCAGCTGTAGCTGAATATACAGATCAGGTTGTTTACCTCGATGATGGTGAGATTGCGGTGATAAAAAAAGATGAATACCAGGTTCATACATTAAATGATGATTCTTTAACTAAAGAAGTTCATGAATTAGCGCTCAGTTTAGAAGAAATTGAAAAAGGCGGATATGAGTTTTTTATGCATAAAGAAATCTTTGAGCAACCTAAAGCAATTTCAGATTGTTTAAGAGGACGTCTGGATGTTGACAGTGGGACTATAACTTTAGGTGGAATTAAAGATGTATTGGAGAAAATTGCGGATGCAAAGCGATTAGTAATTGCTGCTTGTGGAACAAGTTGGCATTCAGGTATTGTAGGGGAATATTTATTTGAATCACTAGCTAAAGTTTCCGTAGAAGTTGAATATGCATCTGAGCTTCGGTATAAAGAGTCGCTGATCGGGGAAGGAGATGTAATGATAGTAATATCACAAAGTGGCGAGACTGCGGATACACTGGCAGCTCTTAGACAAGCGAAAGAAAATGGTGCTCTCGTAATTGGAGTGGTTAATGTAGTAGGCTCTTCCATTGCCAGAGAAACAGATGCTGGAGTGTATATACATGCCGGGCCTGAAATTGGTGTTGCATCTACAAAAGCGTTTACCGGGCAGGTTACAGTACTCACTCTGATGGCTATTAAATTAGCACAATTTAAAGGAACTATATCGGAAGAAAAGGCTAATAAACTTATTAATGAGCTAAACCAGATTCCTTCAAAAATAGAAACGATTTTAGAGAAAAGCAGCGAACTGGATGAGGTATCCAATTTATTTTCATACGCTCCTAATTTCTTATACCTTGGAAGATCTTTTGGATTCCCGGTTGCGCTGGAGGGCGCACTGAAGTTGAAAGAAATTTCATATATACACGCTGAAGGATATCCTGCAGCAGAAATGAAACATGGTCCTATTGCCTTGATTGATGAAATGATGCCTGTTGTTGTTATTGCCGGGACCTATCATACCAACGACAAAATGGTAAGTAACATTGAAGAAGTCAGAGCACGAAAAGGAAGAATTATATCAATAATTACTGAAGGAAACGAAGAAGTGGAAAACTTGTCAGAATTCAGCTTTTCCGTACCCGAAACCGAAGATGAATTGTCTCCGTTATTAACAGTAATTCCATTACAGATTTTATCATATAACATAGCTGTAAACAGAGGTTGTGATGTTGATCAGCCAAGAAATCTGGCTAAAAGTGTGACAGTTGAATGAACTTGAATTATTTATATTCATGAACAAAGAAATAGTGTGGATAACTTGTTTTTAATTCAGGAATTTGTTTCTTTCAATTCCTTGAATGTTCATGGTTAGTAAATAAATAAAATGAAAAACTGGAAAGCTCTGATTTTCAAAATTACAGTTTTAGTGTTAGTTGGAATCGTAATTTTTACGGCTTAATTGAGAAATTTGAATAAACTTATTAAAACTCTATTAGTTCTGAACTCACAGTGATGAATAATGAATTAGATTTGTCATATTTAGAAGAAATTACGGGAGGGAGTTCAGAAATGATCGCAGAGATGCTTCAGCTTTTTGTAAACGATACTCCGGCCCAAATATCCAGCATAGAGAAAAATATGAAGGATGAAAACTGGGATGCAGTTAGAGCAGAAGCTCATAAATTAAAACCCACTTTTCAGTATATGGGTATGGATGATACTCATTTACTGGTTGCTGAAGTAGAGACAAAAGCGAGAAACAAAGAACAACTTGAAGCTGTACCTGAACTTGTTGATTTGATAAAACGAAACTTTAATTCTGTACTTGGTAGTTTCGAAAAGAAAATAGAAGAGCTCAATCCTTAGTTTTGTATATCATTTGTAAATGATCGATTCCGTCTACCAAATAGACTTCACTATCTGCAATAAACCCAAGTTTTGAGTAATAATCTTTGAGCATTGCCTGTGCTTCAATCCTGATATCGTTTTCCGGAAATTTTTTTGAGCAATAGTTAATACTTTCTTCGATTAGGGTTTTCCCTAAATTTCCACCTCTCTTCTGTGGAGATACTATTATTCTTCCTATCGAAGTTTCTTCTTTGTATTTGATATCAGGGAAAAAAATTCTGGAATAAGCGACGAGTTGTTCATATTCATAGATAAGAAAGTGAAGGGCTTTCTTATCATATCCGTCAAGATCAGGGTAAATACAATTTTGTTCAATTATAAACACATCCTGACGCAACTTCATCAGGTCATACAATTGAACATTAGTTAAGTCTTCAAAACGGGATAGAATTTTTTTCATGAATTTCTAAACAAAATAAATAAGCTTGCGTAAGCAAAACTGAATTTTAACCAAACTATACCATTATGATTTGGGCTTGGCTTTTAAATAGTGTGGCTGTATTTGCTACTGCAAAAATACTACCCGGCGTTGAAATAAAAAACTTTTGGAGTGCAATAGTTGTAGCTGCTTTATTGGCTATTGTAAATACTTTCTTGACACCAATACTTCAATTCATCGCATTACCTGTCTCAATATTAACTCTTGGTCTGTTTGCTCTGGTTATTAATACTTTAATGATCATGTTAGTTGATGTACTAGTTGAAGGCTTTAAGATCAAGAATTTTTGGTGGGCATTTATTTTTGGTATTGTAATGTCACTAGTTAGCGGAATTTTGTTCAGTGTATTTTAAAAAAAAAGGCAGAGTACTTCTGCCTTTTAAGTAGCAGATCGTAATACTTAGAGATTGTTACAAACCGCATCTGTAAATGAATCAGTAGTACCTTTACCGCCGATATCCATTGTGCATTTTGCTTTTTTCTCTACCAGAGTTTTATAGATAGCTTTTCGGATATTTTCGGCAATAGGTTTTTCATCCAGATGTTCAAGCATCATTAAAGATGAAAAGAGTAATGCAATAGGATTCGCTTTATTTTGCCCTGCAATGTCCGGAGCAGATCCGTGAACAGCTTCAAACATTGCCGCATCTTCACCAATGTTTGCGGAGCCCGTTACACCGAGACCTCCCACTAACCCAGATGCAAGATCCGATAAAATATCACCAAATAGATTTGTAGTTACAACAACATCAAATTGTTCTGGTTTCATTACCATTTGCATGGCCATATTGTCTACGATCAGATCCTCAAACTCAATATCAGTAAAGTTTTTTGCTACTTCTCTTCCAACTTCTAAAAATAAACCTGTGGTAAGTTTTAGAATGTTTGCTTTATGAACAAGAGTAACCTTTTCCATTTCTTTCTTTCTGGCATACTCAAAAGCTGAAGTGATAATTTTTTTACTGGCTTCTTCAGTTACTACGGCAATACTTTCTGCATGCTTATTCTCATCGATCCAGTGCTCTTTTCCAATATAAAGTCCTTGAGTATTTTCTCTGAAAATACACATATCTACATTTTTGAAGCGACTGTCTACATTCGGAAGTGTGATAGCCGGGCGAATATTACTGTATAGATTGAACTTCTGTCTTAATGCTACGTTGATAGATCGAAATCCTGTACCTACAGGTGTTGTAAGTGGACCTTTTAAAGCAATTCTGTATTTTTCGATAGCTGCTACAGTTTCATCGGGTAAAGGATTTCCTGACTTGCGATGAGCACCTAAACCTGCTTCGCATTCTATCCAGTTTATGGGAGCACCGGCAGTTTCAAGAATCTTTTTTACAGATGCTGTTATTTCAATTCCAATTCCGTCACCAGGAATAAGTACAACGTTCTTCATGAAGAGTTTTTAAGTATTCGATGTTATTTTAGTAAGCAACAAAGATAAGCACTAAAAAAGTTCTATGTGATATATTCTGAAAAGAATCTAAACGGAATAGGTGACCCGGTAAATTTTACCGGAATCGTCATCAGAAATAAGCAGAGAACCGTCCTCTAACTGAAGAATAGAAACAGGGCGTCCTTTAATGTCTTCTTCGCCCGCTAACCATCCCGTAATGAAAGGCTTATATTCTATTGCATTCCCTTTGTCATCAAAAATAACTTGTGAGATTTGGTAGCCTACTTTTGAACTTCTGTTCCAACTACCATGCTCAGCAATCAGGGCTCTGTTTTTATAAGTACTAGGAAACATATCTCCGGTATAAAAAATTACTCCAAGTGGAGCAACGTGTGCACCTAATTCCTGAACGGGGGTTGTAAACTGTTCCGCTATGGGTTTGCCGTCTTCACCAAATTTAGGATCCCAAACATCATTACCATGTAAATACGGATAGCCAAAATGCTGATCTTCTCTTGTAATTTCGTTTAACTCGCATGGAGGAATATCATCGCCAAGCCAGTCTCTGCCGTTATCTGTAAACCAAATATTCCCTGTTTCAGGATGCCAGGTAAATCCGACGGTATTGCGAATACCTTTTGCTACAATTTCATGATCAGAGCCATCAGCATTCATACGGGTCAAAGTTGCAAATAAGGGATTATCTTGCTCATGATTACAAATATTACAGGGAGCACCAATCGGAACATAAAGTTTTTCATCAGGGCCAAAAGCTATGTATTTCCAACCATGATGGCCTTCCGTTGGTAATTCGTCTGTAACTAAAACAGGTTCGGGACTATCAGCATAATTTTGGTCAATATTATCGAAACGCCAGATCTTACTGACCTCAGCTATAAAAAGTGCACCGTCCTTATAAGCCACACCATTTGGAAGTCTTAATCCTTCAATGATCGTATATACAGAATCAGCTTTAAAATCTCTATCATTGTCTACAATAGCGTAAACTTTTCCTTCCCGCCGCGATCCTACATAAAGAACACCTGAATCACTCATTGTCATTTGCCGTGCATTGGTAACACCTTCAGCAAATACGGATATTTCAAATCCTGCGGGAGCTTTGAGATATCCCAAAGACATGGAAGGAGGTCCTGATTTTTCAGGAATAATGTTTTTAGAGTCTTTTGTAGTACAGTTTAGTAACAGGACTGATAAAATTAAGAATGGAATACGCATATCGAAATATTGTTAGTTTCTCAGAATCTAAACAAAATTTCGTAGCTGATTAGTAAAACTTTAGTTCAGATTCTGTCCCAAACAAACTGAGGAGTAATTTTTGCAAGAATAGCTATCAATCTCCATCGTTTTGTAACGTAAACAATATTCCTTTTTCTATTGATCGCTTTAATCATCTGGCGAACTGCTTTGTCAGTTTCAGAGACCCAGAACATACCGGGCACATTTTCTGTCATTTCAGATTTTACGAATCCTGGTTTTATATCGGTAATAGTAATATCTGCCTGTACGCGTTTTACCTTTTGCCTGAATCCCGTCATATAATTGGATATAAAGTGCTTGGATGCAGTATAGACTGCCGCTTTATAGGAGGCAAGATGCGATGCCATAGAAGACATTCCCACAATATGTCCGTGACCCTGCCTTCTGAAAAAATCGAAAGCAAAATGGAGGCCGTGTGAAAACGCGAGTACATTTACTTCAATAGTAAGTTTATCAGCTTTCCATGGGGACATGATCTTATCAACTCCAACACCGGCGTTTAAAATAATCATGTCCATTCCACCCATTTCATCGATAAGGTCTTTGTAAACGAGTTCGGCTTTATCAAGATCCGTAACATCCAATGTTCGTATGAAAGCATTTGCCCCGATCTCTTTTTGGATTGATTCGAGCTTCTCAGTTCTTCTGCCCATTAAACCTACTTTGTTACCTGCTTCTGCGAGTTGGAGTGCAAGTTCCCGGCCAATTCCGGAAGTAGCACCTGTAATAAGTATATTTTTCATTCGAATGTTTCCAGACTTTCGGAGAGATAATTTGTGAGAGGAGGTTGGGTTAGCATATTAAACGTACTCAAAAACTCAATATATTGTTCCACTATTCGTGTGTAAGATCTAAGCTTCAATTCTTTTAGTTTTAGTATACCTTCCTCCAGTTCCAGAATTGTCAGAGGGTTATTGTCCTCGATCTGACTAAGGTTTTTCTTAAGGGTCATCAGATCTAAGGTGTTTATTCGGTCAGTGAGGATTTCATGTTGACTTATCAGACTTTTCAGATATTCGTATTCTGTAATTCTTTTAACTGAATCCTGATATTGTTCGGCCGCAAGTTCGCCTTTAAGCTCAATTTCATCCAGTTTTCGTTCGGCTATCTGATTCTTATTTGATTTGAATATTGGGATGCTTATTCCAAATGCAAAGCCATAATCAGAGTTTCTGTCTTTTTCAGGGTAATATTCTGTTTGAAAATAACCAATATTAAAATCAGCTTTTTCCAATTTCACTTCACTTTTTGCAACTTCAATTTGCTGGGAAATAAGCTCCAGTTCTAAAGAGGAAAAGGAATTTAGGGCTACATCATCGGAAATACTTTCAATGGCAGCCACTGTAATCAAAGGCTCCTGATCCCAGTCAATATCCGATTGTTGAAGAATAGAAGTGATTTCTCTTTTAGTTAAAGATATAGACACATTGAGGTCTTCCTGAGATGTAATTGCATCTACCTGATCCAATTTAGCTTCTACAAAATCTTTAGCATTAAAAAGTGAGCTTTCCATATTTGTACTAAGAATTTCGACCCTTTTTTGAATCAAAGAATACTTCTGTTTTTCGATATTCATTAATTGAATATCGAGGAGGTATTCAGCAGCGAGTTCATATCGTAATTGCAGATTTTCCTGATACTGTATTTGCTTTCGGATTGTTAATTCTTTTTTGGTAGCATTAAATAACGCGTTGTTACGGCGTATTTTCCACGGATTTCCGGGTCTGAACCTCAACGCATATTGCTGATCTTCTAAAGTGAGTTCATCGTTGCTGAACCTGAATTCCAGATCTTCTACTACAGGAAGGCGGTAATTCCGGGGAGTAATAAAATCAATAGAGGCATCGTATTCTCTGGTATTAATATCTTCAAAAGCTGTCAACAGAAAATCAGAAACTGAAGTTTGTGCGAACGCAGTGTTCCATCCCGAAAAAAGGAAAACTAACATGAAAAATGTAGTGCGTTTTTCCATTACTTAACGATGATCTTCTCACCAACTACAAGCGGATTATCTTCAGGAATCTCAATAAATATCTCCAACCCAAAAGTAGTTAAGGAATTATCTTTTTCGAGAATTTGAGGAAGTTCAACCACAGCGCCAAAACCTATAATTTTTCCCTGAGTTTCCAAACCCGGTTGTTCCAGAGATTTCACAGCAACAATTTCACCAAGTTCTTTGTCTCTTTCTTTTTTCCCAACTAAATAGCCCACAACTGAAGTAGGATGTTTAGGGTTGATTGAAACCAAAGAAGTAAAAGCTTCTACTTCTTCTCCTTCTTTTACATACACATTTTCAATAACACCGGAAAAAGTAGCGAATTTATTCAAACGTCGTTCTTCTCGAAGTTTCCATTCTAGTTCCTCACTGGCCAGTTCAATTTTTGACTGAATTTGAGACTGGTCGAATTCATCCTCCTGCTTGAGATCCTGAATGCGAATATCCAAGCCCTGAAGTTTCAGATTTCCCTTTTCACGGATTGATTTGATCTGGAGTTTAAGAGCTGTCAGAGAATCCGTAGAAATATCTGATGATATCGTTTGAGTAAGCTTATTATTAAGGTCTATTTCGTTCTGAATGAGTTTGATATCACTTTCTATTTCGCCTTTTAGAATAGCTTTTTCGGACTCTAAAAGCTTTATCTTTGATTCAAGTAGTGCCTTTTTTTCGCTTTTCTCAGATTTAAATAACTCTATTTCTTTTCTGAGTTTTTGAATATCTAAAGTTAATTGAGGGCTTTCAACTTCAATAAGTTTTTCGCCTTTTTGTACTTCTTGCCCCGGTACTACATACAGTGCTTCAATAATTCCTGATTTTTCAGCATTAATCTTATAAGCTTTGGAATAGGTTACTCCTAAAAAAGAACTGCTGCCTTTGAAATAAAAGGAATTTACTGTCATTAATGTCGCAAATAACAGAAAAATGAATACATAAAAGGAATTTACTTTAGACATAACCACCTCTAATTGTCTTCCTGAATGTTTTTGAAAGTAACACGAACCCTGGTTATGGATTCGATTTGTTGCAGTTCTGTAAGAAAAGCGGTGTTATCTGCTTCCAGGTTCATTTCAATTTCATATTCATAATCAAAGCGCCCTGAGTTTCTGGAAACTACCTCAACATCGTGAAAATCAGCACAATACTTACTTATGACTTCAGTAACCTGAGCTAACTTGGTGTGATCTGAATCACTAAGCCTGAAAAGAAGTCGGCCACGCATCCCGGTTTTGGTACTAAAAGGGGTAAAATGGAGAATCAGTGCCATGGTACAATAAATAAGAGTCCCGGCAAATGCTATGGTGTAACCAAAAATACCAATCGCCAAACCAACACTTAATGCAGCAAAAATAAATAGAATATTTCTGGCATCCTGAATTCTTGTTCTGAAACGGATAATAGCCAATGCACCAAAAGCTCCAAGACCGCGAGCAAGACTATCCCCAATGGCCATCATTACCATGGCAGAAACGATTGAGCCCAGAGCGAGTGCCTGAAAAAAGTTTTTTGGATACTGATGTCCCGTAAAGGTTACTCTGTGAGTAATAGCAATTATTGATGAAAGCACAAATGCCCAAATCAATGAATATGTTACATTCAGTAATGTAGGATAGTCATAAACCGGCTGATCCGGAAACAATTCGAACATCTAAAAAGAGGTTATGCTGATCTTAAAGTTTAATAGTAAGAGTATAACACTCTTTTTGACTTTAAAAAATTAAGCTATTTTAAGTTCAGGAACTTTATACTTAGCAAATTCAAACAATCCGAAAAGGGCTCCGCAATAAAATAAATCTCCTAACACAGTCATATGGAAAAATGGAATTGCAGCGATGTAACATGCTGCGAATCCTGAGATTGAAAGATCATACATCGGACTTGTGAGCCAAACTCCAAAGTTTGAAACGACAAAGAATATAACAGAGGCTGAAAGTGCACCACCGATCACTCTTTTAAAATTGATTTTTTTTAGTATGAATATACCTGCTAAAACTATTGCTATCATCGCACCATAAGTCCAATAAAAGCCCGGTGAAATCAATACAAACCCAGTATAATAGTCTGAGTATAAAATATTATTTACGAACAGGTCACTAATAAAAAATGCCAGGAGAGGAAGGGCAAAAGCAAGTTTTTTATTCGAGAAATAAGCTGCTCCGAATAATGACATTGCCCCGATTGGTGCAAAATTATACGGGTGGGGAATCATTCTTGAGATTGCTGCTAATAGAAGAAGTCCTGAAATAATAAGTAATCGCTTATTCATAGAAATATTTGTTTATGTGATTTCCTAAAATAAAAAAAAGCATCGTCTCAATGAAACGATGCTTTCAATTCTTTGAAAAAAATTGATTACTTGCTATTCAGCTCCAGGTTCAATTTTGCTGTTACTTCTTTTCCAACAACAGCATCAGAAACCCAATCGCCGGTACCCACACCATATACATTACGGTCAATCACGAATTCCGAAGTAATTCCTGCAACTTTTCCACCTCTTGGATGATCCATCACACCAAGTAATGTGAAAGGCATTTCAATCTTTTTTGTAACGTCTTTGATAGTAAGTTCACCATGGGCAACAAATTTATTATCTCCTTTAGATTCAATCTTGGAGCTTTTGAAAGTGATCATAGGAAATTTTTCAGCATTGAAAAAATCTGCAGTTCTTAAGTGACCATCTCTTCGCTCATTTCTGGTATCAATGCTGTTTACCATAATTTCAACGTCAATCATACTTTCTTCTAGATTAGCGGGGTCAAAATTTACTGTAGCAGTATAATCATTGAACGTACCATTTACCGGAGTGAAAAAGTGACGTACTTCAAAATCAACATTACTATGAGATTTATCCACCGTCCATGCTGTTGAAATTACCTTTGTAGCAGCTATTGAAACTACGGCAAATAATGCTACTGATAATATTTTAAGTGTCTTGTTCATTGTTCTAAATTTATAGTGAATATTTGTTTTAACTGTTAAACCAAAAACTTTTTTGAATAATTCATTCAATGTTAAACTATTTTTGGATTTAAGGATAATTAGTTCTGCCTATTGGCTAGATAGAGAAATGAATTATTTAGCCGGACTGGTAAATTTGTTGCCCTTAATTCGAAATCTCCAGGGGAGCTTTGCATCTTCTCCGGCATAATCTACACCTACTCTTGGGCTTGAGATAATTTGGGATGTATTCAAAGTAATTTCTCGATTTTCGATCCAGATAAGATCTCCTTGAAGGTCTTCGCCATAGTTTTTTGTGGTTATACCCAAAGCCTGAGATACAATTCCTGGACCTCCGCCAACCGATCTTTCCAGTTTTGATTTTCCCCTTCGTTTAAGAATGGTGTCAATTCCATCAACCGGTTCGATACCACGAATTAGAATAGCATCTGCATTTCCCTCAATATTTGTTACAACATTGAATAAATGATGAATTCCGTAACAGAGATACACATAAGCAATGCCCGGTTTACCGAACATGATCTGGGTTCGCTCTGTTTTTCCATGAATATGCGAATGGCAGGCTTTGTCTGTTCTTCCGTTGTACGCCTCAGTCTCAACGATCATTCCTGAAGTAAGTATTCCATCAAAGTTTGTACAAAGAACTTTTCCAAGAAGGGCTTTAGCAATCGGAACCGGATCATTTCCGGAATAAAAGTTCTTACCTAATTTTATTTTTTCCATTAATCCAAATCAGCATATGGATTATCAGTAACAGTGGGTTTATGACTTTTGTATGTGTCATAATACGCTTTAGCAATGGTTGCAGAAAGTACGAACAGAAAAGCGCTATAAAATATCCAGATTCCTATAACGATTGCTATAGCATATCCCTGATAGAAGTATCTATAAGAACTGAAGGCATATTCCAAATAACCGCTGATGATGAATCGGGCTATTTCAAAAATCATGGTGTAAGCTAGTGCACCTATTACTGAAATATTTCTATCAATTCTACGCTCGCTCAGGTATCTGAATACGATATAAATAACTACAAAAGTAAAAAGTACGGGGACCAGAAAATTAAGAAAATCATAGATCCAGGGGAGCTCGATCACAATTTCAGTAAAAGGAACTTCAAACTCACTTAAATTAATAAAGGATACGAAAGAAATAATCAGAGTAAGGAAAAAAATCAACGCACCGAAAATCCCAAACCAGAAAAAATTATATACAACCTGCATTAAAGGGTGTTTACGTTCTTCAATTTCAAAAACGTCGAACAAAACATGTTTTACAGCGTGCATTAATCCCTGAGTAAAGAACAATAAAACAACTGTACCAACAATCCCAAAAACCTGTCGTGCGCTAACCAACGGGTTCAATACATTTTCAATGGTTTGTGAGCCTTGTATTACATCAGATGTTTCGGCTTGATAAGAAAAAGTAGGTAAGAACTCACTCCCGTATTGGATGATCAGATCGAGTGCTTCATCATAGCTCAATACATATCCAACTATGGAAATCATGATCAAAACAAAGGGAATAGAACAGATAAAAAGATTGAATGTAATAGCAGAGGCACTGAAAAAAAGATCTTTCCTGCCTACTATTTTTACTAACCTGTTCCAGAAATCTTTGAAATCTTGCAAGAGCATTGAGTTCGTTTATCAAAGGAATGCCTTCGAACCTTAAAATATACGTGTTACATTTTTAATTCAAAGTAAGAATGTGCCATAGTTTTTAAGTCAATTCATTGGTATGTTCCAAACCCGAATTTTTATTAAAAGTTAGCACAGGATAGTTTAAAGACCAATGGCCGCCAAGAAGCAGACCCCATTAATGAAGCAGTATTTTGAGATCAAGGATGAACATCCGGGTACTATTTTATTGTTCAGAGTGGGAGATTTTTACGAGACGTTTGCAGATGATGCCGTTTTGGTAAGCAAGGAACTGGGAATTACGTTAACTAAAAGAAATAATGGAGGAGATCAGACCCCTCTAGCCGGATTTCCATTTCATTCGCTGGACAGTTATTTGCCAAAACTGGTGAAGAAAGGCTATAAAGTGGCTGTTTGTGACCAGACTGAAAGCCCTGATGAAGCCAAGAAAGCAGGTCGTAAAATTGTTACAAGAGAAGTCACTGAGATCACCACTCCGGGAGTCACACTTTCCGACAAGTTATTGGAACACAAACGGAATAATTATATCGTTTCTCTGCATTGGGTCAAAGACAGGGTTGGTGTGGCTTTTTCTGATATCTCAACCGGTGAATTTGGGTTAAGTGAAGTTACAGAGCGTCAACTGGATAGTTTGTTGGCAGCCATTCAACCTTCGGAAATTCTGGTTTCCTCAAAATTAAAGAATAAGCTGGAAGATGAATTCCTGAAGTTTAATATCACTTACATCGAAGATTGGGTGTATGAAGGTGACTACGGGTATAAAATTCTTACGGAGCACTTTGAAATTCATTCGTTGAAAGGGTTTGGAGTGGAAGAGTTAAAACTTGCTCATGTAGCTGCCGGCTCTTTGATGCATTATATGCAGGAAACTCAAAAAGCGTATTTGAGACACCTGAGGAGACTATATGCGTATGAAAGCAATGAGTATATGTCTCTTGATCCTGCTACAAAAAGGAATTTAGAGCTTACAGCTAGTATTCAGGATGGAAATGTAGAAGGTACATTGATCTCGATCATGGACAAGACGTGTACTGCCATGGGTGGCCGACTTCTTCGAAGATGGATTATGCGTCCACTTAAAAGGTTGAAACCCATTCAACAACGTCTGGATTCTGTTGAGATTTTCTATTCCAAACATGATGTGAGATCACAGCTTAGGGAAGAACTGGAACAGGTGGGAGATCTAGAGCGATTGATCTCCAGAATTTGTGTAGGCAGAACAAATGCAAGAGATATCGTTCAACTAAAATTGTCGTTGGCTCAGATTCCTGTTATTAAGAGTCAGTTTAGCAGTTTTGATGATCCGTTACTGAAGGATATTTCCGGGAGATTGAAACTATTGATAGATCTTCAGGAGTATATCTCAAAAACCTTAGCTGAAGAACCACCCGCTAGTATTCGTGATGGAAATATGATCCGGGAAGGTTATAATGAAGAGTTGGATGAACTACGTGATATAGCACGTAACGGGAAGAAATATATAGCTGAGATCAAAGATAAGTTAGCTAAAGATTCCGGTATTGCTTCTCTGAAAATCGGTTATAATAAAGTATTCGGTTATTACATTGAGGTAACTAATGCTCATAAAGATAAAGTGCCGGAGCATTTCATCAGAAAGCAGACATTGGTAAATGCAGAGCGTTATATCACTCCTGAATTAAAAGAAATTGAAGAGAAGATCTTATCGGCAGAGGAACGAAGTAAGACTCTGGAATATGAGCTTTTTGAAGAAGTAAGATTATATGTTTCTGAGTTCGCTGATGACATCCAGCAAATTGCTTTTGCATTAGCTGAGTTAGATTGTATCCAATGTTTTGCTGAAGTTGCTTTCAAAAATAATTATTCAAAACCGGAAGTAAGAGATTCTGAAGAGATTTCTATCAAAAAAGGGCGCCATCCGGTGGTGGAAGAGACTTTGCCTATGGGTGAACCTTTCATTCCGAATGACATCGAACTGAATAATTCTGATCAACAGATTATGATCATTACCGGACCGAATATGGCCGGTAAGAGTATCATACTTCGTCAGACGGGCTTGATTGTTTTGCTTGCTCAGGTTGGTAGTTTTGTTCCTGCTGAGTCTGCTAACATCGGGATGGTTGATAAGATCTTCACACGAGTCGGCGCTTCGGATAATTTAGCAGCCGGAGAAAGTACATTTCTGGTTGAAATGAACGAAGCGGCTAATATACTGAATAATGCCACACCAAGATCGCTGATTTTGCTGGATGAAGTTGGCCGCGGAACCAGTACTTTTGATGGATTAAGTATTGCATGGTCGTTGGCAGAATATTTACACAATCATGCTCCGGTTGCCGCCAAAACGTTATTTGCCACTCATTATCATGAGTTAAATGAGTTGGAACAAATGTATGATCGCACCAAGAATTTTAATGTTCAGGTTAAAGAGCATGACGGAAAAGTGATCTTTTTGAGGAAATTGGTGCGGGGTGGTGCGGATCATAGCTATGGAATACAAGTGGCAAATATGGCCGGACTTCCTCAGATCGTGATCGATCGGGCAAAAGATATTTTAAAGAACCTGGAAAGTCACAGTCTCGACATCACCAACAAAAACGGTTCTCTGGAAGGGAAGGCATCTGCACAAAAAGACGCGGCAAAAAACTTATCAGACAAAATTGAAAAGCAGGATGAGATCGAGCAGATGAATTTATTTGCAACTCATGTTGATCCTAGATTGGAAACGGTACTTAATAAACTGGAAGCCAGCGATCCAAACCGAATGACACCGATCGAAGCTCTGATGATGATTACGGAATTGAAGAAAATTGTAGACCGCTGAAGTGGAATTAAAAATGAAGAATTAAAAATTAAAAATTTAAGATTGAGAAGATGACTTCAGTCTATCTTCTCAATCTTAAATCTTTAATCTTACATCTAAAAATTGAAAACCTCCGCTAAACATATTGCTGACCGGATTCGGTTGATGATCTCCACCAAACAGTTTCAGGTGGGAGAAGTGCTGCCGTCTACAAGGGAATTGGGGCAACAGCTGGAAGCAAGTTTTCATACCGTTCGTAAAGCTTACCATATTCTGGAAGAAGAAGGGCTTATAAAAGGTGAGCAGGGAAGAGGCTTCACAGTTACTAAACAGACTTCCATGCTGGACAAAGCCGAGCGACTTGAAATTGGGGGCGGTAAAGTTCAGGCCTTGATCGAAGAACTGGTTGGGTATGGGCTGGATGATTCCGAAATAGAACTGCTGTTCCAGGAACAACTGGATTTTATGGAATGGCCTGATCGTATTCAGTCTTGTGCAACTATTGGTGATAATAAGGAAATGGCATCTATGCTTTCCAGTGCAATTAAAAAGCAGGTCGGTGTAAAAAGTAATGTTCTGGATGTTACTGAGATTGAAAAAGCAGCTTCTTATGATGCTCTTTTTGTGCCGATCAAATTTATGAATAAGTTCAGAAGTCTGAGCGAAACCATGATGATCATTCCCATTGTGCACATGTTCGATCCTGAGACATTATATAAAATTACGGAGCTTGCTGCGATCCAAACCATCGGTTTAGTAACTTCTGATGATGAAAGTATTTCAAAGATCATCAGCGAATTAAAGTTAATGATTCCGTTCGAAGGCTCGTTTGTGGCAGGAAGTATTTACGGGCGATCTTTACCGCTTTTTGTTAGGGAGACAGATCTTATCTTATATACTCAGGAAAGTGCTAAGCTGGTAGAGCAGAAAGTACCGGAGAAAAGCAGAATCCAGTTAAATTATAAGCTTTCAGATCGAAGTGCAGAAATGATTCGATCAGAACTTTGGGATCAGTAGTGTTGCTAATGGTTAAAAGTTATTTGTAGCCATTAACCAATAACAAATAACTATTCAAGAATTGAATATCAAAAAGATTATAAAAAAAGCCATATCGGCTATAGAGAAAGAAATAGAAGCGGTTCGAGAGACACCATCCAATGATGTACTGACAAATGGAGTACTTCAAAAGCAATCGGATCATCATGTTTATATTTTCGAGACTACGAATCAGGGACTGCGATTTGCGGAAGAGATCAGAGCCAAGCTTCGCAGTAAAGATCTGGAAGTACACGAAATAGATTTTAAAGATGGAAAAGTATGGTTGGAATTCCCGGAGGACTTCGGCCCAACGATCGATGAGGTTTATTTAGAGTGGGAAAATGATTTTGTGCTCAAGAAAATGGAAGAGCATTTATATACACTGGAAGAAAAGTATAAGAAAGTCGACCAGCTGAAATCACTGTTAGAGCCGGCGAAGCATTTCAAGGAAAATAGTTCCGGCTATTCAGTGAAAGTAGATGAGCTTAGAAATGATTCTCAAACGGAAGCTATCGAAAAGGCAGTAAAAAATAATGTGTTGTATGTTTGGGGACCTCCGGGAACGGGGAAAACTGCTACGCTTGGGTTTATAGTGGCTAATCTTTTAAGAGAAGGAAAGCGGGTTCTTTTTGTTTCCAATACAAACAGAGCAGTTGATGTTGGTTTGATGAATGTGATCGAAGCGTTGTACGAGATCGAGCCAATGTTTGATCTTCAGCAAACAACAAGATTCGGAGAGGCGGCACTTCAGGATGATCGACTGGAAAGCATTTTGTTTGAAAATCAGGTTAAAATAAAACTGGATGGTCGCAAAGCTGATGCGGTGCAGTTGAGTACTTCTTTAGAGAACTACAAAAAACTTCAGGGACAAATCGATAAAATGATGCTTGAAGACGAGGAAATCCCTGAGAAAATGGACTTGGAATGTCAGCTTCTCGGTGAGAAAGTAGATCGGGAAGGCGGCATCGACGCCATGGAAGAAAAGATTGACAAGCTTCTGAATTTGAACGAGCGTTACGAGCTGAAGAAAAAACAATTGGTTGCTACAACCATGGCAAAAGTATGTACCTCAGAGTTGTTCTATAATTTAAGTTATGATGCGGTTGTGGTTGATGAAGCTTCTATGGCAGGTGTTCCGTATTTATTGCTGATGGCTGCTAAAAGTAAACAGCATTTGGTGATTGCCGGAGATCCGATGCAGCTCCCTCCAATTGCAATTACTAATGATCCCGAATCCAGAGCTTTTTTGGAGCAGGATATCTTCACTTTTGTTTCCGGCGCCGAAACCACAGAGGATCTGTTCCAATGGCATGATGAAAACCCGGATTTTACTTGTTTCTTCGATACTCAATATCGTTTGAGATCCGATCTGGCCGGGGTGATCAGTTCGGTTTTCTACGACGGGAGGTTGAAGTCCGGCGAAAAAATTTTAGAAGAAGGAGTCAATAAAAATTCAGTAGCTTTAGTCGATTCTTCCAAATACGGCCCTTACATCGAGCAGGAAAAAGGCGGTAGAAGTTTCCACCCATCGAATGAAGTACATCTAAAGCTGATTGAACAAAGTGTTAAAAAACTCTCTCTGAAATATGCCGATGACAGTATCGGTGTGATCGTTCCGTTCCGGAGCAGTGTGTATACTGTTCGTAATCATTTGAGAGAGGAAGGTTATCGTTATGTGGAAGTTGGAACCATCCATACCTTTCAGGGCAGAGAAAAAGAAGTAATTATTTTTGATACTGTCATGAGTGGTGAACTTCAGAACGGAGCATTAAGACATTATTCAGTACGACCATTCGATGAAACCAAAAACGGATTGAGTGTTCCGAGATTACTGAATGTGGCTTTTTCCAGAAGTAAAGAATTACTGGTGATCATTGCTGATCTTCAACACGTTGAAAGAGTGTATGGAAATAAATTTCTGGGTAAGCTACTTGGTTCGGTTAAGGAGATTTCTCTGTGAAGAGGATTAAGAATTAAAAATGTAAGATTAAAGATGAAAAATTGATGTGATATCACATTCTTAATTTTTCATCTTTAATTTTTTAATTCTATAAATAGCTTTGTTTCCACTCTTTGGCGATCAGGAATGCAAGTTCCAGACTTTGCTGATAATTTAGTCTGGGGTCACAGAATGTTTCGTAATTATCATTCAACCCGGATTCCTTCAATCCTTCAGCGCCGCCCACACATTCGGTAACATTGTCACCAGTCATTTCGAGGTGAACACCACCTAAATAACTCCCTTCTGCTCTGTGAATAGCAAAGGAGGATTTGATCTCTTCCAGTATATGATCAAAATTTCTCGTTTTAACAGAATCTTCTGTTGAGAAAGTGTTGCCATGCATCGGATCTGAACTCCATACTACCGGGAAACCTTCTTTCCGGATAGCTCTGATCAAAGGTGGTAATTGATCTTCAATTTTGTCCTTTCCAAAACGACCAATGAGCACGATTTTTCCGGCTTCATGAGTAGGGTTTAAAGTTTCTATCAACCGTAACGTTTCATCAACTGTAAATGGAGGACCAACTTTTATGCCAATCGGATTCTGTATTCCACGGAAATATTCTACATGGGCACCATCCAGATCACGGGTTCTGTTCCCTAGCCAAACCATGTGAGCACTAAGATTAAAAAACCCGGTCTTACGAGGCACCTGTCTTGTTTGGGCAGCATCATAATACAAATTCAAAGCCTCGTGAGAAGTATAAAAATCAGCTTTTTGAAGATTATTTACCCTGGTTGGAGAAATAGACTCCATAAATCGAACGGCTTTGGTAATGGAATCAACCATAGCTTCGTATTCTTTGTAGTATTCGTTATTGAGCATAAAATCCATTTCCCATTGTTCGGGATGACGCAGATCTGCAAAGCCCTCATCAGCCAGAGCGCGAAGAAAATTTAATGTTAAACCTGCTTTATGATATCCCTCAATCAAACGGTTGGAATCCGGCATTCGGGCTTCTTCGGTAGCTTCAAAACGATTTATAAGGTCACCGCGATAGCTGTGAATTTCTTTTCCGTTTACATTCTCAAAATCATTTGATCTTGGTTTGGCGTACTGCCCTGCTATTCTGCCAACACGGTGAACCGGAACACCCATTTCATGAATCAAAATAAAGCTCATTTGTAACATTACCTTCAACATATTTACGATCTTCGGGGAAGTCACAAGATCAAAGCTTTCCGCACAGTCTCCCCCCTGAAGTAAAAAACTCTTTCCGGAAGATACTTCTGCTAATTTGGATTTCAGCGCTTCGATTTCCCAGGATGTAACCAAAGGAGGAAGGTTTTTTAATTGAGAGTAGTTTCTCTCCAGAAGCTCAGAATTGCTGTAAGTTGGTAATTGTTTTACTGTTTTCTCCTTCCATGAGGTTGGAGACCAGGTGTTCTTAATTGTCTTTTCCATGAAATAATTATTAAACACTAAAGGTATAAGAAATTTTAAGCTTATGCTTTCTAAAAAATCCCTAACGCAAACGAAAAAGAAATATCTATATATTCTAAAAAATTAGTTCAATAAGGGTTGTTTAATGATAGAAACAAAATACAGAATACTTGTTGTAGACGATCACCCTGCACTGGTTACTCTAATAAAACACAAGCTTATTCACAGAGGCTTCGATGTGCTGACTGCACAAAACGGAGAAGACGCATTTGATCTTATAGAGAAAGAGAGTCCTGATCTTGTGATTACCGATGTAGAAATGCCGGTAATGGATGGCTATAAATTATGCTCAGCAATTAAGGAAAACAAAAACTATAGTCATATCCCGGTAATTCTGGTTACTTCATTAGTAACTACAGATTCATTGATGAAAGGAATATCAGCGGGAGCAGATAATTACCTTACAAAACCTTATGATGATTACACACTTTTTAAAAAAGTGGATGAGTTGCTGAGCGCTCCGTTATCAAAAATCAGCGAAAGGGAAAATGTTAAGGTGGAAGTGGATGGAAAAGAATATGAAATAAAAGCAGATGCTGAACACTTGATTAACCTTTTGGTTTCCACTTACAAAAATACGCTGGCGCAGAATGTGGAACTTGAAACAGTAAAACAAAAACTGAAAGCGATTAATCAGGAATTGGAACTGTCTAAGAATGAACATCTTGATCTCTTACAAAACATATTCCCTGAAAAAATAGCAGAAAGTTTACTAGCATATGGAACGGTTACGCCTGAGCGGTTTGAAAACGTCACTATCATGTTTACAGATTTTGATGGATTTAGTAAGGTGGTTCCGAGTTTAAGTCCTGAAGAATTAATCCGCAGTCTTTCTTTCTATTTTGATAAGTATGATGAGTTTGCTGAAGAAAATAACCTCATCAAGATCAAAACTATTGGTGATAGCTATATGGCTGTGGGAGGACTTCCGGAAGCGAATAATACTCACGCCATTGATTCAGTGCTTACTGCTTTGAAAATGAAAAAATTTATGATCCGGCTTCATCCTGATAAAGATGAATCTATTCCCATTTTCCCGTTAAGAATCGGTATACATACAGGTTCTGCAGTGGTGGGAGTTATTGGGAAAAAACGTTTCGCATATGATATTTGGGGTAATGCCGTAAATCTGGCATCAAGAATGGAGCAGAGTGCTGATCAGGAGCATATCAATATTTCTGAGAGCACTTACAATCAAGTGAAGGAATACTTTATTTGCGAAAATCGCGGGGATATAGAAGTCAAAAATATGGGATCGGTTCCAATGTATAACCTTAAGAGAATAAAACCTGAATATTCAGAAGATGAAGAAGGACTTGAGCCTAATAGAAAATTTGTTCGAGAATACAGAGTTTTAGGGCAGAAGGTCGAAAATATAAACTAACCTTCATCAAAATTGAATGAAGGTTCTATGCAATCTGTTTCGTATACTTCAAGTTGGCTTCAATCCTAAAAGAAGAGATCTTTGCAGCAAAATATTATAGTCAGAGGCGCACGAGAACACAATCTAAAAAATTTCGACATTGATATTCCCAGAGATCAATTTGTCGTAATAACCGGACTTTCAGGCTCCGGAAAATCATCTCTGGCCTTTGATACAATTTATGCGGAAGGACAACGCAGGTTTTTGGAATCGTTATCTGCTTATGCCCGCCAGTTTTTGGGAATGATGGAACGTCCGGAAGTAGATTTTATAGACGGACTTTCTCCTGTAATTTCCATAGACCAAAAAACTACAAATCGTAATCCTCGCTCAACGGTAGGAACGGTTACTGAGATCTACGATTTTCTAAGATTGCTTTATGCACGAGTTGGAGTTCCTTATTCTTATATTTCCGGAAATAAGATGGAAAAACAATCCGCCGATCAGGTTGTAGCTTCGGTGATGGATATGCCTGAAGGAAGTAAGGTTTATTGCTTGGCTCCCGTTGTGCGTGGACGCAAAGGGCATTACAGGGAGTTGTTTGAGCAGACGATCAAGCAAGGGTTTTTAACTGCACGTGTTGATGGCGAGTTGATTGAGTTGGAGGAAGGTTTAAAGCTGGATCGATACAAAACCCACAATATTGAAGTAGTTGTAGATCGGTTTGTGATCAGCTCTAAAAGTGAAAAGAGAATTTCTGAAAGCATTCGATTGGCTCTGGAAATGGCTGACGGAAATGTAATTCTTGCGACAAAAAAGGGGGATGAGTTTGAAGATCGGTTATTTTCTCAGAAGTTGTTCGATGCTGAAAGTGGAATCGCTTACGAAGATCCTGCCCCAAATCTATTTTCATTCAATTCGCCGTATGGTGCTTGTCAAACTTGTGATGGATTGGGAAGCACTTATGATGTCAGTTGGGAGCTTTTGGTTCCGAATAACGAACAGTCGATTGAAGATGGTGGTCTCAGATATTTAGGAGCACCCAGAGATGTGTTTGTGTTCAAACAATTGAAGGCTGTTCTGGAAAGCATTAACAAAGATTTCGAAACACCTTTCAAAAAGTACTCCAAAGAAGATCTTGATCTGTTGATGAACGGAGGAGGAGATCATAAATATTCGGTTAGTTATGATTTCAAAGACAGTAATGTAACCTACAAGCACAAATTTGAAGGGCTAAGAAAAATGATCATTGATCAGTACGAAAACAGCAAGTCTCCGAAGCAAAGAGACAAAGCTAAAGCGTATATGAGTAAGATCAAATGCCCGAAATGTGGAGGTGGTCGATTAAATCCGGAAGCTCTTTCCTACAAGATTGACGGATATAATATTCACGATCTGGTACAAATGGATATTGACGGAATTCGGGACACGCTGTATGGAATCAAACTTAGTGAACGACAGCAGCTTATAGGCAGTCAGGTATTAAAAGAAATCAGAGATCGGCTGGATTTCTTGCTGAATGTGGGATTAGATTATTTAAATTTAGATAGAGAAGCACAAACACTAAGTGGCGGAGAAGCTCAGCGGATCCGATTGGCAACTCAGATCGGTACGCAATTGATAGGTGTTCTCTACATACTGGATGAGCCGAGTATCGGATTGCATCAAAGAGATAATATCAAACTGATCAAATCTTTGGAAATGCTTCGCGATCTTGGCAACAGTGTACTGGTAGTTGAGCATGATAGAGAAACGATTGAGCATGCAGATTTTGTAGTTGATATGGGGCCGGGAGCAGGAGTTAATGGCGGACATATTGTTTCAGCAGGAACACCCGATGAGTTGGCTAAAGATTCAATGACGGCGAAGTTTCTTCGAGATGAAGAGATCATCGAACTCCCTGAAAAGTATAGAAAAGGCAATAAGAAAAAGATCACCATAAAAAATGCTCGTGGGCATAATCTACAGAGTGTTGATTTAAATGTGCCACTTGGGAAATTTATTTCGGTAACCGGAGTAAGTGGTAGCGGAAAGAGTTCATTGATCAATCAAACGTTGGTGCCTATTCTTTCCAATCATTTCTATAAATCCAAAAGTGTTCCCCTTCCTTATGATACCGTGGATGGCCTGGATAATATTGATAAGATCATTTCTATTGATCAAAGCCCGATAGGGAGAACACCAAGATCAAATCCGGGAACATATACCAAAGTTTTTGATCATATCAGAAGGCTATACGCCGAACTTCCGGAATCTAAGATCAGGGGATACGATCAGGGAAGGTTTTCTTTCAATGTGAAAGGAGGAAGATGCGAAACTTGCCAAGGGGACGGAGTCCGAAAGATCGAGATGAACTTTCTTCCGGATGTTTACGTGACTTGCGAAACCTGTAATGGGAAAAGATATAATCGCGAAACGCTGGAGATCTTCTATAAAGGAAAAAGCATTTCAGATGTATTGAAAATGCCAATTTCAGAATCCGCAGAATTTTTTGATGCACAACCGGCGATCAGCAGGATCCTGAAAACGCTCACTTCTGTAGGATTAGGATATCTGACACTGGGACAATCAAGTACCACACTTTCCGGTGGTGAGGCGCAGCGAATAAAACTTGCTCGGGAACTTTCCAAGATCGGCACCGGAGATACACTATATGTAATGGACGAACCAACTACCGGATTGCATTTCCAAGATGTGAGAATGCTGGTGAATGTAATTCAGAAGTTAGTAGACAAAGGAAATACCGTGATGGTGATCGAACATAATCTGGACCTTATCAAAGCGGCCGACTGGATTATTGATCTTGGTCCTGAGGGAGGAAAAGGCGGTGGTGAAATTATTGCTGAAGGAACTCCCGATAAAATTGCAGAAGTTGAAAAGTCCCATACCGGAAAGTTTCTGAAGCAGGAATTTGAGCGGTTGAAAAAAAAGATTGAAATTTAAATCTTAATTGAATTAAAGTTTAAATCTTATCTATATTACACCTTGTGAAAATTTTCCGAACCCATATCACTAAATCTTACAGTCTGGTTGTAATACTACTTGGATTTGCACTTCATTTTGTTGCTCCTATTCAGGAAAGTAAAACTCATTCAGAATTTACTTCATGGTTAGATGCCAAAGTTAAATCAGAAGAAAATGCAGAAATCAGAAAGCTGATTTCAGACTTGGCTGAAGATTCAGAGGAACTGGATTCAGTAATAAAGAAAGCTTCTGAAATCGTTTCCAAAAACAGTGAAGATTTTGAGCTTCCAATAAGTAAATCAGGTAAGACCGATGTTTTAGAAGTAATTATTGATGAGTGGAATGCTTATCAAACTTCTTCTAATGGTATGGGTAAAGCCGTTGTAATTGAGAATGTGAAGCCAAGTGCTGTTTCTCAAAAAGAGGCTGCATCTGTAAAAAAAGCATCCAACTCGATTTCAGAATCTTGTTTAAATAATCTGGTTAATCTTGACGCAGGATTTGGTTTATATTCACAAAGTACTTCTTACACACCTTTCTTATCAGGGGTAGCGATAAACGCACCATAGCACCTAGTGGGTGCAAAACCCGATTCTTAAAATTCAAATAACAAATTCCGGAATTCAAATTTTGAATTCTATTAAGACTAAGATTGGATAACTAATCTTAAATCTTATGTTTTAAATCTTACATCTATCTAATACTAAAAATCTAAATTCTAAAATCTAATCTTATGCAAGGAAACGGATTTAAAATTGGTCTCATATTCGCCTTTTTGGCTTTGACATTATGGTACCTATTTCCAACCATCCAGTACAATCTGGAACAGAAACAAATAAGTGAACTTTCTCCATCAGACAGTGCTCAGTATGTTGATGAAAACAGAGAAAAGTTAGCAAGTATAAAAGAGCGAACATTAAATCTGGGTCTTGACCTGCAAGGTGGAATGTATGTTATGCTTGAAGTGGGAACCCCTCAGTTAATTCTTGAATTGGCAGGGGAAAATAAAGACGACGCTTTGGAGCAAGTGGTTGCAAATGCAAGAGCAACAGCTTTAGAAAATGATACTGACTTCATTGATGAAATGGATGTAGAGTTTCAGGCTCAGAATGAAGGAGCCAGATTAAGCCGCTATTTCAGAAATGATGCCGCAGAAATTACCAGACGTTCTACAAATGAAGAGATCATAACTTTCTTAAAAGCACAAAGAACAGAAGCTCTCGACAGAGCTATTGAAATTATCCGTACACGTGTGGATAGATTTGGTGTAACGGAACCATCTATAGTAAAACAGGGAACGGATAGAATCGTAGTTGAGCTTCCTGGTGTTGACGATAAAGAACGTGTTCGTAATCTCTTGAGAGGTACTGCTCGTCTGGAATTCAGATTAGCAGCCAATGCAAACGACTTCAGCTCATTCATAAATCAGGTGTATGATTATTTCGATGAATTAGCAGCCGGTGAAGAAGGAGATAGTTTAGATACTATTCAGCCAAATGCATTGCTGGAAGTTCTGATTCCAAGCCAGGGAAGTCCATATGTTCTTGGATATGCTGAAGAGCAAGACACAGCTGAAGTAAACACATTGTTGAATGATCCTGAAATTGATCGCATGCTCCCAAGAAATACAACCATTATGTGGAGTGCAAATACACAGCCTAATCCACAAGGTGGAGCAGAAGTGTTTTCTCTTTACGGAGTAAAAACGGATGTTGAAATGACAGGGGACGTAATTGAAGAAGCGAGCGTTCAGTTCGACCCTGCAACCAATGTTCCTGAAGTTTCGATGACAATGAATGCGGAAGGAGCCAGAGACTGGGCACGAATTACCGGAGCTAATATTGGTAAACCGGTAGCCATAGTACTGGATGGATATATCTACACTTATCCAAACGTGATTTCAAAGATCAACAACGGACGCTCTTCAATCACAGGTGTTGAAAATGTAGGCGAAGCCGATGACTTGGTAAATATCCTTCTTTCAGGTGCATTACCCGCTCCTTTAGAAATTGTTGAAGAACGAACTGTTGGTGCTTCACTTGGTCAGGCTTCTATTGATGCGAGTTTAAACTCTGTATTAATTGGTCTATCCATCGTAGCAATTTTTATGATCGTGTATTACCGAACAGGTGGTGCAGTTGCTGATATTGCATTGTTGTTGAACATTGTATTCATCTTGGGAATTTTAGCAGGCTTCAAAGCTACGTTAACACTTCCCGGAATGGCAGGAATTGTTCTTACAATAGGTATGGCAGTAGATGCAAACGTACTGATCTTCGATCGTATTCGGGAAGAACAACGCACCGGAAAAACCATCAAAGCTGCAATTTCAGCAGGATATTCAAATGCTATGAGTGCAATTATTGATGCGAACATTACTACAGGTTTTGTTGCATTGGTTCTTTTGAGTTTCGGAGTTGGCCCGATCAAAGGATTCGCAGTAACACTACTAGCTGGTATCTGTTGTTCATTATTTAGTGCAATTATCATTACTCGTGTAGTAGTGGATTACTTGACTCGCACTAAGTCGAATGCAGTAAACTTCGGTTAATCAACAAAGAAATTTAAAAGAGTAAAAAGGATATAATTATGAGATGGTTTGAAACACCAAATTTTGACTTCGTTAATAAACGAAAGATAGCTTATGTGGTCTCAGGGATATTGCTCGCAATTTCCATTGGGGCTATCGTAACAAAAGGTTTGCAATACGGTATCGACTTTAAAGGCGGTAAAGAAATAGTCCTGAAGTTCGAACGAGCAGTAGACGTAACTGAAATAAGATCCAGTTTAACAGATCCACTTGGTTCAACGCCGGAAGTTAAATTATTCGGTTCTCCATCAGAAGTTTTGATCAGAACAGACAATACAAACACAATCGAAGAGATCGAGACGGTAGTTCGTTCTACTATGGCTCAACTTTATCCCGAAAATCAGGCTGAAACTGAAAAAACGGACAGTGTTGGCCCCAGAATTGCCGAAGACCTGAAATCAGGAGGATTGCAAGCTGTAATTTATTCTATGATTATTATTTTCGTATATATTTTGATCAGATTCCGTAAATGGACATTCTCAGCCGGAGCAGTAGCGGCGTTATTTCACGATGTAATTATTACACTTGGAGTATTCACTTTACTAAGCGATGTTGTAAACTTCAGCTTACTTATTGATCAGAATATTATTGCTGCCTTCCTGACTATTGTGGGTTATTCTTTGAACGATACGGTAGTAGTATTTGACCGTATTCGTGAGAACAGTATCGTACATAAAGGCATGGAATTTATTCCAATGGTAAATAAAAGCTTGAATGATACGCTAAGTAGAACTATTATCACTTCGGTTACCACCTTGTTTGTGGTTGCTGTGCTGTTTATTTTTGGCGGCGAAGTGTTAAAAGGTTTTTCTTTTGCACTGTTAATTGGTATTGTACTTGGTACGTATAGTTCGTTATTTGTTGCCAGCTCTTTGGTAGTAGAATTAGACTCCAAAACCAATAAATAATAAGTTTTAAAAAATAGGATTATGAGCTTTAATACATCAGAACGCTACAGTAGCGTAGTTATCGAATTTAAAGGTAACGTAATGGGTGGACCCGATGCGGTTAGCCTGAACGAAAAACTTCATGAGCTAATTGATGCCGGAAAAACTAACATTGTAGTTGATCTCGGGAAAGTAAAGTTCATGAATTCATCCGGACTTGGAATGTTAATCGGCGCGCTTACAACTATGCGCAAAGCTGGAGGCGATCTCAGAATCGCTAATGCTACTGATAAGATCGAGAGTTTGTTGATCGTTACAAAATTGATCACAGTTTTCAAGCACTACAAATCAGTAGAAGAAGCAGCCGAATCATTCAACGAAGGTTGAAAAGTGTTTTCTAAATAGAACCTGAAAGGGGTGTAGATAACTACACCCCTTTTTTATTGTTAATAGTTTTTTTAAAAAGATATGTCAGTTAGAGTAGTAATTGGTGCCCAGTGGGGCGATGAAGGAAAAGGAAAGATCGTAGATCTGTTAAGCGACAAAGCGGATTTTATTGTTCGCTATCAGGGCGGAGCAAACGCAGGTCATACGCTTAAGTTTGATGACAAGACTTTCGTGTTGCATCTGATCCCATCCGGAATTTTTAACGGTTCCGGTGATTGTGTGATCGGGAACGGTGTTGTTATCGATCCTATCGCTTTGGTCAAAGAGATCAAAGATGTGCAGGAGATGGGCTTCAGTTTAGAAGGGCGCTTCTTCATCAGCCAAACAGCGCACGTAATTCTACCTTACCATAAACTACTCGATCAACTCAAAGAAAAACGTCGTGGCGGGGATGCCATAGGAACAACAGGACGTGGAATTGGTCCGGCTTATGTAAGCAAAGTTTCTCGAGTTGGAATCCGTATGGTTGATCTCTTAGATAAAGAAGTTCTGAAAAAGAAAATTGAGCAAAACATCAAAGATATAAATTTCGCGTTGGAGAATCTGTATCAGGAGCCGAAACTTTCTGTTGATGATTTGATGAATGAACTCGAAGACTCCATCAATATATTGTCGCCTTATATCTGTAATACTACTAATTTATTGCACGAAGGTTTAGAAAGTAAGAAGTCAATTTTGCTGGAAGGTGCGCAAGGTTGTTTATTAGATGTTGATCACGGAACCTATCCGTATGTAACTTCTTCATCGCCGACTTCAGGTGGAGCTTGTACCGGCTCAGGAGTTCCCCCAACGGCGCTTACGCATGTAATGGGAATTACCAAAGCATATTGTACCAGAGTTGGAAATGGTCCTTTTCCAACCGAATTGTTAGGCGAAACTGGAGAAGAACTTCGTAAAAAGGGTCATGAGTTTGGCGCTACTACTGGTCGACCAAGGCGTTGTGGTTGGTTAGATCTTGTTGCTTTGAAATACGCATGCAGAATAAACGGCATAAACGAACTAACGCTTACCAAGATGGATGTAATGGATGGCTTTGACGAGATCAAAGTGTGTACCGGATACAAGATCAATGGCGGAGAGGAAACCAAAGTATTCCCGCTTTGTTTAGATGAAATTGAAAACGTAGAACCTGTTTATACATCCATGCCGGGCTGGGATAAAGACATTTCCGGAATGACGAAATGGGAGGAACTTCCTGATGCAGCCAAATCCTACATCGACTTTATTGAAAATTATCTGGGAGTAAAATTTACGATTATTTCCACAGGGCCTAAGAGATCGGAGACGATTGTTAGGTAGACTTAAGATATAAGACCTCAGATGGAAGATATGAGACATACGCTGTCTGCTTTCTTAATCATGCTGTCATTTTTAACAAATGAGAGAAATGTTAATGATTTTTTCTTAAGGTTTTGAGATTCCTCCCTCGAGGGAGGTGCGGTTTTCGGCTAGCCGAAAAAACGGAGGGTGTTGGTGTAGTTTACTAATAACTGTACTTCACCAACACCCCTCGGAAAGTCCAAAGAACCGTTTGGACTTTCGTCCCCCCTCAAGGGGAGATTTTCTCACTTAACTTATTTCATGATATGCTTCAGATCTACTTCCCGCAAAAGAAATGATGGTGATGATGTCCGAATACCGCATGACTTACATAGGGTTCCGCATAAGCGGTAGCTGTTGCTAGTAGCAAGACGATAATCAATGCACTTTTCTTGTATTTCGGATTTTCAGAGTTTTTGAGTTTCCAGGCTACAAAACCAAGAATAGCTGTTAGCATTATCTTAAAAAGTCTGGCTTCCCAACCTATGTAAGGGCTAAATCCTCCAATGATCCAAAAGAATAGTAATGCTGATCCGGTGAAAAAGAAGGCTTTTGAGTTTTTCATGATTTCCCCATTTAACTAACGGTAACTGTAATAACACGCTAAAAAGACAAATTGGTTTCATCGGGATACGATACCATCTGCGAGTAAGTATCCATCTGCGAACGGAGTGAAGCAGTCTCCATAACTAAGTAGGAACAAGGAGATCACTTCGCTCCGCTCGTGAATGGTCACAATTTGCGAGGAATGAACATGACGAAGCCTGCCTATGTCGGCAGACAGGCAATATCCTGATAATTGTATGGTTAGAATGTGATGTTTTGACCTCCTCTGTCTTCCCCTTGGATAAAGGAAAGGACTCGTTGATGAAGTACTAAATATGTTTAGGAAATCCCCTCCTTTTGAAAGGAGGGGCGGGCTACTTCGACAGTAAAATGTGAGCAGGAATTGGGGAGGTCAGAAATAGCAGGGAAATAATTAAAGAGTAAAGAGAGTCGATCGGGGAGATTACTTCGCTATCGCTCGTAAATGGAACAGGATAAACTGACGAATTGAAGTAAAAATTCGAAATGCACTGATGAGAATTCAATTCAATTTGATATTATCAAACGCATAAAAATACTTCCTATGAAAAAGCTTTTACTGATTACTTTCTTATCGATTTTATCAACTTCTTTGTATGCCCAATGGCCTGCAGAGCTGATCACCACTCCTGAGAAAACCAACTATCAGGAAACGTCTACCTATGCGGATGTAATGAACTTCATCAAGGCACTTCAACCTGAAACAGAGTTGATGCATCTGGAGTACATGGGGAAGAGCTTAGAAGGAAAAGATATTCCTGTGGTTGTAATGGCAGACCCAAAAGTGAGTTCTCCTGAAGAAGCAGAGCAATCGGAGAAGCCGGTGATGTATATACAGGGAAATATCCATTCCGGAGAAGTGGAAGGAAAAGAAATTCTTCAAATCCTGATGAGAGAAATTCTACTTGGTGATAAAAAGTATTTGCTAGAAGATCAGATCATCATTTTCGCTCCTATCTACAACACAGATTCTAATGATAAAATGGATGTTCAGGTTCGGCGATCACAGGAAGGAAGTCCGCAGAAAACGGGAATTCGTGCAAACAGTCAGGGTTGGGATCTGAACAGAGATGGAATAAAAATGGAAGCCCTCGAGACCCAAGCCATGATCCAAAATGTGATTGTAAAATGGGACCCCGAAATTTTTGTGGATCTACATACTACAAACGGAACATGGCACGGCTATTCTCTGACCTGGGCACCGAGTTATCACTCTGCCGGAGAAAAAGCCCCTTATGATCTTACCTGGAATGAGTTACTTCCGGAAGTGACCAAAAAAGTGAAAGAGAAAAATGATATTTATTTGGGTCCATATGGTGGATACAGCCTACGACAAGGATGGCCACCGAAAGCTTTGTACACCTACAATCATCATCCCAGATATTTAGTGAACCAAATGGGATTGAGAAATAAGATCGGGATTTTAAGTGAGGCATTTGCTCATGAGCGTTTGTACGAAAGAATGAATTCAACCAAAGCCTTTGTGACGGAGATTTTAGAGTACACCAACAATAATGGAACGTACATAGCTGAAGTGAATGAAAGTGCAGCTCAATCAGCAATGCAAAATGTTCTGGATAATGCCGGAAAGAAAAAGAAGGGGGTTCGATTCCAAATGGTTCCGCTTGAAGACACTTTTACGCTCCGAACATATAATTATATTCCTTATGTGACAAATGAAGGTGACACGAGTTTCATAAGATCAGGAGAGATCATAGAAGTCCCTGGTGTGAATAATTACAGTAAATTTGAAGCAACCGTTGAAAGCACCATTCCAAGAGGATATATCATCCCAAAGGAGATGAAAACAATTGCAGATCATTTAAAAAAGCAGGGAGTGATTGTATCTGAAATTAAAGGCCAAAAAGAATATGAAGGGGAAGTTTTTGAGATCTCAAAATTTGAGAAGTCGCAGCGACAGTTTGAAGGTCACAATATGGCAATGGTAGAAGGCGAATTTAAAGAATCTACCAAAATGGCAAACGATGGAGATTTTTTAGTGGATATGGCTCAGCCGCTCACCAATCTGATCTTTTATATGCTGGAGCCTCAATCCGATGATGGACTGGTTACCTGGAATTTCTTTGATGAGTATTTTGAGAAGAATGGCATTGATTCAAAGAATGTTGAGTATCCAATATTTAAGTATTTTTAGAATAGTAGCTAATAGCTGTCAGCTAACAGCTATTAGCTAACGCTAACTCATCTTATTCACATCATCTTCGTTCAGCATTGCTTCGTACGGATCATCAAACGGTTCCCATAACTCAATTTTATATCCATTCGGATCCATGATCCAGCCGAACTTTCCGTAATCTTCTACCTGCATTTCTCCAACTATTTCAACGCCTTCTTCTTTCAGGACTTTGAGCAGTGCTTCAAGATCTTCCACCCGGTAATTGATCATTGCGTCTTTCTTACTCGGGTTTGTGTAAGTAGTGTCATTCTTGAAAATACTCCATGCTGTGTAACCCATTTTCTCCTTGTTCTCGGAATGTCGCCAGATAAACGTCCCGCCCCATTGTCCGGAGTTTATACCGAGATGCTTTCTATACCATTCATTCGTTGCTTTAGGATCTTCTGCTTTCAAGAAAACCCCGCCAATGCCTGTCACTCTTTTTTTCATGATTATTTTTCTTTGCTATTCGATGTTGAGATGCAAGATTTTGCGTCTTTACTTATTCATTATGCTGATCAAACAAGATCTGATTTCCGTCCGGATCTTCTACACAAAAATGACATGGCCCTTTTTCTTCTTTTATAGATTCCGATTCCATTAGGAATTTGACGTTATCGTCTTCTTTAAGCTTTTTGTATTCAGAACGGGCATCCGTAGGATTAAAAGTGATGATATTTTCATCAAACATTCCCTGAAAAAGACCAATTTTGGAATGCCCTTTTTCCATTATGATCCAGTTATGTTCAATAGGTCCGGTTCCTTCAACAGTAGTAAAACCTAGCTTTTCATAAAACGCTTTTGAAGCATGAATATCTTTTACTGCAAGGGAAAGAGAATGATTATTCGGGTTGACTGATTCTGTACTCATGATAGTTTTTTAATTAGATTATTTTTTTAATGCAGATTCGTATTTATCGATCCAGTCCTGAACCGACATTTTCTGCACTAATTCAGCGATCAATTCAAAAGGAATTTGATCCGGTTTTTTGAAACGGATACAACTCTTTCCCATATCAAGTTTCGTTTTTACATATTTGGGATACTCTCCTGTAAACCAATTCAGAAGTTTTTCTTCGGAATAAATCCCCATGTGGTATAATCCGATAAAATTCTTTTGTGAAGCGATGCTTAAAAAGGGAAGCGGTAATTCAGGAGAACAATGATAACCGTTCGGATAAATGGAATGGGGAACTACATAGCCGATCATTCCATAACTCATGGTTTCTTCGAATCCATCCGGGAGATTATCTAAAATGGTTTTTCTGAGTTTTTTCATTGCTGAAACTCGTTCTTCAGGAAGTTCAGCGATGTATTCGTCTGGTGTGGAAGCGTTACTTTGCATAATGATTCGGTTATTAAGCTACTGTTTCTTCTTTTTGTGATGGAAGAAAATTTTGGTTTCTGAATAGTCCAGCACTTATTAAGGAGATTAGCAAGCCAACAGGAAAAATTTCAGTAAATGTAATTGGAAGCCTGAACCACCAATTTCCATATTGTTGTTCCATTTTTTCCATCTGCTGAATGGTTTTATTTAATTCTTCTTGTGAAACTCCTGCTTCTTTCGCATTGCTGATAATTGATTCCGTGTATTCATTTATAAACTCATAATCGGTTAGATATAAGTTAATCTCCCATACAAATACATAAACAATAGCTGCGATTAATGAAATGCCTAAGCCTACCTTCAAGGCTGTCCAAAATTTTATGATCCCGCCAAGTTCTTCATCTCGATATTTTTTTGTGGCTACAAATATCATTGAAAACCCAATCAGCATTATGGAATAGCCGAGGGCTTCGGAAGCAAAGAACTCGTTGCCTCCATATTTGGCAGCATAAATTCCCAGCGTCATGCTTAAAATTATTACCGCTCCGGTGATGGAACCATAAATAAGGATGATTTTTCTCATAATGTGATTAGTTGGAGTTAATGTACACCCAAAGAGTAAGCAATTAACACAAATCAGGAATCACCCGAAAGTATGATTTTGCAAATTTCGTAGGAATGGGTGAGGAGTTCTGGGAAACTGAATCCTATTAATAGGCCACGGAATCACTAAATCACGGAAAGGATAACCCACAGAGTGCACAATGGTTTTGGGGTTCGGGAGGAAAAAATCCATCCCTGTCCCTTCCCTTCGATAAGGGAAGGGGACTTTGATATTATTATCTAGTCTAGTTTAAGAGTTTCCCTCCCTAAAGTTAGGGAGGGAACAAGGGTGGGTCAGACCGATCCAGAATCTTATTTAGAACTTTAAACTAGTGATTAGGTTATTCCCGTGAAGGCAGGAATCCAGATCTCGGGCATACGCCGCGAGATGAAAATCTATAAAAGTTTATTCAGGATTGTCTTTATTCTCATCCTGTACATCGAGTTAATCCTAGTAATCCTGCTTCAAAAACTGAGAATTATATAAAAGGTTTGAACCAAGATTTGCAGGACTATAGGATTAGCAGGATTAATTCTTATCCCATCCTTTAGATCAGGTTAATCTGGAGAATCCTACTTCAAGAACTTTTCTCACTCAATAATATTCAACGATTTCGCCTTTTCAACGGCTTGAGTTCTGCGTTTTACTTGCAGTTTTTCATAAAGATGGGAGAGATGAGTTTTAGTAGTATTTACAGACACGAACAATTTATCGGAGATCTGTTTGTTGGAAAGCCCTTGAGCAACCAATTCCAATACTTCCAGTTCACGCTCACTGATTTTTAAATACCTGATCGCTTTTTCATTTTGCTCAAAAGGCGGGGATTCAATTTTGGTTTGATTGGTCAGCTTTTTTCCAACCCAAAGTCCCAATCCTGTAAAAGTAAGAGCAATCATAAATACGAAAAGCTCAGTAGATAGCTCACGAATAAAAAACCTATACTCAAAATACTCCAGCACAAAAACCAGTAGTGCCAATGAAAGTCCGTATATGAGGATGGTTTTTTTCATACGAAATTGAGAGCCATCCTGAGGATACTTCCGAAGGATCTACTCGACTAGAATACATTTAGGATTTTTTGTAAGAAACTGTTTTACTTATTATAAAAAAGAATTCTGGATCTACATAATTGCCAATCAAAATTGAACAGCTATTATTCAATTACTTTGCAGATCCTTCGGAAGTATCCTCAGGATGACGTTGTTCGGGATTTGATTGGTTATCTAGATTAATTTCATCAACGAATTGCCTAATATATTCCGATGACTAAGCATTAAATACTAAAGCAACTCCTCAGGATTCAACCCTTTCAAATCATCTGTTACAAATTTTCGTCCTTTGCGGATAAGTTCTCCATCCAGAAATACATCTGCACCAATGCAAACCAGATCCCAGTGAATGTTGCTTGAATTTCCGTTAGGAGCGATTTCATAATCTTTACCGAGCGTTAAGTGATTGGATCCGTAGATCTTTTCATCAAACAGAATATCGTACATCGGTTTTTCGATCACGGGATTAGTTCCAAAGCTGAACTCACCAAATCTGCGAGCGCCTTCATCGGTATCTAAAATATCTTTCAACGCGTCATTGTTGGATGAATCAAAATCCACAACCACACCGTTTTCTACAACCAGTTTCACAAACTCAAACGGTTTCCCCTGATAAACGGAAGGAGCATAGGTAATGTGACCATTTACAGAATCTAGGATTGGTGAAGTAAAGATCTCGCCATCAGGAATATTATGAGCACCAAAACACGGAACCCAATTCTGTCCTTTTACGGAAAACTTGATATCAGTCCCTTCACCTTTCAAATGAATTTCATCAGTTGCTCGTAATCTTTTTTCCAGAGGCTCCATAGCTGATTTCAGTTTTGCATAATCAACCAGACAGGCATCGTAATAGAATTTGGTGAATTCGCGGGTTGGGAGTTTGGCATTCATCGCAAAAGCAGGAGAGGGATAGCGCATAATGCACCACTTGGTGTTGTTCACTCTTTCATCAAAATGAACCGGCTTTAAGAAATTTTCTGAGTAAGCTTTATTTGCTTCTTTACTGGCTTGGGAATTTTCGTAGATATTCTCAGAAGCACGAATTCCAATAAACACATCCATCTGCTTCATTAACGGCATTTGATCTACTGAAGCCTGATTTTTCCAGAAATCCGTATCGCCTTTCTCAACTAACAAACGCTGCGTTTCTGTGTCTTCAATTTGAACAAACGGATGAGCTTCTTTGTCCCGAATTTGTTCCACCAAAGCTCTTAACAAATCAATTCCGTTTAAGCCGATGAGCTGAACCATTACATTCTCACCTTTCTGAAGTTGAGTGCTGTGTTCAAGAATAAGTGTTGCGAGGTCCTGGTCTTTTTGTGAAATCAATTTTATAGCAGTTAGATTTTAGTATTTAGTACTTAGTGGTACCAAAGTTATCATAATTACAAGATAATACATAGTAGATGCTCAATACAGAATCGTATTGTAATACTTTGGATACTGAAAGTCTAAGTACTAAATACTAAGCTCTAAAATCTCATCACAAAGAGCAATTTCATCAGGATCATTGGAAGCCAGAAAGATCAGGCAACCTTTTTCTTTTTGTTCTTGAAGTAAACACTGAACCAAAGCATGTCCGTTGGAATCCAGATTGGAGCCCGGTTCATCCCAAAACAATACTTCCGGATCACGGATAAGAGAAGAAGCCAGTTTCACACGCTGCTGTTGTCCCGTAGAAAGAGATTTGTACAGCTTGTCTTTTAGAGAATCAGTTTCTGTTTTGCCGAGTAATTGTTGAATGTCTGATTTGTTCAGATTTTGTTGACTGACTTCCGAAAGGAATTCCAGATTCTCGAGAACAGTGAGTTCTTCATATAAAGAAATATACGGAGCTGCGTACCCGATGTGATCTTTAAGTTCAGTTTGGGATAGGAGGTCGCCGTTCAGTTTCCACTCAATAGTTCCGGAGTTAGGTCTCAGTAATCCTGCCAGACATTTCATCAAGGTGGATTTTCCACTTCCGTTTGAGCCTGAAATACCCAGTATCCCGGAATTATGCCCGAATTGAACATCCTCAAAAACCGTTTTCCGATTATATTTTTTGGTAAGACTTGTGACCGAAAGTGAAATCATGCGCTAAAGGTAGAAAGTATAATGCAAAAATATACTATGATGGAAAGATTCGTGTTGTAATGCCACTTTCTAGGCTTTATTTTCGTTCACCAAAATCATCTTACTTCCATGCAAAAGGTCATTGACCAAATTACCGATAAATTTATAGGACAGATCGGAACAGAGCGTCCGTTTTACTCACCTCAACAGCTATTGAAGGCAGAAATACCTGTATACATTGTGGAGAGAATTCGCCTTTTACTGGAAGACAAAGTGCTGTCAGATCTTAAAAAGACAGATTCTGTTTGGGTTGATACGAAAAATAAGTTGTTCGTTAGTGCTCAAGAAGATTTTGAAAAAGCCTCCATAAGCTGCTCGGTTATACCGCAAGTCAGATTGTATGAAATTCTGCATGCTACAGTTAGTGATATAGTTTCTGTTCTTGTAGAACCTCGAAAGAACATTGCTCCCTATATTTTTCGGGAAGAAACAGTGCTTTCATTTGAGGAAGTAAGTAAGCGTTGTGCCAGGCTTAAGGTTTACAAACATTTCGGAACTGCTATCCCTCTTTATATGAAGAAAAGAGAGCTGGATGAACTGACTATAGAACGCTGCCAAAGTCTGGTTTCAAATTTAGATGCCAGGATCGTAGCTGATTATACCGCCGAAAACTGGTCTCAAAAACTGGAAATGCTTTTTTCTCTTTGCGGAGGAAAACTCGCTCCGGAGCTTCTACAAAGATTCTTCAGAGATAAAGGTTTTGATAATACCGCTGAAATTTTCTCTTCTATTGATGTAGCCGTTACGCAAAGTACCTTCATAGAAATGCTTTCTACCGATAACTTTAAAATGGAATTGATCAAAGAGCAGGAAAGTGAAGTGAAATCGGTATCAGAATCAGCTAAACCGGCTGAAGCAGCAGAAGAAGTAAAAGAAGAAATTCCGGAAGACGTAGAAGAGAAAGAAGAAAATTTAGCCAGCTTGTTTCAGTCTGAAGCTGTGGAGCCGGATATCAATGAGATTCTTGGAGATATCGAACAGGAAGAAACTTTGATATTTGACAGTGTGGATGATTCGGAATCTTTGAATAATATCTTCTTAAGTGAAGATGAAAATGCTGATGAAGAAGATGAGGATTCCGAACCGGTCAGCAATCAAAAAGAAGATAAACAGGCATTCAAATCCAACCTGACATCTATTTTGGATCAGGCAAAGGATTCATATGAAGGAGTAGTTCAGGAAGATGAAGGATTTGAAAGTGAATTGATCGAGGAAGACGATCTTATAATGGATGCTCCGGATCCGTCCGAAGAAACACAAGACCCGATTCTGGAAGAACATATCAGTTCGGAAGAGGAGAACAACTCAGAAGATGAAGAAGAAAAACCGATGTGGGCTCAGTTTTTGAGTGAAGATCAGATGGAAGTGATGATGGCTTCAAGAGAAGAAGAGGAAGAACCTGAATCTGAACCCACTTACAATACACTGCTTGTTGAAGATGAAGACGATGAGATTTTTGAAGAAGAAGAGGCAGTTGAAGACAGTTCAGCCACTATGGAATTGAATGAGTATCTTATGAACAGCGAGGAGCGTTGGGTAAACGATGTTTTTTCCGGAAAACAGAAAGCATATGACCGGGGCATCAATGAGCTGAATCAATTTGATAATTGGAGTGATGCTTCTGTATTTTTAGAAAAAGAAATTTTCAGCAAATATAAAGTAGATATGTTCTCGGAAGAGGCCATCGAATTTATTGATACGTTGCAATCCTATTTTAAAGAGTATAAATCCTGATTAACTAACTATGGAAAAGAACGAAAAAGTAGAACGTCTTGAAAAACTACGTGAGCAAACGAAATTGGGTGGTGGAAAAGCCCGCATCGAAAAGCAGCACGAGAAAGGAAAACTTACCGCACGAGAGCGCATTGACCTGCTTCTCGACAAAGGTTCGTTCGATGAAATAGATGCTTTTGTAACACACCGAAGTACCGCTTTTGGTCTGGATGAGCAACAATTTTTAGGAGACGGTGTTGTTACCGGTCACGGAAAGATTCATGGAAAGCCGGTGTATGTATTTAGTCAGGATTTCACCGTTTTTGGCGGTTCTCTTTCCGAAACACATGCTGAGAAAATTTGCAAAGTGATGGATCTGGCACTTAAAAACGGCGTTCCTGTAATTGGATTGAATGATTCAGGCGGAGCAAGAATTCAGGAAGGAGTTTCTTCGCTCGGCGGTTATGCAGAAGTGTTTTGGAGAAACAGTATGGCTTCCGGTGTGATTCCTCAGATCTCCGCGATCATGGGACCTTGTGCCGGTGGAGCTGTATATAGTCCTGCGCTAACGGATTTCATTTACATGGTAGAAAACACCAGTTACATGTTTGTAACCGGACCTAATGTTGTGAAGACCGTTACTCATGAAGAAGTGACTTCGGAAGAATTAGGCGGCGCAATGACACACAACTCAAAATCAGGTGTGGCACATTTTGCAACTCCGAACGACGCCGTTTGTTTACAGGATATCAGAACGTTGATGTCATATGTGCCGCAAAATTGCGAAGAGAAAGTGCCGATGATAGAATCCAAAGAACCGGATTCTGCTAAAGCAAAAGCATTACATGATATTGTGCCGTTGAATCCAAACAAACCGTACGATATCAAAGATGTGATCGAAGGAATTGTGGACAAAGAGAGTTTTTACGAAGTGCACAAAGAATATGCTGAAAATATCGTAGTTGGATTTGCCCGTTTGGGTGGAAGAAGTATCGGAATTGTTGCAAATCAACCACTTGCGATGGCAGGCGTGCTGGATATCAATTCTTCTAAGAAAGGAGCACGTTTTGTTCGTTTCTGTGATGCGTTCAATATTCCGTTGGTTGTGTTTGAAGATGTTCCGGGATTCTTGCCTGGCACCGATCAGGAATGGGGCGGAATTATTAAAGATGGCGCAAAGCTTCTTTATGCATTTTGTGAAGCAACCGTTCCGAAAATGACGGTAATTACTCGTAAAGCGTATGGGGGAGCGTATGATGTGATGAATTCCAAACACATCCGTGCCGATTACAATGTGGCGTGGCCGACATCCGAAATTGCGGTAATGGGAAGCAAAGGAGCGGTTGAGATTATTTTCCGAAGAGAAATTGCAAAAGCAAAAGATCCTGAAGCCAAGCAAAAAGAACTGGAAGCACAATACGCTGAAGAATTTGCGCATCCGTACCGGGCAGCAGCCCGTGGATTTATTGATGACGTGATCAAACCGGAAGAAACCCGAGCCAAACTGATCAAAGCCCTCGAAGTTTCACAAAACAAAGTGGACAGCGTGCCAAAGAAGAAGCATGATAATTTACCGCTTTAGATTTTTGATTGGTGATGGATGATTTTGGATTGAAGCGGATTTGATTCTATAAAACTAGCATTTTAAAATAGTTTCACCGATGTTATCCGAACGAGTAAGGAAAATTCGTGTTCGGATAGTATTATGTTATGTGGCTTATGAGATCTTTAAAAATCCTTACGATCATAAATGTTGCCTTTGGGGTTTTGTTGTTTCTTTTCATCTACACAATGTTACCTTTCGCAATCGGTGTTATATCTGATACAGCAGCTCGAGGCGGAAATGAATATCCAGAGTTAGAAACTTGGGTACTAATATTAAGTTCAATTTCACCTGGGCTAATAATTGGATTAGCAACATTCATTGCTCATCGGGTTAAAGAGAATTTGCCAAAACTTAGCCTTATTCTACTTTTACTTTTTCCAACAATCATTACTTTATATGTGGGTATTCAGTTTGTATTGTCGGTTTTCACCTAATAAGAATTTAACCTCTTTCCAAAGCTTCTGCTTGGGAGAACTGCACGGAGCCTGCCTCGTCGGCAGACAGGCTCCTGCTTCAAACAAATATTTTTTTTGTGCACTCATATTCTAACACCCCCATAATTTAGTACATGAAGAAAAAAGTGTTATTTATTTGTAGTCAAAATAAACTTCGTAGTCCAACTGCTGAACAAATTTATGCCACAAGAGATGACTTGACGGTATCTTCAGCAGGGCTTAATAATAGCGCTAAAAATCGTGTGTCAGGAGAGCTGCTTGAATGGGCGGATATAATATTTGTGATGGAGAAAAATCACATCAATAGATTGCGAAAGAATTTCAGAGAATATTTAAAAGACCAAAAAATCATTTGTTTAGATATCCCGGATATTTATGAATACATGGAACCGGCATTAGTTGAGGTACTTCAAGCTAAACTGCCCAGATATCTGGGTTTTCCGTGATCTCTTAGCTAAACTCCTGACCTAGCGCAGCCGTCTCCGTCCTAACCAAACGCAAGCGTCCCGCTTGTTTGGTTCTTGCTCCGAATAAACAAACACTAATAATCTAAATACATAACCTAACCCATTAACATATTGACTAAAACAATCTTCTTATTAGCTATTTCAATCTTGTTGATTAATTGTAGTATTCAAGATCAAAAATTAACCGACGCCGAGAAAATCCAAATCAAGGCTGAGGTCAGGGCATCTTTTGATAGTTTGGTGGAATCGACAAAAATTCAGGACTGGGAAGCCTATTTCGCTCACTTTGATCAAATTAATTTTACAGGGTTGAATGCGGATGGAACTGTTTGGGAATCCTTTGAAGATTTTAAAGCATCGGTCACTCCGGGTTTTCAAATGATTGAAATCAGTGACAGTCTGATATTTCCGGTGGTTAAGATTTCTTTGATCGATATAAATACAGCTGTTCTTATTAATGAATATGAGCAGAAAATCACACTATACGGAGGACAAGAGATCAGAGTAGCCGGTGGAGGAGTTCAGGTGTGGTCCAGAAATTCCGGTAAGTGGAAATTGGTGAGTATTTCTGCAAGTTCTAAACAGGATTAAATTTAATTTCTTGCCGATTACTGGCTGAACTTGATTTCATAATCCGTAGGGTCAATTCATGAATTTGACCCTATGGATAGAATACCAACCTAACATAACGAAGCTTGAACTAGGGCTTTTCAGTTATCTCCCCAACAAATTATTAGGTTGCATCGTAGCAAATTAGGTTAAATAATATTAGCTTCAGAAAAAAGCTACTAACTTGTTGCTAAGCAGTATTTTATAGGATGTAAGTATGCGGAAAAAAATTAAAAAGGGAGAAAGTTATACTCTAATTGTTGAGAGCATTCCTGTTTTAGTCACCCGTAAAAAGATCAAAACCATCAGGCTCAAAGTAAATCGCGTCTCTCTTGAGGTGAAGCTATCCAGTCCTTTTAAAATCCCTGATGAAGAGCTTATCGCATTCGTTCAACAAAAAATGGAATGGATCAAAAAACACCTGAATAAGCCTCCTCTTAAATTGCCCGAACCGGATCTTGAATATGAAAATGGTGATAATATTCCATTCAAAGGCGATAGCTATAGTTTAAAATTACAGCACGGGGCTAAGAAGATCGGAGTTGTTATTCAGGGCTCCGAGATAGTTTTGAGCTTCAGAAACATTATTACACAGCCCAGAAAAGAGAAAGCCATACATGAATTTTATCGGTCATATCTCAAAAAAGAGATTCCCAAGCTAATCAAAAAATGGGAGCCGGTTATGGAAGTCTCAGTTAGTGAATTTGGTGTCAAGAAAATGAAAACCAGATGGGGCACTTGTAATATCAGAGATAAACGAATTTGGTTGAGTTTAGAATTGGCTAAGAAATCTCCGGAGTTACTGGAATATGTGGTAGTCCATGAAATGGTTCATCTTCATGAACGTTTGCATAATCAGCGTTTTAAGAATTATATGACTCAGTTTCTGCCAAACTGGAAAGAATTACAAAAACAGTTGAATGGCAGGATTGATTAATAGTTTTTTGTTTTAATATATAATGTAGGGACGCAAAATTTTGCGTCCCTACATTATTACGTTTAATAAGGAATCTTAAACTCCAAAAGATCCCAAATACAAATTTTAAACACATTAGAACTCATATTTAACTATTCTAATCCACTAACTATCAGAAATCAATCAGATATAGATGAAACGATATACTTCTTTACTTGCCCTAGTGTTGATAATCAGCACAACATCACTTTTTGGACAGAAATCAGATAAAGACTCCCGTTATGACATTGCCTGGAACAGCCTCGAGTTCAGAAGCATTGGACCGGCCTTTACTTCGGGAAGGATCTCGGATTTTGCTGTAAATCCTGATAATCACAGGGAATTTTATGTCGCCACTTCTTCAGGGGGTGTTTGGAAAACTGAAAACGGTGGCATCACACTTAAGCCGGTTTTTGATAACGAAGGCTCTTATTCGATAGGTTTTGTGGCGATGGATCCAAACAATCATAATGTGGTTTGGGTTGGAACTGGAGAAAACAACAATCAGCGAAGCGTGGCTTATGGTGATGGAGTTTACAAATCCATTGATGGTGGCAAAAGTTGGAAACATATGGGACTGAAGAATTCTGAGCATATCGGAATGATAGAAATTGATCCCAGAGATTCGGATGTGGTTTATGTAGCAGCAACCGGACCACTTTGGAGTTCCGGCGGAGATCGTGGATTGTACAAAACTACGGATGGTGGTGAGAATTGGGAGAAAGTATTGGAGATCAGCGAGCATACCGGAGTAAATGAAGTTCATATGGATCCGAGAGATCCGGATGTGTTATACGCAACAGCACATCAGCGCAGAAGAAGAGTATTTACTTATATCAGTGGCGGACCGGAATCTGCTGTTTATAAATCCACAGATGCAGGCAAAACATGGAAGAAAACTATGAGAGGAATGCCAAGCGGAGACATCGGAAGAATTGGAATGGATATTTCTCCTGCAAATCCGGATGTGGTTTATGCAGTTGTTGAAGCAGAATCAGGTAAAAGCGGATTTTATCGTTCTGATGACAGAGGAGAATCGTGGGAAAAGAGAAGTAATTATTCCTCCAGTGGAAATTACTATCAGGAAGTAATCGCTGATCCTGTGGATGTAGATTTAGTATATGTTATGAATACATTTTCCGGGGTTTCTGAAGATGGTGGTAAAACTTTCGAGAATGTAGGCGAGAAGAATAAACATATTGATAATCATGCGTTGTGGATCAATCCGGATAATCCAAGCCATTTGTTAAATGGTAACGATGGTGGTGTATATGAATCATATGATCGAGGAAAAACTTGGAGATTTTTTACGAATTTGCCGGTGACTCAATTCTATAAAGTGGCCGCTGATAATGCCGAGCCGTTTTATAATATCTACGGTGGAACTCAGGATAATTTCACTTTAGGAGGGCCTTCCCGAACAAATGCCACAACCGGAATTAATGATGATGAATGGTTTGTAACAGTTCTTGGGGATGGATTTGAGCCGCATGTTGATCCTACAAATCCGAATATTGTTTACGCTCAATATCAGTATGGAAATTTATTCCGATTTGATAAGCAAAGTGGGGAGCAACAGAACATAAAACCTCAGGCTCCTGAAGGCGATTACGATTATAACTGGAATTGGGATTCTCCTTTCTTTATAAGTGTGCATGACAACAAACGACTTTATTTTGCAGCAGATCGCGTATTGAGGAGCGATGATATGGGGCAAAGCTGGAGAGAAGTCAGTGGAGATCTTACTCGTCAAATAGATCGAAACAGATTAGAAGTAATGGACAAAGTTTGGCCGATGGATGCCATTGCAAAAAATGCTTCAACCACGGTGTACGGAAACATCGTTGCGCTTGCTGAATCTCCATTAGATGAGAATTTACTATACGCCGGAACAGATGATGGATTAGTACATGTATCAGAAGATGGTGGTGAAACCTGGAAAAAATACGATAAGTTTCCGGGAGTACCGGACATGGTTTACGTAAATGAACTGATTGCTTCCGAGCACGACAGAAATACCGTGTATGTGGCGTTTAATAATCACAAGAACGGAGATTTCAAGCCATACATATTAAAAAGTACAAATACTGGAAAGTCGTGGAAGTCCATAGCTAATAATCTTCCGGAAAGAGGATCTATTTATTCCATAGCTGAAGATTTCGAAACCGGAAATCTGTTATTCGTTGGAACAGAATTCAGCATGTTTGCTTCTGTTGATGGAGGCGAATACTGGAAAGAGTTAAACAAAGGATTACCTACCATCGCAGTTCGTGATATTGATATACAGAAACGAGAAAATGATCTTGTTTTAGGTACTTTCGGAAGAAGTTTCTATGTGATGGATGATTATTCTGCTCTTCAGGAATTATCTAAAGAAGTGGCAGAGAAAGAAGCTCATTTATTCTCGACCAGATATGCATATCAATATATTCCTTACAGCAGAATCGGTGCCAGCAATACAATCAGCTGGTTAGGGCCAAAAGGATTTCAGGGTGAGGATTATTTCCTGGGCGAAAATCCTGAGTTCGGTGCGGCATTTACGTATTACTTAAAAGACGGATATAAAACCAAGAAAGCTATTCGGGAAGCTGAAGAAGCCAAGAAACGAAAAGATGGCGAGACGGTTTATTATCCAACCTACGAACAGTTGAAAGCCGAAGAAGAGGAAGAAGCTCCATTCCTGATCTTTACAGTCAAGGATGCGAATGGGGATGTAGTTCGTGAGCTAAAAACATCTCCAAGAAAAGGGATAAACCGAATTCACTGGGATTTGAAATATCCACAGATTAGCAATCTCGACCGAGGAGATGCTACACCATCCCGAGATTTCGATTCAGGATTAATGGTTCTTCCCGGAACTTATTCTGTTGAGTTGTCCAAAAGTATAGATGGTGAAGTAACTCAACTTACTGAAGCTCAGAGTTTTGAAGTAAAACCTTTGGGTAATGTTACTTTACCTTCTGAAGATCCTAAAGCAATGCTCGCTTTTCACAAGCAGTTAAATCAACTATCAAAAGCAGCAAATAGCGCCAGAAGTGTAGCCCGCGAAGCTAATGAGCGACTTCAATACTATAAAGGAGCTTTGAAAGCATTAGGTAGTGATGCCCCTTCAGGATTAGCATCTAATATCGAGGAAATGGAAGAGAAATTAGATCAGATAAATCTGTTGATGTTCGGAGATAGAATTAAAGGGCGCTTGGAAATACAACAAGGGCCATCATTGAATTCCAGAATCAATACAGCAATCGGAGCAGGAACGTCTTCAACTTCTGATCCAACAGGCACTTCTATGCGTGTTGCTGAGATAGCAAAGAAAGAATTAAAGCCTGTGATCGATATGCTGAAAGAGATCATGAATGAAGATATTCCGGCAATTGATCGTATGTTAAATCAAACCAATGCTCCATGGACACCGGGAAGGATATTAGAGATTGATTGGTGATAGTTCATTGTAATTTGTAGGGACGCAAAATCTTGCGTCCCTACAAATTAAAAAATCAAACAAAGAAGAACACCAACGCCGAATACATCACAATAGCCAAACTTCCTGCTACCATCGCTAAAGGGAATTGAGTTTTAACATGATCCATAAGGTCACAACCTGTTGCGAGTGAAGATAAAATGGTTGTATCTGATATAGGTGAGCATTGATCCCCAAACACAGAGCCACCGATTACAGCTGAAAAGCACAATGTGAGAAAAAAGGGATCAGGTGCAATTGCCCAGGCCAAAGGAACAGCTACAGGAAATACAACCGCATATGTTCCCCAAGAAGTTCCGGTTGAGAAAGCGATAATCATACAAAAAACCATAAGCAATCCGGGAAGAATGATAGGATTTATGATTCCTCCTACGATATCTACAACATAAGCTGCGGTCCCGACAGCATCAGCAACTTCTTTAAGAGTTACTGCAAAAGCTAGTATGATTGCTCCAATAGTTACTCCTTTACAACCATCTACAAAACCGTCAATTGCATCCTGAAGCTTCATCCCTTTTGCAACGGCTATTCCTATTCCCGCCAATACTGCCAAAACAAAAGCTTCAGCAATTAATAGTGAAGCATCATCTCCTTTGTCCAGAATAAAGAAAGTATAAAAGAATGGTATGATTGCTACACCAAGAAGAGTCCCGATAGGTCCGAAGAAATCAATTAGACCGGGCGTATAATTCTCAGGAATTTTTTGTTCTGTAAGCTCATCAGCAGCCATTGGAGTTGCACCATCTCTGTCCAGTTTCCCTTCTTCACGTGATCTTTTGATTGCGTTTCTCATTTGTTTACCCGGAATCCATGGAAGTTTTTCCCAAGCAAAGAGTAGGGTTAAGGTTATGGAGAAAATTGCATAGAAATTGAACGGCAAGGCAGATAAGAAAAAACTGATCCCATCCTGAGTAGTTTCAAAAAGTGCGTTTGTTCCAATTACCAAACCGGCAACATATATAGGCCATACATTAAAAGGAATCAGCGTTGCAATAGGCGAAGCAGTTGAATCTACCACATAAGAAAGTTCCTCGTGAGAAACTTTGTGTTTATCGGCAATTGGGCGAACAGTTGCTCCTGTCAAAATTGTACTTATAGTCCCGCCTTGGTGAAAAACAATTCCCATAAACCAGGTAAAGAGTTTTGCGGAAACAGGTCCTTTAACCATCTTCTCACTTGCCCAACGAGCAAATTTTTCAGCTCCACCGGTTCGGGTCCAGATACCGATCAATCCACCTAAAGCCCACAGATACACAAGTAAAATTAATGCAAAACTTTCGGTTCCGATAGAAGGAATCAGGAAATCCTGAACCACATTGAGTTTATTAGAAATTACAGCGCCTAAACATATTCCCATAAATAGAGAACTGGCTACTTCTCCGGTGTAGAACGCAAGGAAAATAGCGAGTAAAGGAGGGGTGATCGACCAAAAACCGAAATGACCGTTTTCTTGTACGAATCCATCAGAAAAATAAACAGCAATAACGGATATGATGAAAGTAAGGATTGCTCCCTGAACTATTTTTTTTCTGATGTCAGGATTGGCGAACTTTTCTTTAATACTCAAACTAGTTAGGTTTATTACTTTAATTAAATGCTACTGAAAGAAATGACATTATTTTTAAAAGCGCTAGTTGTTATATTTTCAGTATTCAGTATTCAGTATTCAGTATTCAGTATTCAACCCGCTCGTTCTGCCAACTCCAGCCATCGTATTTCTTTTTCTTCCAACTCATCTTTCAGTTTTCCGAAACTTTCCGATAATTCCTGAAGCTTTTCATAATCAAGATCCGAATTACTCATCTGTGTTTGAATCGCTGATTTCTTCTTTTCAAGTTCCTCAATCTCTTTTTCCAGCTTTTGATATTCTTTACGTTCTTTATAACTGAGTTTGTCGGGATTAGAATTGGGTGGTTTCGGATGGGCAGATTTCTTTTTTTCTGATGAACTACTTTTTTGTTCGCTTTCCTGTTCTGTTTTCAATGCTCTGTATTCAGAATATGTGCCATTGAAATCGTTTACTATTCCATTTCCGTCAAACACAAAATAGTGTTCCACCAAACTATCCATAAAATATCTGTCATGAGATACAATGATCAAGCATCCGCCAAAATTGGAAAGAAAACCTTCGAGTTTTTCTAAAGTAATGAGGTCCAGATCATTCGTAGGCTCATCGAGAATCAGGAAGTTCGGGTTTTTGATCAGCACCATCATCAAACCAAGGCGGCGCTTCTCTCCACCACTTAACTTTGAAACCGGAGTATATTGCATCTTGGAATCGAACATAAAGTGTTCCAGAAACTGTGAAACAGAAATGGAATCTCCGTTGGCCAGAACAATAACTTCTGCTATTTCTTTAATGACATCAATAACCCGTTCTTTTTCTTTGATCTCAATACCGGATTGTTTGTAATGACCATAAACAATAGTCTGACCAGTGTTTACCTCTCCTGAATCTACGGGCTCTTCCCCGGTAATTATTTTCAGAAAGGTACTTTTACCAACTCCGTTTTTGCCGATAATTCCGATTCGCTCACCCTTTTTGAAAGAATATTCGAAGTCCTTAAGAATAATCAGGTCATCAAAGCTCTTGCTTACATTATTGAGTTCCAGAACCTGTCCGCCAATGCGAGACATATCTACTTCCAGCTTTACTTCCTGCTTAACTTTACCGGACTTCGCTTTCTTTTCGGTTTCATAAAAAGCATCTATCCTGGATTTAGATTTGGTGGTTCGGGCTTTGGGCTGGCGACGCATCCATTCCTGCTCTTTCTTCATCAACTTGCCTGCTTTGGCAACTTCGGTAGCATAAACTTCTTCGCGCTCAGCTTTTTTCTGAAGGAAGTATTCATAATTCCCTTTGTGATGATAAAGCTGACCATCTTCTATTTCTAAAATGTGATTACAAACTCTGTCCAGAAAATATCTGTCGTGAGTTACCATTAATAGAGTCATAGTGCTTTTGGTAAGATAAGCTTCCAGCCATTCGATCATCTCCACATCCAGATGGTTGGTAGGCTCATCCAGAATCAGAAGATCAGGTTCGTCAAGAAGAGCAAATGCTAGTGCCACACGTTTTCGTTGTCCACCCGAAAGAGATTCAATTGACTGATCCAGATCATGAATATTCAGCACCCCTAAAATCTGATGAAGTCTTTGTTCATAATCCCAGGCATTCGCTGCGTCCATTTTAGCGAGTGCTTTATCAAAAGCTTCCTGAGTTTTTTCGTTATAATTTTCCGTTTGTGCTGCCACAGCTCTTTCATAATACTGAACTATTTTCACCATTTCATTATCGCCATGTGCGATATACTCGTTGATGGTCATGCTGTTATCGAGTTCCGGCTCTTGATCCAACATGGCAACTTTGATTCCGTTTCGAATCATCACCTCACCGGAATCAGGGACCTCCTTACCGGCCAGAATCTTTAACAAAGTTGACTTTCCAACTCCATTCTGAGCGATAAGCGCAGTTTTATCACCTTTTGAGATACCGAAAGTGAGATCTTCAAATAAAAGTTTGAGCCCGTATTTTTTGCTCAGGTTTTCTGTGGAGAGGTAGGTCATGTATAAATTGAGATAGAAGTCTTGATGAAAAACCAATATAAGGCAATTATAAACGAATCATGAACCTTAAAACTCGAACATTTGCAAAATTCAGAACATCTGTTTAATTGTATAGTATACTAACAATTTATTGGAGAAAACTATGCTTGTTAAAAATCTTCTACAGAAAAAAGGAACAGAGATCTATTCAATTACCCCTGAGCAAACAGTATACGAGGCGATTGAAAAAATGGCGGATTTGGGTATAGGGGCGTTAGTAGTATTAACAAATGGAAAACTGGCAGGAATCATATCTGAGAGAGATTACAGAAGCAAAGTTATTCTGAAAGGAAGAGCGTCAAAAACTACTCCTGTACGGGATATTATGTCGGATAAAATAATCTGTGTTACTTCTGATGATTCCGTGAACCTGTGTATGCAGTTAATGACCGATAAGAGAATACGTCATTTACCAGTGTTAGATGATGATAAGCTTGTTGGGGTTATTTCAATAGGAGATGTTGTAAAATCAGTCATAGAAAACCAGAAAAACGAAATTGATTCATTGAGAGATTATATCACAAGTGGGAGTGGGTATCCGGGGTAGGTTCCATTTTTTAAATTCGAGCTGTAACTAAATCTCCCATCCAAGGGAGACAGATTTCACACTGGTGTGAAATCAGAGGGATGTTGTGAGGTTTACGAACGTATAAACTAACACGCATCCTCCGTCTTCTGATCTATTCGATCAGAATCCACCTCCTTCGAAGGAGGTGGATTCTGTCTATTTATAAATTATTTTGTAAGGAATTACTCTGAATCTGTCTTACTTGGTATGGCGAGAAACAGAATCATACCATACGACCCTAGATTAAGACGGAGAGCCAGAGAGTTAAGAAATAATTCCACAATGGGCGAAGTCTTACTTTGGAAGAAGATAAAGTGTAAAAAATTAGCGTAGGGTTCCACCGGCAAGTACCGATCAGTCATTTCATAGTAGATTTTTATTGCCACGAACTGATGTTAGCAATTGAGGTTGATGGAAGCATTCATCACACCCCTCAACAAAAAGCCAAAGACATAGAACGCCAATACAAACTGGAACAACTAGGAGTTCGATTTATACGAATTAATGACAATGATGTAAAAAAGAAGATGAATGCTGTAATTCGATTTCTGTATCATCGAATCAAAGAATTAACTCAATAAAAGCAAGAAATCAAATCCACCCAGAAGGAAATTCTTCAATGGCTACAAAATCTCCCTTGGAAGCCTGCCTGTCCGGTAGGCAGGGGAGACGATCATCCAAAGAGTTCTTTGGATGATCCGAGGGATGTGTGAAGTTTACTGGCTTGTAAACCTCACACATCCTCCGTCACGCTTTCGGCGTGGCACCTCCTTCGAAGGAGGATTTATCTTTTTCTATTGGGATGAATTCAATTAAATTCAATGAATTAAAATGATAGAAAATATATGAGAGAAATAGAATTGCCAATTGCTGAGGAGTATATTTTAAAAGGAAAAATGGATATGAATAAAGTAATACCCAACGAAGATGGTACTTTCCTTGTTCCTTTAGGGACCATACTAGATGATAATATGGTACATAATGTGCGTATAGCTAGAGATAATGGAGGTAAAGTTTTATATGCAACTACTTCTATAGAAAAGCAGATAGTAGATATTTTACTCGAATATTTTCTGGGTTCAAATGAAGGAGAAACAAATAAGAAAAATATATTCAAAAATGATATTCTTGCATCAAGTGCTTTTTCTTTCAGGGCAAAGAAAAATTTATTAAATAATATCCTTAATCAAGAAGGCTTAATAAAAAGAAAGAACAAAAGTATAATGCAAGAAAATCTTAAAACAATAATGGATTGGCGAAATGCATTTGCTCATGGGCACGTCAAAAACTCTGAGGCAAATGGGTGTTTTGTAGAATATTACTCAGGTTCTTTAAAAACGCTAATGTTAGATGATTCTTTGTGGGATCAGGTAGAAAGTGTTTTTATTGAAACTCATTCTTTTTTAAAAGAAATACTCAAGAGCCTTAAAGATAAATCCAAAATTCCATCCTTCAAAACTCCTTAACTCTCCGTACATTTGGGTTCTTTCTCAAAAGTCATTCTGAGGATAATTCCGAAGAATCTTCACATACAAATCACTGTGCAGATCCTTCGCTACCGCTCCGGATGACTTTAATACATAACAAACTACAAGTAAAGTGAGCGATCAAAAGATAATTTTTTCGATGGTGGGCGTGAGTAAAGTCCACAAACCAAATAAAACCGTTTTAAAGGATATCTATCTGTCTTTTTTCTATGGTGCCAAGATCGGAGTTTTGGGATTAAATGGAGCAGGTAAATCAACACTTCTCAGAATTATTGCAGGAGAAGACAAAGATTATCTTGGAGATATCAGTGTTCAAAAAGGAATTACATTCGGATACTTGCCTCAGGAACCCAAACTTGATCCTGAGAAAACGGTGAAAGAAATTGTTGAGGAAGGCGTTCAGGAAACGGTTGATCTGATTAATGAATACGAAGCTGTAAACGCTGCTTTTGGTGATCCTGATGCTGATTTTGATGCTCTGATTGCTAAACAAGCAAAACTTCAGGAAAGAATAGATCAGATAGATGCCTGGGATCTGGATGCAAAATTAAATCAGGCTATGGACGCTCTCCGTTGTCCTCCCGGCGATACTTCCGTGAAAGTACTTTCCGGTGGTGAAGCACGTCGTGTGGCACTGTGCAGATTATTGCTAAAAAAACCGGATGTATTGTTATTGGATGAGCCAACGAACCACTTGGATGCAGAATCAGTGGGTTGGTTGGAACAACATTTAGCTCGCTATGAAGGGACGGTAATTGCTGTAACGCATGATCGTTATTTCTTAGATAATGTTGCAGGATGGATTCTGGAATTGGATCGTGGTGAAGGAATTCCGTTCAAAGGAAATTATACCTCGTGGTTGGAGCAGAAATCAGAACGACTCCGTCAGGAAGAGAAGCAAGAATCCAACAGGCAGAAAACACTACAGCAGGAATTGGAGTGGATTCGTCAAAATCCGAAGGGGAGAAGAGCAAAGAGTAAAGCCCGTATCAATTCTTACGAAGAGTTATTGGCAAAAGATCAGGAAAAGCGAAATGATGATATGCAGATCGTGATTCCGGCCGGACCTCGTTTAGGGAATAAGGTGATCGTTGCTGAAGGAGTTTCCAAAGGGTATGATGACAAACTTCTGGTTGAAGACATGGAATTTCAGTTACCTCCCGGTGGAATTGTTGGAGTGATCGGGCCAAACGGTGCCGGGAAGACCACTTTATTCAAAATGATAATCGGCGAAGAACAGCCGGATTCCGGAAAACTGGAAATTGGTGAAACGGTGGAATTGGGTTATGTAGATCAGAAAAGACCGTTAGACCCAAATAAAACAATATGGGAAGAAATTTCAGGTGGACATGAAATTCTGAAACTCGGAAATCGCGAGATCAACTCCCGTGCTTATGTGGCAAGATTTAATTTCAGCGGAAGTGATCAGCAAAAGAAAACGGGTCAGATATCCGGTGGAGAAAGAAATCGTGTTCATTTAGCCAAGATGTTGAAAGAAGGTGCAAATGTGCTGCTCCTTGATGAGCCGACCAATGATCTGGACGTAAATACACTTCGTGCTCTGGAAGAAGCATTGCTGGAATTTGCAGGATGTGCAGTGGTTATTTCTCACGACAGGTGGTTTCTGGATCGTGTTGCCACTCATATCTTAGCATTTGAAGGTAATAGCCAGACGTATTGGTATGAAGGCAACTACGAACAATATGAAGTTCATCGCAGGGAACGGTTAGGTATTACCGAAGATCAACCTCAAAGAATTCATTACAAGAAGCTGACGAGGTAGTTACTTCAATCGATAAGCAATACTGACACTGAGTGAGTTTAGATTAGTATTTAATCCGTAAGTCCAATTTTCTGCTTCAATATTTGAATCCGAGAAATTATTTTTTGAATAAGACAAAAATAAAGAACCGAACGAAGCCGATAATAGAAATTTATCAGAGATAGAGTAAACTAATCCATGTCTAATTGAAAGATTTTGATTAAAGTTATCACTTTTCGATGTACGTGCACCATCTTCAGGCTTGGTTTTTCCATACCCGGTGAATGACTGAATTGAAGTATAAAAATGCATTTTGGGTGATAAAGAATTATACATTCTAACTCCAATCGATGTTATTAGTGATTCTTCAATTATATCGTATGTTGTAAATCCGGAGCTGCTCCCTGAAATCTCTTGAGATTTTAATCGGTCATAACCCACCCCGGCATAAACAGATACATCATCATTAATAAAAAAGTTGAATGTTGGAATAATCGTGAGTAAAAAAGTCTGAGTTTCTACTTTTTCAGAACCATTAAATACCGTAATAAATCGCTCCTCATTTATATTAATCGCTCTGACGCTTCCCTCAAGGTATATATCTCCATTTTCAAATTGAGCCAAAAGGTTTGAAGAAGAAAAAAGTAAAGCAGCAAATGTTATGATAACTAATTTGTTCATATCAAATATTTTTAAAAAGTTGAGCTGAGGATACAAATTTATTTGCACATAAAATACCCCATTCGGGTGATATCAAACTCAGCTCTTTCTCTGCATTTTTACTCTGTCAATTCACTATGGAATAAAAAATTAACGGAGTGCAAAATGTTCTCAAAAAAAATACTAATACTTGGACTTTCCACACTTGTTCTGTCATGTGCAACAGTACAGCAACAGATGGGTAAAATGGTACTGAAGTTCATGACAAAAAAGGAAGCGGATTTTAAAAATATTGCCGCAATTGGTGGATATCAAACTAATGTTTATGCTGCCGATGTTGGAATCACTACACTGGGAACTGAAGATTGGGAAGAGGGTGAAAATTTAGTTGGAGTTCAACTGGTTAAACCGGGGGGAGCAGTTGGAGTAATTGAACTTGACGGAACTGTAACAGTAGATGGGATAGAAGCAAAAAGTTATGGTGGAGGATCGTATATGGTTCGGTTTCCCGCTGAAGATAAGTCTACAAAAAAGGTAATTTTGACAAGCACTAATGGGGAAACAACAGAGTTTGAAATCTCAGCACTCCCATCCATAAATATTGTAAGTGTAAACGGAAGCAATGAAACTGCAACAGTAGACCTGAGCTCTGATCTTGAGATCGAATTAAAATATGATTCAGGAGCGGAAGGTAAAAGAGTGATTGTTTCTTTAATTACGAGCGCTGTTGGGGCAAAGGGCTTTGCTAATTTTCAATCAACTATTATTAATAACAAGATTACAGTACCGGCTGATGCATTTAAACATAAACATATTGCAGGCGGAGGTCCCACAGGAAAGGACGTTACCAATTGGGTAAAAGGAGTAAATCATTTACAGGTTATGATCTTGGAATCCGATCGCAGAGAAACCGGTAAACCGTTCGATTACTTCAGAAAAGATATGAGATCATTTGATACAGTGCCTGTTAACGTAACCGGAGATGTTGACGCAAGAGCATGGGTTCAGATAAAAGGAGACTCGGAAGAAAGTTCAGGGAAATTCAAATATACTGCGAATTCTTCCAATGCGTGGTACGCCAGACCATTGAATACAGATATAAAGCGAATTGGTATTTCTTCGTTGAGTGTTTCAGGAACGTTGTACAAGCAGGAAGTGGAAACATCTGAAAGAGATAATTATGCTACCGGGTATCGCGAGATTACGACAACCACAACTACTTTTCAGTTTCCGGAACTGGATGATCAATACTGGAATCAGTTTCTGGAAAATATATACAGCGATCTTACTTCAATGCTCAGAAATGATTATGGAGCCTCAGTTGTAGATGTTGATCAGATTACTTCAAATCCAATTTACAATGAATTCTTTACGCCTGAAGATGAAAATACCAAAGAGTATATAGCTAAGAACCTGAGGAATACAAAAAGACTTGTACCAAACTCATTAGGCGAAATTTTAGAAGACAGAACTACGGCTCTCATTGCTGACAATGGTGCTGCAGCTCGCTTGATGAGAGATATGAATATGGATGCATTTATGGACGTGGTGATCAACTATCAGGTGGCCGGTGGTGAAGGCAATACTATAGTTTTGTTACCAAATGTAAGTTATAGAATCTCAGGACAAACTCAGGGTTACGATGGAACATCAAATGTGTGGTTTCACGGAAATATCCAGGGTCCGGGTGTTTCCTTTAGTGAATCTGAATTTTCTGATCTGAATGCGCTGAATAGAATTGGTCAAAAAGATGTAATCCTTAAGCTCATAAAACGATCAATTAAAGAGTTGTCTGAGAAACAAAATGAATTCGGATATCAAACGGTCTGGAAAACAGCACTCGGATACTAACTAACAACCAGTTAGTGACTTAGTTGATACACTAAACACTTAGAAAGCTCCACAGGAATGTGGGGCTTTTTTTATAATTAAAAAGTGGTGATTTTTTTTTGTAGGATAAAACATTTAATTAAATAGTAAGTTATAACATGCAATTATAAATAAATTATCAGCTGATGAAGAAAATAATTTTAATGATAGTTTTCACTGCTTTACTTGTTTCATCTAACTTATTTGCCCAGTCAAAAAAACCTTTAGAACTTGTAGGTACTAAACAGCTTGGTCTTACTGCTTCTACTTTAGGAGGTACAGGTATTTATTATCTCCATCCGATTAACGAAAGGGATAATTTCAAGATTGCAGGTATTTATATTTACGATAACAGTAGTTCTTATTCTGATTCTTATTTTTCACTGGGTTTTGATTATCAGCGGGATTTCTATGAGGAGTATACACGAAGAGTATATTTTTTGGCAGGTGCTCATATAGATAATGCGATTTCTAACGATACTTTTTTTGACAGTTTTGACAACGAAAACAAAGAAAGCTTTTTCAGCATTGGCGCAGGAGTTGGTGCCGATCTTGGTGACAGAAGTAAGGGATTGGTTTTTAATCTTCATTTAACCTATCAGCTTACCAAAAGCTTAGACGATAATGAAAGAACCAGAGTTGGCTTGGGTGCAGGTATTGGTGTGGGTTTTAATTTCTGATAAATAGTTAGAAAATCAATTTTTACAAACGAACTCATCAAAATTAACCACATTCTGTAATTAAATCTCTTGAACAAATTACGGAACCATGAATCGTTATAAAGAACTACTACTTTTAACTGTTATCTCAGTAGTCTGTGCTGTTGCATCTGCTCAGGAAGCCAAAACTGAGAAAGACACCACAAAAATAGAAAAGAAAAGTAAGGAACTGCCGATGGACCCTGAAAGGTTGTTTTCTTTTACAACTGATAAGGCAACGTGGATGTCGGTAGATGTGAGTCCGGATGGTCAAACCATCGCTTTCGATATGCTGGGTGATATTTACACTATGCCGATTTCAGGAGGAAAAGCTTCAAAAATAACAGCTGGAATGGCTTTTGATTCACATCCGAAATATAGCCCTGATGGCAAATACTTACTTTATGTTTCTGATAAAACCGGTTCAGAAAATATCTGGTATAAAGATCTGGAGAATCCTGAAGAAGAAGATCATCAGGTTACAAAAGACAACAATGATGAAATGATCAATGCGGAGTGGTCGCCGGATGGAGAGTATATTGTTGTATCAAGAGGAAGAAGATTATTCAAATTGTGGCTATATCATAAAGACGGTGGCAGCGGGGCAAAGCTGATTGATAGCCCATCAGGTTTAAAAGCCATCGATCCGGTATTTAGTAAAGATGGAAGATATATCTACTACTCAAGAAGAAACGGAGCCTGGAATTACAATGCTCAACTACCTCAATATTTTATTGGGGAATATGACAGAGAAACCGGAGATAATGGAATCCTTGTTACAAGATACGGATCAGCATTTACTCCAACGCTTTCTTCTGATGGAAAATGGATGGTGTACGGCTCCAGGTTTGAAGATAAAACGGGTCTTATAAAAAGAAATATGGAAACGGGAGAAGAAGAATGGCTGGCTTATCCGGTTCAACGAGATGATCAGGAATCGCAGGCAACTTTGGGTGTTCTTCCTGCTATGAGTTTTACTCCCGACAGTAAAAACCTGGTCGCATTTTACGGAGGAAAACTCTGGAGCATTTCTATTGATAATGCTCAGGCATCAGAAATTCCGTTTGAAGTTGATGTAGAGCTGGAGCTAGGGCCACTGCTCCAATTCAAGTACCCGATAGAAGATTCTGAAGAAATGCTGGCAACTCAGATCAGAGATGCAGTTCCTTCCCCGGATGGAAAACAACTCGCATTTACAGCCTTGAACAAATTATATATTCAGGACCTTCCAAGTGGAACGCCAAAGCGTGTAACTAATTCGGATGCCATTGAGTCGCATCCTTCCTGGTCACCCGATGGAAAGTACATTGCATTCGTTTCCTGGAAAAAGGGAGGTGGACATCTCTACAAAGTTGATCCAAACGCCCGAAGAATAAGACCTGAGCAATTAACTGAAAATGCAGGTTTGTATGCCTCGCCGGCCTGGTCACTAAACAGCGACCGCATAGCCTTTGCTCAGGGGAATATGCATACATTTGAGGAATCAAGTTCTCCCGGAGCGTTTTTTCAGGCAATGGAAGACTTAGTTTGGATTTCTACAGATGGAGGTGATGTTAATTTTATTGCCAGATTAAATGGACGTTCTAACCCACACTTTGTTCAGGAAGATGATCGAATTTATATGACCAGAGGTGGAGGCGTTCTGGTTTCGGTACGCTGGGATGGAACAGATGAAAAAGAACATGCAAGGATTCGTGGTATTTCCACTTACGGGACATTGGATACTACTCCACCAAGTAGTGCATCAGTAATTTACAGAGCTCCGGTTGGAGACCAATTACTGGCACTGATAAATAATGAAGTATATACGGCTACATTTACAAAAACCGGAGAACGACTTGAAATCTCAGTTTCAAATCCATCAAGCTCTGTATTTCCGGCAAAAAAGCTAACATCGATCGGAGGGGAATTTCCGGGATGGTCCGCAGATGGAAAAAATGTTCACTGGTCATTAGGGAAAGCGCATTTTGTGTACAATCTGGATGACGCCAAAGCATTTGCTGATAGCGTTGAAACAGCAAAAGAAAAAGCCGAAGAAGGTGAAGAAAAGAATAAATCGGATGACGAAGAGTCTTCTGAAGCTGAAGCTTCGGAGCCTGAAGAGGGCGAAGAAAAGAAAGAGGAAGAGCCAAAAGAATACGAGCCACTTGAATTAAGAATTGAAGTTCCTTTTAAAAGAGACATGCCTGAAGGAACGGTATTATTCCAGGGAGCAAGGGTAATAACCATGAATGGTTCAGATGTTATAGAGAATGGAGATATTCTGATAGAAAATAACCGAATTACGCAAGTGGGTGAATCCGGCTCATTGAATGTTCCATCGGGAACGGAAGTGATGAATATGACAGGTAAAACAATAGTTCCCGGTTTTATTGATACTCATGCTCATATGTGGCCTTCATGGGAAATCCATAAAGAACAAGACTGGAATTATGCCGCAAATCTGGCTTATGGTGTAACTACTACCAGAGATCCGCAAACGGGAAGAACTGATGTTCTTACATACAGCGACAGAGTAGATGCCGGCCAGCTGATCGGACCTCGTGTTTATTCAACAGGTCCCGGAGTTGGATTTTGGGGATATAAACTGAAAAGCCTTGAGCATACTAAGAAAGTTCTAAAACAATACAGTGAATATTACGATACAAAATCCATCAAGATGTATAGAGTTGGAAATCGCCAGCATCGCCAATGGATTATTATGGCATCTAAAGAGCAAAAGCTAATGCCTACCACTGAAGGAAGCTTAAACATTCGAATGAATATGACTCAATTAATTGATGGATATCCCGGACATGAGCACAATATTCCAATTTATCCAATCTATGATGACCTAATAAAGGTCGTTGCAGATGCAAAAATGGCAGTTACACCAACCATGCTCGTAGCTTATGGAGGTCCTTGGGCAGAAGAATATTACTATGCTAATGAAAGACCGTACGATAGCGAAAAGCTTAATCACTTTACGCCTTATGACGAACTGGCTTCAAAATCCCGAAGACGAGGATTTTGGGCAATGGATGAGGAGCATATTTTTCCTGAGCATGCAGAAAAAATAAATCAGATTGTTGAAGCAGGTGGAATTGTAGGTGTTGGAAGCCATGGTCAGCTTCAGGGGCTTGGATATCACTGGGAGTTATGGTCGATGGCAGCAGGTGGCATGACTGAATTAAACGCATTGCGCACTGCAACAATTATCGGAGCGGAAGCATTAGGTCTTGACGAAGATCTTGGGTCAATTGAACCGGGAAAGCTGGCAGACCTTGTTATTCTGGACAGAAATCCTCTGGATAATCTAAGGAATACAAATTCTGTTTCAATGATTATGAAGAATGGTCGTTTGTACCAAGGAAGCACACTGAATGAGGTTTATCCTAGAAAAAAAGAGTTTGGAGAAAGAATCTGGATTCAAAAAAGCCCGAAGGGTAAGTCAATCCCTGGTATAAAAAACTGATTGAAAAAGCTCCTCATTTGTTGAGGAGCTTTTTTTCTTTTACCTCATATCATATCTCAAAAACGATACAAAGGTTCCTCCAAAGGTTAGCACAATAAAAATACCCAGCAGCCCGAAGTCCAGAATGGTTTTTGGCAGAGTTCTGTCTGTGGTTAAAGTCGGGGCGGAGTACTGAGGCATCTCACTTGTATCAAGTGTTTGATCATCTCTTCCGAAATCAATTTTAACTCCTGAATCAGAATCAACATTTATACTGAAACCACCACGAGACCCACTTTCTGATTGTTTCTTTTGAGTGAAATCCGTGAATTTATCACGATATTCGCGCATACTTTCTTCATATCTTGATTTCATATCAATATCGGTTCCCGCAATATTCATAGCTGCTAAGCGAAACGAAGATGCAGGAGAAATTCGTGCCAGACTGAATGCTACTTTTTCCTGAAGTTTCTTCTGATTTGAAGTTTCTTCAATGAGTTTTCTGTTATTATCGGTGATGTCTTTTTGTACTTGTTTTCTTGCTGCGTCATCTTCTTCCAGCCAATCCCATTCTTTTTCGTCACGATATGCCTGACGTTCTGCATCGTCCATGCCTTCCATTTCCTGCGAACGCTTTCTCCAGGTTTCTGAAATGGTTGCTGAATAGTCGTCCCAGCGCTCTTTTTGGTACGCTTCCTGTTTGGCTTCTAACTGAGCAACAGACTCTACCTTTACAAGTTGACCCGATGCCATCACGCTCATTCTTGGCAAGATCAACACTCCACCAATCCATATTACCAAAAGAAGCAGAAATGAAAGCGAAGATTTTCTTGTGATGGACGAGACCAATAGCCCAATTCCGATAAAAAAGGTTATATAAAGAATAGACAGGCCTATAAAACCGGAAATTCCAGCCCAGTCTGCGCCTGAAACCGGAACTTCCATCAACATGGTTATAAGGATAGCAATAAGAATTGGAATTAATAAAGGTATAATAAGCCCGATCCAAACCCCTGCAAATTTAGAGATAAGATAGCTTGCCCTTGAAACGGAATTTGCAAAAGCCAGTTTGAGCGTACCATTCTCTCTTTCACCATTAATAGCATTATAAGTAAACAAAATGGCAAACAGCGAAAGTACAACCTGAACAATAAAGGTCAGATCAATAAACCTGAACAGCGCAAAGAGTGTTTCATCGGAATACGGACTTCGGGTTAGTTTTACATCCTGAAATCCTGAAATCCTGGAAACACGACCTACATCAAAGTGTAAACCGGACACAAAAACCTGCATAGGACTGGGTTTTCTGTGTACCTGATTTCTAACACTTCCCCAGTTTGTGGCTTGTTGTATATCTTGTCGTGCAATCTGTTGATTAGCTTCAAATTGTGCAACGGCGGTATGGTATTCCTGAACTCCGATAAAGACACTGGTTAAAATCAGGATGGAACACACCAAAAAAGTTGCAGCAAATTTCGGGCTTAAAAGTATATTCTTAAGTTCTTTTTCAATCAATAATTTAATCATGATAAAATCCTTGAATCGTTTTAATTAACGGAGATCGTATTTCAGGAAGGCAAAAAAGGCTCCTCCAAAGAAAATGATGTTGAACAGAATGAGTAACCCGAGATCTAAAATACTTCGGCTTGTTGCTGTTGATAATGTTGCTTTTTGAAATTCGAACTCCGGTAGCTCGGAGGCATCTATAGTTTCCGGTTCTTCGTTGTCATCATCAGTTCTAATGATCATTCTGAATCCCGTCATTCCACCGCTTCCGGTTTTTTCGGTCATAAAATCATTATACACCTGCTGATAATCCCGAGCGGAGTCCATGTACCTGTTTTGAAGTTCCAATGAAGTACCGGCTAGTTCTGTAGTAGCTAAACTAAATACTGAAGCGGGCGAGATTCTGGAAAGTGAAAGTGCCAAACGTTCTTGTTGTCTTCGTTTGTTTATGTACTGCTCATTTATTTTTTCTTCGAAGATTTCTGTTTTCTTAGCTCGTTCTTCAGAAAGTTCGTTCATAAACTTTGAAAATTTCTGCATTACCTGCTGGGGTTCAGTGCCTTCCGGAACAGAGAAGTCTGCCATTTTCGGGCGGTCATCAGCAAATAGCTGAAATCGATATCTGTTTTTCTCTGAGGTGATCTCATCTACATTGGGAACTTCAACCATGCGACCGGATATCAGTACAGAAGCTCTCGGCGTTATCAATACGGCAAAAATCCAGACTACTAAACCAATCAAAAACGAGTTTGAAGGTTTGTTAGTCATAGCTGAAATACCAATAGTCAAAGCCAGAAATAAACCGAAATAAGCCAGGCCTGAAAGAAGGATCAAACCTAATCTCAGCCATTCATCGTCTGAAAGATTGATCCCGAGGACCGGAAGTAAGGCGCAACCGATCAAAAGCGGAATAATAAGCGCAACCGAAAGCCCAACAAAAGATCCGGCTAGTTTCCCTGCAATAAATGATGCTCTGGAAACAGAATTGGAGAAACAAAGCTTGAGAGTTCCGCTAACTTTTTCTCCGTTTATGGCATCATAAGCAAAAATGATGGCAAACAATGAAAGGATCACTCCAAAAATGAATTCCAGATCCATAAATCTGAAAATCGCGAAAATGGGTTCGTCATTAAATCGGGTATTTTGAGCAGAAAGCTCACCACGTCCCCGTACTTCAATATCTCTTCCAATATCATTGGAAATACCCGTTACCAAAGCCATCAATGGTTGTGGCGGAAGCATAATACTGTGATTAACAGCCATCCATTCTGTATTCGCTGCAATCTGATTGTAATTCTCTTGTTTGGCTGCTTCATATTGGGCTTTCCCTGCCAGATAGTTTTGAGCACCCATAAAGAAAGACAAAATGATCAACAGAGAACACACAGCAAAACTGATGGTAAAACGACTGCTTTGCAGGATTTCTTTTAGTTCTTTTATAAAAATTAAATTGAACATAGTTATTTGGGATTAGTTATTTGCTGGTTGTGATTGCCAACCATTAACAAATAACAGTTAACATTATCAGTTCAGATCGTTTGTTAATACAAGGTTTTGATCTGTTTCATCCATATATCCGGCCATATATTCTACATAGAGCTGCTCCAGATTTACGCCTTTTAGCTCTGCGTTAGTTCTTTGAGCAACGAGTTCACCATTATTCAAAATCCCTACATGATCTGAGATTTCTTTGGCTCTGAAGATATCGTGAGTACTCATCAAAATTGCTTTTCCTTCGTCCCTCAATTCACCAATCAGCTTTGTGAATTCTTTACCCGCTTTTGGATCTAACCCTGAGGTTGGTTCATCCAATAATATTGCAGGTGCATTTTTCAGGATGGCAATTGCAATGCCACATTTTTGACGCATTCCTTTTGAAAAATCTCTGAGTTTTTTATCGAAGGCTTCGCTCTGAAGCCCCACTCTTTTTAATGCATTTTCATAATCTGATCTTTTATAATTGCTTTTACCACCTAAGCGAACAAAAAAGTCAATATTCTGCATTGCTGTAAAGTTCGGATAGAGCTGTACGTTTTCAGAAACAAATGCGACGTTCTTTTTAGCTTCCAGTGGATCAAGATTGGAATCGATTCCGTTTATGAACGCGTTTCCGCTTGTGGGCTGAATAAAATCCAGAAAAACATTAATGGTTGTTGTTTTTCCTGCTCCATTACCTCCCAGCATTGCATAGATCTCACCGGGCATTACTTTGATGTTCAGATTATCCAGTGCTTTTACACCGTCTTCATAGACCTTGGTTAGGTTTTGCGCTTCCAGCAGGGGAGCTTGTTTGATTGTTTCTTTTGTTTCCATAGGTTTTGAATTTAGCGGATAGCTTTTGGCTGTTAGCGTTTAGTTACTTCTGTACAAAACGCTAACAGCTAATCGCTAAATGCTGTTATGATTATTTCCTCGACAATTTGATTCCAAAAAACACTAATCCGCCTACTAATCCGATGATCAGAAGCAGGATCACTGAAGTACCTAAAATGCTTGCTTCTGCATTTATCTGAACAGTGAATGTTTTGTCTTCCGCATTTACGGGTTGATTGTCAGATAATGACGTTGATCTTAATCTGGTTTCGTATTTCCCAACGCTTACATCATTTGGTGGAGTGAGAGTAAGGGTTACTGTATTTTCTTCCCTGATTCCCAGCTCCGAGATAATTACAGGATCAATAGATTTTTCCCATTGGAACGGAGCGTCCATCTCAAATTCAATATTATCCAACCGTCTTGAGCCTTCGTTTACAACCGTGAAAGTAAAATTAACAGACTCTCCTTCTTCAGCAGTGTTAAAAAGTTGTGGTGCTTTTATTACCAATTTTCCGACTCCTTTCGGAATCATTTCCAACTTCACATAACCAACACCCAAAGCTTGAACTTCTTCTTCAGTCCAGATTTCTCGTTTGCGATTGTTCACCTCCACAGCTTTATCCTGAGGAACCGCCATCACAAAGAAATCTATTGGTTGGTCCATGATCACATTTTCTGTGGGTCGATCCGGTAAAGAAATATTCAGGTTAGTTTGGCGTGTGTTGTTGCTTTCAGTGAATTTGATCTGACTGATTCTGCCTTGGGCTCCGACTTCACTAAAATACCGAGCCACAGATTGCGGAAGATTTACAACTTCCAGTTTGTAGGTGTCATCCGTTCCGCTAAACAATTCCAGTCCAAGACCGAAAGTAGCATCGCTGCCAAGTTCTATTTCTTGTGAGAATCGTTCTGACTGGATCAGCACTTTATTCGCACTCGCATCTTTCTGAAGAAACACTTTCGGATTTCTGGATGACCCATTTCCGTAGATAATATTAACAGTAGCTTCATCCACATCCTGTAATAATTCAAACTCAACGGTTTTAGGACTTCCGGAGCGTAACTCAGAAAGCTTGATTTCATACGGACTACTGATGATAGCTCCGTCATCATTCCCAAGCGATACATACACATTATGAATCACATCAGGTTGAAGAGATCTGAACAGTTCATCTTCCATGTTCACGATCTGTGAAAATTCTGCTGTTGCTCCGGATGTATTAGCAAGCGTTACCCGAACTTTCTTTTTGCCGTTTTCTTCCTGCGATTTTACCGCATTCACAATACTCACAAACTGTTGCTCGAAAAGAAGTACCAACAATGATTGTTGATAATTTACTTCGGCATCCAGAAAGGTGTTTTTTGCCTGCTCAAAAGCTTCTCTGGAAATGAGATCTTTTTTGAAAAGTTCTTCGGTACGACTCATCTCACTTAAAGCACGTTCATACGAACTTTTTGCACGCTTAAGACCTAAAAGAGGATAGCTGTCATCGCGGGCATTCGGGAAAGGAGTTTGGGCCTTTGTATCACCCGGCATTAATAGACCGATTCCCAATGTGATTAATAAAATGCAAACGAGCTTATCCATCAGTCTTGATCCTTACATTTCCCTTAGCTTTTGGTTTCTTGATGGTAATTTTTATCTCATCATCCGCGGTTGAAAAGTGAAAGGATATGTCTGCGCCGGTTCCCAGGGCATCAATAATCATTTTAGCAACTTCAGCGTCTGCCGGTTCTTCACCATTAATGGAAGCAATATTCAGGCCTTCTAAATCAAGTTCTTTAAATTCTTCAGGGAGAAGCGGTTCCAAAACACGTTGAATATTAACTTTGTCATCTTTATCAGAAAGCAAAAGCCCCAGTTCCGGAATTACAACAGCCGGTCCGTCTCCCGACATTTCCATACCCATAACAATTCGTCCACTTTCTCCGGCTTTTGGTGTGTCACCTTTTGTTTTCCTTAAAATAAAACGTTCGTTACCTCTTCTTACTCCGATCTTTACTTCTTCGTCTTTAGAGATACCTTCGTAGATTTCTCTCAGCTCTGCGATGTTTCCTGCTCTTTTGCCGTTCATCATTATAATAAGATCGCCTTGTTCCAGCTTGTCTCCCGATTCTGAAGAATTTCCCATTCTCATTCTTACTTTTATTTCTCCATCTTCTTCAATCAGCATGGCTTGAAACTCCCGAAGCATTAAAGAGGTGGATGCATCAAAAGTCATTGTTCTTGTTTCCTGAGCTATAGATGGAATAACTATCAGCACTGTGATAATTATTAATAATGGTATCAGCGATTTTATTTTCATAGATGTTTCGATTGGTTGATTAGTTGGGAGCAATATTCGAAACTGTACACTACGAGTTGTTAAACACTCGCAAAATGTTTGTTAAGGATGTTAAATCGGAGTTAAATGTTTTCGAGGCTTTGAGGGGATGTAAACCAGGCTTGATAAAAGTTTAACAGATCTGTAATTAAATTATGGTTTAAGATTATAGGTTAACTGAAATCAAATAATAAAAAATCCCGACACATGTCTTGTATCGGGATTTGTATATAAATCAGATGGTTAGTAAGGACCTGATTTATGAAGGACTATTGCTTATTTGATGAGCAATAATTTTTTAGTTTGAACAAAATCTCCTGCTTCTATTCGATAGATGTACATTCCGCTGGAAAGATTTGCCGCATCAAATGTTACGGTGTGAAACCCGGCAGTTTTTCTACCATTTGCTAATTCTGCAACTTTCTGTCCTAACATATTATAAACGGTTAGCTTCACATCCGCTGCTTTTGGAAGACCAAATTTTATATTAGTAGATGGATTGAATGGGTTGGGGTAGTTTTGGGAGAGGGTGAAGGTTTGGGGGATGGAATTGTTTTCATTGATTGAGGTTTTAAGAAGTACTTCTACAGCAAGTGTATCAGTTGATGATGCGCTTTCCGAATCGGTAGCAATAAGTATTGCTTTAAAATTTCCTGTTTCTATTGCACCCGTTATAGAAAGTATTCCTGATTCATCATTAAAGTTGAATGTTAAACCTTCAGGTTCGCTTTTAAAGCTGAATGTTAAGAGACTATCCGGAGATTCAAGATCAGACACAAAATCTAAAAGTCTTAATGAATCTGTCTTTTCTTGTTCTACTGAAAAGGTGGTAGGTAGTTCAGAAAATATGGGAGCATCATTTACGGGAGAAATTCTCAATAATGTATAAGCAGAGTCTACTGCGGAACTGTCATCAGTAGCAGTAAATAGCAAATCAATATTATCACTGTTGAAATTTGAGGCAGCGGAAAATGTGATAACATTTGTTTCCGTGTCGATAGTGATTGTTAAAGAATCATTATTAATATCTTTGAGCACAATACTAGATTCTGTTTCGGAAGATTTAATATTTGATGATTCAATTTCTTCATTGATGACAAAAACATCCCATACAATTTCAGAAACTTCATCATCAACATCGGTTACAAGAGTATCCAAGTCAGCTTGGAGATTTTTATCCTCTTCAAAAGAAAACAATGGAAGAGTTTTAATATTCGGTGCATCATTTAATGCAGAAACAGTAAATCCGATAACTGAATTAAATTCTGAGTATTCAATTCCATCAAAGCCATTCCAATAGAGAGAGTCACAACCAAAGAAATTTGGGTTTGGCTGATAGATTAGGCTGTCGAGTTGTGACGTGGCAATTTCCTGACCTTCTGTTACCGCATTGGTACTAATGAACAGCTGACCATTTTCCGGCAGTGAGTCTATGCGAACTCTTGATAAAGCATCTCCGTCAACATCAGAGAAATTATTATCAAAATCTAAAGCAGTAAGAGTTTGTGTTTCATCTTCCAGCAAAGAAAACTCAATCTTAGTTAACAAGGGGGCATCTTGTACTGCATTAATAGAAAGTGTAGTAGCTGATGTATCTGCAGCCCCGTCATTATCAGTAGCAGTAAATGTTAAAGGTATGTTTATACTGTTGAAATTGGCCGCTGATGAAAAACTGGCAATGTTGGTTGCAGGGTCGATTGTGATTGTGAGTGAGTCGTTATCTACATCTAGAAGAACGAAATCAAAACCCGCCGTGGATGGATTCACCTTAAAAGATCTTTTTTCCAGTTCTGTAACAATCTCTTCGGAAATGAACACATTCCAGGTTATTTCGCTTGTGTCATGATCAACATCTGTGACAAGGGTATCCAGATTTATGGTGAGATTGGCATCTTCGTCAAAAATAAATGAGGGTAGCTCGGAAATTAGGGGGGCATCGTTTATACCGTTCACGGTGATAATGATTAGGGCTGAATCAGAAGAAAAAAACTGGCCGTCTGAGGCATTCCAGATCAAAGTATCTCTTCCGAAAAAATCTTTATCTGGAGTGTAAATTAAATTGGTTAAATCTGATCTTGTTATTTCAGTACCCTGAGTAATTTCGGAATCTGATAATTCTAACAAACCATTTGATGGTAGCTGTTCAATTCTTATTGCATTTAAAGTATCCCCAAAATCAGGATCTTCGAAACGACCAATAAAAATACTTTCTTCAAAAAGTACTTGTTCTTCCTCGGAAGTTGTGCGGTTTATATTTTGAACAGTTGGGGGATCTGGTATTAATTGAAGAGGTTGTATAAATGCAATATCATTTGGTGTAAGGTTTTGGAGTTCAATAAAATCCTCAATAGCTGTTCCGTCGACATTTACTCTTTTAATAGAATGATTGCCATTAAAACCTCTTTCAGCCCAGTAAATTTTTTGGTTTTTATAATCAATATCCATTCCAAGAGGGTTTTCAATTCCACTTATTATTACTTCTTCAATATTTCCTCCATTTAAATCTGCTTTGATTATACTTTCTGTATTAAAATCAATCCAATACATTTTTTCCGTTGAAAGATCTACTTGAATATCTCTTGGATTGTCTGGAAAATTTGAAATGATTGTTTGAGGGGGTAGTAACCCCTCTATATCAGAACGTCTAATTTCATTATTCTCGTAGTCAGTGAAGTAAATATTTTTGTTTTCGAAATCAATACTAAAGGAACCTATTTCATCGAAATTGTTATTGATAACCAATTCATCGGCCCCACCATTTAAACCCGTCCGATAGATGCGATGATTCTCTTTCCAGTAGATTTTTTTCTTAATAGGATCAATACCAATAAAATCTTCGAATCGATTAATGTCAGAGGTTACAAACTCTGGATTACCACCATCTAAGTCAGATTTTAGTATTTCTCCTGAGGATTCGTTGTATACATATAGCTTTTCCTCATTGGGATCCACTGCTAAACCCATAGGGTTAAATACATAGTCCATTATCTCTTGGGGAGAGCTTTCATCGAATCTTATCGATCGAACTCTATCATGTGTATTTGTGAAGTTTAGAGACCAAAAAAAACGTTCTTCTTCAAAATCTATATCAAAACCGTTAAAACCAATTACGAAATTGTTTCTGCTAATGATGCTTCTTATACCTGTACCGTCAAAGTTCATTTCATTGATTCGATCAGTTCCACTATCTACAAAAATTATACGATTGTTTAAATTATCAATTTTGTAATAGCTGATACCCTCTAGGTTGGCGGCTACTGTTTCAGTATTTGCCCCGCTAAAGTCAACTCTTTTCATTGATACTGGTGAGTTGTAGTCGAGCCAATAAACTTTTTGCTCACTGTAATCTATTTCTATTTCATCAACTGAACCTGCGTTTGGCACTAAAACTTCAATTGCAGTGCCATTCAGATTCGCTCTCCTTACGCTTCCACTTCTAGACCAGTAAATTTTTCTTGCGTCATTGTCGATTTGTAAAGAACCAATATTTACATTTTCTTCAGTGATTACAGTTTCCGAAATACCTGTGTCAAGATTGAGTTTTGTAATTAAAGATGGTGCATTAAAAAAATGTTCTGAGAAGTATAGATCGTTAGAAATTGGGTCATAGGCAAGGTCCTCTATTTGAATGCTTTCATCACTTTCTTCGTAGTCCATCTGATATATAATCTCTTTATTACCTCCATCATAATCGGCTTTAAAAATTACTTCTTCTCTGATAAGACCATTTCGATCCATATCTTTCTCAGCGATAAAATAAATCAGTTTTCTTGATGTATCTAGCACAAGTTCATCAGGCAAAGTGAAGTCTGTGTGTATTAGTACATCCTTTTCGCTTCCTCCTACCGTTTTTAATCTTACCTCATGTGACTCTTCAGCACTGTAAAAAAATTGTGTTGTATCTTGTTGGGCAAAAAGAGATACTGAACAAAAAGAGAGTGATACTGTGCATGTTAGAATAATCGAAAATATAAGCTTGTGGAAGTGCATAAAAGAATTGCTTGAGTTTAAAGATGATGGAAATTCTTTATAACTCATTACTAATTTAATTCTTTTTTGTGGAACGCTTAGTTTTCTTTGTAACCTGATAATTGTTAGTAAAAGCTTGGTTCTCTGAGTACAGAGAAATAAAAGCAAATAAAATGAAAGTGATAGGTGGTTGAGCACAATAAAATGAACTGATATGTACTCACGAGAATTATTAAAAATTATTCGAAGCTAAGATTAAATAAAGAAGCGTGCCTACCTCGTCTTCAAAATCGGAAAGCGCTCCAACAACTCCTGTCGGTTTGATTTGCTAATGGTAAGGCCTGCATCGTTATCCAAATACAGGGTGTTGCCATTTATTTTGGAGATATGATCAGTGTTGACCAAATGCTTACGGGAGATTCGTATAAAATTGGGATCTCCCAACTGTAAAGTAAAATGTTTTAGATTTAGCGTGAGCTGATATTTTTTCTTTTTGGTATATAATAGATTGTCTTTTGCATAATAATCAAATTTAGTCCAACTATGTGGAGAACTCTTAGACTTTAAAGTTTCTTACTACACTATTCTTGTACTCAGAAGAAGAATAGACTTACAAGGAAAATGGAAGGGTTTATAAAAAAAAGGTGATTGGAATGCTTTCTTAAAAGACTTTAAAAGAAATTTAAAATCTTACCGATATGAAAAAAACAAACACAATACTTTCCTGCTTGCTTATATTTTCTATTTACTCCTGTGCACCTCAGAAAGTAGATGATAATTCAACACCGGAAGCTTTAGCTGAAACATTGCTTTATATAATTAAGATGGAGGATCAAGAATTATTTGACAAACATCTTTTAACAGCCGAGGAAGATGTATATAGTGATACTTTAGGTATGTATAGAAATCAGTTTTGGTACACAAGCACTATGAAGCAATACGAAGAACATAAAGCCAACATAGATAACTATGATTTTGCTTATAGAAATCAAGAAAAAGAAGAATGGTTGGCAAGTAAACATCCGGACCAAATCTTAGCTTCCAAGAAAGAAGAAGCAGAGAATAGAAGAGAAAATATACTTGGAAATGTTTTTAGGTTAAAAGAAGGTTTCAGGCAACAAGGTTTGACAGATTGGAGCGAAGTAGAATTCGATAGATTTACTTTTAGATTTATAAGAGACGGAAATGTTACCAATAGCAATAGTCTATATTTCACAAATGGCGAATATACAGGAGAAATTACGATGCCAGCATTTGTTAAGGCAAAGGATGGAACATGGAGATTTCATAATCCACCTGTATTTGATGGATATTTTAAGATGTGATTATAATTCACCTCGTCTTCAAAATCGGAAACCGTTCCAACAACTCCTGTCGGTTCGATTTGCTAATGGTAAGTCCTGCATCATTATCCAAATAAAGAGTGTTGCCGTTTATTTTTGAGATATGATCGATATTGACTAAATGCTTTCGGGAGATTCTTATAAAATTCGGGTCTCCCAACTGCAATGCAAAGTGCTTTAAATTTAGCGTAAGCTGATACTTTTTCTTTTTAGTATGTAATTGAGTGTAACTTCCATCCGCTTCCACATAAAAAATATCTTTTTTGTAAACGCGGTGATGAATAAAGTTCTCCGGAATAAAGATGGAGTCTTCAGCAAGCTCCGGGAGAATATTATTTTCATCTTCGGAATCTTTGTTTTGGTAGCTATTGAGGCAAAGTTCGATATTAACAGCCAGCTCCTTTAAGCGATACGGCTTCAATAAAAAAGCAGCCGGTTGGGAAGAGGTAGCTTTTTTTACAGTAGTAAGTTCAGAACTGGCAGTTAGATAGATTACGGGAATCTTAAAAAATTCAAAAATATATTTTACAACATCTATGCCGTCATACTCCTGAGTTTCTAAAATAATATCCGATAGAATTAATTGAGGGGTTTGTTCCTTAACGAGTGATAAAGCTTTTTTTTTAGAATCTGTAATTCCAATTACCTCATAGTCAAGAGATTCTAATTTCTCTTTTATATCACCTGCAATCAATGGGTCGTCTTCAATAATCAGAATACGGTTTTTCATAACTAATTCAATTCAGTAAATAATCTTAAGCATAATTAAAATAGTTTCTTATTCTGATTTTAAAAATTTTAAATCTGTGCATTTATAAAGAATAAGTGCCGATTCACAAAGAAATAGCTAACTGATAGGAGAACCCATACTCATCTTCCACTGACCATTTTTTACTCAAATATTCGGATTGAGATTTAATGATCTGATTTCCAAGCGATTCTGAACTCTCAAATTGTTCTTCATCAAAGCTTCCACTGTGATCTTTGTATTGAATCAGAACCTCAGAAGCCTTCTCCGAAATGGATAGCTCCAAGCATTCCCCGTTTAATTGTGGTTTGGAAAATACATGCTTGATAGAGTTGGTGATAAGCTCGTTCAGAATCAACGCCAGATGTACTGATTTTTCCACGGGAAGTGTAACTTCATCTAAACTCAGTTTAACAGGAATGTCTTGCTTACCGGATGCAAAAAGTAAATCTTCCACAAGTTCCTCGGTAAACTCTTTAATATTTACTTCCTTCACGCCTTCCAAATCGTCGTACAATTTTCGGTGGAGAAGTGCGATTGCTTGCACACGACGACTTCCATCCAGCATAGACTCTTTAGTATCACCCTCAACCTGATTGGCTTGCAGACTCAACAAACTGGAAATCATTTGCAGGTTATTTTTCACCCGATGATTTTGTTCTTTCACCAGCAGAGCGTTGTTTTCTGCAAGTTGTTTGTTCTTTCTATTCAACCGGTAAAAGAAAAGCCCACCGCCAACCGATCCAAAAAGAAGAAGTGCTACAACTCCAAGAATTGTATTTCTTTGATTAATCTGGGTTTTCTGGAGTTGGTTGAGTTCTTCTTGTTGAGTAAGTTGATCTTTAGTGAAAGAGGTTTCGAACTGGCGATCCATTTCGGCGAGTTCAGATTGGAAATTACCAGCCAAACTACTTCTCAGGCTGTTTAGTTTTTCATCTACTATTGTTCGTAATGTATCATCATTATACTTGCGTAAATATGCACCAAGGATAGTGTCCCAGACATTTCCCTTTTCTAAATCATGTTGTTCAGCAAATTCTATCAATTCAAATCCCAACTTTATCGCTTTCTGCGGATTTTTAAATGAAATAACTCTCGTTTGCCAAAGCATAATGTATATATCTAACTGAGATACATCATTTTGGTCTGCGTGATACTTAGCTTTTTCCAAGTATGTTAACGTTGAATCAAATTTTAAATCGGTTGTTCTTTCCAAAAGAAAATAATTAGAGGCAATTTTAAACTGATTCCATCCATATTGTTCATTAGTAAGCTCAGTTAAGCTTGATATTTTAGACTTCCAATACAATGATGAATCTAAATAAGTAAAAAATATCTCTGAAGTTATTTTATGAGGGGCTTTACTTGTATAGTTATGAAGCAACCTTCCATAAGAACCTCCAAGCGCACTATAGATTTCAGCTTTGATAGGGGCTGGAAAGTCTTCTTTCACCAATTCTTTTAATCTTTCCCTCTTTTCCGCAATTACTTCTTCTCTGACATATATAAGGTAATTGTCCGTTAATCTTGCATATTGTAATGCGTAGTTATTTCTATCATCATTAGAATTGGATGCATTCAATTTTTGAAAGATGTCCTTTAATCTTTCTTCTCTGGTATTCTGACTTGAACTTTGAAAAGCAGCAGCTATTCCCGAGTAGCATAATACTATCAAACAAACAGATAGGAGTTTTTTTAGATTGATTCCCAAATTCATAAATAACCCGAATATTATATTGAGCATAAACTAATTAATATTCGAATAAAGTCAATATTTACTGTTAGGTACATATATATGGTAGCGTAAATATTTAAAGTACTGAGAGCCAAATGGCTATCTAAAAATGAACGGTTTATTAAATTTCTAATTTCAAATATATAATCATAAATCTTAGTTGTTAAACACTCGCAAAATGTTTGTTAAGGATGTTAAATCGGAGTTAAATCTTTTTGAATGGCCTTAAAAGCTCCTAATTTTAGTCATGCAAAATAAATGGACGATATTTAGTTTTCTCGGAGTCATGATCGTGGCTTTGGTTACTTTGGCTGTGCTTCAGTATCATTGGCTGGGAAGCGTAAGTGATGCAGAAAAGAAACGTCTTGAAGAAAATCTTGAAGCGTCCGCTGAAAATTTCGTTTCTGATTTAAACAGAGATTTAAGCTCGTTAAATCAAGCTTTTAAAATTCAAATAAGTAATAATAGCGAAGCTCAAATCGAGGGATTACTGGGGGAATCTTATTTAAACTGGCTTTCAAACACTGAATATCCTCAATTGATTGACTCTTTATTCTTTGTAAAAGATGTATATGGAAATGAGCCGATAATAAGTTTATTCAGCACCGATCCTGCCAGACTTAATGAAATCACCCTCACAAAAAATGTTTCTGATTGGATTAGCAATCATAGTTCTGCAAAGAAGCATGGTTCTAAAAGTTTTGACTTAATAAAATCTCCTGACTTTGGAGACCCTACATTTATTGCAATTCCGGTTCAGTTGCTTGATCTGATAACAGTTGAAAATGAAAGTTCAGGAAAAAATATGCAGGTAAGCCTGAATATTGACCAGGGTGATGATGTAGTTCTTTTACAGCTGGATGATGAAATAATAAAAAATGAAATAATTCCGGACATTGCTAAGACCTATTTTTCAGAATCTTATACAGATCAATATCACATTAGTATCGTAAAAGAGAATGTAGATTCGAGTATTTCAAAATCAGTGTATTTCACTACAGCTGAAGAAGACGAAATTCCGGTACCTGATTATAAAAAGAAGCTTAGAAAATTTGACTTCTCCAGTGTATTTATCATTCAGGCTGATGCTGAAGAGGGCGATATAAATCCTCTTTTAAGAGGCATAGATTCACTTCCCGGTAAATTGCAAAATATTGAAATCAGTGATAGATCTTCCTCGGTTAAAAATATAGCCCTGAGTGGTGAAACTAAACGGATGAGTTATAGATCCGTTAAGACAGACTCCGTTTTTACAGTAAAAAGAGATACTACTATTAATACGTCATTTTCTGCAGATTTTACTAGTGCAGGATGGCAATTCTGGCTAAGCTTTAAAGAAGGTTCGTTAGATGCTTTTGTTAGTAAAGCAAAGAACCGAAACCTTGTCATAAGTTTTGGCATTCTTTTAATACTTGGATTTTGTACAGGAATGATAGTGTTGTTTTCTAAACGATCCCAAGACCTGGCAGAGAAGCAGATGTTGTTTGTAGCAGGGGTATCTCATGAACTCCGAACTCCGTTAACTGTCATCAGATCTGCTGCAGAAAATCTTAATGAAGGAGTAGTTCAGTCAGAAGAGCGCAAAAAAGAGTATGCACAATTAATGTTGAAAGAGGGCAGAAGGCTTAGCGATATGGTGGATCAGATCATGGAGTTTTCAGGGATTCAATCCGGGAAAAAAATCTATCAGTTTTCGGATTTGGATGTGAATGATTTTGTTGAAGAAGTAAATACCGAATGCAGAACGCTTTTGGAAGAACAGTGCATGTCATTGGAATACTCTGTAAATGTATCTGAACGAACTATTTTTGCGGACAGAGATGCCTTATTTTTAGCCCTTGGAAACCTGATCCAAAACGCCATCAAGTTCAGTAACGGCGCTCAACAGATATCTTTAAAAGTAGATGAATTGGAATATAGATCTGAAAATGCTACACGATTTCAGATAACAGATCATGGAATTGGGATTCCAGATGAGGAACAAAAACAAATTTTTGAACCATTCTTCAGGGGAAGAAAATCTGTTGAAGATCAGGTAAAAGGAAATGGGATCGGTTTAAGTTTAGTACAGAAAGTTGTACATGCACATAAGGGAGCGGTTCACCTTAAAAGTAAGCCGGGCAAAGGATCGGTATTTTCAATAATCATTCCACAAACAGGAATTTCTCATCATGCCTAAAATACTTTTAATAGAGGATGAGCAAGGTCTTGTTATGACATTGCAAGACAGACTCATGGATGAAAGCTACGAAGTTGATGTGGCCAATGATGGAGAGGAAGGTTTTCAAAAAGCAAAAACCAATGATTTTGATGTAATTATTCTTGACTTGATGCTACCCAAAAAGCCTGGTCTTGATGTATGCAGAGATCTCAGACAAGCCGGAGTTGAAACACCTATTATTATGCTTACCGCAAAAGGCCAGGTAGTTGACAAAGTGCTTGGTTTAAAATTAGGAGCTAATGACTATATGCAAAAGCCATTTGAAATGATGGAGTTACTAGCCAGACTGGAAGTGCAACTGAGAAAAAATACTTCAGCTAAAAAAGAGACCGAACTAAATGGTGTGGCATTTGATGATGTCGAGATCAATTTTCAAAGTATCGAAGTTAAGAAATCAGAAAAATCTGTCAGTCTCTCTACAAAGGAATTTCAGCTTCTGAAGTTTATGGTTGAAAATGAAGGAGTGATTCTTTCCAGAGATCAACTTCTGAATGAAGTTTGGGGTTATGATGCACTTCCTTCAACCCGAACGGTAGATGTACATATTGCCTGGCTTCGCCAAAAACTGGAGACAGATAGCCGACACCCAAAGCATATACATACGGTGCATGGTTATGGGTATAAGTTTGTTCTATAAGTACTCTATAATTAATAACCTTAACTCTGTTGATTTTGCTCGGAAGGATAAAGTTTGGTAAAAATATAACCTGCTATCATAGATAATAAAAAGGAGGGAGCAAGAACATCTAATTTTTCAAAATAGATGCCGATTCCATCTATTTCCTGAACTATAAATTTGAATATAGGAACACAGGCAAATCCTGTAACCATCGAGGCAATAGCTCCTTTTTCAGAATAAGCTTTCCAGAAAAGAGAAAGTATAATTACAGGACAAAAAGTAGCGGCAATACCTGACCATCCGAAAATAACAAACCAGAAAATTGTTCTATCCGGTGAAAGTATTGCTACAGAGAAAGAAAGACCTAACGCAATTAAAGCCATTGCTAAAGTAACAATCTTTGACAATCTGGATAATTTGTTATCGGCTATATGAGGATTAAAAATCTTTTGATAGAAATCTCTTGTAATTGCACTTGAAGCTACAACCAGAAGTGAGTCAATGGTAGACATAATTGCTGAAAGCACAATGGCTATATATACTCCTACTAAAGTGAGAGGGAGTAAATGTTCAACCAAAACAATAAGTACATCTTCAGCTCCGGTTCCTAAAATGGCTTCGGGGTCCTGCCCGGATTCTGTAAATAAATATCTACCCAAAAGCCCGATTGTAACAGCCGCAGCATCCGTTAAAAGTGTAAAGCCTATGGCAACCCACTTTCCTTTATCAATTTCTATTTCATTTTTTATGGAAATGAAGCGGACATAAACCTGCGGAGAGCCCAAAAAGCCAAGTCCGATCATAGCAAATCCAAGAATAGTAAATACATTTATCCAAGGATCACTGCTGGTTCCCCAAATACTTAACAAGCCTGGATCAATTGCTTCCAGACCGCTGATGAATTTGCCCCCGCTGTCAATCATAAACCAAGTGATAATGGGAAGTGATATAAGTCCGAAAAACATCATCAATCCCTGAAAGAAATCAGACCAAACTGAAGCCAGAAACCCACCTATAAAAATATAAGTAACAACAATTATAAAGCCGATCAATGCACCAGTGAAGTAGTTCATATCCAGTAAAGATTCGAATGCTTTCCCGGTAGTGTCTATTTGAGCACTTACATAGATAATAACAAACACAGATAGAGCAGTAGCAGCAAAACTCCTGAGTAAATGAGACTTGGGATTGAACCTGCTTTCAAGAAAGTCCGGAATGGTAATTGAGTCATATTTATCGGTTAGCCTTTTAAATGGTTTTGCCATAAAAAACCACGAAAGAGCAACTCCTAAAACCTCTCCAAAAACAACCCAGTAGGCCGATACGCCGGCAAGAGCTCCCATTCCTGTTAATCCCAACAATAACCATCCGGATTCTCCGGTTGCACGTGCAGAAAAGGAAACTGCCCAAAAACCTATGTTTTTTCCACCAACGTAATAATCGCTGAGACTTTTAATTTTCTTAGAAGCAAAAAAACCAATCAGGAACAGAACCAGCCCATATAACCCCAGAATTATATATTTAGTAACCATAGAAGCGAGCTTATGTAATTCTCAAAAATTTGGTATAAGGCGCTAAGATTAGCGTTGTATTAAATAATAGAATAAAAGCTAAACTACAAACGAGAAGATTTTCAGGTTTCAGATTTTGCTTTTCTGATTTCTAAAGCGATATTCAGCCAACTAAACCAATATCATTGTGCTGATTGAAAAACCAAAAGGTAAAGGACTTTTTGCCTGGGCATTATACGACTGGGCTAACAGTTCCTACTTTGTAATTATACAGACTTTCATTTTTGCTGCATACTTCACTAAAGCAATAGCTGAAAATGTAGAGATCGGAACTGCTCAATGGGGTAATATGATAAGCATTGCCGGCCTGGTAATAGCAATAGGAGCCCCCGTTTTTGGTGCAATTGCAGATCAGGCGGGAAGACGAAAACCTTGGATCGCAGCATTTACTATTTTGTGTGTAATTGCATGTGGATTACTTTGGTTTGCAGATCCCGGAGTAGACTCATTATGGTTTGCTCTTGGAATGGGATTTCTGGCAACAATTGGCGCTGAATTTGCATTTATATTTTATAGCGCCATGCTCCCTGACTTGGTACCAGCTGATAAATTAGGTCGATGGAGTGGCTGGGGTTGGGGAATGGGGTATGCCGGCGGATTAGCTTGTTTGTTAGTAGCTTTGGTAGCTTTTATACAAACAGACGGCCTTTGGCTTGGTTTGGATACAGAAACAGCAGAGCCAGTAAGAGCAACTTTTATCTTAACAGCGATTTGGTATACAATTTTTAGCTTACCTCTTTTTTTTAAAACGCCTGATAATCCATCATTGAATAAAAAAATTGTAGAATCAGTTCGATTTGGTTTCGCTCAATTAATTATTTCAATAAAAGAAGTAAGAAAATTTAAGAATATTGTAAAATTCTTATTCGCCAGAATGTTTTATAACGATGCTGTGGTTACGATTTTTGCAATGGGTGGTGTTTATGCTGCCGGAACGTTTGATATGGATGAAGAGCAAATACTGATGTTTGGAATTGGGCTAAATGTTACGGCTGGATTAGGCGCTTTTGGTTTTGCCTGGTTAGACGATAAATCCGGAAGCAAATTTACTATAAACGCATCAATACTCGGTTTACTAATTCCATTGGTTGCTCTTATCCTTGTTCAGGATGTTACCTGGTTTATTATCTGGGGTTTAATACTTGGCATTTTTGTTGGTCCGATTCAGGCGGCTTCAAGATCCTTTATGGCCAGATTGTCTCCTCCTGATTTAACCAATCAGATGTTTGGATTATTGGCTCTTTCAGGAAAAGTAACCTCATTTATTGGTCCTTTTTTAGTGGGGTTATTAACAGTTCAGTTCGGGAGCCAACGATTTGGTATGACCGCTATTCTTGTTCTGTTATTGATTGGTTTACTGCTTATGTTTACAGTAAGGGAGCATGAAGCTCCGGGAATTGAAGTAAACCCAGAAAAATTATAATGATCAATCATATTCCTGAATCCAGAATTGATAAGAAAGCAATAAAGGCTTGGCGTTTTTCATCTTTGATCTTTGGATTACTGTGGTTTGCGCCTTCGGTTGCCTATGTATCAATCTCTGTTGGAATCAATAAATTTGATCTCATTATTTTTATTCTTTCCCTGATACCTTCATTGGTACTGTATTTATTTATTGGTTTACTGGTTCCCAATTTACGTTGGCAGAGATGGCGTTATGAGGTAAATGACGATGCAATCGATTTGCTGAGAGGTTTTGTCTTTAAAACAAGAACAGTAGTCCCAATAAACAGAGTTCAGCATGTTGACACCAATCAGGGACCAATCTATCGTAAGTATGGATTATCATCAGTAAAAATATCTACAGCAGCAACTACACATGAAATACCCGCTTTGGACGATGAAACTGCAACTGCAGTGCGCAATAAGATTTCTCAATTAGTTCGACAGGTTAAAGAGGATGTCTGAGTTCAGGAGACAACATTGGGCTGCCGCTGTCGATCGTCTTTTTACTGCTGTTCGACAAAACTTTGTCACATTTCTAATTCTCATTTTTGTTGGTACAAGGCAGGCGGGGGGGGATTATTTTGTATATGTGTTACTGGGAACTATGGCTCTAACTTTTTTTTCAGGAATAGCCGGTTGGTACCGGTTTCTTTATCGTGTAGCTGATGGCGAACTTCAGATTAAAAAAGGGATTTTTGTTCGCAAGAAAGTTTATATGGCAAAAGAACGAATACAGGTTATTGACGTTACAGAAGGCTTGGTTCAGAGGATTTTTGGACTGGTAAAAGTAGAAGTAAAAACTGCCGGAGGAGGAACGGAAAGCGCCACAATCAATGCGATGACTTTTCAAGAAGCTGAGGATCTAAAAAGAGAGCTCCGAAATAATAATAATAATAGCATAAATATTGAGGGGGAAAAATTACCAGAAGACGAAAGGTTAAGTGGGGATGAAGAATTTCTTGACGAATGGAAAATATCATCAAAAGAACTTGTTTTGGCTGCATTCACCTCAGGGAACTTTGGTTTAATAGCATCAATTCTTGGAGCGTTTTCAGGGCAACTTGATGCAGTAATTACTGATGAGACTATTGAGTATATACAGGGAATGTTACCTGGTTTGAATAATTTTACTTTAGTTGTGACTGTTGTAATTGCCATTCTGATAATATCATGGACGTTCTCATTTCTGGGGGTAATTTTTAACTATTCAGATTTTAGCGTTAAGAAAACGGAAAAAGAACTTCTGATTCGTTCCGGGCTCATCGAAAGAAAACATATAACTATTCCATTTGACAGAATACAGGCTGTTCGTTTTGTTGAAGGAGTTTTAAGACAGCCATTGGGTTGTGGGATGTTGTATGTAGAAAGTGCAGGGTTTGAGCAAAATGCTAAAGAAAGATCTATTGTTTTGGTTCCTTTTATATCCGGAGTTAAAATGAAAGATTTCTTTGATCGTTTTCTGTCTGACTTTCATATCCCTGAATTGGATATTCATCCACCAAGGAGAGCTTTCTTCAGATACTTGAGAAGACCTAGTTACCTGCTGTTGATTGTAATTCCTTTGGCATGGTATTTTTGGGATTTCGGTTGGTTGATGTCATTCCTTTTAATACCTGCAACTATTTTAGGATGGCTCAGATACAATGATGCCGGATTATATTTTGATTCCGGTATGATTACAATGCAATTTAGAAATTTCAACAGGAAAACTGCGTTCATACGAAGAAAAAGAGTTCAGGTAATTGAAGAATCAACAAACCCATTTCAGGAAAGAAAAAAAATTTCCAGCCTTGGTGTTACAGCTGCTTCAGGGGCAAAAGGGATTGAATTCAGTATCAATGATCTTGAAAGCAAAGATGTAAACAGAATCAGAAAATGGCTCTTAAACGGTGAAACTGAATATGTCTCAAAGAGTTAAAAATTTTCGAATAAGAGAAGTTAAGTGTTCACAGATTATCCGGTTACTTGAAGATTGTGAACTGCCAACAACAGATTTACGTCCTCACAATTCGGTATTTCTGGGAGCGTTTTATAATGAAGAACTAGTAGGTTGTATTGGTTTGGAACAAATTGGTAATTCGGGATTATTGAGATCTCTGGGTGTGTATCAGAACTACAGAGGAAATGGTATTGGGTTTGAGCTTACTAAAGAAGTACTGACCCAGGCTTTAAAAAAATCGTATTCGGAAGTCTATTTATTAACCACAGATGCGGAAAGATTTTTTATAAAAGCTGGCTTTTATAAAATTGTAAAGGAACACGCTCCAAAGGTTGTTAAAGAAACAAAACAATACAGCGAAATCTGTTCTGATTCCGCTGTAGTTATGAAAATAGATTTATCCTAAAGAAACATCCAGAACCATCATCACACAAAAGCCCACCATGGTTCCTAAAGTGGCAATGTCTGTATTTCCGTGATGTTGACTTTCGGGAATAAGTTCTTCAACCACAACATAAATCATGGCTCCGGCTGCAAATGCTAATGCATAAGGGAGGATTGGAGTAATGAAAATTACTGCGGCAGCACCTATTACTGCAGAAACAGGTTCCACAACTCCTGATAATTGACCGTACCAAAAACTCTTTCCTCGGCTAACACCTTCTCTTCTAAGTGGCATAGAAACCGCCATTCCTTCCGGAAAATTCTGAATGCCAATTCCCAAAGCCAGAGCAATTGCAGCAGCTACAGTTGCTGTACCTGTTACATCCACTCCTGATGCAGCAGCACCAAAAAGTACACCTACTGCAAGACCTTCCGGGATATTATGTAATGTTATAGCCAATACTAACAAAGTTGACCTTCTCCAGCTCGTAGGCACTCCCTCTGCTTCGGATCGTTCCAAACCAAGATGCAAGTGAGGTAAATATTGATCACAAATTCTTAAAAACACACCGCCGGCTAAAAAACCAATTACCGCAGGTAGCCACGGAATTGCGCCTTGTGCTTCAGCCATGTCAATGGATGGGATTATTAAAGACCAAACAGAAGCTGCTATCATTACTCCAGCTGCAAAGCCCATCATGCTGTCTAAAAGGATGTAATTGAGCTTTTTTGTAAAGAAAACCAAGGAAGCGCCAAGGGCGGTTAATCCCCAGGTAAATAATCCACCTAAAAGAGCTTGTACTATTGGGTTTAGTTCGTAGAAAAATTCGGGAATCATAGTTATGTGTTTTTATCTAAACTTAATAAATTTTTAGACAAGACTAAATATTATAATCCATTAAATAAGAATATTTTATAGTTTGGCTTATCTTATTTGAGTTACCTTTTGATTTAAATAGGTTAATAAGTAAAACGGGGCTTGGTTAGTCACATGAATGAAAAGAATGAAGCGTATCAACTACCAATTGAAGAAGGGCGAGTTAGGATTGTTTTTAATGTTGATCAGATTCGTGTAAAAGTTTCAAATTCGATAGAAGAATTTTTTTCTCAAAAGGATGATACCGTGAAATTGTTTTTAGATCTGGGGAATCTAAAGATCAAAGGGATAAGTAATAAAGGGTACGAACTTGAAAAAGATGAAAGAAAAAAACCTGAGGGTAACTTTTTCACACTTCCTGAAGATAGTATATGGTTTGATGTAGACATAGAAGATGTATCAACAGTTCTTAACAATTCAGTCAAATTCCTTATGAAAGGAGACTATAATGAACATATCAGTTACTACATTGATAAAATGGAGTATAAAATAGAATGGCTGCAACATGATAAATCTAAGGACGAAATTTCAACAGTAAGTGTTACCAAAAGAACCTATACTCAACCAAGATTAGAGCAAAATGTAAGCTATGAACTAGATGAAATAGCAAAAAGTGCTGAACTGTTAAAGAAAGCTATTAATAAAATTGATTTGAGAACGGGTTCAGCTTATATAAAACTAAATACCGCTGAAGGCAGACTCGATCCTGTTATTATATTAATTGGGGAGAAATTAGGATATGAAGTTAAAGTGTTGGATGAAGAAACCATTTCTGAGCTTAAGAAGAGGGGACAAAAAGCCACACATCTAATTTCTTTGGTTTTAAATTATTAGAAGCAATAAAAAAGCTCCTTTAATTTACTAAAGGAGCTCAATTACTAAGTTGCTAAATTTTTTAAGGGGCTACTTGCTTCCAGAATACAATTCCACCAGCTTGCTTGCCTGTCTCTACTACGGCTATCCTTTCATTTGTTTTCAGGTCAATAATATCAACAGATCCCGGTTCTCCGCCTATTCCTTCTACAGATAAAAATGCATATCTGTTATCTGAAGAGATGGCAACGCCGTGGGTTACTTTTCTACTGTTTTTTATTTTTGCAACCTCTTTTCCGGATTCCAGATCAAATATACCTGTTGCTCCTTCTCCTTTGTAGCTGGCAACCAGAACCTTTCCATCGTGACTTACTTCCAGATTATACGGAGCCTTACCTGATTTAAAACGACGGGTAACAGCCCATTTTTCTGTATTGATTTCTATGATCTCATCTGAACCGTTTCCTGCTACATATACTAATGGTTTATTGGGATGTGGGTCAGCCCAGGTTGGTTTTACTTCTGGTTTAGCATGAGCCATCTTCATCCCGTCTTTTTTCATGCTATGACCGGAATGATCTTTCTCCTTTTCCTCTTTCATATGCTTTTCATGAGTTCCGTCTTTCATGTGCTTCTCATGATTATTTTTATGCTCTTCAGAGTTGCCGTCCATTTTCATGGAATTCTTTTTGAGACTAAGTGTACGATTTACATCCAATCCGGCTGTATTGATCTCATAAAGTTCATCCGTCATCATAGAAACATGGTATTGTTTTGTGCCATCATCAGTAATTCTTGATCCATGAGGCATTATGCCTGTTTTAATGTCGGTAATAACTTCCATGTAGTCGGGATCAACAACTGAAACTGTACTCGGGATCATATCTCCGTGAAGGTTGAAATTAACCACGTATAGAAGACCAGTTGATTTAGATATTTCCATGCTGGCAGGGAACATTCCTAGTTCTGTAGTTGCAACTAACTCATCCGTACCTGTTTTATATTTAGCGAGGTAACCGTATGGGTTGCCATGGGCAATAGATAAAAACCAATGCTCACCGTCCGGAGAAATATTAATTCCGTGTGGTCCATCAGTTTCAGTTGGATAACGACCAACTTTTATGGTTTTTGCTATTTCGGCTTTGTTAGTTTTTCCATCAAGATGAATTAAATGTACTTCATCTTCTGATTCTGCTGCTACATAAACATAGTAGTCTTGAGAGACTATTTTTGATGGTACTAAAAGCAGAAGAACAACCGCCATTATTGATAATGAAAAAAGCTTATGATTTTTCATAAAAAAGATAATACTTGTTTATTGTGTTCAAACGTAAATTTAAGAAAGAGCCGTTAAGCTCTTTCTCTTTTATATTAATTTGTTCCCTGAGAAGTACTTTCACCTAGTTTTAAAGCCCAGATTCCAGAATTCCAGTCGGATAGGAAAATGTGGCCTTTGTACGGCTGTGGTCCCCAGGTGAAAGTAGCGTTTGGGATAAACGCTTCACTATCTGATGGATAAAAAGAAGCAATTTCGCGTCCCTGATCATAAAGATCTCCCATCAGCTCACCCGAAATATCTACAACTCTGACACCACCATTATACATTGCAACATAAAGAATATCGCCCTCAACCCAATAGTTGTGAGTTCCGGCTTCAGGCACTTGGTAACGTGCTACTTCAGCCGGAGAATTCCAGTCATCAAACTTTACAAAATGTAACCATCCTGCTGCTCTGTTGGCTCCGTTTACATTCAAACCGTATGGGAATGCTTCATCACCACCAATAACATAAAAGTCTCCGGTAGATTCACTTTTAAAAGGAAAAGCTGCATGATTCCATCCACTTGGGTAAGCGTAACTGCCAAGTTGAACAGGGTTTTCAGGTGAACCACCTGCACCGGGAAGATCAGCGCTGGCATTGCTTCCAATATCAACCGCAACAATACCATCACTCCAATTAGATGAATACGCAATTCCATCCTGAATCCAAACATCGTGTATAGAATGGCTTGGTGTATCAAGTTCAAAAACACCAACAGTTTTAGGGCTTTTAGGATCTTCTATGTTGATGATGTCATACTTTCGGCCGTTATTCACTGCATACACATGATTTTCATAAATGAATGTGTTGTGAACACCACCGGTTAGATCCTGGGTATATTCTGAGTGAATTTTAACGTCTCTTGGATTGGTTACATCCAGTACTATAATTCCATTTTTACGATCTGAAGCACCTTCTCGTGTTATTACTGCTACTTTTCCATCTTCTGAAACTTTTACATCATTAACAGTACGTGCATCAACTACAACCGTATCAATTGGGGTGATTTTGCTTGGATCTGTTACATCCCAAAAGATAGCTTCTCCGTTTCCACCCCAGGTTCCGGTAACTGCGTAATCTCTGCCATCAACTCCTTCCCATACCCACAGATCTGATGTTCTGGTATGAGTAACAATTCCTTTTCCAACTAAAGTTAAAGGCCGCTGAACATTTCTTGGTATAGCTTTAATAGTTGTACTTGTAGATCGGTCTCCTGAAGTTGCAACAATTGTAAACAGTCCGGGATCGCTAGCGACAAATTTACCGCTCTGTGCAATTTGTGCTGAAGCACCTTGTCCTAAATTATCATCGGGTTCAGCAATATAAGTATACTTGACTGGAGCGTCTCCAACTACATCTCCCTTACCTGTTTTAGCTAATGCTTCAAAAGTAACTACATCGCCCGTACGGATAGTTTTACCATCATAATTATGGCTGATATCCATAGAAGCAATTGGGTTTTCAGAAACTCTGAATTTCCAGGTAGCTGTTTTGCTTTCAGCTTTTGCAGTTATCGTAAAGCTACCTTTTTTGTGAGCCTTCACATTTCCATAAGCGTCAATACTGGCAACTTCAGAATTGGAACTGGATAGAGTCACTTCAACATTATCTCTGGTTACGCCTGCTTCGTCAACAACTTTTGTTTCTAAAGATATAGTAGTTGTGTTATAAAAGTTTTCAGGAGCATTTAAAAAGGTAATAGATTTTACCGGAGGGTAAGCTACATCAACAGCAAGTGTAGCACTTATTCTGTCTGCTCTGTTCGCAGTAAGTGTTCTGGCAATAATAGAAAACTTCCCGGATTTTATAGCTTTCACATTTCCATCAGGAGTTACTATCAAAGATCTGCGGTTTCTGCTGAAAAATACCAGTGAATCTTGCGTAGTGTTGCCATCAGCATCTACTACTTTAGCTGAGATTTTGGTTTCTTCATTTAATTTTAAAGAAAGTGTTTCTTTTTCAAAAACAATTTTTTTGTCCTGCGCCTTTGAGTTTACCGCTAATAAAACTACGGCAAGAACTGCGATTCCTACTATTCTGGATATTAGATTTATTTTTTTCATAGTTGTTTTAGTAATTAGTTACTTGCTGTTCCCTGAACAGGTTTTAGTTTTATTGCCCATAGCCCTGAATTCATATCAGATACAAATATCATGTCTTTATATGGTTGAGGTCCCCATGACATAGGCTGGTTCGGACCAATTCCTTCGTCAACAGTGGGTTTAAATTTTGCAATTTCTCTGCCTTGATCGTATAAGTTACCCATTAACTCGCCTGAAACGTCAACAATTCTTAGGCCGCCTTGATAGTAAGCAACATACATTACGTCGTCTTTTATCCAAATATTGTGAGTTCCTGCTTCCGGTACTTCGTAACGAGCAACTTCTTCAGCTTCCTCCCAGTTATTGAGCTTAAAGAAGTGGATCCATCCTGCCGGAATGCCTCCCGGAAAAGCTTCATCACCTGCAGCAATATAAAAGTTATCCGAAGACTGGCTTTTGAAAGGGAATGCAGCATGATTCCATCCACTCGGATAGGTAAAACTTCCCAACATTTTTGGATTCTCCGGAGAGCCGCCAATACTTTCCATATCTCCTCCTAATTTACTTCCTACGTCAACAGCTACAACTCCGTCAGTCCAGTTAGATGAGTAAGCAATTCCATCTTCGATCCATACATCATGAACGGCGTGTCCCGGCGTGTCCAGCTCAAACTGACTTACACGATACGGGTTTTTAGGATCTTCAATATTTATGATATCATATCTACGACCGTTGTTGATCGCGTAAATATGATTTTCATAGATAAACACATTGTGAACGCCACCTGTTAAGCCGTCATCAAAACGAGACATAATTTCAACGTTAGTCGGGTCAGTAACATCCAGGATAACCAAACCATTTTTTCTATCGGAAGCTCCTTCCCGTGAGATTACGGCAATCTTTCCATCTTCAGATACTTTTACGTCATTAACTACACGGGCGTCAACGGTAATGGTATCAATTGCTATCATATTCTCAGGGTCGGTTACGTCCCAGAAAAAAGCTTCACCACGGCCAACGTGTGTTCCGGTTGCTGCATAATCTCTGCCATCAACTCCTTCCCAAACCCAAAGGTCAGAAGTTGGTACGTCTGTAACTTTAGCATTTCCCAGGATCTCTACTTCGCGTTGTACATTTCGGGGATTTATTTTAACAGTAGTTTCAGCAACGGAGCCAGAATTTCTTGCCATAATGGTGTAAAGGCCGGATTTGTTGGCTACAAATTTTCCATTTTGCTCAATCTGGGCCGGCGCAGCTTCTCCTCTGGAATCATCTGGTCTTGCTGTAAATGAAAACACTACAGGCGCATCAGATACAACATTTCCTTTTTTATCTTTCGCCATTGCTGTCAGAGTCAAAACATCTCCTGTTCTGGCTACATCATTATCTACAGAAATTTCAACTGAAGTAACAGGATTTTGTACAACTTCAATTTCCTTTGTATTGGAAATTCCTTCTATAGTAGCGGTAATTTTAGCCTTTCCTGTAGATTTAGCGTTAATTCTTCCAAACTGATTGATGGTAAGGACTTTTGTGTTGGAAGATTTATAATCTGATACCTCAAGATCTTCACGTTTAAAATCCAGAACATCATAAACTCTGCTTTCTAATTGAAACGAAGTTCCTTGATAGAGTTTAACAGGTACATCATTAAAAACGATTCTGTCTAACTTTGGAAAGTTAACAGTAACAGTAACATTTTTTCGCATAACAGGGTGATCACCTTGCGCTGTTTTATAAACGATGACGGTAAAAGAACCTGGCTCGAGTGCCTTCATTAGTCCACTTCTGGTTACAGAAAGAGAGCGTCTGGCCCTCGAAAAGTAAATCATTGTATCTGGTTGTACTTCACCTTCAGCATTAACCAACATTGCTTTAAGTTGTAGTTCTTGTCCTACATCTAAAGAAATTACTTCGGGGTCAGTGACAATTTTAAGTTCGTTATCGGCATCCTGAGCAACAATCGGAGTCGCAATAAGACTGAGAATCAGTACCGATAAAAAAGCGGTTAGTTGAAAAAATTTCATGGTATAAGAGGTCATGATTAGTGTTTTTAATACAGTGCTATAATAAATCAAAAAAATGTGAGAAATAGTACAACAACAACAGCTTTTTACGCTTATTTATAATCTATTTTTTGTAATTTTGGGAGCCTTTTTGACTAATACCTTGTTTACAATCTTGAAGCATCATAATTGACTTCAATAAAAATTCAATTCATAAATATTTAGGAAGCTAGTTTAATGAATATCAGCTTTGAAAAAGAAACCTTTGCACATCGACATAACGGCAATAATTCTGACGCAATTAAGGAAATGCTGTCAACCATCAATGCTGATTCAATCGAACAGTTGATAGATGAAACCATTCCGGAAAATATTCGCTTACAGGAAAAATTGAACTTACCTAAGGCACAGAGCGAAGTTGATTTTTTAGCTGGTTTTAAAAAACTGGCTTCAAAAAACAAAGTATTCAAATCGTACATCGGTATGGGGTATTATGATACTCATGTACCAAATGTGATAAAGAGAAATATTTTAGAGAATCCGGCTTGGTACACAGCGTATACACCGTATCAGGCTGAAATTGCTCAGGGAAGACTGGAGGCACTGATTAACTTCCAGACATTAGTTAGTGACCTTACAGGTATGGAACTTGCCAACGCTTCATTGTTGGATGAAGGAACAGCTGCTGCAGAAGCAATGAGTATGTTGTTGGGACAGAGAAAAGGAGCCAAGAGAAAAGAAGCTAATGTAATTTTTGTGAGTGATCTTTGCCATCCTCAAACTATTGACGTGCTTCAAACACGTGCTGAGCCAATCGGTATAGAAGTTGTAGTTGGAGATCACAAAAAAGTGGATGTAACAAACCCGAAGTTGTTTGCAGTGCTTCTGCAATATCCTGCTACAGACGGATCAGTAATCGATTATACAAGTTTGATAGAAGCAGCCCATGAAAATTCCGTACATGCTGTAGTTGCAGCTGATCTGATGAGTTTAACTTTGCTTACACCTCCCGGCGAAATGGGTGCAGATGTAGTAGTAGGAACTACACAAAGATTTGGTGTTCCAATGGGATATGGTGGACCGCATGCCGCATACTTTGCAACTAAAGAAGATTTTAAAAGACAGATTCCGGGCAGGATAATTGGTGTAACTCAGGATGCTGAAGGCAAACCTGCTTACAGAATGGCACTTCAAACCCGTGAGCAACATATTCGTAGAGAGAAAGCGACTTCAAATATTTGTACTGCTCAGGTTTTGCTGGCAGTGATGGCAGGAATGTACGGAGTCTATCACGGACCGAAAGGTTTAAAAAAGATCGCATCAAAAATTCATGGTTTGACCAAGCTTACCAAGTCCGGTTTAGAAGCAATGGGTGTTTCTGTAGAAACCGATGTTTTCTTTGATACCATTATCGTGAAAGCTTCCGAGAAGAAAGTTCGAAAAATTGCGGAAGAGCATGAGATGAATTTCAGATATTTTGGTGATGATAAAATTGGAATTTCTTTTGATGAGGCTAAAGAGCTGAATGATGTAGAAGAAGTTCTTTCAGTATTTGCAAAAGCGGAAGGAAGAACTTCAAACTTTGATGTGATTGCTCATGCAGAAAGGGCAGAAGTAAAATTACCGGAAGAAGTAGCAAGAACAACAGAATATTTAGATCATCCGGTGTTCAACTTGTATCATACTGAACACGAGATGCTTCGCTACATGAAGAGACTAGAAAACAAAGATCTCTCATTGGTTCATTCGATGATATCATTGGGTTCATGCACAATGAAACTTAATGCTACAGCAGAAATGATTCCTGTTACATGGCCTGAGTTTGGTCAAATGCATCCATTTGCTCCGGTTGAACAAGCTGAAGGATATATTCAACTTTTCAATGAATTAGATGAATGGTTGAGTTCGTTGACAGGCTTTCATAAAGTTTCTATGCAGCCAAACTCAGGAGCACAAGGTGAATATGCAGGTTTGATGACCATAAGAGCTTATCACCAAAGCAGGGGAGATGATCACAGAAATGTAGCACTAATTCCAAACTCTGCTCATGGTACAAATCCTGCCAGTGCAGTAATGGCTGGTATGGATGTAATTGTGGTTGATACAGATAAGCACGGAAATATTTCGATGGATGATCTGGAAGCTAAGACGTTAAAATACAGTGACCGACTTGCAGCTCTGATGGTTACTTATCCATCTACGCACGGGGTTTTTGAACATCGAATAAAAGATATTTGCGATCTGATCCATGAACATGGTGGACAGGTTTACATGGATGGGGCTAACATGAATGCTCAGGTTGGTTTGACTAGTCCCGGGTTCATAGGCGCTGATGTTTGTCACCTGAATCTGCATAAAACTTTCTGTATTCCTCACGGTGGCGGTGGACCGGGAATGGGACCGATCGGAGTTGCTGAACATTTAGCTCCGTTTTTATCAAGTCATGCTGTAATCAAAACAGGTGGAGAAAAAGGAATTTCTGCTGTTTCGGCAGCGCCTTATGGTAGTGCTAGTATTCTCACAATTTCTTACGCATATATTGCCATGATGGGAGAGTCAGGATTGACAGACGCTACCAGAATGGCCATTCTGAATGCGAATTACATAAAAGATATTCTGGACGATCACTATCCAATCCTTTATACAGGCAAAACCGGTCGATCTGCGCACGAGTTTATTATTGATCTGCGTCCTTTCAAACAAAGTGCAGGAATTGAAGCAGTTGATCTTGCAAAACGTTTGATGGATTTTGGATTCCATGCACCAACCATGAGTTTTCCGGTTGCAGGAACATTAATGATCGAACCCACAGAAAGTGAAAGCAAAGAAGAACTCGATCGATTCTGTGATGCCATGATTGAGATCAGAAATGAAATCCGTGAGATCGAAGAAGGCAAAGCTGATAAAGAAAGTAATGTATTAAAGCATGCTCCGCATACGATGAGAGTAGTGATGGATTCGGATTGGAATCGTAACTATGATAGAGAAAAAGGAGTATTCCCGTTAGAGCATCTGCGTGAAAATAAATTCTGGCCAAGTGTTTCCAGAGTGGATGATGCGTACGGTGACCGAAACTTAATGTGTTCTTGTATTCCTATTGATGCGTATGTAATTGAAGAAGTTGAATAGTTTAAAAACACCTAAAAGGGTAGTGATTGACTATATTTTAATACATATGTTCATAGAAAAGTTATGAATGGAATTCTTGAAAGAACCTTTTCTTTAGCATTAGTTTTAATACTCATATTTATCGGGTGTAATAATACCCCAGCAGGTAGTAATGATGATAAGACTGATGAAAATGATTCGGAAGAACTAGAAGTCACGGTTTTTCCCGTATATATCAAACAAAATCAAGAATATAAACCTTATCAAAAAGTTTTCGGGCTTGGTGATATGTCCAAACTAACCGTTTTGGATGTTGAGAATGGGGAATATCCTTTGATAATAGGAGAAGACACAACCGAAGTTTTAATAGAGGATAAGGATAACTATCGGGTAAGTAACTTTGGGATAGAAGTACCGGAAGAGTTTAGCACCAGAGAAGTATTGAGTTTTTACGTTCCAGTCCTGAATCCGGGCACTTATACTTTTCAAGTGCCGATTAACGATGAATATATTTATGAAGGAGAAATTCAAGTAGGTAGCTATTCAGTAATCTCTGATCCAAATCAAAGAGTCAATTCTAAATTGTCACAACTCGATGATTTGTTCAACGATTTTAGACCATCATTAGATACAACGAATGCAGGTCAGCAGGATCTGATAAGGTTAGATAGTTTAAAAGGTGAACTGGACGTTCAACTCGCTCAAGCCTCTGACGAAGAATTAGAAGAGCTTGCTTACATTATTCAAAATAATTCCGAGTTTTTTGAATCACAGTTTTTTAAAAGTAAAATTAATACGGAAGCATGTTTGGCAGAAACTCCGGAAGAAGCACTTAAGCTTATATTCAGGGATATAAAAAACAAGCTTACCTTCAGTAGTTTACTTCAGGTCTTCAGTGATTCAAAAGATCAGAATGATCCTCAGGTTCCTGAGCCAAGTTTGATAGATACCTTTCTTAACTGGACTAATATGGGGAAGGCTTTAGACCTGATTACTTCTATAAAAGAAAATTTTAAATGTTTATGGATGGTAGTTGATGAATCAATTACAACTGACTTGGAAGCAATAGGTAATAATAAGAGAAGAAAACTGGATCCTGAAATATACAGTAAGTCAAAAGACACATTGCAAATAGAAACAGGTGTTCAATACAGACTTTCATTTTATGCTGATTACGCAAATACCTCACCTGAGCTTATAAATGGCGGGGAGCTTGGCGATAATGAACTTTGGGAGCCGTTTCGTGAAATATCAAGTATAATCCAAAATTCCACTAGTTTAGTCTCAGGTTTGTTTTATCCGGAACCTGATACCACTAATTTTAAAGTAGACATAAAGTATTTTAAAAATAATCTGGCGGATTTTTTTAACCCTTCTTGGGACCTTCAATATCAGTTTGATAATAATGGCAATTTAATACTTGAAGTAACTAATGATACCATAGATGTTGATTACACGGGTATTATAAACTTTTTGTATTCACCTGCAGATGAATATCAAGATATTCTAGAGTTTGAACAAAGTTATAGACTAACTGGAAGCAGTTGTCCGGATCCTGAAACATTTATTCCCGGAAAATGGGAGCTTATATTTTATTGGGGTACCACAACAGAGAATATTTATCAGATAAATCGAGATTTATTTGATAAAAATGGAACCTACGAGACTATCGAGAAACGAAGTACAACTGATGAAGATTTTGTAAAACCCACTGAACCTATATTCGGTACTTGGTCTACATCATGTAATGATGGAGAATTTAAAATCTCCAGAGCAGATGATTTTTTTGGTGCTAGTTATACATTGACATACGATAATGAGCTGGAATTTTTTGTAGGTTCCTGGGCAAGAGCTAATAATAGATTAGAACTTAAAAGAGCAAATTTTTGAAATATGATCAGATTAAAGTTATTTGTTGTCTTAATAATTATACCTTTAAATGCGTTTGCTCAACTTTCTTCAGTCGAAAAAGATTTAATTGATCGGGTGGAAGTCAATAATGAAGAAGGGCTGGAGTTGATGAAGCAGACTATCGCTATCAATAGCGGTACAATGAATTTCGAAGGCGTAAAGCAGGTTGGGTATGTGCTTCGCAAAGAATTCGATGATCTCGGTTTTGAAACGATTTGGGAAGACGGATCAAAATTTAATCGCTCCGGCCATCTGATCGCCAAACACTTTGGAAGCGAAGAGGCTCCAAAAATCTTATTGATCGGACATCTAGATACGGTTTTTGAAAAAGATTCTCCGTTTCAGGAAATGGAGATGCTCAATGATTCTACTATGAAAGCTCCGGGCATTGCTGATATGAAAGGCGGAAATGTGATTATGCTTCAGGCATTAAGAGCACTGAAGGAAAATAATCACTTGAAGGATATGAATATTTGGGTGGTGTTTACCGGTGATGAAGAATACAGTGGGTCGCCATTAGAGCTATCCAAGAAAGCATTAATCGATGCGGCAAAATGGGCAGATATTGCTATTGGTTTTGAAAACGGAGATGGAAATCCTGCTACGGCAAATATTTCCCGCAGAGGATCTATAAAATGGGAATTGAAAACGGAAGGAAATCCTGCGCATTCTTCTCAAATTTTCAGAGAAGATGTTGGAGCCGGAGCTATTTTTGAAGCTTCCCGAATTTTGAATGCTTTCTATGAGGAACTCAGATCAGAAGAATTTCTGACCTTCAATCCCGGAATGATCATTGGCGGGACTACACTTGAACATAATGCGGTAAATAAATCAGGAACAGCATTTGGGAAAGATAATGTAGTTTCCAAAGAAGTTGTTGTTTCGGGAGATTTGCGTGGACTTTCACCAGAACAAGTGGAGCGAGTGAAAGCAAAAATGCAGGAAATTGTTTCGCAAAATAGAGCACAAACCAAAGCCACACTAACCTTCTACCCAGGTTATCCACCCATGGCTCCAACGGATGGAAACAGAGAGTTACTAGGTATTTATTCCAACGTCAGTGAAGATCTTGGTCAGGGAGAAGTAGTAGCAGTAAACCCACTCAAAGCCGGAGCCGCTGATGTTTCTTTTACTGCTGATTATGTGGATATGGCGATCGATGCTGTAGGAATGAGTGGAGCGGACGATCATACCGTTAATGAAACAGGCTTACTCCCAAAGTTCAAAACCCAGACACAACGGGCGGCTATACTTTTATATCGACTTCAGGATTGGAGTAGATAAGGGCATATCGCGATATGCCCTTACAGATGATAGTTGATTTATTATAATTTCTAAACCAATACTCCACCTTTTCCTTCCCGGATCAATATCGGCTCTCTTCCCGTAAGATCGATTACTGTAGAAGCTTCATTTCCACCAAATCCTCCATCAATAACCACATCAACCAGATGCTTCCATTCATCAAACATCAAGCTTGGGTCTGTTGTGTATTCCAACAGTTCATCGTCATCTTTTATGGAAGTTGAAACGATCGGATTTCCTAATTCCCGAACCAAAGCCAAAGCAATTTGATTATCCGGGACTCGGATACCCACTGTTTTCTTTTTTCTGAAAACGCCCGGTAAGCTGTTACTGCCCGGCAGTATAAAAGTGTATGGCCCTGGAAGATTTCGCTTCAATATCTTAAAAGTCTGAGTTTCAATTTGAGCTACGTGATCAGACAGGTTACTCAGATCTTCACATATAAATGAAAAATTTGCTCGGTCCAGTCGAACTCCTTTGATCCGGGCAAGTTTTTCTAAAGCTGATTTGTTAGTAATATCACAGCCCAATCCGTAAACAGTGTCAGTAGGATAAATGATCAATCCTCCGTTTCTTAAGATTTCAACAATATGTTTAAGTTTCTTTCTGTCCACATGATCTTCGTATAATTTTATTAACTCAGACATTGATAACTCCGGTTAGTTTTTTGTTACTATATTATGTTCGAATTTTAAACCAATCACAATGTCTAACTAAACAAAAATATGAGATACGCATTCCTTCTTATTGTATTGATTTTCTGTTCCACTTTATCTGCACAACCGTCTCAGGAGTTTTGGAGTTCTTTAGAAAAGATCTGTGGAAAAGCTTATGAAGGCAAGGTATTGGAAGCTCCGGAAGATGATGAGTTTCGAACACAGAGATTGGTAATGCATGTCCGTTCATGCCAAGAAGGAGAAATAAAAATTCCTTTTTTTGCAGGTGAAGATCGTTCCAGAACCTGGGTATTAACAATGGAAAATGATAGGATTAAGCTGAAGCACGATCACCGCCATGAAGATGGAAACGAAGATGAGATTACTCAATATGGGGGAATAGCTTCCAATCATGGTTTGTCAAATATTCAGACTTTTCCCGCAGATGTATTTACAGCTGATTTGATTCCTGCAGCGGCAAGCAATGTTTGGTGGATAGAGATTGAGGAGGGAAAGTCATTCACCTATAATTTAAGAAGATTGGGAACCGAGCGATATTTCAGCATTCAGTTCGATCTGACCAAAGAAATTGAAACACCTCCGGCTCCCTGGTAGTTTCGTTAATTTTTATCGGCAACAGTAGTATTGATACTGATTTCGCTCATGAGTGTTCTGTGAACAGGGCACTTTTTTGAGATGTCTAACAATTTATCCAGCTGTTCTTGGGATAAATCACCTTTAATGATGAGTTCTTTTTCAATAGTATCTATTTTTGAAGATGAACTTTCACAATCCGCGCAATCATCGGCATGACGTTTGTTATGTCGCATTTCGATATAAATATCTTCAACCGGCCATTTTTTTCCTCGGGCATACATCTTCATGGTCATTGCAGTACAAGTGCCTAAACTCATAAGTAAAAGGTCATATGGATCGGGGCCCTGATCTTGTCCACCTTCTACACTTGGAGGTTCGTCAGATATCAATTCATGTTTACCTGCAGTTAATGTGGTTTTGAAAGGTTCATCAGCCGGTAAATGAATATGAACGATTTTCTTTTCTTCTGAATCTGACATAGCATTTTATGAAGTTTGGATTGTACATCAATAAGCGAAATATAGCTTCAATATTCAAAAAGGAATGTCTTCTTTTTAAAAACCTTGGTCTAGGCTCCTTGATAAAATAGATGTCAAACAGAAAGAATACCTCCACAGATCCTGAATTAAATTCAGGATGACGTTCTATCAGGGGGTTTCCTGTATTAATCGTCATGCTGAACAGCGAACGAAGTGAGTGTGATACTGAATCTAGTTCAGCACAGGTTTCAGCTTCTGTATCAAACTACACTCTCAAACTAAAATGACAATCAATTACTTAACCATTTCATAACAGCGACATTACCAAAAGGTTACAGGCAATCAATAAAGGGATAACATCGGATTCGTTTATTTAATAAAAATTCATCTGCATTTATGAAACGAACACTAGACACGGTAGTAATTTCAGATGTTCATTTGGGTACTATTGGATGTCATGCCATAGAACTGAGTCAGTATCTGAATTCTATCAATCCTAAGCGTGTGATTCTGAACGGAGATTTCATTGACATGTGGAATTTCCGGAAATATTATTGGCCTGAAGCTCATATGCATGTGATAAGGACACTCATAACAATGATGACAAACGGTGTGGATATCTACTACTTAACCGGAAATCATGATGAGACTCTCCGAAAGATATCGAGTCTTCAGTTAGGGCCTCTTTTTATAAGAGATAAACTTGTTCTTGAGCTGAATAGAGAAAAAGTATGGTTTTTTCACGGCGATATCTTTGATGTAACCATGAAATACTCGAAATGGATCGCAAAGCTTGGGGGGCATGGGTATGAATTATTGATATTGCTGAACAGATGGGCAAATAACATTTCTGTTAAACTTGGATATGGAAAACTTTCCTTATCAAAAAAAATTAAAGACAGTGTTAAAACAGCGGTCAGCTTTATAGATGATTTTGAAGTTACTGCAATGGAATTAGCTATAGATGAAGGCTATGATTATGTGGTTTGCGGGCATATTCATCAACCAAAGATCAGAGGATTCGAGAATGAAAAAGGTACGGTTATCTACCTGAATTCCGGTGATTGGATAGAAAATCTTACAGCTTTGGAATATGACGGTAATGAGTGGAGTTTGTACCGCTACGAAGAGGATATTTTAATGAAAGAGCCTCCCCGCATCAATCAAATGTTCAATAATAATATGACTGAAAACAAAACAATGTTAGGATGAGGATTCTATACGGGGTACAAGGTACAGGACACGGACATATAAGCAGAGCAAAAGTAATTATACCATTACTGAGAGAAGTAGCTGATGTGGACGTATTGATAAGTGGCTACAATTTTAATCTGGAGTTAGACGGGAAAATTTCATTTAAAAAAAGAGGTATAAGCTTTTCTTATGACAGCAAAGGAGCTGTGGACATTCTTGATACAGCTTTAGGATTAAATCCTGTTCAATTTTTCCGGGACATCCAAACAACTCCGGTTGATGAGTACGATCTTATAATATCAGATTTTGAGCCTGTAACCGCATGGGCAGCTCACCACGCTAAAATACGTTGTTTGGGTCTCAGTCATCAAGTATCATTTCTTTCTGATAAAACTCCACGCCCGCCAAAAAAGTCAAAAGTGGCAGAAGGTATCATCAAACACTTTGCCCCTTGTAATAATGCAATCGGGACACATTATATGCAATACGATGACTTCATTGAGCCACCAATACTAAGACCAATGGTCAAAGAATTAAATCCATGTATGGGAGGGCATATTACTGTTTATCTTCCGGCATTCGATCATCAGACATTAGTAACTTTTTTTAGTCGCATTAAAGAAGTAGAGTGGGAAATTTTTTCTCCGACTTGCGATATGGCTTACAGAAGAAATAATGTAAATGTAAATCCTGTTGGTAATGAGAGCTTTCTTAAAAGTTTCGAAAATGCATTAGGGTTACTATGTTCAGCGGGATTTGAGGGACCATCAGAAGCGATGTATTTAGGAAAAAAACTTTTGGTGATTCCGATAAAGAACCAATATGAGCAGATATGTAATGCCGCGGCATTGGAAGAGTTAGGAGCCCGGGTCATCTATAATATCAAGCCGGATTTTGTGAATCAGTTAAGAGACTGGATCAAAAACGGAAAAGCAGTTCAGCTGGATAAAATTTGTGATGAACAGAAACTGGTTCAAAAAATTTTTCAGGTAGGTAAGAAGGAAGTTGTTCCGGTTTAAGATTATTGCTTTAAATAATTATCACGAATAATTTCCAGATGATGCAGTTCGTGACCGGCTATGATGAATGCGAGTGCTCTTACACTAAACTCCACTTCGCTTGCAATTCCTTTTCTGTCAATCATTTCAGGTGTCATATTTTGAAATAAATGAATAGTAGAAGTACGCACGGCTAAATACTCATTGCAAAGGTTGGCTACTGATCTGGAATTGTAGTTAGAATCTTTCATCCACTCGTCCTGGTCCATTCCCGGAAGAGGTGTTTTATCTCCTCTGCTGATAGAAAGAGCACGATATGCAAATACGCGTTCAGTTTCTATCATATGGCCGATCATTTGCTTTAGCGTCCATTTCCCATCGGCATAAGGAGTCAGTGCTTTATCTCCTCGAATAGCATTAGCGATTGTATAAAACTCATGCATTTGCGAATTTAATAATGAAATTACATTCTCCTTTGGGACATTATTGACATAGGAAGAATAAAAATGTGCATATTCAGATGACTTCGGATATTCGTTATCCCAATTTTTCATAGCTAAGTATTTATTTGCTAAACAATATAGAGTTTGAGTTATAAATCACAAAAAACCCAATGCATTTTAATACACCGGGTTCAAAAACAGCCTGTTTGATCAGTTTGTTTCTACTGATTCAACTGTTGAACTTGAAGTCACCTGTCCGTTTGTTTTTGTTTCATGGGCAAAGGAATAAGCAACCCCATTGGTAACTTTCCAGTCAGAATAGGAAGTAACAGTTTCAACTTCCTGACCCATTTGAGGATTGAATGCGGTTACTTTAGAAAAAGCCGGAAGTGCGGTCTCCGGATCCAACAGGAATGTTATAGAACCAGCAGATTTTACCTTAAGAGCAACATAGTTGTTCCCGATCATCTCTTCCATTCCTAAATATTCAGCTGAAAGGTCATCTGCGTTCAACGCTACGTTTATATAGCTGTTTTTGACCTCGTCAACCATTGGTTTGGTCATGGCAGATGGTAAAGCTTGTTCCTGTCCCATCATCATCATTTTACCTGCACCGTTTTCCACCATCATTTGCATAGTTCCCTGTGGAGTTTCGAGAGTAGCGTCAATACTATAATCAGTATATGAAATTGTTGAAGTATTTTTGATTGTCATGGTTCCACCGGGAGTTGCCTGATTTAGTGTACTTACTGTTGTTATGGTTTCTAAGTCAGTTCCCGGAGTGATTATTGCCCCGGCCATTTTACCAAGCCACTCATCTCCAAGAGCTGCATCACCGGCAACTTCAGCTTTATCTGATTTTGGAGTTGGAATCGTAATATCAATTTCATTCACGTTCCCATACTTTTGTAGCTGGTCACCAACCTCATCCGCATTTCCGACAACAAGGATCTGAACTTTATCCGGATTCAGGTAATCTTCGGCAACCTGCTGAATATCTGATATGGTTACTTTTTTAAGGTCTTCCACATACTTATCAAAAGCATCTTTTGAAAGACCATTGTACTCATTACTGATTCTTTCATTCAGAATTTTCTGTTTACTATCGTATCTGAATACTAATGAGTTAAGGAATCGGTCTCTGGCATCATCCAATTCCTTTTTAGTAACTGGATTGGTTTGCATTTTTTCTACTTCAGCAATTAACGCATCAATAGCTTCAGCGGTAGTTGAACTCTTTGTCATCACAAAAAGAGAAAAAGTACCGGGATAATTGATATTGCTTCCGTAACCACCTCCAACAGCGTATGCAAGACCAAGATCGGTTCGCACGGATTGAAACAAGCGTCCTGCGAATCCACCACCCAGAATCTGATTCATCATCTGAAGTTTTGCATAATCAGGATTTTCTCTCAAACCACCAATATGACCAACTAAAACATAGCTCTGATTTACATCAGATTTATCAATGAAGTTTACAGTAGATGGATAACTGTAACTTATTTCGGGGTAAATAAGATTATTTGCTGTTCCGGCCGGCAAACTTCCAAAAGCATCTTCCAGTTTCCTTTTCATCTCTTTGGTATCAAAATCTCCGATCACACCAAAACTCATATTGTTCCCAACAAAAGCTTCTTTATGAAAAGCAACAATATCATCTCTTGTGATAGCCTCTAAAGATGCATATTCCACCTGACGTGTTAACGGAGAATCTTCACCATACATGAGTTTACTAAACTCTCTGTTAGCAATACTAGCCTGATCGTCATTTCTTCTGGAGATTCCACTTTTACGCTGAGTTTTAGAAAGCTCTATTTTGTCTTCCGGAAACAAGGGGTTACTAACCAAGTCCACAAAAACGGGTAATAGTTCATCAAAATCTTCTTTCAGAATATTCATGGATGCACTGCCTGATCCCTGACCTATAAATGTACTCATTATTGCCGCGTTATCTTCGAGCAAAACATTAAGCTGATCAGCGGGGTAGTTAGCCGAGCCTCCTTCACGCATTAGTTCTCCGGTCATGCTTGCAAGGCCTTCTTTTCCTTGAGGATCCTGAAGACTTCCGGTTCTGACAATAGCAGAAACTCTTATAAGGGGTAGTTCTTTATCCTCAACCAAATAGAATTTGATGCCGTTGTCGAGCTGAAATTCTTCAACATTGGCTTTTTCAAATTCATTTAGCTTGGGATATTTGATCTCATCATATCGTTTCTGAGCCGCTGCGGAAACAGCGAACATCATAAGTAAAGTAAATAGAAATGTACGTTTCATAATGGTATTCATAGGTTTAAACTCTTTGATGTAATTAGGAATCTGCTTTAACAGTAGCTCCGACTGTGCGGGTCTGTTTGATGAGATATTTATTGGCAACTCTTTGTAAGTCATCTAAGGTTACTGCATTGTATCTCTCCAGCTGAAGGAAAACGTCTCGCCAGTCGCCTTTTGTCATATAAGTTGAGGCAAAATTAAGTGCTAATCCGGTGTTGTTCGCCAACCCACGAATAATTCCTGCTCTGATGTTTGTTCTGGCTCTGTCTAATTCTTCCTGCGTGATAGAACCATTTTTCACAATCTCAATTTCATCGTAAATTCGTTGCTCTAAAGTATCCAGTTCTACACCCTGATTCGGTACTGCAAGGGTTAAGAATAAAGATCCAAATCTTGTCCCCGGAAAACCATTGAATGCAGCTACCTGAAGGGCAAGTTTTTCTTTCTCAACTAGTTTTTGGTACAAAACAGAAGTTCTTCCGCTTGAAATGATATTTCCCAGTAATGAGAGAGCTTCAAAATCTTCATGAGAGTCAGAAACTCCATGATAGCCAATGAGCATGATTGGTTGGGAATTTCCTTCAATGGTAAAACGTCTTTCACCACGTTGAGTTGGTTCAACAGTTGTTACAGGTGGAGCAACCTTTCCTTTTCCTCTGAAATCTCCGAAATATTCTTCTGCAAGTTTTTTCATCCTTTTAGGATCAACATCGCCTGCAATTGCAATGGTAACATTGCTGGGTACATAATACTTATCGTAAAAATCGCGAGCATCAGCGATAGTGGTAGCTGTAATATCAGAATTCCATCCTACAACCGGGCGACCATAAGGATGAGCAGTGTATGCCACAGCTACAAACTCCTCAACCAATCTTCCAATTGGATTTGATTCGGTTCGCATCCTTCTCTCTTCGCGAACTACTTCTTTTTCTACATAAAATTCTCTGTATGTAGGGTTCTTGAAACGATCTGCTTCCAGATTAAACCATAATTCAGCTTTATTGGATGGAAGGCTGTAAAAGTAGTTTGTAAGGTCAGCACCTGTGGATGCGTTCAGTCCGGTACCACCATTATTCTGTATGATCTCAGAGAATTCATTATTTACAACAAAGGTTTTTGCTTTTTCCTGCAACTCCTCAAACGTAGCCCACTTTTGAGTTAATATAGCTGTATCAGGATTTGCACTAAACTTTTCGTATAACCATGCCTGGTAAGCTTCATCCATTTGGTCGATTACTTTTTTTTCCTCATCCCAATTGGTGGTTCCAATATATTTGGTTCCCTTGAAAGCCATGTGTTCAAAAATATGTGCAATACCTGTATTACCTACAGGTTCATCAACACCGCCAACATTTACATGTGTATAAAAACTGGCTACAGGAGCTTCATGACGCTCGATTATAATAAAATGGAGTCCGTTATCGAGGGTGAATTCAGTTACTTTTTTCTCGAATTCTGCAAGATTTTGAGCACTTGCCTGAAACCCGAAGATCCCGGAAAAAAGAAACGAACATAGAAACACTCGAATTGATTTATTTAAACGCATTACGATAGATTTAATAGTAATTTAGATTGTAAGATAGAGACATTCTAAAATGAATGAATTTAAGTCAATATCAAAGTTTTTGTAAACAAATTTAATACGGGAATTACATTTCATTGTTACCTGATTTCCCGTAATTTTATCTGAATTTAAACTTTATTTATAGTTCATGTTCTTCCAACAAATTTTTGAAGAGAAATTAGCCCAATACGCTTATTTAATTGGTTGTCAAAAATCCGGTGAAGCCATTATAGTAGATCCAATGAGAGATATCGAACGGTATCAGAAAATTGCAACAAAAAATAAGCTCCAAATTGTAGCCACTGCGGAGACCCATATTCATGCGGATTATTTATCAGGTCTCAGAGAATTTGCAGAATGCGGAGTTAAGATTTTGGTTTCTGATGAAGGAGATCAAGACTGGAAATATGAGTGGGTAATTGATAGTAAATATGATCATCAGTTATTAAAAGACGGGGATGAATTCAGTATCGGAAATATAAAATTTACCACGGTTTACAGTCCCGGCCATACTCCGGAACACATAAGTTTTTTGGTTACAGATGGAGCTACCACTGATGAGCCAATGGGATTACTATCCGGAGATTTTGTGTTTGTAGGTGATGTGGGAAGGCCGGATTTGCTTGAAACTGCTGCAGGAGAAGTGGGAGCGATGGATGAATCTGCTAAGACGCTGTACAAGTCGATTGAAAAGTTTAAAACCATGCCGGAATATCTGCAGCTATGGCCCGGCCATGGAGCCGGAAGTGCATGTGGAAAGGCATTAGGAGCAGTTCCGGAATCTACTGTTGGATATGAGCAAAGATTCAATGGCTCCATAAAAGCCGCTATCTCAGAAAAGGATTTCGTGGAATACATTTTGGATGGGCAACCGGAGCCACCTCTTTATTTTGCAAGAATGAAGAGGGATAATAAAAAAGGGCCAAAGGTTTTGGGTGAAATTCCCACTCCCGAGAAAAAGAGTATACAAAGTATGATCGGGGAAACCAGAACATCTAACGCAGTTATTGTTGATACAAGGACAGAAAGGATGGCTTTTATGAATGGTCATATTCAGGGTGCTTTATATGCTCCGTTTAATAAAACATTCAATACCATTGCCGGCTCTTATATTTCTGAAGATGAAGATATTTATCTGATTATTGAAGAAAAAAAGGTTGACGAAGCTGTTATTGATTTAATACGAATTGGATTGGATAACATTAAAGGATACGCAACTCCGGAAGATCTGGTTGAATTTAGAAATCAGGATGGGACTTTGTTTTCTACACCCACCATTGATTTTGAAAAAGTAGATGAGTTAATGTCTTCCGGGGATTTTAATTTGATGGATGTCAGAAAGAAATCCGAATTTGATGAAGGACACCATCCTCAAGCTATAAACATTTCCCATACAAGATTGGTGGATCGTTTAGAAGAGATTCCAACTGATAAACCGGTTTTGGTGCATTGTAAATCAGGAGCCAGAGCGGCGGCCGCTTCTTCGTTATTGGAGAAAGAGGGATTTGTGGTTCAGTATATCAATGATGCAGTGGATCCGTGGCTAGCTGAAAGAATTAAGAATTAAGAATTGTTCAATTAGGAATAAGCGTATAAAGCTATTCCTAATTCTCCTATTTACCTATTCCTAATTTTTTTCTGCAAAAACAATCCACCGTATGGTCATTCACCAATCCGCAAGCTTGCATATGTGCGTACATGATTGTGCTTCCCACAAACTTAAATCCACGCTTTTTTAAGTCTTTACTTAACGCGTCTGATTGCGGAGAAGTAGCCGGGACTTCACTCATATTTTTCCAATTATTAACGATGGGCTTCCCATCAACAAATTGCCAGATGTAATTATCAAAGCTTCCAAATTCTTTCTGAACTTCAAGGAATTTTTGAGCATTGGTTACCGCACTTCTTACTTTTAGTTTGTTTCTGATAATTCCTTCAAACTGAAGCAATTCCCCAATCTTTTCTTCATCAAACAGAGCTACTTTTTCAGGATCAAAACCTTCAAAGGATTTTCTGTAACCTCCTCTTTTTTTAAGAACTGTTGCCCAACTTAAACCGGCCTGTGCTCCTTCAAGTATCAAAAATTCAAAATGTGTTCGGTCATTATGCACGGGAACACCCCATTCCTCATCATGATAGGTTACATACTCCTTGAATTGTCCCTTTGCCCACTCACATCTTATTTTATTATCCATATAATTTTGATTGAACTTAATAGCTTCAAGAATTATTAGTTATTTTAGAGTACTCAAACTCACTCACAAAAATCAAACGTAATTTAATGCACTGGAAAGATACTGTACAGAAATTGGCTGAAGAAAGCGGGATCAACGAAAATCTGGCAAGACAAATTAATATGCTTACAGCATTTCTGGAAGAATTGGCTTTAGATCAATTCGGAGAAGAATTTGTAAAAAACCTCGGAAAATTACCGGTATTAGCAAAATCAGCATTAGAAGATAATGACTCTAAGGCTCGAAATGAGATTGAGAGCTATGCTTCAAATCTTAGTTTGAGTGATACTAAGGAAGTTCTAAGAATGTATACAACATTCTTCCATTTAGTGAATTCTCTGGAGCAACATGAGATAAGCAGAATAAACAGGGAGCGTGAATTTGAAGAGACAGAAGAACATCCGAGAAATGAAAGCATTGCTGAGGCAATATATTCTCTGAAAAAGGACGGATATTCTTTTGATGAAGTTATTGAAGTGCTTAAACAAATTGATATTCAACCTACCATAACGGCTCATCCAACTGAGGCACAAAGAAGAAGTATTTTAACAAAACAACATCAGATCACCTCTATGATCAACAAGTTGGGACATGATGTTCTTACCGCTGATGAAACCAAATTGCTGAAGAAGGATATAGCAAATCAACTACGATTGCTTCAATTAACGGATGAGGTACGGGCAGAAAGAATGTCGGTAGAGGACGAGGTAGAAAATGGAATGTATTATTTCACGACGACCATTTGGGACGCCATTCCAACTGTTTATAATGACATCCGCATTGCTTTGGAAACTTATTACGGTAAAAGCACTGAGCTTCCTAATATTTTGAAATATCGTTCATGGATCGGTAGCGACAGAGATGGGAACCCGAATGTAACTTCTTCAGTGACCTGGGAAACCATTTTGGAGCAACGAAAAACAGTACTTACGAAATACATGGAAGAACTTAACCTGTTGAGAAGGTATCTGAGTATTTCTTACAAGGAAATTTCAATTTCTGAAGAACTGAAAGCATCTCTCAAAGAGGAAGAGATGACAAACCCACTTCCTGATATCTATGAAAGAAGATATCAAAGAGAGCCCTATCGCAGGAAAGTGACACACATGATGCAGAAGGTTCAAAAACAGATCAATATTCTCTCTGCTGAAAAACCTCATGTTCTTAAGGTTGCCGAAGAATATACTGCGAAAGACTTTATAAATGATCTGATCTTGATTAAGAACAGTTTGATCGGATCTGACTTAGAGGAGCTGGCAGAACAGGGAAAGTTAAGGAATCTGATCGATCGGGCATTGACATTTGGCTTCCATCTGAATGCACTTGATGTTCGTCAGCATAGCAAACTACATGAAGAAACAGTAGAAGAGCTTTTCTCTAAAGCCGATGTACATAACAGTTACTCTTCATTAACAGAAGAAGAGAAAATTGAACTGCTTTCCAAAGAACTGAAGAACCCCAGACCTTTAACTACTTCTACAAGTGAACGCTCCGAAGTAGCAGAAAAGGTGTTGTCAGTTTTTGAAGAGATCAAGGATATGTTGCTTTTGGATATCGATTCTTTTGGAGGATATATCATTAGTATGACCCACGGAGTTAGTGATATGCTGGAAGTATTGATCCTTGCCAAAGAAATAGGATTGTGGAGTTATTCTGATGGTAAGATCCAAACCGATCTGGATATTATTCCGCTTTTTGAGACTATAGAAGATCTGGAAGCCAGTAGCCTGTTAATGGCTCAGATGTTTGAAGATGAAGTATTCGCAAAACAAGTTGAAGCCAGAGGAAATTTCCAGGAAATTATGCTTGGGTATTCTGACAGCAATAAAGATGGTGGCTACTGGATGGCTAATTGGGCACTGGATAAAGCTCAATTTGATCTGGGAAGTATATGCAGAAAATTCAATGTGGATTTCAGATTGTTCCATGGACGAGGTGGAACTATAGGAAGGGGCGGAGGACAATCTAACAAGGCTATAGTTGCTATGCCAGCAGTCAGTAATAATGGAAGAATCAGATTTACTGAACAGGGAGAGGTTTTGTCTTTTCGGTATTCACTCCCGGAAATTGCTCATCGTCATTTGGAACAAATTATTCATGCAATGATTCACGTTACCAAAGCGCAAAAGACAGAAACAGGATATTTAGAAGACTCCTCAGAAAAAAAATTAATGGAAGAGTTTGCTCAAATGAGCATGCAGAAATACCGGTCTTTAATTGATGATGATTTATTCTGGGACTGGTACTCATCCATCACGCCAATCGAACACATTGGAAAGTTGCCGATAGCTTCCAGACCTGTCTCAAGAGGAGGCTCAGGAAAAATGGTTTTCGATAACTTAAGAGCAATTCCGTGGGGATTTGCATGGACACAGGCGCGGTACAATATTCCGGGATGGTTCGGAATTGGAGAAGCTTTAAAAGAGATGTTATCTTCTTCGGATAAAAATCAAAAGATTTTCAAAAAATGGTTTGACGAATGGGTGTTTTTCAGAACAGTGCTAAATAACAGCCAACGGGAATTGGCTAGAACTCATTTAAGAACCGCTGAAATTTACAACGAAGGTGAACAGAAATTTCACAGCTTGATTGTTAACGAATATGAAAGCGCAAAAGAAAGTATAGCTGAAGTAGCAAAAATACAGAACTTTTTAGACCATAACCCCGTTATACAAAAGTCGATTAAGTTTAGAAATCCGTTCACTTATCCACTAAATTTTTTACAGGTGGAATTATTAAAAAGATGGAGAAATGCTGAAAGTGAACAAGAAAAGAATAAGTTAACGGAGGTAATATTTCTGAATATCAACGGAATAGCCTCCGCTATGCAGAGTACCGGGTAAAGAAATAATAATTTACAGTAATTGTACTTTACCTTAACGAGAAAGCTTTTATTTTGTATAAACTATGAATGATTTAATGACCCCTGATAAAATAAATATTATACCTAATGAAAACAGTAAGATACATGAGGTAGATTTTGATAACCTCGTGTTTGGAAAAAAGTTTTCTGATCATATGTTCGTTATGGAGTATGAAAATGGTTTCTGGGGTCAGCCATTAATAAGACCTTATGGGCCCGTTCAAATTAGCCCGGCTTTGAACACTCTTCATTATGGTCAGGCGATTTTTGAGGGAATGAAGGCTTTTTATGTAGATGAAGACACTATAAATATATACAGACCCAAAGATCATTTTGAAAGAATGAACTACTCTTCCAGGAGAATGGGTATCCCTGAAACCGAATATGAGACGTTTATAACTGCTTTGGAAGAGCTCATAAAGTTAGATCATAGGTTTGTTCCTACGCAGGATCAGTCTGCGTTATATATAAGACCTTTTGTTTTTGCTTCAGATGATCTTTTGGCTGCCAGATCTTCCACCAAATTCAGTTATTATATTATTACTTCACCGGTAGGTGCATATTATGAAGAGGGTTTTAACCCGGTTTCGTTAACAACTACGAATGAATATGTACGAGCTGTTGTAGGCGGAACAGGAGATGTGAAGACCGCAGGTAATTATGCAGCAAGCTTCCTTCCGGCTAAAAAAGCTAAAGAAGACGGATATACTCAGGTTCTCTGGCTCGACGCTAAAGAACATAAGTACATAGAAGAAGTAGGAACTATGAATATTCACTTCCTGATCGGAGACACTTTGGTCACTCCAAAGCTTACAGGTTCTATTTTAGGAGGGATAACAAGACGCTCGGTTACTTCTTTGGCAGATGAATGGGGTTACAATGTTGAAGAGAGAAGAATCACTATCGACGAAGTATTTGAGGCTTCTGAAAAAGGTTCTTTAAAAGAAGTTTTTGGTTCCGGTACTGCTGCTGTGATATCTCCCGTAGGTTTAATTCATCATCAGGGTAGAAAGATCGATTTTGGTATTGATTCAATTGGTGAATTTGCAAAACGTCTATATGACGAGATCACCGGAATCCAATATGGCATGATCGAAGACAGACATAACTGGATTCATACTGTAAAAGTCTAAGTGCAGGTCGATCTCTTTAAAATATGTATGGTCGGAGCCGGAGGATTTCTAGGTGCTTCATCCAGATATATTATTTCTGAAATTGTTCAGTCCAGATTTCCGGCTTCTGAATTTCCGTACGGCACTTACTTTGTAAATATGATAGGGTGCTTAATGATCGGTTTTTTACTGGCATTATTTGCTGTAAAAAACTGGGGAAATGAAGAACTTCGACTTTTTATATTTGTCGGGATTTTAGGTGGTTTCACTACATTTTCTACTTTTGCCAACGACTCTTTTCTGTTGTTCAAAGAAGGTGAAGTATTACTGGGTTTAGCAAATGCAGGTGGTCAGGTTTTGCTAGGCTTACTTTGTGTATGGGTCGGTTACGTATTGGTAAAAACGATTTTTTAATATCCCTTTTTCCTTTCTACAGAATTAACCATTTCCATTCCTGATAAGCTTCTCTTATAATTTTCAATAATTTGTTCGGCGGCTTCTTTGGGATCCGTAACAGCAGCAATGTGCGGAGTGATCATTATTTTAGGTCGGTTCCAGAAAAGATGATTAGACGGTAAAGGCTCTTCTTCAAAAACATCCAGCCATGCTCCTGCTAAAACTCCGGTATCGATCGCATAAATCAGATCTTCTTCTATCAAATGTTGTCCGCGTCCAACGTTAATTAAATATCCCGGCTTCTTTAGTTTCTTAAATAGCTCCAGATCCAAGATACCATGAGTCTTATCTGTGAGGGGGAGCGCGCAAATAAGAATGTTTGAGGAATTTAGAAAATCATCTAATTCATTCTCACTAAATGAAGTAATTCCATCGTAATCCTTTTTTGATCTGGACCATGTATTTACTTTGTATCCATTTAATATCAGCAGATCAGTAACTGAGCGTCCCATTTCTCCAAAGCCCAGAATTCCAATTACAGAATCTTCTTTAGGAATCAACTTATGTTTATCCCAAAATGCCTCTCTTTTTTGATCTGTATAGCGAGTAGTATGCTGTCGATAAGCCAAAACTGCCTGAAGTACATACTCAGCCATTTCACTTTTTAATGAAGGGGTAATCAACCGGGCGAACTTGATATCCTCTGCAAGGCTTTTATCATTTAGTAAATGATTGACTCCGGCTCCAAGTGAAGACACTGCTTTAAGGTTGGGATACTTTCCAAGAACATGCTTAGGATGATTCCAGGCAACGGCAAAGGTAACTCTGTCTTTGTTTGTTACTTTTGGCCAAATATCGATCTCCAGATTAGAGTCAATTTTGTGAAGCTCTTCTGAAAGCTGTTTCAGGTCCCGGTTTGGAGCTATAAGTAATAGTGACATTGATTTTTTAAACTATCTAAGTTTTTTAAGTTGAAAAATATCGTTGCGAGAATAATGCCCGACCGGATCAAAATCTAATTTCGCTTTGGTGATCAGGTTCATGTCAAGTTCCGTAGTCAGGATTCCTTCCTTGTGCCATAAAGGACCTGTAATCGTATTTCCGAGCGGATCAATAACAACACTTCCGCCTTTACACATGATCTCATCAAATTCAGAAATATCCTCTCCCGGAAGATCGGGATAATCTTTCTTCTCAACATATTGATTACAACCCAATACAAAGCACCTTCCCTCAACGGCTATATGTTTTAAAGAATGCTGCCAGTTGTCTCTTTGGTCGGCGGTAGGCGCTAAATAAATTTGTACTCCTTGTTCATATAGGAACGTGCGGGCGAGTGGCATGTAATTTTCCCAACAAATGAGCCCGCTTATTTTTCCAAAATCACTTTCATATACTTCAAGATCAGAACCATCGCCTTCGCCCCAAATAATACGTTCTGCTGCAGTGGGTTTAAGCTTTCGGTGCTTGCCTACAAGTTTTCCCTCTTTGTTAAAGTATAAAGTTGTGCAGTATAAAGAGCCTGATTCGCCTCGTTCAACAACTCCAATAACAAGCCAAGTATTATATTTTTTAGCAATCTGGGATAGATCAGAAACATAAGGTCCCGGAACAGATAAAGAATTTTCCCAAAACCTGAGCCAGGTTTCTCTACCTGAGTCACTTCGGTCTCCGACTTTGGTCCCGAACGTTAACCCTCTTGGGTAACCGGGAAGAAAAGCTTCAGGGAATAGAATAAGATCCGGATTTTCGGCAGATGCAATCTCAGTCCAGTATTCAACCTTTTCGATAGATTTTTCTAGATCAAAAAGAACAGGAGTAGCCTGAACAACAGATATTTTCGGGTTTTTCATACCATAATGTATGAAAATGATCACACAATTATAGCTGCCAAACAGAAGGATATTGTACGGTTCCTTTCTTTTTGTACAGGCCTTTTGGTACCAGCTCAATACCCATAAAATTCTCAGGGGGTACATCAAATGGAGGTTTTATTTCCCAGGTTGAAGCAGGTTCAAAACCAAAGCGGGGGTAATAATCAGAATGCCCAAGTAAAATCACTGAATCGTACTTCAGCTGAGTTGCTCTTTCAAGCCCGGCCATGATGAGTTTAGCTCCAATACCTTTTCCTTGAAATTTTTGAATAACGGAAACAGGAGCTAATGCCAAAGTAGTAGAAATTTTATCTTGTGAGGATATTTCGATTTCTGAAAATAAAATGTGTCCAACCAGATGCTCTTTATGCAAAGCCACTAAGGAAAGTTCAGGAACATAAAATTCACTGGCACGAATTCTCTCGACCAAATCAGCTTCATCAGGACTTTCAAAAGCATCAAGTAATACACTTCTGACTGCTTTATAATCCGAGGCAGTTTCTTCTCTAATTTCTACATCAATCATAACCCTTCTCTTATTAAATATAATATACTTAGTGGTTTGTAAATATTAGTATGAGATTAGGGAAAAGCAGGTTCGGGTGAGCATGTGCTTATTTTGTTTAAGTTTTCAGATTGACGGGGGTAAAAGTTAATGCAACTCAGCTTTCAGTGATATTATATCATTTTCAATCTGATTCATTATTTCTTTAGAATCATCTGAAATTACTTTTTTAGGTGTACCGTATTTAATCTTCGCATTATAGGGGACTATTAGCACATTGCCTTTTGGTAGATTTTTACCCATTCCGTCTAGATAAGCAGGAACATATTTAACATGCTTATTTTTCGAAAGCACAATACCAATTCCTCTTTTAAGAGTTTTCATTTTTTCGGGTTGTCCCCGGGTACCTTCAGGAAAAAGAATTAGTGAATATCCTTCATTAATTGCTTTTTCGATTACTGAAAGTGGTGAACCTTTACTTTTTTTATCAGACACGTTTCTTTCCAGCAGCACGGCATTTAAAAAAAAGCGGCTGAGCCAACTAATTATCTTATTCCTGCCAAAATAATCACCTGCAGCAACAGGCTTTACCTTATGAATTATTGATGGTGGAAGAGAAGCCATTATAGATAGGGTATCGAGATGGCTATTGTGATTTGAAAGAATTACGAATTGATTTTCCTTTTCAAGAAATGATGCATTATCAAACTTAACTCCAACAATTAATTTCAGAAATAGTCTGAGAACAAAGCAGTAAATAAATCGCAAAATATACTTTTGCATGGCTCTATTTTAGTAAGCTAAATAGTAAATGTAGTGAAAAAAGGCAGGGGCGGTGAAAGAAAGAGAATCAATTCTGTCCAGAATTCCTCCGTGACCAGGTATTGCAGTTGAGGTGTCTTTAACTCCGATATCTCTTTTAACTGATGACATAACTATATCTCCGGAAAAGCCTGCAAATGCAATCATAAAGCTGGCAAAAAGTACTTCGAATGATGAGAGAGGAGTTAAAAAGCTGATTAAATAACCTAAAATAGTTGTACAGATCAACCCTCCGATAAAGCCTTCCCAGGTTTTATTAGGACTTATGGATGGGATGATTTTACGCTTGCCAAAAATTTTACCGAATGTGAATTGTAGAACGTCATTGATTTCAGTTAAAAAAACAAGGAACAGCAGTAAACCTCTCCCACCATTTTTAAAACCGGGGATTTCAGGCAAAGAAAGAAAGTAAGCCATATGGCTCAATCCGAAAACGGTAAGCATAAGTATCCAATGTATTGAAGACATGGATTTTATAATGCCTTTTGTATCTCCTTTTAAGACAAGTCTTAAAGGTATGAGCAGAAACATTATTACCGGAATGAAAATAATGAAAGCTCCGTACCATCCGATGTAAGCAAGAAAGTACTGAATAGGGATAGATAAATAAGCCCAAAGTATTGCATACCGGTCCGAATCTCTGAATCCTAAAATAGAATAAAGTTCGCGGAAGGCTACAAAGGAAAGAAAAGCAATAGCGATATAGGAAATGGTATTGCTAAACATTGTGGCAATTATGAAAATAAAAGACATAACCCACCAGGATCTTGTTCGGGATTTGAGTTCAGAAACATCCCATTGAGGTTTAATTTTACCTATAGCAAAGAAAAGAAGAGAGGCAAAAGTCAGGATCCCAAAAATTAATCCGATAACACTTAACAGATCGTTATTACTAAAGACTTCGAATTGAAATACCTGCTTAAGCATTTTGTAAAGAATTAGATAAACGTTTATAAGTACTCAAAGCAATTAAACAATTCAGAACTACAAAAATCCAATGGCTATATTCAAAGATATCAACCTCAAAAAAGAGCAGAAGCGCCAGAATGCTTATTAGAAAAGCCCGGTCACTTTTTCCCAGTGGTCCGTCATATCTTCGTTCTTCTGATATTATTTTACCTAAGATTCCGGAAAATTCGTTCAAGACGGTTAAAACCAGAAATAAAGCGATTAAATAAAAATCCTGAGGAAATATTTTAAGTAAAGGGAAATATATAAAGAGGTCGGAAATAACATCACCCACTTCGTTTAATACCTCGCCTAATTTACTTTGTTGGTTAAAGGTTCTTGCCATCATTCCGTCAAGTGCATTCAACGCCATTCTTAAAAGCAGCCCGAAAGGAACAATCAGGTATAAAAGATAAAAGTCGGATGAAAACCAGAATGAAAGTCCTATTAAAAGAGAGATAAATATTGCACTTACAGTAATTTGATTAGCAGTAATCGAAAATTTATTCAATGAGAATAAAACCGGCTTTAGAAGCTTCTGAAACTTAGGTTTTATTTTATAAATGCTAATCAATCCGTCTTTATGTCTATTATAAATGACTCAAGACCCAGGACTTAAACGTAGTTTGGAAGTACTCTGAGTATAAGGCTTGTTCCGCTTCTTCTTTGGAAGAACACATTCCGGCATTCTTAAGGTCATGGTTTGCACCGGGAATTACGGAAAGTGTGAAGTTATCAGGAATCCCCTCAGGAAATGTTTCATTTAACGTTGTAAGTGCCCAGCCAGGGTATACCATGTGATCATTAGAAGCAAATACAAATAAAGCGGGGTCGGTAATTCTGCGTAAGTCGTTGGCAGGATCAAAATCTGATATTTCTTTTAACTGTCTCCAGGCTTTTTTTAATGGAAAAACTGAAACCCAGTTAATATCTGATTGAGCCTTTTTAGACGCTTTTTCAAAGGCCTTCTCTTTTGTTTCACCTTCACAAATAAATTCACTGTTATAAATATTTGTAAGATGTAATTCTGCATCATACACAGGCCCGGCAATTGAGGCTATAGCTTTTACATCATTTCTATAAAGTGAACCTACAACCTGAGCGACCCAGCCCCCTTGGCTGTGCCCGAAAATACCAATTCGGGAAGTGTCAACACTGTTAATGGATTTAAGATAGTCTATAGCCGCCTTTACATCGTCAGCTCTGTCATAAATATTAGATCTTTGCCATCTACCTTCTGAATCACCCACTCCGCGCTTATCGAAATAAAGAATTCCATAACCTTCTTTTATAAAAAGCGCTTCCAAATTTTGTTCAACAAAATCTTTATAAATGGTTCTGTGCGACGAGTTTTCTCCAGAGCCTACTAAGAAAACTATCATTGGAATACTATCAGTATTTTGAGGAAGAAGTAATTCTCCGTGAAGTGTAAAACGTCCGCTTTCGAATGTAATATTGGTACGGAGTAAATCCTGAGTAAAAGAAGGAACAGGGTTTAATACAATAATTGCAAGTACTACCGAAAAAAATCTCATTAATTAATTTTTATTTCTACAACGTATCAGACAAGGATAAAGCTTAATATCGAAATTAAAAATTTGGATTTTTACTTATTGTTTAATGAATCCAGTAAATCCTGAATCTGATGTTTATGTCTGTTTGTGTGAACAATATTAAAGTGAATCCACTCTCTTCGTGTCATATATCCAAATAGAGGGTGCTCAAACCGGGTACAGACTTCATCCAAATCCTGAACTTTTATAAGATCAATAACCTGCTTTCTGGATGTTTTAAATTTTTCAAGTAAATCGCTTTTATCTTTATCACTATCAGTAGGAAGTACAACACCAAAAGCCTGCAATTTTTTTGTTCTGTCCTGAAACTGAGATTTTATTTCCTGAATTTTTTTCTCAGTATCTCTTGAAGAATCTTTTTTTGTTGATGCATTGAATAATCGCCCAGTGCCAAATTCTGAACGAATGATATGCTCTACATTTTCGGCTGCTGACCAAGTATTTTTATCAGTTTTCTTATTAAAAATATCATCTGAAATGTTTTCAATAAATTTGATGAACGACTCAGTATTTGATTGGTATTCTTCAACTAAATCCATGGTTTGCTCTTATTAAATTATGATCGGTTTTTAAGTAAATAGCACTGTAAAATAACTACCTATTTTCAAGTATTCACCTTTGATTCAGAGAACGCTACGGAAAATAAGCATGAATTGAGTTTCTAATATAATTTGAAGCCTTAAAGTACTTCAGGGATAATGGTTTTCAGTTTAGGAACCAGTTCTTGTTCAAACCATTCATTCTTTTTCAGCCAGATGTTATTTCTTGGAGATGGATGGGGCAGTGGCATATACTCAGGCAAGTATTCCTCATAATTTCGAACAGTTTCGGTAAGGGTTCTTTTCATTTTGTCCTGCAGATAATATTTCTGAGCATATTGTCCGATTAATAGTGTGAGCTTTATTTCTTTGATGGAATCAAACAGAGGTTTGTGCCAAAGCGGAGCACATTCGGGGCGGGGAGGGAGATCGCCGGATTTACCTTTTCCGGGATAACAAAAGCCCATAGGAATAATAGCGATCTTAGATTCTTCGTAGAAAATTTCATCATCGATTCCCATCCATTCACGAAGTCTTCTGCCGCTGGGATCATCCCATGGAACTCCGGATTCATGAACTGCAGTTCCGGGCGCCTGTCCAATTACAGCAATTTTACTGGTCGGAGATGCTGCAACTATTGGGCGCGGACCAAGAGGGAGATCTTTCTCGCATACAGAACAAGCTCGTATTTCCTGAAGGAGTTTTTGCATGGCAAGAATATATCCAAAATAAAGACGTCATCCTGAACTTGTTTCAGGATCTTAAGAAATGGCTTTTATTCTGACTGGATAAAGATTTTCATTTTTTGAAACCAAAACCTTACACTCTTCACCGGAAAGGATTATTCTTGCCTGTCTGCCGACAGGCAGGCTTCGCAGACGCATCCGGATTACGCTCTCTATCCCGTCTTAAATACTAAGGGCATATGTTTTTTTGAACAATTCACATTAAAACCATTAATGCTAGAGCTAACTCAATACCTAAAACTATCCTTCACTTCATAATGTTGAGATTGTTCATCCCAGCGCTTCAGCACTTTCCGGGCGGCTTCAGGCACATGAGCGACTTCATAATCCTTTCCAACAAACTGTTTGATGTGTTCCAAAGAATCGAAGTACATAATGGTGATGAATTCAGTTTCATCAGAATGTTCTCTTCGTAAAACCTCGATCTTACGATAGCCTTCCATGTTGTAACTTTCGATTTGAGGAATTACCTGCTCGGTAAGAACTTTATAATAGGCATCACCATTTTCGGGAGTTGTCCAGCCGTGCCAAATTCGGGCTATCATCTTCTTATATATTTAGGTATTTGAATAAGACAAAAGCTTAATCTTGTAATTCCATGGCATTCACTTCACCACGGGCAGGATAATCGTTCTCTTGAATAAAGTCTATTGCCCTAAGCATATTTTTAAGAACAGGGCGACCAAATGGCATAGAGTTGATAGCTGAATAATAGAGTTCACCATCGGGGCGAATTAAAAATAATCCCGGTTCTGTAAAAAGCTCCGGCTCATTCTCATTTATAGCATTTGAAAGATACAAGCCCCAATTACGTGCCAGTTCTTCTGATAGGTCATATCCGACTTTAAGCTTATCAACATCCCATTCTTGAATGGAAGTTCTCGCTTTTTTTTCAGAATCCATACTCACAGTAACGGTTTCAACTCCGCGTTCCTTAAAATCATCAACTAGCTTGTTTAAAGATTGAGTATATCCTTTACAAACAGGGCAATGCAATCCTCTATAGAAGACAACCATTGTGAAAGACTCGGGATCTTGTTCACTGAGATTCCATGTATCACCATTTGTAAGGGGGAAACTTAGATCTGGAGTTTGAGTTCTTGGGGTTAAAGTTTTCATAATCAGTAAAAAAATTAATTCACATTAACTATTTACTTAAACAAAGCTAACCATGCATAGTTTCGAATGACTTAAAACTATAATCCAAAAGAATTCTAAAGGCTAAAATTGTTAATGGGAGCAGGAGCTCCCATTTGGCCTTCCCAAGCAGAGCTTAGGAAGGAGGAAAATTGCTTTAATTACCAAAGAGTTGAATAACTGATCACGATTAACTAATAATTATTATCAACCATTACCCTTCGGGGTAAACGACTGAATACCGGTAATCTCTCTTCCCAGAATCAAGCCATGAATATCGTAAGTACCTTCATAAGTGTTTACGGATTCCAGATTCATTACATGATGGATCACTCTGTAATCGCCGACGATTCCGTTCCCGCCGTGGATATCGCGTGAAATGCGTGCGATCTCTAAAGCTCTACCGCAGTTATTTCGTTTAGCAAGTGATGTCATTGAAGGATGATCTCTGCCTTCATCTTTAAGTTTCCCCAACCGGAAAGCCAGCATCTGCATATTGGTGATGTCTGTGAGCATATTCGCCAGCTTGGTTTGGATCAATTGGTTTGCAGCCAATGGTTTTCCGAACTGTTTGCGATCTAAAGTATATTGTCGAGCTCTTTGATAACAAAATTCAGCGGCGCCAACGGTTCCCCATGCAATTCCGTAGCGAGCTGAATTCAGGCACATGAACGGACCTTTCAATCCTTTGATACCCGGAAATACATTTTCTTCGGGAATAAATACATCATCAAAAACCAGCTCGCCGGTTTCGGAAGCACGTAAACTCATTTTGAATTTGGTGTGTGGCGCTGTGAAACCTTTCATTCCTTTTTCAACTAAGAATCCACGGATAACACCTTCGTCGTCTTTGTTCTCTTTGGCTTTTGCCCAAACCACAGCAACATCAGCAATAGGGGAATTAGTGATCCACATTTTTGCACCATTCATAATCCAGCCGCCATCCGTTTTAACAGCTGTCGTCACCATCGAGCCGGGATCAGAACCATGATCCGGTTCCGTCAATCCAAAGCAACCAATGATTTCTCCGGAAGCAAGTTTTGGTAAAAACCGTTGTTTTTGGTCTTCTGTACCAAAAATAGAAATTGGATACATCACTAAAGAAGATTGCACACTCATAAAAGAGCGATAGCCAGAATCAACACGTTCCACTTCACGAGCGATCAATCCATAAGCTGTATAGCTTGCGTCAGATCCGCCATATTCTTCCGGAATAGTAACACCGAGCAAACCCATTTCACCCATTTCTTTGGCGATCTCCCGATCGAAATATTCTTCAGTATTTCCTTTGAGCGCACGCGGTTCCAGTTTGCTTTGAGCGTAATCCCGTGCGGTTTCCATGATCAAACGATCTTCTTCGTTCAATTCGGATTCAAATAGAAGTGCGTCGTCGATGTTGAATAAGTTCTTGGACATGAAGCGTAAAGACTGAGTTTTAAATTATGACTTTATTTTCGCCATAATTTAAAACTCATAATTCAACATTTATAATTATTTCTTCAGGAAAGCGTCTTTTTTAATTCGCGGGCAATTACCAATCTCTGAACTTCAGAAGTACCTTCGCCTATGGTCATAAGTTTTGCATCACGTAAGAATCTTTCTACATGGTATTCTTTGGTGTAACCGTATCCGCCATGAATCTGAATAGATTCCAGAGCAGCACGAACGGATAGTTCAGAGGCAAATAATTTAGCCATGGAAGCTTCCACTGTGTAAGGCTTGCCTTTATCTTTTAGAACAGCAGCTCTTAATACAAGCAATCTTGCAGCATCGATCTCTGTTGCCATATCAACGATCTTTCCTTCCATGTACTGAAAATTTCCGATAGCAGTACCAAACTGTTTTCTTTCCATAGAATATTTCAGAGCTTCTTCATAAGCACCCCTTGCTATTCCAACAGAAAGTGCTGCGATTCCAACACGTCCGCCATCCAGAACTTTCATGGTGTCTATGAATCCCATTCCTTCTTCGCCCAGAAGATTTTCAGCAGGAACTTTCACATTTTCGAAAACTACTTCAGTTGTGTCAGATGAATTCATTCCCAACTTATGCATTCCCGGTCCCGGATTTACGCCGTCCCATTTTCCTTCTACGATGAATGCACTAATTCCTTTAGTTCCTTTGGATGGATCTGTTTTAGCGAGAACGATATAAATATCGCCGACTGAACCTTGAGTGATGAAAATCTTAGAACCATTGATGATATAATGATCTCCATCTTTAACTGCAGTTGTTTTCATGCCTGAAGCGTCAGAACCTGAACCGGGCTCTGTTAAACACCATGCTGCAAGTTGCTTACCTGAAGTAAGTGCAGGCATATATTTCAATTTTTGTTCATGCGAACCTGCAACGGCTATATGTCCGGTTCCCAAAGAAGTATGAGAAGCTACGGTTAAAGCTAAAGAAGCATCCCAACGGGCAATTTCTTCTAATGCCAGGCAAAAACTTACAACATCAAAACCACCACCACCATATTGTTCTTCGTGGTATATGCCAAGCATTCCCAGCTCTCCCAGTTGGTTTACAATTTCGTGAGGGAATTCTTTGCTGTTATCTCTTTCCATCACAGTGTCAGCGACGTTGCGTTCTACGAAATCCTTTACGCTATCGCGAATCATTTTTTGGTCTTCAGTGAGATCAAATGAGAGCTCTCTTTCTAGTACAGTATCCATCTTTTTGAAAAGTCTTTAGTTATTGAAAAATCTTATTGGAAACGCTTCCATAAAATAACGTTTTTGCGTACCAATTTCGTTTAAGAATGTGTAAAAATATTGAAGGTGTGATAGTGCTAAAATGTTATAGTGTTGCGGATTCCCTTTTGTACAACCGCAACACTATAACACCATCGTGAATTAACACTAAATTTTTATCCAAAATTCCAGGTTACACCACGTCCAATTTCAGGATCGGGGAAATTCCAATCCACAGCACCCTGATCACAGGCATACATACAAGTTCCGCATTCGATGCAATCTTCTACCTGAAAATGAACTTTTCCTGCTTCATCCATGGTATAGCAATTAGCAGGACAAACCCATGTAGTGCATTTGTGAGGACAAGTTGAGTTGCAAATATCTGTATCGACAATGATATGAGGCTTGATCTCAGATTTAGCCTGATTTCTGTAACTGACAAGTCCGAGTCGTTCCGGTAGGCTTAGTAATTTCATGGTAGTAGAGTAAAAAGTGAAACGTGAAAAGTTTGAATAAGCATAATAATCAATTCGTCATCTCGCGGCGTATGCCCGAGATCTGGATTTATTTGACGAAGTCATATTTTTGTTAAATATCAGATTCCTGCCCTGTCTATGCCGCAGGCAGGCTGCGCAGGAATGACACGAAAATGAGTAGGTATTTATCATAACGCTTTCCTTGCTTTAAATCCTAATTTCGCTAGTTCCCAGAGGGATGAATGTCTTTTAATAGATCCAAGTAACATCTTTTCAGATTTCGGAGTTGGTTCATTTTTGATACTGAAGAATTGTCTTCCGAAATCACACACTAAGTTTGGCACTTTATTCTGCATTACATCAGTATGTAATAAATGAACAGCATCCTGGAACCCTTTGATGTCTTTCATAACATAACTGTCGTCCATTTTCTTGCGATATTCTTTCAGAGTTGCAGAAGTGTAATCGCCTTTAGCTTTTGCTTCTACAATTGTTTCTGCAGCCAGAATTCCCGATCGCATTGCATAATCCATTCCCTGAATCGCTTTTCCGGCATTCATCAATAAATTCGCAGCCTCACCAACTAATAAGATTCCATCTTTATATAATTCTTTAGGCATCACTCGGGAATCACCGGAAGAAACAACATGAGCAGAATATTCCACAACTTCACCACCTTTTATAGCGTCAGCAATGGTAGGGTGTTGCTTAAAATGATTTAAAACATCATAAGGCTTTTGTTTCTTTTCACGAAGATCTTTGAGTCCTAAAACGAGTCCAAGAGAAATGGTGTCTCTATTTGTATACAAGAATCCACCACCTTCGATTCCATTAGTAGCCCATCCAACAAATTCATTACTCATTCCACTTAACCCATCAAGCTGGAAACGATCTTCTAACACCTTCTGATCAAAACGGATGATCTCTTTAATTCCCGTTAGCATATGATCAGCGGGAACATATTTATCCTGTAGCCCAACCTGGCGGGTAAGCAGATTGTTGACACCCTCAGCGATAATTACTGAATCAGCAAAAAACTCATCTTCACCTGTTTTGATACCCACCGCTTTATCATTCTCCATGATCACTTCATCCACCTTAATATCTGTGGCAATGAATGAATCCATGGCAAAATCACTGGCGTCAATGGCTTCCTGAACTTTTCCGGCAAGCCAGTTATCAAACTTCGAGCGAAGAACTACAACTCCTGTATAGGGTTTTTCATTGAAATGCGAAGACTTAAAATCCAGAGAAAATGACGACTGCTCATCCATGAACGTAAGCCGACGGTGATTGATAAATCTATCCCAACCCCCGTCTTCCTCTTCCCAGTAATTAGGAACAAGTTTATTCAGATCACTTCCCCAAAGAACTCCACCAGATACATTTTTTGATCCCGGAAATTCTCCTTTTTCGATCAGAAGGAACTTCATGTTATTTCTAGCAAGAGTCATTGCAGCTGCAAGGCCGGCAACTCCACCTCCGATTACGATACAGTCAAATTTGTCTTCCATAAGCTTTTGCGAGCACCGCGAAGCAATCTCAAGGAGATCGCCACAGTCTCAGCTTGAAGCTGATCCTTCGCGAATATATTTAGTTATCCTTTAATTTTCTTTATTTCTTCGATGAACGGCGGCAGTACTTTATACAAGTCTCCTACAATTCCGTAATCGGCAACTTCAAAAATCGGTGCATCCGGGTCTTTATTGATTGCTACGATCACTTTACTATTCGCCATCCCTGCAACGTGTTGAATTGCTCCTGAAATTCCAACAGCAATATAAAGTTGAGGAGAAACTACTTTTCCTGTTTGACCAATTTGTAAACTTGGGTCGTACACTCCGGATTCAGTAAGTGCTCTGGAAGCTCCGATTCCTGCTTTAAGTACAGAAGCAAGTTCTGAGATCAATGCTTTTCCTTCTTCATCCTTTACCCCACGACCTGCTGCAACAATTGCTTCAGCTTCGTTCAAGTCAATGGTATCTCCCGAAGCAGAAATGATTTCACGGAGCGTTGCTTTCATTTCAGAATCATCCATGCTGAAGTCTACCTTTACTACTTCAGCAGATTCAGGCGATTCATTTAAGTCGTAAGAACCCGAACGAACAGAAACCAAAATCTTGTCAGATTTAGCTTCGGTGTTGTTCATGATCTTGGCTGCCATAACCGGACGTTTAGCTCTTACTCCGCCATCGATTAGTTCGAAGGAAGCAACATCAGCAATAACTGCGGCGTTTTGGTTAGCAGCTAAAGCTCCCAAAACATCTTTGGTGCCTTCAGTGGAGGCAAAAGCAAAAACAGATGGATTTACAGAGTTCATCACATTTGCTAAAGCTTTCAACAGTGGTGTATTCATGTGGTTTTTGAAGATCGGGTCTTCCACAACATGAACTTTAGAAGCTCCGTACTTTTGAATGCCATCCACAAAAGAGGAAGCATTAGCATCCACAACTACTGCTTCACATGAAGCGCCTGATGCATCAGCCAATGATTTACAATGTGATAATACTTCCAGAGATGATCGTTTTAATTTTCCGTCTGAAATTGCGATGTATGTTAAAATCGTGCTCATTTAATTCCTTTCAGTCAAATTTTGAATTTTGAGTGATGAATTTTGAACTAATCTATTCAAAATTCATAATCATCATTAATAATTTATTTATAATACGTTTGCTTCAGTATCCAATAACTGGGCTACTTCACGAGCTACTTCTTCAGCTTCGCCTTCATATTTCTTTCCGGCCTGACGAGCAGGTTTTTCTTCATATGAAGTTACTTTGGTATCAGCTTGCAATTCAGCTTCATCAATTCCTAAAGATGAAATCTCAATCTGATCGATCGGTTTCCTTTTTGAAGCCATGATTCCTTTCAGATTAGGAATTCTGGGGTCATTCATATCATTTGAGCAAGTAACTGCACATGGAGTTGGAAGTTCGATCATTTCCTGCCCACTATCTCCCTGACGTTTAACAACAAGGCTACCATTCTCAAATTCCAGCCCAACCGCGTTAGTTGTGTAAGGAAGATTTAAATGCTCAGCAACCATACTTCCGGTCAATCCTGAATCTGTATCCTGAGATTGTTTCCCTAATCCTAACACGTCGTATTCTTTATCCTTAAAGAAAGCAGAAAGTATTTTAGCGTAGCTGGCAGAATCATACTCTTCATCTCCGGAAGCAAGAATATGAGTTGCTTTATCAGCTCCCATTGCTAAAGCTTTCCGGATGGTTTCGGAGGCTTTCGCAGGGCCAATACAAACAACTTCAACTTCTCCGCCATGCTTTTCTTTTAAAACTAAAGCTTCCTCAACAGCAGATGCATCGTAGGCATTTAAAACCATTCGGTCTGCATCCATGATTAGCTCGCCTTCTTTGATCTGAAGTGGTGCGTAAACATCAGGCACCATCTTAATACATATATAAAATTTCATTCTGGTGGTTTTGCAATTCGTAGTTATTAATGTAACCGCTTTTTTGGGTCGACAATATACAAAACCAAAAGAAAAGTATTTTAATTCTGTAGGTTAGAATACTCTGTTAAATGTCCCTGATCCGTTTCCAGAAGAATGCTGTATGCCTGACGCCTCACACTTGCTTCTGCTTCGCCGAAAATGCCGGATATTTCACGGGCTTTTGTATCAAAAAAGATATCGAACAAGTAATTGCTAGTAGCCCTGCGCTTTGAATCTCGTATCAAAGTGAGAGCCTGTAAAACTTCCTGTCGTGCAAGTTCGGGGTTAGCTGAAAATTGATCTAACCCAAGTCGGTGATATGAATAGTAAGCAGTACGCAGAGGTTCATAAGATGCATTCAGAAGGTCAGAAACCAAAGTAAATTTATTTCTGCGGTTATTAGCTGCGCGTGTCCACCCGGGAGAAGAAGTGGTTTGTGCAAGATCAACTACTTGTTGTGCATTTCTGAAGAATTCTGTTCCACCGAGCTCTGAGAAACTATCAAAATCGTAGCCCAGAATAATATTTATGAAGAAATCCAAAGTACCTGTAAGGTTATCGAATTGAAGTTCATCATGAATTAAAGTTCGGCCTTCGGGATAGTTAAATCTCCAGCTCTCATCTGAAAGAATAATGGAAGTTGTTTCGGTAACAGTGTCATAAATTGGACGACGTGCCGTGAATATTACTCTGGACCCAAAATCAAAATTAGAATTTCCTGTTTCGATTATCAATTGAATCTGGCACTGAATTCTTTCATGTTCTTCAAATTGAGATTCTGTCCAGCTGTAGTCATTGATATACTCTTCAATGCGCTCTTCAAGTTCGGTTAGATATGAGTAAGAGTTTCCTTCCAGTAAATCATAATTCAGATTTACCTCGCATTCAAATTCCTGTGCATACAACGAACCTGCCACTAAACAGAATATTATTAAAAAGTAAAATCGTGGATAATTCACTTAATTATTTCCTTTATCCTTTATATATAACATATTATATCAATTACTGGTCAATGATACGAATACGAACATATCTTTATAAAATTACTTTTGTGCTAATTTTAATTAGTGTTCCGGAAATTGTGTCAGCTCAATATATCATGGGTGCAGATGGTTTGGCACTTGGACAAGCAACTACTGCTTTACAAAATAACAGCTGGGCAATATTTTCGAATCCGGCTACCATAAACAGTAAGAAAAAAAGTGCTAGTTTTTTCAGTGTAAGAAATTACGGATTCGTTGAGTTAACAGACATTGCTGCAACAGGTTCCATTCCAACTTCATTAGGTGTTGCAGGCTTTGGATTTCACAGGTACGGAGGAGACCTGTTTAATGAAACAAGAATCCGACTTGGGTACGCAAATTCCTGGAGTGATCTTAAATTTGGCTTGGTATTAAATTACAATCATATTTCACAGGCATCTCCTTATGGATCAGGAGGAGCGCTTGGACTGGATCTGGGAATTACAGCCAGATTAACTGACGGGCTGTGGTTAGGGGCTAAAACAACAAACCTTAACCAGCCGGGATACGATTTTGCTGCGAATGAAGAATCTCTTTCAAGAGAACTCTCAGTTGGATTGAGTTATAACCTGGATCAAAATGCACTATTCCTTTTTGATATAGTTAAGGATGTTCGCTTTCCCATTTCATACAGAGGAGGGATAGAAGTAAAAGTTGTAGAAAACATGAAGGGAAGGGTTGGAGTTACCACAGAGCCGAATACATATTCATTAGGGGTTGGATATGAGTCTGATGTTTGGGAAGCTAATCTGATGTTTCAAAGACATGAAAATTTGGGGTTTAGTCCGGGAATTGGATTGAATTTCTTTTTCTGAAAAATGACTTCATTTAAAAAAATAGCATTATTAATTTTAATTGGTTGTATTCCAAGTTTTCTATTCGCGCAAAGCAGAGATTCTGCTAAGATACAAATTGAGAAGCAGTTAGAAGAAGCATTAGAGGAACGAGAGACAGAAGAAGGGGAATTGGCAGGGGAGCAGCTAGCTCAGTTTCTGGAGGATTTGGCAGCAAATCCGGTTAACTTAAATTCGGCTTCTGTAAATGATTTGCTACAAATTCCTGGTTTCAACCTTAAGATTGCCCGCTCTCTGATCAACTACCGAAAAGAGAATCCATTTGTAAATAAAGAAGACATCTTACAAGTTTCGGGAATCGGAAGAGCCACGTTTACCAGAATGAGACCTTACATTACAGTAGGTGGAGCTTCATCACGGTTTCGAGACTTGTATACCAATCCTAACTATTGGCTGGATGGAAACTCATTTGAGTATATATCCAGATATCAACAGGAATTAAACGATCAAAGAGGTTACAGGATAGCAGATTCATCAGGTGGATATTTGGGAAGTCAGGGAAAATATTATCAGCGATTCCGGATGTCGAGCAGGCATTTATCTGTAAATCTTACACAAGAAAAAGACGCGGGAGAAACGCTGAACGGACCAACAGGATTTGATTACACTTCAGGGCATATAGCGCTTTATGAAAACGGAAAATTAAAGGATTTGGTAATTGGTGATTATGCCATAAATGTTGGGCAAGGTCTTGTGCTTTGGACCGGTTCAGCTTTTGGAAAAGGTCGCGAAGTAATTGGAACAGCCGGAAAAAATGAAAGAGGATTAAGAGCCTACGGATCAGCTCAGGAAACAGATTTTTTCAGAGGCGTTGCTGCTACTTATGGAGAAAAAGTTGAAACAACATTTTTTTTCTCGAACCGCCCCCGAACTGCATCTATTATTCAGGGAGATACGACTCGTTTTCCGTCTTCATCCGGATTTCATCGAACATTGAATGAAAAAGAGAGAAAAAATAATATCGATCAAAAAACTTATGGGGGCAGAATCAGAATTGATACACCACTCGGGTTATTTGGGGCTACAGGTTATCACACAGAATTTAGTAGTTATATTGATAAAGGCAGCGGATTATCGAATTTATACGACTTTGAGGGGAGAAAAAATTCAGTATTGGGAATAGATTATCGGGGATTGATTGGAAATGTACTGGCTTTTGGAGAAATAGCTCAAAGTAAAAATAAAGGTATAGGAGGAGTTGCTGGAATTGAAGCCCCAATAGGTACAGCCACCGACTTTACCATGGCATATCGAAATTACTCCAGAAATTTCCAATCTTTTTTGGGGGACGGCTTTGGTGAAAGCTCGTCAGATCCACAAAACGAAGAAGGGTTTTATATTGGAGTCCGCCATGGATTGAACGATAAAGTTGCAATTTCAGGATATGCCGATCAATATAGATTTGATGCTCCAAGATCAGGAATAAATCAACCTAGCCGGGGTTTTGATGTTCTGGGATTGGTAGAGGTTGATTTTAATTCAAACTTAAATGGGTATGTACTGATCAGATCAGAAACTAAAGATGATACATTTATAGAAATAAATGAACGCGGGGTTCAGGAAGAGTTTATTGGTGAACAGCGAAGGTCTAGTATTCGAACTCAAATTGAGTATCAGTTAAGCAGAAGCGTAAGACTGAGATCAAGATTAGAATTGGTAGAAAGCATGGGAGCTAATGAAGAGAATGAGTGTGGAATGCTTTTGTATCAGGATATAAGGTTCCGGGCAACAAATAGATTACAAATTGATGCAAGGATAACAATATTTGATACTGACAGCTTCGACTCAAGAGTATTTCAATTTGAAAATGATTTACTCTATGTGCTTTCCAATACGGCGCTTTCAGGACAAGGGCAAAGATCCTATATAGTTTTAAATTATGAGCCAACTGACTTTTTGGAAATCTGGTTTAAATATTCGTTATCCGTTTTTGAAAATGAAAATTTTGTCAGTAGTGGTTTAAATCAGATTGAGGGAAACAAAAACAGTGATGTTGGAATACAGGCAAGAGTAAAGTTTTGATTATTAGATTGATTACCGATCAGTTTACTGTTATTCTTGGCAAAATTAAAGCATTGCAAATATGACTTTTGAAGCTTGGGGTGCCTTTGAATTTGATAGTGGGTTTTTCAGCAATAAACTTGATACCGTAAACCCGGAGATTTTAAGATTGGTCTATGGTTGAGAGAATCATAGATATTGCAAAAGAAGCAGGAATCAAAATTCTAGAGTTTTATGACGAAGAAATTATAGTTGAGTCAAAGAGTGATGACTCACCACTTACTAAAGCTGATTTAGCTGCTCATCATTATATTGTTGGTGAACTCTCTAATTTAGATTCTGCAATTCCAATTATTTCAGAGGAGTCCGGAGTTCCAGATTTTGAAACTCGAAAAAAGTGGAATAAATATTGGCTGGTTGATCCATTAGACGGAACCAAAGAGTTTATTAAGAAGAATGGGGAGTTTACTGTAAATATAGCTTTGATAGAAAAAGGATGCCCGGTTCTTGGTGTTGTATATGCTCCGGCAAAGAAACTTCTTTATTATGGAGTAAAAGGTTTGGGTGCTTTCAGGCAAACGGACAAGTCTGAACCTGATCGGATATATTCAGAAAAAGCGATTAAATCTGAGCCTATAAGTATAATAGAAAGCAGGTCTCATGGTTCTGCAGCTCTCGAACAGTTTTTGGAATATGAAGGAATAAAGGTTAAAGAAAGAGTGAAAAGTGGCAGTTCATTGAAGCTTTGCTTAGTAGCAGATGGAACAGCCGACCTGTATCCGCGAATGGGTCCAACTATGGAGTGGGATGTAGCTGCAGGAGATGCCGTATATCGTTATTCTGCAAGAGAGGGAATTCATGAATCAGGCATAAACTACAACAAAGAAAATTTATTAAATCCGAATTTTGTGATCGGATGGTAATAATTAGTTTGAAAATATGAAAAATTGGAAACCAACAGTCCTTTGGTTTACAGGATTATCAGGGTCGGGTAAAAGTACAATCTCAGAGGAACTATACAAACTGATGAAAGCTGAGGGTTTAGAAGTTGAGCATCTCGACGGGGATATAATCAGAGATATTTTTCCAAAAACCGGATTTAATAAAGAAGATCGGAATACTCATATTAAAAGGGTAGGATACTTGGCAAGCAGATTACAAGCTCATAAAGTTTTTGTAATAGGTTCATTTATATCCCCTTATAAAGAAGCCAGAGAATTTGTTCGTGAGTTGTGCAAAGACTTTACTGAGATATATATTTCAACGCCTTACGCTGAATGTGAAAGAAGAGATGTAAAAGGTTTGTACAAAAAAGCGAGAAAAGGAGAAATTAAAAATTTTACGGGACTTGATGATCCTTATGAAGCGCCTGAAAATCCGGAGCTGGAAATCGACACAACAGATATTACCTTAAGTGAAGCGTTGAATCAGGTAATTGAATACATGGATAGTCATAAATCGAATTGAGACAGTTCTAAAGCATTAAATTAAGTTAGTCAAAAGAATCAGATATGCCATCATATAAATTAAATCATATACAACATCTGGAATCGGAAGCTATACTCATAATGAGAGAAGTTGTTGCTCAGTTTGAAAAGCCGGTTTTACTTTTTTCGGGAGGCAAAGATTCTATAGTTATGTCCCATCTTGCAAAAAAAGCTTTTTTCCCGGCGAAAATTCCATTTCCCTTTCTTCACGTAGATACAGGACATAATTTTGAAGAAACGATTAAGTTTCGCGACTGGCTTACTAAACAATTGGGAATTGAAATGATAGTTGCCAGTGTTCAGGATTCTATTGATCAAGGTAAAGTAAAAGAAGAAAATGGACCGAGAGCCAGTAGAAATGGTTTGCAAATCACTACACTATTAGATGCACTAGAAAAACATAAGTTCGACGCTGCATTTGGTGGTGCAAGAAGAGATGAGGAAAAAGCACGTGCAAAAGAACGATTTTTCTCTCATCGCGATGATTTCGGACAATGGGATCCTAAGAACCAAAGACCGGAGCTTTGGAATTTATTTAATGGTAATAAAGATCTCGGAGAGCATTTCAGAATATTTCCTTTGAGTAACTGGACTGAAATGGATGTATGGCAATACATCGCAGCAGAAGACATTGAGATTCCTTCTTTATATTTTTCTCATAAAAGAAGGGTATTCGAAAGAGACGGTACTATTCTGGCTAAAGCAGATTTTATCCAATTGATGGAAGATGAAATAATTGAGGAAAAAATAGTAAGATTTAGAACAATCGGTGATATTACATGCACCGGAGCCGTTAAATCTGAAGCATCAACATTAGAAGATATAATTCAGGAAGTTGCTTCTGCAAGGGTTACAGAAAGGGGCGGACGTGCAGACGATAAACGTTCTGAAGCAGCTATGGAAGAAAGAAAAAAACAAGGATACTTTTAAGATAGTGATGAGTGGATATGGTTTAGTATATGATGCAATCTAAATAGACCTCAAAACTGAAAAATAAAGCAATGCCAAATTACGACAAAGACAATGCATATTTGAGTATGGATCTTCTTCGGTTTTCTACAGCAGGTAGTGTAGATGATGGGAAAAGTACACTAATTGGAAGACTACTTTATGATTCCAAATCAATTTTTGAAGATCAAATGGAAGCTATTGAACAGTCAAGCAAAAACAAGGGTGATGACTATACCAATCTTGCTCTTTTAACCGATGGATTATCTGCTGAAAGAGAACAAGGGATAACTATTGATGTTGCTTATCGATACTTTTCTACTCCTAAAAGAAAGTTTATTATTGCAGATACTCCCGGCCATATTCAATATACAAGAAATATGGTTACAGGAGCTTCAACAGCCAACCTTGCGATTATTCTAGTAGATGCGAGAACCGGGGTTGTTGAGCAAACTCGTCGTCATTCTTTTATTTCTTCCTTACTAGGAATACAACATATAGTGCTGTGTGTAAACAAAATGGATCTGGTTGATTATCGTCAGGAAGCATTTGAAAAAGTGGTAGCGGAGTACAGAGAGTTTTCTTCGAAGCTCAATGTCCCGGATATCCATTATATACCAATTAGCGCATTGTATGGTGATAATGTTGTTGATCGTTCCAAAAAAATGGATTGGTATGAGGGAAGTACATTACTTTACACATTGGAAAACGTACAAATCAATAGTGATTATAATCATGTAGATAGCAGATTCCCTGTTCAATGGGTTATTCGACCTCAATCTGAAAAATACCCGGACTATCGTGGATACAGTGGAAGAATAGAAGGGGGTGTTTTTAAATCCGGAGACGAAATAATGGCTCTGCCTTCCGGATTTACATCAAAGATAAAGAGCATTCATAATTTTGAGGAAGAAATAGAAGAGGCCTTTCCGCCTATGTCAGTTTCAATGACCTTAGAAGATGAAATTGATATTTCACGTGGAGATATGATCTGTAAGCCTCAAAACCAACCAAACAGCGGACAAGATATTGATTTGATGGTTTGCTGGTTAAATAAAGATCAACTTAAACCCGGCGGGAAATATGCTATTAAGCATACAACTAAAAATGCCAGATGTATCATCAAAGATGTTAAGTACAAAGTTGATATTAATACACTCCATAGAGTTGAAAACAACAATGAAATAGGTCTTAATGACATTGGGCGAATTAAAATAAGAACAACAGAGCCTTTATTTTATGACAGCTATTTAAAGAACAGATCTACAGGTAGTCTGATTATAATTGATGAGTTTACAAATAATACGGTTGGTGCAGGTATCATACTGTAACTATGGTCAGATAATTTTAGAGTTCTTATCTGATCTGTTTGTACAGCTACTAAATTGTGTTGTTCTTAAAAAACTCTATTATTTGTATTTGTAATACTCTGAATAAGTACGTTTGTAGTAATTATAATTCGCGTAATAATCAGTACTTTTCTTCGGATCAAAAGCGTTTAATACAATTCCCAGAACATCTGCGTTTAAATGCTCCAAGCCATCAATTGTAAATTTAAGCTCTCGTTTGGTGGTTATATTAAATCTGGAAACTATAATGAGACCATCTATCAGCCTTAATAATGATGCTGAATCAGAGATGATACCATAAGGAGCTGTATCCAAGATAATATGATCATACTCGCTTCTGTATGTGTCGATTAGTTGTTTCAGTCGTTTACTGTCTAAAACTGAAGCAGGTTCAGGAGTTTTGTGTCCTACAGTAATTAAATCAACATTCGGAGCTACTGTTTTAATAACAACATCTTTCGAAGAATCAAAAAGAGTATCTGATAAACCGGGTTCTTTGTTTTCACCGAAAATTTTATGCTGTGTTGGTCTTCTAAGATCCAGATCTATTACAAGCACTTTCTTTTCGGAACCAGTGAAAGTAACAGCAAGGTTGGCTGCTACCGTACTTTTCCCTTCGCCCTTAGTAGCACTCGAAACCATCAGGATTTTATAGTCTTTATCCGGATTGGCATACACAACATTGATACGTAATCTACGGTAGGCTTCGGAAATGGGGGATATATGATCGAATAAAGTTATAAGCTGATTAGAAACAGATTTATCTCCGATATATTGACGCTCATTTGGGTCCATATCTCCAATAACTGAGAAATCAGGTATTGTACCAAGAACAGGCTTATCAAAATCTTTGAGAGCATCCGTTGATGTTATACGATCGGTAGAAATTTCTTTAATGAATATAAAGGCGGCTCCAAAAATACAACCCAGTAAAAAGCTGATAAATAATACTATTTTCTTTTTCGGCCTAACTGGTTTACTACTCGGGATAGCGTAATCCAAAGGTCTTCCTAATCCAAACTGAGTTTTTTCCCACAAACTCATTTCTGCAAATTGTCCGTATACCTGTAAATACATATTTTCATTTACACGCACATCTCTTTCCAGCCGGGAAAGCTGAATCATTTCATCCGGAAGCTCTTCGAAACGGGCGTTAACCTCATCGTATCTTTCCGAAAGTACTTGTTGTTGAGTTTCAAGTTGTGCCCGTTCAAGTCTGAGATCGATCAATCTCTGGCTTATTTGTGTGATTCTTTGAGTTACAGGTCTTTCTCCATCACTTATAAGACTTAAATATAAATCATTTCCGCTGGATAGCAGGTCGTTGGTGCGTTGCCTGATTTGTTCTTTAACCCGCTTAATTTCATTATTAATCCTGACCAGTTCAGGATTATCTTCTGATATATTAGGATTCTTAGTGATATAAAGTAGCTTATTGGTTTCTAATTCCGCCAAAGCATATTGATATCGTTGAATAACAGACCCTACAGCGTCAGAGAACTGGCTGGCTAAGCCGGGTTTGATAATCTCTAGTTGATTTTCATATTCCGAAATTCCCGAATTAACAGCTACCAAACTAACTTGAATATCTCTTTTCTTGGATTCAAGTTCTACAATTGTATTAATAAGATTATCTGCCTGGGAACTTACAGCAACTAACATTGTTTCGTTCATAAACTTATTTAAAGAGTCTTCAGTTATTTCTAACTGATCTTCCAGACGCTCTCTTTCTGACCGCAGAAAATCCAATGCAGAAGTAGCCATAGTTTTATTCTGGTCCGTAGATATGGAAGAATAAGTATTCATAGTCAGGTTTACTACAGCCGCAGCTTCCGTTGGCAAAGGACTTTCAAACAAAATTTCTACAACATCCGAATCAGCATTAGGTTTGTTAAAAAGCACTTTGCTTCTAAATCTGCCGGCAACAGTATCTGCGGTAGTTGAAGTCGAATCATCAGGATATGCTCTCCAGAGAAGAGGAAATTTACGCCCATATTCATCAAACTCCAGATCCAATAATCTTTCAGCTAATTCTAAGCTTAGTTTGCGTGAGCGCATTATTTCTAATTCATTGGCAATGGTACTTCCTACTCCAATGCCGTAAGTAGTGGTAAGTAAGTTTTGCAAATCAGAACCGGCATATGAATAGCGGTTTTTACTCTCACTGATTATTAGAGTTCCTTTACTCTCATAGATTGGCGTTTGAACTCGTGTGTAAATTATACCAAGAATACAAAAAACAGCGATGATGCTGATAAAAATCCAACGATTCTGAAGCAGAATACTTATTTGTTTTACAATATCTATTTCATCATTTGCATCAGAATTTCCAGCGACGGTCATCCGCAAATCAGAATTTGAATTTTTCTGTTGATTTCCGTTTAAATACATCCAAAAATTATATATACATGATTAACTGTAGCAGATTTTCAAGATATGAAATCTATTTAGTATTACTACTATTATTTTGTGTTAAAATCGGCTAATATTATAAGACTACGAGAATAAAATATATTTATATACTTACATAGATGCCCAAAATAGCAATAATTTCCGATATACACGGTAACCTCCCAGCACTTAACGCAGTTTTAAACTATCTGGATAATGAAAGTCCGGATTTGTGGATATGCTTGGGCGACATTGTTGGATATGGACCATTTCCGTCTGAGTGTGTAGATATAGTAAGAGACAGAAACATTCCAACACTGCTGGGGAATCATGATGCAGGGGTTTGCGGAAAATTGAGTCCAAGACATTTCAGAGATCCTAACCGCACTTTAATAAAAAAAACTGCAGCAATGTTAAATAAAAACCAAATTCATTGGTTGCAGTCTCTTCCTCTTACAATATTAAATGAAGAGTTAGATTTTATAGCAGCACATGCCCATCCTTTTAACGCAGAAAAGTGGGAATATGTAGATAGTGCGATCAAGGCACGAGGGATTTTAGAAAAGCTGGATCAGTCTCTTTGTTTTGTTGGGCATACACATATACCAGCATTGGTGTCTAATCAAATCGGAATAAATGCATATATGAAAGGATTTAAATATTTAATTAATCCGGGTAGTGTTGGCCAGTCAAGAGACGAAGACTTCAGAGCATCCTGCTGCATATTAGACACAGATTCCTTTACGATGACTATAAAAAGACTTGAATACAATGCTGAAAAAGTTTTAACTGAGCTCACAAATTTAGGATTCAGCCGTGCAGAGGCACACCGTTTACTCAGGTATTAAAAAGAAAAATTTTTAAGAAATAAATTCATAGTTTTAAGAAAAAACAAAAAAGAACAAATATGGCATTCATAAGGTTTTCATTTTTATTTTTAGCTCTTTTCGTGATTGTTGATACAGATGCTTTAGCGCAAAATAATCAGTTAAATACATCTCAACAATTTAGACAAGCTTCCAGAATTATAAGAATTGCAGAATCAGGAGAAATTGCTGATTCAGTTAATGTTTGGGGAGATGTTGGAAGTTCAGGAAGATATCTGATTCCAAAAGGTACTGACTTGACAAAACTACTATCTTATTGCTTTGGTCCCAATACATTGAGAGATGGCCAAACTCAGATAGATTGGTCTAAAATGAGAGTAGAAATAAATATTCAGGAATATGATTCGCAAAACGGAGGGCAAAACCTGACTAAGTTTAACTATCGTTTTGAAGACCCTTTTCCTGAAGGTATGAGAGAGTTTGAGCTTGAGAATAATCAGACAATTACAGTCAGAGTTAAGAGAAAACCTTCATTTCGTGATTATTTAGGGGTATTCGCATCTACCGTTTCAGCGGTGGCATCAACTATTATTCTGTTGGACAGGCTTGGAGGTCGTTAACGGTTCTTTCTAAGAAAAATCTTGAAAAGTTTCTTAAGCAGATTCATATCACATCATCATATCTGAATTTGTTATAAAGAAAAAAACTTAATATCATTGAGTAATAAAATTACTCGTTAATGGTTAGGTCAGTTAACTGTTGACAGGGTCAAATTATAGTAGAACTACCTGGATGTTAAGTACCCTAATTCAATCTAAAACAAGGCTTAAGCTTATATTAAGATTTTTTTTAAATCCTGAAAGTAGTGCGTATCTAAGGGGTTTGGCTGATGAGTTTAATGAAAGCACAAACTCGGTGCGTGTTGAGCTTAATAGGTTTGAGGAGGCTGGTCTTATTCAGGCCAGAAAAGAGGGCAACAAAAAGATGTATCAGGTGAATACCGATTTTCCAATGTTCAAAGAACTTCAAAGAATTGCATTTAAGCATTTCGGGTTGGATAAAATTGTTGACCAGATTATTGCTAAGCTCGGTAAGATAAATGCAGTATATATAACAGGGGATCTGGCAAGAGGTTTAGATACAAATATAGTTGACCTTACAATAGTAGGGGAAAATATTGATACGGCATATTTGGCTAAACTGGTATCAAAAGCAGAGAAAATGATAGAAAAGAGAATCAGAACCATAGTCTATGATTCTATTTCTAAAGTTCAAATGGAGAAGCCATATTTGTTGGTTTTTGGGGACGAAATTTAAACAGGGGATATATAATTAATGAAAATTGTAGTAACTGGTGGAGCAGGCTTTATTGGGTCTCATCTAATTGACCGATTGTTATCCGAAGGTCATTCTGTAATCAATATTGATAACTTTGACTCATTCTATAGTGAAGATGTCAAAAGGAGTAACATAAAGAAACATTTTGATTACGAGAATTACAGATTACACGAAATTGATATTCGGGATAAATCATCCTTAGATAAAGTAATATCTAGTGATGTAGAAGTGATTGTACATTTAGCTGCAAAAGCTGGTGTGAGACCGTCTATAAAAGATCCGGTCTTATATCAGGAAGTGAATGTGACCGGAACACAAAACCTGTTGGAAGTAGCCCGCGAAAAAGAAATCAAACAGTTTGTTTTTGCTTCATCAAGCTCCGTGTATGGTAAAAACCCAAATGTTCCCTGGAGAGAAGAAGATGCAGTTTTGCAACCTATTAGCCCATACGCCAGCACCAAAGTCAGCGGGGAGTTATTAGGGCACGTGTACAGTCATTTGTATGATATTAGATTTTTAGCTCTACGTTTTTTTACTGTTTATGGTCCAAGGCAAAGGCCTGATCTGGCGATTCATAAATTTTTCAAACTCATGAGCGAAGGAAATAATATTACCCTTTTCGGGGACGGATCAACCAGAAGAGATTATACCTATATAGACGACATCATCAATGGAATAATGGCGGCCATAAACTACAAGGAAACTTTGTATGAAGTAGTGAACCTTGGAAATAATGAGACGGTTAAGCTGTCAGAATTAGTTGAGGCCATTGAAAAAGCATCCGGCATTACTGCAAAAAAGATTTACGAACCCGAGCAGCCCGGTGATGTTAAGCAGACATGGGCAGATGTTAAAAAGGCTGACTCGCTATTTAATTATAAATCAGACTACTCCATTGAGCTTGGTCTTAAGAAGTTCAACACCTGGTTTAATCAATAATTACAAAAAAGAAATAATTAATGAAAAATTTTGCACTCACAGGATTAGCGGGATATATCTCTCCAAGACATTTACAAGCTATTAAAGATACAGGTAATCGGTTAGTTGCTGCTGTGGATCCACATGATTCTGTTGGAATTATTGATAGCTATTTCCCCGAAGCCGCTTTTTTTACAGAAGTAGAACGTTTTGACAGACATTTGGAAAAGATCAAAAGGGAATCAAAAGATAAGGCTATAGATTATCTTTCAATCTGTTCTCCGAATAATTTGCATGATGCTCATATCAGATTGGCGATGCGGGTAGGGGCTGACGCCATATGTGAAAAACCACTGGTATTAAATCCCTGGAATCTGGATGCACTACAGGCACTGGAAGAAGAATACGGGCAAAGAGTGTGGACTATTTTACAGCTCAGAGTGCATCCTTCATTAATTGATTTGAAAGAAAAATTAGAAGCCCAAAAATCAAATAAAAGACATAAAATCAGGCTTACTTACATCACCTCAAGAGGTCTTTGGTATCATTATTCCTGGAAAGGTAACGAGGAACAGTCTGGGGGAATAGGTACCAACATTGGTATCCACTTTTTCGATATGTTGATGTGGTTATTCGGGCCAGCGCAGAGTATGGAACTTCACATCAGAGAAAAAAACAGAATGGGAGGTTTTCTGGAGTTGCCAAATGCTGATGTGGAATGGTTTTTATCGCTGGAACCGGAAGATATTCCTGATAATGAAAATAATCAGCAAAGAACTTTCAGGTCAATAGCGGTTGATGGCGATGAACTGGAATTCAGTGGCGGTTTTACTGATTTACATACCCGGGTATATGAAGAAACAATAGCAGGAAATGGTTTTGGGATAGAAGATGCACGCCCATCAATCGAACTGGTTCACAAACTCAGAACTATGCAAGTAAGTGATAAACCATCCGGATTAGTGCACCCAATTGTTGAATCGCTGAAATAACGTTCACCTATTTTAAATAAATACCATGGAATTTATTGATTTAAATACTCAGTACAGAAGATATCAGGAAGAGATTGACTCGAAAATGCGCGCTGTCATGGAACATGGTCAATATATTATGGGACCTGAAATTGCAGAGCTTGAAAATGCTCTTTGTGATTACACGGGCGCTAAACATTGTATTACAGTTGCCAGCGGTACGGATAGTCTTGAAATAGCTCTTCGAGCTCTCAACATTGCTCCGGGAGATGAAGTAATTACTGTTCCTTTTTCATGGATTAGTACTGCTGAAGTAATTTCTGCTGTAGGTGCTACTCCGGTATTTATTGATATTGATCCGGGAACATATAATATGAATCCAGAGTTACTCGAAAAAGCTATTACTGAGAAAACCAAAGCTGTAATACCGGTTGGTTTATTCGGACAGATGCCGGATATGGAGTCGATCAATAAAATAGCATCAGATCATAATATCGCTGTAATTGAAGATGCCGCTCAGAGTTTTGGAGCATCAAGAAAGGGGAAGAAAAGTTGTGGAGATGCTCTTATAAGCAGTACTTCCTTTTTTCCGGCAAAACCTCTTGGATGTTATGGTGATGGTGGGGCACTATTTACAAGTGACGATGAACTGGCAGAAACTATGAGAGCCATCAGGTCACACGGTGGTGTTAAAAGGCATCATCATACTCATATTGGAATGAACGGAAGATTTGATACTCTTCAGGCTGCAGTTATCTTAGCAAAACTACCTTACTTTGAAGATGAAGTGAACTCCCGGAGTAAAATCGGAGCAAGATACAGCGAACTTCTAAGTGATTTTGTAACAACTCCTGAAATCGATAAGGGAAATTCACACGTATATGCCCAATATACCGTTCGGGTTAATGAAGAGGACAGAGACAACATAGTAAATACGCTAAAAGAGAAAGGAATTCCTGTTGGGGTGTATTATCCTAAATGCTTCCACGAGCAACCTGTATTTGAAAGTTTAGGTTATAATTATGGTGATTTTCCTGAATCTGAAAGAGCGAGCAGGGAAGTACTTAGCCTGCCGATGCATCCATTTTTATCGGAAGAAGATCAAGATCAGGTAGTAAATACCTTAATTTCTATTGTGAGACAAAACTCTTGAACAGCAATTACGATATAGTAATAATTGGAGCGGGTATTATAGGAGCATCTACTGCCTATAAGTTGTCTATGCTTAATAAATCGTTACGGATTGCTGTTCTTGATAAGGAAACTGAGCCTAACAAACATCAAACAGGGCGAAATAGTGGAGTCATTCATTCCGGTGTCTATTACCCTAAAGATTCACTGAAATCGAAGAACTGCATTGAAGGTTATCATCAGTTAATTAAGTTTCTGGATGAGCATAAAATCAATTATAAACTTACCGGCAAATTAATTGCAGCAGCTGATGAATCTGAATATGAAGAACTGGACAGGTTATTTAAAAATGCAGAATTAGTGGGATTGAATGTGGAGTATATGGATGCTTCACAAATCAAAAATATTGACAAAGCCTTAGTTTCTCCTAAAGGGTTTTTTGTAAAAGAAACCGGTATTACCGATTACAAAGAAGTTCTGAATAAATTAATTGAAGTAAGTTCGTCCGCTGATGTAGACTTTTTCTTCAATCAAAAAATAACCAAAGTTGAAACTGAAGGGAGCGCTCTAAAGCTTACCACAAATGACAGGGTCATTAATTCCGGTAAACTGGTCAATTGTGCGGGATTGCAAAGCGACCGTGTTTATGAGTTAGTGACAGGTAAAAAATCTCCTGTTACAATTATTCCATTCAAAGGAGAGTATTTCAAGGTTGACCCGGAACTTTATTCTTCAGATGTGCCTATTTATCCGGTACCGAATAGAGATTTCCCGTTTTTAGGAGTACATTTAACCAGAATGATTGACAATACTTTGAAAGTCGGACCTAATGCGGTTCTTTCTTTCGACAGAGAGGGTTATGATGGTTTCGGAATTGACCTGAAAGATGCAGGTAAGATTTTAGCTAACAAAACCCTTTATAACATTGCAAAAAAGTACAGTAGTACTGTTATATCAGAACTGCTTAAACACAGCAGTAAATCTTACTTTGAGCAGAATGTAAAAAAGTATTGGTCTGAATTTGATAAAAGTAAAATTACGGGGTACACATGTGGTATAAGAGCTCAAGCCACAGAGAACGGTCAGTTGTTAAATGACTTTAGAATTGAAAAAGCAAAGAATCAGGTGCATGTACTGAATGCGCCCTCTCCGGCAGCTACTTCCTGCTTGGCAATTGCTGATACGATAGTTCAAGAAATAGAATTTTAATACTAAATAAAAAAGACATGGGAAACGATTTAAAAGACAAGAAAATACTAGTAATTGGAGGCGCTGGTTTTATAGGAAGCTTTGTAGTCTCTGAACTTTTGAAAGAAGATGTAGCGGAAGTTGTAGTTTATGATAACTTAGCTCGTGGAAAAAAAGAGTATCTGGAAGATCAGCTTCAGGATCCAAGATGTTCCATTTTTCCTTTCGGTGGAGATATCAGAGAAACTGATATTCTTGATGTAGCAATGAAAGACAAAGATTATGTGATTTCATTAGCAGCTATGTGGCTTCTTCATTGCAAAGATTACCCGAGAACAGCTTTTGACGTTAACATTGCCGGAACTTTTAATGTGTTAGAAGCCTGTGTTAAAAACAATATTAAAAAACTGATCTGGTCTTCATCAGCTTCGGTTTACGGAGATGCTGTTGAGCTGCCTATGACAGAAAGCCATCCGTTTAACAATAAGAATTTCTATGGAGCTTCAAAAATTGCCGGCGAAGCGATGTGTACTGCTTTCAATGACAGATATGGACTTCAGGTAATCGGGCTCAGATATATGAATGTATACGGGCCGCATCAGGACCAAACAGCTGCTTATACAGGGGTAGTTCCTATTATGCTTAATAAAATTGAAGCCAATGAGCCCCCACAAATAAATGGTGATGGAAGTCAGGCCTACGATTTTATTTATGTGGAAGATGTAGCAAGAGCAAATGTGCAGGCACTTAAAAGTGACCAGCCGTTTGGAATGTACAATGTTGGTACAGAGGTGCAAACTTCTATCAAAGAGCTATGTGAAACTATTTTGGAACTTAAAAATTCTGAATTAAAGGTTCAGTACAAACCTTATTCTGAAGATGATTCCAGAGCATTGGTACAAAACAGAATTGGCTCTGCGAAAAAAGCTAAAGAAGAGATCAACTTTGAATACAAGTTTAATCTGGAGCAAGGGCTCCAAAGATTGATCGATTGGAGAATTTCAAAAGGAATCGACAAAGGATAAAAAAATGAGCCATAATATACCTTTAATTAAGCCTTACATTACTCAGGAAATCAAGGATAAAGTAAATGAAGTTCTTGATAGTGGCTATTTAACCGAAGGTCCGGTAACTAAAGAATTCGAAAACACTCTTAAGGATTATTTAGGGTGTGACTATTTAGTAGCTGTGACCTCTGCAACCACCGGTTTGGAAATGGCGCTAAGAGCACTTGGTATTGGAGCAGGAGATGAAGTAATCGTACCGGATTATACGTATCCGGCAACAGCATCAGTGGCGCCGCTAGTGGGTGCTAAGGCTGTGATAGTTGATGTTGTTAAAGATACAATGCTGATAGATTATGATGCTATTGAAGATGCTATTACCGAGAATACAAAAGCTATAATTCCGGTTTCACTATTTGGATTTCCTTTAGACTATAACCGTTTAAATGAGATAAAAGAAAAGCACAACCTGTACATTATTGAAGATGCTGCCTGCTCAATCGGTGCAGAATTCGACGGAGTAAAAGTAGGAAATCAGGCTGACATAACAGTATTCTCATTACATCCCCGAAAGTTTATTACTACTGGAGAGGGAGGAGTTGTTACAACGAATACTGAGAGTTTAGGTGAATGGATGAATTCATATAAACATTTCGGAATGAATATGAATAACACAGCCAGAGAAGGAGTACAGTTCGAAATAATAGGAACTAATTACAAACTAACTAACATTCAGGCTGCAATTGGATTAGGCCAATTAAAGCATATTGATAAATTGTTAGCTAAAAGAATTGAGCTGGCAAATAATTACAAAAAACTACTAGCCAATGTAGATGGTGTTCAGATGAATCCATTGCTTGAGGAAGAAAGATGTAGTCCGGACTGTTCTTGTGTAAAACCATTGTGCAAACATTCATATCAGACATTTGCTGTTTTTGTGGAAAACCGTGATATGATTATGAAAGAATTGCGAAGTAAAGGAATTGAAGTGCAAATTGGTACTTATTCTTTGCATATGCATAGTGCATATCAAAATAATCCGTTTATTGAAATCAAAGGCAATATGGAAAATAGTAAATGGTGTTATACACATGCATTAGCACTTCCGCTATTTGATGATTTGACTTTTGAGCAGCAGAAAACAGTTGTAGATGAGCTTAAAAAACTATTGAAAACATTATGAAGTTGTCAAAATATGCAAGGTCAAAACCTTCTTTGTTTGTAGCATTTTTTATTGTGCTGTTAATGGGCACTTTTACGTATGGGGTTGGTGTCGGTTCATATAAATGGTTCCCGTTTTCATACATTCAGGATATCAAAAGAAATATCTCAGAAGAAGAAGAAAGAGTAAACTATGATGGAATTGATAAAGAAATTCTTCAGCCAGCTTTTACAGAACCTAAACTTTCAGGTGAATTGCTATATGATCCAGTAAACTCAATTGATGAGATATATAAACTAAATAGAAATAACTACGTCAACGTGTCTGATTTTTATGAAGCTCATGATAAAATTAGTTTATTAAATACTGAAGAAATTTATCTTGACGAAAATAAAACTCGTGTAATGAAATTAGAGTATAATTTTTCTGAGAAAGCGTATGAAGCCTACAGTTACATCATTGGCTCTGATTCATTAGATGAAAGTAAAAATAAAACAGCAGTTCTCATTATTCCAGGTTCGGGTAAAAACCAATCTTCTGAAATTTATAATAACAATACGTCAAATTATCATTATGGATTGACTGATCTTCTAAAGCATAAAGGATATGATATATATATATATATATATAAAGCCTAATGAAGATGTTTTGGCATTTCATAATGGATTTAGAAAAATTGAAGATAGATTTTATATCAATTGGCACTTGAATCATGGGTCTTCCTATTCTGCACAATACATCATAAGTAGTATGGCTTTCACTAAATATTTGAAAGATAAATACCATAAAACAATCGTTGCTGGTTTATCTCAAGGAGGTGGGGCTGCACTATGGAATTCAATTCAAATGGAACCGGATGTTGCAATAATTTCCTCCGGATATACAGTTACGAAAAGAAAAATACAATCATCTGGACATAACCAAATTATTATTCCAAGCCTATCAAAGAACTTCAACCCAGATACTGTACGTAATATTATTTCCAGGAATAGCACAAAGTTTTTATTTACTTATGGAGAGGAAGAAAAAGGGGTATATAAAGTGGAAGCATTAAGAAATCAGACCTGTGATTTCTTTGGAGATATTTCAAATATAGATTGTATTATTCATTCTGAAGGTCATGTTTTCCCAGTAAATGAAATTAATCACTTTCTAAACTTAGTGGAGAGTAGTAATTAAATGTGCGGAATTGTAGGTGTATTTAATTTAGACAGAAAACCCTTCCGGATGAGCTCTTTGGTTGAAATGGGAAACCAGCTCAATCACCGTGGCCCTGATGACGAAGGTTTCTACCTGAAAGATAATATAGGTTTAGGTCATAAAAGACTTTCTATTCTGGATACAAGCAGAAAAGGAAACCAACCCATGACTTCCAAAGATGGAAAGTGGGTGGTCGTTTTTAACGGATGTATATATAATTACAAAGAACTCAGAAAAGAGCTGAAAACGAAAGGATATTACTTCAAATCAAATACTGATACAGAGGTGATCGCAGAGGGGCTTTCAGCATACGGACCGGAATTTTTTGAACGGTTTAATGGGATGTTTGCCATCGGAGCTTGGAATACAGAAGAAGAAACTCTGTACCTGAGCAGAGACCGGTTTGGTGTTAAACCCCTTTACTACTGGTTTAATGGAAAAACGATCGTTTTCTCCTCAGAAATTAAATCTATATTAAAACACCCCGACTACGAAATAGATGTCGATTTGAGTGCTCTTAATGAGTATTTTACGTTCCAGAATTTATTCAGATACAATACGCTTTTCAAAGACATTGTAATGCTTCCTCAGGCAAATACTGTGAAAGTATCAAGCACATCTACAGGTGTAAAACATCATTCCTGGTGGGATTTCGATTTTTCAAAGCCTGACAATTCAATGACCTTTGAGGATGCGAGATCGGAAACACTTCGTTTATTTGAACAAGCTGTTGAACGTCAAATGATCGCGGATGTTCCTGTAGGCTCATACTTATCCGGAGGGATGGACTCGGGCTCTATAACTGCTGTAGCTTCAAGACACGTAAACAGACTTTCTACCTTTACTTGCGGATTTGATATGAGTGAAGTTAGTGGCAGAGAAGCTAATTTTGATGAACGTCGTGACGCTGAATTAATGGCAAATCACTACAAAACCCAACATTTTGAGCAAGTAATGAATGCCGGTGATATCAGATGGTCATTGCCAAGACTTGTATATCATCTAGAAGATTTACGTGTGGGGATGTCTTACCCGAACTACTACATTTCCCGTTTAGCTTCTAAATTTGTGAAAGTATGTTTGCAGGGAACCGGGGGTGATGAACTGTTTGGAGGATACCCCTGGAGATACTACAAAGTCTTTGATTCATTGACTCAAAAGGACTTTTTTAATCAATACTATGGTTTTTGGCAACGTTTAGTGCCTGATGATGAAAAAAGCGCTCTTTTTACAAACTCGGTGTATAACCAAATAGATCTGAGCGAACCAAGGAAAATTTTTGAAGGTGTTTTTACTTTTAATGATAAACTGAAATACGATACCCCTGAAGACCACATTCAGAATTCATTGTATTTTGAGATCAAAACCTTTCTGAATGGTTTATTAATAGTAGGTGATAAGCTTTCAATGGCAAACGGATTGGAAGAGCGTTTTCCGTTTCTTGATAATGAATTGGTTGAGTTTGCTCAGAAAATACCTGTGCGACACAAACTAGGGAATCTCCATGATGAGATTAAAAAGATTGATGAAAATGTAGAACGGAAGAAAAAAGTTTACAGAGAATATGATGACGGAAAAAATGTATTGCGTAAAGCTATGCACAGCCTTATTCCCGGCAAAATAATTGAAAGAAAAAAACAAGGGTTCTCGGCACCGGATGAGAGTTGGTACAGAGGAGAAAATGCGGCTTATGTAAAAGAACTTTTGTTAGAAGGAGACATTGCTTCAGCAGAATATATAAACCCGGATTATTTAAGAAAAATCGTACATGAACATGTTGACGACGGAATTAATCACAGGTTGTTGATATGGAGTTTCATGAACTTCGAATTATGGTGCAGAATCTTTCTTGATGGACAAAATTTAGAACTTAATTAATAAGACAATGCGTAAAAGATCATCATTTGGAACATATTTTGAAGAATTTATAGTTGGTGACATTATTGAACATTGGCCGGGGAAAACGATAACGGAATATGATTGTCACCTTTTCAGCTTGTTGACTATGAATCATCATCCGGTTCATTTGGACACAAACTATGCCAAAGAAACACAGCATGGAAAAATTCTTGTTGTAGGTACATATGTTTTTAGTTTAGTAGTAGGTCAAACCGTTCGTGATATTAGTGGAAAAGCCATCGCAAATTTAGAATATGAAAGTGTAAAGCACAGCGCCCCGGTATTTATTGGAGATACAATATACTGTGAAACAGAAGTTTTAAGTAAAAGAGAGTCTGAGTCTAAGCCGGACCGCGGAATTATTTACGTTGAAACAAGAGCAAAAAACCAGAACGATGAGCAGGTTCTTGTTTTTCGAAGAAAAGTCCTTATACCAAAAAAGGAGAGCTAAATGCTACCTTCTCTTCATTTTATTCCATCTCATAAAGAGAAATATTTTAAAGGATTAGAAAATATGAGTTCTTCGGCTCTTATTTTTGATCTGGAAGATGGCGTGCCTCAAGATTCAAAAGATACAGCACGCGACTATTTGATTAAATACAGAGGAGAGATCGAGGGTTTGAATTCTTTTGTAAGAATTTCAAAAGAGGCCGGGGTTTATAAAGATTCAGAGATAGAAATTATAAAAAAGATAGCCTTTAAAGGAGTTGTTATTCCCAAAGTGGAGTCAGTAAACGAAATTTCACTTTTTCTTGAGCTGGTAAATGATAGTGGAAGAGATATAATGTTGATTATTCTGATAGAATCTTTCAAGGGGCTTGAAGTACTTAAAAAAATCTGTGAGGAGTTCGAAAATAAGATTGTTGGTGTGGGGCTTGGTTTGGAAGATTTTCTTTCTGCGGTACCGATGGTTAAAATTCAGAAAAATATAACAGATTTTATAAAACTGAATTTTATTAGTACAGCTAAAGCATTTAATATTCAATGCATTGATACAGTTTCACTAAACTACAATGAAAATAAAGAAGCTTTCAGAGAAGAATGTATCGACTCAAGAAATTTACTTTTTGATGGTCGGTTCAGTATACACCCAACCCAAATTTCAATCATCAATGAAGTATATAGTCCTTCAAATGACGAAATAGCCTGGGCGCATTCAATTGTTGAAAAGGTTAAAGGGAATGAAAATATTGGGTATCAAAAAGCAGGGAGAGAGTTAATTTCACCCCCTAAAGTAAAAAAAGCACAATTAATCTTAAAAAAAGCGGGTATTACCAATGTCTGATATTGCTCTAAGAACTATGACTTTTGTTCCGGGATATAAAGTGAAATTTCTGGAAAAGGCTAAAACTTTTGATTCAGATGCTCTGATACTGGATTTGGAAGACTCTGTACCATACGAATTTAAAGAACAGGCAAGAAAGAATATCAAAGAATTCCTGGATGCCAACGCTTTTTCACAAAAAGTATATATCAGGGTTAACGCTTTAGAGACCGGGCTGTTACTTGAAGATCTGAAATGGATGCTTCATGAAAATACAACAGGTTTTATGTTCAGTAAAGCTGAAGATGAAAACGATATAAGATATTTTGATCAACTTTTAACGCAGCTTGAAAATGATTTTTCTTTTGAGGAAGGTAAGTTTAAAATGTGCCCTCTTATTGAAACTGCATCTGCTGTATTAAGAGCATATGAAATGGGTAAGGCTTCAAAGCGAAATACTGCATTAGTATTTGGTGGTGAAGATTATCTCAGAGACTTGGATGGATTGCATAAAGAGCATGGAACGAGTTTACTAATGCCTAGATCACTGATAGTAACCGCCGCCAGAGCCGCTCATCTGGAACCAATTGACACTCCTTTTCTTGATATTAAAGACACAAAAGGATTTAAGAAAGAAGTTGAATTAGCAAGAGAACTGGGATTTTCAGGAACTTTGATTATTCATCCTTCTCAAATTGAAATTGCAAATGAGGCATTTTCACCAACTGAAAATGAGATAAATGAAGCCAGGCAAATTATTGATGCAATCAAGGTAAGTGAAAAAGAAGGATCCGGAGTTGCTCTGCTAGACGGAAAACTTATAGGCCCACCAATGCAAAAGAGAGCATTAAAAATTTTGGAAAAAGCTAAACTATTAAGAAAGTCATAAATAAAGAATGAAAAAAATAGTGATAATCGGAGGCAGGGGAAATGGTACCGTTATTGCCTCTACGATAGAAGATTGTAAAAAAGCCGGGCAAGATATCGAGTGCACAGGTTTTCTTAATGATAATGAAGAAGAAATTAACGGCTATCCGGTTTTGGGGGGTATTCAAAACGGGGATTGGAAAAAACTTTCTGAAGATCATTCCTTTATCTATGCTATGTCAAATATTAAGCAGGCTCCGGAAAGATATAAATTACTACAGGATCTGGGAATTCCTGAAAACAGATTCGCTACGATTATTCATCCTTCGGCGGTAGTTTCAGATCAGGCTAAATTAGGACATGGTGTAGTTTTGATGCCATTAACTTTGGTAAGTCCTGATGTGGTAATAGGGAATCATAGCCAACTATATGCGCAAAGCTTTGTGGGCCATGATACTACTGTAGATGAGATGGTTTTTGTTGCAAATAATGTGAGTATAGGTGGCAGAATTCATATCAAAGATGGAGCGCATATAGGGAGTAATTCTTCAATACTTGAACGCTTGGTAATCGGAAAATTTGCTGTAGTTGGATTGGGTTCGGTAGTGTTGAAAGATATATCCGATAAGGAAAAAGTAGTAGGCAATCCTGGACGAAGTATAGGTACTCTTTAGTTTAATTGACAGAATCTTGTTTAAAGGAAAAATTACCAATGGAAAATAAAAATAAATATCACTTTGATGATTTTACATATGCCGAATATGTTAAGTTGATCAGTCTCGCAAAAGAAAAATATATTTTCAGAGGTTATAGTGATTTCGAAAGGGAAGAGAATTTTATTCTATGGAGACATGACGTCGATTTGTCGTTACATCATGCTCATGAACTAGCAAAAATAGAAGCTAAAGAAGGAGTCAAAAGCACTTATTTTCTTCTGTTACATTCAAGATTCTACGGTTTGATGGAAGATACTTCACGAAGAATTGTAGAGTCGATTCTAAAGTTAGGACATGATATTGGAATTCATTTTGATTCCCATTTTTATGGTATTAAAAGCGAAGAAGACCTAAAAGAGGGGCTGGAACTTGAAAAAGAGTTATTTACTAAGGCTTTTCATATTAAACCTGAAGTTTTTTCATTTCATAATACCACGCCTTTTACAATGGCTTGCAGAGAATGGAAATATGCAAATTTGATAAATGTTTACGCATCATATTTTCAGGATAATGTTGGTTATTGCTCTGATTCTAACGGGTATTGGCGTCACGAAAGATTAAAAACATTTTTAGAGAATGCAGCTCATGAGAGAATGCAGATCTTAACCCATCCAGGCTGGTGGCATGAAACAACGAAATCACCAAAGGAACGTGTAGAATCAATCGTAACAGATCGTATGAAAGAAACTCTATACGATTATAATTCACAATTGAAGAAATTTAATAATGAAAATATTGATTGGGAATGAGCAACGGTAACAAAATAGTAGTTGCAGGGTGTCATGAGGCAGGAATCAACAATATCAGGTCACTAATTTCAAAAGGAATTAAGATCAGTTATTTCGTTACGATAAGTCCCGAAATGGCTAAAGATCAGAATGTATCCGGGTATGCGGATTTTAAAAAATTAGGGGATGAATTTGATATTCCGGTCTATGTGGTAAAAAGTTACTCTCTTAAAGATGAGCAGGATCAGGTATTTTTCAAAGAGCAAGAATTTGACTTGTTAATTCAGGGTGGCTGGCAAAGACTTTTTCCTGAAGAAATACTAAAGACATTAAGACTGGGAGCTGTAGGGGTACACGGAAGTGCAGAGTTTCTGCCTAAAGGGCGAGGACGTTCTCCTTTAAACTGGAGCCTGATAGAGGGCAAAGAACGTTTCATCATGCATTATTTTTTGATTAAACCAGGAGTTGATGACGGAGATGTATTTCATTATGAAATGTTTGATATAAACCCTTGGGATGATATACGTACACTTTACTATAAAAACAGTCTTATCACTTCCAGAGTACTTGAGAATTATATCCCCAAACTACTGAGTGGAGATTATAAAGTGTATCCTCAGGAAGGAAAACCTTCCTACTATCCCAAAAGGACGGCCGAAGATGGATTAATTAATTGGAATATGGGTATTAAAGAAGTCTATAACTTTGTGCGAGCCATAACCAGACCTTATCCAGGTGCGTATTCTTTTGTAAATGATAAAAAAATAGTGATTTGGAATGCTCAGCCTTTCGATACAAGGCTTGATGTACCGGAATTTAAAATTGGTGAAGTAGTAGAAAAGTTTCAGACCGGAGATTTTGTTATCAAATGTAGTGGGGGTTTACTTTTGGTTACAGATTATGAAATTGAGGGAGTAGTGGATATTAGAAAAGGAATAATTTTCGGAGACACTGAAAAATGAAAATTGCTTTAATAGGAAACATGAATAATAATTTTTTCTCTTTAACAAGACATTTAAGAGACAGAAATTACGAAGCAGAATTATTTATGCTTGGTCATGAACGAAGTCATTTTCATCCTGAGTGTGACAGTTATGATAATAACTATGAAAGTTTCACACACAAATTAAACTGGGGTGATCCTAAAAGCTTTTATAATGTTTCTGCAGAAGAAATTAGAAAGCAATTTAAAGACTATGATTTTATTATTGCATGTGATTCCGCACCCGCTTTTCTATATAAAGCCGATATCAAAATAGATATATTTGCCCCATATGGTTCAGATATATACAGTCTTCCTTTTCTTAATCTAAAAAGCTTAAAAGATTTAAAGAAGGCACGTTACCATAGATTTTTTGCTCATCAGAAAAAAGGGATTCAGAATAGTAATCTTATAAGTTGTGATACAGAATCAAAGAAAGAATCAATAGCTAAGTTAGGTGTTCAAAAAAAAGCCAGATTTATAGGCTTACCCATGGTATATAAATATAGCAATGAGACGTACAAGCTTGAAGAAAATGAACTGCCAGACTCATCGGTAAAAAAAATGATTGTGATTCATCAGTCCAGACATATTTGGAAAACAAGAGATGATTTACCTTCCCTGAAACGAAATGACATACTAATTAAAGGTTTCGCAGATTATGTGTTAAAAGAAAAAGATGCTCACCTATTGTTATTTGAATACGGAGTTGATGTTGAGGAATCAAAGAAGCTGATAAATGACCTTGGTATTAGTGAGTATGTTACTTGGTTACCTAAAATGCCCAGGAAAAAGCTTTATAGGTATATAAGTGCCTCTGATATTGGTACCGGACAATTTGCGACAGGAGAAATTGGAGGAGGTTCTTTGTGGGAAATTTTAGCTTTTGGAAAACCACTAATGCACTATGTAGATAAAGATAATTTGGCATCAAATAAGTTTGATGAAATGTATCCCTTTATCAATGTTAAAAATGAGGACGACATTACTAAGGTACTGATCGATTTTAAAATAAATAGAGATAGATATGTAAAGTTGGGGATTGAAGCCGAACAATGGTACAAGAAAAATATGTTGGATAAGCCTGTTAATGAATACGTTTCATTAATTGAAGAAAAAAAAATGGAACTTAACAACTAAGTGCTTACAAAATATATGAGAGTTAAATGCAAATATGATAATACTCCAGTATGAAAGATTATTTCTGGAGTATAATAAACACCTTTCTTAGTAAGGGATTCGGGACAATTTTTTCTGTCATTATTGGAAATCTGATACTGCCGGAAGAATTAGGTGTTTATGTGGCTATTCTACTTGTTGTAAATTACTGTGTTTCTTTATTTTCACTTTCAATTGAGACTGGTATCATACAAAAGCTTAATGATGCTACTCTAAATTCTTTCAAAAATCACTATTTCAGTTCAGCTCTCCTTTTTATCAATCTACTTGGAGGAGGAATCCTGATTCTGATATACGTTTTTCAAGAAAATATTGCTCAGTTATTCAACCTTACGTCCAATATTGAGCTGATGATTTTTGCTTCTCCCATAATTTTACTGTCCATGAATCGTAGATTTTTTAATGCGATACTTCAAGCGGACTTGAGAATTAAGGAACAAACGATAATAAATGTAACAGCCACAATTTTACAAATTGTATCAGTTTTTATTTTTCTTAAGCTAGGTTACAGTCTGAGTGGCATTTTCATTAGTTTATATATAGCACAAATTTGTTCAGTTGTTGCTATGGCATTTATTGCTTTAGGTTATTATGAACTTATATATGACCGTTATTTTAAAATGGTAAGTAGAGATCTGCTAAAGTTTAGCATATTGATTTATATAGGTTTTGTTGCAGTATTGTTAGATAAAAATATTGATCTGTTCTTTGTAAACTTTTTTTTAAATAAAGAAGATGTAGCTGTATACAACTATGCGATTAAGATAGCACTGCTAATTTTATTATTCGGGAACAGCATTTCAAATGTAACTTATCCAATTCTATCAAAGTTATTTTCAAAGGAAGATAAAAGTGGAATAAACAAATTATATGGCTTGTCTTTAAATTTTTCATTTGTCTTTATTTCAATAGGTTCTCTTTTTCTTATAAATCATTTTTCGCTTCTAATTCAGTTGGTGCTACCACCCTTTTATCTAATAATGGAAGAGGCGCTTGTAATATTGATAATAGGTTTAGTTTTTTTTACGACACGATCCTCAGTGGGTACAATGTTTACGGCAAGGGGAATACCTGCTTACAGCGCCTATTTAAACTGGACTGCTTTAGCTATCAATGCGGTGTTATGCTACTTTTTCATCCCTCAGATGGGAATATTCGGAGCAGCCTTGTCAACGGCAATATCATTTACTGTAAGAGCATTTATTGGAATTTTACTAATAGAATACAAAATTGGTACTGATTACAACTATTTTCGAATTATAAGTTGGTATTTAGTTTTTTCAGGATTAGCTATTCTAAAAGTATATGTTTTGGAAAATTACCTGACAATTCAAATGCTGTTTATCCTTTATCTTGCTGGTTGCTATTTTATTGTACTCCGTGATTCAGATAGAAAAGTTCTGAGTAATGTTTACTCAAGGATTATAAAAAAAGGATTGAGAAGCCAGAATTAATAGCTCAGTGCATTTATTTCGGAGTAGTACACGGAAATAACAAAATATGAAGTTTTGAAATTCGAAAAGGAGAATTAACAGAATGTGTGGAATAGTAGGTCATATTGGAGAAGGTAATACCCAGCCGGACTTAACATATCTTCAACATCGAGGCCCTGATGCAAGTAGCACTTGGTCTAATGGTCATAATTGTACTCTTGGTCATGTTCGTCTATCAATTTTGGATCTCGATGAGAGAGCTAACCAACCTATGCAGGACGAAAGTTCGAGATACCAAATAGTATTCAACGGTGAGATATACAACTACATTGAGCTTCGTCAAAAATACTTACAGAATGAACCAATGAAAACCTCATCTGATACTGAGGTTTTATTAAAGCTTTGGATAAAATTTGGAGTTGATACAATTCCAAAGTTAAGGGGAATGTTTTCTTTTGCAATTTGGGATAATGTAAAACAAAAACTGTGGTTAGTAAGAGATAGGTTTGGACAAAAACCACTTAATTATTATGAGACTTCTAACGGGATATCATTTTCTTCTGAATTAAATATTCTAAGAAAAGATATGCGAAATAACTTCGATATTTCACACACTGCTGTTGGAATGTTTTTGAGATATCAATTCATTCCTGCTCCTTATACTATTTATGAGGGCGTTAAAAAACTTTTGCCCGCTCACTATTTGGTATGGGAAAATGGTAAGAGTAAAATTGAGAAGTACTGGGATCTTAGTTTTGATAAAAATAACTACTTAGATATTTCTGAACATGAGGCTTTGGAGATGCTTGAACAAAAGGTTTCAGAGGCAATAAAGATTAGGTTAAGATCAGATGTACCTGTAGGATCGTTGTTAAGCGGTGGAGTTGACTCAAGCTTAGTTACAAGTATTGCCTCAAGTCAACTAGAAGGTAGTTTTAATACTTTTTCAATTGGTTTTTCTAATCAAAAATATAATGAGCTTGATTATGCCCGTGCTGTAGCAAAAAAATACAACACTAATCACCATGAATTTACTTTGGAGGAGGATGAAGCTTTAGGCTTCTTAGATTTATCAATCAGTCAATATGGAGAACCTTTTGGTGATAAATCATCGTTACCTTCCTTGCTGGTATCAAAAATAGCATCCGAAAAAATAAAAGTTGTACTTAACGGTGACGGGGGAGATGAATTAATGGCGGGCTACCCGAAGTATCAGCTGAATATACTCCACAGGCTATTGAGTAACCATAATACTCAAAAGTACTATTTAGGGAAAAAAATTAACAAGCTAAGAAGTTCTGTTGGTAGCAATACAATTGATAATTTATTAATGAGATTGAACTATTCGGCATTAAATCCCTACTATCGAATCATTGATTTCAGAGAATTTTATGATGATAAATATATGAATGATCTTTGGAGCGAGAAATTTAACGCCTCAAGATTTTTTAATGACGAATCCCAATATCAAAAATCTTTACTCTCAAGCGTTCACTCAAGTTATAGTTCATTAAATCAGTTGCTGAAAATAGATTATCAACATTATTTCAGTAATGATTTATTAGTGAAAATGGATATTGCTAGTATGGCATATGGTTTGGAGGCCCGCTCACCGCTTATGGATCACGAGTTAATGGAATTTGCTGCTAAATTACCGACATCATATAAAATAAAAGATGGACATGGTAAGTATCTGATAAAAAAATTAGCAGAAAAATATATCCCAAATGAATTGATCTACAGAAAAAAAATGGGTTTTGCCATTCCTGTCAATGAGTGGATGAAAGGTCGTTTTGGAGAAGAATTGATGGACTTAACAAATGATCCAAATAATATTGCATGGCAATATGTTGACAGACATTACTTAAAAAAACTTTATTCAGAACATATTGGAAACAAAAAAGATCATGCACAAAGATTATGGCTCGCTTTAATCTTAAGCAAATGGTTTCATTGGTCTAGTAATTTTGAATAATAAGTATTAAGACTATGGATATATGCTTTTATATTTATAATATGAATGGGGGAGGCGCAGAACGGGTATTTCTTAATCTGATGAACCACTCTGTAGATTGTGGACATTCTGTTCATTTAATACTCAATAAAAAAGAAGGACCATATTTAGAGTTTTTAAATCCTGAAATATCAGTTCATGAACTAGGAAGTAAAAGCGTTAAAGGCTCTATAGGAGGACTTGGAAATGTGCTGAAACAAGTCAAACCTGATTTGATCTTGTCTACTTTGAGCCAATGTAATTATGCAATGATACTTGCGAAATTTCTGAAATTCAGAAAAGCCACCCTTTTTATCCGGGAAGCAAATTCATTTCTTTCACAGAGGCAGCACCTTTCTAAATTCAGACTATTATATGAAAGATTGAAAGCCGGAATTTTGTACAGGTTTGCGGACAGAATACTTGTGAATTCGGTTGGTTCAAAGAATGAGTTGACAAAAGCTACTTATTTGTCTGAAAACAGCATTTCAATTCTGCCGAATCCTGTGGATGTTGACGGCATCAGAGAAAAAGCGGAAGAAGATCTACAAGAACAAATAGACTCTTTTTTACAAGACACTCCTTACATCATTTCAATCGGAAGATTGCAGTACGCAAAAGCATTTGATAATCTTATCAGGGCTTTTAAAAAAGCAGATAATCTTGATAAAAAACTAATCATACTGGGTGAAGGAAAACTCAGAGATGAACTGCAAAATTTGATTGATTCTGAAAACCTTTCTGATAAAGTACTTCTTGCAGGACATATGGAAAATCCTTATCCGATTATTTCCAACTCACGTCTGTTTGTGCTCTCATCCCGATATGAAGGAATGCCGAATGTACTTTTGGAGGCTTTTATTTTAATGAAGCCGATTGTATCAACCGATTGCCCGAGTGGTCCCCGTGAATTATTGAGAAATGGGGATTTTGGTGTATTAGTACCAACAGAAAGTGTTGATGAACTTAGTTCTGCTATAGACACAGAATTTGATAATATGATTAGTCATGAAGAAAGAGAATTGTATATTGAGCAATTCAGAATAAAGAACGTTTATTCTAGTTTGTTAAAACTATATGATGAACCCAAGGGAACATAAGTACATTCAAAGATTTATTGGCTTAAAACTAATCTCGATAGTTCTACTATTAATTACCACAACCAATGAAGTTTCATATTCACAGGAGTTAGCCTTTCCCGGAGCAGAAGGTTTCGGAAAATACTCTAAAGGAGGAAGAGGCGGAAAGGTTATTGAGGTAGTAAATCTGAAAGACAACGGTCCGGGTAGTTTAAGAGAAGCTTTGGAGTCAGAAGGGGCTCGGTACGTAGTTTTTAATGTGTCAGGTATTATTGATCTGGAGAATAAAATTGAGATTACTAACCCTTATGTTACAATAGCAGGACATACAGCTCCCGGAGATGGTATAGTTTTAAGAGGAAACGGAGTTACAGTAAAAACTCATGATGTTATAATTCGTTTTTTAAGAATAAGACCCGGAGATATTGATTTCGGGCCGGTAAATAAATGGGGAGGAATAGATGCAATATCTATTGGAAGTAGCAATCCTGATGATAGAGTAGAGAATATAATAATTGATCACTGTTCATTTAGTTGGGCTGTTGATGAAAACGTTGATATGTGGGACAAAGGAAAGAATATCACTATCCAAAATTCCATTATCAGTGAGGCTTTGGCCATGAGTAAACATCCCAAAGGGGACCACAGCAAAGGAATGCTGATTGGCGTAAGTGTTGATAATATCTCGATCTTAAATAATTACTTTGCTCATAACCATGCCAGAAACCCAAGACTGAGTAACGAAGGTTTTGTTGAAGTCCGCAATAATATCATTTTTAATCCGAGAGGCTTTGGAATAAAAATATCAAACAGCAAAATAAAGAATACACAACACCTGAATATCGTCGGGAATTACTTTTTTAAAGGACGATCTACTAAATTTTCAAACGGAATCAGTATATGGAGTCCGGAAGAATATAATGGTAAGATATATTTATCCGGCAATAAAGGATTTTATGGAAGTGAAGACTGGGAAATAGTTGATGTATGGCAAACAAGAGAACCCGTTAATAACTATGATCATATTGAACTGAAGAATCCGTTCATGGATCTTGAGAGCCCGTTACCGGAAATAGAAGATTTATTTAATGATTTAGAAATTACCTTAGGGGCTTCTTTACCTGTCAGGGACCATGTTGATGAAAGAGTAGTCAGTGATTTTTTTAAGTATGAGGGATCTGTTATTAATTCTCAGGATGAAGTTGGCGGCTGGGGTGAATATAAAAGTGGGAATCCCTTATCAGACAGTAACATCAATGGGTTGCCGGATTCGTTTGAAAGTCGTTATGGAATTGGAAGCGAAGATTTGAACGAGGACTATGATAACGATGGGTATGTTAACTTTGAAGAATTTTTAAACGGAACCAACCCTTTAAATTCAAAAAATACAAAAGAAGAAGTATTTTTAAACTTTAGCAATATTAATAGGGCAAAAGATGAGGATGAGTCAGATTACAGGAATGAAATTATTTTGCTACAGAACTTTCCAAATCCATTCAGAGATTCCACAACATTACCTTTGATCCTTTTTGAAAAACAAATAGTTTCTGTTAAAATCTATAACAGCATTGGGCAATTGGTACATTCTGAGAACTATAATGAATTACCAATAGGTTTATCGGAATTAATTTGGGAATCAGGGAATCTGGCTTCGGGCTTGTATATTGTTTATGTAAAAGCAGATAAAGACTACGAAATAAAAAAAATGATACACATAGATAATCAATGATAAAATAGATGAAAATTTGCATTATAGTTGCCAGATTCCCGTATGGCGGAGCAGAAAAACAAGCATTGGCTTTCGCAAAGGCTTTGGTGGCATCAGGAAAAAAAGCTGAAATTTTAGCACTTGAGAATAAAGAAACATTTGTACACGAAGGAGTAAAGATAGTAGGAGGGAATCTCAAGGTTACAGGACTTAGCATCAAAAGAATTATCACGTTCTTTAATTTTCATTTCAGGTTAGTACAGATTCTGAAAACGGGTTATGATTATGTGATAACTTACCCTCAGAATTATTTTTTGGCGCTTTATCCGCTAAAGAATGTTCATAAGGTGTTGTCGATCAGGATTTTCTATTTAAACAGCACGAACTATTTCCGCAGATTTTTACTAAAAAAATTCCATATGGTTATAACTAATAATCTTCCTCAACATTCATTGTTAGTTGCAAATAATATTGAATCACTACTTATTAATAATAAAGTAGAATCGTTTGATGATGAACTGATTAAAATGAATGCAAACAAGAAGTTCTTGGTAGTCTCTAATGTGAAGAGAAGAAAGAATCTGGAAGTTGTGATAGAAGCTTTTAATCTGTTAAACAAGGAAGGTTATGAATTGTATATTGCTGGCAGGATAGAAGATGAGGAGTATCAGTCAGAACTAAAGAAATTAATAAACCATCAGGAAAAAATAACTTTTCTGGGTAACTTAGACCGAACTAAATTAACCGAATTATATAAGGAAGTTGAAGGAGTTATTGTGCCATCATTGAGAGAAGGTGCAGCAAATGTTATATTTGAATCAATGAATTTAGGGAAACCTCTTCTGGCATCTGACATACCGGAGAATATTAGTTTAATTGAAAATATTGATACTTATAAATTTGAACATTTTAATGCTGACTCTTTAGCCGATAAAGTTAAGGCACTGCACAGCTTAATTGAGTCGGAAGACCGGGATTTGTTGAAGTATCTGGAATTTCAAAAAACCAAAATAAAACTTGCGTACAGCGGCAACGATTACAGGACCGTGATAGATAGAATTTTTAAAACAAAATTGCGACCAATTGATAAATAGAATAGTTAAGCTGTACTGTATTACTCTTCCATTTAATGTGTTTGCAGTCTTTGTTGGCAACTACCCGTTAACGCTACCTTCGGTTTTTGCTTCTATACTCGTTGTTCTTTTGTTTCTGAGCAACAGAAAGATAAACGGTAAAGCTTTTTCGGTTTTAATACTATTCTATTTTTTTGGTTTAATCACAACAATGTGGGTGCATGGAATAGATAGGGATATGTTATCTATAACAGTATTATTTAGTTTAGTTCTTCCAACTGTGTATTATTTTAAACTGAATGATGTTATTGGGTTTGACAAATATTTGATCTATGGAGTAATGCTCACTTTACCATTTGTGTTTTATGATTTGGGAGTTACTGCAATAGGTCTTCAACCACTGGAAAGTATCTCTCCTTTATTTAAAAATGCAACAAATTCACCTATAAGCTCCTATTTTGGCTACTACCGGGTTAAAGCAACATTTACTGAACCTTCCTACTATGCAATATACCTGATTACTATTCTGTACATATTATTTGAGCTTGAAAATAAAAAAAACAGAAAACTGATCATTCTTGTTACAGCATTACTTTTACTTACATTGTCCCTTACAGGCTTTATACTTATGGGGTTGGTACTCTTAATCTTCTTATTAAGAAGAAAAAAAATAGCATTTAAATACCTGGTTATAATTATCATCGCTTCTGTTTCTTTAACCTTTGTAGTGGACCTGATTATTGAGAGGATTGAAGAGACTATCATGAGTGTGTCCAATTCTAATTACGGAGGAAGTGAAGGTTCAAGAGCGAATTCTTTATTTGTAATGTTTTCTTATCTTGGTGAACAGGACTTTGTAAAATTCTTAATAGGTGAGGGGTACGGTAAATATGATGTCTGGCTGATTAATAAATTTTCGGGAGATAATTTAATTGGATATTCCAGAGGTCAGATTTTTAACGCATTTGCATTAATTGGCATTGCTCTTGGTTTTATAGGTTTGTTTTTATATTGCTTATTCTTTGTTGTTTTAGCACAATCAAGAGACTACAAAAAAGCAGATATTATCTTCCATGTGGTAATTCAGTTTAGCTTAGCTTTCATTGTAAGCTATTTGTTTTGGTCAGTTCTGATTTTATTCAAATTCAAAAATATTTTAAAGATGCATAAACAACACGGTTGAGATGATAGCTAAAAAAGTGTACAATACGATTATTCACGAAGGCGTCTCTTCCATCGTCGGTAAAATAAAGATAAGACTGGCTTATAAATTAAAAAGGTTGCTTAATTCCAATACTCAAAATAAAATTGAGTGGGAGAAGATAAAGGGGAAGTATAAAGGTAAACGCGCTTTTTTAATTGGAAACGGTCCGAGTTTAAATAAAACAAAACTGTTTTATCTTAAAAATGAGTATACACTATGTTTTAACCGGTTCAATATTATGGCCGAAAGAACAAATTGGCTGCCTTCCTTTTACATGATTACAGATAATCTGGTTCTGGATGACATGGTTAAAGATGTAGAAGAAATAAATAACAAAGTAGAACTGGCCTTTTATCCTGATATACATTTCAGAGGAACAAATTTCAAAAAGCGTATTAAAAACGAAAGCAATGTTTTGTGGCTGGAGCAAAAACACGGCCAAGGTTTTTCAACATCATTACCTGAAGCTTATTTAGGAGGTTCAGTGATATATGAAGGATTTCAAACTTTGAAGCACTTAGGATTCGATGAAATCTATTTTATAGGAGTGGATATGAATTTCAAAATTCATGAAGAGGTTGAATCCATAAATGGTAAACAAAGTGATATCGTATCCAAAAAAGACGATGATCCCAATCACTTCGATCCAAGATATTTTGGGAAAAATCGTAAATATCATCAGCCAAAAGACTATATAGTTCAGTTTATTATTAAAAACTTGAAATACTTATCAACAGTAACCGATAAGAATAATCTTAAGATATATAATGCCGGTTACGACAGTAAGATAGACTTTTTTCCCAGAGTGGATTTCGAAGATCTGTTTACATATTCAGAAGCAGAAAAAAAGGATTTATTGAATGAGTGTTTCCTGAATAATACATCTTATAAGTCGGTAGATGACTTTAAGACGGCTGCAACATTTGTAGAATCTAAAGAAGAAACAGATAATTCTGTTTCTGATTTTTTCACATCAGAAGAACTTGGTATCAAACTTATATCGAGTACCATTTTCACACATCTTCCATTAGGTCCGTATGATGGGCTTTACTTCTTTGTAAAACGTAACGACTAAACAAAATTCAGAATGAACGATAATATTGTTGTAGGTAGCTGGATCAATAGCGGAAGCCCGGTAATTGCGGAGCTTATGTCACTTTGTGGATTTGATTTTTTAACTGTGGATGTTGAACATTCACCTGTTGATATTGAAAAAACATTTTTGATGTTACAGGCCATTAAATCCGGGAATAGTGAATGTAAGGCGCTTGTAAGAGTGTCAGGTAACAGCTACTCAGAGATAAAAAGGTATATGGATGCCGGAGCAGACGGAATAATATGTCCTTTAGTGAATACTAAAAAAGATGCCCAGGATCTGGTTGATGCCGTTAAGTATTATCCAATGGGAAAACGCGGAGTTGGTTACAGCCGGTCAAATGGGTACGGGCTGGATATTCTGGATTCAATTAAAACAGATAATGATAAAACATTTGTATGTGTTCAGATCGAACATATAGATGCCATCGAAAACCTCGAAGAAATTTTATCTGTTGAAGGAGTAGATGCCGCCATAATTGGACCTTACGATTTAAGTGCTTCAATGGGATTAGCAGGTGAGTTAGAACATCCTAAAATGGAAGAAGCAATTAAATACAATCTTTCTGTTTGCAAAAAAATGAATGTGACTCCGGGAATCCATGTTGTACAACCGGATCCCTCACAAGTGGATCTCAGAATTAAACAGGGATATGAGTTTATCGCCTATAGCGTAGATATAAAAATGATCTCAGATTTATCAAAACAGGGAATTAATCATATTAAAAATCAGGTAAATGAATAAAGTACTAACATCACCATCTTCAATGGGACAGGTAGGTCCAGAACCTTTTAACTTATTAGAGGAAAATGGATATGAAGTAATTAATAATCCTTACGGAAGAAGATTAACTGAAGATGAAGTTATTGAGCTTGCCAAAGATTGTGTTGGAATTGTAGCTGGAGTTGAACCACTTACCAAGAAGGTGATGGACGCATTGCCGGGCCTTAAATGCATTAGCAGGGTTGGGGTTGGCATGGATAGTGTTGATCTTGAGTATGCAGAAGAAAAAGGTATCGCGGTTTTAAATACTCCGGATGGACCTACCAGAGCAGTTGCTGAATTAGCATTGGGCATGACATTGTCATTATTGAGGAAAATTCCTCAGGCCCATTACGATCTTAAAAATAAAGTCTGGAGTAAACAAGTTGGAAACCTGATTCTGGGTAAGAAAATAGGTGTTATCGGACTTGGTCGTATTGGTAAATCAGTAGCAGAATTATTCAGAGCTATTGGGAATGAAGTAATTGGATTCGATTTATATCCCGATAAAGCTTGGTCAGAAAAAACAGGAGTTGAATACAAAAGTTTAGAAGAAGTACTAAGTGAATCTGATATTGTGACTTTACACGTGCCCGGTAATAAGGATAAAACTGCTGTAATAGGTTCCAAAGAAATTGATTTGATGAAAGAGGGTTCATTTCTGATAAACCTGGCCAGAGGTGGTGTTGTTGATGAGGACGTTCTTTATGAGGCTTTAGATAATAATAAGTTAACAGGCGCTGCTATTGATGTTTTTTCAGAAGAACCGTATAGTGGTCGTCTTTGCGATTTAGAAAATGTAGTATTAACTCCACATTTGGGGTCTTATGCAAAAGAAGGGAAATTAAAAATGGAGGTTGATGCGGCTCAGAATCTTGTGGACGCATTAGCAAATAAATAACAGGGAACAAACTTTCAGTAATAACCTGGAAGACAGAAATAATATAAATTTATGAGTTATAAAGTTGGCATTATAGGCTACGGCAAAATGGGTAAAACCCGCCATACGGCCTTGGATGAAATAGGAAAAGGGGAAGTGGTTGCGGTTTCAGAACCTAATCTCAGTGAGCCATTGAATGGTATACCAAATGTATCGCACGATGAGATTATTAATAATCCTGATATTGATATAATAATTGTATGCACGCCTAATTTTCTAAATAAGGAATTAACAATTAAAGCTTTAAAGGCCGGAAAACATGTTTTTTGTGAAAAACCACCTGCATTTACGGCTGAGGAAGTGGCTGAAATACAAGAAGTAGAAAAGAATAGTGATTCCAGGAAACTTATGTATGGATTTAATCACCGTCATCACGATAGTGTAATTCGTATGAAAGAAATTGTAGACAGCAATGAGTTCGGAAAGATTATTTGGATGAGAGGTCGTTACGGTAAAAGCGTAACCGAAGATTATTTTGATAACTGGAGAGCTAAAAAAGAATTAGCAGGGGGAGGAATACTGATTGATCAGGGAATCCATATGCTCGACTTGTTTCTCCATTTGGCAGGTGATTTTGATAGTGTAAAAGCAGAGGTTTCAAACCTGTACTGGAATCTGGAAGTGGAAGATAATGCATTTGTTATCCTTAGAAACTCCAAAAGTGGAATTGATGCTTCTTTACATTCAACAATGAGTCAATGGAGGCACCTTTTTTCACTAGAAGTGTTTTTAGAAAAAGGATACATGGTTCTTAATGGCCTTATTACTTCAACAATGAGTTATGGAGAAGAAATTCTTTCAATTGCCAAGAACAGGTCAACAGCTCCGGCTGCTACCTGGAAAGACGAAGTTAAAACGCAATATGTGGATGATCATAGCTGGAGATATGAACTCGAACATTTTCTGGATGCAATTGAAAATGACACTCCAATACAAATCGGTAGTTCAGAAGATGCACATAAACTGATGACAATCATTGATGAAATCTACAAATCAAAAAATTTCTAATTAAAATCGGGCATAAGGAAAAATGAGAAAAGAAAAACTTATAAAGCATGTTGAAGAGTACAGGACAAAATTATCTGACTTATTCGATCAGGTAGATTATGATGTGCTTGAAAATATTACATCTATAATTGTAGATACTTATAAAAACGAAAAAACAATATACGTTGCGGGTAACGGAGGAAGTGCAGCTACAGCTTCTCATTATCAGGTAGATTTTGGTTTTTTTGTGCGTTATTTCAAAAAGAAAAGAATAAAAGTAAGAAGCCTGACCGACCATAGCCCACTTATGACAGCTATCGGCAATGATAATTCTTACGAAGAGGTATTTACACAGCAAATGCAGGATCATTTTACAGAGGGAGATGTTCTGATTGCAATATCGGCAAGTGGGAATTCAATGAATGTTGTTAAGGCAGCAGAATACGCATCAGAATTAGGTGGTACATCAATTGGATTGGTTGGGTTTGAAGGCGGAAAGCTTAAAGACGCTTGTGATGTATGTCTTTTCACTCCAAATCCTAAAGGAGACTACGGACCTATTGAAGATCTTCACATGATTATTTGCCATATGCTTGTATCCTATCTGCAGGATGACGAAGAATTTATGAGCCTACATGAGTAAAGAAAGAATGGAAAGTTTTAAAGGACAACATGTTTTAATTACCGGAGCAACAAGAGGAATCGGAAAAGAAACAGCTGAATTATTTTTAGAACAAGGTGCCAAGGTTTATATCACGGGTACTTCTGACAATCCGTCTTCAAAGCTTTTAGAAGAGTTCAATCTTCTGGGGGAAGTTGAATACTTGAAGGCAGATTTCAGTTCGGAATCAGGGATAAATAATTTTATAGAAAAGCTGAGAACCATTTCCAGAATTGATGTATGTGTAAATAATGCCGGTATTAATTTATTGCATGAAATTGAACATATTCCGGATGCGGATTACGATAAATTGCTATCTGTGAATTTGCACGCTCCTGTTAAAATCTGCAGATATTTAGCAGCTGAAATGGGAAAGCGAGGCTATGGCAGAATAGTAAATGTGGCTTCTATATGGAGTGTAATTACTAAACCAATGAGAGGGATTTACACCATCTCTAAAAATGCAATTATTGGCTTAACCGAAACAATGGCAATCGAGATGGCACCTAAAGGTGTAATTGTAAATGCTATTTCACCCGGTTTTACACTTACAGAACTCACAAAAAACACTAATACCGAGTCTGAAATAAGTGAAATAGAGAAAAATATACCAATTAAAAGGCTCGCAACTCCTAAAGAAATGGGGCAAGTGATATTATTTTTAAGTTCAAAAGAAAATTCTTACATGACAGGTCAAAATATTGTAGTAGACGGAGGTTTTACAAATGTCTGATAATTTCATTATAAAATCGTCTATTAGAGATTATGAAGTAAATATGATTTCTTCGCTCGAAGAAAGTTTATCAAGTACAATTCAGGAGGGAGACTATATCATCGTTGATGAGAAGTTAAAAGTTTTGCATCCTAAGCTTGATGATGTTTTGAGTAAATACGAAAAAGTGATCAGCATTAAAGCACTTGAAAGTACGAAGAGCTATGAAGGTGTTATACCATTTTTTGAAGAATTGATTGCTAACGGATTTAAAAGGAATAACAGACTTATAGCAATAGGCGGGGGAATTACTCAGGATGTGACTGCATTTATGGCATCAATACTATACCGGGGCGTGAAATGGATCTTTTTTCCAACAACTCTACTTGCTCAGGGAGATAGTTGTATAGGCAGCAAAACATCGATCAATTTTAGAAAATATAAGAATCAGGTAGGTAATTTTTATCCACCGCTTTCAATTCATATCGACCCTGCATATCTGAAAACTTTGGAAGAAAGAGATATCAGATCGGGAGTTGGAGAAATGGCTCATTATTACTTTGTCTCTGGAGAAGAAGATGTTACTTATTTTGAAGAAGAATTTGAAGAGGCTTTAAATACCCAGCAAAACTTAGGTAAGTTGGTACAAAAAAGCTTACTTATTAAAAAGGGATATATCGAAATTGATGAGTTTGATCAAAACGAACGCATTGTTTTCAACTATGGGCATACTTTTGGCCATGCAATTGAGAGTATTACAAACTATGGAATCCCACATGGAGTAGCAGTTTCTTTTGGAATGGACATGGCTAATTATATCTCTTATAAAAAAGGGTATATTTCAGAAGAAGAAGCAAATAGAGCTCAAAATGTTTTTGAAAAGATCTGGAAAGGATACTCAATTTCTGATATCGATCTTGAAAAACTATATGTAGCCATGGAGAAAGATAAAAAGAACGAAGATGGTAAATTTGGTCTTATTCTTACAAAAGGATGGGGAAATATGTTTAAAGACCTAACACAACCAGACGAAATATTTAAGAGCTGGATGACAGAGTATATGGATCTTAATCACAGAGGAAATTAAAATGATAGTAGACTCGATAAAAAATATTGAAGTTTATAAGAATATAAGCGAAGATATTTATGCAGGTCTTAAGTATATCAAAGAGGTAAATCCTGATATTGAACTGGGAACTTATACGGTTAATAAGAATGTAAAGGCGATTGTCAGCGAATATGAAACAATCGAGAACTTTGAAAGAGGGTACGAAGCTCATAAGCATGTTATTGATATACAATACCCCTTGAAAGGACTTGAAAGAGTGAAATGGTCACCTATTGAAGGGATGGAAGTCAATATTCCTTATGATGCTGAAAAGGACAGAACATTCTATAAATCACCACATAAACAAGGAACTCATGTAGATATAGGAAACGGGATTTTTGCTATTATGTTCCCTGAAGATGGTCATGGTCCGCAACATTATGTAGGTAAACCTGAGTTGATCAAAAAACTTACTATCAAAGTTTCTATTTAGTTTGATGAAGAAACCATCGATAACTGCTTTACTTTTTATGAAAGGGCATTCAGAAAGAGTGCCCGGTAAAAACCTCCGCCATTTTTTTGGTAAACCTCTGTTATACTGGATTTTAAAGACGTTAGATGATTCAGACTGGATAACTTCAATTATAATAAACACTGATTCGGAAGAAATTGCGGAAGAATCTAAGAAGTACTTTGATGTCAAAATTCATATGAGGCCTGATTACTTGTTGACAATAACTAGTAATGAAGCAAATCAGATAATGGAATATGATATTGAGAACAGCGACTCAGAAATTTATTTGCAAACACATAGTACCAATCCGTTATTAAAACGAGACACTATAAACTCCGCAATTGAAACTTTTATAAATCAGGAAGAGCATGACAGTTTGATGTCGGTTACATCATTGCAAAGCAGATTTTACTGGCCTGACGGATCAGGAATAAATCATGACCCCAAAAAACTGATTAAAACTCAGGAATTATCTCCTGTTTATGAAGAGAATTCCTGTATATATATGTTTTCAAGAGAAACTTTTTTAAAAAATAAAAACCGTATTGGCAATAACCCTTTGTTGTTTCCGATAGATCCGATCGAGGCGGTAGATATTGATGAAGAAAGCGACTTTTTAATAGCAGAATCAATAAAAAAGTATTTAGAAGAATCGGGTAAATAACATGGAAATTACATATTTGTCACATCCTTTAGATGAAAATACACCCAGCTATGCAAACAGAGATAAAATTATTCTAAAAGCTAAGAGTAGTATTTCTGAAGGTGAAACGGCCAATACTACAGATATTAGAATAACTAATAATCATATTGGAACCCATATTGATGTTCCAAAACATTTTTATGATAACGGAAGAACGTTAACAGATGTTCATCCCAAAGAATGGTTTTTTGAAAATCCGGTTCTCATTGATATTCCCTGTGAAAAAGGAAGGCTTATTACGGAAGAAGATTTTATGAAAGCGGATGTTCATAAGGATACTGACTTTTTAATATTGAGAACCGGATTTGAAAAATTCAGACTTCAGGATAAATACTGGAATGGATACCCAGGTATTTCAGAAGAAGCATGTATTTATTTAAGAGAAAATTTTAAAAACCTGAGAGCAATAGGATTTGATTTTATATCGCTCACGTCTCCTCTTTTTAAAGAAGAGGGAAAAAAAGCCCATTTATCTTTTTTGGATGAAAGTTCCGGACGGGGAATTTTTATAGTTGAAGATATGAAAATTGCTCATTTAACTGGTAGTCCTGAAAGCTTAATAGTGGCTCCCTTGTTATTAAATAATGGTAATGGTGGCCCGGTTACCATTATTGTGTATTAAGATATACAATGAAAATCATTTTTTTTGAGATAGATGCAATAAATATAAAAAGGTATTACCTGGATGTACTGCCTGACCTGTTAAGCAAAAGTGATGCTTCAATCATTATAGAAAGTAAAGCCCAAAAATCTATTTTAAAAAATTTGAATATCAACCTGCCTGTACTTGTTCTTGAAAGTGAAAGGCCCCAGTCAGTTCGGGCATTAATTGAGGAAGCAGATTTTTTAATCATAAATGGTCAGAGAATTCCAGATATCTATCTTTCTTTAGTAGCTAAAAAAGTAAAAACTAAAGTAATTTATCTTCAGCACGGGATGTACATTCCTCATATGAAAAGAGGACTTGGGTTTTTCCTGAAGAGTTTATTAAAATCTTACAGATATTTTAAATATGGAATGCTTGCTGCAAAGGCAGACAAAAACTCAAAACTATTCATAAGCCTGTTAAGAACACATTTAGTAGATGGAAACAGAGATTATAATTTTAAAGGAGATTCAGGCTTGCCGGATATGTCATTTGTATTTTCGCGATATTGGGTAGAATGGCATAAAGATCATTATTTTAAAGACGATTACAATAATTTTGAAATAGTAGGTAATCCTGATCCAATTAGATTTAAAAATGTACATTATGAAAACGGGGAAATAACTTATTGTTACCAAACTCTTATCGAAGATGGAAGAATAAGCAAGGATTATATGCTGAATGTTTTTGACAGCATTATTGATTGGGTAGAGGGTTTAGGAAAAAAATTAATAGTAAAGGGGCATCCGAGGATGTCGTCCGATATTGTTGAATATTTTAACTCAAGAGGGATAATTCTCGAAAAAGAACATTTACCTATTACAGAAACCGTAATAGGTCATTATTCATCTTTAATGCCCATGTGGACTTATTATGGAATAAATGTCTACAGCCTGAAGTTAGATGGTCATGAGGCTTCTCCGAGTATTAAAGAAACGTCGGTACCGATTAATGAGCTTGAGGAAATAAATAACAAAGAAATATCTCCGGAACAGCTAAAAGAAAAAGTGGAATATTATTTTAATTATAATAAAGAGTATTCTTTAGAAATCTGGAATTGGTTATCTTTGGATGCTAAAAAATAAGTTAAAAGTTTCTAACAGAGCATTTAAGGTATATTAAATAAAATAAGCCAATTATATTATTAAGAAGAGAGTTATTTTGGCAATGTTATTTTCAGCAAATTTATTATATTATGCATCTAAATTTTTTAAGGATTTAGTTGAATAAAGAGATGATTATGGATTTACAACTAATACAGGTGCTGTTTGCGGGGGGTATAGCTTTCAGTATTGCTTATTTTTCTGTTCCGGTCTTGAGGAAAATAGCATACCATAGAGATTTATATGATAAGCCTGATAATCAGAGAAAATTACATGACAGATATGTGCCTTCCTTAGGAGGAGTAGCCATATTTATGGCTTTCTTTATTGGTTTCTCTATAAGCGGAATTGCAGAAGATATTCCCGGCTATCCATATATGGCAGCTGCTATAACATTATTATTTTTCACAGGTTTAAAAGATGATATTGTAGATTTATCTGCGCGTGTTAAATTGCTTGTAGAACTTGTGGTTGCAATGTTGCTGATCTTTGGAAGTAATATTTATATATCAAATTTTTACGGGGTATTCGGGGTCTACGAAATTCCTTATTGGGTAAGTGTTCCATTAACGGCATTCACATTTATAGTTGTGATAAATGCATATAATTTAATAGACGGTATTGATGGTTTGGCTGCAGGTATAGGTATTCTTGCATGTTTATTTTTTGGTACCGGCTTTTTTGTAGCAGGTGAATATGCTTTCTCAACCTTGTCTTTTGTGCTATTAATTTCTTTGGTAGCTTATTTGAGATATAACTACCATCCTGCTCAAATATTTATGGGTGATACAGGGTCTTTAGTAGTTGGTGGTATTTTGTCTGTATTGGCGATCAAGTTTATTGGATTGAATGAAGTCCCGCAATATCAGGACGTTTTTGGGGCAACTTCATCCGTACTTCCGATTGCAATTTTAGCTTTTCCACTATTTGATACAATTACTGTTTTTTATAAAAGAATTCGCAGAGGTGATTCCCCTTTTACGGCAGGTAGAGACCATATACATCACTCAATTATGGAATGTGGTTTTGGTCAAAAAGCTACTTCTATAATTTTATACAGCGTCAGTTTTATAATTCCGTTCATTACCCTGAGCTTTAAGAATGCAAATATAAATGTAATCTTAGTGGTTACTATTTTATCTATGTTCTTACTGTTTCCTGTAAAAGGTACAAAAAGAGAGTTTCTCAAAAAGATAGGCTTTGATATAGAGAAGTATTTATCAGAGAAGAATATGACTGAGAAATTAAAAACTCAGGCAAAAAATCAAAGTAAAACGATCAGGTCTAAAGAATATACAGAGCAAAAACTATAATTGAGGATATCAAACTTTATAAGACTTTTCTGCAACCTGCAGAATGATATTCATTATTTTATATACGATAACTAACAGGCTTATGTTCTCTTTATTTCGTTTAAAAAATCTTGCTATTAAATTAATAGTATAGTTTTCAGTGGTCTTTAAGTGGATTGTAATTATCAATAAAAAAACTCAAAAGTAAAAAAGAGGACATTATTAAGTGGGCTTACAGCAGTTGCTAACTAAGATTGAAAAAAAAGAATTTAAAATTGGAATTGTCGGGTTAGGATATGTCGGTCTGCCTTTAATGTGGACATTCCATAAAGAAGGCTTGCCGGTTATTGGATATGATATTGATGAGAGCAAGGTTAGTAACTTAAAAAATGGAATTCCGTACATAAAACACTTAGGATCAGAAATGATGGAAGTGTTGGCTATGTCGGATAGATGTGAATCCACTGCAGACTTTTCCAGACTTGATGAATCTGATGCAATATTATTATGTGTGCCAACACCATTAGATCATCACAGAGAACCGGATATGAGTTATGTTATTAAAACAACAGAAACCATTTCTAAATATCTGAGAAAAGGACAGTTGATAATTTTAGAGTCTACTACCTGGCCTGGAACAACTGAAGAATTAATGATTCCAATACTTGAAGAAAATTCAGGATTAAAAGCCGGTAAAGACTTTTACATTGCTTACAGCCCTGAAAGAGAGGATCCGGGTAACCCTAATTTTGATACCGCAAGGATTCCAAAAGTTGTTGGAGCACATACCGAAGATGCTTTGCAGCTCGCTTTGGCAATGTATAATACTGCTATAGTTCAAACGGTGCCCGTTACCGACTGTAAAACTGCTGAAGCAGTAAAGCTTACTGAAAATATTTTTCGTGCTGTTAATATTGCCTTGGTAAATGAACTGAAGGTTGTATATGAAGCAATGGATATTGACATTCATGAAGTATTAGATGCTGCTGACACCAAACCATTTGGTTTTATGAAATTTACTCCCGGACCAGGTTTGGGAGGGCACTGTATTCCAATAGATCCATTTTATCTGACATGGAAGGCCCGCGAATATGAAAGAAATACCAGGTTTATTGAGCTTGCAGGCGAGGTAAATACAACGATGCCTAAATATGTTTTGGAAAGAACAATGATCGCATTAAACAGCCACAAGAAACCTTTGAATGGATCTAAAATTCTGGTAATTGGGCTGGCTTATAAGCCTGATGTTGATGACATGAGAGAGTCACCAACATTTAAAATTTTTGATCTGCTGAAAAAATCCGGCGCTGAAGTCTCATACTTTGATACTTACATACCGAAAGTATTGCCAACAAGAGAACATGCTGAATGGACAGGGCGGGAGTCGATAGAATGGGATGAAGAAACAATTTCCCAATTCGATGCTGCCATCATTTCTACTAATCACTCTAATATTAATTATCAGGAATTAGCTGATTGGTGTAACTGTATCATTGATACAAGAAATGCTATGAAAGACAGTATTTCAAATAAAGAAAATCATATTTTTAAAGCCTAATTACATGAACATTACAGTTGCCGGAACCGGATATGTAGGTTTATCTCTTGCTGTTTTATTAGCTCAGAACCATCAGGTAACAGCATTAGATATTGTTGAGGAAAAAATAGATTTAATTAATAGTAAGAAGTCTCCAATTTCAGATAAAGAAATTGAGAAATTCTTAAAAGAAAAGGATTTGAATTTAGAGGCTACACTAGACTCTCAAAAAGCTTACAAAGATGCAGACTTTGTAATTATTGCTACCCCAACAAATTACGATACAGAGACTAACAAGTTTGATACCACTACAGTAGAAGCAGTTATAAGAGAAGTACTGCAAATAAATCCTGAATCTGTAATGGTCATTAAATCGACAATACCCGTTGGATATATAAACCAGGTGAGAGAAGAGTTTTCAACTCAAAATATTTTTTTCTCCCCTGAATTTCTACGGGAAGGGAAAGCTCTTTACGACAACCTTTATCCGTCAAGAATTGTAGTAGGTGAACAATCTGAGAGAGCGGAAGTTTTTGCAGATTTATTGCTGGAAGGTGCATTAAAACAAGAGAAAGACATTCCGGTTTTATATACTGATTCAACTGAAGCAGAAGCAATTAAACTATTCTCAAATACCTATCTGGCAATGCGGGTTGCCTATTTTAATGAGTTGGATTCATATTGTGAATCACACGACTTAAGTAGCATTCAGGTTATAAAAGGGGTGGGATTAGATCCTCGTATCGGAGATCACTATAATAATCCTTCATTTGGTTACGGTGGTTATTGTTTACCTAAAGATACTAAACAACTACTTGCAAATTTTCGTGACGTTCCAAATAACCTTATCAGGGCAATAGTTGATGCAAATACCACCAGAAAGGATTTTATAGCTAACCAAATTCTTAAATCCAATCCGAAAACAGTTGGAATATACCGACTGGTAATGAAGCAGGGTTCTGATAATTTCAGAGCTAGTGCTATTCAGGGGATAATGAAAAGAATCAAAGCAAAAGGTATAGAAGTTATCGTCTTTGAACCGTATTTGAATGAAGATGAATTTTACCATTCAAAAGTATATTCTAACTTAGACGATTTTAAGGAAAAGTCAGATATCATTGTTGCAAATCGTTTGGTTGACGAGATAAAGGATGTAGTTGACAAGGTATATACCAGAGATCTTTTCGGTAAAGATTAATATTTAAATTAATTAAAAGTCTTACAGCTTTTCAGAATTGTAAAAACCGGTTTTAAATATTTTAGGATTCTAAACCAAATCAGGTGATGTTAATGAGTGATATTTATAAACACGATACAGCAATAGTAGATGAAGGTGTGGAAATTGGGAGTAGCACAAAAATCTGGCATTGGGTACATATAATGTCAGGAGCAAAAATAGGTTCAAGGTGTGTGTTGGGGCAAAATGTATTTGTAGGTAGTAAGGCTGTTCTTGGAAACAATGTTAGGGTTCAGAATAATGTTTCTATTTATGATGAAGTGATTTTGAAAGACGATGTGTTTTGCGGACCGTCGATGGTTTTCACAAATGTAATAAACCCCAGAAGCTCAATTGAAAGAAAAGATGAGTACAAAAAGACAATTGTAAAAAAGGGGGCTTCCATAGGAGCCAACGCTACAATTATTTGTGGAAATGAAATTGGAGAGTATGCATTTATAGGAGCAGGCTCTGTGATAACAAAACCCGTAAAACCCTACTCACTGGTGGTTGGAAATCCGGGCAGGCAAATAGGTTGGGTGTCAAAGGCAGGTATTCGTTTGGAATTTAATGATGAAGGTTATGCCAGGTGCTCTGAAACGAATGAAATGTTTATACTTAAAAATAATAATGTAAAGCCGAAGTCAAAAAAGACTTCTTAAACTTACAATTTTACCAGACAGAGCAACTCAAGCAATTCTTTTAAAAGTAATTCAAACTCGCTTTCTGTATATCAAAAATTTATTGGTAAATTTGTCAATACAAAAAATAAAAGTTTCAAAAGATTTGAATCCCATAAAAGCTCTGGTTTCGGTTGTTGTTCTATGTTTTGTTCAAATAATCGTTCTAGCACAAAACAATCAAATTCTTCATTTAAACAGAACTGTTTATCAGGATATATCAAACCTACAAAAAAGAGGGTACTTACTAGAACTTAACCCAACTAAACTTCCTTACAAAACAGGCAACGTATCTTCTGCAATGTCCCGGGTAAGTATTGATGAACTTTCTGAACTTGAAAAAATATGGTATAAAAGAGTAAACAGAGAGTTAACAGTTAATAAAAAAGATACTGATGAAAATGATATTTATACACTCGGTATTATAGAAGGAGGTTTCGACTTTAATAATACAGTGGAAAAAGAAGGTATCCGGGAAGCTGATGACATTGTTCTTTTTTTACCAAACGGTGCATTAATAGGCTATGCTGAAAAGGGAAATATTTCTGTACAGTTGGGTTTGGCTCATGATTTATACTACGATAGGGAAATCTTCGGGTACAATACTCTTTCAAGAACATTTGTGCGAAGTGAGGATTTTTATGTTGGGTATAACAGTGATTTCTTCAATGTAAATATTGGTCGTTATAGTTATCTGTGGGCTCCTTATGGAGAAACATCTACAGTAATAACTGAGAACACCAGATCATTTGATAATATAAATTTTGATATTGGTCCATCTTGGTTTAAAGTATCTTCTATTTATGGAGAGCTCGATAATTTGAGTATTAACGGGCTATTTGAAAGAAACAGTTTATTTGAAGGCATAAAAAGAAATATAGCTCTTCATCGTATTGATCTTAAAATTACAAATAAACTACGTATTACTTACTTCGATGGGTTTTTACATTCAGGAAATAATCTAAGTTTATCATTAAGATATTTGAGCCCTGTAAATTTCTTTTTTTTTGAAAGAAATACATATCCTGCAAATGAACAGTTTAATGCCTTTTTTGGCGGTAACATTTGGTCACAGTTCGGAAATATTACTTTTAATTTCCAACTATTTCTGGATGATATAATAATAAACAGCCCGGATAATTCTGAAGAACCAACGGCACTAGCAATAACTAATTCAATCTATTGGTCTGAATTGTTACCATCAGTGGATATTGGATTTGAACTAAATATGATAGGTTATCAGACTTACAATACAGACCAGGCTGAAGGCAGATACCTGTTTGCAGGAAGGGGAATAGCTACACAGAATAATGATTATATTTTAGGGAAATTGTTCCTCAAATATCACTTTATTGAAAGGTATCAGGGACTATCTTTGGAACCAAAATTTGAGTTTCTGGCTCAAGGCGAACAGACCATTAATCAGGATTTTGTAAAAAGGTATCCTAATGGTGAAGTTTTGGAATTGTTTGTAACGGGAATACCCGAATACACCAAGAGAGTTAGCCTTGGATTAGAGTACGACCCGAACCCATATTTTTGGTTAAATGCAGAGATTGGTGCTAATTTTACAGATAATGTTAATCACCTTAAGGGTAATACAGACTCTAAAATTACTTTTAGATTAGAGACAGGATTCAGAATTTCTGTGGATGACTTCCTGAGTTTTTTCTGAGTTCCCGCAAAACAAAATCAGTAACCATTATGTAAGAAAGCTAATACCTTTCATGTTTTGATAATCTATATTACTTATACTTAGAGAAATAAATCAAACAATAACAGCTTGATTCTAGTTACAAATTTATTGGCTCTATTGAGCCCGGCAGATAGTTAGATTTTCCTATAAGCTTATTGTCATAAATCACATCAAATGAAATCTCCACTTACAAAATTCATATTAAAATCGGTTGGCTTTTTTCTGATATGGTATGTGGTTTATGAACTTTGGCTATTACCGGATGGTAGTTTAGATGAGTTTATATCATTAAATGTGATTGGGATCAGCAAAGGAATTCTGGAATGGTTTGGATTTGAAATTTTTAGCTATAGTAGGGTCGTGGGAATTTTTGGTAATTCCGGAGTTGAAATCGTAGACGGCTGTAATGGAATTGCAGCAATGGGATTATTTTTTGGATTTATAATTGCATACCCGGGCGAAATTTATAAGAAAATCAGTTTTTCTGTACTTGGAGTTTGTCTCATATATATATCTAATATAGCCCGAATTGTTGCTTTGGTAATCACTCAGGAAACAAATCCTGAGATTTTTAATTTTTTTCATGATTACACAACTACGGCAATATTCTATTTTATTATTTTTGGACTTTGGATGGTATGGGTAAACTATTCAAACAGTACTTTTAGTAATGAATAAGACTTTTTTTTTAAAAATCCTCTTTCTGGTTGTATTCATTTTATTTTATTTCAAAGGGGTAATACCGTTAAGAGAAATAGCGATGAGTGAGGTTAAAGCTCAGATGTTCGAAAACATTGACGAAAAAATAAAAATTTTTGAAGAAGGAGCACGGGGAGTTACTGTTTACGAGGTAGGGTTTTCTCAAAAATATAAAGCAAGAGTTCCCTTCGGGATGAATTTTTTCATAGGGATTATAGGGCTTATTCTTATTTCAGCTACAAAAAAATTCTACCTTATCGAAATTGGTGTACAGATAGTATTTGGATTGATAATAGCTTTTTCTTTTATATATGGAGTTCAAGGATATATCTCATTTCTAAGAATTTCAGATATGGCTAGTATTTATTTTCTTCCTTTGTCATCTTTGTTTATGGTAGTACTTGCATTTATTGAGAAGAAAATGCTAAAGATGAGATCAGAAAATGAAAACTAAGCTTAGTTCTCAAAATAATTTATTGAGAAAAATTCCGAAGATATTATTTGAGGACTTAAGCCCTCGAACAATAGATCTGGAAATAAATAGCAATGAGAATATCTGGTTAGTGGCTGTTGGAAAAGGAGCCCTTAAAATGGCTTCTAACTTAATCAGGAAATATAGGAATCAGATAATTGACGGAATTGTGATTTCGCCTCATACTGGTTATGTAGCAGAACAAGTACAGGTTTTTGAAGGCTCTCATCCACTTCCTGATTCAAACACAGTAGCTGCTTCCTACGAAGTATTGGATTTTGTTCGTCGAATACCAACTAATGATAGATTGGTTTTTTGTATTTCAGGCGGTACATCTTCTATGTTTATGATACCTCCCTTTGGGATTGAGATTGATGAAATCCGTCAACTTTATTTTCTTTTATTAAGATCCGAAGCATCCATTCATGAAATGAATATCGTTCGTAAACATGTATGTGACTTAAAAGGTGGTAAACTGGCTGAAGAATTAAATCATTTGAGATTAGTAACAGTAGTTGAATCGGATGTTCCGGGCGACTCATTAACTACAATCGGTAGCGGTCCAACAACTCCTGATCCATCCACATTTATTGAAGCTGTTCAAATTTTAAAGAATCTGAAAATCTGGCAAAAGTTGCCGATTACTATTCAGGAACATTTAATATGCGGAGTTGAAGGATATATACCCGAAAACCCTAAACCGGGAGAAAGAGAGTACCCCAATCACAAAATTATTATGCTATCGGGTTTGGATATTCTAAAGAAGAAAGTAGCTGCTTTACTAGAAAGAGAAGGATATAACGTTTTTATTAAAGAAGGTACATATTCCGGAACAGTTCAGGAAGTTGCAAAAGAAATATGCAGCAAAGCAATCTCAATTCTCGGTGCTAAAAGTGAACTTAAAAAACCAGCGGCACTTATTTATTCTGGTGAAAGTACTGTGAAGATAAAAGGTGAAGGAAAAGGAGGAAGAAATCAGGAAATGGCATTGATGGCTGCTCTTTCTTTTGAAGGACAACATAATGTTTCTATGCTTAGCGTTGATACGGATGGAATTGACGGGCCAACTGAAGTAGCTGGTGCTATTGTAGATTCAAATACAACATTAATGGCACGGAAAAATAAGATCGAACCCGAAAAATTTCTGTCTTCAAATAACTCTTATGAATTTCATAAACAGGCTGGAACGCATCTAAGAACAGGAGAAACAGGAATAAATCTTATGGATTTACAGATAGTACTTATTGACTAAAAATGTTGAGTTAAGATTTTTAAGTGTTCAGTTTTAATTTTGTTGTCTTAACAATAGACGTTAAAATTCTTATCAATTCTTTACACTTTTGAATCTCATTATATAGCTTAATATCAATCAATTCACTTTCTTCAAGTAGGTGCAACCAATATAAAGTTTCGCGAGCTTCTTTTGAAGAAATGGCCATTTTATGAAGAAAGTCTTTTTTGGATTCAGCAGCAGAAGCCTCGTTTACATTTGCCCCTATGCTTGTTCCTGACCGTAATATTTGTTTTGATATTACATATTCATTTTTTGCTATCATTGCTTTGTACAGAGTTATGATAAGAAGGGAGAACTCAAAGCTTTTTTTGTAAACCGGGCCTTTGTTATTCATAATAATTTAATTTTTGTGGATTACTAATAAGACAGATTCAATAACAAATCCTTACAAAAAAATTCAAAATTAAGCACTTAAAACTCTTAACTTGTATACATGATCTGGCAATCCCCGTTATTACTTTGGCTCTTAGGGCTCATTCCTTTGTTGATTTTGGGAGTATGGTTCAGAACAAAATCTCTTCAGAAAAAGAGAGCGTTATATTTTACTGATGAATTGTTTTCTAAACTCCGAAAGGGTTTTTGGAAACCCGGTGATGTAATAAAAACAATATTTATAATTACCGGATTGTCATTCCTGTTACTGGCTCTTGCAGGTCCGAAAATCGGCACTGAGGTTCGTGAAGTTAAAAGACAGGGGGTTGATATGCTGATCGCCCTTGATCTATCTGCCAGTATGAATGCAGAAGATGTACGGCCAAGCAGGCTTGAAAAAGCCAAGTTTGAGATCAACAGACTTATCGAAAGGCTGAAAGGAGATCGGGTTGGATTGATAGTTTTTACAGGCGAAGCTTATCTTCAAAGTCCGATGACACTTGATTACTCTGCGTTGAAACTTTTTTTAGATATAGCTGATACAGATCAAATGCCAAGTTCTGCCACCGACTTTAAAGCGGCTATGGAAACTGCATTAACAGCGTTTGAGTCGCTTGAAGAGAATGAAACAGAAGCCGCAAAAGTGCTATTAATAATTTCTGATGGAGAAGATCACGGACAATCTTATGATACACCTCTGCAAAGCCTGATCGAAAAAAATATTTACGTATATACTTTAGGAATTGGTACTGACGCAGGTACCACAATTCCTATCTACGAAGATAATTCATCAAATTTGATTGGTTATAAGAGAGATCGTTCCGGAAAAATAGTTACAACTTCGCTACAGAGTGCTGAGTTAAGGCAAATCGCAAATAAAGGGAATGGAACTTATTATGCAATAGAGAGGGGCAATGATGGAATTGACGCTTTTCTGGCAAGAGTAGATGAACTTGAAAAGGGAGAATTCTCAAGTCAGGAATACGCTGACTATAAAAATCAATATCAGTGGATGGGAGGATTGGCTCTATTCTGTTTTACGTGTGCTTACCTTATCCCAACATATCGAAAAGAAAACTAGATGATTAAACTTTTTATTACCGATTTGGACGGATGTATAAGTATGCCTTTTATTCCTCCAAAATGGAATGTTATAACTGAAATCAAGAGACTGAATGAACTCAGCAAGAATGATGACACAATCCCTCCAATGACGATCTGTACCGGTCGGCCTATGCCTTATGCTGAAGCAGTTTATCAATGGTTGGGAATGTATAAACCATTTCTGTTTGAAAGTGGCGGTGGTGTTTATGATATGAGTGAAAATAAACTACATTGGCACCCAACATTTGATACAAAACGGGAAAAAGAACTTGGGGAGTTAAAATACCACCTAAAAACAAATTTTATAGATAAATACCCGAATACTATCCCCGAGTTTGCAAAACACACTGACTCAGGAATCATTAATCAAAAACCTGCTGTTATACATGAAATGTATCCTGAGATCAGGAACTATGTGGATACCAATTATCCTGACTTTGAAGTTCACTACACTGATGTTTCCATTAATGTAATTTCAAAAAGTACAAATAAAGGAGAGGGGATTAAATTTCTTTGTGAGCTTCTTAAGCTTGATCTGGAGGAAATCGCTTTTATTGGTGATACAGGAGGAGACAGACCGGGATTGGAAATTGTTGGGAAACCGTTTGCTCCTAATAATGCAATGCAATCAGCGAAGGAAGTCTCTGATGTTTTGGTTGGAAATGACGCCGACGCAGTTTTGGAAGCTTATAAAAAAGTGATCGCATATAATCGTAGCCTTTAAATACAACTTGTATGATTATTTAGAAGCTAACTATTTCTTTCTTGTATTTTTTTCAGCAACTCAAAATAACGTTCAATCAGTTTTTGATAATCGGGCGAATATTTTGTGAAATTAGGGTCATTAAGTCTTGACCGGATCTGCTTTTCAAGTTCTTCAAGCGTAATATCAGGGGGAGTACTTCTTTGAAAATTATCCGGTTGATTGCCTTCTCTTTTTTTCTCTTCTTCGTTTCGTTCCTGCATAGATTTTTCAGCTTCCAGCATTCTTGTGAGAATGTTTTGCTGTCTCTCTATTAATGTTGGATCTATAGCTCCTCCACGCAGGTCATTAATAGTATCTTCCATTTCTTCAATCATTCTTTGGATTTCACTTCCTGCACGATCACCTTCTAACCCACCACTTTCACGTAATTCCTGAAGTTGCTTTCTGATTCTGTTCTGTTGCTTTGCCAGCTGATTCAATCGCTCCATTTGATCATTTGAAAGCCGCTCTCCCTGCATATCATTTATCATTTGTTGGAGCTGTTCATTTAACTGTTGCTGATTACCTTTCATTTCACCAAGTTGCTCAATCATTTGTTGAATAGATTGAGGGCTTCCACTTCCACCTTTTCCGCCACCCTGATTGTTTTGAAGTTGTTCTAACAAATTGGCGATCATAAATGCAATTTCATTAATCCCTCCAAAGGCTTGTCGGGAAGCAACCGAAGAATTTCTCTGATTACGTTCAGCCATTTGGGTTAAAGAACGTTCTAACTGATTTTTCAGATCGATAGTTTTTGAGTTTATCTGGTTAGAAAACTGAGGAATGGATTTAGAAAGATTGAATAAAGTATCAGATAACGCGCCAAATATCTGTTCAACATTTCTCTGATCTCTGGCCAACTCTACATAAGCAAGACTTCGGTCTTCTGTTTGTTGTGACAAATAAACCAAGTCTTCTTGTTCAGTAGAAAGGGTTAATAAGGAATGCATTACATATTGTAAGCCGGCAATATTAATCTGATCCTGCTGTTGCCCCATTGCTTGCATTTGTTGGCGCGTTTTAGCAGCTAACTCCTGATACGGCTTCTGAAAATTAGGCTGGTTGTTTTGTGGCTGAGGTTGTTGAGATTCCTTATTGTCATCTCCTGATTCATTTTTCTGATCCTGTTTTTGTTTCAGCCAGTCTTCAATTTCTTTTTTGATCTGTTTCTCCAACTCTTCCCGGGCTTCTTTCTGAAATTCTGAAACTGATTTTTCTGTTTTATCGGAAGTGTTTTCGGATAAGTTATCTATCGACTCTTTAAGTTTTTCGATTTGATTCAGATCTTCTTTCCTTTTGTTTTCAGCTTCATCACCAGATGGAGGGTTTTCAGATAGTTCTTGTTCCTGCCTCGCCTGATCTTCAAACGACTTGGCGAGCTTCTCCATGTCAGACATTAGCTTTAACTGTTTAAACAATTCTATAGTCCTTTCCAGTCTTTTCTTGAAGTCTTCCTCACTGAATTCGATTTCTTCCATTGCTCGTCGCAGTTGCTCAGGATTAAGTTGCTGCATGTTTTCACGTAATTTCTCTAACGCTTCTCTTAATCCCGGATCATCGATTTCTTCCATAAGTTTTTTTAGCTCATCATAAGCTTTCTGAGTTTCTTCACTCAGTAAATTATTTTCACTAAGTTCATTTTTAATCTCTTCAAACTTTTGATTTAGCTCATCAATTTTCTTCTGAACTTCCTCCTGTTTTTTTAAAGCCTCTTCTACCTGCCTCTGGTTTTCATAGTCAACTTCAGGATCTTCTCTGAGGCTTTCTTCAAATTCTTTATACGCATCACTCATCTCTTCAAATGATTCAGAAATCGATTCTAGATCGGTGTCAACTTCATCTTCCTTTTCATCCAGAGATTCAAAATAATCTACTAAAGAGGGAACTGTTAAAGTGATCTCCTGTGAACGAGATGTTTTTCGACCATTGTAACCGTCATTATCTGAAGCTTCTATCCAAAAAGTCAGTTCGTCTAGAGGGGAAAGTTTCAGTTCGGAAATATCCCATTCATATCGTTGTAGAACTCCATTCACCGGACGATCTAGACGGATGGAACCGTTTCGGGGATCATCGACATAAGCTTTTTTGAGTTCATACTTAAGTTGACCTCTAGTAATATTAAAATCGTCTGTAGCTTTGTAAGTTAGGGGTAGATTTTTAGGCTGAACCATTTCGAAGGAAGCAGAGGGCTCTACTAATTCTACGATCGGGTACTCGTCAATAATTGGTTCAACTATAAACTGAAATGGATTTTTGTTCTGTAATCCGTTTTCATCTTTAAGCAGAAAGGAAATAGTATCCGGTTTAGTTACAAAAAAGCCTGCATAAAGTTTCTGAAGATCAACCGAGCTGCTGTCTATTGAATCAGAACTCGAAATAATTTCCATTTGATCAATTTCTTTATTCAGAAATCCTTTCAGACTAATTGAAGATCCCTGATAAGCCCTGATCAGGGAAAAAGGATAAGATTGAGAGGTTGAGTCCAAGCGCGTGTAGTCCGGAGGTAGTGTAGTAGAGATCAGATCAGAAAATCTGGGACGTAATTGTACAAGTGCCTCATAAGTATCTGATCTGAATCCATCCATTTCTATATAGTATTCCAGATCATTATTGAGATCAAAAGGAATGGAAGTATATCCCGATGAGACAGGATCCATGTTCAGAGATCTGAAATCTTCCTCAACCGATGTTTTAACAAAAAGATTTACAGACTCAGGAACTTGATTCCCGGCAAAATCAATTGTTGCAGAGAATTCAGAACCTTGTTCCAGAGTAACAGTACCCGGAGCGATTGTAAACGAATAAGGATTTGGCTTTTCAAAAGTCTTCCACAAATGAGCTGCTCTTTTAGCACCATCCGGAAAAGTAAATGCCGTTATAAGAAAAAAAAGAAATACTAGTCCCGAAGCTTTCAAAGATTTTTTGAAAAAAGTGGTTTGGGATTGTGAATTGGCATAAGTATCTAAACGGGATTTAAAATCCTGATAATCAATAGCAGAAAGATTCTTTTCCAAAGCAGCCTGAACCAGAGAAGGATCTGCTAACTCATCGTTCTCCAGATCCAGATAATAATTTATTTCTTCAAGTTGCTGACTGTGAGCAAATTTTTTGTAAAATGTGTGAAATTGATCAGGTTTGTTTTTAGAACGCATCCAAAAGAATAATCCTATTGCTGCAAATAAGGCAAAAAGCACGATGCCGGATTTAAAAGCTGAACTCAGAAAATTGAATTCTTCAATTGTAATAAGAACCAATAAGATGGAGAAGAGTGCAGATAAGCCAGCCAAAATTTTTGAGATAAAAAATCGGCGTTCAAGATCATTGGAAGCTTTATAAAGCGCTTCTTTTATGTGCTCTGATTTTGATTTTTGTTGGTCTTCTTGCATACTCTTAAGAAAAGGAAATCCTGCTTAATATGTTCTAAAAAACCGTAAATGAGAAGCTTTATTGTAGCTTATACTTCATTTAACAAAAGTGATTCAGCAACAGAATATCTTCCACTATCTGAACTCAGTTTTATAATCTCTTTATAATAGTCGTGTTCCAGATATAAATGAAAGTCTTCGAGAACTGCACGTTCCAGAAAATCCTCTTTCTCTTTAAGAGTTTCCGCTGGATACATATCATATCCCATTACCCACGGAAGCGGTACATGGACATGAGTGGGTAGAAGATCAGCAACAAAACAGATCTTTTTCCCATCTCCTTCAATGAGAGGGAGCTGTTGACCAAGTGTATGTCCGTTTACTATAATCGTTGACAACCCTTCTTCATAAATGTGATCGTCATCAACCAAATTAAGATTGCCCGTCTCTTTAAGCGGACTGATATTTTCAGGTAAGAAACTGGCTTTTTCACGAGCATTAGGATTGGTAGCCGTTTCCCAATGAGATTTGGTTACATGATAAACCGCATTTGGGAAAGTGAATTGCGAATCTCCGTTTTCATCGATATAAGAAGTCCCACCACAATGATCGAAGTGCAAATGAGTAAAGATCACATCGGTCACATCTTCGAAACTAAAGCCATGTTCTGCAAATGACTTTTCCATGGTGTGCTTGCTGAAATCTACCTGATAGATCTTCATGAGCTTTTCATTGAACTTTGTTCCAAGTCCGTTATCAATCAAGTATAGCTTACCCGTAGCTTTTGATTTGATCAATAAACAGCGCATGGTCATTTGAATGCGGTTGTTCTCATCAGCTTCAATCCCTCGTGACCATAACGTTTTGGGAACAACGCCAAACATTGCTCCTCCATCAAGTTTGAAGTCACCGGTTTCGATAGTATACAATTCAAAATTTCCCAGCGTAGTTTTTGATAAGCTCATATAAGTATTTTTAGGTTTGTACAAAAATAGGGAAGAGGAGAGAGAATCCCTTAAAAATTAAGGCCGAAAAATCTTCCCCAGAACTTGTTCAGCTACCTCTTGCTTAGTACCGCTGAATTCGGTTTCAGAATCGTTACTTATAAGATGTACGTGATTGGTATCGACTTCAAAACCCGCTCCGGTTGTACTCAGGGAGTTCGCAATGATCCAGTCCGCATTTTTCTTACTAAGTTTCTTTTTGGCATTTTCAATCAGGTTTTCTGTTTCCATTGCAAAACCGATTAAAATTTGATCCGTTTTTTTATTTTCGCCCAGCCAGGCAAGAATATCTGTAGTTTTTGAAAGCTCAATAGAACTTGAACCACTTTCTTTCTTCACTTTATGAGAATAGGTTTTTGCAGGAGTAAAGTCTGATACAGCAGCTGCCATTATAATCACATCAGCATCAGCGTGGTTATTTACCGCTTCAAACAATTCGGCAGCGTTTGTGATTGAAGTTGTATGAATACCTTCAGGTTGTGGAGTAGAAACAGGACCGTGAATAATCTTTACTTCTGCTCCCAGACGTTTAGCAGCTTCTGCCATCGCGAAACCCATTTTGCCGGAACTTGGATTTGAAATAAACCGAACAGGATCAATAAATTCTCTGGTCGGCCCTGCGGTAACAACAACTTTCTTTCCCTTTAAAGGTCCTTCGATAGAGCCAATAATTTCCGAGGCTTTTTCGAGAATATCTTCAAACTCCGGAAGACGGCCTTTTCCTTCCAAACCGCTAGCCAAAAAACCGGAAGCAGGCTCTAAAATATGATATCCGAATTCCTGAACTCTTTTAAGGTTTTCAGTTACAGTTGGAGACTCATACATTTCGCCATCCATAGTAGGGCAGATCAAAATAGGTGAACGAGCTGCAAGAACTGTATTCGTAAGCATATTATCCGAAATTCCGCTAGCTATCTTTGATAAAGTATTAGCAGTGCAAGGAGCGATCACAAAAAGATCTGCCCATTCTCCCCAGTTTATATGACGTGTCCAATCAGTTGATTGAGTATCATCGGGAAAAATTTCAACTGCAACTTCATGTTGAGAAAGGGAAGCAAAGGTTTCTAAACCAACAAAGCGAGTGGCTGAGGGAGTCATTGTGACTCGTACTTCAGCACCCGCTTTTTGAAATTCTCTAAGTAAAAAAACAGCTTTATAAGCTGCTATTCCTCCGGTAACACCGAGAACAATGCGCTTTCCGGAGAGCATTTTTATTCCTCAGTTTCAGGACGTCGGAAGTAAGTTTTACCGGCTTCCATTTCATTTACAGCTCTTTGCACTGCATGAGGAAGTTTTTCAAAAGATTTTGAAATTTGCTCTTGTTCTTCATTGAATGAAAACTCATCTTCGTCTTCAAAACCTTCGAAATATTGTAGCTTTTCATCAAGCTCTAATTTTTCATTTGCGGCAATCTGACGAGCTCTTTTAGACATGATCACTAGTAACTCATATTTGTTACCGGTTGTCTTTTTCAGCTCTTCGATGTCAAGTGTACGAATTGGCATATTTTCTAATTTAAATTCATGAATTCGAGAACAGCTTGCTTAATTTGAGCGTAAGCAGTCTCTAGATCATCATTAATAATAACCCGATCAAATCGATCGGCATATGTAAGTTCTTCTTTTGCACGTTCAAGTCGTAAGGCAAGTGTTTCATCATTTTCTGTGCCTCTGGCTATTAAACGCTGCTTTAAAACTTCGAGTGACGGGGGTTGAACAAAAATGCTCAAGCACTCATCGGCGTATATATCATTGATATTTACGGCCCCCTTTACTTCGATGTCAAGCAGAACAAAATAGCCTAATTTCAGACTTTTATCAACTTCTGATTGCAAAGTCCCGTATCTCTTTCCGCCGTAGAATTCCTCCCATTCCAGGAAGTCATTCTCATCAATTTTGGTTTGAAATTCTTCATCAGATAAAAAATGATAATGTTTACCATTTTCTTCTCCTTCACGGGGTGGTCTGGTAGTGGCCGAAACAGAAAACTTAAGATTCTCAAAATCTTTGAAGAGTCTCTTTGCTAGAGTGGTTTTTCCGGCTCCACTGGGAGCAACAAGAATTATAACTTTACCTTTCATATTAGTACCGAGTATTTAGTATTGAGAAAAGTGTCTCAATACTAAATACTAAAATCTAAATTTATTCTACGTTTTGTACTTGTTCTCTGATCTGCTCCAGTGTTTCTTTTGATCGAACTATGTGGTGAGCGATCTCAGAGTCATTTGCTTTAGAACCTATTGTATTCAGTTCACGATTCATTTCCTGAGATAAGAAATTGAGTCTTCTTCCGGCAGGTTCGGGTTGTTCGATCGCTTCAATAAAGAATTTCAAATGAGCTCTCATCCGGACTATTTCTTCCGTGATATCCATTTTATCGGCAATAACAGCTACTTCTGTTTCCAGGCGTTCTTTATCAAAATTTTCATCATCGAATAGTTGCTGAATTCTATCCCTGAGTTTATTTCTTACCTCTTCAACTCTTCCGTCAGTTACAACTTCAATATCTTTCAGATTTGAGTCGATACTTTCAATGCGTTCGATCAGATCAGATTTCAGTTGATCGCCTTCTTGTGTTCTCATCGATACCAGATTCTCGATAGCTTTATGTAAAGCTTTTAAAGCTACAGCCCACTTTTGTGCAAGGGTTTCTTCATCATCTTCTTTAGTTAGAAATACATCTCCAAAACCAGTGATGTTTCTTACATTTAAATTTCCTTCAATTCCTGCAGCTTGCTGAACTTCTCTTAAGATACGCGCATAAGCTTTAACTTTAACTTCATCCACTTCAATATGGGGTTCGCCGGAGTCTGATTCTGTTACATGAACATTGATATTCAATTTACCTCTATTGATGGTTTTTTGAACTAATTCTTTCAAAGCAAGCTCTTTGTCCTGTAGTCGTTGTGGAAGCCGGATAGAAAGATCCAGATATCGGCTGTTTAGAGATTTGATCTCAACGGTAGCGGTTATGCCATTTTCAGTGGCTTCGCCCCGTCCAAATCCGGTCATAGATATAATCATATAAGAATCGCAGATGAATTTTTAAAAAAATAAAGGTACAAAAGTAAGAGACGGGAAGAAACTACTTGGCAAGTATTCCACTATTCGTATCTTCTTGCAATAATTTTACTTTTCGAATGAATATTCTAGGAATTTCAGCTTTTTATCATGACTCTGCTGCTTGTTTAATACAAGATGGGAAAATTGTAGCTGCGGCTCAGGAAGAGCGATTTACCCGAAATAAACATGATGCTTCTTTTCCGGAAAACGCGGTTAAATATTGTCTGGAATACTCAGGATTGAGCATCGATGAAATGGATGCCATCGCTTTCTATGATAAGCCATTTTTGAAGTTTGAGCGATTACTTGAAACCTATTTGTCATTTGCGCCCAAAGGAGTTCGGTCTTTTATTACTGCTATTCCGGTCTGGTTAAAAGAAAAGATGTTCCTGAAAAAGCTGATCTATGATTCCCTGAAAGAAATTGAAGAATATGATAAAGCAGATGTAACACTTTTATTTCCGGAACATCATTTAAGTCATGCTGCAAGTGCCTTTTATCCTTCTAAATTTGAAGAAGCGGCCATTCTTACTGTAGATGGTGTTGGGGAATGGGCCACAGCATCAATTTGTCACGGAAAAGGAAATGAGATCAAAATTCTTAGAGAATTGAAGTTTCCACATTCTCTGGGATTGTTGTATTCAGCTTTTACTTACTATCTGGGCTTTAAAGTAAATTCAGGGGAGTATAAGCTGATGGGATTAGCTCCGTATGGTAATCCTGAATCAGAGTTACTTCAGGATTACATCACTAAAATCAAATCTGAGCTGGTAGATATCAGAGAGGACGGCTCTATCTGGTTGAACCAAAAATACTTTGATTACGCTACCGGTTTGCGAATGGTGAAGGATAAAAAATGGGAAGAATTATTTGGGTTTCCTCGCCGGGAAGACGAAGCTGAACTGGAGCAACATGAGGCAGATCTGGCTTTAGCCATCCAAATGGTAACCGAAGAAATTGTTATCAAAATGGCAAAAGAAGCAAAGAAATTAACCGGTGCAGACGCTATTTGTATGGCAGGCGGAGTAGCACTTAATTGTGTGGCTAATGGAAAACTTCAAAATGAAGGTATTTTTGATGATGTGTACATTCAACCGGCGGCAGGAGATGCGGGTGGTGCCGTGGGAGCAGCACTTGCTGCTCAATTCATTTTTTTCGAAGATGAAAGAACTACTGAAGCTCCAGATTCAATGCAGGGAGCGTATTTAGGTCCCGATTATCATAAAATTGATGTGGAAAGGGGTTTGCGAAATTTTAAACCGGTTTACAGTGAAATTACAGGTTCAGAACTCTATGAAAAGGTTGCAGAGATCCTTGATAATGGAAATGTGGTTGGCTGGTTTAACGGAAGAATGGAATTCGGACCCAGGGCATTGGGAGGGAGAAGTATCATTGCTGATCCAAGAAGAGTTGATATGCAGAAAAAGCTGAATTTGAAGATAAAATACAGGGAATCGTTCAGACCTTTTGCCCCATCGGTTCTTGCGGAACATGCATCTGATTATTTTGAGTTGGATTCTGATTCACCCTATATGTTGTTAGTTCAATCCATAAAAGAGGAATTGAAAAAACAGTTACCAAAAAACTATCATCAGTTGCCACTAAGGGAAAAACTTGCTGTTGAAAGATCAGATTATCCCGCGATTACACACATCGATTTTTCTGCCCGAATTCAGACTGTTCATAAAGAAACCAATCCTGAATATTGGAATTTAATCGAGGCTTTCAGGCAAAGAACAGGATGCGCGATGGTAGTGAATACCAGTTTCAATGTGAGGGGAGAACCCATCGTTTGTACTCCGGAAGATGCATACCAATGTTTTATGAATACCGAGATGGATTATTTGGTAGTTGGTGAGTATGTTTTTGCAAAGGAAGATCAGCCCGAATGGACTGAGAAAATAGAATTTGATAAAGATTAATTACATCATTCTCTCTTTAGGTCATTGCGGACTTGATCCGCAATCTAGATTTTAATGTTGAATGAGATCCCGGATCAAGTCCGGGATGACTATTAACAATGTAGTTATTGATAAAAATGGATTTACTAAAAGACTTATGGCAGTTTATGAAGGAGCGGAAGAAATTCTGGTTGGCTCCTGTGATCATAGTGCTGTTGTTACTCGGATTTTTAATTGTGATAGGTGGTGGATCCTCAATCGCACCGTTTATTTATACATTGTTTTGATGAAAAGCATGAACTGTCTTTATTCTGAAATGCCTATGAGTCATTCCTGCGAAGCCTTTCTGCAGCATAGACTGGGCAGGAATTTAGTTCGTGTTTTGCAAAAAAATTTTCAACTTATCAACGATCGAGATTCCGGGCATACGCCGCGGAATGACCTTAAATAAACTAAGTGACATATAACTATGCTCCCGAAAAGAGATCTTAATTATATAAAAACTGATCCTGAAACGCCTAAAACTCAATTAGTGATTGTTACGGGATTATTGGTGATAGCAGCAATTTTCCAGAATGAAAGTATCTCCTATGTAGCGTTGATCATTGGCGTATTATCCATTGCGATAAAACCGGTAGGAGATAGAATAGTTTGGGCTTGGTACAAACTTGCTGAGTTGCTAAGCAAAGTGATGAATCCACTTATTCTTGGATTATTATATTTTACTTTCATAACTCCAATTGCACTTCTTTTCCGGTTATTCGGAAATGACCCGTTGAGACTCAAAGACAATAAAGGGAGCCTTTTTGATATTCGGGATCATACTTTTAAAAAGAAAGATCTGATTAATCCTTGGTAGGCCAATTGCTTTGCAAATGGAATTAAAAATTAAAGATTAAAAATATTGAGTCTTTAATTTTGGATTACAATTTTTTGGTTTAACATGGTAAAAAAAGTGGTTTTGGGATAAGTAGTTTTTATCGTTTTGATATAATCTTCATAACCGGATGGAGGGAGATGGGTAGCTACAATATTCTTTGGATTGATCCATTCTTTTAATTTCGATGAATCTTTTTCATCCAGGAGCATCCAGAATGGAAAAATAGCGACATCAGCATTTTCTTCTTGCAGATTTAACTCAGTAAATGCTTCTTCAAACCAATTTGAATCTCCGGTATGAAGGATTTTCTTTCCTTCTATTTCGATGATATATCCAATATTTTGAACGCTTCCATGTCTGGCCGGACTTACATGATTCATATAAAATCCGGTTACTGAAACCTCTCCGACTTTCACTGTTTGCTTCTGATAAGTATCTGTATCAATGGTGATGATCTGATCATCGTTATTTGAACCGGCTTCCGTAACAAGGTCGGTTGATTGTAGGCTTCCAAAAAATAGTGTTTTGCTATTTTTATCTAAAAATTTGCTTATCTGTTCAGCATCAAGATGGTCGCCGTGATAATGAGTTGCGGCCAGAGCTTTAATTGGTGGAAAATCGCCTAAACCATTAGTAAGACTATCTACAAGACTTTGAGGGGGGAAAAGATAATATTCTTTATTGTATTCCGTATGCAAGCCGTCAATTAAAACCGAAGATTCTTCTCCAGAGATTAGAACACCCATGTTGCCAATGTAGCGAACTTCAAGTTGGGCACTAGCATTTAGTGAAAAAAGCAGAAGCGAAAATAAGATCGTTAGCTTCTTCATTTGGGGTTATTTATCCAACAACCTTCGATGGTAATTGATCTGCCCCAAATGATAACTGAAATGACTGTATAGATGAATCAGGAAATATTCTGTACTCATTTCAAAGCCAAATGGCTGAAGCGGATAGGTTTTAGAAAAATCCTCAGGGGTAAGATTATCCAGAGTTTCACGAACTGTTTTTCTGGAATCTCTGATCCTGTTGATCAACTCCTCACGATCAACTTTACCATTAAATTCAAATTCACGGTCTCTGACATAATCACTGTCATTCAGAACTGCTCCCAGAAAATGAGCAAGGTTACCGGCTAAATGCAGACCTAAATTTCCGGCGCTGTTATTAATTCCGGGTTCTTTGATCCATAGGTTTTCTTCAGTGGAATAAGCAAAGATCTCGGATTCCAGTGTTTCAAAATCACGGGCAAATAATTGAGCGAGCGTTTCAGTGTTCATGTGTGGGTTTCCTCTACTTTTTTAAGACTGACTGCATTAGCGCAATACCGAAGTCCGCTTGGTTCAGGGCCATCGGGGAATATGTGTCCTACATGAGAATCACAGACGTTACATGTTACTTCTACACGGATCATTCCATGAGAGTTATCTTTATGATAAGCTATTGCATTTTCTTTAATCGGCTGATTGAAGGAAGGCCAACCTGAACCGCTTTCGAATTTTGTATTTGCATCAAAAAGGAGAGTATCACAACATACACAGGCGTAAATACCGGGTTCAAACTTACTGCACACATCGCTTGAAAAAGGTCGTTCAGTGCCTTTTAAACGGGTAACTGCAAACTGTTCGTCAGTGAGCTCCTTTTTCCATTCTTCATCGCTTTTCTCAACTCTACGATCCGGTTCAGGGTTACCGTTTCTTGCGTAGTTGAGGACATCCAGCCACTTGATCATAAACTGTGTTTTTATTTTAAGAACGGTGTTTATTGGAAGAAAGTAAACAGGGAGATCTTGGAAGGCTTCTAAATGTTATGTAATTAGCTGTCAGTATAGCAATGATGGTTCTAGAAGAATTCGCCCTTAGTATTTAAGACGGAGAAGTAAGGACGATTCCTTTACTTGTTGCAAAATTAGTCGCAGGACTAAAGTCCTTGCTTGTTTATGTACGAGTTTAAGCCAAGGACATAATCTAGAAGGGGATTTATCCCCGGGTTTCTAATAATCATCTAATAATTTATACATGTTCATGTACTTTTGTATCGACAAAAGAACCAAAAATTCCTGACTTTGATTGATTCGGGCATAAAATCCCCGACGTTCTACACAAAACCAAATGCTCGTAAACAAGCAAGTTTTGAAGTACTTTTAAAAATTAAATTTCTACAGGGCGAGCGATCATGATCCCCGTATTCTTGGATTCCGGCTTCAGAAATGAAGAAATAGGCTCGTCTGAAATTTCAACTTTAAGTTTAGACTGAGATGCATGAAGTAAGTGTAATTTTCCATCTTGCTCAACCAAAACGCCCACATGAGCAACATCTAGTCCGTTAATACTTGTGGTAAGCCCGATTATATCTCCCTCTTTCAGCAGATGTTCATACTCAGCGATATTCTCTTTGGGAATAAAGAAATAGCTTTTTTCATTGATCTCTTTTTCCTGCTGCTCGATCACAGAAACATAATCCGGATTATTTTTCAGATGCTTGTAGCTGTCCGGATTATTACTCATAAAACTCACTTTGTTGGGAAATGGATTTCCGAAACTGTCTGCCGGAGTAGTTACTAAATCATTTTCTTTGTTGTTGTAGATCCAGTCACTGAAGTAATGCAATCTGGATGGATATTCATCTCTTTTTCCGTCTCTGTATCGGATTTTTTCGATCTCCTTAGCAAATTGCTCGAAAGATTGATTTTCAGATTTAATAGTTCGAGCCAGGGCCAATAGATTTTCAGCATAAGTGGTACAATCTAATTCCCGAAGATTCACGATGAGTTTTTCTTCCTCATTTACTTCTAGTGTATGAGCAACATATTCCTGCCCAAGAAAATACTTACCGAGCTCAGGGATTAGAGTGGCGATAGGCTTGTCAGATTCATCTTTGTACTTACTCAGAATATCAGCAAAGATCTCAGCATCTTTTTCAGTGTAACTGATTTCAATAGTGGACGATGAACTTTCGGATTTTTGATTCTGAGCACAGGCCTGAATCAGGAAAAAAATACTGAATAAAAAGAGAAAATGCTTTTTCATAATTGAATGATATTAAAATTTAGGATCAGAATAAATTTTTGACTTTCTGAGCAAATGCTTTTGCTTCTTCAGGTGATTTTCCTTCTGTATAAATTCTGATGATAGGCTCAGTATTCGATTTTCTTAAATGAACCCAACCTTCTTCAAAATCTATTTTTACTCCGTCGATTGTATTTGGGTTTAGATCGGCATAATGATCTTTTACCAATTCGAGAACCTCATCGGCTGCTTTCCCAAGTTCGTCTAGTTGGATCTTACTTTTACTCATAAAATAATCAGGATACGAAGCCCGAAGCTCTGATGAACTAACTTTCTTTTCAGCTAAATGTTGCAGAACGCAGGCAATTCCAACCAAAGCATCTCGACCATAATGCAGATCAGGAACAATGATGCCGCCACTTCCTTCCCCGCCAACAACAGCATCAACTTCCTGCATCTTTTTAACTACGTTGATCTCTCCAACCGCCGAGCGATGACATTTTCCACCGTGCTTTTCAGTGATATCATCTGCAACTCTGGAGGAAGATAAATTAGTAGCAGAATCCCCTGATTTCTTTCCAAGAATAAAGTCGAAGACGGTTGCCTGAGTATATTCTTCTCCAAACAAAGTTCCGGTATTATCAACCAAAGCAAGACGATCAGCGTCCGGATCGGTTACAACACCAATGTCGGCACCTGAACTTGTAACCAGATCACAAATTTCGGTTAAATGCTCAGGAAGTGGCTCGGGATTATGTGGAAATAGTCCGTTTGGTGTACAGTGAATTTTATGAGTCGCTTCAACTCCAAGTTTTTCGAGAAGCATAGGAACTCCAACTGAACCGGCTCCATTTACGGCATCAACAGCTACAGAAAGTTTTGCAGAGCGAATGATCTCAGGATTGATATAATCCAGTTTCAGAATCTCTTCAATATGATATTCAAGTAAATCATTGTCTTCTGTAACGGTTCCAATTTCATCATACATTTTATAATTGAATTCACCGGAATCTGAAATAGCGATCATTTCTTTTCCTTCTGATGCAGTCATAAACTCACTGGTTCCGTTCAGTAATTTTAATGCATTCCATTGAGCAGGATTATGACTGGCAGAAATGATAATTCCTCCATCAGCATTATGACGTAAAACCCCCATTGCAACCGTTGGTGTTGGTACAATCCCGACTTTGATTACATCACAACCAACACTCGCCAGCGTTGAAGCCACGATGTCTTCACAAATTTGGCCGGTTACTCTGGAATCTCTCCCGAGAACAACTGTGCCTCCTTTCAGCCAGGTTCCGTAAGCCGCTGTAAATCGGGCTAAATTTTCAGGGGTAAGATCGGTTCCAAATACGCCCCGGATTCCGGAGACAGATATCATTAATGCCATTGTATTATTTTCTTGATTGAATAATTTGTTCCAGTTGTTGCATCCAGCCACGTAATCCGGGGAAATTGGGGCTCAACTGCTGAACTCTTTGTGCCGTTTCTATCGCTTTTTGAAATTCCTGATTAGTTCCATAAGCTCCGGAAAGGTTAAATAAAGCCTGCGGATCTCTCGGGTTTATAGATATAGATTTTTCCAGTAATTCTATCGCCTTTTTTTGATTTCCCCGGTTCAATTCAATAGCACCCAGCATTTTAGTGATGAAGGGCTCTTCTTTATTGATTAAATATGCTTCTCTCAAAAGTGGTTCAGCTTTGTCAAATTCATTACGGTCCAGATATAGCCGAGCCGCAAAAACATAAGGAGAATCATTCCAGGGCTGGTTTCTGATTAATCCAAAATATTCCTCAAGTGCCAGCTCAATTTTTTCTGTGTTTTCATAAAAGCTTGCTGCTTCGACTTTAGCACGATCCCACCCAAGATTCTCATGAACAGTAGCGTAAGCAAGGCTGTCTATATAATCGGTAAAAGAGTAAGAAAATTGATAGGGAGTTGGTTTTGCTCCCTGAACAAAAGGAAAGCCTTGTTTCAAAGTTGAAATTCTGTGCCATTCAACTCTGTGATCGAAGTAGGTGAGATGCATTTGCCTAAAATAGTTATCCCAATCTTCTGATTGAATTTCACTTCTGGTGATTCCTTTTTGCTCTAAGTCGTTTAAAATAACTTCAGAGAATGTTTTTCCGATTAAAAAATATCCTCGTTGATTAGGATGAAGATGTTCCAGCATAAGATCAAAGCCAATTAAACCTTCATCAGAGTTTTCTTCGAAAGCCTCATGTACCGGTACATAGGTTGTGAGTGGATTTTTCGCAGCCTGATTTTTTATGATCTCATTAATTTCAGAAGGTGCTCTGAATTTTAGACCGTCCAGATCTTTGGCAAGGTTGAATTTTTCTTTTGCAGCACCAAAATCATCAGTATCCAGAGCATTTTGAGCTTCCCGGAATGTAGAAAGAGCGGAAGGTTCCTCACCATCAGTAATATCAACAAATGGTTTTTGGTCCTTAACATTACTTGCAACACTACCAATAAAAACCGGAATACCTTCTTTTTCAAAAGTCTCGATGATGGTAGAAATGTTACTCTCAAACTGAATCATAGCCAGTTCATATTTCGGGCTGTCTAATTCAATAGATCGGGAATTAACGATTCTTTCCATAAGGGTCCCGCTTTCTTTAACCTCTTTATCAGAAAAGGTGGTAGCAAACCACTTACCTGTATCCACAATAATGGTTCTGAGGAACAGAAAGGTTTTGAATCGTTGAAGTTTTAGATAGAATCGAACAAATCCCGGAAATGCACCCAGATTCTCATTTGAACCTACCCCAAGCGCTCCGTAAAATTCATTATGTCCGGCATAGATCATAACAGCATCAGGTTTATGCTCGATGATCTCATCCAATTGATCGTACAATGTATAAGTGTTGATCGCTGAAATTCCCACGTTTACTACTTCCACATTTTTATCGGGCAGGGCATCTTGTAAAACATCATCAACAACACGGGAAAATGTGCCGTTAAATCCGTAAGGATATCCGGCAGCTGTTGAGCCTCCCATAGCAAAAATTCTGTAGCTGTCTTTCGGTTTTTCAGCTAAAAAAACATCTATAGAAGGACTTGGAATAACATTGGTATAAAAGAAATAGCGGGAGGCAAAGTTCGGGTTTGGGATGCGGTATTCATCTGTGGGAATATTTGGGTCTATGAATAAATCGGTATTTCCCAGATAATTTGTGCTTCTAAGGATCAACTCCAGAATGATAAAAAATAAAAATGGAATGGAAATGGTGATTCCGTAAAACAATACCTTTTTCTTTAAAGGGAGTGGCTCTTTAAGAGTATCCATATATGCCTGTACTTCTGATTCTTCAAGATTCAGATCCGAAGCTACTTTCCCGGCACTTTTCTTTTTGCTGTGCTTTTTTATGTACGACTTCTGCTTATTACTTAGAGCCATAGATCAGGAATTTGGCAACCATTTTGTTTCTTCATTTCCGGATTGTTTGTTCTCAAATCTGGCAAGGACGAACAAAAAATCAGAAAGCCGGTTCAGATATTTTATAGCTTCTTCGGAGATTTTATCTTCTTTTGAACATTCTACTGCTAAACGCTCAGCTCTTCGGCAAACGGTTCTTCCAACATGAAGATGTGCGCCGGCTGGCGATCCTCCCGGAAGAATGAAACTCGTCAAAGGTTCAAGATGATCCTCAAGTTCATCAATAGCGTTTTCCAAAAAAGTGATCTCAGATTCTTGAATACGATCGATCTTTATTTTTTTTGATGGAGGTGTTGCCAGATCAGAACCCAAAACAAATAATTGCTTCTGAATTTCATCCAAAAGTTCTTTTGAGCGAGCATGAACTCCGTGTGATAGCGAAACTCCAAGAACGGAATTTAATTCATCTACTGTACCGTATGCTTCAATCCGGAGTGAACTTTTAGAAACTCTTTGTCCGCCAAACAGTGAAGTATCACCCGCATCGCCTTTTTTTGTATATATCTTCATAAATAATCTTTAGCTGAAAATAGCTCTTTAAACATAAACATTCTGATTCAGCTTTAATAGATTTTGATGGTTCTTAATTAATAGGATTGCTACCATTCAGGGAAGAAATTTCAGTGCATATATACATGAGAAAAATACTCCTTTTAGTTCTATTTGTTTTTATCCCGATTATTAATGCTTCAGGCTTTCAATCTGATGAGGTTGAAACCGGAGTGGAAGTGCTTTCAAAGATGTACGAAGAGTATAAAGGAAAGTGGTATTCCAACTTTACATTTACTCAAGAGACGGTCTTTTATGGGCAAAATGATGAAGTAGTAAGAACCCAAATGTGGTACGAAGCTATGAGTCTTCCTGGAAAACTTGCTATTAAATTCGATGAGAAGAACTCAAATAACGGTATTCTCTTTAACGATGGTGTTCAGTATGGATTTGTAAATGGAGAGAAAATCCAAGAATTCCCAAGAGTGCACGATCTGCTTGTTTTGGGATTTGATGTGTATCACCAATCGGTAGACAGCACAGCAACACAACTTTCACGAATTGGGTACGACCTTGAAAAAGTATATATGGATGAATGGCAGGGCAGAGATGTTTATGTAATTGGAGTGGACAAAGCAGATTCCACCAAACCTCAATTCTGGATTGATGCTGAACGGTTAGTTTTTGTGCGGAATATTACGGTTGGACGAGCAAATACGATACAGGAAGTTCAATTCAATAACTATGAAAAACTAGGGGAAGGCTGGGTAGCTCCGGAAGTAATTTTTAAAGCCAATGGAATGCTCGGACTAGTTGAGAAATACACAGACATGAAAACTCCTGATTCCGTCAACCCCGATATTTTTGATCCTGAAAAGTTTGTAGAGGTGGAGTGGGAGTGAAATGTCTCAGTCATCCTGATTCCTAAGCTTCGGGACGAAAGATCAGCACGATCAGCTAAAAAAAAATCGCCCAATTATTCGGACGTGAACGTCCTGCTGGTTTAAGGTTTCACCTATATTGACTCCTTAAACAAGCAAATCCTTTAGGTTTGCTTACTGTTGATCCAAGGATGAAATCTTTATTTGGTCGGACTAAAGTCCTCCCTGGTGAACATGATTCTGAGTGTTCGTGATGATTTATGTTTCTTCAGGTACACCAGCCAAGGATTTATCTGCAGTTATTAAGCAAAAAGCCATTTCTTAAGATCCCGAAACGAGTTCGGGATGACGTAAGATTCATGAAGACTTCAATTAAGCCGAACAACTGGCTCCACCCAACACACAAAACTGTGCACAATAAGGATGATTCAGATAAACCTTTTGGAATGATTCTTTGAGTGTGGTACCGAGTTCAAATTGCTCATCATACGCAATTAACGTACATGGAAGTACCACCGGAGTGTCGGTCCCTTTTCGCTTTACAACCATGCGTTCTGTTGCACACATTTGATGTTCAGCTTTAACATTCAAAATATCCCAGCAATCTGTAGTGATTTCTGGTACATCCTGATCGGTAGTCATTTCCGGGAAGATCACAATATTTTCACCACCTGTAACCGTGATGCCAACTTCGTATTCATCAAGGATGGACTGATAACCCTGCAAAGCTTCATCTCTGGATTCATTTTCCAAAGAACGCCCGGCAACTGCAAGATTAAAACCCATTTTTGAAAGGGTGTTCATTGTTGTAAGCGTTCGGTTAAACGTTTTAGGTCCTCGTTCACGCTCGTGTACAGATTCTGTATGATGATCTAAAGAAATACGAAGTGTTAGTTTTCCGGGATATTTTTTATTCAGCACATCCAGTTCATCGAAATGCTTATCAATGGCGCGGTATGCATTGGTTAAGACCAACACATTAAATCCTCGTTCTAAACATAAGTCCAGAATCGGAACCATATCTTTATTCAGGAAAGGTTCGCCTCCGGTAAATGATATTTGTTTTGTACTTAATTCAAGATCACGAATTTCATCCAGATAGGTTTTTACTTCATCTGTAGTGATATATAACAACTCGTCATTAGTTGGGGAAGATTCGATGTAACAGTTTTTGCACTGAAGATTACAACGCGTACCTGTATTGAACCAAAGCGTATCCAGGTTGGTCAATTCAACATAAGCCCGATCATCGCCTTTACCGGTAACTGTTGGCTCTTTGAATTTACCTTTGTCGTGAAAATTCCTTTTTATTTCCTGTTCTTTAAGAGATTTCGTTTTTAAATCTTTTAGCAGCATGGAGCAGCCTCGTCTGAATTAGTATTTTCTGTGTTGAAGGGGGCACTTCCACCACAGCCTTCAAAAATTCCGTAATGGGTGGAAAAGTCACCCCAAAAATCAAAATGTTCTTTAAATCTTGTGTCGTGAAGCATCATATATGTATTTCCGCAAACAGTTTTAATACGACCGGCTTCAAACAAATGATGATCATCCAGTTCAAAAGCATCTTTGTTATGATCGATAGTTCCTTTATAGCGAACTGCCTGCCCATAATCTTCGCAATCACTTTCCAGTTTTGGTAATTTCATTAAACGATAGGTAACGGAGTAGAAATTGATATTACCTACTTTTTCCATAAGCTCTTCATCTTCAATAGTGATTCTGTTCGAACTCACTGTTCTGGGATCTAAAAAGCCAACATCCTTTGAAATGGTCAAAAAGTCGTTCCAATATAGTGCACCACTCAAACATTCTCCGTATAAAACAGGATCATCAACAAGATCCTGAGGAATTCTTCGATCAGAGTACACATCACTGAAGTAGATTTCTCCGCCTTCCTTTAAAAGATCATAAGCACCTTGAAGCACGGCTTTTTTATCCGTAGCCAGATTTATAACACAATTAGAAATAATCAGATCAAGAGATTCTTTTTCTATATCCAGTTTTCCAAGTTCTTCGATATTTCCTTTCTGGAATTCAACATTTGCAAACCCGAACTTTTCAGCATGAAAGTCTTTGTGAGCATCCGCGACTTTTAACTGTTCATCAGTCATATCCACACCGATAACATGACCTTCTTTGCCAACCAATTTACTTGCTACATAACAATCTCTTCCTGAACCGGAACCCAAATCAAGAATACGCAGACCTTCTAGGTTAGTTGGAATAGTAAGACCACATCCGTAATACTTAGACATCGTTTCATCATGTAGTTGACTTAGAATATCTTTTATATGTCTTGGATATTCTATATCCGTACAGCAGGCATTTGTTTTAAGGTCGTCAGATGTCTGCAGAGTTTCTCCATAATAAGAAGAAACCTGATCGTGAATATTGTTTTTCATAGTTAGGTAATTGATTGTGTGAACTTCTGAATTATTCTGAAGAAGATACTTAATTAAAAGAACGTAACAACCCTGAATTCGGATTGGTACTTAAAGCAATTAGTATACTTTAAATCATTATTCGTAAGTATAACTTTTATATAACATTCTTTATTTATTTTTAATTGGTTTGATTTATGGATTTTTCTATTTAAAACTTAAAGTTCAGATAAATTATTAAAGTGTTTTTGAGATGAGAATATTAATAGCAGATAAAATTCAAAGTTCTGTTGCAGAATCTTTGTCTGAGAAGGGGCACATATGTATTGTTGATAGTTCTTTAACTGCGGGGATGCTGCCCGATTCAATCCAAGATTATGAAGTATTAGTTGTAAGAAGTACAAGAGTGGAGGTTGAAACGATAGACAAAGCAACCAACCTTAAGCTGATCGTTAGAGCCGGAGCAGGGACTAATACCATCAATAAAGAATACGCTGCGAAAAGAGGCATAAAAGTGTGCAATGTACCCGGAGCTAATTCTATAGCAGTTGCTGAACTTGTGATGGGATTGATCATTTCCATAGACCGTAATATTCCTGATAATGTGCATGATCTGAGGGATGGAATCTGGAATAAGAAAAAATACAGTACAGCAAGAGGAATTTACGGGAGAAACATAGCGATATTAGGACTTGGTGCAATTGGTAAAGCATTAGCAGCGAGAGCAAAAGCATTTGGAATGAATGTATATGGGGTTGAAAAACCTTCAAGATCAGAGGAGTCGAAAACAAAGATTTCAGAAACTGGAATTACGTTGTTGAGATCAAGAGAAGAACTATTAAAAAAGTGCGATATAGTAAGTCTACATTTACCTTCTGTTCCGGAAACAAGAAATCTTGTAAACGAAAATTTTTTAGCACACATGAATGAAGAAGCCATATTAATAAATACTTCCAGAGGAGAGCTTATTGATGAAGTTGCTTTGATTGAGGCGATGAACAAAAAAGGAATTCGAGCGGCTTTGGATGTATATGCAAATGAACCCGGTACCGGAGACTCTGAGTTTACTTCGGAAATTGCTCAGCATCCTAATGTATATGGAACCCATCATATTGGTGCATCAACACAACAAGCTCAGGATGCGGTGGGGCAGGGAGTGGTTGAGGTTGTTGACGCCTTTACAAACGGAAGGTTAATTAATTGTGTAAATCAGTGAGATGTACTTTTCTCAACCGAAATAATATCCCTGATTCAGTTTTTTGAAAAAAACAGATAAATGTTCCAGCTCCTTAAGTCTTTTCTTGAATGAACTTGCCAGTTCTAATGGAGAGCCTACAGTTAATGTTATGTTCTCAAGATATTCAGAATCTCTCTCATGTAATTTAAAATCCTGTCTCAGTTTTTGAATTATATTCTCTTCAGAATATTCATAACTAACTTTAAACCACACACAGGGAATAACAGTTTTCAATTTAGAGACTTCAATAGCTTCTTTTGCTCCTAAACCATAAGCCTCAATTAATCCGGATTTTCCAAGTTTGGTTCCACCAAAATAGCGCACAACTACTGCTCCAACATCTACTAGTTCTTCAGATCGAAGTTGGTTTAGGATGGGAAGCCCTGCTGTGCCTGAAGGTTCGCCGTCATCACTGCTGAATTCAACTGTATTATCGGCTCCGATCCGGTATCCGTAACAATGATGAGATGCATCCCAAAGTTCAGATTTTAACTTTTGAAGTTGGCTATCAAACTCTTCTTCAGATTTTGCAGGAAACAGATATCCTATAAACTTAGAACCTTTTTCTTTGAACTCAGATGAAAATATGTCGGTAACTGTTTTCAGGAAATGATTGATTAATTAGTTTCAAAAGGTAAAAGAATATTTATCCCCGTTCATACTTAATATTTAGAGTGAATCCACCTTGCCATTGAAAAGGGAAAAAGCGATTTTTCAATTCTATTAAAGCAATAATTTAGTTTCACTCTGAATTGAAACTAATGCTTAAACAAGCTTGTTTAACTTTACAGAATTAACTACATAAATTAGCATGCCCTCATTTATAAAAGCGATCAATTCGCAAGTAGGACGCAAAATTATGACGGGGATAACTGGTATCGGTTTGATGCTGTTCCTCATTGGTCATATCGGCGGTAATCTTACCATCTTCGGTGCTCCTGAAGCCTTTAACATTTATACAAAAACTTTAAAAGATTTAGGACCTCTTCTATATGTGATAGAAGCAGGATTAGCATTCTTCTTTTTATACCATACCGTTTTGGGAGTTTCAATATGGTGGAATCGAAGAAAAGCCAGACCAGAAGGATATAAAAAGTATAAAACAAAAGGTGGGCCAAGTCATCAAAGCCTTGCTTCAAGAAGTATGATCATTTCCGGTTCGGTAATTTTCATCTTTTTAGTATTGCATATTATTCATTTCAAGTTTGGAACTGAGTACACCACAATGATCAACGGTACTGAAGCCCGTGATTTAAGAAGGTTAGTTATCGAAGAATTTCAAAAGACTTGGATCGTAGTTGGTTATGTTGGAGTGCTTTCATTGGCAATTTTACACTTAGCACATGGATTCTGGAGTGCGTTTACTTCGCTTTCAATGAAGAGTAAAGACGCCTCAAAGAAAGTTCAAATGGGAGCTTATGGCTTCGCTATTGTAATTATGCTACTATTCATCTTTATCCCGGTGTATATCTATTTCACAGGTGGTGAAGGCTCATTAATCTCTTATTAAATTTAAATGCCACTAATTCACGAAAACACAAAACATGATTTAGTGATAACTTTTACTGTTAAAGAAACTATTAATTCAAATATTGGAAGAGGCATTAAGCGGATAGTTAATTAATTCCGTGATTTTGTGATTCCTTGGCAACACAATTATGAAATTAGATTCAAAAGCACCTGAAGGACCATTAGAAGAAAAGTGGCGCAAGCATAAAAAAGAAATGAAGCTTGTTGCTCCTAATAACAAGCGTAAATACGAAGTGATTGTTGTTGGAACTGGATTAGCCGGTGGAGCAGCCGCTGCTAGTATGGCCGAGCTTGGCTATAATGTAAAGAGTTTCTGTATTCAGGATTCTGCCAGACGTGCACACAGTATTGCTGCTCAAGGTGGAATTAACGCTGCAAAAAATTATCCGAATGACGGCGACAGTATCTGGAGATTATTTTATGATACCATCAAAGGTGGCGATTACAGATCCAGAGAATCAAATGTGTACAGACTTGCTGAAGTATCAAACGAAATTATTGATCAGGCAGTAGCCCAGGGAGTTCCTTTCGCACGTGAATATGGTGGATTGCTTGCCAATCGTTCGTTTGGTGGAGCTCAGGTTTCCAGAACATTTTACGCTCGTGGCCAAACCGGACAACAATTATTGCTAGGTGCTTACCAGGCAATGATGCGCCAGGTGAATGAAGGCGGAATCGAATATCATCCACGACATGAGATGCTGGACGTTGTGATCATTGACGGACAAGCTCGTGGTATTATTACCAGAGATCTTGTATCGGGTGAGTTGAAAAGATGGGAAGCTGATGCCGTTGTATTAGCTACCGGTGGATATGGTAACGTATTCTATCTTTCAACCAACGCTAAAAATTCAAATGTAACTGCAGCATGGAGAGCTCACAAAAAGGGAGCTTTATTTGCAAATCCATGTTACGTGCAGGTTCACCCAACTTGTATTCCGGTTTCGGGAGATTATCAATCTAAACTTACTCTGATGAGTGAGAGCTTAAGAAATGATGGTCGTGTTTGGGTTCCTCGTAAAAAAGGAGATGACCGACATCCAAATGATATACCGGATGATGAACGCTTCTATTATCTGGAAGAAAAATATCCAAGTTTCGGAAATTTAGTTCCCCGCGATGTGGCTTCCAGAAATGCCAAAATCGTTTGTGACCAGGGATTGGGAGTTGGACCAACCGGACTTTCAGTGTATCTGGATTTTCGTGATGCCATCAAGCGTGATGGTCGAGAAACGGTCGAATCTAAATATGGTAACCTGTTTGATATGTACGAAAATATCGCCGGTGAAAATCCATATGAGCAACCAATGAGAATTTATCCTGCAGTGCATTATACGATGGGTGGTCTTTGGGTTGATTACAACTTAATGACCAATATTCCGGGACTTTTTGCCACAGGAGAAGCAAACTTCTCTGATCACGGAGCAAACAGACTGGGAGCCAGTGCATTGATGCAGGGCTTGAGTGATGGCTACTTTGTACTTCCTGCAACCATCGGTAATTATCTTGCAGATGTTAAACCGGGCACTCGTTATGGCACCGATCATGATGCATTCGTTGCGGCTGAAAAAGGAGCCCAGGACCAAATTGACAAACTTCTGAATGTAAATGGAAAAAGAACGATCGTTGATTTTCACAGAACATTAGGGAAGATCGTATGGGATAACATCGGAATCGCAAGAAATAAGGAAGATCTTGAAAAAGCGATTAAAGAGATTCAGGAACTTCGTGAGGAATTCTGGACAAACGTGTATGTGCCCGGCGAAAAGAACAACTACAACAAGTATCTCGAATTTGCTGGGCGTGTAGCTGATTTCTTTGAGTTAGCTGAACTAATGGCGAAAGATGCACTGGATCGAGAAGAGTCTTGTGGATGCCACCTTCGTGAGGAATATCAATCCGAAGAAGGGGAAGCACTCAGAAATGATGAAGACTACTCTTACGTAGCAGCCTGGGAATTCAAAGGTGTGAACGGACAGCTTCAGGAAGAACTACACAAAGAAAATTTAGAATTTGAATTCGTTGAACTAAAACAAAGATCTTATAAATAAAAGGTTTGCCACGGAAACACTAAAACATGAATATTTTTAGTGATTTTGTGCTTTAGTGGCTAAAACCAAAGGATTAAACTATGAGTAAAGACATGACCATTCATTTGAAATACTGGAAACAAGCAGGACCTGATGTTCCGGGACATTTCGAAGAATATACTTTAGATACAGTAAATGAGCATATGTCCTTCCTTGAAATGTTGGATGTTCTGAACGAAGAATTACAATTGGAAGGTAAAGAACCGGTAGAATTTGATTACGATTGTCGTGAAGGAATTTGTGGTTCCTGCAATCTGGTGATTAACGGACAGGCACACGGGCCAAAAGCCAAAGTTGCCTGTTGCCAGTTACACATGCGTAATTATAAAGATGGAGACAGAATAACCATTGAGCCTCCACGTGCAGCGGCATTTCCTATCATTAAAGATTTGGTTGTAGATCGCGGTGCTTTTGACCGGATTATTGAAGCCGGCGGTTACGTATCGGTAAAAACAGGTTCAGCTCAGGAAGCCAACGCTATTCCGGTAGAAAAAGAAAAATCTGATGCGGCTTTCGATTATGCCACTTGTATTGGTTGCGGAGCATGTGTAGCGGCTTGCCCAAATGCCTCAGCTTCATTGTTCACAGGAGCTAAGTTAGCCCACCTAAATAAATTCCCGCAAGGAGAAGTGGAAAGAGGAAATCGTGCAGTTGCAATGGTTGACCAAATGAAAGAAGAAGGATTTGGTGACTGCTCTAACTTTGCAGAATGTGAAGCTGTTTGCCCAAAAGGAATTTCTATCTCAGCCATTGCCGAAATGCGAAGAGATTATATGAAGGCGTTGGTGAGCTAGTACTTATCTGTCATTCCGCAGTTGATGCGAAATCTGTATTTACGATCTAAAAGCCATCTCGATTGAGGTGGCTTTTTTTGTTGCAGAGTCATCCTGAGGATACCTCCGAAGGATCTGCAGAATTATCAAATAGCTCAAGGCTCTAATAAGTAAAGATTGTAACTATTGGATTGATCCTTCGTTGTGCAACTAGACTAGATAGCAGTCGATAAAAGAAAGATTAATGAAAAGGATTTTATATGAATAAGAAAAACGCGATGGCTTTTGGGATAATTTTTGGGACAGTAATCGGAATTATTACCGATAACTTAGCGCTTTGGCTTTCTTTAGGAGTTGTTTTTGGAGTCGCGGCAATGGCAAAAGTTTCCAAAGATGAAAAAGAAGACACTCCGGAATAGTTTTCAGCTTTAACTTGAAAGCCATTTCAATTAGAGGTGGCTTTGTTATCGTGATCCAATTCTTTCAAGAAAAGAACTTGCTCCAGGCATTGTTGGAGCATTATCACCTTTCAATAAACCTGTATCTACACGACTAAATATAGCTTGAATAATCAGATCTCTTTCATCTTCACTAATATCACCACGTTCTTTTAAGGATAAATATACCATTGTAAGCTGATGTCGCTCTTCTGCGTCTCTTTTAAGGTGAAATGAGCTAAAAATCATTCTTGAACAGGTACGTAGAAAATATGCAGAGAATGAAATTAAAGTCGCGTAAAGAAGAATGCTCTTTACTGCAAGTGGATCAAATTTTGAAATATCATTTTCAAAAATTGAAGGTGGATCATATATCAATTTAAAAATGCCTCCACAAATAACAACTATACTTAATACGAGTATTAATGACCATAAATAACCAGAATCGCCGTATTGTTTGATTCTATTGTCCCAATACTGCAATGGCGCTTTCAGTGACATAAAATCAGAATAAGTTTTATCGGTCAGGTCAATCTTTCTTTGACCTTCTTTTATTGAATTTTCAATTCTTTTCTCTTTTTCGTCCTCCCAATCAGATAAGTTTTTTTTAGTATTTTTAAACCATATTTCAATGTCAGTAGATATTGCAGAAAATTTATTTTCTAATGAGCCTGATTGTTTTTTTACCCTACTCAATAATCTAGAAACAGATATTTTTTCTGCTTTCCTCCTTTCTTTAAATCCTCCTTGTTCTCTTGCTTGGGTAAATTCATAAGCTATAATTATACCTGAAAATTGATTTAGATTAGAACCAATTGAATATGGTATTTCATTTAAATAATAAAAAGCTATTGTCGCTTCGGTTGGGTTTTCTTTAATTAAGTTCTCAAAAAAAAATAGCTGTGGGAGTTTGACAAGATAGTACCGAGGCATTTCTATTGTTAATATTTAATTTATTCAATTTTAAGCTCGGTGAAAGGTTATCCCATATTCTTTTTAGTGAATCTTTATCTGTTTCTTTATTAGTATCATGAAAATTTAAAAGCAGATCATATTTATCCTTAAAAAATGTCGAATAATTTCTAAAAATTCCGTGATTTATGAAATGATCTTGTTCCCAAAACTCAACTTCTTTTTGAAAATGAGATATTATATTTTTTAAACCTTTTAAGGTTTCTTCGAAATTGTCAATATCGTATTTGAGATGCAAAGAAAGATCTAAGTATTCATAACTGTTTGGAAAAGACATAATTCATATTCTTTTTTTAAAAACAAACATTCAAAGAATCTATGTTTTTAAATCGAAAAAAAAAAGCCATTAGGATGGAGTGATACATCAATCTCTGATGATTTAACCTCGTTCCGTAGCTCTGCTTGTCTACCGACAAAGGCAGGCTGCGGAACAGTACTTAGAAGCTCCGCTTCTTCTTGTTCTTAACACATGATCCAAACTCTTCCAGAGTTGATATGAATTGGATTATTAACTATTGAGATGTTATAACTCTGGAAGAGTTATATTCTGAGACAAAACCCATCAATCCCTAAACTTCCCTTGCAAACCGGAGAGAAAATGTCGTAAGTACTGATCGTTGCATTCCCGGTATTTACCGGAAGTGGGTTTTCTGAAAAAAGCGCTGAGTTCATGAGGGCTGATAGTCTTACCAACCATTTCAAACATTTCCAGAATGTCATCGCTCTGAAGATTATATGCGATTCGTAATTTTCGAAATATGATGTTGTTATTTAACTCCTGCTCAGGCGGGTGCTGTGGTCCGTCTTTCTTACCACGTTTCTGATTAATTAATCCATTCAGAAAAGTAGCCAAGGCGACATCAGGCATCTTCACAAAATCAGAATCTTCATCTTTCTTGAGCCAGGTCGTGACTCTGGACTGATCAATAGGAACATTAGCCAAAGCAAACACCTCTGCCATTTTGAGATCATTATAGCCTAGAATATATCTTAAACGCCTGAAGATGTCGTTGCTGTCCATTTGGGAACTGAAGAATTAAATTTGGAGATTATTTTAGAATCAAGGTAACCAAAATTGGCGCAGGAAATGGGTGTTTCTTAAAATTAAAGCAATAAAAAACCCTCTCATCTATCAAACGAGAGGGTTTGGATTAGGGATTATCTCTACACTATTGATTTAAACTTATTGTAACTCTGAGGATATCGGAAACATCCGGATACGTAAAACTGTCGTTCACTAAACGCACATTGGTATTTGTGTCAGCAGGTCCTGTGTCAGCACTACTTTGTCTAATCACTTGATTTGCTCCGATCCCGGGTTCTTCATTTGCTTCTGTACCGGCATCCCAAAGTGATACTGAGCTTGTAATATCGCCGGTTAAAGGAATTCCGTTGTTGAATAACTCGACTCCATTTCCACCTAAAGCATAAAAGAGATCATTGGATTGAACAAACATTGTGGCTAAATTCAGCGAATAGTTTTCATGAGCTGTAAAGCTAAATGTGTAGCTGTCACCTGGAAGCAAAGGACCGTTTGAGGTTGCTCCATCCGGTTGTGTAAAAGCGCCACTTGCAAATACACTTTCATTAGCTTCTAAGGAAGCGACCATTTCGCCAGGTGTCCCGTCTTCGGCAATTCCTTCGATTCCATTATTTGGAAAAGGTTGGTTTGCAGTAAACATTGGATTATCTCCTATATAAACAGCAAATGCTCCCGGAGATAGTGGAACAGTAATTCCGGTTTCTTCATCAAGGCTTGAGTTTATAGCACCTACTGTTCCGTCTTCTGCTACGCCTTCCAGTCCTAGTCCGTAATCAGGTTGACCAATTTCATATAAAACATTTGTTTCGCTTTCAGCATGCACTGCCCACGCTCCGGGAGATAACGGTACTGGTTTTCCTCCTTCGGAAGTTTGAAGAGTAGTGGATGTAGAAACGTTTTCTATTCTGACTCTGAATCCGGTAGAGCTTGTAGAAGTTAAAGTAACCTGAATCACATCTTCATCAGCCGGTAAATCAGAAGTGTCTACTGAACGCACCAAATTGTTGTCATCAGCCGGTCCTGTATCCGGACCACTCTGTCTTAAAACCTGATTGTCTCCAACCCCGGGTTCCTGATCTTCCTCGGTTCCTGCATCATATAAATTGAATTCAGAAGTAATATTCCCGGTAACTTGTGTTCCATCAGCGTTATAAAGTGCCAATCCCGCAGAACCGGTTGCATAAAACCAGTCGTTAGATTGAACAAACATCGTTGCTAATGATAATCTTGAACCAACAGGTGCGGTAAATTCAAATTCAAAAGCACCCCCCGGACCTATTCCACTTGGCTCTGTAGCTCCAACAGGAACAGCAAAAGAGCCACTTTTTATATAGGAATAGGATTCACCTACGTTTTCAATAGTTACAGTGAAATCAGCTTCTACTAATTCTTCGGTACTGCTTGTGTCACAAGCCAGAAGCCCAAACATTATTGAGCCACTTAAAAGAGTTGATTTTAAAATTTGTGATAGATTCATTTTCCTGAGGTTAATTGTAATTTAGCAGACTAAACTTAACCTGAGTGTGGCACTACCTTGTAACAGAAGTGTAACCATAGTTTAAAAAAAGAATCACATATTCTTAAAAACCGTATGCAGCTATTAGAAAAACGCTACCATACATAAACAGCATTTATCTATCACGTATATAGGCTATAATCATTGAATATGGTAGCTAGTAGTAGTATTTTATAAATCTGAAAAGAAAGTTAATTAATGGGTTAATTTTAAACCAAAATTAGAGTTAACCGTCAATAAAACAGGGAAAAATGTCAAAAATAAAAGTCGGAATTAACGGATTTGGTCGAATTGGTAGAATGGTAACCAGATCAATCCTTGCTAAATACAGTAATAAAGTTGATATCGTTGGGGTAAACGATCTAACTGATACAAATACACTAGCTCATCTTTTCAAGTATGATTCCTCACAAGGTACTTTCGATGGAACGGTTTCTGTGGATGGGGATAAGATGTCCATCAATGATATGAGTTTTTCGGTTACAGCCGAAAGAGATCCTGCGAACCTGAACTGGGGAGATCTTGGTGTTGATATTGTGATTGAATCAACCGGTTTTTTTGTAGACAAAGAAAGTGCAAGTAAACATCTTGAAGCTGGCGCTAAGAAAGTAATCATTTCGGCTCCCGGAAAAGGGGGAGTTAAAACAGTAGTGCTTGGTGTAAACGATGAAGTAATTGATGGCGAAACTGAAATCTACTCGAACGCTAGTTGTACTACAAACTGCCTGGCACCAATGGTAAAAGTTCTGGATGATGCATTTGGTGTAAAAAAAGGATTTATGACAACGATTCACGCCTACACGGGTGACCAAAGAATTTTAGATGCTCCGCACAGAGACTTGAGAAGAGCACGTGCAGCTGCAATTAATATTATCCCTACATCAACCGGTGCTGCTAAAGCTGTTGGTTTGGTGCTTCCTCACTTAGATGGTAAGCTGGATGGCGGAGCCGTTCGTGTTCCAACCCCAACAGGCTCATTAACTGATTTTGTATGCGAAGTAAATAAAGAAACAACAGCAGAAGAAGTTAACGCTGCCTTTAAAAAAGCATCTGAAGGTGCTATGAAAGGTATTCTTGAGTATGCAACTGATCCTTTGGTATCAACTGATATCATCGGAAATCCGCACTCAAATATTTTTGACAGCGAGCTAACCAAAGTGGATGGTAATCTTGTAAAAGTAATCGGTTGGTATGACAATGAAGCCGGTTATTCTATGAGAACAGCTGATTTGATTCTTAAAATAGCTTAATAAGCAAATCCTGAACCCCGGCAGTTAATCCTGACCGGGGTTTTTAATTTCTCACAATTTTTAAATTAAGGTTTGGCAATTTTTTGTATGATGAAATTGCCAACCCAAATTATTCATCAAAAAATATTCTAATGAAAAAACTTATATATGGAGTTTTACTCCTTAGTGTAACCTATGCCTGTTCTCCTAAAACAGGGGATAGTATTTCTAAAGAAATGAGAGAGATGGCATCGCAAACTCCGATCTCCACTTCCATCAATCTTGTTAATATTGATAATGATCGCGTCTGGGTTGAGATCAATCCGGGAATGTTTGCTCAGGATACTGTCACGTACAGAATTCCCCGGGTTGTTCAGGGTACTTATGATATAAGTGATTTCGGAAGTTTTACTGAAGGTCTTACCGCTTATGATTATTCAGGAATAGAAATCGAAGTAAATCGTCCCGACGAAAATACATGGATCATTCCAAACGCTCAAAATCTGGACAAGATTGGTTACTATGTAAACGATACATTTGATATCGAGAACACAGAAAAACCTACGCCATTTTCACCATCAGGGACAAACATTGAAGACGATAACTTTGTGCTTAATCTTCATGGTTTCATTGGGTATTTCGAAGAGTTGAAAGATAACAGCTACAAATTAGCCGTTACTGCCCCTGCCGGAATGAAAAAATCATCAGCTTTGCCTACAAGTAGTTCAATGGTTTTAGAGGGAGATTCCACTGTAGTAGATAATTATACAGCTGCCCGTTATTTTGATATTACCGACAACCCGATGTTTTACGGTGATCTTGATATCGAAGAATTTGAGGTTGGTGATATTCAAATTGTGCTAAGTGTGTACTCACCAAATGGAGTGCATACAGCATCAAAGATCAAAGAAACAGTTTTTGAAATGATGCTGGCTCAGAAAGAATATCTCGGTGACCTGAACAGTACTCCCCGATACGATATTTATTTATTTCTTTCAGAAGGAAATGAGACATCTCCGCAGGGTTTCGGAGCACTGGAGCATCAGACTTCAACTATTGTAGTTCTTCCGGAGCAAATGCAGGAACCGCAGCTAAATCAAGCGATGATAGATGTTGTTTCACATGAGTTTTTCCATATCGTAACACCATTAAGTGTACACTCAGAAGATGTTCACTATTTCGACTACTACGAGCCTACTTTCTCGAAACATTTGTGGATGTACGAAGGAGTGACCGAATATTTTGCCAGTCATTTTCAGGCGTATGAAGATCTCCAGTCTAATGAAGAATTTTATAACAAAATTCAGAGCAAGATCTCAAGCTCATACACTATGGATGATAGCATGAGTTTCACTGTAATGAGTGAGAACGTAATTGATGAACCTTATGCATCTAACTATTACAATGTATATCAGAAAGGTGCACTAATAGGAATGTGCATCGATATACTGATGAGAGAAGAAAGTAACGGTGAAAGAAGCATGCTTTCGTTGATGAAAGAGTTGTCAGCCAAATACGGAGTGGAGCAGCCGTTTGAAGATGATAACCTGATCAAAGAAATTACTGAGATGACGTATCCCTCAATTGGTGAGTTTTTAAGAACTCATGTTGAAGGAACAACTCCGATCGATTACTCACTATTCTTTGATAAAGTTGGCTTGGAAATGGGAGTTGAGGAAATTCAGACAAATCTGTTTTTGATAAATCAGCAGGCAGCTTTTATTAATGTAAATCCGGAAACCAGAGAAATTTATTTCGAAAATATGGACTTGAACACTTCATTAATAGAATTAGGAGTTCAGCCGGGGGATATTCTTAAATCTGTTAATGGATTAGAAGCTTCTTTGGAAAATATACAACAGATTATTCCACAAAGTTTCCAATGGACTCCTGATACTGAAATTTCAATGACGCTTTCCAGAAATGGTGAAGAAGTTAAATTACAAGGTATAGTAGGTACTCCAATGTATCCTCAACAAAAACTTCAGGAAGTTGAGAACGCTACAGAAGAGCAAATTCAATTAAGAAACTGGTGGTTGGAAAAATAAATCTTCATCCAAACTAAAAAACTAAGCCTTTCTGTTCAGGAAAGGCTTTTTTTATGCCGAATACCTTGTACCTTTGGTATTCACAAATTTAGATATGACAGCAATTACATTTATAGCCGGATTGGCGGCACTTATTGGCGGAGCAGAATTATTTTTACGGGGTGTAGATCATTTTGGTGTTAAATGGAGAGTTTCCCCTTTAATCATGGGTTTGACTGTAGTAGCTTTTGCAACAGGAGCTCCTGAACTGGCAATTAGCTTGCAAGCTGCTATTGCAGGAAATGCAGATCTGGTTCTTGGAAATATTGTAGGTAGTAATATCGCAAATATTCTGTTGATTCTGGGTATTAGCGCTATCATAAGGCCGTTGGCTGTAAAACTCAGAGTAGTTCAGATTGACGTGCCGATAGTTATAGCAGCTAGTATGCTTTTATATATTATTGCGTTTGATGGGGAACTCACAACCCTTGACGGGGTTTGGCTGTTACTGGGTTTGATTTCATATTCGTTGTTTACCTTTTTTCAAATCAAAAAGGAGAGATCAAATCAACCCGAAGAAACAGATTTTGAGGCAGAACAGAGAAAGCTCTCATCAGGTTGGTTTTTCTATGTGAAGAATATCGGATATTTGATCGTTGGTATGGGACTTATTGTTCAGGGATCAGACTGGATGGTAAAAAGCGCGGTGGAAATAGCTACAATATTAGGACTTTCAGAATTAGTGATAGGTCTTACCATAGTTTCTATAGGAACTTCACTTCCGGAAGTGGCAACCAGTATTGCTACCATTCGGAAAGGAAATACTGATATGGCTGTAGCCAATGTAATGGGTAGCAATCTTTATAATATTTTGCTCACACTTGGACTTACGGTTGTAATAGCTCCGAATATTTTAACAGTTTCTGCAGAGGCCATTTCTTTGGATCTTCCATTTATGGTTGCCGTAAGTATTATGTGCATCCCGATATTTATTGCAGGTTTTGATATTACCAAGTTTGATGGGGCGATGTTACTGTTTTATTATGGTTCTTACCTTACTTATTTAGTTCTGGATGCTGTAGGTTCTTCTTTTGAGTCTTCAATGGAATGGATTATGCTGTATACAGTAATTCCTCTTACGTTTATTTATATAAGCTGGCGGGTTTATAAATACAGAAGATTGGTAAAAAAAATAATATCCTAGGAATGATGCGGAGTAGTTTTAGGTTTGAAATTGAAATTTAAGCTATGAGTATATTATTCATTCATATCGTAAAAACATTTACAACGGGCAGGTCTCAAAACTTTTTGTGTTGTCCTACAGCTTTATTTTTTCCTTCCCAAAAGTGCCCGCAACACCATTTTGAAGAACGTGGTTGATTCTGCATTTCCTCTTAATTCCTTTATTAACTAAGGAATAAACATTCAACTAACATTTATTTAAACATGGAAAAGACTTCATCCAAAAAGCCTTTGGCACCACTTCAAGAATTTATTAAAACAGAATCATTCTCAGGGATATTACTTCTTATTTCTGCTGTACTAGCTTTAATAGTAGCAAATTCACCATTAAGTGATTGGTATATTCAACTATTTCAGGCTAAACTTACAGTCGGTTTTGAAGCCGGTAATATCTCAAAACCATTAATCTTATGGATCAACGATGGTTTAATGGCCATTTTCTTTTTGCTGATTGGTTTGGAGATTAAAAGAGAGATCAAATATGGTGAACTTTCTACTATGCAATCAGCGTTGCTTCCAATTATAGCGGCGTTTGGTGGAGCAATTGTTCCCGGTTTGATATTCTTCGGATTTAACGCCGGAACTGAATTTATGGATGGCTGGGCTATTGCTATCGCAACCGATATTGCTTTTGCTCTGGGAATTTTAGCTTTGTTAGGAAGCAGAGTTCCGGTTTGGGCAAAAGTTTTTCTTACAGCAGTAGCGGTAGTAGACGACTTAATTGCGGTTGTAGTAATCGCCTTGTTCTACACGAGTAAAATATCATTGACTGCACTTGCAGTTTCCGGTGGTGCTATATTGGTACTAATGATTATGAATTGGGCAAACATTCGTTACATAGCTTTATATCTTTTTGTTGGGCTGATACTTTGGGTTGCAGTACTAAAATCAGGTGTTCATGCAACCATAGCAGGTGTGGTTTTAGGATTTATGATACCGGCTACTCCTCATAAAAATTGCATAGGATTATTAGATAAGATAGAAAAAGGCGTTGATATGCTAAGAAAAGCATACAAAACTTCAGACGATAAAGAGGACGAAGAAACGGCATTACATTATATTGAAGATGGAGTAGAAAAACTAGAGAGTCCTTTACACAAGTTAGAGCACAAATTACATCCTTGGGTTGCATACTTCATAATGCCCGTTTTTGCTTTTGCCAATGCAGGAGTTGCACTTTCAGCAGAACAAACAGCAGTGGCTTTTTCTTCAACCCTTACACTTGGAATAATCTTTGGTTTGTTTCTTGGAAAGCAGGTAGGAATTATGCTTTCAGTCTGGATATCAAGTAAGCTGGGAATTATTAAACTGCCGGATTCAGATAAAGTATGGACTATATTTTACGGTATTGCATGTTTAACCGGTGTTGGTTTTACAATGTCTCTTTTTATAGGCGGACTAGCATTTTCTGATCCTCAATTTATCGAATACTCTAAAGTTGGGATATTTGTAGGTTCACTGTTAAGTGGTTTACTTGGATATTTCTTTTTAAGATCAAACTAAAGCCAACCGAATAAGCTAAATGCCTGTTTATTTCAGGTTTTTAACATTTGAAATTATCGGTGAACTATTTCAAATAACAAAAAAGTCGGTTTTTTCTTAACCGGCTTTTTTTGAAGCTGAAATTCTAATTTCTTTTATGGTCTAAATAATTAATATTGAATTAAATAAAGGAAGCTGTAATGAAAGTTTTATTTTATTTATCCTCGTTATTATTTGTTGCCACAGGGTGTGGGTTGTTCAATTCACATGAAAATGATAAAACAAGAGACGATGTAGCATTTTTTTGGCAAACTGAGAGAACATTACCCGTTTCTGTATTCAGAGGCTTAGATCTTACTGAGAATGAGACCCTGTACATTTATGGAGACGAACATTGGTACCAATCAGATGATCAGGGAATTAACTTCCGCCAATACCAAAACCCTGATTCTGTTTACTTCACAAAAGTTATAAAAAGAGGAGATACTTATTACGGGTTAGGTCAGCATAGCTATTACGTATCAAAGTATAGCGTAGATACTTCTGAACATGACTATTTTGGATTCACCAGTAGTATTTTTGTTTCTTCCGATGGGAATAATTGGGAACAAAAGATGCCTGCTTTTTTGATGAGAGATTTTAGTTTTCAGGATGAGAGCTTACTACACATGGGAAAAGAAAAAGGAATCAAAAGTTTAAATTTGGATACAGAAAATATTCGAAACAGAGAATTTTATTCATCGAAGTTACCTGATTACGCAAATGAAATTTTCATTTCAAATGATGGTAGTATTTACCTGGGATGTCATGATGGTATTTATAAATCAACAGATAAAGGTAAAAATTGGGTGCGCTCTTCGAGAACTTATATCCACAAAGATGATGATAACGTGGAATCTTTTCATGAAACAGAAGAAGGAAAAATTTATAGTATTGGGGAAAAAGTACATCTATCATCTGATAAAGGATTAAGCTGGGATCTTTATACAATTGGTTTTTCAGATGAAGAAGAATTTCAGGATCTATTTGGAAGCGATATGCATTTCAGAAAAGATGGGTTAATATATGTTGCTTCTTATTTTGGTATCTTTGTAACCGATCAAAAGAATCCTGAAAACGCTAAAATTGCTCTGCATTATACCGAAGATTTATGGCATGGTGAAAGGTATGACTTCGTAATATCTTTCTCTAACGGAAATATCTTACTAATAAATGATACTCTGAGAAGAATGATGAGAGGATCTAAAATTGATTCGGATTTTTGGACAGAGTTTGAAAATTAATTTGCAGACTTATCCTTAGCCTTTTTCTCTTTTTCGCTGATGATCCAGTTTACATATAAAAACTCCAAAGCTGCCCCTTCAAATCCTTTCCAGTTCGCTATCAGGTTTTGAAATTTCTTTTCGCTGATGGTATGCGGGTTTTCGCCGTAACTGGCAATGATCCAGCGACGTAATCCTTTTTCTTCATCCTTTTTTTTATTGCTTGGAAATACAGCATCTGTTCTACCACGCATCATCATAAGATCCTGTCCCGCCGTAGGACCAATTCCTTTAATATTTGTTAGCAAATCATAGGCTTCCTGAGGATCGCAATTTGTAATATGATCCATATCTACATTGCCGCCAACTATATCCGTTGCTAATCCAATTAAATATTCACCTTTTCTTTTGGTTGGTCCAAGATTTCTGATTCCCATAGGATCAGCTTTCATAAGCTGATGCGCTCTTGGCCAGGCAGGAATGTTTTTACCATTATGAACCAACGCAGTTCCATATGCTTCGCGAACAGCGAACATCATTTTCTTCGCCGTTGGTTTATGATTCATCTGCATTTCCACAATTCGATTTTGGATATCTTCAAAAAGGTTTGCCCGGGTCATTCGCTTCAATCCATAGAGAGCATTCAGTTTATCACCCAAAAGTGTATCATCAGCAGCCTGATCATAAAGTGGACGAATATCCATATCCGCTCCGAGGATTTTGGCTAAACTTTTATTGGCTTCCTCAATTTCTTCTTTGGACAGAGATTCTTTTGTCTCGATATGAAATTCCGGAGCATCGGGATCGCCGTTGAAAAAGACTGTAACGATTACATCAGTTTCTCCAATTGGAACAGGACGGGTAAACCCTTCTTCAAAAATGGCTTCTACATCATGTTCATGATCGAAATAAGATTCCACATCCAGGCAAAGAAACCAGTCGTGGGGCGGAATAGATTTTAGCGTCCAGTTAGACATATAATTAAGAATAGTTGAATGTGAGAATTATGAATATTTTCACAACAGCTTAAAAGTACTTCTAATTCCATCAGGATTTAAAAATAAAAGAAGGATTTTTGCCTTGCCTTTGCCGTTCTTCATCGATCTTAGCCTGATACATCCGCTCCACATCTTTCAATGTGTCTGCATCAGATGGAGATAAGTCCCACCGAATGGCTTTAAACCTTGGAAACCGAAGCGTGTATTTTGCTTTAGTTCGTTTGTTGATCTGGATGTCTTCAAATTCTAATTCAATTACTAATTGAGGTTTTAGCAAAAGAGTTGGCCCAAATTTTTCTAAAGTAATTTCTCTAATTAGCTTATTCATCTTTTTAAGTTCATCATCAGAATAACCCCCGTAAGCTTTTCCAATGGGGATGAACTCCTCTTCATAACGTTCGTCATCTTTTACAGAAATTCCGAGCGTAAAATCAGAATAAGTTCCTCCTCGTTTTCCGCTTCCTGCATGAGCGTATAACATAACGGTATCCATAGAACCGCTCGGTTTTTTAACTTTCAACCAGGATTTCCTACGCTGACCGTATTCATACACCGAATCCTTTCTCTTCAGCATTAAACCTTCATTTCCGTGATTTAAAGCCCGTTGAAATAGTTCTTCTACATCATCTTCAGAGCTTAGCTCCATTTGTGAGGTTATCGGAAGTCTAAATTCTGAATTCAACTTCTCCAGTTTTTTTCTGCGTACCATTAACGATTCATCGAATAACGGATTTCCATCCAGAAACAGAAGATCATAAGTGATGAATAAGACAGGATATTCTGATAACAGCTTCTTACTCGGCTTTTTCACACCCATCCGTTTTTGAAGAAGCTGAAATGGTAAAATGGTGTCATCTTTGAATACACAAATCTCTCCGTCCAAAACCAGATCGGGGAGCTTTTTATCTGTAAAGAAATCGACGATCTCAGGAAAGGAAGAGGTTATCTCATTCAGATCGCGCGAGAATAATTCTACTTGTCCATGGGAAATATGAGCCTGACATCGCATTCCGTCAAACTTCTCTTCAGCTATGTAATCGGAGAGATTTGTAATTGTTCTGCTTTCGATGGGAGAGGCAAGCATAAACGCAATAGGGCTGAACATTTTGAAAGTCGCTTTATCCAGCTGATCATTTTTTGCCATGATTGCTGTTTTGCCAATGCTTCCGGTAATCATTCGTGCATAACGAATAACTTCCAGGTCTTTGTTAAAAGTTTTGGCAATGGCATTTTCCACACTCTTGGTTTCGAAGCCAATTCTTAGTGATCCCTGTCCCATAATACGGATGAAGTATTTTACTTCCAATGGCGTCATTTTCTTCCAGGCTTCCAGAAGGATTTGTTGTTTGGCATCTCTTTTGGAAGTGATATATAAAGATTCAAAGATGTCAGATACTTCCTGTAAGCTCAGATGTTCGGATTTCCACTTTGCTCTTGCTTCGGGGATATTTTCAAACAATCGTTGAATAGTTTCTGATGAACTTCCACTTGCTGTTCTGCTGGGTTTGAAAACCTTCTCGTAATCAATATCACAGAATTCAGCAGCTAAAGTCGCAATAGTTCTATGTCCTACAGAAGCTCTTTTTCCTGAAATAGTAGAAAAAGCTCCTTCACTTAAAAACTGAGTTGCGAGCTCCACATCTTTATCAGATTCGAGATTTGATAAATAATCAGAACAGAGTTTAATCTTTGCGTTATTACCCCGGGTTTCCGAAATGGATTGGGCGGTTTCGGCTAACAGCCTGAATGAAGTTGTATTCTTGTTTAGGGAACTCAACATCAGAACATGACCCTCCCCTCAATCCCCTCCGGTGGAGGGGAAGCTCGTTGGTTTAAAAGTGATTCTTGAACAAAGGGTCTTCCTCTCTTGGGAGAGGAAATAAAGGGGAGGGTCATGTTCTTATTACTCATGATTGCTAGTCTCCAAATCCAAAAAGCCAGAAATAATCCCAAGTTCATCCAGATAATACTGAACCACTTTAGGATTCGGCGTATGAGTTACATAGACTTTCTTTGGTTTTAGTTCTTTACACAGATCGATCAATTCAAAGAAATCCAGATGATCTGAAAGAGGAATCAATTCATCTACGGTAAGCTGAGTTTGCCGCGATTCATTTGCCGCCCAGCCCGAGCAATAGGCGATCCGTTTCTTTTTTACGTTGGATGCAAAACCGGTTCCTAAAGCAGAACCCGGAGTGATCAGGATCTTTCCTTCGCAAGTTGAACGATCATAGGTTTCATAATCTCCGAGTGAAAAACCATACTCTTCATATACAGAACAGAGTTTAAATCCTGCGCCATGAATTTGCATGGGATGATTCAGGTCTTTCAGGATATACATGAGCTCCTGAGCTTTGCCCAGATTGTAAGCAGTGAATATCGGCGTAAAACCTTCATTCAAATTTCGAAGAGCGAAATCTCTGATCTGCTTTGCTAATTCCTTTTCCGTTTTCCATTTGTAGATAGGCAAGCTGAAAGTCGCTTCAGTGATAAACGTATCGATCTGTGCATCGGGTAATTCAAAACCTTCGGTGGCAGGAGATGGAGGCGTCCGGTAATCGCCGGTGTATAACAGATTTCCGAATTCGGATTCCACAAAAGTAATTGCAGAACCGAGAATATGTCCGGCAGGATAAAAAGTGATCTTAGCTTTATCCGTCTCAAAAGTTTGTTTGAAATCCAGCTGTTTGATTTTACCCCCAAACCCACGCAGTTTCATAAAGCTTGCAGTGGGCGGAGTGGCGTACACGCTTAACTTTCTGTTTCTCGGAATATGATCGGCATGAGCATGAGAAATAAAAATATGCTCGGCTTTAGTTCCCGAATAATCCAAACCTATTCCCACCTGTGGGAGCAAAATTCCATGATATCCGGCTTTAACTACTTTGAGCATTTTTATTTGTTCATTTCTACTTACAAGTCATCGCCCCGCGTAGGCAGGCGATCTGGATCTTAAATAAAGTATAATGCCTTACGAAAACCCTGATCTCTTGCAAAGGAATGCCTTCGGCGTTATATATTCAGAAACCTTTAGTGTCGAATTTCCCGCTCAGGGTTACAACACTTACCAAACTAATAAGAAGGGATGACAGTTCATGGCATTGTAATATTGCTATTCTATTGTTATAGTTCCCATCCTAGCGCAAGCTGCATTGCTGAACTTGATTCAGTATCCGCTTGTGCCCCAAACCCAGCGCAAGCGTCCCGCTTGTGCGGTTAAATCACCAAAAAAAATTTTATCATATCTGTAAGAAATTCCCTCTTTTCTGTTACTAATAAGAAAACACATCTAACTTATTTAACAGAATTCTCATGGTATTCAGAAATATTCTTCCCACGCTTATGAATCTCAAATCTATTTCTACGGAGGAGTTGAACGGGATTTATTCTAATGAAAACATTCATATCTACGATATGAATGATGCCATGCGCTGGCAAAAACACCACGTTCCGGGAGCGGTTAATTTAGATCCGGAAAATTTCACGGAACAAGATCTAGCCTCAGATAAAAATTCCACATTGATCTTTTATTGTTCCAATCCCATGTGCAGGAAAGCTCCGAATGCTGCCAAAAAGGTAAAGGGAATGGGTTATAAAAATGTGAAAGTACTCTCCGCCGGAATTACAGGCTGGATGTCGGACGGGTATGAGGTAGAAGGGAAGAACTGATTCGTTAATCCAACTAAACCTAACTAACTCGTCATCCCGGACTTGCCTTTGCAGAAGCGGCTACGTGCAGGCAGACTTGATCCGGGATCTGTAAAGAGTAGAATGTTGATCTACAACGATATTTAACAAAGTTGTTTCCTCCACAGATGCTGAATCACACTCACTTTGTTCGCTGTTCAGCATGACGAATAAATGGAGATAAATTTAATTTGCGTAACATATCAGTTACATATATATTAGTAACCAATTCGTTACATTTAAAATTATCAATCACCATTTATGAGAAGAGATGTATTTCAGGCAATTGCTGATCCGGTTCGCAGGGAGATTATTGAGATTCTTTCCGAAGAACCGTTGAACCTGAACGCCATTGCTGAAAAATTTGAAATTAGTCGACCGGCAATTTCAAGGCACATTAAAATTCTGAATGAATGTGGATTGGTAGCAATCGAACAACAAGGTCGTGAACGGTTTTGTATCATAAAGCCGGAAACACTTTCAGAAATTGCCAATTGGATCGATCCTTTCAGGGAGCTATGGGAACAGCGATTAGATTCTTTTGAAGTGTACTTAGAACAAATACAATCAAAACAAACCTCAGAAAACGATGACAAATAAAACTGAAGCCAACGATCCAAGAGTGGCTACAATGGTTCGTACTTTTAACGCTCCAAGACAACTTGTTTGGGATGCCTGGACACAAGAAGAACATTTAGTGAATTGGTGGGGACCAAAAGGTATGAACACCAAAGTTGAAGAGCTGAACTTTGAAGAAGGTGGTTCATGGAAATACACCATGCTTATGCCTGATGGAAATGAATTTACTACAGAAGGTACTTTCATCGAAATAGAAGAACCGGAAAAGTTAGTAACATCAGCCGACTTTAAACCTATGACTGTTGATGTAGTGCTTACTGTTTTATTTGAAGATTTGGGTGAGCAAACAAAGATGACGTTCTCGGTTACACATAAAACGGAAGAGTATCGTCAGCAACAGGAAGAAATGGGCTTTCGAAATGGCTGGGGTTCTACTTTTGATCGCTTAGAAGTATATTTGAAAGAGAAATAAAACAGAAGTTTATGATTGCACGAATTTGGAAAGGTCGTACAAAACCTGAACATTCAGAGGAATACACAACCTTTATGAAGGAACGAGCTATTCCTGATTACCAAAGTACAGAGGGTTTTGTGAAGCTTACTTTTCTTCGCAGAAAAGATGAGCATTATGCTTATTTCGACCTTATCACTTTTTGGGAAAGTATGGAAGCTATTGTAAAATTTGCGGGAAAAGATGCCGAGATTGCTAAGTACTATCCGGAAGACACAAAATATCTGATTGATTTTCCTGAAAAAGTAAAACACTATGAAGTTTTTGCTGAAGAGTCAGTTTTTTAATTACTGTCCAAAGCTTTAGTGATCTCTTCTTCGCTAAGATTCGGAAAGAATTGCTTCAGGATATTCACATAGAATTGAACTTCTTGATCATCATTCACAGTTATATTTTTACTGATAAGTAGAAGCTCAATTTCAGCAAGCTTTTCTTTCCCAAAATTATTGTTAATTATGGGTAACTGTTTACCACAAAGTTCTGCAATTCGAATCATTATTCCGGCACGATCTGCATAACGCTCTGTAAATCTCTTAAAATTTAACAGGTTATTTTCATGTGCTATTTTAATCCTGATGTCATCTGAATTGATTTCCGGAATTTTCTGGTATTTTAAAGCAAGGTCGTTGAGAATAATCTCTACATGTTCTAGTTTTTTTAATTCCTGATAGATATTTGCGATAGAGGAATTTGTTTCGAAGTCGATAACTTCAGCATCAGCATCAAGAGCATATTCAATAGCAATATAGTCGTGTTGAGGTTGGATAAACCGCCAACTTGAAAAATCAATATAATTGCCTTTCTGAAGCATTTCACGCCAGATTTGAACCTGAGGTTGACCGGCATAATCAGGAAAAAAGATTCTGAAATATTCAAAATCTTCTTTAAGTCCGATCATGATTTTTTCCTTCTCTATTTCAAGCTTTTGGTCTTCGCTATAGCTCTGAAATAAAAAAGCCAGATAAACACCAAGAAAAACCACTACCAGTTCCAGTAACAAGAATTTTACTCCCTGCTTTGAGAAAATTTTAAATGATTTTTCTAACCGGGTCATAGTTTAATCTACAATAATTTCATCTTTAACATTTTTCAATTCATCTGGAATACTATCTTTAATAGTTTCAACAAAGGCGTTCACAATATTCTGCTTCAGGAATTCACGACTGTAAACCAACCTGATCTTTCTTGTGGGCACAGGATCCATAAACTCTTTTATAACTCCGTTAGCGCAACGGGTATCATGATCCTGCATAGCAAGGTAAGGCATCAGCGTAATACCATAATCCTGTTCAACCAATCGTTTGAGAGTTTCAAGATTTCCGCTTTCAAAAGATATATTTGAATGCTGTAGTTTGTCGTTGTTCTGTTTGCATAGTTTTATTGTTTGATCCCGGAAACAATGTCCCTCATTCAGTAACCAAAGATCCTGTGAGTAAAGGTCATCAATACAGAGTTTATCTTTAGAAGAAAAGTCATGTCCTGGTGATAAATATCCCAGAAATGGTTCTGAAAATAGTTCGTGCTCGTATATATGTTGGTTGGTGGAAGTAGCGATAATACCAACATCAAAATGATCTTCATGTAACCCTTCCAGAACTTCACTTGTTAACGCCTCTTCAAAAACCAGTTTCACATTAGGATGTCGTTCTGAAAAAGGTTTCAGGAAAAGAGGAACCAAATAAGGCGCAATAGTAGGAATGATCCCGATTCTGAACGATCCTTTCAACTCACCGTCTTTTACGGAAACCATATCTTCAATATGCTTGGAACCACTCAAAATAACCTTAGCCTGATCAATGATCTGTTCCCCAATAGCAGTGGGAACCACCGGAGATTTAGAACGGTCAAAAATTAAAACACCCAACTCGTCTTCAAGCTTTTGAATTTGCATGCTTAAAGTCGGCTGGGTGATGTATATTTTTTGAGCAGCTGTAGCAAAGTGTCTGTATTTGTCAACAGCTACTATATATGAAAGTTGAGTAAGGGTCATTCTATCTTGTCTTATTCTGTTTCAAATAAGATAAGATTTTATTTCATATTTAGGGTGTCATAGTGAGATAATAACTTTTTGACTTCATTGACATCTTTTAAGTTAAGACTATTATCCTTTATAAATTTCTTTAACGCATCTTTATTGTCTCCCAGAAACTTCAGGATGTCGGATTCTTTAAGCTTGATCTTTTTAAGATCTCCCTGACTATTCATTAACAGATATTTTGATTTAGGAGTATAGTAATCTGTTTCCCTGGGATTATAAATATTTGCTTCGTCTTTCCGGTAAATAGTATAGTGATAATTAAAAAGCTTTACGTCGCCATTGTAAATTACTTCCATGTAAGTTTCAGGAGTAACATTTTCTTTTTTGTCCTCAAACCCAGAAAGAAAGGCTTCAGTTGTATTTCCGTTTCTATCCAGAAAATAGAACCCTTTAATGGAAGAATTAGGTACTACATAATATGAGTCGTTCTCGACAAAAATTAATTGATTTGTATATGTATCGTAATTTAAATTTACAGTTTCACTTATCAGTTCGCTTGAAAAAATCACCTTACCTTCAATAAACTCTTCTTTAAATAGCGGTGATCCTACTATTTTCACTGTTCCGGATAGATTTTTATAATCCGCATTATAAGCTTTCAAAGATGATCCTTTAATTTGGCCTAGTACAGAATTACTCTGCATAGCAAAAGAGGCACCGGATAAAAAAAGCACAAATATTAATGATGGTAAAATATTTTTCAGGTAATTCATTTGTCTGGTTTTTAAAAATTTGGTTAAAGGAAAGTAATAATTAATAAACTATTCTTGCATACTAATTATTGGAGACTCAAGTTGTTTTTGTTAATGAAACATAAATAGAGTAGTTTTTAAATGCTATTAAATTAATAACATGTTCATGCTAACCATTAAAAATTTATTCATATGTTGAATTGAAGAGTTGCAATATCAGCCTCAAAAAAGGTATAGTCAGGATTCTTTTAGAACTTATCTGACTAATAAAGAAACCAGTAAGTAATTAGCTTCAATACATAAACAGTATTTAAGAAGTTAGAAACCTAAAAGTTTAAGTAACATCATAGCCAATAAAATGTATTACTCTAAAAAGTCATCGCTCTTAATATTATTAGGTTTAATTACTGTTTTAATTTCTTGTAACCTTGTGTCAAACGGTGAAGAAAAAAAACCTATGTTAAGGATAGATAACGGCTCATCTTTGAATATAAATAATGTTGAAATAGAGGTTTATTCATTGAATAGCTTGGATGATTTCTGGAATGGAGAAGCCGATACAACTTATCTATCAAGATTTGATCTAATCTCCGGAGAAGTTTCAGACGGTTTTGATATACCTGGTAATTCTGTTTTTTTAAAAATGGATTTTCTTATTTCAGGTAAGCGGGCTATTCGATATTCTCAATTTGACGTATTTCCCGAAAATGTTGAGAATCCTCCGGAACTTACGGAGTATAGAAAGTTGAAAAACGAGACCTATACATTAGGTTTGTTTGATAGGTATTTATACTCTTATAATCCATTTCAAAAAGATTCCGCTGCATCAGACAGTATTTGGGTTAGAGTTGTAAATAGAACTAACACAGCAATCACTAATTTCGAACTCTTTTTGGACCAAGAGAAACCAGAGGACCCTGATGACATCGTAAGTAGAAATCAGGTTGATCAAAGAAAGTATAATATAGGAGACTTGGCAGAAAACGAGTTTAGCGAATATGTTACAACAGAGTTGCTTTTTGAAGATCCAAGGCGTTTTACTTTTAATGCCAGAGAGCAAGAGGCAAGAGTCGGAAACCCGAACTTCGAAATGTTTTTTTATGATGGTAAACCAGAATTAGGTACAGGGTACTATACATTATCTATTATAAATGACAGAATATTTTTAGATACGGAAGTACTTATTCGAAGTGATAACTATAATGTGGAAAACTAAATCTGCGATCGGTTCTTTTGGATAGTATATTCGGAGTAGAAATTTTCGAACAAAACTCAGATGTACTTAATCTTCGACACCGAGACTACAGGTCTCCCGCAAAACTTTTCAGCCCCAATAACCGATCTGGATAACTGGCCAAGATTGGTTCAACTTGCATGGCAACACCATGACCACACCGGTAAGTTGCTATCAAGCGGAAATTACATAGTAAAACCTGAAGGATTTACAATTCCGTTTAATTCCGAAAAGATCCATGGTATCTCCACTAAGCGTGCTCAGGAAGAAGGTGAAGATCTCGAATTTGTTCTTCATGAATTCCGTAAAGCTATTGATAAAGCACATTTTCTGATCGGACATAATGTAGGGTTTGATGAGAAGATCATGGGAGCGGAGTATATCCGTAAAAAGATTCCGTCTGCAATTATGGACAAGGCAAAGATCGATACCAAAGATGATGGTACGGATTTTTGTAAGATTGAAGGTGCACGTGGATACAAATGGCCCACGCTTACTGAACTGCACTGGAAGTTGTTTGATAAAGGATTTGAAGATGCGCACGATGCAGCGGCAGATGTGGAAGCTACAGCCAGAATTTTTCTTGAAATGGTTCGCTTAGGAGTGACCAAAGTCAACTTCCCGATCGATGCGAAGTTATATGAGCCTTCCGCAAGCTACATGAAGCGGGAGCATTATATAGATTTAAAATCTCCTTCACGGATCAAAAAAAAAGATGAGGTAGCAGAATCCTCTAGCGATGATGGTAAAGAGATCGATCTTAAAGTTGAGATCGACGAAGATATTACGTTTACACACCTGCATTGTCATTCTAAGTTTTCCGTACTCCAGGCTACCGCAGGCATTAAAGATCTGGTTGCTAAAGCAAAAAAAGAAGGAATGCCGGCAGTTGCACTTACCGATCTTGGTAATATGTACGGAGCGTTTTCATTTGTGGCAGCAGCTAATGATGCGGGAATCAAGCCCATAGTTGGTTGTGAATTCTATGTAGTGGAAGACCGACACGCCAAAAAATTTACCAGAGATAACAGGGATAAGAGATACCAGATTCCGCTTTTGGCTAAGAACCAAAATGGTTACAAAAATCTTGCAAAATTGAGTTCTGTTGGTTTCACGGAGGGGTATTACTATAAATATGCCCGTGTAGACAAAGAAGCGATCAAAGAATATTCCGAAGATCTTATCTGCTTGAGTGGTGGTATTCGCGGAGAACTTGCTGATCTTATTTTGAATAAAGGGGAAGAATATGCTGAGGAAGCACTTCATTGGTGGAAAGATGTTTTCGGGGATGATTTTTATCTGGAAGTCATAAACCACGGTCTGGATGAGGAGCAGAAAGTAAACGAAGTATTTAAAGAGTTTTCTCAGAAATATGATGTAAAACTGGTTGCTTCAAATAATGTATTCTATTTGGAACAGGAAGATTCAGAAGCACATGACGCTTTAATCTGTATTGACGACGGAAAGCTGAAAAGTACTCCTATCGGAAGAGGTAAGGATTATAGATGGGGATTCCCGAATAATGAATTTTACTTCAAAACCACGGAAGAAATGAAGGCACTGTTTCCGGATATGCCGGAAGCAATATTATCTACCAAAGAAATTGTAGATAAGATCGAGCCAATCAAACTTTCGAGAGATGTTATTCTTCCGAACTTTGAATTGCCCGAAGGTTTTGAAACTGAGAACGATTATCTCAGACATCTGACATTAGAAGGAGCTAAGCCAAGATATCCTGAGTTTACTGATGAAGTAAAAGACAGAATTGATCTGGAGTTAGGAATTATCTCGGATATGGGCTTTGCTGGGTATTTCTTAATCGTTCAGGATTTTATAGCTGCCGCTCGTGAAATGGGCGTTTATGTTGGTCCGGGTCGTGGATCTGCTGCGGGTTCAGTTGTAGCTTATTGCACAGGAATTACAAATATTGATCCATTAAAGTACGATCTGCTTTTTGAGAGATTCCTGAATCCGGAACGTATCTCCATGCCGGATATCGATATTGATTTCGATGATGACGGTCGACAAAAAGTGATCGAATATGTGGTCAATAAATACGGGAAAGATCAGGTTGCTCACATTATCACGTTTGGCTCAATGGCAGCCCGGTCTTCCGTTCGTGATGTTGCCCGAGTACTTGATTTACCATTACCTGATGCGGATCGTTTGGCTAAATTAGTTCCTGAGCGTCCGGGTACTTCTTTAGATGATGCTTTTGGGGAGGTAAAAGAACTTCGTGATATAAAAGCAGGGGAAGACCTTGAAGCTGAGACTTTAAAAATGGCACATGTTCTGGAAGGCTCGGTCCGGAATACAGGAATTCATGCAGCCGGAGTAATTATTGCTCCGGATAAACTCACCGAATACATTCCGGTTAGTACCGCAAAAGATGCTGATCTTTATGTAACACAGTTCGATGGAAGCGTTATTGAAAACGCAGGTATGCTGAAAATGGATTTTCTGGGATTGAAAACCCTTTCGATCCTGAAAACAGCTATTGGATATGTGAAAGAAAACCATGGTAAGGAATATGATCTGGATGAAATTCCTCTGGATGATGAGAAGACTTATAAGCTTTACCAAAAGGGTGGAACCTTAGGAACATTCCAGTTTGAGAGTGAGGGTATGCGGAAGTATCTCAAAGACTTGAAACCGACTACGATTAATGATTTGATCGCAATGAACGCATTATACAGACCCGGACCAATGCAGTTCATTCCTGACTATATCAAGCGTAAGCACGGTGTTGAAAAAGCGGAGTATGATCATGAATTGATCAAAGATATTCTGGAACCCACGTTCGGAATTATGATCTACCAGGAGCAGATCATGAATGTAGCTCAGAAAATGGGTGGATATACACTCGGCGGTGCAGATCTGCTTCGAAGAGCGATGGGTAAGAAAAAGCATGAAGTGATGGAGGCTGAGAAACCGAAATTCATTGAAGGTGCTCAGGCTCAGGGTGTGGATGAGAAAACGGCAATTTCAGTATTTGAGAAAATGCAGATGTTTGCGAGCTATGGTTTCAATAAGTCTCACTCCGCGGCTTATTCGGTAGTAGCTTATCACACCATGTATTTTAAGGCTAATTATCCGGCTGAATATATGGCGGCGGTAATGAGTCATAACATGAGTGACATTAAAAAAGTAGCTTCATTTATAGAAGAATGTCACCGATTGGGAATTGAGGTTGATCCGCCAAATATCAATACGGCACGAGGAAAATTCGTAGCCAAAGACGGTCGCGTTCAATATGGAATGTCGGCAATAAAAGGAGTTGGCTCATCGGCCATTAAACAGATCGTTGAAGAGCGGGAGTCTAAAGGACTGTTTAAAAGTATTTTTGATTTTGCAGCCCGGATTGATTCCAGAGTTTGTAACAGAAGAACTTTAGAGAGTTTGATCGCAGCCGGAGCTTTCGATGAATTAAATGACAATCGTGCTGAGTTGATGATGGGAGTAGAAGATATTCTCCAGTATGGTGCCCGCAAGCAGGAAGAAGAGCGATTGAGTCAGGTTAATATGTTTGGTGGCGATGCCGGTGGAGCGATGTCTCAGGAACCAAAACTGAAACCCGTTCCAAAGTGGAGCAGTATTGAACGGCTTAATAATGAGCGTGAATTGATCGGGTTCTATTTGAGTGGACATCCGTTAACGAAGTATGAAGAAGATATAAAGTTGTTCGGAAGCCAGAATCTGAGTGATGAGTGTATAAATAAACTTCATCACGAATCTACGATCAGGTTCATTGCAATAATTACCAGCAAACGTCAGGCTACCGATCGCAAAGGAAGACCTATTGCCTTTCTTCAGGTTGAAGACTTACACTCTTCAATGGAATTGGCTGTGTTCAGTAAACAATTCGATCAGTTCTCGGCGCTTCTGGAAGTAGATAATGTGGTTTTTATCTCAGGGAAATTTGTAAAGCGGGACCGTGGTGACAGTGTAATTGTGAATAATATTGAAAGGGTGGAAAATCTTCGGGAAAAAAATCAAGATAACCTGAATCTTAGATTAAAACTTGATACTGCTGTATTAGATGAAGAGATTTTAAATAAAATGGAAACCCTGTTCACCACAAACAGAGGTAGTACCATGGTAAAAATGATGGTACACAGCCCCGAAGCAAATGGTCCGATCAGAATGAATATGAGAAATTTTGTAGTGGATCCTACCCCTGAACTAATGAAAGGTTTGCGGGAAGTGCTTGGGGAAGAAAGTGTAGAATTAGTGATGGGTGCTTCATAAAGGGGTGCAATCAAGATGATAATTACAAACAATGTGACTAGTTAGCAGATTTATTCGCATATTTGATGCGGTAACAAAAAAGACATTTAATTTAATTTTTGAACAATGGGAAAAGCATTAGAATTTACAGACGGCAATTTTGAAGCTGAGGTACTTAACTCAGATAAACCTGTACTCGTTGATTTTTGGGCTGAGTGGTGCGGACCTTGCCGCATGATTGGACCGGTAGTGGAAGAAATGGCTGGCGAATATGAAGGAAAAGCCAAAATCGGAAAAGTAAATGTAGATAATAATCCTGACATTTCTGTGAAATACGGAATAAGAAGTATTCCTGCATTATTGATCTTTAAAAACGGTGAAGTTGTGGACCAGATCGTTGGAGCAGTTCCAAAGCCACATCTCACAAAACAATTAGACGCACAGATCGCTTAAAAGTTGATTTTTTTAGAATTTTAAAGCCACTTTGTTAATTCAAAGTGGCTTTTTATTTATCCTTTTTTGCAAAAAACCAGATTCCCCAACCAATCCCGAAAATTATAAGTGCGATCCCAAAGCCACCCAGGAAAGCGTAAAGCAAGTAGGGGATAATAATGCTAACCACGATTCCGGTAATAGCTTTTATTGGCGATGCTGCCACCCCTGCAGCTCCAAGAAATGATTTTAATACTCGTGCTAATCTTGCCAACATAATGTCTCCTTGTTTATAAACTTTGAGAGACTACGAAGGGAAGCATAAAAAGATTCGTTTTAAGCCGGCCACTGTCTAACCCGTCCTTACAGAACGTTAAAGTGTAGCCTTTAAAATATAATTGGGGATCAATCTGTTTGGAGGCGTGCTTACTCCATATAACATATAGGAGTTATAATTCCCTCCGGTAAAAACGGTGATCATATCTAGCCCGGGCCAGAGATTAATTTTTTGTCCTCCGTTTCCGGAAGCCATATATGAATCATAGCGGTTGCCATCAACTATGATATATTTATGTTCCCAAAGATATCCGAATTCCCCTTCGTTATATTTTTTGAAAGTTTTATCCACCCAGTTTTCCGGAATAATCTGTTCACCATTCCAGTTTCCTTTGTTATTATATAATAATGCCCACTTTAGCATTTCTCTGGGGGTAAGAGATTTCTGGCTGAATGTAGTTCTACTGGAAGCATCCGGTGCAAACCTCCATTCATAGTTATCGATGCCAAGTTTATCGAAAAGATATTCTTTAGCAAAAATTTCTAAATCCTGTCCGGTAGCAATTTCAATAAGTTTACCAAGAGTTAAGGCAATGCCGGTGCAATAAGAAGAATTAGTTCCCGGTTCATTTACCATTGGCAAATCGAGTGTGTATTTAACCCAGTCATCACTGCGCATCATCAACATTTCATTCCCCCTACTTCCAGGATTGTTATTTTCACAATCCATTCCATGTTGGTAAGTAAGAAAATCCTCTATGGTCAGACTTTTCTTTACATCGTCTAAGTTATCAATTGAATCATATTCTTTGTCAAAATATGGCAAAAGGAGATCGTTTTCGCTGTTAATAAAACCCTTCTGAATTGCGATGCCTGTTAAAGTGCCATATAAAACTTTTGTTGCAGATCGCATTTGATGTGGCGTTATAGCATCATATCCATAGAAATATTCGTCAAGTATCAGTTTTTCATTTTTGTAAATAAGAATGCTGTGAACATCTGAATATTCTCCTGCAATGGTTTTCTGAACCATTTCTAAAATCAATTCCGGGCTTTCAAATTCATCGTAAAAGCTTCCTGTAAATAAGCCATCATTCAATTCTTCAGGAAGTTTATAGGAGTATTTGGACGCATCATTATTTAAATCTGCTCTGGGTTGCATTCCGATCCGTTCAAAATCCGGTGAAAGGAGTTGATAAGAGCTGCCACCAACAGAGTATCCGGTTACTTTTTTATTTTTATCTCTTTGGAAAGTGACTACGTCTCCCTGATTATTTCTGAAAGAGTTCAACGAGTCGTAGTAAAGCGGATATTTGGCATAATCAATAACAGCGTATAAAGTTGTATCCATTGGTGAGGTCTGAAGTGTAAGCGTGGTTTCACTCTGATACTCGTAAAGCCCTTCGTAGTCTTTTAGTTTTTCAAGGAGGTCATTCTGTGATGAAACAGAGCAGGAAAACAAGAGAATTGCGAACAATATGGTTCGTAGCATTAAAAAGAAGTTGATTTGATTAAAGTTACGCTTTGAACACGTACAAGAAAACAAAAGGTTACAAAAGAGATATAGATAATTTTTGCAGGTAGCACAAAGGGACAAAAAGCTTCAATCAAGCCAAAGCAAAAGTATCTTCTTCTTTGAAGTTTAAGAGGATTTCCAGAATAGGATCCATAGTGTCGTGTTTCATTAATTCCATTCGAAGTTTTTTTCCGTTGTAAATCCCTTTAAGATACTGGCCATAATGTTTTTTCATGATCACTACTCCGTACTTCTCTCCCTGATGTGCTACTGATTTTCTAAGTTGATCAGCACAAACGTTGAGTTTTTCTTCCAGAGTAGGTTCCGGGAGTAGCTCTCCCGTTTCCAGATAATGTCGGGATTGTTCAAAGATCCATGGATTTCCTATGGCTCCCCTGCCAATCATAACACCGTTAACTCCCGTTTCTTCAAACATTTTTTTTGCTAATTCAGGAGATGTTACATCTCCGTTTCCAATTACAGGAATTTCTAAACCGGGCGTATCTCTGAGTTTTTTTAACCATTCCCAGCGGGCATCACCTTTATATTTTTGGCATCGGGTGCGGGCATGAACCGTTAAAGCTTTTATCCCGACTTTCTGAAGCATTAAAGCTACTTCCTGAATTTTGATGGTGCTGTCGTCCCATCCCAGTCTGGTTTTTGCTGTAACGGGGCGGTCAGTTACAGCGTCTACAACCGTACCGGCCATACGTTCCATCATTGCCAGATCTTTCAGACAAGCAGCTCCGGCGCCTTTATTCACCACTTTATAAACCGGACATCCGAAGTTGATATCAACCACATCGGGATTATTATTTAGAGCTACTTTTGCTGCACCATGCATAGCTTCTTCCCGTCCGCCAAAAATCTGAACTCCGAACGGACGTTCGCTCTCATCAAAACTCATTTTATGGAGTGCAATTTCTGAATCACGAATAAGAGCTTCAGAGCTGATAAATTCAGTAAATACAATATCCGCGCCCTTTTCTCTGCAAATTTGCCTGAAAGGCGAATCTGTTACGTCTTCCATTGGTGCTAAAAAAAGCGGATTTTCCGGTAGTGTGATGTTATCAATATTCATAACTCAAAGTTAAGGAATGTAAGACAATATTTTCAGTATCGATTTTGATAGTCTGTGTTAGTCATTTCGTAGATTAACTGCTATATTTTAGCCTTTAAAATTAATATCAAATTTATTGTAACTATGTCACTTGGAACAAAGAGTATTGAAGAACTTTTAGGGGATGAAGCATCTTTCTTACTAAATCACACCAGCCAAACCATAAAAAAAGAACGTTTGATCAAACCATCAGGAAATTATGTGGATGAAGTTTGGTATCACTCAGACAGAAATAACAGAGTGTTAGGAAATTTACAATGGTTATTAGATCATGGAAGGCTCGGTGGCACAGGATATGTTTCCATTCTGCCGGTGGATCAGGGAATTGAGCATTCAGGTGGAGCATCGTTCGCTAAAAACCCGGATTATTTCGATCCTGAAAACATTATCAATCTTGCTATTGAAGCCGGTTGTAATGGTGTTGCCTCTACTTTTGGTGTATTAGCATCTATGTCAAGAAAGTATGCCCACAAGATTCCATTTATTGTTAAGATCAACCACAATGAACTGTTGACATATCCTAATACCTTTGATCAGATTATGTTCGGTAATATTGAGCAGGCATATAATATGGGAGCAGCAGCAGTTGGAGCTACTATCTATTTTGGTTCTGAGGAATCAAGCAGACAGATCCAGGAAGTATCTGAAGCTTTTGCATACGCTCATGAATTAGGAATGGCTACTATTCTTTGGTGCTACACCAGAAACAGTGCTTTTAAAGTTGATGGCAAGGATTATCATGCTTCTGCAGACCTTACCGGGCAAGCAAATCATATTGGTACTACACTAGGTGCTGATATCATCAAGCAGAAACTCCCTACCAATAATGGTGGTTATAAAGCCTTGAACTCAGGTGATTCGAGTTATGGAAAGCTGGATGAGCGAATTTATTCAGAACTGACTTCCGATCACCCAATTGATTTAGCAAGATATCAGGTGATAAACTGTTTTGCAGGACGTGCCGGCTTGATCAATTCAGGTGGGGCTTCCGGTGACAATGACTTTGCAGATGCAGTAAAAACCGCGGTTGTAAATAAGAGAGCGGGTGGAATGGGACTTATAAGCGGACGAAAAGCATTCCAGCGACCAATTAAAGAAGGTGTTAAGCTATTGAACATGATTCAGGATGTGTATCTTGATGATGATATAACTTTAGCGTAATTGGTGCGTAACAAGTTCTGCCTTGCCGTTAAACGGCAGGGCTTTTTTTATCATACAAAAACTGCATAATTGATTATTTGAGTTCAGAAGCTGTAAATAACACAAAGCCACAAAACTTTATTTCAAAGAAATATCTGGTTATTTCTATTGGCTTGAGTGTTGCCACAATGGCCGGAGTTATTTGGTATACCTATACTCCCGGAGTTCTTACTCATCTTGCGCCAAAAAGGTTGCCGGGGCTTTTCATTGCCTTATTTGTCTCCTTTTTAAGAGTTTGGTTTTCTGCAGCTAAAATTCGTTTTCTCGCAGAGCGTCAAATTGGTTGGTTAGCAGCTTTCAGAGTTGTTCTTGCATGGGATTTTACATCAGCTGTTTCCCCCTCTACTATTGGTGGGGCGCCTATGGCTACGTACGCTATGAATAAAGAAGGTATGAAGCTCGGTTCAGCAACAGCAATTGTTTTGTATGGTGTTTTGCTGGATCAGATTTGGTTTGCTATGGCTATCCCGATCTTACTTATTTGTGGAATTTTCTATGAAGTAGTTCCTCCTGAAATAGGGCTTGTTGGCGAGGCTTCAATGGTAATTCTTTATACTTCATTGTTAGCGTACGCAGGATTACTTGCCTACGGGGTACTTATCAATCCATCAGCTATAAAAAAGGTAGTTCTATTCGTATTTAAGCTCCCTTTTTTGAGAAAGTACAGAGACAACATTGCTATTGAAGCTGAGAATCTGGAAGAGTATGCTCATCAACTAAGAAAAAAGCCGTTAAGTTTTTTACTTAAAGCATTTGCTCTGTCAACAATGTCGTGGATTTGCAGAATAGCTTTGGCAACTATAGTTATACTGAGCTTACTACCTGCACCGGAAATTTTATCAGCATTGAGAAGTTTGGCTATGAACTTAGCATTCCTGGTAGTTCCTACCCCGGGTGGTAGCGGTGGAGTTGAAGGTCTGTTCGTTCTTTTTCAGGGGCCTTTAATTTCCAGGCCATCATTTATAGGACTTGCTGTATTCTTATGGAGAATAATAAGCTACTACATCAGTATTGCATTTGGAATGATGGCTACAACCTGGTATATAAATCGCTCTGTTGTTGAGAATCAGATAACAAAAGATTGATTTGGCTAAGCAAAGAACTAAATTTGATTGCAGTAATTGCGGGCACTCATCAGCTAAATGGCTCGGCAGTTGCCCTTCATGCGGGAAGTGGAACACATTTGAAGAATCTAAAGTTGAAGGTAAGTCTGTTACTCATAAAGCTAAGGTTGAAGGCCTGGAGAGTTCGGCTAAACCACGTAATCTGAATGAAGTAGAGATTTCAGAAAAGTCAAGGTTTTTAAGTAATATCAGAGAGTTTGACCGGGTACTTGGAGGGGGATTTCTGAACGGAGCCTACATTCTGATTGGCGGAGAACCGGGAGTTGGGAAAAGTACACTTACTCTACAAATAGCAAAGTCTAATTCAGATTTAAAGATTCTATATTGCGCAGGCGAAGAATCAGCAAGTCAGATCAAACAAAGAGCAACCCGACTGGGAGTAGGGTCCGCCAACCTTCTGATATATAATGAAACTCAGGTTGATAAAATCATAGATGAGGCTCAGAAAATTGAGCCGGATCTTTTGATTGTGGATTCCATACAGACTGTATACAGAACGGAACTTCAAAGCATGCCCGGAAGTATTCAGCAGGTGAAAGAATGCGCAGCTTTATTCCAGCAACTAGCTAAGAAGAAGAATATCACCACTATTGTGATCGGTCATGTTACGAAAGAAGGAGATATCGCTGGCCCAAGAGTATTGGAACACATGGTTGATACTGTTCTTCAGTTTGAAGGAGATAAAAACTATACCTACAGATTGCTGAGAAGTCTGAAAAACAGATTTGGTCCGGCACAGGAGGTTGGTGTTTTTGAAATGAAAGGAGATGGTTTGACAGAAGTGTCGAATCCATCAGAATTATTCATTTCTGATAAAACGGAAGGAGTGAGCGGCAACGCCATTGTTTGTACTATGGAAGGCTCACGGCCGCTTTTAATAGAGGTACAGGCATTGGTAACTCCATCAGCGTACGGAACACCTCAACGTACTTCAAACGGTTTTGATCGAAACCGGCTGGCCTTGTTGTTGGCTGTTCTGGAGAAAAGAGCCGGCTATGGATTTTCTAACCATGATGTGTATCTGAATATAGCAGGCGGATTCAGATTGAATGATCCTGCCGGGGATTTGGGAGTTTGCTGTGCACTCGTTTCCAGCTTAACGGATAAAGCAATAAATCAACGAACTGCTTTTATTGGAGAAGTAGGATTGGGAGGAGAAGTTCGCACAGTACCTCATATTGACCAACGAAGAAAGGAAGCTGCAAAACTGGGATTCCAAAACTCAGTAGTTCCACAGGGAAAGAGTGAAGAGGGAATTAAATACGTTAAAGAAGCCATAAAAAAAGCCCTTGGATGAAACCCAAAGGCTAATTTCATTTAATTCAAATTCAGTTAGAAGACTCAGCTTCAGATCGTTCAAAAGAAGTAAAAGAACCTTCAAAAGATAAAGTTTTGATTCCCTCGCTTGAGTAATGGTTTTCTGAGCAACCTATACTGGAATCGGGTTGATACCCATTAATTTCTCTGGAATCCACACTAAAATTACCTCTAAAGCTGCCATCTTCCAGTCTATTTATCTCTAAGTTTCCGGATTCAACAGAAAATGGAACTGCGCATTTGCCACTGGGATAAAGCAGAACATCAGAAAAATCTCCGGGGATAATATCAAAATCCTTGGTGTACACTAAATCTTCATCAAAATCATGTTGGATGTATATATCAGCAGTTGGACAAGTTTTAGAATCTTCACAGTCAGTTTCTATGGTAATTTTATAGATGTTATTGTTTAGCGGTTCAAAAGAAGAAGTTCCGTTTAAATCTGATTTAACATCATTCATAATATATTCAGATTCGAATGGATTTGGGATTTCAACTTTATTAGGGCCTGTGGTACATGCTACTAAAAGAAGAATTGGGATGATTAAATACTTCATGCTTCTTAATTTACTGAAATGATTAAAGTTAAGACGTAATCTACAAAAACAGATAGAAAAGTCAATAAATAAAAAAAGCCTTCACGCTATAAACGAGAAGGCTTAATTTGTGATGACAACGGGAATCTAATAATTCTCTCGTTGACGGCGACGTTGCTCGCGCACAGCTTTTTTCATAGCTTCGCGGCGCTCCATAGAAGGTTTGGTAAACTGTTGTCTGTCCTTGTACTCATTAAGAATACGAGAACGAGTAATTAGTTTTTTAAACCTGTTAATCGCGCGTTCAACACTTTCGTTGTCTTTAACTTCAACACCTAGCATTGAGTCTCACTTCCTTTCTTTTGTATTAATTCCCATAATTGGGGTTGCAAATATACAAAAAATGTAGCAAAATCTGGAATTCTAAATATTCTTTAACTAACGACCTGTCTATGGATGAAGAAAAGTCGCAAACGCCCCAGCAGCACCCGCAACACAAAGGTTTTCTGGAAGAACTTATGGGGGATGTTTTCAACCTGGACAGGGGACTGCCCGGGACAATTTGGGGAATGATAAAAACCCCTGGTGAAGTTGTTGAAGCTTATTTTACTGACAGAGGTAAATATGTAACACCGTTACGATATTGTATATTTATACTTGCAGTAACCACTTTTATTACTGTACGCTTTATTGATTATGATGCAATGATGACGAATGCAATGGAAATGGGTGCGGGGGCAAGTCTCGACGACCTGATTGCTCAATTAAATCAAATAGCACCGTCATTTGATTGGTCAGCTTATTTTCAAAATATAAATGAGATTACTATTAGCTTGGTTCAGAAGTTCAATCAGGCACTCTATCTGGTTTTACTTGCTCCTATGTTTGCACTCTTTTCAAGAATGTTTTTCAAGAAAAAGAAAAGCAGGTTCATTGAACATTATGTGTTAATGGTGTATTCATTAACCACTTTTTCAATTTTTTCTCTGGTCATGATACCTGCAATGAAAATGATGGAAACTGCAGAAACTCCATTGCTATTCTTTACGGGAATTCCTTTAATGCTTGGGTTTCTTTTGTGGGCTATGGTAAAATATCTCGGATTAAAAGGTTTTTCGGAATACCTTCAGGGTGTAATCGCTTTAGTTCTTGGATATATTTTATACTCAATTTTTCAGACTATACTAATTTATATCGGAGCGTATGTAATGACGGTATTGTAACAGTTTTAACTCCCGACTCCCAATCCAAACAAAGCAAAATCATATTTGGCAGGATCTTCAGAATCTAAAAAGCGAAGCTTCTCTGTTAGTTCCAGAACAGCTTTCCAGTCATTTTGCTTGCGGTCAAGTAATCCTAAAGCTCTGGCTTGTCTTGCTACGTGAACATCAAGAGGGATCATTAATTCAGATGCGGACATAAAGTTCATAGTATTTAAATCTACCGGACTATTTCTGATACACCATCTTAGATACATATATAAGCGTTTGCACGAGCTGTTTTTTTCTGAGTTGGAAATGTGTTTTCTGGTTCGTTTCGGTATTTCCGGATGTATGGAAAAGAATTCTTCATGGAATAGTGCAATCAATTCTCTATTCTGGTTTTGTGCTTTTTGATAGCACATTTCCCAAAATGCTTCAAAAGTTTGATGCTCTTCTAAAATGCTTTGAAGTGTTTTAATGAGCCAGTAAATATCGATGGGTTTAAAAGTTCTATGCTTGAACCCTTCCAGTTTTTTTGCATCTGATTCTGAGAAATTCAGGATGAAATCAGCTGGTTTGTAATCCATTCGATTTAGCAGATCATCCACCTTGTTGATTACAATATCTCGTCGACCCCAAGCCATAATTGCAGCAAAAAATCCTGCCAATTCTTTATCGTTTTTATCCTCAAAAGCATACATGAATTGGATGGGATCATTATCGATGAAACCCGGTTGTTCGATTTGATCGACTAATGCATCTAGTTTGGGTTTGAGTGCTAATAATTTCTTTTTTGTCATAAACTAAAATTAGACAAAGTATTTGTCATGTCGAACCGGATGAAGACAGCTTAAGTTTGATTTATTTTATTTGTTGGATAATTGAGTTCTCGGAATAACACGCTTAGCATTATTCAAATTAAGCTGTTAAAGAAGAGCAGATTGCTAGTGTAAGCTTATCAGGAGCAGGAGCTCCTTGTGTTTCTCCCAAGCATGAGCTTGGGAAAGAGGTAAAGTACACAAGCCGAGGACTTTAGTCCGACTTTACAGGAGCATTGAAAATAGCTGTCACTCTTGTAGATGTCACGTAATTCGTTGACAGTTTTGGTTAAGTTGAGCAGGAGATTTTATCACCTATCACCTAATCACTTTTCCCTTCATCACTCATCAACTTTTCCGTCAAAACCTTATTCGCTTTCGGGAATGGATATTCTTCAAGTTCAGATCTTTTAACCCATCGAATTTCCTGACTGCTTTTGGGTTTGGGCGCTCCTGAGATCAGCCTACAAAACCATGCGTGCATCGTTATCGAAAAGTGAGAGTACGTATGTTTTAAAGTTATGAACTCTTTATAAGCATGTACATCAACTTCCAATTCTTCCTGTAATTCCCTTTCCACCGTTTGTTGAATGGTTTCCCCTTTTTCCTGCTTGCCTCCGGGAAATTCCCATAATCCGCCAAGCATCGCATCTTCAGGTCTGAGCGCAATTAAGAGCTTACCATCTTCCCGTTCAATAATGCCAACTCCAATTACTTTATGAGGTTTTTTCTTTGCTTTAGATTTATAAGGAATAACATCTGTCTTCGCAATTTTAGTGGCAACGCATCCGGTTTGAATCGGACAATTTGAACAATCAGGTTTTGCAGGAGTACATACTGTTGCTCCCAATTCCATCATCGCTTGATTGAACTCAGCCGGTTTTTTATGGCTGATCAGATCATTTACTAATTGCTGAACATGACGGGTAGTTTTGGAACTTCTTACATCATCTTCAATTCCAAAATATCTGGTTATAACCCGAATTACATTTCCATCAACCACAGCATTAGGTTTTCCAAAAGCGATGCTGGTGATAGCTGCCGCTGTATAAGGCCCGATTCCTTTCAGTTTGATGATCTCATCGTAAGTCTCAGGCAATTTTCCACCAAAATTTTGTACAACCATTTTTGAAGCAGCATGGAGATTTCGTGCTCTGCTGTAATAACCTAACCCTTCCCATGCTTTAAGAACTTTCTGCTGATCCGCTTTTGCCAGATCAAAGACAGTCGGGAAGATTTTCATAAAGTTTTCAAAATAAGGCCACGCCTGATCTACCCTTGTTTGCTGAAGCATGATCTCTGAAATCCAGATCTTGTACGGATCTTTTTCTCCTCTCCAGGGCATTTCCCGTTTATGCTCTTTATACCAGGCTAAAAGATTTTCAGTAAATTCTGAATTTGAAAGTTCGGCCAAACTTAATTCCCGTCTCCTCTGGTAATATCCAGAACAGTTAGTGTGATATCCTGCGAGGAAGCTGCTCCAAGTTGATCAGAAGCAATTACACGGAATGTAAAATCACCAACTTGACGCGCATTCGGAGTCCACGTAAACATTCCTGTTTCTTCGTTAATGGAAGCACCTTCAGGCAGATCAACTCCGATGTAGCGTATTAGTGAACTGGATGGTTCTTCAGGGTCAATGGCCTGAATTTGCAAAGAAAATGATTCGTTCACTGCAATATTTGAAACTCTTACAGGGCTGAATCTTGGAGGTGTATTGAATGAACGGACATCAACTGTAAAGCTGGTGCTGTCTGTTTGTCCATTGGAGTTAGTACCTATAACGGTAAACCAGTTCATTCCAATTTGAGAAGGAGCCGGTTGCCAGTAAAATCCCTGCTTTTTGATGACTGCACCTCCTGATCTTGAGCGAATTGAAAATTCTACATCGTTTGAAGAATGACCGTTTTCTACTTCCATACCAAGTAGTAATGAGTTTGGATAAGTTAGAATCTGATCAGGGATATTCTTTAAAGAAAACGGTCCCGTTGGCGTAGATTCGATATTCTGATCCACAGTTGAAACAGCCAGGCGTGTTACTTTGTTATTTTCCACAAGCCATAATTTATCACCACTTTTTGCTATATAATTACCTGCCTGAGTGTCTGTTTTCCACGCAATCAAAGGTTTGCGATTTTCAGAATACCATAATTTCCCTGATACCGAACGGATAAATGTGAAGCCATTCCAATACTTTACAGTTTCTACTTTTTCATTTACTAAGCCTAATTTTCTACCAAGTCCGTTACCTGTAATTTCAAAAACATCTCCACGAGCAGTAGCTCCCCAAAGTCTGTCTCCATCAATAAAAAGATCAGATAAACGCTGAGATATATTTTTGCTCTCACTGAAAGCAAGTTGATTGTCTTCAGATTTAAAGACATCCAATTTAGAGTTTCCGGTTAGTACAAATAATTGGTTGGTTACAGGAGAAGAAATTACATCCACAACAGATACATTACTGCCAACAGCAGCTTCAATTGTTATTTCAGAATCAACGCTTTCTGGGGTATCCAGAGCCAGAGAGCCTAAACCCGTTTCTCCCAGAGCAACATAAAGTTTGTTCTGTAAACGGGCAGCAGCTAAAGGTCTTTGGGGAAGGAGTGTTGCTGAATAAACTCCAAGTATAGAAGTAGGCTCTAAAATAGTGAGTCTTTTATTTTGTCCGAACATATAAGCAAAGCGGACATCAGCAGATAAATGATATCCACGGCGTTGCATGCCAGAAGAGGTGTAAAGCCATTGGAGCTTATCAGGTTTAATTCTGAACACCGCCATCCCGTCGGTATCAGAAAGTATATAAAGATGTGTTTCAGATGCTTCAATTGCTTTCACAGAGGGAATATTCATTAACAGGGAATAATCCTGAACAAGAGTCTGATTCTGAGCCTGAACAGATATAGTTGTTATTAAAACAAACAGAAACCCGATAACAATTTTAAATCTCTTCATAAATCTATAGCCAATTATGTTTTTTATACCAATGTATGGTTCTTGAAATACCTTCTTCTAAAGAAACCTGAGGTTCATAACCCAGTTCTTCTTCTGCTTTTTTTGACGAACAAGTCCATTCCATAACCAGTTCATTTGTTTTTTCCTTGTTTACAACGGGATATTTTCCGATTAATGATGCAGCATTTTCAACAACACTACCAATCTTTTTTACAAGAGCAGGTTTTAATTTCAGTTTAAATGCTTTTTTTCCCATCACTGTTTGGGTAATGGAATGAATTTGATTCCAGTCATAAGTATCAGATGCTGTAATAAAATATGTGTGAATTCCGGGATCTATTTTTTGTGACGATCTTAATATTCCGTTTATCAGGTCATCTACATACACCATAGAAAGGCGGGGATGGTTCCCGTCTCCAACAATTGTACTTAATCCTTTTTTAAAAGTACTGAAATAGGTGAAAATCTGATCTTCTCTCGGACCATATACAGCCGGAGGCCGGATTATTTTAATGGAATCGACCTGCGTTGCTAACTTATGGATTGATGTTTCCATGTCGCGTTTGGAACGTCCGTACATGCTAACCGGAGTTAATATTTTATTCTCGTCCACAGGAATTCCCTGACTTGGTCCGGCAGCGGCAAGAGAAGAAAGTATTACCAGATTTCGGACTCCGTTTTTTTGTGCAATCCTGATTATATCTTCCGTGGGGGAAACATTAGCCATAGTAAATTTTTTCTGGCTGTCGGCTTTTACAACAGCGGCTAAATGAAATACAACATCAGCACCTTTAATGCCTTTGGAAAGTGCGCTGAAGTCGTTCAGGTCTCCTTTAATGCGTATAAAGTCTTTTCCTTCCAACCATTTATCAGTTGAGCGAACCAAACATCTAACTTCGGTGAAGTTCTCATCAGAGATAAGACGATCTGCCAGATGGCTTCCAATAAAACCTGTTGCGCCGGTTATAAAGGCTTTCATTTATTGCTTATATTCCTCAGTTATTTTTGCAGAAATTTTTAATTAGATGTGGTAAAGATACACATCTGCTATTTGCTTTTAAACTTTTATGAAAGAACTTCGAGTTGCCCTTTTTACGGGCAATTATAATTATATGCGCGACGGTGCTTCTTTGACTTTAAACCGTCTTGTAAAATATTTAGAAGAACAGAATATCCCTGTGTTAGTTTTTGCACCTCATGTGGATGAGCCTGCATTTAAACATAATGGCGAGATGGTGGGTACTCCTTCTATTCCAATGTTGGTTCCCGGGAGAGATGAATATAGGATAGCCTATCGTTTCCCAAAATCTGCAAAAAAAAGACTGGAAGAATTTGCACCTACAATAGTACATGTTGCAACTCCGGATGGTCTTGGAACAGGAGCTTTGAAATGGGCAGAGAAAAATAATATACCTGCAGTAACTTCATATCATACTCACTTTTTGAGCTATGCCAGTTATTATACCTTGCTACAAGGACCAATAACGGTTTTTACAAAGCTATTTATGAAGTGGTTTTATCAAAGATTTATTCACACCTATGTACCAAGCCAGTCCATGATAAATGAGTTAAACGATTTTGGATTGAAAGGAGAAAAAAAGATCTGGGCAAGGGGAATCAATCTGGATCTATTTAATCCATCAAAAAGAGATATGGAATGGAGAAGATCGGTTGGTTTTAGTGATGATGATATCGTAATAACTTTTGTATCCAGATTAGTTTGGGAAAAGGAACTTAATACTTACATAGAAAGTGTAAAGAGGATTCAGAAAAAAAATCCGAAAGTTCGTGCTTTAGTTGTAGGAGACGGACCAGCACAAAAAGAAGTAGAAGAAAAACTACCTCAGGCACATTTTACGGGATTTGTTACCGGCCAGGATCTTGCCCGTGCATATGCCAGTAGCGATGTGTTTCTTTTCCCTTCACACACGGAAACTTTCGGAAATGTAACTTTAGAGGCTATGGCAAGCGGTTTGCCTTGTCTTGTTGCAGATGCAATTGGTAGTAAATCATTGGTAGATGACGGTGTTAACGGTAGATGGGCAGAAAAACAAAATGTAGATGATTTTACCAAAAAACTTGAATGGTTAATAAGTGATGAAAAAAGGCTGAAAGAAATGGGAATCAGATCGAGAGAAATGTCTCTGCAATATGATTGGGATAAAATAAATTCCGGACTTGTTGACAACTACAAAGAAGCGATTGAGTTTCAAAAATCAAAAATTTAAAGATAGTCTGATTTTGAAAATTCTTTACATTTCACATCTGCACCCACCCGAAAACGCACCTTTAGATAATATGGGCGGGATGCAAAGAGTAAGTATGCAACTTATTGATGAACTAAGTTCCAGAGATGATATCCAAATAAAAACGCTCATCCAGCATGCTCCCTGGAAAGGGATAGAAATTAAAACCGCTTTTTTTCTTACAAAATTGGTTTTCAGGCTTCCGAAGATTGTTGAGGAATTTAAACCGGATGTGATTCTGTTTTCATCAATGGTAACGGCTTCTTTAGCCAGGTTTTGCAGAAAAAAAATTGATGTACCAATGGTGACTATTAATCATGGTCAGGACGTAAAAATGCCCATTAGCGTTTACCAGAATTTTGTACCTAAAGTATTTGAAGCATTAGATGGTGTGATTTCTGTTTCAGAAGCAACCCGTCAGGAATGTATCAAAAGAGGGATGGCTCCTGAAAAAGGAGTCGCTTTGCCTAACGGATTTGATATGTCAGATTTTAAAGATGTACCGGATAAATCTAATGGAAGGAGAGAAATTGAAAGAGCATTCTCAATTGATCTGAGTAATAAGTCGCTATTACTTACCGTAGGAAGACAGGTGAAGCGTAAAGGTCATGAATGGTTTATAAGAGAAGTATTTCCAAAAATAAAATCAGATGTTGTCTATCTGGTGGTTGGTGCGGGACCAGAACACGAACGACTTAAGGAAATTGTGAGTAAGTCAGATACGACAGACAATATTCTTTTGGTTGGGAAGCAACCTGATGAAGTTTTAAAAAATGCATACGCAGCCTCAGATATTTTCATTATGCCAAATATACCAGTTTCTGGAGATATGGAAGGCTTTGGAATTGTATTACTGGAAGCAAACCTTGCCGGTACTCCGGCAATAGCTGCAGATCTTGAAGGCATTAAGGACGTAATTGAGAATGGAAAGAATGGATATAAAATTGAAGTGCGGGATAGCGAGAGCTTTTCTGGTCAGATTGACTCATTGATAGAGAACAATTTAGATGAAATGAGTAGTTCTGCAAGAACTTTTGTACTCGAAAACTTTACATGGAATAAAGTAGCACAGCAATATATTTCTTATCTTACAAAAGTTGTTGAGAACAAGAACCGTTGAACTAACCAGGTTGTATTTTAATCAAAATTTGATAGAATATTAATACTGGGTATATTTCGCTGTTACAAAAGAATTTTTTTTAGAGGATAACCTGCATGGCAGATACGAAAACTGAAGTAGCCAAGAACGACATTTTTGCAAAAGCATATAACTTCACAAAAGCTGATGAAGTTAAAGAATTGGGGCTATATCCGTATTTTAAGCCTTTGGAAGCTACAGATGGTACAATTGTAGAAATTGAAGGCCATGAAGTAATTATGGCAGGTTCTAATAATTATCTTGGTTTAACCAATGATAGGCGAACAATCGAAGCCGCTCAGCAGGCTCTTACTAAATATGGAACAGGCTGTACAGGTTCCAGGTATTTGAATGGAACTCTTGATATTCATTTAGAGCTTGAAGAAAAGCTGGCTGCGTTCATGGGTAAAGAAAACTGTGTTCTTTTTAGTACAGGTTACCAAACCAATGAAGGTACTATTCAAGCTATTGCTCAGCGAAATGATATAATTTTTTCTGATCGTGATAACCACGCCTGTATTGTTGTAGGAACTCTGTGTTCAAACGCAAAAACAATGCGTTATCAGCATAATGATATGGACCAGCTTCGAAAACAGCTGGAAAAAGCGGATCCCGATGCCGGAAAAGTTATCATTACTGATGGTGTTTTTTCAATGTCCGGTACTCTTGCAAAAGTTCCTGAGCTTGTAAAACTAGCTAAAGAGTTTGATGCAAGACTTTACTTAGATGACGCACACGCTGTAGGTGTAATTGGTGATGGTGGTAGAGGTTCAGCTTCAGTATTTGGACTTACAGACGAAGTTGATCTTATCAGTGGAACATTTTCAAAATCTTTCGCTTCATTAGGTGGGTTTATTGTAGGCGACAAAACGGTAATAGAGTATATCAGGCATACATCTCCGGCACATATTTTCAGTGCGTCTATGCCACCTGCGAATGTAGCTACTGTTCTAAAAGCTTTGGAAATCCTTCAGGAAGAGCCATGGAGAATTGAAAGGCTTGAAGAGATTTCAATTTACATGCGTACAGAATTAAAGAATCTTGGGTTTAACGTATGGTCCAGTGAGTCTCCGATTGTACCGGTTGTTATTGGAGATATGATGGATTGCTTCAAATTCTGGAAAGATCTTTTTGAAGAAGGTGTTTATGCAAATGCAGTAATTCCTCCTGCTGTTCCTACAGGTCAGTCCTTGCTAAGAACCAGCTACATGGCCAGCCATACAAATGAGCACTTAGACAGAATCCTTGACGCTTTCCGCAAAGTCGGGTTAAAACACGGAATAATTGATCAGAACGGAAATTCCGGCAACTAAAGTTTTTGATGTATGAATACGAATGGGGTTACCATCGTAACTACTGATGATGAGAGGAAAAAATTCATTGAATTTCCGTATCAGCATTATTCTGAAAACGAATTCTGGGTTCCCCCTCTCAGAATGGATCAAAAAAAACTACTCAACACAGAAAAAAACCCTTACTTCAGGAATGCTGAAATGGCATTGTTTATTGCCGAGCATAACGGAGAGATAGCAGGAAGAATTTCAGCAGTAGTAGACCATCGATTCAATAAGTTTCATGGAACAAGTACTGGTCATTTCGGATTTTTTGAATGTATTGATAATCAGGAAACAGCAAATTGGTTATTCAGGGTGGCGGAAGATTGGCTTCGAGGCAAAGGCATGACCGACGTGCTTGGTCCTGCCAGTCCGGGCATGATGGATACAGTTGGAACTTTAGTGGAAGGCTTTGACAAACAACCTTTTTTATTGATGCCTTATAACAAGTCTTATTATGAAAAGTTGATCAAAGGAGCAGGTTATGCTAAAGAAATGGATCTGTTGGCATTTGTAGTACAAAAAAAGGAAATTGACTTAAGTCGTTTTGAAAGAGCCAGTCAGATAGTATATAAGCGAAACCCGGGACTGAAGATTCGCGAGTTAGATATGAAAAATATTGAAGAAGATGTAGAAATCATTCGCAATATATACAATGAGGCCTGGAAGAACAATTGGGGGTTCCTTCCACTTACAAAAGAAGAGTTACAGGCCACTGCAAAAGATTTTAAAATGATTTTGGAAACGAAGTATGCACATATTGCAGAAGTGGATGGAAAGCCGGTAGCTTTTTCTGTAGCCCTCCTTGATTACAATCAAATATTTAAAGAGATGAATGGTAAGCTGTTTCCAACGGGTTTTTTAAAATTTTTATTTGGCAAAAAGAAGATCGACCAATTGAGAACAGCATTACTTGGAGTGATTCCTGAATACAGAGGTAAAGCTATTGACGCTTTGCTAACTCAGGAAGCTATTAAAAAGTCAACAGGTATTGTAAGTTCAGAATTGAGCTGGGTATTAGAGACAAATACGGAAATGATTCGTCTTGCTGAACGAATTGGCGGCAAACTCGATAAAACCTACCGGATGTATAAGAAAGACCTCTGAAACCCCGGAGTATAATATTTTTCAAAATCTGTGTAATATTTATTTAGAGAATAGAAATAGAAGAGATTTTTAGTATAATTAGTTAATGAAAATTTCTGCTTCATATAAATTTATTTCAACGTTGCTGAGTTTAAGCTTTATTCTAAGCTTTACGGTTTCACTTTGCTCTGTGAGCACCATGGAGGAAATGTGTGAACAGATGATGAATCACAGCTCTGAGGATATGGTTGAAATGGAACATGGAGCAAGCCATAAAGATATGATGCAGAGTAATCATACATCAGACATTGCTGAATGTGATATGGATGTTGATTGTGATTGTACCTCAGAAAAAGAAGTACTTGGCACTATTGCCCCTACAATTTTATTGAAAACCAGCATACCTCAGACCGTATTTGGCGAGGAAGTACCTAAAACAAATTATAGAGACTCATCAAAGTCTAAGTTGGAACCGAGAGAATCCAATTCCTATTCTCCGCCACCACTCTTTCTGGCGAATGAATCATTTCTGATCTAGGGATAACTACGTCTAATATTTATTTCATTTCCGGATTACTGACTGTTGAAATTCAGTTCAGAAGCTAGAGAGTATAAATAAGTATGTCATTATTAGACAAGACCTAATCTCGGGCATTCGCCGCGAGATGACTTAAAAGATTTTATTCACAGTTATCCTATTTCATTACAATGTTAAATAAAACCATACGCTTCTTTCTTGAAAATAAATTAGTGGCAGTGCTTCTGTTGCTGATTTTGGTAGGATGGGGACTGGTTACCACACCTTTCTCATGGAATCTGGACTTTTTACCGAAAGATCCCGTTCCCGTTGATGCTATCCCTGATTTGGGAGAAAATCAGCAAATTGTATATACCGAATGGGCAGGACAGTCTCCTCAGGATGTGGAAGATCAGATCACTTATCCGTTAACTACACAGCTGCTTACCGTTCCGGGAGTAAAAACAATCCGAAGTACATCCATGATCGGGCTTTCTAGTATCTATGTGATTTTTGAAGAAGGGGTTGAGTTTTATTGGAGTCGATCTCGTATTCTTGAAAAATTGAACTCATTGGCAGCAGGAACTCTTCCAAAGGATGTTCAACCTGCACTCGGTCCTGATGCAACAGCCTTAGGTCAGGTTTTTTGGTACACTTTAGAGGGAAGAGATAAAGATGGTAATCCGGCAGGCGGTTGGGACCCTCAGGAGCTACGTAGTATTCAGGATTTCTATATCGGATATTCACTTTCGGGTGCAGAAGGTGTAGCCGAAGTTTCACCAATCGGAGGTTTCGTAAAAGAATATCAGATCGATGTGAACCCGAATGCTCTTTTAAATTATGATATTTCTCTTGCTCAGGTTTTTGATGCAGTTCGAAAAACCAATGCTGATGTTGGTGCTCAGACTATTGAGATAAACAACGCAGAATATTTAGTTCGTGGACTTGGGTATATCGAAAACATCGAAGACATCGAAGAAACTGTTGTTAAAGTTGCCGATAATGTACCGGTTCGTATTAAAGATATTGCATTTGTTACCACAGGACCAGCTCAAAGACGCGGAGCATTAGATAAATCTGGTGCAGATGCAGTTGGTGCAGTGATAGTAGCCAGGCAGGGAGCAAATCCGCAAATGGTGATCGATAATATTAAAAGTAAAATCGATGAACTATCTCCGGGACTTCCCTCTAAAACGTTAGATGATGGCACGATTTCAAAAGTAACCATTGTGCCATTTTATGATCGTTCAGAGCTCATTGGCGAAACTCTAGGAACTCTTGAAGAAGCTCTTTCTCTCGAAATTCTGATTACGATTATCGTGATTGTGGTGATGGTAATGAATCTGAGAACTTCATTTTTGATCTCAGCCATGTTGCCGATTGCTGTTCTTATGACTTTCATCGCCATGAAATACGCTAACGTGGATGCCAACATTGTTGCGCTTTCCGGAATAGCTATTGCCATCGGTACCATTGTAGATATGGGCGTGATCCTGTCCGAAAATATGCTCCGGCATATGGAGAATATGAAGGAAGGGGATTCACTTCTTGAAGTAATTTACACGGCGACGGTTGAAGTTGCTTCAGCGGTAATAACAGCTGTTTCTACAACTATAGTGAGTTTTCTTCCTGTTTTTACTATGATTGCAGCGGAAGGAAAATTGTTCAAACCTCTGGCTTACACTAAGACTTTTGCGCTGATTGCATCCATTATTATAGCTATCACGCTCATTCCTCCTTTTGCTCACTGGATATTTTCAATCAGAATAAATAACCGATTAGTTAAAATGGTTTGGAATGGAGTGTTGATTCTAGCCGGATTAATCGTTCTGTTTGTTGGTCCGATTTGGGCGGCATTAGCACTAATTGGTTTTGGGCTAATTAACGGAGCTTCATCATTTCCGGATTCTGAATTTGAATCAAGGGTTCCGCTATTAAATAATGTACTAAGTGTAGTAATTGTGACCTGGCTGCTGGCAAAATACTGGCTTCCGTTCGGTCCTTCTGTAGCATTGATTTGGAATCTGATGTTTGTTGTGTTGCTGATCGGCGCAATTCTTTGTTCGTTCTGGTTAGTGATTAAATATTACGATAAGCTGATTAGTTGGTGTTTAGATCATAAACTGGCTTTTCTTTCTATTCCAACATTTTTCATTGTTTTGAGCATGGTCATATGGTTAGGATTTTCGTCAGTCTTTGGTTTTGTGAGTAAAGGCTTCGATACAGTTGGTGTAGACGTCAGGAATACGAAAGTATGGACGGCAGCATCACAGACATTCCCCGGTTTAGGTAAAGAATTTATGCCTGCACTGGATGAGGGAGCTTTTCTACTTATGCCCACAACATTACCGCACGCTGGTATCGAGGAGTCGAAAGATGTGGTGCGCAAAATTGATATGGCAGTCTCATCGATTCCGGAAATAGAGAAAGTGGTCGGAAAACTTGGTCGCACGAATTCAGCGTTAGATCCTGCTCCAATATCCATGTATGAGAATCTTATTCAGTACAAATCAGAATATAAAACCGATGAAAATGGACGAAGAATACGCTTTCAGGTAAATAATGATGATACTTTTGCCAAAGACAGAAATGGAGAGCTCATACCGGATGAAGATGGAAAGTACTTCCGTCAGTGGAGAGATCACATAGAATCGCCGGATGATATTTGGGACGAAATTGTAGCAGCAACCAGAATCCCCGGGACAACATCCGCTCCGAAACTTCAGCCTATACAAACGCGATTGATCATGCTTCAATCCGGAATGAGAGCCCCGATGGGAATAAAAGTAAAAGGATCTGATCTTGAAACTATCGAAGACTTTGGATTAGCATTAGAGGATGTGCTAAGATCGGTTCCGGGCGTAAAACCTCAATCTGTATTTGCGGATCGCATTGTTGGTAAACCATATCTGGAAATAGATTGGGATCGTAAAAAATTAGCCAGATATGGTCTCACTATTCAGGATGTTCAAAACTTTGCAAAAGTAGGAATTGGAGGTATGCAGGTTTCTACTTCAGTGGAAGGACGTGAGCGTTATCCAATTCGGGTGCGATACGCAAGAGAATTACGAAATGATCCACAGGCGATATCAAATATGTTGGTTCCAACCAAATCCGGAGCTCAGATTCCATTAGAGCAACTGGCAACTATTGAATATCGTCAAGGCCCACAAGCCATTAAGAGTGAGGACACTTTTTTAATCGGTTATGTGATTTTTGACAAGCTGGATGGAATTGCTGAAGTGGATGTGGTCAGAAATGCACAACAACTTATTTCAGAAAGGATTGAAACAGGATTGTTACAAGTGCCTGCCGGAGTAAGTTTTGAATTTGCCGGGAACTATGAAAATCAGGTTCGGGCTGAGAAAAGATTGGGCATCATTTTGCCGATTGCGCTCTTTGCAATTTTTCTGATCATGTATTTCCAGTTTAAATCAGCAGCTACTACAGGAATGATCTTTAGCAGTATTTTTGTAGCCTGGGCAGGTGGCTTTTTAATGATCTGGCTTTATGGACAAGGATGGTTTCTGAATTTTGATCTGTTTGGACAAAATCTGAGAGATCTTTTTCAAATGGGTACTGTAAATCTTAGTGTAGCTGTTTGGGTAGGATTTATTGCTCTGTTCGGTATTGCTGCTGACGGCGGAGTAGTAATGGCAACGTATCTGGATCAGCTTTTTGAAAAGAGAAAACCGAATAATATAAATGAAATTAAATCAGTAGTAATTGAAGCAAGTTCAAGAAGAATTCGTCCGACGCTGATGACTACAGCAACAACCATTCTTGCGTTGATTCCAATTTTAACTTCAACAGGTCGCGGAGCTGATATTATGGTTCCAATGGCGATTCCAAGTGTGGGAGGGATGCTTCTACAGGTAATCACACTCTTTGTAGTTCCTGTTTTATACGCCATTTGGAAAGAATTTCAATTAAAAAGGAGTTTGAAATGAGACGATTATTTCAACAAAAATATAATTCAGTGGACACCCCTCGGATCAAATCGGGAACTGCCGATTTGATCATCTCCCCTCAAGGTGAGATTTGTGTACAGTTCAAGAAAACAAATCTCCCTTCGAAGCCTGTCTGCCGGACATGCAAGGGAGATGATTATCCAAACGGTTCTTTGGATAATCCGAGGGATGCGTTTTTAGCTGTATGCCTTGTCATATTTATGAGCTTACTATCGTCTTCTTTTTTAAAAGCCCAAACCCTCCAAAGCTACCAACAGGAAGCAGCTCAGAATAATCCGGAGTTAAAAGCTTCTTTCAACAGATATTTATCAGAGTTGGAAAGCAGACCTCAGGTTGGGTCTCTACCAGATCCCGAGGTTGCATTTGCCTATTTCATCAGTCCGATTGAAACCAGAGTTGGGCCACAAAGAGCGCGGATTTCTGTAACCCAAATGTTTCCGTGGTTTGGATCATTAGCGGATAAGAAATCAGTATCGGATGCAAACGCGAAAGCACAATTTGAGCAGTTTCAGGAGCAGAGAAACAGAATTTTCTTCCAAATGGAAATGATATGGAGTGATCTGTACGAACTGGAAGAAAATATCCGAATTGCTGAAGAAAACCTGAATATCATTAATACGCTTCTTGAGGTAAGCTTAAGCAGATATGAAAACGGACTGACTTCACAGGTTGATGTACTACGAGCTCAAATTGAACAGGAAGATCTTAGAACTCAAATTGCGCTGTTAAAAGATAATCGGGAGTTGATGATCGAGCGTTTCAATGAGTTCCGAAATGTACATGAAAGCTCCGAAGTTGTTCTTCCAAAAGATCTTTCGGGAACAATATCTTTAAAAAGTAAAGATGAGCTCAGGTCCACTATTAGTCTCGAAAATCCGAATCTGAATAAACTCAGATACAGGGAAGAAGCATCAAAGGAAATGGTGTCATTAGCTGACGGAGATGGAAAGCCCTCTTTTGGAATTGGTTTCGACTACATCGCTACCGGAGAGCGGAGTGATGTTGCAAATCTTCCTGATAATGGGAAAGACGCTTTTGTAGCCCGTGCCAGTTTTAAAATCCCACTTTTCAGAAAAAAGTATAATGCTAAAGTTCAGCAGGCGGAATTAAATCTGAACTCAGTTCAACAGGATATCATCTCTTTAGAAAATAAGTTAGAGACGGATCTTTTAACAGCACTCAGAGATCGAAATGATGCTCAGAGAAGATTCAATTTATACGATACCAAGCAAATTCAACGAGTAGAACAGGCAATCAATATACTGATGGAATCCTATTCGTCAGATGCTTCTGATTTTGAAGAGATCCTGAGACTACAAAGAAAATTACTCGAATACCAATTAAAAAGAATTCAGGCGTCAGCTGATTTATACAAGGCGAACAGCTACATCAACTATCTATCAGGTGTGAATAACATCTCTGAAAATGAAATTAATTATTAAAAACGAATGATCATGAATAATCTAAAAAAATACGGTCTTTATGTAGGAATCGGAGTTGTTGGGATACTTCTCGGAGCTCTTATTTTTGGAGGACACGATACGGAAACTCACACGATGAGTCAGACAGATCAAACCGGAGGAATAGATCAGCACGTTGCTGAAAATCATACTGATGAGGATGGTAATGTTATTTATTCCTGCAGTATGCACCCAAGCGTTCGACAAAATGAACCGGGAGATTGCCCGATATGCGGGATGGAGCTTATCGAAGTACAGGATAATTCAACATCGAGTGGAAATCCCAATGAACTTACGATGTCGCTGGCAGCAGTGAAGCTGGCTGAAATTGAAACATCATTAGTTCGTTCCGGAAATCCGGTTTCTACGATTTATATGCCCGGAAAAGTAATGGCTGATCAGAATAAGGTTTCCAGTGTTACTTCTCATGTTGCAGGAAGAATAATCAAGTTATATGTGGATTATGTGGGAGCTTACGTTAAAGAAGGTCAAAAAATAGCGTCTCTTTATTCTCCTGAGCTTATTTCTGCTCAACAGGAGTTCCTACAAACAGCAGAATTTAAAGAGCAGAATCCCATGCTTTATAAATCTGCTAAGCGAAAATTAGAATTGCTTGAATTACCCATCTCTACAATTGAGAATATTGAAGAAAGCGGGCAGGTTATGACCGAAATCAATATTGTTTCTCAGGCTACAGGGTATGTGACAAAATTAAATATTACACGCCAGGAACATGTAAAACGCGGGTCAGTTTTATTTGAAGTGGCTGATCTCTCGAGTGTTTGGGTAATGTTTGATGCCTATGAATCAGATCTTTCTTTAGTTGAAGAAGGCCAAACAATCAATTTTACTACGGCTACTTATCCCGGTGAAAAATTTGAAGGGACGGTAAGTTTTGTGGATCCGTCAGTAAATAATATGACCAGAACTACGGATGTAAGAGTAAAAGCAAACAATCCGAATCAGAAATTAAAGCCGAACATGCTGGCTGAGGGGATTTTAACAGCAGAGGTATCTAACGAACGTTCTCTTCTTGTTCCAAAGTCAGCTGTTCTATGGACAGGACCCAGATCAATTGTGTTCGTTCAGCTTCAGGACACTGAAAAACCAACTTTCATCGCAAGGGAAGTGACTTTAGGTAAACGAGTCGGAAACAAATACATCATTTTAGAAGGGCTTGAAGCCGGAGAAGAAGTAGTTACTCACGGTAATTTTAAACTAGATGGGGCGGCACAACTAGCGGATAAATTCAGCATGATGAACAGAATGCCGGGCACCGGAGCTAACCGAACCGGACATGAAGGTCATACTATGGGAACGGGAAATTCCGGAGAGATGCAGATGAACTCAGAACCTGTAAATGGTAAGATGAATGATCATTCTGAGCACCAAGACACGGAAATGGAAAATCAAGACCATTCCAATCATAACATGGAGATGACCGAAGAGGACCATTCTGAGCACCAGAATATGGAAACACAGATGAATCCGATTTCTGCTGAATTCAAGTCTCAATTGAATGAGGTTCTCAAAGAATATTTAGTACTGAAAGATGCTTTAGTAGCATCTGATAATTCCGGGGTTTCATCAGCAGCAAAAGAAATCCAATCGCAGTTAGAAAATGTAGACATGTCACTGGTAAAGGGTGAAATGCATATGAAGTGGATGGATCATCTGGCGATGCTTTCTAAATCAGCTAATGAATTATCGGAAACGAATGACCTGAAAATTCAAAGAGCAGGTTTTTTGAAGCTTTCGGAAACGTTGATTGAAAGCGTAAAAACATTCGGGGTTACCGGTGTGGTCTATCAACAGTTTTGCCCAATGACAGATGGTGGTAAGGGCGGTTACTGGTTGAGTGAATTAGAAGAAATTAAAAATCCATATTTCGGTGAGCAGATGCTGAAATGTGGTGAGACTATTACAAAAATTGAATCATAAACTTAAAACAAAACATAATGAAAACTTACATAATTACACTCCTGGCTCTATTTATAAGTACAGCGAATATGTATGCACAGGATAAAAAAGAGCACAGCCATGATGATCATTTATCAATTTTGATAAGCGAATACATGGATTTTAAAAACGCTCTGGTAGCTGATGATTTTGAAAAAGCTCAGAAACATATTTCAAATTTTGCCAAAGAAGTAAAATCCAATGATGAAATGAATGAGCATAGAGATCATCAGAAAAAGCATGAAACACATCACGCTAAGATGCTTGCTGCGGTAGAAACTGCAACAGCTTCCAAAAATATAGAAGAACTCAGAAACTCGTTAGAAGAAATTACTCTGGAATTAGTGAAAGCAGTTGAAAATCAAGGCTATGATAAAAGTGCACTTTATGTACAATTCTGCCCTATGGCAAATGATGGAAAAGGAGGAAAGTGGATGAGTGATAAGGAAGAAGTTCAAAATCCTTATTACGGCAAAAAAATGCATAAATGTGGGGAGTCAGTAGAAAAGATAAATTAAAATAATACTGGGTTGAAATAATGGGTGATTTTATAGAACTCTACGGAGAGTCAACAAAAACGGCGTTGGGTTTCTTTTGGAAATCCGGCTGGGCATTCATCCTGGGATACTTCGTATCCGGAATGATTCAGGCATTTGTACCAAAAGGAAAGATGACGAAGTATATGGGTGATGCTGACTTTAAAAGCATATCACTTTCTACTTTATTTGGTTCAGCTTCTTCATCGTGTTCGTTTGCTGCGTTAGCGGCGGCACGGTCGTTGGTAAAAAAAGGAGCACACTTTGTAGCTGCAGTTGCTTTTATGTTTGCCTCTACCAATTTGGTGATCGAGTTGGGAATTTTGATCATGATCTTCTTGGGGTGGCAATTTCTTGCGGCTGAAATTATCGGCGGACTTATTCTGATTGCCATAAGCAGTGTGCTGATTAAACTCACTTATCCTAAAAAATGGATTAAGGAGACGCGTAATAAGCTGGAAGAAGAAGACTCATCAATGGATGATGATTTTAACTGGAAAGAACGAATTACCAGTAAGAAAGGCTGGCATTTGGTTGGACAGAAGTTTGTAAACGACTGGAAGATGGCATGGGAAGATATACTGATCGGTTTCACTATTGCCGGTTTTGTAGCGGTAATGGTTCCGGCTGATTTCTGGTCGGCACTTTTTCTGGCTGATGCTACCCATTTACCAAACTGGGTAGTAACACTTGAAAACGCTCTTATTGCACCGTTTGTAGCAGGGGCTACTTTTATAGGATCAATGGGTAATATTCCTTTGGCAACTGTGCTGAATGAAAACGGTGTAATGTTTGCAGGGATAATGGGATTTATTTATTCCGATCTGATGGTCCCGCCTCTGGTACATATCAATGCAAAATACTACGGATGGAAAGTGGCTCTGTATATCGCAGGAATTATGTTTGTCAGTATTGTAGCTACGGCATTAATTCTGAACAGTGCATTCTCATTTTTTGGAATCATTCCCGAATCAGCAAAAGTAGTTCAGGAAGTTACTCAATTCAAGATTGACTATACCTTCTGGATGAATATTGTTTTTGTGCTGATTACAGGTTGGTTGATTTTCATGTACAAACAACACCAAAAAGAACATGGAGCAAGTATGGACATGGAAATGGAAGGCGGCGGTAAAATTAAAAAAGTCGCTGTAACCATTTTTATACTCATTAATGCGGTAGGAGCTTCATTTTTTGTCTACAACTCATTTTCTAACATCTAAATAAACAATACTATGGAACTTATACCTGAATGGGCACCAAATATTCATCCGCTGTTGGTTCATATCCCGATTGGGATTATCATTTTAGCAGCGCTTATGAACTTTATTTCTCTTTTTATTCCTGAAGAATGGTGGGATGAAAAAAAGAACACGATTGTGTACGTAATAGGATCAGTTTCTGCAATCGGGGTTTATTACTCGGGTAAATCTGCAGCTGACAGCGTTTTCCTTCCTGCTGAAGCTCAAACCGTATTAAACAATCACGCAGATTGGGCACTTTGGCTGGTGTGGTTTTTTATAGTCTACGCCATTGTAAGAAGTGGTCTACACTATTTTAAACTGTTTGACAAGGAGATTATTAAATACTTGGCTTTTCTGGCAGTTCTTCCGGGGCTCTTTTTGTTATACGAAACCGGAGAATATGGAGCTAAAATGGTTTTCGGTTATGGAGCAGGAACAGGGCAGTTACTTGAACAGGAAGAAGAGTCTACTGCAATAACGGATTCAACCCCGACTTCTACTGAATCTTTATTTACTCAGAAAGAAAACGGAGACTGGTCATGGGAGATGAATGAAAATGCAGTAACTGATTTGATAGGCAACTTTCACTGGACGGAAGGTTCAGTTAATGAGCTTAGTCCAGAAGTGGTAGGCTCAGAAAGTGATCAGTATTTAAAATTAAATACGGGCGAAGGTTCGAATACTTTTGTGACGCACTATAATTATCAAAATGTTCAGGTCGACTATTACATCGACATGACTGAGCTGGAAGGTTCTTTAATGTTGGTTCATCATTTCATTGACAATGAAAATTTTGATTTTGTAGAACTGAAGTCTTCAGGAGTAGTAACACAGGGTAGAAAAGAACAAGGTGAAAATACCATATTTCAGGAAGGCAAGTTTGATAAGGGGGGAATTCAGTTCTTTCGTGTTGTCGGGAATGGTACTCATTTCAGAGGGTATGTTAATAAAGAAATGGTTGTTCATGGTCACGGAGATGCTCCGGAATCCGGTGCAATTGGTTTTAGAATGGAAGGAGAAGGAAGTATTCTCATTTCAAAAATTGAATTATCACAATTAAAATAAAAGGATCAATACAATGAAAAGACTACTAATATCAGGTTTACTATTATTATCTACGGGATACATTTCAGCTCAGAATATGGATCACGCGAATCACAAGAATATGTCAGCATCCGAAGAAGTTGAAGCCGTAAAAAAAGTACTGAAAGCTTATAAGGACGCACTTGAGGCATTAGACGTAAGCGGTACACAAAAACTATTTACAGAAGATGCGGATGTTTTCGAAAACGGAAAATATGAAGGAAGCTATCAGGATTATTTAGACCATCATATAGGACCTGAACTGGGACACTTTAAGGAATTCTCGTTCATCGACTATAAAGTGGATGTGCAAATTGAAGGTAAGATTGCTGTCGCTTTTGAGACGTACAACTATAAAATAGTTATTGATGGGGAAGAAGAAAGAATAGTTGAACGACAAGCGGTAGCTACATCAGTTCTTAAGAAAACAGAAAGTGGATGGAAAATCATGCAGAATCATGGTTCGTCCAGAGCTGTAAGGAATTAGTATTGTGCAATCAAAATTGATTAAAGGGGCTCTGTTTTTTGTAGTACTACTGGTTGCGATAACAAATTGCACTAAGGATACAAAAAAGAAAGGTGTTAGCTCTGAGCCTCTTTCGTTTAAAGAAAGTCGTTGGTACACTCAACAACAATTTGAGCTGGGGAAGCAGGTATTTACCGCCAATTGTGCTCAATGTCATGGAGGCAAAGGGCAGGGTTTGGTAGAAGACTGGAAAACTCCCAATCCTAACGGACAATTTCCTGCACCTCCACTTAACGGAACTGCCCATACCTGGCATCACTCTACTGAAGTGCTGATGGAAACCATAAACAAAGGTGGAATTCCTTTAGGCGGAAGTATGCCTGCATTTAAAGAGGTGCTTTCTGAAGAAGAAAAGCTTGCGGTAATCGCTTTTGTTCAGAATTTATGGGATGATGAAACTTATAATAAGTGGCTTAAAATTAATAACTCAAACTAAAAGGATATAAAATGAAAAAATTAACATATACATTCATAGTGCTGGCATTTGCAAGTGTCGCTTTATTTGCTCAGCAGTCAACAGAAAAAGAGATGATCAGAAAAACGTTGAGCGACCTCGAAACAGCAATCGTAGAAAATGATTCTGAAAAAGCAGGGGCAATTCTACATGATGATGTGACCATTCTTGAAGGCGGCGGTATGGAAACCAAAAGTCAGTACTTATCTCATCATTTCCATTCTGATGGTAAATTTTTAGGTGCAATAAACCGCGAAGAAGTGTCTCAGGATATTAAAATTGAAGGTAATGTGGCTTGGGTAACTTCAAAAACAAAAATGACCGGAACGTATTCAGGTAGAGATATTGACTTAAGCAGTCTGGAACTTGCTGTTCTTAAAAAAGAGAATGGGATTTGGAGAGTGGTGGCATTGCATTGGTCTTCGAGATAATACATTAACGATTTCAACAACAATCTCTGCCTTTCTGTATTGGAGGGCAGGGAACATCTCCGTACGAACAAAATACACAGCAATCTCCCTGTTTGGGTTTTACTACTGCATTACAAGAAGGACATTCCCAAAAGTATTGGCATGAATCTGTAGGCATTGTTTCTGTGGATTGATACTCACAATTCGGACAAGTAATAGTAGATTCAAGCTCTGGTTCGTTCATTCTGTTACTTTCTCAATTCTCTGCCGGCTTTGTTCTCACCTTCCAATGCTTCCAGAATAGGGCAATCTCCTTTTGGCCCGTTACCTGAACATGAATCAATCAATTCAACGAGAGTAGTTTTAATTCTTTGCAAATCTTTGATTTTCTCAACAACATCTTTATACTTTTCTTCAGCTTCCGTTTTTACTTCGGAACAGGTGGTATGTTCATCCATTCTAAGCTCAAGCAATTCTTTGATCTCACTTAAAGTAAATCCAAGCTCCTGAGCTCTTTTTATAAATTTTACCTGATCGATATGATGTTGGGTAAATATTCGGTATCCGGATCTTCGGCGATCCGGTTTAGTGATGAGTTTTCGCTTTTCATAGTACCTAAGTGTTTCTTTATTCACTCCGGCTTTGCGAGCTACTTCGCCTACTTTATAAGTAATTTGTTCTTTGGTGTCCATACACTTAATAAAATAAAGAGCGGGAAATTAATCCCGCTATATTGACTTAGTTCTTCTTGATCATTGTTTTTCCGCAACAACAGGTTGGGTTTTGAGTTCCACCACAACTTGGTGGTGCACTCTTAGTTACGGTTACTTCGCATCCACAACCTGAGTCTGGACATTGATAAACTTCTCCTTTCTTAAACGGCATAATTATTCTCCGGTTTATTCATATTTCTATTCCGGAGGTAATATAAGCCCTGTACCTTGGTACGGAGTCAAGTAATATTTGCAGTTTTTAATCTTAATGCGTTCGCAATCACTGAAACAGAACTAAAACTCATAGCCAAAGCTGCGATCATGGGTGAAAGTAATATTCCGAAGAATGGAAATAGAATTCCGGCAGCCACGGGTACTCCTAATGAATTGTATATCATAGCAAAGAACAGATTCTGTTTGATGTTTTTGACTACTTCTTTACTAAGATTGCTGGCTTTGACGATTCCATTCAGATCTCCTTTTACCAAAGTGATCATAGCACTTTCCATCGCTACATCAGTTCCGGTTCCCATGGCGATTCCAATATCAGACTGAGCTAAAGCCGGAGCATCATTAGTCCCGTCACCTGCCATAGCTACTTTTTTCCCTTCTTCCTGGAGGCGCTCGATCTCTTCCAATTTATCCTGAGGTAAACATTCTGCTTTATAAGATGATAATCCGATTTCTTCAGCCACTGCTTTTGCGGTTTGCGCATTATCACCCGTAAGCATAATTACTTCTATTCCTTTTTCCTGAAGAGCTTGAATAGCTTTTTTACTGCTTTCTTTAATTGCATCAGCGATGACTACATACCCTACAATTGACCCGTCTACTGCTAACCAGGAAATCGTCTTGGGATCGCTGATCTCATTGAGGGATTTCTCAATTTTGTCTTGTTCTGATGTATCTGAATCACTGAACATTTTTCTGTTTCCGAGTTTGATGGCTTTTCCATCGATGGTTCCCTGAACTCCTTTCCCGGTCACGGATTCAAAATCAGAGACAACTAAGAATTCCGCTTCTTTTGATTTTCCATATTTCACGGTGGCTTCAGCTAATGGATGTTCGCTTTCGTTATTAAGTGACGCGATATACTGAATGACTTGTTCTTCGGATAAGTTTTCACTTACTGAAATCATGGTTTCAACGGAAGGTTTTCCTTCGGTGATGGTTCCCGTTTTATCGATAATAAGTGTGTCCATTTCGTTCATGCGTTCCAAAGCTTCTGCGTTTTTGATAAGCACTCCGTTTTGAGCTCCTTTCCCAACGCCTACCATCACGGACATCGGCGTTGCCAAACCAAGTGCGCAGGGACAAGCAATAATCAACACAGCAATGGCATTAATCAATGCATAAACATAAGCCGGTTCAGGGCCAACCAATGCCCATACTGCAAATGTAATAATAGAAATAACAATTACAGCCGGAACAAAATAGCTTGATATTTTATCGGCGAGATTTTGAATGGGTGCTTTGCTTCGGCTGGCTTTATTTACCATATCTACAATCTGGGACAAGAGAGTTTCATCACCTACTTTCTCCGCTTTCATAATAAAAGAACTGTTTCCGTTGATGGTTCCTGAACTCACCGAATCATCGGTCGATTTTTCAACAGGAACGGGTTCTCCGGTAATCATAGATTCATCGATGGAAGTCTGTCCTTCAATGATGGTGCCATCCACCGGAATTTTTTCGCCCGGTTTTACTTTAAGGTGATCTCCAACTTCAATTTCATCAATATGGATTTCTTCTTCTTCGCCGTCTTTGATTCTGATAGCCGTATTCGGAGCCAGTTTCATCAGCTCTTTTACAGCATCATTGGTTTGTGAATGAGCTTTTGCTTCCAGTACTTGTCCGAGAAGAACAAGAGTCAGAATAACAGTCGCAGATTCAAAGTATAAATGTACGGTTCCTGCTTCAGTCTTGAATTGATCCGGAAAGAAGTCAGGAAATAGTATTGCAAACACACTGAACAGCCATGCGATTCCTGCACCAATCCCAATCAGCGTAAACATGTTCAGATTCCATGTTTTTATGGAGCGCCAGGCACGTTCAAAAAACATCCAGGTGGCATAGAAAACCACAGGGAGAGAAAGTCCGAATTGCACCCAGTTCCAGATCTGTACATCCATTATTTCATACAAAGGATTTTCAGAGATCATTTCTGACATCGCAATGATGAAAATAGGAAGAGTGAAAGCTACGGCGATCCGGAATTTCTTAAGCAATCCTTTATACTTTTTTTGTTCGGCGGATTCATCCACTTCTTTAGGAACTAAATCCATACCACATTTGGGACAAGAACCGGGACCTTTCTGTTCAACTTCAGGATGCATTGGACACGTATAGATATCAGAAGAACCTGGACTTATATTTTGTTCTTCCACCAGATCCATGCCACAAACCGGGCAATCTCCGGGTTTATCATAGGTTTTGTCACCTTCGCAATGCATAGGACAATAAAAAACGCCCGTTCCTTTTCCTGATCCGGACTTCTTCATATCGTTTTGATGATTATGAACGTGATTGCCATCTCCGGGCAGGCTTATTGAATAATTTCCTGAAAGTGGATCTAAAGCCTCCTGAAGTGTTTCCAATTCTACATGTTCAGACATCTCAATTTCTGCTGAGTGCTCTTCAAGAGAAACAGAAACGTTGGTAACTTGTTCGATTTCGGATAATGCTTCGGTAACGTGTTCTTTACATCCGTTACAACTCATTCCGGTAATTTGATAGGTATGTTTCATTGCTTTATATAATTTATTCATGAACAATATCCCATAAAACTATCAGAATGTAGGTATGGAATTTTAGATATGATGTATAGGATTATTGATCACTGATTACGCTGATGATCCGAGTTAAGGTTACCATTATAAAGATTACTTTTTGACCTCATCTGTCTTCTCCCTACCTACCGGCCAGGCATGCTTCATAAGGAGAAGGACTCGTTGAGATAACATTTGCGAGGAACGGATGTGACGAAGCAATCCTCAAGAAGCGTCACATAACGGGAGATCACTTTGCTCCACTCGTGAATGTGACTGGAATTCCCCTCCTTGTAGAAGGAGGGGCGAGCTAATTCGAAAAGTAAATATGACAAGGAGCCGGGGAGGTCAGAAATGAACAATACTTTCGGGACTGAAGTCCCTGCTTTTTAAGTTCTTTGTACAATCTCATACATAAGCAAGAAAGGGTTTTAACCCTTGAAATTATGATCAAAGTATTCACACCTCTCAAACCTCATCCAAAGGCTTTCTTTTTGAAGAAATGAGTTTCCTGAATTCGGTGGGAGTGAGACCTGTTTCGCTTTTAAACTGATTGGATAAATATTGCGTGCTACTGTACCCCAATTCATGAGCAATTTCGCTTACTGTTTTCTCGCCATAAATAAGTAGTTCTTTTACTCGCTCTATTCGTTGTTGAATAGAATATTTCTCAATGGTTCTGCCTTCATTTTTTGAGAAGAGTGAACTCAAACTGGAATAACTTTTACCGATTTCTTTTTCCAGATAATCAGTAAGGTTGTGAAAGCTTTCTCCTGTTTTGTGATGATGTATATGATTGATCACTGAAGTTTTAATTCTGGAAATAAGCTTCGAGGTTTCATCATCTATTAACTCAAAGCCTTCACTCTCTAATAACTTCGAAATTTCACGAACATCCAATTGAACAGGATAGTTTAATACTACTTTACCTAATTCTATTTTATTAATAGGGTAATTGAGTTCTTCAAAAAGCTCTCGGACTACTTTTATACACCGATCGCAAACCATATTTTTAATTCGTACTTCGGCAGTCTTTTCCATTTACAATTAAGTTTGTTTCACTCAAATGTAACCAAATTTTAAAGAATAGAATTCAGCCGATTCTTGCCTGCTCATCATTAATAAAAGTGTTATCTTTTAGAGAACTTAAAACTAGATGAGACTATGAGCGATTTCAGAATTGAAAAAGATTCTATGGGAGAAGTTAAAGTGCCAAAAGACGCACTTTACGGAGCCCAAACCCAACGTGCACACGATAACTTTCCAATAAGCGGTATTCGTTTCAGCCGTGAATTTATTCAGGCATTGGGATATGTAAAGAAATCGGCAGCACTTGCTAATTCAGGATTGGATCTTTTAGATAAGAATATCGCAAATGCTATTTCTGAAGCTGCTCAGGAAGTAATTGACGGAAATCACGACAAAGAATTCGTGATCGACATTTTCCAGACCGGTTCGGGGACTTCATCTAATATGAATGCCAACGAGATGATCTCACGTCGTGCAAATGAGTTGAGTGAAGACCTTGGAATTCACCCGAACGACCATGTGAATTTTGGTCAAAGTTCCAATGATGTGATTCCAACGGCGATCAGGATATCCGCTGTACTTGCAGTAACGAACAATCTGATTCCGGCGCTTGAGCATCTGCGTGATACATTCATCAGCAAAGGAAAAGAATATGCTGATGTGGTGAAAACAGGGCGTACGCACTTGATGGATGCAATGCCTGTAACCATTGAGCAGGAATTTGGCGGTTATGCACGTCAGGTTGATCTGGGAATAGAGCGGGTTAAATCTGCACTTGTCAGAATGACGGAGCTACCACAAGGCGGTACAGCAGTAGGAACGGGAATTAACACCCACGCTGATTTTGGTAAGAATTTCGCAACGAAAGTTTCAGAACTGACAGGAATTGATTTCAAAGAAGCAGAAAATCATTTTGAAGCTCAGGCAACGGTGGACGCTCCGGTAGAGCTTTCAGGACAGTTAAAAACAATTGCTGTTGGCTTGATGAAGATCGGTAACGATCTACGATGGATGAACTCAGGACCAAACGGCGGATTAGGAGAAGTTCAATTAGCAGCTCTTCAGCCGGGATCTTCCATAATGCCGGGTAAAGTAAATCCCGTGATCGAAGAATCTTTGACTATGGTATGTGCTCAGGTTATCGGAAATGACAGTACAATAACAGTTGCCGGACAAGCAGGGAACTTTGAGCTGAATGTTATGCTTCCTGTAGTAGCGCATAACTTACTACAGTCAATTGAAATTCTTGGGAATGCGGCAAGAAATCTGGCTGACCGCTCGGTTTCAAGACTGGAAGTACGTAAAGATGTTATTGCAGATATGGTTGGAAGAAACCCGATCTTAGTGACGGCTTTAAATCCGATTATCGGTTATGATCTCGCTGCCAAAATTGCTAAAAAAGCGTTTGCAGAAAGCAGACCTTTGAAGGATGTAGCTAAAGAACTGACCGATCTTTCTGATGAGGAACTGGATAACGCACTGGACCCCATCAAGATGACAAAGGGCGGATTTACCGAATAATTCAAAGAGAACAGAAGTGTTAAATTTGGCATTTCTGAATTTAGTTCGTTTGAAAGAAAAGCGCTTTTCCGTATTTTAGGAGGCTTCCCAAATATTGATATAAAACTGAAATTTTAATACGTAACGATTGAGTAATGGCGACTACCAAGACAAAAAAATCAACTTCTAAATTTACAGCAGCTCAAAAAAAAGAAATTTTGGCTGACTATAAACTCGGATGGTTGAGTCGTCATATGTCTCTGATCGGAAGAAAAGAAGTACTCACCGGAAAGGCGAAGTTTGGTATTTTCGGTGACGGTAAAGAAATGCCGCAGATCGCTATGTCAAAAGTGTTCAGGAATGGTGACTTCAGATCCGGTTATTACCGTGATCAAACTTTTATGCTCGCCATTGAAGGAGTGACACCGGTTCAGTTTTTTGCTCAGTTGTACGCTACTCCTGATACAGAGTTAGAACCCAGTTCAGGTGGACGTCAAATGAACGCCCACTTTGCTACACGTTTACTGAATAAAGACGGGACGTGGAAAGATCAGACGAAAATGAAGAATACTTCTGCGGATATGTCTCCAACTGCGGGACAAATGTCCAGATTGCTGGGATTGGCTCAGGCTTCCAAAGTGTACCGAAACGAAAAAGCACTGAAAGGAAAAGAATGGAACAAATTTTCAAACAAAGGAAATGAAATAGCATTCGGTACCATCGGTGATGCAAGTACATCAGAAGGAGTATTTTGGGAAACCATCAATGCAGCCGGAGTTTTACAGGTTCCGATGATCATGTCGGTTTGGGATGATGGTTGGGGAATTTCGGTTTCCAAGAAATATCAGACTACCAAAGAAAGTATTTCTCAAGTGCTGAGTGGTTTCCAAAGGACAAAAGATCAGGCAGGCTACGAAATCCTTACTGCAAAAGCATGGGATTATCCCGGTTTGATGGAAACCTATGAAAAGGCAGAGAAGATCGCGCGTGAAGAACACGTTCCTGTTTTGGTTCATGTTCATGAAGTTACACAGCCTCAGGGACATTCCACTTCGGGTTCGCATGAGCGCTACAAAGATGAAGAGCGACTGAAGTTCGAGGAAGAATATTGCTGTCTCCAGAAAACAAAGGACTGGATCTTAGATAACAAGATTGCTACTAAAAAGAAATTAGAAGAGCTGGAAGAAGAAGCTTCGAAAGAAGCTTTAGAAGCTAAAAAAGAAGCATGGGATAATTACATCTCCCCAATCAAGGAAGACAAAAAGCAGATGTTGGATTGGTTATCTGCTCTGAAAGAAGAATCCGGTGCAGAAGGAATCGACGATCTCATTAAGAGATTGAAAATGGTTCAGAATCCATTCAGAAAAGATGTGCTTTCAGCAGGAAGAAAAGCTTTATATGCAACAGCCGGAAAGTCAGGATCTACCCGAGATTCAATCAAGAGCTGGGTAAACGAAAGTGCAGAAGCCAATAAAGAACGATTTAATTCTCATCTGCTGAGTGAAACAGAGTTTTCTCCGCTTAAGATCGAGGAGATCAAGCCGGAATATTCAGATGATTCCAAAAACGTAGATGGACGCGTTGTTATCCGTGATAACTTTGACAAGATCTTTGAGAAATATCCGAATACCTTGGTTTTTGGTGAAGATGCCGGAAAACTCGGTGATGTAAACAAAGGTCTGGAAGGCATGCAGGATAAATACGGTGAAATTCGTGTTTCAGATACCGGAATTCGTGAAGCCACTATTCTTGGACAGGGAATCGGGATGTCTTTACGAGGACTTCGCCCAATAGCCGATATCCAGTATTTAGATTATGTGCTGTACTGTTTTCAGGGAATGAGTGATGACCTCGCTTCTCTTCGATACAGAACTAAAGGTGGACAAGCGGCTCCGCTGATCGTAAGAACTCGTGGTCACCGTCTGGAAGGAATCTGGCATTCAGGCTCGCCGATGGGTGTTCTGATCAACGGATTGCGAGGTGTACATCTCTGCGTACCAAGAAATTTAACGTCTGCTGCAGGATTTTATAACACGCTGATTCAGGGTGATGACCCCGCGATGGTGATCGAGCCGTTGAACGGATATCGCTTAAAAGAAAAACTTCCTGAGAACTTAGGAGAATTCACTACGCCACTTGGTGTTCCTGAGATCGTAAAAGAAGGCGATGATATCACCATCGTTTCTTACGGTTCTACATTCAATATCATTGAGGGAATGATTCCTCAGTTTGAAGATGTTGGAATTTCAGTTGAATTGGTAGATGCAAGAACGCTTCTTCCGTTCGATAAAAATCATATGATCGTGGAATCGCTGAAAAAGACGAACCGATTATTAGTTGTGGATGAAGATGTTCCCGGTGGGGCAGCAGCATATATTATGGCGCACATTGTAGAAGAGCAGGGCGGATATCGTTATCTGGATTCCAGACCTCAGTGTTTAACCGCTCAGCCACATCGTCCGGCTTATGCTACTGACGGAGATTACTTTAGCAAGCCAAACGCTGAAGACATTTTTGAAGCGGTGTATGGCATTATGCAGGAATGCGAAAAAGATCGATTTCCTGAAATCTATTAAAGTATAAGAACACGAATGTCTGAAAAATTTTCTCTTCCGGAACAATCTAAAATTCTGCAACAGATAAGTGCTAAATCGGCATTTCGAATTATTGTGGGAGTGAGTTTGGCTGCACTGTTATTTTTGGTGTGGTTGATCTATTGGAATGAAGGTTCAGATACTTCTTATACGTGGGTTCCTTATTTGCCGGCGCTGAATGCAGCATTCAATTCGCTAAGCACCGTTTTTCTGTTGCTGGGACTGAATGAAATCCGAAAGCGAAATTTCAGCCGACATATGAAGTTCATGACTTCAGCTTTTATTGCTTCTGCACTGTTCTTAACCAGTTATGTGATCTACCACCACTTCCAAGGCGATACTAAGTTCCTAACTGAAGGAATCATCCGTTATGTTTATTTCTTTATTCTGATCACACACATTGCGCTTTCCGTTTTTGTAGTACCCTTAGTTCTTTCCAGCTTTTATTTAGCACTCACGGGAAAATTTCAAAAACACCGTAAAGTCTCCAAGTGGACATTCCCTATCTGGCTCTACGTTTCCATTACCGGTGTGGTGATCTTCTTTATGCTGAAGTTTATTGGGTGATTTAGCAGGTAGTTTCTCACTCCCTCCTAAACTTTGTAATCTGATTATTTACCGGCGCCTGAGTTTTTAAATATGCATAGATCGCACTTAACTCTTCTTCACTCATGTTGCTATAAAATCGCCACGGCATTTCGGTGTTAAAATCTCCAGGTTTTACATGGGCTGTATTAATAACATTAGCAGAATCCTGAAAGCTTTTGAATCGGGCGATAAATACCTCTTCAGTCCAGCTACCTATTCCTGTTGTTACGTCAGGAGTTATATTTGCAGAAGTTGCAATGCCTCCAAGTGGTAATGGGAAATCTGTTCCGCCGGCGAATTCCATACCTGCAATTGGAGCTCCTTGTTCCATAGGAGTATGACAATCAGCACAACTTGCAGCAGTAACCAGATATTTTCCGTAAGATATTTTATCGGAAGGTTCAGGTCGCCCCATAAAGTCCGGTTCGCCGGGAATGGTGTTAATAATAAAATTCATAGGAAAATTAGAAGAAGATTCCGGAACATCATATTCGATAGGTTCAAGTGTTCGCAGGTATGCGATAATATCATAAATATCTTCCGGATCAGTTTTTCCATAGTTAGGGTAGGGCATGATCGGGAATAATGCATCTCCTTCTTTATTGACTCCTGTCGTTACAGCACGGAAAATCTCGCCGTCGGTCCAGTCTCCCAAATTATACGGAGTCAGGTTCTTTGCATAATATTCTCCCGGTAAACCCATTTCGGTGCCAAATAAACCGCCACCTTTTCCCAAAGTGCCTTCTTTCATGGAAAGCGCAAATTTGCTGTAGTCTTTATCTGAATGACAGTCCATGCAGGCGTAGACATTATTTGCTAAATATTCGCCTCTACTTATCCGCTCATCAGTAAGGTCTATTTTTAAATCAGGAGCCGGTTCAACATTGGGCAGTGCAGTACTTACATAAATGAGTAATCCACATATTCCAATTACAATAACTCCCAGTAATCCCCCGAGTATTTTCAGTAGCTTTTTCATAATCCCCAAATTTTAGTTAAGAGGTATTTTCCCCTTGCAATCCCTAATACCTCAGAAATGACAGACGATAATTTGTTTAAATAAAATGAAAAAGTCTATACCGTTACAAAATATTGTTTTAAAGCGCTTTTCGGGTACACTCTTTACAAAATAAAAAATTACCGATTTTATTTGTCCTGCCTGCTTCTGTAGTTACCCACACCCGGATTTGCCAGGGAGGATTATGACGAACATGTTGCTGATGACCGAATTCCAGGTATGCAACCCAATCATCTTTTTCATCTTTATGAAAACCGACAATAGCTCGTTTCATTTATCTTTTTTTGATGCAAGTACTTTTTTTAGATCCAGGTTTTGAATAGCACTTATAGCAGCTTCAACAGCTCCTTCATTACATAGGCCACTCATGGAAGCATCCATAAAGCCTTCTTTAGCAGCAGATATACAGGCATCGCGGATGATTTCGGCTTCTGTTTTACTTTTGCGAGGAGATTGATTGGAATTCAAAGACATAGCTTAATAATTAATGAAAGATCAGATATTGTTAGGTATAAATTATTGCTGAGAGAATCCAATCATGGTCGTTATTATTTTAAAGATCCCCGGCTACCGGAATTGTGGGTAATAAAAAAAGCCCTGCTGTTTGGCAGGGCTTTTAATTTCATACGAAGTGAAAGTGATTATTTAATCAGCGTCATTCGTTTAGTTTGTACATTATTTCCGGCCATTATTCGGTAGATATAAACACCACTAGCCAGATTGCTTCCGTCAAAAGTAACGGCATGTTCACCGGAACTCATTCGACTATTAACCAAGGTTGTTACCAGTTGCCCTGTAATCGTAAAGACATCAAGTCTTACATCTCCTGATTGCGGAAGTGTAAATTGTATAGTTGATGTAGGATTAAAAGGGTTAGGATAATTTTGATCTAATTTGAAAGTCAGTGGCAGTTCTTCCGGCTCGTTAGACACACCAACCATTCTTTTGAATGAAATATTGTGTGCATTTTCAGCCATTCTGATAGAGTCGGAAGCTACAGCCATTACTGTCCACTTAAGATCTATGGTTGTTCCTTCAAGAACTCCCAGAGTACTAAGAGTGGAATCAATAACACTATAAGTGCCGGTCAACATTTCAGCAGCGCCTTCATCATCAGACGGGATTGCAAACATAGGAGTAGAGAAATCAGCGCTGGCTGAGTCAAACATAAATACATATGTAATTTCAGCATTAGAGGTGGCTTCTTCCCATGTGAACGTTAGTTCTGTATCTGAGCCCGTTCCCAGATCAAAGCTGGAATCATTAGCAGGAGTTAGTATACTGAAGGCATCAATAGTAACTTCCATGTCTGCCATTAGTTCAACATCACCCTCAAAAGCACCTTTATAAGGAGCAACTGAGCTTCTGGTAGTTCCGTCGATATCAGTTGTAACTGAAGCGATAGGAATTCCTGCAAGCTCATTGTTTCCAATAGAGCTTCCCGTTAGTCTCAGATCAGTACCTGAAACAAAATTTACTTCAGCTTCTGTTGAAAGATTATCTAATCCTAAAGAATCTGAAAATGCAGAAAGGGTTGCATAAACTTCATCATCAAAATTGGCAAAAAATGCATTTGCACTCACAACGATATTATTAGAATTGGTAAATAATGTGTTACCATCCCAATCATAAATATAAGAACCGGAACCGTCCTGGTTATTTACAAAAATATTATTGAATGCCTGAACAGTGGCACTTGCAGAAGCAGAAGCTGAACGAGCTATGGCAGCATGTGTGCCTGTTTGCTCATTGTCTGTGAAGTTCACTGAGTTATGAAGGAACTGGAAGCCTGCAGTACTGGCACTTCCATTGTGATAGAAGGCAATAAAGCTGTTGTTTGTTCCTGTTCCGGCAAAGCCTGCATTGGAAAATGTATTGTTTGCAACTTTAACTGTATCAACTAAAGTGTTAGTTGCGTTCAGACCAATATAGGTTCTGTCTTCGGTTCCGGCGGCATTAGCGAATACTACTTCATTACTCGTAAAAGTAAATGTGTCAATCGGAGTATTTAAGTTTACTACCTGATTTTCTCCGGTTTCGGAGCCGTAAGAAAAGATTTTGTTTCCTGAAATAGTAGTGTTGATGTGAGTTTGGCTACGGAAAAAACTACGTCCAACATGACCTTCGCCACCTAATAAAGAAACATTGAGATGGAAAAAGCTTTCGTTACTTGTCGATCCGAATACCCAAAAAGCATCACGGAATGGTTTGTCTGAAGTTCCGATTTTAACATTCTTAAAGGTAACATTTTCCGCACGTCCTGTCTCAGTACTGCCTTCTCTTCTGTTAATGAGAACTGCATAAGTACTAACACCATTATCAGCGGCATACGTAAGATTGATATTTTTTATATCAATGAAACGATTATAGCTTACAAGCTTTAAAAGACCACTTGCCGTACCTGATTTTTCGAATGTCAGATCACGAGAATCAGTTCCGTTGTTTGATCCGTTAATAGTGATATATCTGGTATCCACGAATCGGAAGTCATCAACTTCAACAGTTACTTGTTCACCGGCGTCAGGTTTGATTGTAAGATTATTTGTCTCACTAAAATCATCTCTGTTCAATCTAAGTGTTGAACTTTCCTCAAGATCACCGGTCAAAATTAAATTTGTTGATGAAGATATACCATCAGCATTTACAAAATGAATGGCCTGTTCCAGAGAGATGAATCCATCTGCATCAGTGGTACGTTGAGGAATAAAATAATCTCCCGCAAGTGCTGCTTGTGCCTCTGTTGCTAAACCAAGGTTAGTGAATATATTTGTATTTTTTACGATCCATTCACTATCGTCAATATTTGTTCCAAAAGAACCTAAAGGAGTAGTATTACCTTCAGTAACGGTATCTTTCCGTACTAGAGTAAAATTCTGAGTTCCTCTTTCAACACCAGCTACTTCCCAACCGGACCCCGGATCATTATCAGGATCACCAAATACGTCAATCCATGTAGTATCACCGGATTGTGAGTCAATATGGATAATTCCACGGGCGTCATCACCATTATGGTGAACAGCACTAGGGAAGCTGAGTACTTCATCAGCATCTGATGCTGCAAAAAAGCTTGCATCAACTGCATCGTTAAGTAAAACATACTGTCCGCCTGCTTCTATACTGGCATCTGCTTTAAAAGTATGATAGAATTCCCATCCTCCTCCATTTACTGACTGGGCGATCCTGTAGTTTTCTAATACTACTGTAGAATCAGAAAGGTTACTGATTTCCAAAGCTTTGTTGTTGCTGGAGCCTTCTATATACTCAGAGAAAATTAAGTTGGAAGGATCGTCAACAACAGGAGGTTCTGCATTAGTAAAAGTTGCGAACCCATTTACTCCTTCTAGGGCATATACATTATAAGTACCGTCGCCATTTAATGAAACTTCAGCTTCTCCATGAATAGAGCTAAAAGTATCCGTGTCATCACCCATTAGTGGAGATTCTGCAACTATTGTTGGAGCAGCTGCATCTGAAACATCATAAATATAAACTTGTCCTGTTTTATTTCCACTGGATGAGCCATCTGGACGGTAAGTATAAACAGCTAAGTGATCCTTGCCTTCATACGTAAATGCCTGCATTCCATTTCGTGATGCCGAAGCTAATGCACTACCAGCTACATATTCACCAGAGCTTGAATATCTTGCAGGAGCAGAACTATTACCTCCAACATAAAAGTCAGATGTTCTTCCTAAAGCAAGAGGAGTAACATCCGGACTGGAACCAACATTGGTGAGAGAACCGGTTAATGTTATTTCTTCAACGCTCCAGTTAGCACCTTGATCAGCAGTAGTTGCTACATATACTACACCAGGATCTACTGAAGCGGTAGCCATCCAAACTTCTATAGTATTATCCTCCAGAGAACCCACAACTGTAAACTTATCGCCAACTCTACCTCCAACTGGTATGGTTACAGAATCTGCATATGCTCCGCCTTCCTGAGTCCACCAGTATAACCTGAACGGACTGGAAGCTGATGCCAGATTTCCAAGAAAAATAACCCCGTCATCAGAAACTTCAATATCATTTATAGGCAGTGTACCACCTGAGACTCCTGATAGATCAAAAGCTGTAGCCAAAGTTATGTCAGCTCCGGTTGAAGCGTCCATAACCTGTATAGTTGAGTTCGCTCTGTCAGCAGCGTATACGCGTGTATTGCCATCAACTGAGCCATAAGCCATTCCTCTTACTGAACCAATAGTAAACCAGGATGGTAGCGGTTCCGGCGCACCGGTTCGCGAAGTTCGTTCCCAAACGGTATTAAGCTCTTGTGCTTGTACCGAAAAAGTAATCCCCGTAAAAAGTAATAAAACTGCTGAGGTCGTCAACAGTAAATTTTGTAAATGTTTTTTCATTCAATTAAATATTTAGTTAATAGAAAAGATATGAACTAAAGAAAGGTATATATTATGAAATAAGATAATTATGCATATTATGTACATGTTATTGAAGTTTTCTTGAGCATTCACAGAACATGAAAACTCATTTTTGAACTTTAGTGTATAATATTATACTGTATTTTATTTGGTATTATTTAAGGCATTTTGAAATGAAAAGAATATCTGTCCTCCTCGTATTGATTCTATCTGTTACAGATTATGTCTCAGGTCAATTTTTTGAACGTCAACCCGAATTTACAAGACAGGATACGCTCAGAGGTGCAATTTCTCCTGAGCGCTCCTGGTGGGATGTAACGTACTATCATTTGAATATGAAAGTTGATATGGAGGATTCCACGTTTACAGGAACCAATACAATTCAGTATAAAGTGGATTCACTAACTACAAATTTGATGCAGATCGACCTTCAGCTTCCGATGAAGATTTCAAAAATAACCCAAAGTGGGGAAGCGCTTTCATTTGAAAGAGAAGGAAATGCTTTTTTTGTAGAAACTTTATCAGGCCAAAAAAAAGGGGATGTACATGAAGTAGTAGTTCATTTCTCAGGGAAACCTAAAAAGGCAGTCAGAGCTCCCTGGGACGGAGGAATTTCATGGACAAGAGACAAAAATGGAAATCCATTTGTAGCTTCTTCCAATCAGGGAATAGGAGCAAGCGTATGGTGGCCCAATAAAGATCATGCCTATGATGAACCGGATAGTATGTTAATGAGTATAACCGTTCGGGATGATCTGATGAACGTGTCTAACGGTAGACTTAGAAGTGAAGTAAATAACAATGATGGCACCAAAACCTGGCATTGGTTTGTAAGTAACCCGATCAACAATTACGGAGTAAATATCAACATTGGTGATTATGTGCATTTCGAGGAGATCTATGAAGGTGAGAAAGGGGAACTGGATGTGGATTATTATGTACTCAGCTATAATCTGGAGAAAGCCATCGAACAATTTGCTGATGCGCCCCGAACTTTAGAAGCGTTCGAATACTGGTTTGGTCCGTATCCATTTTATGAAGACAGTTACAAATTGGTAGAAGCTCCGTATCTGGGAATGGAACATCAGAGTTCGGTAACCTATGGAAACGGATATGAAAATGGGTATTTAGGAAGAGACTTGAGTAGTTCAGGTTGGGGCTTAAAGTTTGATTTTATCATTGTACATGAAACCGGTCATGAGTGGTTTGCAAACAACATTACTTACAAAGATGTAGCTGATATGTGGATTCATGAAAGTTTTACTCATTATTCGGAATACTTATTTCTGGAATATCATTTCGGGAAGCAAGCCGCCCGTGAATACGCAAGAGGCGTACGTTTGGCCATTCAGAATGATCGACCAATTATCGGAATCTATAATGTGAATTATGAAGGTTCTTCAGATATGTATTATAAAGGAGGAAACATGATTCATACCATCCGGCAGATTATTGGAGATGATGAATTATGGAGAGAAATTTTACGAGGATTGAATAAAGAATTCTATCATCAAACGGTAAAAACTGAACAAATTGAGAATTACATTATCGAGAAATCCGGCAAAGATTTAAAATCAATATTTGATCAATATCTAAGAGACTACAGAGTACCTATACTGGAATATTATTTCAGAGATAATAATTTGGTTTACCGATGGAATAATGCTGTTTCCAATTTCAATATGCCGGTGAAGGTTTATATAGATGGGAAAGAAATAATGCTACAACCAACAACTAATTGGAAAGCATCTCCAAGTTCAGGTAATGAGCTACAGGTTGATATCGATTATTATGTGGCTTCGTTTAATGTTCAGAACTAATCTCTGATTTCAGATGATTAATTTTTAGTCTGGGACTTTAGTCTTTATTGCTAAGGGTATACTTCAAAACCGTTCTGAATAAATTCCTCTCTGGTTAACATGACCAGATCTTAAATAATGTTGCAAATTTAGTCCGGTAAACAAGCAAGGACTTCAGTCCGCAGCGTCAACACAATCCTAATTTTTCAAATCTAATTTTTCATTCCTAATTCTTTTAAAATCCTCGTACCTTAAAGCTTCTGTTGAATTGCAGAAATTCTCTCAAATTCAAACTCCCAAGCTAACTACATTCATGGCTGACGCTATCGTAAAAGAACCGGAAGTAAATCTTGAACTTGCCCTCGAACACGGATTAAACGAAGAAGAATTTGAAATGATAAAAACCCGCTTAGGTCGGGTTCCCACTTTTACCGAATTGGGAGTGTATTCGGTGATGTGGAGTGAACATTGTTCGTACAAGAATTCCATTGTTGAGCTAAAGAAACTCCCACGTGAAGGTGAACATATGTTAGTTGGAGCAGGAGAAGAAAATGCAGGTCTTGTGGATATAGGTGACGGACTCGGATGTGCCTTTAAGATCGAGAGCCATAATCACCCATCAGCAATTGAGCCATATCAAGGAGCGGCAACCGGAGTGGGAGGCATTCACAGAGATATTTTTACAATGGGAGCTCGTCCAGTAGCAAGTCTGAACTCACTGCGATTCGGAAGTCTGGATAATCCAAGGGTTCGTTACTTATTAGACGGAGTAGTTCGCGGAATTGGCGATTACGGAAACTCATTCGGGATTCCGGTAATCGGTGGAGAAGTGTATTTTGATGAGAGTTACGAAGGAAATCCCTTGGTAAATGCAATGAGCATCGGGCTGGTGGAAGCAGGGAAGACAGTTTCCGCCATTTCAGAAGGTATCGGAAATCCGGTGATTATTGTAGGAGCGAGTACAGGGAGAGATGGAATTCACGGAGCAACTTTTGCATCCGAAGAGATCAGCGAAGAAAGTGAAGCAAAACGACCGAGCGTTCAGGTTGGTGATCCTTTCACAGAGAAATTGTTGCTTGAAGCCAGTCTCGAAGTGTTGAAAACCGGCGCGGTAGTTGGAATGCAGGATATGGGAGCGGCAGGAATTGCATGTTCCACTTCAGAAATGACAGCCAAAGGTGGTCAGGGAATGTTGATCGATCTGGATAAAGTTCCGGCCAGAGAAGAAGGAATGACAGCCTACGAATTGCTGCTTTCAGAAAGTCAGGAGCGTATGTTGATCGTAGCCGAAAAAGGACGTGAGCAGGAAGTGATTGATGTTTATGAAAAGTGGGATCTTCATGGAGTTGTTATCGGTGAAGTTGTGGATACCGATAAAGTCACCTACTTGAAAGACGGAGAAGTGAAAGGCGACATGTTTGCTGAGCATTTAGTTCTTGGCGGTGGAGCTCCACAATATGTCCGTGAAACCAAAAAGCCGGAATATCTGGATGAAGTTCAAAACTTTGACATCGATAGTCTGGATCATCCAACCGATCATCAAGCAACGATCAAAACGTTATTGAGTTCTGTAAATGTTGCTTCAAAAAAATGGGTTCATGAACAATATGACACAACGGTAAGAACAAATACGGTTACACCTCCGGGAGCATCAGACTCAGGTGTGATTCGTGTAAAAGGAACCAACAGAGGATTGGTAGCAAAAACAGATTGCAACGGCAGATACGTGTATTTGAACCCTCGCCGTGGCGGTCAAATTGCTGTGATCGAGTCGGCACGGAATGTGGTTTGTTCCGGAGGAAAACCTTTAGCTATTACAAATTGCCTGAATTTCGGCAATCCTTACAAGCCGGAAGTGTACTGGACATTCAAAGAGGCGCTTGGTGGAATGGGAGATGCTTGTAAAGCTTTAAATACTCCGGTGACCGGTGGGAATGTTAGTTTCTACAATGAAAACCCAAACTCTGCTATTTTTCCATCTCCGATAATAGGGATGTTAGGATTGATCGAAGATGTAGAAAATCATACTACTACTCCGGGTTTTAAAAATGACGGAGATGTAGTGATGTATATCGGCGCTCAGAGAAAAGGATTAGGTGGAACAGAGTATCTGAAGAAGATTCACGGTTTAACAACAGGTGATGCTCCTGAATTAGATATACCTTTTGAAGTAAGTTTACAGGAAAGTTTATTAGTAGCTATTAAATCCGGATGGATTAAATCTGCTCATGATATTTCTGATGGAGGTCTTGCGATTGCACTAGCCGAAAAAACGATTTTCTCTAAGAAAGGAGTAAAAGTTTCTGTTAAAGATTTGGAAGGATCGGATCACGAAGTGTTGTTTAGTGAAGCTCAGTCAGGAGTTCTTATAACTTTGAAGCCGGATGACTTGCCAAGTATTATTTCTCATTTCGGAAAACATGAAGTTCCAACCCATGTACTCGGTACTGTTACCGGAGACAAAAAAATGGTAATTGAAGAAGTAGGAATCCTGGATGTTGAAGAAATGTCCGATATCTATGAAGGCGTTCTTCCCGGAATTATGGGGTAAAAGACATAAGATTTTAGATGTAAGACTTAAGATCGTAATTAAGTCATTCCGCAGCGAAAGCCGGAATATGGATCTTAAATAAGGATTATCATCGTTAAGTCAATCCAGATCTCGGGCATACGCCGCGAGATGACTAAGAAACTATTTATCACCTCTAATCCATAAATCTTACTTGGAACGAAAAACTATATAACTTTCATTTACCTATCTGACTATTCATCAAGAAAGACAGAGAAGTGAATTATGAAAGACAAGATCGTACTCATTGTAGGTGGTTCAGGCGGAATAGGATCTGCTACTGCTAAACGAATTGCTAAAGAAGGCGCTAAAGTAATTTTGGCGGCTCGAAATAAATCCAAAGCAGAAGAAGTAGCCAAACAGATCAACGACAGTGGGGGAGAGGCTTTTGCCATTCAGGTTGATGCTACAGATCAGGCTTCGATTGTAAATATGGCTACAGAAATTGAAGAGAATCTTGGTAAGATCGATGTGCTGATCAATGCATTTGGTCAGGGAATCATACAGCCGTTCATGGATATTGATCCAAGAGATGCGAAAGAAGTTATTGATGTAAATGTGTATGGTACCTTTTTGGTTACCCAAACGGTAATGAGGTACATGAATTCAGATGAGCCTACTAATGTGGTTTTCTTCCCGGGAACGATGGGAAAATATGTAATGAAAAATGCATCTGTGTATGCAGCTTCGAAGTTTGCTATTCAGGGGTTTGTAAAAGCACTCATCGAAGAACAAAGAAGAGGAAAGGTCAAATACTCACTGTTCTACCTTGGTGGAGTGGATACTGCTTTCTGGGAAGATGATCGTGTTGGGATGAAAGTTAAAAAAGAAATGATGTTATCACCTGAGGAAGTTGCTGAAGCTGTGTATTACGGAGTAAATCAACCTTCAGGGTCTGTAATGAACGAAGTGGTTATTCAACCGGAAAGTCATCAGTTGGTTTAGAAAAACCTTTTAATGAAATAGTATGGACATGAGAACCATGTCCATACTAATAAAGAAACTAGCCAGCTACAGGACACTTATCTAAAGAAGACTTATAAGCCTTTTCAAGAATATCCAAACCTTCATCAATTTGATCAGTGGTAATTGTCAGTGGCGGACGAAAACGTACAGTATTCGTTCCACAAGCCAATATCATCAAACCATTTTCTATACACTGGCTGATAACAGCATCTCTTGAATGAGAATCAGGAAGGTCGATAGCAGCGAACAAACCTTTTCCTCTTGGATTGGAAAGATGCTCATGATCATCTGCCATTTTCTGAAGTTCAGAAAGAAGGTGATCTCCTACTTTAGCGGCATTTTCTACCAGACTATCTTCTTCAATAATATCCAGAATCCGCCCAAATCGAACCATGTCTACCAAATTACCACCCCATGTTGAATTGATTCTCGAAGATACATTAAAACAATTCGTTTCTACTTCATCAACACGAGGTCCGGCTAAGATTCCGCAAACCTGTGCTTTTTTTCCGAAAGAAAGAATATCAGGTTTCACGTAGTGTTCATGAGCCCAGAATTTACCGGTCATTCCAACACCCGTTTGAACTTCATCATAAATTAAAAGTGCTTCATGCTTATCAGCAAGATCTCTTAACGCCTGATGGAATTCCAGCCTGAAGTGACGATCTCCGCCTTCACCCTGAATCGGCTCAATCAAAATACAGGCAATGTCATCTTTATACATTTCAAAGAAACGCTCTGCCTGTGCGATTGCAAGTTTCTCTTCAGCAATAACTGTTTTAAGAGACTCAGGTGTTTCCGGGTAGTGATTAGCAGGACTGACAACGCGTGGCCAGTCAAACTTAGGAAAGTATTTTACTTTATTCGGGACGGTATTGGTAACAGAAAGTGTATACCCTGAACGACCATGAAAGGCTTTTTCAAAATGGAGAACTTTATGTCCTATTTCGTGGCGATATCCTTTTTGGAAGTTTTTTTGAACTTTCCAGTCAAAAGCTACTTTCATTGCATTTTCAACAGCTAATGCTCCACCGGAAATAAAGAAAGAGTGGGGGAGATGATCAGGAACTGCTACTCTGCTGAACGAATTCATAAAACCTGCAAGTTCTTCAGTATATACATCAGAGTTAGATGGTTTATTGATAGCGGTTTTTCCCAATTTTGAAACAAAATCAGCATCTCCGGCAATTTTAGGATGATTCATCCCCAAAGGATTGGATGCAAAGAATGTAAAAAAGTCCAGATATTTTTTCCCGGACTTTGAATCATGAAGATAAGCCCCTTTACTTTCTTCAAGATCAAGCACCATATCAAAACCGTCGGTGAGCAGATGTTTCCCCAAAACCTCTCTTACCTGAGCAGGTTGAATAGTTTTTATTTTAGCCATTTAAAGTATTTTTGATGTAAGCAGTTTAATTTTCGCTGATAAGCTATCAAATCAGGAAAAAAACGCCAATAGGTTTAAACGGTTTAAACCATTATTTGGAAAAATTCTCAAGGGTTTTGCGAATGATCTCTACACAATCCATTAACTCAGGTTCATTCATAACCAACGGAGGTGCAAACCTTATTATATTTCCATGAGTAGGCTTTGCAAGCAAACCGTTTTCCTTTAACGCTAAACAAAATCTCCAGGCCGTATCGCTTTCAGGAGTATCATTAATAATTACTGCGTTCAGCAAGCCTCTACCACGTACTTTTAGAAACAGATCAGATGAATCTACCAGCTTTTCCATTTCATATCGGAATAATTTCCCCATAGTACGAGCGTTTTGAGCCAGGTTTTCTTCATCAACTACTTCAAGTGCCGTCATAGCAACTTTACATCCCAGCGGATTTCCACCGTATGTAGAGCCATGCTGTCCGGGTTTTATGACTTCCATAACTTCATCATCAGCGAGTATAGCTGATACAGGATAGGCCCCTCCTGAAAGAGCTTTACCCAGTATAAGAATGTCAGGTTTTGTATAGGTTGATTTTCGTTCGCAATGTCCAGTGCAATCACAATTTCCACACACAGCAAGTAAGCCGCCAGTACGTGCAATACCTGTTTGAATTTCATCAGCAATAAATAAGGCATTGGCTTCTTTACACAGACGTGCCGATTCTGAAATAAAGTTATCGTCAGGTACTACAACACCCGCTTCACCCTGAATAGGTTCAACAAGGAATCCGGCTACATTTGGCTGTTTTAAAGCTTCTTCAAGTGCTTCCAGATCATTGTATGGAATTTTTATAAATCCGGGAGTGTATGGGCCAAAGTTTTTTCTGGCATCGGGATCATTTGAGAAAGAAATTACAGTAGTGGTTCTTCCATGAAAATTATCTTCACAAACTATGATCTGAGCATCATTTTCATTGATTCCCTTTTTTTCATACGCCCACTTTCTGCATACTTTTATAGCTGTTTCAACTCCTTCAGCTCCGGTATTCATAGGGAGTACTTTATCAAAGCCGAAATATTCACTCATATACTTTTCATATTCGCCCAGCACATTATTATAAAAAGCTCTTGAGGTAAGTGTTAGTGTCTGTGCCTGATCAACAAGCGATTTTGTAATTTTTGGGTGGCAATGCCCCTGATTTACCGCTGAATATGCTGATAAAAAGTCGAAGTACTTATTTCCTTCAGGATCCCAAACATAAACTCCTTTTCCTTTTTCAAGCACAACAGGCAGTGGATGATAATTGTGTGCTCCGTATTGATCTTCCAGTTTAATAGCTTCTTTTGATGATATCATTAATTTCTGTATTTAAATTTTTTCTAAAGATAAAGAATAGAACGACAAAGCATTAGAAAAAAAGAGAAATAAGATTTGATACTCTTCACTAATTAATCGTATCTTTAAGACTCAACATCGCGGGGTGGAGCAGCTGGTAGCTCGTCGGGCTCATAACCCGAAGGTCGCAGGTTCGAATCCTGTCCCCGCCACAAAAAATAAAAGCCTTGTCAATTCAGTTTGACAAGGCTTTTTTTTATGTCTGTTTTTCAAAATCTTATCCAAAAAAAAAGCCACCCGAAGGTGGCTTTAAATTTTAGAAATTCAACAACAGCTAATTAATTAAAATTAGGATTGTTGTTACGCTCTCTGGACGTGATTGGGAAATGTTGCCATGGTGTAGCAACAAGTACAATCGTGTTTCCTGTCTGTGACGTACTAGGAACTTCATAAGAACTTGATCCACCAACTAAATGGAAGTTACCTGTTCTCAACTGATCCAATAGTCTGTTACCTGAAGCAAAAAGTTCTTTGTCTCTCTCTTCAAGAATCACATCCTGGTCAACAGTACCAACAAAATCAGGAATACCATGACTTGCACGTACACGATTGATCAAAGTCAGTGGAGTTTCACCAGGAGCGCCTACATTAGCAGTACCATCATCTTCAAGGATCTCAGCTCTTGCTAAGTCCATTTCCTGCCAAGATACAATGTCAATTGGATCTGTACGATCATAACCTTGGTAGTAATAAGTAATATTCGGAGTAAGCACTGTTTCAGTGAATGCAACAATATCAATTCTGTTAGCTTCAGTTGGCTCGTCAGCAATATAGTCAGCAAATCGTTGCTCTACGTTTAACTGAGTACGACCTTCACCCGCTTGTCCGAACCAAGCATTTTGAGACTGCTGATTGTATAGCGCTTGAAATGGAGCGTCTCCGCTTTCCAAAACATTACCCTGCAATACAGTAGCAGCTGCTGAGTAGTTATTTACAGACATGTAAATTTCAACTTTAAGCGAGTTAATCACTTTAGTTTGAGCAGCATCTGCAACAGTAAGAGCAGCATCAAATTTAGCGATTGCTTGTGTATTCAGTTCAGCTCTTGGTATGATGTCTGAATTATCTATTGGAGCACCCGGAGCTGTCTGAGTAAGCCCGAAGTATGTTCCCAACCAAAATCTGGTGATACCACCAACAAGGTTAGCAGAATACAAAGCTTGGTCTCTGACATCTGTATCTTCAAACGTCTCAATTTCTCCGATTCTTCTGATGAGGTCATCTGCTAAGAAACGAGCTTCGTTAATTGTAGCATAAGGACCGTCAATAGAGTTGTTATCGAAGGTAATGTCACCTAGGTCAATTTCTCCAAAGGTTGGAAAAGTTGCCAGTGAGTTACCATCCGGATCAAACTGTAACTCATCTGATAATCCACCTGCAATAACAGACAGGTTATCAAAAGCTTGTGAAAAACGACCAAGAACACCTGTTTCCAAGAATGGAATCTGATCTTCTGTAGTCAGTGCGTCATCAGTAATGATACTGATTGGTGCATCTGTGTCAGATGTGAAGTCACCACAAGATACCGCAGTAAATGTAGCGACAAATATTAGTAAAAATAATTTATTTAAGTTTTTCATAATGATAAAATCCTATGATTAAAATCCAATGTTAAAAGTAGCGAAGAAACTTTTAGCTTGTGGAAGTGTCAAGAAATCCTGACCTCTTGATAAGCTACGTGCACCTGTGAAGTTAACCTCAGGATCGATTCCGCTATATTCTGAACTCAACCATAAATTGGTTCCAGAAAATGAAACACTGGCACTTTTAATGTATTGAGATAGAGGAGAAGAATTAATTAAGTCGTTGAAGTTATAACTAATACTTACTTCTCTTAGTCTTGCAAAATCTGCGTCGTTAACATAACCAAAATCTGCTCCGGTTGTTAATTCTGCGTAACGATTAGCAGCAGCTATGTACTCAGGAGAACCTGGAGTTAATGGAGTAATGTCATCATCAGGATCAGCATTCGTATTGTAGAATGAAGAACCAACACCTGGTGTACCTGCTAACTGACCTTGTAGAGTTTCGTATTCAGCTCCGTTACCAAATGCATTAGCAAAAAGTAAAGTGTTATTGAATACTGAAAGACCCAACTGGTAATCAAGTAAAGCATAAACATTGAAGTTCTTTAAGAATCTTACATTCATTGAAAAAGAACCCTGGTACTCAGGATATGGAGTTCCTAAGAATACACGATCGTCTTCTGTAAAGCTTACATCAGGACCGGTATAGAAACCGTTGTTGTCAAAAGTAGCTCCTTTAACTTCGAAGGTATAAAAAGCTGCTTCCGGTAAACCTTCCTGAACTGTGTTCAAATCAAACCCATCACGGATTGGCTGAGCATCACCAAGATTAGTTACTTCGTTTTCTGAATAAGAAATTAAAGCAGTAAGATCTAACTGGAAGTCTCTGTTGATGATCGGAGTTGCATTAAGAGCTAGCTCATAACCACTACCTTCTTTTTCACCAATATTGAATGGAGAGCTAGAAGCAACTAAACCAGTTGAAGGACTGTTTAGAAGACCGATGATTGAGTTTTCAGCATTCTGAATGTAGTATGTGAAGTCAATTCCGTAATTTTCAAGGAATGAAGCTTCAAATCCAAGCTCAAGCTCTTTAATTCTTTCCGGCTCAATTGATGGGTTACCAATGCTTGAAGGAACACCACCAATACCGAATCCGGAGTTAGTAGTTCCCCAAAGTAATCTGATTCCGTCATTTTGGCTAGGTAGTACACCACTTTCACCATAAGCAACACGTACTTTCAAGAAATCGATAGCACTAGGTAATACGCCTAATTTATCAACTCTTACAGCAGCACTGGCCTTAGGATAAAAGATGTCTTTTGTTTCATTACCAAAAGCACTTGCGAAATCCTGACGTCCACCTAAAGTTAAGAAGTAAGTTTGATCGTAGTTAACTTCTTCCTGGATGAAAATACCTGCAGATCTTGTGTGAGAGAATCCTTCAGAAGCAGTGTTAATTGTTGCTGCTGACTGAGCATCTCTTACAAGAGCAGTAGAGAATTCCTGACGACCAATCTGAGTTGTTCTAACTTTTCTGTTAAAGATTTGAGTACCAATAACTGTGTTAGTAGTAATCTTGTCATTAATATTGTATGTGTAAGAAGCATTTGCATCAAATGTAGCCTGAGAATTCTGACGGTTGAAAACGTTTTTCTGACCATCATTTCCTAAAGAACCATATCTGAATTCAGGACTGAAGTAAGAAAAACTTCTAACGTCAGAATCATCCACACCGGCTGATAAGTTAATATTTAAACCAGCTATTGGGCGGTAGTTAAACTTGAAAGAACCAATAAAACGGTTTGTTTGTGATTCGTTTTCTACAGCTGCAATTGCTGCACTGTCAGTAAACACATAGGAGTTAGGGAATAACAAAGTGTTTCCTAACCAACCAAAAATGTTGTTATCGTTCTGGGGTAGGTTTACCTGGTTCAGAGAGAAACTTGTATTAGCAGATAACGTAACTTTTTCAGATAAAAAAGCATCGAAATTCGCTTGAACAGTTTGTCTTTCCTGAGAGTTTTGGCCTACAATTCCACCTTCATCACGATTGTTGAAAGAAGTGAAGAAACGGAAACTTTCGTTACCACCACTTACACTGATATCATGAGATTCAATTCCTGCTTCACGGATGATAGCATTTGCATCATCTGCAGAAATAACATAATCAGAACTGTAATCTTCAGCTTGATCTGAAATACCGTTTGTATACTTGTAGTTTACATCTACTGTATTTCCACCAGGAGAAATTTGTCCTTTCTTAGTTGTAATAAGAACAACACCGTTTGAACCTGAAGTACCATAAAGAGCTGCAGCTGCAGGTCCTTTTAGGAAATCAACTGATTCAATATTCTCAGGGTTAATATCAGAAAGAGTACCGTAACTTTGACCACCAGCACCAAAACCAGTTTGAGAGTTGTCAACACGAACACCATCAATGTAAACAACAGGCTGTCCGTTACCGTTTAATCCACCACCAGAGCGAACTAAAAAACGGATACCGCCACCAACATTACCGGAAGCTGGTTGTACAGAAACCCCGGCTACTTTGGATGTTAATAATTGAGATACAGAATTGTATGAATTAGTTTCTGTAAGTTCAGCTGCATTTACTCGGGAAATTGCAACCTCAGAAACCGCCTTGGAAGATCTTGACGCAATACCTGTAACCACAACATCCTCGAGACCTAGAACGTCCTCAGATAATTCGAAGTCAGCAATTACGTTTCCGGAACCAACTGTAACATTTCTTTTAATTTCTTTGAAACCAATAAACTTTGCAACGAGAGTATAATCTCCTGCAGCAACATTGGTTATTGTGTAAGAACCGTCTGCATCAGCAGCACCACCTTTGGATGGGATAGATTCTAAAATTACTGTAGCGCCTGTAAGAGGCTCACCAGTTTTAGCGTCTGTTATAGTACCAGATATTGTGCCTGATTGGGCAGCCACAAAACATGGTAAAAATAGAGCTAAAGCGAATAGTTGAAGCTTTTTAAACATTCTAGCCTTTATTTTTATTAATAATTAAAATTAGTAATCAAAAAATGATTAATTAATGATCGGATAATATGGTAAGAAAGGAGCTTAATTACAACATTAAGAAGTGTAAAAAAGCCCGTTTTAAAGATCTTTAGCTAATATTAAGCCACTTCTCCAATAATCAATTTGTTGATAATGAACATTGTAGTAGGAAGAACTTCTCTGAAGTAAATAATTATTAAACGGAAAATACTTGGTTTTAAGCTTGGGAGTAATGAAGAAAAAGTTCTTTTCAGGTTCTTGAGAGTTGTAAGAATAGCTCCAAACTTTGGTCTTAAGTTCACCGTCAATATACCATGGTGGGCCAAATAAAATATAGATCATTCCTCGATCTGTTTTCCAGCCTTCTTTGTAGTTTGAGAACTGCTTATTGGCTTGCTCTACTCTTTCATAATAAAGTTCAACTACACTTTTTGCTTTTTGTGAATTCTTAATATTAGACAGCCAAAACCGATCTATAGCTTTTTTAAGTTCCGACTCATCTTCTATTTCCATCAAAGCCCGATACTCTTTTTTTGTCATTATATATATGAGTGGTTGTGCCAGCTCTTTAGCTGTTTTGAGTGTGGGATAGTTTACACTTTTTACAGAGAAATCACGTGCTTTATAAAGTTCATCATCAGTGCCTAAGTTGGAATAGACTTCTATTCTGTAATTTCCACGATCAAGTTTAGGATAAGTGAATTCAACCAAGACATTTCCAGGATTGTTCAGTACCCGTCTGTTTGAATTAAGTTCTTCAGTACTAGAATAATCTATGCCTTCATACTGGATGCTGCTGGGACTGTAATTGTTGTGATTCATTGGTCGTGCAGCAGCTGTATCTGATTTAATTCTTAGTAACTTCGTAAACAAAGTAAGAGGGGCGTCAGCATTATTATTTGTTACTTGAAACACAAACTTTAGAGAATCAATGTTGCCTTGGATGTCATATGTAGTAGAAGGGGTAAACGTAGCGCCTTCTTCTACTGACTTACTAAAGATCCTTATGTTGGTGATATTTTTAACTGCGTTGTTTGGGTCCGGGATAAAAAGATCGGTACTACGGAAAGATTGTTTCCCTGTATTTTCATCAGTGAACGAGACTATAACTTCATAGTTGCCGGGTGGTAATTCAAAGTCTCTGCTAATTTTATACGTGCTTTGGTTATAAGAATGCTTATTTGTTTCGGACTGAATATTTACAGGAAACTGTTTTGAATCGATAAGGGTTTGAGAATTTTGTTGATTTATAAACTCATAATAGACGGTACCGTTTGCAACAAAAAAATCGCCGTCTTTCTTATAAATCAGGCTCCCATATACAATATCAGTGGCTATATTTACGAAAGTACTTCCATTCTGATCAATAAAACTGGATGCTACAACGCGCAATTCCGGAAACCCGGGATTGTACTTATAGCCACTTCCACGGTCTATTTTATCTATATATGAAGAGTTGTTACACCCGAGTATCAGTAGTAAAGAAAAAGAAAAAAAGAAAAAACGCATATGACTTGTAGGTAGAGCTAAAATTATTTTTGATCCTGTAACAGTCGTTAACGGGCAGTAAGTATATTGATTGTTTAGGTAAAACTTGTTGTAAATTTAGAATAGTAGGGGTGTTATAATATTCGGTTAAAATAAGCGTACTGTAATTTTGGTTAAATTAAGTAAATAATTTGTTGTTTTTAGGTTTCTATTTGCTCATATTTCTCAATCACTATGCGATTCAACATCGTTTAATTTATAACTAAATCGAAAATCTATGTTTAAAAAGCTACAATTTTTAGCATTGGCTCTGTTTTTACCTGTAATTGCCTCAGCGCAATCAGGTTCTCTATCAGGGACTATTTCAGATGCTGATGGTGAGCCTTTAGCTGGTGCAACAGTTTATATTGCATCAATTCAAAAAGGTGACCAGGCAGACACCAATGGTGAGTACGTAATTTCAAGTATTCCTGCTGGTACATATACAATCAGAGTAACCTTTGTTGGTTACCGAACTTTTGAAACCAGTGTAAATGTTGGTTCAGGAGAAACAGTACAGGATGTAACACTTTCAGAAGATACATTTGGTCTTGATGAAGTAGTTGTTACCGGTGTAGGAATTGGTACTGATACCAAGAAACTTGGTTTCTCAGTATCAAAAGTTGACGAAGCAGCATTACAAGCTGTACCGGCTTCTGATGCAGGTAACGCACTTCGCGGAAAGGTTGCAGGTGTAACTATAGTTCAGGCTTCTGGTGATCCTAACTCAGCACCGGATATCAGACTTCGTGGATCAACCACAATAAACGGATCTCAAGATCCTCTGATTATTATTGATGGAGTTATTACCGATGGTAATCTTCGTGATATTAACATGTCAGATGTTCAGTCTTTAGAGGTTGTTAAAGGAGCAGCAGGTTCTTCTCTTTACGGTTCTCTTGCAGGTAATGGTGTAATTCAGATTATTACTAAAAGAGGTGCTGACAAAATCGGTACTCCTCAGGTAACTGTAAGAAGTGAGTATGGATTCTCTGAAATTGCTGAAGATTATCCTTCTGCTACAAAGCATCCATTTATCAACGATCCTACTTTAAGTAGTGACGGATTAGTTACAGCATGGCCTGGCTATGGTAACTATGATGCCGACAGAAGATTCGACAATGATTTCCCTGTTCTGTATGATAACATCAATAACTTGTTCACTAACAACCCTTTTAACTCGAACTTTGCTTCAGTTTCCGGTTCTGCTGAAAACTATAATTACTCAGCTTCTTTCGAGAACTTTATTCAGGGTGGTGTTTTAGAAAATCTTGATGATTACACACGTAATTCATTCCGCTTAAATGCAGATTTCTTACCTACTGATAAATTCAAAGCTACTTTTTCATCTTCATATATAACTGTAGATGCACCAAGAGTAGAAGAGCAAGGGCAGGGAGATAACTTCTTTTATTCTGTTCTTACAACTCAGCCGTTTATCAATTTGACTGAAAGAAATGCAAATGGTGAGCCTTCAAACGAACCAACAGGTTATGATATTCAGGATTCAAATTTTGAAAATCCATTATACGTAGCTGCTAACAGAGATCGTTCTGTTGACAGAAACAGATTTATTGCAGGTGCAACTTTGGAATACAAAATTAATGAGAATGTTGTAGTTAATGCCAGACAGTCACTAGACCGTACTGAGTCAAACCGTACAACATATTACCCTAGAGGGTTCCAGACTCCAGAACCGGATATTTCCAAAAATAATGGTTCAGAATTCCGTTCAGCAGAAAAGTTCAGTACTTCTATTTCTGAGCTTTGGGCTACTTACAACAAGTCTTTTGAAGAAATAAACTTCACTGCTATTGCTAAGTATCTTTACGAAGACAGAGAGTATACTTATTTCGATGCTTTCGGTAGAGATTATCCTGCGAATGGTATTCGTAACATTGATGCTCTTGATCCTACTACATATGACATTAGTTCTTTTGACTCTGAGCAAAGAGCCGAAAACTTTTTCTTAAATGCAGTAGTTGATTACAATGACAAATTGATCATTGATGGTCTAATTCGTCGTGATGGTTCTTCAAACTTCGGACCGAATGAAAGATGGCACACATATTATCGTGGATCACTTGCTTATCGTTTAACTGAAGATGTTGAAATCAACAATGTTGATGAGTGGAAAATAAGAGTTTCATACGGTACTTCCGGTCAGAGACCAGGATTCAATGACCAATATGAGTTCTTTACTGCCACACCAACCGGTCTTGTTAAAAACCAGCTTGGTAACAGAGATCTGAAGGCTTCAACAGTTGGAGAGTTTGAATTAGGTACTAATATTGCGTTCATGGAGCGTTTTAGTTTAGAAGCAAATTACGCTGTTACAAATGTAAAAGATGATTACTTAGATGTACCACTTTCATCTGCAGCTGGTGGATTTAGAACTCAAACCAGAAACATTGGTGAGATTGAAAATAAATCTCTTGAATTTGCATTGGAAGGTCTGATTCTAAATGATAAAGATATGGACTGGACGTTTAATACAACATGGGCCAGAACTACTCAGGAAATCACTGACCTTGGTGGAGTTCCTCCTTATACCAGAACTAATGTTGGTGGAGCACTTCCATTATTCCGAGTTGAAGAAGGAGAGCCATATGGTTCTATGTATGGTAACAAACTGGCAACTTCTTTAAGCCAATTAACAGTTGATGGTAGCGGAAACGTACTTAACGCTGGTGTTGATACGAACGGTGACGGAAACCTTACTGTTGATGATTTCGAAGTAAACAGCCATGGTTATGTTGTTCCAAAAGGTACTCACGGAACGGCAGACGAGCAGGTTACATTTATTGTTGATGAAAATGGTGAAAAAACTGTTGAAAGAATCGGTGATACTAATCCTGATTTCCAAATGGGCTTTTCAACTACTTTCAGCATCAAAGGTGTTACTTTATATGCTTTGGTTGACTGGGTGCAGGGTGGAGATGTATATAACTACACTAAGCAGTTATTATACTTCAATGACCGTCACAAGGATCAACAAGATTTTGCTGCACAAGGCTTTGACGTAGGTTATGCTGATGGTGCTTCTCAAATCTATAACGGAGCAGATGCTTCTTCATACTTTGTGGAAGATGCTTCTTATGTAAAATTGAGAGAAGTAGCGCTGTCGTATACAATAAATAACGACAACCTAGGTTCTATAGGTGATTATGTTGATGAAATCAGACTATCTGTTTCAGGTAGAAACTTACTCACATTCACTGACTACACTGGTTGGGACCCTGAAGTTGCTCTTCGTAACAACGCGACTAACTTCCGTCTTGACGAATACGCGTATCCGAACTACAGAACCTACACCGGTTCTATACAAATACGCTTCTAATAATAATTTTAAGCAAAACATATATTGCTATGAAAACTAATAAATATTTAAAACTAGTCGTTTTGTTACTAGTCGGGGCAGTTTCATTTCATGGATGCGCTGATCTGGTTGTAGAAAACATAAACGATCCTGATACACGAAGAGCGTTAGCCAACGACGAAGATGTACTTAATCTTCTGGATGGTGGCGCCAGTACGGTGTTCTTTGGAACACTTCTCGATGTAAGAGGTAGCCATATGGCTCTTCAAGCAGATCAAATCACATCAACTAACAGATTCTTTAGTTTTTGGGATTTTTCTGATCAACCAAGATTGAGATATAACAACAGAACAACTTATTCTGATGCTGATATTTTCTTCAATCCATGGGCTAATCTGAACAGTGCTATTTCAATTGCTAATGATGTACTCACTATTGCAGGTGAAAGTACTATTGAAGTTGATGGTGTAGACGTAACTGAAAAGGCCAAAGCTAATGCTTACTTCATTCGTGGAGTTGCTAATGCTTACCTGGGCTTGATTTATGATCAGGGTTATGTTGTAACTCCTGATTCTGATTTAGCTAATTTAGAGTTAGAACCTTATACAGCCCTTGTTGCTGCCGGTATCGCAGATATTGAGCTTGCAATAACAACCGCTGAAGGTTCTTCTAACTTTGCTTTTGATGTACTACCAAGCGGTGACTACAACACTAATCAGTTTAAGTCAATTGCGAATTCATTCCTGGCCAGAATTACAGCAAGCTCAGCACGTACAGCTGCTGAAGCTGCAAATATTGACTGGAATCAGGTACTCACTTACGCAAATGCTGGTTTAGGACAAGCAGGTGCTGCTGACGGTGGTGCTATGGTAAACTTTGCTCCCGTATCTGTTTCAGGTGTATTCTATAATGAGGCTTCTGACTGGATGAACTTTAACGTTGGTGGAGCTCCAGCTGATGACCCTTCTGGTTACTTACCGGTAGATGTTAAAGTAACTCATATGCTTGATGCATCTTATCCAACAGATTACCCAACGGATGCTAATGTAATTTTAGATCCTGCTACTAGCTCTGATCCGAGATTAGATTACTATGTGTATACTACGAACTTTGGGTTCCTGAACCCTGCTCGTAGAAGAGCACTATTTACTAACTACTTCAACGTTAGAATGTATGCAGATAATGACTGGACCACTAGTGGGTACCCTGTTATCTTCATGACTAAAGCGGAAGTAGACTATCTAAGAGCTGAAGCTAATGTAATGAATGGTGGTGCTGGACTAGCTGCTGCTGCAAACATCCTGAACAATGAAACTCCTTTTGGTTCAGTTGCTCAGGATTTTGATATAGATTTGCCTTCAGTTCAAATAGGTTATTTAACTGATGATGGACAGGCAGGTGGTAATACAATTGCTCCAACAGCTTCAATGTCTGAATTCCAACTAGCTCTATTAGGAGAGTATTCTATAGAATTACAGGAAATGGGAGGAATGGGCTTACAATGGTTCTTTATGAGAAGACATAATCTTCTTCAGGAAGGTTCTGGTTTGCATTATGCAGTTCCTGGACAGGAACTTGAAATTACCGGTCGTGAGTATTACACGTACGGTGGTGAAGGCCAAGACGATGGTGGTACCGCTCAAGGTGCTAACTCATGGAAAAACCTAAGAAGCAAAATTGTAGGTAATAACATAAGCAGTAAGTCTGTTATTTATCAGTCTAAAACTGCAGTTGATTACCCTAACTTCTACGAGAACATGGTTGTAAAACCAAAGAGTTCAGAGAAAAAATCACAATAATTTTTCTTTATAACGTTAAAAGGCTTGGTTATTTAACCAAGCCTTTTTTTTTGAAAGTAGTTTTCGAGCATTTCCGTTTAACAATAGAATCAATATTTTCAAATACAAATTTGAATTTAAATCAGATATGAACAAAATAAATTTAATAGCTTTTGCACAATTAATTTTCATCATTACAATACTAAATATTGCTTGTGCAGACCTTAATGTTGATAACAATAATGATCCTGATATTGAAGACATTTTATTTTCAGGTGAGGACAGGCTGAATCATTTGAAGGGAGCTTCAGATAATCTTTTTTACAATACACTGTTAGATTTAAGAGGAGTTCATACTGACTTGTTAGCAGATCAGCTAACAACTACGAACAAGTATTTTAGTTTTTTTGACTTTTCAGTACAACCGAGAATAGAATTTAATAATGATCCATCATTCATAAACTCAAGCATTTACATAGACCCCTGGAGTAATTTAAATGCCTCGATTTCTTCAGCTAATGATATCCTTACAATACTAGATCGTGGAGGGAGAGTAATAATTGATGAAATTGATATAACGGATAGAACAGAAGCAAATGCTTATTTCGTGAGAGGATTGGCAAGAAGTTATATAGGCCTTGTTTATGATCGTGGTTATATTGTTGAGATTGATACCGATCTTACTGAGCTAAGTTTGGCTCCTTCTGCACAGGTATTACAGGCGGGAATAGAAGACATTGAATCTGCATTGGAGATCGCAGAAAATACGGAAAACTACAGCTTTGACCTGCTTCCGGGTAATAACCAATATTCAAATGAAGAATTTAGTGCCATAGCAAATTCTTATCTGGCTCGAATTAGTGCGGGAAGGGCACGAAATGCAACCGAAGCTGAATCCATTAACTGGAGCAAAGTTTTAGCATATGCAACAAAAGGGTTAGGACAGGCAGGAGCTGCTGATGGCGGGGGGCTTTCAAACTTTTCTCCGGTATCAGTTGATGATATCTTTTTTAATGAAGCTATGGACTGGATAAGTTTTAACATAGGGACTGAAGTGAATAATGAGCCCATTAGTTTTCTTCTTCCTGATAATAAAATTCTTCATCAGCTGGATCAGGATTACCCCGTGGATTATCCTTTGGAAATGCTACCTGATACTGCTTCAAGTTCAGACCAGAGATTGAACTATTTTATGTTTAATCAATCAGAGTTTTGGTATGCTTCAAACAGGGAGTTGAATTCAGATTACTTTAATCTCAGACTTTACGCAGATAACGACTGGACTGGTTCTGGAAATCCGGTTATACTATTTACCAAAGCAGAAGTAAATTATTTAAGAGCGGAAGCTGAGATTATGATGAACAACCGTTCTGCTTCTGCAAATATTTTAACTGCAGAAACTCCTTTTGGGACAGAAAACCAATCATTTGAGCCAAGTCTTCCATCAGTACAAGCTGGTTATATGAATATGGATGGTTTAAGCGGTAATAATTCTATTTTAGGGAATGCAACCATGGAAGAATTTCAGTTGGCTCTTCTCAGAGAATATTCTGTGGAGCTACAGAGTATGGGTGGTTTTGGTTTACAATGGTTTTTTATGAGAAGACATAACCTTTTACAGGAAGGGACAGGTTTGGAATATCCGGTACCGGGAGAGGAGCTTTTAATTGCAAGAGAAGAGGTGTATACCTTTGGTGGGGTTGGCAACCCCGAGAGTACTTCTATGGGATCGAATTCGTGGAAATCGTTGAGAGATAAACTTTCGATAGATGCAAATGATCAAGGACCTAAAATATATTCACCTAGAAAAATAAGCGAATTTCCAACGTTGCAAGACAATGTGAAAGTAGAAATTGCGAGTACTTCTAAAAGAGTGATTAAATAAAAGCGAAAATTTACAGCTTTAGAACTTACTCAAGAATTCTAATAGGAGCCGGATAGTCTTTTGAAGTTTTTATAATGAATGTGGAGCTATCTGCTTTTGAAAAAGTAAGTATTCCCATAATAGACATTTTGGGAATGGCATCGAGGGTATATTTAGGCCAGTCCTCATTTTCACTCAATTTATTGGTATTTATAACATCCAGATAACGAGCAAGATGCAATGCAATTGAATTACTAATAATTTGATCTTTGAAAGTTCTGCCGGTCTCTAAAGAATCTACCAAAATCTCTGTTGTGGGAAGAGAAAACGGAGTTTTATTTGCTTCCTGCATGGATCTTAAATGGACAAACTTCTGTTCGTCTATTTGAATCCAATCTCCATTTGAAATATGTTCAATTCTATTATAATCAATTTCAAACTTCTTACCTTTATAGGTTACCTGATTACTATTACAGGAAAAAACGAACAAAAATATGAACAGTAAAAAAAAATTAAAAGGACTGGTTTTCATATATAAGTAAGTAGAGTTTAGTTTTAGAGTGTAGTATTGTTCAATTTAGTTGCTAAAAACATTTCCCCTGTATGTATTCGGGTCAATTTTAATTAATTGAGCATCATAATTTGTATTAATAAAATCAATTAATTCATTTGCCAACAAAGCATTTCCCTGAGGATTAAAATAAATACCATCAGCTGAATAAACTCCTTTTCGTTGTACTGAAGCAGTGAAGATCACTCCATTACTTGAGTAAGTTCCCGATGATATATTTCGAATAAATGCTTTAAAATCAAAAACTCTGAACCGATCACTCTCACGAGAAATTCCCTCAATAGTCTGGTTATATTGTTGTACTAAAAAATTAATATCAGATTTTTCAGTAGGAGTGATCACGTATTTATCCGCTAACGGGATTAGTCCTCCAAATTCCGAGTAGCGATCTTGTTTCGGGTCAAAATTATCATCTCTGAATCTCAACTTCTTTACAGGGTATAATATTAAATCATTTTCGGTTGCTTGTCTGTACTTTGGAATTTCCTGTCCGTCTTCATTAAAAGCTTGTGGCAAATCTTCATCAACAATAACAAGTTGGGTTCCATCCTGTCCGGCAGGTGTGAAGAAGTCAATAATTTTTCGCCTGTTTTGGCGATCTGCTGTTGTGTTATGAAATTGAACATCCTGATTAAAATCAGCATAAAAATTATTCAGCGTGCCGTCAGGAATTGAAACATCATTAAAATAATATTCAACTTCCGAAAAATAAGGTACATCCACAATATCAGGCACACTAAAAAGGATAACTTCTGCATTAGTTTCCAATCTGATTCTGGTAACCAAGTTATTTAGCGCTAATGAAAATTCTTCGGGCAAAATAGCATCCCCATTTATTGAAGTACTAGGATCAGGATCAAGATCTCCAGATGCTCCCTGGATTGCGTATGAAAGTACTTCTTCCATCCCGAATGCTATTATCACAAATGTAGGGTCCTGATTAATTATTTCATCAATGAGAGAAGATTGAGAATTTAAATTTGCCCTGCTTAAATATTGATTCGAAATGGAGCCTATTTCGTCATCGATCAAATCTGCCGTTAGTCCGGGGAATGTGTATTCATTAACTGAGTCGCTGTCTCCCTGAAATGAGGGTATATTTTCTCCATCAGATGAAACCTGAAGGATAGTATTAAGATCGATATCCAAAAATTCTAATTTGTATTTACCTCTTACACCATTTGATTCAAATTCAGTAGCTTCCTGATTTAATCCATTTTCAGAATTAATTGTAAATTGTTTGTAGGAATTTTCATTGATATGATTAACCAAAATATTACCAAAAGAATTGGTTTGACCTTCGGTATACAGAGCCCCATCCATTAAACCGGCAGCTGAACTTCCTCCTAATACTATTACTCTATCCAAATTTAAAGAACCTGAGTCCTGTTGCTGCTGAGGTGAGCTTGGGAATTCATAGCTACAATTTATGAGCAGAATGCTTAGAAAAATTAAAATGCTTGTGAAAATATTTTTCATAATTCTATAAAAAAGGGTTGTTATACGTAAAAGACATATATACAATGCTACTTATTGAAGGACCACCATAAATAGTTTTATAATTAAAACCTCCAAAATTTGTCATGCCCATTTTTACGGAAGAATCCATTTTTGGTAGCCTTAATGTGGTTTGGATATCCAAAGAAGTATAGTCACCTAAGTGACCATCAAGAAAAGCACTCTCCCATTTAAATGGAAATCTGTGACGTACTGTCATTTTAAAGCCGAGATCACGAACTATTTCACGGTTACCAAACCAAACGTTAAGCCTGAACGGGGGCGTATTAAAGCCCGGTACAATCGGATCATCTGAACTTTTTATTAGTTTTGCCCAACCTCCGTTACTACCTACCGTAAAACCTTCCGGAGAAGTGTATTCCATGTCATAGGAAAAACCCTGAGCAATTATATTCTTTTCAGAATTACTGTAAATAAACAAAATTTCTCTTTCCTGAGAATTATTAGCCTGACTTGCACTTGTAAACAGATCAACACTAGGACTGGTTCTTGTCTTAACTAATCTTGTTACGCCAATAAAATCAGTATAAAAGGAAACATAGTAGTTAAAATCTATATAAAAACTATTACCCCACAACTGCTTAAACCCGATTTCAAAGTTGTTAACTTTCTCAGGCTTTAAAGTAGTTAGCTGGTCAGGTCGTACAATTGCATTTTCCAGAATTGAAAGGTTTCTAAGCTCTGCTTGCTGCTGATTGTATTTCTCTGGTGAGCTTAATGTGCTTCGTAAATCATTTAATACCGCATCATTAAATCTTTCAAGAGCCTGGGTAGTAAAGGCGTTTTCCTGAATATCAAAAGAAGAAGTAATTTCAGGTAATCCTCCGAGCAATCTGGAAGTTCCTAAATTTTGATTACTGAATTGCTCACGAGGGCCCGGATATCTGAATCCATGTTGAAAAGCAAAACGAAATACCTGATCATTTTCAGTTCTGTATGAAGCGGATAATTGGGGGCTTATATGAGCATTGAAATTTTCATTTTTACCTATTCGCAGGGCGTTATCCATGCTAAGTTTACCATCAAAGAAAGACGAAGAGATTTTTCCATATAATCCGATCTCATAGTTGGTTATATCGTTACCGGTTGTATCAGCGAAAATGGTTCCCTGAGAAAAAATATCATAGAACCTGTAATTTCCACCAAATTCCAGTTTAGAATTAACAAAAAACTCCCCTGGAACTTTATACTGTGTGTCAACATGCCAAAGTCTGGAATTATCAATAAATGCTGCTCCATTATTAAACCCAATTGTATTTCTGATATTAGCTACTTCCTGATCAAATTCCGGGGTGCCGGGTTCAAAGCGTTCGCCATCAGCTAACTCTCTCGCAGCCTCATGATTACCTGGAGGTACTCCATGAATCGGGGAACCTAAAGTAAAAGCATTTTGGTATACGCGAAACCACTCGCTGTCAGAGCGGGCATTTCGATTTAAATTGATAGCCAGAAAGCCAACATCGTATGAGTTTCCAGAAAACTGTTGAGTGGTGTATCCTCTGAGTAAGAAATTATCAGATGTAAACTCTGACATTAACTGAGCCATCCAGAAATCATCTAACTTAACTCTGTTGTCTCCGGTATAGATGGCATCGGTAATACCAAAAGTTCCTGAAACTTTAAATTGAGTTTGATCGGTAAATCTGTAATATAACGCTGCATTCATTTTTGTTGTATAGACATTATAATCTACCAGATCTTGCTCAGCGTACCCACTTCTGGTAACCGTTTGAAAGTCTCCGGGATTAAATTCTTCTTCGTCAGCATCGTTCCCCCCGGGAGAGTCATCCCGAGGTTGAGTTAGAAAAAGGGGTAATAAATTTTCAATTTCATCACCATAAACGTTCACCCCGTTGTATCCCGGATTAAGAGGGTGATCTTCAAAATGAGGAGGCGTACCTATATTTGAACGGTCATTTGCTTTCCAGTCTTCAGCACGTAAAATAGAACCGTTAATTTTAAACCCAAATTTTTTACCAATAGGTTGGGCATACCTAATTGACGCGTCGATCAGCCCTTCACCCCCAAAACTCAGAAGCGAACTACCGCTTGATTCCAGTTCGTGAGCTCCAACCTTTATTAGAGTAGAAACGCCCGGATAATCAAATGGATCTTTACTCGTAACTGATAAAACACCATTGAACGCATTTGCTCCGTAAAGCGTAGAAGAAGGTCCTGGAATTAGTTCTATGCTTTCTACGTCTAATTCAGAGACAGATAATATTTTACCAACCGGAAAGCTTAAGCCCGGTGCCTGAATATCCGTTCCATCAGTTAATTGAAGAAATCTTCTGTTTTCAGTAGAATTAAAACCTCTTGTATTTACTCCCTGAAATTGTAAACTCTGAGTAGCTACATCAACCTCTCTCATACTTCCTACCAGATCTAAATAATCAAATGAAGCTATTTCTCTAATCTGAATTGCACTTACTTTATCAATAGTAATTGTTGACTTTAGTTCTTCTTCACTCATTTTTTGTGAAGTAACAACTAATTCGTCAGTAACATATAAACTTCTGTCAAGTTCTATAACTATGTCATCGTTATAAGCTTTAAAGATTTTCTTACTTAATTTCTCGTATCCCAAAAAAGAAAACTCCAGATTAATGGGAAGAGTGCTTTTAAAGCGTAGTGTAAATTCGCCTTCCTCATTTGATGAAGAACCTATTGGTTTTTCAGTATTAACAGTTTCTTTAACAACAACAGTTGCTCCCGGTAGCGGTTCCCCTGATCTTCTGTCAATTATAGTTCCGTTTACGAACACATCAAAAGTAGTAACCTGGGCAATAGCTTTTGAATTGAATAAGCTTAGAATAAATAGCAAGGATAAGGTACAGCTGAAAAAATATCGAAGCATTTGGTTTTCTTGTTGAAAAATAAAAATGAATCTATTGCTTTTTGGATTAACTAAAAACCTGAAAGTGTAAAAATAAGATTAAAGAGGAAAGTATATTTAATTCAAGGACTATAGCCTTCTTAATATAACACCACTTTTCCATAATTCAATTTGTCGAAACTGAATATTATAATAAGCTGAGTTTCTTTGAAGTATATAATTATTAAATGGATAAAATTTATTCTTAATTTTAGGTGTTTCAAACATAAAAACTCTTTCAAAATCAGATTTGTTGTAAGTGTAGTGCCAGGTTTGTACGTCAAGTCTGGTTTCATAATACCAGGGAGGCCCAAAAAGTATATACATCATTCCTCTATCTGTTTTCCAACCTTCTTTATAATTAGAGAATTGTTTATTTGCCTCTTCGACTCTTTCGTAGAATAACTCGACCACCCCTTTTGCTATTTGAGAATTTTCAATATTGGATAGCCAGAATCTATCCATTGCTTTTTTTAGCTCAGTTTCACTCTCAATTTTCATCAAATCTTTATATTCATCTTCAGTCATTAAATAGTAAAGCGGACGGGCGAGTTCTCTGGCAGTTTTTAAAGAAGGGTAATTAGGGCTTTTGATGGAAAAATCTCTTGCTTTATATATCTCATCATCGGTTCCCAGAGCTGAGGAGACTTCAAATCTGTAATTTCCACGAGGTAGTTTTGGAAAAATAAACTCAATAAAAACGTTTCCTTTGGTAGTAAGAACTCTTCTGTTTGTATTAATTTCTTCACTTTCGGAATAATCAATTCCCTTATACTCAATACTGCTTGGGGTATAATTAATATAGTTCATCGGCCGGGCTATAGAGGTATCGGCTTCAAACTTTAAGAGTTTACTATTTATTGTTAGAGAGCCTTCGGGAATATTATTTGTTATTTGAAATACAAACTTAACAGAATCTATATCACTCTGTATGTCATATGTTGTTACAGGAATATAATTTGAATTAAGCTTATCAGATTTAGTTAAAATCCGGATATTAGTAACATTACTTACATTATTAGTAGGGTCGGGAATAAACAAAGTAGAAACCCGCATTGTATTCCTGTTTGTGCTTGCATCCGTAAAAGTTACTATAACTTCATAATTTCCAGGCTTTACATTTATATTTTTTTCAAATTTATAAGTACTCTGATCGTAGGAAATATTATTTGATTTGGCAGATATTTCTATAGGATCTTCCAGAGGTGATACTATATTTTGGGGGTTACTTAGGTCTAGTATTTGATAGTCAACAGTTCCTTGCGCCACATATAAAGAGTCTTTCTTTTTAAATACCAGGCTTCCATATACAATTTCACTCGCTATGTTAATATAAGCTTGATTTTGATCATCAATGAAACCGGTAGCTACAGTTCTTAATTCAGGATACCCGGGTCTGAATTTATATCCACCACCTCTGTCAACCTGATCGATATAAGAATTTGAGCATCCGAGTATAAAAACCAGAAAAAAAGAACACAGTATATAAAGATGTTTCTGAACTAAAGTGGACATAAAGCAAAAATAACTTTGAATAAAAACAATATGAAATGATAACATCAAATCGGTTATCTTTAGTATAACAAAAAAGCTATTTAAGTGAATATATGATATCTACAAGACGCAGAACGAAGATTGTATGCACAATCGGACCAAGTTGTAATACTGAAAAAGGAATTGAAAATTTGTTGTTACATGGGATGAATGTTGCCCGATTGAACTTTTCACATGGTTCACATAAAGATCATGCACAGGTTATTAAGCATATAAGAAAGGTAGCAAAAGCTAATAAATACAGTATTCCGGTACTAATGGATCTGCAAGGGCCTAAAATTAGAGTTGGTACAATGAAAAACGGAGGCCAGGTATTAAAAACAGGAAGTATAGTTACTATAACAGGTGACAAGGTAGAGGGAACACCAAAACTTATCCCTATTGATTATTCTAATTTGGTTAAAGAAGCAGAAGTTGGAAACAAAATACTTTTAGATGATGGGTTATTAGAATTTAAAATTTCAGAGAAATCAGAAGAGGAATTAAAAGCTGAAGTTATAGTTGGAGGATTACTTAAATCCCGGAAGGGAGTAAATCTTCCGAATGTGAAGATTTCAATACCGGCCCTAACAGAGAAAGACTTAAAAGATCTGAAATTTGGCATCAAACAAGATGTAGATATTATTGCTCTTTCATTTGTTCGATCTGCAAAAGATATCCGGGATATTGTTTCCAGAGTAAGGGCAGCCGGAAGCCACGCTTCTATTATTGCAAAAATAGAGAAGCCTGAAGCTTTAGATGTAATAGATGAAATTATTGAAGAATGTGACGGGATTATGGTTGCCAGAGGAGATCTTGGTATAGAGATACCAACCGAAGAAGTTCCAATTGTTCAAAAAACATTGATCGAAAAATGCAGAATGGCAGGAAAACCGGTTATCACAGCAACCCAAATGTTGGATTCTATGATAAATAACCCAAGACCAACCAGAGCAGAAAGCTCAGACGTTGCAAATGCTGTAATCGACGGGACGGACGCGGTGATGCTTTCTGGTGAAACTGCCGCTGGTAAATATCCTATGGAAGCCGTTAATGTAATGGATAAAATTTGTAGAAAGGTTGAAGAAAATCGAACAAATCTTTATAACAGCTTGGCATTTGATAAGCCGGAATGGAAAGAGAAACAAGTGGTGGAAAGTCTTTCATATTCATGTGTAAGTATTGCTGAAAATGTTGAAGCAAAAGTAATAGGAACACTTACTAATTCAGGAAGTACTGCAAGAAGAATTGCAAAGTTCAGACCAAATGCACCCATAATTGCTTTTACTGAAAGCCAAAAGGTGAGGCGCCAATTAAATCTGGTTTGGGGCGTATATTCAGTTAGAGTTGAAAAAATATTTGATACAGACATGGGAGTAAAACTAATGGAAGAATTTTTAGAAGAAAATGGATTCGTAAAAAAAGGCGATCGGGCAATTCTGACTACTGGTATCCCGATTGCAAAAAGAGGAAGTACTAATATGATTAAGGTTAGCACAATAGAATAAAAAGCATAATTTTGAGTTTGATTCTATAAATTCCGGTATGCAAAAAAAGTTATTAGTTTTACTTTTAGGGATCACTTTTCTTGGATGTAGTTCGGGAATGAAATCAAGGTGGGGAAATTTCACCGCCTACTACAACACCTATTACAATGCAAAAAAAAGTTATAACGCAGGGCTTCAAAAAGTGTTGGATTCCAAGGTTACATACAATGCTCAGCAACCCATTCGTATCTATGAAGTGCCTATTAATGCAGGAGCTCAGGATTTTGATAAGGCTATTGAAAAGGGAGCAGAGATTCTAAGAAAATATGAGGATTCAAAATGGGTTGATAATTCGTTAAACCTGATTGGAAAATCATATTTTTTTAAAAAGGAATATTTTTCAGCAGATCAAAAATTTCAGGAAATAGCACTTACTGCTGAAGATGAAACTCTTATTCAGGAGTCTGTTTTATGGAGAGCCAGAGTGCTTCTTGAAATGGAGCTCTATGGTCAGGGAATACAATATATAAATGAACAGCTCAATCTTAAAGGCAGATCATGGGACAAGGTTAAAAGAGCTGAGCTTAAATCTATTTTGGCTCAATATTTTGTAACTCAGGAAAACTGGACAGATGCTATCTCAGAATTGAACGAGTCTCTTCAAAACCTGAATAATAAAAAATACAAAGAGAGGGGATATTTTTTACTGGGTCAATTAAATGAAAGAACCGGTAAATATAGGGAAGCATATAACGCCTATAAGACCGTAGAAAATTTTTATTATGATTATGATCTTCAGTATTTGGCGCTTAGAAAAAGAGCAGAAACAGCTCGCATTTTAGGAGATAATCAATCAGCACTAAATACCTTTACAAGAATGGTAAAGGACGATAAAAACACAGAATTCAAGACTGAGATAGATTACGAAATCGCTAAAACCTATCAGGAGCAGAACGAGTTTGAAGAAGCCGAGATCATTTATAAGAACCTGCTTGATAATACAACAGACAGACCTAGCCCCGAAACAAAAGCCCTTACTTATTATGGTTTGGCTCAAATCTATCAGTTCGGATACAACGATTTTGAAATGGCTGCTGCTTATTATGATACTTCATCAAGGCAGAATGCATCTTTGCAGAAACTACCTGAAAGTTATAATGCCGGGGAACTGGCAGAATCTTTTGGTGAGTACGCACGATTAAAGAATGAACTGAGCTACCGGGATAGTCTGCTTTGGGTTTCTAATTTGACTCAACAGGAACTGGATTCCTTAATAGCTGAAATAAAAAAAAGAAAACTGAATGAGTTAGAGCAAGCCAGAAAAGATCAGGAAAAGCAACAAAACACATTGGTAAATGTATCAAATACTCAGGAATCTACTACAAATTCTGCCGGAAACGGTTTTTTAAATGTGAACAGTGCCACACTGCAAGCAAATGCAAGAACACAGTTTATTGCTATTTGGGGAGATCGGCCATTAGTTGATAATTGGAGAGTCAGGGAATTGATTACTTCTTCCAACTCAGCACAATCAGGACAGAATGAAACAGATCAGGTATCACAGAGGTCCGGATCATTAACTTCCGTACAAACAACAGTAGATCTATCGGAGGTTCCTTTTCAACAATCTGAAAAAATAGAAGCCAGAGAAGAGCTTGCACGTCTTAAATACCAGTTAGGTAACTTATTCTTTATTTCGTTAGAAATGCCTGATAGTGCAGCCATTTATTTTGAAGATGTAATTGAGAATCATCCTGAAACTGATGAAGTGCCTGTTTCTTATTACTCTCTTTCTGAAATTCAACACACAACCGGGCTTAACGAAAAAGCATTAAAAAACGCAGAAATTTTAGTCAGTAAATATCCAGGTTCACGTTACGCAAAGAGAATAGCTGAAAAATACAATCTTGAACCGGGGAATGAAGTATCTGAAGAAAATCCAGATTTAAGAGAACAGTTTCAAAATTTAAAAGCAGACACTTCGCTTACAAAATCAGAATTAGCTGACAGAAGTACTAAGCTTGCTTTAGAAAATCCAAAAAATATTGAATCTGCGGCAATACTGTATCAAGCAATACAAATGTACGTTACACTTGCAAAACAGAAGGAAGTATTTATAAATAATTATGAAAGCTGGGTACTTAAAAACAAAGAATGGGATCAAAACCTTAAAGAATTTAAAAGGGAACAGGATTCTGCTAAAGTGGAAATAAAAGATACTTCTTTAACAGATTCAGAAAAAACAAATCTACAACATCTTATAGACTCCACACTTTCTAAACCGGATTTAAACGATTTCTTTCCATACCACGGAGTATATTGGGATAAAGCCAGAATCAATATAGACTTGTTTATATCAGGTTTTAAGACTTCTGAATTATTGCCTGCCGTTAGGGTTTTGAAAAAAGAGCTTGAAAAGCCCATTACAGAAGAACCGGAAAAAACGGGAAACCCAGAAGTTGAAGAAGCTAATAATGAGGCGAATACAGAAGTTTTTTGCACTGATTTAGAATCACCACTTGAGGTAAGGGGAGGCTTAGATGTTTTTTTAGAGAATATTGGTACTTATAATTCTGATATGGATGAAATTGCATATTCACTTTCAATAAGTCAAAGAGGTATTGTGGAAGAATTTGAAATGGTATCGCAAAATGATATTGAGAGTGATATTGTAGATGCCTTTGATAAAGCAATAAAAAATGATCTCACTTTTAATCCGGTTATAGTACGTGGAGAGGCTATTAGAATACAGTGCGTATTTAAATTTCCTCTTAAATAGATTTATCTGAAATCGGTTCCATTTTTTATTTTTTTTATCAACCCGGGACCTTCAAAAACCAGTCCTGTATAAATCTGTAATAAATTTGCTCCGGCATCAACTTTTCTTTGAGCTGATTCCACACTATCAATTCCTCCTACTCCAATTATCGGTTTTGAACCCTTAAGTATGGTGTAAAGTGTAGATATAACAGAGTCACTTTTTTGTGCAATTGCTGCTCCGCTTAAACCACCGTTTCCAATAGTATTTAAAATTGCGACCTTAGTATTTAGGTAATCTCTGTTTGAGGAAGTGTTTGTGGCAACATATCCATCGATATCAAAACTCTCACAGATCTCAACAAGTTTATGCAAAGTTTTTGACTCCGTATCAACTGAAAATTTAACCAGGGTAGGTATTTTATTTGCAGAAGGATTCAGCCCTTTAAGCAGAGAGGATAAAGCTTCAGGATCTTCAAAAGTTTTACCTTCTCCCGTATTGGGGCATGAGATATTTACCGTAATATAATCGGCTACTTTTTGAGCTTTCTCATAACTATATGCATAATCTGAAATTGCATCTTTTCCATGAATTGACGAATCGTTCGTTTTTGCAATATTAATCCCAAGAGGAATGGATAAATCTTGGTATGTAAGACGATTGGTAATAATATCGGTACCCTCATTATTTAACCCCATGCGGTTTATCAGAGAGTTGTCATCCGGTAAACGAAAAGCCCTTGGTTTTGGATTCCCTTCTGAAGATTTTGCAGTAATACTTCCAATTTCAACAAAGCCAAATCCCAGAGCCTCCATTGCTTTAGGAGTTGTTCCGTTTTTATCAAATCCGGCAGCTAAACCCACAGGGTTTTTAAAATTCAGACCCCAATAATTTTTACTTAAGTTTTTACCACCTCCGTAGAAAGCAGAGGCTAAAGCCTGAAGTAAAACAGATTGGTTTGCAGCGCCCGAGAATTTCAGAGCAAGCTCATGAGCTTCTTCGGCGTCTTTTTTAAAAATAAGAGGCTTAACAAGATTTTTATATAGCATAAAAATAATTTGTAACTATGATAAGAAATCGCTGAAAAAAATGATGGATAACTCTTATAATTCTTTCATCATATTATGATTGATAAAGACCAAATAATATCATCCATTCATCGTGCCTATTCCAGGCATAAAGATTTTATTCTATTAGAATCACAGATGGAAAATCACACGTCCAGCACTACTACATATATTGCAGTAGGTTCTGAAGCTTCAATAAGGGCAGAAGGAAAAAAAAATCATCTTTTTGAAAACGGAAAAGAGTTTGAAATAGAAAAAGATCCATGGGAGGCACTCCGGGATTTTAGATTAAGGCACAGCCAGAATTGGATATTTGGCTTCTTGGGGTATGATCTGAAAAACTATACAGAAGATCTTGAATCCAATAATTTATCGCTTATTGAAACACCTGATCTCTACTTTTGTATTCCGGAATTAATAGTCCGGATTTCGGGCAACGAGGTGGAAGTAATAAAGGGAAAACTTAGTAAGGATCTTCCTCTTACGGAAATTGATGAAGGGGTATCCATTCAAATAAGTCATCAACTTGAAAAGGAAAACTATATTGAAAAAATTAAGACCGCCCAAAAATCGATCCAGGAAGGTGATTTTTATGAAATAAATATTTCCCATCCATTGAAATTTAAACTCAATGGAAAAGCATGGGACTTATATAAAAAAATGAAAGCGGTTGGTCCGGTTCCTTTTGGAAGTTATATAAAAGTAGAAGACTTAGAGATTTGCTCAGCATCGCCTGAAAGGTTTTTGTCAAAAAAGGGTAAGAAGGTTATATCTCAGCCAATAAAAGGGACTATTTCCAGATCAGAGGATGAAGACTGTTTAAAAATCGACGAGCTAAGTAATTCTGAAAAAGAAAAAGCTGAAAACCTGATGATTGTTGATTTGGTTCGGCATGATTTAAGCAAAATAGCAAAAGAAGGATCGGTAAAAGTTACAAATCTTTTTGAAATACAAAGTTTCGAAACGGTTCATCAAATGGTCTCAACAATTGAAGCCGAAGTAAAAGAACAGAATGGACCCATTGAAGTTATAAAAACCTGTTTCCCAATGGGATCTATGACTGGAGCACCGAAAATTGCGGCAATGAAAGCAATTGATTCGATAGAAGATTATAAAAGAGGGATCTATTCTGGAGCAATAGGATACCTTACCCCGGAAAATGATTTTGATTTTAGTGTAGTAATAAGAACAGCTTTGGTTAAAGAAGGACATTTGATTTATCCTGTAGGAGGTGCTATTACTGCTGATTCAATACCTGAACAGGAATGGGAGGAAACCTTATTGAAGGCCAGAGCAATTACAAATATTTCAGATTAATTTGTATAAGGTGAATGAAGAGGTGCTCAACCGGGTTAATTGAGTAAACAGGATATTTATGAATGAACTACACAACAGAATCACAACCCTTAAAGAACTTAAAGCAAGTGGTTGGGAATCTCTTTCGGTAAAGGATGAACTCAGGAAAAATATAATTGCAGCGGTAAGGAAGGGCGAGAAGCTTTTTCCTGGTATTCTGGGATATGAAAAAACAGTTCTTCCACAGATTCAACATGCAATTATGTCGAAACATGACATGATTTTATTAGGGCTAAGAGGTCAGGCAAAGACTCGTATTCTAAGATCTTTGGTTCAATTCCTGGATGAATATATTCCCTATGTAAAAGGTTCGGTTATTAATGATGATCCTTTTAATCCTGTTTCGAAGTTTGCAAAGAATATTATAGAAGAAAAAGGTGAAGAAACTGAAATAAACTGGCTTCATCGTTCTTACAGGTATGGTGAAAAACTGGCAACTCCGGATACAACAGTTGCTGATCTGATCGGAGATATAGACCCTATAAAGGCGGCAACTAAAAAATTAGATCTCGCAGATGAAAATGTGATCAATTACGGACTGATTCCAAGAACAAACCGTGGATTATTTGTGATCAATGAACTACCTGATCTGCAACCCAGAATTCAGGTAGCTTTGCTTAATATTATGCAGGAAAGAGATATACAGATCAGAGGATTTAATATCCGAATGCCGATTGATGTTTCAATGGCTTTTTCAGCGAATCCCGAAGACTATACGAATAGAGGAAATATAATAACCCCGTTGAAAGATAGAATTGACGCTCAAATTATTACTCACTATCCCAGAGAAATTGAGACAGGATTAGAAATTACCAAACAGGAGGCATGGCAAAATCGTAATGACGAGATAAATGTTTCTATATCGGATATCTACAGAGAGATCATAGAACAAACAGCCTTTGAGGCCCGGGACTCAGAATATATTGATCAAAAGAGCGGGGTTTCAACCAGAATGACCATAACAGCAATGGAACAGGTCTTTTCCTCTGCCGAACGACGAGCAGTAGTCAATAATGAAACGAGAGCTCAAATTAGAATTGCAGATATTTTTCATATGGTTCCGGCTCTTACCGGCAAGCTTGAATTGGTGTATGAAGGCGAACAGGAAGGAGCGATTAGTGTAGCCAAGCATATTATAGGAAAGGCTATTAATAAATCATTCAAAAAAGTATTCCCTGATCCTCAGAGCAAAGCGGAAAGTGTAAAAGAAATGTATAAGCCCATCACGGATTGGTTTGCAAAGGGTAATGAAGTGAATCTGCCGGATGTTTTATCAAGCAAAGAATACAAGAAAGCACTGGATAAGGTAGACGGTCTTAAAAAACTTGTAACCAAACATTTTGATAAAGGTAATGAAGAAGAACTCTATTCCTGGATGGATTTGGTATTAGAAGCTATGCACCAAAATTCACTTTTGAGTAAGCAGGACCTTGATGACGAGGCTTTATATACAGACATGTTAGGCTCTATGTTTTCATCAATCAGCGACTTAAATGAAGGCGATGATTTAGATATATAAAATGATTGAATTAGCTCAGATATAATCTTATATTTAAAGCCTTTGAAAAATTCGAAACAGCCAGTATTATGAAAAACGGTATTCATCCAGATTACAAAGAAATTACAGTTGTCATGAGTGACGGTACTGAGGTTACAACCAGAAGTACTATGAACACTAAAGACGGTATTTATAAAAGTGAGGTAGATTCAAAAAATCACCCGTTCTATACCAAGAACAACAACTTTTCTGCTAAAGCAGGTCGTGTGGATCGCTTTAAGCGCATGTACGACAAAAAGAAGTAATTTTATTTTTTTGAATTAAAGGATGCACTGTAACCGGTAGCATCCTTTTTTTATATACATTTATGGATATCAAAATTTTTGAAGTTGGCCCTTTTGCAGAGAACACGTATCTACTTACTGAAGGCAGTTCAGCAATTCTGATCGACCCGGGATTCTCAAATGAATCCGAGTATCAATCTTTTATAAGAGCACTTGATAACAAAAATCTGGAAGCAATAGTACTTACCCACGCACACGTAGATCATGTATTAGGTTTGCAAAGAGTGCTCAAAGACTTTGACATAAAAGTATATGTAAACACCGATGATCTGTTTCTGTGGAAGAATTTTGGGAGCCAGGCTACCATGTTTGGACTGAATCAGGTTGCATTTTCTTTTACCCCGGAGAGTTTGCCCAAAGACAAAAAATTTGAAGTAGGTGGCTTTGAGTTTGAATGTTTATACACACCGGGACATTCTCCGGATCATACATCGCTGTATTTTAAAAATGAAGAAATGGTAATTGCCGGTGATGCGCTTTTCAAAGGAAGTATTGGAAGAACAGATCTGTATCAGGGAAGTTTTGAAGTATTAGAAAAATCCATAAATGAGAAGTTGTACACACTTCCGGGTAAGACAAAAGTATATCCAGGGCATGGCCCAGTAACTACAGTAGGAATGGAAAAGAAAAATAATCCTTTTGTGAAGGGGTGATTTGATTAATTCGAGGATGAAAAGAACTTCTCGCGATTCTACTAATACTTCTTTTTTTCTGTTCTGCACTATTTTTCGTATGTTAGTTGTTAAAAATATTACACATAAGCTACATACATCCCAATCGCAACTTCCTTTTCCTTCTGATATTTTTAGTACTAGGCTGTGGACTATTTAATCAGGAAAAAGAACCGGAGATCATTATTGATGACCCTGTGTACGCCAGTGTGTACTTTAAGGATCAATTAGAAGCTAGTGGGTTCCGGCAAGGAATTATTGCCATTGAACGGAATAATCCTTCCAAAAACAAGCTGTTAACCAGCGGCAAATCGGATTATAGTCAACTCAGTCTATCTCCTGATGGTTCTAAATTAGTCTATTCCGATGATTATGCTGCCAATTCTACAACGGTACAATTAGGACTGTTCGACCTTGAAACCGGAGAAGAACAGCTTCTTTACAGTAAAAATGAATACCCTATATTGTCTTCCCGGGCAGTTTCTGTGGTTTGGAATAACGAGGGAACGGGATTTTACTTTTCCAGCAGAAGCCACGAATGGGCAGGGTCTTATTCGTTATTTTATTATGATATTCTAAAACAAGAGACAAGCGTAATTAATGGAGAAGGGGGTGGTTCTTTATTAGTGAGGGGGAGAATGGGATCTGATACGCTCATAGTAGGTTCGTCAAAGCCGGGCTATAAAGGTGATTATTTAATGTCTGAAAATGGAGAATTTCTACAAAAACTTGATAATCCTTTTTTGGAGTCTCGCACAGTAGATAATATAATTGAAAGAGCGGTTTGGGAATTAGCATGGAACGATTCACTACAACTTTTTGCAGGCACGTATAAGCATGGAGAAGAATTTGATAAGAACAAAATTATTGTTACCGATCTGGAGGGAAAGGTTTTTAAAACCTTTACCGGCGGTGGGTATGCAAATGGCACTCCGGCATGGACAAAAGACGGTAATATTATATACACCGAACGAAGAGACAGAAAGGAAACTCGTCTTGCAGAGCTAAAAATTATTGATTTAGAAACCGGTGAGATCAAACGCTTCTTCTCTCATAACGAATACCCCGATATACGTGCTCTGGACTCCGCTGCCAGAATTCATCAATAAAGTTGTTTGCTCACTCATCCACCGATAGCCCGCGACCATTAATTTATAATTTTAACTAATCTATTTGGATAGCCTATGAAGTTATTTCTACTAATTATTACAACTGTACTTTTTTTTCAAACCAGCCCTTTGAATGGACAGTCCTATTCCAATGATACGTTACAATCGGAAACCACATGGAAACGCTTTAATGCTGAAAATGATCATACGCTTCGTATCGTTTATGACAAAGAAAAGTTTTCTACCATGATAGGAAAAACCAAACTCTCTTACGGAAACTCAGCGAATCAAGCTGCTTTGAACTTCATTTCACAACACAAAAGCTTACTTGGTACCGCTAAGCCGGCACATTCTTTACATAAAATTAAAGAAATTAAATCTCAATTTGGGAGGACTAAATTCACCTTTCAGCAACAATATAAAAATATACCTGTTCTTAGTGCAGGCTATGTTATTTCTGTAACCGAACACGGGCGAATAGATTATATAAGTGGTCATTTTTACGAACAGATCGACCTTTCTGTAACGCCCGAAATTTCTTCAAAGGTAGCAGAACAAAGTGTAATTCAAGATTTAGGAACTAGTGAATTTTCATTGGATAGATCCCCTAATTTATCTATCTATGTGAATTCAAACCAAAATTCGGAACATTACACGTTGGTATATGCGATGGATGTATATCTTGAAGACCAGTCTAATGCATGGAAGATGTACATCAATGCAGAAAACGGAAGCATCGTTAAAAAGACCAGTTTGGTGAATAGGTTTACTGCTGAGCGAGATAAGAATACCAAAATCTTAAAACAAAAAAATCTTCCTTTTGAAAAACAGCAAATGAGTGTTGAAGGTACCGGAAAGGTTTTTAAGGTTAGTCCATTATATGGAACGGGACCAACTGTGGAAACATTACATCGTCTGGACGATCTGAGTCCTCGTCTTTTAAGAGGAGAACATATACAAGAAGTGGATTATTGGGATAATACGGATGCTTCTTCCAGCAGCGCTTCTTTCCAATACGATACTGCCAGTCCACATTTTGATGAAGTAATGGTTTACTATCACAGCGATGAATTTGAGAACTGGATGATTGAAGACTTTGGTATGAGTGCTTCCCAAACTCAGAAAGTAATTATAAGAACCAGATTTGAAAACCCATCAAATAATAATCTGAATGCACCTGCATCAACACTCTCAGCATCAGCTATATTGCAGTTTTGGGGAGTAACCTCTGATGCAAATAACCCAGCTTATGAAGCTGCCGTTATTACCCATGAATACATGCATGTGGTTAGTGAAACATACCATACACTAGATGATGATATTGATGGAAAAGCAATGGATGAAGCTTATTCTGATTATTATGGAATGGCCTATATAAATAAGTTTGGAGGAGTGCAGTCTAGTACCATTGCAGAATATTTAGATAAACCCGGATTGCCAAATGACAAGAGAAATCTAGATAATTCATATACAATGGATAATTTCGAAACAATAAATGTTGATATGGATACAAACAATAGTTCTTCTGCTCATGACAAAAGTGTTATTTTTTCGGGAGCTTTATGGGATTTTCGTAACGATCCGGAAGTAGATGGAGATATTGCCGATCAATTAATTTTTGAATCACTGGCAAACCTGAATACTGCGCCCGATTATTTAAACGGAATGTATGCCCTTATTTCTGCGGCACAAAGTGGGGGTTATTCATCTTATGTAGACAATATTGAAGATGTTTTCATTGACAAAAAAATATTTTTACCTGCCCCGGAAAACTTTACCCATACCAACCCGGGCGGTTCATTTCCGAGTTTTAGCTGGGACAGTTCACCCACTACGGACAAATACTATATACAGAAGATGTGACGTTGGATACTATCCAAGTTGTACTTCTCAACATACATTAATCGATAGTACTACGAGTACAAGTTATACCGATTTTACCGTAACAGAGAACGGCCCTGGGCAGGAAGACACTTACCGTTATTCTGTTAAAGCAAAAAATAATATTCAGCTTTCGAATCGTTCTAATTCAGTTTCCTTAGATGCTCAGCCAAGTTCATTTAAACGCATTGATACAAATATCCCTGAAGATTTTGCTATCACAGAAAACTATCCAAACCCATTTAATCCATCCACTAACATTGAGTTTGAATTGCCCGAATCCGCTGATGTTTCTATTCAAATTTATAACATTGTTGGTCAAAAGATTACAACATTATTGAATGAGAATATAGAAGCTGGTTTTCACCAAACAACATTTGAAGCAGACAATTTAGCAAGCGGTGTATATATAGCCCGTTTAACGGCGAAAGGTTCATCCGGTGAACAATTCGTAAGTGAAATAAAAATGCAGTTGATTAAATAAGAATTAACCATAGAGTATTCGTGGATAAAATTATCTATGTGTACTCTGTGGTTTTAATTAATTAAGTTTTTCAATCTCTTCCTGATAATGATCAGCTTTATCCGGGTGGATTTCTTTAAGTTGATTATACATTTCAATAGCTTGTTGTTTCTTTCCCTGAACTACATGAATTTTTGCGAGCGTTTCTGATATGATGTCATCAACTGCTTCAGCTTGTTCGGCAAGATCGGTATCATCGTAAGGCTCTCCTTCAGCGGGAATTTGAATTCTTTTGGATTCTACCGCTTCCAACATTGCTATCAAACTATCTAAATCCAGAATCGGAGATTTTCTGTTCGATTGATTCAGTTTTTTTGATGATGAATAACTTTTTATAGGAACAGCGGCTTCAAATTTCTCAGGATGAACCAAAAAGTAATGTAAATGCTCCATCAACGGGCTGCCGGGAGCATATGTTTTTGCCTTTAAAGCCTCTTTTATAGCCAGGGAGTTTTGATCATCTAAATGATAAAACCAAGCTAAGAGAAAATGTCCGACAGCATCAGGACCTCTTTTTTTAAGATGCCTGCTTAATTTGGTAATCCCTGTTTTAGGGTTTTTCTCAAATCGTTCATTAAAAGAACGTAGCGATTGTGGTATGTTGAAAGGTAATTCTGCCATTAGCTAGATTGTAATAATACGTTATGAGGGTTTTAGATTCAAAAGTATTACCAATTACTTACCGCATCGTTAAACATACTGTTTGCAATTTGATCAAGTGCCTCATCAGCGGCGTTTTGTTCACCCGTAATGGGGTCTTCGGTTGGATCAAAAGTAAAAGAGCCGTTAAATGATTTATCCCATTCAGGCTCTTCATTTTTTGTGTAAATAAAACTAGCATTTACTGAAATCTGAACCTGATTCTGATTTGCTTGTTCATTTCCGCCAATACTAAAAGGTCTGTTGCTGTAACTTGAAATAAACCCGTCTAAAACTGCATCAGCATCTTCTTCTGAACTGGCCAGTTGTAATTTGCTTTGGTTAATAAAACGATCTATTAAAACCCGATTTAAACGATCACTTAAATCACCAAGCCCGCTGCGGGATCTGTCCGCAAAAAAAGGAATATACACAGAGTTGACTCCCGGTGGAATAGAAGCTCCGGTAAAACTGTATTTCAGACACCCCGAAAAAGTAATAAGAGCTAAAAATGATATGATTATGGTTCTACGCAAGTCCGTATTGATCTAATTTCCGGTAAAGAGTTCGTTCACTGATTCCTAACGTTTCGGATGCTTTTCTTCTGTTTCCGTCAAACCTGTCCAAAGCTTGTTTTATAAGAAATTGTTCAGTTGCTTCAATCGAAGGTATTTCGTCACCGCCAAAGAAATTAACCATAGCAGATTGTTCACTTTCCTGAACTTCATTCTCAGCTTTTGTTTCATCTCCGGGCATTTCCTGCATACCCAGAGTAGCATGATCATTAATATTAATTTTCATTTCAGAAACATCAGATTCTTCCATATTGCTTTGTAAGGCGGGGGGCAAAGCTTTTATGTCTTTACTGGACATACTTGAGTACATAAAATTGGCAAGCATTTTTTTTACATCTGAAATATCGGTTCTTAATTCAACCAGTGCTCTGTAAACTAATTCTCTGTCTCTACGTTCAAAATCATTTTGAGAGTCGGATCGTTTTTCTTCACCGTTTGGAATCATCGGTAAATTATCAGCTGAACCTTGTCGCTGCCGACCTTTTAAATACTTCTGAAGTCGTTCTACATCAATAAATTGGGATTTCTCTAATACCACCAATTGTTCAGCAACATTTTTTAATTCTCTGATATTACCAGGCCAACGGTAGGAGATGAGCAATTCTCTGGCTTCATCAGAAAAACCTTTGAATACAGAATCATATTTTGCTGAAAATTCCTGAACAAATTTCCTGAAAATGGGTACTACATCTTCTTGTCTTTCACGGAGGGCAGGCAGATGAATTTGAACAGTATCTAACCGATAATACAGGTCTTCCCTGAAGGAGCCGTCTTGTACGAGTTTCCAAAGATTCAGATTTGTAGCAGCAATTACTCTAACATCCGTTTTTTGTACTTTACTGGAACCAACTCGGAAATATTCTCCGTTTTCAAGCACACGCAATAATTTTACCTGTACATTTTTAGGAGTGTCGCCTATCTCATCTAAGAAAATGGTTCCACCGTTAGCTTTCTCAAAATAACCTTCACGGCTTTCATTAGCTCCGGTAAAAGCACCTTTTTCATGTCCGAATAACTCACTTTCAATGATGCCTTCAGGAATGGCACCACAATTTACAATAATCAGATTGTTTCTTTTGCGTTCACTTAATGCATGAATAGCACGGGCAGTAACATCTTTACCCACGCCACTTTCTCCTTGAAGAAGTACACTTATATCAGTTTTTGCAACCTGCATAATCTTATCAATTACATGGCGCATTTCCTGAGAAGTGCCTAATAAACCAAATTGCTCCTGAAATACTTCGCGATCCATTAACTTTATTTTTCGTCTGTCATTTTGACGTAAATTTAATGATTAATGAGCTGGTAAGTAAACCTAATCTTAAGAAAGTTTGTAGCGTTTGCAGAGATTAAAAAATCACTTTTTAAGAAAAAGAAATATCAAGACTATACAGTGCGAAAGAAATCTGATAGCTTAAACAGAATATTATAGAAAAGAATATTACTCAATCAGAACTTTTGATTTCAAAATTACTTAATAAGTTCTGTAGCTTGCTCAATCGGCAGGGCTCTGGTTTCTTTAAAACTTGATAGTACAAGGTTTGATCTCGTTTTTTTAACTCCTTTCCATGCCTGAATGCGAGACAGTAATCGTTCAAAAGAACTTGTGTTTTTTGTTCTTACTTTCAGAAAATGAGACCCGTCACCTGTAATAGAATGACATTCCAGAATCTCTTTTTCATCTTTCGCATTTTCTACAAAATCAGAATAATATTCAGACCCATCCACTTCCACAAACATAAATGCAGTGATATCAAAATGAAAATCTTTGGAACTCAGAATTGCATTATAATTAGTAATAAGTCCTCGTTCTTCCAGTTTACGCATCCTTTCTGAAACTGAAGGAACTGAAAGCCCCACCAATTCAGCAATTTGATTACGTTGTGCTCGACCATTTTCCTGTAAATGGTTGAGTATAGAAATGTCGATATCATCTAATAAATGACTCATAAAGATATATTAACCTAATAATTATTTGTGATATTGATGATATCCTAAAAAAATAAGGTAAGCAATAGTAAAAAAGAACTTTAAGTAAGTGTGATGAATTTTCAAAAAAGGGTTCAAGAAGACTAGAATTGGTCTTATCTTAGGGGATAAATTTTAAAGAACGGATCGAATGTTAGACATCAATTTCATAAAAGAAAATAAAGAAGCTGTAAAAGAAGGAATGCTGAACAAAGGAGAGAAGTCCAACTCTCTTGTTGATGAGGTAATTGAAAAAGATGAACAGTGGAGAAGTTTGGTTCAGAAAGTTGATGCAGTAAGGACTGAAAGCAATACCAAAGCTAAACAAATTGGTATATTAATGGGGCAGGGTAAGAAAGATGAAGCTCAGGAGATTATTGCCGAGACTTCTCAACTTAAAGAAGACATAAAAGAGCTGGAAGAAGAATTGAAAACTCTGGCAGAGGAAAGAGAAAATATGCTTCTAAAAATTCCTAACGTTGCTCACCCTTCCGTTCCGGTGGGTTTCGCAGAAGAAGATAACGAAACATTTCACACATGGGGCGAACCCAATAAAGATGAGTGGAGAAAACCACACTGGGAAATAACCGAACGTTATGGATGGGTAGATTTTGAAAGAGGAGTAAAAGTTACCGGGGCAGGATTTCCGTTTTATGTTGGTCCGGTTGCTCAACTACAACGAGCGCTAATAAATTATTTTATAAATGAAGCAGGAAATGATGGTTATACTGAATTACAGGCTCCATATTTTGTAAATGAAGATTCAGCTCGCGGGACAGGACAAATTCCTGATAAGGAAGACATGATGTATGTGATTCCAAGAGATGAGTTCTTTGCCATTCCAACTGCAGAAGTTCCGGTTACTAATTTTCACAGAGATGAGATACTTTCTGAAAGTGAATTACCCGTCAAATACGTTTGCTACACTCCGTGCTGGAGAAGAGAAGCGGGGTCTTACGGGAAGGATGTTCGTGGATTGAATCGTCTTCATCAATTCGATAAAGTTGAACTGGTGAAGATCGTAAAACCTGAGACTTCTTACGAAGAACTGGAGAGTTTAAGAGAACATTCTGAGAAACTACTTCAAGCTTTGGAACTTCCTTACAGAACATTATTGATGTGTACCGGAGATATGGGCTTTACGCAAAGTAAGAAATACGACCTTGAGGTCTGGAGTCCCGGACAGCAGCGATGGCTGGAAGTAAGTTCTTGCTCTAATTTTGAGAGTTTCCAAGCCAGAAGAATGCAACTTCGTTACAGGAAAGGAGAGAAAAAAATTGAGATGACTCATACGCTCAACGGCTCGGCATTAGCACTACCGAGAGTTGTTTCTGCGATTCTGGAAGCATATCAGGAAGAGAACGGGAAAGTGAGAGTTCCTGAAGTTCTTAAAAGTTTTATCGGTCGTGATTATCTGTAAATAGATTCAGGGTTTTACAAGGCTTTGCATTGCTTAAGAATGCTTCTCCGAATAATAGAGTTATCTTTATTTGACTAACAATAAATTGATGACTTAATGAAAAGAGCAGCAAGTATTGCAGGAATAATTATAGTGTTGGGACTTTTGGCTTTTCCAAAAGTTAAAGACTATTTAAAAGCATCCGAGGCAGCTTCTCAAAATAATTCCGGTAGCACGGCACCTCTGAATGTGGAAGTATATATAGTAAAACCTGATATCGTTGAGAATAAAATATTTACGACCGGGACACTGACTTCAAACGAGGAAGTGGAATTAGCGAGTGAAAGCTCCGGACTGATTCAGGAAATATATTTGCGTGAAGGAGAAGATGTCAAAAAAGGTGAGTTGCTGGTAAAAATAAATGACAGTGAACTAAAAGCACAGTTAAAACGTGCTGATTTCAGATTGAATTTGGCTGAAGACAGGGAAAAGCGTCAAAAGCAGTTGCTTGAGAAAGGAGGGATCAGTCAGGAAGAATACGACGCTACATTGAACGAAGTAAATGTTTTACGAGCTGAGGTATCACTTATAAACGCCCAGATTAAAAAAACAGAAATCCGCGCACCTTTTACAGGTAAGCTTGGTCTCAAATATGTAAGTGATGGGAGTTACATAACCCCGAGCACCAGAATTGCTACTTTGCAGGATATCGATCCTGTAAAAATCGATTTTTCCATTCCGGAACGATATGCATCACAAATAGAAGTAGGTAATAAAGTAAGATTTACCGTTCAGGGAATCGAGGAGCCTTTAATTGCTGAAGTTTATGCTAAAGAACCGAGAATTGATTCTGAAACAAGGACTTTACAAGTAAGAGCAAGAAGTGCTAATCCGGATGGAAAGTTGCTTCCGGGAGCTTTTGCTGATCTGGAGCTGACTCTTCAGACTATTGAAAACGCAAAAATGATCCCTTCTATTTCTTTGGTACCAGAACTGCAGGGGCAAAAAGTGTTCCTCTTAAAAAATGGAGTTGTTAAACCTCAAAGCGTGGTCACGGGTTTAAGAAATGAGTCTGAAATTCAAATAACAGAAGGTGTTGAGGTAGGTGATACCGTACTAACAACCGGATTGCTTCAGGTAAGGCCGCAAATGCAGGTGTCAGTCAAAAAAGTAAGCGGAGAATAAAATGAGTTTATCTTCACTAAGCATAAGAAGACCTGTTCTGGCTACTGTTTTTTCTATTGTAATAGTTTTATTCGGAATAATCGGATTCAACTATTTGCCGATCAGAGAATATCCTGCGGTAGATCCGCCTATCGTAACTGTTAGTACCAGTTATATAGGAGCAAACGCAGAAGTAATAGAATCACAAATTACAGAACCTCTTGAAGATCAAATCAACGGAATTGCAGGAATCAAGAATCTGACCTCGGTTAGCAGAGAAGGAAGAAGTACCGTAACGGTGGAATTTGATCTGGATGTAGATCTGGAAACAGCAACAAATGACGTTCGTTCCAGAGTATCAAGAGCAGTTGGAAATATTCCTCCTGATGCAGATCCTCCTATCGTATCTAAAGCGGATGCAGATGCCAGGCCTATTCTGTTCTTCAACATCAAAAGTGATTCCAGAAACCTGTTACAACTCTCTGAAGTTGCTGAAAATTATTTTAAAGAACGTGTACAGACCATTCCCGGAGTCAGCAATGTTCAGATTTGGGGAGATAAAACCTATTCGATGAGGCTATGGCTGGATCCGATGAAACTGGCTGCATATAACTTAACTCCGATCGATGTCAGAAATGCGCTTACAAGTGAGAATGTTGAGTTGCCCTCCGGAAGAATTGAAGGCAATCTCACTGAACTAACCGTTCGGACCATGGGGCGAATTACAAATGTAGATGAGTTTAATGATCTGATCGTTAAGAAAACATCGGGGAGCACTATAAAATTGCGAGACCTTGGTTATGCTGAATTGGGCCCTCAAAATGAACGTACAATCCTGAAAAGGGATGGTGTTCCAATGGTTGGCGTGGTATTAATACCACAGCCGGGAGCAAACCAGATTGATATTGCTGATGAGTTTTACAAGAGAGCTGAAAATATTGAAAAAGACCTTCCTGCTGATATTGAAACAGCTATCGGTTTTGATTCTACTACATATGTCAGAGCTTCTATTGATGAAGTAAAACAAACAATTTTCGTGGCTTTCTTTTTAGTTATAGCAGTAATTTTTCTTTTTTTGAGAGACTGGCGTACCACTATAATTCCTGTACTTGTAATCCCGATTGCATTGATTGGGGCATTCTTCATCATGTATTTAGCAGGATTTTCTATAAATGTTTTAACATTACTGGCAATAGTATTAGCTATTGGTTTAGTAGTGGATGATGCCATTGTTGTGCTTGAGAATATTTATTCGAAAATAGAAAGCGGACAACAACCCATGATGGCCGGAATACTGGGTTCCAAAGAGATTTTCTTCGCTGTGATTGCAACTACAGCAGCCTTGGTTTCCGTTTTTATGCCGATTCTGTTTTTAGGAGGAATTACAGGGCGATTGTTCAGAGAATTCGGAGTAGTTATTGCAGGAGCTGTAATGATCTCTTCCTTTGTGGCTCTTTCACTAACTCCGATGCTTTCAACAAAGTTGTTGAAGAAACGTGAAAAGCAAAACAGATTCTACGCTGCAACAGAGCCGTTCTTCATTAAAATGAATACAGCTTACAAAAACTCGCTGCAATCTTTTATGAAAAGAAGATGGCTGGCCCCATTAACTATCTTAGCCAGTGGAGGATTGATTTATTTGTTGATGAGCACACTTCCGCAGGAAACAGCACCATTAGAAGACCGGAGCAGAGTCAGGATGTTTGCCCAAGCCCCGGAAGGCGCATCTTATGAGTATATGGATAATTATATGGATCGGTTGGTGAGTTTGGTTCAGGATAGTATCCCGGAAACAAAATCGGTTATTTCAGTTACATCTCCGGGATTCGGGGCCTCAAGTTCGGTAAATTCAGGTTTTGCATTTTCTATTCTAAAAGATCCGGAATTGAGAGGCCGTTCACAAAACGAGGTGGCTGATGATTTGACAGAAAAAGTAAAACTGTTGAGTGGAGCTCAGACTTTTGTTTCTCAGGAGCAAACCATCGGGAGTAGCAGGGGAGGTTTGCCGGTCCAGTTTGTATTACAAAATCAAAACTTTGAAAAGCTAAAAAATGTAATCCCTGATTTTCTGGAAGCGGTTAGAAATAATCCAACATTCACTTATCAGGATGTAGATCTTAAATTCAACAAACCTGAACTACAAGTAGAAATTGACAGAGAAAGAGCTCAGGATTTAGGAGTTTCTGTTCGTGATATCGCCCAAACACTACAGTTTTCGCTAAGTGGGCAAAGGTTTGATTTTTTTATCATGAACGGAAAACAGTATCAGGTAATCGGACAGGTGGAAAGAAAAAACAGAAATGAGCCGGTTGATTTAAAAAGCCTTTATGTTAGAAACAGTTCAGGAAGTTTGATTCAGCTGGACAATCTTGTAAAAGTTGCAGAACAAAGTAGTCCACCACAGCTTTACAGATATAACAGATATGCTTCAGCAACGGTATCTGCAGCCCTTGCTCCCGGAAACACAATCCAGGATGGTATTGATGCAATGGAGGTAACAGCTGAAAATATATTGGATGACACGTTTTCTACAAGTTTATCTGGTCCGTCCAGAGATTTCGTAGAAAGTTCTTCCAGCTTATTATTTATTTTCTTTCTGGCACTGCTATTGGTTTACTTAGTGCTATCTGCACAGTTCGAAAGTTTCAGAGATCCATTTACAATTATGCTTACGGTTCCTCTGGCTTTGTCCGGAGCCTTAGTAAGTATGTGGTATTTTGGTCAAACCCTGAATATTTTCAGCCAGATCGGGATGATAATGCTCATCGGATTGGTCACTAAGAATGGAATCCTTATTGTAGAATTTGCAAACCAAAGGCAGATACAGGGACTTTCCATTATGGATGCAATTATGGATGCTTCAGCCGCTCGTTTCCGTCCGATATTAATGACGAGTATTTCAACTGTACTGGGAATTCTGCCCATAGCATTAGCTCTTGGAGCTGGTGCGGAAAGCAGAACCTCAATGGGAATCGCTGTAATCGGAGGATTGATGATAGGCAGTTTTCTAACACTCTATGTAATTCCGGCAATGTATTCTTATTTGTCACCTGAAAAATCAAAAAATGATATGATCAGCGATGAAATGATAAAGAAAGCAGAAAGCGAACTTGAAACTCAAATAGCATGATGAAATTGGCATATAAGAGATCATACTTAGTACTATTTGGATTGTTGGTATCATTTGGATTTTCAAATGTTCTGGCACAAGATACTCTGAGAATCGAGGAAGCCATCCAAAAGGGGCTGGAAAATAATTTTGCCATCCGAATAGCAAGAAACGAAGCACAAATAGCAAAGAATAATAATTCACTAGGGAATGCCGGACTTCTTCCTGTTATAACTGCTGATGGAACGATCTCTAAAAGAATTGAGGATAATGAAACTCAGTATTCAGCTAACTCAATACCTGACCGCAATGATAAAGGAGTAGAAACGACGAGTTATAATTATGTAATTGATGCGACATGGACTGTTTTTGATGGATTGACAATGTTTGCAACTAAGGATCGCTTAAATCTGGAAGCAGAAATTGGCGAAGAACAAACTCGTCTGGAAGTTGAAAATTTACTTGCTGAATTAATCAATGGTTACTACCAGATCGTAGCAAGGCAAAAGGCGCATAAAATACTTGAAAATACTGTACAGGTATCAGAAGAGCGCATAAGAATTGCAGAAACAAAAAAAGATTTAGGTTCAGGTTCTGAATATGATCTGTTACAGGCGCGAGCAGATTTTAATGCTGACAGGGCTGCTTTGATCCGATCAGGAACCACATTAAAACAGGCAAAGATTATTGTAAATCAGATACTATCGAATTCATCTTTTGAAAACTTTGATGTAGAGCCTTTGATTAAAATGGGACAGGTGATGAATCTGGGAGATCTTACTGAGCAGGCACTGGTGGAAAATAAATCATTGACGGTTGCACGGATGAATGAAATGGCTGCAATTGAAGAGATCAACGAACTAAGAGGTGATTGGTTTCCACAGATTGATATTAACGGAGGCTATGGATACAATAGAACCGAAACGAGTACAGGTTTCGTAGATTTTTCGAATACATCCGGCTTTAATTATGGTATTACTGCAAGAATTAATTTGTTCGATGGTTTTAATAAAAACAGAAGGACTCAAAACGCTCAAATACGACTAAAGAATCAACAATTGCAGCTGGAAGAGTTAAAACTAAGGCTAAAATCTGAGATTCAGCAGGTCTATGAGCAGTATATTGATGCACTTTCTTTGATTGAACTGGAACAGGAGAATCTACAATATACAGAACAAAGTCTGGATATTGCGTTGGAAAGATTCAGATTGGGGACCATAAATTCTGTTGAACTTAGAGAAGCACAACTTAGTTTGCTTAGTGCAGAAAACCGATTGATAATAGCTCAGATCGAAGCAAAAAATGCAGAAACCGAGTTGCTAAGGTTGAGCGGAAGTTTATTGAGAAGGGTGAATTAGGTTAAGATTTAAGACCGAAATTCATTATCAATCTTCTGCCATTATCCTGATACTCAACACCATCAGCATATTCTTCCATCAGAAATACACCTCGCCCACTGGTTTTGAGAATATTTTCTTCGGCTAGTGGATCATCTACTTCTTGGGGATCAAATCCGGCTCCTTCATCCTGAGTAGTAATTACAAGATTTGAACCATCATGTTCTGCGGTGAGGATCACTTTTTTGGATTCATCCAATTCATTTCCATGAACAACGCCATTAGTAGCGGCTTCACTCACAGTGAGCATTAATCGGGCATAAAACTCATCATCAAATTGTAAATCCGTCTGTAAGTCGTTCAGAAAACCTTCCAGTTTATCGAGTTCTTCGTATGTAGAATTCAGAACAAGTTCTTTTTTGTAACTCATTAATTATTAAGCGTAAATACCACGTAATTTCAGCGTTGTTGCTACACGATCAATTGCATACACATACGCTGCTTGTCTTAATGTAATACTATACTTTTCGCTTACCATAAACAAGTTATCAAAAGCTTCTCTCATCATTCTGTTCAAACGACGGTTCACCCGTTCTTCGGTCCAGAAATATCCGTGTCTGTCTTGTACCCATTCAAAATAAGAAACAGTTACACCACCCGCATTTGCAAGAATATCTGGAACAACCATTACGCCGTTTTCATCAAGAATTGAATCAGCATTAGCAGTTACGGGACCGTTAGCACCTTCAGCTATAATTTTTGCTTTTATATTTGCAGCGTTGTCTTTATTGATTTGATCTTCTTTGGCAGCGGGGATTAGTACATCGCACTCAAGTTCAAGCAGATCGGAGTTACTAATAGATTCTGCTCCGTCAAAACCTTCTAATGAATAATTATTCGTTTGGGAATAATGAATGGCAGCTGGTATGTCAATTCCTTCTTTGTTGTAGTATCCGCCACTAACATCACTAATAGCGATTACTTTTGCTCCTTGTTCATAAATCAGTTGAGCAGAAACAGATCCAACATTCCCGAATCCCTGCACCACAATGGAAGCATCACTTGGGGAGATTTTGAGCTTGTTCATTGCAGCTAACGCCGTTGTGATTACTCCTCGCCCCGTTGCTTCACGTCTTCCTTTTGAACCTCCGAGAATGATTGGTTTACCTGTTACCACAGCAGTTTCATTTCTTTTGCTCTTCATGCTGTACGTGTCCATGATCCAGGCCATTGTCTGTTCATTGGTATTCATATCTGGAGCGGGGATGTCTCTTTCCGGCCCAAAAACATCACTCATGTTTGAAGTGTAACGTCTGGTCAATCTTTCCAATTCATTTTTTGAAAGTAGCTTAGGATTAACACGAACGCCACCCTTTGCCCCACCAAAAGGAACATTTACACAAGCACACTTCCAGGTCATCCACGCAGCCAGTGCTTTAACCTCATCGAGGTGTACATCTTCAGCATAACGGATTCCACCTTTGGAAGGACCAAGAATACTATTATGAATAACCCGATAACCTTCAAAAACTTCAATTCTTCCATCATCCATAATAACAGGAATGGCTACCATTACTACTTTTTCGGGGGTGGATAGATATTTAAACATTCCCTCATCCAGATCTAGGATGTCAGCTGCAAATCTGAATCTTTCCATCATAGAAGAAAAAGGGGAGTCGTCTTGAGTTAGTGGAGCAGGTTCTTTGTAGTACTCTTTTGTGAGTGCGTCTTTAATCTCGGACATTATGTTTGTTTAGTTTCAATTCTGTTAAAAAAGCGCTTCCAAATATAAAAACTGATTCTTTAATTATTCATTAAAATCATCACATTGTTAAAAAAAAGGTAACACAAGCGAATTTGTTTTTATGAGATAAATATATCATACTAGGGCATTCCATCGTTAGACGGTTAAATTAAATTCATATCTGCATTCTTCATGAAAGAAAAAAGATCCAAACCCCAAATTGAATGCAAATGAATGCAAATGTTTTAGTACTTAATCAAGATTACCAACCGTTGAGTGTTTGCTCTCTGCAACGTTCTATGAAGCTTATTTTTTTGGAAAAAGCAGAGCTACTGCACGATGATCCTAAAAAGAAGCTGAGAACACCCAGTGATCAATTTGATTTCCCTTCTGTAATCCGATTACGAAGATACATCCGCCTGCCTTATACAAAAGTAGTTCTTACAAGAAGAAATGTGATGCGCAGAGACAGTTTTAAATGCCAGTATTGCGGACAGAAATCTAAGCTAACCATTGACCATATTCACCCCAAAAGCAGAGGCGGTAAAGATACCTGGGAAAACCTGACTACTGCATGCGATAAGTGTAACGTAAAAAAAGGGAACAGAACCCCTAAAGAAGCAAATATGGAACTTCGTAGTAAACCATATCGTCCAATTCCGATCACTTTTTTCCGTGATATAAATGGTGGTGTTCAGGAACCCTGGAAGCCTTATTTGTATATGACTTAGGGAATATTGAATATTTAACATGGAATATCCAATATTGATTGGTCAAAAACTCTATTTCATATCAGTTACAGAATACTATAGTAATGGTTGTTAGAGAATAAATTAAATGTGTTTTTAGAGCCTGATCTAAGTCATCGATAAACACTATCAGAGATATTTAAACGAATATCGCAATCAGTTAACAAAAGCCTTATCTTTAGCATCAATTAAATTCAAAGAGAAACTCACATCTTGAAATGAGTAAAAAAGGCAGAGTTCTTGTAGCAATGAGCGGTGGTGTAGATTCTTCTGTAGCTGCTGTTATGCTAAGAGAACAAGGATACGAGGTAATAGGAATTACAATGAAAACCTGGGATTATCACCGAAGCGGTGGTGATAACGGGAAAGAAACGGGTTGTTGTACGGTAGAGTCTATGAATGATGCTCGTCACATTGCCGTAAATCATGGTTTTAAGCACTTTATCGTAGATATAAGGGAAGAGTTTGGTGATTGGGTAATTGATCGTTTTGTGGGTGATTATATGGACGGAAGAACTCCAAACCCGTGTGTGCTTTGCAACACTCATATCAAATGGGCTGCTTTGTTAAAGCGAGCAGACAATCTGGGATGCGATTTCATTGCTACAGGACATTATGCAAGAGTACGAGAAGAAAACGGACGTCACATCATTTCCCGAGGATTAGATCCAAAGAAAGATCAGTCATACGCATTATGGGGTGTTGCACAAAAGCACCTTGAAAGAACTATTTTTCCATTAGGTGGATATTCAAAACCGGAAATTCGTCAAATTGCTGAAGATCATGGATTATTAAATGTAGCCAATAAGCCTGATTCTTATGAAATCTGTTTTGTACCGGATGATGATTACCGCAGATTTCTCAAAGACAAAGTTCCGGGTCTGGAAGAGAAAATGAAAGGTGGTAAGTTTGTAGATAAAGACGGAAATATTTTAGGCGAGCACGAAGGATATCCCTTTTATACAATAGGTCAAAGGCGTGGGTTAAACTTGCCTATGGGTAAGCCTGTTTACGTAACAAATATAAACGCTTTAACTAACACCATCACTATCGGAGAGAAGGAAGATCTTGTCAGTTCTACGCTGACAGCTAAAGAAATAAATTTAGTGAAGTACGACAGAATTCCGGAAAATGAGATGGAAATCACCGGCGCAATTCGATATAATGATGACGGAGCAATGGGATATTTAACTCAACTGGGAGAAGATGAGATCAAAGTTCATTTTCCAACCGGAAGAGAAGCCATAACTCCCGGACAAGCTATAGTATGTTACGAAGGTGATGATGTAGTAGCCGGTGGCTGGATCAAAAAAGTGAACGTAGGAATGGAAGATTTAATTTCTGCGTAACATCCAACTATGTAGTTCGTTAAACTCCTCAATCTAAAACATCCAGAGATAATTATGAGAACCAAAATATATTTAAGTACACTGGTTTTATTCTGTGTCACTTTTTTTTCTAATCCACTTCAGGCTCAGTTTGAAGGTCATATATCCATGAATTTATATGCTGATAATGAAAACGGAAAGACTTCAGTTAATCAGCTTAATATGTATGTAACAGCAGACCGGATCTTTTTAAAGGGAGAAGACGAGATGAATTTTGGACAGTCATTCAATTCAGGAGGAATGTTAATACGGAATGACAAAAAAGATTTCGTAGTGTTAATGGAGAATAATGATGCACTTCAGGTAACTAAATCAGAAGTGGAAGGGCTATTTAAAATGTTTCTCTCCTGGGGAAGTGAGTCTTCGTCAAATGGATCTCGCTCTGATGAAATGAATTTTCAGTACACGGATAAAGAAAGAACTATTAATGGTTTTAAAACATACGAATTAGTTATTTATGGAAATCAAAACGACACTAAAATGTCGGTTTGGTTAACTCCTAATATTGATATTAACTGGGGGATGCTAGCTGAGCCATGGAAAAATTTACCGGCAGATGCCAACAGAGCCGTTAATCAATCAAGAGATGCTGTTTTTGCAGGAAAGAATTTCCCGATGCTTGTTGAAGTAACAGGAAAAAAAGGGACTGAAACAGTAATGGAAGTTACTAATATCAATAAATCCAGTGTTGCAAAAGCAATGGTTCAGATACCATCTGGTGTTAACCTTATCAGTGTAACAGATTTAATGTTTAAGATGATGTCGGGTAACTAATATCAGGACATAAAAGTTTAAAGATATAAAAAAGGGAGTTTGGATTACCAAACTCCCTTTTTATTTGTACTAATTAAAGTATTACTTAATCAGTGTCATTCTCTTTGTTATACTTTGATTTGCTGATTGTAGTCTGTAGATATAAATACCTGAAGATAGATTATCAGCTTCAAAGTTGAAGGTATGTTCACCTGCACTTAATCTTTCATTAACCAAAGTGGCAACTTTTTGACCAAGCATATTATATACAACCAATTGAGTTGGCGCTGCTTCTTCTAGAGAAAAGCTTATTTTTGTACTCGGGTTAAACGGATTCGGATAGTTTTGATCTAAACTGAATCTGTTTGGAGTATCAAGACCATCGTTTTCATTCGATGTTAAAGTACCCCTCTCAAAAGTTGCAGATCTTGTTTCGCTTGAAGCCTCATCGCTACCATCAGAGGCTATTACTCTGTGATAAACAGTTGCGCTGGCTCCAGATTCAACTCCAAGATCTACTAAAATTGTATCAAGATCACCATAAGCTATGTTATAGTTCAGATTTGAACCTACACTGGCATTAATAATGGTATTGGTAAATAAAGAATCAGTAGCAGCTTGCCAGATATAAGTAAGACTATCGCCGTCTACATCTGAACTCGCAGACCATGTAGTCTGAAAGTTAGTTGTTACATCACCTGAAACACTAATCATTGCCTCATCAGCAGGAGTAAGCAACATACTTTTTGAAGGAAATAAATTATCTCCAAAAAGAAGCTGACCTCTTAGTTCTCCCGGCTGTTCAGTTTGAGAATGTACATTAACATACAATCCCTGACTGTTCATTGATTCCAACTGCGTTTCGGTAAGTTCATAAGTATTATTTGATACTTCGTAAACTCCACTAGTATCATCAGTAACAGTAGCGTTAAGTGTAACTTCAACACCTCCGCTGGCAGTTACATCACCTGAATGTAGGTGGGAAAACAGATAGCTGCTGGAAAGTGCTTCAAAACCACCAGTAACAATTGCACGAGTTCCGGTAATTTCTACATTTACTGCACCAAAAGCTTCAGTGAGTACAGGGGTGGGTTGTTCATGTAATCCACTTAAATTTGTTTTAAAATAAGCTGAGGCATCACCTAATACTTGTCCGCGAAGCTCACCTGCTCCGAATGTTGTAGTATGAATATTAACGTAGTAACCTCTGTTAAGTAGAGTTTGTATTTGTGAGGCATCTACTGCAAATGTATTATCCTTTGCTAAATAAGCACCAGCCTTTAAGTTAGCTTCTACTTCAGCATTAATCAGGATATCTACTGCACCATTGGTCCCGGAGTGACCTGCATGTAAATGAGATCCACCAGCTATAGAGGCATCAAAATCGCCTTGCAATTCTGCAAAAGTACCTGTCACTACAAGAGAATCATCAGTAGTAAGCTCTACTATGACTGCTCCACCTGCATTTGTATTTGCGGATGGGATTTCTGCACTTCCGGACAAACTTGCGAAGAAAGATGCTGTTACTGGAGGTGTAACCTGCCCTCTTAATTCTCCAGGCCCAAAATTTTCTGAGTGAATATTTGCGTAAATACCTCTTTCTTTAAGAGCCGTTTTCTGATCAGCTGTTAGTTCAAATCTGTTATCTGAAGCAAAATAGACCGCTGACTTGTTATCCGCACCAACAGTAGCATTCAAAGTTACTGCAACATCACCAGCACTACCTGCTTTAGCTGTATGTAGGTGAGAGAATAAATATGTGCTACTTAATCCGCTAAACGAACCTGAGACAAATAATGAATCGCCGTTAAGTTCGAGAATGAGCGCACCGCTAGCCATTGTTTGAGCCACAGGTACTTCCTGAGTACCGGATAAGTTGGTTCTGTACACTACATCAGCTTGTGGGGAAAGTTGACCTCTAAGTTCTCCTGCACCGTAAGTTTCGGAATGTATGTTTACATAAATTCCGCGTGCTTTCAGGGTATCGACCTGACCAGATGATAACGTGAATGTGTTATTAGCGGTTGTGTAAGTACCACCCATTTCATCAGCATCAAGTGTAGCTTCTAAAGTAAAAAGAACCCCACCTGCTTCACCAGCCATTCCGGCATGTAAATGTGAAAAAAGATAAGCGCTGCTAAGTCCTTCAAAAGAACCTTCAACAGTAAGTTCATTGCCATTAAGTGTAGCAGTTATACTACCATTTGCAGATGTTGTAACAGTGGGTACTTCATTACTCCCACTAAGCGTAGTTTCAAAAACTGTTTGTGCATTAGTTATTTGAGTTGAACCAAATAATAGTAAACATAAAACAGTTACCAAATATGGTATCTTCTGTGTTTTCATTAGTTTTAAGTTAAGTTAATATTATGCTTAAATAACGATACGCAATTGCTTTCCGTTCAGATTGGATTGTTTTGGTCTTATATAAAAAAAGGAGCTGTGCTTTCAAGCTACAACTCCTTAACTCTATCGCTAAATATAATTGTTTGATGGTAGTACGATTAATGCTCGAAAACGGATTGCTATAAATATTTAAACAGAAAAACCCCATCCGGTAAAGATGAGGTTTTGTATTAATGTCATTTTTTAAATAAAAAGCTTTATAAAGCTCCTAGCATGTACATGTCACCGGTGGGTTGAGGCGATCCACCCTCGGGTTCAAGTGTAATCGCAAACGCTCCTTGATTTGCAGATTGGTTGAGTTCCTGAATTTTGAAAAAATTGTCTTTAGAAGGATCATTAACAGCAAAAACCCCGGCGCTGAATGGTTGATTATTAATTACAAACCAAAGCTGATATTCTTTAGCAGTAGGTACGGCAGGTATATTAGCAACCTGAAGTAAGGCCTGGCCATTATCTTTATCCCATACCACTTTACCAAACCCATTTGGGTTAACCTCTAATCCGTCCATTAGTACGAGATCCACATCTCTTGCTTCTAGTATTGCCAGCAATTCAGATTTTTGTTCTACTTCTGTTTCAAGAAGCCGTATGGTCGTTTCTTTTTGAGCCACTAATTCTTTTTGGCTTTCAAGATCGGTTTCCAGATTTTGATTAAAGAAGAATAACCCCAATGAACTGATCAAAAACAGTACAGCTGCAGCAGCAGCAATTCTGTATCTGGAAAGGTAATGGACATTTGACCCGGTTCTGGCATGTACAGAAGCCCATGCCATTTCTAATAACTGCTCCTTAATATTCTCTGATGGCTTTTGATCGTATGCAAGTAACGCCATTTCGGAAGCAATGCTTTGCATATCATTGTAGAGTTGCTCCTGTTCCAGAGTTGCTTCATCAAGTAATGATTTAAATTCTTTCTCTTCTTGCTTTGTTATCGACCTTAGAACAAAACCGACACAAAGTTCTTCAAATTTTGTATTGTCCAGAGTGCTCATTGTACCTCTCCCGATAAAATTTCTCTTAGTTTCATCATTCCGTCTCGCATTCTCGTTTTTACTGTCCCTAATGGTATATCATATTGATCAGAAATTTCTGATTGACTCAAGCCATCGAAATAAGAAATTTGGATTACTTTTCTCTGTTTCTCAGAAATTTGTTGCAAAGCATTTTTTAAAATACTTGCTCTGTCTGATAAAATTGTATCCTCCAATGGATTATTTTCACTCGAAAATAATGGGTGGTATACATCATCATCATCCAGGCTTGTGGATTGCTTTTTTTGTTCTTTATAAACTTTAGAACGCAATCGGTCAATTCCTTTGTTTCTGGTTAATGAAACAATCCAGGTATATCCGGTTCCCCTTTCCGGGTCGTATTGATCTGCTTTTTCCCAGATATTGCTGAACACTTCCTGCAATAAATCTTCTGCTTCCGTCTTCTTTTTTAGAATGGATAGCAACAAACCAAATAAAAGCCGATTATACTGATCATATAAAAGCGAAAGTGCAACGGGGTCTTTCCGGGCAATTCGCCTGAGTAAATCCTTATCTCTGGAGTTATCCTGATTTAAAAATTTACCTATGGCAGATATAAGAAAAAACAACATACCTATTGTTCCTGATTAAGATTACGAGTTAAGTCTCATACTGGATTGAAACTATTAAATAAATTAAGCTAAAGAATTTGATTTCAAAAGGTCTTCAGCCTGAAAAAGATCATTAAATGGTTTTTTACACACAAAATTTGAACAATAATAAAAAGTAATGCTATCATTGATTCGTTCCATTTTATCTGTGTAGCCTGCAAGCTTGCCAATGTTTTTAGATTCAGTATTTTTAAATAAGCAGACTTTAAATGGAGAAAATATAGTTCTGATCTTTGAAAGTTCTTGTTTACTTGGAAAAGCATTATCAACGATTATAACTTCTTTCGGGTTATTATTCAAAAATTGAATTGCTTGTAACCCATGAGTAATGCTTGAGCCGGATCTTATTAAATCAGAGGAGAAAAATTCGCCAATACTATTTGTATAATCTTCAAATTCAGTTTGCCCTGTTAGTCGGCTTAACCTGATAAAGTTAACCATTGCGACTGAGTTTGATGAAGGTGTTGCTCCATCATAAATCTGCTTCTGTCTGCCAAGTAATTCTTCACTATTGTCGTCAGTAAAGAAGAAGGCATTATTTTCCGAATCCCAAAACTTATCAATAAAAATTTTGGAAAATTTGATAGCCTTGTCGAGATACTTAGTTTGAAATGTTGCTTCATATAATTCAAGAGTCGCCCAAATTAGAAAAGAGTAATCATCTGCAAAAGCGTTAATGTTACTTTCACCTTCTTTAAAACGATGTAAGAGATTTCCTTCTTTGAAAAGATTTTCTTCTATGAAATTAAAAGCATCTTCTGCTTTAGTAAGAAATTGTTTCTCTTCGAATATATTTCCTGCTTTTGCCAAAGCCACTATTATAAGAGCATTCCAGTCAGTAAGAATTTTGTCATCAAGAAGGGGACGGGTCCTGTTACTTCTTTTCAAAAGAAGCTTCTTTCTGATTTCAGCGAATTTCTTTTGATCGGCTGAAGATAAAGACTTGTTAAGGTGAGGGATATTTTTACCTGTTAGTTGTTTAGTGGCTTCATCCTCATAATTTCCTTCTCTTGAAAAGTTAAATGTAGATAAAAAGAAATCAGCTTCATTTTTTGATAATATATCTCGGATTTCATCGACTTCCCATACATAAAACTTGCCCTCTTCACCATCAGAGTCAGCATCCTCGGCCGAAAAAAATCCGCCTTCCGGATGGGCTAGATTTTCTAAGATATACTCAAATATTTCAAATACGGTTTCTTTAAAAAGAGGATTCCCGGTTACCTGCCATCCCTCTGTATAAGCGATCATCAACAGAGCTTGATCATATAGCATTTTTTCGAAGTGTGGTAATAACCAACGCTCATCAGTGGAGTATCGGTGAAACCCAAAACCTATATGATCCCAAATTCCTCCAAAACGCATTTTTGTAAGTGTATGTTCAACTGAATTTTTGAAGCGTTCTTCGCCGGTTGCATACCACTGCCGTAGCAGGAAACTTAAGTTATGGGGAGATGGAAATTTTGGAGCTGCTCCAAACCCACCATACTCATTATCATACCGTTGAGACAGTTGCTCGGCAGCATAATCTACAGCTTCCAGTCCTGGAAAAATTCCTTTTTCAAAATAGAGAGACTTATTAAATCCATCCTGAATACTTTCAGTAGCTTTTCTTATTTTTTCGGGTTCATATTTCCACATTCCTGCTATACCGGGAATTAGTTGCTTTAAACCAATTCGTTGAAAACGGGCTTCTTTTGGAATATATGTTCCGGCAAAAAAAGGCTTTTTATCAGGTGTCATTATAATTGTGAGTGGCCAACCTCCCTGACCTGTAACCATTTGACATACGGTCATGTAAGTGCTGTCAATATCAGGTCTTTCTTCCCGGTCAACTTTGATGTTAATGAATGTATCATTCAATAATTTGGAAATTTCTTCGTCTTCAAAGCTCTCATGTTCCATCACATGGCACCAGTGACAAGTAGCATACCCAATCGATAAAAAAACAGGTTTATTCTCTGTAGCTGCTCTCTCAAAGGCTTCATCACCCCAAGGATACCAATCAACAGGGTTATTTTTATGTTGTAATAAATAGGGACTTTTTTCGTGCTGAAGTCGATTCAAAATGTTCCGGTAAAAATTTTAGATTATTTTTTGAATGTAACCGGAAGATAAGCAACAAAAACCAGATTATTAGATTGCTTGGTCTGTGAGGAATGATAAATCTATATAACCAGACGAAGCGAAGTGCGTTCCATACTGATCTGCTTTACTTTAAAGGTTTCTTTAGCAAATCCTTTTAGTTCCTTTTCACCGGTTTTAATAAATAAACTTTTTCTGTTATTAGCCAGATATAGATCTGCATCTCCAAAATTATAGAAGGGTTCTGAGACAACAATTTCTTTTTCATCTGCGACATCCACAAGCCTGGAGGCAATGTTAACGGTTGTCCCGAAATAATCTATGCGGTCATTTAAGTTTACAGCTGTACAGTTTCCAAGATGGATACCTGCTTTTAGTTTAAATGATTCTCCCATTGCTGTAGAAGAGGAAAAAATCTGTTGTATTCTTTCTACCGCTTTTAAAGCTGATACAGGTTCTTTAAATACAGCCATTACAGAATCTCCTATGGTTTTTACTATCCCACCTCGTTCTTCAGCTACAATCTGTTGTATTATTTTAAAATGACTCATTAATTGTCCGATTGCAAAATCATCGCCTTCCTGAAGATAAAGATCTGTAGAGTTCATCAAATCTGTAAACAGAATAGTTACGTTAGAGGCAGTTACTTTTTGTCCGTCTTTTAATGTTTCTTGGGCAAATAATGTTCTGAAATCGTGAGAAGAAGTTACTTCTGTAGCATAAATGGCCTCACGTCGCCAATTCTCTTTTTCAATATAGCAGATCAGGTTTTGTTCCGAATCATTTACAATAGCCAGGTTAGGATTGATGGAGACAGTAGCTTCCTGTCCATCAAAATTTTCATCGGTAATAAAAATTGTTGCAGCATCATCAATATCTTTTCGGAGGTGTAATTTCAGGAAACCCTTGTGAGCAGAAGTTTTAAAAAGATAAGTTCCTTCCTCAAGGCTAACATTTAAATATTTCTGTTGTCCGGGTTTTAAATAATGTTGTGTTACTCTTTGTGGAGTATTCTGAGGTCCGCCAAAACAATAAGTGTTATTTGAAATTTTTCGCACCAGAGGGTTTGGGTTAAAGACAAGATGAAGGTTTTCGTTAAAATCAATCGAGTAACTACAATCACATTCATCACAATGAAGATCGGAATGAATATCTCTCATTCTTCGAAAACTTTGTTTGGTGTTTTTACAGTTTGGGCAGAAAACATCCCATCTGAAGTCCAGCAACCTTAGTTTAGCCGCATTTAAAAACACATTGAGAACCGAATATTTTTTTTCCCCCCAATATTCTGCCAGGCTGTAAGGATGAATAGTTTTTAAATCTTCATCCTGTGCTTGCAATATATATTCCAGAAGATGATCTATTATTCGTTGACGACGAGTGTTTTCTAATAACTTCTCCTCAATTTCAGCGATTTTGGTTTTCGCCCTTCTTGTAAGCCTTACTTTTTTTGAATGCTCGTAAGGAAGGGTATTTGTAAAGGCAGACCGGTCGCAGTCATGGACATATTTTTGAACTTTCCTTTTCACTATTCTTTCGATGTACTGATTTAAGAAATATCTTATAAATTTTCTTGAAGTAGTGATCTCTAAATCGATGCTAAGTTTTGTTCCCGATTTGTATGGTATCAGATTAACCATAAAAGAAAGCGACTGAATCAGACTGGCTTTATATTTTCTTTTAGTTCCGAACCTGAATGGCTTTTCCCAGATATAAGGTTCCTCGACCCAGGCATATCCTGTATTTATTTTTGTAGATGTTAGCTCAAGGAATCCTTTTTTCTTTTCTCTCAGGAAAGACTCTTTCCGAACGGAAAACTGCCCCGCTGATTTTAAAAATTTATTAGTGTCAGAAATATAGGGCCATAGCTTAGTTGGATTAGCTTTTAAAATGAAGCTCCAATTAAAACTATGTTCATAGGCGTTTTGCATAATTATATATAATACCTAAGCCTTTTTGATTCGTTAATTAATGTCCTAAATCTTATCTTTAAATACCATTTTGAAGAGAGTTTTTCAAAAGGGTTGTTACAAAAAAATTAATTTTATAAATAATATAATGGCTTTAGAAAGAACGTTGACTATTTTGAAACCTGACTGTGTTCGTAAAGAACTTATCGGCGAAGTTACTCAAAAAATTCAGGAAGCAGGATTCAAAATTTTAGCAATGAAAATGACAAGATTAACAGCTGATACTGCCGGAGGATTTTATGCAGTTCACAAAGAGCGCCCTTTTTACGGAGAACTCTGTGAATTTATGAGTAGCGGAGCTTGCGTTCCAATGATTTTGGAAAAGGAAAACGCTGTTGCTGATTTCAGAAGTCTGATTGGAGCAACAAATCCTGAGGAAGCAGAAAAAGGGACTATTAGAGAACAGTTTGCAGATAGTCTAGGTGAGAACATTATCCATGGGTCCGATTCAGTTGAAAATGGAAAAATAGAAGCCGCTTACTTTTTTTCAGAATCTGAAGTAGTTGCAAATAATGCATAATATTTACTTACGATGACTAAAAAGCAGACTTAAACGGATAAGTCTGCTTTTTATATCCTTTTTCGTGCCCATTCATAACAAATAAGTGCGGCAGAAACAGAAGCATTAAGTGATTCTACATTATTTACCATAGGTATACTCAATGTTTTAGATACTTTTTTAATTACCTTTTTATCTAAACCATCACCTTCATTTCCAATTAAGAATGCAGTGGGATTTCTGAATTTAGCATCCCAGCAGGAGTTTTCTGAATTCCCGTCTAAAGCATATACTTCAAACCCTGCCAGTTCAAGATCTTTAAGACCCTGATTTATATCATGAACTCTTATAATGGGAATTTTTGCAGCTGTACCTGAGGAAGTTTTAAAAACAGTTGCGTTAACAGGGGCTTGTTTCTGGGTAGGAACTATTACTGCTGAAATTCCAGAAGCAACAGCACTTCTTAATATTGCACCGAAGTTATACGGATCTTCTATTCCATCCAGAAATATTACTGCAGGGTTATTGCTTAAATCAAGCTCTGAGATCCAATCAAAGAAGTTTGTGTAAGATATCTGACTTAATAATGCAACAATTCCCTGGTCATTTACTCTTCCTACTAAGTTCTGGATTTTTATTTGGGGAACCTTTGAAACGGGAACAGAGTTTTTTGTAACCAGATCAGATAAGCCCTCAATAGAATTTAGTTGAATAGAATTTTTAATAAATAACTTTTCAACTTCATTAGGGCGGTTGATCAGCGCTTCAATTATAGGATTGCGACCATAAATGTAAATATTATCGGTTTTACTCATTTTTATTTTTTTGTTAGCGCTGATTTATTAGATTATTGCAATAAAGTGGTTAGTAAAAGGTAAGGACATGAACAAAGAAGAAAAAGAGATGAATTCTTTACTGGGTAAGGGTTCTGACTATGGGTTAGAATTAAAGAAAAATAAACAGTTCAAATCGTTTTCATTACAAAATGAACTGACACCTGTTAATGGATTACAAATTCTTTCTGCATTCATACAAATTCTGCTGGGTACTCTGGTAGTTACTGTTTCTATATTGGAATTAATATATCCAATTTGGTTGGGTACAGTATTGAGTGTTTTTGGATGTATATCAATTATATCAGGATTAGCGTTTTCTTATTCTGTATTTTCTAACTCTAAAAATTTTAATTCATTAGTTAATGAAGCAATAAAAAGAGTGATAACCTTTCAGAACTAGTTTCTGAATAAAGTTAAAGTTCTTACAAAAGTCTAATTATTTAGAAGTAATAAAGGTGTATAGTTTTAACGCTTTCCGGTCAATGAAAGAATCAAGAATCGCATCCCTGTTGCGAACTATTTTGGTTTCTATTCAGATTGCAAAAGCTGCAAATTCTGAATCATTTGATAATGGGCTACATCTACGCGCATGTAAAATATGAACCTTTCTGAAAAAAAGTTTTTTGTGATAGCTCACAGGGGAGCCAGTGCCTGCTTTCCGGAGAACACCATGTCAGCTTTCAGAGCAGCAGTAAGTATGGATGTTGACATGATTGAATTAGATGTATTGTTATCAAGAGATAAAGTACCTGTTGTGTTTCATGATCAAATACTGGATCAGAAAACCAATGGGAGTGGCTTGGTTTCGGATCATACTCTTTCTGAATTGCAAAAGTTTGATGCCGGCTCATGGTTCAATAAAAAGTTCAAAAATGAACGAATTCCTACTCTCAAAAAGGTGCTTGAGTACTCAAAGAATAAAGTACTGGTTAACATAGAAATTAAACCTGAAGCAGTTACTGAAAATGAAAACTCAGGAATTGTTGAGTTGGTGCTGAATTTGGTTTCTAAATTAGAAATGGAAAGTAAAGTATTGATTTCCAGTTTTGATTACAGAGTTTTAGAACGAGTAAAAAAAAGTGGGTCTGTTGTGAAAACTGCTATATTATATGAACCAAGACAGGCTAATGGGAGAACACCTAAGCAACTTTTAAACCATTATAATGTTGACGCTTTTAATCTTAGCCGGGTAGAATTAACTGAAAACCGGGCCCAACAACTAAGGAATCAAAAAATACCTTTTATGGTATATACTGTTAACGATAAAGAAAATATGAAATCCATTATTAATTCAGGAGCAAAAGGTATTTTTACGGATAGACCTGATGTCTTAATTGGTGTAGTTGAAGAAATGGTGAAAAAAAATGATGGTATAACAAATAACTTTAAAAGTCGCATTGAATAGGGTTCATTAGAATACTATCTTTTCCATCCATCAACTTCACTCAAATTTCGCATGTCTACTAAGTATATTTTTGTAACCGGAGGTGTAGCTTCATCTCTTGGGAAAGGAATAATCTGTGCTTCATTAGGTCGGTTATTGGTCGCACAAGGTCTAAAAGTTACAGTTCAAAAACTGGACCCATATATTAATGTGGATCCCGGAACAATGAATCCATATGAGCATGGTGAGGTGTACGTTACTGATGACGGAGCTGAAACTGATTTGGATTTAGGGCATTATGAAAGGTTTTTAGATATTCAGACTTCGCAATCCAATAATGTTACTACAGGACGTGTATATAATGATGTAATTACTAAGGAAAGACAAGGTGCTTATCTTGGTAAAACTGTTCAGGTAATTCCTCATATAACCGATGAAATTCAATCTCATGTTCTGGAACTGGGTAAATCAGGAAAGTATGATGTTGTAATTGTAGAGATTGGTGGCACTGTAGGGGATATTGAAAGTCTTCCATATATCGAAGCAGTTAGACAGTTAAAGTATAATGTGGGAAGAAAGAATACACTATCAATTCATTTAACGCTGGTACCCTTTCTTGCGGCTGCAGGTGAGCTAAAGACGAAACCCACCCAACACTCTGTTAAAACGCTTTCTGAAAGTGGATTGCAACCGGATATCATCGTTTGCAGGTCAGAACATGAGTTAGACGGTTCAATAAGGAGTAAAGTAGCTCGGTTTTGTAATGTAGATTTGGAAGATGTTATAGCATCATTGGATGCAAAAAGTATCTATGAAGTCCCTCTTCTTATGAAAAAGGAAGGATTGGACAAAAGGGTGATTGAAAAGCTACAATTAGAGACTTCGGATTACAATCTGGATAATTGGATAGGGTTCGTTGAAGCAGTTTGTGATCCGTCGGGGGCTATTGAAATTGCACTGGTTGGAAAATATGTAGAGCATCATGATTCATACAAATCGATAGTTGAAGCTTTTATCCATGGCGGAGCGGTGAATGATTGCAAGGTTAACATCCGGTGGGTACAGTCTGATGACCTGACTAAAGATAATGTTTCGGGTAAACTCGAAGGGATTTCAGGAATCTTAGTTGCTCCTGGCTTTGGAGGAAGAGGGATAAGTGGAAAGTTGGCAGCGGTTGAGTATGCGCGAATAAATAAAATCCCGTTTTTTGGAATCTGTTTAGGTATGCAATGTGCTGTAATAGAATATGCCAAAAATGTGTGTGGTTGGGAAGATGCTAACAGTACTGAATTTGAAGAAGATTGTGAATACCCGATAATTGATATCATGCATGATCAAAAAGATATCGAAAATATGGGGGGGACTATGCGTTTAGGTAAGTATACTTGTAAGCTTACAAAAGATTCAAATTCCTATAAAGCATATGGAGAGGAATTGGTATTTGAGCGCCACCGCCACCGTTATGAAGTAAACAATAACCTGAGATATAAGCTTGTGGAAGGCGGTCTTGCTTTAGTAGGTATGAACCCGGAAAGAGATCTGGTTGAAATAATTGAAATTCCGGATCATCCCTGGTTTGTTGGCGTACAATTTCACCCGGAATTAAAAAGTACCGTAAATAATCCACAGCCTTTGTTTGTAGATTTTGTTAAGGCAAGCTTGAAGTACGCTAAATCAAATGAACAGTATAATTCTTTAAAAAAGTCACAGAAAAAAGTAGTGAAGTAGCTTGTCAGACTACAGGGATAGAACCAGAGTACGAAGTTGTGGAATACTTGTAAAGAAGGAGCGTATACTTTTAGCTCAATTATTATCTCCGGTTTCGAATGAACTTATATGGACACCACCTGGAGGTGGAGTAAATTTTGGAGAGACTCTTGAAGAAGCACTCATAAGAGAGTTCCTTGAGGAAACAGGACTAAATATTTTGGTAAAAAAGTTAGTTCATATTAATGAGATCATAGAAAACAGATTTCATGCCATCGAATTTTTCTTTTTGGTTGAGTATAAATCAGGCAATTTAACACTGGGAAGTGACCCTGAGCACAATGAGGAAGATCAAATTTTAAAAGCTTTATCATTTATGAGCAGAGAAGAAATTGAAGGAGCTAACGTGCAACCGGAATATTTTAAAAATAAATTCTGGACTGATTATGCGTCACTTCTAAGGTCATGAACTGGTAGCTTAATATAAAAAGTCGTTCCTTTAGAAAGCTCACTCTCAACCCAAATTTTACCACCATTTTTTTCTACAAATTCTTTACAAAGCATTAACCCCAAGCCGGTTCCTGCTTCATTTCTTGTACCAGTTGTAGAGTAAAATGAACTGGTGAATAAAAGTCTGATTTTATTTTTGGGAATCCCCATGCCCGTATCTTTGATTGAAACAGTTAAAAACCCGGGTTCTGATACTGAATTTACAGAAACTGTATCGCCTTTATCGCAATACTTAAGTGCATTAGATAAAATGTTAAGAACAACTACATCAATCATATTACGGTCAGCAAATACATTTTGAGATTTGTTAGTATCTAAATCGATTGAAATTTCTTTCTCTTCAAATCTATTAGATAGTAACTCAATGTTATTCTTAAAGACATCATAGATGTTGAAATTTAAAGGGATTACCTTATATCCCTGCATTTGACTTTTAGACCAGTTCAGAAGGTTATTTAAAAGAGTAGAGGTATGTTTGAATTGAGAAACCAATTCAGGAATTAGTTTGTCCAGTTCTTCTTTATCTGCTGCTTTCATTTCCAGTAATGTAACTAAACCATAAAGTGAACTTAATGGATTTCTGAGATCATGCGCTATTATTGAGAATAGCTGATTTTTAATTTTGTTGGTTTCTTCAAGATCAAGATTGAGATTTTCTAGTCTATGGTTAGCTTTTTCTTTGTCCTTTTTACTTCTGTAGAAAACGAATATGAAGATAAGACTTATAAATAGGAAAGAACTTACTCCTCCAAGAACCAATCTTTGATTTCTGAATTTAATATCCTGGGCAAGTTTTAATTCTTCTTCTCTGCGTTCAAAATTATATTCAGCCTCCAGTACCTGAACTTCCTGATTTTTTTGGCTAATGTTCAAACTGTCATTTAAAACAAGATTTTTAACTGAATACTCATATGCTTTTTTGTAATTACCCTGAGCATGATATATCTCTGCTAAAAGACCTACCACAGTATTTAATTCTGAAAGAGTCTGAGTTTTTTCTCCAATTTCTTCAGAACGTAATGCTACAATTAAAGCGTTTTCCAGTTCTCCGGTTTTAAAATGAATTTTTGCAATTCCGTTAAGCGGATTCATGGTCTGTGCTTCATTTTCAAGAATGGAAAAAAACTCGATTGATTTGTTGAAATATGATAAAGCTTTTTGATATTTTTTTTGTTGAGTATAAAGGTCACCGAGTTTAAAACTTGAAATTGCCTTGGCTCGTACTTCAATTGCATCATCATCGAAATCAAGTACATCCAGGAAATAGCCTTCAGCTTTTTCAAGATCTTTCAATCCAAGGTAGATAAACCCAAAATTTACTTTGGAGGTAACTCTCAGCGCTTTATTATCAGCTGAAATGTTCATTTTAGTAAAAACGTCGAGCGCAGATTCAAAATTTTCTAAACGTATATATAAAGCTCCAAGATTGTTTGAAATTGTATTAAGCTTTTCCTGTTCTTCCAATTCACTGAAGATTTTTCTGGCTTTTAAATAATACTCTACTCCTGTTTTATAAAGACCTAGCGAGCCGTAACAATTACCGGTAACTAAGTATAGATTGGCGTGATGATAACCTTCTGTATCAAATTGCTGACTTAAAAAGGGAAGTGCTCTTTGAATACCTTCAAAATAAGAGCCTTTTACAAAATCGGCATTAATCAGACTTGAATTTGCGGCAAGTATTCCATCTTCATATTTAAGCGAATCGGATAACACCAATAAATGATCAGCATAAAATACAGAGCTGTCTACATTAATATTCCGATAATATTCAAGGATCTGAATTATAGTATTAGCTAATTCAAAATGATTTTGGGTTTCATATTTTGCTTTCAAACTGTCAATATTATTAACAGTAAGAGTTTGTGCATAAGAATTTATCGAAAATGAACTAAGTATAAAGCAAAAAAGTAAGAGGGATGATTTTATGAAGATAAAATTCATGCAAACAAAAGTTGTAGCACTGGTAGTGCTATTGTAAAAGCTTTAAATTTGATTTAAGTAAACGAATGCCAATACCTATATTACAATAAATATTTTAATAAAAATTAATATGAAGTATACACAAATATTACTGATAACTGTAGCTGCAATACTAATATCATGCAGCAGTACAGAGGATACAATACTAATTGAAAACGTTAACGGATATACCATTATCGGTGAAGATCTGGTTGAATTTAAATCCGTTGCGATAAAAGATGGTAAGTTTCTAGAAACCAGTAATAATTCGCTTGCAGAAAGCTATCCTAATTCTGAGATTATTGATGGCGAAGGTAAAACTATGCTGCCTGGTTTGATCGACGCACACGGACATGTAATGGGTCTCGGGTTTCAGCAGCTTAATGTAGATTTGATGGGAATAAATTCACTTGAAGCTACTCTGGATACATTGAAAAACTATGCAGAAGCAAACCCTGATTTGGAATGGATACAGGGCAGAGGTTGGAATCAGACTTTGTGGGACGAAAACGAATTTCCTACTGCTGAAGATATTGACGAAGTGATATCAGACCGTCCGGTTTGGCTGAGCAGAGTTGATGGCCACGCAGGATGGGGAAACACAATGGCACTCAGAATGGCAGGAATCAGTAAGGATACTCCTGATCCTCAGGGAGGAAAAATTATCAGAGACGGCAGCGGAAAAGCAACCGGTGTGTTTATAGATGCTGCGCAGGGTTTTATAGAATCTGAGATTCCGGCTCCAACAGAAAAAGAACAAAAACTGGCATTAGAAAAAGCATACTCTCAAATGGCAAAAATGGGAATAACTTCAGTCCATGATGCGGGAGTAAGCGTTAATGCCTGGAATTTATATAAAGATTTTGCCAATCAGGGAAAGGCTAAAACCAGAATTTATGGTATGATATCCGGTTCAGGGAATACTTTCGATGAACTATCAAAAAACGGACCTGTGGATTCATATTCGGATGATATGCTTGCTCTGAGAAGCGTAAAGTTGTATTCTGACGGGGCTTTGGGAAGCAGGGGAGCCGCTATGTTACAACCATATTCCGATGATCCAGGAAATGTCGGTTTACTGTTTATGGATCAGAAAGAAATGAATGCTGCTGTATCAAAAGTAGTAGGAATGGGTTTTCAGGCAAACATACATGCAATTGGGGATGCAGGTAACAGACAGGTTTTAGATGCTTTGGAAAATGCTCAAAATGAACACGGAGATCAGGGATTGCGAAACAGAGTGGAACACGCTCAAATCGTTGCTCTTGAAGATATCCCAAGATTTAAGGAATTAGATATCATCGCTTCAATGCAACCTACACATGCAACAAGTGATAAAAACATGGCAGAAGACCGGGTGGGACCTCAAAGAATAAAAGGAGGTTACGCATGGAAAACTTTTCTCGAGCAAGGAACAGTAGTTGCAGCAGGTTCTGACTTTCCCGTTGAACACTCTAATCCATTTTTTGGGCTGTACTCCGCTGTAACAAGAATGGATCATAGTGGAAATCCTGAAGGCGGATGGTATCCAAATGAATCTTTAACAAGAGAGGAGGCGCTGAGAGCGTTTACGGTAGATGCGGCTTATGCAGGGCATCAGGAAGAAGTTATTGGTACAATAGAAAAGGATAAATGGGCAGATTTTATTCTGATTGATCAGAATTATTTTGAGGTATCAGCGAGTGAGATCTGGAAAATTGACATATTACAAACCTGGGTAGCGGGAAAAAAGGTATATGATTCAAAACAATAAAAAATCGGAACATATAGCAGGTTTATCAATTCAAGTAGTAAATTAATAAAATAAACCTGTTATGAATTTTTCAAAATGGAAGTCTTTAACAGCTATAATATTAATTATGGCTGTTTTTGTATCATGTAGTGATACAAACAACTCTACTGAAATCACACCGGAAATCCCATCCGCACAAACTATGACTATAGATTTGTCGGATTTTAATAGTAATAATAATCCTAAGCTGAAAGCCGGATCAAATTTTAATGCTGCAATTTTCAGAGCAGGAGTCGCAAAGTTAATAGTAGATGCCAATCTGATTATACCAAAAGTATTGATTAGTGCAGCACAAAGTAAAGAACCTGAAGTTGTAGCTGAAGGGGAATATCAGTGGATGTATACTACACAAAATAATGATAATGAATTTTCGGTTCTGTTAACCGCTGATGTGGATTCTGAAGATAACGTTGAATGGAATTTTTTTGTAACCTCATCTGCTACAGATCCACCACTTAACAATTTTCTTTTATTTTCCGGAGAGGCAGAGTTCGACGGAACGGAAGGTGAATGGACATATTTTGATACTCAGGAAGAAGGACCCGTTTCCGAAATAGAATGGGATATAGATAATGACGGAAGTATTGACTTAGATTTTTCAGTATTAAGTGACAGAAATGGTAATAACGGATCTGAAATTGACTATGATTTTGATGGTACAATCAAAACCATTGAGTATGTGGATGGTTCGAATGGAAATACTACAACTATTGAATTCAATACAGATACTAACATTGGGTTTATCATTTCACCAAGTTACAATGAAGGCGTTAAGTCATGCTGGGATGAAAACCTGGAAGACACCCCTTGCGCTAATTAACTATTATCAAAAATTTAAAAGACTGTACTTAATTTAAGTACAGTCTTTTTTGTATTTAAGCAGGAATGAGTTAAATTTATATGTATAAAACATGTGCATATGAAAAATATTCATCACCCTATAAAAGGGCGTGGTTCTTCAGATAATCCGATAAATAGATTTGAAGGAAACTATATAGACTATATTCCTGATGAGGAAACAGGAGAAAAACCCAATCCAAAAACAAAACTTTTTACGGATCATACTAAAGATATCATATCATATAACAAAAGCCCGGATATCCCATTCAATGCCGGATTGAATGTTTACAGGGGCTGTGAGCATGGGTGTATCTATTGTTACGCAAGACCTTTTCATGAGTACCTGGGTTTTTCTGCTGGGTTAGATTTTGAAACCAAAATAATGGTCAAGTATAAAGCACCGGAATTACTTAGAAATACATTTCAATCTTCAAAATGGAAACCGCAAATTATAGCCATGAGTGGTATTACAGATTGCTATCAACCCATCGAAAGAAAATTGCTTATCACTCGTAAATGTCTTGAAGTTATTGGGGAATTCAGAAATCCAGTAGGTATCATCACAAAAAACTATTTAATTACCAGAGATATAGACCTCTTGAAAGAATTAAATGACTACAATTGCGTGAGTACTACTATATCAATTACTTCTTTAGATAATAAAATAACAGAAGTAATGGAGCCAAGAACTTCACGTCCGTACAGAAGGCTTAAGGCAATAGAAAAGCTTGCCAACGCCGGAATTCCTGTTAGTGTAAATGTTGCGCCGATAATTCCTGGGTTAACAGATCATGAATGTGCCGATATTTTAAAGTCTGCTGCTGACGCTGGAGCTACAAGAGCTAGTTTTATAATTGTAAGGTTGCCTTTTAAGGTTAAAGACATGTTTCATGATTGGCTTGCTCAAAACTTTCCAGATAGAAAAAATAAAGTATTAAATAAGATTAAAGATATGAGAGGAGGAAAGCTATATGAAGCAGAATTTGGAAAAAGGATGAGAGGTGAAGGAAATTTTGCTGAACAAATAAGAGATCTTTTTGAGGTACAAACAAAAAGATTAGGCTTGAATAATAATTATGCAAAGCTCACAACTGAGCATTTTATAAGATCTTCAGGAGAGCAATTGCAACTATTTACATAATTAACATTAAATGTATAAATAATTAGAAACTTTACAGTTTTTAGGTCGTCTAAATGTATGTAGCTTCCCGGTATCCTGACTATAGAGAGTAGCTTTTTAAACATAGTAGCCATCTTTTCAAGTGAATAAGGATATCGGGTTTTTTTATGGCTAAAGTTTTTTCAATTCAAGCAAATTCCGGTTGGTATAATAGATTAATTCAGAATCAGAATTTTCATCTTCGTCAAAAAAAGAAATTTTAGTTTTTTTCATTAATTCTATACCGTCAATTTCTGCAGGTTTTATTTGAAGTGGTTCGTAAACTTTATCACCTGATGACAACATGGTTTTTAATTCCTGATTCAGAAAATCCATGTATTCAATTTTCAGTGAGCCAGATTTAGCATAAGTAATGACGAGGGAGTAAGCAACTGAGCCTGTATAGTACAGCCTTTCAGAAACATCGTGAGATAACCGTTTGGAATCTACTTGTCGGGCAAAAAAATAAAATTTGAGAGCCTTTTCAAACAAAATTTTGTCTCTATCATTTAATATCTTTGTAGTGGATTTCATCTTAGTATATAATTTTAACAAAGGTAATTAAGGATTTAATAACATGTCAGCAACTTTGTCAACAATGTTAGAAACAGGAACTAAAGCTCCTTTATTTGAGCTGCCGGATACGGATGGAAATATAGTATCATTAAACGAAATCAAGTTCGATAAAGGTGTGCTGGTGATGTTTATTTGTAATCACTGCCCGTATGTCAAACACTTGAATGAAGCGCTAGTAGACTTTGCTAATGAGTATAAGCAAAAAGGAATTGAATGCATTGCGATTAGTTCTAATGATGTTGAAAATTATCCCCAGGATTCACCTGTGTTGATGAAAGAACTTTCTGAAAAACACCAATTTCCTTTTCCTTATTTATATGATGAAACCCAGGAAGTTGCAAAATCATATAAAGCTGCCTGTACACCTGATTTCTTTCTATTCGATTCAAATTTAAAATTATTTTATCGTGGGCAGTTTGATGACAGCAGACCCGGAAATGAAAAGCCTGTAAGCGGCAAAAATATGAGATCTGCTGCTAATTCTTTAATAGATGGAGATGATGGCTTTGAGCCACAAATACCCAGCATGGGGTGTAATATAAAGTGGAAAAAAGGTAATGAACCGGAGTACTTTAATTGATGGAAAATAAACACATAAGAAAACTCAGGGAAGATTATTCCATGAGTACATTAGATGAAAAAGATGTGAATAAAGATCCCTTTCATCAATTTAAAAATTGGCTGGACGAATCTTTAAAAGCGATGTTACCGGAACCTAATGCTATGACACTTTCAACTGTTGATAGTGATAATAAACCGCACTCAAGAGTAGTACTTTTGAAAGGGATTGAGAAAAACGGCTTTATTTTTTATACCAATTATAAAAGTGATAAGGGAAGAGATATTAATAGTAATCCTAATGTGTCGTTATGTTTTCTATGGAAGGAGTTGGAACGTCAGGTTAGGATAGAGGGTGTCGCCAAAAAAATTAGTACGGAGAGTAGTGAAGAGTACTTTGTTTCTCGTCCGGTTAAAAGCCAAATAGGTGCTTTGGCTTCAGAGCAAAGTTCTGTAATTGAGAACAGAGCAATCCTTGAGGAGAAGTTTGAAGCGCTTACTAAAATATATTCGACAGGAGATGTCCCCATGCCGGATCACTGGGGTGGTTATGTTGTAGAGCCAACATCAATCGAGTTTTGGCAGGGCAGACGAAGCAGATTGCATGATCGCGTCAAATACGAGAAAGATGCCGACAGTTGGGTTATAAAAAGATTAGCTCCATAAAAACATGCCCAAGATCAAAGAAAAAAGGATGGAAGAAGTTCGGCTATTCGAAAACACATTCGACTGGCATGATTATAATAGCAAGAACCCTTTTCCGAAAGGAAGCTGGAATGCCGATATTTTTAAAAATGACAATCCTATTATTCTGGAATTAGCTTGTGGAAAAGGAGAGTATTCGACCGGACTGGCAAAGCTGTACCCGGATAAAAATTTTGTAGGTTTTGATTTGAAAGGCAACCGTTTGTGGGTAGGAGCTAAGCGTGCACTCGATCAGAATTTAGATAACGTTCGTTTTTTCAGAGCCTATATCGACCATTTGGATCAGTTTTTTGAAAAGGAAGAAGTTTCAGACATATGGATCATATTTCCGGATCCTCAACTAAAGAAGGACAGGAAGAAACTCACTTCCCCAAAATTTTTAAAGTTGTATCGGCCTTTATTAAAATCCGGAGCAACCATCAACTTAAAAACGGATAGTCAGGAACTTTATGAGTTCACCAAAGAAGTGATCGGGGAACAGAAATTGAAGCTGTTAAGAGATATAAAAGACGTTCATAAAGAATGTCCGGACGATCCCGAGCTTTCAATTAAAACGTACTACGAAAAGATGCATTTAGAGAAAGGAAAGCTAATTAAGTTCATTTCGTTCAGGCCTTAATCAGGCTTAAAACTATAGATAGTGCTTACAGTTCCGTCTGCTGATATTTTTCTTACTCTGGGTATAATTCCCTGATCTTCTTCCCAAAACTTCCACCATTTCCCTCCACCTATGGTAGATTCTAAAACATAGACTTCTCCATTGTAGATATCTATTCCATGTGGAGACCATGGGGCTTCTGAAGTTAGTATTGTTTCTTTTTTTCCATCGGGATGAACTTTAATGACTTCTCTGTTTCCGTAATATGCCAGGTATACATTTTTAGATTCATCAACTACCATATCGAAAAATATATTTGCTCCGGAAAAGGGTAGGTCTTCCGGATTTTCTTTTCTTAAATCTGAGGCAAGTAATTTATAATCGGTTCCATCATAAATGTAGATTTTATCTCTTGACAGAATGTAAAGATCTTCATCATGCCCCAGGGCAACTAGACTAATTCGACCGAAACTCCTGTCATTTATTTTACTTATGTGATTTAAACTGTCTCTCAAAAATATTTCTGAATCTTTGCTAAAGTAGACTTCCTGATTTTTATTTACGGCAATTGATTGAATATGGAATTGGGTTTGGTCAAAGGTAGCAGGAATCAAGGCGTGATTGGTTGGAGCATCAATTTTCCAAAGTATGTTATTGTGGTTAGGATTTTGACCACTTCGTTCTGCCGCAAATATTTCTCTGTCTAAATTTCTGGAAAGTATTATATCACTTGGAGATCTTCGAGCTTTTAGAACATGATCCATTTCATTATTCGGTGTTATCTTCCATACACAGGCATAATGATTGTTATCGTCATCAATAGGGCAAATAAAGGTAAAGTATATATTTCCTTCATTATCAATAACCAATCCTCCCCAGGGATGTGATTCTAACTTTGATGACAAACATAAGCTCATCAAAATTAGTAAAAAAAGAGACTTGGTTCTATTGGTTATACAGAAATTCATGAGAAATATAGTTTCTCATATAAATAAACGCTTCCTGAAATTAAACGGAGTGAAAAAAAGTAAAACTAAATTTATTTTTCAATTGCTTGATTTTCGCCTCAGAATAGTTAACTTCATTTAGTTAACACCGTTAACCAATCTTAAAAATGAGCGAAATAGAACTTCCTTTGAGGGAAAAAATATTAGATACAAGTCGTCATCTTCTATATAACGAAGGACATACTGCACTTTCAATGCGGGGAATTGCAAAAGAGGTAGGAGTTTCTGCTACAAGTATTTATCTATATTTTGATAATAAAGACCATCTCTTACACACATTAATAGAAGAGTCTGTAGAAGCCCTGAGTGTATCAATAGAACAAAAAGTAAATAGAAACTCAGGGATAATCACTCAGTTTGAATCTGTGATCAGAAGTTATACAGATTTTGCGCTAGCTCATCCCGAAAAATATCAGATTATTTATATGGTCAGATCTGAATCAATGGCTCGTTATCCCAAAGAAAAATTCAGAAGAGCGCGAAGATCGTATGAACTTTTGGTAAAGATCATTGAGACGGGAGTTCATGAAGGACTTATGGAAGAAAAGGACCCGCTAACCGCGGCTTATTCTATTTGGGCTCAGCTGCATGGTGTGATATCGGTAGTATTAAATCAAAGATTAGATAACAGGATTAACAAAGAACATTTTATCGAAAAATCTATTCAACATATTATTGAAGGATTCCTGGTGAGAACTCAGGTTTCTTAAAATTTGGAGAGCATTATGGAAACATTATTAGAATTATTCGGTTTTTTTAGCGAAGTACCACTTTGGGCTTCGATTCCTGCAACAGTAATAATAGTTATTGGTTTTGCTTATACAGGCGCACCACTTTGGCTATGGGCTATTGCCGGTTATGCGGGATTGATAGGTCTCGATGCTCCGCAATGGCTATTTATTACTTATACAGTGCCAGTCCTGGTATTTAATATCAAACCGGTAAGAAGAGTATTATTAAGTGGGCCAATTATGAAGTTATTGGATGCACTTAACTTCCTGCCCACAATATCTGAAACAGAACAAACCGCAATAGAAGCAGGTAATGTTTGGGTTGAAGGCGAGCTGTTTTCAGGAAAACCTGATTTTAAAAGGACGCTCGAGCAGCCTTACCCCGATCTGACTAAAGAAGAGCAAGAGTTTTTAGACGGTCCGGTTGAAAAAGTTTGTGAGATGGTAAATGACTGGGATGTTTTTGTAAGAAAAGATTTTACTGAAGAAACCTGGGATTACCTGAGAAAAGAAGGGTTTTTTGGTTTGATTATTCCGAAAAAATACGGCGGCCTGGAGTTTTCAGCTACTGCACACTCGGCTGTTGTAGCAAAACTTTCCTCCAGATGTGGGCCGCTTGGAACTACAGTAATGGTACCTAACTCTTTAGGCCCGGCGGAGCTGTTAAATCACTACGGAACTCAAAAGCAAAAAGATTACTATCTACCACGTTTGGCTGCAGGTGTAGAAATGCCATGTTTTGCTCTTACAGAACCAAAAGCGGGATCTGATGCAGGCGGAATGACTTCACATGGTGAAGTTTTTAAAGGAGAAGATGGAGAACTCTATCTGAGATTAAACTGGAATAAAAGATACATTACGTTAGCAGCTATATCTACTGTTTTAGGGCTGGCATTTAAACTACATGACCCTGAAAATTTACTAGGTAAAGGAGAAGATCTTGGAATCACCTGTGCTTTAGTTCCTTCAGATACCGAAGGAGTAGAGTTAGGAAAACGTCACGACCCGTTAGGAGTTCCTTTTTATAACTGCCCAACAAAAGGAAAAGATGTCATTGTTTCAATTGATGCAATAATTGGTGGAAAAGAAGGTGCCGGAAATGGATGGAGGATGTTAATGGAATCTCTGGCGGTTGGTCGGGGTATTTCGTTACCGGCGTCCAGCTTGGCAGGTGCAAAATTATCTACAAGAGTTGTTGGAGCTTATGCGGCTATCCGTAAACAATTCGGCTTAAACATCGGAAAGTTTGAAGGTATTGAAGAGCCGATGGCCCGAATTGGGGGATACACCTATTTTATGGAAGCTGCACGTAAATATACCACAGGAGGGCTGGATCAAGGAGAGAAACCCGCAGTTGTAACAGCGATTGCAAAATATAATTTCACAGAGCATACCCGTGAGATCATCAATGACGCGATGGATATAGTGGGAGGAGCAGGGATTTCCAGAGGACCACGAAATGTGTTCGCTCATGGATATATTTCTTTGCCAATTGCTATTACTGTGGAAGGCGCAAACATTCTTACAAGAACATTGATGATATTCGGACAGGGAGCTATTCGATGCCATCCATATGCTCTGAATGAGATAAATGCATTGATGAATAAGGATGTAAAAGGCTTCGATGATAATTTTTGGTCACATATAGGGCATGTTGGTAGAAACAAAGCCCGTTCGTTTATGCTTAGCATTACACGTGGTTATCTGGCCGGTTCTCCTGTAAGTGGTCCTGCCGCAAAGTATTATCGTAAAATGGCATGGGCTTCAGCGTCGTTTGCATTTTTTGCTGATATCGCTTTAGGCTCTTACGGAGGCGGTTTGAAGATGAAGGAGAAGATTGCCGGTCGTTATGCAGATATACTCAGTTTTATGTATTTAGGAACAGCTACACTCCGAAGATTTGAAGCTGAAGGAAGACGTAAAGAAGATCTCGATTATTTTAAATGGTCGATGGATTATGTTTTCTATAGAATTCAGGAAGCTTTTGATGGTATATTAAGAGAGATCAAAGTTCCGGGGCTTAGTTGGGTGTTTAGGTTAGCCGGAGTATGGTCACGTTTAAATCCTATTGGAACTTATCCCTCTGATGAATTAGGACACAGAGTAGCTCAGGCTATGCAAGAGCCCGGGATAGCAAGAGATCGCATGACAGACGGTATGTATATACCTTCAGATCCAACTGAAGCTGTTGGACGCTACGAAAATGCTTTAACTTTAATTACAAACACGAATCCTGTATACAAAAAGCTCTATACAGCAATGAAAAAGCGTGAGCTTCCAAAAGATTCGTTTGTGAACTTATTGAAACCCGCTCTGGAGAAAAATATTATCACAAAAGCAGAAGCTGAAATGGTTGAAAAAGCAGAAGCAGCCAGAACAGATGCAATTCAGGTTGACGATTTTACTTTGGAAGAGTATATGAATGCAACTCCTAAGTCTCCGGATGGGGAAGGGTTACAAACCAAAGAAGTGGATTCCTTGGTATAAGCCTCTGAATTTTCATTCTACATCTAAAGCCCTTCAGGTTAATTCTTGAGGGGCTTTTTTAGTTTAATATTCTGTATAAATTATAAATTCAGAATATTATTCTTCGTATATTTGTCTATATGGCATTATATTTAATAAAAAGTTAAGTATTAGGTTAATTCAACCAAATAATGCCATGAAGCTAGATGCAACAGATCTTAAAATAGTGGACATACTTCAAAAAGAAGGAAGAATAGCTAATAATGAATTGGCTTCAAGAATAGGTTTAACTACAACTCCGACTCTTGAGCGTGTAAAGCGTTTGGAAAGGGATGGGGTTATTGAAGGATATTCGGCAAAAATTAATCGTGAGGCAGTTGATAAGGGGCTCACAGTTTTTGTCACAGTCACATTAAGTGCTCACCAGTTGAACCGAATGAAGGAGTTTACTTCAGCAGTTAAAGCCATTCCTGAAATATTGGCTTGCTACAATACAACAGGAGAAGGAGATTTTTTACTTCATGTGGTAGCTAAAGACACTAAAGATTATGAGCAGTTGATGAGAACGAAGCTCACAACATTACCTGATGTGCAAAGGCTTCATACCAATATTGTATTAAATACTATTAAAGACGAAACAGTGATTCCAGTATTATGATAGACACAAAAGCTAAACAACTTTCATTTGAATCTAGTGCAGTACATGCCGGATCCGGAAAAAAGGATCAATATGGTTCGCATACCACACCAATTTATCAGACTTCTACTTTTGTATTTAAGAATGTTGATGAAGGATCAAAAGCTTTTGCTCATGAAGAAGGGGGAGCTTCTCATATTTACTCAAGATTGGGAAATCCAACGGTTGAGCATTTAGAACGAGCAATTTGCGAGTTGGAAACATATGGCATGGAAAATCCTGACTCTTATTCCGGCGTAGCTTTCGGAAGTGGTATGGCTGCTATCACTACAGGAATAATCAGTATTGCAAAAGGAAAGCATATCATCGCTCAGGATGCACTCTATGGGTGTACCAGTCAATTCTTAAAAGAAGAAACTAAAATGCTTGGGATGACTACTTCTTTTATTGATATGACAGATCTGTTCCTGTTGGAAATGGAATTGAAAAAAAATCCTGACACTGCACTTATCTATTTAGAAAGTATCGCTAATCCTACTATGAAAGTGAGCGATATAGAATCAATCTCAAAACTGGCTAAAGAACATGGTGCTTTGGTTATGGTTGATAACACTTTTGCCACTCCTTATCATTTGCAGCCGCTTAAATTCGGTGCGGATGTTGTTGTTCATTCCACTACAAAATATTTGGGTGGACATGGAACAATTATTGGGGGAGCATTGGTGGCAAAGAATGAGTTATTAGATGAAACCGGTGTTTATCTGTTCAGAAAAAATCTGGGTGGGATTTCAGGTCCTATGGATGCGTGGATAACATTGAATGGAGTTAAAACACTTGCTCTTAGAATGGAAAAGCATTCATCAAATGCGGTGAAAGTTGCTGAATTTTTAGAGTCGCATCCTAATGTAGAAACGGTTTGGTATCCTGGTTTGGAATCTCATGCCCAACACTCTCTTGCCAGTTCAATTATGACAAATGGGTTCGGAGGGGTAATCTCTTTTGAACTCAAGGATGGTTTTGAAGCTGGAAAATCTCTGATGAACAATGTTAAGCTTTGTACGCTGGCTGTAAGCTTAGGTACAGTAGACACCTTAATTCAACACCCGGCTTCAATGACACATTCTGTTGTTGACGAACAGCTTCGGTGCGATGCCGGTATTTCAGATGGGTTGGTAAGATTGTCAGTGGGAATTGAAAGTGCCGAAGATATTATTGCTGATCTGGAACAAGCTTTATTGAATGAAAAATGAAAAATGAAAAATTAAGAATTAGCTTTTCCATTTCGACCGAAGGGAGAAATCTAAAGATTGAAGTTAAGCATAATTCAAGTTTCTCAGTATCAGTTTCTGATATAGCAATGAATAATTCTTAATTTTTAATTCCAAGCCGAAGGCTTGGCGCTACCAGCCACCACCGGCACCACCGCCTCCGGAACCGAATCCGCCTCCTCCGCTAAAGCCTCCGAACCCGCCTCCACCGGAACCAAAACCACCTCCGAACGACGAGCTTCCACCACCTCTTCGTGGCCCTCCTCCTAGTAAACTTCCCCAAAAGAGAACTTCACCTGCGCTAAGTGTTCTTTTTCCTCCACCGTGATTACCACCTCTTCCTTTTCTGATAAGAACAAAGATGATCACAATTATAAAAATGACTATTTCTACTGGAAATGAACCATCATTTGAATTGGTCTGTAATTCCGGTACACCTTCAAACTCACCGGCAGCGAGCGCGATAAGTGCATCGGTAGCTCTGTCTAAGCCGCCGTATACATCTCCATTTCTAAAATTTGGTCGAAGTATGTTTTCATAGATACGATTTGCCATGACATCGGGGATAGCTCCTTCAAGACCATAACCAACCTCGATCCACATTTCCCGATCTGTTTCAGAAATTAGTATTAAAACCCCGTTGTATCGATCGCCTTCCCACATTCTCCATTTTGAAAAAGTTTCTGTTGCCAGAGGTTGTATTTCGTTACCATCAAGTGATTCAATTGTAGCTATAGCGATTACATTCGTTGTGGTATCTCTATAATTTCGGAGTTTTTGCTCAAGTCTGTTAACCTCAGAACCGGAAAGCATATTGGCATAATCATTAACCATTCCTTGTGCACGATCAGGGAGAATATTCTGCCCCAAAGCACTCACTGAGATAAATAAGACGGCTATAACTAAAAATAATTTACGCATTTTTATCATCTCCGTAACTTATATCGTCTGACAACTCATTGATGTCATCTTCTCCTTGATAAGGGAAGAACTCTCTTAGTTTGTCTCCTATTTTTAAAACAGCTTCTCTTAAACCGGTTTCATAATCATCAGCCATAAAATATTTGGTGATGAGTTCTAGTTCGTCATCCCAGAAATCTTGTCCAACTTTTGAATGAATTCCTTCGTCTCCCCAAATCGCAATTTTATGATCTTCAGATGCTACATAAATAATGGTTCCGTTCCGGAGTTCGGTTTCATGCATATTGAGTTCTGCAAAAACTTCCCTAGCTCTTTCTATAGGATCATCTTTATCGCATTTAGCTTCTAAGTGTACCCGGATTTCTCCGGAAGAAGATGTTTCTGCTTCCCTGATTGCACGGATTACTGCTTTCTCTTGATCTTCGGTAAGGAATTCTTTCATTGGTGTAAGCTTTTAGCTGTCAGCTTTTAGCCATTAGCGTTATGAGATATGTAACGCTAATGGCTATCAGCTAATAGCTGTTATTAATTTCCAAAATCTACTGTCGGAGCATTTTCAGCACCCTGATCTGCTTCGAAGTAAGCCTTTCTTTCAAAACCACCAATAGAAGCAAAAATGCTGGCAGGAAATTTCCTGATTGAACTATTATAGTTTTGAGCTGTATCGTTGAATCTCTTTCGTTCAGTAGAAATTCTGTTTTCGGTACCTTCTAACTGACTCTGTAAATCCCTGAAATTTGAATTTGCTTTTAACTCCGGATATCGCTCAACCGATACTAATAGTCTGGATAAAGCACCGCTTAACTCACCTTGGGCTTGCTGGAACTGCTGAAATTTGGCAGGGTCACCAAGATCATTTGCATTTATGTTTACTGAAGTTGCTTTGCTTCTTGCTTCAATAACTGATGTTAATGTTTCCTGCTCAAAGTCAGCAGCACCTTTAACAGTATTAACTAAATTTGGTATTAAGTCTGCTCTCCTTTGATATTGGTTTTCAACTTGTGCCCAAGCTCCCTCAACTGCTTCCTCTTTTTCAACCAACCCGTTATTTACGCTTATTCCAAAAAAAACGACTAAGGCTACAACAACAAGCCCTATTATTAATTTACCTTTCATGATTTTGTATTTAGTTGTTTAACTTAAGCCCGCTTACGAGCCTAAATTTATTTTGGTTCATTCAATCCAACAATAATCAAAAACTATTCCATTGTCAGACCTTAAACTAAAATTCATATACTTTGACCTTGATGACACACTTCTTGACCACAAAAAGGCAGAACAGAATGGATTAATAGATATTCACAATCATTTTAAAGAATTTAATGACATTTCGCTAGACAGCCTGATTACAACTTATCACAGAATTAATAAAGGATTGTGGGAAGAATATGGCAGAGGAGAGATTGACAGGCATATCTTGCACAGGCGAAGATTTGAGGAAACATTCATTGAGCTTGGTATTAACTCTTCTTTGTATCAAAAAGCCGGAAAAATGTATATGAATTGTTATCGAAATCATTGGGAATGGATCGATGGCGCAAAAGAAGCATTTGATGAAATCAGAGGAAGGTATAATGTTGGTTTAATAACAAATGGGTTTGCGGAAACCCAATGGATGAAAATCAAAAAGTTTGGGTTTAAGGAAATGGTAAGTCAAATTGTCATTTCAGAAGAAGTTGGGTTTATGAAGCCACATCCTAAAATTTTTGATTACAGTACACAATTAATCGGTATTGATAGATCTGAAATTTTATATGTGGGAGATTCTTTGACTTCTGATGTTGAAGGCGGTAAAGCAGCCGGATGGAAAGTAGCTTGGTATACTTCAACAAGAGCTGAACAAAAGAGCGAGCTAGCCGATCTGACTTTTAATAATTGGGGAGAACTTTTGGATTTTCTGAATTAATCCTTTAAGGTAAAATCAGAAATAAAGAAGTTTCTGTATTGTTGCGCTGATGAAATAAAAACCTGGTGTGATTCTCTAAATTTATCCGGGTCATTAAAGTTGTAAACAAATCTGGAATTAGTTGTACGATCCACTCCGTCAAAAGTAACTGAAGTTTCATTTTCAACAAATGCCCCCATATAAAAAGCAAAGTCAGATGTTCTCGTATTGCTTTCCGTTAGGGTAGCTATTGCCCATAAATCTCTTTGATAATCAAACATTCTGAGGCTAGTAATTTTAATATCATCTTCTCCTTCTACTACAGAGGCCATAACCCGATTAAATAGCAAACCGCAACCTGTTAAAATTTTTACTGCAGTAAGGGTTCCGGGACGTTTGATATTTCCATTTTGTAGTATTTCTGTATCAATAACATCCCATGAACCAAGTGCAAAGTCATGTTCATCACTTCTTTGATCTGAACATAATGTAGATCCGGTGGGAGAAAATTGAAGTTCAGGTACAACTTGAGACTTAAAGTTGAGATCAAAAATAACCTGTCCGGAAAGTGTATTTTCAAGTATTAGTCCAAATTCTTCTGAAGTAATATTCTGAAGTGTAAGGCGTGAATTCGAATCTGAATCGTTTCCCGTAAATTCAGAATTTGAGAAGTCGCCCGTAAAAACCCCCAAAGTAGATCGAATATTATCAATAAAGATTAACTGCTCACCAATAGTACCTGAATTTTGCAAAAAAAAGATTTCAAGTTCATCCCCAGCAACCGTACCACTAACTATTCCTTGAATACCTGTTTCGCTAAAATCTTTTTCAAAATCAGCTGATGCAGTAATACTCAGTTTTGATCCATCAGAAGTTAAATAAACTCCCTCTACTGACCATTGAGATTCTAAAAAACTGAAAGAACTAATTTGCCCGGCTCCATCATTACCCGAATCATTTTCTTTGCAAGAATAGAACAGCAATAGGCTTAAAAGAAATATAATATGAGTGAGGAATTTATGCATAGGAATCAATTTAGAAGAAAAAATCAGTCTAAAAAGAAGCCGAAGCAAAAATTTGTTAAGTATTATTTAAAAAGTAGCTCTTACTGCTATGAAGAAGTTTCTTCCGGGAGCTGCAATTCCTGATGAGTAGGGGCGATATCTTTGATCAGTAATATTTTCTACCCCGGCACTTACTTTTACTGTAGAATTTAGTTCGTAAGCAGAATTCAAATTTAAAGTATACCAACTTGGGGAATAGGGGTTTCCTGAATCATCTTTGGCGTACAGGTATTCTTTACCTTTTTCAGAAGGAGCCAATTCAGAATTTGAAAGTTCGCCGTTATATTCTGTGTAAACATCAATTTCAAGTTTTTCATAAATATAGCTCAAGTGAGTTTCTCCAAAAGCAGGGGCAGCATGACGGAGAGGGGCGAATGTTCCGTCTTCTTGTTCTTCTTCACCTTCCTGAATGTTTATTTGACTTGAGAGCCTGAATCCTGAAGGAAGCTCTACTTTTAGACCTGCCTGTACTCCAAAAACTCTGGCTTGTGCTGAGTTTTGAATTGCCTGAACTCTGCTGAGTCTGCCATCATATTGAATACTATCCTGATTATTTATCATAAAGTCTCTTCGGATAAGAGCGTCTTTTAAGATAGTATAGTAGCCTGTTAAATTAACTTTGACTACCTGGTTGAATACTTTTGTAAAACCAAGATCAACGTTATAAGCATATTCAGGCTTCAGGTTTGAGTTCGGAACTACTACGGAACCAGGTTCTGAATCAAAAACTTTTGCAGCATCATCAATATTAGGTGCTCTGTACCCGGTAGACAAGTTTCCATTGACCTGTAAACTCTCATCAAAAGTATATACCAGTCCTAAGCTACCTGTAAATGCCCCTTCATTAATTGAAATATCGTTGAAGGGAACAGGGTAATAGGTTTGATCGAAAGTTGCAGCTAAAAAGAAGTGGCTATATCTGAGACCGCTTTGAATATTAATTTTTTCAGATAACTTTAATCTGTGGCTTAGGTAACCGGAAAATGAATTCCAATCTGAACCATCGGGATAACGTGTAGATGTAGGGCTTGTAGAGTTATCCTCAATATTTTCATTAAACCCAAAGGAAGAAATATCATTTAAAACTACTTCTCCTCCGTAAAAGAATCTGTGGGAAGAATTAATGTTTTTCTCCAAATCCAGATTCAAAGTAAAAACTTCTACATTTTCTTCTCTGGATACTTTTTGGTTTGATCTGAATCTACGGGTGTGTCTGCTTTCTCTGAAATACTGTTGCGATATTGTAAGGCTTGCCTGATCAAAAAATCTTCCATTTGATGTTCGAAGGATATTCAAATTATTCATTTGCCATATCTGAGGTCCGTAGTACCATTCTGCATATCTTGGATTCCCACTGCTATTGGTAAGGGTAAGTCTGTCAAATCGATCCAGATCGGATGATTCAGAATAATGAAACCCAAAATTGATGTCCCAGTTTTCGTTAGGTGAGTAACGAAGTTTTTGCATTAAGTTCAATTGGTTGAATCTGGTTGGGGTTAGTACTCTTGGGTTTGTGTTTGAAACAACGGAATCACCGTTTTGATCCTGAGTAACCTCAAATGTTCTCAGGTATTCATTAGGACCATTGGCTCCAATTTTGAGGTCGTCAAAATCAGAGTAGCTGATACTCGATAACGAAGCAAATTTTTCACGTCCCAAATTCACGTCAACGTGAACAGTTCGCTCATTGTTTGCAGTGGAAGCTCTGGCAGTACTGTTACCTCTGGCATATAATTCGCTATTGGTTGAGAAAACAGGCTTAGAAGTATAAAAACTCATAACTCCTCCGATCGCATCGCTTCCATAAATTACAGATCCCGGTCCGAATATGATTTCAGTGTTCTGAATTGCGAATGGATCCAAAGAAATCACATTGTGCACATTTCCACTTCTGAATATAGCTGTATTCATCCGAACTCCATCCACCGCAATAAGCACCCGGTTAGTAGCAAATCCTCTTATCATAGGGCTGCCTCCGCCCAATTGGCTTTTTTGAACAAATACTTCTCCTGAAACTGTGAGTAAATCTGCTGCAGTCTGAGGGTTTTGAAGTTGAATATTTTCAGGGCTAATCGAAGTTACTTTTAGCGGTACTTCTCTGGTTTCCTGTTTCCAGTGTGATGCAGACACAACTACTTCGTTTAAGGCTACATCTGACGGTGACAGGGTGACCATAAATTTTAGTTCTTCAAGTTCTTTAAAACTATAGACTTTTTCTCTATAGCCTACATATCTGATTGAAATATCTTCTGAATTATTAAATGCGGAAACATCAGCCTGTCCCTGAACATTTGTTAAGGCTGATATGTTTTTTTTTCCATCAAAGATTGTGGCGAATTCAATGGGCAACCCAGTAGTGTTATCTGTAACAGTAATGGTTTGAGCGCATACTATTGATGATAATCCGATAAATATACTTAGTAGTAGCAGTTCCCTCATATAAAGTGTATGCAGATGAATTAAGCTTGAAGTTATATAATTACTCTGAGCTCAGAAAATTGTGCAAAATTACGTCTTTTTTAACTTTACACGCGCAAACTTAAGTAAAAGTTACTCAATTAATCTGTAGTTTAAACCAGGTACTGATGAAAATAAATAGAAATGTTAATTAATAGCTCATCTCGACAATTTTTTTAGCGTCCTCAGGGCTTATATTCTGCTTTTCTCCTAATCCTTTCCAGTTTCTCTTTTCGAAACGTTCTTTCACAATATTTGAAGTATTTTTATAGTCGTCAGTGTATTCAGAGAGTTTAGTATTCATTTCTAATGAATGAAAATACTCTTCCGTTTTTTTGATTCCGGCTTCCGCTTTTTCTTCCATAGAACCATCTGTAATTCCCCAAACTCTTTCTGCATATTGAGCAAGTTTTTCTTTTTTTTCTTCAAATTTGTATCTCATTTGGCTTGGATGAATAATGGCTAACGTTCCTGCATGATCAATTCCATACAATGCAGTTAATTCATGAGCCATCATATGTGTTGACCAATCATTGGGTGTTCCTACTCGGAGTAATCCATTTAGGGCCATTGTACAGCTCCACATGAAATCTGCTGCAGCATCGTAATCAGCAGGGTTTTCGATAATTTTAGGAGCTACTTCGATCAAAGTCTGCATTACACTTTCAGCAATTCTGTCTTGCAGTTTTGCAGCTACCGGATAAGTCATATACTGCTCAATTACGTGAGAGAAGGAATCAACCAAACCATTGGCAATTTGCCTTTTTGGTATGGAATGAACTACATGAGGATCCAGAATAGAAAATTGAGGAAATAATCCGGGACCGCCCATTACACGTTTTTCTTTTGTTTCTTCCCGTGTGATAACAGATCCGGAATTCATTTCAGAACCAGTTGCCGGGAGAGTTAAAACGGTACCAAATGGCAATCCTTCATAAGTTCTAATTCCTTTTGCAAGTATATCCCAGGGTTCATTTCCTTCATAAGTTGCGGCACCTGACAGAAATTTAACTCCGTCAATTACGGAACCACCACCAACAGCAAGTATGAAATCAATGTCTTCAGTTTTGATAATTTCTAATGCTTCTAATAATACCGCGTATTCCGGGTTTGCCGGAACTCCACCAAATTCTGTAACGTCGAATTCTTTTAAAGCTTTTGTTACCTGATCATACACGCCATTTTTCTTGATACTTCCGCCTCCGTAAACCATCAGCACTTTTGAATTCTCCGGAATCTCAGAAGAAAGTTTAGAGATTTGATCTTTCCCGAAAATGATTTTAGTTGGGTTTTGAAATTCGAAGTTCAGCATAGAATAGATTAATGATTATAAGTTATTAGTTGAATTTAGTTACTTGGATACCAGTCTTTTAAAATTACATTTACTTCAGGATTGCCAACAGACATTATTTCTTTAAAGCGTTCAATGTCCTGTCCACGATGGTGATATGGATACATTATCGATGGGGAAAACTCAATAACTGCACTTGCAGCCTGATAGATATCCATGGTATAAGGCAAATTCATACATACAAAAGCGATATCTATATTTTTAAGGTTTCTCATTTCTGGGATGTCTTCCGTATCACCTGAGATATACACATTCTTTCCTCCGAAGTTGATTAAGTATCCATTTCCTCTTCCTTTTTTATGTCTGGAAGATTCATCATCCGGAAGATTATACATAGCAACGCCTGTTATCTTAATTCCTATTTGGGTAATAGTTTCCTCATTTCCGAGTATCACAATCTGATCTTGTAAATCGTCACTCATTTGTTCAGCTACAGCTGATGGAACCACAAATGTAGTATTATCTGTATCCAAACCTGAAATAGTTTCTGAATTAAGATGATCTCCATGGATATCTGTAATCAGTATCATATGGGGTGGCTCAAAACCGGAGAACTTTTCTGCTCCTCCATAGGGATCAACGAAAATCGTTTTTCCATCAAATGTAAAAGCTAACGTACCGTGAACGATCGGGTGAATTATCAATTCACCATTTTCAGTTTCATAAACGTCAGGTGTATTTGTTAACTGCGCTACAGCTGATAAAGTTAAAAATGTGGTAATTATTAAAAACGATAATGATTTTTTCATAGAACCTTAGTTATTTGTTGAAGAATCAACAATGCTATACCATATTTAATTCAAACTAAGTGAAAAAATAATTGAGCAATGAAGTTAGACAGGTTGAGATTTTAACAGGTTTTGTTTTGTCTTTTAATACACTATTGATTAATCTGTGCACTTAGAATTAAGGCTATTCACAAGTAAATTTTATAATATTTATGCCTCCGGCAAAACATACTTTATTGATTAGTTCATTAGTGTTTCTAACACTGATTATGAATGCTTGTTCTTCAAGCAAAGATATAAGTTCAGCAAGTTCTGATAGTGCTGAACAACCAAGTAAAGAAGAACTTGAAGAAATTTACTGGGCTAGAATTGATAGCTCCAAAATGAATTTTACGGAAGCTGATGTTAAATTTATGACCGGGATGATAACCCACCATGCACAGGCTTTGATAATGTCACGCTTAGCTCCTGAAAATAATGCAAGTCCCCAGGTTCAAACATTGGCAGCAAGGATCATTAATGCACAGAAAGATGAAATCGCTACTATGCAAACATGGCTCAGAGACAGAGAACAATCTGTGCCTGAAGTACACATAGATGGATTGAATTTGATGATTCACGGAACGGATATGGATCATTCTGAACATATGAATATGGCAGGAATGTTAAGCCGGAAACAGCTTGTGGAATTAAGCAATGCAAAGGGCGAAAAATTTGATGAGTTGTTCCTCAAATATATGATTCAGCATCATCAGGGAGCTGTTACAATGGTACAAACATTGATTAACACAGATGGAGCAGTTCAGGATGAGCAGGCATTCAGACTATCTACCGATATAAATGTAGACCAGATTACAGAAATTGAACGAATGAAACTGATGCTTAATGAGATTCAATCAAAATCTCAGGAATGAATTCAACTCATTTATTTGACACTATCGAAACAAAACATAAACCAGTAATACTAATATGAAAAAGAACAGACTTTTTTCACACAAGCCAATGCAAAGCTTTTGGTTTTTTCTGACAATTGCAGCTTTGGCTACTTATGCTTGTTCATCAACGGAACAAATGATGGATGTAGAATATACATCACCAAATGTAGCATCATTGACTAATGTTGAAGCCCCTTCGCCGGATCCCCGGGTAGGTTTAGAAGCAGGGCTTTTTGACGCTGAGGAAGCTCTCTGGAATTTAAACAAATTGTCAAGCACACCTCCCCCAAAAGACTTTTTAGGTGTAACCAATTCCGATTTGGCATTTAAAGAAAATTATGCAATTCAGGGAAATTACAATGGCGTTGTAGTTTGGGATATCTCTGATCCTTCCAATCCGGTTTTAGTAAAAGACTATTTATGTCCAGCTTCACAAAGCGACGTGTCCGTATATGGAAACTTAATGTTCGTTTCAGGAGAAGGATATAGTGGTAGACTTGATTGTGGCACAGAGGGTGTAGAAACATCTGTAAGTGATGAAAGATTGAGAGGGATTAGAATTTTTGATATCACTAATATTGAAGAGCCTGAGTATGTAGCCAACGTTCAGACCTGCCGGGGTTCTCATACTCACTCGGTTCTTAAAGATCCAAGCGACAATGAAAATGTGTACGTGTATGTTTCGGGATCAGCTCCTGTGAGACCGGAAGAAGAATTACCTGGATGTAAAAGTGTGTCTCCGGATGAAGATCCTAATTCTGCTCTATTCAGAATTGAAGTTATTAAAGTGCCTCTTTCAAATCCTCAGGCTGCGGCAATTGTAAGTTCTCCAAGAATCTTCGAAGATCTGGAAGAACCTCCATCTCATGGTTTAGCCCCTGCCGAAAAAGAAGCACTGGCTGAAGCTAAGGCAAAAGGCGCATTTACATTTGAATTCAATGGTACAGAAAGAGTAATGTCTAACGGACTAACACAAAGACTGCTTAATGTACTTATTGAAGAGAGAGGAGGTACTGCAGGTGAACCAACAGCGGCTGACAGTGCTGCACTAAGGGAAAGAGGTACTGCAATGATAGCTCAAATGTTTGGTGGAGGAGATGATTCAGGACGTAAAGGGCCAAATCAATGTCATGATATCACTTTGTATCCTGAAATTGGTTTAGCGGGTGGAGCTTGCGAAGGTTATGGTCTTTTGCTGGATATTTCTGATCCTGCAAACCCAACAAGAATTGATGCAGTTGCAGACTCAAACTTCTCCTACTGGCATTCTGCAACATTCAGTAATGACGGAAAGAAAGTATTATTTACGGATGAGTGGGGTGGCGGAGGCCAACCTAAGTGTCGTGAAAGCGATCCAATGGAATGGGGAGCAAATGCAATCTTTACTATTGAAAACGGAAAAATGGAATTTCAGGAATATTATAAAATGCCTGCTCCTCAAACTTCACAGGAAAACTGTGTTGCTCATAATGGCTCATTGATTCCGGTTCCGGGACGAGAGATTATGGTTCAATCATGGTATCAGGGTGGAATTTCTGTATTTGACTGGACAGATCCTAACAATCCCGTTGAGATCGCATTTCAGGATTACGGGCCTGTTGCCGCAGACCGAATGGGTAGTGGTGGAAGTTGGTCAGTATACTGGTACAACGGCGCTATCGTAAGTTCAGAGATCGCTCGTGGACTTGATATCTTTGAATTAGAAGCCAATCCATATATTACTCAAAATGAAATTGATGCAGCTAATACAGTTAAGCTTGAGTATCTGAATGCTCAGGGTCAGCCAAAATTTGAATGGCCAAATACTTTTGCTCTTTCGAAGGCTTATGTAGATCAGCTTGAAAGAAATAAAGAATTAGACAATACTGCCGTTGAAATGGCTAGACAAAGCTTGGCAAATGCAGAAGCTGCAAACCCAAAGATGAGAAAGAAAATTCTTACAGAGCTTGCTGACAAAATGGATGCGATGGGTTCAAGTAACGCAAAAGTGAAAATGCTTGTTGAATCGGTTAGAGGACTAGCTTCAAATCCGTAAGCGTTAGCATTTATAATTAGTTATTTTAAACCCTGATGTAGTTTAAATCTGCATCAGGGTTTTTTATTTTAGAACGGTGAAATTATTTCATGCAAAAAGAATTACAGCTCAGAGTTACACCAGAGGTTGCGGCTCAACAAGATGAGTTAAAAGCTTACGTCAACAAAACAACAGACATCAATGCTTCAGAGATTACTTACATCGAAATTCTGAAGCGATCTATCGACGCTCGTCAGCGACAAGTAAAGATCAACTTAAAGGTTCGGGTTTATGTAGCAGAAGAATTCGAAGAAGAGAAAGTAATTCCTCCTAAGTTTGAAAGTGTACATAACAAAGAAGCTGTAATCATTGTTGGGGCAGGTCCTGCTGGTCTGTTTGCTGCTTTGAAATGTATCGAATTAGGGATGAAGCCGGTTGTTTTGGACAGAGGGAAAGACGTCAAGTCCAGAATTAAGGATCTGAAAAACATCAATGTAAATCATATTGTAAATCCGGATTCCAATTATTGTTTCGGAGAAGGTGGGGCAGGAACATATTCGGATGGAAAACTTTACACTCGTTCCAAGAAAAGAGGAGATGTAAATCAGATTTTGGAACTGTTGGTAGCATTCGGTGCAAAGAAAGATATTTTGGTAGATGCTCATCCGCATATCGGAACAAACAAGCTTCCAAGTATAATCGCAAAGATCCGTGAATTCATATTGGAACATGGTGGTGATATTCATTTCAATTCAAGAGTTACAGATCTGCTAATCGAGAATGATCAGATCAAAGGTGTTCGTCTTTCTAGCGAAGAAGTTTTTAATGCGAAATTCGTAATTCTTGCCACCGGACATTCAGCCAGAGATATTTTCGAATTGCTCTATGTAAAAGGAATAGAAATAGAAGCTAAACCCATTGCAATTGGAGTTCGGGTTGAGCATTCGCAATCTCTAATAGATTCTATTCAATATAATTGTGAGGAACGAGGCGAGTATTTACCACCAGCGCCTTATAAAATTGTAAAACAGATCAATGAAAGAGGCGTGTATTCCTTTTGTATGTGTCCGGGTGGGGTGGTAGCAGCTTGCGCAACAAAACCCGGTGAAGTGGTCACAAACGGTTGGTCGGGCTCTCAACGTTCTCGTCCGACTGCTAACTCAGGAATAGTTGTTGAGCTAGGAATGGACGATTTCAAGGAATTTGAAGAATACGGTCCGTTGAAAGTTATGGAGTTCCAAAAAGCAATCGAGCAAAAAGCGTGGGAAGTAGCAGGGAAAACTCAGAAAGTTCCGGCTCAGAGATTGATGGATTTTACCAAAGGAATTGTATCCAAAGACTTACCGAATACATCATACACTCCGGGCTTGACCTCAGCAAATCTACAAGAAGTATTTCCTGATTTTATGTATGAAGCACTGAAAAACGGATTTCTCGAATTCGGCAAAACCATGAAAGGATATTTAACCAACGAAGCAGTAGTTCATGCACCGGAATCCAGAACTTCCAGTCCGGTAAGGATTCCCAGAGATCATAAAACGCTGGAACATATCAGAATAAAAGGGTTATTTCCATGTGGAGAAGGAGCTGGTTATGCGGGCGGAATTGTGTCTGCAGCTATAGATGGAAGGAAAGTGGTGGAAGCAATTAAGAATTATTCAATGAAGAATTAAGAATTGTTCAATTAGGAATAAATAAATATGCAATTGAGTGTTCAGTTTTAATTGTAGACTTTAAACAAGTAAGACCCTTCAGGGTCGCAATACTTATAAAAATCAAAAATATGAAATATGGCCTTTCGGGAAGCTTTACTGCTGTTGAAGGGAAAGGGAACGAGCTTGCTTCGATCTTAGAAGAAGCCGCAAACTTGATGAAAACAGCAAAAGGGTGTCTCGTCTACATTGTAGGTCAACAGTCTGATGATAAAGATATCGTGCATGTTTTTGAAGTCTGGGATTCCAAAGAAGATCATGATAACTCTTTACATATTGATGGAGTCCGTGAACTGATCGGAAAGGCAATGCCTATTATTGAAGGAAAACCGAGCGGGACAGAGGTTGATATTACAGGTTGAAGGTTTGAATTAGGAATAGAGGAATATGTGAATTAGGAATATCAGAATTAGGAATAGGAGAATATGAAGATTGAAAAAGCAACATTAGCAGACTTAGAAGAACTCAATGAATTATTTGATGGATACAGAGTTTTTTATGAAAAGGAATCGGATAAGGATAGAAGTAGAGTATTTTTGAAAGAGAGAATAGAAAAGAATGAGTCTGTGATCTATATCTCCAGAAATGAGGAAAGAGTAGCTACCGGTTTTGTTCAGTTATATCCACTTTTTTCTTCAACAAGAATGAAACGATTTTGGTTGTTGAACGATTTGTACGTGGACTCAAATTTCAGAGGACAAGGGTTTTCGAAAGCACTTATTGAAAGATCTAAAGAGCTTTGTTATGAAACTGATGCTTGTGGTATGATGCTGGAAACCGCGAAGGACAATCACGTTGGAAATCAGCTTTATCCGGCTACCGGTTGGACTTTAGATGAAGACCATAACTTCTACACTTGGGATGTGGAATAGAAATCTTTAAGTTATTTCAGCAATGAAAAAACTTAATATCACACTCCTAGAACCCTTTTTCTCCGGATCTCATAAACAATGGGCAGAAGGATTCCAGAAACATTCTAAGCACAACATTCAAATTCTTAGTTTGCCCGGTCGACACTGGAAGTGGCGAATGCACGGAGGAGCGATTTCTTTAGCAAAACAATTCAATGAATTAGAAGAATCTCCTGATGTGATTCTCGCTACTTCAATGCTGGACTTAACTACCTTTCTTGCACTGACCAGAAAGAGATTGGCAAACATTCCGGTAGCCATGTACTTCCATGAGAACCAGTTGACTTATCCATGGTCGCCACAAGACAGAGATGTAAAGAAGAAGCGTAATAACCACTATTCCTTTATCAATTACGCTTCAGCACTTGCAGCTGATAAAGTCTTTTTTAATTCAAAATATCACTTGGATTCTTTTTTGGGAGCTTTACCAAAATTCTTAAAGCAGTTTCCTGATAAGAGAGAAAAAGATAATATCGAAGTTCTCAGAGAGAAAAGTGAAGTGCTGCATTTAGGATTAGATCTGGAAAGATTTGAAGATTTCCGTTCATCAGATAAAGAAAAACAATCTGAGGCTACCATTTTATGGAATCACAGATGGGAATATGACAAAAATCCTGAGGAATTTTTTGAAACACTGTTCGCATTGAAAGAAAAAGAGATTGCGTTCAAATTAGTCGTACTGGGAGAACAAAATGATGTAAACCCCCCGATCTTTGATGAAGCAAAGGAAAAACTTAAAGATGAGATCTTACATTGGGGATATGCTGATTCTTTTGACGACTATGCGAAATGGCTATGGCGCGCAGATATTCTTCCGGTAACATCAAACCAGGATTTTTTTGGAGGAAGTGTGATCGAAGCCATGTATTGCGATTGTTTTCCGTTGTTACCTAATCGCTTAGCGTATCCTGAACATATGCCGGAAGAGTTGGACCGTGAATTTTTATACGAAGAAGGAGAGCTTCTTGCCAGACTTGAAACAGCCATAGAAAGTGTGATGGGATTACGTCGAGTTGATTATCAATCAATAGTTAAGAAATACGATTGGGGAAAGTTGATTGGTACATATGATGATAGATTAGGAGAGCTGGAATAGATATTTTTGCGGACTTAAGCCCTTACTGGTGAACTTGTAACAATTCTTATTCCAAATAGTAAAAAGCTTCAAATCAAAAATTGAAGCTCATGCAAATCACTAAAAAGAAAGTTCTTACCCATCTGGAATTAGCTGCTAGAATTTATGCTGCAACCATGTTACTCACTTACGGATTTGGAAAATTGATGGGAGGCCAGTTTTATCAAGGTGAAATCCCTGAAGCGGTTGCTTCATTGCCTATTTCCGAGGTAGGCGGTTTCGATCTTGCATGGACCTTTTTCGGTTATTCTTTCGGTTATATATTATTCATTGGGGGGACACAAATTCTAGGTTCTTTCATGTTGTTTTTTCACCGAACTAAAATTTTAGGAGCTGCAATTTTAATTCCTGTTTTGATGAATATCATTGTGGTGGATTTCTTTTTTGAGATATCTACAGGAGCGATGTTAAGTGCGATAAGCTATTTTACAGCCGTAAGTTTTGTGGTTTTCTACAACAGAGAAAAAGTTATAGAAGCAATTAAAGCTGTAATTCCTGAATCAGGAGAAAAGAAATCCCGGGGTCAAAAGCTTTTTAAACTTGGGATAGCGGTGGCTATTGTGGCAGTAATTATTTTACTGGAAAACCAGATGCTGAATTTTGTAGGCAGATAGTTTATTTGTTTGCAAAAACATCAATCCAGAGTTCTTCAACCTGATCTCGTGCCCATTGATGACGGCGCAGAAATTTAAGGCTCGATTTCACACTGGGGTTTTTCTTAAAACAGTTTATATCTATATGATGACTCAACTGCTCCCATCCGTAATAATCAACTAAATCCTCTACAATTTGGGCTAATTTTATGCCATGCAGAGGATTATTTGGTTGCTCCGGGCTCACGCTTGTTCTGCTGTTTCCTTTAATTTAGGAAGAACAGCTTTCCAGCCTTTTTGAGTATCTATGTAGCGCTCTTTACCATTCTCTACATATTTATAGCCCTTTTGAGTGATGGTTAATTCAGTTTTACCATCTTCTTCTTGCATTTCATAAATAATAACCAAATAGTTCTCTAAAGTGTCTTCAATACCTGAATTAGCGGGAAACAAGGTATGTTCCAGTAACTTGTTAGGTATGGCCCGAATTACTTCTCCTTTTACAACAGTAATTTCTTTTTCATCCTGTTTGATATAATAATTGGCTTTACTACCCGGAGTCCAGTTACTATCGCAGCGGGAGCCAAACATATATTGTTCTATTTTATCGGGATCCGTGAGTGTTTCCCATACTTTATCTACTGATGCTTCAATCGTAGTTTCAAAAACTATACTGTTTTCCATAGTGATTATTTAATCGTCTTATTTAACCAGTTAATCATTTCAGTAAAGGCCTTTTCACGAACCTCTTTTTTTGATAGAAAAATATCGTGGATTGCATTTTTCACAGGGAGGAAGGTAACTTTTTTTCCCAATTTCTGTCCAGTTTCTTTTATGTGTTCAATATTTAATACCATATCCATTCCAAGGACTTCAGGAAACCATTTTTTTGGTTTTCCTGACCGATCTGAATGCATCACCAAAACAGGTTTATTTATATCAGAAGCAGATCTTAGTTTTTCTTGTGCATTAAAAATCGCTATTAACCATTTAAAATATGCCGGAAATCCCCGTTCGGGTTTCCAGTTTTCATTGAACTCCCATTCTCCATAATGCTTTTTTAGTAAACTACGGTTGTATAAACTTGAAAGTGGCTTACTTTTATTTGCATAAGGCATAAAGAAAGAAATAATTCTGGCAAATAACAGATTTAAATCACGTTCCTTTTCTGAGACATTAAATTCAAAAAAAGGTGAATTCAGGATAAGTGCAGATATAAGCTCTTTATTCTGACCAAAGTTAGCATACAGGCTTGATATCAAACCTCCGGTAGAGTGTCCTAGAATAACAATTTCTTTACCGTTTTCTTTATGAATGATATTCAGAGACTCGGAAATTTCTTCGTAATACTCAGATATATCTCTGCAATAATTCGGGTGCTGATGGCCGAGAAGTGAACGCCCATATTTCCTAAGATCAAGCGCAAAGAAATTGTAATCATTTTTATGAAATTCTTCCGCTAAATGCGGATGAAAGAAGTAGTCATTGAAACCATGAATATAGAGTACGGTCTTTCTTCCTTTGATATTTTCGTTAGATCGAATCAAAGAAGCGATTACTTTACCTTCGTAGTCATCGGGGAATTCAAGTGTTTGTTTAGTAAAATCGTTTAGAGTCATTTAGCGAATTGTAATTCATCATAAATAATAAAAAAGTTTATACAATGGTTGCAATTAGATGTTCATTGAGATTATTAGTATTAAAAATTCTAATTTTAATAGTGTTGAATTTAATCCAGTTTTTTAAGAACTACCTTTCAATTATATAATATTGATACGTGTTACATGACAAGTATATTTTATTTTAAATCTAAATATTTAGGTAACTTATTTGTAACAAATATAAATTTCAGTACTCATTTAAGTGTGAATAATCTATTTACTTTAATACTATTAATTGCAACTATAACATTCATTTCATGTGATGAAGAAAATACTACTCCCGTAGATTATGGATATGAAGAAGGGTTTTTTATTTATGATTTAGAACTCAACAAAATCCCATGGAAGCGTGACAGAAATTTTTTGTCCTTGAAATTTAAAAATGATGTCTCCGAAGAAAATATTAAAGATATTTTAAATGATTATGGGTTGATTGCTAACGATAGAGTTATTACAACAAAACACTTTATAGTTAAGTGTGTTTCCAATCCTGCTGAATATTATTATTCTAATACTGCTGTTGAAAGCGAAAGTGAACTTGATGACCTTCCAGAGGTAGAATACTCACTTCCTGTTTTTATCTCTGAAAATGGAGGTATAATACTTTTAACTGATGTTGTTAGAATCAAATTCGAGGGAATTGAAAAAAATAGAGAGATGGAGATATTAGACAGTTTAATGTCTACTGACAATTTATTTTTAGATAGAGATACAGATTCAAAAGGTCAAACTTATCATCTAAAAACACTGAAAACGAACCTAGAAAATTCTTTACAGAGGTCAAATAGATATTCTCTTATTGAGAATGTGAGATTCGCAATTCCGGATTATGCATTCCAAACTTTTTAAATAAGAACTAAATAGAATATCATGTTTAAAATCCTTTCTAGCATTACAGTATTTGTAATGCTCAGCATAACTTTATTTGCTCAACAGAGTGAAGTTTTAAAAGAAAAAGGACCAAACAACAGTTTGGTTGAATTGAATGTAAGCAATAATTCTTACATGATGCTTTCAAGTCAAAACTTAGATAAAGCGAAATTAAAAGCATCTACATCTATAGTAAAAAAAGAGAAAAGCTTTCAAATAAATGGGAAATATACCTCTAGAATTGAGACCTATCATTCTCAGATTTTGAAAGACTAAAAGAACAAAATCCTAATGTTCATATAAGCCCAATTTATCAAAATGGTAAAGGTGGGAAAAAATATGCTAGTGATGAAGTATTTATAGTTTTTAAAGAAGGGGTAAATTCAAATCAGATTACTATATCGAGAAAAGATATAAGCTTTCTAAAGTTGAGAATGATATCACTAAATGGCTTGGGGATAGAAAACTGTACAGTTTACTACCACCCTATGAAAAAAACAGTATTGAAATTGTTGAAGAATTAAAAAATGAAGGTGTTATCAAAAAAGTATCTGTTAATTGGGTGCTTGAAATATCAAATCATTCTGTTGAAACAAATGATACTTATTTTGATGACCAGTGGAACATTGAGAAAGTAGAGTTAGAAAAGGCTTGGGAAATAGAGACTGGTAAAACAGATATTGTTATAGCGGTTGTTGATGAAGGTGTTGATTTAGGTCACGAGGATCTTGCCTCAAATTTGTATAAAGATGGTTCAGGTAATGTTATTGGAATCAACACGACTGATACTGGCAATTCTAATGATCCAAATCCGAACGGAAATGATGCTCATGGTACGGCAAGCGCAGGTATTGCAGCTGGAATCTCTGATAACGGTAAAGGAGTAGCCGGTGCTTGTTGGAACTGTAAAGTCATGCCTATACAAATTGCAAGGGATATATGGCCAGTTGATGATAAATGGACGTATGCTAGCTGGGTTGTATCAGGAATTGATTATGCAGTAAATAATGGCGCAGATATTATTTCAAACAGTTGGGGAGGATGGATCTACGATTCTGAGATTGAAGATGCATTTAACGACGCCTACAATGCAGGGGTAATTTTAGTAGCATCATCAGGAAATTATGAGAAACAACGGTTTTTTAGTACTGATGTTACTTATCCTGCTGCATTTTCAAATGTAATTGCTGTTGGAGCAACGAAAGAAAACGATGAAAGAAAACAATGGGATGATGGTCAAGAAAATTCATGGGGAAGTTGTTTTGGTAGCGAAGTGGATCTTGTGGCGCCTGGAATATATATAAGAACTTCTGATATAAGTGGAAATGCTGGCTACAAATCGTGAAATTACACTGATGACTTCAATGGTACATCTTCTGCTGCTCCATTAGTTTCAGGTACAATAGGTCTTATGCTTTCAGTAAACCCAACCCTTACTCAATCTGAGGTAAGATCTATTCTACATTCTAGTGCAGATAAAGTTTCCGACATGAATGGTCAAAACTTTACGAATGAATACGGTTACGGAAGATTAAATGCTATGCACGCCGTGTATGAAGCTGAAAAAATGCTCGTTGAAGATAAAATGTTAAACTTTGAGTCGATAAGTTCGGATGCAACTGGGTCAAATCAGAGTAGGAGGGCAATGTATGAAATGTCTAGCGGAAGCTATCATACCGTGTATCAGTCCGGAAGCGAAATTGTGTATTACAAAAAATTGCCTTGGATGACTCAACAACCAAAGTTGTTATCTTTTGACCAAGTCAACTCATTTGGTAAAAATACTTCTCCCAACATTACTATGGATACTAACAACAACCTCCACGTGGTATGGGAACAACAAAGCTATGATGATGGTGACTATGAAGCTTATTACACTAAAAGTACGAATGGAGGTAGTTCTTGGAGTACACCACTATATTTAGGTGTAACTTCCAGTGAGCCATTGAATCCCCAAATCTCATCATATGATTCTCACTATGATGATGAGTTGATGCTAACGTATTTTTATGATGGAGCTGTAAGAGCAAAATTGTATAACAGTTCAACGAGTAGTTGGGAAACTTGGGCTTCTTGGAGCAATAACTATCTTGGAAGTCCTACAGTTGATGCAATACCCGGTACAAGCAATGATACCAAAGAGTACTCTGCAATAGGTTCAAATAGATCTCAAGATACTAAGTTCAGTATAGCTTATACCAATGAGAATACTGACCATATTTATTATAGAACACTTCATTTTTACTCAGATTGGGGCGAATTCCAAAATTTGTCTTCAATCGTACCTGGAACAGCTAAACACCATTCACCAAGTATAAGTAGTAATCCATCATACACATCGGGTGCGACACCTGGACTTCATGTTGCTTGGACGAGGACTACTGGTAGCGGAACGGGACCATATGACAATAAAGTCATTCATAGATATAGAACAACACAAACATCATCTTGGCCAAGTGTATATCACACAACTTATTACCAATTACAAACCAAACCTTCAATCACAGGTACTGGTTCTACCGGGAATTATGAAGCGTATTTAGTTTGGGAAATCCAAGGAAATGGAGGGGTTGCTCGTCAATATTTTGACGGTTCTTCATGGTCTTCCCCAACCACAATTACAACTGATGGGAAATATCCTTCTCTTTCTATGGGGGGTAATAACGCTAAGTTTGTTTATACTGATGAAACAGGTCCGTATTTTGACGTTGGGTTGAGTTCTCAGACTTTAAGTAAATCTGTTGGTGAAGATCCAAATTTCAATCAATCTACAAAATACACTCGTGCTATTTCATTTATGGATTCTACAGGAGCCTATATTGAGATAAAGATTGATCAAGTTTCTAACAAAAATGAACTTGGAGATTCGGAAGAACTTAAAATGGTAAAAATAGACCAAGATATTTTTGATCTTTCAGTATCCAACGCCTTAAACGCATTTAGTTTAGACAAGAAAGTAAATATCAAATATCTTGGAAATGCCAGCTTTAATATTGAGATTTCAGGTAATCGGATCGAAGAGCTATTCAAAAACAATAAACTCCCTAAATTTTTAGTAGCAGGAGATAAGGAATTAGGTACAAAGAAAGCAGATTTTAGAAATGGTGTTTCATTACTTAATTCCGAAAGCTCTCCAATAAGTTTAAATATACAGGTCACGAAAGTTGGTGAACTTAAAAAGCTATTCTCATTTGATAAATATGATTTTGAAGAAGGAGTATATGCTTCTTTAGGTCATATAACAGGTCCTGACCTTCAAAATGAACAGCTAGAGACGGTTGAAATATCAACTTCTAACGATGAAAATGTCTTAGGATTTTCAGCATACCCAAATCCATTTAATCCAAGTACAACCATTTCTTTTTCATTACAAAACGATCAAAATGTAAACTTGACCGTTTACGATTTGTTAGGTCGCAAAGTAGCTGTATTAATAGATGGAAGAAGAACATCTGGATTAAATCAAGTTACCTTTGACGCTTCAGGATTAGCCAGTGGTATCTATTTCTATAGGATTAGTTTTGGAAATAATTTAATTACTAAAAGATTTACTTTACTGAAATAGATAAATAAAAGGCAGTATAACAAAGACTGCCTTTTTTAATTTCTTTCTTCTTTTTTGGAAGTACTATATTGATAGTAGCTTTATGAAGGTTATTCGATCACTTCATACTTTTTGTGGACGTGATCAAAATCTTCTTCAATCATCTTTTTTAGTACATTAATATCAATATCAGCCAGTTTTTTTATATAAAGGCACGATTTACCTGTTTTATGAGGTCCTAGTTTTTCTAGTTGTTCAGTTCTCTTTTTTAATCCGCCTAAAATATATAAAGTAATGGATTGTTTGCGATTCGAGAAACCTGTCATTAGCATATTGCCTTCACGCCCGCTTTCATATTTGTAGTGATAGGTTCCAAATCCTACGATGGAAGTTCCCCACATTTTAGGCTCTTTTCCGGTAATTTCCTTCATCATGTCATGAATTCTGATACAATCTTCTTTTCTTTGCGGGTTTTCAATTGCTTCCAGATAATCAAGTACGCTTAGTTCAGTTGGTACTGTTTTATTATTTGCTTTAGGCATAATGTATTCCTGTTTGAACTTTTGTTGTTACAATATTTCAGGGTCTAAACGTTGAGTTCTCTTTTTTAAGATATTAATGATTTCATTCTTAGATCGGAAGGTGTTGTTGATATTTATTATACGGTCGGCCAACCAATCGTACCGTTTTAACATCAGCCAAAGCCATATAACCTGAAAATCAATTCCCTCAAATACAAGTGCTTTTTCTTCGGCGTATTTGTCTTTGTTATCTAAAAAATTATCAGGCATATCTGTCCAGTGCATTCCGGGATGCAAATGATGTCCAATATGATATCCATCATTAAAACAGCGTTTATTATATGAAGTATTAATAAGGGTAATACTATTGCGATAATTGTTATCCGGATTTTCCAGATCGATAAAAGCATGCTGAGCCCAGTTGCCTGACATCATTGCAAACCGAATAAAAATAAATGGAATTAAAAAAACCACAAGGGTTGCTTGCCAGCTAATAAACGCAAGTAGTACACTCATAAGTAAAAAAGAGAATTCTCCTCTTATTACTTTTTTAAGGAGTTTTGTGCGATTTTTAGATCTGAAATAATCAATTAGTTCGATAACACCAATGAACAGAAAATTCCCAAAGTATATTAGGAACCCGGTAAAGCTGTCACGATTAAACTGGAGGGTCGAGCTTCGGTCATCTTCAAGATTATTTTCAGGATGGTGCATACCAATATGATGGCTAAAATAAGTTTCAGGAGACTGCCCCATAAATGGCCCTAAAACCCAAGGTATATAATGGTTGGCCCAATCATACTTTCTTTTAAAAAACTTTCTGTGGCTGGTATTATGAAGCATCAAAGTGAAAGGACCCAGAAAATAAACCCAAAGAATCCAGTACACTGCCGAAGCTATCCAAAAAGAAGTACCGGTAAAAGCGGTGCTGAATAAAAGAATTGCTCCTGGTATGATAATAAAAGTCATTTGCAAACATAAATATACAAATGGAATATCTCTCTCATCTCTGATATAATTAAGAAAAAAAAGATTTACAGTACTTTGTTTTTCAGGCTTACTATAGCCCGGATCGTTTATAGTACTTAATTTTTTCATCTCTGATGATAGTTAGGATTCTTCGGAGTTTATATTGTTGAACTATGATTCTAAAAACTTTCTTTTCGTGATTTTGACAAGGGTATTTTATATTCGCCTAGATGAGTTTTAAAGTAAAAAAATATTTTGGTCCAAGCACGTTGGTAACCGCTGCTTTTATAGGTCCCGGAACGGTTACAGTGTGCACATTGGCAGGCGTGAACTCTGGATATACATTGTTATGGGCATTATTATTTTCGATGATTGCCACTATTGTTTTACAGGAAATGACCGCTCGTTTAGGATTAATCACTCAAAAGGGATTTGGTGAAGCAATTCGTGGTGAACTGCAAAATCCATTATTAAGAATCTTTGGTATTGCATTAGTTTTGGGTGCAATTGTAATTGGTAATGCAGCCTATGAAGGTGGAAATATATCCGGCGCTGTACTTGGTTGGAATGAAGTGTTACCTCCTCTTAATATCAAACTTGATAAGTTTGAAGTCAGGCTGGTACCCTTAGTAATAGGGGGAGTTGCCTTTTGGCTACTCTATTCAGGTAATTTTAGACGAATTCAGAATTTTCTGGTTGGATTAGTAGTTATAATGAGTATTGTTTTTTTGGCTACTGCGATTATGATAACTCCTGACCTCTCAGAAATTGCAAAGGGATTGTTTATCCCAAAATCATCAACCGAAGAATTACTTACAGTTGTAGCGCTGATCGGAACAACTGTTGTACCTTATAATCTGTTTCTTCATGCTTCGGCAGTTCAGCAAAAGTATTCCGAAGCGAGTCAACTTTCAGATCTGAGAAAAGAGAATATAGTTGCTATAATTTTGGGCGGACTAATTTCTATGTGTATCGTAATAACAAGTGCGGCTTCCGGAAGTTCAGGGGAAGAAATCAAAAATGCAGCAGATATGGCCGTTCAGCTCGAACCTTTATTGGGACGATGGGCTAAAGGATTTTTGGGATTAGGACTTGTTGCTGCCGGAATCTCATCCGCAATAACTGCTCCATTGGCAGCAGCGTATGCAGCGAAAGGAATTTTGGGTTGGCAGGTTGACATGAGGCACGCGAAATTTAAAGCTGTCTGGATTATAATTCTGATTACTGGAGTAATATTCTCAATGCTTAGTTTTAATCCGGTTAGTATTATTCAATTTGCACAGGTAGCTAATGGAATTTTATTACCGTTGGTGGCTGTATTTTTGATTTATATTGTAAACAGAAAAGAACTGTTAGGCGAATATGTGAACTCTATTATTCAAAATATATTAGGTTTTTTTGTGATAATAGTTGCTTTATTGGTTGGTTTCAGAAGTTTAAATAGTGTATTTCAATTTATATGAAAACAAGTATTGATCTGAATTGCGATTTGGGCGAATGGAGATCAGAGTATGGGCCTGATCTGGATAAAGCTATAATGCCTTATATATCATCCTGTAATATTGCTTGTGGAGGTCATATTGGTGATGAAATCAGTATGCGCTGGACGGTGATCCTTGCAAAAAAAAATAAGGTAAAAGTCGGAGCTCACCCCTCATATCCGGATAGAGAAGGGTTTGGACGCAGACAGCTGGAAATAACAGCTGAGAGGCTTAAAAACAGTATTAAAGATCAGATACTCAACTTAAAAGAAATAGCGGATGGAGAGGGAGTTCAAATCCATCATATAAAACCTCACGGAGCATTGTATAATGCAGCTTCAGTATACAGAGACATTGCTAAAACGGTAGCTGAAGCTATCAAAGAATTAAGTCTGGATGTCATGGTTTATGGTCAGTCAGGATCTGAGTTCGAAAAAGCAGTTCTTAAGAATGATCTGAAATTTTGCGCAGAAGTATTTGCAGACCGGACATATGAAGATGACCTAAGATTACGATCTCGTGGACAAGAAGGAGCAGTTCTTCACAAAAAGGAAGAAGTTTTGTCTCAGATTTTTAAAATGGTGATCGAAGAAAAGGTTATCGCACACTCAGGTAAAGAATTACCTATCAAAGCTGAAACTATTTGTTTACACAGCGACACTAAAGGTTCTGAAGAGCTTGCCAGAAATATTCATCAATTTCTAAAAAATCATGGAGTCAGGATCACTGCAATTTAATGGTATTTCTTGGGCATTTTTCCGGATGGGTGAAGCTACCTGGTTATTGAAACCAAAAATAAAAAAAGGGGTTCTTGATGCTATACATAACACTACTCACCTGCTGGTGTCTGAACTTCAACAATTAACAGATATAATTCCGGCTTATGATACTCTTACACTTGTTTTCAGTTCTTCTGATGTTGATCTGATAAAAATTCTTTCCGGTATAACTAAAAAAGAAGAAGAAACTAAATTAGAACTGAAAACTCACAAAATTAAAGTGTGTTACGAACTTGGCATGGACTGGACTGAAGTGGAATCAAAAACAGGGCTGTTAAAAGAAGAGATAGTCTCTATTCATTGTTCAGGAGATTATAAAATTGCCATGATGGGCTTTTTACCCGGGTTTATATTTTTGGAAGGGCTAGATAGCCGTATTTCACTTCCCAGGAAAGAAACCCCAAGAACAAAAATCCCGGCAGGTTCAGTAGGCATAGGGGGGGAGAAAACAGGAATATATTCACTTGAAAGTCCGGGAGGGTGGCAAATTATTGGGAGAACAGCAGAATCTTTTTTTGATGTCAAAACACAACCACCCACAAAGCTCATAGCAGGTGACAAAATTAGATTTAAACGTATATCAGAAGAAGAATACAAAAAATTAGCTGCAGAGAAATGGGTAAGCTAACCGTACTAGATTCAGGACTGATGTCTACTGTTCAGGATAAAGGAAGAATCGGATTTAGAAAATTCGGAGTCCCTGTTTCTGGAGTTATGGATGAATCTTCCTTTAGCTTAGCTAATGAATTAGTAGGGAATCCTAAAGAGGCTCCGGTTATTGAAATGGCTTTAAAAGGTGGTTCTTATAGGTTTGAATCGGATTCAATAATCGCAATCACCGGGGCTCAAATGAAACCAATGATTAACAAAAAAGGCATTAAATTGAACTCGGGTATTAAGGTAAAAGCTGGGGAGGTTTTAGAATTTGGATATGCTGAGAAGGGATGCCGATGCTATTTAAGCATTAGGGGAAAGTGGCAAATTAAAGAAGTAATGGGTAGCTGTTCTACTTATGTGACAGGTAAATTTGGTGGGTTTGAAGGAAGAAGTTTACTTAAAGGAGACGAAATATACTGGGAAGAGAGTGATACTGACCTTAAGTTATTTTCAGCACCTAATGAAAAAATCCCATATTTCAGCAGCAAACTCTCAGTTGATTTTGTTCCCGGATCTGAATGGGATTGGATATCAAAGAAAGAACAGCATAAATTTTTAAATACAGAATTTAAAATAAGCTCGAAAAGCAACAGAATGGGTATCAGGCTAGAATCAGATTCAAAAATTGAGAATCCGAAAAGAGAGATGATATCATCAGGAGTAATTCCGGGAATTATTCAACTTCCGCCCAATGGAAGGCCAATTATTTTAATGAGAGACGGACAAACAGTTGGAGGCTACCCAAGAATTGGAAAAGTTTTGGATATACACTTGGATAGACTGGCACAGCTTCCGATCAAAGGTATTTTGAGGTTTAAAAAAGTCAGGGAATATCTTTAATGCTTTCAAGATGATGGTAGTTATGATGTATAGTAAAATACAACAACTCCCGAACTGTACATTTACCTAAAAGAGGGTGAGGAGCTACATTGGTACTCAGCTGTGTTTCTGACCATTTCTGAAGCACTTTTACCAGATTGATTTTTTCTTTTTCATAAGCGGTTAAAAGTTGTTCTTTTTGTTCTACCGGGACTTCTGGAGGGATAAAAGCAGAGCTAGCCCGTCCACCTTCCTTAAGCTTTTTCTGATATTTTGCTACCAGTTCATCGTATGATCTTTCTGCTCTGTTTCTGGTTCCAAACCGAAATCTCAGTAAGAACTTAGGTAACTCCATTCCTGTACTAAGAGGTTTTACACTTCTGATCAAATGATCTAATTGTTGCCCGGTACTCCATTTTCCTTCAGCTTTGGGTCGATCAAACAAAGAATCATCCTGTTGGCGAATAAAGTTGATCACTTCATCAAAAGACTGATGAATTTCCAACTCTATTTGGTCTCGGGATTTCAATTCAATTGTCCTTTACAATGTTCATTAACCTTTCCCAGGAAGCATTTCTGGCTTTAACATTTGGATCATCTTGTGAAGATTCAGGATCATCTCCTCGTCTCATGTAAGCATGACCTGCACCGTCGTAAATCACATAATTATATGTTTTGCCGTAGCTATTCATTGCTTCTTCTGATCTTTCAATGGTTGCATTCACGCGATTATCAGCACCACCATAAAAGCCGTACACAGGAACTTCAATGGAAGAATATTCTTCAGCTTCCTGAGGGCCTGTTCCATAAAAGACCAGTGCGGCTTCAATATCTTTTCCCACATTAGTTGCAAATCGGAAGGATTGAGACCCGCCCCAACAAAATCCCACCACATAAATTTCTCCATTACCAGCTTCTATTGATTTTGCATATTTCAATACAGCTTTTAAATCCTGAGTCACGTTATCTGCACCTAATCCATAAATGGCTGAACGAGCTGCATCCGAAGTTTCAAAATCACTTGTTTTTTCAATCCCTTCAACCGTATTTGATATCAGATCCGGGGCAATGGCAATAAATCCTTTTTCGGCCAACTGGTCGGTAAAACTTCTGGCCCAATCGTTCAATCCCCGGTTTTCATGAATTACAATAAAGACAGGAGCTTTATCAGATCTTTCAGGAAACGCTACAAAGTTGTGCATTGTCCTTCCGTTAGATTGAATTTCTACCCATTCGTGATGTCGAGGTGAATTTTCGAGTTGCTGAATTGCGTAGTTTTGCGCAAAAATACTGATTGAAAGGAGGGGAAGTAGAATTAAAGAAAATAGAGCTTTCATAATAGTAATTTGTGTTATGATAGCTCCATTTTACCTTTTTGAAATGATAAATACTAGTTTAATTGAGTTGCATCCACTCTTGTGGGCGTGTCCTGACCTGAAACTATACCAACAGCCGCTCGTGAAATTGCGCGTATTGTATTTGTTAGATGAGCAATGTTGATGGTTTCAAATTCATCCGATACCTGATGGTAATCCGGATCAACATCAATCGGGGTAGTGCTTATAGTGTGAGCAGGGACACCTAATCGTGCCAAAGTAGCATTGTCAGAACGATAAAACAGGTTTTGGTTAGGGTAAGGATCCGGATAGAATTCATATACAGATCCTTGAGCACTTTTCTGAAGAAGTTCGCCAAAGCTTGACTTTTCAAATCCGGTAATCCAAGCTGTATTTGGTCCTTCAACTGCTGGTTTCCCGATCATTTCGATATTGAACATAGCCATGATATGATCAGGTTTAAGTTGCTTGGAAAAATATTGAGAACCATATCCACCTGATTCTTCTGCTGTGAAAGCAACAAATAATAAAGTTCTTTCAGGAGTGCCTTTACTTTTAAAATACTTCGCTAGTTCTATAACGGCAGTAGTTCCCGAAGCATTATCATTGGCTCCGTTAGCTATAGAGTCAGCATCTGCTGTATTTGGTTGTCTCACTCCAATATGATCATAATGAGCTGAGAAAACTACATATTCATCTTTACGATTCCCTTCAATTTTTCCAACTACATTAGCTAACTGAAGGCGGTTGCTCTGTTTTGTAATGTATGCATTAAAGGAGGTTTCCGGAGATTTTGAAGTCAGAACAAAAACCATATTGGAAGGCATCTCATTTGGAAATGATCTGGAGGCTCTGGAAAAGAATGGCTGGTATCTTCTGAAAATTGCCTCGTGGCTTTCATCTACAAATACAAAGACTTCATCAGCTGTTTCACGAATCTCATTAAATCGCTGTTGGAAGTTCTCGTCCTCTGCAATTTGAACAGCTTCAATCCGGTTAGTTTCTGCCCATTCTATGGTTGATGTATCTCCAAGTACAAAAAAGTCGTTAGAGCCAATCGGAGTACCTCCAATTTCGATGTCTGCATTTTTTACCTGAGTGGAGAGCACTTCAAAGTCTTGCAAATAATCAGATTCACTATTTAATTTATCCAGATTTATTTGGTCAAACTTACCGCTTATATATTCTGCTGCTTTATCAATATCAGGGGTAAAGGCTTGTCGCCCCCTCATGTCATCAGAACTTAATGTTTTCAGTATTTCGGAAGAAGCTTCTTCGCTGAATTCATAAGGTTGTGATTGACATTGAATAAAAACAAGAAGAACCGGAATTAAAATGAATCTCATGGATAAATGTAATGTTTAATATTTCAACAATTATACAGATGTACTTCCTTTAAAAAAGTAAAAGTTTGCTTGTTGGAACAACTATGTGATTGACTTGCAGCTCTTCTGTAGAATCTAATCAGGGAGTTTATCTTTTAGTTCCTGATTATACTCCTGCTTATTTTTAGAATATCGCATTTGTAGTAGTTCAACAAAAAGGGCGAAACCCATAGGAAGATAAATATAAGCTTTAGGTATTTCTTTGTGTAAGCCTTCCATAAAAATGGTTATTCCAATGGTGATCAGGAATGAAAGAGCTAGAATTTTAAGTGCGGGGTTTTGAAGGATGAACTCCCCAATTGGCTTTGCAAAAATCAGAATTACTACAAACGAAAGAATTACTGCTGTTACAATAACCCAAACTACATCGGTTAAACCAATAGCAGTTATTACAGAATCGACCGAAAAAACCATATCAAGCAATACAATTTGAGTAATTACCGAACCGAAAGAATCTTTAACATTTTTTGCGGCATCATGTTCGTCTTTTAACTCTATCGTATTATGAATTTCTTTTACAGCTTTATAAAGAAGAAACAACCCACCAACAATCAGAATCAGGTCCCTGACGGATAAGTCTAGTACAATTGGGTTGGTGAGCTCGGTGAGCTGGAGCAGTAAAAACAGCAAAGCAACTCGAGCAACCATTGCCAGAACCAGCCCGATTATCCTGGCTCTTTGTTGATATTTTTCTTCAAGTCGACTTACAAGAATAGTAATAACGAGAATGTTATCAACTCCCAGAACAAGTTCCAGTCCTACAATTAAAGCAAATACACCTATCAGGTCAGCCATAGAAATAGTAAGTAAATTAATTTTGAATGAAGATATATAACATAGATTCAAATATCAGGGTACAAACATTTACTTTTTAGAAGGTGTTTATCTATTATAATCTGAAAACAAAAATCCTAAATTCTGTTATGAAAAAAGTTTTCCTGTTATTGGTTTTACCCCTGATCCCATTTGCCGGGGTGGCTCAGAATGCAAATTATCCGTCCGCATTTGATGAACCTATCCCTCTTTTTGATGCAGCGCTGGGAGACTTTGAGTATCCTATTTCATCTGATAGTGAAAAAGCGCAAGCCTATTTCAATCAGGGTTTTCAAATGATGTATGCATTTACAAAGGTTGATGCGGCCCGTTCTTTCCGGGAAGCACAAAAAGCAGATCCGGATTGTGCGGTATGTTATTGGGGAGAAGCATGGGCTTGGGGATCTTACCTGAACGGAGCAATGACCACTTCTGAGGCTCCCAGAGCTTATGAGAAAATTCAGGAAGCAATTCAGATTTCAAAGAATAATGGCAGTGTAAAAGAAAAAGATCTGATTAAAGCTTTCTCAGTAAGATATGTCAGGGATTATGATCGAGACAAAAGAGCTGTTCAGGATACTTTGTATTCAAAAGAAATGGAAAAGTTATCAAAAAAATATCCTGATGATTTAGATATAGCTACATTGTATGCAGAGTCTTTGTTTTTATTAGAACCCAGAAGAGGAACAAGAGACGTAAATGATCCCGATGTAGAAAAACTCCACTCTGTACTGGAGGCAATTTTGGAAACAGATATCAAACACCCCGGAGCTTGCCATCTGTATATTCATGCAACAGAGTCAACGCAAAACCCTGAATGGGCTGAACCTTGCGCTGAATTTATAGGAACCTCGATACCTGGCGCCAGCCACATAAATCATATGCCGTCGCACACATGGAATGAAATAGGCCGTTGGGGAGATGCTGTTACAGCAAATATTATGGCGTGGCATTCTGATATGAAAGCATCCGTTGGAGAAGGCTTTGCAATTTATCCTTCTCACAATCTTCATATGTTGGCTTTTGCCGCCAGTATGGACGGACAAGGAGCAGTAGCAATACAAGCAGGAAAGGATTATGCTAAACTGACCGGTAATAATATGTACCATGTACTTACATTGATCCGGTTTGGAAGATTTGATGAAATACCGGCTATTGAAAACCGACCATCGCATTCTATACATGGTGGAATGTGGGATTTTGCTCAGGGATATGCTTCATTAAAAAGCGGAGATGAAGAGAAGGCAACAGAGATGAAGGAAAAAATTTTAGAAGAAGCTTCATCTTCTTCCGCAAGATTCAGATTTCATTCAGCTGAGAATCTTTTGAGTACAGTCGGATATATTTTAGAAGGAGAAATATTCTGGAACAAAGGCGAGTTGGACAAAGCCGAAGAATCTTTCAAACAATCAATACAGTATTATGATGCTCTGGCCTATGATGAACCCGAACCAATACCATTTTCCCCAAGACACTGGTATGGGGCGCTTTTGTTAGAAATGGAAAATTATGAAAGGGCAATAGATGTATATAGAAAAGAGTTAGGGCATCATCCGAACAACGGTTGGTCTTTATTTGGGATTCAACAAGCGTTAAAAGCTCAGAAAAAAAATGATCCAAAAATAGATACGCAGTTTCAGAAAAGTTGGAAAAGATCGGATACATGGATAAGAGGGTCCAGATTCTGATGTTCCGAAACTTATTAAACTTCATTTCGAATTAGGTTAAAAATCCAAAAATTAAAATAAAAATCGATAGGATTATCTTCTTTCAATTATGTAAGTGATAATATTTAGATTAAAATAATCCCAATTGAACAATCGGATTATACAGCAAAAAATGAACGTTCTCTCTAAAATAAAAAGTTTAAGGGCATTTGTCGGATGTGTGCTATTATTAGCATGCTTATCAGGTTGTTCAAGGTTTATTTTAGAAGGTGACCGGGAAAACCGGGATATCCGAATAAGAAACCCATACAGGGGAACGGTAACATTGCCTTTTGAAATGATAAATAATTTGATTGTAGTGCCGATGAGAATTAATAATTCGGATACATTAAAATTTATTTTGGATACCGGGGCCGGGAGAACTGTAATTACTGAATTGGGACCCTATCAAAGCTTTGAAATCGAATATCAGGGAGATGTAAGCTTAAATGGATTAGGTAATTCGGGCCCTTTACCGGCATTGATCTCCAGGGGAAATAGGATCTATCTGAAAGGGATAAAGGGAGAAAACCATACGGTTGTATTTATACTTGAAGGTCGATTCAATTTATCAAGTTTTATGGGCACGCAGATAAATGGATTGTTAGGTTACGATATTTTCGAAAATTTTATAGTTGAAGTAGATTATGAAAGAAGAAAGGTGTATTTGCATGACCCTGATGCTTATAAGGAGGAATACCTGGAAAAGAAGCAAAGCAATAAATGGATTCATATTCCGGTGAATACCAGGGACAACAAACTTTATATGGACTTAAAAATAGTTCAAAGTGATTTTTCTGAAGTTGAAGTCAATTTATTAGTAGATTCAGGAGCCAGTCACACCGCTTTTTTATATCCGAATACTTCTGCTGATATTGTAATACCTGATAAAACTATAGATGCTTATTTAGGTAGTGGATTAAGTGGTGAAATACACGGAAAGATAGGAAAAGGGCGTTCTATTGAGCTTCAGGGATTAGTATTGAATGATCCTGTGTTATCTTACCCTGATCTTGAAGCGGTTGATCAGGCCATTGAAAGAGACTCCAGAAACGGTAGTATTGGATCAGATCTTTTAAAACGCTTCGATATAATTTATAATTATGGTGATAATGGAATTTTAGTACGTCCGAATAAGAACTTCGACGATGAATTCAAGTACAATACAAGTGGAATAGATGTTATTACCCCAATCCTTGATTTACCTTATTATGTAGTTTCTGAAGTCAGGGCTAACTCTCCGGCAGATCTGGCCGGGATAAAAAAAGATGATGTCATTTTAGAAATTCAATCAGATCGAACTTTCCGTTACTCTCTTAATGAAGTTTTGAATTTACTCCATTCTACAAATAAGGAGATATCAATTTATATCAAAAGAGGTTCAGAGCATTTCCGGTTCGATCTTAATTTGAAAGATGAGTTGAAGCTCCAGTAGCTTATTGAAGAAAATCAGTACCTGTTTCAGGTACAACTACTTCTACATCTGAAATATCTTCAAGTACTTCTTTAAATTCATTCGGATCTGAATCTATGGGTGGCCATGTTCCATAGTGTATTGGAACAGCAATATTCGGATTCACCATCTCTACAGCATATGCTGCTTCCTGAGGTCCCATTGTAAAATGATCTCCAATAGGAGCAAGCACAACATGAGGTTCATATAACTCTCCATATAAAAACAAATCAGAAAATATATTAGTGTCACCCATATGATAAATACATAAATCATTTTCAAAAGAAAGAACCAATCCTGCAGGATCACCGGCATATTCTCCATCGAAAGAAGAACTATGATTTGCAGAAACCATGGTTACTGAAAAATCTTCAAAACTGATTGTGCCACCTTTGTTGAATTCAACTGCTTGATCATCTTTAAGACCTCTTTTTTTAAGTAAACCTATTAATTCAACAATACCAGCCACTTTACAGCCTGTGTGTTCGGCGATTTTCAATGTGTCACCAACATGATCTTCGTGGCCGTGTGTCAGTAATATATAATCTGCCTTTTCTACTTCTTTGAGATTGTCAGGTGTGGATGGATTGTCTTTCAAAAAAGGATCTATATAAATGATAGAACCGCTTTGGCTTATAAATTTAAAAGCGGAATGTCCCAACCAGTAACCTTTTAATTTTGTATCCATAGTCTCCGATAGTTTGTTAATTTAGTACCTATAATGAATGATTCAGGCGATGAGTTCCGTAAAGTGTCATAATTGTAATATATTTATTGAAAAATATCACGATGGGATTTTTAGAAAAGCTGACTAATGCCTTTACAGGAGTGGAAGCTCCTTCAGAAGAAGAGAGTGTTTGGAATCATATTTCATCCCAAGAGGAGATATATGAAATTTTGAAATCTTCAAAAGAGCGCAAGCAAGTTGTTTACAAGCACAGCCCGAGTTGTGGAGTGAGTTATTTTGCTCTTCGAAATTTGAATGACCCGGAACTTCTTGGTAATCCGGAAATAGATTTTCACTTAATAGATGTGATCAGCGAGCGTGCTATTTCAAAAAGTTTTGCTGAAAGAGTTAATGTGAGACATGAATCACCACAAATATTTGTCTTGAGTCAGGGAGGGGTGATCTGGCACGATTCACACAATTCAGTAACTGCGAAGAATGTTTTAAGCCATATTTAGAATCCATCAAGCAGGGACAATTCATGAATTGTCCCTACAGTTTGGAAGGTCAATAACCTGCAGCGTGCCCATCTCCTCTGGGATCAACTCCGCTGGACTTTTTCCCTTCAGTATCGACGTAAATTATATGTCCACGCGCAATAGACATTGTTCTTAGTTGATGTCCTTTTTCTTCCAATAATCGAATCGTATCAGGGCTTAATCCATAATTCTCATAAAAAAGGATATCAGGCAACCACTGATGATGAATTCTGTTTGCAGCTATTGCTTCCTGAGCATTCATACCAAAAACGGCTATATTTAAAAAGTTTTGTAAAGTAGCCGTAATAATTCTAGGCCCGCCTGCAGCTCCCAATATCATTCTGACTTTTCCATCTTTAGTTACTATTGTGGGAGTCATACTACTCAGCATTCTTTTACCGGGTTCAATAGAGTTAGCTTCTCCTCCAATCAGGCCATAAGCATTTGGTTCTCCGGGTTGGGCAGAGAAATCATCCATTTCATTATTTAGAAGAAATCCTGCTCCGTCAACTGCTACTTTACTGCCATAAGAACCATTTAATGTAGTTGTAACTGCTACTGCATTTCCATCTTTATCGATAACTGAAAAGTGCGTTGTTTCGTCTGACTCATAATTATTTGAAAATTCACCATGAGAAAGTGACGAGGATTGCGTAATCGTATCCATGGAGAAGTCGATCATTCTGGCATGGTTATATTTTGGATCGATGAGGTCCTGTTTTGGAACTTCATAATAATCAGGATCTCCTAAATAGAATGAGCGGTCAGCAAAGGCACGCCGCATTGATTCTGCCATCAGGTGAACGTAATCAGCTGAGTTATGCCCCAGTTCAGCCAGTGCGTAATCATCCATCATTTCAATAATTTGAGCTACTGCTATACTTCCACTACTTGGAGGTGGCATAATTGCAAGTTCATAATCCTGAAAACGAGCTTTAACCGGGTTACGCCATTTGCTTGAATAGTTTCTGAGATCCGAATGAGTGA